>NZ_CP152037.1:622500-4189582 GCF_038630725.1 Bacillus sp. FSL K6-2861
ACGGGATAAGTGCTGAAAGCATCTAAGCATGAAGCCCCCCTCAAGATGAGATTTCCCATTCCGCAAGGAAGTAAGATCCCTGAAAGATGATCAGGTTGATAGGTCTGAGGTGGAAGTGTGGCGACACATGGAGCTGACAGATACTAATCGATCGAGGACTTAACCAATTTGAATGTATGCTTACTGTTATCTAGTTTTGAGAGAACACTCTCAATGGTTTGGTGGCGATAGCGAAGAGGTCACACCCGTTCCCATGCCGAACACGGAAGTTAAGCTCTTCAGCGCCGATGGTAGTCGGGGGTTTCCCCCTGTGAGAGTAGGACGCCGCCAAGCTTTTCTAAAATTTTATCATCGCGGGGTGGAGCAGTTCGGTAGCTCGTCGGGCTCATAACCCGAAGGTCGCAGGTTCAAATCCTGCCCCCGCAACCAAAAAATAAATGGTCCGGTAGTTCAGTTGGTTAGAATGCCTGCCTGTCACGCAGGAGGTCGCGGGTTCGAGTCCCGTCCGGACCGCCATTTTTATTGTAAACGAAACGATCATGTTTTCGTTTTTTTTGTGTTTTCTTTTAAATGCTGGCAGCTTGGTATCTAACCAAGCTTTCTTTTATATCGTTAAAGTCTTGGATATTGAAACATAATCCGATACACTAGAAAGAGCTGTATTTCACAAGAGCGTCAGAAAGGGAGACGGGAGATATATGGATGAGTTTGATTTGATTCACAGTATTACGCCGCATTCGCATTATCATCCTTCCGTCGATGTAGGGATCGGTGATGATGGTGCGGTTTATACAGCATCACCCCATATGCAGCAAATTGTCTGCCTTGATACAATGGTGGAGAATGTCCATTTTAAATTAGAGTATTCCTCTCCTCATGATATCGGTTATAAGGCGCTTGCTGTTAACATTAGTGACGTGGCGGCGATGGGAGGCATTCCGAAGTTTTATTTGGTGTCTCTAGCGGTTCCTTCTTGCTGGCAGAAAGCTGACGTCCAGGCAATGTATGAAGGAATGGCGGAACTGGCGAAACTATATCAAATGGATTTGATCGGGGGAGATACCGTCTCCGCTTCCGGTCAAGCCGTAATTACCGTTACTGTCATCGGAGAAGTTGAGAAGGATTGCGCTTGTCTGCGAAGCTCGGCAAGACCCGGAGATGTTGTGTTTGTTACAGGGGATATCGGTTCGTCCGCAGCAGGACTGTCTCTTTTATTGGGAGAAACACTCCCTTCTGCTTTTCATACGACTGATTATTTTATCCAAAAACATAAACGGCCCGTTCCGAGAGTTCAGGTCGGCCGCTTCTGCTCTCAGCTTCAGCGCGCGGCTCTGAATGATATCAGTGACGGATTGGCCAGTGAGCTGCATGAAATAGCTGAGGCAAGTTCAGTTACGATAGAAATTAAAGAACAACTTCTGCCGGTGCATCCGGATTTGCCTGAGGCAGATTCTGAGTGGAAGAAATGGGTGTTATTCGGCGGTGAAGATTTTGAATTGGTTGGAACGGTTTCTCAGCAAGAGTGGACCTCTCTGCTTGATTACTGCACTCAATCGGGCATTCCGATTGCGAAGATAGGAGCGGTATCTGAACGGAAGGAAGCATGTGTTCTTTTGACAGCTAATGATCAGAGACAAATCGTCCTTGAGAAAAAAGGATACAATCATTTTAAATAAGACGGGTGACTCACTTTGAAGACATTACAATGGAGAACGAAAAACCCCGAAGAAACGAAAGCCGTAGCCAAGCTGGCCGCTTCTTTGGCAAAGCCGGGAGACATTTTGACACTGGAAGGCGACTTAGGCGCGGGAAAAACGACTTTTACAAAGGGTTTTGCCGAAGGACTGGGAATCACGAGAGTGGTAAACAGCCCGACTTTTACAATTATAAAAGAATACCATGACGGTTCGCTTCCTCTATATCATATGGATGTGTATCGTATGGAGGATGAAAGCGAAGACTTAGGGCTTGAAGAATATTTTGAGGGACAAGGCGTCTGTTTAATTGAATGGGCTCATTTAATTCAGGGTCAGCTGCCTGCTGAACGGCTGCAGATCGTCATCACAAGAGCCGGTGATGAGGCAAGGGACATTACCTTTACGGCTTGCGGAACACGGTATGAAACGCTTTGTGAGGAGATAAATAAACATGACAATACTGGCAATTGATACGTCAAATTACACACTGGGTGCCGCGCTCGTTCGTGACAAAACGGTGATGGCGGAGTATATTACATATTTAAAAAAGAATCATTCCGTGCGGGCCATGCCTGCTGTCAATTCATTGCTGAAGGATTGCGGCCTAACACCGCAGGACCTTACGAAAATAGCGGTGGCGAAAGGACCGGGTTCGTACACAGGTGTCAGAATCGGTGTGACGCTGGCAAAAACATTGGCATGGTCGCTGAAGCTTCCGGTTTCCGCTGTCTCGAGTCTGGAGGTGCTGGCGGCTAACGGACGGCACTTTCAAGGACTGATCTGCCCGTTATTTGATGCCCGGCGCGGACAGGTATATACGGGGCTTTATGAATATCAGGACGGCCGATTACAATCCGTTCTTCCAGATCAGAATGTCCTTTTGACTGATTGGCTCGGCATGCTGAAAGAAAAAGCGTCTCCGGTTTTATTTTTAGGGCACGATACAGCCATTCATGAAGAAACCATTCTGCATGAATTGACATCTCAAGCAGTGATTGGAACGGCTGCACAGCATAATCCGCGGCCGTCAGAGCTGGCGTTTTTAGGCTTGGAAAAAGAGGAAGCGGATGTCCACAGCCTTGTTCCGGATTATTTGCGTCTGGCAGAGGCTGAAGCGAAATGGATGGAATCTCAAAAATAGGGTGATAGGGATGAAAACGAAAACGGCGATTCGAAGCATGCGTCCGGAAGATATTGATCAAATTTATGAAATTGAAACAGCATCCTTTACTTCTCCGTGGACGAAGGATTCATTTTATCATGAGCTTTTGGAAAATCCGTATGCCCACTACCTTGTCATTGAAAAGGACGGCTGTCTGGCGGGGTATTGCGGAATCTGGATTATTATAGATGACGCGCAGATTACGAACATAGCCATTAAGCCGGAATATCGGGGCCAATCATTGGGAGAAGCGCTGTTTCGCTCTGCGATAGAATTGTGCAGAGAAAAAAAGGCAAGAAGGCTCTCTCTCGAAGTCAGGGTCTCAAATCATCCCGCCCAATCCTTATATAAAAAACTCGGTCTTCAGGCCGGTGGAATCAGAAAACAATACTATACAGATAACGGGGAAGATGCGTTATTAATGTGGGTGACATTACATGAGTGAAAAACAAGATATTTATGTACTAGGAATCGAAACAAGCTGTGATGAAACAGCGGCCTCAGTCGTAAAAAACGGGAATGAAATTATTTCAAACGTTGTCGCTTCTCAAATTGAAAGCCATAAACGTTTCGGCGGGGTCGTGCCTGAAATAGCGTCCAGACATCATGTGGAGCAGATTACCCTTGTGATTGAGGAAGCTCTTTCAAAAGCGGAGATGGGCTTTGATGATCTTGATGCGATTGCCGTAACGGAAGGACCCGGACTTGTCGGAGCCCTGTTAATCGGAGTCAATGCGGCAAAGGCGTTAAGCTTTGCCCATCAAATACCGCTAGTCGGTGTCCATCACATTGCGGGTCATATTTATGCAAACAGGCTGATAGGAGAGCTTCAATTCCCGGCGCTTGCTTTGGTTGTGTCAGGCGGACATACGGAATTGGTTTATATGAAAGAGCACGGTTCATTCGAGGTTATCGGTGAAACGCTGGATGATGCCGCAGGCGAAGCTTACGATAAAGTGGCAAGAACGATGGGGCTTCCTTATCCGGGAGGGCCGCAGATTGATAAGCTGGCTGCTGTGGGAACGGATTCCATTCCGCTTCCGCGTGCGTGGCTGGAAGAAGGGTCTTACAATTTCAGCTTCAGCGGCCTGAAGTCAGCCGTGATTAACACGCTTCATAACGCCTCGCAAAAAAATGAGGTGATTCCTCCGGAGGATCTTGCCGCAAGCTTTCAGCAGAGTGTCATTGATGTACTGACGGCAAAAACCTCTAAGGCCGCGAAAGAATACGGGGTTAAACAAGTGCTGCTGGCAGGGGGCGTAGCCGCTAACAAAGGGCTGAGAGCCGCACTGCAGCAGGAATTCAGTCATTCGGGAGATCCCGAGCTTATCATCCCGCCGCTTTCTTTATGCACGGACAATGCAGCGATGATTGCGGCTGCCGGAACCGTTGCTTTTGAAAAGGGGATTCGGGGCTCATATGATATGAACGGACAGCCCGGCTTGGAATTAACATCCTTTGATCGTCTCACGTTGTAAAACGTGAGGCTTTTTTTTACTTATTAACAGATAATTCTAACATATCCACAGGATTGTGAATATATCCAGAAATCCAGGCTGGATAAGAGGCTATAAGTTGTTAGTAAAGTGGATAAAGTCAGAAAATTTTGTGGATAGTGTGTATAACACGCTTACTTACATGGCTGACAAGGAGGATAGCTGTGGATAAAAAAGCACCCCTTAAAGAGGTGCTTGACTTTTTCTATTCTTCTGAGGAGAGTTCCTCCCATTCTGCTAATAAGTTTTCGAGCTCTTGATTCAGAGCTTCATTCTCCGCGTGAATGGTCTGTACCTTTTCATGATCCTGATACACGTCAGGATCGCACAGCAGCTCCTCATTGGCGCTGATTTTCTCTTCGGCGGATGAGACGGCTGCTTCAATTTCTTCAATGCGTCTCAGGCGCTGCCGTTCTTTCTTCTTCCATTCTTTTTCTTCCTCGTAAGTTCTTTTCGTATCCTGTTTGACCTTGCCGGCAGGCTGAGCCTGCTCCTTTTCCTGCCGCTTCATTTCTTCCAGTTCCAGCTGCTGGGCTTTTTTCTCGGTGTAATAGTCATAGTCACCCAAATATTCTTCTGCATGATCCGGAGACAGCTCCAGCACCCTTGTGGCGATCCTGTTAATAAAGTAGCGGTCATGCGATACAAATAACAGGGTTCCCGGATAGTCGATCAGGGCGTTTTCCAGCACTTCTTTACTGTCCAGATCAAGGTGGTTTGTCGGTTCATCAAGGATGAGAAAGTTTGCTTTTTGCAGCATCAGCTTGGCAAGCGCGACTCTTGCTTTCTCACCGCCGCTTAGAGAACGGACAGGTTTCAGGACATCGTCTCCGCTGAACAGGAAGTTGCCGAGGCATGTCCTGATCTCTTTTTCCGGCATGTCCGGATATTCATCCCACAGCTCGTCCAGCACGCGTTTGGACGAGGTCAGTTCAGCCTGCTCCTGATCGTAATAGCCGATTGTGACATTGGAACCGTACGTGATCGATCCGGATTCCGGACTGATTGTATTCATAATGGTTTTCAGCAAGGTTGATTTGCCGATTCCGTTCGGTCCGACGAGGGCGGCGCTTTTACCTCTTGTAATGCCGAAGGTCAGGTTTTTCAAGAGCGGAGGCTGGCCGTCATAGCTGATGGAAACATCCTGTACGCGCAGGACGTCGTTTCCGCTCTGTTTTGTAATGTCAAAACGGAAGGCGGCTGATTTTTCATCCCCGAGCGGCTTTGCCATGACGTCCATCCGTTCAAGCTGTTTTCGTCTGCTTTGGGCTCTTTTCGTTGTAGAAGCTCTGGCCAGATTGCGGTCGACAAAATCTTGAAGCTTGGCGATTTCGTCCTGCTGTTTTTCATACAGCTTCAGGTCTTTCTCGTACTGCTCAGCTTTTTGTTCTAAATAGGCGCTGTAGTTGCCGAGATATTTTTTACTTTCTGTCCGTGAGACTTCGTACACTTGGCTGACGACTTTATCAAGAAAGTATCTGTCGTGGGAGACGATCAGAATGGCGCCTGAATATCCCTGTAAATAATGCTCAAGCCATGTAAGCGTATCGATGTCGAGATGGTTCGTCGGTTCATCCAGAATAAGCAGATCAGGCTGGGTCAGCAGCAGTTTTCCGAGCGCAAGTCTTGTTTTCTGGCCGCCGCTCAGGCTTTGCACTTTCACGGAATCGTCAAATTTTCCGAAGCCGAGGCCGTGAAGGATAGATCGGACATCCGCTTCATATTGATAGCCGCCTTTATCCTTGAAATCCTGCTGAAGCCTGTCATAGGTTTTCATCAGCGTCTCAAGCTCCGCGGGGGCGGCCGTGGCCATCTTTTCTTCAATAGAGCGCATTTCTTTTTCCATTGCTTTCAGGAAATCAAAAACGCTCAGCAGTTCTTCTTTTATGGTAAGCTGGGATTCCAAGCCTGTGTGTTGGGCAAGATATCCCATCGTTAATTCTTTCGGTTTGATTAATTCACCCTTTTCATATGAAAGGTGACCTGCGATAATTTTAAGGAGAGTTGATTTGCCGGCTCCGTTTCTGCCTACTATGGCGATGCGATCCCGAGATCTGACTTCAAGCTTTATATTGTTTAAAATAGGATCAGCGCCAAAAGATTTGGATAGCTGATTAATTTGTAAGATCATCATATTATTTCACCTCTGTTATAATAAGTTAAGTGTAGCTTATCAACCTGCTGTCAGCAAACAATACATCAGAATTGGAACATTATAGGATAAGACATCAGGGAGAAAATAGTGTATGATCAGAAGTAAGGAGAGTTTAAATATGAATGGATTTTCTCATTTTAATGAAGAAGGCCGTGCCCGCATGGTGGATATAAGCGATAAATCTTCAACAGTCCGTACTGCCGCTGCGATATCCAGCGTACACATGAAGCATGACGTGTACAGTAGAATCAAAAACCGCGAGATCGGAAAAGGAGACGTGCTGGCTGTCGCACAGGTGGCAGGAATTATGGCCGCAAAGCAGACGTCAGCGATTATCCCGATGTGCCACCCGCTTTCTTTAAGCAGCGTCGACATTTCATTCGGCTGGGAGGAAAAGGATTCCGAAGCCGTTCTTCATATACAGGCAAGCGTAAAAACGAAAGGGAGTACAGGTGTGGAAATGGAAGCGCTAACTTCCGCTTCAGTCTGCGCTTTGACCGTTTATGACATGTGCAAGGCGCTGGATAAAGGAATGGTCATCGGCCCGACCTGCCTCATGGAAAAAACAGGAGGCAAAAACGGTGATTTTAAAAGAGATGCATCTGAGTATAAAGTGGAGGACCAATCATGAACAAGGATCAATCAAAAATTCCACAGGCGACGGCAAAACGGCTGCCGCTTTATTATCGCTTTTTAAAGAATTTACACGCGTCAGGAAAACAGCGCGTTTCATCAGCTGAACTGAGCGACGCGGTAAAAGTCGATTCGGCCACGATCCGCCGGGATTTTTCCTATTTCGGGGCGCTCGGCAAAAAAGGATACGGCTATAATGTGGATTACCTGCTGTCATTTTTCAGAAAAACACTGGATCAGGATGAAACGACGAACGTCATTTTGATCGGTGTCGGGAATTTAGGGACGGCGTTTCTTCACTATAATTTCACAAAAAATAATAACACAAAAATATCTATGGCTTTTGATGTGAATCAGAGTAAAATAGGAACTGAGGTAGGCGGTGTGCCTGTCTTTGATCTTAATGATTTAGAGCTTCACATTAAGGATGAACCCGTGGCGATTCTTACCGTTCCGGCGGTTGCCGCCCAGTCAATCACCGACCGGCTCGTGTCGCTCGGAATCAAGGGAATCCTTAACTTTACGCCGGCCCGTTTGAATGTGCCGGATCACATTCGAATTCATCATATAGATTTAGCTGTAGAGCTTCAATCATTGGTTTATTTCTTAAAGCATTATTCTGTTTTGGAAGAAATTGAATAGCGAAAGGAGGAGCTGCACATGATCGGTCCTGGAAGCCTGGCGGTTATCGGTGTGGTGGCGGTGATTATTTTCGGTCCGAAGAAGCTTCCCGAATTAGGAAAAGCGGCGGGGGACACGCTTCGTGAATTTAAGAACGCTACTAAGGGATTAGCCGGTGAAGAAGAGGAAAAAAAGAAAGAAGAACAGTAAGATAGGATGACGCGTATGAGAGTGAATCAAATGACGCTTGTGGAGCATATTGCCGAACTTCGGAAACGATTGCTGATTGTGGCGTTATCCTTTACGGTTTTCTTTATTGCCGGCTTTTTTCTGGCAAAACCTATCATTGTGTATCTTCAAAAAGCCGATGAAGTAAAAGAGCTCACCCTTAATGCTTTTAACCTGACGGATCCGCTGTTTATCTTTTTGCAGTTCGCGTTTATCATCGGCATCATTTTGACTTCGCCGATTATTCTCTATCAGATTTGGGCGTTTGTCAGCCCGGGCCTGTATGAGAAGGAGCGCAAAGTAACACTCAGCTATATTCCGATTTCGATCGTGCTGTTTGTCGGCGGTGTGTCGTTTTCTTATTATATTTTATTTCCGCTGGTCGTTGATTTTATGAAGCGGGTCTCGAATGACCTCGATGTCAACCAGGTGATCGGGATCACCGAGTACTTTCATTTTCTGCTGCAGCTGACGATTCCGTTCGGACTGCTGTTTCAGATGCCGGTGCTGATCATGTTTTTAACGAGACTCGGTGTTATCACGCCGATGTTTTTATCGAAGATCAGGAAGTACGCGTATTTTGTGCTGCTTGTGATCGCCGCGATGATTGCGCCGCCTGAGCTGCTGTCTCACTTGATGATTACCATTCCGCTTTGCATTTTATATGAGATCAGCATTCTTATCTCAAAAGCGGCGTATCGGAAAAGGCAGACCAGCAGTGAATCCGATCAGGACGTATCAGCATAAAAAAAGCCATTTCTCAATGATGAGAAATGGCTTTTCTTTTATTTTTGATTTTTCTTCACTTTAAATGAGAAAGCGAACATTTTAAACGAGATGCTGATATTATAAGCGGCGAAAACCATCAGCAGTATGGAATAAAAAGACCACATGCTTCCCGGAGAGCTTGCGGCCAAATACGTAAAGATACAGCCGACTGCGAAATAAATCAAGCCCCAAGTCATTGGGTTCCTCATACAAACAATCCTCCAATAATTAATTGCATTTGCTCACTATGCTGTTCAATATATTTTTGGGCGGGGCCGAGCTGCATGACCACGACAATGGTATTCATCATGACATGGGCGAATATCGGCACAATAATCCGTTTCGTCTGCACATACAAGAACGCAAAGGTAAAGCCCATGGCCGTATACAGCAGCAGGTGCGTGAGGTCTTGATGCACAATGCCGAAAATGACGGAACTGATCAGTCCGGCGATAAAGAAATTCGTTTTTTCATATAATACACCGAAAATGATCTTCCGGAAAATGATTTCTTCAAGAATCGGCCCGACGATAGAAGAAACGATAATCATGAGCGGCATGGCTTTAATAATGTTAAGAATGGCTTTCGTGTTTTCGGAACCGCTGCCCACATGAAAGACATACTGCTCAATCATCCCGGCGATTCCCTGAGAAAATAAAGCGAGCCATATTCCCGCGACCGCCCAGAGAATGGACATGCCGGCGGATGCTTTCTTCCCGTTTCTTAATGTCTGCTTCGGCGCGGTTCTCAAAATCAAGAGAACGATAATCAGGCAGATAAAAAAGCTTACGACGGAATAAATCCCCTGAGCCATGGTGAGGTTCGCATTCGTAGGGTGTCCGCCCGCATAGCCGAATTTGTACATTAAAGGAATGCCGATCAATGCGGAAAGCTGCATGATAACATATGTCAAAATGATATACCAATACTGTTTTCTCAAATGATATGTACTCCTTTATCCTATAAAATCAACTTATTTGTTCTTATTGTAACACAAGTGAACTTGACGTGAAAAAAGGAGAAAATCAGTGTGAGAGAGAATCATGTAAGCGTGAAAATTTTTTATTCTTATGACTTGAAATTGGAAGTGAGATTCTTTATTATAATAACTGTGTTAGCACTCTTTAGAGCTGAGTGCTAAAATTACATATTCATACTATTGAGGAGGTTATTACATTGTTAAAGCCATTAGGTGATCGCGTTGTCATTGAACTCGTAGAATCTGAAGAAAAAACTGCCAGCGGAATCGTATTACCGGATTCTGCAAAAGAAAAGCCGCAAGAAGGCAAAATCGTGGCAGCCGGTTCAGGTCGCGTGTTGGAAAGCGGAGAGCGCGTTGCTTTAGAAGTAAAAGAGGGCGACCGCATTATCTTCTCAAAATACGCCGGTACTGAAGTGAAATACGAAGGTACTGAATACTTAATCTTACGTGAAAGCGACATTTTAGCTGTAATCGGCTAAGCAAATAAATATTTTTAAAAATTCGAGGAGGTTTCGTTAACATGGCAAAAGATATTAAGTTTAGTGAAGAAGCACGCCGCGCTATGCTTCGCGGTGTCGATGCGCTTGCTGACGCTGTAAAAGTAACTTTAGGGCCAAAAGGACGCAACGTGGTTCTGGAGAAAAAATTCGGTTCTCCGTTAATTACAAATGACGGTGTGACAATCGCAAAAGAAATTGAACTTGAAGATGCGTTTGAAAACATGGGTGCGAAGCTTGTAGCTGAAGTAGCCAGCAAAACAAACGACGTTGCCGGTGACGGTACGACGACTGCGACTGTACTTGCGCAGGCTATGATCCGCGAAGGCTTGAAAAACGTAACTGCGGGAGCTAACCCTGTCGGTGTGCGTAAAGGTATGGAACAAGCCGTGACTGTAGCAATCGAAAACTTAAAAGAAATTTCTAAGCCGATCGAAGGCAAAGAGTCTATCGCTCAGGTTGCTGCGATCTCTGCTGCTGATGAGGAAGTCGGAAGCCTTATCGCTGAAGCAATGGAGCGCGTAGGAAACGACGGCGTCATCACAATCGAAGAGTCTAAAGGATTCACAACTGAGCTTGAAGTTGTTGAAGGTATGCAATTCGACCGCGGATATGCGTCTCCTTACATGGTGACTGACTCTGATAAGATGGAAGCGGTTCTTGACAATCCTTACATCTTAATCACAGACAAAAAAATCACAAACATTCAAGAAATCCTTCCTGTGCTTGAGCAAGTTGTACAGCAAGGCAAACCATTGCTTCTGATCGCTGAAGATGTTGAAGGTGAAGCTCTTGCTACACTCGTTGTCAACAAACTTCGCGGCACATTCAACGCTGTTGCCGTTAAAGCTCCTGGCTTCGGTGACCGCCGTAAAGCAATGCTTGAAGACATCTCTGTTCTTACAGGCGGAGAAGTAATCACAGAAGACTTAGGCCTTGACCTGAAATCTACTGAAATCGGACAATTGGGACGCGCTTCTAAAGTTGTGGTAACGAAAGAAAACACAACAATCGTAGAAGGCGCCGGCGACACTGAAAAAATCGCTGCACGCGTCAACCAAATCCGCGCTCAAGTGGAAGAAACAACTTCTGAATTCGACAGAGAAAAATTACAAGAGCGTCTTGCGAAACTTGCCGGCGGCGTAGCTGTCATCAAAGTCGGCGCTGCGACTGAAACTGAGCTGAAAGAGCGCAAACTTCGCATCGAAGACGCACTCAACTCAACTCGCGCAGCTGTTGAAGAAGGCATCGTATCCGGCGGCGGTACAGCGCTAGTCAACGTATACAACAAAGTCGCTGCAGTGGAAGCTGAAGGCGATGCGCAAACAGGTATCAACATCGTGCTTCGCGCGCTTGAAGAGCCGATCCGTCAAATCGCACACAATGCAGGTCTTGAAGGATCTGTCATCGTTGAGCGCCTGAAAAACGAAAAAATCGGCGTAGGTTTCAACGCTGCAACTGGCGAATGGGTAAACATGATCGAAAAAGGAATCGTTGACCCGACAAAAGTCACACGTTCAGCCCTGCAAAACGCAGCTTCTGTAGCAGCAATGCTCTTAACAACTGAAGCGGTTGTCGCTGACAAACCGGAAGAAAATGCCGGCGGCGCAGGAATGCCTGACATGGGCGGCATGGGCGGTATGGGTGGCATGATGTAATTAAACGGCGAAAACCCTTGATATAACAAGGGTTTGACCGTTTTTCATCACCCCAATCAGCCGAAAAAATAGCAAAAAGATAACATTCATTGAGGATGCTTCCAAAAGTCTGCTGGGACTTTGTGTGAGGCATCCTCTTTCATAATTCAAATTTAATATATCGGGAACTTTTGTTTTTTATTGGCTAAAAAAGAAAGGCCCTGTTAAGGGCCTTTCTTTAAGCTGCTGTTGTTGTCGTTTTATCTTTTCTGACAAGTCCCATGATACCTGGAATAATAAGAAGAACAGCAGGCAGTAAATAGAACATTGATATACAAATTACTCCGCCAATTCCTGAGATAAGAAGCAATACTCCTCCGACTTTAGGTTTCTTCTTAACTACTACCGAAGCGACAATACCCAAAATTGATAAGACAACAGCTCCCCAGCCTAAACCAATGATTTCGCTTGTACCGCTTGAATTAAAAGAGGCATCAAGTCCACCAATAATCAATGCCATGATCGCTCCAATAAAACCAAAAATTCCACCCAATAATCCTAAAACAAATTCAGTTGTTCTTTTCATTATTAAACTCTCCCTTACTTAACTGGTACTGTAATTGATACAGCTTTATTTTTCATGAAGTCTATGTGACAACATATCCAAGGTTCAATTTAATTTCTTTTGACTTTATCAACATCATTTTTTTCATCTGAATAGAGAATTCAAATACGCCTTTTTGTTTTATTCCGCCTTGGACTTCTCCATCAGTTAAGAACATGTTTGCAGCTAATTGCCAATAACGGCATTTCCTTGGTCAGGATAAAAGGTCAGGTTTTTGTCAGTTGTATTTTTGATGTATATTCCGACGTTTACCTTGTCTCTCATGATCTTTATATCGCCCAGCTTAACTCATGCCCAGTGCTTCAGCATATTGTTTGCTTGTATCGACTTTTTTAGAACAGTCATCTTAGTCTCTCAAGCTTTTTTATTTTTTGAATCACTATCCCTGTGAGACATCATTTGTCGAGCTACTACAAGCCGCTAAAAACTAAGGATAGTACTAAAGACATGAATAAAAAGAGTTGCTTTTTCACCTAAAACCCCCAGTTTATATAATATAATACCTATATATAATCGGCTATAATCAATTAAATTTCAAGGGGATATTACCACTTTTTCTAAAAAATTCTTAGCGGAAGAAATTAAGCTATAAAATATCACTTGAAATATCAAAGTTGGAAATCATTCAACTTACTGCTAGCTTTAAACATTAAAGACCACATACAGTTTGACATCCTATTAAGTTTTAGTGTAGCCCTAGTACTGGTTTTATCATTTTGACGGATTTGTTATCCCATCACTGCTAAACATTGATTCAAAAATATTTATTAAAAACTAATTTTTCATGATGTTAGGAGGAATAATGCCAATAAACAGCAAAAACCCTTGTTATATCAAGGGTTGGATATTTGATTTCCATCTAAATTGCTCATGCATTCTAGCAAAAAAGACCTTATCAGTTGAGTAAACTGATAAGGCCTTATTTATAAATAAGGTGTGAGGGAGTTATCTAAGACGGAACTCACACTTTCCTAACTACAATGTGACTTCATCATTTCCTTCAAGCACCATTCTCAGCTGCTCCACCTCACCCCGAATCCCAATCCCAGGCTCCCACGAATCAATCAAACGCATCGCCTTCTGATTCGATTCCATCGCTTTCTTATTTTCTCCTTTACGATACAACAGCTGTGCCATTCCGTAATAGTAATAGATCAACTCAACTTGATTGGCGTTGTGTTTGTCATAGAGCATTTGTTCAAAGGCTTTTTCCGCTTTTTCGAGCTGATCACACTTCACGTAAGCCATGCCGAGGTTGAAATAGGCTTCTATCGTTTTTTCGCCGCCGTATGCGGCGCTGGTTTTGTTTGCCGCTTCGTATAATATGATGGCTTCTTCGTAGTGAGAGCGGGCGAAACTCAGGTCGCCGCGAACCAGAAGAACTCTGTGGCGGATAATGGGGGAGACGGGCTGATCTTTGATTCCGTCCAGCATTGCTGCCGCTTTGTCCGGTTCTCCGATTTTTAACAGCAGCCTCGATTGCAGGGCGGTTCCCCATACTTTCAAGTCGTCGTGATCCGGTGCGCCTGATTGTTCGAGTATTTTCAGGCCGGCTTCTATTTGCCTGAGAGCTCCGTCTGAATCGTTGACTTCCATCAGCGCCCACCCTGCCGTGTCGATCCGAAAGTAAGCTTCCCGCGTGTGTTCGCCTGATTGACGGGCGGCATCGGCGGCTTTTAATCCGTATTCGATTCGCAGAGGCAGGTTGATTCTGCTTAGAAAATGGCTGGTGCGGATGATGAGTTTAATCAGAATGTCATGTTGTCCGGTTTCGCCCGACCATTCGATGACCTTTAGGATGTTCGGCCATTCCTTTTTCATTTGCTCTAAATTCCGTCCCAGCAAGTAGCTCCAATAGACGGAATTGGGCTGTTCCCGCTTTATATGGGTTTCCGCATAATCAATATAATAATGCGCCCAGCGGCTGCGGGCTTCTTTTGCAAATTCGTGATTTTCGGATAAGTGCTGTTCTCCGTAAGCGACAACGGTTTGATGGGCTGCATATTTAATACTTCCTTCGCTTCGTTCCGGCTGTATTAAAGCATATGACCTCATTTGCTCAATCGCGTAATGACACCGCCGGACGTCTAATCCGGCCGCTTGAGCCAAGCTTTTCTCATCAGGGGGCTTAGCGAAAAAGCAAAGCGTCTGCCATAGTTTTCGTGTGTCTTCATGACATCTGCCCCATGTGCGGCCAAAGAGAACCTCAAACAATTCCAATAATGAGTAGCCCGCTTGTTTAAGTTCTTGAATGAGCTGGGGAGCGGGGATGTCGTCGTCTGACATGTATGCAATGCTCAGTGCCATGGCCTTCGGGTTGCCGGCGGCTGCCGAGATGAATTCATTTTTAAGGTCAGGCGATAGCTCCAACAGCTGCTCCAGCTTTTCCCGTTTTTGCGGGAGGTTGCATGTTTGCAGACAGCGGTTCACTTCTTGATGAAAAAAATCAAGGGCATCCGTTTGTTCAAGGCCGCTCAGCTGGATGGCCGCCAGTTCCCCGAAGCCGTCCCGGTAAGTCTGTTTTACGTTTTCCCGTGCCGTAAGGAGGACCTTTACGCCTTGCGGAAGGCCGATGATAAATTCGTGAATGTCACGTTCCGCTGTATCAATGCTGTCAACGATCAGCAATACCGGTTTTTCGTTTGAATGAGCGGCTAATGCATTGCGGACGATGAACCGTTTTTCGTTGATGGATTTGTCGATTTGTTCTGTGCGTCCGAGCTGATAGGCGATTGTGTTTAAAAAATCGCTGAAGCTCAATCCTTTCCAGTCCGCGCTGATCCAGATGATGCTGTTGAATGCCGGCCAATCTGGTGAACCGCCGGCACAAAGGTAGGCTGCTTCAAGAGCGATTGTTGTTTTTCCCATGCCGGCCCAGCCGGTGAGTAAACAGACCGGTGACGGAGACAGCATCCATTGCCGGATCGCCTCTATATCAAAGTCGCGGCCGATAAAGTTTCCCGTCCGGCGTGACGGTAAGTTATGCGTGACGGAGTTTCTTGTAAGCGCATTCGTTTCGTGGCTTGGTCTGTCATGAAACAGCCGCTTTACTGCTTTTTCAACATCGTCATCACTCGGCGCTCCGAATGATCCGTCTTTCCGGAGTATTTTTGCTTTTTTTAGACAAGACGCCGTCCAAACGGGCAATGCGGGTTTGATGACGGGAATGGTGGTGGTTTCCAGAAGATCGGTCAGCCATTCAGAATCCATATCAGTCTTTTCTATAATGATCCAGATCATGCCGAACAGCTTTCCGTCGTCAATTCGTCCGGGAATGTAGTTTGCGCCCATCTGTCCGATCCAGCTTTTGATCGTGTTAGAGGAAACGCCTAATCGGAGTGCGATTTGATCTATATAAGACTGTCCTGCTTTTTCGTTCTTTTTCCTTCTGACTTTATAATCAGGATGAAGTTTCAGCGATTTGACGGCAGGTGCCAGCAGTTCTGCAAAATGTGTCCGGTTTTCAAGTTCAGCCATTAGCCTGCACCTCCTATTAGTACTATTTTATCAATTCAGTGTTTTTTGTATATGAAAAAATAAAAAGTACAGTGCGGCTGTCCTTTTATACAGCAGGAAAGGCTGCTGAATGTATGGAAAAGCAGATAAAATAGGGGCAGTAACAGAGAAAACAAAAATGTATGCACTTACATTTCAAAGCAGAGAAAGGATTTTGCCAAATGACTCACACAGTGCCTCAAAACATGAAAGCGGCGGTTATGCACAACACGAGAGAAATCAAAATCGAAACATTGCCCGTGCCTGAAATCAATCATGATGAAGTGTTGATTAAGGTGATGGCTGTCGGAATTTGCGGATCTGATCTGCATTACTATACAAATGGCAGAATAGGCAATTATGTAGTGGAAAAACCATTTATCCTCGGTCATGAATGTGCGGGAGAAATTGCCGCCGTCGGATCGTCTGTCGATCAATTCAAGGTGGGAGACCGTGTCGCCGTCGAACCCGGTGTCACATGCGGACGCTGTGAGGCGTGTAAGGAGGGGCGTTATAACCTTTGCCCGGATGTACAGTTTTTGGCGACACCGCCGGTTGACGGCGCGTTTGTCCAATATATCAAAATGCGCCAGGACTTTGTTTTCTCGATTCCGGATTCACTATCCTATGAAGATGCGGCTTTGATTGAACCGTTTTCTGTCGGCATTCATGCGGCCGCGAGAACGAAGCTTCAGCCCGGTTCAACAGTTGCGATCATGGGAATGGGTCCTGTGGGGCTGATGGCCGTTGCGGCAGCGAAAGCATACGGGGCAGGCACAATCATTGTGACCGACTTGGAGCCGCTGCGGCTAGATGCCGCGAAAAAAATGGGCGCAACGCATGTCATCAATGTCCGGGAACAGGATGCCGGTGAAGAAATCAAAACGATCACGAATGGCAGAGGCGTTGATGCTGCCTGGGAAACAGCGGGGAATCCGGCGGCATTGCAATCCGCACTGGCTTCCGTGCGCCGGGGCGGAAAACTGGCGATTGTCGGTTTGCCTTCTCAGAACGAGATTCCGCTCAATGTGCCGTTTATTGCAGATAACGAGATTGATATATACGGAATCTTCCGTTATGCGAATACGTATCCGAAGGGAATTGAATTTCTCGCTTCCGGCATAGTGGACACGAAGCATCTTGTAACGGACCAATATCCGTTGGAGCAGACGCAAGAGGCGATGGAACGGGCCTTTCAATACAAAAATGAATGCTTAAAAGTGATGGTGTATCCAAATCGCTGAGTGAACGGGGAGGATCTTTGCATTCTCCCTCTTGCTTATCAAAAATGAAAACGGATTCTTGGGGTGGGAAATGATGATTGAAACAGAAAAAGCAGCGGCAGTAAAGACGAAATATCGCGGCCTGTCCTGGATGGAACGGATCGGCTACGGATTCGGCGATATGTCGTACAATATTATCTTTCAGTTTGTAAACGCATACTTATTATTCTACTATACAGACGTCGGCGGCATTAAGCCTGCGGTCATCGCAGCTTTGTTTCTTATCGTAAGGGTGCTGGACGCTGTTTTTGACCCGATTATGGGCGTGATTTTAGACAAGACGAATACAAGATGGGGAAAGGCAAGGCCGTATCTTTTGTGGGTGGCGTTTCCTTTTGCGCTATTTACGTTCTTATGCTTCACGACCCCTCATTTCGGCGAGACGGGGAATATGGTTTATGCGTACATCACTTATATTCTGCTTGGGATGTCCTTCAGCATGCAGACGATTCCGGTCAACAGCTTAACGGGGCGGATGACGAATTCCGTGGAGGAACGGACGGTTCTGACGACGACCCGGATGATTTTGGTTTATATCGGAATCCTGTTATCGATTTCCTGTGCGACACCGCTTGCGGACGCCATCGGCGGGAAAGATCAGGCGTTTGGATTTCAGATGACGGCGCTCATCTATGCGGCTGTCAGCATCGTTTTGAATCTATTTAGTTTCTTTACTGTACGGGAGCGGATTCAGCCTGAAAAAAGAAAAAAACAAGGAATGAAAAAGACGTTGTCTGTTTTGTTCCGAAACAAGCCTTTGCTCATTTTGGTTTCTGCATTTTTGGCGTTTGCGATTGGGTTTAACATTAAGCTCAGCACGATGGTGTACTATTTTACGTATAACGTCAGCCATAAGGAATTTGTGTTTTTAGGAACCGTGTTGTTTTTCGGCGCGGCGCTGATCAGCAATCTGTTTATTCCTTTCTTTTCTGAGAAGCGGGGCCGGAAGCAGGTTATGATCATCACGGCGGCGCTATCGCTGATTTCTTATGCGGGCCTTCAGTTTACATCGTATTCTTCGCTGCCGCTTATTTTCTTTTGGCTTTTCGTTTCGGGATTTTTTACGACGCCTTTAAATACGCTTGCTTGGGGAATGGTTGCCGATTGTGTCGATTATGCGGAATGGAAAACCGGAGTCCGGGCTGATGGCGTGGTGATTTCGAGCATGAGTTTCATCAATAAGCTCGGAGTTGCGTTAGCCGGGTCATTTTCGGCCGTTTATCTCGGAATCGCCGGATATGCCGCGAATACCGATCAGACGGCCTCGTCATTGAATGCGATTAAAAATATGAATGCGCTCATCCCGGGATTGTTCATTCTGCTGTCTATTATTCTTATTTCTTTTTATCCTTTAACTGAAAAAAAATATCAGCAGATGATGTCTGATCTGGAGCAAAGGGCTGCCAGATAAGTATACGTAAAATTTAAAATATTCTATGTAAACGGTTGTATTTATGACAGAAAGCACTATACTGAAACTATAATCGAGAATTGACAAATGAGTGTGATAATGTGGGAAGCCAATCTGTTATTTGTATTGGAGAGTTGTTAATTGATTTCTTTTGTACCGATGTGGATGTTGATTTGACGGAAGGGCGCAATTTCTTAAAAAGTGCCGGCGGCGCACCGGCGAATGTGTCGGCAGCGATTGCTAAGCTGGGCGGAGACGCGGCTTTCAGCGGAAAAACAGGCAAAGATCCGTTCGGGTATTTTCTGAAGCAGACATTGGACGCCGCACATGTCGATACCTCTATGCTCGTCATGGATGAGAAAGCGCCTACAACGCTTGCGTTTGTTTCATTAAAACAAAATGGGGAGCGCGACTTTGTGTTTAACAGAGGAGCGGACGCTTTGTTAACGCTGGATGATATTGATCTGGAAAAGGTAAACGATGCGAAAATCCTTCATTTCGGATCAGCGACGGCATTGTTATCTGATCCGTTTTGCTCAGCCTATTTACGGCTGATGTCGATTGCGAAAGACAATGGACAGTTTATTTCCTTCGATCCTAACTACCGTGAGGATTTATGGAAAGGAAGAGTTTCAGAGTTTATAAACACCGCAAAAAAAGCCGTTGCCGTAAGTGATTTTGTGAAAGTCAGTGACGAAGAGCTTGAGATCATCAGCGGTGCGAAGGATCATAAAGAAGGTGTTGCGGTTCTTCATGAGCTCGGGGCCGGCATTGTTGCGGTGACACTCGGGAAAAGCGGTACCCTTCTTTCAAATGGGAAGGATATTGACATCATTCCGAGCATTCCGGTGACATCAATAGACTCAACGGGAGCGGGAGATGCGTTTGTCGGCGCGGCGCTGTATCAGCTGGCGCGCACGGATGAGATTCAGACGGCAGCCGAAGATTCTGCGAAGCTGCGTGATATTGTCTCATTTGCCAATAAGGTGGGGGCGCTCGTGTGCACTAAAATCGGTGCGATTGATGCTTTGCCGAGCTTAAAAGAGGTTGGAGTGACTCTGTAAAATATCGAGGATGCTTCTTGAAAGTCATCGGACTTCGGGAAGCATCCTCTTTATTTAGGTCTGAAACCCTTTTCGATATACGGTATACTTTAGAAAAGCATCCAGTAAATTGAACCGATGTGAAGTACATACAATCACGTTTTTATCAGTTCTGAGTAAAACCAAGTTTCTGCTGCTGCCGTCATGTATAGTGTGACGGCCCATGATATTGAACCGCGGAGGAATGTTTTTCATGAAACATGTTTTTCTTATTGTGCAATGCGCGTTTTCTGTTTTTTGTTTTCTCTGTCTCGCCGCTGTGAATTGGTATCAGGGGAGTGAGCTTGTTTCTGATTCGTTTGATTGGAATGATACGGCGAAATTTTCAAAGCTTTTGAATGGGACGGATACGATTACAAGTCCTGAACAGATTTCGCAGCTTGATTTCTTTGTGTATGCTGCGAAACATTATCCGTTAATAAGCGGGTTGATGATCGGGCTGTTTGTTTATTTTTTGTTCTCACTGTATCTGGTCATAAAGAATTTCCGCCGGCACAAATGGGCTGGATGAGACTATTTTCATATAAAAATACATAAATTCATGAGAAAATGAAACTTTTTTCGAAAAAAACAGTATAGATAACTATGAACTTGTTACTATTTAATTTTGGGAGGAAAATGAAAAATGAGTATTTTAGGAAGATTTAAAGACATCATGTCAAGCAATATCAATGCGCTGCTGGATAAAGCTGAAAACCCTGAAAAAATGGTTGATCAATATTTGCGGAATCTGAACAGTGATTTAGGAAAAGTGAAAGCGGAGACGGCTTCTGTCATGGCTGAGGAACAGCGGGCGAAAAGAGCGTTAACAGAATGCCAGGCTGATGCCGAAAAGATGGAAAGTTATGCGATGAAAGCGTTGCAGGCCGGCAATGAAGCCGATGCGCGGACATTTTTGGAAAGGAAAGCGGCTGTTGAATCAAGACTGACTGAGCTGCAGACGGCTTATCAGCTCGCTTCTTCCAACGCGTCTCAAATGCGCAAAATGCATGACAAGCTTGTCGCTGATATCGGAGAGCTTGAGTCGCGCCGAAATGCCATCAAAGCGAAGTGGTCTGTGGCAAAAACGCAGGAGAGAATGAACAAATTGGGGTCCTCTGTGTCAAATGCGGGCCAATCGATGACAGCTTTCGGCAGAATGGAAGACAAGGTCAACCAAGCGCTTGATCATGCCAATGCGATGGCTGAGCTGAACGCGTCTCCGAAAGACGATATTGACGAGCTGACGGCTAAATATGACAGCAATCAAAGCAGTGTCGATGATGAATTGGCGGCGCTTAAGCAGAAAATGCTTTTCAGTAAAGATCAATAGACAGCGGGCTGCAGCTTTGTCCGATATAAAGAGAAAGTGAGAGAAACAGAATGATCATTTCTTATAAATGCCCGAACTGCGGCGATGATATGGTCTTTGACAGTTCATCCGGCATGCTGACATGTCACAGCTGCGGGCGGCAGGATCAGATTGAAAGCCTGCCAAAGGAGTATATAACGACGAGATTTTCCGAAAATGAGGCGAACGAGTACCGCTGTGAAAATTGCGGCGCGGTATTAATGACTGAGGCGGAAACGACGGCCACGACGTGCGGGTTTTGCGGAGGAGCCGCCGTTCTCGCCGACCGATTATCGGGAAATCTCGCGCCTTCGATGGTGATCCCTTTTACGATCAGCAAGGAAGAAGCCATGAGCGCTTTTAAAAAGTGGTGCCGAAACGGCCGGCTGACACCGAAAGGATTTATGTCTGCCGATCGGGTGAAGAGCATAACGGGCATGTACGTGCCGTTTTGGATGTTTGATTTAAACAGCAAGGTTCAGGTCAATGCCGTTTGTACGAGAGTGCATCACTATGAAGATGGAGAATACCGGGTGACGGAGACCGAGTATTACAACGCGTACCGCGATATCAATCTTGATTATCTCAAAATTCCGGTCGACGCTTCAGAAAAAATGAATGATGAATTAATGGACAAATTGGAGCCTTACTCATACAGTGAGCTGAAGGAGTTTAATACGGCCTATTTAGCGGGATATATTGCGGAAAAGTACAATTATACCGATGACGATCTCTTTCCGCGGGCGAAGGATAAAATCAGCCATTATATTGATTCTTATATCAGATCCACCTTCTCCGGATATACGACGGCTGACATTACGGATGAGCAGATTCAGACCGATAAAATCAGCAGCTTTTACGTACTGCTTCCGGTCTGGATGGTCAGCTACGACTATGAGCGGGCTGAGCACATTTTTGCGATGAACGGGCAGACGGGCAAGGTTGTCGGCAAACCGCCGATCAGTGCCGGAAAAGTGGCCGCGTGGTTCGGCGGCATAACCGCCGGTGCGTTTTTAGCATTAAGACTCGTCTCACTTATGATAGGAGGCGGTTTTTGATGAAAGTATCGATAAAAAAAGCGTGTCTCTTCTGCTTCGTCCTTTTTCTGATGCTGTCTTTTGGTTTACATACATCGGCGTCTGCCGCGGAACAGAAGCAATATGTTTATGACAATGCTCATTTATTAACGAAGGATGAAACGAAGAAACTTGAGGAATTGGCCGGGAAGCTCGGGGCAAAGCGCCATACCGATTTTATCATTCTTACCGCAAACGGAACGGGCGGTAAGGACATCGAGCAGTACGCCGGTGATTTTTATGACAGTCATTTTAGCGAAAGCACGGCGATATTGACTATTGATATGAAGGATCGGGAAGTATTTCTCTCCGGATATAAAAAGGCGGAGACGTATTTGAACAGCAGCCGGCTGAATACGATCAGAAATACGATCTCGTCAGATATTTCCGCAGGCCATTATGAAAAGGCGTTTCAGACCTACATCAAGATGGCTTATAAAGATATGGGGAAAAGCCCGGACGACAAGTCTGACAATCTGCTGCTCACATGGTGGTTTCAGCTCATTCTTGCCGCAGCCGCGGCCGGCATCGCCGTCACCGTGATGGTGTACAATTCCGGCGGCAAGGTCACCGTCACCGGCAGCACGTATATGGACCACGATACGTCTGAAGTGCTGAGCCAGCACGACACATATATCCGAACCGACGTTACAAGGGAAAAAAAGCCTGATAAAGATAATGACAATGACGGCGGAGTCACGAGGGGCGGCACGAGTTACAGCGGAAGCAAGGGAAGTTTTTAAATTATATGTAAAGGATTTGAGCATACATGGGTTTTTTCAGAAATCAGTTAGCAAATGTGGTGGAATGGGAAGAATTCAGAGATGACATGGTTTTCTATAAATGGAACAACCGTGAAATTAAAAAAGGCAGCCGTCTGATCATCCGGCCGGGACAGGATGCCATCTTTTTATACAACGGGAAGATTGAAGGGATTTTCCGTGATGACGGCGATTATGATATCGAATCAGAAATCATTCCGTTTCTATCTACACTAAAAGGGTTTAAGTTTGGCTTTAACAGCGGCATGCGGGCTGAAGTGCTGTTTGTGAATACGAAGGAGTTCACCGTGAAGTGGGGCACAAAAAACGCTATCAACATTCCGGCGGCAGGTATGCCGGGCGGTATGCCGATCCGCGCAAACGGCACATTTAACTTCAAGGTCATTGACTACATCGGATTGATTGATAAGATTGCGGGTGTCAAAGACAGCTATTTAGTGGAGGACATTAAAATCCGGATTACGTCTATTCTCGATCAGCTTTTGATGAAATGGATCACCAGAGAAGGAAAAGACATGTTCAATCTGCAGTCGAATTCCTTTGAAATCGGAAAAGGGATTCAAGAAGATCTTGATATGCAGCTGATCGGAGACGGCATGTCGATTACGGGCTTCAATATTATGAGCTTTAACTATCCGCAGGAAGTTCAGGATATGATTACGAAAAACGCTTCTTACGGCATGGTGGGCGATGTGAACCGCTATCAGCAGATTTCCATGACGGACGGAATGTCATCCGGCCAAATGAGCGGAAGCGGCGCCGCCTCAGACATGGCAGGCATGATGATGGGAATGAATGCGGCAAATCAAATGATGAACCAAATGAACCAAAATCAGCAGAACCAGCCGCAGCAAAATCAAAGTCAGCAGAATCAGGGGACGGCACCGGCGAACGGCTCGGAAGGAGCGGCTAAGCCGAAATTCTGTCCGAACTGCGGAACGAAAACGGAAGGCGCGAATTTTTGCCCGAATTGCGGACAGAAGCTTGCGTGACGATATACGAAAAAGAGGCCTTTTTTGGGCCTCTTTTTTTGTCATGATTTCATTGTTTGAACGATGAGGGATGTCAGCGCTTTTGATCCCTCAGGTATGAGATGGACGCCGTCCGGTGTGAAGTATTCAGGGTGCTGCAATGCTTTTGCGTGCCAATCGACAAGCGTCACATTTTTCCGTGACTCGGCCTGCCGGCGCAATGACTCGTTTACTTTGCTTTCCCACTGCCGCGGCACACGTGTGTTGACAAGATAGATATCGGCTTTTGAAAAGGAGCTGATCAGTGATTCAATTTGGCTGTTTGTGAAATAGCCGTTCGTCCCTAACTCGATGATGACCGCTTTGTTCGGCTGATTAAATGACGCATATTCCGAAGTAAGCTGGAGTGCTTGAGAGACTTGTCTTCCTACCTTTCCGTCGATGGTGACATGAGGGAGGGACTGCCGCAGGTATGACGCAATGTCCAGCATCACCGAGTCACCGATAGCCAGCACGTCTTGCTGAGGCTGTGTTTGTTTTGGATCAGCCGTTTTTTGAGATGACCGTTCCTTTTTCTCTTCGTTTTTCTTTGTATTTGATTTGTCTGTTGGTTCTTTCTTGTTTGTGTCTGACGCGGTGTCTGTTTTTTCGCCGCTGTGTTTTTTCTTGCTGTCATCTTCTTTTGCAGGCTGATCGTGATCGGCCGTTTCTTGCTGATCATTTTGCGCGTACGTCCATTGCGGCTGTTTTTTCTCTTCGGCTATTCCTGACAGCCCGCCCGCAAATACGAGAATGGCGGCAAGAATGAGGCCGAGCGACATTCTGCTGATGACAGAGGACGTCTTCCATTCCAAAAAGCGGTTCAGAAACACGCGGCGTAAAAATGGCCGGAAGCCCGCAGTGCGGATCGGCTGTTCAATGAAATGGTAAGATAGCTCGGCAAGAATGAAAGTGGCGCCGATTCTGACGGCGCAGTGCCAATAAACCGGATTTCCGATTTCCTGCACGGGTGTGCTCAGTACGATAACCGGGTAATGCCAAAGATAGATTCCGTATGATCTCGTTCCGATCCAGCGAAGCGGCTTCCATGAAAGAACATGTCCCAAAAAGCTGCTCGGATGGCATAAACATGCGACAAGAACCGCTGCGGTGATACTGATCAAAAGCATGCCGCCCTTGTACAAGAAGGGTTCATATTCATCCGTGTAAAAGACGCAAAGCAGCAGCGCGGCAAAAGCCGCAAGCTCCGTCCCGTGAAGCAGGTGTTTCATGCTGCTCGGCAGCCGTTTGGAAGATAATCGTTTCATCGGCCACACTAAAGCTAAAGCGCAGCCGATCAGCAATTCAAATGAGCGGGTATCCGTCCCGTAATAAACGCGGCTCGGATCTCCGCCGGGCACATACATCATACTCATTACGACTGCCGAACATAACGCGAGGAACATGACCGCGGCCGCAAGCCGGGCCCGTGTTTTACATATGTACATTCCCGCAAGCAGCAGGAAGGGCCATATGATATAAAACTGTTCTTCAATCGCCAGCGACCAAAGGTTTTTTAATGGCGAAGGGGAGCCGAAGCTGTCGAAATAAGAAAGCTGATGAAAGATAAACCACCAATTGCTTATGTAAAAAAGTGAGGAGACCGCATCCCCGCGTACGGTATGCAGGAGCTCGCTGTTAAACAATACGACCCAAATGACCGTCGTGATAATCATGAGATAAGCCGCCGGCAGAAGCCGCCTGATCCGGCGCACCCAAAAATCACGCAAATCAAGGGTGATGGCATTGCCTTGGGCAGGCAATATAATAGATGTAATTAAATAACCCGATAAAACAAAAAAGATATCAACACCAATGAAACCGCCGTCGGCCCAGTTAAAATTCAGATGATATGCGATAACTGCGAGGACGGCAAAGGCGCGAAGTCCATCCAGTCCGGGAATATAGCGGTGATGCAGTGACTTGTCTGACATGGTATTCCTCCAATAATGTGTGCGGAAATTCTCGCTGTTTTGCGGATGGCTATGGCAGATTTCTGTACAGTCTTCCATTTGTTCCGTTAATTAGACGCATTCGGAAGGGGATTTTGTTTCAGAAAAAATGAATGAAATGCTGTGATTTTCTTAAACTTTTCAGCCCCCGTCCGGCGTCTGATATATGAAAAGGGTCCCTTGTGCATCTTGGCTGTTGCGGGACGAAAGAAAAAATCCATGATCTGCGGATATCATGGATTTTTTTCTTTCTTTATCTGATGTAGCGGTCTCCGACAAGCAGCTTGGAGATGACGGAGGTCGGTATTGTAAACTCTGTAACGCCCATATATCCGGGTGCCGCTTCGTATTCATCAAATGAGATGACAAGTTTGTGCTTATCTGTAATATAAAAATTCTGGTCGGCGCGGATCGCTTTAAAAGGCTCCGACATATCATTATCTTCGACCCAGTATATTTTATTCGGATCTTCTTTCATCTGTTTTTTCATTTGTTCTTTAATATTTTCGCTGATGACTTTAATATAACGGTCATCTTTAAATAAGCTCTTTAACGTAAGCACGGCCTCATTCTTTTTATCAATCGTGATGTAACGGCTTTGCGTATAAGAGGAAGCTTGCGTTTTTTCGATATCACGGCGGATTGAGATCAAATCCGCTGTGTCAGTAACGGTTTCATAATCGCTGTAAATACTGAGGTGGCCTTTTTTGCTTTTTGAGGTCGCCTTCATAAATTCCTGATACAGCTCTTTGCTTTCTTTCATATAATGCCGGTTGATGCTGTCTTCGAGTTTATGATCGGAAAGGCCGGACAGAGCGGGCGTTTTCACATCAATGCTTGATTGGTTCTTTTCTTCCTTCATCTCCGTGAATGTGATGGCTTGGACGACTTTGCCGATGACGGGGATTTTAGACATGGCTTGTGCGGCATCCGGATTGATATTGACAACGGCGGTAAATAAGACGGCCGCAGCGACTGCCGCGGATGTCGGCCACATCACGATTCGTTTTTTCTTCGGTTTTTGCTGAAGGGCTTTTTCGACAATGCTGTCCAGTTCCTTAGGAATGGGTACGCTTTTATACTCTTCTCTTAATTGTTCTAATCTCTTTTCCATTAAGAAAGATCCTCCTTCGTCAGCTGAATGCGCATGAGCTTCAGCCCCCTGTAAAGGCGTGTTTTGACGGTGTTGATGTTTTCCCCCGTGATGTCCGCGATTTCTTCTAATTTCAGGTCTTCAAAGAAACGCAGAATGATAATGGTTTTATATTGATGCGGCAGGTCATCAAGCGCTTCGTGAAGGTCTGTGTCTTTGTAGTGATCTTCCTTTCCGCGGCTTAAAAACTCGATCGTTTCATCGTCCATCACTTTCAGTTTTTTCTGTTTGCGGAGAAAATCAATGGCCGTGCGCACTAAAATTTTATAAAACCAGCTTTTGATCACATCGGGGTTTTTGACGGATTCGACCGATGTCAGCGCTTTTTGAATTGATTCTTGAACAATATCTAACGCGTCATCCTTGTTCTTTACGTAACTGTACGCCAGCCGGTAAAAGTCTTCCTTGCGCTCAGTTATGCACGTCACAAGCGACGCTTTGGCTGTTTCGTTCTTCATTGCTTCAAAGGGCTCCTTTTTTTAAAATACGTATCATAGGCTGCTGCCTAAGGATAGACGGGACAGGGTGAAAAATAGTTTGCGCAGAGGGGATCATTTTTAAAAGGAAAAGGAAGGAAAGACGATGAGATAAAAAAAAGAGCCGGAACGGCTCTTTTTCGGATGTGTTGATATTCAGCTGAACGGTTTAGTTCGGTTTGACTAAGATTTTCACTTGGTTTTTCTCTTTGATTAAAGCACCGAAGCCTTCTTCAATCAGATCGTCGAGCACGATTTTTTTCGTGACGAGCTTATCTGCTGAGAAGTACCCCTCTTTCATCAGTGCAAGAACGGAAGGGAAGATGTCACGGTATCCGATAATGCCTTTTACGGTCCGTTCTTTGATGACGATATCGTTCGGATGAATTTCCGCTCCTTTTTCCCAGATGCTGACGATAACCGTTTCACCGGCAATGTTTGTTGACTGGATCGCCTGGCGGAGAACGACAGGAACGCCTGTTACTTCATAAGAAACATCAACGCCGCCGTTTGTGCGTTTAGCGATTTCTTCAACGACATCGTCCGTTTTTGACGGATCAATGATGATAGCGCCGAGTTCTTTCGCTTTTTCCTGACGCTCCGGTGAAAGTTCAACCGCGTAAATATCTGTGGCGCCGGCCGCTTTCAGGGCTTCAATCACAAGCAGCCCGATCGGTCCGCAGCCAAAAACTGCCGCCTTGTCGCCCGCTTTTAATTTGCTTTGGCGGACGGCGTAAAGCGCTACCGCTGACGGCTCAACAAGCGCGCCCTGTTCGTAAGAAAGCTCTTCAGGAAGCTTAAACAGCAATTCTTCGTCAACGGATACATATTCAGAAAATCCGCCGCCGCCTCCGGCTAAGCCTAAGAATCCCATTTGTTCATCAAGGTTATAGGCTCCCTGATGTCCGTGTGTGGCAAAAATCGGTTCCACGACGACACGGTCGCCGACGCTGTAATTTTTGACGCCTTCGCCCACTTCAACGACTTCTCCTGAGAATTCGTGACCCATCGTGACGGGCGCCATTTCGTTTGTTAACGGATGAGGTTTGCCGACCGGAATAAAGATCGGGCCTCCCAAATATTCATGAAGGTCGCTTCCGCAAATCCCGCACCATTTGACTTTAATTTTGACTTTACCCGGTTCTGCTTTAGGTTCATCAATGTTTTCGATTCGAATGTCTTTTTGATTGTGCCATCTTGCCGCTTTCATTGATTATCACTCCTAGTCTGATTGAAACGAGTATAGGTACATGATCAATATGAACCACGGTTAAAAGGAATAAAGTGCCTGCTTCCTAAAGCCTGATTTTTCTCAAAATATATCATATTATGCAACTATCAATAGGCCTTATAAAAAGTCCATATTGAATGCAGAAATACTCTATGAATATTATAACGCTAATGAATTAAATTTTGTAGTATAATTTACCATGGAATTATATAGAACAGGAAATTGTGCCGTCGTTGTGTGCATGTCTCATCACGTTGTAATGAACATGTAAAGTGATTGAAATATTATAATCGTCTTCTTGGTGTATAATTTTGCCTAGAATAAAGAATCAGGAGGACGAAAGCTTGAAGAAGTTATTCTTAGCCTTATTGATTTTAGCAGGAAGTACGCTGGGAGCGATCAGTTACTCTTCTGATGCAAGTGCTAAAAAAGTGAACGGAAATATTACATGGTATAATGGAGTCGGTAAAAAAGGATCTTCCGGTAAAAAACTGGGACACTGGGATTGCGCGACAAAATTAGGATTTGACGTTCCGAGAAACGGAACGAAAATCAGAGCTTATGCGAAAGCAAAACCGAAAAAGGTTATCACCGTATACAAAAATGATGTAGGCCGTCTGCCGAATGCCGTATTGGATGTCAGCCCGAAAGCGTTCAAAGCGCTCGGATATCCGTTAAGCAAAGGAAGAGTATCCGGACACTACAGCTATTAAAATAGACCATCTTAAAAAGCAAGGACTCTGATTCTTGCTTTTTCTGATTGACGGAGAGATTGATAATGAAGAAGAAACGATGGATCTGGATGTTGCTGGCAGCCGTTTTGGCGGCGGCGGTCATCGCGTCCGTTTTACTGATTAAAGGAAAAAGCGACGGCGGCGGAAAAGCCGTTGTCTCCGGCGGCCATGACAAGCTGCTTGTTTCCATTACAGACAAAGATCTGATGACGAAATATTACGAGGACGGCCGCGTGCTGTATGAGGAAAAGCTTTCGGCATATCCGGCGTTTGCGCTGGATGACGCCCATCAGGTGCTCTATTTTGTCGGGAATAATGACCAAAATGAGATGCGTCTCTATAAGCTTGATCTGAAGACGAAAAAGAAGACGGTGCTTTATAAAGGAACGGCAAGCGCTGACAGTCTGTTTTTATCAAAGGATCTGACGCACATTTATTTCCGTCTCGGAAAAGCGGATGAAGATATTTTCCGTCTCGCATCTTTTGATTTGAAAACGAAACGTTATGAAAATCTGTATCCCGCCGCCGATGAGAAAGACGACAGTGTAAGCAGCTTCTTTTATAACCGCAGCCAAAACGATTTTGCGCTTCTGCATTATTCCGTAAAAGAGGATTATCAAAAAACGGATGAGGCAAATGAGAAGGGGATTGACCCTGAACCGACGAATATCCGGTTTGCAGCAGGAGCGGGCGAACACCTTCAGGATCTGACAAACCTTGAACAGTTTATCAGCGACGTGGCGGTGTCACCGGACGGAAAGAACCTTGTCTTTACATCTTATACCCAAAAAGGGACGGAACAAAAAGCGTCCATCCGTCTGATGAATGTCAAAACGAAAAAAGATGAAACGATTATCTCAAACGGGAAGGACTTCGCTCCGCTGATTGATGCCCAGCCTCAGTTTTCTAAAGACGGCAGCATCATTTATTTCATGGCGGAAGCAAAAGGCGCTAAGCGTCTGAAGGATGAAACGGGGCGGAATGCGAAGGTCCGGACCATTTATGCTTATCATTTGGATACGAAAAAATGCGAAAAAGTCTGGGAAAATGACAACGGCATTATCAACAGTTTTTCCGTCATCCAATCATGAAAAAAACACTCAGCGCCCGCTGGGTGTTTTTTAATGAACAAAGCTGGCTGCGGCTGAGGCGAGCCATTTGAAAAAACGGAGAATCGGAACGGCAAAATGAAGCGTTTCGATGAATGACTGTGCGGCAAGGTTCATTTTCCGCCGTTTTGCCATTTCCTTCAGATCTTTCTGCTGCCGATCGTTTTTCATGTTCATTGCTCCTTTGCATCATAAAAGGAAATGATAACGCAAAGGCCTCTCATGAGACATGGAGGCCTTCTCTATGTTGAGACTCGTAAAAGGGAGGTCTAACTTGATGCCGTTTGGTTATTGTTTTGGAGATTTACCAACGAACGGACGCCGTCGATCATTTTACTGCCGCAAAGGGGGCAAGTCGGGGTATCACTGCCGGCAAAATTCTTTCTGCTCCAGCCGATACAGTCCTCTTTTGTGCATTCCCACGTACTGACATCTTCTTTAGGCAGCGGTTCCTGATTACGTTTGTTGTAGTAAGACATAAAGTCACTTCTTCCCTTATGAATTTTCGTGCACTCCTTCATTGTCTCATACTTTTCCCTAATCTCCTAATTCCTTTTTCTATCCAGATTTCCAATGAGGGTGCATCGTCTTCCTGTTATTACAGTATATGCAAATAAGTGTCTTTTTATTTTTTCTTTTTGGATAAATAAAAAATCCCCTTCTCTAAAAGGGGGGATATTTGTTTACTGCTTATTCGTGACGTCCATCGGTCTCATCATGTCGTAATCTTCATGTTCTAGAATATGACAGTGCCATACGTAGCGTCCGCTGTAAGGAGCGAAGGTCGCCGCGATTCTGATGACCTCTCCCGAGTGCGCCTGCACGGTATCTTTCCAGCCTTTTTCACTTGGAGGAGGCGGGACGGCGGGGCCTGTATACACAATGTCGCCGAATTTGTTATAGCGCTCTAAGTCAAAAGGACGCCGGTCAAGGATTTGGAAGGAAACAAGGTGCAGGTGTATCGGATGGGTTCCCCCCATCGGATTGATAATCGACCAGATTTCCGTTGTGCCGAGCTTCGGCGCTTCTGTCACAGGATCATGCCATCGCTTGTTATTCAGCGTCAAAACGGGCCGGCCGTATTTGTCTTGCGTATTTGTGAGTTTAAGCGTCCTGATATTGTGTATTCTCTTTGATGTCACATTAGGCATTGTTGAAAGATATTTAGGCTTCCGGCTTGTGTCTGCTCCCTTCAGCGGTTTTGTGACGCGGAATTGCATCACATTGGCGTCTGTATCCGGATCGGCGTCGCCCCCGCAGCCGGTGCCGTTCGTTAAAATGATATGTTCTCCGTCAAAGGCGGAGAAATCGATGAGCACATCATACCGCTCTGCCGGGGCTAAGCTGATAGATTGTGTTTTGACAGAGCGGGGAAGCAATCCGCCGTCAGAACCGATTTGAATAAACTTCCCGCCGTTATTGAGCGAGAGAGAAAATGTTCTCGTATTGGAGGCATTAAGGATGCGGAAACGATATGTCCGCGGTTCAACTTCCATATACGGCCACGCTTTACCATTGACGAGAATGGTATTTCCGCAAAAAAACGGGACGATGGAAGGGTCGGGCAGCGTTTCGGAAGGGTTAGCAGGTCCGCTCGGGTAAGACAAGGAACCGTCGTCATTTAATGTGCGGTCCAAAATCATAAGCGGTACGTCATACTCTCCGGAGGGAAGCTTCAGCTGCTTTTCTTTTCGCTCGCGAATGATATACATCCCGGCAAGCCCGGCGTACACATTGAGCCTCGTAATCGCCATGGCGTGATCGTGATACCATAACAGAGCCCCGCGCTGTTTGTTTGGATAATGGTATACCTCTCTCTCAAAATAAGGACCCGTTTCCTTAAAATCCTTTGTGAACCATGCTTCCGGGTAGCCGTCGCTGTCCGGCGGCGTTGCTCCTCCGTGTAAATGGACGACGGTTTTGACATCGGGTTCCTGATGGCCGCTTTCTGAATGGTGAATGGTATGATCCACGGGCAGAAAATGCTTATCCGGAAGGTCATTCATCCATTTAATATAGACGTTTTCATCTTGGTTCACGTCGATCGTGGGGCCCGGAAATAAACCGTTATACCCCCACAGCCGGGTCGGCGGGAGATCGCGGTGCAGCTTGTGAAAGCATTCCTTCATGGTGACTTCATAATACGTGCTGCCGTCTGATTTCTTCTGCGGCTGGAGTGTTTCGATAATCGGCAGTTCATCTGCAAATTTTTCTAGAGCCATTTTTCATCCTGTCCTTATCATTTATTGAAATCCTGTACTACAGTTAATGCTGCCTTGAACAGGTTGGTTAAAAAAACACCCGCCCTTTTTTGAGGGGGGTGTTTGCGGTTATTGCGCAATCCGGCTTTCGGAAGCGCTCTCTTTCGGTTTTTGTTTTTTGCGGAATACATATGAGGCAAGTACCAGCAGAGTAATAAATCCTGTCAGTAGAAATTCAGACCGCATTGAACTGATAAACAGCATAGATAACAAGATGGCGCAAATGGCGATGATCGTCAGGTAGGTTAAGTACGGATAAAACCACATTTTGATTTTAAGAGATTCAGGGTTTGTCCGTTCGATTTTCTTTCTCATTCTCAGATGTGAGACGGCGATGACGAGATAGACGAGCAGTGCGATCGCCCCTGATGAATTGACCAGGAACAAAAATACGGAGTCGGGAGAAAAGTAGTTCATAACAACGGCAATATAGGAGAAAAAGGTGCCGGCGATAATGGCTTGAACCGGTACGCCTCTTTTGCTCAGTTTCATAAAACGCCGCGGCGCTTCATTTCGCTCTGCCAGTGAATACAGCATCCGTGACGTCGTATAAAGCCCGGAGTTCAGGCAGGACAGAACGGCTGTCAGGACGATGAAATTCATGATTTGAGCGGCTGCGGGAACCCCGATATGGCTCAAAACGGCAACGAAGGGGCTTTCCAAAATATTGGCTGAATCCCACGGCAGCAGTGTGACCACAACCGCAATGGAGCCGACGTAAAAAATAATGATCCGCCAAACGACTGAGCGGGTCGCCTTTGTGACGGATTCGACCGGATTTGACGTTTCTCCCGCTGCGATTGCGACGATTTCAGATCCCATGAAAGAAAAAATGACAACGACGATGCCGAGCAGAACGGAACTTGGACCTTTAGGGAAAAATCCGCCGTGTCCCGCCAGATTTTCCAGCCCGACCGGTTTGCTGCCGGGGACGATTCCGAAAATGAACGCAAATCCTGCGATTAAGAAGACAACGATCGTCGCTACCTTCACTAAGGAAAGCCAGTATTCAAATTCGCCGAACGATTTAACTGAATAAATATTCGTCAGTGTTAACAGCACGGTCAGAAGCAGACTCGTCAGCCATAACGGAATGCCCGGGAACCAGTACTGTATGATTCCGGCGCCTGCAATGGCTTCAATGGCAATGACGATGACCCAGAAAAACCAATACAGCCATCCGATCGTAAAACCGGCCCAAGGACCGATGGCGTCATGCGCGTACTGTGAAAACGAACCGCTTGTCGGGTTGACGGAGGACATTTCCCCCAGCATTCTCATAATAAAAATCACTAATAATCCTGCTAAAGCGTAGGAGACAATCGCTCCGGGTCCGGTGGAATGAATGACGGATCCGCTTCCGACAAATAATCCGGCGCCGATCACGCCGGCAATTGAAATCATAGTCATATGCCGGGTTTTTAATCCCTTTGATAAAGAGTTAGGCTGATTCATTCTTTGCCTCCTTTTGGTTTGTTTATGCTGAATATTCAGACAAGTATTATTCTATCATAAATGCCACAGGCAGTTGAAAATGATGTAAGAAAATATGACATTTTTTCTCGTCCGTACAGCAGAAAGTGCCGGAAGGAAAAGAAATAATTTTCTGTTATTTCTGTGTTTTAATGGTTTTGAAAATAATTCCATGAACATGGGTTGGCGAGAATCCTTGATACGATTGGGATGAGAGGGGTTTTGTGAATGAAAATAAGTTTCCTGAGTGCATAAATGTTCTATGCTTACTATTTTTCTGTGGAAAGTGAATCATGTTTCTATAGACCCACTGTGTCCTCGCTTTGTATGATAATGAAGGAAAAATTGAACGGGAAGGAGGATTTTCAGTGGAGAGATATCATGAATTGAAAAAAGGCGAAACCGGAGCGATTGTCAGTATTGGCGCATATGCGGCATTGTCGGCTGTGAAGCTTGTGATCGGTTATTTGTTTCACTCAGAAGCGCTTCGGGCCGACGGTTTAAATAATGCGACTGATATCGCGGCATCTGCGGCTGTTTTCATCGGTTTGCGCATCTCTCAGAAACCTCCTGACGAAGATCATCCTTACGGCCATTTTCGGGCGGAGACCGTCGCGTCACTCATTGCTTCCATTATTATGATGCTTGTCGGAATGCAAGTGCTGTTCAGCGCCGCGCAATCTATTTTTTCCGTTAAAGAGGAAACACCGGATATGATAGCCGCCTGGACGGCCGCGGGGAGCGCCGTCGTGATGCTGATGGTCTGCCGCTATACGAAAGGGCTTGCCAAAAAGGTAAACAGCCAGGCCCTTTCAGCTGCGGCCGCTGATAATAAATCAGATGCGCTCGTCAGTATCGGCACGTTTATCGGAATTTTTGCTTCACAGTTCCATTTGGCTTGGGTGGATACGGTTACCGCGTTTATCATCGGGTTGATCATCTGCAAAACCGCGTGGGATATTTTTAAGGAATCCTCTCATTCGCTGACTGACGGTTTTGATGTCAAACATATTTCTGATTATAAAAAGACGATTGAACAGATTGCGGGCGTCAGCCGTTTAAAAGATATTAAAGCGAGATATCTGGGCAGCTCCGTTCATATTGATGTCGTCATTGAAGTGCCGTCAGATCTGAACATTAAAGAGAGTCATGAGATCGCAAATGAGGTAGAACGCAAGATGAAAGAGGAACATGCCATTGACCATTCACACGTTCATATGGAGCCTCTCCAGCTGAAATAAAGCTTCCTTTCTAAAGGGAGCTTTTTCCTTTTTCAGACTGGAAACAATTCGCTGGAAACGTTTTTTTATACTGTTTATATTTTGTGGTAAAGTTAGGTTACGATAATTGAAATTTGAGAGATGACTAGGAGGAGAAGAATGGCTTATAAAGAAGAGCTGCATCCGCTGCTGGAGAAAGCCGTTGAGCATATTGAAAACATCATCATAGGAAAACGGGATATCGCCATACTCAGTCTGGCCGCCATTCTCGCAAAAGGGCATGTGCTGCTGGAAGACGTGCCGGGAGTCGGAAAAACGATGATGGTCCGCGCTTTGGCCAAGCTGATCGGAGCTGACTTTAAGAGGATTCAGTTCACGCCGGATCTTCTGCCGTCAGATGTGACGGGTGTCTCTATTTATAATACGAAAACGATGGAATTTGAATACCGCCCTGGACCGATCATGGGGAATATCGTGCTGGCTGATGAAATTAACAGAACTTCTCCGAAAACGCAGTCTTCCCTGCTTGAGGCAATGGAGGAAGGGAATGTTACGATTGACGGAAAGACAATGCGGCTGGCTGAGCCGTTTTTCGTCATGGCCACACAAAACCCGGTTGAATATGAAGGAACGTATCCGCTTCCCGAAGCCCAGCTTGACCGGTTTTTATTTAAGCTGCGCATGGGCTATCCGACTGCCGAGGAAGAGCTTCAAGTTCTGTCTTTGCAGGAAGGGCGCAATCCGCTTGAAACAATCGAGCCCGTCATTTCTAAAGAACAGTTTATCAGCCTTCAGCGAAAATTGGAGCAGGTGCGGGTGGATGATGGAATTAAAGCGTATATCGTCGGCATTACTCAGCATACCCGCCGGCATCCGTCCGTACATCTGGGCGTAAGTCCGCGCGGTTCAATCTCATTAATGAAAGCCGCGCAGGCGTACGCGCTGCTTCATGACCGCGATTACGTCATTCCTGATGACGTCCAGTATTTGGCTCCGTATACGCTGCCGCACAGAATGATCTTGACCGCCGAGGCGAAATTTAACGATGTGACCCCGGAAGCGGTTATAGAAGACATCATGCAAACGGAAAAAGTCCCCGTCCAAAGGATGTCGGTCCGCTAATGAGAAGGAAGATGCATTGGCTTCTATATGGCTGGAAGCTGCTTATGTTGGCCGTACTGACGGCGGCTGTCTTTTCTTATGCCATGTTTCAGGGCGGATTTGTGAGCTGGTTTTTATTTTATGCGTTTTTGCCGTTTACCGTTTACGCCGGGCTGGTCGCTGTGTACCCGTTACGGGCGTTTCAGGTGACGCGTGACGTGTCCTCCGCCCAGTTAACCTCAGGCGACAGGCTGTCTGTCACCATCAGGCTGACGAGGCGCCTGCCGTTTCCGCTGACATATATGGTCATTGAAGATGTGATGCCGGAAACGCTTGGCGAGAGGCGCAGTGCGAAACAGCTCGTGTTTCCGTGGTTTCAAAGGAAGCTGACGTTACAATATGAGCTGCCGCAGGTGCCGCGCGGAGAGCATCATTTACATACGATAAGAGTGCGGACGGGAGATGTTCTCGGGCTTTTGGACAAGACGGCGTCGTTTTCCGTAACGGATACGGTTCTGGTTTTCCCGGCGTACGGGTCTGTTCACTATAAGCCGCAGGTCTCATCCGGAGAAGAGGGTGCGGCTGCCGGCGCTCCGTTTCAGGTACACCGCTCCGCAATGGCTGCGAGCGTCAGAAATTATCAGCCGGGCGACCGGTTTTCCGCACTTGACTGGAAAACATCGGCGCGGCGAAATGAGCTGATGACGAAGGAATTTGACCCGCTGCAGAGTGTGAATATGATTCTCTTTTTGGACTGCAGGCCGTCCCCATCGTTTGAAGCCGCGGTATCAGCTTCGGCATCCCTGCTTTACACGGCGCTTGTGAAGGGCTCTCCCGCAGGATTTATTTCATTGGGGAGCGACCGGACCGTATTTCCCGTCCGGGAGGGAGACCGGCATTTCAGAAAGATGCTGCGTTACCTGGCATCAGCTTCAGAATCGGAAGAAGCCGATGCAGGCGGGCGTTTAGGAAAAGAGCTGGCGGATCCGCGCGTCCGCAAAGCTTCCATTGCCGTCGTGACGGGCAGTCTTACAGAAGACCTTCTCAAACAGGCTGAGCCCGGCCGTGCTGACATGACGGTGTTTTTGGCGAAAGAAACGAATGCCGCGCTTTCGGAGAAAGAACGGAAACTCGCTCTTATCTTCGCTCAAAAAAATATTAAGGTGCAAATGATCAGGGACAAACGGGTGTCCCATGTTGTTTAGAAAGAGAGGTGGCGCGCCATGCCGCATGACGAGAACCAGGGAAGCAGGCTGAGTCTGCTGCTGTTTTATTTTCTCGCTTTTTTATTGTTATGGGAATGGCTCAGGCCGCTGCACAATTTTACAGATACAAAACATACCGGTTTTTTCATCGTTTTTATCGGTTTGGCATTTCTGCTGTCATTCTTCCGGATGAGGTGGTACGTCACCGTGCCGTCCTGCATTCTGTTTACGTTGATCAGTATTCACATCTTGTTTTATAAAGGTTCGGTTTTTCAGCCGGAATGGCTCGTTTCTTTTTTGCGGGACGTGATGCAAAATGCCCGCCACATCGGGTCCGGAAGATGGAATGACATGAATCCGTCATTCCGCACATTGCTGTTTTTTGTGCTTTTATGGCTGCTCGTGTATTTGCTGCATTACTGGGTGATCTATCAGCGGAAAATATTATTCTTTTTTATCATGACGGTGGCGTATATCACCGTGCTTGATACGTTTACTCCTTATGATGCCGCGTACGCCGTCATCCGGATCGTCTTTATCGGCTTTTTGATGATGGGGCTTTTGTATATGGAGCGCATCCGGCTTACGGAACACATAGCGTTTAAAAAAAGATTGATACTCAAATGGTTTCTGCCGCTGATGCTGTTTATCTGCGCTTCCGTCGTGTTCGGGCTGGCGGCTCCGAAATCAGACCCGAACTGGCCGGACCCCGTGCCGTTTCTTAAAAAAATAACAAACCACAAAGAAGTGCCCGCCGCCGAAAGCAAAATCGGCTACGGCAATCATGATGAAACATTGGGCGGCCCTTTTCAGCAGGATGATACGCCGGTTTTCACATGGAAGGGAAAAGAACGGGCGTACTTCCGGGTGGAAACGAAGGATACATACACGGGGAAAGGCTGGGTGGAGACCGATCAGGGCATGTCCTATAAACTGAACGGAGGCAACGTGGAAGATATATGGTTTGACCGGAGTGTGCAGACGAGACGATATACGGCACAGGTGTCCATTGATGAGAATTATCTCTATAATCACGTCATGTATCCGATCGGCGTCTCCAATATTAAACCGAAGCACTCGATTCAGCTTGAAATGAACGGAAACACCGAGCAAATTATGCCGGTCAGTGAACAAGTGGGCAACATCCGCAATATGGGACGGTACACGGTGACTTTTCAGGCGCCCGTCTTTAAGCTGAATGATCTCAGAAAAGTGAAAGTGAAACGATACCGTGAGCAGAATCAATTCAATGACCGTTATTTACAGGTCCCCGACAGCCTTCCGAAAAGAGTGAGACAGCTTGCGGACAGACTGACGCGGGATCATCATAATATGTTCGATAAAGCGAAGGCGATCGAGGATTATCTCGGATCTTCCGCATTTTCGTATAATACACAGGATGTCGCGGTTCCGGAGCACAATCAGGATTATGTCGATCAATTTCTGTTTGAAACGAAAAGAGGATATTGTGATAACTTTTCATCGGCAATGGCTGTGCTGCTCCGCTCTGCGGGAATCCCCGCCCGTTGGGTGAAGGGCTATACATCCGGCGAATATAAAGGGGCAGGCGACCATAATGGCCACATTTATGAAGTCACAAACAACAACGCCCATTCGTGGGTAGAAGTGTATTTTCCCGATCAGGGCTGGGTGACGTTTGAGCCGACAAAAGGCTTCACCAATCCGACGGAGTTTACGTCAGAGCAAAATCATACCGCGGCAAAAGACAGCGGAGGCTCAGCGGGGAATTCGGATTCATCGTCTGACAAGCAGCGTCAGGAAACAAAGCCGGAAAAAGAAAAAACACCGAAAAAGCGGGATCACCGTGCGGCACCGCAGCCTGTGATCCGCAACAAAACCGCGGCACAGCTGTGGCCGTATGCAGCCATCGTCATCGTGATTTCAGCCGCGGCGGCACTCGCCTGGCTGTTCCGGGCGCGCTGGATTCCGCACGTTACAGCAGCCAGATTGAAGCGGCGTACGGATGAAGACGTCTTTTTCGACGCATATGCCGCGCTGCTCCGCCAGCTGAAACGAAAAGGATTCAGCAGGGGAGACGGAGAAACGCTGCGCGATTTTGCCGCGAGGATTGACGAGGCGTACCATACAAACGACATGTCCGAGCTGACGCTGCTCTATGAGCGGGCCTTATACCGCAGGGATAATGCAGCGGAGCTTTGGAATGAATCGGGACAGTTGTGGGAAAATATAATTAAAACAAGATAGTCTTGACCGCATATCGTCCTGTTGTTAGAATAAATGAATGTTAAATGGGAGCCCGGGAGCGTTAAAAAGCCGGGCTTCCGGACAAGTCTTGCGCGACAGAGGGCTGAACGTGTGTCCTCCGTTTTTTCTGTGTCAAAAACTTAGAGGAGATTAGGTGACAACCATGACGAAGTTAGTGAATGAAATGATTCTTGTTCTTGATTTCGGCAGTCAGTATAACCAGCTGATTACCCGCCGGATCCGTGAATTTGGCGTATATAGCGAGCTGCATCCCCATACGTTGACAGCTGAGGAAATCAAAGAAATGAATCCAAAAGGAATTATCCTTTCAGGCGGACCAAACAGTGTATATGATGAAGGATCTTTCCGCTGTGATGAAAAAATCTTTGAACTTGATATTCCTGTATTGGGCATCTGCTACGGCATGCAGCTGATGACTCATTATCTCGGAGGAAAAGTCGAGGCGGCAAGCCAGCGCGAATACGGAAAAGCCAACATTCAGATTCAAGGAACCCCTGACTTGTTCAAAGATCTTCCGGAAGAACAGGTTGTGTGGATGAGCCACGGCGATTTGGTTGTAGAAGTTCCTGAAGGCTTCACTGTTGACGCAACAAGCCATCACTGCCCGAATTCAGCGATGAGCAAAGCGGACAAGAATTGGTACGGCGTTCAGTTCCACCCGGAAGTGCGCCACTCTGAATACGGCAATGATCTTCTGAAAAACTTTGTATTCGGCGTTTGCGATTGTGAAGGCAAATGGTCAATGGAAAACTTTATCGAAATCGAAATGCAAAAAATCCGTGAAACAGTCGGAGACAAGCAGGTTCTTTGCGCGCTAAGCGGCGGTGTTGATTCCTCTGTTGTGGCTGCTTTAATTCATAAAGCGATCGGCGACCAGCTGACTTGTATTTTCGTCGATCACGGCCTGCTTCGTAAAGGCGAAGCGGAAGGCGTCATGAAAACGTTCAGCGAAGGCTTTAATATGAATGTCATTAAAGTTGATGCGAAAGACAGATTCTTAAACAAGCTGAAAGGTGTTTCTGATCCTGAGCAAAAACGCAAAATCATCGGCAACGAATTCATTTACGTGTTTGATGATGAAGCGGACAAGCTGAAAGGCATCGATTACCTTGCGCAAGGAACGCTTTACACGGATATTATCGAGAGCGGTACTGCTACGGCGCAAACGATCAAATCGCATCACAATGTCGGCGGACTTCCTGAAGATATGCAGTTTGAACTGATCGAGCCGCTGAACACCCTTTTCAAAGACGAAGTGCGCGCGCTCGGCACAGAGCTCGGCCTTCCGGATGATATCGTATGGCGTCAGCCGTTCCCGGGCCCTGGACTTGGCATCCGCGTACTCGGCGAAGTAACGGAAGAAAAACTTGAGATCGTTCGTGAATCAGACGCGATTCTGCGTGAAGAAGTGGCGAACCACGGCCTTGAGCGCGACATCTGGCAGTACTTCACGGTTCTTCCTGACATCCGCAGCGTCGGCGTCATGGGAGATGCGAGAACGTATGATTACACAATCGGTATCCGTGCCGTAACATCAATTGACGGCATGACATCTGACTGGGCGCGTATCCCTTGGGATGTGCTCGAAGTGATTTCGACACGGATCGTCAATGAAGTGAAACACATCAACCGCGTCGTGTATGACATTACGAGCAAGCCGCCTGCAACGATTGAGTGGGAATAGTCAAAAGAAGCTTAGAATCCTTGGTTTATAAGGGTTCTAAGCTCTTTTTTCTTTTATAGCAACAATTGATCCAATATTATTAATTGAACCGTGAATTTTAAAGAAAAAGTATTCCACAATGGGATAATAATTAATGTTGTTTTAGAATAAAGTTTGTTCAAATTAAGCAAATTAAAGAAACCCTCTATTCAAATACAACTATTTCTCCGACATCTATAAATCCAAATCGCTTATAGATATTTTTTCCATCCTCTGAAGCCTGTAATACAACTGGTTTTTGTTTATCCTTTGTTTGCTTTAGAAGAAATTGAAACATTTCACTGCCAATTCCTTTACCTCTAAATGTTTCTTTTGTCATCACATCATAAATACCATAGCTATCTTTGGTTTCTATTAATAAACCGGTAGTTACAGGCATTTCATCTTTGCATCCAATAAACATCTGAACTTCTGAACCTAATTTTACTTGTGAAAACGTATTAAAATAACTTTCTAGTGCATCTTTTTCTGGTGTACCCTCAAATAAGCTCGTGAATATGTCTATATATTTTAAAAGTTCTTCATCATTTTTCACAGCAGTAATCATAAGCTGATGGGAAATTCTTTGCCCAACATTAAGAGTATTTTCAAGTTTCATCATTACATTACGTTCCGCTTCTTTTAGATCATATTCTTGTATAAGTTTTGTCCAATCCTCAGTTAAATACTGAGGATCAATCCAAATACTAAAGGGATATTTTTTATATGAAAAATTATCGATTCCATGTCTGATCTTAACTGTATTTTTGATATTTGGAGATTTCGGTAATATTACATTAAATGTATCAGTGGGGATTTTTGTATTTGCTATGATGAAATCTTCTTCCTTTGTAAGCTCTCCGCTAACTGTATGGGTAAATGATTTTAATTTTTCTTCCAAATTGTTTATGACTAATTGTTGATTTGTAATCATGTTTTTGCACCTTTCAATTCGATTTAGTGCGCTTTTTTTATTATAAGGTCAACTAAAACACTAAATCACAGTATTTACCCCCTCCCATAATATTCAGAACACGGGGGAGCAATATTTTTAATGGTAACTTCTAAATCAAGGAACTACAAACCCCAAAAGGCTTGATATTCAATAAATTAATTCTTATAATGTTTAGAAAGCATTGAATGGGAATAAACCAAGATAAAAAAACGTCTCTTTTAAAAAAGAGGCGTTTTTTTTCATCTTTTTGAAACCGTTTTGCCCCGATTCATATCTAACAGCATAGGAGGTGGATAAGGTGAAGGAAGAACGATTGATCAAAAAGGCGAAAAAAGGTGATGCCGCAGCCTTTGAAAAACTGATCACAGCTCATCAGGAGACTTTATATAAAACAGCTTATCTCTATTTGCATCACAAGGAAGATACACTGGACGCTGTTCAGGAAACGGCTTACAAGGCTTTTCTTCATATCGCGCAGTTGAAGGAGCCGAAATATTTTCAAACGTGGCTGATCCGGATTTTGCTTCATACGATTTTTGCGATGAGGAAAAAGCACGGAGACGTCATCCCGTTTGAGCCGCAACATGATACACGCGCGGAGAATAAGAACATTGAAGAATACATAGATCTTCGGAATGCCCTGGAAACGCTTGACGAACATATACAGCTGACCATTCAGCTTTATTATTTTCAAGATTTCTCGATTGCTATGATCGCTGAACAGACCGGTATGGCGGAAGGCACTGTAAAAACGCATCTGCACAGGGCGAGAAAAGCATTGAAGCAGGAGCTGGAAAAGGAGGATAAACATATATGGAAAAGCATCAAATGAAGCAATTGTATCAGGACATTGACGTGCCGAAAGCTGAATTGAAAAACGTGATACACAGCGCCGCAGTCCGTGCCGGAAAAGAAGGCGCCGTCAGACGGAGATGGGGACGAAAAGTGATAAACGGCCTCGCGGTTGCTGCTGCTTTGTTTATTCTGTATCTGTCCTCAGGCTTATTCATGCCCTCCGTTAACACGGCTATGGGAAACATTCCTGTTGCCGGACAAATTTACAGTCTGTTTCAGGATAAGGCAGGTTCTGCGCTGTTTAAAAGCAATTTGGTGACAAAACTGAATGAGAAAGCGGAATCACGCGGGATTACGGTGACAGTGAAAAGTGTGTATTACGACAGCGGACAGCTCGTTTACAATTTTACCGTTGACAATTTGAAATCAGATGAGGAGAGCATCTCTTTTCAAGTTGATTATAAAGATCCACGGAATATGTTAGCAGAGGATTATGACAGCAGTGATATGAAAAAAATGAAAGACGGGCGGTACGCGGGGCAGCTTCGCCTGTTCACGGACGGCTCAAAGCTGAAAGACGGTGATAAGCTTCCGCTTGTCATTACACAAATCAAGGATATCCCCGGAAATTGGCGCTTTACACTTCCGATCAAAAAACAAAAGTCCGTTTCTCTTGAAGGAACGAAAGCTGTGAATGTAAATCACGGATTATACCGCTTTTTCGATATCCGGGCGGAAAACGGAACGATGGGATCGGCTCTCCTGTATTCTATCGACTTTCAAGATGCAGCTAAAAATGATGCCATCTCGATTGACGAAGCAACGGATGATGCAGGAAACCATTATGAAATGACGATGTCGAATATTGAACTTGGCGGCAGAAAGAATCTTCCCGGAGGCGGGAAAAGAATACGCGGCCAAACTCAATTCAGCAAACCGATAGACCCGAAAGCGAAAACACTTTTCATAATGGGTAATTTAAAATCAGAATCAGAGCCGGGAGAAATCGTGCCTCTGAAAACAAAACTGCCTGTCAGTTATGAAACGAAACATCATCATGTCGGCATTACCGTCAAAAAGATCAAACAGCAAGGCAGACGGGTGATCGTCGATTATCAATTCACAGGAATTAATTACAGCAAAGCGGAAAAAGATCAGCTGATCAATGTCGGTGAGTCAATCGGTCTCGGCAATACGAAAAAAATGAAAACCTGGCCATCAGTTGATGAGTATGAAAAAGGCTATTATCTGAAAGGAAATAAGGCGAAAGTCATGAATCTTAAAACGGGTGAAATGGAATCCGTTTTTGAATTGGATGATTCATCCGATAAAGACTATTCGTTGCGCGATTTTTCATTCGATTCATATGCTTTGTACGTCAATCAAACGGTTATGAACTTGCTGGCGGATGACAGCGGAATCACATTCGCGGTGCCGGTTCGGCCTGCGGACGGAAAATGATGTATGGAAGGCGGCTTTTGCCGTCTTCCATTTTTGGTCAATTAACGAATAAACCAATTTTTTTTAACGGGATTGTTCGTTTTTTTATTGAGTTTTCAAAATTGAATTGATACAATAGACTCAGAAATCAAATATGCAGATATCGTATAATGGCGGGGATATGGCCCGCAAGTTTCTACCAAGCTACCGTAAATGGCTTGACTACGGATCAATCTCAATCGTTTGATATAAATAATCCATTCTTATTTATTCAGACTGAACGTATGTAGTCAAGCGTCCCAAATGTATTTGGGGCGTTTTTTATTTGGCGGATAACGGGCAGAATAAATGGGAGAGAATGAAGGAGGCAATTGGCTTGAAGCAATTTTTTCAGTTTGATGAGCTGGGGACAAGCTATCGTAATGAAATCATCGGCGGTTTAACGACCTTTTTGTCAATGGCGTACATTCTGTTCGTCAATCCGCTGACATTGTCTTTAAACGGTGTGAAAGGATTTCCCGAAGCATTAAAAATTGATCAGGGCGCGGTGTTCACCGCTACAGCCTTGGCGTCTGCGGCCGGCTGTATTTTAATGGGGCTCATTGCAAAGTATCCGATCGCGATTGCGCCGGGTATGGGATTAAATGCGTTTTTTGCTTTCTCTGTCGTCCTCGGCATGGGGATTTCATGGCAGGCTGCGCTTTCCGGCGTCTTGATTTCCGGAATTATCTTCGTGGCGCTTTCGCTGACGGGATTGCGGGAAAAAATCATTAATGCGATTCCGCCTGAGCTGAAATTAGCGGTCGGCGCGGGTATCGGTTTGTTTATCACATTTGTCGGTTTGCAGGGTTCGGGCATTATTGAAGCAAACTCATCGACTTTGGTGTCTATCGGCAATATTCACAGCGGTCCTGTGCTGCTGACGGTTTTCGGTGTTATTGTGACGGTCATTTTGATGGTGCTTCGCGTAAACGGCGGCGTATTTATCGGAATGCTTCTGACGGCGGTTGCCGGCATGGTCTGCGGACTGATTCCGGTTCCGACGCACATTGTCGGCAGCGTGCCGAGTCTTGCGCCGACTTTCGGACAGGCGTGGATGCATCTTCCGGATATCTTCTCCGTACAAATGCTGATTGTCATTTTAACTTTCTTGTTCGTCGGGTTTTTCGATACGGCCGGAACGCTGGTGGCTGTAGCGACACAGGCCGGGCTGATGAAGGAAAACAAACTTCCGCGTGCGGGAAGAGCGCTTCTGGCGGATTCAACATCAATCGTTATCGGAGCCGTACTCGGTACGTCTACAACGACTTCTTATGTTGAATCCAGCTCAGGCGTTGCGGCGGGCGCGCGCTCCGGCTTCGCGGCTGTTGTGACGGGCATTCTCTTTTTGCTGGCGATGTTTTTCTCGCCGCTTCTGTCAGTTGTCACCACGAATGTGACGGCTCCGGCTTTAATTATTGTCGGCGCGCTGATGGTGGCGCCGCTCGGGAAGATCGCCTGGGATAAATTCGAGGTGGCTGTGCCGGCATTCTTAACGATGATTATGATGCCGCTGACGTACAGCATTGCGACGGGGATTGCGATCGGTTTTATATTCTACCCGATTACAATGATCTGCAAAGGAAAAGGAAAAAGCGTTCACCCGATTATGTACGGGCTGTTCGTCATCTTTATCCTGTATTTCATCTTCTTAAAATAACGGAAAAACCGGCTGAGGAAAGCCGGTTTTTTGTTTTTGTCCTATTCCGTAAAACCAATACATACTATAAAACGTCATGTGGGTGTCCGGGTGAAGAAAACCGCTTGACTGTTTAAGGACGCTTCGGTACCTTATATAAGTGTTTTATTTTCTTGTTTAACAAATTCCGCCGTATTTTTTTGATAGGAGTTGCTGACATGACGGAAGAAAGAAAAGAAACGTTGGAAGAAGAAAAACAGCATCAGGGGACTGATGAAGAACCGCTGTCGAGAATGTCCAGAAATGCTGGACGTTATCAAAAGCAAAAGAAAAAAGAAAAGGAACGGCGCCCGGCTCCGGCTTTTACGGAAAAACTCGCTTCTGCATGGGCCGCGGTCAAACGTTATTGCCGTTTCGCGCTGCGCATTTTGACATCACCGGTGAAGGTCGTTGGGGAAGACGGCTTTTCCCGCTTTAAATATGCTCTTATTTCAATGCTTGTATTCAGTATCTTTTTCTCAATCGGAAATTGGTTTCAGCTGAGAGCAAGCCAGCAAAGGCCTCTCGGATACGGGGAGCGGCATCATACGTTTTTTGACGGCTTTACCGTCGTTCTCGTGTATACGCTCGTCTTTTTTGCCGCTGCGGCCGGGGCGGTCTGGCTTGTATCACGCTATATGATGAAACAGAAAATCACGATGCGGGATGCGGCCGCGGGGGTCGGATCGCTTTTGGTTCCGGCTGTCGCCTGCTCTATCGTGTGGATGATTTTCGCGATATTGAATCTGCCGGTCATCACCGTGGTGTTTACGGCGCTGACCTTGTTTCTGGCCGCCTCGGCGATGGTGCAGTTTGTGCAGATTCTATACAAATCGGCTGAAAAGCCTGCGGCTGACGTGATGTACTGTATTTCCGCGGCGGTTATCATCATGCTCGTTTTTACGGCTGTGACATGGCCGCTTATTTCAGAGTACTTTACTGCTTCGCTGATCCCTTTATAAGTCGAAATTTGTCTTTCACAATGTTTACAAATTTTTCTGATAAAGCGTGTTGTTTTGAAAAGCCGTCCGATATATGATGGGAGCAACAGCAATTCGAAAGCGGCACTACTCTTTATGATTCGGAAAGGGATGATGAAGATGGCCCCGTTGTTGCGAGAAGCCATTAATCGGAAAAAACAGCACCTGAGGACAAAGCTGATCCGCTCAGGGTTTTATCAAGACCATGTTCAGGAACTGTCCGGATACACGCTGAGTGAACTTGAAAAGGAATATGAAGCCGTCAAACGATTGAAAAAAGCCGAGCTTCACTGATAAGAGCTTGAAAGTCTGCCTTGCGGGGCGGGCTTTTTTTTCTTTTGAAAATGATGAAAAGAGGGTAAACTATCCTTAATTGAAGGATTGATGCTTTTCAAAGTATCAGAGGAGGGGAATCAGTGATGCAGACGATTTTATCCAACAGTATAGGTATGGTTCTCATTATTCTCATCATTAACATTATATATGTCTCTTTCTTTACGATCAGGATGATTCTGACATTAAAGGGACAGCGCTATTTCGCCGCAGGCATCAGTACGGTTGAAATCCTTGTGTATGTGACCGGCTTGAGTCTTGTGCTCGGCAATCTGAATCAGATTCAAAACGTCATTGCCTATGCGCTTGGCTACGGCCTCGGCGTCATAGTGGGAATGAAAATTGAAGAAAAACTGGCGCTCGGCTACATAACAGTCAACGTCATTACGAAAGAGCTTGATCTGGACCTGCCGAAACAGCTCCGGGAAAAAGGATACGGGGTTACAAGCTGGGTTGCGGGCGGACTTGAAGGAGACCGGACCGCCATGCAGATTCTGACGCCGCGCAAATATGAGCTTCAGCTTTATGATACGATTAAAACGCTTGATGAAAAAGCGTTTATCATCGCTTTTGAGCCGAAAGCGATCCACGGCGGATTCTGGGTGAAAGCAGTGAAAAAGAGGAGAATTAAGGAATGACAAAGCCAAAGAAGAAACGGTTTGAAGTAACGGAACATGAAACGATTGATACCATTCTCACTTTAATGAAGGAAGAGGGCTATATGCCCGTCCGGCGGATGGAAGAGCCGATCTTTACAGAAAAGAAAGAAAATGGATCAATTCAAGTCGTTCCTTGCGGGAAAAAAATCGTATTTGAAGGGAAATTGATCTAAACACGAACATTAAAAGAAAGAATTTTTATATCGTTCGATAATGTCGTTGACATTATCTAAGTCCGTTGTTAAGATAAACATGAAATCAAAACACGACCTCATATAATCTTGGGAATATGGCCCATAAGTTTCTACCCGGCTGCCGTAAACGGCCGGACTATGCAGGAAAGTGATAAACAGCTGACATGGATATCGCAGAAGCGAACGACTGACGATACGCGCGCCATGCCCGGTTTGTATTGCTTCCTCATAGTTGCAATATAAGCCGGGCTTTTTTTTCTGAAAAACAAAGCATGAGAAGGTGGGAACAGAATGCAGCCGCTAGCAGGAATCATCATGGGAAGCACTTCCGATTGGGAGACAATGAAACATGCATGCGACATACTTGACGAACTTCACATTCCTTATGAAAAACAGGTGGTATCCGCGCACCGGACGCCTGATTTGATGTTTGAATATGCAGAAAGCGCCAGAGACAGGGGCTTAAAAGTCATTATTGCCGGAGCCGGAGGAGCGGCGCATCTGCCGGGAATGACGGCGGCCAAAACGACGCTGCCGGTGATCGGCGTACCGGTTCAGACAAAATCGCTTAACGGGCTTGATTCTCTTCTGTCTATCGTACAGATGCCAGGCGGCGTGCCGGTCGCGACGACGGCGATCGGGAAAGCGGGCGCAGTGAACGCGGGTCTGTTAGCCGCGCAAATTTTGTCGGCATTTGACGACGACATTGCGGATAAACTAGAGGCGAGAAGAAATGCGACAAAACAAACGGTGCTGGAAAGCAGTGATCAGCTTGTCTGATAAAAAAACGATTTACCCCGGCGCCGTTATCGGCATTATCGGAGGCGGACAGCTCGGAAAAATGATGGCTGTCGCCGCAAAACAGATGGGCTATAAAGTCGCTGTCGTCGATCCCGTGAAAGACTCGCCATGCGGACAGATCGCCGATATTGAGATTACCGCCCAGTACAATGACCGTGAAGCGATTCAAAAATTGGCCGGAGTCAGTGACATCATTACGTACGAATTTGAAAATATCGATTACGAGGCGCTCAACTGGCTCAAAGAACATGCATATCTTCCCCAGGGAAGCGAGCTGCTGCTCATCACCCAAAACAGGGAAACGGAAAAAAAGGCGATCCAGTCAGCAGGCTGTCAAGTCGCGCCTTATCGGATCGTAAACAGCGGACGGGAGCTTGAGGAAGCCGTTCAGGCACTGGGGCTCCCGGCGGTGCTGAAAACATGCCGCGGCGGATATGACGGCAAAGGCCAATTTGTCATTAAGGAAGAAGGACAGACAGATGAAGCGGCTGCGCTGTTAGAAAACGGCACGTGCATACTTGAAAGCTGGGTATCGTTCCGGATGGAGCTTTCCGTTATCGTGACGAGATCGGTGCACGGTGAGATTTCAACCTTTCCGGCTGCTGAAAATATCCACAAAAATAATATTCTGTTCCAAAGCATCGTGCCCGCGAGAGCGGAGGAAACGGTTCAAAAGCGGGCAGAGGCGCTTGCCGTTCAGCTCGCGGAGAAATTGGAACTTGTCGGGCCCCTTGCGGTGGAAATGTTCGTCACGGAAGATGGAGACCTTTTGATTAATGAACTGGCGCCGCGTCCTCACAACTCCGGGCATTATACGCTCGACCTTTGTGAAACGAGCCAATTCGAACAGCACATCAGAGCGGTCTGCGGACTTCCTCTCGGCAGAACCGATCTTCTCAAACCGGGAATGATGGTGAATCTGCTCGGTGATGAAGTGAAGCTTGCGGAGGAGCATACGGAGCTTTTAAAGGAAGCCAAACTGTACCTGTACGGAAAACATGAGATTAAAAAAGGCCGCAAAATGGGGCATATGACATTTTTGCGGAAGCCTGATGAAACATGGATTCAGGACATCACGAACATATGGATGAAAAGAGACGGAGGACGAGCATAATGATCGAACGTTATTCAAGACCTGAAATGTCCGCGATCTGGACGGACGAAAACAGATACCAGGCATGGCTGGAAGTCGAGATTTTAGCCTGTGAAGCCTGGGCTGAGCTTGGCGTCATTCCGAAAGAAGACGTCAAAGTCATGCGCGAAAACGCGTCTTTCGACATCAACCGCATTTTGGAAATCGAGCAGGATACGCGCCATGACGTCGTTGCATTCACCCGCGCGGTTTCAGAATCATTAGGCGAAGAAAGAAAATGGGTTCACTACGGCCTGACGTCAACAGATGTCGTGGATACCGCTCTTTCCTATCTATTAAAACAGGCGAATGAGATCTTGCTCAAGGACATTGAGAGATTTGTTGACATTATAAAAGAAAAAGCGAAAGAACATAAATACACGGTCATGATGGGCCGCACGCACGGCGTACACGCGGAACCGACAACATTCGGCCTGAAACTCGCGCTTTGGCACGAAGAAATGAAACGCAACCTTGAACGTTTCAAGCAGGCAAAAGAAGGGATCGAAGTCGGGAAGCTTTCCGGCGCGGTCGGCACATATGCAAATATTGATCCGTTCGTAGAGCAGTATGTCTGTGAAAAACTCGGCCTGAAAGCGGCGCCGATTTCCACTCAGACATTACAGCGCGACCGTCATGCGGATTACATGGCAGCACTGGCTTTGATCGCGACGAGCATTGAAAAATTCGCAGTGGAAATCCGCGGTCTGCAAAAGAGTGAAACACGTGAAGTGGAAGAGTTTTTTGCAAAAGGACAAAAAGGCTCATCGGCTATGCCTCATAAACGGAACCCGATCGGGTCGGAAAATATGACGGGCATGGCGCGCGTGATCCGCGGGTACATGCTGACGGCATACGAAAATGTACCGTTATGGCATGAGCGTGATATTTCTCATTCATCAGCTGAGCGCATCATTCTTCCTGACGCGACAATCGCGCTGAATTACATGCTGAACCGATTCAGCAATATCGTCAAAAACTTAACGGTATTCCCGGAAAATATGAAACGCAACATGGACCGCACACTCGGTTTGATCTATTCTCAACGCGTGCTGCTTGCTTTAATCGACACGGGTCTGCCTCGTGAAGAAGCATATGACACGGTTCAACCGAAAGCGATGGAAGCGTGGGAAAAACAAGTGCCGTTCCGCCAGCTTGTCGAAGCGGAGGAAAAAATCACGTCCCGTCTCACACCGGAACAGATTGCCGATTGCTTTGACTACAATTATCATTTGAAAAACGTCGACTTGATCTTTGAGCGTTTAGGTTTATAGAAGAAGCCAGCCGGAGGCGGCTTCTTCAGCCGCCATAGATTGAATATTCCCAACATTCGGGTTAGGAGGCCTTCCGTGAATATTGTGAACAATAATCTTCTTTATGAAGGAAAAGCGAAACGAATTTATCAAACTGAAGACGAACAGATTCTCCGCGTGGTCTACAAGGATTCCGCAACAGCCTTTAACGGTGAGAAAAAAGCGGAGATCAGCGGAAAGGGCCGTCTGAACAATGAAATTTCAAGCCTGATTTTCAAACATCTGCACGCCAAAGGAATTGACAACCACTTTGTGGAGCGTGTTTCAGAATCAGAGCAGCTTATCAAAAAAGTGACCATCATTCCCCTTGAAGTCGTGGTCAGAAACATTGCCGCCGGAAGCATGTCGAAACGTCTCGGCATCCCGGAAGGAACTGAGCTTCCGCAGCCGATTATCGAATTTTACTATAAAGATGACGCACTCGGTGATCCGCTCATCACAGAAGATCATATCTGGCTTTTAAAAGCGGCGGCTCCTGAGCAGGTGGAAACGATCAAATCGATTACAAAACAGGTGAATCAAGAGCTGCAGCATATTTTTGAAGACTGCGGCGTCAGATTAATAGATTTTAAGCTGGAATTCGGCTTAGACGCAGAGGGACGGGTGCTTTTAGCGGATGAAATTTCTCCTGACACGTGCCGTCTGTGGGACAAAGACACAAACGAAAAGCTTGATAAAGATTTGTTCAGACGGAACCTGGGAAGCTTAACCGACGCATATGAAGAGATTTTCAAAAGACTGGGAGGCATTTCATAATGTATAAAGTGAAAGTTTATGTCAGCTTAAAAGAAAGTGTGCTCGATCCTCAAGGAAGCGCGGTGCAGCATGCATTGCACAGCATGACCTACAATGAAGTGCAGGATGTGCGCATCGGAAAATACATGGAGCTGACGATTGAAAAATCTGACCGCGATCTTGACGCGCTCGTGAAAGAAATGTGTGAAAAGCTTCTTGCCAATACAGTCATTGAAGACTACCGATATGAAGTTGAGGAGGTTGTCGCACAGTGAAATTTGCGGTGATTGTGTTACCCGGCTCCAACTGTGATATTGATATGTTCCACGCCGTAAAAGACGAACTCGGCGAAGAAGTCGAGTATGTCTGGCACGAGGAAACAAGCCTTGACGGATTTGACGGCGTGCTCATCCCCGGCGGGTTTTCATACGGCGACTACTTGAGATGCGGCGCCATCGCCAGATTCGCAAACATCATGCCGGCTGTGAAAAAAGCGGCTGCCGAAGGAAAACCGGTTCTTGGCGTCTGCAACGGATTCCAGATTCTGCAGGAGCTCGGACTTCTGCCCGGCGCGATGAGACGCAACAAAGATTTAAAGTTCATCTGCCGACCGGTTGAATTAATCGTGCAGAACGGCGGCACGTTATTCACATCTTCCTATGAAAAAGGACAATCGATTACGATTCCGGTTGCCCACGGCGAAGGCAATTTCTACTGTGATGACGAAACGCTTGAAAGATTAAAAGAAAACAATCAAATCGCCTTCACATACGGCGGCGATATTAACGGAAGCGTCAGCGGCATTGCCGGCGTCGTGAATGAGAAAGGCAACGTATTAGGCATGATGCCTCACCCTGAGCGCGCAGTCGATGAACTGCTCGGCAGCGCAGACGGTCTTACATTGTTCCGGTCTATCGTGAAAAATTGGAGGGAAACTCATGTCGCTACTGCTTGAACCAAGTAAAGAACAAATAAAAGAAGAGAAACTCTATCAGCAAATGGGTGTCAGTGATGACGAGTTCGCACTCATTGAATCTATTATCGGAAGATTGCCGAACTACACGGAAATCGGGATTTTTTCCGTCATGTGGTCAGAGCACTGCAGCTATAAAAACTCAAAACCGGTTTTACGCAAATTCCCGACTAGCGGCGAACGCGTGCTGCAGGGTCCCGGAGAAGGCGCGGGAATCGTTGACATCGGTGACAATCAGGCGGTCGTGTTCAAAATTGAATCTCATAACCATCCGTCAGCGATTGAGCCATACCAAGGTGCTGCGACGGGAGTGGGCGGCATCATCCGTGACGTTTTCTCAATGGGCGCCCGTCCGATAGCTGTATTAAACTCTCTTCGATTTGGTGAGCTCACTTCACCTCGTGTGAAGTACTTGTTTGAAGAAGTAGTGGCGGGAATCGCGGGATACGGAAACTGTATCGGAATTCCGACGGTCGGCGGAGAAGTGCAGTTTGACGCAAGCTATGAGGGCAATCCGCTTGTCAATGCAATGTGCGTCGGCTTAATTGATCATAAAGATATTAAAAAAGGCCAGGCGAAAGGTGTCGGCAACACGGTCATGTACGTCGGCGCTAAAACGGGCCGCGACGGCATACACGGCGCTACTTTCGCATCGGAAGAAATGTCAGATTCATCTGAAGAAAAACGTTCCGCGGTGCAGGTCGGCGATCCTTTCATGGAAAAACTTCTCCTGGAAGCATGCCTTGAAGTCATCCAATGCGACGCTTTAGTCGGCATTCAGGATATGGGGGCGGCCGGTCTGACAAGTTCGAGTGCTGAAATGGCAAGCAAAGCTGGCTCAGGCATTGAAATGAACCTTGATCTCATTCCGCAGCGGGAAACAGGTATGACCGCTTACGAAATGATGCTTTCAGAGTCTCAGGAACGCATGCTTCTCGTCATTGAACGCGGACGTGAACAGGAAATTGTCGATATTTTTGATAAATATGATCTTGAAGCGGTTTCCGTAGGTCATGTTACGGATGATAAAATGCTCCGCCTCCGCCATAACGGAGAGGTTGTTTGCGAGCTTCCGGTCGACGCGCTGGCGGAAGAAGCGCCTGTATACCACAAGCCGTCAGCAGAACCCGCGTACTACCGCGAGTTTCAGGAAACGGAAGTTCCCGCGCCTGAAGTAAAAGATGCGACAGAGACGCTTTTTGCCCTGCTGCAGCAGCCGACAATCGCCAGCAAAGAGTGGGTGTACGATCAATATGACTACATGGTGCGCACAAATACGGTGGTCGCTCCGGGCTCTGACGCGGGAGTGCTCAGAATCCGCGGCACGAAAAAAGCGCTGGCGATGACGACGGATTGTAACGCCCGTTATTTATATCTAGATCCAGAAGAAGGCGGGAAAATCGCAGTTGCCGAAGCGGCGCGCAACATCGTATGCTCCGGCGCCGAACCGCTTGCGGTCACGGATAATCTGAATTTCGGAAACCCGGAAAAACCTGAAATTTTCTGGCAGATCGAAAAAGCGGCCGACGGCATCAGCGAGGCGTGCAATGTTCTCAGCACTCCCGTCATCGGCGGTAACGTATCACTTTATAATGAATCGAACGGAACGGCGATCTACCCGACGCCTGTTATCGGCATGGTCGGCTTAATTGAAGATACCGCTCATATTACGACACAGCATTTCAAACAAGCGGGGGATCTTGTATACGTGATCGGCGAAACAAAACCTGAGTTTGCCGGAAGCGAACTGCAAAAAATGACAGAAGGCCGCATTTACGGCACAGCGCCGCAAATCGATCTTGATATAGAGCTGTCACGCCAAAAAGCATTGCTTGACGCGATTAAAAAAGGTTTCGTTCAATCAGCGCATGACGTATCAGAAGGCGGCTTAGGCGTAGCGATTGCAGAAAGCGTCATGACGACGGAAAACCTTGGCGCCAACGTGACTGTAGCAGGAGAAGCGGCATTATTATTCTCTGAATCTCAATCCCGCTTCGTCGTTTCAGTGAAAAAAGAACACCATGAGGCGTTTGAAGCGGCTGTGGCCGATGCGGTTCATATCGGTGAGGTAACGGCTGACGGACTTCTGGCGATTCAAAACCAGGACGGACAACAATTGGTTCACGCGCAAACGAAAGAACTTGAGCGCGCGTGGAAAGGAGCTATTCCATGCTTGCTGAAATCAAAGGCCTGAATGAAGAATGCGGTGTGTTTGGCATCTGGGGACATGAAGAAGCTCCGCAGATCACATATTACGGCCTGCACAGCCTCCAGCACAGAGGACAGGAAGGCGCGGGAATTGTCGCAACTGACGGTGAAAAACTGACGGCGCATAAAGGACAGGGGCTTATTACCGAGGTTTTTCAAAACGGCGAACTGAGCAAAGTGAAGGGAAAAGGCGCGATCGGGCACGTCCGTTATGCGACGGCAGGCGGAGGCGGATATGAAAATGTCCAGCCGCTCCTATTCCGTTCGCAAAACAACGGCAGCCTCGCGCTCGCCCATAACGGCAACTTGGTCAACGCCACACAGTTGAAGCAGCAGCTTGAAAACCAAGGGAGCATCTTTCAGACTTCCTCCGATACGGAAGTGCTGGCTCATCTGATTAAACGCAGCGGACACTTTTCGCTGAAGGATCAAATCAAAAATTCGCTATCTATGCTGAAAGGCGCTTATGCCTTTTTAATCATGACTGAAACAGAAATGATCGTAGCGCTTGACCCGAACGGACTCAGACCGCTGTCAATCGGCATGATGGGCGATGCTTACGTCGTCGCATCAGAAACATGCGCATTCGATGTGGTCGGCGCGACATACCTTCGCGAGGTAGAGCCGGGCGAAATGCTGATCATCAATGATGAAGGCATGAAATCAGAGCGTTTCTCCATGAATATCAACCGTTCCATATGCAGCATGGAGTACATTTATTTCTCAAGACCTGACAGCAATATCGACGGCATTAACGTGCACAGCGCCCGGAAAAACCTCGGAAAAATGCTTGCCCAGGAGTCCGCGGTTGAAGCGGATGTCGTCACAGGCGTGCCTGATTCCAGTATTTCTGCGGCCATCGGCTATGCCGAGGCAACGGGCATCCCGTACGAACTCGGTCTCATTAAAAACCGTTATGTCGGCAGAACGTTTATCCAGCCGTCACAGGCTCTCCGTGAGCAAGGCGTCAGAATGAAGCTGTCCGCCGTCCGCGGTGTTGTCGAAGGAAAACGGGTCGTCATGGTTGATGATTCCATCGTGCGCGGGACGACAAGCCGCCGGATTGTCACAATGCTCAGAGAAGCGGGAGCGACAGAGGTGCACGTCAAGATCAGTTCACCGCCGATCGCTCATCCGTGCTTCTACGGCATCGACACATCAACCCATGAGGAGCTGATCGCTTCCTCTCATTCCGTGGAAGAAATCCGCCAGATCATCGGTGCTGACACGCTTTCTTTCTTAAGTGTAGACGGATTGTTAAAAGGAGTCGGCCGAAAATTTGAAGACACCAATTGCGGACAATGCCTCGCTTGTTTTACGGGCAAATATCCGACGGAAATTTATCAGGATACAGTGCTTCCTCACGTAAAAGAAGCGGTGCTGACAAAATAAAATCTGAAAATGACATAAAGGCAGCGGGAATTCAGGCTGCCTTTCTCTTTCTGCCTTTTAAGGAGAAACGAATTGATAAGGAGTGATAGGGATGTCTGATGCTTATAAAAATGCCGGAGTTGACATCGAAGCCGGGTATGAAGCCGTCAAACGAATGAAAAAACACGTGGAGCGCACGAAAAGGCTCGGCGTTATGGGAAGCCTGGGCGGTTTTGGCGGAATGTTTGATCTGTCAGAGCTTCCGTATCAAAAGCCTGTTTTAATTTCCGGAACAGACGGTGTCGGCACCAAGCTGAAACTCGCATTTTCAATGGATAAGCATGACACGATCGGCGTCGATGCGGTCGCGATGTGTGTAAATGATGTGCTTGCCCAAGGAGCGGAGCCGCTGTTTTTCCTTGATTATTTAGCGGTCGGCAAGGCCGATCCGGTAAAAATTGAGCAGATCGTTCAGGGCGTGGCGGACGGATGCGAGCAGTCAGGATCAGCGCTTATCGGCGGTGAGACGGCGGAAATGCCGGGGCTGTATACGGCTGATGAATACGATATTGCGGGCTTTTCAGTCGGCGTCGCGGAAAAAGACGAAATCGTCACCGGTGAACATATCGAAGAGGGGCATCTCTTAATCGGACTTACTTCAAGCGGCCTTCACAGCAACGGGTTTTCCCTAGTGAGAAAAGTGCTTCTTGATGACGGCGGACTTGATTTGGATACGGTCTATGAACCGTTTGCGCGTCCTCTCGGAGAAGAATTGCTGGAACCGACGAGAATATATGTGAAGCCGGTGCTCAAGGCGGTGAAAAGCGGTAAGGTGGACGGCATGGCGCATGTGACAGGCGGAGGATTCATCGAGAACATCCCGCGGATGCTGCCGGACGGATTGAGCGCGGAAATTGATCACGGATCATGGCCGATCCCGCCGATTTTTCCGTTTCTGCAGGAGCACGGCAAGCTGAAAGAAGAAGAAATGTTCAATGTCTTTAATATGGGCATCGGTTTTGTCCTTGCTGTTAAAGAAGAGGACTTGACAGACGTTATCGACACGCTTGAAGCTCAGGGCGAGAAGGCTTATTTGATCGGCCGGGTCAAGCGGGGCGAAGGCATTTCTTTCGGCGGTGCGGCTCTTTCATGAAAAAGTTTGCGGTATTTGCTTCAGGAAACGGATCGAACTTCGAGGCCATTGCCAAACGCATGAGAGAAGAGAAGTGGGATGCGGAGCTCTCGCTTCTCGTGACGGATAAGCCTCAGGCAAAGGCGGTGGAAAGGGCGGAGGCTTTACACATTCCGTCATTCGCCTTTGAACCGTCATCTTTTGAAAACAAAGCGGCCTTTGAACGGGCCGTTATTGAACAGCTGCGCCTGCACGGGGCGGAATTAATCGTTCTCGCCGGCTATATGAGACTGATTGGAGATACGCTGCTTGAAGCATACGGGGGCCGCATTATTAATATACATCCCTCGCTTCTTCCGGCATTCCCCGGGATTGACGCTGTCGGACAGGCGTATCGGGCCGGTGTGAAAGTGGCGGGCATTACCGTTCATTACGTCGACGAAGGCATGGACACCGGACCGATTATCGCGCAAAAAGCATTCGAAATACAGGAAAACGATACGCTTGAAAACATAGAGCATACAATACACGAGCTTGAGCACAAATGGTATCCGAGCGTTGTGAAACAGCTGCTGGGACTAAATAACAGAGGTGAAAAGGCATGACAATCAAACGCGCACTAATCAGTGTTTCTGATAAAACAAATCTCGTACCTTTCGTAAAGGAACTGACAGAGCTCGGCGTCGAAGTCATTTCGACCGGAGGAACAAAAAAACTTCTTCAGGAAAACGGTGTGGATGTCATCGGCATTTCAGAAGTGACCGGATTTCCTGAAATTATGGACGGACGGTTAAAAACGCTCCATCCTAATATTCACGGCGGACTGCTTGCCGTAAGAGACAATGAAGAGCATATGGCGCAGATCAATGAGCATGGCATTGCCCCCATTGACCTTGTGGTCGTCAACCTTTACCCGTTTAAAGAAACGATTTCGAAAGAAGACGTAACATACGATGAAGCGATAGAAAACATTGATATCGGCGGTCCCGGCATGCTGCGCGCCGCATCGAAAAACCATCAGGATGTGACGGTCATCACAGATCCGGCCGATTACAGCTCCGTGCTCAATGAGATGAAAGAACACGGCGGCGTTTCGCTTAAAAGAAAACGCGAGCTTGCGGCCAAAGTATTCCGCCATACCGCGGCATACGACGCATTAATCGCTGATTACTTAACACGCGAGGCCGGTGAGAAAGACCCTGAGCAATTCACCGTTACATTTGAGAAAAAACAATCGCTCCGCTATGGTGAAAACCCTCACCAAGAGGCTGTTTTCTATCAAAGCGCACTTCCCGTCTCCGGTTCCATCGCGGCGGCAAAACAGCTTCACGGCAAAGAGCTTTCTTACAACAATATTAAGGACGCAGATGCGGCCGTTCAAATCGTCCGGGAATTTACAGAACCCGCAGCTGTTGCCGTTAAACATATGAACCCGTGCGGAGTCGGTACGGGAGCTTCAATTGAGGAAGCATTCAATAAAGCGTATGAAGCTGATAAAACCTCCATTTTCGGCGGCATCATCGCGCTGAACCGTGAAGTTGATCAGGCAACGGCTGAAGCCCTTCACGGCATCTTTTTAGAAATCATTATCGCCCCTTCTTTCAGTGAAGAAGCGCTGAACGTACTGACGGCGAAGAAAAACCTTCGTCTGCTCACGCTTGAAGTGTCCGCATCAGGGAAGAAAGAAAAACAGCTGACATCCGTACAGGGCGGTCTTTTGATTCAAGATTTAGACGTCCATGGATTTGATGACGCCGACATCAGCATCCCGACAAAAAGAGAGCCGAGCGAGCAGGAATGGGAAGATTTGAAGCTGGCTTGGAAAGTCGTCAAACATGTGAAATCCAACGCGATCGTTCTTGCAAAAGACCATATGACGGTCGGTGTGGGAGCGGGACAGATGAATCGCGTCGGTTCAGCTAAAATCGCCATTGAGCAGGCCGGAGAAAAAGCAAAAGGCAGCGCGCTCGGATCAGACGCGTTTTTCCCGATGCCGGATACAGTCGAAGAAGCCGCAAAAGCGGGCGTCACGGCGATTATCCAGCCAGGCGGATCGGTCCGCGATGAAGATTCGATTAAAAAAGCGGATGAATACGGGATCGCCATGGTATTCACCGGCATCAGACATTTCAAACATTAAGAGGGGGAACGAAGCGTGAATGTATTGATTATCGGAAAAGGCGGCAGAGAGCATACATTGGCTTGGAAAGCGGCGCAAAGCCCGCTTGTTGACACGGTGTACGCCGCGCCCGGAAATGACGGTATGGCAGACTGCGCGACGCTGGCCAACATTGAAGAAAGCGATCATGCCGCACTCATTGCGTTTGCGAAAGAACATCATGTCGGGCTGACGATTATCGGCCCCGAAGTTCCTCTGATTGAAGGGATAGCGGACGAGTTTGAAAAAGCCGGACTGCTTGTTTTCGGACCGTCTGAAAAAGCGGCTATCATTGAAGGAAGCAAACAGTTTGCCAAGGATTTAATGAAAAAATACGGCATTCCGACGGCGGAGTATGAGACGTTTACTTCATTTGAAGAGGCGAAAGCATATGTGCAGCAAAAAGGTGCGCCGATTGTCATTAAAGCGGACGGGCTTGCCGCCGGAAAAGGTGTCACGGTCGCGATGACGGAAGAAGAAGCGATTGAATGCCTGCATGATTTTCTTGAGGATGAGAAATTCGGGGAGGCGAGCGCATCTGTGGTCATTGAAGAGTTCCTCGCCGGCGAAGAATTTTCTTTAATGGCGTTTGTAAAAGGGGAGACCGTCTATCCGATGGTAATCGCTCAAGATCATAAACGCGCCTTCGATGGGGATAAAGGGCCGAATACGGGCGGAATGGGAGCCTACTCACCAGTGCCGCACATTTCCGATGATATCGTCAGAAGCGCAGTCGAAACGATTGTGAAGCCGGCGGCAAAAGCAATGGTCAAAGAGGGGCGTTCCTTCACGGGCGTGCTGTACGCGGGGCTGATTCTGACGGAAAACGGATCAAAAGTCATTGAATTCAACGCGCGCTTCGGAGATCCGGAAACACAGGTCGTCGTGCCGAGAATGGAATCTGACCTCATTCAGGTGCTCTTAGATCTTCTGCATGAGAAGGATGTTGACCTAAGGTGGAAGGATACGGCCGCCGTCAGCGTTGTGCTGGCTTCTGAAGGCTATCCGGAAGGCTATGCGAAAGGGACGCCGATCGGCAGTTTGACGTCCGCTGAAGACGGGATCGCCGTTTTTCATGCCGGAACGAAAAAAGACGGCGGACAATTTGTTACAAACGGCGGCCGGGTCGCCAATGTTACGGCATTTGCTGAGACATTTGAAGCGGCGAGAGATAAAGTGTACAGCGCCGTTTCTGGGCTGACAAAACCCGGACTGTTTTACAGAAGCGACATCGGCGCCCGTGCGCTGAAAGCTTCTCAGCGATAAAGAGGAAAACCCCGTGTCATATAAGATGCGGGTTTTCTTCTGAAAAGACGACTAAGACTGCCGGCTTGCCGTGTGACATGCAGTCATCGATGAAGTCTTCCGGCGTATAGACGGATTCTTCTCAGACTCGCGGGACAGGAGAAATTAAATAACAAGCCGAAACGGCTTGTTATTTTTCTTGCTGATGGCTGTCATCCTGATTCATTCCGGTTTGGAACATATATGTCACCGGACAGAAGCGGAGGATGCCGGACGCCGCTTTCATCGCGCCCATCATCATACAGAAGAGATGCATCTTGCACCAAGGTTTTCTCGTGTATTTCGCTGACGCAGCAGACAAAATGGTGAGGCCGCAAGTGATGCGCATAACGGCATTTAATAAACTGATATTCGGTTTCATCATTTCAGCTCCCTTAGAAAAAGTTTTTCATTCATCTTCAATAATTTGTAACGTTTTAGCCGTGCGATAATTGTGCGGATGTGATACGATGGGTCTAATATAAGCGAAGGAGAGTATGTGAATGTCCGAACGTACCTTTAACTGGAAAAACAAAGACATCAGATCACAGGCGGATGTTGTAGACTCAAAGCTGCTTCCAACGCTACTTTTACGGGATGCTCTCGTATTAAATCCTTTTTTAAAACAATGGCTGAAAAAGAATGTCTGGATTTACGGAGACCGAATTGTATATGTTGGTGATGAGCTTCCTGATGCAGCAGAGCACATTCATACCATAAATTGTGAAGGAAAATACATTGTGCCAGGTTACATTGAACCGCATACACATCCTTTTCAAATATATAATCCCCAAACGCTCGCCGAATATGTGTCTCAATTCGGAACAACGACGTTTGTTAATGATAACTTGTTTTTTCTTTTGCACAGCGGTAAAAAGAAAGCGCTTACTATATTGGAGGAACTGAAAAAACAGCCGGTGCAATATTTCTGGTGGTCCAGATATGATCTGCAGACTGAAGTGCTGAATGAGGATCAGCTTCTTTCTTTTGATGTCCGAAAGCAATGGATGGAGCACCCGGATGTCATTCAAGGCGGAGAATTGACCGGATGGCCGCGCCTCATGGACGGCGATGACCTGATGCTTCATTGCATGCAGGCGACAAAAAAACTGCGCAAGCGGATAGAAGGGCATTTTCCCGGAGCCTCTGAAAAAACATTGACGAAGATGAAACTGTTCGGAGCTGATTCCGACCACGAGGCGATGAATGGCGGCGAGGTGATGAGACGGCTTGAATTGGGCTACTATGTTTCGCTCAGACATTCATCCATCCGCCCTGATTTGAGAGCGATTTTGCAGGATCTCCATCAAAAAGGCTTCCGGCATTATGATCATTTCTTCTACACGACGGATGGAGCGACGCCGCATTTTTATAAAGGCGGCATGACGAATGAATTAATCAAAATCGCTTTGGAGGAAGGAGTTCCGGCGATCGATGCCTATAATATGGCCTCCTTTAATATCGCGAAGTATTATCAGATGGACGACTTTCTCGGTGTGGTCGGTCCGGGACGGCTTGCTTCATTGAACATTCTCGATGACCCGATGAATCCGGACCCGGTCACGGTGATCTCCAAAGGAATCCTGCTGAGGGAAGACGGCCGAAATATGAATGCGTTTACAGAAACGGATTGGAAAAAGGGCGGTCTTGTCCCTCTTGAGCTTTCATATGATATGACGATGGATGATTTACAGTTTTCAATGCCGATGGGTGTGACCATGCGCAACGCGGTCATTATGGAGCCGTATATGATTGCAATTGATAATTCTGTTGACCAGCTTTCTTTTGATCATGATGAATGCTATCTCACGCTTCTCGATAAGCATGGAAAATGGCGGGTCAATACAATGCTGAAAGGTTTTGCCGATCGGGTGCAGGGCTTTGTCAGTTCCTACACGACAACCGGAGATATTATCGCTGCCGGAAAAAATAAAGAAGATATCCTGCTCGCTTTCTCACGGATGAAAGAAATCGGCGGCGGAATCGTGCTTGCCGAAAACGGGAAGATTCTGCATGAGATTCCCCTCGCCTTAAACGGTTCTGCATCTGCGGAGAAGTATGAAGAAGTGCTTGAGAAAGAACAAAAACTGAGGATGTTGCTGGAGGAGCGGGGCTACCGATTCTGCGATCCGATCTATACGCTGCTCTTTTTGCAGAGCACACACCTGCCTTATATCCGCATTACGCCGAGAGGAATATTTGACGTGATGAAAAAAACTGTACTCTTTCCATCGATAATGCGTTAAAATATAAAAGCAGGGAGCCGACATATGAAAAGATGGAAAACCGTTTGTATGCTTTGTTTTGCGTTTTTGCTGCTTGCCGCCTGCCGGCAGAACAATGCCGATCAGGTGCAGCCGAAAGAAGCGGAAGCTCCTTTAACGGGGCTGAAAACTGAGCAGAAGCTTGCAGAACGCCGTCCGATTGCAGTCGCAGTGAACAATCATCCGAAGGCGAGGCCCCAATCCGGGCTGTCAAAGGCGGACGTTGTCATCGAAGCGCTCGCGGAGGGCCGGATTACGCGGTTTCTCGCGATTTTTCAAAGTGAGATGCCGGAAACGGTCGGGCCTGTGCGGAGCGCGAGGGAATATTTTGTCACGCTCAGCAGCGGGTTTAACAGCATATTTGTCCATCATGGCTGGAGTCCCGGCGCAAAAAAGCAGCTGGAGTCCGGAGCTTACGATTATATAAACGGTTTGGATTTTGACGGAAGCCTGTTTTGGAGAGCCGATTTCAGCAAGCCGCCCCACAATTCCTACACGTCGTATGACAATATCAGGAAGGCGGCGGAACAAAAAGGATACAAGCTGAACGGAAAAACAGAACCGCTCCCATTTCAGACATCAGATGCAAAACCAGGAAATGAAACCTACAATATTCGGATAGATTATGGAACACAAAACATTACAAATCTTGTCGAATACGATTATGATAAAAAAGCTGATGCTTATACAAGAAGCTCTGATGGTGTGAAAGCGACAGACCGGGAGACCGGAAAGCCTTTAGCCATGCACAACATTTTTATTGTTGAAGCCGGCCATCGCATGACAGACAAAGATGGAAGGCGGGCCATCGATATTCAGTCAGGGGGGAAGGGCCTCCTGCTTCAGCACGGCGATGTTATGGAGTCAGACTGGGAATATAAAGACGGCCGTATTCTGCCCGTAAAAGGCGGTGAGATTCTTCCGTTTGTGCCAGGAAAGACATGGATTAATATCGTGCCTGATCTCGATGCAGCTTCCATTAGTAAAGGAGAAGGTGTTTGACGATGCAAATCGATAAATTACGCGGAAAAGAACTGGACCAGTTATTTTTATCTATTTTATCGCTGAAAGATCTGGAGGAATGCTATCGTTTCTTTGACGATCTTTGTACGATTAATGAAATCCAATCGCTGGCGCAGCGTTTGGAAGTGGCGAGAATGCTCCGCGAAGGAAATACGTATCACAAAATAGAAAGCGAAACGGGTGCTTCCACAGCGACGATTTCCCGGGTGAAGAGATGCTTAAATTACGGTAACGACGCCTATGAAATGGCGCTTGACCGCGTAAACAAAGGAGAATCCTCCTCAGCTACGTAAAAAACCGCTCTGCCGATGACGGCAGGCGGTTTTTTTATGCGTGCTGATTCAAAAGGCCGGGAAGTTCCCTCAGGCTTCCGTCTTCCTCCCTGTATACGATGTGTTCAGCTGAGAAATGAATCGGCGAGCTGATGCCCGCCGCCGCGGCAAGGTGAAACAGCCCTTCACGCAACGAGAGCACGTAGTTGCAGACGCGGTGCTGTTTATCTTCGATACTGAGCGCGCGCTGAAGTTTTGGATCGGTTGTCGCCACTCCGACAGGACAATGATTGGTGTGGCATACTTGAGCGCGGATACAGCCGACTGAAAACATCATTCCCCGGGCAATATTGACAAAATCCGCGCCTAACGCGAGGGCAACGGCAATCTTATCCGGAGTGAGCAGCTTTCCGGATGCGAAAATTTTCAGCTTATCTCTTATCCCGTATGTCTTCAAAAGGCCGTCAACAAGGGGAAGGCCGGTCAGAATCGGCAGGCCGACGGAATCCGCCAGCTCATGGAAAGAAGCTCCCGTTCCCCCTTCACTGCCGTCAATCGTAATAAAGTCGGGAAGTTTGCCTGATGAACTCATACAGGAAATAAGGTCTTCAAGGTCTTTGCGGCTGCCCGGGACAATTTTGATGCCGACCGGTTTTTCACCGACAGTCCTTAATTTCTCAATGAAATCAAGCATGTCCGGAACATTTGAGAACTCGTTGAAGCGGTTTGGGCTGTCAATGGATTGTCCGGGCTGCACATTTCTGATGGCGGCAATTTCTTCGGTCACCTTTGAACCGTCAATATGCCCGCCTCTTGCTTTTGCCCCTTGCGCAAGCTTTAATTCAAAGGCTTTAATCTGCTCGAGGCGGCTTTTTTTCTTAAATTCTTCCCATGAAAATTCTCCATCTTCAGTGCGCACGCCGAACAGCCCGGGGCCGATTTGGCAGATAATATCCGCGCCGCCTTTCAAGTGATACTCAGACAGGCCGCCTTCGCCTGTATTCATCCATGTGCCGCCGGCCTGGTGCAGCCCTTTTGACAGGGCGGTGATTGCACGGTCGCCAAGTGAGCCGTAGCTCATCGCTGATTGTCCGATTAACCCTTCTACATAAAACGGCTTCTTGCATGTGTCGCGGCCGATCACTTGCACATCGTCCGGATGCAGGTAATAAGGGTCCGCTTTTGCTTTTTCGCGGTGTTCGCTGCGTTTCAGCAGGTTGTCTTTGTCAATCTTGTATACCATCGTGTCGATCTTCGGCGTCTGATCTGCGCGCAGCTCCTCCCTTTGTTTCGGGAAGAGGGCGTTACGGATATAATAGCCCGGCTGATCGAAATCCCGTTCTGAGCCGAAGCCCATCATTCTGCTCTTATACTTTCCGGACATGACCGTCTGTTCATATTCTCTCCGGGAAAACGGCTGTTCTTCGTTATCATTGCTGAATAAATACTGCCGCAGCTCAGGTCCGATTTTTTCAAATATATAGCGCAGTTTTCCCGCTACGGGATAATTGCGCAGCACTGAATGTTCTTCCTGCTTTTCGTCTCTTATGTATATCCAGAGAAACAATGCGGCGGGAACTAAAATAATAAAAATCAATATACAAATCAGTACGATAATGGCTTGTTCCATTGAGATCAGACTCCTTGTCTTTTTTCTCTTTGACATTCCACATATTGTCTGTTTTCAAACATAGCCGTTTCCCGTCCGGCGGAGCGCAATCTTTTTTTGTGAATCAGGTGAATGACGTCTTTTTCCGTTTTTCCGGGCCAAACGAATTTGTTATAATGTTTAAATGGCAAGAAACGAATGGAGGAACGAAAACGCATGTACGATGTTAACGAGTGGAAGCATGTTTTTAAACTCGATCCGAATAAAGATTTACCGGATGAACAGCTGGAACGGCTTTGTGAATCAGGGACTGACGCCATTGTGATCGGAGGAAGCGACAATATCACCGAGGACAATGTGCTGAGACTGATGTCAAAGGTGCGGCGGTTTTTAGTGCCGTGCGTACTTGAGGTGTCGACGATTGATTCCATTGTGCCCGGGTTTGATCTTTATTTCATTCCGAGTGTGCTCAACAGCAAAAAGGCGGACTGGATTGTCGGCATGCATCATCAGGCGATGAAAGAATACGGAGAGCTCATGTCAATGGAGGAAATCGTGACGGAGGGCTACTGCATCGTCAACCCTGATTGTAAGGCGGCCGCTTTGACGGAGGCGGATACACATATAGAAACAGAAGATATTCTCGCCTATGCGCGGGTCGCGGAACATTTGCTTCATCTCCCGATTTTTTATCTGGAATACAGCGGGATGCTGGCGGACATAGAAACGGTGGAGAAAACGAAGGCTGTGCTGGACAAGTCCGTCCTGTTTTACGGAGGCGGCATTAAAGACGCGGAAACGGCGGAACGGTTCGGCCGTCATGCCGATGTCATCGTTGTCGGAAATGCCGTATATGAAGATTTTGATCAGGCGCTTAAAACGGTGGCGGCTGTAAAGACAAAGTAGCCAAGCGGACGAAATTGATTTATGATAGAACATATGTTTGATAGGCGGTGAACGGATATGAATTACATTAGCAATCAATTATTAAGCGGATTAAATCCCGTTCAGCAGGAAGCGGTCAAGACGACGGACGGTCCGCTGCTTCTGATGGCGGGCGCGGGAAGCGGAAAAACACGTGTGCTGACGCACAGAATCGCATACTTAATGGCGGAAAAACACGTGGCGCCATGGAACATTCTGGCGATTACATTTACAAATAAAGCCGCCAGAGAAATGAAGGAGAGGGTAGAGAGCATTCTCGGACCTGGCGCGGATGAAATCTGGATTTCCACTTTCCACAGCATGTGCGTGCGGATTCTGCGCAGGGATATTGACAGAATCGGCATCAACCGAAATTTCTCCATTCTTGATACGGCTGATCAGCTTTCCGTTATTAAAGGGATTCTGAAAGAGCGGAATATCGATCCGAAAAAGTTTGATCCGAGAAGTATTTTAGGCTCCATCAGCAGCGCAAAAAACGAGCTGATCGAACCTGAGGAATTCGCAAAATCGGCCGGCGGCTACTACGATCAGGTCACGAGTGACGTGTATACCGATTATCAGAAAAAACTGCTGAAAAACCAATCGCTCGATTTTGATGATTTAATCATGACGACGATTAAGCTTTTCGAGCGTGTGCCGGAAGTGCTTGAGTTTTATCAGCGCAAATTCCAGTACATTCACGTAGACGAGTATCAGGATACGAACAGGGCGCAATACCTCCTTGTGAAGCAGCTTGCGGCCCGCCTTGAAAATATCTGCGTCGTCGGTGACTCCGACCAGTCCATTTACAGATGGCGCGGGGCGGATATCGCGAATATCCTTTCCTTTGAAAAAGATTATCCGAGCGCAAACGTGATTTTGCTCGAGCAAAACTACCGCTCAACAAAGCGGATTCTGCAGGCGGCTAACGAAGTGATCAAAAACAATTCAAACCGCAAGCCGAAAAACCTGTGGACGGAAAATGACGAAGGCATCAAGCTTTCTTATTACAGCGGCGACAATGAATTCGGCGAAGGCCAATTCGTCGCGGGCAAAATTTATGAGCTGCACAGCTCGGGCCGGCGGAAGCTTTCCGATATCGCGATTTTATACCGGACAAACGCCCAGTCGCGCGTCATTGAGGAAACCCTTTTAAAATCCGGACTGAACTACAATATCGTCGGCGGAACCAAGTTCTACGACAGGAAAGAAATTAAAGACATTCTCGCATACCTGCGCCTTGTGTCAAACCCGGACGACGACATCAGTTTTACGCGGATCGTCAATGTGCCGAAGCGGGGCGTCGGCGCAACTTCGCTAGAAAAAATCGCTTCATATGCGGCGATGAACGGAATGTCAATGTTCCAGGCGATCAAACAGGTTGATTTCATCGGCGTCAGCGCGAAAGCGGCAAACGCGCTTGACGGCTTTGGCGCGATGATTGAAAATCTGACGAACATGCAGGATTACCTGTCCATTACGGAACTCACGGAAGAAATTCTCGAGAAAACGGAATACAGAGAAATGCTGAAGGCCGAAAAATCAATCGAAGCCCAAAGCCGTCTTGAAAATATCGACGAGTTTCTTTCCGTGACGAAAAACTTCGAACAAAAAAGCGAAGACAAGTCTCTCGTCGCGTTTCTGACTGATTTGGCGCTGATTGCTGATATTGACCAGCTCGACCAGAAGGAAGAAGAATCAGGCGGAAAGGATGCCGTCACTTTAATGACACTGCACGCCGCTAAGGGGCTTGAATTTCCTGTCGTGTTCTTAATGGGCATGGAAGAAGGCGTGTTCCCGCACAGCCGCTCCCTGATGGAAGAAGCCGAGATGGAAGAAGAACGCAGGCTCGCATATGTAGGCATTACGAGGGCGGAAGAAGAACTGTATCTAACGAATGCCAAAATGCGCACCTTATTCGGCCGCACCAATATGAATCCGGAATCCCGCTTTATCAGGGAAATACCTGGCGATTTATTGGAGAACCTAAATGAGAAGAAAACACCTCGCATGCAGCCGGGAAGAAAAGTGCAGCCGAAACGCGGGCCCGTATCCCGTCCCGTTTCTTATGCGAACAAAACAGGCGGCGACTCGCTCAGCTGGGCGGTCGGCGATAAAGCGGGCCATAAAAAATGGGGCACCGGAACGGTTGTCAGCGTAAAAGGAGAAGGCGAAAGCACCGAGCTTGATATCGCATTCCCGAGCCCAGTCGGCGTGAAGCGTCTGCTTGCCGCTTTTGCGCCGATTGAAAAGCAGTAACCTGAAGAGGAAAGGAAGAACATGATGGACAAAGAAACAGCGAAACACCGGGCAGAAGAATTGCGCCGCACCATCAATCAGTACAGTTATGAATATTACACCTTAGATGAACCGAGCGTGCCGGATTCCGAGTACGACAGACTGATTCAGGAGCTGATTGCCATAGAGGAAGAGCACCCGGAACTCAGAACGCCTGATTCGCCCACACAGCGGGTCGGGGGAGCGGTGCTTGAATCGTTTCAAAAGGTGCAGCACGGCACGCCGATGCTCAGTCTCGGCAACGCATTTAACGATGATGATCTCCGCGATTTTGACCGCCGGGTCCGTCAGGCTGTCGGTGACGGCGTCGCTTATAATGTGGAGCTGAAAATAGACGGTCTTGCTGTTTCTCTCCGTTATGAAGACGGCTATTTCGTCAGAGGCGCGACAAGAGGAGACGGAACGACGGGCGAAGATATCACGGAAAACTTAAAAACGATCCGCAACATTCCGCTGAAAATGAAACGGAATCTTTCCATAGAAGTGCGCGGAGAGGCGTACATGCCGAAACAGTCATTTGAAGCGCTCAATGAAGAAAGGCTGAAACATGAAGAGGAGCCGTTCGCCAATCCCCGGAACGCGGCTGCGGGCTCACTCAGACAGCTCGATCCGAAAATTGCAGCGAAACGAAATCTTGACATCTTCGTCTACAGTATAGCGGAGCTTGACGAGATGGGTGTGGAAACACAGAGTCAGGGCCTGAATTTTCTGGATGAGCTCGGTTTTAAAACAAACCAGGAACGAAAAAAATGCGCCACGATAGATGAAGTCATTGAAATGATCGAAGAGCTGCAGGCGAAGCGGGCCGATCTCCCGTATGAAATTGACGGAATCGTCATCAAAGTCGATTCGCTCGACCAGCAGGAAGAGCTCGGGTATACGGCAAAAAGCCCGCGCTGGGCGATTGCTTATAAATTCCCGGCGGAAGAGGTCGTGACAAAACTGCTCGATATCGAACTGAATGTCGGAAGAACGGGCGTCATTACGCCGACCGCCGTTCTGGAACCGGTAAAAGTCGCGGGAACGACGGTCTCAAGAGCATCCCTTCATAACGAAGATTTAATTAAAGAGAAGGATATCCGCATTCTCGATAAAGTGGTCGTCAAAAAAGCGGGCGACATCATCCCTGAGGTCGTCAATGTCTTAATCGAACAGCGGACCGGGGAAGAAAAAGAATTCAATATGCCGACCAGCTGCCCTGAGTGCGAAAGCGAGCTAGTGCGCATTGAAGGAGAAGTCGCGCTGCGCTGCATCAATCCGGAATGTCCGGCGCAGATCAGAGAAGGCCTGATTCACTTTGTCTCACGCAACGCGATGAATATTGACGGACTCGGAGAACGTGTCATCACACAGCTTTTCCGTGAACATCTCGTCCGTAATGTCGCTGATTTGTATAAGCTGACGAAAGAGCAGGTCATCCGGCTTGAGCGGATGGGGGAAAAATCAACTGACAATCTGATCAGCTCCATCCAAAAGTCGAAAGAGAATTCGCTGGAACGCCTGCTGTTCGGTCTCGGCATCCGTTTTATCGGCTCAAAAGCGGCCAAAACACTCGCCATGCATTTTGAAAGCCTGGAAAATCTGAAACAAGCTACGGAAGAAGAGCTGCTTGCGGTGGATGAAATCGGCGAAAAGATGGCCGATGCCGTTATCACCTATTTCCGCAAAGAAGAAATGCTTGAGCTATTGAATGAACTTGAGAAACTCGGTGTGAACACACTCTACAAAGGCCCGAAAAAAGTAAAAGCGGAGGACAGCGACTCTTATTTTGCCGGCAAAACCATCGTGTTAACCGGAAAGCTTGAAGAGCTGTCCAGAAATGAAGCCAAGGCGCAGATTGAAGCGCTCGGCGGAAAGCTGACGGGATCTGTCAGCAAAAAAACAGACTTGCTGATTGCCGGAGAAGCAGCCGGAAGCAAGCTGACAAAAGCGCAGGAATTAAACATTGAAGTATGGAATGAAGCACAGCTATTGGGAGAGCTAAAGAAATAAGAGGAGTGTTTTCTATTGAAAAAGATGTTGGCATTGGCGGCGACGGCAACGGCGGCAGTACTCATGCTGTCGGCCTGTTCGCCGAGTTTCGGGGGGAACAAAGAGGAAGAGATCACGCAGAAAACGGCAAAGTCTTCTGAAAAAGCGATCATACCGAAATATAATATCTCTGATTCCTACTATAAAATGGTGCTTCCGTTTAAGGCCGGAAAAGCGCGCGGCCTGACCGCGGACCGGCTGAACACGAGGCTGGACATCGATGAATTCGAGACGGGTCTGATGCGGCTCGCTCAAGACACGTTCCCGACGGATGACTATTTGTATCAGGAAGGCCAGTATTTAGATGAGGACACGGTACTCAGCTGGCTTGACCGCAAAAAAGAGGGCAGTGATCTGAAAAAGGCGAAAAAGGCAGACGCCAATTTCCAGAATCTCGGCTTAAACCCCGTGCTGCCAAGCTCGGGATCGGCAAAAGAGAAAAATGAAAACAGCCCGATTTACTTAGCGTCCATGCTTGAGCAGGATTACTTAGTAAGAAAAGATAAAAATTCCATCCAGCTTGGCGGTATCATGATCGGTCTCGCTCTCAACTCTGTATACTATTACCGTGAAAACACAGGTGATCCGCAGCAGGAAGTGGAGCTCAGTGACAAAACAATCCGCAGCCACGGTGAAGAAATCGCCCAGGAAGTCGTTAACCGCCTTCGGAAAATGGATAACCTGAAAAATGTGCCGATTACCGTCGCCCTTTATAAACAAGCGCCGAAAACATCAATCGTACCGGGGAATTACATTGCAAAAACAGAAGTCAAAGCCGGCTCATCCACCATTTCAAACTGGGATGATGTCAAAGAAAAATACGTCTTCTATCCGGCGGATACAGACACGGCAAAAAAATACCCTGATGATTCCGAAGTATTTAAACGCTTCAAAAACGCCATCGACAGCTACTTCCCGAATTACACCGGAGTCGTCGGAACGGCAATGTACGAAAACGATGAAATGAGAAAAATGAAGATTGAAATCCCGATGCAATTTTACGGGAAAAGCGAAGTCATCGCCTTCACCCAATACTTAACAGGTGAGCTGATGGATTATTATTCAAAAGGCTCAGTTGATGTCGAAATTAACATTACCTCGTCTGACGGGCAGGAAGCGCTGATCGTCCGCAATGCGGGTGACAAAGAACCGACCGTCCATATTTACGATTAACCAAGATGCCCTTGTTCATTTCTGTATGAGCAAGGGTTTTTTTATTGTGAATATCGTTGGAGCGAGGAATGAAGTATGTTAAGATATTTGTATAATCAGGAATTAACAGGAAAACACATTTCATTTCTAAGCGGATGTTACTAATCTGCTGTGAAAAAAGAAGGGCAGGAATGTTGATGAATGACATTTGCTGAGTACACACACCGCCTACAAACGTTATGAAAAGGGTGAATCAGCATGCATAAAGATATTAAAGCGATTTTTGAGGAAGATAAGGTGCTGGCTGAGGCCGGTGAAATATATGGATTTACCAAGTTTCAATTTATTGCGGACGCAGAGAACTACGTATATGAAATTGTGAAAGATAACGAACCGTATATCTTAAAAATTACGCATACGATCAGAAGAACACCGGAATATATTCTCGGAGAAATGGAATGGCTTCATCATCTGGCAAGGGGAGGGCTTTCAGCAGCAAAGCCGATTCCTTCATTAAGTGGCAAAGATGTCGAAGAAGTCCCGGATGGAAAAGGCGGAGCGTTTTTAGTAAGAGTCTATGAAAAAGCGCCCGGACGCAAAGTGGAGGAACCAGACTGGAACGGAACCCTGTTTTACGAGCTTGGAAAGTACACGGGGAACATGCACCGGCTGACGAAAAGCTACCGTCTGAGCGATCCGACATATAAAAGGCAGGAATGGGATGAAGAGGAGCAGCTGAAGCTGAGAAAATACGTACCCGCAGATCAGCATCTCGTATTTGAGCGGGCGGATGCTCTAATGGAAAAACTGCGCCGTTTGCCGAAGAACCCTGAAAACTACGGCCTTGTGCACGCCGATCTGCACCACGGCAATTTCAATTGGGACAACGGAAAAATCACTGCATTTGATTTTGATGATATCGGCTACAATTGGTTTGTGAATGATATCAGTATTCTGCTGTACAACATGTTGTGGTATCCGGTCATCCCGTATGAAGACAAGGCCGCGTTTACGGGTGAATTCATGACTCACTTTATGAAAGGCTACAGGGAAGAAAATGACCTTGACCCCGCCTGGCTTGAACACATCCCGGATTTTCTCCGGCTGCGCCATATGCTGATCTACGGATTATTGCATCAGGCGTTTGACCTCAATTCACTCGGGGACGAGGAACTTGAGATGCTGAAAACCTTCAGGCGTGATATCGAAAATGAAACCCCGATTACGGAGTATAACTTTTCTGCATTCATATAAATAGAAAAACGCCGGCTGAATCCAGCCCGGCGTTTTTTTTTTATAGCGTATCACACTTCACTCCGACGACACCCTGAATTTCTTTAATATCATAATAGACGTCAGTGGTGTAGCGGTTTTTATGAACACTGACTTTCACTTCCATAATCGGAAATTCTTTTTCGCCCAGATCATCAATCCGGACGGAGTGAATGCGGAGCTGTTTGCTTTTCATTTCCTTTAAAATCTCGGTCATTTTGTCTTTATCGGAAAGAGACATTCTCACGCGGATATCTTTTTCCTTCAAGCGGTTGGGACCGATTTTTCTGATCAGCCACGGAAGAAATTCGACACTGATCAGGATAAACAAGAGGCTTGCGAACGCCTCTTTATAAAAGCCGGCGCCTGTAGCCAGACCGAGCCCGGCTGCGCCCCAGATGATAGCCGATGTCGTCAGGCCGGATATGACGTCATTGCTTTTACGCAGGATCACGCCCGCGCCGATAAAACCGACGCCGGAAATGATTTGGGCGGGAAGGCGGAGCGGATCCATCATGATTCGGTAATATTTTGGGAAATGATATGCCGCATTAATGCTGACGATCGTCAGCATACAGGAGCTGACGGCGATGACGATACAGGTTTTCAGTCCGAGCGGTTTGTTTTTCAGCTCGCGTTCAAGACCGATGATCATGCCGATCAGCGTGGCAATGCCCAGCTTTAATAAAATGTCTGGTTCGATAGGCCAGCTCAATTTGCACAGCACCTCCGCAATTTTTCTTATAATAAATTGATATGATTTTCTCACAGTATTTATAGCAGGACAAGTGCGGAAGAAAAAAGCCGTCAGGGATAAAATCTGACGGCTTTTTGTCTATTTCTTGTTTTTCAAAAGAGCTTCCATCCGGCTGAACAGCTGATAAGAAGCATCGGCCGGTTTTTTGGTCAGCAGGCTGACGGCAATACCGGCAATCAGACTGAGGAAGAACCCCGGAATGATTTCGTATACGCCGGTTGAAGCGGCAAGCCCTGTCGTGATCCAGATTAAAACGGCCGCGGCCCCGGTAATCATCGCCGCAAGCGCTCCCCATTCATTCATCCGTTTCCAGTACAGACTGAGCAAGAGCGCCGGGCCGATAGCCGAACCGAAGCCTGCCCACGCATATCCGACCAGATCAAGAATGGTGCTGTTCGGATTCATGGAAAGCAAAATGGCGATAACGGCCACGATCAATACCGACAGGCGTCCGGTCATGACCAATTCTTTATCGCTCGCTTCCCGTCTGAAAAAGGCGCGGTATAAATCTTCCGTAATGGCGCTTGCCGTTACGAGAAGCTGTGAGGAAATGGAACTCATGATCGCCGCTAAAATCGCGGACAGCAAGAAGCCCGTAATCAGCGGATGGAACAAGATTTTAGAAAAAATAATGAAAATCGTTTCCGGATCTTTTACGGAGACTCCGAAGTGATGAGAATACGCAACGCCGATAATCCCGGTCAGCAATGAGCCGACAACTGAAATAAACATCCAGCTCATCCCGATTCTGCGGGCGGGTTTTAAATCTTTCACTTCTTTAATCGCCATAAATCGTACGATGATATGAGGCTGGCCGTAATAGCCGAGTCCCCATGCCAAATAAGAAATAATGCTAATGACGCTCGCGCCTTTAAAGATATCCAATAGTTTCGGGTTAACGGCGTTGATCGAATCAATCGTCGTTGAAACGCTCCCGAGCTGGGTAAAAGCAACGATCGGCACAAGCACTAATGCCGCAAACATGATCGCTCCCTGTACAAAGTCAGTCAGACTGACAGCGAGGAAACCGCCAAACAGCGTGTAAAGCACAACAACACCGGCCGTTAAAAACAAACCGAATTTGTAGTCGGCGCCGAATGCCGATTCAAATAACCTGCCTCCGGATACCATCCCGGACGATGTGTACAGTGTGAAAAAGATCATAATAATCACGGCGGAAACAATTTTCAGCAATGATGACGAGTGGCGGAACCGTTTATCGAAAAAATCGGGAATCGTAATCGCATCATCCGCAACTTCCGTGTAAGCGCGCAGCCTCGGAGCAAGCAGCAGATAATTTGAATACGCGCCGATCGTCAAACCGAGCGCCAGCCATAAGGTCGATAACCCCGTTGCGAACATTGCGCCGGGAACTCCCATCAGCATCCATGCGCTCATATCGGCCGCACCTGCGGACAGCGCCGTTACGAACGGGCCGAGTCCTCTTCCGCCCAGCATGTAATCATTAATATTCGTTGTCTTCCTGAATGCGTACCAGCCGATTAACAGCATGGCAGCAAAGTAAATGCCAAGAGATATAATTAATTCAATACTCACGTTTTTGGACCCTCTCTTCTTTCATGTAAATGTTGCATCACCTCTGTAGATTAGTAGTGCCGGAATATGCGCCGGCGATCCAGCCTTTAGTCATCATTCCATGCGGATCGCATGATTTAGTGCTGGCTATGGTTACTAAACCTAACAAAGTATCCCCGATCAATCAACTCTCGAAACCTGGCCCGCTCAAGGAAAAAATCCCCGCCAACATAGAACAGCTTAGAGATGAAAACGCTACCAATAAATTATAAAAGTAAAAATTTTCTGACATATAATTCGTTTCTCTTTCTCCCCGATTTAGGATAAAATAGAGAGGGTTTCATCATGCCTCAGAAGGCGGCGTTTTGTTGCTTTAGAGGGCTCGTTTTTGATAAGATCAGTATTATATGACGAAACGGAGAATTATGCGGAGGTGGATCTTATGTCACGAATTTCTATAGAAGAAGTAAAGCATGTCGCTCATTTGGCGAGACTCGCCATTACGGATGAAGAAGCTGAAATGTTTACAGAACAGCTTGACAGTATCATCTCGTTTGCCGAGGAGCTTAATGAAGTGGACACGGATAACGTGGAACCGACAACACACGTGCTGAAAATGAAAAACGTAATGAGAGAAGATGAAGCGGGTAAAGGCCTTCCGGTCGAGGATGTCATGAAAAATGCTCCCGATCATAAAGACGGCTATGTCCGTGTGCCATCTATTCTGGATTAAAGGAGGGAGACAGTATGTCATTATTTGATCACAAAATCACAGAACTGAAACAAATGATACATAAAAAAGAAATCAAGATTTCCGATCTTGTTGATGAATCTTACAAACGGATCGCATCCGTGGATGATAAGGTGCAGGCGTTTTTACAGCTTGATGAAGAAAGAGCCCGCGCTTACGCGAAAGAACTTGACGAAGCGGTTGACGGACGGTCTGAACACGGTCTTCTCTTCGGAATGCCGATCGGCGTCAAGGACAACATCGTGACCAAAGGGCTTCGCACAACATGCTCAAGCAAAATCCTCGAAAACTTCGATCCGATTTACGATGCGACGGTTGTGGAGCGCCTTCAAGCCGCTGAAGCCGTCACGATCGGAAAGCTGAATATGGATGAGTTCGCGATGGGGTCTTCTACTGAAAACTCCGCGTACAAAGCGACGAAAAACCCTTGGAATCTCGATACGGTTCCCGGCGGATCAAGCGGCGGTTCCGCAGCGGCGGTTGCCGCGGGCGAAGTGCCGTTTTCACTCGGATCTGATACGGGCGGCTCCATCCGCCAGCCGGCTTCTTTCTGCGGCGTCGTCGGATTAAAGCCTACATACGGACGCGTGTCGCGTTACGGTTTGGTCGCTTTTGCGTCTTCACTGGACCAGATCGGACCGATCACAAGAACCGTAGAAGATAACGCATTCCTGCTTCAGGCGATTTCAGGCCCGGACAAAATGGACTCTACGAGCGCCAATGTCGAAGTGCCGGACTTTCTTTCTTCATTAACTGGCGATATTAAAGGCTTAAAAATCGCCGTACCGAAAGAATATCTCGGAGAAGGCGTCGGCAAAGAAGCGAAAGAATCGGTTTTAGCCGCTTTAAAAGTGCTTGAAGACCTCGGAGCGACATGGGAAGAAGTATCTCTGCCGCACAGCAAATACGCGCTTGCGACGTATTATCTGCTGTCTTCTTCCGAAGCGTCTGCAAACCTTGCGCGCTTTGACGGCATCCGCTACGGCTACCGCTCAGACAATGCGGACAACCTGATCGACCTTTATAAACAGACACGCTCTGAAGGATTCGGCAATGAAGTGAAGCGCCGCATCATGCTCGGCACCTTCGCGCTCAGCTCCGGCTACTATGACGCGTATTACAAAAAAGCGCAAAAAGTGCGCACGCTTATTAAGAAAGATTTTGAAGACGTATTTGAGAAATACGATGTCATCGTCGGACCGACAACGCCGACACCGGCATTCAAAATCGGCGAAAAAACCAGCGATCCGCTCACAATGTACGCCAACGATATTTTAACGATCCCTGTCAACCTCGCGGGTGTGCCGGGAATCAGCGTGCCGTGCGGATTTGCGGACGGACTGCCGCTCGGACTGCAAATCATCGGAAAACACTTCGATGAAGGCACTGTATACCGCGTCGCTCATGCTTTTGAGCAGGCAACAGATCATCATAAAGCGAAACCTGAACTGTAAGGGGTGAAATGAAGTGAACTTTGAAACGGTAATCGGACTTGAAGTCCATGTGGAATTAAAAACAAAATCTAAAATTTTCTCAAGCTCACCGACGCCATTCGGCGCGGAAGCGAATACCCAAACGAGCGTCATCGACCTCGGCTATCCCGGCGTGCTGCCCGTTTTGAACAAAGAAGCGGTCGAATTCGCGATGAAAGCCGCAATGGCTTTGAACTGCGAAATCGCAACGGATACGAAGTTTGACCGGAAAAACTATTTCTACCCGGACAACCCGAAGGCATATCAAATTTCTCAATTTGACAAGCCGATCGGCGAAAACGGCTGGATCGAAATCGAAGTCGGCGGAAAAACGAAAAAAATCGGCATTACCCGTCTTCACCTTGAAGAAGATGCGGGAAAACTGACGCATACGGGCGACGGCTATTCCCTCGTTGACTTCAACCGCCAGGGCACGCCGCTTGTCGAGATTGTATCTGAGCCGGATATCCGCACACCGGAGGAAGCTTACGCATATCTCGAAAAGCTGAAATCAATTATCCAATACACAGGCGTTTCCGACTGTAAAATGGAAGAAGGTTCACTGCGCTGTGACGCCAACATTTCCCTCCGTCCGATCGGCCAGGAGAAATTCGGCACAAAAACGGAGCTGAAAAACCTCAACTCTTTCGCATTCGTGCAAAAAGGCCTTGAGTATGAAGAAAAACGCCAAGAGCAGGTGCTTCTGTCAGGCGGAGTCATTCAGCAGGAGACGCGCCGCTACGATGAAGCGACGAAAAAAACCATTTTGATGCGTGTCAAAGAAGGTTCGGACGACTATCGTTATTTCCCTGAGCCTGACCTTGTCGAGCTCTACATTGATGACGAATGGAAAGAACGCGTAAGAGCAACCATTCCTGAGCTTCCGGACGAGCGCCGAAAACGTTATATCGAAGAGCTCGGCCTGCCGGCTTATGACGCAATGGTTCTGACGCTGACGAAAGAAATGGCTGATTTCTTCGAAGAAACGGTCAATAAAGGCGCAGAAGCCAAGCAGGCATCAAACTGGCTGATGGGTGAAGTCTCAGCTTACCTGAACGCCGAACAAAAAGAGCTTGAGGATGTCGCACTGACTCCTGAAGGCCTTGCCGGCATGATTAAGCTGATTGAAAAAGGAACCATCTCGTCTAAAATCGCGAAGAAAGTCTTTAAAGAATTAATTGAAAAAGGCGGCGACGCAGAAAAAATCGTCAAAGAAAAAGGCCTCGTGCAGATTTCTGACGAAAGCGTGCTTCTGAAGCTGGTAACAGATGCGCTTGACAGCAACCCGCAGTCAATTGAAGACTTCAAAAACGGAAAAGACCGCGCGATCGGCTTCCTTGTCGGGCAGATTATGAAAGCCTCAAAAGGACAGGCCAACCCGCCGATGGTCAACAAGATCTTACTTGAAGAAATCAAAAAACGATAAAAAAAAGCAGCCGCCTGCAAGGGCGCTGCTGACACGGAGACCGGTAAGCGCCGGTCTCTTTTTTTATAAGATGAAATAGGTTTCAATGGAAGCCCGCAGCGTTTCAATCTGCTCATTTCCGCTGCCTGCCAAGTTGGACAGCATTCCTTTAATAATCGGTTTTCGCGGCTCTTCCTTTGCACATTCCTCTTCAATGACTTCAAGCGATACGAGGACGTCCTCAGGCAGCTCCTGCTGTGCTTTTATCTTTTGAATATCCGCAAGCAGTCTTTCTCTGTCCGCCGCGGGCTGAGTGAAGATATCCTCAGGCAGCAGCGGATCGGGATTGTCTCTTATCAGTCCCGTAATCAGATCATCAATTCTGGCAATCAGAAAGGCCGCCACGTTTTCCGTCCGGAATGCCGTATGTTCATTAAAAATCAAGAAATGAATATAGGAGCTCACAATTCCTTGCGCCATAACGGACGCATCCGCTAAAAACGGTGTGACGGCATCTCCGTAAACGGAGAGCAACGCATCCCGGTACAGCATGTTAAATTGAATATTGGCCTCATGAAAATACTGTTTGACCTTTTGATTTTCAGGAATGACCTTTTCGCTCAGCAAGAGAATGATAAAGTCCTTGTGTTCCATAAATTCCTGGAATTGATATGCGATTTGTTTTCGGAATACGTCCTTAGGCGGTTTATGCTGATGTTCTGTTTTGATTTTCTTTATTTCTTCCATAGACATGCCGATGTAATACTCACATGCTGACAGCAAAAGGTCTTCTTTTGATTTGAAATGGAGATAGAAGGCTCCTTTTGAAATTCCGCATTCGCCGGCGATTTCCTGAATGGTTGTTGAAGAAAACCCTTTTTTGGCAAATAAATGGATGCCTGTTTTTATGATTTTCTCTTTTTTTTCGTTCATGACGTGCTTCCCCTTAATCCTGAAAAATTTAGAAAAATTTACTGCCTTATTAGTTGACGATGTTGAGTTATACCGTTTAGTATTATATAGAATGACCAGTCAGTCAATAAAAATTAACGGAGGACATGATGAACCACATTATTAACTTTGTACTGAAGAACAAATTCGCAGTTTGGCTGATGACGATTATCGTTACTGTAGCAGGGCTGTATGCCGGTATGAATATGAAGCAGGAATCCATACCGGACGTCAACATGCCTTACCTTTCAGTAAATACGACTTATCCCGGAGCTGCTCCGAGTCAAGTTGCGGATGACGTGACAAAACCGATCGAGCAGGCGGTCCAGAATTTAGAAGGAGTGAGCGTCGTAACGTCCACATCCTCTGAAAACGTCTCATCGGTTATGATTGAATATGATTACAACAAGGATATGGACAAGGCGAAAACCGAAATCGCTGAAGCGCTGGACAGTGTCAGCCTTCCTGACGACGCGAAAAAACCTGACATTTCCCGTTACAGCCTCAACTCTTTCCCGATTTTGACGCTCAGTGTGACAAGCGGCAAAAGCTCGCTTGAAGACCTGACCAAAAATGTGGAAAACACTCTCGTTCCTAAGCTTGAAGGCATTCAGGGCGTTGCGTCCGTGCAAGTTTCAGGACAGCAGGAAGAGCAGGTGGAATTCTCTTTCAAAGACAAAAAAATGAAAGAGTACGGACTTGATGAAGATACCGTCAAGAAAGTGATCCAAGGCTCTGACGTCAATACGCCGCTTGGATTGTACACATTCGGCAACAAAGAAAAATCAGTTGTCGTTAACGGAGATATTACATCAATTAAAGATCTGAAAGATATGAGGATTCCGGTCACATCTTCTTCTGCCGCTCAAGGTCAAGCGGGCGGAGCCGGTGCGGCATCTGCGGCGGACGCTCAGGCTATGCAGCAGGCACAGCAAAGCGCGTCAGCAGGGGTGCCGACAGTCAAGCTTTCTGACATTGCCGACATTAAAGATGTGAAAAAAGCTGAATCCATTTCCCGCACGAACGGAAAGGACAGCATCGGAATTAATATCGTAAAAGCCAATGACGCCAACACGGTAGAAGTGGCCGATGCGATTAAAGATGAACTGAATCAATACAAAAAAGACCATAAAGGGTTCAAGTACAGCTCGACTCTTGATATGGCAGAGCCGATTACAGAGTCGGTGGATACGATGTTAAGCAAAGCGATTTTCGGCGCGATTTTTGCGGTCGTGATCATTCTCTTATTCTTAAGAGATATTAAATCAACGATGATTTCTATCGTTTCCATCCCGCTGTCACTGCTGATTGCGCTTCTTGTGCTGAATCAGCTTGATGTCACATTGAACATAATGACGCTCGGTGCGATGACGGTCGCCATCGGACGGGTAGTCGACGACTCGATTGTCGTGATCGAAAACATTTACCGCCGCATGAGGCTGAAAGATGAACCTTTACGCGGGAAGCAATTGGTGCGTGAAGCGACGAAAGAAATGTTTAAACCGATCATGTCATCAACGATCGTAACCATTGCCGTATTCCTGCCGCTTGCCATGGTCGGCGGACAGATCGGCGAACTGTTTATGCCGTTTGCATTAACAATCGTCTTCGCGCTTGCCGCATCACTGTTGATTTCGATCACACTGGTGCCGATGCTTGCGCACAGCTTATTCAAAAAATCGCTCACAGGCGCGCCTGTTAAAGCGAAAGAGCATAAGCCGGGCAGATTGGCCAATTTCTATAAAAAAGTGCTGCATTGGTCATTAAGACATAAATGGATTACATCTATCATCGCGGTTCTGATGCTTGTCGGCAGTTTGTTCCTCGTACCTCTGATCGGCGCGAGCTACCTGCCTGCGCAAGCGGACAAAACGATGCAGCTCACATACACGCCTGAACCGGGCGAAACGAAAAGCGAAGCTGAAAAAGCTGCGCAAAAAGCGGAAGATATGCTGCTTAAACGCAAACATGTCGATACCGTTCAGTATTCTTTAGGCTCGCAAAGTCCGCTCGGCGGAAGCTCAAACGGCGCATTGTTCTACGTGAAATACGAGGATGACACGCCTGATTTTGACAAAGAAAAAGACAATGTCTTAAAAGAAATCAAAAAAACATCCAGCCGCGGCGAATGGAAATCACAAAATTTCAGTTCGTCAGGCAACAACAACGAATTAACGTACTATGTGTACGGAGATTCAGAGTCTGATATTAAAGGCACGGTCAAAGACATCGAAGGCATCATGAAAAAGCAGAAAGATCTGAAAGACGTAAACTCAGGCCTTTCCAGCACATATGATGAGTACACGTTCACCGCTGACCAGGAGAAACTCAGCAAGCAGGGCCTGACGGCTTCGCAAATCTCCCAAGCCCTGATGTCCCAAACATCACAGTCTCCTTTGACAACGGTGAAAAAGGACGGCAAAGAGCTTGACGTCAACATCAAAACAGAAAAAGACCAGTATAAGAGTGTAAAAGAATTAGAGGATAAAACCATCACATCGCCTGCAGGCCAAGAAGTTAAAATCGGCGATGTGGCGAAAGTGAAAAACGGCACGACATCCGATACCATTTCCAAACGCGACGGCAAAGTGTACGCTGACGTAACGGCAACCGTCACTTCTGACAACGTCACGAAGGTGTCATCAGCCGTTCAAAAGAAAGTTGACAAACTGGATCACCCGGACAATGTATCGATTGATACCGGCGGTGTATCAGCGGATATTGCTGATTCCTTTACGAAACTCGGCTTAGCGATGCTTGCCGCAATCGCCATCGTATACCTCGTTCTTGTGATCACGTTCGGCGGAGCATTAGCGCCGTTTGCGATTCTGTTCTCGCTTCCGTTTACAGTCATCGGCGCATTAGCCGGACTGTATGTATCCGGAGAGACAATCAGTCTGAATGCCATGATCGGTATGCTGATGCTGATCGGAATCGTCGTCACAAATGCGATTGTCTTAATTGACCGCGTCATCCATAAAGAAGCGGAAGGCTTATCGACGAGAGAAGCGCTCCTGGAAGCCGGCTCTACGAGATTGCGTCCGATTCTGATGACGGCGATCGCGACAATCGGCGCCCTGCTTCCATTGGCATTGGGATTCGAAGGCGGAAGCCAAGTCATTTCTAAAGGACTCGGTGTCACTGTTATCGGCGGTTTAATCAGTTCGACTCTGCTTACCCTTCTGATTGTGCCGATCGTATATGAAGTATTAGCGAAATTCCGTAAGAAAAAACCTGGAACGGAAGAAGAGTAAGACAGCGGGCCTTGGCTCCTTAAACGGAGCCGGGGCCTTTTTTCTTCTGGCAATTCCTGTACATATTGTTGCGATTTTCTCAAGTCATAGTATAATTAAAGGTTGTTAGTGTTAATAATGGATCGGATACTCTTAAGTAGGATGATGAGATAATGAAACGTGCACGCATAATATACAATCCGACTTCAGGACGGGAGCTTTTTAAGAAAAATCTTGCCCAGGTCCTGCAAAAATTTGAACAAGCCGGTTATGAAACCTCCACCCATGCCACCACATGCGCGGGGGATGCCACTCAGGCCGCAAAAGAAGCCGCTGTGCGGGAGTTTGACCTGATTATCGCAGCCGGCGGAGACGGAACGATTAATGAAGTCGTCAACGGCCTTGCGCCGTTAGACAAACGCCCGACACTCGGCATCATTCCGGTCGGCACGACAAATGACTTCGCCAGAGCGCTGGGCATTCCGAGAGAGAATATACTGAATGCCGCTGATACCGTCATTAACGGCGTAGCCCGCCCGATCGACATCGGACAGGTGAACGGTCAGTATTTTATCAACATCGCCGGCGGAGGCCGTCTGACGGAGCTGACGTATGATGTGCCGAGCAAACTGAAAACGATGCTCGGCCAGCTTGCTTATTATTTAAAGGGAATGGAAATGCTGCCTTCACTTCGACCGACAGAAGTCGAGATTGAGTATGACGGCAAGCTGTTTCAAGGCGAAATTATGCTGTTTTTAGTGACGCTGACCAACTCGGTCGGCGGATTCGAGAAGCTGGCCCCTGATTCCAGCCTGAATGACGGCATGTTTGATTTGATTATTTTGAAGAAAGCCAATCTCGCGGAGTTTATCAGAGTCGCGAGCATGGCGCTCAGAGGCGATCATATTAACGATCAGCACATTATTTACACAAAAGCGAACCGTGTGAAAGTCAATGTATCAGAAAAGATGCAGCTGAACCTGGACGGCGAATACGGCGGCATGCTGCCGGGCGAATTCGTGAATCTGTACCGGCATATTCACGTCATCATGCCAAAGGAGAAAGCGGAACAGCTGGATGACTAATACGCGGACAAAATCCTAAAACAGTATTCGTTTTAGGATTTTGTCATCTTTTCAGCGTGATCGGAAACCTTTGAAGGCTGACATTGAATTTGAAGGTTTGCCAGCACGCTGAAACAAGGCTATTGGTAAAACTAGAGGTGATTATAGATGAAAATGAAACCCCCGATAGAAAAAAACGAATACTATGATGTGACATTTGAGGATTTGACGCACGAAGGAGCGGGCGTCGCAAAGGTTCAGGGCTTCCCGATCTTCGTGCCGAACGCCCTGCCTGAGGAAAAAGCGCAAATCAAAGTGACACGCGTCAAAAAAGGCTTCGCTTTCGGCCGCTTGATTGAGCTGAAGGAAGAAAGCCCGCACAGAACGGATGCCCCGTGCCCGATCTACAAACAATGCGGCGGCTGCCAGCTTCAGCACATGACCTATGAAGGCCAGCTTTTGTTTAAACAGAAACAAGTCAAAGACGTCTTAGAACGGATCGGCAAGCTGGATCTGTCCAATGTCACCGTGCATCCGACGCTCGGCATGGAAGACCCGTGGAACTACAGAAACAAAGCACAGGTGCCGGTAGGAGAAAGAGAAGGCGGACTCGTCGCCGGATTCTATCAGCAAAGAAGCCATGACATCATCGACATGAGCGCCTGCCTGATCCAGCAATCCAAAAACGACGAAGCCGTCCAAGCCGTCAAAGACATCTGTGCAGCATACGGTGTCAAAGCCTATAACGAAGAACGCCACAAAGGCTGGCTCCGCCACATTATGGTCAGATACGGCGTCGTCACGGGCGAAATGATGATCGTCTTCATCACAAGAACAAGCGATTTTCCGCACAAAGCGAAAATCATCGAAGACATCACAGCGCAATTCCCGCACGTCAAATCCATCGTGCAAAACATCAATCCAAACAAAACAAACGTCATCTTTGGGAACGAAACAAACGTCATCTGGGGCGAAGAATACATCTACGACCTCATCGGAGACGTCAAATTCGCCATCTCCGCCAGATCGTTCTATCAGGTCAACCCGGAACAGACAAAAGTGCTCTACGACAAAGCGCTTGAGTACGCGGAGCTGCAAGGGGAAGAAACCGTCATCGACGCCTACTGCGGCATCGGAACGATTTCTCTCTTCTTAGCGAAGCAGGCGAAGAAAGTATACGGCGTCGAAATCGTGCCGGAAGCAATTGAGGATGCGAAACGCAACGCTGAGCTGAACGGCATCACAAACGCGGAATTCGCAGTCGGAGAAGCGGAAACCGTCATTCCGAAATGGTATGAAGAAGGCATCACGGCCGACACCCTCGTCGTCGACCCGCCAAGAAAAGGCTGCGACGAAGCCCTCCTGCGGACAATTGTAGAGATGAAACCAAAACGCGTGGTGTACGTGTCCTGCAATCCAGGAACGCTTGCAAGAGACCTGCGGGTGCTTGAGGATGGCGGGTATCAGACGCTTGAAGTGCAGCCTGTGGATATGTTTCCGCATACGAATCATGTGGAGTGTGTGGCTGTGCTAAAATTAATTAAATAAGAAGCAGGTGGGTTCGAGAATCGATAAAAAATTCTTGGACTTCATCTGCTTTTATTTCAATTGTCTTCAATAAAGCTGTGAAGTATTTCTGGAGGTAATTCTTGAAATTCATAAAAGTATCTAACTGTTATTTAATTTCATCACTAGTTCATCGTTATTGGTTTCAAGAGAAGATTTCATTTACTGGTTTTAGAATTGATACTGTCCGTCTGGTTATTGATATCGCTGACACTCCATCATTATCTGATTTGGATATTTTTTCGCCAATTCAAGGATATGCAAAATTTCCTGATTGTCCAAAACGATGTTAGATGTTTTAAGTCATTGAGAATGACTTGTAGTGATCACAGCTGATTTCTAATATTAATAATTAAGAGTAGAAATAGACACTATTTCGCTCAGGATTGATGAAACAATGTGTCAATAGCTCTGCAATTTTATTTAAAAATGTAGTAACACAATTTGAATACATAAATTTTTCTCTATTATTCTTTAATAATCTAAATAGTTAGTATAAGAGCCCCTTATATAAGCGGATTTTTTCAAAAAGTCAGAATGTTTGTAGTGTTTGACCTCTCATCAGATATTGGGGTTTTTATGCCTCACCTCTTTACTTTATAGGGATACTCCATAAAATTTGGATGCTTACTAAGAAAAAGAAACATGTGGTAGCAAATGAGAGGGAGATTTTTTACTTTTTGTTGTACAAACTCTTATAATAGTAGGTAATGATATCTATTTTGATGAATCAGTGAATAGGTGATATGAGCGAAAAAATGCTCAGTTATTACAATGAGATAAGCATCCTTAAAACCTGCTCAAATTATCTCAATCTAGCTACATGAAAAGTAGATTCGAAAAAAATTATTAAATGAGGTATATAACATGATCAACTTCCAAGATAAAGTGAGCTTCATTTGGTCAATTGCAGAGATTTTGCGTGGACCATATAAACCAGAAGACTACGGTAAAATTATTTTGCCATTAGCAGTATTACGTCGTTTTGACTGCGTATTAGAAAGCACAAAAGAAGAAGTGTTAGAGAAGGCAGAACAGTATGCAACAATCAATGATGAAGCACGTGAACCGATTTTAAATCGCGTATCAAAACAGAATTTCCACAACACAAGTAAATATGATTTCAACAAGCTATTAACAGACTCTGATAACATTGCGGATAACTTACGTGATTATATCAATGGTTTCTCAAAAGTGGCTCGTGATATTATGGAACACTTCGACTTTGATCGTCAAATCGATAAACTCGATCAAAACAACTTACTATATTTAACGATTAAACGCTTCAGTGAAATCGACTTACATCCAGAAGCAGTTTCAAACATTGAAATGGGCTATGTGTTTGAGGAACTCATTCGTCGTTTTAATGAGAATGCGGAAGCAGGTGATCATTACACACCTCGTGAAGTTATTCGTTTAATGACGCATTTATTATTCTTACATGACGATGCGAGTATTTTAACGAAGCCGGGCTTAACACAAACGTTATATGACTGTGCAGCAGGTACGGGAGGTATGGGTTCAGTTGCACAAGAGTATTTATTAAGTCAAAACCCTACAGCTCATTTAGAGTTTTTCGGCCAAGAAATTAACCCTGAATCGTATGCGATTTGTAAGGCGGATTTACTTATTAAAGGTGAAGATGCCCGTAACATTCGATTAGGTAACACGTTATCAAAGGACCAATTCGCACATGACTCATTTGATTACTTAATTTCAAATCCACCGTACGGAGTGGACTGGAAATCGTATGAGAAGCCAATTAAAGAAGAACATGAGAAACAAGGCTTTGATGGTCGCTTTGGTCCTGGTACGCCTCGTACAAAAGACGGGCAGCTATTATTCCTCATGCATTTAATCTCAAAAATGAAGCCAGTCACAGTAGAAAATCCACAAGGCTCTCGTTTAGCGATTATTATGAATGGTTCGCCGTTATTTACAGGTGATGCAGCTTCTGGTGAAAGCGAAATTCGAAAGTATGTGCTTGAAAACGACTTAGTAGAAGGTATTGTGGCATTGCCGAACGATCTTTTCTACAACACAGGCATTGCAACGTACATTTGGATTTTAACAAACAATAAAGCACCTCTTTATAAAGGAAAAGTACGGTTAGTCAATGCTGTAGACTTCTCGAAAAAAATGAAAAAGTCGATGGGGAGCAAGCGAAACGAAATTACGGAAGAGCAAATTAATGAGATTGTTCGTTTATACGGTGATGCACAGCCAAATGAGTACGTGAAGATTTTTGAGAATGAAGACTTTGGTTATTCGAAAATTACAGTAGAACGTCCATTACGTTTAAACTTCCAAGTAAATGAGGAGCGTTTGGCACGTGTAGTAGAGCAAAAAGGCTTTGCGAACTTAGCGACATCGAAGAAAAAAGGTGATGCAGGTCACTTTGAAATTGAAGAGGGTAAGAAGCTACAAACGCAAATTTTATACGTCTTACGCACATTAGAAAGCGATACAGTATATAAAAATCGTGACGAGTTCACGAAAGTACTAAAAGATGCGTTGAAGCAAGCTGGTATTACTATTGGGGCTTCTGTATTAAAAGCAATTTTAGCTGGTTTATCTGAAAAAGATGAAACAGCTGACGTATGTATGAAAAATAAAACAGATATCGAACCAGATACAGATTTACGTGATACTGAAAATGTACCATTAAAAGAGAACATTCTTGACTATTTTGCACGTGAAGTATTACCACATGTTCCAGATGCATGGATTGATGAAACAAAAACAAAAATTGGCTACGAAATTCCATTTACTCGCCAGTTCTACAAATACAAAGAATTACGCAACTCAGCAGAAATTATGGATGAAATACGTGTATTAGAGGCGGAGATTGCTGAGCAGTTGAAGAAGGTGATCGGGTGAGTAGAGAATTAAAAGATTCAGGAGTAGAATGGATAGGAAAAATACCCGCAAACTGGTCTGTTGAAAAAATTAAGTATACAACGTATGTTAAAGGTAGAATTGGTTGGCAAGGTTTAAAATCTGATGAATTCACCGATGAAGGACCTTATTTAGTTACAGGAAAGGATTTTATCGGAAAAAATGTTAATTGGGAAAGCTGTCATCATATTTCAAGGGAAAGATATCATGAAGCCCCACCTATTCAACTTAAAGAAAATGATTTATTAATTACTAAAGATGGAACTATTGGTAAAACAGCTATTGTTAGTGATATGCCAGATAAAGCTATTTTAAATAGTGGCATTTTTGTAACGAGATCAGCTAAATATGAAGTTGATTTTATGTATTGGATGCTTAATTCTCAAGTCTTTGATAAATATATTAAATTCTTTGAAACAGGTTCTACAATTAAACATTTATATCAAGAAACATTTGAAAACTTTTCTTATCCTTTACCTACACGATTAGAACAAAAAAAAATAAGTTTATTTTTAAACCGTAAAATTAAACTAGTAGATGAAGTTATTAAAAATAAGGGAAACATGATGACACTTTTGGAAAAACAATGCCAATCCATCATCACAGAAGCTGTTACAAAAGGTTTATATCCGAATGTGAAAATGAAAGATTCAGGTGTTGAGTGGATTGGTGAGATCCCGGAACATTGGGAAGTAAGTAAATTTAAATATTTAGGTAAGTTAGTTAATGGATATCCTTTTCCAAGTAATGAATTTTCTTCATCAGGTGTCAGAGTAATGAAAATAAATAATATCCAAAATATGAGGTTGGATTGGAATGATGAGAGTTTTATCGATGAGAGTTATTTCATTAAACTAAAGGAATTTAGAATTCAAAAGAATGATTTAGTTTTTGCATTAACTCGACCAATAATATCGACTGGGATTAAAGCTGCAATTGTAGATATAGATGAACCTATATTATTAAATCAGCGTAATGCTTATTTTAGGAGTGGAAAGAAAATTTGTTCTTCCTGGTTATACTATTTAATGCTTAATAAAAATTTTGTACAAGAGTTTGAAAGCCTAATAGATAGAACGGGTCAACAACCAAATATATCTTCAATTGATATTGAAAATATCAAGCTTCCAATTCCTCCTGTATTAGAGCAAGAGGTTATTATCAATCATTTAAATCATGAAGGTTTTAAGGTTGAGAAAACAGTTACTAATTTAAAAAATCAAATTAAAAAACTAAAAGAATACCGACAATCTCTAATTTACGAAGCAGTAACAGGAAAAATTGATGTACGTGATATGGAACTTTATTAAGTGAGGTGAAAGGTAATGGCGATCGATACTACAGAAACAGGTTTTGAGACAAATATCGAATTAGCATTAATCGCGAATGGCTATAAAAAGCGTGTGTTAGAAGGTGAGGCAAGTAGTTCTTTCAAGCAGCATGCGATTGATGTTGAAGAGCTATTTGCATTTTTAGAAGATACGCAGGAAAAGCGGATGCGTACGTTAGAGATATCGTATGGTCCTACTTATAAAGAACAAGTGTTAAAGCGCATTAAAGATCAGCTACATAAACAAGGTTTGATTGAATGTTTACGTAAAGGGATTAAAGATCGTGGTGTCACATTACAACTTGCGTATAACCAGCCACCCACCGATATGAACAAAACATTAAATGAACAGTATGGGAAAAACCGTTTTAATGTTTCTCGCCAAGTGTTTTACAGTGATAAGCATAACAATAGCTTAGATATGGTGCTGTTTTTAAACGGTTTACCACTTGTAGTGATGGAGCTGAAAAATCCATTAACAAATCAAACAGTTGAAGATGCGATGAAACAATTAAAGAATGATCGCGATCCACGTGAGCAGCTATTTAAATTTAATGAGCGTGTTGCTGTCTACTTTGCCGTTGACCCAGATGAAGTGTTTATGACAACAAAGCTTGATAAGAGCAAAACGTACTTCCTTCCATTTAACAAAGGCAATAATGGTGGGAAAGGCAATCCGTTAACTTACGGTGACAACTATCGAACTCATTATTTATGGGAAGACATTTTAGCTCCTGATAGCTTACTCGATATTATATATCGCTTCATCTTTATTAAGAAAGACGACATTAAAGATTCAAACGGTGAAACAATAGGTGAGCGTCAAATGCTCATTTTTCCTCGTTTCCATCAGCTTGATGTTGTACGTAAGTTAGAAGCAGATGTAGCACAAAAGCTTGTCGGTCAAAATTATTTAATCCAGCACTCTGCGGGATCTGGTAAGACGAATTCAATTTCATGGCTTGCACACCGTTTAGCAAAGCTACATAACGAGCAAAATGAATCGATCTTTAGTAGTGTGATTGTGATTACCGATCGTCGAGTGTTAGATAAGCAATTGCAAGATGCAGTGTATCAATTAGAGCATAAAGCAGGAATGGTCGAGCCCGTCGATAAAAACTCAGAGCAATTAGCACGTGCTATTAATAGTGAAACACGTATTATTATTACAACGCTTCAAAAATTCCCGTTCATTTTGGAAAAGGTAGCGGGCTTAAAGCGAAAAAAATATGCAGTTATTATCGATGAAGCGCACTCATCTCAAGGTGGTAAAGCATCTACTGCCTTAACAAATGTTCTATCAGATAAGACGTTAGAAGCAGCATATGAGGAAGACCGGATTGCCGAAGAAAACTTAGTTGATGTAGACGAGAAAATTGTAGAAGCCATTTTGAAAAGTGGGAAACAGGATAACGTATCGTTTTTTGCATTTACAGCGACTCCCAAGCCCAAGACGTTAGAAAAGTTTGGTACGGTTGGTATTGATGGTAAGCCAGAGGCCTTTCATCAATACACAATGCGACAAGCAATTGAAGAAGGTTTTATTTTAGATGTCCTTGAAAACTATACGACTTATAAAACATTCTGGAAAATTGCAAAGACAGTTGAAGATGATCCGGAGGTATCAAAAAAACAAGCTACGAAAAAGCTAGCACAATACGTATCACTTCATCCACATAGCATTGCACAAAAAACAGAAATTATTATCGAGCATTATCGCAATTTCGTACAGCGCAAAATTGGCGGCCGTGCAAAGGCAATGGTGGTAACAGCGAGCCGTTTACATGCAGTACGTTATAAAATTGCTTTTGATAAGTATATTCATGAAAAGGGATATAACGATTTAAAAACAGTTGTGGCGTACTCAGGTACTGTAAAAGACGGTGGAATAGATTATACGGAGCCGGACATGAACAGTTTCTCTGAAAAAGAGCTACCTGATAAATTCAATTCAGATGAATTTAAGGTATTGCTTGTAGCTGAGAAATATCAAACGGGATTTGATGAACCACTGTTGCATACGATGTATGTAGATAAGCCATTAAGTGGTATTAAAGCGGTGCAAACTCTATCTCGTTTAAATCGTACTTGCCCAGGTAAAGAGGACACATTCGTACTCGATTTTGTAAATGAACCAGAGGTTATGAAAGCTTCGTTTCAACCATATTACGAATCAACAAGCTTATCTGAAATTACGGACCCAAATATCCTTTATGATATGCAGGCTGACATCGAGCCTCATCAAGTATTTAAGGAAGATGAGGTACAAAGGGTTAATGAACTTGAAGTAACAGACGGCGTGAAAAAGTCAACTAAGGCGCAAACAGAGTTAAATGCAATTCTTGACAAAGGTGTAGAGCGATATAAAAAGCTTTCAGAAGAAGAACAGTTTGATTTTAAACAAGCTGCAACAAAATTTATTCGTACGTATAGTTTCGTGCTACAAGTTGTAACGTTTATTGATCTAAGCTTACACAAACAATATATTTATTTAACATACTTGTTGCGCAAACTACCTCGTACAACTGGTGATAAGGACGTTTATTTAGCTGATGATATCGCACTTGAATACTATCGCAATCAAAAGGTATTCGAAGGAAGCATCGAGCTGGAAAAAACGGGAGGCATTGAACTTGATCCACAGAAGCATGGTGCTGGTGGTGTAGCTGAAGATGAGAAGGTGCGATTATCAAGCGTGTTAGAAAAGTTAAATGAGCGCTTTGGTACACAATTTACAGAAACAGATTTTCTTTCTCGTGAACAAGTGAAAGAGGACATGTTGAATGATGATGATCTCCGTCAGAAAGCGAAAAACAATACAAAAGAAAACTTCAAATTTGCTTTCGAAAAAACATTTATGAATTTTGTTATCGACAGAATGAGTAGCAACCAGGAGTTCTTTATGAGAATTTTAGAGAACGATGAGTTTAAGGCTTATATTATGGAAGATATGATGAATGAAGTTTACGGAGAAGTGAATGGTTAGCTTTTTAATTTGGACGGAGTTATGATTTTAATCTTTTAAGGTTAGTCTTGGCTCCGTTACTTATATTATTTACAGAAAGGAAGTTTTTATTGACGCATTATTACGATCCTAATAAGGTTGATATTTCGTCTATTACTATTGATGATAGGCAAAATATTATACCGGGTGTAAATTTAAGATATAGCTTATCAATTCCTTTTAAAAATCGAATGGAAGGTATTATCGTTACAGTAATATTAATGAATCCATCGGAAGCTGATTCAAATATTTCAGATAGAACTGTAAATAAATTAATTGATTTTTTCTATTGTTATACCCATGAGAAAATTCAAGTGAAAAAACTTTACGCAGGAAATGTTATACCTATCTATGCTCCAAATCCAGCAGACACCTCAGCAAAATTGAAAAGTATTCACGGTGCAAATCTATTAAATCATGTTCAAAAGAATAATATTAATACAGTTAGTTCAATGATAAATGATTCAGATATAGTTGTCCTTGCATGGGGGAAACCAAATGTGAAAACTGTACACAACCTTTATTACTATTCTCAAGTATATAAAATCATAGAGGTAATTTCGAATACTGATAAAGATATTTTTGTATTTAATATGGGAAATACAAACACAATCTTAACAGAACATGGCGACCCGAGACATGCTGGACGGTCAGCAACTTTAATTGATTTAATCAAAATAGATATTAATGAATTATTGGGGTTAGTGTGAAGGAGGGGAATCCGTGGATACAATCGAAAAGATTTTAGTATCAAAAATAGCCCAGCAGAGAAGGGCTGAGCTATTAAATAGATTATTCTTCTTCCGAATTGAGATAGCGTTCCAAGAAATCCCTGTTTTTCTTACCAGTAGGAACCATACCTAAGTGTTTATATTCCCAAACAACTTGACGTTGAGTACCGCTTAATTCTGATGAAATAACATCTTCATAATCATAGTCGATTGAAAATTTTCCAGTATGCTCTAGCTTGAGTGTAAAGTTAGCCCACACATCTGAGTTATTCGCTTTCCATTCATCTCTTAGTTCATCAAATACATCTTGTAGTTCGATTAACAAGTCATCATAAATATTTTTTGCATTAAAGAAAAAGTATAATTTTCTAGAGTCAGCTAAAATCTTTGCATATAGAGAAACTTTATTCCATTATGCTGGAATCAGTTCATAAATTTGTTCCGCTAGCTCTCGATATAATTTACTACTCTTTTATTTTTCAATCTCTTTTAATCTCGCGACTTTATCATCTCTATCCCATTTGAGAGTTGCTATATCAGTTTAATGGTTTGATAGACTACTTATCTTTATAGTTAAGAACAATTCTTACGACTTGCTCCGCTGTGTAATTTTCATTGCTCCAGAATATTAAATCGCTTGGTGCCAGATGAGGTACATTTTTCTCTAATAAAGCAAGATATTCACTGACTTTCTCATCATCTAATGGTGGGTTCATTATTTCCTTTACAAGAGAGATTAATTCTTCTTTTGTCAGAATATCCATTTTTATACTCCCTTTAGAGAATAATTCGTTTATGACATTTGGATATTCTCTTATTTAATACAGCATTACCATGTTATTATAAAAATTAAATTGGATTTTCAGGATATTCTTCTAAATATTTTTTAATTAATTTTTGTAATGATAGATCCTTAGGTTCTTCCCCTAAATATTTAAATTTCCAGATGATAAGCTGATCACTGAAACTATAATCTGTCTTAAACCAATCTGTATAATCAAAGTTGACAGTTAATTTTCCTGATCGTTCTAGGCTAAGAGTGAAGGAGTAAAAGAATTCTTGATCATGATCTTTGAAAACATCTCTCATTTTTTCGCTTAGTTTAAATAATTCCATCTCATTCTGATCGAATTCATTTTCGTCAATATCAAATTCAAAAGGAATTTCAAGACTGTACTTAAAATGAATAGGTTCATTTTGAGAATTATAAAAAAAGTAAGTGCCTCCGCCTGTCTCTGAAACCTGAGCATAGAACAAAAATTTCTCCCATGGTTCTGGTATCATTTCGTTAACGGTTTCAGCTATGCTTCTATATAATGCATTTAATTCATTTTCCAACAAGAATCAGCCTCCAGCATTATAATTGGTAATTTGTAAGGATCATTTGTATCAAAAAAACCCCCCAATAAAGGAGGGGGAATTTTAATTTTGAGAATTTAGATACTGTTCTAAAAAGGATTTTAAAGGTTTACTCTTAGGATAAATTCCTACATTTTTATAAGTCCAGATTGTTTGTCTTTGAGAGATGGTATATGGAGATTGAATAACGTCTTCATAATTATAATCTATCGAGAATTCTCCGCTTATCGCCAGATTAAGTGTTAAATTAGTCCATATATCTTGATTGTTTTCTTTAAATTCATCTCGTAATTCCTCGAATAAGTCATGCAAGTCAAATAGTAGCTCCTCATAAATCTCCTCACTGACATGATAGTGTTCAGGAATATTATGAGAATAGATATAATCCTCACTTTGCGGAGGATTGAAATAAAAGAAAACTTCAGAAGAATCGTCGAGTATTTCTGCATAAAGAATGACCTTTTCCCATTCAGAAGGAATGATTTCGTTAATGCCTTCTACTATCTGTTGATATAATTCACCCATTTTTTCTGTTTCCATGCTAACCTCCAGTTCAAATTTATAGATTTAGGTAGCTAATTAAAAATTCTTGGTCTTCCTCGTCTTCAGGCAAAATTCCAAGAGTTTTGTACTCCCATAATGCAATTCTTTGATACCCAGCTAACTCAGATGCCAAAATATCATCATCATTATAATCAAGTTGGAATTGACCGTTGCTCTCCAATGTCAATGTAAGGTTCGTCCAAACCTGATCATTATTATTTTTGTGCTCAGCTCGTAATTCCTCAAAAACTTCACGGATTTCTCTTAATAAAGTTTTGAAGATATCTTTACTTACACTGTATCGGACTGGTAGATCTTGCGAATAAATCAGCTGACGTTTTCTGGTGTCTTTAAGTGAAAGAGAACCATGGTAGAGTCATCTAATACTTCTGCATAAAGATATATTTTTGTCCATTCACAAGGTATGATGTCATTTAATTTCTCACAAATAATCTGGTACAATTTTTGCGTTTTTTTAGTTTCCAACCTTTTTCACCTTCAATCGTCGAGAGATCCTAGTTATAAAAAATAGCCCAGCAGTAAAGCGCTGAGCCATTATTGATTTATAGACCGAAGTAGCTTATTACAAATTCTTTATCGTCCTCATCTTCAGGCAAAATCCCCAAGTTTTGATATTCCCATACCACTTGCCGTTGTGTTCCGTTTAAGTCTGAGGCGATGACATCGGTGTAATCGTAGTCAATTGAGAATTTGCCGCTTCGTTTGAGATGTAAAGTGAGGTTTGTCCATAAGTCCTCGTTGTTTGTTTTAAATTCATCCCGTAACTCTTCAAAGTAATCATGCAATTCATATAGAAGTTCGTCATATATATCTTCATCAACATTAAAATGTTCAGGAATATCGTGTGAATATATATATTCCTGATTTTGTGGAGTAGTAAAGAAGAAGTAAACTTCTGAAGAATCATCTAAAATTTCGGCATAAAGAGCAACCTTCCCCCACTCAGAGGGGATAATTTCATTTATTTGCTCAGCGATTTTTTGATATAGTACTCCCATCTTTTCAGTTTCCACAATATCAGAATCCTTTTTAATTTTTTTAGCCGTTTGAAAGCTTATTATATGTTTAGATACTCTTCTATGAGTTTTCTATCTTTCTCATCAGCTGGCAGTATGCCAAGCTTTTGATATTTCCAAACATCTCGTCTTTGAAGATCATCAAGTTCAGAGGATAAAACATCATCATCAATATAATCAATCGAAAACTTTCCGGTGTTTTCTAATTTTAAAGTGAGATTAGTCCAAATATCTTGGTTGCCTAGTTTAAATTCTTCTTTTAGTTCTTCAAATAGCTCTTGAAGTTCAATCAGCAGTTGATCGTAAATCTCTTCGCTTACATCAAAGTGTTCAGGTATATAATGAGAAAATAAATAATTACTGTTATTTGGTGTTGTAAAATAAAAGTATATATCCGCTGAGTCATCAAGTATTTCAGCATATAAAACGATCTTTTCCCATTGAGATGGAATCATTTCATTTAGATGTTCAGCAATCTTTTGATAGTTCACCCATTTTTTCATTGTTCATTTAGATATTGTTCAAGGAACTTTCTGCTACTCTCGCTTATTGGCGTAATTCCCAAGTGCTTATATTCCCAAATGACTTGTCGCTCAGTATCAGTATATTTTGAAGCGAGTACATCTTCATAATCATAATCAATTGAGAATTCACCGTTTCTATCTAAATTTAGTGTGAGGTTAGTCCAAATATCTGAGGATTGCTTTTTAAATTCATCCCTTAATTCATCAAATAAATCTTGAAGGTCTAGTAGCATATTTTTGTAAATTCGATTACTTACTTGAAAATGTTCTGGAATATCGTGTGAATAAATATATTCTTCGTCTTCATGTGTGTTAAAGAAAAAATAAACTTCTCTGGAGTCATCTAAAATTTCGGCGTATAGAGTAACCCTCATCCATTCGGAGGGAATCATATCATTTATTTTTTCAGCAATCTTTTGATATAGTTGTTCCATTTTAGTAGTTTCCATTTTTCAGCCTCCAATTTGGTTTCTAATTGTTATGCTCTTTGTTCTTTCTTCTCCAATTTTATATGTTATATCAAATAAAGTGGGTCTTAACGAATCGCTCTCATACACATTTTCAATTGTGACCGTAACCTTTTTTGGAGGTTCTTCTTTAAGCGCCTGCGACCATGCTTGTTCTAACTTATACCATTTCCCGCCGCTCCTATTAATCTGAGAGTTCATCGGCACGATGTTGTCGAACTGGCCTGAGCCTTTGAATTGGGTGGCGATTAGGTGGCCTCCGTCGTCATCTGTCAGACGGTCTGGTTTACCTGCTTTTGACTGCGCATATTGGTTGCGTTTTGCTTCTCCCAGCTGCAAGTCTGCTTTGACACTTGTAATTCTACCATAGTTGTCAGTGGTGTACGTGTAGCCTTCTTTTGTTTTGTAGATGACATTCGGCTTCAATACTTTCTTTCTGGTCCATTTCGCAAAATGCTCGCCGTATTTGACTGTTACCGGCGGTACATGCGGTGCCGGTGTCCGTCTGCCGCTTGCGGAGGTTCCGTACGGTTTCGGCAGGATGACCTTGGCGAATTTCTGAAGTCCTTCTTTAAGTGTGACCCCGTTGACTGCGTTGTAAGGAACGCCTGCCGGCACTAAGTCGTGACGCGGATGATACGGGAGAATATCAGCCAGGGTGAGATCTCCGATTTGATTTAACTTGGTTTTGACACGTTTTTTTGCTACTTCCATGCCTGTGTTTACTTTTTGTTTGATGTGATCAACGGTTTGTTTTGAGACCGTTATCGCTTTTTGTGCTGTGGCGGATTTGCTTGCTGCTGTTTTGACTTTGGTCGTCACTTTGGCGGCTGTGCCTGTTTTTGAGACGGCGCCGACGCCTTTTGTGCCGACGACTGATGTCACAACGGTGCCCACTGCATATGACACCCATCTTGCTCTGGAGTAGGTGTCGCCATTCACCATGTCTTTTTGGTACGATTCTTCGATTGCCGCTGAAATGGCTTCATACGTTTTGATCGGGTGAGCCACCGCTCCTGTAATGGCTTCAACCGTTCCGCCCGGATCTGTGACCATATCCCACAGGCCTGTGACCGCGTCTTTTCCGGAATCATAAAGGCCGACGGCAACGCCTTTGAAACCGTCTGTAAGTTCACGCGTGTTTTCAATTTGAGTGAAGTAGCGCTGCTGTTCTTTTGTCAGGTTTTTATAGCCGATTGTTTTGGCCATTGAGTAGAATTCATCGGCATTCGCATAATCGTAGTTTTTCAGTCTTTCTTTCAGTTTTTCAATCTCTCGCTCTTTCGCCTCTTCCTTCTTAATCGTCAAATAAGCATCCGAATGTCTTGCGATATCGCCTTTTTTCTTATGGATGTCGCTTTCTCGGTACGCTTTGGCATTGTAGTGAAGCGGCGTGGCGCTTTTTCCTTTGCCTGTTGCGTTTTGAAGCTGCTGGAAATCTGCTTGGATAAAATGTTCATTTGCTTCGGTTTCTGCGTATTCTTTCGTTAGATCGTGATCAAGCTTGCCGAGTTTATGTATGGTTTCGCTTCTTTTTTTGTCAGCTGAAGAAAGCTTCTGATCTGTGCTTTCCGTTGAAAATAGATCAAGCGAGATGATGTCTTCGATCTCTCCGAGGATGGAGCGCATGTCCTTTTTCTGCTCTTCCATAATTGCCTTTGATTTACTGAGGGCGTGGGTGAGCTCGTGCTCCAGAAATGATTCCTCCACATGTGAATTGGAAAGTCCGGCGTCTTCGACCTTGCCGGGAAGGCTTGTGAGAAATGCGATTTTCATGTCGATCAGATCAAGCCAGCTGTCTGTGACGCCGGCGTGGTCCTTAAAAAAAGCTTTGATGTTATTTGCGCCCCGGCCTGAGAAGTCGCTGTCACCGAGATCAGCCATACCTTGAAACGCTTTTTTCAGATTAACCATTTGACCGCGCAGTTTTTTGTATTCACCCGCGCGCTGTTTGGCGGCGGCCAGCAGGGTGTTTGCTTCGAAAACTTTCATGATCATATCCTTTCTTTTGTTCGATATCAAAATTTTACCACGTGAGTCAGGATATACAGTGTAGGAAATAGGTAATAAGAATAAAATGAATCTTTTGGCTTGCGACTTCCTTCCTGTATGAAGGGAGGCTTTTTATGTTTTGTATAATAACCCTCACATTCGGCTTACTGTTTTAAGCGTGCCTGTTTTTTCTAATGTCTTACACTCGAAACAACCCAACCGCTGAGGTATAATAGAAGCAGAGTATTTATCATACAGATTCAATTCGTGAAAGAGAGTGGAACAAAATGGGCCGTAAGTGGAACAATATTAAAGAAAAGAAAGCATCAAAGGACGCAAATACGAGCCGGATTTACGCGAAGTTCGGCCGTGAGATTTATGTGGCGGCAAAACAAGGCGAGCCAGATCCGGAATCGAACCAGGCGTTAAAAGTGGTGCTTGAGCGTGCGAAGACGTACAGTGTGCCGAAAAATATTATTGAGCGTGCGATTGAAAAGGCGAAAGGCGGCGCGGAGGAGAACTTTGACGAGTTGCGTTACGAAGGTTTCGGGCCGAACGGTTCAATGATCATCGTTGATGCGTTAACGAATAATGTAAACCGCACGGCGCCTGAAGTGCGCGCCGCATTCGGGAAAAACGGCGGAAATATGGGTGTGAGCGGGTCTGTCGCTTACATGTTTGATGCGACCGCCGTTATCGGCGTTGAAGGCAAGACGGCGGATGAAGCGCTGGAATTGCTGATGGAAGCTGATGTGGACGTGCGCGATATTTTAGAAGAGGATGACAGTGTTATCGTGTATGCCGAGCCTGATCAATTCCATGCCGTACAGGAGGCATTCAAAAATGCCGGCGTTGAAGAGTTCACGGTTGCGGAGCTGACGATGCTTGCGCAAAATGAAGTCGAGCTCCCGGAAGATGCGAAAGCTCAATTTGAAAAGCTGATCGATGTGCTGGAAGACCTCGAAGACGTACAGCAGGTTTATCACAATGTAGATTTAGGCGAATAAAGACAAAAAGGCCGGGGCGGCATAAGTTCCGGCCTTTTTATTTTGCTTATGCGGTCGGCCTGTATCGTATTTCTCCGTAAGCAATTATTGATTATTTCGCCAAAACTGGGCGGATGCCCATACGTTTCCTTCCGCATGTCATAAACTGGACTGTAACCTATGTGAAGGAGCGATAAATCATGAATGAAAGAAGACCGATTTACGGCGGCGGCTATGGCGGCGGCTATGGAGGCTACGGAGGCTACCCGGGGTACGGTTTTGGCGGCTACGGAGGCTACGGTGGCTACGGCGGCTTCGGAGGATATCCGGGATACGGTTTCGGCGGCGGCTATGGCTACCCGGGGTACGGTTTTGGCGGCTACGGCGGCTACGGCGGCTACGGAGGATATCCGGGGTACGGTTTTGGCGGCTATGGCGGCTACGGCGGCTACCCGTTCTATCATCATCATCATCATCATCGGGACAGCCAATATATCTGACCATTCGGGAAAAGCACTCTTGGAACAGCAAGAGTGCTCTTCTCATGTTCTTGCAGCTGTGTTACGATTGGAGCAAAATCATCAAGTACATAGGACTTTTCTGTAAATCATGAGCAAGTTGTTTATAAACTGAAAAGCATGATCTGTAAAAATCTCTTTATCGGGAGGTTTTCCATGTGAGAAGTGAAGGCGAAATGATGAAATTGATTCTTGATATTGCGATGAAGGACGAGAGAATCCGTCTTGTCACTTTAGAGGGATCAAGAACCAATAAAAATGTACCGAGAGACAAATTTCAAGACTATGATATTTCTTATTTTGTGACCGATATGGACTCTTTCACATCTGACGAAAGCTGGCTGGATCAGTTTGGCGAAAGAATGATGATGCAAAAACCTGAAGATATGGAACTTTTCCCTCCGGAACTCGGAGACTGGTTCTCCTATCTAATGCTTTTTAAAGATCATCATAAAATCGACTTAACTTTGATCCCTCTGAGTCAAACAGAGGCTTATTTTACACAGAGTGATGGTTTGGCGGAAATATTATTAGACAAGGATCACCGAATCAACAGTAAGATTATTGCGAGTGATGAACAATATCATATAAAGAAACCGACCCCCAGAGAGTTTGATGATTGCTGCAATGAATTTTGGATGGTTTCAACCTATGTTATTAAAGGATTAATGCGTAAAGAAATACTGTTTGCGCTGGATCATATGAATGACATTTTAAGGCCTAATGTTTTGCGTATGATTGCGTGGAATATCGGGATAGAGAATCAGTTTTCATTAAGTGTAGGGAAGAATTATAAGTATATTCAACATTACATGAATGCGAAAGATTGGGAAATTCTGCTGAATACTTATGTCGGCAATACTTATGAAGGCGTGTGGAAGGCATTGTTTGACTGCCAGGGTCTCTTTAGAGCATATTCAAAGTCAGTGGCTGTTTTATTGAGATATGAATATCCTGAATATGATCAACAAATTACGGAATATACATTGAAACATTATCAGCGCTTTCAATCAGATTTTTCATTATGATTTTTTTACTTCAAATTCCAGATGAGTTACATTGAGTCCGTTTTTAACGGGCTTTTTTATTTTCTTACAGGGCATAAATGCCGATACGGATTCATACCTATTAAGGTCATGTGTTTAGGAAAGGAGGATCGTAATGAAAGAAAATCAGCCGTTTACACCGGTCAAATCCTATAAACCCTTCCACAGCCGGTTTGATCCCTGCCCGCCGATCGGGAGAAAATACTTCAGAACGCCGCCGCATCTTTATATGCGGTTTCAGCCGTATCACTTAGAGCAGTTTTCTCCGATGGAGGCATTGAGAAAAGGGACCCTTTGGAAGGATCTTTACGATTTCTATGATAATCCTTATCGGGGGGGAATCGATTATGGCGAAAAAGATTGATGATGAATATTATCGGCTGCTGGAGCAAATCCAGGCGGCGGACTTTGTCTTGGTGGAGCTGACGCTTTATCTGGATACGCATCCCCATGACCGTCTCGCGCTTCAGCAGTTTCATGAATATTCCCGGTACTCAAGACAGCTGAGAAAGCGGTTTGAGCCTGAGTACGGACCGCTTCTGCAATTCGGCGTGAGTCAGGTCGGCGCTCAATGGGACTGGGGCCGCGGTCCTTGGCCATGGCAAGTATAAGGAGGGATCTGTAAATGTGGGTATATGAAAAAAAGCTGCAGTATCCGGTTAAAGTCAGTACATGCAACCCGATGCTGGCTAAGTTTCTCATTGAACAATACGGCGGGGCGGACGGCGAATTGGCCGCAGCGCTCCGGTACTTAAACCAGCGCTACACGATTCCTGACAAGGTGATCGGCCTGCTGACGGATATCGGCACGGAGGAGTTTGCGCATTTAGAAATGATTGCGACGATGATTTATAAGCTGACAAAAGATGCGACCCCGGAGCAGCTGCGTGATGCAGGGCTCAGTGATCATTACGTCAACCATGACAGCGCGCTGTTTTATCACAATGCGGCCGGAGTTCCGTTCACAGCGTCTTACATACAGGCGAAGGGAGATCCGATCGCTGATTTATATGAGGATATTGCGGCTGAAGAAAAGGCGAGAGCGACGTATCAATGGATTATTGATATTTCCGATGATCCTGACCTGAATGATTCACTCCGTTTTCTGCGTGAGCGTGAAATCGTCCACTCTATGCGTTTCAGGGAAGCGGTTGAGATTTTAAAAGAAGAACGTGATAAGAAGAAAATTTTTTAAACGGCCCTCAAACATGACGGCTGTTTTTTTTCTTTCTGCGTTTGGTCTATAATGAAGGTGTCGAATATTCTGATTACAGGAGGCTTTTATGACACCATTTACGATCACGGAGGAGAAGGCGGGGGCATTCCGGGTCACCTCCGCCCGGAAAGATGATGCAAAAGAGGTCATGGATCTGCTCGTGCAAGCGGCAGAATGGCTTCGAGATAAAGGGTCGAACCAGTGGAGCGGCCTTCTGCAAGGGGAAGATACCCACAATATGCGGGAGGCGATCGCCCAAGGGTATGTTTTTTTATTCAGGCAGAATGAAGAGCTGGCCGGCGTCGTCATGCTGCTTCCCGAAGCAAGCGGGTGGGACAGACGTCTTTGGGGCGATGAGGGACATGAGGAGTCCGTATATCTCCACCGGCTGGCGATTAACAGGCGGTTTGCAGGGGCGGGGCTCGGCCGGACAATCATGACTTGGGCGGAGACGGGTGTGTCTTGTCCGGGAAAAACGAAAATCCGGCTCGATTGCGTGTCCGAAAACAAGGCGCTTCAGTCGTTTTACAGCGGAATGGGGTACGAATCAAAAGGACCCGCGCCGGGTTATCATTTGTTTGAAAAAAAGGTGAGCAAATAAAAAGCTACTCATGACGGAGGTGCAAAAGACATGGGGTTTTTTTTTCTGATCTGTCTGGCCGCATTTTGTCTTAACTTTGCCGTATCGGCTGTGCTCCGCAAGAAATGGCCGAAAAAGATGTGGCCTGAGTGCCTTTTGGCGGTGCTGGGCCTGACTGCTTTCGGTACGGTTGTTTACAGCATTTTCGGTGTCGGCGGCTGGGAAGGAATGGGCTTGGGGCTTGCCGCGATGTTTGCGGGTTCCGGAGCGGCCGCCGGTTATGCCGCTGAGGTGTGCTTACGGGTCGTCAGATCGAATCAAAAACAGTAAGCAGAAGTGAAAAAACGCGGCCACGGCTGCGTTTTTTTGTGTGTTGCCGGCCGCTGTATAGAAAACAGGCGAATGTCCATAATGGTAATGACTTTTAAGAAGAAGGTGCGAATATGGGACATTTACTTACAGTGGCTTGGGAGTTAGTATGCGGTTTGGGTATTTTATTTGTGATTTTAAAATTGCTTGGAAAAACTCAATTCTCGCAAATTACGCCGTTTGATTTTATTTCCGCGCTCATCCTCGGCGAACTGGTCGGAAATGCGGTGTATGATAAAGGCGTCAGGATTTTTGAAATCATTTTTGCCTCTCTGTTATGGGGGGGTTTAATTTATCTCATCGAACTGATTACGCAGAAAGTAAAAAGCTCCAGAAAGCTGTTGGAAGGCGAGCCGAGTATTATCATCCATAAAGGAAAACTGAAATATGGTGTGCTGAAAAAGAATAAGCTGGACATTAATCAATTGCAAAGCCTTCTCAGACAGGCGAATTGCTTTTCCATACAGGAAGCGGAGTACGCGATTTTAGAAACAAACGGGATGGTCAGCGTCCTGCCGAAATTTCAATATGACACGACGAAAAACGGCGACATGCAAATAAAGCCGAAGCAGGTCTCTTTGCCGGTCACGCTGATTATTGACGGCGAAGTGCTGTATGAAAATCTGAAAGAAGCCGGGCTGGAAGAAAAGCAGCTGAATCAGGAGCTGAAAAAGCTGAACATCAAAAAAACGGAGGACGTGCTGTATGCGGAATGGAAGCCCGATAAACCGCTGTTTGTCCTGCCGTATGAGGAGAAAAAATAAAAAGAGCATTGCCCTGGGGAACTGACCCCATAATATGAGACAAACAAAAAACACCTTCAAGTTTGAAAACGGACCGTTGTTATCCGAAATAAAACTTGGAGGTGTTTTTCTATGGGGACAAGAGTGAGTTATCCGGTTGAAGTCAAACAGAAGGCTGTAGGAATGAGATTGGCGGGCGTGCCTATGAAAGAGATCATGCAGGAATTGAATATCAAAAATAAGACTCAGGTTCAGACATGGGTTAGATGGCATAAGGCTGGGGATACCCACCGATTCGAACAGCCTGTTGGAAAGCAATATACTTATGGAAAGGGTCCGGAGTATTCTTCTGAATTAGAGAAACTCCAGGCAGAGAATCGTTATCTGAGACAACAGAATGAAGTGTTAAAAAAGTACAACGAATTGGAAAGGAAGCTGATAGGGAAACGACAATCAAACTGGTAGAAGAATTGCGCAAGACGATGACGGTACAGGACATCTGTGTCCATTTAGATATTTCACGCACTTCATATTATAGATGGAGAAAGAATCTGACTAAGAGTAATCCTAAGATACGACTGGAGAAACAAATCGGCACGTTGTGCCGAGAACACAAGTATCGATATGGATATCGAAAAATCACAGCCATACTAAAAAAGAGAATAAGTATTAATCATAAATCTGTTCAACGTATTATGCAGAAAAATCAATGGCAGTGTCGGGTTAAGATGAAAAAGCGTAAAAAAAGTGGGCAGCCATATTCTGTGGTCGATAATATATTGGATCGGAACTTTCAGTCTGATCGCCCTCTTGAAAAACTGGTAACGGACATCACATATTTGCCTTATGGACAGAAACAATTGTACCTTTCCAGTATATTGGATTTATACAATGGAGAAGTGATTGCTTTTACGATTGGAGATAAGCAGGACACAGACTTTGTCTTAGACACACTTGATCAGCTGCCAACACTTCCTGAAAACTGCGTGTTACATAGTGACCAAGGTTCTGTTTATACATCTTATGAGTATCAGAAAGCTGTTAAAACAAAAGGCATTACCATGAGCATGTCCCGCAAAGGGACGCCCGCTGATAATGCCTCCATCGAATCGTTTCATTCCTCACTAAAGTCTGAAACGTTCTATCTTAACAGCATTGATCGAACTACGACCGCCATCGTAGAACGCACTGCCATAGAATACATTCATTATTATAACAATATTCGTATTCAAACGAAACTAAACAGCCAATCGCCGATACAATATCGGCAATTGGCTGTATGAAGGTGTTTTGATCCCTGTCTCAAAAACGGGGGTCAGTCCCCTGGGGCAAATGCTCTTTATTATTTTTCGTGTACGCCTGTTTTAACGGCTCTGACATGATACATACCGACATCCGTCCCAAGCATATAATCAGGTTTCGGCTTGCCTTGGTTTGCTTTGTGGGCCGCGATGTGGTCTTCGCTTTTTTCCCATTGTTTCCAATGGTCTTCTGACTCCCAGCGGATTAACACGACGACTTCTTCATCACCGCGGCGGACTTTTTTTTCCAGGACCGTTACGTCTATCAAACCTTCCTGCTTTTCAATCACGCCTTCTGAACTGAAGCGTTCGATTACTTTGTCGGCATGTCCTTCTTTTACGGTCATTTTTCTGATTTGCACGAACATCTGGCAACTCTCCAATCCTTTTCACGCTTTATCCAACATTTTAAATGAAAATGATTCTCAAAGTCAATTAAGATGCCTGACGGATTACGATTTCAGGAGAAAGACATGACCATCCTCATCTTTAAATTGCACGAAGCTGCCCCATTCCATTTGTTTCGGTTCATCTAAAAAGGTGATACCGTTCTTTTTCATCTGTTCGTATGCGGCAAAGACATCTTCACACTCAAATACGATAGAAGCCTTCATATGCTCGGCTCCTTTCATCATTGATTTCGGATAAATCACCAAATGAGTGGCGGCCCCTTTGGGCGCTACCTCAAGCCAGAAGGCGCCCGGGCCCATCGGATGCTCGGCGACAGTTTCAAACCCCGCTTTTTCCGTCCAGAATGTTTTCGCTTTTTGCTGATCATCAGTGTATACGGCGACTGTTGCGATTTTTTTGATCATCATACTGACCTCCTGTTTCATTTCTTTTATAGTGTATCCTCCTGCCGAAAAAAGCAATCAACAGCTTTAATGTGCAGGTTTTTTTAATTTCTCTAGTGCGATCGGCGATTCCGATTTATAATTTAGACAAAAGTACATATTCTTGAAAGAGGAGACGGCAGTGAACAAAGACCAATTACTTCATGATTATATTATTACACATTCGGCAGAGCTGACGGAAAAATGGCTCAAGCTGAGACGGAAGCTGAGAGGGCGTTTTTATTCTGCGGATCAATTAAGTGAGGAAATGAAACGGCTGCTGATCGAGCAGCATACCTTTACAAACACGGTCATCGCAAGCGCTTTTTTGGAGGATCCGGCCGTTTTTCAGCATAACAAAGAAAAATGGGCCGCACAGGTAGCGAAAAGCAGAGTGGAGCAAGACGCGGAGGTTCATGAGGTCGTTGAGGCGATCGGCAATTCAAGAACCGTCTTTTGGGAGGCGGTCACCCGTTTTATGGATGAGCATCAGGACATCGTAACAAACGAGGATGCCCGCCGCTGGAATCACCTTGTCAACGGCTCGTTTGATCAGCTGATGACGGATTTTACTGAACAGTTTCAGAAATTAATGATCGCGAGGCTGTCATCTCAGCAGGAGCTTATTTCCGAATTGAGCTGTCCGGTTATTTTGATCGCGGATACGATCGGCACTCTGCCGCTCATCGGATCGATTGATACGAGACGGGCGCGCGTGATTTTGGAGTCGGTGCCGGAAAACTGTGTCGCCAAACGGATCACAAACCTTGTGATTGATCTGTCCGGTGTGCCCATTGTCGATACGATGGTGGCGCAGCAATTGTATATGCTGTCGAAAACGTTATTTCTACTCGGCATCAGAACCGTGTTTTCCGGCATTCGGCCTGATGTGGCACAGACTTCTATCCAATTGGGGCTTGATTTTTCAGAGTATCAAACTTACGGCTCCCTGGAGCAGGCGCTCGCCAGCATGGGTGTCACATGTGTGATCGAGGAAGCAAAAGCATAGAAAAAAGGGTGCTCCGTCCAGAGGCGGGGCGCTTTTTTTGTCAGCGGAAAACAATGTAAATATGTCGGAACGTGAAGATTGCGTTCTTAAAAACAGCTATATGACGCCTTGGGAGTCGATTTCGGGATGACACGGTTTATATCAAAGCGAAGGAAGTGAAAGTTTTCGCAAAGAAAACATATCCAAAAATTGTGTAAATGTTATTGATTTCTGAATGAAAACATAATAGTATAATTATATATTTCTTATCAGAATAGTATGAATTAAAACGCTCATTGTCAAAAGACGAACGGCCAGACATAAAGGGGGAGCATGATGACGTCCAAAGGAAACGTAGATCCGCATGTGATCGAAAAGATTATCAGCGCGCTGGAAACGCTCGATTTCGGGACAGTTCAGATTACGGTTCATAATTCCCAAGTGACACAAATTGATAAGGTGGAGAAATATCGATTTTCCCTGAAGAGCAAAGAAGTAAAACAATCTTAAAAAACAGCCAATGACAGGAGGCGGTACATATGAAGCATTCAACTGTTCCTTTCCGGGAGAGCCGGTATCTGCACCTGCCCGAAGTGCGCTTTCTGCATTGGTGCACGAAGCAATACGGCATTAACAAAGGCGTGCTCAATACAATTGACGGCTGGTTTTATGATGCGGGCGTCATTCCGATTCCCGTCAGGCGTCTTTATGTGCTGGCATTTCTCGATTTCGCGAAAACGCCGGGGCAGAAGGGGAATATCCGATTCGGGCACGGCGGATTGACGAAAAAACTGCATGATTTCATGGATATGCAGGAATGCGCAGCAAAACGTCAGGCCTGACATCCTTAAAATCTTCTTAAAATCATACAAATTTCTCCCATTTTATTTATAATAGACCTATCAAGATCATTTTTTTGGGAGGACTTTTGACATGCAAACTGCTGCTTATGAGAGCAAACAATCTATTATGCAGCGCATTATAACGGTATTTGTGTTTACACTGTTAGTTGCGACAATCGGCCTGTATACGGGCCAGTTCATTCCGCCGGCATTGATGCTGCCGCTGTCGGTCTTAGAGGTCGTCATGATCATCGCCGCATTTTGGCTGCGCCGAAAAAAAGCCGTCGGATATGTGTTTGTGTTTTCATTCGCTTTCATTTCCGGAATGACGCTGTTTCCGATTATCAGCCATTATGCGTCCGCAGCGGGGGCCTATGTCGTATTGGAGGCATTCGGTTCATCGTTTGTGATTTTTGCGGTGCTCGGCACGATCGGCGCTAAGACGAAAAAGGACTTGTCGTTTTTATGGTCCTTCTTGCTTGTCGCTGTTATCGCGCTTCTCGCAGTGGGGATCTTTAATATTTTCAGCCCGCTGAATTCCGCCGCCATGATGGCGTATTCCGTCATCGGAACGATTGTGTTTTCAATGTACATCTTATACGATCTGAACCAGATCAAGCACCGGGACATCACGGCTGACCTGATTCCTTTGATGGCATTGACGCTTTATATCGACTTTATTAACCTGTTTATCAACCTGCTACGGTTTTTCGGAATTTTAAACAGTGATGATTAACCGCGCGAAAAAGGCGCCCTACTGAGAGGGGCGCCTTTTTATGTTCTGCCGCCGGAAAACAGCAGAAGCTTATCAAATAATACTTCAAGCATTTTTGTCAATTCCGCTTTTTGTTCAGCGGTGAAGCTTTCCATGACTCCTGAAATGTTGGAGAAGTGGCCGGGAAGAAACAGCATCAGCTTTTCTTTTCCTTCTTTTGTGAGTTCGATGCTGATTTTTCGTCTGTCGCCGGTATGCCGGCTGCGGTTTACAAAGCCGTCCCGTGCGAGTCCGTCGATCAATCCGGTGATGGTCGCTTTGGTGACATTGGATTTTTTCGCCAGATCTGTCGGACTCAGGCTGTGGCCGGGTGCGTCAAACAGAAACATTAAAATTTTGAATTTCCCTTCGGACAATCCGTGACTTGAGAAATAATGCTCCATGACCTGATTCATTTTTTTAGACATATCAAATAACGTCAAAAATGTTTTCAATGATTCAGCATCCATATCGGCGTAAATCTCAGCGCGTTCGGCAATCTGCGAGTAATCCGGCAAATGTCTCAACTCCATTTTTGTAAGCCTCCGTACCATTTTAGTGATTCAAAGTATAAGCTTGCCGGATTCAAAAGGCAACCTATAAAGATTGACAGTTTTTCAGCCTATATAGTAAGGTGGCTAATAGTTAATGAATAATAAATAAATAGAGAAGGCGGTATCGTGATGAACCATGAAGTGAAAAAGATCATCATAGCGGGCGGAGGGATCGGCGGCCTGTCCGCAGCGATTTCTCTCGGCAGAGCGGGTTTTGAAGTGACCCTTTGCGAGGCGGCGTCCGGCATGCGAAAAAGCGGAGCGGGCATTCTCCAGCCTCAAAATGCGCTGCGGGTGCTGCGGGAAATCGGTGTGTATGATGAATGCTGCCAACACGGCTTTCAAACGGAATGGCTGAAGCACCATGATGAAAACGGAACGCTGCAGTTTAAAGTGAGTGAGGCGTTTTTAGATGATTCATTGCCGGGGCGGAATAATATATTGCGGCAAACGTTAAACGATATCCTCAAAAAGCATGCTGAAGCGGCGGGGGTCAAGATTCTGCTCGGTAAAAAAGTCGTGTCTTACGAAGAAACGGCAGATGAAATAACGGTGCATTGTGCAGACGGAACCATGATGACGGCTGACATTCTCGCCGGCTTTGACGGCATCCGCTCCGCTGTCCGCAATCAAATGCTGCAAAGAGAAGTGAAAACAGAGTATCTCGGCATGGGAGCGCACAGATTTTACATTTCTTTTCCCGAGCCGGTTTTTCATGATTCGACACTGATGTATAAAAAAGGGCAGACGCAGGTCGGAGTCGTGCCGCTCTCTGAAAAAACAGGATACGTATTTATCATCCGGCCGTATGACGCTGACTTCAGGGATGACGAGGACACGCGTTTTGAACGGGTGAAAGACTTGCTGCGCGGAATTCCGGGAGTAAAGTTTGTGACAGAGAATATGTCAAAGGAATATCCCGTTTTGTTTCATAAGATTGAGCAGATGGCGGTCATAGAACCGTGGCACAGAGGCCGCGTCGTTCTGGGCGGGGATGCCGTCCATGCAGGAGCGCCGACATTGGCCCAGGGAGCGGCGATGGCGATTGAAGACGCGATTGTGCTTAGTGAAGAACTGCAAAAACACGAAAACCATGAAACTGCATGTCAATCATACTTCGAAAGACGGGCGGAGCGGGCATTACAGGTGCAGAATCTCTCATCTGAAATCGTCCGCCGCGAGATAAAGGGAACGCCCGGCGTCCAAGACATCATCAGTGAATGCTATCGGTTGCTCAAAGAGCCTTATTAAATAAAGAAAGTCCAGAACATGGCGTCTGGACTTTTGTCAGTCTTGTTCAGATTTATTCCGTATCCGTTCAATCACCTCATGCAGCCCCTCAGGCCTGTGAAACTCCACCGGCGAACTGCCTTTTTCAAACGAGATCGTCTCCGCCTCAATGAGCGCGACATAGCGCCCGTTCACTTTTGCGAGATGGATGGATTCGCCGAAATCAGCCAGTAATCCTTTAATCTCTGTTTCTCCGACTTTCATTTTCAGCTCGGCTTCCGGCGTGTGTTCAATGATCTGCGCGGATGCCTCGATGACTTGATGGGTGTCGAGGCGCTCCTGAATTTCCCGCTTTTCACTCGCTTCCCAAATTTCAATGTCGTGCTCAAACTGCTGAAGCTCTTCGCTGTTTTCTTCAAAAGTTTCATACACGTGTTCCTGCACCATGTTCATGACTTGGCTTTTCATGATTTCCGGCATCGATTCGCCGTATTCGACAAATTTGAGAAAATCTTCGAAATAACGGGCGTGCGAGGCCTGATGGATTTTCAGCTCATGCTCTTCCGTCATGCCTTCTTCCGGCATATACGGATATTGAATGCTTTTCATGTTTTTTGTCGTGATGGCCATTTCGACCTTTTTAATGAGAGACGAGGCGTCTGAGATGCGGGCGACCTTCGGCTCGAAATCGCATTTCATCATAAAGACGAATTTGTCTTCAAAATACTTGCGCGGAACGGCCGATGCCACGATAAAAACACCGCCGCGCACGGCGCTCGTGTCAAGGTAAGTGCGGACGAACTGCTCGCTTGCTTCGATAAATGCTTCCTTCGTATCCGCAAGTCTGGCACGGTTGAAAAGGTTGTAATTCGGATTTGAATCAAGCTCATGGCCCGGCTCCGTGATAAAATGGCCGATTTTTGTTGGGACTTGCTCGGATTGCGGATGCCGTTCGGCTTTCCGTTTGACGATTTTCTTCAATTCCCCGTCAAGAAAATCCTTCAGCTCGCTTTCTTCAAATTCTTCCGTGTCAAGGGTCTGGAAATGTTTGAACTGTTTGTTTGCCTGTTCGTCTTTTCCTTCCACTTGAATGACATAAAACGATAAAAACTTGATTTCAAAATCCATATGTGAACTCACCTTATTTCTGTATTTAACAAGCCTCTCCAGTATAGAAAAAACCGTTATCGATCGTCAATCCGATGATTGATCCGTGACGGCGGATAATCGGCCGGTGAAAAGGGCAATGTAGTTGGAAGGAACGCATCAATGTGTTAGAAAGGGTGTTATTCATGAAGGAAACAGGTCCGATTCCGCAGCCGAAGACATTCGGCCCGCTCGGCAATCTTCCTTTGCTTGATAAAGACAAGCCTACAATGTCGCTGATCAAACTGGCAAACGAGCAGGGGCCTATTTTTCAGCTGCATACGCCGGCGGGCGCCATTATCGTCGTGTCCGGCCATGAACTGGTGAAAGAGGTTTGTGATGAAGAACGGTTCGATAAAAACATTGAAGGAGCTTTGGAGAAAGTCCGGGCGTTTTCCGGTGACGGGCTGTTTACAAGCTGGACGCATGAGCCTAACTGGCGAAAGGCGCATAATATTCTGATGCCGACCTTCAGCCAGCGCGCGATGAAAGATTATCATTCGATGATGACTGATATCGCGGTGCAGCTGATTCAAAAATGGGCTAGGCTGAACCCGGATGAGGCCGTTGATGTGCCTGCTGATATGACCCGCCTGACGCTTGATACGATCGGGCTTTGCGGCTTTAACTATCGGTTTAACAGCTATTACAGGGAAACGCCTCATCCGTTTATCAACAGCATGGTGCGCGCCCTTGATGAAGCGATGCACCAAATGCAGCGCCTTGATGTTCAGGATAAGCTTATGATCAGGACGAAGCGCCAATTTCATCATGACATTCAGGCGATGTTTTCGTTAGTAGACAGTATTATCGCAGAGCGCCGGTCAGGCGGCCGGGATGAAAAGGATCTGCTGGCCAGAATGCTGAATGTGGAAGACCCGGAAACGGGCGAAAAACTTGATGATGAAAATATCAGGTTTCAAATCATCACGTTTTTAATTGCCGGCCACGAAACGACCAGCGGCCTGCTTTCCTTTGCCATCTATTTTCTGCTGAAACATCCCCGTGTTTTGGAAAAAGCCTATGAAGAAGCCGATCGGGTATTGACCGATCCCGTTCCTTCATATAAACAAGTACTGGAGCTTAGTTATATCCGAATGATTTTGCAGGAGTCATTGCGCTTATGGCCGACCGCCCCTGCGTTCAGCCTTTATGCGAAAGAGGATACGGTGATCGGCGGGAAATATCCGATCACGCCGAAAGACAGAATTTCCGTCTTAATTCCCCAGCTTCACCGTGATAAAGACGCGTGGGGAGACAATGCGGAGGAATTTTATCCGGAGCGGTTTGAACATCCTGATCAAGTGCCTCACCATGCGTATAAGCCGTTCGGAAACGGTCAGAGGGCGTGTATCGGTATGCAGTTCGCCCTGCATGAAGCAACTCTTGTTCTGGGGATGATTCTGCAGCATTTTACCTTTATCGATCACACCGATTATGAGCTCGATATTAAACAGACACTGACGATCAAGCCCGGCGACTTTCATATCCGGGTGCGGCCGAGAAATAAAGAAGCCGTTGCGGCTGCTCTCCCGGCGGCTGAAAAAGCGGCGGAAGACGTCGAAAAAGAAAAACGGGAAACAAAAGGCGCATCCATTATCGGGCTTGATAACCGACCGCTTCTGATTCTGTACGGATCAGATACGGGAACCGCAGAAGGCGTGGCGCGGGAGCTTGCCGATACTGCCGGGATGCACGGCGTCCGGACTGAAACGGCGCCTTTAAATGACCGGATCGGAAAACTGCCGAAAGAAGGAGCTCTCTTGATCATTACGTCCTCTTATAACGGAAAGCCTCCGAGCAACGCGGGACAATTCGTTCAATGGCTTGAAGAAGTCAAACCCGGGGAGCTGGAAGGCGTCCGGTATGCCGTCTTCGGCTGCGGTGATCATAACTGGGCGGCGACATATCAGGCTGTACCGAGGCTTATTGATGAGAAGCTTGCCGAAAAAGGGGCGGAACGCTTTTCCTCCCGAGGCGAGGGGGACGTCAGCGGCGATTTTGAAGGAAAGCTTGATGAATGGAAAAAAAGCATGTGGACGGACGCCATGAAGGCATTCGGTCTCAAGCTGAATGAAAATGCCGAAAAAGAGCGAAGTGCGCTGGGCCTTCAATTTGTCAGCGGGCTTGGCGGGTCTCCTTTGGCACAGACGTATGAAGCGGTTTACGCATCCGTTGCGGAAAACAGGGAACTTCAGGCGCCGGAAAGCGGCCGGAGCACAAGGCATATCGAAATTACTCTGCCGAAAGAGGCTGCCTATCATGAAGGGGATCATCTCGGCGTGCTGCCGGTAAACAGCAAAGAGCAGGTCAGCCGTGTTCTCCGCCGGTTCAATCTGAACGGGAATGATCAAGTGCTGCTGACGGCCAGCGGACAGAGCGCGGCTCATCTCCCGCTCGATCGGCCGGTCAGGCTGCATGATCTTCTGAGCAGCTGTGTCGAATTGCAGGAAGCGGCATCAAGGGCTCAAATCCGGGAAATGGCTGCTTATACGGTCTGCCCGCCGCACAAACGGGAATTGGAAGATTTTCTTGAGGAGGGGTTCTATCAGGAGCAAATCTTAACATCGCGCGTCTCGATGCTCGATCTCCTTGAAAAATATGAAGCGTGTGAACTTCCGTTTGAGCGATTTCTGGAGCTTTTGCGCCCGTTGAAGCCGCGGTATTATTCGATTTCAAGTTCGCCCCGGAAACATCCCGGGCAGGCTTCAATTACCGTCGGCGTCGTTCGCGGCCCCGCCCGGAGCGGTTTGGGGGAGTATCGCGGTGTCGCTTCGAATTATTTAGCGGACCGCGGCCCTGAGGATGGAATCGTGATGTTTGTCCGCACTCCGGAAACACGATTCCGGCTGCCGGAAGATCCGGAAAAACCGATTATTATGGTCGGTCCCGGCACAGGAGTCGCCCCGTTCCGCGGATTTCTGCAGGCCCGGGCGGCGTTAAAAAAAGAAGGAAAAGAGCTGGGGGAGGCTCATCTGTATTTCGGATGCAGAAACGATCATGATTTTATTTACCGTGACGAGCTTGAAGCTTATGAAAAAGACGGAATCGTGACGCTTCATACGGCTTTCTCCCGAAAAGAAGGCGTACCGAAAACGTATGTGCAGCACTTAATGGCGAAAGACGCCGGCGCTTTAATTTCCATCCTCGGCCGGGGAGGGCACCTCTACGTATGCGGTGACGGCAGCAAAATGGCGCCCGATGTAGAGGCAACGCTGCAAAAAGCGTATCAGTCGGTCCACGAAACAGACGAACGGCAAGCGCAAGAATGGCTTTTGAACCTCCAGACAAAAGGCATTTACGCAAAAGATGTTTGGGCGGGGATTTGACCGATTTGATGAAAAGGACTGGATGACTCCAGTCCTTTTTTTACATCAGCAAAAAAACCTTCAAGTTTTTCAGCCCCTTTGCATACAATAACTTCAGCCCGCCTGTTGGGCGGCTGTCTTTGATATTCATTTTTCGTTTTTAGAAGTTTGTGTTATTCTTATATTTGGTATCTCCTATTTTCAGACCGGGTCTGATACGGTACCTTTTAATGCCAGAAAAAAATGTGAAACGAAGAACGGATATCCTGCGTCTAATGGCTGGCGGGATAAGATGTTCAATGGGCATGACACGAATGATAAATATATCGTTTTTTTAAATGGTGTGTTTATGGGGCTGTGTGATGCTTTCGTTTTGCTCGGAAAGCAGGAATTGAAGCAAAAAGTAAGAATACAGATTTAAAGTGTTTAGGAAAGTAGAGGTTGCCATGAAGAAATTATTTTCTTACAGACTTAGTTTTTTTGTACTGGCTATTATTTTGTTTTGGGCCAAAACGTATTTAGCCTATCATGCTGAATTCAACCTTGGGGTGAAGGGTCCGACGCAGCAGTTTCTGCTTGTGATCAATCCGTTCTCAAGCGCCATTTTCTTTTTAGGACTGGCATTGTTTGCGAAAGGCCGCAAATCAGCGATTATCATGGTGATTATTGATTTCATCATGACGTTTATTTTGTATGCAAATATCCTATTCTATCGATTCTTCGATGATTTCTTGACATTCCCGAACTTAAAGCAATCCGGTAATGTGGGAAATATGGGAGACGGCATCTTCAGCATTATGTCCGGCCATGATATTTTATACTTTGTTGATATTATTATTTTAATCGCACTTCTGGTGTGGAGACGTGAGCTGAAGGAATTCAAGCTGAAAAAACGATATACGTCATTAATTATCGTGACGGGTATTGTTTTGTTCTTCGTGAACCTGGCGATTGCCGAAGAGGACCGCCCGGAGCTGCTGACAAGAACGTTTGACCGCAATTACATTGTAAAATACTTAGGCCTTTATAATTACACGATTTATGACGGCGTACAGACGGCGCAGACGGAATCCCAGCGGGCATATGCCAGCAGCGATGACCTGACGAGCGTTGAAAACTACACATCGTCGCATTATGCGAAGCCGAACGCCGAGTATTTCGGCAAGGCCAAAGGCAAAAACATTATTAAGATTCACTTGGAAAGTTTCCAATCGTTTTTGATCAACTACAAACTTGACGGAAAAGAAGTCACGCCGTTCCTGAATAAACTCGCCCGCGGCGGAGAGGACATGACGTACTTTGATAACTTTTTCCACCAAACGGGCCAAGGTAAAACATCTGACGCCGAGCTGATGATGGATAACAGCCTGTTCGGACTGCCTGAAGGGTCAGCCTTCGTGACAAAAGGGGAAAACACGTATCAATCGCTTCCTGCCATCCTTGACCAAAGTGAGGGCTATACAAGCGCCGTTTTACACGGTGACTACAAATCATTCTGGAACCGTGACCAGATTTACAAACATATCGGCTACGATAAATTCTTTGACGCCAGCACATACGATATGTCTGATGACAACCTTGTCAATATGGGACTGAAGGATAAACCATTCTTCAAAGAATCCATTCCGAAGCTTCAATCGCTGAAACAGCCGTTCTACGCGCATTTGCTCACGCTGACGAACCATTATCCGTTTACGCTTGATGAAAAAGACGCAACGATCGAAAAAGCGAAAACGGGCGACGCGACTGTGGATGACTATTTCCAGACGGCGCGTTATCTCGACGAGGCGCTTGAACAGTTCTTTAAAGATCTGAAGTCATCCGGTTTATATGACAACTCGGTGATTATGCTTTACGGAGACCACTACGGAATCTCTGAAAACCATAACCGCGCGATGAAAGAAATTCTCGGCAAAGAAATTACGCCTTATCAAAACGCGCAGAATCAGCGTGTGCCGCTTATGCTTCGCATCCCCGGCAAAAAAGGCGGGGTGAACCATACGTACGGCGGTGAAATGGACGTTGTGCCGACGATCCTTCACTTGGAAGGCATCGATTCTAAGAAATATATTAATTTCGGCACCGATCTCTTCTCGAAAGACCATGATGATACGGTGACGTTCCGTAACGGAGATTACGTCACGCCGAAATATACTTCCATTTCCAATGTCGTATACGATACGAAGACAGGAAAAGAACTGAAAGGCAATCAGGAAACGAAAAACCTGAAAGCCAGAGTCACAGAGCAGCTGAAGCTGTCTGACAGCGTGATGTACAAAGACTTGCTCAGATTCCACAAATTGAGCGACTTTACGCCGGTTGATCCGTCTAAATATCATTACGGCAAAGAAAAGCTGAATCAGGATAATAAATAATAGAAAGAGCCTTACGGAATTTCCGTGAGGCTCTTTTTTTGTGTGTATCTTCACCAATCTGAAAAAAGAGAGAGCTTTTGGTCACAAAGGGCGCCAATCTCTCATATCTTACAGTAGATTTTGAAACCGGTGATAGAGAATCGGACAAATTATCGGGATGGTTTCTCTTATACGGGCGGTTTCGAATCCAATATTCACAGAGAAGAGGGGTAGAGATGAAAGCAGTCATTCTCTGCGGCGGAAAAGGAACGAGAATGAGCGAAATCACCAATGAACGTCCCAAACCGCTCGCCATGATAGGCGGCAAACCGATTCTATGGCATATTATGAAACTCTATCAATACTATGGCGTGAACGAATTTATCCTGCTTCTTGGTTTCAAAGGAGAGATGATTAAGGAATATTTCTTAGATTATGACTGGAAGAATCACAGCATGACGCTGGACAGCTCTACCGGAGAAGTACGGATATTGGGAAAATCCGAGCCGTGGAAAATCACTTTTTTAGACACGGGGGAACACACGCAGACAGCGGGGCGGCTTTTACAGGCAAAGGACATCATCGGTGATGAAACCTTTCTTATGACGTACGGGGACGGACTGGCCAACATCAACCTGTTTCATCTGATCAGCTATCATCAATCAAAAGGGGCAGCGGTGACCGTCACCGGTATAGAAAAGTCCTCGCAATTCGGAACGTTGACGGTTGAAGACGGCATGGCGAAAAGCTTTTCTGAAAAAACCTCGAGTGACGGCATCATCAACGGCGGATTTTTCGTACTCAGCCCGAAGGTATTTGATTATCTGCCGAAAGACAGGGATGTCATGTTTGAAGAAGAACCGCTGAAAGAGCTGGCGAAAGACGGCGAATTGGCGGTATACCGGCATTACGGTTTCTGGACGGCGATCGATACGTATAAAAACCTGCTGGAAATCAACAAGATGTGGGACCGGGGACAACATGTATGGAAGGTATGGTGATCAAGTTTGAGTTTCTGGAAAAATAAAAATGTGTTTGTGACGGGATGTACAGGTCTTTTAGGAAGCTGCTTGGTGAAGGAACTGATCGATCAGGGGGCCAATGTGACGGGACTTGTCCGTGACACTGTGCCCAAGTCGAACCTGTATCAGGGAGAACAAGTGAAGCAAATGAATATCGTGCAGGGTGCGCTTGAAGATCTGGATGTGATTGAGCGGGCGCTGGGCGAATATGAAATTGACACGGTCTTTCATTTAGCCGCTCAGGCGATCGTCGGCGTCGCAAACCGCAATCCGATTTCCACATTTGAAGCCAATATTCTCGGCACATGGAACATCCTTGAAGCGTGCCGCAGGCATCCGCTCATCAAGCGGGTGATCGTCGCGTCCAGTGATAAAGCGTACGGCGACCAGCCGACACTGCCGTACGATGAAAACATGCCTCTTCAGGGCAAACATCCGTATGACGTATCAAAAAGCTGTGCCGATTTGTTAAGCCACACATATTTTAATACGTACGGACTTCCGGTCTGTATTACGCGCTGCGGCAACTTGTACGGCGGCGGAGATTTGAACTTTAACCGGATTATTCCGCAGACGATTCAGCTCGTGCTGAACGGTGAAGCGCCGGAAATCCGCAGCGACGGCACATTTATCCGTGATTATTTTTACATCGAGGATGCGGTCGAGGCATACCTTTTGCTGGCGGAAAAGATGGAGGAGCTCAATCTTGCGGGAGAAGCGTTCAACTTCAGCAATGAGATTCAGCTGACGGTGCTGGAGCTTGTAGAAAAAATTCTTAAGGCCATGGACAGTGACCTCAAGCCGAAAGTGCTCAACCAGGGAAGCCATGAAATCAAGCACCAATATTTATCGGCGGAAAAGGCGAGGAAGCTTCTGAATTGGACGCCCGCGCATACCATTGATGAAGGATTGGAAAAAACGATCGAATGGTATAAAGCCTTTTTTCAAAAGTAACAGAAACAGAGGTGAGAGAAAGACGTGACAAGCGCATATTGCACAGTTTTATCAAAAGGAAGGCTGTATCAGGCTATCGCTTTGTTCGGCTCATTGAAAGCGGTTCAGGCGGACGCCCCCATTTTTACTTTGTGTATGGACCAAGACACCTATGACGTGCTTCAGGCAATGCGGCAGGATAATGTCACCTTGATTCAGGTGTCCGCACTGGAAAATGAGGAGCTCCTTGAACTGAAGCGGACGAGGGATCAGAGCGAATACTGCTGGACGGTGAAGCCGGTATTTCTCGAATTCGTGCTGGACGGACATCCGGAATTAGAGCGTGTCACGTACATTGATGCCGATTTGTTTTTCTTCGCTGATCCGCGCGCGATTTTTGACAATCAGCCGGATTGTTCGGTGCTTCTGTCACGGGGCGATATCGTCATTCCCTCATTTGGAAAACAGGAAATCGACATGCTGCAGCGTCTTTTAGGCCGGTATAATTCCGGTTTTCTCAGCTTCAAAACCGACAGTGCCGGTACAGATTGTCTCAGATGGTGGAAAGAACGCTGCCTGGAAGAATGCAAAAATGCGCCGGGCGAAGGAAAATTCGGAGATCAAGGCTACTTGGATTACATGTCCGGCCTGTTCCCGAATGTGTGTGACATCACCACGCCCGGCGTGAATATCGGCCATTGGAATTACGGCCGCCACACGTTTTCATGGAAGGACGGGCGTCTTGTGCTCGAAGACGGAAGTCCGCTGATTTTCTATCATTTCAGCGGATACCGGATCGTTACAGCCGGCGACATTCGGCAGATTCATGAGACGGACCGGACCGACCTGCCGTTTGTCCATCAGCTTTATCAGGATATTCTGAAGCGGGTGATCGGGACGGTCAGCGCCGTCTGCCCGGAGTTCAGCGGCTTTGCATCTGAGGATGATAACAAATAAATGATCATATACAGGAAGTGAACGAAAAGTGAAGGCAAGCGTCATTGTTCCCGCATATAATTCCAAGGAGCGGCTTTATAACAGCCTGCTGTCCCTGAATGAACAGGAATGCACAGAGCCGTTCGAAGTGATTGTGGCTGACAACGGTTCGGAAGACGGAACCTTATCCATGCTTGAATCATTCAGCGCGAATTTTCCGCTGATTTTTGTGAGAATTAAAGAAAACAGAGGGATCGCTTACGGACGGAATCAGGCGGTCCGCAATGCCAGAGGCGATATTTTGATCTTCCATGACAGCGACATGCTTGCCGAAAAGGATTTGGTGGCGAAGCATATCAAGGCTCATGAGAACCGGGACGATTTAGTCGTATGCGGTATGTTCTGGAAGCGGATTTACAGCTTTTATTATGACCGTTTTGAAAAAGAGCATAAAGAGAAACTCGCCGAACTGTATGAAGAGCTGCCGGGCGATAAAGAGCCGCTCCTTGATGAAAGTGACATCAGAGACGGAAGTTTTCTTGACCAATGCTTTGATTTAGATACCGACTTTATCCGTGTGCTGAAAAGCATTTTGGAAAAATACGGAGATGATTTGAAAGGCTACCGTCTGCCGTGGCGTTTTTTCATTACGAACAATTCGTCAGTCAAGAGACAGCACGTGGCAGATCTCGGGCTGTTTGATGAAGGCATTGTCAGATACGGCTTTGAAGATTATGATCTCGGCATCAGGCTTCATCAGTCGGGAATGAGATTTCAGCTGCGGCGCGATATCATGAGCGTCCATCAGGAGCATCCGAGCAACTGCGCTTCCGTTGATGATATCAGGGCGAATATCGCGTACATGTGCGACAAGTACAATGACATTCGTTCGCTTGACGTGCACCTCGCGTTTAACGGCCCGTTTGACGCGGAGTTAACCAACAGCATGATGGCAGACATCGAAGTGCTGCTTGATTATGAGAAATATGAAAGCCTGCTGCACATTTTTCTCGAGCTGCTGCACGCGGTTAAAGACCGCAACCTCGACCCGGACTGGAAGACGAAAAGCCCGCGGATCACGGCGAACAGCTTCAATCTGCCGGAGGTCGGAAAGCTTTTGGCAAAAGCGGAAAAAAAGCTGGGCGTCACGCACTTTGCAAGGGCGTTCAAAGCGCTGGCTGCTGATTTACTGCATGTGGATCTTAAATAAATTGGATGTGATATGGTGAGTAAATATCATTTTTCAACCATTGTTTCCAGAACGCATATCTTTAAACTGATGCCGATGATTCATTCTCTCCATGAGCATTGCCGGGATTTTCATCTGTATGTGCTGTGTGTCGACCAGAAAGCGTACGAACTGCTTCAGCAGGTGCCGTGGGAACATGTCACGGCGGTTCAGCTCCATGAAATGGAGGACCCGGAGCTGCTTGAAGCAAAGGGCGGACGGACGTTTCATGAATATTGCTGGACGCTGAAACCGGCATTTCTGTTCCATGTGATGACGGAGTATGATGGAGCCGAATATTTTGCCCACTTGGACACCGATCTCTTTTTCTTCTCAGATGCGGGCGAGCTGTTTGCGGAAAAGCCGGATGCTTCCCTTTTTCTGACGGATCACCGCAATTCAGAACGGTTTGCGTCTTATTACAAGCTGACGGGGCAGTACAACACCGGGTTTGTCGGCGCGCGGAATACCGGGGAAGCGTATCGGGCGGTCTGGCAGTGGAGACAGGATTGCATCTCCTATTGTACGGTGGAGATGAATGAAGAAAAAAAGACATACGGTGACCAAAGGTATGTTGAAAAGTGGCCCGCGCAGTTTGAAGACGTTCATGTCACGGAGTCGATCGGCGCGAATGCGGCGCTGTGGAATATTGAGCAATATGATGTCAGCCTGCGCGGCGGGGCTGTATATGTCAATAACACCCCGCTGATTTTTTATCATTTTTCAGGCTTTACGCTCGTCACGGAGAACGAATTCAATCTGTGCTGGTACTATCACATTGATGACGAGGCGACAGTCAATATGATTTACGTGCCGTACATCAAAAACGTAAAAAAATGGATTGATGAAATTCAAAAAGCGTTTCCTGATTTCAGAGACGGGTTTATTCCGAAATACGCGGTTCCTGATACTCATTTTTATACGGTTGAAACATAAAATCCCTGCCTTTTCGGCAGGGATTGTTTTTATGAATGCCATTCTTTTAATGTTTTGTCGCTCGGCAGGACAAAGGCGAGCAGACCTAAAACGGGCAGAAAGGCGACGGCTGTCATGGTCGGCGTCAATCCCGCTGAATCAATAAGAGCTCCGAGCGCAACGGCTCCGATCGCGCCCATTCCGAAGGCGAGCCCGACCGTAAGCCCTGACATCGTTCCGATTTTGCCTGGAACAAGCTCCTGCGCGTAGACAACAGTCACGGAGAAGCTGGACATCAGAACAACACCGATCAGCGCCAGTACGCCATAGGCGATGACAGGTCCCGCAAACGGAAGGAAAATCGTCAATGGAGCCGATGCTATCATCGAAACGATGATGACGTTCCGCTTTCCGAAACGGTCTGCAAGCGGCCCGCCGAGAAACGTTCCGACAGCTCCGAAAAATAAAAAGACGAAGATGTAGCTCTGTGCCTGCTGAATGCTGACATGATAGGCATTCATCGCATAGAACGTATAAAAGTTGCCGATCGCGCTCACATACCAGGAGCGCGCGAAAATTAAGAAGATAATCATGATAAGGGCGAGAATAATCGGTTTTGTAATCACGGTCTGCACAGCGGAGGCCGGTGATTTTTTACTTACGGCCCGCAAATGAATAAGGCGGCCTTTATACCATTTGGCGATATAAATGAGAAACAGAACAGCGATTGCGGCGACTAGCGTAAACCAGACAGAGCCGAATTGACCGAGCGGAACGAGAATCAGCGCGGTAATCAAGGGCGCCATCGCCTGGCCGGTATTCCCTCCGACTTGGTAAATCGATTGCGCCAAGCCGCGCTTTTCGCCGGCGGCCATGTAGGCGACACGCGATCCTTCAGGATGAAAGACGGCGGAGCCAAGGCCGATAAAAAAGACACAGCATAAAATCGTCAGAAAAGACGGGGCGAACGCGAGACCTAAAATGCCGAGCATGCTTGCGGTGAGTCCGAGCGGCAAGGCATACGGCATCGGGCGTTTATCCGTATACCAGCCGATGACGGGCTGCATCACGGAAGACACCATATTCAGCGTAAAGGCGATAATTCCGAGCTGCGTAAATGTAAGATTCATGGAACGTTCCAATATCGGAAACATCGCCGGAATCACCGCTTGCAGTGAATCGTTCAGCAGATGACAGATCCCGATAATGAACAAAATAGAATACATGGTTGTCTCGGGACGATGGACAGGTTTTTCTTTAAGCGGGGCGGCAATTGCCAAAGTGATTCTCCTCCTTTTTATGTAAACGAAGCATACACCATATTATTCATATGGTGAATGAATTATCAAGTGCAAAAAAGGCTCTTCTTTCTCAAACAGAAAAAAGAGCCTCCCTTTTTATTTATTTAACAAACTGTGTTTTCTCGAATACATCATATAAACGACGATCCCGGCGGCGATCCAGATGACAAAGGCGAGCCATGTCACGCCCGGCAGGCTGCTTGCGAGATACAGGCATAAGCATGCGCTGATGATCGGCACAAAAGGCACGAAAGGAACACGGAAGGAAGATTTGATCTCCGGATGTTTCTTTCTTAAAACGATGACGGCGATCGCAATGACCGTAAAGGCCGCCAAGGTTCCCATGTTGACGAGATGCGCCAAGGTTCCCAGATCAATAAAACCCGCGATCCCGGCGGCAGCGATCCCCGTCACCCATGTGTTTTGAAACGGTGTTTTAAAACGCGGGTGAACCTTGGAAAACATGCGGGGCAAAAGGCCGTCTCTGCTCATCGCAAATGTAAGGCGCACCTGAGCGTAAAGCAGAGCGAGCATGACCGTTGTAATCCCGATAATCGCGCCGACGGAAATAATGCCTGCTATCTTGTTCTGGCCGACAAATTGGAGCGCGAAAGATACCGGATCCCCGACATTCAGCTTAGTGTACGAAAGCATTCCCGTCAGGACGAGCGATACCGTAATGTAAAGGACGGTGCAGATGGCGAGCGCGCCGATGATTCCGACCGGCATTGATTTCTGCGGGTTTTTCACTTCTTCCGACGCGTTTGACACGGCATCAAATCCGAGATACGCGAAGAAAACGGTCGCGGCGCTCGTGATGACGCCTTTCATTCCGAACGGCATAAACGGCGACCAGTTTTCCGGTTTCACGTAGCCGAAACCGACGATGATAAACAGCAGAATGATCGCAATTTTCATCAATACAATGACATTGTTAAAGCGGGTGCTTTCTTTCACGCCCCTTGAAACAATCGCGGTAATGACCAAAATAATGATAACGGCCGGCAGGTTGAACACGGCACCCGTTTTGCTGCCGGGTGCGGCGGTCAGCGCCTCCGGAAGATGCAGCCCGAAGCCCGCAAGAAGCGACTGGAAATAGGATGACCAGCCGGTTGCGACGGCGGCGAGCGCGATGACATATTCAAGCATTAAGTCCCATCCGATTAAAAACGCGAGACACTCCCCGAGAGTGACATATGAATACGTATATACGCTGCCTGAAATCGGAATGGATGAAGAAAATTCCGCATAACAAAACGCGGCGAGCGCGCAGGCAAGGCCCGCGAGCACAAACGACAGAATCAAAGCCGGTCCTGCGCCTGTCGCGGCCACAGTCCCGGTAATCACAAAAATCCCCGTGCCGACAACACAGCCGATTCCGAGCAAAACCAAGTCAAAAGCGCTTAACGAGCGGGACAGGCTGGTCTGTTTGCTCTGGGCCTTTAAGTCGGCCAGCGGCTTTTTCCGAAATAGTAAAGACATATGGGTCCTCCTGAAAATTCATAATATTCTTATCATTATATACACTGACGTTTGTATTATATTGTCGAAATTTCTCGCAGTCAATTAAAGAATTTTCCACTTTAAAAGGACAAAGCTAAAAAGCGTCGATGCACGGAAGGAACGGGAATTTTATTGTGAAATAGTTCAATTTTCTCACCTTAAGACCGATACAAAAGATGACTCATCAACTAATTTCAAGTTTCGGTGAAAGGGAGATGTTTTACATGTTTCAATATGAAGAACTAAATAAGCAGTTTATCGGCGGCCGATGGAGGGATGGGAGCAGCCGGAACGTATTGGAAAACAGAAATCCTTATACTCAAAAAGTCATCACCTCATTCCAAAAAGCGACGTCTGATGACGTGGATGCGGCATATCGCGCCGCGGCTCTTGCGAAACAAGAATGGGACAAAGTAAACCCTTTTAAAAAGCGGGCCATTTTGGAAAAAGCCGTTTCTTTCATTGAAGAGCACGAAGAAGCGATTATTTACTTAATCATGGAGGAGCTTGGCGGAACACGGCTGAAGGCTGAGTTTGAAATCGGACTTGTCAAAAATATGATAAAAGAAGCCGCAACATTTCCGGTGCGGATGGAAGGGAAAATTCTCCCGTCCACGATTGACGGAAAAGAAAACAGGCTGTACAGAATACCCGCAGGAGTCGTGGGGGTGATCAGCCCGTTTAATTTCCCGTTTTTCCTTTCGATGAAATCTGTTGCGCCGGCACTCGGCGCGGGGAACGGCGTCGTGCTGAAGCCTCATGAAGAAACACCGATCTGCGGCGGAACGCTTATCGCGAAAATTTTTGAAGCGGCCGGCGTACCGGACGGGCTGCTGAATGTTATCGTGACGGATATCGGGGAGATCGGCGACAGCTTTGTTGAGCATCCCGTCCCGCGGATAATCTCATTTACAGGCTCAACCGGAGTGGGCAGCTATATCGGACAGCTTGCGGTCAAACACTTTAAAAAACCGCTGTTGGAGCTTGGCGGAAACAGCGCGCTGATCGTGCTAGAGGATGCTGATCTTGAATACGCCGTCAATGCGGCCGTATTCAGCCGGTTTACGCATCAAGGCCAGATCTGTATGTCGGCGAACCGCGTGCTCGTTCACACATCTGTATATGACAAATTTACAGAGCTTTACGAAGCGAAAGTGTCATCGCTGAAAGTCGGCGATCCGATGGACCCTGATACGGTTATCGGCCCTTTAATCAATGAGAGACAGGCGGAAGGTCTGAGACGGTCTGTCGAAAAAGCGATAGAAGAGGGAGCGGTTCCGGTGCTGTCCGGCCGATTCAGCGGAACGGTCGCTGAGCCCGTCATTTTAAAAGATGTGAAGCCTGAGATGAGCATTGCGAAGGAGGAGCTGTTCGGACCGGCCGTCTGCATCATGCCGTTTGAAACGGAGGATGAAGCGGTAAGCATCGCAAACGCGACACCGTTCGGTTTAAGCGGAGCCGTGCATACGGCAAACGTTGAGCGCGGCGTTGAGTTTGCTAAGCGGATCGAAACCGGCATGATTCACGTCAACGATACGACCATTAATGATGAACCGAACGTCGCGTTCGGCGGCGAGAAGCAATCAGGTCTCGGCAGGCTGAACGGCGAATGGAGCCTAGAAGAATTCACCACGCTGAAATGGATTTCGGTTCAGCATGAAAAACGGCAATTCCCATATTAAGAAGGAGTGAAAGAAATGAGTATACAGACGGAGCAGCAAACGCACAGCCTGCTTGACGCATTTGTCAAAGTTGCGCCTTTTTTAAACAGCCTGATCCAAGATGACATCACCATCGGAATTTATGATACAGAAAAATTAATCGTGAATATTCCGGCTAAAACGTTTTCTCTTAACGTAAAGCCGGGAGACCCGCTGCAAAAAGGGGACATCATTACAGACGCGATCCGCATGAATCAGAAGAAGACAAGCATGGTGCCGAAAGAGCTCTTCGGATTTCCGCTGATCGCCAGAGCGATTCCGCTTCATGATGAAAACGGAAAAGTCATCGGCGGCGTCGGTCTCGGCACGAGCCTTGAAAAATCAGCCAAGCTTCATGATGTCGCTGAAAGCCTGTCCGCCGTCGTGGAACAGACCGCTTCGGCCATCGCGGATATCTCAGAATCCATCAGCGGTTTCTCAGCACAGATGACCGGAATTTCCGCTCAGGCGAAACAAGTCAGTGAAAGCGCGGGAGAAATCGCCGACATTTCCGTCACTGTCAAGGGCATCTCGGATCAAAGCAATCTGCTCGGTTTGAATGCGGCCATTGAAGCCGCGAGAGCAGGAGAATCCGGCAAGGGCTTTTCCGTGGTGGCGGATGAGATCCGCAAGCTTGCCACTCATTCAAAAGACAACGTCGGCCAAATTGACCAGATTACGAAAAAAATCCACAGCCTGCTGAAAGGGCTGGAGGACTCAATTGAATCCATCAACCAGAATACAAACGGCCAAGCGGCGGCGGTTGAACAAATTTCTGCCACGATGCAGGAAATTTCGGGAAGCGCCCAGCATTTAGCGAAAATGGCTGAAAACGTACTCGGAGAGTCATAAAAAAAGGGAGCTTACGGGCTCCTTTTTTGTTTTTCCTTTATCAATCTGAAACTGCACTTACACGTTTGATCCGTCATGCTAAAGGGGTACACATACGAATACATCACCAATGATAAAGGAGAGTCTTGTATGTCTGATGCAAATCTGCACAACCCGCTGACGAAATATGATCATGATGAATTTCCAAAACAATATCAAGAACCGCCCGGTTTGCAGAAAGAGATGAAGCCTGTGCCGGACTGCGGTGAAACGAGCTATAAAGGAGCCGGCAAGCTGAAGGGAAGAAAAGCCCTCGTCACCGGCGGCGATTCAGGTATCGGCCGGGCCGCCGCGATTGCTTATGCCCGGGAAGGGGCGGATGTGGCGATTAACTATCTGCCTGAGGAACAGCCGGATGCCGAAGAAGTGAAAGCGTTAATTGAAAAAGAGGGAAGAAAAGCCGTTCTGCTGCCGGGAGATTTAAGCGATGAAGCGTTTTGCGGAGAATTGGCGGAAAAAGCGTATCAAGAGCTTGGCGGTCTTGACACGCTCGCTCTTGTCGCCGGCAAACAGCAGGCAGTGGATGATATCAGCGATCTTGCCACAGAACAAATCTATCAAACATTTGAAGTCAACGTATTCTCGCTGTATTGGCTCGTCAAAGCCGCGCTTCTGTATCTGCCGGAAGGCGCGTCTATTATCACGACAACGTCCGTAGAAGGTTATAATCCAAGCCCGATGCTGTTGGATTATGCCGCGACGAAACATGCCATTATCGGTTTTACCGTCGGCTTAGGAAAACAGCTGGCGAATAAAGGAATCAGAGTCAACTCGGTAGCGCCGGGGCCGATCTGGACGCCTCTGCAGATTTCGGGAGGACAGCCCGGTGAAAACATTCCGAAATTCGGCAAGGAAACACCGGCCGTTCCATTAAAGCGCGCCGGACAGCCGGCGGAGCTAGCAGGGATTTATGTCTTTTTGGCCTCAGAAGAATCGAGCTATGTGACATCCCAGATTTACAGTGTAAGCGGAGGAATTCCGACAGCGTAATGAATAAGGAGCTGCCCTTCATACGGGGCAGCTCTTTTTTTCGATGTTATGTGCCGAGCACGTTTTGATTATACAGGACACTCGGATGTGACGGATGATAGGAGGCGGCTTTGTCGTTATGAATCTTCGCTTTTTCTCTGTCGCCGAGCTGCCAGTGGCAGACGCAGAGCTGCAGATGGGGATACCAGGTGGAATATTCGAGCTGGGTAAAGCCTGCATCACTGCTTTTGGCGGATAGGGCGAGCTCATACCAAAACACACCCTGCCGGTATTGCCGTTTCTCCGCAAAATAGTCGCCGAGCCTGCAGCAGAACTCCGGCCGCGGACAATCGATCAGAAATGATTTTAAGAGAGACGTCATGGCGGCCTCTTCATGGCCGACCGCCCTGTAGCAATCGGATAGATATTGGCACGTTCTGATCTCGTCTTCGATCCAGCACTGTTTTGTGGAAAGAAAATGGTGATAATACGTGATGGCGCGCTGATACTGGCCGTGATCCTTTAATTCATTCGCGAAGTAAAACAAATCGCGCGGTGTCATCGTTTCACTGTTTTCCGCCATTTTCTCATAAATCTTCAAGTTGCGGTCTGAGGGAGGCGAGTGCTTTTTCTCGGATTTCCGGTGTGTGACGGCAATATCGGTTTCTATGATGTTTCCGTATACTTCAAGATACTCATGCACGGCTCCGATCCAGCGGAACCCTTTTTCACGCTTGACGAGTCGGTTGCGGCGGTATCTGAAGCTGACCTCTCCCCGTGCATCAAAGCCGACGTGATAATACATGGATACCGCGTCCACCTCTTTTGAAAGCGACGCCTTCAGTTCAATCAGCTTTTCACGGTCCTTTTCCGTCAATATATCGTCGGCGTCCAGCCACAGAATATAATCCATTTCCGCTTTCGAAAACACAAAGTTACGGGCGGCCGCAAAGTGATCGATCCATTCAAAATCATAAATCTTATCCGTATAACGGGCCGCGATTTCTTTCGTCCGGTCGGTCGAGCCCGTATCAGCAATCACAATTTCATCCGCAATGTCTTTGACGGAATCAAGACAGCCCGCAAGCACTTCCTCTTCATTTTTCACGATAACGCACAAACTGACGCTGATCATGTCATCACCTCTTCACCTCCAGTGTATAAAAGGAGAGGCGGAAACATTCTTCGGACAAAATGATCTCTTCCAAGAAATTTGTCTGTCCTTTTACTAGTTTTATTCCAGCGCCTGATTTAAAATGAACACATGAACTTACGTGAGGATTGATAGGGACCATGAGCATCATAAAAGCGGAAAACCTTTATAAAACATACGGAGATAAGACATTATTCGACCATATCTCCTTTCATATTGAAGAGAATGAAAGAATCGGTTTAATCGGCCCGAACGGAACGGGGAAGTCTACGCTTCTGAAAACCATTGCCGGCCTTGAATCAACGGAGGAAGGCGAGATTACGGCCTCAGGAAACGTGCATATTGAGTTTTTGCATCAGGACCCTGATCTTCCGGCCGGACAAACCGTTCTTGAACATATTTATTCCGGCGGATCAGCCGTCATGAGAACGATGAGAGAATACGAAAAAGCGCTTCAGGCGCTGAATGAAGAACCGGAAAATGACCAGCGCCAGAAACAGCTGCTTGATGCGCAGGCCCGAATGGATGCGAATGATGCGTGGGAGGCGAATACGTTAGCCAAAACGGTTTTAACCAAACTTGGCGTCACCGATCTGATGAAGGATGTCAGCGAGCTGTCCGGCGGCCAGAGAAAGCGCGTCGCGATTGCGAAAAACGTCATCCAGCCGGCTGACCTGCTCATTTTGGATGAACCGACAAACCACTTGGACAATGAAACGATTGAATGGCTGGAAGGCTACTTATCGCAATATCCGGGCGCCGTTATGCTTGTCACGCACGACAGATATTTTCTGAACAGGGTGACGAACAGAATTTACGAGCTTGAGAGAGGCAGCCTTTATACGTATAAAGGAAACTATGAAGTATTCCTGGAAAAACGGGCCGAACGGGAAGCGCTGGCGGAGCAGAAAGAAACAAAACGTCAAAACCTCCTGCGCCGCGAATTGGCGTGGCTCAGAAGAGGGGCGAAAGCGCGCTCGACGAAACAAAAAGCGAGAGTGGACAGAGCGGAGGCGCTCAAAGAGCAAAAAGGGCCGGCAGTCTCCGGATCACTCGATTTCGCGATCGGTTCCCACCGTCTCGGAAAACAGGTGATCGAAGCCGATAACGTCGCCATTACCTATAACGGCCAAGCGCTGATCAGCCGGTTTAATGAGCTTGTCATCCCGGGGGAACGAATCGGCATCATCGGGCCGAACGGAATCGGGAAAACGACACTTTTAAACAGCCTCGCCGGCAGAATTCAGCCTGACAGCGGCAGTATCACCATCGGGCAGACGGTCCGGATCGGCTACTACACCCAGGACCACAGCGAAATGAACGGTGATATGAAAGTCATTGAATATATAAAAGAGACGGCTGAAATCGTCAAAACGGCGGAAGGCGATGTCATCACCGCGGAACAAATGCTTGAGCGTTTTCTGTTCCCGCGTCCGATGCAGCAGACATATATCAGAAAGCTGTCGGGCGGGGAAAAGCGCCGTCTGTACTTGCTGAATGTACTGATGCAGGAACCGAATGTGCTGTTTTTAGATGAGCCGACCAATGATCTGGACACAGAAACATTAAGCGTGCTCGAGGATTATATCGAACAGTTCCCAGGCGTCGTCATCACCGTATCCCATGACCGCTATTTCCTTGACCGCGTCATTGACCGCCTGATCGTATTTGAAGGACAAGGCGTCATTTCCCGTTTCCAAGGTTCGTACAGTGAATACATGGAATACGCAAAAGCGAAGAAGACGGCGGTAAAACAGCCGGCCGAAGAGAAAAAGGCGGAGGAAGAGCCGAAGAAAAAGCGCAAAAAGCTTTCATATAAGGATCAGATCGAATGGGACGGCATCGAAGACAAAATCGCCGGCCTTGAAGAAAAGCATCAGCGTCTGGAAGCGGAAATCGCTGAAGCGGGAAGTGATTTCGGAAAGATTCAAGAACTGATGGCCGAACAGGCAAAAACGGCTGAAGAGCTTGAAGCGGCGATGGAGCGCTGGACCGAATTGTCACTGATGATTGAAGAACTTGAGAATTAAGAAAAGCCGGTACGGCCCCCGAGAAAGATGGCGGGTCATTCCGGCTTTTTTTATCTTACACAGATGTCTCCCGGCGCTTTAAAGACAAACGTTTTGTCCAAGCAAAGTTTATCAGGCATAAAAAGTTAACGTTTACGTTAAGGTTCAAATGGTGTATAATAGAAACAGATACGACAAGAGGGGGATTCACCTTGGAATGGATGAAGATTGATCAAGTTGCCAAGCGAAGCGGATTGACAAAACGAACCATTCGTTTTTACGAGGAGATTGGTTTGATTCCTGCTCCTAAACGGACAGAAGGCGGCGTCCGGCTTTACTCTGAAGATGATATGGAGGAGCTCGAAAAAGTCACCAGCACAAAAGAAGTGCTCGGTTTTTCCCTTCAGGAGCTTCAGCAGTTTATGGAGATGAGCCGTCAGCTGGAATTAAACAAAGAGGGGTACTTGTTGTCACTGGATCTGAAGGAACGGAAAGAAAAGCTGGAAGAGATTCAGCACGCTTTGAACCACCAGCTTGAGATGATTGATGAGAAGATCAGCACATTTCAGCATTTTAAAACGCGCCTTAACGGAATGAAAGAAAAAGCTGACCGCGCCATTCAATCAATCGAATGATTTTGCTGTAAACGCTATGGATATAGCGTTTCTTTTAATGGATGAAACAGGAGGTCTGGTCAAATGGATACATCATCACAACAGAAAACAGGCTTATTCAGCCAGCCGAAAGCCGTTTGGGCGGTTGCGTTTGCCTGTGTTATTTCCTTTATGGGAATCGGTCTTGTCGATCCGATTCTTCCGGCGATCGCCGCACAATTACATGCTTCACCTAGTGAAGTATCTCTGTTATTTACAAGTTATTTGCTCGTTACCGGTTTTATGATGTTTTTCTCCGGCGCGATTTCCAGCCGGATCGGCGCAAAATGGACGCTGCTTCTCGGACTTATTTTTATCATCGTGTTTGCCGCTCTCGGCGGAAGCTCAAGTTCAATCGCTCAGCTTGTCGGCTATCGCGGCGGCTGGGGGCTTGGGAATGCTCTCTTTATTTCAACCGCGCTTGCCGTCATTGTCGGGGTATCAGTCGGCGGCAGCGCCAAAGCCATTATTCTGTATGAGGCTGCGCTCGGTTTGGGGATTTCCGTCGGGCCGCTTGCCGGCGGAGAGCTTGGCAGCATCTCATGGCGCGCTCCGTTCTTCGGAGTATCTGTCCTTATGTTCATAGCGCTTTGCGCGATTTCACTCATGCTGCCGAAGCTGCCGAAACCGGCGAAACGCGTCGGTGTGTTTGATGCGATGAAGGCGCTCAAATATAAAGGCCTTTTGACAATGGCAGTATCTGCATTCTTATACAACTTTGGATTTTTTATTTTGCTTGCTTATTCTCCGTTCGTGCTGGATTTAGATGAACACGGCCTTGGATATGTCTTCTTCGGCTGGGGGTTATTGCTGGCAATTACGTCAGTCTTTACGGCGCCGCTCGTGCACAAAGCGCTGAGAACAGTGGGTTCGCTCGTCGTTCTCTTTATCGCCTTTGCGGTCATTCTCATCGTCATGGGGATCTGGACTGACCATCAGACGTTGATCATTACATGTATCGTTGTCGCCGGTGCTGTTCTCGGTATGGTGAATACGATCATGACAACCGCTGTGATGGGTTCTGCGCCGGTTGAACGTTCAATCGCGTCTTCAGCCTACAGCTCAGTCCGTTTTATCGGCGGTGCGCTCGCTCCGTGGATTGCGGGGATGCTGTCAGAACACTTCACCGCAAGCACTCCATATACAGTAGGCGGGATCGTCGTTTTTGTCGGCATGCTTGTCCTTCTCATGGGACGCAAACATCTCGCCGGAATAAAAGCCGGACATTAAGAAAAAAAGGAACTTCCGCACAGGCGGGAGTTCCTTTTTGTGTTTACAGCACTTTCGTCGTCCAAGATTCACAATTCCATGTTTCCGTCGCGATATCCATGTAGAACTCGGGTTCGTGGGAAATCAGCAGAATGGAGCCTTTGTATTCTTTCAGCGCGCGTTTCAGCTCTTCTTTCGCATCGACATCCAGGTGGTTTGTCGGTTCGTCAAGCACGAGCAGGTTTGTTTCTGAATTGATCAGCTTGCACAGTCTGACCTTCGCTTTTTCTCCTCCGCTGAGAACGGAGACGCGGCTTTCAATGTGTTTGGTCGTCAGGCCGCATTTGGCGAGGGCGGCGCGGATTTCGTACTGGGTAAAGGAAGGAAATTCGCTCCACACTTCTTCGATGCACGTATTGTTATTGGTTTCTTTCACTTCCTGCTCGAAATAGCCCGTGTATTGATGCTCGCCCCGTTCCACCGTGCCTTCCAGCGGCTGGATTTCACCGAGCAGGCTCTTTAACAGCGTCGTCTTCCCGATGCCGTTTGCGCCGTACAGGGCGACTTTCTGTCCGCGCTCCATTCTGAGATTGAGCGGGCGTGACAGCGGAGTATCGTAGCCGATGACTAAGTCCTTCGTTTCAAAAATGAGCTTGCCTGACGTTCTCGCAGGCTTGAAATGGAATTCCGGTTTCGGTTTTTCGGCCGCCAGTTCAATCATATCCATCTTATCAAGCTTTTTCTGGCGGGACATCGCCATATTTCTCGTGCTGACCCGCGCTTTGTTGCGGGCGACGAAATCTTTCAGCTCAGCCACTTCCTGCTGCTGTTTTTTATAGGCGGCTTCGAGCTGCTGCTTTTTCACTTCGTAGACTTCCATAAACTGATGGTAGTCGCCGACATAACGAGTCAGCTCCTGATTTTCCACATGATAAATCAAATTGATCACGCTGTTTAAAAACGGAATGTCGTGAGAAATTAAGATGAACGCATTTTCATATTCCTGCAAATAGCGTTTCAGCCATTCAATATGCTGCTCATCAAGGTAGTTGGTCGGTTCGTCCAACAGAAGAATTTCCGGTTTTTCTAAAAGCAGTTTGGCGAGCAGCACTTTCGTCCGCTGTCCGCCGCTTAAATCAGTGACGTCGCGGTCAAGTCCGACATCCTGCAGGCCGAGGCCGCGGGCGATTTCTTCAACTTTGCTGTCAATCACATAGAAATCATTGTTTGTCAGGGCATCTTGAATGACACCGACATCTTCAAGCAGCTGCTCAAGCTCATCAGGGTCCGCTTCGCCCATTTTGTTGTAAATCTCATTCATTTCCTCTTCCATCGCAAATAAGTAATGGAACGCATCTTTCAGCACGTCGCGGATCGTTTTTCCTTTTTCAAGCACGGTATGCTGATCGAGGTAGCCGACACGCACGTTTTTCGCCCATTCAACCTTACCCTCATCAGGCTCAAGTTTTCCGGTAATAATATTCATAAACGTTGATTTACCTTCGCCGTTTGCTCCGATTAAGCCGACGTGCTCCCCTTTTAAAAGACGGAACGATACATTGTTAAAAAGCGCACGGTCACCAAAGCCGTGGCTTAAATCTTTTACGGATAAAATACTCATCATTACACCTCTATCGTTATCAGACACGCTTTATTTATCATGTGTCTTTCTCATTTATGATTATAAAGGAGGAGACCGTTTGTTAAAAGGCTTGGAAGGAAAAAGAAAATTGCGTTTGGCGCTTGCATTTGAGATACTATGGAGTAGATTTTAAGAATTGAGGAGAACGACATGACCCAAACATGGCCATTTTTACAGCAGACACAACCATTTATCGCCGAAAACTGGGAGGCGTCAGGTTTTCAGGAGCCGACCGTCATTCAGGAAAAAGCCGCTCAGGTGATTATGGAAGGGAAAGACGTCATCGCCGAATCCCCGACGGGAACGGGAAAAACATTGGCGTACACGCTTCCGGTTCTGGAGCGGATCAACCTGGAACAGAAACATCCGCAAGTGATCATTTTAGCGCCGTCCCGCGAGCTGGTGATGCAGATTTTCCAAGTGATTCAGGAATGGAAAAAAGGCTCTGATCTTCGCGCTTTGTCTTTGATCGGCGGAGCAAACGTGAAAAAGCAGGTGGAAAAGCTCAAAAATAAACCGCATATCATTGCGGGCACACCGGGCAGGGTGCTCGAATTGATTCAGGCGAAAAAGCTGAAAATGCATGAAGTCAAGACGATCGTTCTTGATGAAGCTGATCAGCTCGTGACAAAGGAACACCGCGAAACGATGAAAAAAATCATTAAAACGACGCTGAAAGACCGACAGCTTTTAAGCTTTTCCGCTACGCTGCAGCCGGAAACAGAACAGGTGCTGAATACCATCGCACACGAACCGGCCGTTTTGAAAGTGGAGCGGAATACGGCGGAAAAAGCACGGGTCACGCATCAATATCTCGTCTGTGATCAGCGGGATAAAGTGAAGCTATTGCAAAAGCTGTCACGGCTGAACGGCATGCAGGCGCTCGTGTTCGTCAGAGATATCGGAAATTTAAGCGTCTATGCGGAAAAACTCGCCTATCACCACGTGGATCTCGGCATCCTGCACGGAGAAGCGAAAAAAATGGAGCGGGCAAAGATATTATCAGCGTTTGAACGGGGAGAATTTCCGCTGCTTCTGGCGACTGACATTGCGGCGCGCGGACTCGATATCGATGATCTTCCGTACGTCATTCACGCGGACATCCCGAATGAAGACGGGTACATTCACAGATCAGGCCGGACGGGGCGGGCCGGTAAAGAAGGAACCGTACTCAGCCTTGTCACGCCGATGGAAGAATCCAAATTGAAAAAAATGGCCAAATCACTCGGAATTGCGCTGAAAGAGGCCGTTTATTCAGGCGGAAAATTATCTGAGAAATAAGAAACGGAGGGCGGGAAGCCCTTCGTTTTTTTTGTTGTAAAATAATAGAAAAGGTTCAGGCGGGGGCGGGAAGATGGTTTCAATAGACAGATTTCAAATATTGAAGGAACGTGAGCTGAAAATACTTGAACACTGGTTTAAGAACGATAATATCAGACGGAGAATGGATGCGATGCTGCCATTAGACGCGTGGTATGCACGATTGAATAAAGATGAAGACGATACTGTCATTATGGCATATGACGGGGAGTGTCCGGCAGGCATGGTCTCTATGGAGTTTGTGGAGGAGCGGGCGTATATCGGATTGATCGTCAATCCTTTGTACCAGCTTCAAGGGTACGGAAAACAGATCTTGCAAAAACTGCTGACTGACCCAGGGTTTACCAGCGTGCGGGAATGGGCGGCAAACATCGAAAAAGACAATCAAATCAGTTTAGCCTGCTTTCAAGCAGCGGGATTCACTTTGGAAGATACGGAGCCGGATGAAGACGGCTTTCTTACTTTGATTCTTCGCGGCTGATCCGAAAAAAAGAAAAGGAGGGGACAAAGCCCTCCTTTTTTTTATCATCATGTTAACTTAGATCACTGACTTTGATGATCTGTTTGCCTTTGTTTTCTCCTTTAAACAGGCCGAGGAACGCGTCAGGAATATGGCTGAATCCTTCCGTAATCGTTTCTTCATAATGAAGCTTTCCGTCCTTAAGCCATTCGGCCAATTGTTTCGCACCTTCGGAAAAGCGGTCAGCATAATCACTGACGATGAATCCCTGCATCAGCGCTTTTGTTTTGATCAGCTTCGGCTGGACGCGGGGGCCCATGTTTTCTTCTTCACTTTCGGTATTGTACGATGAGATCGCTCCGCATACCGGAATGCGGGCGAATTCATTCAGCAGGTTTATCACCGCATCTGAAATCGGTCCGCCGACATTGTCAAAATAGACATCGACGCCGTCAGGACATGCCTGTTCCAGCGCTTTTTGAATATCATCCGCCGTTTTGTAATTAATGGCTTCATCAAATTGAAGCTCCTCTTTCAAATACGCGATTTTTTCATCAGATCCGGCGATGCCGACAACCCGCGCGCCTTTGATTTTGGCAATCTGTCCGACTGTTGAGCCGACGGCGCCCGCCGCGCCTGAAACGACGACGGTTTCGCCTTTTTTCGGACGGCCGATATCGAGCAGCCCGAAGTAAGCGGTCAGTCCGGTCATCCCTAAAATGCCGAGATACGCCTGGGCGGGTGCGATATCCGTATCCAACTTGCGGAGGGCGGACTCATTGACGGCTGAATATTCCTGCCATGCGAGATTTCCGATCACAACATCTCCTTTTTTCAGCTTATCGCCGTCTGTCAGAACCTCGGCAATCACTCCGCCTGTTATGGCTTCATCTAAAGCGAACGGCTCTACATATGATTTTGTATCCTGCATCCGTCCGCGCATGTACGGATCAACGGACACATAACTTGTTTTCACAAGCACTTCGCCGTCTTTCGGTTCGGGCACGGCAATCGTTTCAAAGCGGAAATCGTCATGGGCGGGAACGCCTTTGGGGCGTCTTGCCAATTGAATTTGCTGCTGATGATTCGGCATACTGAATCCTCCTTCAAGATAAGTGGTTGTTCCAAATGTAACACGAACCATTTCCCGATTACAAAATCAAACCGTCAGCGGCCATAAAAAAAGAAGGGCCAGGGCCCTTCTTTCCTTATATGCATATTTAATAGAATAACCGGTACACATCGGTGTTTTTCTCATGTTCCAAATATTCATAGGCATTCGTTTTTGAAGAATGAAGCATGTCAGCGGTAATCACGGGCTGAAGCGCGGTCAGGTAAGAACCCAGCTTATTTTCAATTTCTGTCGGCAGAACGGATTCGATATCACCGATATTGATAATCATAGAGAAAACGAAATCGATATTAATATGAAAAGTATCTTCAGCAAAGGCCGTAAGCTCTTTTATTCCATCCGGGCAGCGGGTTTGCCGGCGGAATACCTGCTTCACTAAATCACTGACAACCCAAGCGTTAAATCGCTGTTCCGGTGAAAAGTAATGGATAGGAACCACCTCCCTGCTTGATCGGCTCATGAAGATTTTTATTTTTCTGATAGAAGTAGCTTTCCCTACTGTAACATGTCCCGCCAGAAAATATCCACCGACAATCTGCCCGATTTTTCACGGAACTCTCCTTCTTTTGTTTGATCCTTGATTGAGCGGGTAAACATCCAATATACAAAACAAAAGGGAGGACTTATCAATGAAACCGGTAGTAAGAGAATATACAAATGATCAAAAACTGATGCAGGACGTAAAAGAGCTTCAGCAGCTGGGTGTCGCAAAAGAAGATGTATATGTGCTTTCTCATGATGACGACAGAACGGACCGCCTGGCCGATAATACTGATGTCAATACCATCGGAGCGAAAGAAACGGGCATTAAACACGCAGTCGGCAATATGTTTAATAAAAAAGGCGACGAGCTCCGCAACAAAATTCACGAAATCGGCTTTTCAGAAGAGGAAGCATCACAATTTGAAAAGCGCTTAGATGAAGGAAAAGTTCTTCTGTTTGTCACGGATAACGAAAAAGTGAAATCATGGGCGTAAGCTGAACAGATCCCAAGGGGTTTTCGGTCCCTTGGGATTTTTTTGCGGTTTCCGCAATAAAACCGAAAGGCGCATTCTGTACATTTTCGGTGCTGTTTCTCAACTGATTTGATACAATTCAATTGTAATAAATTGGAACAAAGAATCAGGAGGAGCACAATTCATGGAAAAATTGTTATTTATGCTGGCGATTTGTTTGTGTATGATCCCTGCGGACGTCTATGCCGCTGATCTGGGACGGCAGACGTTAGGAACAAATGACGGCTGGGGAGCCGCTTCCGGCGGGACAACCGGCGGCGCGAAAGCCTCTTCATCGAATGTATACACCGTATCAAACAGACAGCAGCTCGTTTCTGCATTAGGGGGAAGCGCCAACAGCACGCCGAAGATTATTTACATACAAGGCACAATCAATATGAATACGGACGACCGCAATAAAACGCTCGGCTTTCATGATTATAAAGATCCGGCATATGATCTCAACGCCTATCTGAAGGCGTACGACCCGGACAAATGGGGAAAAAAAGCGCCGTCAGGCACCCAGGAAGACGCTAGACAGCGATCGCAAAAAAACCAGAAGGCACGGGTCGTGGTTGACATTCCTTCAAATACGACGATCATCGGCTCGGGTTCAAATGCCAAAGTGACAGGCGGAAGTTTTAATATAAAGAACGGCATCGACAATGTCATCATCCGCAACATTGAATTTCAAGACGCTTACGACTATTTTCCGCAATGGGACCCGACGGACGGCAGCAGCGGCAACTGGAACTCGGAATATGACAATATCACCATTAACGGCGCGACGCACATCTGGATCGATCATTGCACCTTTAATGACGGATCGAATCCCGACAGCGGTTTTCCCTACTATTACGGGAGAAAATATCAGCACCATGACGGCCAGACGGATATAGCCAACGGGGCGAATTATATTACATTGTCCTATAATAAATATCATGACCATGACAAAGGCTCCGTCATCGGAAACAGCGACAGCAAGACGTCGGATGAAGGAAAACTGAAGGTGACCATTCACCATAACTATTACCAGAACATCGTCCAGCGCGCACCGCGGGTCCGGTACGGGCAGGTTCATATTTATAATAATTTTTACGCAGGCTCTAAAAGCGCCGCATACCCGTTCAGCTATGCGTGGGGCGCAGGACATGCGTCAAAAATATATGCCCAGAATAATGTCTTTGAAGTGCCGGGGCTGGCTGCTGATAAAGTCATCAGCGTCTTCAGCGGCGGAAAAGCGCTTCATGAAGACGGCACTCTTTTAAACGGCGCCTCAATTAACGCGTCAGCCGCCAACGGATTAAGTCAGTCCGTCGGCTGGACACCGTCATTGCACGTTTCCATCGGCTCATCATCAAATGTAAAATCAGATGTTATATCTAAATCCGGGTCGGGCATATTAAAATAAGAAACAAGAAACACAAAGGAAAATATTCCTTTGTGTTTTTTAATTAACAAAAACGTTTATTAACTTAGTTAAGTAGTAAAATGGGATAGGGGATGGAAGACAACAAAATAGGAGGAGACCTGTAATGGCTTCAGAAAAAGACGCAAAAAAACAGCAGGCAGTAAAAATCATTCCTTTGCTTATTACTGTTGCTGTGGGATTAATCATTTGGTTTATTCCCGCGCCGTCCGGACTTGAACCTAAAGCATGGCATTTGTTCGCTATTTTTGTCGCAACAATTATCGGCTTTATCTCCAAGCCCTTGCCAATGGGCGCAATTGCAATTTTTGCATTGGCAGTCACCGCGTTAACGGGAACGCTATCTATTGAAAATACGTTAAGCGGATTTGGAAACAAGACAATCTGGCTGATTGTCATCGCCTTTTTTATTTCCCGGGGTTTCATCAAAACCGGGCTCGGCGCCAGGATTTCTTACGTATTCGTACAACGGTTCGGGAAGAAAACACTCGGCCTTTCTTATTCACTGCTTTTCAGTGATTTAATTTTATCACCTGCCATTCCGAGCAACACGGCACGGGCGGGCGGCATTATTTTTCCTATTATCAGATCATTATCCGAAACTTTCGGATCAACGCCGGCAGACGGAACAGAGCGGAAAATCGGCGCTTTCTTATTAAAAACCGGTTTTCAAGGAAACTTGATTACGTCTGCGATGTTTTTGACGGCAATGGCGGCGAACCCGCTGATCGCCAAGCTGGCCCACGATGTCGCAGGGGTGGACATCACATGGACAAGCTGGGCAATCGCAGCCATTGTACCGGGATTGGCGAGCTTAATCATTACGCCGCTCGTCATTTATAAGCTGTATCCGCCGGAAATTAAAGAAACACCGGATGCGGCTAAAATCGCAACGGAAAAATTGAAAGAAATGGGTCCGTTTAAAAAATCCGAACTCTCCATGGTCATTGTCTTTTTATTGGTGCTTGCGCTGTGGATTTTCGGAGGAAGCTTAAATATTGACGCAACGACGACGGCCCTGATCGGATTATCCGTTTTGCTTTTGTCACAGGTATTAACATGGGAGGACATCAAAAAGGAACAAGGTGCATGGGATACGCTGACTTGGTTCGCGGCGCTTGTGATGCTGGCGAATTTCCTGAATGAGCTCGGCATGGTGTCTTGGTTCAGCAATATGATGAAATCTTCTGTTTCCGGTTTTTCATGGATTGTGGCATTTATGATTCTGATTGTCGTGTATTATTACACGCATTACTTCTTTGCGAGCGCAACCGCGCATATCAGCGCCATGTATGCGGCATTTCTCGCCGTCATCGTGGCGGCAGGCGCTCCGCCGCTGTTGGCGGCGCTCAGCCTGGCGTTTTTCAGCAACCTTTTCGGTTCGACGACGCATTACGGCTCAGGAGCGGCTCCGGTCTTTTTCGGAGCGGGCTATATATCGCAAAGCAAATGGTGGTCCATCGGCTTTATCCTGTCAATCGTCCATATTGTGACATGGCTTGTGATCGGCGGATTATGGTGGAAAGTATTAGGGTTATGGTAGAAGAAAAAAGGCAGACTCAGGTCTGCCTTTTTTTTATTTCTGTAAGGAAGGGGAAGGGCCTGCACATGATGACTCCAGTGCGAATAGAATATGGCCGGGGTGATAATATGAGCAGCGGCCGTAATCAATACATGATATTGAAACAGAAACCTTACAAATATATGAGCAGACATATGAAACGCCGGTATGAACAATTACCATGTGAACATGAAAGACCGGAAACAGGGACGGAAAAACGGTTTCCGTCTTCAGATGAAAATCGATCTGCCTTGTGCGTACCCGGGCTGCGAGGTCCCGAAGGTAAAAGAGGACCCGCCGGCTCCCGCGGTCCGCAAGGGGAGGCGGGTCCGCCCGGTCCCCCGGGGCCTGAGGGGCCGCCGGGAGCGGTTCCTGCGGTAGCTTTTCAAAATACAGCAGACCAGATGATGATTCCGTTAGAAGGAACACCGATAAACGTGTTAAGCGCAGTGATAGCCGCGCCGACAGATCAATTGGTGAAAACGGATGCCGTCATACAAGTAAATGTGGAATTAGATCCGCTCGCGTCTCATTTCTCATTGGTCTTAGCTCTCGAGCTGCAAAGAAATGGCGTATCGATACAAACACAGAGACAAGAGCGGAACCTCTTTTCTTCAGGCGGGCAAATCATAGGAATTCCTTTTACGTACATCGACGAAATGAAGGCGGATGAAACAGCCGCGTATCAGCTCTATTTATCCGTCCTTTCTTCGAATTACGTAACACAAGTCGCAGCGGCAAACCGCTCCCTCATTGCGACGGGATTCCCCATTCAAGGATCGGATTAAGGTGATGAAAAGAAATCACCTTTTTTATTTAGATTGTCAAAACACAGCCCGTATTAATATGCTGTCTTAATAAGTAAGACGGTCAACAACGGGAAGGAGAGGGAAAAAGATTGAATGAATAATCCGATTATAAACGGAAGCTTTGAAACCGGCACATTAGCGGGGTGGAGTTCGGCAAATACCCAGATTAACAGTTTGTTTGCACATTCAGGGAGATATTCTGCGCAATTTATTGGAGCTCAGCCATATGCTTACCTCAGTCAAATCGTTCCAATTTCAGCCAAGTCAGTGACTCTATTCGTATCACTCGCAACGCTCGGAAATGAGCCAAGTCCCCAAGTCACTCTCCAGATCATCTATGTCAGCGCAGCAGGTGAACAAATCAGTTCCATTCAAGAAAATATTACACCCGGAAATTTGCCGAACGTTCTCTTTCACACATGGTCTGAAATCTATAAAACAAGTACTGTGCCTTCTGGCGCGGCCTTTGCCGTCATTGTAGTAAGTAAAGTTTCTTCCGGAACGGTTTTAATAGACGATGTTTCATTGGCGCAAACCGGGGGTGAACCTGGCGTAACGGGAATTACAGGTCCCACAGGAGTGACGGGCCCCACAGGAGTGACCGGAGCAAGAGGAGCGACAGGAGTAACTGGTGCAACGGGAGCAACCGGAACTACGGGCTCAACCGGAGTGACTGGAGCAAGAGGAGCGACTGGGTCGACTGGAATGACTGGATCAACCGGAGTAACAGGGGCAACTGGAGTAACAGGTCCCACAGGAGTAACCGGCTCAATCGGGTCGACAGGATCAACGGGTGTAACCGGCCCAACCGGAGTGACTGGTCCGACAGGAGTAACAGGGACGACGGGAGTAACTGGAGCTACCGGCTCGACTGGTGTAACTGGAGCAAGAGGAGCAACCGGAACCACTGGCTCAACCGGAGTAACTGGAGCAAGAGGAGCGACCGGAGTAACTGGTGCAACGGGAGCAACCGGAACTACGGGCTCAACCGGAGTAACTGGAGTAAGAGGAGCGACAGGAGTAACTGGTGCAACGGGCCCAACCGGCTTGACCGGTCCAACAGGAGCGACTGGTGTAACTGGTCCAAACGGAGTAAGCGGGTCAACAGGAATAACAGGCGCAACGGGATCAACAGGCCCCACCGGAGTAACGGGTCCAACTGGATCGACAGGAGCGACTGGGGTAACGGGTGTAACCGGGGGAACGGGAACAACCGGACCGACAGGCGCAACCGGCTCAACTGGTGCGACGGGATTAACTGGAGAAACAGGCGCAACCGGGGGAACAGGTCCAACGGGTGTAACAGGAGAAACCGGTGCGACGGGGATAACAGGAGCGACTGGGGTAACGGGTGTAACCGGATCAACCGGCCCAACGGGAGAGGCCGGTCCAACGGGATCAACAGGCTCAACCGGAATAACAGGAGCAACAGGATCGACAGGAGAAACCGGAGTAACGGGATCAACAGGTGCAACTGGAGTGACTGGGGCAACCGGAGTAACAGGCTCGACCGGGGATACCGGAGCTACTGGCTCAACCGGAGTGACTGGAGCAACAGGAGAAACCGGTGCGACGGGAGTAACCGGCCCAGCAGGAGTAACGGGATCGACAGGATCGACTGGGGTCACGGGTGTAACCGGGAGAACGGGAACAACAGGAGCGACCGGAATAACAGGCTCGACCGGTCCAACGGGGGAGACTGGACCAACGGGAGTGACAGGTACAACCGGAATAACAGGGGAAACTGGGGCGACAGGTATAACTGGAGAAACCGGCCCAACCGGCCCAACAGGTGTAACTGGGGAAACAGGTCCAACGGGATCAACTGGTATAACTGGAATAACCGGCTCAACAGGCGCAACAGGTGGAACCGGAGTAACCGGAACGACTGGTGCAACGGGCTCAACAGGATCAACGGGGGTAACTGGAGCAACCGGCTCAACAGGCGCAACTGGTGTAACCGGTTCAACCGGAGCGACTGGCGCAACGGGATCAACTGGAGTAACAGGAGTAACAGGCCCAACCGGTGCAACGGGTGTGACTGGAGCAACGGGAGTAACTGGGGCGACCGGAGAAACCGGAGCAACAGGAATAACAGGCCCAACCGGATCGACCGGAGCAACGGGAGCAAGAGGAGTAACCGGAGTAACGGGAGTAACTGGCCCAACAGGAGTAACTGGGGCAACGGGAGAAACCGGCCCAGCAGGAGTAACGGGATCCACAGGAGTAACAGGTTCAACCGGCGCGACTGGCTCAACTGGCTCAACGGGAGAAACCGGCTCAACCGGAGTAACGGGTCCAACTGGTGTAACGGGCTCAACAGGTGTAACCGGTGCAACGGGAGAAACTGGCCCAACCGGCGCAACAGGGCCAACAGGAGAAACCGGAACCACGGGATCAACAGGCCCAACAGGGGCAACGGGTGTAACTGGAGAAATCGGCCCGACGGGAGAGACCGGTCCAACCGGAGCAACAGGTTCAATCGGAGAAACCGGCCCAACAGGAGTAACGGGATCAACAGGCCCAACAGGCTCAACCGGTGCAACAGGATCGACAGGTCCAACCGGCGCAACAGGGCCAACAGGAGAAACCGGAACCACGGGCTCAACCGGAGCGACCGGCGCAACAGGCCCAACCGGATCGACCGGAGCAACGGGAACAACAGGAGCGACTGGGGTAACGGGTGTAACCGGATCAACCGGCCCAACGGGAGAGGCCGGTCCAACGGGATCAACAGGCTCAACCGGAATAACAGGAGCAACAGGATCGACAGGAGAAACCGGAGTAACGGGATCAACAGGTGCAACTGGAGCAACAGGTGCAACAGGCCCAACTGGCTCAACCGGTGCAACTGGAGCGACTGGCGCAACCGGTACAACCGGAATAACAGGCCCAACGGGATCGACAGGCACAACCGGTTCAACCGGCCCAACAGGAGTAACAGGGCCAACCGGTCCAACGGGTGTGACTGGAGCAACGGGTGTGACTGGGGCGACAGGAGAAACCGGAGCAACGGGATCGACAGGCTCAACCGGCACAACCGGCGTAACGGGAGAAACCGGCTCAACCGGAGCAACGGGTCCAACTGGTGTAACGGGGATAACTGGTGTAACGGGATCAACTGGAGTAACAGGTTCAACCGGAGTAACCGGCCCAACTGGTGTAACTGGATCGACAGGCCCAACCGGCCCAACCGGTGTAACGGGAGAAACCGGCGCAACCGGAGCAACGGGTCCAACTGGTGTAACGGGGATAACTGGTGTAACGGGATCAACTGGCCCAACCGGAGCAACTGGCACGATTGGCTCAACGGGCTCAACTGGAGTAACAGGGGCGACTGGAGTAACAGGTGCAACGGGATCACCTGGAGCAACAGGCCCAACTGGTTCAACAGGAGCAACAGGCTCAACCGGTGCAACTGGAGTGACTGGGTCAACGGGGATAACAGGAGCGACTGGCGCAACCGGAGCAACTGGGGTCACGGGCTCAACCGGGATAACAGGTGCAACTGGAGCGACAGGAGCAACAGGCTCAACCGGAGAAACTGGTGTGACTGGCCCGATTGGGGTCACGGGAGCAACAGGAGCAACCGGGGCGACGGGGATAACCGGCTCAACTGGAGTTACTGGCGCAACCGGAGAAACTGGCTCAACAGGAGTGACTGGGGTAACGGGTCCAACAGGATCAACAGGTTCAACGGGAGAGGCCGGTCCAACGGGATCAACAGGCTCAACCGGAATAACAGGAGCAACAGGATCGACAGGAGAAACCGGAGTAACGGGATCAACAGGTGCAACTGGAGAAACTGGCTCAACAGGAGAAACCGGCTCAACCGGAGCAACGGGAGAAACCGGAGCAACAGGAATAACAGGCCCAACCGGAATCACGGGTCCAACAGGATCAACCGGCCCAACCGGTGTAACAGGAGAAACCGGAGCAACTGGAGTGACTGGAGAAACGGGGATAACAGGAGCAACAGGCTCAACCGGTGCAACAGGAGCGACCGGAATAACGGGATCAACCGGAGCAACAGGCGCAACTGGTGTAACCGGGCTAACTGGAATAACAGGCGCGACGGGCCCAACAGGTGTGACTGGCCCAACAGGGGTTACTGGCTCAACAGGAGAAACCGGTGCAACTGGAGCGACTGGCGCAACCGGTACAACCGGAATAACAGGCCCAACGGGATCGACAGGCACAACCGGTTCAACCGGCCCAACAGGAGTAACAGGGCCAACCGGTCCAACGGGTGTGACTGGGGCGACAGGAGAAACCGGAGCAACAGGAATAACAGGCCCAACCGGAATAACAGGCCCAACCGGAATCACGGGAACAACCGGAATCACGGGAACAACCGGAGTAACCGGGGCGACAGGAGAAACCGGAGAAACGGGATCGACAGGCCCAACCGGCCCAACCGGTGTAACGGGAGAAACCGGCGCAACCGGAGCAACGGGTCCAACTGGTGTAACGGGGATAACTGGTGTAACGGGGATAACCGGTGTAACGGGGATAACTGGTGTAACGGGGATAACTGGTGTAACGGGGGTAACTGGTGTAACGGGATCAACTGGAGTAACAGGTTCAACCGGAGAAACCGGCCCAACTGGTGTAACTGGATCGACAGGCCCAACCGGCTCAACGGGCTCAACGGGAGCAACCGGATCAACAGGTGCAACTGGTGTGACTGGGTCAACGGGGATAACAGGTTCAACCGGAGCAACTGGCTCGACCGGGGATACCGGAGCTACTGGAGAAACCGGCGCAACCGGAGTAACGGGATCAACTGGCCCAACAGGGGCGACTGGAGTAACAGGTGCAACGGGATCACCTGGAGCAACTGGTTCAACAGGAGCAACAGGCTCAACCGGTGCAACTGGAGTGACTGGGTCAACGGGGATAACAGGAGCGACTGGCGCAACCGGAGCAACTGGGGTCACGGGCTCAACCGGTGCAACTGGAGTGACTGGGTCAACGGGGATAACAGGAGCGACTGGCGCAACCGGAGCAACTGGGGTCACGGGCTCAACCGGGCTAACAGGTGCAACTGGAGCGACAGGAGCAATTGGTTCAACCGGACCGACTGGCTCAACAGGAGAAACCGGCCCAACAGGAGTAACAGGTGCAACCGGTTCAACAGGAGCGACAGGGTCAACGGGGATAACCGGAGCGACTGGGGCGACGGGGATAACCGGCTCAACTGGAGTTACTGGCGCAACCGGAGAAACTGGCTCAACAGGAGTGACTGGGGTAACGGGTCCAACAGGATCAACAGGTTCAACGGGAGTGACTGGTTCAACCGGACCGACTGGTTTAACGGGAGAAACCGGCCCAACCGGAGTAACGGGAACAACCGGTGTAACAGGGTCAACAGGAGAAACCGGAGCGACTGGTGTAACAGGGTCAACAGGAATAACCGGTGCAATGGGAGAAACTGGCCCAACAGGTGTAACAGGTTCAACCGGAGCGACAGGCGCAACAGGGGTAACAGGTTCAACCGGAGCAACTGGTCCAACTGGAGTAACGGGAATAACTGGTGTAACAGGACCAACTGGAGCAACGGGAGCAACAGGTTCAACCGGAGAAACCGGCGCAACCGGCGCAACAGGATCAACCGGAGAAACCGGAACCACGGGCTCAACCGGCCCAACAGGTGTAACAGGAGAAACCGGAGCAACTGGAGCAACGGGTGTGACTGGAGCAACGGGGATAACAGGAGCAACAGGCGCAACTGGAGTAACAGGGCTAACTGGAATAACAGGCGCGACGGGCCCAACCGGTGTGACTGGAGCCACGGGAGTAACAGGAGCAACTGGAGTGACTGGAGCAACGGGTATAACAGGTGCAACCGGAGCGACCGGAATAACGGGCGCAACAGGCGCAACTGGAGTAACAGGGCTAACTGGAATAACAGGCGCGACAGGCCCAACCGGCTTAACAGGAGAAACCGGTTCAACGGGATCGACAGGCCCAACCGGTTCAACGGGTGTGACTGGAGCCACCGGAGTAACGGGAGTAACAGGAGCAACTGGAGTGACTGGGGCAACAGGGGTAACAGGTTCAACCGGAGCAACTGGTCCAACTGGTGTAACGGGAATAACTGGTGTAACAGGACTAACCGGAGCCACAGGAGTGACGGGATCAACAGGAGCAACTGGAGTGACTGGGGCAACGGGGATAACCGGAGCGACTGGCGCAACAGGTGTAACAGGTTCAACCGGAGCAACTGGTCCAACTGGAGTAACGGGAATAACTGGAGTAACAGGACTAACTGGAGCAACCGGGCTCACCGGAGCCACCGGAGCGACCGGTTCAACTGGAGCGACCGGACCAACCGGTGCAACAGGGCCAACAGGCTCAACCGGATCGACCGGAGTAACCGGAATAACGGGCCCAACCGGATCGACAGGCATAACCGGCTTGACTGGAGCCACGGGAGTAACAGGAGCCACGGGAGTAACTGGAGTAACGGGAGCAACCGGGCTCACCGGCGCCACAGGATCGACCGGGGCAACAGGGCCAACCGGAGCAACTGGCCCAACCGGAGTAACAGGAGCAACCGGGTCAACAGGAGCCACAGGAGCAACGGGCCCAACCGGACCAACCGGCGCCACAGGCAGTACACCAACCTTGCTCTTCACAAGAACCAACGGGCCGCTCACTGTTTATCCGCCGTTAAATACAGAAGTTCCCGTTGCTACGCTGGCAGTCCCAGTTAATGCTTTGCAGAATGTAAAGCTGGATTATGCACTCAGTGTCGCGTTAACAACTGCAGCCAATTCAAACTTTGTTTTTGAAGTGAGATTATATAGGGGAGCAGTGCAAATTCATACAAGAACTCTGTCGCGAACCAGTACTCTCGCAGCTACGGATAGTTTTTCGATTGCTGATACAACAGTGGATACTGCGCCGACCGCAGGAACGAACACTTACCAGCTCAGGGTTATTTTCACAACTGCTAATAATTTAACGACAGCAACTGCTCTCAATATCGATTTTAACAGCATAAGTTTCCCGACAACCTCATGAAAATAGCAGTCTGATATTTTAAAGATGAAAGACCTGACTTATGCACAGTTAGGTCTTTTTTCTGTAAATGCTGCATGATGCAACCTTAACGAACATTTGAAAATTTGCCCAATAGAAGTGGGATTTTGCCACACCTTTTTTTCTCGTGGAAATATTATGCAAATAGAGGTGGTGTAATGAGAAAAGGAGATACTTGGTATAACAGATACGACTCTTGGGATTACGACTGCCGGAATTGCAATGATTGTTGCTGTCATTTTCAACATAAAAGAAGAAATCAAAGGCGCAGTTATCAAAATCGGGCCCATTGCTGTGAAGAATTCTGTTGCAAAACTTCTTGCTGTCATGAAAGATGGTGTCCATGCTGTCATCCAAATCATTTTCATGTAAGAGGATTCACCGGAGCAACGGGGCTGACCGGAGCAACGGGGCTGACCGGAGCAACAGGGCTGACTGGAGCAACGGGGTTCACTGGAGCAACGGGGTTTACTGGAGCAACGGGATTCACTGGAGCAACGGGCTCGACCGGGAATACCGGAGCGACTGGGGTAACCGGCGTCACTGGAGATCCCGGCGCGACTGGAGCAACCGGCGCCACCGGAGCAACGGGAGTAACGGGCTCGACCGGAGCAACCGGTGCGACTGGAATAACCGGTGCCACCGGAGTAACGGGAGCAACGGGAGTAACCGGCGCAACCGGAGTAACAGGCTCGACTGGAATAACCGGCGCCACCGGGATAACGGGAGCCACTGGAGTAACGGGATCAACTGGGATAACGGGAGCCACCGGAGTAACCGGATCAACTGGGATAACGGGAGCCACTGGAGTAACCGGCGCAACTGGAATAACGGGAGCCATCGGAGTAACGGGAACAACCGGGGTAACGGGAGCCACCGGAGTAACAGGCTCGACCGGGGTAACGGGAGTAACCGGGGATACTGGAGCAACAGGAATAACCGGCGCCACCGGGGTAACGGGAGCCACTGGAGTAACGGGATCAACTGGGATAACGGGAGCCACCGGAGTAACCGGATCAACTGGGATAACGGGAGCAACGGGAGTAACCGGCGCAACTGGAATAACGGGAGCCATCGGAGTAACGGGAACAACCGGAGTAACAGGCTCGACCGGGGTAACGGGAGTAACCGGGGATACTGGAGCAACAGGAATAACCGGCGCCACCGGGGTAACGGGATCAACTGGAGTAACCGGAGCGACCGGAGTAACTGGGATAACGGGAGCCACTGGAGTAACGGGATCAACTGGGATAACGGGAGCCACCGGAGTAACAGGCTCGACCGGGGTAACGGGAGCCACTGGAGTAACGGGAGCGACCGGAGTAACAGGTGCAACTGGGGTAACGGGAGTAACCGGAGCAACAGGAGCTACTGGGATAACAGGCTCGACCGGGGCAACAGGAGTAACCGGAGCAGGCGCGATCATTCCCTATGCTTCAGGTCTTCCAACTGCCGTGACGACCATTGCCGGCGGATTAATCGGAACGGTGAGCCTTGTCGGCTTCGGCAATTCTGTGACGGGCGTCAATGTCGGAGGGGGAGGTGCAATTGATCTTACCGGGGCTGGAGGAACTCTGCTGAACTTTGCTTTTTCTGCTCCGAGAAGCGGAACCATTACATCAATTGCCGCCTATTTCAGTACAACCGCAGCATTGTCGCTTGTCGGCTCGACTGTTACGATAACCGCACAATTATACAGTTCCACAGTGCCGAACAATACGTTCACGCCGATCCCCGGAGCATCCGTCACTTTAGCTCCTCCCCTCACCGGCATATTGTCAATCGGCAGCATCAGCAACGGAATCACGACAGGGCTGAACATTGCGGTAACTCCTCAAACCCGGCTGTTAATGGTATTCTCCGCCACTGCGACAGGCCTTTCGCTTATTAATACAGTGGCGGGATATGCAAGCGCGGGAGTTACGATTTCTTAAGTGAAAACGGCCAGACTGGTGCGGATCATCTAAGCTTGGAGAAGATATCACTTTTTCTTCAAGCTTTTTTGTTTTTGCGTCTTTTTGGGTAAATAAAGGCTGACGGGAATTTCCCGACAGCCGGCAGAAGTATTTACATGCCTTTTGAAGTTAATCAGTATCTTAATGAAGACGTTTTTAGTGAGATCAAATCATCCGTTGGGCCGGGAGTGTGAATCATCATCGAAACAGCGGTGCCCTCATCCGGGGTGCTGGTGATCGTCAATTCGCTTCCGCAAAAATGCTTCAGCCGCCGATTGATATTTTTCAGGCCGACACTGCGATTAACATCAGAAGACAAAATATCTTTCTGTATGTCCGGCATGATGCCGGTTCCATTATCCTCCACTTTGATAAAATACGTGTTTTCGCCTTGTTTTTTCGCTGTCAGCTTTATCCGTCCGCCGCCTCTTTTCTTACTGATCCCGTGATGAACGGCGTTTTCCACCAATGGCTGTATCATTAAAGGCGGAAGGGGGAAGTCAATGTCCTGTTCAATATCAAAAAGGATATCAATCCGTTTGCCGAAGCGTGTTTTTTCTATAGAAAGATATGACGTAATGATAGAAAGTTCGTTTCTGAATGAGCTGATGTCCGAAGTGTTTTGAAAATCAAAACTCATCCTTAAATAGTTTGTAAATGCAGCAGTCGTTTCCCGTGCTTTTTCAATATCCAAATGGCTGAGCGCGATGATCGTATTTAATACATTGTATAGAAAATGAGGCTTAATCTGCGACTGAAGAAATGCCATTTCTAAATTTGTGGCTTGGTGAGCTGTATGCTTCATCAAAATTAAATTTTTAATACGCGCGGTGAATTCAGAGTAATGATAAGGCTTCTGTAAGATGTCGTTTGCTCCGGCATGAAACGCCTTGTATTTGTCATGGCTGATAATGGCTGCCGTAACGATAAGAACCGGCAGATCGACCATGCTGAATCTTTCGCGGATGATTGTGCAGACTTCAAAACCCGTCATGTCGGGCATCATCAAGTCTAATATGACCAAGTCAAGCTTCGAGGAAGAGACAGCTTGAAGCGCCTCTTTTCCGCTTTTTACTGCGATTACGTTATAAGGAACACCTTCCAGCATATCAGTTAAAATTTTCAAACTCTCGATGTTATCGTCGACGATCAGAATCGTCGGAGCATCGATTTTTTCTGAGTGATAAGGCGTGACCAGCGAAATATCCGACACTCTCTGCCCGGGATGTGATTTAGGAAGTTCGGTCTTTGCTTCCGGTAAAGAATCAATTTGAGCGGCGGGTAACGTAAAATGAAAGGCTGATCCTTGCGCCGCCGCTGACTCCGCCCAGATGTCCCCGTTTTGGAGCTTGACGAGCTGTTTCACAATACTTAAACCTAAACCCGTTCCATCTTCTTCCGTCCCTCCCGCTTGCTGAAAAGAATCAAAAATGGTTTCAAGATCAGCCTCAGGAATGCCGCTGCCGGTATCGGTCACCGTGATTTGAATCATTTTGTCATTCAGGCTTTCAGCAGAAAGAATAATGTTCCCCTCGGATGTGTACTTGATTGCGTTTTCAACAAGATTGGTTAAGATTTGCCGGAATCGGTTTTCATCTGCAAGCACCAAAGGGAGACCGTCCGGCACATGATTAAGAATGGCAAGTTTTTTATGTTTGGATAAAAGCCGGTAGAAGTTCATCTCACTGCATATGACGGCACGCACATCGACGGGAACCGGACGAATCTGCAGCATACCCTGCTTCATTTTTTCCAAGTCAAGAATATCATTTACGAGATCAGAAAGTCTGTAGCCCATACGGATGATCAGCTGCATATTTTCTTTCTCTTCCTCTATCGTCTTCTTTTTTCTGCCGGCTACAAGGGTTTGGCATATATTAATAATGCTGTTCAGCGGCGTCTTGAATTCGTGTGAAGTTTTGGCGATAAATTCATCTTTCAGTTGGTCGATTTTGACTAATTTCCGTGAGAGGACTTCATTGTCCCGGAAAGCTCCGGCGAATTGCTGCGCCATCAGAAGAACCACCGCCAATAAAGCGATGACTGTCGGCAATGAATAGATCGAATTAAAAGAAAAAGCCGTTTTGCCGCTGTAAGCTGAAATGGTCGTAAGAATCACAAAAGCGCTCATCGAGACGGATGCGAGTGTAAGGTACGTGCTTCCTTTTATTTTTCTTATGGCGGCAATCGTAAAAATATATGTAATATAAAACAGAGTCGTAACGGCAAGCACAGAATGTAAAATGTATGAGAGGTGGTCAATGAAACTTCCGGACATAAAATCAGTGATCAAGATGATCCCGGATAAAGCGGTTAAAATGGTGATCGTCGTTTTTGAAACAATTTCTCTGTATGCATAAAAGAGATAAAGAAAAACCGCCATGCTGACAAGCACGGTTGAGATGATACGCAAGGAATTCAGCAATGAAAATGAAATAGACGGAAAGAGGAGAAAGATAATTCTTTCTTTCCCGATCATAAGAATAATGGCTGAAAAAAGCAGACACATCACGGAAAAGAACAATAAATGTTTATCCTTTGTCCGTTGCAGAAAAAAGCCGAGAAAATATAAACCGGTAATGAAAAAAGCCGTAATCATAATGGAATCATTGAAAAAGGAAATTTGATTCTCGCGTATAATTTGTTCTTGAGTCCCAAACGTTATCGGTTTTGCGATCCCCCAGCCGGGAACTTTTCCGAAATTCGAAAAATGCAGGACAAGTTCATTGTCACCCTTGTGAAGCCTGAAAAAGCTGCTGTACGGTTTGTTCTGCGCCTTAAAATCAGCTTTTTCTGTAGGATTGCCGCTCTGTCCGATTAATTTCCCATTAAGATAAAGGCGGTTTGAACTGTAGATATAAGATGTGCTGATCCCCAAAACCTGATTGTCTTCATTTGATCGGATTGTCAGTTTGTACGTCCCGTAATCCACATCGGCCGTTTTTCCGAACAGCTTCACATTGACGGGGACATCAACGAGTACGGGGTTTTTTCCTTTTGCTGAATGAAGCGCCTGCGGTGACAGCATCTGATTTGGATATAGAATCCATTTCCCGTTCAGCTGGACATTTCCATCCTTTTGAAAATCCCACTTTTCCAGATTAATCACGCCCTGTTCCGCTTGAGGGAGGGATGATCCTGAAAAATGATTCAGGACCATAAAAATCATAAAGAAAGCAGCGTAGCCGCAAATAATCGAAATCGAAATAAATTTTTCTTTCACATCATTACTCCTTTATCCCATTCAGGGGCATTCTATTATCTTATGTAATGTATAAATATTGTAATCACAAACGTTATAATACAACAAGAGAAAGAAAAAGAATCCAACTATATAGGGCGTTGGACATGGTATAATTGAAATTATTTTCAGATATATCTATATTGACGGGTGGGATGCGGTTTGAAAGCGTTAATTGTGGATGATGAGGAACTGGCATTGCTTCATTTTAATCGTATGCTTGAGCGGACAAACGCCTTTCAATCTATTATAACGTTTCAAGATCCGGCAGAAGTTCTGGAGCATTCGGAGCTTTCAGCAGCTGATGCGGTGTTTCTTGACATTGAAATGCCCGGGATAAACGGTATTGAGCTTGCTGAATCGATTCAGGAGGTCAATGAACATATTCAAGTTATTTTTATCACCGCTTATAATGAATTCGCGATCAAAGCGTTTGAATTAAATGCTGTCGATTATCTTTTAAAACCGGTTGACAATGCCCGGCTGCTGACAACTGTTGAGCGGATCCGAATGAATAAAAAACTCAGGACGGCAGAAGAGAATACCGGGACGGATTATGTTATACAATGTTTTGGGAACCTGGACTTTTATCAATCGGTAAATGGTGTCAAAACATACATAACAGTCAAGTGGAGAACATCCAAAGCCCGTGAACTGTATGCATTTTTACTTCTTAATCAAGGGCGCACGGTCAGTAAAGACATGCTGATGGAGATGTTTTGGCCTGCTTATGATGTATCAAAAGCAAGCACCCAGCTCTACTCGACAATATATCAGATACGGAAATTAATCGGTCAGCTGCCTTTCAGCCAATCAATAGAAAATACTGATATAGGATACATTCTCCGGCTTTCCGGGGTAAAGGTTGATACAGTTGAATGGGAAAAAACATTAAAAGAGGCTCCCCCGCTCAGCGCAGCTGCACTAACCCGGCACATGGACATTGTCATGTCATATGAAAACCATTATCTCATGGAGAATGGCTATCTGTGGGCGGAGCCGGAAAAAGCGCGTCTGGCCCATCTGTGGCTCAGCAAAGCGTACGAACTGATTGGTTTTCTCATCCAAGAGAAGAACGATCATCAAGCGATGGACGTTTGCCTGCAGGTTGAGAAAATAGAGCCCGGTGACGATAAAATTATACAATACAAACTGCAGTTATTTAATAAACTGGGAAAGGTAGAAGAGGCGATAAAGGAATACGAACGCTATAAACAATTGAAGGATAAAATCAATTGACGATTGAATGACCGGACCGGCTGATGCCGGTCTTTTTTTGTGCGTTATTTCTGAAATAATCCCATGTACAGAATTTGTATAGGCCGATTTCATACAATGTAGTTTGGTTCGGATAAGGAGAATCCCATGCTTACCGGCTTGTTCGAACGTAAGTCTATATAAAAGGGGAGGAATAAGACATTGGGAGTGAGGAACTTTTCGTTCAGCCCGAAAAAAAGCAAAAGGCTGAGGGCGGCATTAATTTCATGCTTTACGCTGTTTTTCATCTTCAGCCAAGTTGTCAGCTTTACTCCGATCGCAGCCGCTTCCGGATCACAACAAAGCGAGAGCGGGTTCTTTGATTCAGTTGCAGTCAAAGACGGCAGACAGCAGACTGTTGACGGGTCAAAAGGGAGTGAGCCCGCTTTAGCACCGGGAGATAAAGTGACACTGACATACGAATGGTCGCTAAAAAACAAGGAAGATGCAAGTGACCGGAATATCACCTTAAAGATTCCGGAAAGTTTTACATTAGATAACGATGCCGAAGGTGAGCTGACATCAGCTGATCGGGTGATCGGTATATATAAAGCTGAAGCAGACAGCAGCACGCTGGAAGTGAAAGTGAACGATGCTGAAGCAGATGCCGGGGATGCCAAAGGCTCCATTACACTGTCGGCGAAGTTTACTCCCGACATAACAGATGAGACGAAAATGGCAAAAGCTCTTTTTCAACTGGATGCCGGCAAGACCCAGCAGGTGTTAATACCTGTGAAGAAAGACGGAACAACGGATTCCGAAACAGAAAAAAACACCTCTTCAACACCTGCTGAACCTCAGGAAAAGACAGAGAAAAAATCAGCATCTGCGGACGGCGGTGATAAAGCAGAACAGAAAACGAAATCAAAACCTTCTGCTAAACGCAGTCAATCAAAAATGGCGGTTTCAAGCAAATCTGCCGCTAAAAGCCTTCAATCAGGCGGAAGCCGGATTACGCAAAATATTTTAACTGATGTGAAATTGACGGATGAAAAAGGAAAACCATATGACAAAAACAACCCTGCGAATACGAACTCTCCGGCAAATATCACCATTCAATGGGCGATTCCGAATGAGCTGGGGAAAACAATAAACGACGGTGATCGATATGAATTTGATCTGCCTAAAGAATTTATCATGCATAATGACATTACGAACCAGCCATTGACCGACGGCGATAGTACGTACGGAACTTTTTCCATTAATACGAGCGGCCATGTCATCATGACGTTTAACGGCGAGGTAAAAGAAGATACTAACGTCAAGGGGTCATTGTATGTAAACACCCAATTCAATCAGAAAGAAATAAAAGGATCAACCACACAAAAGATTAAGTTTCCGGTTAACTCTGATACGCCGGACGTAACGGTTTATTTTAAACCGAATGTCAATAAAACCATTGAGAAATCAGGGTCATTGGATAAAGGTATTAATCCCGGAAAGGTAACGTGGACGGTTGATCTTAATAAAAAGGAAGAAGAAGTTAAAAATGCGAAATTGACTGAAAGCCTTCCGGACGAATTGACTTTCCGCTCTGTGAAAGTGTATGAACTTGATGTGAATATTGACGGCTCGGTGAGTCAGGGAAATGAGATAACTTCAGGTTATACCGTTGGCGAAAACGGTAATGTCACCTTCGCCGGGACGATCGATTCAGCCTACCGGCTCATATATGACACGGAAATTAAAGATGAGGCAAAGCCGGGTAAAGGCGGAAACATCACGCTGACAAACAAGGCGGCATTCAGCGGAGACAATGCGGAGCCAATTTCTGCGGAAGCTTCCGTAACAGCGGGTTACGGAAAAATGATAGAAAAATCTTCGACAGGTTATAAAGGAGAATCCCAAACGTTCAGCTGGGCTGTTATGTACAACTACGGTGAGAAAAAGATTGATCAATCCAAAGCCGGCATCAAGGATACGTTCGGATCAGACGATCTGCATCTTGTTCCCGGTTCATTGAAAGTCCTTCCGATTACATTCAGCCAGAACGGCAGCGAACAAGAGGGCGCCCCATTAAAAGAGGGTGAGGATTATACGCTGACTGATAACGGGAACGGCTTTGAAATAAAATTCAAGCAAACTGTCACAGGAGCATATAAGATCATTTATCAATCTCAAGTCAACGATGGGGTCATTATTGACAGTCCTGTCAAATACACCAATACAGCAATGACAGATACAGGGGAATCAAAGGAAACTCCGGGAACCGCCATTCAGCAGAATCTGATCAAAAATTATTCAAATGCAGACTATGAGAAGAAGACGGTTGATTGGACAATCACAGTTAATAAAAACGGTTACACAATGAAAGACTGGACGCTGGATGATCAATTCACCAGCGGAGGCCTGGCGCTCATTGACGATTCATTTCACATGCAAGACACGACTGATAACAAAACGCTGAAAGAAGGAACAGACTATATATTAACAAAAAAACCCGGAAATCAAGGCTTTACAATAGCATTGATCGGGGATTATGCAGAAACAAACAGTCAGTTTAAGATCACGTATAAGACAAAATTCAACGCTGACTTTTCAAACGAACCCATTAAGAATACGGCTGAGTCGACATGGACGGATAAAAACGGCGGCAAACGCACAAATAAGGAATCGAGCGGCTTCACACCGAACAATCAGACGTCCCATAACGGATTCAAAAACGGCTCATACAACGCCGTTTCAAAAGAAATCACATGGAAAGTCGGCATCAATTATAATGGCGAACCTTCAAAAAATCCTTATATAAAAGATACGATCACAGATGGTCAGCAATTTTTGCATGGATCGGTTGCTGTTAAAACGTATACCATCAGCAAAAACGGCTCCATCACTGAAGGAGAGGCGCTGGATCCTTCAAAATATGAAATAGAAGAGCCGTCAGACGGCAACAAAAATACGTTAATCGTACGTCTCAAAACAGATGACGCTTTACCATACCTGATTGAATTTAAAACGTCATTAAAAGGCCAGGTCATTAAACAGAGTCAATACACAAACAAAGCAGAGTACTTTAATAATGACCATGCAGACCGAACGCTGACGGGTTCAGTTTCCATCGCAAACGGAGGAAACCTGATTTCTAAAGGCGGCAAACAGAACGGAAACTATATCGATTGGAACATCAATGTCAATGCCAGCCAATCGACACTGGATGACGTAAAAGTCAAAGACACCCCGGATGAGAATCAAATAATAGATGAAGATTCTTTTAAAGTATATCAAGCAAAATATAATGAGAGCGGCGTTATGAAAGACAGCAGCGGAAATCTTATTCCGGGTGATGTGAAGCTTGAAAAAGATAAGGACTATAAATTAGATATAAAAACTGACAATGCCACCGGTGAACAATCATTTGTCCTCACCTTTACAGGCAGCTATAAACAAATCGACCGTGCGTATGTCATACAATATCGTTCTCTCATTAATATTTCCGGCAGCAGCGGTCAGGTCAGCAACAAAGTGTCGATATCAGGGACAAATGTTGAGGAGCAGACCCAAGAGAACAACAGCTCAGTGTTTGTCGCCATTTCAAGCGGCGGCGGCTCAGGATCAGGAGAGAAGGGAAGCCTGACGATATCTAAAACAGGATCAGACGGAACATCTCTTTCAGGAGCCGACTTTCAATTATGGTCTAAAGACGGCAAGCAGCTGCTTCGTACGGGCACAACAGACGATGCCGGTAAACTTGCGTTTGGGAATATCCGTTACGGAACCTATGTACTGAAAGAAATAAAAGCTCCGGACGGCTACACCATCAGCGACGCCTATGTAAACGGGGTCTCCGTTACGATTGACGGTAAATCCTCCGCAGCAGGAGCACTCTATAAAGTCATAAATCAAAAAAATAAGGTGACGCTTATCAAAAAAGACGAAAACAATAATCCTTTGGCCGGTGCTGTATTTAAGCTTGAGAAAAAATCAAGCGACGGTACCTATACTCTGATAAAAAATAATATTGAAAGCGATAAAAATGGGAAAGTTGAGATAAACGGTTTGCCCGCCGGATACTATCGGCTGATGGAGACGAAAGCCCCATCAGGGTTTATCGTAAACACAAAAGCTATTCACTTCTCAATCGCAAAGAACGAAAAGAATCAAGTACCTGATGTTGAATTGGGATCAATGGTGAATTATAAAGGAAAAGCCGCTTTAACGAAGAAAGATGCAGACGGCGGGAATCTTGAAGGCGCAGTTTTCAAAATCGTCGACCAGGATGGTAAAACGGTTCAGAAAGATCTGGTTTCAGATAAGGACGGAAAAATAGAAACATCCGGCCTTGCACCCGGTCACTACGCCTTCATCGAAACGAAAGCGCCCGACGGTTATGTGTTAAATACGGAGAAAGTGGAGTTTACCATCTCAGAAACAGCGGAAGGAAAACCGGAGTCAACTGACGCGGGAACGGCCGTCAACTATAAAGGCTCTGTCCGGCTGACGAAGGAAGGTGCGGAAGGCCGAAACCTTGAAGGTGCAGTTTTCAAAATCATCGACAGTGATGGTAAAACGGTTAAAGAAGATCTGGTTTCAGATAAGGACGGAAAAGTAAAAACATCCGGCCTTGCACCCGGTCATTACGCCTTCATCGAAACGAAAGCGCCCAACGGTTATGTGTTAAATACGGAGAAAGTGGAGTTTACCATCTCAGAATCGGCGGAAGGAAAGCCGGAGTCAACTGACGCAGGAACGGCCGTCAACTATAAAGGCTCTGTCCGGCTGACGAAGGAAGATGCGGAAGGCAAGAAGCTTGAAGGTGCAGTCTTCAAAATCGTCGACCGTGATGGAAAAACGGTTAAAGAAGATCTGGTTTCAGATAAGGACGGAAAAGTAGAAACATCCGGTCTTGCACCGGGTCATTACGCCTTCATTGAAACGAAAGCACCCGACGGTTATGTGTTAAATACGGAGAAAAAAGAGTTTACCATCTCAGAAACAGCGGAAGGAAAGCCGGAGTCAACTGACGCAGGAACGGCAGTCAACTATAAAGGCTCTGTCCAGCTGATCAAGAAGGATCAAGACGGAAACGTTTTAGACGGTGCAGAATTTAAAATCATTGACAGTGATGGAAAAACCGTAAGAGACGATCTGATGACAAAAGAAGGCGGCAAAATTGACGCCGGCGGTTTGGCGCCCGGAAACTATCAATTTGTTGAAACAAAAGCGCCGGATGGTTATCTGCTGTCAACAACCCCTGTGCCGTTTACGATTAAGACTGAGAACAGCGGAAAACCGGATCAGGCTTCCCTGACTGCAGTTAACATCAAGAACAGTGTTGTTCTCACAAAATCGGATCAAGGTGACAAACGGAAAGTCCTGCAAGGTGCGAAGTTTAATCTGACAGATGCAAACGGCAAAGTACTGACAGAGGGTCTGACGACAGATGAGCACGGACAAATTAATGTACGGGGACTCAAAGCAGGCGAATATCAATTTATCGAAACAAAAGCGCCTGAACTTTACAGTTTGGATCAAACGCCAATATCATTCAAGATCACAAATACCGACATAAAACCAGTCGAAATCAGTGCGGAGAATACACTGACGCCTGGTGATGTCACACTGACAAAAGTGGATCATGACGATAAAAATAAGGTGCTGGAAGGTGCTGAATTCAAGATCACGGATTCTGCCGGACGTCCGGTAAACACCGGCGGCAGCAAAGAACGGCCGGCGGTATGGAAGACGGATCAAAAGGGCCGGTTTACGGTGAAAGGATTAGCGCCCGGGCAGTATCGATTTATCGAAACAAAAGCGCCTGACGGCTATCAGCTGAACGAAAAACCAATTGAATTCACAATTGAAAAAGGACAGTCAAAAGCCGTTGAGGTCGTCGTTTCTAATAAGAAATTAAAAAATCCCGCACCTGGGAAAGACACACCGAATCATCAAACGAATCAAGGCGGGCATCACCCTGATACCAATGGTAAAACCAATCACTCGGATACAGGCAAAAACCTGCCGAAAACCGGTGATACGGACGGTATGATGCCGGTCACGGCCGGTATTCTGCTGCTATTAGCCGGCGGAGCCGCGGCTGTTGTATCAAGAAAGAAGAAAGCAAGGAATAGATAGACGTTATCGCACCTGATCATGTAAGAATCGATCAGGTGCTTTTTTAAAAAGAGAATCATTTCTCACCAAATACTCACCGCATGACGTACAAGAAAGGAATTTTCTTCATGGTTAAAAAAATGATCATTGCCGTTCTTATTTTGTCCGGGCTGCTTCTCATTTCCTCACCTCTCATGAAAGGCTGTTTGATCGCGTACCTCAGTAAAAGCCAAATTGAATCGGAATTAACCGCAGAACAAGCGCGGAAAAATAACATGAAAAAAGCGGACTATGATTTTGAATCCATTCATCCGCCCGGTTTCAGGGAAACAGTTCAGTCAAGTTTTAATCGCAAACCAAAACCGATAATCGGACGGATAACCATCAGCAGCATCGATTTAGACCTTCCGATTTTAAAAGGCACAACCAATGAAAACCTGCTGATCGGCGCGGCAACTATGCGTCCGGATCAGAAAATGGGCGAGGGAAACTACCCGTTGGCAGGCCACCATCTGAAGCAGGAGAACCTATTGTTCGGCCCTCTTTTACACATAAAAAAAGGCGCGCAAATCGTGATGACCGACTTTAGAAAAGACTATATTTATTCTGTAACATCAAAAACCATGATTTCAGAAATAGAAGCAAACGCAATTCAGGAGACAAAAGATAAAGAGATTACATTAATCACATGCGACAAGGCGGTAAGAACCGAAGGACGCCTGGCCGTCAAAGGAAAATTGATTGATATTTCAGGTCATTCAAATGTATCTCGGCCATCATAGAGAAACACTTTGTCAACTGAATATACGTCCGTTGTGAAACATCCCGAGACTGGCTTCTGTCAGTCTTTTTTTGCGCAGCGATTATAAAAAGTTATCCTTCTTATCTCTCTTGAGGGAAATTATACCAGACTGCACTTTTTAAAAGAAATGACAAGAGAAAAAGATCACGAAAATTCTCAAAAATGAGAAATAAAGATTTAAAAAATGGTATGATTTTAGGAGGAAAGGACGGCTGGTGCTGTGTTGGAAGCGAAGCGGTTTTATGTCTCTCTGCAAATGAAAATCGCCGGATTAATTGCGGCTTTATTAATACTTGTCATCGGAACGCTCACAGTTATATTTGCCTTTCAGCAATTAAAGGAAGGCCAGAAGCAGGCTGAACAGCTGGCGGTGCAAATGGCAAAAACCATTTCATATATGCCTCCCGTAAAAGAGGCGTTCCGGCTTGCGGATCAAGAGGCTTTTACAAAGTTAGACGTCATTGAACAAATGAAAGAACAGGCAGGCGCGCACGCCGTCTACATCACTGATCAAAAAGGGCATGTTGCATTTCATTCGGCCCGAAGCAGTATTCCGAAAGAAAATCAAAATTTGCAAAATAAAACCGTCATGTTCGGCGGGTCACCGGTTTCCGACGGAATGAAGGCTGTCCGGGGGAGCGCCCCGGTTATTTTGGAGGAAAAAAATCATAACGAAGTCGTCGGAACGGTGACAGTCGAGTTTTTACAAGATGAGATAGAAAAAGATATGAAAGCGCATCTGCGGCATTTAGGCTATTTTGCATGTTTGGTGTTTCTTATCGGCATCGGGGGAGCGGCGGCGCTCGCAAAAAGCATCCGTAAAGATACACTCGGCCTTGAACCGCATGAAATTGCAGCACTGTACAGGGAGCGCAATGCGATGCTCCTTGCGATTAAAGAAGGGATTATCGCCGTAAACAAAGAAGGCGCGGTAACCATGATGAATTTATCTGCGGCTGATATGCTGAATCTTCCGGAACCGATGATCGGAAGGCATATAAAAGAAATCATGCCGGGCGCAAATCTCATGCCGGTGTTGGCAGGGGGAGAATTACCGCCGAACGTGGAGGTGCGTGCCGGAGATAAAGTATTTATCTTAAACGTGAAAGAAATGAAGCAGACCGGACAAGTATACGGAGCGGTGATCAGCTTCCGGGAGAAAACAGAGCTCAAGAAACTGATTAACAAGCTGACTGAAATGAAAAAATACTCAGAGGATCTTCGGGCGCAAACGCATGAATTCTCGAATAAGCTTTACGCGATCCTCGGTCTGTTAGAGCTGGGAGAATATAATGAAGCCATTGAACTGATAAAAGAAGAGTACGCCATCCAGAATGAACAGCATGAAATCCTCTTTCAAAACATTCATTCACAGCGGGTTCAGGCCATACTATTAGGAAAAATGGGAAAGGCGTCTGAGAAGAAAGTGAAGCTTTCAATAGATGAAAACAGCTTTTTAGAATCGCTGCCGGAGCATGTGGGCTCATCCCAGCTCATTACAATCATCGGAAATCTTATTGATAACGCTTTCGAAGCCGTCGCCGAAAAAGAGAAAAAAGAGGTCGTCTTTTTTATGACCGATATCGGCAGGGATATCGTCATCGAAGTGGCGGATTCAGGAGACGGCGTGCCTCAGGAAAAAACAGAAACCATATTTGAAAAGGGCTACTCTTCAAAGGGGACGAGGAGAGGATACGGCTTAGCCAATCTAAAAGAAGCCGTCAGTGAATTGCAGGGATCGATAGAGATTTCGCAGCAAAAGAGCGGCGGTGCCGTATTTACGGTGTTTATACCGAAAGAAACGCCAAAGGGGGAATCGGTGTGATTAACATCGCGATTGCAGAGGACGACTTTCGAATAGCGCAAATTCACGAAAAATTTATCGAACATCTTGATGGATTCAATGTCATCGGTAAAGCAATCAATGCCAAAGACACCATATCGCTGCTTGAGAAACGGCAGCCTGATCTGCTGCTTTTGGATATTTATATGCCGGATGAGCTGGGGACAGATCTGCTTCCCCTCATCCGTGGCCGTTTTCCTTCCGTTGATATCATCATTATTACAGCTTCTGCCGAAACAAGACTGCTGCAGGAAGCGCTCAGATCAGGCGTTTCCCACTATGTCATAAAGCCGGTGTCGGCACATAAATTTACAGAAGTGCTTTTGCAGTACCGTGAAAAAAGAGAATGGCTGCACTCACAGCCGGAGCTGAGCCAGTCCGTTATCGACATGTTTTTCGGAAGCGGTCAGAAAGAACAAAAACAGCTCAATGATCTGCCGACCGGGATTAATTCGATTACACTTCAAAAAATCAAAAACGCGCTCAGGGCAGCCCAAAAAGGGATGACGGCCGAAGAACTGGGCGAAAAAATGGGCGCCTCCAGAACAACGGCGCGGCGCTACGCCGAGTTTCTCGTTTCTCAGGAAGAAGCGCTCGCTGAATTAGAGTACGGCATTATCGGCAGGCCGGAACGGAAATATTATTTAGCACATGAATAAGGGATGGGAGAAATGAAGCGGTTGGGAGTGCTTCTTGTCATGCTGGCGGCGCTGGTTTCTTTTGACGGACGGCAGATGGCGGGCATCCGTTCAGCCGAAGGGCCGGTTGAAATTGTCGTCCCGGCAGCGCCTCAAGGGGGCTGGGACGTAACGGCAAAAGCTTTGCAATCGGTAATAGAGCGGAAGCAAATATTAGGCCGGCCCGTAAAGATCGTCTATAAACCCGGCGGAGGCGGAGACAGCGGCTGGAAATATGTAAACGAACGAAAAACGGATGTCATCAGTATGAATTCAAGCCTGCTGTTAAGCAATGAAATTTTGGGACAAAGCCGGCTGAAGGCAGCTGATTTTACGCCTTTGGCCATTATCGCAAAAGAGTGGCAGACCGTCGCTCTTCCGAAGGATTCAAAGATAAAAAGCGGAAAGCGGCTGCTCGGCGATATTAAAGCACATCCGGGCGGCATAAAAATCGGATTTGCGCCCGGCCTCGGAAATGATGACCAGCTCTCCTTTGCGAGAGCGGCGGAAATGGCCGGAATTTCTCCGTTTGATATCCGCTTTTTTCAATACGGGAGCAGCAATGAAGTCATTGAAGCTCTTATCAGCCACGAGATAGACGCCGCCTCAATGACCATTTCAGAAGCGAGAGACGCCTATTGGAAAGGGAAAATCACATTGGCGGCCGTTACGTCGGACAAAAGGCTCTCCGGCTTCAGCGATGTGCCGACATGGAAAGAGCAGGGGGTGCCGTTTGTCTTTGCGCACTGGAGAGGCATCATGGGGCCGAAAGACATGACCGAAGGCGAGATCGCCTATTGGGATCAGGCTTTGAAACAGATTACCTCATCCGCGGAGTGGAAGCAAATGTTGAAAAAACGGGATTGGGAGAGCTTTTATAAAAACAGCAGCGGCGCAAAACGCTTTTTAGAAGAGCAGACCGAGTTTTATGAAGAGATGATGAGCAGCGAAAAATAAGCCTTCCGCATATTTGCGGGAGGCTTTTTATTTATAAATGAACAAAATGAACGAAAAGGTTATAAAAAATTAAAAATCTTTAAAATCCAAAATATTTACTTCAATATCCAATTCTCATAAGATAGCAAAAAGGCGGATAAAGGGGATCGGGCCTTTAAAATGTAAGCGTATTCATAATAAGGGGGACATACTGTGTTAGCAATCTTAGGCTTTCTTATGATGCTTGTTTTTATGGTGCTGATTATGACAAAACGGCTTTCAGTGTTAACGGCGCTCGTATTAACGCCGATCGTGTTTGCGCTGTTTGCCGGGTTTTCTTTTAACCGGGTCGGCGAGATGATGATTTCCGGGATTGAACAGGTGGCGCCGATTGCAGTCATGATTATGTTCGCGATTCTTTATTTCGGCATTATGATTGATACCGGTTTATTTGATCCGATGGTGTCGCGTATTTTAAAGCTGGTTAAAGGCGACCCGCTCAAAATTGTAGTCGGAACAGCCGTTTTGACCATGCTTGTCGCACTGGACGGAGACGGCTCGACGACGTATATGATTACGACAAGCGCAATGCTGCCTTTGTATATCATGCTCGGAATCCGTCCGATTATTTTAGCGGGAATCGCCGGTGTCGGCATGGGTATCATGAACACGATACCATGGGGCGGCGCGACGCCGCGTGCGGCGAGTGCGCTCGGCGTTGACCCGGCAGAGCTGACGGGGCCGATGCTGCCTGTCATTGCCAGCGGAATGGTGTGTATGATTGTGGTCGCTTATGTACTCGGAAGGATGGAAAGGAAACGGCTCGGGGTGATCGAATTAAAGCAGCCGTCCCATACAAATGAAACGGCTGCGGCTGCGGAAGATGAATGGAGGCGGCCGAAACTGTGGTGGTTCAATTTACTGTTAACGCTTTCTTTAGTGGGATTTTTAGTGTCAGGAAAAGTGAATTTAACCGTGCTGTTCATCATTGCGTTTTGTATCGCGCTGATTGTCAACTATCCGAAGCTTAACGATCAAAGGGAGCGTATTTCAGCCCATTCGAGCAATGTGCTTGCGATCGGTTCGATGATTTTTGCCGCAGGCGTGTTTACCGGAATTTTAACGGGGACGAAGATGGTTGATGAGATGGCCATTTCCCTCGTATCGCTTATTCCGGAACAGATGGGGGGATTTATTCCGGCGATTGTTGCCTTAACGAGCGGTATCTTTACGTTTCTGATGCCCAATGACGCCTATTTTTACGGCGTGCTGCCCATTTTGTCCGAGACCGCCGTGGCGTACGGTGTAGATAAGGTGGAAATCGCCCGCGCTTCGATCATCGGCCAGCCGATTCATATGTTAAGCCCGCTCGTGCCGTCGACGCATTTATTAGTCGGGCTTGCCGGGGTCACCATTGATGAACACCAGAAGTTTGCGATGAAATGGGCGGTTCTTGCCGTTATCGTCATGACGGCCTTTGCGCTCATCATCGGCGCAATCACGATTTTTTAACATAAAACACCCGGTTCGTCGCACACTAAAGGCATCAGAGGAGGTGCCATGATGAGTGATCCGTTTATGCCGCTTTTTTCAGTGAGAAGCGGCGCCGGTTTTAAAGCGGCGGACGGCGTTTACGGACTGACCGTGCAGATTGCGAATGTTTACTTTATCGAAAATCCCTCAGCTCCGCGGGAAATCATTCTGGTTGACGCGGGAATGCCGCAATCGGCAGAGATGATAACAGAAGAAATGAAACGCCGATTCAAAGAGGGGTATCAGCTGAAGGCGGTCATTTTGACACACGGTCATTTTGATCATGTCGGTGCGATTGAAGAGCTGCTTGAGCTTTGGGATGTGCCGGTTTACATTCATGAAAAGGAGCTCCCGTACGTCACAGGGAAAGCGGATTATCCGCCTGCCAGGCCCGATGCGAAAAAAGGGCTTGTCGCAAAGCTGTCACCGCTGTTTCCGCGCCATTCGATCCGCATTCCGTCCGTTCAGGCACTGCCTTCAGACGGTACCGTTCCGTTTCTTGAAGAATGGAAATGGGTGCATACGCCCGGTCACACACCCGGCCATATTTCATTATTCCGGGATAAAGACCGCGTTCTGCTTGCCGGTGATGCCGTGATCACTGTTGAACAGGAATCGCTTGCGGACGTTGTCATTCAAAAGCAAGAGCTTCACGGGCCGCCCGCTTATTTTACAGCGGATACGCAGACGGCGGCCGCATCCGTTCAGAAACTGGCCGAACTGGAGCCGGAAGCGCTTTTGACGGGTCACGGAATTCCGATGACGGGAAAAAACTACCGTGAGGATTTGCTTACACTGGCTGAAAAACTGCATTCCGTTTTGTAAAACACCTGCGAACATCACAGGTGTTTTTTCTTTGCAGTTTCCAGTATGATACAAAAAAACCATTGTGTTCACTCCTAAAAACGATACAATGGGAAACAGATGTAAATTGAAGGAGAGAGTTTTTTGAAACATACGGAAATACTTTGGGATGAGGCGAAGGATTTTATTGATGTCTGCTATCAGGAACTCGGAATGGAATCGCAAATCAACGCGCGTCTACACGCGATAAAAGATGAGATAGATCGGACAGGAAGTTACGTTCATACGGCGGAAGAGCTTGAACACGGGGCGAAAATGGCGTGGCGCAACAGCAACCGCTGTATCGGGCGTCTGTTCTGGCAATCGCTGAACGTCATTGACCGGCGCGGTGTGAACACGAAAGAAGAGGTGCGCGACGCATTATTTGAACATATCAAAATCGCCACGAACGGCGGAAAAATTAAACCGACGATTACGATTTTCCCTCCTGAGAAGAATGGGGAAAAACAAGTGGAGATCTGGAATCACCAGCTCATCCGCTATGCGGGATATGAGACTGAAAAAGGAAGAGTCGGTGATCCGGCATCATATGAGCTGACGGCTGTCTGCGAAAAACTCGGCTGGCGCGGGAAGCGGACCGATTTTGATATTCTGCCGCTGCTTTTCCGGATGAAAGGGGACGGGCAGCCGGTCTGGTATGACCTGCCTCAGACGCTCGTGAAAGAAGTGCCGATCACCCATCCGGATATTGAAGAGTTTGCCGATTTAAATCTCAGATGGTACGGGGTTCCGATTATCGCCGATATGAGGCTTGAAATCGGCGGGCTGTCGTACAACGCGGCGCCTTTTAACGGATGGTATATGGGAACCGAAATCGGCGCAAGGAACCTTGCTGACGAAAAACGGTATGATATGCTCAAAAAAGCCGCTGCGGTCATGGGGATTTCCGCCAGCCTGAATACCGACCTGTGGAAAGATCAGGTGCTGGTGGAACTGAATAAAGCAGTGCTCTATTCATACAAAAAACACGGTGTCAGCATTGTCGATCACCATACGGCGGCGAATCAATTTAAACGCTTTGAAGAACAGGAACAAGACGCGGGCAGAAAGCTGACGGGCGACTGGACCTGGCTGATTCCGCCGATCTCGCCGGCTTCCACCCACATTTTCCATAAATCATATGACAATACGATTGTGAAGCCGAATTATTATTATCAGGACAAGCCTTATCAGTAACTGATGGTAAAAGTGCGGTACCCTTTCAGACGGTGTGATTCTTCGATGGTTACGCCTGTGACATTTGAGAAGGGGCTGCCTTTTCTGACTGCTTCGGCAAATTGTTTTAACGACTCTTCAGGACCTTCGGCAAGGATTTCCACCCGGCCGTCATCACGGTTTTTTACCCAGCCGGCTACCTTATGTCTGTCGGCTTCCATCTGGACGAAGTAGCGAAAACCTACGCCCTGAACCCGGCCGTCTGCAATCATATGATATTGAAGCATGGAAAAACCACCTTTTTCTTACTATGATAAAGGAAAGATATGAGATTTCGCAAAGGATGTGAACGAGGTGACGCAAGACTATTCTGTCTTATCTATCAATCTCGGAAAGCCCGCAATTCATGAATTTGCCGGCAGACAAATCAATTCCGGCATCATAAAGCGGCCCGCAGATTCTCCCGTCATGCTGTATAAAACCCATTTTGACGGGGACGGGCAGGCTGATCTGAAGCATCACGGAGGTCCCGATAAAGCGGTGTGCGTGTATCCCGCCGAGCATTATTCATATTGGGAAACAACGCTCGCAAGAAAACTTCCCGCCGCCGCGTTCGGGGAGAATGTAACGGTCAAAGGACTGGCCGAACAAGACGTGTGGATCGGAGACGTCTTTCAGCTGGGGGAAGCCGTCGTTCAAGTAAGCCAGCCGCGCCAGCCCTGCGTCAAACTCGCGCTCAAATATGGCATCAAAGATATGGTGCTCCGTGTACAGCAGACGGGATTTACCGGCTTTTATTTCAGGGTGCTTGAAGAAGGATATGTCGATCCGCGTCCCGTCCTCAAGCGTCTGTCGAGAGGAAAAGAAAGCATTTCCGTCTGGTATGCGAATGAAGTGAAATATCGTGATTCCGGCAATCTGTCAGCGATTGAAGAAATACTGCGGGAAGAAGCGCTGTCAGAAAGCTGGAGGGAGTCCTTCCTTAAAAAAAGAGACAGGCTCACTAATGTATAGAAAAAAAGCCGTGCTGCACTGACAGCACGGCTGATTTACGTTATGCTTGTTTTTTTGTTTCCAGCAGATTGGCAAGGAAGTACTTTTTGAAGCTTTGAAGCTTTCTTCCTTCATAGTGGGTAATTCCTTTTTTCTTTAACTCTTCTACATACCAGCCTTTACTGCCATAATGCATGTCAGAAAACTCCTTTCTCCGTTCTCCCGCTGGGGAGGTTTCTTCAGCTTTTGCCAAACTTTTGGCATTGTAACATCTATAAAAAGACGCTGAAAAGGGATAATGCAAAAACTGAGACTTTCGATTCAGAGATGTAAAGCTTTCTTACATATATATGTAAAGGGCGGTCTTTTCATGCTTAATGGCCGGTTAATTTTAACAGCACCGTTCCGAGTGTCATGATTCCGAAAACGACGCCGAAATAAATCAGCATCCCCTTCTTTTTCTTCACTCCGTAAACGGTGAGAATGATGCTTTCAATAAAGAAAATAAACCCGAAGATAATAAACCACATGTTGAAAAATGGCTCCTTTCACAGACATATGTCCAGTGTAGCACAACTCTTATAACGGAGCATAAAAAAGCCGGGCACTGTATCAGTGTCCGGCAAGTTTGACGAGAAGCTGGGCCAAATGCTGTTTTTCATTGTCATCCGCAATGTCCCACAGTTCTTGTAAGAGTTTTTCTTCCGCATTGCGGGGCTCCTCGTGTTTGGCGAGATAGTCCCCGAGGATGGCGGCGCTTTTGATGATTTTGCTGTCATCCAGACCCAGTTTTTTTCCGGCGGAAATTTTCTGATGAAGGTACGCCTTAAATTCCTCGAAATCCTCTAAAATCTGCTGTTTCGTTACGCCGTGCATGGCGTGTATTTCGTTTTCGATTTTGATTTTTTCTTTATCTTTTTTCATGCGTCTCCCTCCTTCGGGTTAGTTGTTGTATACCTGTTTGGAAGGGAGATGAAACATTACAATGCAGTTAAAATAATCGGTTTGTCTTTTGTGATCACGATGGTGTGTTCCACTTGGGCGACAAGGCTTTTATCCGGCGTTTTAAACGTCCAGCCGTCTCCCGCTTCAACAATCGTTTCCGCTTTCGTGGAAATAAACGGCTCAAGCGCGATCACGGTTCCGTTTTTAAACAGCGCGTTATCAAACGGATCGTAGTAATTCATGATGTGGTTCGGCGCTTCATGGAGGTTTCTGCCGATTCCGTGGCCCGTCAGCGTTTTAATAACGGTAAATCCGTTGGAGCGGGCTTCATGGTAGACGGCTCTGCCGATCTGGTTTTGGCGTTTGCCGGCTTTTGCCTGATCCAATCCTTTCTGAAATGCGGATGCTGCGCAGTTACAAAGCTTTTGCAGACGTTCATCGCCTTCTCCGAGCACAAATGAAATTCCCGTATCGGAATAAAAACCGCCGAACTCCGCCGAAATATCGATATTTACAAGATCCCCGGCTTTTAAGATTTTAGAGGCGCTCGGAATGCCGTGAGCGACTTCGTCATTTACGCTGATGCATGTCACGCCCGGGAAATCGTATTCCTTCTCCGGAGCGGAAGCGGCTCCGTGCTCGTCAAGCACAGCCTTTCCGATCAGGTCAAGATCTTTCGTGCTCATGCCGGGCTCGGCTTTTTTCTTCATTTCTTCACGCGCCAGCGCGACGATTCTGCCGATTTTTTTAAGGCCTTCTAATTCTTGATCGTTCGTTACAATCATTGTCATTCCCGCTTTCTATTTTTAATCATCTGATTCAAGCTTACCACAACTGGTTTATAAATAGAAAACCAACAAGCCTTATGTGAATAAATGAAGGAAAATTGGTATAGATCACTAGATAACTTATGTGGTATATTTAAGAAAAAAGAAGGGGGATGGGTAAAATGCTTCAATTTTTGCAAAAACTCGGAAAATCATTTATGCTTCCGATTGCCGTTCTGCCCGCCGTTGGTATTATTTTGGCCATCGGCAGAGAGGACTTATTAAATATTCCGTTCATTTACGCGGCGGGGACCGCGGTATTTGATCATCTGCCGCTGATTTTCGCGATCGGAATCGCGATCGGGATTTCGAAAGACAGCAACGGGGCCGCCGCTCTGTCGGGAGCAATTTCTTATATCATGCTGGACGCGGCTGTAAAATCAATCAATTCGACAAATAATATGGCCGTTTTCGGAGGGATTATCGCCGGGTTAATTGCGGGATACACGTATAATCGCTTTAAGGATACGAAGCTGCCCGAATATCTCGGGTTTTTCAGCGGGCGCAGGCTCGTTCCGATTGTAACGGCGCTGATTACCATTATTTTGGCGGGGATCTTCGGATTTGTGTGGCCGCCGATTCAGTCGGTGATTACGTCTTTCGGGGAATGGATGATCGGGCTTGGCGGAATCGGCGCCGGGATTTACGGGATTTTTAACAGGCTTTTGATTCCATTCGGTCTTCATCATGTGCTGAATAATATTTTTTGGTTCCAGTTTGGCGATTTTCACGGAAAAACGGGAGATCTGGCCCGCTTCTTTGCGAAGGATCCGACGGCGGGAACTTATATGACGGGATTCTTCCCGATTATGATGTTCGGGCTTCCGGCCGCATGTCTGGCAATGATTGCCACGGCTAAGCCAAGTAAGCGCAAAGCGACGGCCGGAATGATGATCGGTCTCGCGCTGACGGCATTTATTACCGGAATTACAGAGCCGATTGAATTTGCATTTATGTTTTTATCACCGCTTTTGTACGGGGTTCATGCTATATTAACCGGGTTCTCTTTATTTATCGTGAATGTTCTCGGAATCAGGTCAGGTTTTTCATTCTCGGCGGGGGCGATCGATTATCTCCTCAGCTACGGCATTGCCGAAAAACCGCTATTGCTGCTCGTTGTCGGGCTTTGTTATGCGGTGATCTATTTTGTCGTCTTCTATATGCTCATCAAAACGTTAAACTTGAAAACGCCGGGACGGGAAGATGATGAGGAAGAGGAAGAAGTGCTTAGTGAAGATACGGCCGGTTCCGTCGAAGAACATGCCATGCTCAAGGGGCTCGGCGGCAGGCAAAACCTCGAAACGATTGATCACTGTGCGACCCGCCTCAGGCTGACCGTGCAGGATACGTCTCTCATTAATGAGGCGGCGCTTAAAAAAGCGGGAGCAAAAGGGGTTATCAAAACGGGGAATAAAACGGCGCAGGTCATTATCGGGCCGAACGTCGAATTTGTCGCGGAAGAGCTGAGAGAAGCCGTCCGCCGTGACGACCAGAAGCAGACTTGAAAAATCCGGATCACCTAGGTGATCCGGATTTTTTTTGAACATATATCAAGTTTCACATAATGTACAAAAAACAACGTTTTCTTCTATGTTAAGATTCATGTAGAACAAGTATGGAGATGATGTAAGGTGACATGGATTGCAGTTGTTTCAATTGTTGTCATAAGCCTGATTAAGATTGTGCTGACATGCCTTCCTACCGGAGCGGTGGAATGGATCCTCCGCAAGTTTGAAACCCATTCAAAGCTCAGTGACGCGTCCGCTGCCGTTTCCCTCGGCGGAAAACGTCTGGAAGGCGAAGACAAACGCGGGGTGATTGATGATTTTAACGAAGCCGTGTTTATCGAACGGCATTATATATACCCAGGGGATGAAGAGCGTTATCTTCATCCGCAAAACGGAGCCGATCCGCTTGTCATTAAGACGAGAAAAGGAAAAAAAGATGTGACGGTGTTTGTATACAGCTACGGAGATCATGTAGATGTCGTCAAACAGCAGAAAAAGAAAGTCGTCGCTTATTCAGTTCTTTCCGACAGCCTGCAAAAGCGCTCTATGGCCGCCGCCGGGAGCTGAACATAAAAAGCCAGATCATTGATATGATCTGGCTTTTGTTTATTCTTTTTGATCGTCTGCTGAGGAATCTTCACGCTTCGTATAATCGAATTGTGAAGGGTCCACTTTCTTAAAGCCTTTCGGCTGATAGAAACGAAGCAGATCGCCGTTGATGATCTTATCAGACATTTCAAGCTCAGTCTTGACGAGAGAGTCTTCTTTTTTGTCGACTTCTGAATCATCTAAAAGTCTTCCGGTTTTTGTATCGTAATACTTGCCGGACACTTTCGTATAGTTCGGCGAGATGAAGTCTCCGTTACGGAACGGAATGACTTCTCTGTGTTCTTTCGATAAGATATCTGAACCTGACATGAGATAATCTTTCGTATCGACGCCGAGCAGATGAAGAACGGTCGGCGCGACATCGACTTCACCGGCAAATTTGTGATTGCGGCCGCCTTTCACGCCGGGAGCGTGGATAAAGAGCGGCACCCGCTGAAGCTGGGCATTGTCGTATTCAGTGATCTCATCTTTGCCGAGCACTTTCGCCATCGCTTTATTATGGTTTTCGGAGATGCCGTAGTGGTCTCCGTACATCACGATAATCGACTTATCGTACAGGCCGTCTTTTTTCAGGTCATGAAAGAACTGTTCAATTGATTCATCCAGATAGTTCGCGGACTGGAAGTAGTTATTGACGACTGAATCGCCAAAGTCTCCCGCCGGGAAGTCCGTGTCTTCTTTATCCATTCCGAACGGGAAGTGGTTGGACAGCGTAATGAACTTCGTATAGAACGGCTGCGGCAGGCTCTTTAAGAGCGGCATGGATTCTTTGAAATACGGTTTGTCTTTCATGCCGTAGTTTTTCGTGTTTTCTTCGCTCATGTCATAATAAGCGGAATCGAAAAACTTATCGATGCCTTCCGCTTTGTACATTTCGTTACGGTTCCAGAAAGTCTGCGTATTTCCGTGGAAAGCGGCAGACGTGTACTTTTTGCCTTTTAAGATCGCAGGAACGGACTGCAGCGTGTTTTGCGCTTTATTGACGAAAACCGAACCTTGCGAAAGCGGGTACAGAGAGTTCTCCATCATAAATTCCGCATCAGATGTTTTACCTTGTCCCGTTTGGTGGAAAAAGTTATCAAAGTAGAATGTTTGATTATCGTGCGCCAGTTTGTTTAAAAACGGCGTCACTTCCTTGCCGTTAATTTTGTAATCAATGATAAAGGACTGCAGAGACTCTAATGAGACATAGATGACGTTTTTTCCTTCGGCTTTTCCGAAGTAGACGTTATTCGGCACGTCATAGTTGGCCTTCATATAGTTTTCCACATCCGTTACATCGCTTGAATCGGCAAGCGCGCGCTGGCTGTTTGATTTCACATTCTGCACGGCATCGTAAATCGTAAAGTTGTACGTGCCCAAGTATTTCACCAGATAGTTACGGTCAAATGAGCGTGTCAAAAGCTCGGGACGGTCGGATTCCGCGACGGCGAGGTTGATCAGGAACATAAGCACGGCGGAAGCCAAAACGATTCTGAATGATTTCTTCGCCGGTTTTTCAGCCGGTTTTCTCATCTTAAGGGCCAAAATAATCAAAATGACGGTATCCAGGAAGTAGAAGGCGTCTGTCCATCTCATTAACGAGAACGCGCTGTCTCCGAGCTGGCCGCCGTTTGTCTTTGCCTGCATCATGACCGGGATGGTAATGAAATCATTAAAGAATCTATAATAGACGATGTTTGCAAAAAGCAAAAAAGACAATAAAAAATGAATCACAATAATGGCTGTCTGCTGTAATTTTTTCTTGAAAAGAAGCCCAAGTCCAAGAAAGAACAAGCTGGAGCTCAGCGGATTCACAAAAAGCAATATTTTCTGGATCGTGTTGTCTATGCCGAGGTTAAAGTTTAAAATATAAGCGACATATGTTTTCACCCACAATAACACGACCGCTATCAAGAAGAAGGCAAGTCCTCTTTCTTTTATAAATGTTTTCATTGTTACACTCCTTTTTTCCGATCACGGTTTACACGGAACGATAGAAAAAACGAACGTAATCAATATACCATGAAACCAGCAAATAGAAAAGGTGGAAAAGGCTCATCGGAAAAAGGGCGAAAAACGCTGTCGCAACGGGGGTTGATCTGTTGAATGACAGCTTTAAAACATATAAATGGCACAAACTGGGCTTTGTGTTTCCCTTTAATCATACCCGGTTCTATTGAAAAAAGGAGGTGAACAGTGATGGATATCGCCCATATCGTGGCTGAATATAAAATCAAGCGCGCCATTAAGGATGGAGAGTTCGCCGGCATCAACGGAATGGGAAAGCCCCTGCCGAAAGACGATGCCGCACATCTTCCGGAGTCGCTCAGAATGGGCTACCGCATATTAAAAAACGCCGGGATCGCCGAGGATGAGGGCGCGCTGAAGAAAGAGCTGATGACGCTCGATTATTTGATCGCCAAGTGCCGCAATGAACAGGAGCGGGATCACTTGCGGAACAAACGGACGGAAAAACAAGTCAGACTCGACAAACTGACGGAGGAGAAAGCCATGTTCTCAAAACCCGCATCTTCTCATTATAAGGAGAAAGTGTACAGACGGCTGGGCCGCCCGTAAGCCGGCTCTTTAGATTTTTTTCTGAAAAGGAATGTGCTCCATAAGGCGCGGGTAGGAAATGTGGAGCAGGCCGTTTACGCACTGCGCCTGTAACAGGTGGGGCTCAGCCGGTTCAGGAAGCTCAATCGTCTCATCGATTTCCCCGTAATACCGGTTTTGGCAGACGCCCATGTTCTTTGGAAAAAGGGGTGTGATGTTTCCTCTTATATGCAGCCGTGTTCTTGACAGCAGCCTCAATGTCAATTCTTCTTCGTAAACGCCGGGCATTTCCACAATGACAAATGTGTGCTGTTCATCCTGATAAATATCATAAGTCAGGGTGTTTTTTTGTAAGGAGAAAAAATCTTCGGGAGATTTCCGTTTCAGGACATTGGTCCAAAAGTCGCTGGGCTTGTGCTCGTTCGTAATCTCAAGCCACTTTCTCATTTTTTCGATATCCACTTCGGCAGAACCTCCCTATATTTGATTTGCGATCGGCATTGACGGGTTGGCGATCTGATCCTGATCGCTCACGTCAGGGTCAAGATGGCCCGAATTCAAACATCCGGCGGCCGGCGAAAAATCCCCTAAAGAAAAGTTCGCGCCGACAAATTTGCTGTTGGCGGTGTGGCTGTTTTGCACGGTCTGACCGATATCGACGTTTCCGTTTTGCGTTGCTCCGTTTACTTTTATATTGACGACGTTAATTTGGTAAGGCATTCATAAAAACCCCTTTAATCTATAGTCGGCGGTACCGGCATAACATTTGCGGTATCTGCGGTTCCTATTTCTGTCTGGTCGTTGACATCAGGATCATTTAACAAGTTCTCCATCATCGATTCTATAGGTGACGTATCGCCGAATGAAGAGTTCAGTCCTTGTGATTTGTTATTTGTGGTGGGACTGTTGTATGCCGCTTCCCCAATCGTAATAGATCCGTTGCCAGAAATACTGTTAATCTTCAAATAGTACAGGTTGATAACAGTGGATGGCATCTCTTCACACCTCTTTAACTTAGTTGTACAGTACTGTATGCTTTTTGTGCTCCTGTTGTGAATTCCGCCCGGACATGTTCCCGATAAAACAAGAAGTCAAGGCCCGGTTCCGGCGGGGCCTTTTTTGTTTCAGGGTCTTTCGCAGTATATTTGTGATGAAAGCGCTATAAAAATAGATTGACGACATGTATATACATCATTACAATAGAGTCATAAACATGTATATACAAGTTTGTAAGACAAAATGAAAACGATTACGGAGGGGTTGGCATGGGTGAGTTTAACCGGGCTGCGCGGCAGATCGCTGAAGCTGTCGGCGGAATCGAAAATATTGAGGCGGCGACTCATTGTGTGACGCGTTTGCGGTTTGCATTAATAGATGAAACCAAAGTAAACCAAAAAATGCTTGATGCAATAGACATTGTCAAAGGATCTTTTGCGGTAAACGGGCAGTTTCAAGTCGTGATCGGGCAGGGGACGGTCAACAAAGTATATGCGGAATTAGTGAAGGAAACGGGGATTGGCGAAGCGTCCAAGGATGACGTGAAGAAGGCGGCGGCGCAAAACATGAATCCTTTACAGCGTGCTGTGAAAACGCTTGCGGACATCTTTATTCCGCTCTTGCCGGCGATCGTCACGGCCGGGCTGTTAATGGGTCTGAACAACATCTTAACGGCGGAAGGTATTTTCTACAGCACGAAATCGATTGTCCAAGTGTATCCGCAATGGGCGGATCTCGCCAATATGATTAATCTGATCGCGGGGACGGCCTTCGCTTTTCTGCCGGCTTTAATCGGCTGGTCGGCAGTGAAGCGGTTCGGAGGAAGCCCGCTCTTGGGCATCGTGCTCGGGCTGATGCTGGTGCATCCTGATCTGTTAAACGCATGGGGCTACGGGGCCGCCGAGCAGAGCGGCGATATTCCGGTGTGGAACCTGTTCGGCCTTGAGGTGCAGAAAGTCGGATATCAAGGTCAGGTGCTCCCGATTCTGCTGGCGTCTTATTTACTTGCCAGGCTTGAGCTCTTTTTGACGAAACGGACGCCGGAGGGCATTCAGCTGTTGGTCGTCGCGCCGGTGACGCTTTTGGTCATCGGTTTTCTATCCTTTGTCATCATCGGTCCGATTACCTTTGCGATCGGTAACGCGCTGACGGCGGGATTGATTGCCGTTTTCGGCCAATTCTCCGCCATCGGAGGCCTGCTGTACGGAGGGCTGTATTCGGCGCTTGTAATCACGGGGATGCATCATACGTTTCTGGCGGTCGATCTTCAATTAATCGGATCAAAGCTCGGCGGCACATTTTTATGGCCGATGCTCGCATTGTCAAATATCGCTCAAGGATCGGCGGCTTTGGCCATGATGCTGATTACAAAAGATAAAAAACAGCGGGGGCTTTCACTGACGGCCGGCATTTCCGCATATTTGGGCATTACCGAGCCGGCGATTTTCGGAGTGAATCTGCGTTACAAATTTCCGTTTGTGATCGCCATGATCAGTTCGGGAATCGCGGGGATGTTCATCTCCGTCAAAGGCGTTCTCGCAAGCTCGGTCGGAGTCGGCGGCGTGCCGGGGATCTTCTCCATTATGAGCCGGTACTGGGGTCCGTTTGCGATCGGAATGCTGATCGTGCTGATTCTCCCGTTTGCGGGAACATACGGGTATGCGCGGCTGAAACGGCAAAAATAATAAACCTGCGGGGCGCCTTCTATCAGGCTGTCCCTTTTCCCTTTCAATTCAAAACATTACAGGCGGTGAAGAAAAATGAAAACAGACAGCACACCATGGTGGAAAAAGGCAGCGGTATATCAAATTTATCCGAAGAGCTTTAATGATACGACGGGAAACGGGATCGGTGATCTGAACGGTATTATCGAGAAGCTTGATTATTTGCAGAAGCTTTTGATTGATGTCATTTGGCTTACGCCGATTTACGATTCGCCGCAGAATGACAACGGTTATGACATTCGCGATTACTGCACCGTTTATGAAGAATACGGAACGATGGAGGATTTTGAACGCCTTCTCGATGAAGCGCACAAAAGAGGAATCAAGGTCGTTATGGATCTTGTCGTCAACCATACATCAGTCGAGCATCGGTGGTTCAAAGAAGCGGTCTCGTCACCCGACAGTCCGTATCGGGATTTTTACATTTGGAAAGGTGGAAAGGAAGACGGCCGGGCGCCGAACAACTGGGAATCAAAATTCGGCGGTTCCGCTTGGGAGCTCGACCCGGCGTCAGGCCAGCACTATCTGCATTTATTTGATGTGTCGCAGGCCGATTTGAACTGGGAAAATGAAGAGATGAGAAAACAGGTTTACGACATGATGCATTTTTGGTTCCGAAAAGGAATCGACGGTTTCCGGCTGGATGTGATCAACCTCATTTCTAAAGACCAATCGTTTCCTGATGCCGAGGATGGGCGTGACGGGCGCCCTTATTATACGGACGGGCCGCGCGTGCACGAATTTCTCCATGAGATGAACCGGGAAGTGTTTTCGAAATATGACAGTATGACGGTCGGTGAAATGTCCTCGACAACGGCTGACCACTGCATCCGGTACACAAACCCTGAGAATAAAGAACTCGATATGACTTTTAACTTTCACCATTTAAAAGTGGATTATCCGAATGGTGAAAAATGGGCGCTCGCTCCGTTTGATTTTCTGAAGCTGAAACGGATTTTAGCGTTTTGGCAGACGGAGATACAAAAAGGCGGAGGCTGGAACGCATTATTCTGGTGCAACCATGACCAGCCGCGGGCCGTATCCAGATACGGAGACGACGGCGTATACCGGACGAAATCAGCCAAAATGCTGGCGGCGGCCATTCATATGATGCAGGGCACGCCTTACATTTATCAAGGTGAAGAGATCGGCATGGGCAATCCGAAATTCGATGACATCGGCTCATACCGCGATGTCGAATCATTGAATATTTACAAAAAGATGAAGGAAGAAGGCGTGCCCGAAAAAGACATTATCGCCATTTTAAAAGAGAAATCAAGAGACAATGCAAGAACCCCCATTCAGTGGAACAGCGGGCCGCACGGCGGTTTCACGACAGGCACGCCTTGGATTCCGGCGGCGGATGATTATCGGGACGTTAACGCGGAAGCGGCTTTGCGGGACCCGGATTCAATTTTCTATCATTATCAGAAGCTCATCATGCTCAGAAAGGAATATGACATCGTGACTGAAGGAACGTTTGAGCTGCTTGCTGAAGACGATCCGGCGGTTCTGGCGTACGTCAGACACGGCAAGGATGAAAAACTGCTGTGCATCAACAACTTCTACGGGAAAGAAGCGGACTTTACGGTTCCGCTTAAAGACACGGACGGCTGGCGGTTTACGGTGCTGCTGACGAATGATGAACCGAGGGAAGGGCGGCCGGAACGATTGACGCTCCGTCCGTATGAATCGATCGTTTATCATCTGACAAAAGCGTGATACACTAATCTGGGTGGTCAAATGAAAGTGAATAAATACATCACAATCTATAAAGATATGGTGCGGCAGATCGAAAGCGGCCAGCGGAAGGCTGAAGACGTTCTTCCGTCTGAAAATGATTTGTGCGATCAATACGGCACATCACGAGAAACCGTCCGCAAAGCGCTCAATATGCTGGCGCAAAACGGCTACATCCAGAAAATCAAAGGCAAAGGCTCCGTCATATTAGACAGAGAAAAAATGCGTTTTCCCGTCTCAGGCCTGATCAGCTTCAAAGAGCTTTCGGAAACGCTCGGAAAAGAGACGAGAACGACGGTTCACCGTCTCGGGCTGATCCTGCCTCCCTCAGAAGCCGCAAAAGAGCTTGGTACAGAAGCGGATGAAAAGGTGTGGGAAGTCGTCAGATCAAGACGGATTGACGGAGAACAAATTATTTTGGACAAGGATTACTTTGTAAAAAAACATGTGCCTCTATTGACGAAGGCGATTTGTGAAGATTCGATCTATGAGTATCTCGAAGGAGAGCTCGGCCTGTCCATCAGCTACGCGCAAAAGGAAATTGTCGTGGAGCCGGCGGGGGAAGAGGACCGGAAGTATTTGGATCTCGGCGGATTCAGCCATATGGCGGTCGTGAAAAACCGCGTCTTTTTGGACGATACCAGCCTCTTTCAGTACACGGAAAGCCGGCACAGGCTCGATAAATTCCGTTTCGTCGACTTTGCGAGAAGAGAAAAATAAAAACGGACTGCCGCGGCAGCCCGTTTTTTTGTCAGTATCAAAATGAATACTATCCAACAAAAATGTGCGTACTGGTACTTTCAAAAATAATGGCTACAATAGTACATAACGATTGAAAAGGAGAGATCATGAATGTCAGATAAAAAACAGCAGATCATCGAAGCGTATCAATTCAGACACGCCACAAAGGAATTTGATCCTGAGAAAAAAATTTCAGAAAGCGATTTTGAATTCATTTTAGAAACGGGAAGATTATCCCCAAGCTCACTCGGTTTGGAGCCTTGGAAATTTGTCGTCGTTCAAAATCCGGAGCTTCGTGAAAAACTCCGCGAGTTCACATGGGGCGCGCAAAAGCAGCTGCCGACCGCAAGCCATTTCGTACTTCTGCTTGCCCGGACGGCAAAGGATATCCGTTTTGACGCCGACTATGTCAAAAACCACTTGCGGGAAGTCAAAAAAATGCCGGAAGATATGTATGAAGGCTATATCAGCAAAACGGAAGACTTTCAGAAAAATGATTTCAATCTGCTTGAATCAGATCGCGCGCTGTTTGACTGGGCATCCAAACAGACATACATCGCTCTCGGCAATATGATGACAGCCGCTGCGCAGATCGGAATCGACTCCTGCCCTGTAGAAGGCTTCAACTACAAAGAAATTCACCGGATTCTTGAAGAAGAAGGGCTTCTGGAAAACGGAAGTTTCGACATCTCTGTTATGGCCGCATTCGGCTACCGTGTCAGAGAACCGCGCCCGAAAACAAGATCTGCCTCAAAAGACGTTGTAAAGTGGGTATAAGATAAAAAAGGCTGCCGGGCGTGTCTCGGCAGCTTTTAACGTTTATTTGGTTTTGCTAAAAAACAGGCGGTAATCCAGGACGTAACGGGAATGATGATGCCGATCCCGATTCCGGCACAAAGAATGGTGACGGCTTCCGCACTGAATACTTTTGAGTTCACTATTTTTTCAGCTGAGTATGATAAGTCTTTAAACCAGATAATTAAAGCCAAATAGCTGCCGAAAAAAGCAAAGAATAACGTATTCGTATTCGTTCCTAAAATATCTCTCCCGATGCTTAAACCGAATGTGTACAGATCTTTTCTGCTCATGGACGGATTATGACTGTAAATTTCCCGCATGGGTGAAGTAATGGAAATCGCGACATCGGTAATCGCCCCTATCGTGCCCATGATGATCATGGCTGCGGTAACCTTCACAAAATCCACCCCGACAAACAGTGTGAATATGCCGATATCACCCAATTCTTCTTCACCGAATCCCTGAATCGAAGTATGTTTTGTTACAGACATAATAAAAAACAGCAGCAGTACAATCGTCAGCATTGCAGAAATAAAGGCGGTTACGGTTTTGACGTTTCCTCCATTAATATAAAAAAGAGTAATGCTGCAAATCACGGCGGAAGAGAGCAATGTTAAAACAATCGGATTGATATGCGGGTCTGTCATGAAAATGATGGTGAGAAAGAGAACACCGAAATTTAAGAATAACGCAATAAAAGACCTCGCTCCTTTTTTTCCGCCGATGATGACCATCAATAGAAATAAAATCGCCGCGAGAATTACGATGACATTCATGAGCTTGCCTTCTTTCGTTTAATAAAAAAGATAGAAGCATACAGACTGGCGGGTATGGCTAATACGATTCCGATCCCTCCGGCCAATGCTCTGGCTATTTCCAAGGAAATGTTCATAGAAAGAGTGAATCCTATCGGGGAATCATTTTTCAAATACAACAGCATCATCGGAATAGAGCCGCTTATATAAGCAAAAAACAGAATGTTGGTCATCGCCCCCATGATGTCTTTTCCGATCTCCATCCCGGAACGTCTGAGAGCTTGTAATGAGATACCCTTGTTTTCTTCATATAATCCGAAGACAGATGACGTCATGGTAATGGCTACATCCATGACCGCTCCCAGTGATCCGATAAATACCCCGGCCATGAACACCGTGTGATAAGGGCGGGTTAAATACTGCATTTCCTCATATCTGAGACCTTTCTCTCCGGTTGCCAGCATCACCAGATACGTAATCAGCAGGGAAACGAAAGTGCCTGCGAGCGTCGCGGCAATGGCAGCGTATGTTTTCGCGTGAAAACCGCTGACAAGCAGCAATGAGATGACAGTAAAGATGAGAATACAGATACCGCAGATGAAAATTAACCCTATATTAGGATGCTTCCTGTACAAATCTAATGCAAACGACAGTAAAACGGCGTTAAATATCAGGCTGACGATCGAAAAGAAGCCTTGTTTTTTGCCGACGATAAGCAAGGTGAAGATGAAAACCCAAGCGATCAGCAAAAGCTGCTTATCCCGTTTTTTATCTATAATGCTTCCCGATATATCCTTGTTTGATGGTTTCCCTTTATCAATAGAAACGAATACTTCATCGCCAATCGAATATTTCTGATCATTCGCTCCGGATGATGAATACTGATTGGACAAATGAATGAGCTGTCCTTTCTGACTGCCGTTTTCAAGTCTGGCTGTGATCGTCTGATTGAAAATCTTATCTTTGTTTTTATGCATGTCCTGTACGTCAGACTGATGTTCCAATGTTGTTTTCGTCACTTTGGCAATCGGCCGCTCATAAAAAGAAGCGTTGTGAGTGACGAAAATGAGCGAGCTGATAAAACAGAGCGCTGTTATCACGTAAAACAGCTTTTTCTTGTAAGACATGCGGTTTCGTTTGTGTCCTGTTATCTTCAAAAAAAGTCCTCCAAACAGGCGGCGCCGTATGAAAGAGAGGCCCTGCCGTGAAGTGTTAAACGATGCGGATGCAGTCTTTCGCGAATAACGGTCATATTTTATCACTCGGCCGTACGGCTGTCGACTCAGAGGGGGACCGAGAGAAAAAGCTCCCCTGAAATCAGATCAGGAGAGCTCTTGGGATGAACCGCCCGATAAAAGCGGTCTTTTTATGCTTCGTTCACTTTTTTTGCTTTTCTTCTTTGATACAGATACAGTGCGGTTCCGAGCGCGCTGATGAGAAACCCGGCAAGAAGGATGGAATACATCGTTGTGGCCGTATCAGGAAGCAGGCCGCCCGGCGATACTCCGTCCTGTGCAGGGCCGGATGACGGTTTTTGTCCGTTTGGCTGCTTTCCGGAGCCGTGGTCTCCGCTTGTCGGCGGCGCGCTCTTCGTGTTTGCGTTTAATATGGTGTATTCACTGAAATGATTTGTATAGCCCGTGACGAGATCGTGTGAAACCGAACCGTTGTCTGTTTTTGTATAGACGTTCTTTTTCCGGTCTACATGGTAAATGCCCGGCTGTTTCGCCTTTTTCGTATTCTCAATGCGCAGGGTGAGCTTTACCGGCGCTTTGAATGTTTTGATGTCTTTGTTTTTCTGCTTCATTGTAAAGTCGTATACATTTGAAAGCGCCCCGCTTACTTTTCCTTTCGGCGTCACGCCGAATCGTGTATCAGCTGAAGCAGCGTTTGCCATCGGCATTTTCATGCTGAACTTGTCATGCAGGATCGTAAGGGAAGAATCCGATGTTCTGTCCTTTAACAGGCCGATTTGTTTTTTGGTCACGCTGAGATCAATCGGCTTTTTGGCGCCGTCATTCTTATCGTAATACACGATCGGCGTGTTGGCGTTTTTGGCATAAACGGCAAATGCGCTGTCATCTTCAAGCGTCCACGAACCGTTTTTTTGTTTCGTCGGCAGATACACTTCCTGCGCGCGGCCGTCAACTTTCGGTTCCACCGCTTTTCCCGCTTTTTCAAGCTGCTCGGTGAAGACCTCATAGTCGACAAAGCCAAGGTCTTCTTTATGGGACGCTTCGTTAAAGACGGAATATCCGTCTCCGCCTTCACCGACAAAGTTACTGGTGGCGACTCTGTATGTCTTCTTATCAGAAATCGGCTTTACGCTGCCGTCATCCTGTACGGCCGCAGCTTGAAGAACGCGGTGTCCCGGCTTTTTATTCAGTGTAAACGTGTATGTTAAACCGGCAACTTGAGGGAAGGCGCCGCCTTGAGCCTCAATTCCGCTTAACCCTTGTTCCAAGGCTTGTTTGATCTGTTTTCCGGTTAAATCCGCGACGTAAAGCGTGTTGCCGAACGGCATCACATTCAGCACATCGCCGAGTGTGATGTCTCCTTTATCAATGCCCGCGCGGATGCCGCCCCCGTTTGTGATCGCGATTTGGGCGCCGGCCGCTTCCTTCGCTTTTTGCAGCATGCCGTCTGCGATGAAGTTTCCGAGATTGGTTTCTTTGGAGCGGACATGCTCGCGCTGGCCGTCAAGTGCGACCTTTGTTGAGCCGACTTTTTCATTTTTGACTGAGACGAGCTCTTTTTTAAACGGATCAAGCTCTTTTTTCAGATCCGGGTCTTCTTTCGTCTGCTCGTTCACCGGCAGCGCCTGAAGAGAGGATTGTTCCGGCAGGACGATGCCGTTTTTGTCAAATGCGACATCGACACGGCCTAAATATTCGCCATATTCTTTTGCCTGGGCGACGATGGTCGGCTCTTCGTTTTTGACAACTTCCATTTTATCTACAAGCGTATGCGTATGTCCGCCGACGATCAAGTCGATGCCTTTTACCTTTTTGGCAAGATCGAGATCACGCTGATGCCCGATATGGGTCAGGGCAATAATTTTATTGACATGTTCCTTGTTCTGTATTTCTTTTACCGTATCTTGTGCGGATTGGAAGGCATCATGAAAGACAATGCTTTTTCCCGGGCTTGATGTGACGGACGTATCTTCTGTCGTTAAGCCGAATACGGCGACTTTTTCTCCGTTTACATCAAGCAGAATGTATGGATAGATGCCTGCTTTTTTCTTTTTCCCTGCCGTAAATGTGTCTGCTTTTTTCATGAATGGTCTGAGTTTTGACTCTTTGGACACATCGACATTTGAGCTGACGAGCGGAAAGTCAGGCGCTTGAAAATTGTATTTTCCGGACGGGTCAGCCGCGCTTCCGTTCCCGCTCAGGAAGCTGGCGAGAGCACCCGGGCCTTTATCAAACTCATGATTTCCGAAAGTCATTGCGTCGTAACCCATGCTGTTCATCAATTTTAAATCAGCCAGCCCCTGCCACTTTGTGAAATAGAGATCGCCTGAGAAAACGTCTCCCGCATCCAGCAAAATGCTGCGGTCGGTTTCGCTTCTGATTTCTTTGATTTTCGTCATCCGCCTCGCCGCGTTATCAAGGTGGGCGTGCGTGTCGTTTGTATGCATAACGGTGAGTTTCCATGCGTCATCTTTCGGCGGATCTGTGCCCGGTTCATCATCTTTGAATTGGAGCTTGTACTGTCCGTAGCCCGCGTTTTGTGATTCACCGATATAGGCGACGTCATCTGCGCGGTCGGCAAACGGCTTTGCGGCCAAGGAAGATTCAAATGTCAGGTTTGTCCCTTTGACCGGAAGGATGGACCAGTTATGATCAGCCTGCGGATTAATCGTTTTCTGCTGGATGATGTAATCCATTAAGACCTGCCTGTTCTCATCGGCAGAAGAGTATACGATTTTATCATTGCTTAAGTGAGGGAATCCTCCGCCGCCTGAAGCGCGGTAATTATTTGTGACGATCAGAAATTCCTGCTTGGCGCTGACGGGCTTTCCTTGATAAGAAAGGTTGACGATCCGGCTTGCATCGGGATGAATGACTGTTCCGTTTTCGTTGTATTTCGCCGGTTTTGTGACATCGACCTGATAGGTGACACCGTCAATGACATCAAAATTGTATGAGCGGTAGGCGTCATTTAAAAGCGCTTGGCTGCCGCCTTTTGCCTGATCGATCTGATTAAATTGCCCCGCGGACATTTCGAGCCAGTCCTTCACTTCGCTTCCGTTCAGCTTGACGATCTGAACCGTGTTGTCATACAGGTACAAATCGCCGATATTTTTGATGGCGAGGTCGCCAGCGGAAATGTTTGTATAGTAGTTTGAGCCGTTCCGCCCGCCGGCTTTAAACGGGGCGCCCGCCGAGAGGATAGGCAGATCTTTGTATTCCGTATCCTTCATCTTATTTTCGGCGTACCATTTTTGCGCATCCGTTACGATTTGAATGGACGGATCATCTTTGACTTGGGCGAAGAAACTGTTGATATCGGCTTTTGTCTGGCCGACGGGTTCTCTGATGTATTTCAATGTGCCTTCGTGCGCTTTTTTGACGGTATTGACGACGGTTTCGTTTTCCGACGTCACATTGCCGGCAATCGGCTCGATGCTGCCTTTTGCATCTTCCACATGCCACGCGCTGTCTGTTTTTTCAAGCCGGAGGTCGATGACGCCCGCATATTTGCCCCAGCTGCTTGACATGACAACGGGGATGCCGTTAATCGTGCCTTTATCGACGTCAAATTGATCAGCGCCTTTGTATTCGGCATCAGGGAAAAGCCCGTGCTGATGGCCGGATACGATCGCATCAATTCCGCTGACTTTCGTTGCCAGGTCAAAAACGGCGTTTTCCGCTCCGGAAGACTGCGCTTTTTTTTCGATGCCGCTGTGGGCGAGGGCGATGACGATATCGGCTCCTTCAGCTTTCATTTTCGGAACGGTTTTCTTTGCGGATTCCACAATGTCTTCGACCTGAAGGCGGCCTTCGAGATTTTTCTTATCCCACGTCATGATCTGGGGAGGAACAAATCCGATGTAGCCGACTTTTATCTGATGCTTGCCGCCGTTTTCATCCGTGACGGTTTTGTCTTTTATGACATAAGGCGTATAACGGTTTTCGCCGCTTAATGTTTTCACATTGGCGTTAACGATCGGATAATCAGCGCCTTTGATTGTCCCGTCCAGAAATTCAAGCCCGTAATTAAATTCATGATTGCCGAGTGTTCCTGCGTCATAATGCAGACTGTTCATCACTTCAATGATCGGATGGGTCTTTGCGCCTGAAATAATATCATTTTTCTCATATTTTACGGCGTATTCTCCGAGGGGATTCCCCTGAATCAGGTCTCCGTTATCGACAAGCAGCGTATTCGGGTTTTCGCGCCTGTGCTTCTCAATAAGCTGAGCCGTTCGGGCCAGCCCGAATTCCGTTGTCGGTTTGTCGCTGTAGTAATCGTAGTCCATCATGTTAGCGTGAACGTCAGTTGTGGCTAAAATGCTGAGATTCACACTGGAGGATTTGTTTTCTTCTGCTTTAATGGGTGATGTTGGGAGGATTAGACTAAGTATCATAACTAGGGGCAGCAGAATACGGAGTGTCATATTGACGCTGCATCGTCTTTTCTGTATTCTCACCTGTTCTCCACCTTTCAACAAATTTTGTCATGCAGTACCATTGTAAGAATATTTTGTGAAAGTTCATATAGATTTCATGATGATTCTTGTAAAAAGATGAAAAATGAGGATAATGACCTATGTGAAACGGATGAGCGGCAAACGCGTTACCTATGTTTGATGTTAGTGTGGCTGGGGTACATGGATTTATGTAGACTTCATCAAGCAGGAGGTAGTAACTATGGGTAAAAAAATTGCAGTTGTATTAACCGATTATTTTGAGGATGTCGAGTATACTGAACCTGCGAAAGCTTTTAAAGATGCGGGTCATGAATTAACCGTAATTGAACAGGAAAAAGGAAAAACAGTCAAAGGCAAACAAGGGGAAGCGGAAGTGAAAGTAGACGCGTCCATCGATGATGTAAATCCGAAAGACTTTGACGCATTGCTGATCCCGGGCGGATTCTCTCCTGACATGCTGCGTGCGGATGACCGTTTCGTCCAATTTGCCAAAGCGTTTATGGATGATAAAAAACCGGTGTTCGCCATCTGCCACGGACCTCAGCTTCTCATCAACGCGAAAGCATTGGACGGGCGCAAAGCGACAGGGTTTACATCAATCCGAATCGACATGGAAAACGCGGGCGCGAATGTTGTGGATGAAGAAGTCGTCGTCTGCCAGAACCAGCTGGTCACAAGCCGCACACCGGATGACATACCGGCATTCAACCGCGAATCATTAAAACTGCTTGCGTAATATAAAAGCGGAGCGCCGTATCAGGCGTTCCGCTTTTTTTGTGAAGATTCCCGGATAACCAGCTCAGGCGCCAGAATAATGCGTTGTTTTTTGTGCTGGGAACTGGTGATTTTATGATGCAGCAATTGAGCCGCTTCTTTTCCCGACTGCCGCGGAAAGGAAGAAACGGTTGTAAGCGGGGGATAAGAAATTTCAGCTTCCGGCACGTTATCAAAGCCGACAATGTCAATATCTTCGCCCGGAATGAGCCCGGCTTTTCTGATCCCTTGCATGACGCCGAACGCGACCAAATCACTGAAGCAGAAAATCGCGGTCGGGCGCTCAGACCGGCGGAGGAGCTCCGTCACGGCTTCACAGCCTGCTTCGCGGGTCGGCGCGCTGTCAATGACATATTCATTTTTCACTTCCAGATCCGCTTCACGGAGCGCTTTTTTAAACCCTTTCATGCGCTTCGTCCATGTTGACGAGTGCTTCACGCCGCCCAGAAACGCAATCTCCTGATGGCCTTTCTCAATGAAATGACGCACTGCCTTATAGGTGCCTTCCTCATAATCGGCTCCGACAAAATCACAGTCGGCATCGGCAATCTCCCTGACGGCGAGCACGACCGGAATGTCAAGCTGCTCAAGGCGGGAAAGGGTTTCCTCAGCCGTACCTGAAACCGGACATAAAATCAATCCGCCGACCCTGTGCTCCAGCATGGTCGAGATCAGCTGCTCCTGCTTCGCGACGGAATCAAATGTCGTGCCTAACAGCACCGTTAATCCGACTTCCTCAAGCGTATTCTGAACGCCGATCAGAAACTCTGAGAAAAACGTATTGGAAATGTCAGTAATAATCAATCCTACCGTTGTGGACGTCTGTGATCGCAAATTCGCGGCGACCCGATCATATACGTACCCCAGCTCCCGCATGGATTGCAGCACTTTCTCACGGGTCGCTTCGGAAATTCGCGGGTTATTGCGGACGATTAATGAAGCGGTGGATGTTGAGACGCCGGCATGTTCAGCGACCTGCTGCAATGTCACCCGGCGTTTTTTTTGCTGTTTCATACGTCGCATTCCTCACTTGGTTTTATTCGTTACATCCATTATAAGCGTTTTGGCGGCTGAGAAGAAAGAGAGAGGGGAGAAAATGATAAAGCGCCGGAAGACGGATTGTCCTTCGGCGCTTCTGTCACAATAGGTTATTCAAACATTTGCTCTTTAATATACTGAACCGGCATTTCACGGCCTGTCCAATATTCAAACGCCATGGCGCCCTGCCAAAGCATCATGCCGAGGCCGTTAATGGTGTTGCAGCCGGCCGCTTGAGCTTGTTCAAGCAATTTCGACGTAACGGGGTTGTAAACGACGTCTGTCACAATCAAATCAGGACGGAGCATGGATGTATCTTCAATGACGCTCAAGCCTTCAAGCGGTTTCATGCCGACACCCGTTCCGTTTGTGAAAATATCGCTTGAAGCGATTTCAGCACGCAGCGCATCTTGATCTTCGAGCGGGAAGACTTTCGCTTTGCACGAAGATCCCTTCATTTCTTCATTGATGATGCGGACGTTTTCTTCCGCTTTTTCGAAAAACGCGTCATTGCGGGCGAAAATAGAGATTTCTCCGAGGCCTTCCAATGCGGATTGAATCGCTATCGGAGTGGCAGCCCCGCCGGAACCGATCAGCGTCATTTTTTTGCCCGTGATATCGATGCCGTGTTCTTTTAAGTTGCGGACGTATCCCATACCGTCAGTGGAGTGTCCGATCAGTCTGCCGTTTTCATTAACGACTGTATTCACCGCGCCGGTGAATTTCGCTGAATCCGCGAGTTCATCGAGGTAAGGGAGAATGTTCATCTTGTTCGGCATCGAGACATTGAAGCCTCTGACGTTTAAGGCGCGCATTCCCGTTACCACATCTTCCAGCTGTTCATTGCCGACTTCAAACGCGAGGTACGCGTAGTTCAATCCTAATTTTTTAAACGCCAGGTTGTGCATCGCCGGAGATAAAGAGTGTCCGATCGGTGTTGCGAATAATCCGATAAGCTGAGTTTTTCCGTTAATCCGTCCTAAATCTTTCTTCATGATGTATTCCTCCGTTAGTCCATTCATTTGTTTTTCAACCCGCTTTGAGGGCAGAAAAACGCTGATTACATATGTTTATTTAAAATGCTGAGTACGCTGCGCAATTCTTCAACGGGAATCTGTCCGGGCGCTGATGCTTCTTTGCCCGCTCCGAACGTGCACGCTGAACCGAAGACTTCGCCGGCCAGGCGGCTGATCAGACCTGTTCCCGCCATTGACATCGTGATGATCGGCCGGTCTGCGTATTGTGTTTTCATCGTGTGAGTGGCATCCAATAATACGAAAACATCTTCAGTGCTTTGCGGCATCACCGCGATTTTCGGAATGTGCGCGCCGTACGCCTGCATGTTCCGCAGCCGAGAAATGATTTCTTCTTTTTTCGGTGTCTGATGAAAATCATGATTGGACATGACGACATATACGCCGTTGTCTTCAGCGGTTTTCACAATTGATTTGACTTCCGCTTCTCCCGTAAACAACTCAACGTCTGCAAGGTCAATGTGTTTTGTTTCGATGGCGGTTTTAAGCAATTCAATGTAAAAGCGGTCATCAATAACTTTATTTCCGCCTTCTTTATGAGTTCTGAATGTGAAAAGCAGCGGTGTTGCGCCTGCGGCTTTCCGCAGCTTTTCAAGCATGCCTTTTACGGCGTCCAGGCTGTCAACGTGCTCGTACACATCCGCCCGCCACTCAATGATATCCGGGCGAAGCCTGTTGACGGCTTCAATTTCTTCGAGCAGTTCTTTCTCTCCGGCCGCCATCAGCGGCACAATGATCTTCGGAAGCCCTTCGCCGATGACCGTGTTTCTGATCGTGATAGATTGCATGATAAATCCTCTCCCTTAAAAAATAGTCAGGCTTTCATCACTTGCTTAAAGCGGATTCCGATAAACAATGCGAGAAGGGCGCTGACGGCCGCAATTCCGATATCAAGCAGAAAAACAGGCGTCAGGCCGGCCGCTTTGGAGATCGCTCCCGTTACAAGCGGAATGACAATAAAAGATAAGCTTGATGCTATATTAACAAAAGATGTGATCGTACCTTTATTTTTAGGGAATAAAACAGCCATAACCGTCATCGCCAATTGCAGAATGCCCGCAGTTGAAAGTCCGATGACAAAGGAGCTGATGACTGATACGGCCGGCTGATGAATGAAAATCAGAGCAAGCAGCGCGATTGCCGCGATCACAGGGTACAGCACCATTACCGTAATCGGCTGAATCACTCTGTTTAACAGCACGGCCAGCAATAATACGGACACAAGCGCACCGATGCTGTAATAGCTCAGCAATTTGACAGCCTGCACCTCAGGCATGCCCAAAACGGTTTGCCCGAACTTAGGAAGCCATACTTGAACGAGCATAAACAGCGCCGTAGATGAAAAGCCTAACAGAATGATCGCAAGACCTTCGCGCCATATCGACGGCTGTGATGTGAACGCGTCATCAGACGGAGAGGCTTCCGTCCGGCCGCCGTCTTCTTTTTGCTTATGATTCGGAAACGGAACTTTTAACAGGAAAAAGCCGTTCAGGAAGAAAATAATGCCCGGTACGAAAAACGTCCAGCCGTAAAACAAATGCCTGTCCGCAATAAACGCGATGAAAAACGGAAGCACCGTCGCGCCGATGGATACAAACGCTTTGATTAACACGGTTGCAGAGCTTGCGTTTTTCGGAAATCCTTCAATAAGCGCCGGATATGTCCCGGAATCCAAGAAGGAATTGGCGATCCCTGCGAAAATGGCGAAGATAAACGCGGCCGTATAGTTTGTCGAAAGCGGAATTCCGATTAGGAAAATCAGATACAGAAAGGCGCCCGACACGATAAACGGCCGTCTCCCGAATGTATCCGAAAGCTTCCCGGCAAACAGAAGCGAAATCAGCTTCCCGATCCCGATGGCGGAGACCAAATAGCTGACCCCGGCTGCGGATGTATGAAGCTGTTTTGATAATGCCTCCATATTGGATGCGATAATAATATTGATCATGCCCAGCAGGAAATAATTAATATAAAGACCCGCTGCCATTTTGGTGTATATGTTTTTCATGATGACATCCCCTAATGCGGTTAATAAAGAATTAAATTAATTTTTAAATTAACAAAAGCACAGAACCATTCCCCTTTATTGAACCACTGCCTTTCTTTGAAAACTGGTTTGATAAAACGGTTGCAGATACAAAACTTGAATAACGCTGATATCACAACGAGTATATCGTTCTACTAAATAAAAAAAGATAAGCGGCCCGCTCATTTAGTATATCGTTCTACCAAGTTCACAGTTACTATACTCCTTCTTTTTATATGTGTCAAACCGATGAACTTTTATTTTTTACTTTTTTAAATCAAAAAAAGACCCGCCGTTTTTCGGCAGGTCTGACACGGGTTTATTTTCTGAGAGAGGCGAGCTCCTCGGCAATGGCCTGCATTTCACTCGGGCTGAATGATGCTTTTTTCATGACCATTTGATGAAGGTATGTAAGATCTTCTATTTTTTCATCACTGAAATCTTCCGCTCTGATGACGCCGACATTGAGCATGTTGAGCTTTTGCGAAATGTCTTCAATCATTTTGTTTAACGTTTCTGTTTGTTGGCTCGGCAAATTCATGCATCCTTTCATGACCGTTTTCGTACCCTTTATTCTAACAGAATTCATTTAGAATAAAAGCTTATTTCCACAGCAGCAGAAAAGTTGCTAAGATGATGATAAGGTTTTTGATCCTCAAAATGCGGGGAAAGAATAGGGAGGTTATCGATATGATACATGTGCTGTTTGTCTGTCTGGGAAATATTTGCCGGTCGCCTATGGCAGAGGCGGTATTTTCTGATATGGTGAAGAAAAACGGGCTGAACGGGCAGATTAACATTGATTCAGCGGGAATCGGCGCCTGGCATGCGGGAAATCCGCCGCATGAAGGGACAAAGGAGATCCTAAAGAAGAAAGGGATCAGCTCAAGCGGCATCACGGCGAGGCAGGTGCGTGAGTCTGATCTGACCGATTTTGATTACGTCATTGCGATGGATGCAGAAAATATCGGACATCTGCGCAGCATGGCCGGTTATAAAAAAGCGGCGCCGCGTATTGCAAGGCTGCTTGATTATGTACCGGAGTCGGACCTTGCGGACGTGCCCGATCCGTATTATACCGGGAATTTCAGCGAGGTGTACGCTTTGGTCGAGTCCGGGTGCCGTCATTTGCTGGAGACAATAAAGAAAGACCATCATTTATAAGGGGGATTGACCGATGAAGCAGACACGCATCATGGCAAAAGCGATTCTGATCGGCGCTGCCGCCGGCGGAGCACTGTCCTTATTACATAAGCCGACAAGAGAGGCATGTTTCCGGAACATGGACGCGTGCAGGCAGCGTGCGGCATTCTACCGAAAACATCCTGAAGTGCTGAAACAGCAGGCATCTGCAAAACTTGATCAAGTGAAGACCATCGCCAATACCGTATCGGATGATCTGAGTTTTTTAAACGGCCAGATCACTAAGCTGAAGCAGACGACACCGCAGGTCATTGACCTGTTAAAAGAAACGAAGGAGCATTTTTCGAAAAACGATCATTGAGGTGGGATGTCATGAGTTTTATAAAGGAGCTGTTTGCAAGGTTTTCTCTCCATGAAGGACAAAGTAAATCGGCGGAGCTGGCGTATTTTTTCCTGCTGTCATTGTTTCCGTTAATGATTTTCATGCTGACGCTCACCGCCTATCTTCCCATATCGGCAGAAGACGTGCTCGGGGCGGTCGATCAATACGCGCCCGACAGCGCCATGTCTATGGTGAAATCCATAACGGAGCAAACGCTGAACAAGCGCAGCGGCGGGCTTTTGTCATTCGGGATTATCGCCGTCATCTGGTCGGCTTCGAATGGTATGAACGCGATTGTCAGAGCATTTAACCATGCCTACGAAGTCGAGGAAAACCGCTCATTTATCATCATTCGCCTGACCTCAATTTTTTTAACCATCGCGATGGTGGTTACGATTTTAATCGCATTGCTTCTGCCGGTGTTCGGCAGAGAAATCGGAATGCTGGCCGCAGATTTCATCGGCGCCTCCGGCCTGTTTTTGCAGGTGTGGTCGGTTGTCCGCTGGGGTATCAGTCCGCTTATCCTTTTAATCGTGTTTACCGCGCTTTACATTTTCGCGCCGAATAAAAGGCTTTCCCTCCGTTTTGTACTGCCGGGAGCCGTATTTGCGGCAGCCGGCTGGATTATCGTCAGTATGCTGTTCTCATTTTACGTTGGCACCTTTGCCAACTACAGCGCCACATACGGGAGCATCGGGGGAATTATCGTCCTTATGATCTGGTTTTACCTTACGGGAACACTGCTGATTTTAGGAGGAGAAATCAACGCGCTTTTACATAAACGTAAAAAGCTTCCTGATGAAAATCCGTACCGCGGGAGCAAGCTATAGAGGAACGGATGACGTTCAAGCTGAATAACGGAGGGGAATCGATTATGACCAAGCATACGAAAAAAGGCGGAAGCCATAATAAACAAAACTCCAAAAACGGCCCGAAGAATAAAACAAGCGGAAGCGCTAACGGGCAGAACGGATACCACTAGAAAGAAGCCGCCTGACTTAGATCAGGCGGCTTTTTTATGAGGCCGGAAAAGAATGGGATTCGGATGCGGGATTGTGCTTTGTTTTCCCGAAGACGAGCGCAAGCCAAATACAGACCAGAATCACCGTAATAAAGTAAAACAGATTGGCGTTTTCAAACCGCTGCATATACCAGCCGCCCGCCACCGGGCCGATCATGCTGCCGAGGCTGAAGGAAATGCCGCAGAGCAGATTGCCCGCCGGCAGCAGATGGGACGGCAGCAGGTCGCTCATATAGCTGATGCCGAGGGAAAACATACTGCCGACCGCCATTCCCGCCGTAAAAAAGCAGCAGCCGATGACAGAAGGCGAGGGAAACAGTCCGGCCGTCAAAAAGCAAAGGGCACCCGTTAATAAGATGACGAGCAGGACACGTTTTCTCCCGAATCGATCGCTTAATAAACCGAGAGGGAACTGGAATACAATACTCCCGATGGCAAAAGCGGGCAATATCAGCGCGACGGCATCGACGGATATGCCTAAGCGCAGGGCGTACACGGGAAAGCTTCCGTTCAGCGCCGTTTCTAAAAAACCGTACCCGAAAGCCGGGAGAAAAGCGACCCAGCCGAAAAGAAGGGCGCGGTAAAACCGTTTTGCGCTGTTATCCCCGGATGTTTCATCCGGACCTTGCGCCGGGTACTCGTTACGTAAGACAAATACAAACAGCCAGGCGGCAAGACTGATACAGCCGGATACGATAAACGGAAGGGACGGACTTGTTTTCACAAGAGGGACCATGAACGGGCCGACAGCGAATCCGAGCCCGAAGGACAGTCCGTACAGCGAAATGTTTCTTCCTCTGTTTCGGGGCGTTGACTTTGACGTCACCCACGTTTGGGTTGAAAAATGCAGCATATGATCCCCGATTCCGATAAGCAGCCGAAGAAAAAACCATAACCATATGGATTGAAGCCAAATAAAACTGAATAAGCTGATGATAACAAGAAATCCGCCCATGACCATCAGAGGTTTGAATCCGAGCTTGCGCAGCGGGGCCTCCATAAACGGCGACGCCAGAAGCACGCCGATATAAAGGCCGGTTGCGTGAAGTCCGTTTATAGCGGCTGATTCCCCGTTCGTTTCAAAAATGACGGAGATCACCGGCAGAAGCATGCCTTGGGAAAATCCGGAGATGGAAACAAGCAGAACCAAAATAAAGAAGTACAGTCGTGACATCGCGTATTTTCTCCTTCGTCAGTATCTTTCTTGATCGTACACGGATTTGTCGCGTCCGGCAACCTGAAAATGCCAATTCGGGCTGCCGCGGAAGTGTAATTGAGGGAGTTTTTGAGAAGGATATAAAAAGACTCATTCGAAAAAAGGAGCCAGGCAGATATGAATCGGATTTTTTTCTTTACAGCTGCGGCGGGAGTGCCGCTTTCAGTCATCGGCGGCCTGATGCACTGGCCGTCAGCGGTTTTGTTTATTATTTATTGCTTGACGATTATTGCGCTTGCAAGTTATATGGGGAGAGCGACTGAATCTCTTGCCATTATCGCGGGACCGCGGATCGGCGGTCTGCTGAATGCCACGTTCGGCAATGCGGTAGAGCTGATTATATCGCTTTTTGCCCTAAAAGAAGGGCTGACGGGCATCGTGCTTGCTTCACTGACCGGTTCGGTGCTCGGCAATCTTTTGCTCGTCGCGGGACTGTCGTTTTTTATCGGCGGTTTGAAATACAAGCGGCAGGAATTCAATATTCATGATGCACGGCATAATTCAGGCCTGCTGATTTTTGCCATTATCGTTGCTTTTGTCATTCCCGAAGTGTTTTCCATGGATATGGGGGAAAAAAACAAGCTTGATTTGAGTGTCGGCATCAGCATCATCATGATCCTTTTGTACGTGGCAGCTCTTTATTTCAAGCTCGTCACCCACCGCGGTGTTTATCAGCCGAATCAGCCGGAGGCAAAGGAAGAAGAGGAGCAGCCTGAGTGGTCGGGGAAAAGAGCGACAGCCGTCTTATTTATTTCAACCATTATCGTCGCCTACATATCTGAAAACCTTGTCCATACGTTTCATGCGGTGGCTGAACAGTTCGGCTGGAGCGAGCTGTTTATCGGAGTGATTATCGTCGCAATCGTCGGAAATGCCGCAGAGCATGCGTCGGCGATTATTATGGCGTACAAAGACAAGATGGATGTCGCCGTTGAAATCGCGGTAGGCTCGACTTTGCAGATCGCCATGTTTGTGGCTCCGGTTCTTGTGATCTGTTCCATCTTTTTTCCGGTCAATATGCCGCTTGTATTCACATTGCCCGAGCTTGTCGCGATGATCTCATCCGTCCTTTTGATGACAATGATTTCAAATGACGGTGATTCGAACTGGTTTGAAGGGGCTACGCTCCTTGCCGCTTATGTCATTATGGCGATCGGTTTTTTCCTGCTTTAACCTGTAAAAAATGCGGATAACAACGATTGCGGAGGAAAAGACTAAAGGAAAATGCTATAGAAAGAGTGATATGATGAGAAAGCTGTTTCATGCCACACTGATTCTGCTGTTATCCTTTAGTTTTTTCGCAACGCCGTCTGCCGGTGCAAAAAAACCGTTTAAAGTTCCCAACTCTGTCGTAAGCATTTCAAAGGAAAATACGTATCCGAATGCTTCACAGGACCAGCCGATGCTTCAGCCGAGCAAACTGGCGAAGGAATTGTTAGATACATCAGAGATCAACATCGAAAATCCGCATCTGATAAAGATGCTGAATGAATCCTCGGTTTCCGGTTCACCGCTTGCCATCGGATACCGGGCGACAATATTTCTCGGGAAATGGGCGCTCGGCTATCAGTCGAACGAAACGGTCGCCAACTGGGAATATAAAAAAATCAATACGAACAGAGCGGATAACCGGGGCGGGCAGCAAACCGCGGTTATCTCATACGCCCAAGAACAGCAATACAAAATCAAAGGCGGGCTCACAGCGAAGGTGCCGAACGCAGAAGACGTAAAAAGCATGATGATGCAAAAAGCGATGAAGAAAACAAAACTGCCGCTCGCGTTTGAAACGGTTATCGGCGCAGGCACAAAACGCGATCAAACCTACAAAATTTCTCCGCAGCGGCTCGGCTACCTGCATGCCTACGCTCCGGCCGTTAATGAAAAAGGAAAAGTAACATACGGTGAAGTGTATTTGGTGCTGAAAGGCAGCAAGCGGAAACTTGTCGTCAAAAATGTGACTTCGCAAGGAATCGGGGCTTGGATTCCGGTACAGGATCACGTCACATTCGGTTTTCAAATGACAGCGCAGCCGAGATAAATAAAAAAAGCTGATTCCGGTTCGGGAATCAGCTTTTTTGTGTGTGATACATTTCCTCGAGCAATTGCACATTGTTGTTGTACAGCTCCCGGGCAAGAACGCGTCTCACCGCAAGGCTCGCCGAGAAGTATTCTGTGTCTTGAACCATGCCTTTGACGGTAAATTCTATGCCTCTTGTCAATTTGTTCAGGCTCATGATTCCATGCACTTGAAACGGCTCCGTCGCATTGAGAAATTCATCCCGCTTCAGTGAATCGCGAAGCTCATCATTGAGCATATCGCAGGCTTTTTCTAAGACGGCATATACCCGCTCGGGATCTTCCTTGTAACTGATCACGACGGACTCGGTAATCCGCATAAAATCAATGTTATAGTTTTGAAGCTGTCTGACCTCACCGTTAGATATGGTAAGCAGCTTGCCGGTCCACTCACGGATCTGGAGGGAACGGAGTCCGATTTCTTCGACTGTGCCGTTGAACAGATTGTTAATCGTCACGTAATCGCCTTTATGAAGCTGGCGTTCGTATATTAAAAAGACACCGGCCAATATGTCCTTGATTAACGACTGGGCGCCGAAACCGATGACGATACCGGCAACACCCGCCCCGGCTAAAATTCGGCCGAAATCATGAACGAATAAAGAAATGACGTAAAAGATAAAACCGATCGTCGCCGTATACTGGGTGATGGATCGGACGAGGCTTTCAATCGTCTTCCCTTTCCGTTCCTCCAAGAAATCCGTGCGTTTAAATAACACCTGGACAAAGCGGTTGATCAGAAAAACACCGGCGTAAAGCACGAGAGCGACGATGATGATCTCAACCACTTTGCTTTTCAAAATGTCCGTAAATGTCGTTTCCATCTTTTGTTAACCTCTGGCTTTTCGTAATGAAAAATCTGTGTCCTGATAATAACTGTTTTTGACAAGGACGTTCGGGCCGAGGCACCGGACGTTTGTGCAGCGGCAGTTCAGCTCTTTGCTCAGCTTCGTCTGTCTCCACTTGTCATATGCTTCGGGAAGGCTGTCTGTTTTAATATTGCCGAGCGGCGGTGTATCGCCGAAATCCGTGACAATGATATTTCCGTCAAAAATGTTGACATTCAGGCGGGAGCGGCCGTCAGGGTCGTTTCGCACCGTAACGTTTTTCGCTTCCCGCAGGCGGAGGAGGAGCTTCTGATCTTCTTCATCAGGGCTGCATGCGTAAAACGGGAGCGTACCGAACAGCATCCATGTCTCTTCATCGCGAATGTCGAGCAGATGATGAATGGCCTGTCTCATGTCCTTCAGGCTGAGTGATTCAAGCGCGCTGGCGAAATCACTCGGATACATCGGATGGACTTCGTGCCGCTGGCATTTCATTTCTTCCGTAATCTGCCGGTGAATATGTTCAATATGCGGCAGTGTCCGTTTGTTCAGCATCGTTTCCGCTGAAACCATTACGCCTGCTTCGACCAGCGTGCGGCTGTTTTCAATCATTTTGTCAAAATAGCGCGCCCGCTGTTCAAATGTCGGTTTCTTCTCCATCATCGCAAATCCGATGTCGGCAAAGTCCTCGACTGTTCCCCAGTTGTGAGAAATGTGAAGAACGTCCAAATAAGGAATAATCCGTTCGTAGCGCCCGATATCAAGCGTCAGGTTTGAATTGATCTGTGTGCGCACGCCGCGTTCATGCGCATATTTCAAAAGCGGGACGACGTATTCCTTTACCGATTTCAGCGAAAGCATCGGTTCGCCGCCCGTAATGCTGATAGAGCGTAACAGAGGAATTTCATCAAGCCGCTTTAAGAAAAGGTCGATCGGCAGCGCATTCGGGTCTTTCGGCTGGAGCGTGTACCCGACGGCGCAGTGCTCGCATCTCATATTGCACAAAGTCGTCGTTGTGAATTCAACGTTCGTCAGTTTCATATCTCCATACTGGTCGACATCCATGTACGCTTCCCAAGGATCGTACTCCGGTGTGATCGGACGCAGTGTTGTGTTTTGTGTCATGACTATCTAACTCCTTTATAAATGGGGCATACTAACGTCTGCCAACTGTTAATTTTAGACCTGATCTGCCAAGATCGCAAGTAGCGGAACCATTGAAAAACGGCAAAAAATACGCTACCATTATAAAAAATGAATGGAGTGGAAGTATGGGGAATGCAGTAAACAGCAAAGATCAGCAGCTCGATTACCTGAAGAACAGACTCGATATGTTTATGAATGTCATTGATTCATTAGACCCTGAATCAACGGACGTTGAAGATATAGACCGGCTCATCGGCATGCTTGATGATCTGGAAGCAAAATACGAACGCTTTAAAAAGGATTGGGAATAAACCCCGGCGGATGCCGGGGTTTTTCTTTTTCCATAATGCGGCTGTATAAAAGGGCAGGGCCTACTGCAAAATAAGGAAAAATGCAGAAGGAGTGCTGGTCATGAAATGGTTTTGTTCAATTTGCTGCATGGCCGTTTTACTTGCGGGAGGCATCAACAGCGCAGAAGCCGTGCCGAATGAACGGATAAACTGGGGCTTTAAACGCAGCGTCAATCATCAGCCGCCGGATGCCGGCAGACAGCTGGACAATCTGGTCAAAAAATATGATGCCTTTTATTTGGGCAATACGAAAGAAAAGACCATCTATTTAACGTTTGATAACGGATATGAAAATGGGTACACCCCGAAAGTGCTTGATGTGTTAAAAAAACATCACGTCACGGGCACTTTTTTTGTCACGGGTCATTTTGTGAAAGAGCAGCCTGATTTGATTAAACGGATGTCAAAGGAAGGCCATATCATCGGCAATCATTCTTTTCATCATCCTGATCTGACGACAAAAACGGGCGATCAGATTCAAGACGAACTCGATTCTGTCACGGAAGCTGTGTACAACATTACTGGAAAGCGGGACAACCTGTATCTCCGTCCGCCGCGCGGCGTATTCAGCGAATATGTCCTCAAAGAAACGAAGCGCCTCGGCTACCAAACCGTTTTCTGGTCCGTCGCATTTGTCGACTGGAAGGTTAACGAGCAAAAAGGGAAACAATACGCCTATGATCACATGATAAAGCAGGCTCATCCCGGCGCGATCTACCTTCTCCACACCGTTTCAAAGGACAATTCAGAAGCTCTGGACGATGCCATTACCGATTTGAAAAAAGAAGGCTACACGTTTAAAAGCATTGATGACCTGATGTTTGAGAAAGAAATGAAGCTGCCGCGCCTGTAGAAAACACCTCTCCTGGTAATGGAGAGGTGTTTTGTTATTTCAGGCATTTAATCAAAGCGGCCCAATCCAGATCCCCGAAGCCTTGTGCGATCCCGCTTTCAAAATGGCTCTTGGCCAGTTCGGCAAGAGGGAGTTTTGCGGAAACCTGTTCTGCGGCGGCGAGCGCCAGATTGGTATCCTTCAGCCCTAAAGACATTTTGAAACCGGCCGGCTCAAATTTCTCCTCAGCCATGATCGTGCCGTAATTTTGATAGACGGGAGAGCCAAAGAGCGCGCCGGCGATTTCTAAAAATTGTTTTTGTTCTAACCCGTACTTCTCCATCATTAAGAACGATTCAGATAACGCCTCAAGCATGGACACGAGCAAGAAATTGATGCTGATTTTCGCGGCATTGGCCGTTTTTGTTTCTTCACCAGTATCAAATACTTGCTGACTCAGGATGTTAAGCAGCGGTTCGGCCTTTTTCTTCGCTTCCGCCGGTCCGGCTGTGATGATGCGAAGCTCGGCCTTCTCGGCGGCATCGGGGCGGCCGAGGACGGGAGCGGCAATAAAGGACTGTCCTCTGCCCGAATGTGCGGCGGAAAGCTGTTCTGACAGCGCCGTACTGATCGTGCTCATTGAAATATGAATGCCGTTTTCAGATAACCCGGCAATAATGCCGCAAGCTCCGAACGTTACGTCTATTACGGCGTCATCGTCTGACAGCATGGACAGCACGATGTCCGCATGTTCAGCTGCCTGTCGGGGCGTTTCGGCATATTCTGCCCCTTTATCCAGCAGGTCAGCCGCTTTTTCTTTCGTCCGGTTATATACAGTCAGACTGTATCCGGCTTTCATAATATTTTCGGCGATGGGGCGGCCCATATTGCCGAGTCCGACGATGGCGATCTTCATTTGACAGTCCCTCCAATGAAAAGTTTTCCACCATTATACATGCAAAATGGTTAATCTGCTGTGTACAGGATTGCCACTTTCAGTTCAGGTTCTGAAGACCATCCGGAGTCTGAGGCGGCTTTCCCCTTATAAAATCCGGTAAATCGGGTTTTGATGATTGTTTTTGAACGGGGTTTTACAGTGAACGTTTTTGATTTGAATGTGACGTCCTTTATGTTTTCTGATAAATCCGGGGTGACAGAAATGGTTTGTTCCCCTTTTCCGTAATGATTGATATAAAGCGTGCAGCTCATGCCCGCTCTTTTTCGCTCAACCAGATGACTGCATTCGCTGCGGTGCTTCAAATACTCGACAGCCTCTTTTTCGGGCGCGAACTGTTTTAAGGAAAAAACGGCATATTCGGTGGCAGGACTGATACCGGAAGCGGCCCCCATACTGAGAAAGATCAGAAACAGCCCCGCCGCGGGAAGCGTCCGCCTGAACGCGGCGGCACACCAGATTAACGCCGCAAAGTAAAGCACGACCCCGGGAATGACGGAGATATGGGCTCCATCTTCCGGCCAAGAGGAAAAGCCGAGTAACTCAAAGATGTAATCAGACACCGTACGGCCGTTATACAGCGGGGCAATGGACATGACACTGAAAGCCAGGAGGACAGAAGAAATGATTTTGTGAGAAAGGATGGTAACGGCGCACACCTCTTTACGTTTTTTTCCAGACTATCATGTTTTCTCAAAAAAAAGAACAGCCGGCAGCCGTTCTTACTTGAAAATATTAAACCAGCCTTTGCGGGCGAACCAAAACAGCATGGCGGCCACAAGAACGGCCATTACGCCCAAAACGATAAAATACCCGTATTTCCAATGAAGCTCAGGCATGTTATCGAAATTCATGCCGTAAACCCCTGCGATGAACGTCAGCGGGATAAAAATGGTCGAGACGATGGTTAATGTCATCATAATGGCGTTCATCCGGTTTGAATTCAGCGTCACATAGCTGTCCCGCAAATCTGACGTCATATCACGGTTTGACTCGATCAGCTCAGCCAGTTTTAACAGGTGGTCATAAATATCGCTGAAATACGCTTTCGTTTCACGGCTTTCTTTTACATGGTCAAGGCTCAAAATCCGGTACATTAAATCGCGCATCGGAATGATCGTCCGCCTCAGGTTCAAAAGATCAGTCCGCAATTCAAACACTTCATTCATTAAAGTGCCGTAAGATTTATGGGTTCTGCTGTCTTCAATTTCATTCAGCCGGTCTTCAATTTTGTACAGCACGGGGAAATATTCATCGACAAGCTGATCCATAATCATATAAGTGATGTGCCCGGGCCCTTTTTTGGCTAATCCCGGAGAAGCGAAAAACCGTTCTCTCACCTTTGAGACGCCGGGCGATTCGTGCAAATGGAAGCTGACGATGAAACGGTCGGACTGAAAAATGTCCACCTCTTCCATTTCCAGTGTGTCCGGGTTCAAGGCTTGGAGCACATAAAAACGGTAGCCGTCATAATGGTCGATTTTCGGCCGCTGCATATGCTGAAAGCAATCCTCGATCGCAAGCGGATGAAAGTGAAAATAATCACGCAGCAGCTCGGTTTCATGCATCTCAGCGCCGAAAAAATCAATCCAGTACCATGCGATGTCCGGTTGTTCTGTACGTGATAGGGGGATATTATCTAATATCTCATTATGTGTTGTGATTGCGGTTATATGTATCATAAACAACCCTCCGCCTGCCATTATATCATGCGGCGTTATGAAGAAAAGTATACGAATTGCCGCCCGGCTGCTTCATGATATACTTGGACAAAAAGGGGTGGAGCATATGTGGGAGGAAACGGTTTCGGTCACACCGCCGTATCATTTTGATAAAGTCCTTGAAAGGCTGTCGCTCGATCCGCTGAATGCGGTCGATCTTCATGCAAGATCAATCAAAGTGCCGCTCAGAACACGGGACGGCAAACTGTCCGTCATCACGGTTCAAGCGGAAGGCACCGTCGCAGACCCGGTCTTTCTCGTCAGCGGAGAAACGGACCGCGAGGAGATGATTGAACGGATCAAACACATTTTTCAGTGGGAGCAGCCGCTTCAGCCTGTGCTTGATCATTTCTCAAAAACAAATCTGTCGGCGCTTTTTGAGGAGCATGCGGGAACCCCGCTCGTCTTGGAATATGACGTCTACAACTGTCTCATGAAATGCATCATCCACCAGCAGCTCAACCTGTCCTTCGCTTTTACTTTAACGGAACGGTTCGTCCATGCCTTCGGTGAACAAAAAGACGGCGTCTGGTGCTATCCCGAGCCGAAAACGATCGCGGGGCTTGAGTATCAGGACTTGCGGGAGCTCCAGTTCAGCATGAGAAAAGCGGAATATGCGATTGACATTTCACGGATGATTGCAGAAGGAGCGCTCAATCTGGCGGAACTTACCCATTTGTCGGATGAAGACATTATGAAAAAGCTGATCACCATCAGAGGCATCGGCCCGTGGACCGTCCAAAACGTCCTCATGTTCGGCCTCGGCCGCCCGAATCTGTTTCCTTTGGCGGACATCGGCCTGCAAAACGCCGTCAAACGCCGCTTCGCCCTTGAGGATAAACCGTCAAAAGACGTGATGCTCCAGGTAAGCAGCGAATGGGCGCCGTATTTAAGCTATGCGTCCTTGTACTTGTGGAGAAGTATTGAATGATGAGGATTTTTGGAAACTTCCAGTGAAAAACATGAAGGAACCGCCGGCTGCATGTTATACTGAAAAGATGTGATATTTCAAATCAGCCGTTTTCCCAGGAGGAAGGCTTTATATAGAAACGGAGAGAAAAAAACGTGAATCAACATCAAAAAAAGGCGCCTGCCGAATTGAAAATCGGACAGACATTTCCGCTGACCATCAAACGTCTCGGCATTAACGGAGAGGGCGTCGGCTATTTTAAGAAAAAAGTTGTCTTCGTTCCCGGCGCTCTGCCCGGTGAAGAAGTCGTTGCCGAAGCGACAAATGTGCAGCCGAAATTTTCAGAAGCACGTGTCAAAAAAATCCGCAAGCCGTCTGAACACCGCGTCACGCCGCCATGCCCGGTCTATGACCAGTGCGGCGGCTGTCAGCTTCAGCATCTGGCATACACCCAGCAGCTTCGCGAAAAACGCGACATCGTCATTCAGTCTCTGGAACGTCATACGAGATTCAATGTCGAAGAAATGAACATTAAAGATACGATCGGAATGGACAACCCTTGGAATTACCGGAACAAAAGCCAGTTCCAAGTCGGACGCTCGCAAAGCGGCAGCATCATTGCCGGCTTATACGGACTGGATTCCCATAAAATTGTTCCGATTAAGGAATGCATTGTCCAGCATCCGGCGACAAACAAAACAACGGGTATCGTCCGCCGTATTTTGGAAAAACACAACGTATCCGTTTATAACGAACGGACCAAAAAAGGCGATGTCCGCACCATCGTGACGAGAGTCGGTTTTGAAACAGGCGAAGTGCAGGTCGTGCTTGTCACCGCGAAAGAGACACTGCCGAATAAAGACGAGATCGTCAAAGCCATTCAAAACCGTCTGCCGGAAGTGAAATCGATTATTCAAAACGTCAACGGCGCGCGCACATCCGTCATTTTCGGTGACAAAACAAAAGCGCTGGCCGGAAGCCATGCCATTCAAGAAGTGCTCGGTGACGTGTCATTTGAACTGAGCGCCCGCGCCTTCTTCCAGCTCAACCCTGAGCAGACGGTCAAGCTGTATGATGAAGTGAAACAAGCGGCTCAGCTGACAGGAAAAGAAAAAGTCGTAGACGCGTATTGCGGCGTCGGTACGATCGGCATGTGGGTTTCAAACGGCGCAAAAGAGATCCGCGGCATGGACGTCATTAAAGAATCAATTGATGATGCGAAGAAAAACGCCAAAAAACACGGCATCAAAAACGCGGCATATGTCACAGGAACAGCCGAACACTGGCTCCCGAAATGGACGAAAGAAGGCTTCCGCCCTGACGTGGTCATCGTCGACCCGCCGAGAACCGGCTGTGACAGAACATTTTTAGATACCATCAAAAAAGTAAAACCGAAACGCTTCGTCTACGTATCCTGCAATCCTTCCACACTGGCGAAAGACTTGCAGACGCTGTCGAAGGACTATCGCGTCGAATATATTCAGCCTGTTGATATGTTTCCGCAGACGGCTCATGTGGAAGCCGTGGCGAAGCTTGTATTAAAATCGTCTAACTAAAATAAACAATTCGTAATCAGACCTGGATTTCGGTAAATTAAACATTTCCGATTTCCGGGTTTTTTTATGTTTTGTGCCCTTGTCCTATCTGTCTTTTGTCTTTATTTAACTGATAAAAAGAGTTGAAAAAAACGTATGGAAAAGCAAGTGAAAAACAGCCAAGTAGGCTGCTTCACTTTCTTTTTTTCGTTTGGAAACGGCATTACAGACAAAATATGAAGATCTTGTTGTGAACCAGAAGCAATAACAAGTCGTTCATGTTCCGTGAATACTTGTAATCTCAGTTAATATTTTGTAAACTTCTTTCTTAAAGAATAAAGTCCCCGACACTCATCGGCACTTCTACTATTGGCGATAGTTGTAATAAATGATAAAAAGGAGGTGAAACCGAATGAGAGATATTGGAACCTCAACCACTGAACGAAGGTTCTGAAGCAGAAGGTGTAAAAGGCAAGGTTGCTTACTTACACTAATCACAACGGCAGTTGGAACATCTACTATTAGCAACAACTGTGGATAAAAGATCAAACACACTAAAAAAGCATGTTTGGTCGTTATACATGATATGAAAGCCTAAACAGGAAAAAAGGACCCCGATTATTTTCCTTATTCCCAAAGAAGAAATAAATCCGAGGCGGAAACGCAAGTGATAACAACTATTACAGTAATACCTGCAATGGTTATATCCTTAATAAGCAATTATTGCGACAATCATGCTTCATAATATAAAGATTATAGATTGACACTTGGCTAAAAAGTATTGCAGAAAAGGAAACGGATAATGAAATGGATAAAGTAAACAAAAAACGACCGTTATTTAAAAGAAGTTGGTTTCAAACGTTGTTGGCATTTTTAGTTTCACAGCTTTATTTTAATTTTGCAGAATTAACGGGATGGGGTCCTAATTATAGAGAAATGAATGGATTCCCAGCAAACATAGTTGAGCTGGATTTCTTTCAAACATATCTTTCATTCTATGATAATCCATGGTTTAATATTGTCACTGTTTTCTTGGGGGTTTTCACTGTTATACAAATCATCACAGGTATAACAAAGGATATTCGAAATGAAAGCAATAACTTCTGATGCCTTATTTAATGATGAAAGAAAATGAACACTTTTTTATTAATCTTATGAATGAGACTGCGGCACTTAGTCAGCAGTCTATTTTATTGGTTTTGGATCAGGATTACCGAATCGTAACCTTATACAAACATTTATAGATGATTACTGTGGCACCTTATAAATGTAATTATTTATTTTTTTTATGCAGATATTTTGTTTATAAGTAATAACTTTAAAACTAAAACGTTATAAAGATATTGACATATGGACAATTATTTTGCATTGGTAATAGGGAGAACTCATATGATATTCTATTTAGGTTGGAATCCTTTTATCCAAAAAGAGCAAAAGTAAGGCCGCTAAGAAAGACGAAGGTCAGCGCTACTATTAATAAACCACAATATAAATAAAAAAATAGGTGTAGATAATCATCACACTTTTTTCTCTCTCAAACCCTTTTAAAGGTTAAGGAGTTGGCTGAGTTGATCAGAAATGAACGATATGGGGTTAACTATAGCGATAGTCTATTACGTTAACTCAATTAAGGCGTTCTGCTTCAGTTTGCTTTTTCACTTTTTTACGTGTAAAAAGTGAAATGTTCAAAATTTACTATCGTTTGATAAGAAGTGCTGACACATGCTATAAGTGTAAAAGAAGCATGGTCAGTTTTTAATTTTGGGATAAAGGTTTGGCTGTATCCCATCATGAAAGGATTTGGATTTGTTATGACAGATAATTTCTGGCGTGAATTACCACGGCCATTTTTTGTACTGGCACCAATGGAAGATGTGACGGATGTCGTTTTTCGCCATGTTGTGAGTGAAGCAGGCAGACCTGATGTGTTTTTCACAGAGTTTACAAACTCAGAAAGCTATTGTCACCCGGATGGGAAGGATAGTGTGCGCGGCCGTTTGACTTTCACGGAGGATGAACAGCCGATGGTTGCCCACATATGGGGAGATAAGCCTGAAAACTTTCGCCAAATGAGTATTGGGATGGCGGAATTAGGGTTTAAGGGCCTGGATATCAATATGGGCTGTCCTGTACCTAATGTGGCGGGGAATGGAAAGGGAAGCGGCCTGATTTGCCGTCCTGAAGTTGCAGCCGAATTAATACAGGCGGCGAAAGCAGGAGGTCTGCCGGTAAGTGTGAAGACCAGACTTGGCTACACGGATATAGACGAATGGCGCGGCTGGCTGACACACATACTGAAACAAGACATTGCGAATCTTTCCATTCATCTGCGTACAAGAGCGGAAATGAGTAAAGTAGATGCGCATTGGGAGCTCATCCCGGAAATCAAGAAACTTCGTGATGAGATAGCGCCGGATACCCTATTAACGATCAATGGGGATATTCCTGACCGTGAAACCGGCTTGAAACTCGCTGAACAATACGGTGTTGACGGGATTATGATTGGACGAGGCATTTTTACTAATCCATTCGCCTTTGAAAAGGAGCCGAGAGAGCATAGCAGTAAGGAATTGCTTGATCTTTTGAGATTGCACCTGGATCTTCATGATGAATATTCAAAAGCAGAAGCTCGAGCATATAAACCGCTCCCCCGCTTTTTCAAGATATATCTCCGCGGATTCCGTGGAGCAAGTGAATTAAGAAATCAATGCATGAATACAAAGTCAACAGATGAAGTGCGTGCATTGCTCGATGACTTTGAGAGAAAGTATCTTGATGGGATGGAGCAAGAGTGACATAAATAACTCTTCATCCGGCCCGGATTTCGGTTTGAATTCCGGGTCTTTTTGTGTGCAGTTTTTACCCAGACAGATCCATGGCCAGTTTCGTCATGCAGAAATAAACGAATCATGGTACATTGATAGGACATACATCATAAAGGGGAGAGAAAAATGAAACGACTGTGCATCATCCCCTGCGGCAAGAAAAAAATTTGGGATGTCCATTCAGATACAGGTCCGGTAAGGGCGGAAGACGCTTATCTCAGCCCGTTTCATCAGGCGTGCGAGCGATATGCGAAAGCATTTTTCGATGAGTGGGTAATTTTGTCGGCAAAGCACGGATTCCTTCGTCCGGATGATATGGTTCCCGGAAATTACGATGTCACTTTTGGAACCGGTCATCCGGAGATCATGGCAGCGGACGAGCTGCGCCGTCAATTTCATGAAAAAGGCTTTTCCGACATCGAAGAGTTTATCATGCTTGGCGGGAAAAAATACCGAAGCGTCCTAAACGCCGTCATCGGAGAGCATCAGCATATCACCTGGCCTTTGTCATCGTATAAAGGCATTGGCTACATGCTTCAAGCGCTGAATCGGGCTGTTGAAGAAAAGCATGAACTGCAGCACGCGGATATGAAAAAAAAGAGTGTAACCACTCAAACGCCGCGATAGACTGTATGCAAAAGAATGAAGCAGTTAAAAGATTTCCGAGGAAATAAATACGTCGATCATTGTCAAAGACAGGGTGATGCCCGGTCTTTTTTGTATACCATAAAACGAGACAAAGGGAACAGATCGAGACAAAATGAGACACCTGTCTCAAACTGTCTCCATTGTAAAAATAAAAACATTCATTTTACGGGCTTCAAAGGCTGGCATGCTTCTTGCATTTATAAGTGTGAACCCTAAATAGAAGGAGGCGCACAAAATGGAATTGTTAAAACGAGAAGGCTTGTCATTAACTGAGGAGAAAGCGCTGTGGATGTACCAAAAGATGCTGGAAATCAGGGGCTTTGAAGACAAAGTGCATGAACTGTTCGCGCAAGGAGTGCTTCCCGGATTCGTCCATTTGTATGCCGGTGAAGAAGCGGTAGCTGCGGGGGTGTGCGCTCATTTAGATGATGGCGACAGCATTACAAGCACACACAGGGGACATGGCCATTGTATCGCCAAAGGTTGTGATCTGGACGGCATGATGGCGGAAATATTCGGAAAAGCGACCGGACTGTGTAAAGGCAAAGGCGGTTCTATGCACATTGCGGATCTTGATAAAGGCATGTTAGGCGCAAATGGAATCGTCGGGGGCGGATTCACGCTCGCATGCGGATCAGCGCTCACGGCTAAATATAAACAAACTAAAAATGTAAGCGTTTGCTTTTTTGGGGACGGAGCCAATAACCAAGGGACCTTCCATGAAGGGCTGAACTTAGCGGCAGTATGGAATCTTCCTGTCGTGTTCATCGCCGAAAACAACGGTTACGGCGAAGCCACGACATTTGAGTACGCATCAGCCTGTGATTCAATCGCCGATCGGGCGGCTGCCTACAACATGCCGGGGGTCACGGTGGACGGAAAAGATATTTTAGCAGTTTATCAGGCAGCCGGGGAAGCGATAGAAAGAGCAAGAAACGGCGGAGGCCCGTCTTTGATTGAATGTATGACTTACAGAAACTACGGACATTTCGAAGGGGATGCCCAAACTTATAAAACAAAGGATGAAAAGACTGAGCATCTTGAAGAAAAGGATGCCATCCAAGGCTTTAAAAACTATCTTCTAAAAGAAACAGATGCAAATAAACTGTCAGACATCGAACAGCGTGTCAGCGAATCGATTGAAAAAGCCGTCTCGTTCAGCGAAAAGAGTCCATATCCGAAAGAGTCAGAGCTGTTGACAGACGTCTACGTGTCATATGAAAAAGGGGGAATGTGAGATGGCGAGAGTCATAAGCATGTCGGACGCGCTCAATGAAGCAATGAAGCTTGCGATGAGAAAAGACGAAAATGTGCTTGTAATCGGTGAAGATGTCGCCGGGGGAGCGGCGGTCGATCACTTGCAAGATGATGAAGCATGGGGCGGTGTACTGGGGGTCACAAAGGGGCTCGTACAGGAATTCGGCAGAAGCAGGGTGCTGGACACACCAATTTCTGAGGCGGGCTACATGGGTGCGGCCATGGCTGCGGCATCCACGGGGCTGAGACCGATTGCGGAACTGATGTTTAACGATTTTATCGGAACGTGCTTTGACCAAGTGATCAACCAAGGGGCGAAATTCCGCTATATGTTCGGCGGTAAAGCGCAAGTGCCGATCACCGTCCGCACCACATACGGAGCCGGGTTCCGGGCAGCCGCTCAGCATTCGCAGGCGCTGTATGGCCTGTTCACGAGCATCCCTGGACTGAAGACAGTTGTTCCATCCAATCCGTATGACGCCAAAGGTTTGCTGCTTTCGGCAATAGAAGACAATGATCCGGTATTCTTTTTTGAAGATAAAACGTCCTACAACATGAAGGGCGAGGTGCCGGAAGATTATTATACAATTCCGCTCGGAAAAGCGGATATCAAACGCGAAGGCAGCGACATCACACTGTTTGCGGTCGGCAAGCAGGTCAATACTGCGCTTGAAGCGGCTGCGCAGCTTTCTGAGAAAGGCATCGACGCCGAGGTGCTTGATCCCCGGAGTCTGTCTCCTTTAGATGAGGAAGCGATTTTCACATCGTTAGAAAAAACAAACCGGCTGATCATCATTGACGAAGCCAATCCGCGCTGCAGCATCGCCACGGATATTGCTGCGATTGTCGCCGATAAGGGCTTTGATTTGCTTGATGCGCCGATTAAGCGGATTACAGCGCCGCATACACCAGTGCCGTTTTCGCCGGTGCTTGAAGATCAATATTTGCCGACACCAGACCAAATTGTCAGCGTCACGCTTGAATTGCTTGGCGAGCCGGCAATGAATTAAAGGAGGGATATAGAATGGCTGTAAAAGTAGTAATGCCGAAGCTGGGAATGGCGATGAAGAAAGGTGAAGTATCCGTCTGGAATAAAAAAGTCGGCGACCCGGTTGAAAAGGGAGAAAGCATCGCCAGCATCAACTCGGAAAAAATAGAAATGGAAATAGAAGCGCCTGAAAGCGGCACGCTTCTCCATATTAAAGTCAAAGAGGGAGAAGGAGTCCCGCCGGGAACGCCCATCTGTTATATCGGGGAAAACGGCGAAGAAGTGCGGGAGAAGGAGACGCCGGCTCCTGAAAATGCAGGGAAACCGCAATCTGAACCTGAACATATTCCCGCTCCCAAAGCCGGGCAAAAGCGTAAACACCGCGTGAAAATATCTCCCGTTGCCCGAAAAATGGCGGAGAAAGCCGGGTTGAAAGTTGAAACGCTGAACGGGACGGGGCCCGGAGGCAGAATCGTAAAAGCTGACGTCATCAAGGCCATGAAGACGGAAGCTGAACCGCAGTCTTCGGTTCAGACGGCACAGCCGGAGGGAAAACCGGCTTCAGCGATGAGAAAAGTAATTGCAGACCGAATGCACAAAAGCCTGCAAAACAGCGCCCAGCTGACGCTGACTATGAAAGCGGACATTACGGAGCTTGTAAAATGGCAGCAGCAGCTCGCCGACAGCGCGAAAAAGCGGAGCGGTGTTAAACTGACGGTCACACATTTCGTATCCCGGGCCGCGGTGCTTGCGCTGAAACAGCATCCTGAGCTGAACAGCTCTTATCAAGAGGAGCGGATCATCACCTATCCATATGTCCACCTCGGGATGGCGGTTTCTCTTGAAAACGGTCTCGTTGTGCCGGTGATTCGGGATGCGGAAAAGCTTTCATTCCTTGAGCTTGCGGATCACATCAGCACATCGGCACGCCGGGCGCGGGAAGGCAATGCTTCCGGAGATGACCTGCACGGATCGACATTTTCTATTACAAATCTCGGGGGTTATGGAATTGAGCATTTCACCCCGATTCTTAATCCGCCTGAAGCCGGTATTCTCGGAGTAGGCGCAAGCTATGAAACGCCTGCGTTTAAAGGAGATGAACTTGTCAAAAGCACCATGCTGCCGCTGAGCCTTACCTTTGATCACAGAGTATGTGACGGCGCACCGGCTGCGGACTTCCTGAAAACGGTCAAAGCGCTGCTTGAAGAGCCGGCCGGATTGATTTTATAGAGAGGGTGAAGAGATTGACACTAGCCATTATCGGCGGCGGGCCTGCCGGATATGCAGCTGCCGTGACTGCCGCGCGGAGGGGAGAAGAAGTCGTTCTGATTGACAAAGGGCCGCTCGGAGGCACTTGTCTCAATGAGGGGTGCATTCCGACAAAGTCGCTTTTGGAAAGCGCGAATGTGCTCGATAAAATCAGGCACGCAGATACATTCGGCATCGAACTGCCGCAAAACATTACACTCAATTGGGCCCGCATGCAGGGGCGCAAACGGCAAATCGTCAGCCAGCTCGTGCAGGGAATTCAATACTTAATGAAAGCAAATCAGATTAAAGTCATCAGCGGGACAGCTTCATTTCTCACAGAGCAGACATTGCTTGTTGAAGGAGAAGGAGGCGCAAAAGACATTCTGGAAGCGGATCGGATATTGATTGCATCCGGATCTGAACCGGCGGAGCTGCCGTTTGCCCCATTTGACGGCGATTGGGTGATCGACAGCAAAGACGCGCTTTCTTTACAGCAAATTCCTTCTTCTCTGCTTATTGTCGGGGGAGGTGTGATCGGCTGTGAATTTGCCTCTTTATTCAGCCGGTTTAAAACGAAAGTGACGGTGATTGAATCGGCTGACCGGCTGCTCCCGGCAGAAGACGGAGAAATTGCCGCCGTTTTCGAAGACTCTTTAAGAGACAGCGGGGCTGATATTCAGACGAAAGCCGCCCTTCAGCGGATTGACAAAGAAAGGAAAACCGCCGTGTGGACAAAAGACGGCAAAGAAATTGAGGCTCAGGCTGATCACGTTTTGGTTGCAATCGGGAGAAAACCGCGTTTGCAAGGCCTGAATCTGGAGCAGGCCGGCATCCGGTATTCTCCGCGCGGTATTGAAGTCAATGACCATATGCAGACCAATGTGCCTCATATATACGCGTGCGGCGATGCGGCCGGAGGAATGCAGCTCGCGCATGCCGCCATTCATGAAGGAATCACAGCCGCCGCGCATGCCTCGGGAAAGGACAGCAAAGTCAATATGCGGGCGGTGCCCCGCTGTATTTATACATCGCCGGAAATGGCCGCTGTCGGACTGACGGAAACACAGGCGAGAGAGACATACGGAGATGTGAAAATCGGAGAATGCTCATTTTCTGCTAACGGAAAAGCGTTAATAAAGCATCAGCATGGCGGCAAAATGAAAATCATTGCCGAACCGGAATTCGGAGAAATCGTCGGCGTGTCAATGATCGGGCCGGACGTGACAGAATTGATCGGTCAGGCGGTCATGATGATGAACGGTGAAATGACGGCGGATATGTCGGAGCACTTTATCGCGGCGCATCCGACTCTGTCAGAAACGCTTCAGGAAGCCCTGCTGAATGTCACCGGACTTGCGGTGCATTCCGTATAACCGGAATACCCTTTCTCAGATGAGAAGGGGTATTTTTCGTTGAAAGCGCTTTATTTTTACCCTACAATATATGAAAAGATGGTCTGAACAGGGGGGAGCGAATACAATGAATGTCATTCGGAATGATTTTAAAACCTGGAAGCGTTTTGTGAAAGAAGGCGTGCTCGATGAATCCCGTATTCAGAAGCGGGTGGCCGCCTCATGGCACCGCTGCAAAAAAGCCGACGTCAACCCTTATCTCGAAAAGGGGCCGAATGTGATGCCGGCAGATCATTTAGAAAGACAGGCCGAAAAGCATGCGTTATTTTTAGCGGCCTCAACGCCGTATGCAGAAAGAATGAAAACGGCGATGCGGGAAATGGAAATGATGGTTCTCCTGATTGATTCAGACGGCGTTGTCCATTCAGTTGACGGCCACCCGCGCACCATTCATGAAGCGAACCGCATCAATTTCTTAAAAGGCGCCCGCTGGACGGAAACGGCCGTCGGCACGAATGCGATCGGGACGGCTCTTTATACAAATGAGCCGGTCATGATACACGGTTCCGAACATTATTCGCTCGCTTCTCATCAATGGAGCTGTTCCGCCGCGCCGATCCGTTATGAAGACGGGCGGCTGGCGGGTGTCATTGATATTTCCTGCCCCGCCGCCCGCGCTCAGCCGTTTATGCTCGGAATTGCCTCCTCCATCGCTTATACGGCGGAACGGGAGCTTGCCCTAAAGATCAAAATGACAGAACTTGACATGATCAGCAAGTTCGCCGGGCTTACCCGGTCTCACGATCCGATCGTGCTTTGCAATGAAATGAGCCGGGTTATCGCCGCAAGCCGTCCCGTTCAGCATTTTACCGGACATACGCTGCGCGGGCTTGAGGAACATGGCTATCACATCAAGCAGGCGAAGCGGGAGGAGAACGGCTACACATGCGTTTATTTATCCAAACGAGAAGAAAAGCCGTCTTTTATATTCCATGGTGCGGCAGGCAAAAGCCCGTCATCCCGACATATGCTTCAGCAGCTGGAGCTTGTCGCCCGAACGGACGCAACCGTTTGTCTTACGGGAGAAACCGGGACGGGAAAGGAGGTTGCCGCCCGGGCGATTCATAACAACAGCTCCAGGAAAAACGGCCCGTTTATCGCCGTCAATTGCGGAGCGGTCCCCGAAAAGCTGATTGAAAGCGAACTGTTCGGCTACTCGGAAGGCGCCTTCACCGGGGCCAAACGGAAAGGACATAACGGTGCTTTGCAAAAAGCCGATAAAGGCACGCTTTTCCTCGATGAAATCGGAGAAATATCACACTCCATGCAGGTCGCTCTGTTACGGGTGCTGCAGGAACGGAAAGTCACCCCGGTCGGCGGGACAAAAGAGATTCCCGTTGACATCAGAATCATCACTGCCACCCACACTGATCTGAGACAGCTTGTCGAATGCAAAAAGCTGAGAGAAGATTTATTTTACCGGCTTCACGTCTGTCCGATCCACCTCCCTCCATTAAGAGAACGCACCGAAGACATTCCCGGCCTCTTCCTTGAATTTCAGCGAAATCGCGGCTGGCGGGGGGAGCTTCCTGATGACTTTTTAGACCTATTAAAGAGCCGGAAATGGCCGGGGAATATCAGGGAATTGTTTAATGTATTTGAACGTCTTTCCGTCATGTTCCCGGACGGACGGCTGTCAGAACGCCCCATCGCAGCCCTGCTTGAAGCGTCAGGTCTTAAAGAGGCGGCCGAGTCTTATGAACAGGAAGAAGCGTCCCCTGTCTCCATCCGGGAGCACATTCAGAAAAACATCATCGTAAACGCCCTTGAATCAGCGAAGGGGAATGTCACGCTGGCCGCCAAAATGGCCGGAATCCCGCGGAGCACGTTTTACAAACGCCTCAAAAAATTCAAACTCACCACCGGACAATTGTAAGAAACAAGCATACTTCTCTTGGCTGCCGGACACGTTATGTGTGAGGCCTAAAGGAGGTTTGAGACGTGAATACACAGCGTGCGAAAGACATTTCGGAATCCGCCGCCATGGCGTATGTGACGTACGAAGGAGTTCCGATTTATATTCAGCATGTCAACGAAGACAAGGAAACAGCCAGAATTTTTCCGATCGGAAATCCGCAATTTGAGCAGGAAGTGCTGCTTTCTGATTTACAAGAGCATTTTTGAGAATGGGTCTGCTGATGACAGCAGGCCTTTTTCGTACCTGTGGGAACTTTCCCGCTTTTTGAGAAAAATAACTAAAATTGATTAAATGATCTAACTCCTCCAAACCCGGTACAGATCGGACCTTCTCATGATATAAATAAAATGTAAACGTTATCAGAGGAGGGCTTCACATGACAGACAAATCATTCTCAATCGTTATTGCAGGCGGCGGCAGCACATTTACCCCCGGAATTGTATTAATGCTTTTGAATCACCTGGAAGAGTTTCCGATCAGAAAGCTGAAACTTTATGACAATGATAAAGAAAGGCAGGAGCGGATTGCGGGTGCGTGTGAGGTATTTATAAAAGAAAAAGCGCCGGACATTGAATTTCTGGCGACTGATGACCCAGAGACGGCTTTTACGGATGTTGACTTCGTCATGGCGCATATCCGCGTCGGAAAATATGCGATGCGCGCGCTCGATGAACAAATCCCGCTGAAGTACGGCGTGGTCGGCCAGGAAACATGCGGGCCGGGCGGAATCGCATACGGCATGCGCTCTATCGGCGGTGTTCTGGAGATTCTTGATTATATGGAAACGTACTCGCCCGACGCATGGATGCTGAATTACTCCAATCCGGCGGCGATTGTGGCCGAAGCTACACGGCGCCTCAGACCGAACTCAAAAATATTGAACATCTGCGACATGCCGGTCGGAATTGAGGATCGCATGGCGAACATCCTCGGATTATCTTCACGAAAAGAAATGAACGTCCGTTACTACGGCTTGAACCACTTTGGCTGGTGGACGTCCATCACAGACCGGCATGGCAATGATTTAATGCCGAAGCTGAAAGAGCATGTCCGTGAATACGGCTACGTTCCGAAGACGGAGGCCGAACAGACTGAAGCAAGCTGGAATGACACATTCAAAAAAGCGCGCGACGTACAGGCGGCTGATCCGGATACGCTTCCGAACACATATCTGCAATATTACTTATTCCCGGATGATATGGTGAAAAAATCAAATCCGAACCATACGAGAGCCAACGAAGTCATGGAAGGGCGGGAAGCTTTCATTTTCAGCCAATGCGATATGATTACGCGCGAACAATCGTCGGAGAACAGTGAAATTAAAATTGATGATCATGCTTCCTATATCGTCGACCTTGCCCGGGCCATCGCTTACAACACAGGGGAGAGGATGCTGTTAATCGTTGAAAATAACGGCGCGATCGCAAACTTTGATCCGTCAGCCATGGTTGAGATTCCTTGTCTCGTAGGCTCAAACGGACCGGAACCGCTCTCAGTCGGGAACATACCGCAATTTCAAAAAGGCCTGATGGAACAGCAGGTGTCTGTCGAAAAACTGACGGCTGAAGCGTGGGAAGAGCGGTCATTTCAAAAGCTGTGGCAGGCGCTGATCCTGTCAAAAACAGTGCCGAACGCCCGTGTGGCAAGACTGATTCTTGAAGATCTGATGGAGGCTAACAAGGACTACTGGCCTGAGCTTGATGTAAGTCCGTCTCCTATTTCCTGATGACAATCTTCCCCGTTTTCTTTATCTGTTATTCTATATAATAGAAAGAAAACGGGGGGATTTTTGGGATGAGTCTTGAAGAACTGGTTAATCAGCATTACGCGAAATTAAATGACAACGATTTTTATATTTTAAAATATATATTGAATCATAAACATACGTGCTACCATCTCGGTATCAATGACATGGCGAAAGCCTGCAATGTCTCTCGGTCTTCCATCCTGCGGCTCGCCCAAAAACTGGGCTTCAGCGGCTACAGTGAATTCCGTGTTTTTCTGAAATGGGAGGATCAGCCTGAAGAGGGCGAGAATATGACGTTTGAAAAGCTGCTGGATGATATTGAAGCCAATGTAAAATACGTGAAGTCAAAAGATATGACGGAGATGTGCCGGCTGATAGATGAAGCAAAACGGATTTTCGTTTACGGATCGGGGACGGCTCAGAGGGTGTGCGCCCGTGAGCTGCAGCGGATGTTTGTATCCCGGCGGAAGTATCTGATTTTAATTCAGGACATCACAGAGTTTGATATCATGTGTGATGATTTTAAGGTTGATGACGTATTCATCATTATTTCTTTATCAGGCGAAACACCCGAATTAATTCCGCAGGTAAGGACCCTGTCCGCAAAGGGAGTTCCGTTTATTTCAATCACCAATCTGAAAAACAACGTACTGGCGCAAACGACGCCGTATAATCTTTATGCGACCAGCAAGCCGGTGACGTTAAGCGATAAAACGGAAATCGTCGCATTTGCCCCGTTTTTTCTGGTGGGCGAAGCGTTATTCCGCGCATATGTTGATTATAAAGAGCTCGAAAATTTTGATAAATAGCGGGAGGTCACGTGAAATGATGCAAAAAGTCCAGCGCTTCGGCAGCGCGATGTTTGTGCCTGTTTTATTATTTGCATTTTCCGGTATTATTGTCGGTCTGAGTACGCTGTTTAAAAATAAAACGCTGATGGGGCCGCTGGCTGATCCTGACGGGCTTTGGTATCAATGCTGGTACGTCATTGAACAGGGCGGCTGGACCGTCTTTAATCAAATGCCGCTCCTGTTTGCGATCGGCATACCTGTCGCCTTAGCGAAAAAAGCGCAGGCGCGGGCCTGTTTGGAAGCGCTTACAGTTTATCTGACATTCAATTACTTTATCAATGCGATTCTGACGGTTTGGGGCGGGGCTTTTCACGTCGATATGAATCAGGAAGCCGGCGGAACGAGCGGGCTGACGATGATCGCCGGCATCAAAACGCTTGATACGAATATTATCGGCGCCATCTTTATTTCATCTATTGTCGTGTATTTGCACAATCGTTATTTTGATAAAAAACTGCCGGATTTCCTGGGGATTTTTCAAGGATCTTCCTACATCGTTATCATTTCTTTCTTCATTATGATACCGATTTCACTTGCGGTGGCATACGTGTGGCCGATGGTTCAGTCCGGAATCGGCTCGCTGCAAAGTTTTCTCGTTTCTTCCGGGGCGATCGGCGTGTGGATTTACACGTTCCTGGAGCGGATTTTAATTCCGACCGGCCTGCATCATTTTATTTACTCGCCGTTTATTTACGGTCCGGCTGTGGCTGAAGGCGGTATCGTCACCTATTGGGCGCAGCATCTCGGGGAATACTCTCAAAGCGTCAAACCGCTGAAAGAATTGTTCCCGCAGGGGGGCTTCGCGCTTCACGGCAACTCGAAAATCTTCGGCATTCCGGGAATCGCGCTCGCTTTTTACGCCACGGCTTCAAAGGAAAAGAAAAAAATCGTCGCCGGTCTATTGATCCCGGTCACCTTGACGTCCATTGTCGCGGGAATTACAGAGCCGATTGAATTTACATTCCTTTTTATCTCTCCGTTTTTATTTGCGGTTCATGCTTTGCTTGCCGCTTCCATGGCAACCGTCATGTATATGGCCGGCGTCGTCGGAAATATGGGGGGCGGTTTGATCGAAGCTGCGACCTTGAACTGGATCCCGCTGGCGTCAAGCCACGGCTTGACGTATGTATACCAGATCATCATCGGGTTGTGTTTTACCGCTGTTTACTTTTTCGTCTTCCGTTTCCTCATTCTCAAATTCAACATCGTCACACCGGGCAGAGAAAAAGAGGAAGGGCAGGAAACAAAGCTCTATTCGAAAAAGGAGTACAGAGAACGGAAGCAGGCTTCAAAAGAAACAGCGGCGGCAGACGAAACACAGCGGGATACAGCCGCTTTGTATATTGAAGCGCTGGGCGGAAAGGACAATATTACGGAGGTCACCAACTGCGCCACCCGTCTCCGCGTCACTGTCGCTGATGAATCAAAGGTCAAAAGTGACGCCGATTTCAGAGAGCTGGGAGCCCACGGGGTCGTCAGAAAAGGCAGGGCGCTTCAGGTCATTGTCGGATTAGGCGTTCCGCAAATGCGGGAGCGCATTGAACAGCAATTGGATCAATAAGGTCAAAACCTTCCCTTCCCGGGAAGGTTTTATCTTTTTCGCAGATTATTGAAAAAACGGCACACCAAATTTCTTTATTCATTTGCCGGAAAGGCATAAAATAATAATATTGAACAAAGGATTTGGAGGCTTACACATGTCAAAGGCTTTATCATATGTAAAACCGTATTCTCTTTTGGCGGGAATCGCTCTGTTTTTCATGCTCATCGAGCTTGCGGTAGAGCTGATACAGCCCCTGCTGATCGGGAAAATCATTGACGAAGGAATTTTAAAGCAGGATCTCGGTACGGTTTGGCTGTGGGGCGGCGTGATGATCGGACTGACCGCTGTTTCATTCGCATCGGGCATTTTAAATTCATTCTACTCCGCCCACATCAGCCAGAGCTATGCGTATGATACGCGAAAAGGGCTTTTTCAAAAAATTCAATCCTTCTCTTATTCGACGTTTGCGCAATTCTCATCCACATCGTTTATCACCCGGCTGACAAACGATGTGACACAGGTCCAAAATATGCTTTTCATGAGTCTCCGGTTTATGCTTCGTGCGCCGTTAATGATCGCGGGCGGCATTATTCTCTCGCTGACCGTCAATGCGAAACTCGGGTTTTTTCTGCTGATCACGGTGCCGATTTTGCTTTTGTTTTTGCTGTGGGTGCTGAAAAGAGGCGGCGCGCTGTTTCAGTCTGTGCAAAAGCGGCTTGATCAGGTCAACACGATCATGCAGGAAAACCTGACGGCGATCAAACTGATTAAAGCGCTCCTCCGTGCAAACCACGAAGTGAAACGTTTTTTGAAATCGAATACGAAGCTGATGGAAAAAACGGTCTCCGCTTTTCGTCTCGTGGAAGCGGCGATGCCGATTTTAATGCTGCTGATGAACATTTGCATTTTGTTTATCTTATGGTTCGGCGCCAAAAGCATTGCTCAGGGCGGAGCGCAGGTCGGAGATGTCGTTTCCGTCATTAACTATGCGACGCGGATTACAGGCGCGCTGTCCGTCCTTCCATTTCTCATTATGGTATTTTCCCGGGCGAAGGCTTCCGGGGAAAGAATCGGCGAGGTGCTGGAAACAGAAGGCGGCGAGGGAACGGGGCAGGACCCGGCACGGGCGCTTGCAGGCGGGATTGAGTTTCGCGAAGTGTCCTTCCGCTATCCGGGCATGGAAAAAGACGCGCTGCATCACGTGTCCTTTTCTGCCAGCCCGAAAGAAACGGTTGCCATTATGGGCGCGACAGGCTCAGGAAAATCAACGCTTTTTCAGCTGATTCCGCGCCTGTACACGGCTGATTCGGGCAGTATTTTCATAGACGGCAAACCGATCGGTGAATTCTCCGCTTGCGGGCTGCGCAGGGAAATCGGCTATGTTCCGCAGGAAGTGCTTCTGTTTTCGGGCACAATCCGTGAAAATATCGCCTGGGGGCGGGAGGATGCTTCACTAGATGAAGTAATGGAAGCGGCCAAAGACGCGCAAATCCATGAAACGATTATGAAGCTGTCAAACGGGTATGACACGGTGCTGGGACAGCGGGGTGTCAATTTGTCAGGCGGGCAGAAGCAGCGGATGTCCATCGCACGCGCTTTTATCAGAAAGCCGTCCCTCCTGCTGTTAGATGACAGTACGAGCGCGCTGGATCTTCAGACGGAAGCGAAGCTTTTACAAGCGATCAGATCCTATGAATGCACGACACTTATTATTACGCAGAAAATAACGACTGCAATGAAGGCTGACACCATCTTATTGCTTGAAGACGGCGAACTGCTGGCCAAAGGCACGCACAAAGAGCTGATGGCACAGTCTCATCTGTACCGGCAGATTTATGAATCACAATTCGGAAAGGAGGGAGCTGACAATGCAAAAAGACATTCGTAAACCTTTCCGATATCCGAAAATACCGCTCAAACCAAATGAAGGCGGCAGAAAACGTGCGAAAGCAAAAGATACAAAAGGCACGCTGCGCAGAATCTGGTCTTATGTAGCCGAGAAAAAAGGGCTTTTAACCCTTGTGATCATCATGGTAGTCATAAGCGCCATATTCGGCCTGCTCGGACCGTTCGTCATCGGGAAAGCGATTGATCATTTTATCGTCGGACAGACGACAGACGGATTGGCGGGGGTGCTGTTCATCCTGTTTGGGATTTACCTCGTGCAATCATTGTCCTTATGGTTTCAAAACTATTGGATGATCAATATCTCGCAAAGCACCGTGTTTAAAATGCGGAGCGAGCTGTTTACCCATCTGCATGAGCTGCCGATTCCGTTTTTTGATAAACAGCGGCTCGGGGACTTAATGAGCCGGGTCACCAATGATATCGAAAATGTCAGCTCCACTTTAAATACATCCGTCATTCAAGTGCTGTCGAGCGTCATTACATTCGTCGGCACAATCTCCGTCATGCTGTACATGAGTCCGCTTTTAACATTGATCACGCTTTTGATTATTCCGATCATGCTTTTGAGCATTAAATGGATCACCAACCGGACGGGATTGCTGTTTAAGCAGCAGCAGAAAAACCTCGGCGAGCTGAACGGTTTTATTGAAGAGTCGATATCAGGGGCGAAGGTCATTAAAGCCTATTCGAGGGAAGACCGCGTCATGGAACAATTTTTAGAAAAAAACGCGGCGTTACAATCATCGGGGTTTTGGGCGCAGACAATTTCGGGATTCATTCCGAAAGTCATGAACTCTTTAAACAATTTAAGCTTTACGATTATAGCGGCGGTCGGCGGGCTGTTTGCGCTGAAGGGGTGGATTTCAATCGGTTCCATCGTCGTATTCGCCGAATATTCGCGGCAGTTCACGCGCCCTTTAAATGATTTAGCCAATCAGTTCAATACGATGTTATCGGCCATCGCCGGGGCTGAACGGGTGTTTGACGTGCTGGATGAAAAAGAGGAGCGGGAAGATGAAGAGCATGCGCTGTACCAGCCGATCAAAACGGGAGAGATTGAATTCCGAGATGTCTCCTTCGGCTATCAGGAAGACAGCCCGATCTTAAAACACCTGTCCTTCAGCGTTCCGAAAGGACAGTCAATCGCCTTCGTCGGACCGACCGGAGCGGGTAAAACAACCATTACGAGCCTGATCGCCCGTTTTTACGAGCCGAATAACGGAAAAATCCTCATTGACGGAACGGACATCAAAAAACTGACGAGAACCAGTCTGAGAAAAAACATGGGGTTTGTCCTGCAGGATTCATTTCTCTTCCAGGGCACCATCAGGGAGAATATCCGCTACGGCCGGCTGGATGCTTCTGACAAAGAGGTGGAGGCAGCCGCAAAAGCCGCCAATGCCCACGGATTCATCGAACGGCTCCCGAAAGGCTACGATACCGTCCTTACCCAAAACGGCGCGGGCATCAGCCAAGGACAAAAACAGCTCATTTCCATCGCGAGAGCTGTGCTGGCGGACCCGGTGCTGCTCATTTTGGATGAAGCGACGAGCAACATTGATACAGTGACCGAAGTGAAAATACAAGAAGCGCTCGGCCGTTTAATGACGGGCAGAACAAGCGTCATCATCGCTCACAGGCTGAACACAATTCAAAAAGCCGATCAGATTCTTGTGCTGAAAGACGGCGAAATGGCTGAAAAAGGAACCCATGCCGAACTTCTAAGCCAGAACGGGTTTTACCGGGAATTATATGAAAGCCAGTTCCGGGAATCATAGATAGGGAAAAAGACCTCCGACAGAGTGCGGAGGTCTTTTTTTAGCGAAGGCAAATAGTACTTTTAAGTTATTTTCGTTAAATGTAACAAAATTACTTGACGTAAATAAGTTATGTATATATACTAGCTTACATAAAGTAAGTGATAATAATTTTCAAGGAGGATTTTATGAATAAATCATTCGAAACAGGAACACTGCTTTTAAGGGTTGTAACAGGTATTATCTTTTTTGTTCACGGTTTATCCAAGTTTCAAGGGTTGGAAGGAACTGCGCAATTTTTCCAGAGCATCGGGCTTCCGGCCTTTATGGTCTATGTCATCGCGACGATTGAGCTTGTCGGCGGGGTTCTGATCTTTTTCGGTTTGGCAACGCGCATTATCGGCGTTCTGTTTGCCGTCACATTAGTCGGCGCCATCTTCACGGCGAAGCTTTCCTCACCATTTATGGGCGGATCGGAATTTGATTTCATCTTACTGGTTGCGTCAATTCATTTAGCGCTTTCAGGAAGCCGTCTGCTTTCATTGGATCAGCTCCTTTTCAAATCAAAAAAGGGAGAAACTTTTTCAGCATAAGAAAGAAGGCGTTCAAATGACCGGCATTCATCAAGATACGGCAATCGGTTATGTCAAATTGACCATTAAAAATATGGAACGCTCGCTCGGCTTTTACCGGAATGTAATCGGCCTTCAAGTCATCTCGCAGACAGATCGTTCAGCAAGACTGTCAGCAGACGGAAAACGCGTCCTGCTGGTGCTTGAAGAAAATCCAAGCGCCGTCGTTCTGCCGGAGCGGTCTGTCACCGGCCTTTACCATTTCGCGATACTTCTGCCTGACCGGAAAGAACTCGGCATCGCATTGGCCAGGCTGATTGAAAACGGCATCGCGCTCGGTCAGGGGGATCACGCGGTCAGTGAGGCTCTTTACCTGTCTGATCCGGACGGCAACGGTATTGAAATATACGCCGATCGTCCCCGCAGCACGTGGCGCCGGGATGCAGAGGGCAATTATGTCATGCAAACGGCGCCCGTCGATGTGGACGGGCTTTTGGAAGAAGCCGGAGCTGAACGGAAAAGCCGTCTCCCAGAAGGAACTGTTATCGGCCACATCCATCTTCATGTGACGGACTTACAGGAAGCCAAAGCGTTTTACACCGATATTCTCGGTTTTGATATTGTCGGCAATTACGCGGGCATGTCCGCTCTGTTTGTTTCAGCGGGAGGGTATCACCATCACATCGGTCTGAATATATGGGCCGGAAAACATGCGCCGCCGAAACCGGGAAATGCAAGCGGGCTGGATTATTACACCATCGCGCTGCCGCATCAAAAAGAGCTGTCACGTGTGACAAAAGCGCTGACCGATGCCGGCTTTGAGATCGAAGAAAAAGAAGAGGGCGTATTCGTCAAAGACCCTGTATCAGGGGCGGATATCGCATTTACACTGTAAGAAACAAACCTTGCCGTCTAACCGGCAAGGTTTTTTATTTTTCTGAAGTTTTCTTGAAAAGGCTCGGGAAAGAAGAACGTCGATTTGCAATATACACACGGCTTTTGAGTGACTGAAGAGAGCGAACATCTCAGTGATGCGCAAAAATGACGCGTGGAGCCGCCATCGCCGGCCCGAGCTCAGGGCATCCGCCGGATTGAAAAAGCTGTATGGGCAGAATTTGAATAGAAAAAGGCAAAAGCCGCATCCGGTCACAAGATGCGGCTTTTCATATACAATTTACAATTGTGTGAAAAATGTCCAAAATAAATTGCGCTTCCTGATTCTTCCTGATATGATAAGCCGAAAAAGGAGAACCTGAACAAATGAACTCAAATGCAGCACAGACGGAACAGCCGATGAAGCATAACGGAAACCGGATGACGGTCAAGGACTTTATCATTCTTGCCAAACCGGGGATTATCATCTCAAATTCACTCGCCGCATTGGGCGGATTTTGGATCGCATGGATTCAGTCAGAAAGGACGGGCGGAGGGCCCGGTATATTTGCCGCCATGGCGGTTGCCATGATCGGAACGGCGTTGGTCATGGCATCAAGCACTGTTTTTAATAACTTCTTTGACCGCGGCATGGACGCAAAGATGGCACGAACCCGCACCCGCGCAAGCGTCACGGGAAAAATACCGCCGCCGGCCATGATCCTGTACGGCACATGTCTCGGCGCCTGCGGATTCATCATGCTTGCTTCACTTAATGTACTGACCGCCGTTCTTGGCCTGCTTGCCTTTTTGCTGTATGCCGTCGTTTATACGCTTTGGTTTAAAAGACAATCCGTCTGGAGCACATTTGTCGGCAGCTTTCCCGGGGCGGCTCCGCCTTTAATCGGTTATTGCGCGCTCACCGGGTACATTGATATGCCCGCGATTTTGTTATACGCGATTATGTTTTTGTGGCAGCCGCCGCATTTCTGGGCGATCGGAATCAGGCGAAAGGAAGAGTATCGTGCCGCCGGCATTCCGCTTTTGCCGATCATAAAAGGCAACCGCGCCACAAAAATAAAAATGCTGCGCTATATTGCCGTTCTGACTGCGGTTTCGCTGCTCGTTCCTCTTTATATAGACGTCAGCCCGTTTTATACCGCGTCCGCTCTCCTGCTCGGAGCCATCTGGCTGTACCGGAGCGTCAAAGGCTTTCGGGCGGCGGATGACACGCAATGGTCGAAGGGGATGTTTTTTTATTCGATTGTGTATTTCAGTCTGCTTTTTCTTATTTTAATGGCTGATTCATTTATCAATGCGGTTCTCAGAACGTAAACAGGCGGCTTGCAGATACAGAGCCGCCCCGTTTTGTTTATGCTTTTTTGATGAGAGCCAAAATATCTTCAAGCCAGGAAATATAATTCCGTTCCCGCTCAAGCGCTTTTGTCAGTACGAGATAATGGCCGAAATCAGGAGAAGAAAATGAATCCGCCTCCGCGGACGATGTCATCAGTTCTTGATAACTGTTTTCCAGATCGGACAATTTCTCCTTCCGCTTTACGAGCTGGTCGGTGAATAGCTCATCCGCTTCTTCCTGTGTCAACGCTGAGATGAAATAAGCCTTCAGCATAAATTCATCCTTCACCGTTTCCGGAATCGGGTCTTTTTTCGTCAGCCAGGCAGCAAGCTCCAGCTCTCCTTTGTCAGTCAGCGTGTACATTTTTTTCTCAAGCTTTGTTCCTTGAATCGCAGTGCGAAACGTAATAAATCCCTCAGCCGTCAGTTTTTTTAATTCCGGATAAATCTGGCTGTGCTTTGCGCTCCAAAACTGGCCGAGCTCTTCCTTAAAATAGCTCGATATATCATATCCGCTCAATTCGCCTTTTCGCAAAAGCCCTAAAATCGCGTACTTTAAAATTCTCATGTTGTCCTCCAAGCCATTCATTTGACAGCTAGTATACCATACGGCCGCTCAAAAACGCAGAAGTGCCGGATGCTTGTCATTGAATCCGCGGCGGCAAAATCAGCAAAAATATGCAGAAAGAGGTTATCGAAACGGCAGCAGAACGGAAAAAGCCTTTCTCGTGTCTTTGCCTCATTCATATGACATCATGATATAATCATTGTAAAAATTAAGAAATAATAGGAGGGACATATGAAGACGGTGATTGTGTATGCAAACCCGGATGAGAACAGTTTCAATGCGGCTCTCGTAAAATACGTCGTCATGGCTTTAAAGGACAGCGGCCAAAGCTATACGGTCATTGACTTATACGCCGACCAATTTGATCCCGTGCTGAAGTACGGCGGCGAAAAAAAGCGCTCTGACATGAACCGGGACGCTGAAACGAAGAAATACCGGAAACTGATGAGAGAAGCGGATCATCTCATTTTCATCTACCCGCTGTGGTGGGGAGGCGTTCCGGCGATTATGAAAGGCTTTTTTGACAGAGTGCTTGTCTCCGGAGAAGCCTACACATATGAAAACGGCCGCGTAAAAGGACTGCTCCGGGCAGAGACGGCACAGGTCTTTTATACGGCGGATTCCCCGGGCTGGTACTTAAAGTGGTTCCGGAAAAACTCGGACTGGATTACGCTGAAAAAAGGCATTCTGCAATTTTGCGGCATTCAAAAAGCCGAGCGGAACCTTTTTTCTGTCGTCAAAACGAGCACACCCAAGCTGCGGGAAAAATGGCTGCGCCAAGCATACGCTAAAGTCCGGCGCGCTTGTGAAAAAGGAGCGGCCGCATGCAGATAAAAGAAATTTTCGTAATTCGCTGCCTGTCCTGTTTAAGTGTCGTTCTGCTTCACGTTGTTTCAATGGTGCTGATGATTCAGGAAGAGTCCCTAGCAAGTGCCGCCCATACGGTTGATGCTTTTCGGACCCTGTTGATGTTCAGCACGCCGGCGTTTATCTTTATTTCGGAATTTCTGCTTGCCAGGTCATACCCGGGAGGCGTTCCCGCGGGTTTTTTAAAGAAAAGGGGCAAAGTCATTTTCGTGCCGTTTCTGTTTATTGCCGCGGTGGATGCCATTTTAATGAAAAGCGTGGCGGAAGAAGGAGCCGGATTCGTTTCAGTGATCGGTAAATTTTTAGAAAATGTGTTTTTAGGAAACTTCATCGGCTACTTCATTCTTGTGATCTTTCAATTTTACATTCTCCATATGCTGCTGCACCGCTGGCTGAACAACACATCTCCCGTGTGGGTGCTGTCTGTTTCGTTTATCATCAACGCCGTCTATCTGGCTTACTTTTCCATCTTTCATCCGCCGGCATCATCGGGGCTTGATTCTATTTTTCCGTTCTTTTGGGTTCCGTTTCCGGGCTGGGTGTTTTATTTCTGTCTGGCATTTTATTGCGGAAAGGAATATCCGCGTTTTTTATCGCTCATCAATCAGTACCGTTATGCGGTTTACTTCAGTGCGGCCGTATCGGCAATATTGATTGTGGCCGTTTCATATATCAGCGGCGGCTCCATTTCCTCTAAGCGTCCGGATATTATGATGTACGCGGTCAGTATGATCTTTCTGTGTTTTCATCTGTTTTCAAAGCTCAAAAAAGTGCCCGCGATTGTGATGATGATCAGCAACTATTCGTTTTCAATCTATCTGCTGCACTCCTACTTTTTAATCAGCGGATATCTTCTGGAAGGCTATTTGCGATCAATGCCTTTGCCGGCTGCCATCCTTCTTTTATTTTTGATCTGCACGCTCGGTCCCATTTTCTTATCTTGGGTGTGCAACCATTTCAGATACGGATACCTGTTTGTCGGGAAAGTGTATCAGCCGAAGCAGACCAAAAGAAATACGGCGGCGCATCAAGGCCGCACAGTCTGAAAAAAAGGCGGCGTTTCGGCCGCCTTTTTGATACGGAAGTTGACATAACCTGCAAACGAAACCCCCCGCGGCAAGCCGGAAGCGAATGCCAGGCAAGCAGTATCGGGCAGCCTATCTCTAATTTTAATAGCGCTTTCACTGTAAGGCTGAAGACCCCGCTGCGGCCGTTTTGACGGATGCATTTATGACAACATAACGCCATCGATTTTCTCCCTTGTGAAGACCGATATATTGTATACTTATAGGAAATACTTTCAAAAAAAGTGAAAAAGAGAAAAACTGTGAGCTTGGATGAACGACTAAAAAGGAGCGGGGACATTATGAATGACTGTGTCAAAACATTCGGAGAACTTCCGGCCGAACTTTATTCCTTTGCGGGAGGAAAAGGGAGCATTCTCTCTAAAATGTATCAAAGCGGGTATCCTGTGCCTGAAGGGTTTGTGATTTTGCCGCCTGCCTTTCAGGACGGACAGCTGCGCCATCAGGCGAGAGAGGCTATTGATCAATATGTGAATTCCATCCGCAGCCGCCATGCATCTGCGTTGTTTGCCGTACGCTCATCCGCGCTGAGCGAGGATTCAGCTCAGGCTTCCTTTGCCGGAGAATTCGATACGGTGTTGAATGTCAAAACAGATCAAGACATGTCCAGGGCGATTGATGAAGTCCGCCGATCGGCACAGTCAGAAAGGGTAAAAGCGTACAGCGCCGTTCAGGGAATGGAAGATGAGCATGAAATCGCAATCGTCATCCAGCTGATGATACCGTCTGAGATATCCGGAGTGCTGTTTACCGCAGATCCGATTACGGGGAGCAGGCGGGAGATGACAGGCAATTACGTCTACGGTCTCGGGGAGCAGCTCGTTTCCGGGGAAGCCGATGCCTATTCTTTTAAACTGGCACGGCCTAAGAAAAAATATGACGGCCCCGGGGAATTTCGCAAATATGCGTCAAAGCTCTATAAACTGGCGAAAAAGCTGGAAAAAGATCTTGGAGGGCCGCAGGATATTGAATGGGCCGCCGCGGGCGGGACATTGTATATTCTTCAATCCCGCCCGATTACGACCTTACAGGCCGGAAATCTGGAAACCTATGAATGGAATGATTCTTTCAGCGGTGATTTTTTATGGACAAACACAAATATAGGAGAAGCGATTCCCGATGTGATGACGCCGCTGACATGGTCGCTCCTCCGGAATCTGGATGAAGAGTCGGGCATCATTCCGGGTTATTATGTCTGGTCCGGCAATATTTGCGGAAGAGCCTATAACAATATGAGCCAGCCTCTTTCCGTGCTCGCCGCTTTCGGTCTGAATCCGAAAGGCGGAAAAATAGGAAAAATGATGAGCGATACATTGGGAGAAATCCCGGCGGAAATGAAGATACCTTTATATCCGTTCTCAAAGTATGAACTTTTGAAGATCATCCCGAAAAAACTGAAACCGTATCTGTCGAAAATGAAGCAAGCGAAAAAAAACATGGCCTCCTACTTGGACGAATCGCCCGACTGGTGCCGGAATATTGAGGAAAAGCTGAAACGTGCCGAAACGGAGCAGGCATTATTAGCGATATGGAATGATGAGGTCTATCCGTATTTATGCAACGCGTGGTTTGCGTTAATATCCGGCGGGCGTGATTCTGCGCAATCCTCTTCGTCGTTAACCTCTCAATTAACAAAACTCGCAGGGATAGAAGATGCGAATCTCCTGCTGTCCAATCTAAGGGGAAAAGGCGGACTGGCAAGCCTGGAGCCGATTATCGGCATTGATCAAGTCATGAAAGGCCGTATGAGCGAGGAAGAATATCTCAGGAACCAAGGCCACCGAGGCCCGCATGAATACGAACTTTCCATACCTCATCCGGGAGAAAACCGGGATTGGCTGACGAAGCAGATCAAAGAACACAAGGAGTCGGGTATTGATGCCGAACAACTGCTTTTGAAACAGCAGCGGGCGCATGAACAGGCCTTCCGAAGATTTGAAGAAAAGTTTCCTCATAAGGTCAAATGGCTCAAAGCCAAAATGGAAAAAGCGTCAGGATACGCGAATATGAGAGAAACAACCAGATCCGAATTTGTCAGGGTGTACCGGACAGCCAGAGCATTCGCGCTCAGAGCGGCGGAAATGACCGGCATGAAGGACGATATTTTCTTCTTGTATCTGCATGAAATAACCGATCTGCTCGCGGGGAAAGAGCCGGCGGTTGCGTCGATTCAAGCGAGAAAGCAAAACTATGAAACCTATAAAAAACTGCCGCCGTTCCCATCCGTTATTAACGGAAGATTCAATCCGTTTAAATGGGCTGAGGATCCTGACAGAAGAGCGGATTATTACGATGCTTTTATGCCTGCGGAAACTGATGATGCGCACACTTTAAAAGGTTTCGCGGGAGCGGCCGGGAGAGTGGAGGGCATTGTCCGTGTCCTTGATGTCCCGGAAGACGGGGATTCTTTTGCGGCGGGGGAAATTTTAGTGACGTCGACAACCAATGTAGGCTGGACCCCGCTTTTTCCAAGAGCGGCCGCTATCATAACGGACGTCGGCGCCCCTTTGTCCCACGCGGCGATCGTTGCCCGGGAACTGGGGATTCCTGCCGTTGTCGGGTGCGGAAATGCAACGTCAAAACTGAAAACGGGGGACAGGGTGGCCGTTGACGGCGGGCAAGGCATTGTCCAGCTGGAACCGCGGCAGACTCCGGTCACTTCTGAAGAGGAAAATGGTAAACTGATAGAATAAAAACATGGGAAAGGAGCCGCGTATGAATAAAGCAGTTATTAACGGGGAGCAAATCAGAAGTATGAGCGACCTGCACCAGACATTGAAAAAGGAACTTGCCCTTCCTGAATACTACGGTGAAAACCTTGACGCTTTATGGGATTGTCTGACCGGCTGGGTGGAATACCCCCTCGTTTTAGAATGGAGACAGTTTGAGCAAAGTAAGCAGCTTACAAAAAATGGAGCCGAGAGTGTGCTTCAGGTCTTTCGTGAAGCGAAAGCGGAAGGCTGTGACATCACCATTATACTTTCATAATACGAGCAACGGGAGAGAGACAAAAATGGAAAAACAAACTCTCAGCTATCCGATTGGAGAATATCAGCCGGCTGAATCGATTTCGGCCGGACAGAAACAAGAATGGATCAATACGCTGGAACACGCTCCGGCCAAACTGAAACAAGCTGTCAGAGCGATGTCGGACAGTCAGCTTGATACGCCGTACCGCGAAGGGGGATGGACTGTCCGCCAAGTGGTTCACCATCTGGCGGACAGCCACATGAACGGCTATACCCGGTTTAAATTGAGCTTAACGGAGAATGAACCGGAAATCCGTCCTTATGATGAAAAAGGCTGGGCCGATCTTCATGATTCCAAAACCGCCGCTTGCGGGGATGCGCTTGAGCTGTTAGCGATCCTGCACAGAAGATGGGCCGCTCTTTTGCGCTCCATGACGGAAGCCCAATTCAAACGGACATACTTCCATCCTGTATCTAAAGAGACGATTACGCTGGAACAAGCGCTAGGACTATATGTCTGGCACTCTGAACATCACATCGCCCATATTACTGAGCTTTCCCGGCGGATGGGCTGGCATCTGTCTTAGAGGATGCCGGCTTTCGGAAAAACGCCAAAACAGCCGCAGATACAATCGTGCATAATGAAATGACGGCGGCTGCCGTATAAAGATGGTGGTAGCCGCTGGCAATGCCCGCTTCAATCGCATCAGAAACCGCTTTTTTGACAGCGGGAACGGGGATTCGGCTTACCTGCTCCTGCAACGAAGAAAGTCCGCCGCCGATATCCGGCGTTTGCGCCTGACCAGCGGGAATGCCGCTTTTCGCTAAACGGTTTTTGATGTCATCTCCGATCCGGTCAAAGCCCGCTGTAATGAAGCCGGCATATAAAGCCGGAGCGAGGGTCAGCCCGACCTGCCTTACGAGTGACAGCGTGCCGAGCGCTGTTCCTTTGTTTTGGCCCGCCGTTTCTGATACAAGCACATTCAGCGGAGCCCCGAGCAGAAATCCGAAACCGATCCCCGCAATGACACTCGCTGTGACAAATTCCCATTTATCCGTCACCCATAACGGAAACAGGATGAAGCCTGCAAATGCGATGGCGCCTGATACAACCGCGGAAAAGACCGGACCTTTTTTATCCGTGATCGCCCCGCCGAGCCACGCTCCGATTCCTGACGCCAACGCGAGCGGCGTCATCCAATAACCCGCTTTCTCCGCCGATACGTGCAAATATTGCTCCGCATAAGAAGGAATAAAAATGACCGCAGCGAGCAGCCCTCCCGATAAAAATCCGATGACGAGCGTCCATTGAAACACTTTATTTTGCAGCAGCGAGTAGGCGAGAATCGGATCGCCCCCTCGGTTTTCAACCCGCTTTTCGACCTTAAGCAGCACCAGAAAGAGAAGTGCAGCTCCCAAAAGATAACCGTACACCTTTACGTTCATTATGCTTTCTGACAGCTTCGCCCCATCGAGATTCGTGATACCGATCATGCAAGATAAGATCGCAAGAGACAGCAGCATTGTGCCGGCGAGGTCAAGCCGTTTCGCCTCAGGCTCTTTCGTTTCAGCGATAAACAAACCGCCGCACACAACCAAAGCGGCGGCAATCGGCAGATTAATCAAGAACAGCCAATGCCACGATCCGGTTACATCAAGCAAAAAGCTCCCGATATTCGGTCCGAGGACGGCCGCCATACCGTTCATCGCCCCTAAAAGCCCGAGAGCTTTCCCCTGTTTCTCCTTCGGAAGCACGGCCAGCACATGCGAACTCCCGATAATAAAAATTCCGCCGCCGCCAAGCGCCTGAATGAGCCGTGCCGCCAAAAACATCGGGAAGCTCTGACTGAGTGCGACAAGCAAAGAGCCGAGTCCGAACAGCCCGACTTCCATCATAAACAGCTTTTTCCGCCCGTATCGGTCCGACAGCTTGCCGACAATCGGCACACTGACACTGAGTCCCAATGTGTAAAGGGTCACTCCCCACGATCCCCATGAAGGAGAAACATCAAAAGAGCTGTTCATCGTCGTCAGAGCAGCGGAAATAATTCCGTTGTCCAGCGCCGCCATGAACACACCGATCGTAAAGAGAGTGATGGCCCGGCTCTGGTTTTTTTCTGTTTGCAATGGCTCCGGCATACTGATCAATCCTCCTGTTTTTAATTCACTTCGAATATATTATTCACTTCAAGTGAATTAAATGTCAAACAAAAAAAGGCCGCCGATACCGGCAGGCCTTTTTCACCTCTATCCCTGTTTGGAAGAATCAAGCGCTCTTGCCAAAATGGCAAGCCCTTGATTGACCGTTTGTTTTTCTTCAGCGGTCAGCGTTTCCAATGAACGCTTCAATTTTACATGTCCTTTTTGATAAAGGCTGCGGAAAATATCTTTCGCGTTTTCCGTTAATTGAACGACGACTGAACGGCGGTCTTCTTCTGACGGAGCGCGTGTAATGAAACATGATTTTTCTAAACGGTCAAGCAGCCCCGTCGTATTTGAAAGGGAAGCGCCCATTTTCTCCGCTATGTCACTCACCTTAAGCGTCCCGTGGTTGTTCAGAAGCATCAGCACTTTCATTTGCGGCATGCTCATATCAAGCTTCATCCACTCCGATACATCGCCGAGCCCCGCCGATGTCATCACTTTCATGTACAGCACCCAAATATCCCGTTCCTCAGGAGAAAAAATATCGCCGCTTAATACTGTTGTATCATGCAGATTATAATCCATCGTCTCACTTCCTCATTTATACTCCTGCATATCATATTACTGATTTTAATCAGAGAAAGAAAGTTGCAGACGAGTTTTGTTTGAATGTGAGGTGGTAGTGTATAATATGTTGGAGATTATTGGGGGAATTAAAATAAATAAGCTATTTTATGATGATTGGAGAGAACATTGCTGACTAAAAAGAATGCCTTATCGATATTAAAAGTATTATTTCCTATTGCAGTTTTGCTTTTAGTCATTTATCAGTCCAAAAAGGAATTGACAGACCTTTCTTTTAAACGAACGCTGTACATTATTAACGGGATTGAGCGTTACGATTTATTTATTCTCGTTCTGCTCGGCCTTCTTGCCGTCAGCGCGATGTCCTTTTATGACTTTGTGCTGAAACGGACGCTTCGCCTCAACATTCCGAATTGGAAAGTATTCAGGGTCTCTTTTATCGCCAATTCCTTTAACAATGTCCTTGGATTCGGCGGTCTGGCGGGTGTCGGGCTGCGGACGATGCTATACAAAGAACATACGAATGACGTAAAACGCCTCGTCGCAGGCATCGCCTGGCTTACGTCCTCAGCGCTGCTCGGGCTGTCCGTCTTCAGTATCCTGACCATCGCCCGGGTTCTGCCGGTTGGAGAGATTACAGGTGAGAAACCGTGGCTGTGGGCTGTTATCGCCGGAGTGGCGCTTATTGTGCCGGCAGCCTTAATCGCCGCTGGGATCAACAATAAAAAAGCTGGCGCAGAAGACGGTGAAGCAAAACCGAGGCATCCGGTTTTTTCTTATATCGGGGCATCGTTTGCCGAATGGTTTGCGGCGGCTGTCGTCATGTATTATTCCCTGTATGTCATGGGAATTCACGCGGATGTCCGCCATGTATTCGGGGTATTTGCCATTGCCGCTATCGGGGGAATCATCAGTCTTGTGCCGGGAGGATTCGGTTCGTTTGACCTTCTGTTTCTGCTCGGCATGCAGAATATGGGCTTTCCGCAGGAGGCGGTTGTGACATCCATCGTCATCTACCGGATTGTGTATTCATTTATTCCGTTTGTGTTCGGGCTGTTCTTTGCGGCTGGCGATTTAACGGAAAATACGCTTAAACGGCTGGAATCAAATCCGAAGATGGCGCCTGCTGTGGAAACGACGAACGTGCTTCTCGTATTCCAGCGCGCTATCTTAATCAGGGTACTTTACGGTTCGCTGTCGCTTTTGGTTTTCATGGCGGGAGTCGTCGTGCTGGCGTCCGTCGCCCTGCCGATTGACAGGGAGACGGTCATCCCGCATATTCCGCGCCCGGCGCTCCTTGCGTTTAACGCGTTATCGTTAAGCGCGGCTTTGATTCTTTTAATCCTGCCGATTGAATTATACAAACGGACGAAACGTTCTTATTCAATGGCGGTTGCCGCGCTGGTCGGCGGTTTTGTGTTCAGTTTCTTAAAAGGATTGAACATCAGCGCGATCTTTATTCTGCCTGTCGTCATCGTATTGCTTGTGCTGTTAAAGCGGCAGTTTATCAGAGAGCAGGCTTCGTATACGCTCGGCCAGATGATTTTTGCGGCCGCTCTGTTTATTATCGCCTTGTTTAACTACAATCTCATTGCCGGCTTTATTTGGGATAAAATGAATCGGCTCTTGCGCCACGACTATTTCGTCCATAACAATTCGCACATTACATATGCCACGATGACGGCCATTATTGTTGTGCCGCTGTTTTTCCTTTTGTTTACGTTCTTTTATCATAAAAGATCGAAGCCGATCGGAGAAGAGGCCGATCCTGAACGGCTGAAGTCCTTTTTGGCGGAAGAAGGCGGAAATGCGCTCAGCCATCTCGGCTTTCTCGGGGATAAGCGGTTTTATTTCTCAAGCGACGGCAAAGCGCTTTTATTGTTCAGCCAGATTTCCAGAAGGCTTGTCGTGCTCGGGGATCCGTCAGGACAGAGAGACTCTTTTCCGCTTGTGATTGAGGAATTTCTGAATGAAGCGCATAAGCAGGGGCTGAGTGTCATGTTTTATCAGATCGAACGTGAAGATCTGGCGCTGTACCATGACTTCGGCTATAACTTCTTCAAGCTTGGAGAAGAAGCGTTCGTGGATATGGAGGCCTTTACGCTCTCAGGTAAGAAAAAAGCGGGGCTGCGGGCGATTAACAACAAATTTGACCGCGAAGGCTACACATTTCATGTCGGGGAACCGCCGTTTTCCTCCGAGTTTATCGCCAAACTGAAAGACATTTCGGACGAATGGCTCGGACCGAAAAAAGAGAAAGGTTTTTCTCTCGGTTTCTTCGACCGGGATTATTTGGAACAGGCGCCGATTGCTTACGTGAAAGACGAGGAAGGGGAGATCATCGCTTTTGCCAACCTGATGCCGATGTATCAGGAAGGCGAGATATCCGTCGACTTGATGCGTTATCGGAAAAGCGCGCCGAACGGTATTATGGACGCGCTTTTCATCCGTCTGTTTCTCTGGGCGCAGGAAAAAGGCTATACCACCTTCAATATGGGCATGGCGCCTTTGTCAAACGTAGGTACGGCTTTTACATCTTTCTGGTCGGAAAGAATCGCGGCCGTCATCTTCAACAACGTCCGGTATATGTACAGCTTCAGCGGGCTGCGGGCCTTTAAAGAAAAATACAAACCGGAGTGGCGCGGGAAATACTTGGCGTACCGCAAAAACAGATCGCTGTCCGTCACGATGATCCTCGTCACCCGCCTGATCGGAAAAACCAAAAAAAGACGCCGTTAAAAGGCGTCTTTTTTTGGTTTTGAATAATTAACTAAAAATTCTAATTTTACTCTGTTATACTGAATAACATGATCATAAGGTGAAAGGAAGGCTGATGAATGAAACAGGCAACCGTGTTTAAATATGAAGCGTTTTCCGATATTCCGGATTTGGGAAATCCCGCGGGAATCGTCTTTAACGGAGATGATTATTCAGATGAAGAGATGCAGATGATCGCCGAAATGGCAGGGTACAATGAAACCTCATTTCTCTGTAAAAGCGGGGAAGCCGATCTGCGCATCCGCTATTTTACACCCGGCCACGAAATGAATTTATGCGGACATGCTACCGTCGCCTCTCTTTACGCATTAATTGAAAAGGGAAGGCTTCAGGCTGATCAGACATATCAAATTGAAACAAAAGCCGGCATTCTTCCCGCAAAAGCCGCTGAACGAAACGGCCGGGTATACATCACACTCGATCAGGCTCCCCCGCAATTTCTGCCGTTTACGGGCGACAAAGAAAAGCTTGCGGCCTCGCTCGGGATTACGGCTGAGGATTTTCACAGCGGGCTGCCGATTGTCTACGGATCAACGGGGATCTGGACACTGATTGTTCCGCTGAGATCACTTAAAGCATCACGGAATATGGTGCCGGACAACGCACAATTCCCCGCTATTTTGCGCGATCTTCCGAAAGCGAGCGTTCATCCGTTTTCTCTGGAAACCGTTCATCCGGAAAGTGATCTGCACGGACGCCATTTTTCTTCCCCTTTCTCCGGAACGACCGAAGATCCCGTCACGGGAACCGCTTCAGGCGTCATGGCAGCCTATATGCGGCAATACGGAGGCTCCGAAGCCGAATGCCTCACGATTGAACAAGGCCAGGAAATCGGGAAAGACGGAAAAGTGGAAATCAGGATCACGGAGGAAAACGGAGAGATGAACATCAAGATGACGGGAACGGCCGTGTATGCCGAAACAATCAATTTTCAGCTTCCGTAACGGTTTACAAAAGCCGGTCGTATCCGTTATATTATAAATGATAATCATTTTCATTTGGATAGGAAGGTGAATCGGCATGCCGAAAACCGAACAATTACAGCAAAACGAAAGTCTTGCACATACAATCAGAAACAGAAGATCCATCCGGTCGTTTAAACCGGAAACCGTACCTTCTGAAGTCATATTAGATATGCTTGAAACGGCCGTTTACGCACCGAACCACAGACTGACGGAGCCATGGCGTTTTATCTACGCAGCAAGCGAAGCGGGAAAAGCAAAGCTTGCGGACAGCTACGTCTCATTTTTCAAAAAGATAAAAGATGATTTCAACGAGGAAAAAGAGCGGAACATGAGAAAAAACCTCAGCGCCGTTCCGGGATTTTTGCTGGTCGTCTTAAAAGAAGATGAAAATGAATTTACGAGAAACGATGATTTCGCGGCGCTGAGCGGCATGATTCAAAACCTTCAGCTTCTCGCACATGAAAACGGCATCGGCATGGTCTGGAAAAGCGGCCGCATTATGTATGACAAACAGGTGCACCAAGACTTCGGCCTTGCTGACAATGAGCGCTTTGCCGCCATCATTCAAACGGGCTATCCTGATGAACAGCCTAAGGCGAAAGAACGGACGCCGGCAAAAAGCCTGTTTACCGAGTTGTAAAAAAATCCCCGTCTCACTACAGAGGCGGGGATTTCGTATTAGCGGGTTTTGCTTTTAGCTCTGTTGTCAGCGGCTTTCATCCGCGCCTGCGCTTCACGGTCAGCGGAATCAGCAAGCTCGCTTGAATATTCCTCATATGTGCCGTCTGTTTCGCGTTTCAAAGCATCCGGAACTTGAGGAAGTTTTTGTTTGTTTTTATCACGGTTTTTGTGAGTATGATTTCTGCCCATATCAATCGCCCCCTGAAAAAAGTGATATCAAACAAACATAGTATCTGCCCAATCCCGATCTTTATTCAGTTTATTTCCGTTTGGCTGCTCTTTCCGCTTTTTTGAATTCACCGGAATAAAGGACTTCCTGCATTTTTTTCAGATTGGCTCCCTGCTGATGTTTTTCGCGCTTCTTTTCCATAAAAGAAGACCCTCCTTCAAAACAGAATACCAATAGGATTGGCTTTTATTTCCGTTTTTATGCAGATAAGAGATCCTTTAAAGCCAAATCAAGTTCTTCATACGTAAATTGAAAACCGGATGTCAGCGCCTGCTTAGGCAGGGCGCGCTGGCCTTTTACGATCAGCAGGCTCATTTCTCCCAAGGCCTTCTCCAGAAAAAGTTCCGGTACGGGAATCCAATGGGGGCGGTGCAGGACGCCTGCGATCGTTTTTCCGAATTGCTTCATTTCCACGGGGTTCGGCGATGTCACATTCATGGGACCGGACAAGTCATCATGCTCCGCCGCAAAAGCAATAAGTTCCGCGGCGTCATCGACATGAACCCATGACAGCCACTGCCGTCCAGAGCCGATGGTGCCGCCGGCTAACAGCTTATAAGGGAGAACCATGAGCGGCAGGGCGCCTTTTTCACCGAGCATCACCCCGAATCTGGCATATACCGTCCGGATGCCGAGCGTTTCAATTTTCTGGCCTTCACGTTCCCACATATGAGCCGTATGACTGAGAAAATCTTCATTTGACGTATCTGACTGTTCGGTGAACGTTTTTTCTGTGCTTGTGCCGTAAATGCCGACGGCGCTGGCCTGAATCAAAGCCCGGGGTTTTTTCGGCTGCTGCTTTATAATCCGTCTGACTTCTCTCGTCGCTTCTATTCTGCTTGAGATGATTTGTTCCTTCGTTGTGTCCGTCCAGCGGTCAAAGATGGATTTGCCGGCGAGGTTCACCCATACATCAATAGGGGGAAGCTCGCGCTCAGGCGCCGCGTTTTCGGCCAGCCATTGAACATATGTCACATTTTTTTGTTCGGTTTCTCTCTGTTTTCTTGATAAAATATAGACATGATGTCCCCGGCGGGTAAACACACCTGTCAGATGCCGGCCCAGAAAACCAGTGCCGCCTGTCATCGCGATATTCATATCCATCTCTCCTTACACGTTGATACATATACTGTACCTCATTTGCCAAAAAGAAAAACGCCTGAACATTGGGGCGGGAAAGGAGACCGGGATGCCGTTTATTACAAAAATATCGACCCAAAAGAAAAATACCGAGCGCTTCAACATCTTTCTTGATGAGAAATATGCATTCAGCGTCGACGCCGACGTGCTTGTGCGTTTTGACCTGAAAAAAGGGAAAGAACTGGACGAGCTTGACATTCTTGAAATCCAGTACGGCGATGACGTGAAAAAAGCCTTTAACCGCGCCGTAGAATTTTTATCATACCGGATGCGCTCTGAAAAAGAAGTCCGGGATCATCTGAAGAAAAAAGAAACGCCGGACATGGTCATTTCTGAAGTCATCCATAAACTGTACGATTACCGCTACTTAAATGACAAAGAATTTGCGGAAGCCTATGCGAGCACCCACAAAAAAACAAACGGCAAAGGCCCTGACGTCCTGTTCCGCGAGCTGAAAGCGAAAGGAATAGACGACGATACCATCAAGGAGACGCTCAGTGCGTTTACATTTGATGAGCAAATACAAGAAGCGCTGAAACATATCGGCAAAATCCTGAAAAAGGACAAAAAGCTGTCCACAAAAGAGATCAAACAGCGGGCGCAGATGCAGCTTCAGCGAAAAGGTTTCCCTTTCGACGTCATCAATGCCGCTCTGGAGCAGACGGAGTATGAAAATGATGATGAAGCCGAGATGGAGGCTCTGAAGGCTCATGCGGAAAAAGCGATCAGGAAATACCGCTATGACGGCAGTTATGAAAGCGGAATGAAGGTTAAACAGTACTTATTCAGAAAAGGATTCTCGATTGACGATATTGATCAATTCTTGCAGGAAGAGGAGTAAACTGAAATGGACAAACGATACAGTCAAATGACGCCTCATGAACTACAGACAGAAATTGCAGGACTGACGGAAAAAGCGCGAAAAGCGGAACAGATGGGCATTGTAAATGAACTGGCCGTGCTTGAACGGAAAATTACGATGGCCAAAGCTTACATGCTGAACCCGGAAGACTTTCGGCCCGGCGGGGTGTATCAGATAGAAGGTTCTAATGACACTTTCCGCATTGATTACATCAACGGCGTATTCGCCTGGGGACACAGATCTTCCCCGTCTGACGGGGAAGAAGCACTGCCGATTTCCGTTTTAAAAGAAAAAAAATAACAAAAGAGGCCGGTTACGGCCTCTTTTTCTTTTCGGGCACATTCGTTTCAACCTTTCAGTAAAAAATGATTGAATTCATTTTTGATATCTTTTAAGATGGAATTCGTTGTTTTTTTAATAAAAAGGAGGCGATTTGCGTTGAATATCAAAATGAAACAGCCATCAGTGAAATTAATGATTTTTGTTTTAATGATTTGCACATTTTCCATCGGGTATACGGAATATGCTGTCATGGGTATTCTGACGTCGATTGCCGATGACTTTCATATACATGTATCTTCAGCGGGCATGCTTGTTACGGCGTACGCAGCAAGCGTCTGCCTGACGGGCCCGATCGTAACCATTATCGCGGTTAAGCTGCCGAGAAAGCCGGTGCTGCTAGGGTTGATGGGCATCTTCGTCCTTGCCAACCTGATGAGCGTCTTTGCGCCAAACTTCGCCGTGCTGGCGATTTCCAGAATTTTATCCGCATCCATCCACGGAGCTTTTTTTGCGATCGCCATGGTGTTTGCGAGTGAAATGGTGCCGCCTGAAAAACGTTCCGCCGCCGCGGCTTCCATGAACGGCGGATTAACCGTGGCGCTGATGCTCGGTGTCCCGTTCGGCTCTTATTTAGGGGATGCCCTTAACTGGCGGGCCGTCTTTTTCATTATTTCCGTTTTAGGCATGATCGGGCTGATCGGACTGATGCTGGTCGTACCGAACCGGAAACCGAAAGTGATTCCGATGCTGATGAATGAATGGAGTGTCTTTAAGCATAAGCAAGTGATTTTTTCCTTTGCGATCACCATTCTCGGCTACTCAGGCGTATTTATCGCTTACACGTTTATTGAGCCGATTTTAAGAGATTCAGCGGGGTTCGGCACAGTCGGCATTACAGGCGCATTATTTGCCTACGGTCTCGGCGGAGTGGCGGGGAATTTCTTCGCGGGGAAAGTGCCGCTCAAACTGCTGACACGCACGATGATCGGTGTGATGATCGGCTTGATCGGCGTCTTGGCGATTTTCCCTTATATCGCTGTTTTTCCCGCCGCCGCCGTTTCAGCGACATTTTTGTTCGGCGCATGTGCGTTCGGCACGCCGCCGCTTTTGCAGACCAAGGTTATTTCTTCCTCTGAAAACGGCACGACAATCGCCGCTGCGGTGAGCGTTTCCGCCTTTAACCTGGCAAACGCGCTCGGCGCCTGGATCGGCGGATTGATTCTCGGGGGAACGGGATCTTACTCATGGCTGTTTGCCGGCGGTGCGCTGATGACGGCTCTCGGCCTTGTGCTTTCCACGTTCGCTCATCTGTCAGAGAAGAAAGATGTTTATGAATACCAAATGCATAAAGGATAACAAAAAGCTTGCAGGGGATATTCCGCCTGCAAGCTTTTTTCAGCGTTTCAATGTAATGCTGATCACCGTATGTTTATCACTCTCAGCTAAGGAAATATTCCGGGTTTCCGGTACTCCGTCTTTTTCAAAAACGACGGCATAGGTTCCTTTCGCGCCGCTTTTCCATGCAATCTCGCCGTGGTGATCAGTCTTGCCTATTATCTCCCCGCGGTCTATATTCGGCTGATGATCTGACTCCGCCGCTTTCATCACGGTGACCGTCACACCGGCCGCCGGTGAGCCGTCTGCATCCTCAACATGGAGCGTAACAGGCAGTGCTTTTTTGGCGGCGGAATCATCCGCTTTGCCGCATCCGCATAAAACGGCCGCCGCGAGAAAGAAAACAAAAGCTTTATTGATTTGACCAATATTGAATGTTGTCGAATACACTGTTTGTCACCCTTGTTCCCAAATTGTAAGACGACCCGCCGTTTGTATGAATGGCAATGGCGGTCTGGCCGGTGTCGCTGTAATTGCGGTAAACGGGCGATCCGCTCTGGCAGCCGAACGTATCTGTCGTGTAAGTAAGTTTATATGTCTCGGCAGAACGTATCGGCTTGCTGTCCGACCACATGGAACCGGACACTTTGTCGCACGGATATCCTGTCACGGTTGAGGAAAGCCCGGCCGGACTGGAACTGTTGGTCGTCCGGTAGCCGTACCAGCCGACAGTATTCCCGGGCGACCCGTTTACTTTGATTGCGCCGTAGTCATAGTTTGTGTCACCGTTTTCTGTCCACCCTTTGACACTGTAGAATGTCTTTCCTGAATAAGAGCCGTACGGGTACGATGACCCGTTGCGGCCGGGAGCTGCCGTAATTTTCGATGCCCAGCCGTTTTTCTGGTCATACACGCAATGTCCCGCCGTAACGATCGTGTCGGCATTGACAAAAAAACCGGTGCATCCGTAGGTGCTTGTGCTGCCGCTGTATGTGACGGTCAGCTGTGCTGTCGCGCGATATGGAAATGATGTTGTAGGAGAAATTCTGATTCGTTCGTCTGTCCCAATAATACTGGAAGGCTTTAATGACTTGATGTCAGCTTTGCTGTTTTGTGCAAGCTGTCTTTTGGTGAGACCCGTTCCTTCATAAGCGGGGGATGTCTGTGTTGTTTGTACAGGCTGATTCAGATGTGCGTCAAACTCCTCACCGCTGTTTGATACAGATGTCTGCGGGCTGCCCGCTGCTTCAGCTGAAACAGCAAATAATGAAACTGACAGTAAGAATGCGGTAAGGCTCAGCAATCGTTTTGAAACTGTCTTCATTTTATAAAACCCCTCCTTTTTTGTCTACCGGCTTTCGGTTGAACATTTAACATATTATGGAATTTATTTAGCGTTATGACCGCAAAAGAATGTTTTTCTCCGCAAAAAAAAGACCGGGTCATTCCCGGTCTCTTACGGTGTGTGTTATCGTCTGCCTGAAGCTCTCATGCGTTCTTGCGGGTGCGAATTAATTGAACCGTCCGCCCGTTTAGAAGCGTAGTCATCCTTTGCCCGCGGTTCGCCTTCAAACTTATTATTGTTCTGATTAGGAAATCCTTTTGCCTTGTTCCGGACCATTTGTTTTCCCCCTCGGCCAATATCAAAAGGTTGCGCCTTCTGGACTGAAGACGTAAAGTTAGTATATGCCTGTGACAAGCTGCGTAAAAGCAGCAGGTTTTCCCAAGGAAAGGAGACAGAGACATGAATACATATATCGACAAACTGACGAATTTGCTGCTTGAGAAAAATGACATGCTCAGCTATTTGCAAGCGCGAACTTGGGTTGAGCTTTTATGGGGAGATTTCGAAGCGACTTACGCAAAAGCCGGCCGCCCGTATCAAGGAGAGCAAATGACGGAACGCGTCGTCAAGGAATGGATCGAATCATACGGCAGCAAGCTCCATATGTTCCAGAGCGTTCGGGAAGACGTTTCTCATTATTTGGATCAAAGCAGGGGTCTCCTGCATTAACATAGCAGTGCGCCCGCCGGATATCGTCCGGCGGTTTTTTTTATAAAAGAAATAGGAAAATCATGTTTGGCGACCGGCGGAATGTGGAAATGTGTAATAACTTATAAAATAGCGGGGAGGAACCACAATGAACATGAAAAAGGGGTTAACCGCATTTATTCCGGCCGCAGGACTTTGCTTATTTTTAGCCGCAGGCACCGTTTTTTTCGATCCGGCAGCGAATGCCGCAGCAGTTCACCAGACAAAAATAGACACCGCAGCAGATACATATATCGTGAAAGCAGGAGAACTTAACGTCCGCAAAGAACCAAATAAACAGGGGGCGATTATCGGCACGCTTCGTTCAGAGGATTCCGTAAAGGTTAAACGGCTTCAAGGAACAGATTGGGCTGAGATTGACTACAAAGGGCACAAAGCCTATATTTCCACGCATTTTCTGATGAAGCAGCCGGTGAAGGCGGTGACCGCGAAACAAACCGCCTTTTATACGCCGACTTTGGAAACCGGCAAAAAAGGGTCCGTTAAAGCGGGTGAAACCGTCAATGTGCTCGGCTGGGGGTTCAGCCATGACGGAGGATTTGACCGTAAATGGGCGTACGTCACATACGGCGGGAAAGCAGGTTATGTGAAAACGGCCGACTTAACTCAAAAATAAAGATTCAGGCAGGCGAATGAGCCTGCTTTTTTTCTGAAACCTTCCGCCTTTCCTTTCGTAAAAGATGAAAAGGAGAGTGAGGGATATGATAATGGTAATCGGCGGCCTTCTGATGGCTGCGGCCGGCATTTTAGTCACATTTTTTCCGCCGAAGTCGATCAACAGCCTGTACGGATATCGGACGAAGCGCTCTATGGCGGATGAGTCGCAGTGGAAAGAAGGCAATCGATTCAGTGCGCTCCTCATGATTTTGTTCGGCCTTATTTCGGCGGCAGCTGGATTTGCGGGCAGCCTGCTTATCCGGCTGACTCAGCCGTTCGCCCTGATCGTTCAGGCCGTATTGTTGATTGTGATCAGCGTACTGATCATCGTCTTAACAGAAAGAAGATTGAATCAAACGGGGAGGAGAATCGATGAATGACATTACGTTTCACATGATCGAAACAAACGGAGTGACGCTGCACACGGCTTCAGCCGGTCCGAAAGACGGTCCTTTGGCGGTGCTGCTGCACGGGTTTCCGGAATTCTGGTACGGCTGGAAGAGTCAGATCAAACCGCTGGCGGATGCCGGATACCATGTTGTCGTGCCTGATCAGCGCGGCTATAATCTCAGTGACAAACCGGAGGGCATTGAAAACTATACCATTGATACGCTCAGAGACGACATTATCGGGCTGATCACGCATTTTACAGATGACAAAGCCGTCGTCATCGGCCACGATTGGGGAGGAGCCGTGGCCTGGCATTTAGCATCCACGCGGCCGCAATACGTTGAAAAATTGATCACGGTCAATATCCCGCACCCGGCGGTTATGCGGAAGGTCACACCGTTCTACCCGCCGCAGTGGAAGAAAAGCTCTTATATCGCTTTCTTTCAGCTGCCGGAAAAGCCGGAACGGAGATTGTCTGAAGACAATTACCGCGTATTGGATCACGCGATCGGCTTATCCGAACGACCGGCGCTTTTTTCACGGGAAGATGTCGACAGCTACAAAGAAGCTTGGGGCAGAAAAGGAGCGCTCACGGCGATGCTGAACTGGTACCGGGCGATCAGAGCCGGCGGTTTAGGCCCTGCCGTTCCGCTTAAAATGCCCGTTCCGTACCGATTAATATGGGGCGTCAATGACCAAGCGCTGAGCAAAAAGCTCGCCAAGGAAACAAAACGGATGATTCCAAACGGCGACTTAATCTTCATAGATGATGCCTCACATTGGGTCATTCACGAAAAACCGCGCATCGTCAGCCATTTGATTCATGAATACCTTCAGCAATAAAGTCTGTCCCGCGTACAGACTTTTTCTTTTTTTTCTCATATCTGCCGAAAAACATGACAAAATATAAACCATATGCAGAAAAAATTTTCTTTCCCTGTAACAAAAAAATGGTTTAAACGTCATTAAAAAAAGGAAAAGCCTTACTGAAGTTTTGCGGACAATTCCTTTAAGGCCGTCCTAAAAAAAGAATAATACAAAGAAGGTGCCTTCATGAAACAAAGGTTAATCTCAATTATTATTCCGTCTTACAATGAAGGGAACAACGTCAAGCTCATTCATGAATCTTTAAAAAAAGAGTTTCAGACGATTCATTATGACTATGAAATTTTCTACATCAATGACGGAAGCGCGGATGACACCCTTCAGCAGATTAAAGAACTGGCCGCCAGAAACCATCGCGTCAAATACATATCTTTTTCCCGCAACTTCGGGAAAGAAGCGGCCATTTTGGCAGGATTTGAACACGTGCAGGGCGAAGCGGTAATCGTGATGGACGCCGATCTGCAGCATCCGACCCATCTGCTGAAAGACTTCATTCAAGGCTATGAAGAAGGGTATGACCAAGTCATCGCGCAGCGCAACCGAAAAGGGGACAGCCCCGTGCGTTCCGTGCTTTCTTCCCTGTATTATAAATTTATCAACAAAGCCGTCGAAGTGGACCTGCGTGACGGGGTCGGAGATTTCCGCCTGCTGAGCCGGCAGGCCGTTGATGCCCTTTTGAAGCTGAGTGAAGGAAACCGTTTCTCGAAAGGGCTGTTCTGCTGGATCGGGTTTGACCAGAAAATCGTATTTTATGAAAATGTCGAAAGGAAGAACGGCACGTCCAAATGGTCATTCAGCAATCTGTTCAACTACGGAATGGACGGTGTCGTCTCCTTCAACAACAAGCCCCTTAGGGTATGCTTTTTCACCGGTATTCTGATATTGCTTTTGTCGATGGTTTATATTGTAACGACCTTTGTTCATATTCTGACACACGGCGTGTCCGTACCCGGATACTTCACCATTATTTCCGCCGTGCTGTTTTTAGGGGGCATCCAGCTTTTGAGTCTCGGCATCATCGGAGAATACATCGGCCGGATTTACTATGAAACAAAAAAACGCCCGCACTATTTAATTAAAGAAGCGAATATAACGTACGGAGAACAAAATGAAACGAATTATACAAAAAAGCGCAAGTGGAACCATTAAACAGCCGCCGCTGTGCGCAGGGTCTGGGGACGTTGTATGAAAAAAAATAAATGGATCTTGCCGGCAGCCTGTGTGCTGGCTGCGGCAGCCGCTCATATTTTTTTCTTAAAAGAGTGGTCGCAAGGCCGCTATATGACGGGGTCTGGAGACGGGATCGCCCAAATGGCGGTCTTCAAAAAGCTGCTGTTTGATCAATATATGAACGGCAGGCTGTTTTACAGCTATTCGTTCGGACTGGGCGGGGGCGTGTACAGTCAGCTCGGCTATTATTTCTCTACTTCTTTTCTATTCCTGTTTATCTCCGCCGCTGTCCGCTTTTTGCAGCTTATTCAGCTGACGGGTGAGGCTGATGCGCTGTTTTGGGCGCAGGCCTCCGTTTTTATCAGCATCGCCAAGCAGAGTTTGATCATATTCACGGCGGCGTGTGTGTTCCGTTATTTCGTCAAACGGCCGGTGCCCGCTTTTGCCGGCGCCGTGTTGTACGGGGTCTCGATTATCTACTTCCGGCATGAGGTGTATTGGGACTTTTTCACTGACAGTATGGTGTGGCTGCCGCTGCTCGTGCTCGGCGCGGAAAAAATCATCAGGGAAAAAAAGCCGGCGTGGTTTATCTTCGCCTGTGCGCTGACATTGATCAACAACTTTTATTTTGCGTATATTAATCTGATTTTCATCGGCGTTTATATCTTATTCAGGTGGATGATCCCCCTTGAAGGCAATGAGGCGAAAAGGCTCACTCAATGCAGGATATTTATTCTGTCGGGTCTTCTCGGGTTCGGCATAAGCGCAGTTTCCTTTATTCCTGTCGTATACGGGTACCTTCATAATCTGCGGCCGCCGTATTCAGAGCATATTGCATGGCTTGATTTTTCCGACAATATTTTATTTTCTAGCCGGATTATCATCCTGCCGGCGGCTTTTTTGCTTTTTCTATTTACATTTACTTTATACAAAAATCGCTTGTTCCGTCTGTTTGCGGGAATCAGTCTGCTGTATATTCTGTTTCACTTCAGTCCGTTCGCGGCAAGTGCCTTTAACGGTTTTTCAGCTCCGCAGAACAGGTTTGAATACGTCCTGTGCTTCACGATTGCCGGAACGGTTTCAGCCGGGCTTTCTAAGCTTTCAGACATCAGCATGAAGAGTATGCTGATGTCCGCCGTACTCGTCGTTCTGCTCTATTGGAGCCAGGTGAGGCGGTACAGTCTGGATATTTCTGATCACGCCAACCTGCCCGTCATCCTTCTTCTGGTGCTGAGCATAGCCGCTTTCTTTGCAGCAAAGACAAGACTGAAAGGCGCGGTGCCCGCCGTCTATGCCGTCATTTTGCTTACGGCTGTGCTTACGGCTAATACATATGAAAAATATGCTTTATCAGAAGGCGGGAAGATTTATACGGTATCGCATACCTTTATGACGGGTGCTGACTATAAAGGCAAAGAGCAATCAGAGCTCATTCAGCGTCTGAAAGAAAAAGACCCTGATCCGTTTGCCCGTTTAGATTGGATGAACGGTGTTTTCAATAACACCCCGATCATATACGGGTTCAACGGATTCAGCGTATACTCAAGCATACTGAACCGCAATCTGCTGTCCTTTTACTGGAACGACCTCCAGATTGACATGGGCAGAGAAAGCGTCAGCCGCTATGCGACATTAGGAAACAGGGCTAATTTATACAGCCTGCTTTACGGAAAATATTATATGACGGAAAAAACAAACGAGGCCGGCGTGCCGTACGGGTTCAAAAAAATCATGGAATCAACCCATTATGCGGTTTATCAAAATCAATATATGCTTCCGTTCGTACGGACAGCCGATCGCGTATATAACGAGGGCGGCCTGAAAAAAGCGCCCGCCCTTGCCAGGGAACGGGCAATGCTTGACGGGATCGTCATGGAATCAAGCACAACCAACACGAAAAAAGCGCCTGAGGCGAAAAATATGATCGGCCATGCAGAGGTAGCGGCCGAACATGGCGATTATCATAACGGCATCCTGACGGTAAACGAAGACGGCGGCGGCCTGATCATTACGCCGCAAGCCGCTAAGATGGACGGCGGCGATTATTACGTCAGCTTTTATTTGAAGAATAAAGCGAAGGACCAGGGCTTTACATTAAAAGTGAACGATTACACGACAACGAGAAAATCGAATCAATCCATTTACAAAACAGGTGTCAACGATCTTACTGTCAGAGTGCCGAAAACAAAAAACATCCAAATCCGTCTGCCGAAAGGATCGTATCAGCTTGACAGACTGGCGCTTTATGAAGAACGATACGATACGCTGAAAAGCGCATACCGAAAAGCGGAAAAAGAACCGCGGGTCGATCTAAGCTGGCGCGGAAATACGCTTCATATCTCGTATGATAACAAAACCCGCGCGCCGTATATCATGCTTCCGATTCCATATGAAAAAGGCTGGGAGCTGAAGATAAACGGCAGAAAAGAGCAGATTGAAAAAGCGGATTATTCCTTCATCGGATTTAAAGCGCAAAAAGGAAAAAACGATATTCAATTAACGTATTACCCGCCGTTTTTTAAACCCGCGGCCGCTCTATCGGTGATCAGCCTCGTGTTTGCCGCTATATATGTGAGAAGACAAAAAAAGCCCGGCTCTTAAACAGAGCCGAGCTTTAATTTTTTCTGCAATTTTTCCTCGCTGAAAATCCAGCCCGTGTAAGAAGAGAGAAGCTCTAAATCATGACTGAGATGGACGATGGCGACAAAAGGATAGTGGCCTTTGCTCCGGTAGCGCAAATCAATAAAGCGCACCTCATAATGATCTTTAAAGGTATCGACCTCCCACCTGTAAACGGGGGAAAATGAAAGAAAGGCTGCAATATTTTCGTCCTGTTTCGCGGCCTTCATCACATCGGTTTCCGGAACGGGCACGCGGTTGAATGTATCCAATATCACGACATGGCCGTCAAGGCTTCTGCCGACATAAAAGGCATGCGCCGTCGTCACGGCGATACGCCACTGCCTGAATTTCATCGTCGGCGAAATAATGATGGTTTCAATCTCCTCTTCAATCATTTCGCGCAGCCTTCGCTTTATCCGCAGCTGCATCAAAAACCGGACGGCGTAATATCCTGCGAGGATGATATAAAGCATCAGAAATGTCACGCCCGGATGACCTCCGATATACCACACGGCAATCGCGGCCAAATGGCTGACGAAAATAAACGGATCAAAGGTATTGATTAAACCGAGAGCGATCCATTTTCTCGAAAACGGGCGGATGGCCTGCGTGCCGTACGCGTTAAAAATGTCAACAAACACATGCAAAACGACAGCGAGAAGCGTCCACAGCCACAGGTGCAAAAAGTTCGCTTCCGGATAAAACATAAACAAAATACCCGGAATCAGAACGGACCAAAATAAAACGGCGGGAATGGAGTGCGTGAACCCTCTATGATTTCGAATATAAACGGCATTATTTTTCAGCTTTAATATGGTATCAATATCAGGTGCCTGAGAGCCGGCAAGAGCGGCGATCATAACTGCCTGAGACATGGGGGTGTGCATGCCGACGGCAGGATCAAGAGTTGCGATTCCGCCAAGCGCGATACCCATGACAACGTGAGTGCCAGTATCCATTGTTGACCTCCTAGCAGGCGTTAACAATCAGTCGCCCGCATATTTCGCATTATAAGATATTCCCCATTTTCTGTTTGCCCAATCATGGCGTTTATCCGCCGTTCTCATATGTTTCCGCTTTTTCTTTATCACTATTTAATGTAACATATTATCGTAACGTGCCCCAAGTTTACACCAAAATACGGTGTCAAGAAAAGCGGAACCCGAAACATCTGAGGAGAAGATATGAACGCACTTGAAGAAAAAATGAAACAAAAAGATATAGACAAATTTCGCGAGGACTTAATTACATGGTTCGAAAGAGAACAGAGAATTCTGCCGTGGAGAGAAAATCAGGACCCGTATCGGGTGTGGGTGTCAGAGGTGATGCTGCAGCAGACGCGCGTAGAAACCGTTATCCCTTATTTCCGGCGGTTTGTTGAGCAATTTCCGACCGTTTCGGCGCTCGCTGAAGCCGATGAGGAAAAAGTGCTCAAAGCCTGGGAAGGGCTAGGTTATTACTCCCGTGTAAGAAATCTGCAAAGTGCCGTAAAAGAAGTGCATGAGCGGTACGGGGGAGTCGTCCCTGCCGAGGAAAAGGAATTTGGCGGACTGAAAGGCGTCGGCCCTTATACAAAAGGCGCCGTGCTCAGCATCGCATACAACAAACCGATTCCCGCCGTAGACGGCAATGTGATGCGTGTCATGTCGAGAATTCTTTCCATATGGGACGATATCGCAAAACCTAAAACGAGAACCATTTTCGAACAGGCGGTATCCGCTTTCATTTCTCATGAAAAACCATCGGAATTCAATCAGGGTTTAATGGAGCTCGGCGCAATCATCTGCACCCCGAAATCGCCGTCCTGCCTGCTTTGCCCCGTACAAAAGCACTGCTCGGCATTTGCGGAAGGGACAGAGCGGGAGCTGCCCGTTAAAAGCAAAAAGAAAAAGCCCGGAATAAAAACAATGGCAGCCGTTGTGCTGACAGACGATCAAGGCGATGTCTATATTCATAAACGGCCGCCAAAAGGCTTGCTCGCCAACTTGTGGGAGTTTCCGAATACCGAAACCCAGAAAGGAATCAAAACCGAAAGAGAGCAGCTTGAAGCCTATTTAGAAAAAGAGATGGGAACAACCGCTGAAATCGGGGAGCTGGAAGGCATCGTAGAACATGTTTTCACCCATCTCGTCTGGAATATTTCGGTCTTTTTCGGTAAAGTAAAACAAGTGTCGGATACAACGGAATTCATACGGGTCACAAAAGAGGAGCTCAAGGAATACGCATTTCCCGTTTCCTATCAAAAGATATGGAAAATGGCGGAAGAAAGCGGCCGCCTGTAAAAAGCGTCAGTCATAGCTGACGCGAGTGCCGTGGCCGTAATCCGCTTCATTCCGTTTCAGTCCGCCGCGGGCTTCGATTTCCTGAATCAGTTCCCGGTATTTGGACTGGCCTTCTTCGTTTAAATACGGCATAATTTGCTGGAAGGCATGATGGAAATAGGCGAGCTCTGAATCTCTCCAATCTTTTTTGGGCATCATGGCCAATTCGCCCATATCACGTCCGACATACATATAAAAGACCCCTTTCAACACATATTGCTTTTATTGTTTGTTGAATGAAAAGAACTATACACAGCAAGGAGCTGAGGAAAAATGGAACAAAATAAATGCGCACTGATCACGGGAAGCAGCCGCGGCGTCGGGAAAGCAGCCGCCATCAGACTCGCGGAAAAAGGATACAACATCGTCATCAATTACGCCCGCAGTAAAAAAGCGGCATTAGAAACCGCCGAAGAAATTGAAAAACTCGGCGTTAAAACGCTCGTCATTAAAGCCAATGTCGGCCAGCCGGCAAAAATCAAAGACATGTTCCGCCAGATTGACGAAACATTCGGCAGACTGGACGTGTTCGTCAATAATGCGGCTTCAGGCGTGCTGAGACCGGTCATGGAACTCGAAGAAACACACTGGGACTGGACGATGAATATCAATGCGAAAGCATTGCTTTTCTGCGCCCAGGAAGCGGCAAAGATGATGGAGAAAAACGGAGGCGGCCACATCGTCAGCATCAGCTCGCTCGGCAGCATCCGCTATCTTGAAAACTATACGACGGTCGGAGTCTCAAAAGCCGCTTTAGAATCGTTAACCCGTTATCTGGCGGTTGAGCTGTCTTCGAAAAATATCATCGTAAACGCGGTGTCAGGCGGAGCGATTGATACGGACGCGCTGAAGCATTTCCCTAACAGAGATGAACTGCTGGAAGATGCCCGCCAAAATACGCCGGCCGGCAGAATGGTCGAAATTAAAGATATGATCGATACGGTGGAGTTTTTAGTTTCTTCAAAAGCGGACATGATCCGCGGCCAGACCATTATTATTGACGGCGGACGTTCTCTGCTCGTATAAGTTTTAAAAAAAGATGAATAGCCTTATCGTCTCCTGCGCATTCTAAAGTGCGTGGAGGTGATAACAATGGCAAACTCAAAATTCAGCAAAACAGACGTTCAGCAGGTGAAAAAACAAAACCAGCAATCAGCTTCCGGTCAGGGTCAATTCGGCACTGAATTCGGCAGTGAAACTGATGTGCAGCAGGTAAGAAAGCAAAACCAATCTGCTGAACAAAACAAACAACAAAACAGCTAATCACTGAAACGAAAAAGCACTTCATCTTCGGATGGAAGTGCTTTTTTTTGTTGCCAAAACGACAAAACTTGTGATTCCTCTACAGAATGAGTCAAAGGGTTTTCCGGCGGAAAATCGAAATGGTAAGGAGTATCAACCTAAAAGCCTAAGGAGGAACCCGATGTCAGAGTTTGAAAAGCTTGTAAGTGAACAGATGAAAATCATGGATCAGCTTCTCGAGCTGCAGTCAGAACTTGACCGCTGCCGCCAGGTGGAAGCGGAACTCATCAGTCTGGAAAGAGATGCAAAGCTGGACAATGTACAGGACGAAATTGCGACAAAGCGAAAAGATCTGGCCGGCATACAGGAGTTATTCCAAAGGCAGACAGAGCAAGTCATCCAGTCTTATCGCAGCACGGAAAAGCCGTCTTCCTATGTGCAGAAATGAATGTGCCATTCCGGAAGCGGAGTGGTTCTTTTATTTTCATTTTTTAATTCGTAACGTTATAATAGTGAAAAGACTTGTCGGAAAGCAATTGCGGCTGCATTGACTGCAGGGCTTTACAGAAAGTAGGGGAGAAATATGGGATATCCCAAGGAAGGAGAAACCATTCAAATTCACAGCTATAAGCATAACGGGCTGCTTCATCGAATTTGGAATGAAACGACGATTTTAAAAAGTACGGAATTGTGTATCATCGGAGCCAACGACCGGACAATGGTGACGGAATCCGACGGACGGACGTGGGTGACGAGAGAACCGGCGATCTGCTACTTTCATGCCCGTCAGTGGTTTAACGTCATCGGAATGCTGAGAGATGACGGGGTACACTATTATTGCAACATCAGCTCGCCGTTCGCTTATGACGGAGAGGCCATCAAATATATTGATTACGATTTGGATGTCAAGGTGTTTCCGGATATGACGTATAACATTCTTGACGAGGATGAATACGATGACCACCGCAAATCAATGAATTACCCTAAAGAGATCGACAGCATTCTGAAGGAGTATCTGAATACGCTGCTGCACTGGATTCATCAGCGGAAAGGACCGTTTGCTCCGGAATTTGTTGATATGTGGTATGAACGGTATCTGCGCTATACAAAATAAAGAATACAATAAAAAACCTGTTGGGGTGTCAACAGGTTTTTCACATGGGCTCACACGCCTTAAAGAGAGAGGGGGATAAAGTGTGGGCGTAATCAGACGCTATATGCAATTTGTAAAACCTTATAAAAAACAAATTTTTATCACAGTGTTAATCGGCATCATAAAATTCTCCATCCCGCTGGCTCTCCCGCTGCTGTTAAAATACGTGGTCGATGACATTATTCAAGGGAGCGGAACGGCAAGCGCTAAAACATCATCGCTATTCACGATAATGGGCATCATGTTCGTGCTGTTTTTAATTCTGCGTCCCCCGGTAGAGTACTATCGGCAATACTTCGCGCAATGGACGGGCAGCCGGGTGCTCTATGATATCAGGGGGGTATTGTTTGATCATATTCAAAAATTGAGCCTGAGGTTTTATGCCAACACGAGAACGGGCGAAGTCATTTCCCGGGTGATAAATGATGTCGAACAGACAAAAGACTTTGTCATAACGGGACTGATGAATATCTGGCTTGATATGATGACGGTGCTGATCGTCATCTGCATTATGTTTACACTCGATGTTAAGCTGACATTGATATCTGTCATTTTGTTTCCGTTATACGGAATTTCAGTGAAATACTTTTACGGCCGCCTCCGAAAACTGACACGTGAGCGTTCTCAGGCACTCGCCCAAGTTCAGGGACATTTGCACGAAAGAGTTCAGGGGATGCCCGTCATCAGAAGTTTTGCCATTGAAGATTATGAACAAGCCAATTTTGATGAAAAAAACGGACATTTTCTGGACAGAGCGATCCGTCATACGAATTGGAACGCAAAAACGTTTGCAGTCGTGAATACCATTACGGATTTGGCGCCGCTGCTCGTTATCGCGTTTGCGGGTTATTTTGTCATAAACGGTCCGCTGACGGTAGGGACGATGGTTGCGTTCGTCGGCTATATTGACAGAATGTACAATCCGGTCAGAAGATTGATCAACTCATCGACGACGCTGACCCAGTCGATCGCTTCAATGGACCGCATATTTGAATTTATCGACGAGCCGTATGAACTGACTGATAAACCGAATGCAGTAAAAGCTGACGGCATTAAGGGCGAAGTTGAATTCCGAAATGTCTCGTTCCGTTATGAGGAAGGAAAAGAAACGATTTTGCAGGACGTTTCCTTAAAGGTGACAAAAGGGGAAACCGTCGCGCTCGTCGGGATGAGCGGCGGCGGTAAATCGACGCTTGTCAGCCTCATACCGCGTTTTTATGATGTATCCGGCGGCAGCCTGCTGATTGACGGCACAGATATTCGCGATTATGAAGCGAGAAGCCTCCGCAATCAAGTCGGAATGGTGCTTCAGGATACGTTTCTGTTCAGTGAGACGATTCGTGAAAATATCGCCATCGGTAAACCGGGAGCGTCTCTGGATGAGGTGGTTGCGGCTGCGAAAGCGGCAAATGCCCATGAATTTATTATGAACTTCCCCGAAGGCTATGAAACCAAAGTCGGCGAACGGGGCGTCAAATTGTCAGGCGGGCAGAAACAGCGGATTTCCATCGCGCGTGTATTCTTAAAAAATCCGCCGCTGTTAATCTTGGATGAAGCGACATCGGCTCTTGATCTGGAAAGTGAACACTACATTCAGGAAGCGATGGAAAAGCTTGCCAAAAACCGGACGACATTTATCGTCGCCCACAGGCTGTCCACGATTACGCACGCGGATAAAATTGTCGTCATGGAAAACGGCGCCGTCGTCGAAACCGGCACGCACGAGGAATTAATGGCCCAAGGCGGCCAGTACAGACACTTATTTACGATTCAGAATTTGAACTGATACAAAAACGTATGCCGTCCGAATGGGCGGCATACGTTTTTTTGAATGCAAAAAAACCCGGTTTTACGGAAGCACCGGGTTACTCATCATCGTCTGTTTCTAGTTCGCTGTCTTTCGGGTGGTATGTCTGGAAACTCGTAATCAGTGTATCGAGATGTTCCAGCTGCTCACGGTATTCCGCAACCGCAGCCATAATGCTGAGCATATTGTAATCAAGCAGTTCATCCTCGCAGTTCTGCTGATTTTTCAAGAAAGACTTCGTCAAAAGCTGTTTATATCTTATGCTTTCTTCAGCATCGTCATCATGCGGTTTGATCTTGCCGACCGTCCGCATCAGAATCCTTTCGTGCCAATGAAGCAGATAATCAATTTCTTCTGTCAGCGTCTCCTGAAATTCCTCCGGCATATGATAAATCTCGTTTTCATAGCGGTGCAGCTTTTTCAGCGTATCAAGCGCCCGATTCGCCGTAATAATCGCCTGTCTGAACAATACAAGCTTGCGCGACTTTACATACGTCGTTTTCTTAAAGTAGCTTCTCTCCTCTTTATAAAGAAGGTACGTATGATCAAGCTTCATCATCTTTTCCTTCAGCTTCTCAATATCCTCTTTCAATATCGAGTGTTCCGTGGACTGACGCATCGTCAGCCTGATCCATTTCATGATCTCATCGGTATATTCAACCGTATGATGAGTCAGCTTCGTTTCGTATTTCGGCGGAAGAAACACAAGGTTCACAATAAAAGAAGACAGCACGCCTAAAATAACGGTGCTTGTTCGTATCAGAGCGAACGTCAGGAAGCTGTTTCCCGGTGTTTCTAAAATTGCGATAACCGTCACGAGCGCAATCGAAATGGTGTGTTCAATTTTCAGTTTTAACATGATCGTGATGACAATCACTGCGGTCAATCCGATCATAATCGGACTCGGTCCGAAAATCAGTCCGAATGCCGTAGCGATGACAGCGCCGATGATATTTGCCTGAACCTGATCAATAATGATAAGAAAAGACCTGTAAATAGAGGGCTGTATGGCAAATATAGCTGCAATCCCGGCAAAGATCGGCGACGGAAGTCCGATCCATGATGCTAAGTAGAGCGCGAGCGTAATCGCAATCCCTGTTTTTAAAATGCGGGCACCAAGTTTCATTGGTTTGTGCGTGCATTCCTTTCTCTAATAAATTATGTGCCGAACGAACGGCTGACACTTACATTTCCCTGTTGGCTGATTTGCTAAACAATAAAGTAATATACAGGGATCATACCAATTATTCAAGGTCTTTTTTTGAAAAAACCATTATCTCACAAATCGGACAAAAAGAAAAAGCGGAAGCCCTGGGCTCCCGCTTGTTTCAGCAGTTATTTTTTCATATGTCTGAACGCATCTTCAACGGCTTGTAAAGTGGCGTCGATATCCTCTTCAGTATGTGCGGTTGTGATAAACCAAGCTTCATACTTCGATGGAGCGAGATTGATGCCGCGCTCAAGCATCAGCTTGAAGAACTTGGCGAATGCTTCTCCGTCCGTATTTTCCGCCTGCTCGTAATTGACGATCTTTTCACCAGTGAAGTAAACCGTGAGCGCGCCTTTTAAACGGTTGACGGTGATGGTAATGCCATGTGTCTCCGCATGGGCGAGAATGCCTTGCTCAAGTCTGGCGCCGAGCTCATCAAGCCGTTCATAAACGCCTTCTTCCTTCAGCACTTCCAGGCAGGCGATGCCTGATAGGATAGATGCCGGGTTTCCAGCCATTGTGCCGGCTTGATATGCCGGGCCGAGCGGAGCAACCTGCTCCATGATCTCTTTTTTGCCTCCGTAAGCGCCGATCGGCAAGCCGCCCCCGATAATTTTACCGAGCGCCGTTAAATCAGGCTTCACTTGAAGAAGATCCTGCGCGCCTCCGTACATAAAACGGAACGCCGTGATCACTTCATCATAAATGACGAGCGCGCCCGCTTTATGGGTCAATTCATTTACCTGTTCTAAAAATCCTTCTTCAGGTTCAACGATGCCGAAGTTGCCGACGATCGGCTCGACGAGAACCGCTGCAATTTCCGAACCCCATTTATCCAGCGCGGCTTTGTAGCTTTCAATATCATTGAAAGGAACGGTAATCACCTCATTGGCGATGCTTTTCGGCACGCCGGCGGAATCAGGAGTGCCGAGCGTAGACGGACCGGAACCCGCAGCGACAAGTACGAGATCAGAATGGCCGTGATAGCAGCCGGCGAATTTAATGATTTTTGTCCGGCCTGTATAAGCGCGTGCAACCCGGATCGTTGTCATTACCGCTTCAGTGCCTGAGTTTACGAATCGTACTTTATCAAGTGAAGGAATGGCCTCCTTCAGCATTTTGGCGAAAGTGACCTCATGTTTGGTCGGCGTCCCGTACAGCACGCCGTTTTCAGCCGCTGTTTTAATCGCTTCAGTTATATGCGGATGGGCATGTCCGGTAATAATCGGGCCGTAAGCCGCTAAATAATCGATATACTGATTCCCGTCTACATCCCAGAAATAAGCGCCGTTCGCTTTTTCCATCGCAACGGGTGAACCGCCGCCTACCGCTTTATAGGATCTGGACGGGCTGTTCACGCCTCCGACGATATGCTCTAACGCTTCCTTATGAAGTTCAACTGATTTTGTATACAAAAAATGACCCTCCTAATATCTCCTTACATCATGTTCTATTGTAGCATGCTTCATTGCGAGCACAACGGTTCATGCTTCCAGAAAAGAGCGGGAGGATAACGGTTGTAATCTTAACGTGAATTGGATACGCTTAATAAAAAACCCGGAGGTATAAGAAATGACGATTGAAATCGGACAAACAGCACCGGATATGAAATTAGTGAATGACAGCGGGGAAGAAGTAGCATTGACGGATTTTAAAGGGAAGTACGTCGTTCTCTATTTTTATCCGAAAGACATGACACCCGGGTGCACGACGGAAGCATGTGATTTCCGTGATCAGCACGAAAGTTTCGCGGGACTTGATGCGGTTATTATCGGAGTAAGCCCTGACAGCCGTAATAAACACGAAAAATTTAAGCAAAAACACGATCTTCCTTTCCAGCTCCTCGTTGACGATGAACACAAACTGGCGGAAGCTTTTGATGTGTGGAAGCTGAAGAAGAATTTTGGGAAAGAATATATGGGTATCGAGCGATCCACTTTTTTGTTAGATAAAGAAGGCCGTCTTGTGAAGGAGTGGAGAAAGGTAAAAGTGAAAGATCACGTTGCCGAGGCGCTTCGCGAATTGGAACAAATTGCGTCTAATTAATGGACAAATGCTGAACTCACGGGGGTTTCTTCAGATTACATTTGACAGGAGACCGGAAAAAGATGTACACTAATTATAAACATTATAAAGTAAGAATCTTTTTTAGAAGAGAGGTGCATGACGGATGGCTGCACATGAATTAAAAGAAGCCTTAGACACGTTGAAGGATACGGGAGTCCGGATTACTCCTCAACGTCATGCCATTCTGGAATATCTCGTGGATTCTATGGCACATCCGACAGCGGACGATATATATAAAGCCTTGGAAGGGAAATTCCCTAATATGAGTGTTGCGACAGTGTATAACAATTTGCGTGTATTCCGGGAAGCGGGGCTTGTAAAGGAACTGACGTACGGAGATGCGTCCAGCAGATTTGACTTTGTCACCTCTGACCATTATCACGCCATTTGTGAAAGCTGCGGAAAAATCGTAGACTTCCACTATCCCGGGCTTGACGAAGTGGAACAGCTTGCGGCTCACGTCACGGGGTTTAAGGTAAGCCACCACCGTTTGGAGATTTACGGCGTCTGCCAAGAATGTTCCAAAAAAGAAAACCACTAAACGAAGCTGACCGCTTTGATACGGTCAGCTTCGTTTATTTTACACTGTTTTTTCTGTTATAAGACTCATCGAACGCTTTGCCTTCCAATCCTTTATCCAATGTAAGCGGCTCTCTGCAATGCATGCACATATCCACTCTGCCCAGAATCTTCGTTTCTTTCTCGCAAGCGGGGCACATCACCCGGACCGCTTTTGTGGACAGCATGCCGATCCAAAAATAAACGGCGGTGCTGAGCCCGATCGACAGCAGGCCGAGAATCATAAACAAGCTGGCAAGCAAAACAGACTGCTTAAAGAACAGCCCGATGTACATAATGATAAACCCAACGAAAACCAAACTTAACGCAAACGTTCTGATCTTATTAATTTTGCTTGAGTATTTCGCCATGTCCATCCCCCTCCCGTTTAACTATAGCACAAAACAGATGGCATATTCTTCATGTTTTCGTAAGAAAAGGGAAGAATAAATATGGCACCTGAAAGGAAATTTGTTATAATAGTGCAATGTGTTTAGAAAAAAGGACTTTCATGTTTTATCATAGAAATGTAGAAACAATAGCTAGTGAAACAATCGCATTGGAGGAATCGTAATGGACAATCTTCTCCGTCCAATTTACCAAGAAAGAGCAAGTCATCCCGATACGCTGGCCGTCCTTATGATTGAGAGAAGGAGTAAAGCATCATCCATCACGGATAACTTTGATGCGGTCATGCTTGTCATTGTCAAACAGGCTGATGAACCTCTTTTTATAAAGCATTATGAATTCGAACAAAAAACCGCTTCTTTACATATTGTAACGGATGCTCTGCTTCAGGAATGGATTCTGCTTGGGACCAATAGAAGAGTCATAGATTGGATCATCAACGGCAAAGTACTGTTTGACCGCAATGAATATATATCTGAACTCAATGACCGGCTCAGCACTTTTCCTTTCGCCGAGCGGAAATTAAAGATCGGAATGGAATACGGCAAGCTGATCAGAAGATTTGTAGAAGGAAAAGCGTTTTTTGAAGCTGATCATTTTCTGGATGCATATTATGCGGTAGTGCATGCTCTTCACCACTTGGCCCGCATAGAAGTGATTGACCGGGGATTTTATCCCGAAACGACAGTCTGGAACCAGGTCCGTCACATTGAGCCGCAGGTATATAAGCTATATTCCGAACTTGTCGAGAGTCACGAAAGTTTGGAGAAAAGGCTCGAATTATTATTCTTAGCAAATGATTTTCTCATCCATTCAAAAGCTGAAATCGGTTCTGCCCACCTTTTTCAAGTGATGAAAGAAAAAGAAATGTGGCAGTTTGGAGAATTGCTTCAGCACCCTGAACTGGTGCACTTCACCCAAGATCTTGGTGTTATGCTTGATTACCTGACGGAAAAAGGCTTTGTTGAAGTATCTCAAATAGAGACCAAAGGGCAGGAAGTATATCATCGAGGATATTCTTTCAAAAAAAGTGTTGACGCTGAATCATAGGCATGGTATATTATTAAACGTCGCTGATGCGCTTCAACAAAAAGCTCACAGCGGCGGAGAAATAAAAACAAAAAACATTTGACAGCAAATCGCTGAAATGTTATACTGAAAAAGTCGCCTCAAGATGAGGTTGAGATGATCTTTGAAAACTAAACAAGACAAAACGTACCTGTTAATTCAAAGTTTTAAATAAATCGCACAGTGATGTGCGTAGTCAGTCAAACTACTTTATCGGAGAGTTTGATCCTGGCTCAGGACGAACGCTGGCGGCGTGCCTAATACATGCAAGTCGAGCGGACAGATGGGAGCTTGCTCCCTGATGTTAGCGGCGGACGGGTGAGTAACACGTGGGTAACCTGCCTGTAAGACTGGGATAACTCCGGGAAACCGGGGCTAATACCGGATGGTTGTTTGAACCGCATGGTTCAGACATAAAAGGTGGCTTCGGCTACCACTTACAGATGGACCCGCGGCGCATTAGCTAGTTGGTGAGGTAACGGCTCACCAAGGCGACGATGCGTAGCCGACCTGAGAGGGTGATCGGCCACACTGGGACTGAGACACGGCCCAGACTCCTACGGGAGGCAGCAGTAGGGAATCTTCCGCAATGGACGAAAGTCTGACGGAGCAACGCCGCGTGAGTGATGAAGGTTTTCGGATCGTAAAGCTCTGTTGTTAGGGAAGAACAAGTGCCGTTCAAATAGGGCGGCACCTTGACGGTACCTAACCAGAAAGCCACGGCTAACTACGTGCCAGCAGCCGCGGTAATACGTAGGTGGCAAGCGTTGTCCGGAATTATTGGGCGTAAAGGGCTCGCAGGCGGTTTCTTAAGTCTGATGTGAAAGCCCCCGGCTCAACCGGGGAGGGTCATTGGAAACTGGGGAACTTGAGTGCAGAAGAGGAGAGTGGAATTCCACGTGTAGCGGTGAAATGCGTAGAGATGTGGAGGAACACCAGTGGCGAAGGCGACTCTCTGGTCTGTAACTGACGCTGAGGAGCGAAAGCGTGGGGAGCGAACAGGATTAGATACCCTGGTAGTCCACGCCGTAAACGATGAGTGCTAAGTGTTAGGGGGTTTCCGCCCCTTAGTGCTGCAGCTAACGCATTAAGCACTCCGCCTGGGGAGTACGGTCGCAAGACTGAAACTCAAAGGAATTGACGGGGGCCCGCACAAGCGGTGGAGCATGTGGTTTAATTCGAAGCAACGCGAAGAACCTTACCAGGTCTTGACATCCTCTGACAATCCTAGAGATAGGACGTCCCCTTCGGGGGCAGAGTGACAGGTGGTGCATGGTTGTCGTCAGCTCGTGTCGTGAGATGTTGGGTTAAGTCCCGCAACGAGCGCAACCCTTGATCTTAGTTGCCAGCATTCAGTTGGGCACTCTAAGGTGACTGCCGGTGACAAACCGGAGGAAGGTGGGGATGACGTCAAATCATCATGCCCCTTATGACCTGGGCTACACACGTGCTACAATGGACAGAACAAAGGGCAGCGAAACCGCGAGGTTAAGCCAATCCCACAAATCTGTTCTCAGTTCGGATCGCAGTCTGCAACTCGACTGCGTGAAGCTGGAATCGCTAGTAATCGCGGATCAGCATGCCGCGGTGAATACGTTCCCGGGCCTTGTACACACCGCCCGTCACACCACGAGAGTTTGTAACACCCGAAGTCGGTGAGGTAACCTTTATGGAGCCAGCCGCCGAAGGTGGGACAGATGATTGGGGTGAAGTCGTAACAAGGTAGCCGTATCGGAAGGTGCGGCTGGATCACCTCCTTTCTAAGGATTTTAACGGAATATAAGACCTTGGGTCTTATAAACAGAACGTTCCCTGTCTTGTTTAGTTTTGAAGGATCATTCCTTCAAAACATAGGAACACCTGCTAAATGCGCCACTTCCTGTGGCAACGCATGTGTTAGCATGTCCTATGCGTTGTTCTTTGAAAACTAGATAACAGAAGTAATTCACATTCAATTAGTAATGCAAGATATCACGTAGTGATTCTTTTTAACGGTTAAGTTAGAAAGGGCGCACGGTGGATGCCTTGGCACTAGGAGCCGATGAAGGACGGGACGAACACCGATATGCTTCGGGGAGCTGTAAGCAAGCTTTGATCCGGAGATTTCCGAATGGGGAAACCCACCACTCGTAATGGAGTGGTATCCATATCTGAATACATAGGATATGAGAAGGCAGACCCGGGGAACTGAAACATCTAAGTACCCGGAGGAAGAGAAAGCAAATGCGATTCCCTGAGTAGCGGCGAGCGAAACGGGACCAGCCCAAACCAAGAGGCTTGCCTCTTGGGGTTGTAGGACACTCTGTACGGAGTTACAAAGGAACGAGGTAGATGAAGAGGTCTGGAAAGGCCCGCCATAGGAGGTAACAGCCCTGTAGTCAAAACTTCGTTCTCTCCTGAGTGGATCCTGAGTACGGCGGAACACGTGAAATTCCGTCGGAATCCGGGAGGACCATCTCCCAAGGCTAAATACTCCCTAGTGACCGATAGTGAACCAGTACCGTGAGGGAAAGGTGAAAAGCACCCCGGAAGGGGAGTGAAAGAGATCCTGAAACCGTGTGCCTACAAGTAGTCAGAGCCCGTTAACGGGTGATGGCGTGCCTTTTGTAGAATGAACCGGCGAGTTACGATCCCGTGCAAGGTTAAGCAGAAGATGCGGAGCCGCAGCGAAAGCGAGTCTGAATAGGGCGAATTGAGTACGTGGTCGTAGACCCGAAACCAGGTGATCTACCCATGTCCAGGGTGAAGTTCAGGTAACACTGAATGGAGGCCCGAACCCACGCACGTTGAAAAGTGCGGGGATGAGGTGTGGGTAGGGGTGAAATGCCAATCGAACCTGGAGATAGCTGGTTCTCTCCGAAATAGCTTTAGGGCTAGCCTCAAGGTAAGAGTCTCGGAGGTAGAGCACTGATTGGACTAGGGGCCCCTACCGGGTTACCGAATTCAGTCAAACTCCGAATGCCGATGACTTATCCTTGGGAGTCAGACTGCGAGTGATAAGATCCGTAGTCGAAAGGGAAACAGCCCAGACCGCCAGCTAAGGTCCCAAAGTATACGTTAAGTGGAAAAGGATGTGGAGTTGCTTAGACAACCAGGATGTTGGCTTAGAAGCAGCCACCATTTAAAGAGTGCGTAATAGCTCACTGGTCGAGTGACTCTGCGCCGAAAATGTACCGGGGCTAAACGTATCACCGAAGCTGCGGACTGTTCTTCGAACAGTGGTAGGAGAGCGTTCTAAGGGCTGTGAAGCAAGACCGGAAGGACTTGTGGAGCGCTTAGAAGTGAGAATGCCGGTATGAGTAGCGAAAGAGGGGTGAGAATCCCCTCCACCGAATGCCTAAGGTTTCCTGAGGAAGGCTCGTCCGCTCAGGGTTAGTCGGGACCTAAGCCGAGGCCGAAAGGCGTAGGCGATGGATAACAGGTTGATATTCCTGTACCACCTCCTCACCATTTGAGCAATGGGGGGACGCAGGAGGATAGGGTAAGCGCGGTATTGGATATCCGCGTCCAAGCAGTTAGGCTGGGAAATAGGCAAATCCGTTTCCCGTGAAGGCTGAGCTGTGATGGCGAGCGAATTATAGTAGCGAAGTTCCTGATTCCACACTGCCAAGAAAAGCCTCTAGCGAGGTGAGAGGTGCCCGTACCGCAAACCGACACAGGTAGGCGAGGAGAGAATCCTAAGGTGATCGAGAGAACTCTCGTTAAGGAACTCGGCAAAATGACCCCGTAACTTCGGGAGAAGGGGTGCTCTGTTAGGGTGCAAGCCCGAGAGAGCCGCAGTGAATAGGCCCAGGCGACTGTTTAGCAAAAACACAGGTCTCTGCGAAGCCGTAAGGCGAAGTATAGGGGCTGACGCCTGCCCGGTGCTGGAAGGTTAAGAGGAGCGCTTAGCGTAAGCGAAGGTGCGAATTGAAGCCCCAGTAAACGGCGGCCGTAACTATAACGGTCCTAAGGTAGCGAAATTCCTTGTCGGGTAAGTTCCGACCCGCACGAAAGGCGCAACGATCTGGGCACTGTCTCAACGAGAGACTCGGTGAAATTATAGTACCTGTGAAGATGCAGGTTACCCGCGACAGGACGGAAAGACCCCGTGGAGCTTTACTGCAGCCTGATATTGAATGTTGGTACAGCTTGTACAGGATAGGTAGGAGCCTTGGAAACCGGAGCGCCAGCTTCGGTGGAGGCATCGGTGGGATACTACCCTGGCTGTATTGACCTTCTAACCCGCCGCCCTTATCGGGCGGGGAGACAGTGTCAGGTGGGCAGTTTGACTGGGGCGGTCGCCTCCTAAAAGGTAACGGAGGCGCCCAAAGGTTCCCTCAGAATGGTTGGAAATCATTCGCAGAGTGTAAAGGCACAAGGGAGCTTGACTGCGAGACCTACAAGTCGAGCAGGGACGAAAGTCGGGCTTAGTGATCCGGTGGTTCCGCATGGAAGGGCCATCGCTCAACGGATAAAAGCTACCCCGGGGATAACAGGCTTATCTCCCCCAAGAGTCCACATCGACGGGGAGGTTTGGCACCTCGATGTCGGCTCATCGCATCCTGGGGCTGTAGTCGGTCCCAAGGGTTGGGCTGTTCGCCCATTAAAGCGGTACGCGAGCTGGGTTCAGAACGTCGTGAGACAGTTCGGTCCCTATCCGTCGCGGGCGCAGGAAATTTGAGAGGAGCTGTCCTTAGTACGAGAGGACCGGGATGGACGCACCGCTGGTGTACCAGTTGTTCTGCCAAGGGCATCGCTGGGTAGCTATGTGCGGACGGGATAAGTGCTGAAAGCATCTAAGCATGAAGCCCCCCTCAAGATGAGATTTCCCATTCCGCAAGGAAGTAAGATCCCTGAAAGATGATCAGGTTGATAGGTCTGAGGTGGAAGTGTGGCGACACATGGAGCTGACAGATACTAATCGATCGAGGACTTAACCAATTTGAATGTATGCTTACTGTTATCTAGTTTTGAGAGAATTTTTTTAAAAAAACTCTTGCTTTTTCTGAAATACATAGTATAATAATACATGTCACTAAAATGTCTGGTGATGATGGCGAAGAGGTCACACCCGTTCCCATGCCGAACACGGAAGTTAAGCTCTTCAGCGCCGATGGTAGTCGGGGGTTTCCCCCTGTGAGAGTAGGACATCGCCAGGCAGACTTCATTCCGCAGTAGCTCAGTGGTAGAGCTATCGGCTGTTAACCGATCGGTCGTAGGTTCGAATCCTACCTGCGGAGCCATTTATGGAGAGCTGTCCGAGTGGCCGAAGGAGCACGATTGGAAATCGTGTAGGCGGTAACCCCGTCTCAAGGGTTCGAATCCCTTGCTCTCCGCCACTAATTATCAATACATAACAAACGAAAAAATACCAGGGCCCGTTGGTCAAGCGGTTAAGACACCGCCCTTTCACGGCGGTAACACGGGTTCGAATCCCGTACGGGTCACTTATATGATGGAGGATTAGCTCAGCTGGGAGAGCATCTGCCTTACAAGCAGAGGGTCGGCGGTTCGAGCCCGTCATCCTCCACCATTATCATCGCGGGGTGGAGCAGTTCGGTAGCTCGTCGGGCTCATAACCCGAAGGTCGCAGGTTCAAATCCTGCCCCCGCAACCAAAAAAATGGTCCGGTAGTTCAGTTGGTTAGAATGCCTGCCTGTCACGCAGGAGGTCGCGGGTTCGAGTCCCGTCCGGACCGCCATTTATAAAAAGGCTCGGTAGCTCAGTTGGTAGAGCAACGGACTGAAAATCCGTGTGTCGGCGGTTCGATTCCGTCCCGAGCCACCATTTGCCGGTCTAGCTCAATTGGTAGAGCAACTGACTTGTAATCAGTAGGTTGGGGGTTCAAGTCCTCTGGCCGGCACTCTAAATGATGGAGGGGTAGCGAAGTGGCTAAACGCGGCGGACTGTAAATCCGCTCCCTCAGGGTTCGGCAGTTCGAATCTGCCCCCCTCCACCATTTTAAATAGGGGCATAGTTTAACGGTAGAACAGAGGTCTCCAAAACCTCCGGTGTGGGTTCGATTCCTACTGCCCCTGCCACTATTTTATTTATTCATCTTCAGATTATGGCGGTTGTGGCGAAGTGGTTAACGCACCAGATTGTGGCTCTGGCACTCGTGGGTTCGATTCCCATCAATCGCCCCATTTTATCATTGGGCTATAGCCAAGCGGTAAGGCAACGGACTTTGACTCCGTCATGCGTTGGTTCGAATCCAGCTAGCCCAGTTGCATTTTTTAAAAAACAACAGCATAAGATGTATTAAGTTCTTTTACATGTTGCGGAAGTAGTTCAGTGGTAGAACATCACCTTGCCAAGGTGGGGGTCGCGGGTTCGAATCCCGTCTTCCGCTCCAAATTACGGCGGCATAGCCAAGTGGTAAGGCAGAGGTCTGCAAAACCTTTATCCCCGGTTCGAATCCGGGTGTCGCCTTTCTATTGCCGGGGTGGTGGAATTGGCAGACACACAGGACTTAAAATCCTGCGGTAGGTGACTACCGTGCCGGTTCAAGTCCGGCCCTCGGCACCAATTTAACTTTGAACGAACTATGTTAAATTGGTCATCAGTTTTCACATTATAAAACATATATGAGAGTGATTTGCATATTGCAGATCACTTTTTTTATATAATAAAAACGTAATGACCATCAATATAAGTTTCTTGCTTGTATCGTATATACTGCATTACCATTTAAAAAACTTTGCTAAAACCGTTGACGTTTTATGAAATACATGTTATATTTATATACGTCGGTTGAACACGACGCATTACATGCCGGTGTGGCGGAATTGGCAGACGCGCACGACTCAAAATCGTGTTCCTTCTGGAGTGCCGGTTCGACCCCGGCCACCGGTATACAAAGGCTTCTACATATTGTAGAAGCCTTTTTTGTTGTGTGAAAATATCCTCCAAGGCTTGTGAAAACATGATACGCGTGCAGATTGTATAAATACGCTTTTTTCAAAGATACTAACAAGAAGTTCTTTGAAAGAGGTGTTTTTTATGGAAGGGACTTGGGCTTGTCTTATCCCATTTATTCTGGTCATTCCCATTTCAATCATTACAAAGCAAGTGCAGTCCGGTCTGTTTGTCGGTTTGCTGGTCGGAAGCTATCTTTTGCATCCCAGCTTGCTTGGCGGGATTGAACATATGGTTCAATATGTAATCAGCAACATTGTCGTCACCAATAATATTAGAATCATTGTTTTTCTATATTCATTTGCCGGCCTTGTGGGGATTATAAAGCTGACCGGCGGGATAAAAGGATTCGTCCATTTGATCAGTAAAAAAGTTAAAACCAAAAAAGGTGCGATGCTGCTTGCATGGCTGTCGACATTTGGCACGTTCAGTGAACCGGACTTTCGCATCGTCACAATTGCACCGATCATGAAAGCTTTAAGCAAGCGTCTGGACCTGTCGAAACAGAAAATTGCGTATGCCATTGAGTTTACGGCAAACCCTGTCATTGCCTTGATTCCGATAGCAACGGCATTTGTCGGCTACATGGTTTCCATTATCGGACAGGCCCTCAAAACGTCAGGAATAGATCAGCCGGCTTACACGGTGTATGTGAAAAGTATTCCCTTCAATTTTTTCTCCATTGTGATTATAGTAGTCGGAATTTATTACTGCTTTTTTAAGAAACAAAAAGCGGACGAAAGCTTAGAAAAAACAGAAAAGGACAAACTTCTGCTCGCAAACATAACAAAAATACGGAACCGATTCCGCGGAACAGCGGTGTGTTGCTTTCAAAAGGCTCAGGTTCATTCAACATGGAAACAGGGACGATCTCAGATATTCACGGTGAACATACGGGAATGTTCGAAAGTGATGATCATGCTGACCAGCAGGAGGAGCTGGATTCGGCGCACCGTGCTTATATTAAGGAAACACCGATTCGGCCGTGGAATTTAATCATTCCGATCGGGCTGTTTTTGCTATTAACACTCTTTCTCAGTTGGTGGGACGGCCATTCAAAAGCACAAGGGTTTTTGAATGCTTTTATCAAAAGCGATATGCTTGGCGTCATGTTAACCGCATTATTGGCAGCGGTTATTGCAGCATTTGCTCTTTTTATGTTTCAGCGTTTTCATGCAGGCGAGCTTGTTACCCATTTTATTAAGGGCGGAAACGAATTGGTCAACGTTATTATTATGTTATCGCTGATTTGGGCCGTAACAGCAGTATCTGAAGATCTGGGATTCTCGAAATATGTTACTTCTCATTTAACGTCATGGATCCCTCATATGTTTATTGCGCCGTCTCTTTTTATACTGGGGGCTGTTATATCCTATTTTATCGGGTCATCCTGGGGGACTTGGGGGCTATTAATGCCGCTCGGCGTAACGCTGGCGGTTCAGTCACATACCAGCTTATTATTAGCGATCGGGGCCGTGTTTGCGAGCGGAACATTTGGAGCGTTTGCTTCTCCTCTCAGTGATAATACGGTGACAACCTGTACGGTGTTGGGAATCGATGTTGTGAAGTATGCCCGTTCGAAGATTGTTCCGGCGCTTATCGCCGCGGGGATCTCCGTTGTGTTATACGGTGCGTTTTCATTTTTTAGATAACAAATACTTTTTAAAGGCGGTATCCGAAATGGGGATAACGCCTTTTTATGAGCTGTTATACTAGAGGAAAAAAGAGGTGATGACATTGAAGAAGATTATTGCAATGGGCGGCGGGGGCTTTTCCGTGGAGCCGGATCATCTTGTGCTGGATCAGTATATTTTAGAGCATTCGGCGCGGGCAAAGCCGAAAATTTGTTTTTTGCCGACGGCAAGCGGAGATTCGGAGAATTATATCGGCAGGTTTTATCAGGCCTTTCAAAAGCTGCGGGGTGAGCCGGATCACTTGTCGCTGTTTAAACCGCCGGGTTCTGATCTCAGATCCTTTCTCATGAAGAAAGATATTATATATGTCGGCGGCGGAAATACGCGCAATATGCTTGTCTTATGGAAAGAGTGGGGGCTTGACCTTATTCTTCGTGAGGCTTGGGAAAACGGCATCATGTTGGCGGGTCTCAGCGCCGGGGCGATTTGCTGGTATGAAGAAGGATTGACGGATTCGGCTGGAGATTTGAGAGAGTTAAGAGCTTTAGGATTTTTGCCGGGAAGCTTTTGTCCGCACTATGACGGAGAAGCGGAGCGCCGGCCGGTGTATCACCGTCTGATTTCAGAAAAGAAACTCAGGGAGGGCTATGCCGCTGATGACGGCGCTGCGCTTCATTATAAAGACGGTCAGCTGTTCCGGGCTGTCTCTTCCAGGGAAACCGCAAAGGGTTATCGGGTTTTTAATACCGAAAAAGGCGTTCGGGAAACAGAGCTTATGACCGTACCGTTATCTGAATTTTGATAATATGCTTTTTTTTGTACACAACTTATGTTACGATGAGAGCGAAATCAATAGTTACTGGGGGTGCCCGTCTGAGCGGGCTGAGAGAGAAGCGGCGGCTTCTTAACCCTTTGGACCTGATCTGGTTCGTACCAGCGTGGGGAAGTAAAGGTTTTATTATTGTTGATGAAAACAATAATAGTTTCTTTCTGACTGCAAAACCGGGTTCTTCTTTGAACCCGGTTTTTTTGTGCTGGTGCTGAGCTTGGTTCTGTTATTCAAATGATAAAGGAGAGATTTGTATGCAAAATCAATCAGTACAGCAAGCGAACATTTCCATTATGTCGAGTTTTTCCGGCAGTAAAAAGGTTTATGCAGAAGGTTCTTCGCCCGATATACGAGTGCCGATGCGGGAAATCAGCCTGAGTGCGACTACGGGGGCATTCGGGGAAGAGGAGAATGCGCCGGTCCGTGTTTATGATACGAGCGGGCCGTATACAGACCCGGATGTACAGATTGATATTCATGAAGGGCTGGGGGCGCTCCGCACAAAGTGGATTACCGGGCGCGGAGATGTAGAAGAATATAATGGCCGGACCGTGAGACCTGAAGACAACGGTTATAAAAAAGAGGGCCGTGCCGCTGAATACCCCGGCCTACAGCGGAAACCGCTTCGGGCCAAGCCGGGGAAAAATGTAACACAATTGCATTATGCGAGAAAAGGCATAATTACGCCTGAAATGGAGTTTATCGCAATACGTGAGCATGTGTCTCCCGAATTTGTCAGGGAAGAGGTGGCGAGCGGACGGGCGATTATTCCTTCTAACGTCAACCACCCGGAAAGCGAGCCGATGATTATCGGCCGGAATTTTCATGTGAAAATCAATGCAAATATCGGCAACTCGGCTGTTACATCTTCTATCGAAGAAGAAGTCGAAAAAATGACGTGGGCGATTCGCTGGGGCGCCGATACGATGATGGACTTATCCACGGGAAAAGACATTCATACGACGCGTGAATGGATTATCCGCAACTGCCCCGTGCCTGTGGGGACGGTGCCGATTTATCAGGCGCTTGAAAAAGTAAATGGCATTGCCGAGGATTTAACGTGGGACATTTATCGTGACACATTGATTGAGCAGGCGGAGCAGGGCGTGGATTATTTCACCATCCATGCCGGCGTACTGCTTCGTTACGTCCCGTTAACGGCTAAACGCACGACGGGAATCGTATCCCGCGGCGGGGCGATTATGGCGCAATGGTGCCTGGCTCATCACCAGGAAAGCTTTCTGTACACGCATTTTGAAGAAATTTGTGAAATCATGAAGACCTATGATATCGCTTTTTCTCTTGGTGACGGGCTTCGCCCCGGTTCGATTGCGGATGCCAATGATGAAGCGCAGTTTGCGGAATTGGAGACTCTCGGAGAATTGACGGAGATTGCGTGGAAGCACGATGTGCAAGTGATGATCGAAGGACCGGGTCATGTGCCGATGCATAAAATTAAGGAAAACATGGACAAGCAGCTGGAAATTTGTAAAGAGGCGCCTTTTTACACGCTCGGGCCATTAACGACGGATATCGCTCCGGGTTATGACCACATTACTTCAGCAATCGGCGCGGCGATGATCGGCTGGTACGGGACGGCGATGCTTTGCTATGTCACGCCGAAGGAGCATTTGGGGCTGCCGAATCGTGATGATGTAAGAGAAGGCGTCATTACGTACAAAATCGCGGCACATGCCGCAGACCTTGCTAAAGGGCATCCGGGTGCACAGATCCGTGACGATGCTCTGTCTAAGGCGCGGTTTGAATTCCGGTGGCGTGATCAATTTCATTTGTCGCTTGATCCTGAAAGAGCAATGGAATATCATGATGAAACGCTGCCGGCTGAAGGCGCAAAAACGGCTCACTTCTGTTCGATGTGCGGTCCGAAGTTCTGCAGTATGAGAATTTCTCAGGATATTCGTGATTATGCGAAGGAAAACGGACTTACTGAAGACGAGGCCGTCAACGAAGGGCTGAAAGAAAAAGCAAAAGAGTTTGCAGAGAAGGGAAGCCGCTTATATCAATAAAAGAAAAGATGAAGATGGAGTTTGCCCATCTTCATCTTTTTTAGAAAAACGGTGAACGGCGAAGCGGCGGAATGCTCTGCTCGAAGCGGAATATATTTTCCGGATCATATTTCGTTTTGACTTGACGGAGGCGGTGAACATTTTCTCCGTAATACGTTTGCAGCCAGTTTCTGATTTCTCTATCAGGCCAATTCACGTAATCTCCCATCGTTTCTCTTGATAGGGACGTTCTCAGTCCTTCGATCCAGCGGACATTTTGTCTTTCTTCTTCAGCAGATGTCCAAGTTGTAATATATTCTTGGGCAATGATTGCGTTGCGATAGTAGAATGCCGTTTGGTCCGGAGCGATCCGTCCGGCCGCCCCGCCGAGAGATTGCTGCCACACACTGGCGTTTTCGTTCGGAGCGTGCTCTAAATAGCGCTTTAAAGTGGAAATCGCGCGTGTTGATAATGGTTTTTCAATAAAGGATCCTGACCGCTTCATCTTTTGCGGCTGATTGCCTCCCGGGCTGTTAAAAAAGGCTGCCGCTTTAATAAATGGCACTGTCTTGACCATGCCGCTTGCCGGTTTTCCCGCTTTCATTAACGGAGCCAGCAGTTCTTTCAGCTCATCCTTTGTCCCGGTAAATTGACCGAGCGCTTCTATGCGGTTGACTTCCTTAGGCCAAAACTGAATTGATGAGGTAAGCCGGTTGTCTGTAAATGGAGCCCAGCGCTGCCAAGTGTTAAATACTTCCTCAAAATCATCCCAGCCCCAAGTGACAGAAAAAACAGACACGCACGAGATCGGCACGGCTTTAAACATCATGGATGTGACAATGCCGAAGTTGCCTCCCCCTCCTCCCTGAGACGCCCAAAATAGATCAGAGTGCTTTGAACGGTTGACTGTGATCAAGTCAGCACCCGCTTTTTCGTCCGCTATGATCATTTCGAGCTGGAGGAGACGATCGCAAGTAAGTCCGGCTGTCCTTGTTAAATATCCGATTCCTCCCCCGAGCGTCAGCCCCGTGATTCCCACATTCGCAATGGTTCCCGCAGGAAGGGTCAAGCCGTACCGCCAGAGTGTGCGGTAGACTTCCCCCAATTCGGCTCCCGCTTCAATCGAGACCAGCCGCTTATCCTCATTTACTCTTATTTTCTTCATTTCACTGAGATCAATGACTAGTCCGTCATTTAACAGGGAAAAGTTTTCGTAGCTGTGTCTTCCGCCTCTGATACGGAAAGGCACATTGTTCTCACGCGCCCATCTCAGCGCATTGAGGGCGTCATGTTTGTTTTGACAAAACACAATGATGTCTGGATATCTTTGCAGGCTCAAATTGATATTGGTTCTTGCAGCATTATAGTCCGGGTCATCTTTTTTGACGATGCGACCGGTCAATGTTGTCTTTTCCACATTCTCACTCACTTTCACTTGTACTCTGCTATGTTTTCTAGCATATGCGGAAAAATGAGAGAGTGTATGAGGAAAACCCCCGGAAGGAAACGATATTTTAAATTATAGTTGACAGGTAGGGATTGTATGAATTAACATAATCATTACATATTTCCAAACGATGGCTGATCGGATCACCGAAGGCTCTTATCTTTTAAACAGATAAGGGCCTTTTTTGCGTGAAAGTCATGAATGAAATGAAAAGCGGAGGGATGAAAAGTGGCGTTAAAAAAGGTATCACATGTGCGCAAAAAGAGCAAAAAACGAAAAAAGTACAGAAAATACACATTGAATTTCGAACTGCTTGTAGAGAAAAACAAACGGGAGATTATGAGAAATGAGGAACAGATGGAGCAGATTTATATAAAGATAGATGAAAAGCATGCGGGGGTTCGATAAAGATGAAGGAGAGAAAATGGAGGATAAAAACAACGGTACTCGCGCTGTCGGTATCCATCATGTTATCAGGGTGCGCGTTAGGGAGCGCCGGGGAAGAACCGTCATCTGCGGCGGATAAAAAGGAAGAAACACGTATTGCCCATGTCAAGACAAAGGAATTTAAAGCTTCTCATCCGGCGGCCATTCCCGCTAAATCGAAAGCCAGAACTGACACTTTTGTTGCTGGGATTTCCGCGCCGGGCGGTGTGTTTCTGCCGTACTTCTACGAAAACGGCTGGGATGGAAATGCGACAGATCCTATTTTTGAACCGTTAGTCAAACTGGATAAAATGGGGAAGCCTGCCCCGGCTCTTGCGGAAAGCTGGAATATTTCCAAAGATCAGCTTACCTACACGTTCCGTTTAAGAAAAAATCTCGTTTTCAGCGACGGTTCACCGCTGACCGCAAAGGATGCCGCATTCACTCTAACACTGCTGCATGATCCTGCATACGCGGGCTATGAAGATATCACCACGGCCTATATTAAAGGCGGTAAGGCTTACAAAGAAGGAAAGGCAAAGACGATAGAGGGCATTCGCGTCCTTAATGACAGAACCATTCAAATCACGACTGAGAAAGTCAGTGCGAAGTCGCTGCTTCTTTTGGGAGGGCAGGTGCTGTCAGAAGCCTACTACGGGAAGAAATATCAATTCGGCAAACTGGACTATTTAAAAGAGCTTTATGCCAAACCGCTCGGAGCGGGACCTTATCAATTTACAGAATACCTTCCGGGACAGGAAATACGCTATCAGGCTAATGAACACTATTATGCCGGAAAACCGAAAACGGAAAAGCTGATTTATAAAATTATCGATCCGTCAACTTCCCTTCAGCTGTTTGAAACGGGTGACCTTGATTACGCTTCTTTCTCACCTGATGATGATACGGTTCAGCATTTAAAAAGTCTCGGTTTTGCCAATATAAGCATATCTGTCGTGAATGATTACGGGCTTGTGTACGTCAATCACAAGCGTCCGCCTTTTCAAGATAAGAAAGTGTCCCAGGCGCTTATTTACGGACTTGACCGTCAAAAAATCGTCGATGTCCGCTTTAAACGCTACGGAGAGGTCGCGAATGTTCCGGTGTCTCCGGTTTCGTGGGCTTATGATGACAAAGGTGTTAATCGGTATGAGTTTAACCCTGAAAAAGCCAAAAAGCTTCTCGATGAAGCGGGCTGGAAAACGGGCAAAGACGGTGTACGTGAAAAAAACGGCAAAAAGCTTGAAATCAGCTATTACACGTCTAAAGCGGATGATGATTTTATTCCGATCGCGAAAGAAAATTACGCGGACATCGGAATCGCATTAAAACCGGAAGTGATGGATTTTAATACAGAAGTAGCGAAAATAAATGACAAACAATATGACCTTGCCGCCGTTTCCACCTCGCAGATTCTTGATCCGAATGACACGGTGGAAAAGCTGGCTTCCGGCCATCCCAATAATGTAACGGGGTATTCCAATCCGAAAGCGGACCGGCTGATAGAGAAAGGAGCCGGCACGCTTGATATCAGCAAAAGAAAAGAGATTTATCACCAGCTGTACCGGGAGCTCGGGGAAAACCCGCCTTACATTCTGATTCATTACCGTCAGAGCGCAAGGGCGGTCAGCGGAAAAATAAAAGGGCTTGAGCCTGACAATTATTCTGGAATCAGTTCAAGTCTCTCAAATGTCTCAATTCAATAGAACGGTTGGGCAAAATACCCGGTGCATCCTGGGGATTTTGCCCTTTCAGCGGAAAGGAGGGGCTTTTTATGAAACGGTATGCCGCAGAACGATTCATTCAAATGCTTGTGATCTTATTCGGTACGTCCTTTATTATTTTTTTCTTATTCGCCATGCTGCCGGGCGACTATATTGATTCCAATGTAAACCTGACTCCTGAAAGAGCGAAGGAGTTAAAAGCGCTTTACGGGTTGGATCAGCCGATTTGGCAACGCTATGTGACGTGGCTCGGAAATGTGCTCAGCGGAGATTTTGGGTTTTCTTTGAAATATCAGGAGAACGTCCTGTCACTGCTTCGGAAATATGTCTGGAATTCGTTTTTTGTCGCGTTTTTGGCGTTGCTTGTCACATGGTCAGCCGCGATGATAACGGGTGTCATATCCGCTGTCAGGAAATACTCATGGTTTGACGGGATCGTGACGTTTCTTGTATTTGCTTCCATGGCGTTCCCGTCTTTTTTTATCAGCCTTCTGTTTATTAAGTGGTTGGGGGTGGATTTGAAAATATTGCCCGTCGGCGGGATGATTGATACCGGAAGCACGAGTACAGGTTTTTCGTACGTGCTTGAAGCCGTCAGACATATGATTCTTCCGACCGTGATTTTATCTATGCTCGGCATCGGCTCGCTGACAAGGTATTTCCGCTCCGGCATGCTGGACGTGATCAGACAGGATTATATCAGAACGGCGAGAGCGAAGGGATTGAAAGAGCGCACCGTCATCTGGAAACATGCGTTGAAAAACGCGCTCATTCCGGCCATCACCCTGCTTGCTTTTGAACTGCCGGGACTGTTTTCCGGAGCCATCATTATTGAACAGATTTTCGGGTGGCCGGGTGTCGGACGTATTCAGCTGGAATCTGTGCATTATCGTGATTATCCGGTTTTGATGGCGTTTACCTTGTTTTTGTCTTGTTTAACGATTGTGGGGAACTTCTTGGCGGATATCGCTTATGCCGCGGTTGATCCGCGGGTCAGGCTGAAATAGGGGGTGTTCGGAATGAAAAAACAAAAAGGGGTGCCGCCTTCTCTTTGGAAGCAGACGTACCGCCGCCTGCTGCAGCATAAGCTGACGGTCATCAGTCTTCTTTTCTTATGTTTTATGTTTTTATTGTGCTTTATCGGGCCGTCTTTTTCTCCGTACATAACAGATCGGACGGATATTTCAAATGCCAATCAGCAGCCGGGAATCCATCATTGGCTGGGAACTGACCAGTACGGGAGAGATGTGCTGATGAGGCTGATGCTGGCGGGGCAGATTTCTCTGACCGTGGGGCTTGCTTCAATGGTGCTGTCGCTTGTCATCGGTTCTTTACTCGGGGCTGCGGCCGGATTTTATCGGGGAGCCGCTGATATGATCATTATGCGCATCGCTGATATGCTCATGTCCATCCCGGGCCTGCCGCTGCTTTTGATTTTGGCTGCGGTGATGTCGGAGTGGAAAGTGCCTTCTGAATACAGGATGTACCTGATCATGATGATGTTAAGCTTGATTGGATGGCCCGGTCTGGCGCGGCTTGTACGCGGACAGATTTTGTCGCTGAAGGAGCAGCCGTTTATGATGGCCGCGGAAGTTTTGGGGCTTAGTGATAAACGGAAAATCCTCTATCATTTGCTTCCCAATACATTGCCGTTATTACTGGTAGCGGCGACTTTGCATGTGGCGGGAGCGATGCTGAGTGAATCGGCGCTGAGTTTTCTCGGGCTTGGCGTTGCTCCGCCCACACCTTCTTGGGGAAACATGATGGAAGCGGCGAATCATTTTATGGATTTTACACTCCGCCCGTGGCTGTGGATTCCGCCGGGAACGGCCATTTTTCTGACCGTTGTGGCGATTCATCTGCTTGGAGACGGTTTAAGAGACGCTTTTGATCCTAAGGTAAAACGGCAGGTGAAAATGAAATGAAAAAACCGCTTTTAGAAGTGAGGCATTTGGAAACGGCTTTTTATACAGAGGAGGGGGCGGTAAAGGCCGTGGACGATGTCAGCTTTACGATACATGAGGAGGAAACGGTTTGTATTGTAGGGGAGTCCGGCTGCGGGAAAAGCATGGCGTCATTGTCCATTATGCAGCTTATTCCCGAGACGGGGAGAATCGAACGGGGAGCGGTGCATTTTTCCGGACGGAACCTGTTGGAATTGAAACCAAAAGACATGCAGAAAATCCGCGGCAGCGAAATCGGGATGATATTTCAGGAACCGATGACATCTTTGAATCCGGTGTTTACAATCGGTGAGCAGCTGGCCGAACCGATTCGCGAACATTTATTGCTGAGTAAGAAAGAAGCATGGCGGAGGGCCGTTGAACTGATCACGTTAGTGGAGATCCCGCATGCCGAGCAGGTTATGCACCAATATCCTCATGAACTGAGCGGCGGCATGCTGCAGCGCATCATGACGGCTGTCGCGCTTAGCTGCGAACCGAAACTGATCATTGCCGACGAGCCGACGACAGCGCTTGACGTAACCATTCAGGCGCAGATATTGGATTTATTGCGGGATATGAAAAAGCAATTCCGCACGTCTATTTTATTCATTACTCATGACCTTGGCGTGGTTGCTGAAATGGCTGATTATGTGATTGTTATGTATGCGGGGAAAATTGTGGAGGAAGGACCGGTTGCAAAGCTTTTTTCTGATCCGAAGCATCCGTATACGAAAGGACTGCTCGCGGCCAAGCCGGTTATCGGTCAAAGAAGAGAGATGTTGTACACCATTCCGGGGCAGGTCCCCGAGCTTGCGGACCTGTCGGGATCGTCTTGTTATTTTGCGGAGCGATTTGAACACAGCATGGAAATATGCCGGAAATCGAGCCCGCATTTTACTGAATTCGGGAAGGGGCATCAGGCGGCGTGCTGGCTTTACAGAGAGGAGAAAGCAGATGGGTGATGTGTTGCTGGAGGTCAAGGGGCTGAAAAAATATTACGAGGAGCATGGGGGGATGAGAAAGACCCGCAAAAATCCCGTAAAAGCAGTTGACGGTGTCAGTTTTACGATAGAAAAGGGAGAAGTGTTCGGCTTAGCGGGAGAATCGGGCAGCGGAAAGTCATCAATCGGCAAGACCATTTTGAGGCTTCATGAAAAAACAGAGGGAGAGGTGTTTTTTCAGGGGCGTGATGTGTTTCGGATGAGTCGGCGCGAGCTCAAAACTTTCAGATCAGAAGCGCAGCTCATCTTTCAAGATCCGTTCAGTTCTTTAAATCCCCGGCGTCGGATCGGAGAAGCCATCGGTGAAGCGATGATCGAGCATCAATTGGCGGTGAAGCGGAACGCGCGTGATAAAGCGGCGGAAGTTCTTGAAGCCTGCGGACTTTCCGCAAACTTTATCGACCGTTATCCGCATGAATTTTCCGGAGGGCAGCGGCAGCGGATCGTGATTGCAAGAGCGATGGCGCTCAAGCCGCAATTTATCATTATGGATGAACCCGTGGCGGCGTTAGATGTCTCCATCCAGGCGCAGATGATGAATTTGTTCAGCAGCCTTCAAAAACAGCACGGGCTGTCATATTTGTTCATTTCTCATGATTTAAGCGTGGTGGAGCACTTATGTACGAAGGTCGCCATTATGTATTTAGGGACGATTGTGGAATACGCGTCAAAGGAGGAGCTCTTTTCACGGCCGCTTCATCCTTATACGAAAGCGCTGTTATCAGCCGTGCCTGTTCCTGATCCCGGAGCGAAAAGGGAGCGGATAATTTTAAAGGGTGATATACCGAGCCCCTCTGATCCGCCTTCAGGCTGTAAATTCCGAACGAGATGCCCGGCAGCCAAGAAGATATGTGCTGAGAAAAGTCCGGCGCTGTCAGAAAAAGGGCTTCATCATTTTGCGGCATGCCACTTCATATAATTGAGAAAAAACGGTTTTATTGATAATAAACAGGAAAAACCTACCGGGCAGACCGGCAGGTTTTTTGATGTTATTTTGGTGATGGCAGTCCGAGTCCTTCGGCAACGCGTCTGCCGTATTCAGGATCAGCTTTGTAGAAGTGGCCGATCTGGCGCAGCTTAATTTCTTCTTTTTCCACAGGTTTCATCGCACTGACGATATTGGCAACAAGGCGCGCGCGCTCTTCCTCACTCATCAGGCGGTACAGGTCGCCGGCTTGTGTGTAATGATCATGATGATTATAGCTTACACTGTCAGCGAAACCTGATACAGGATATGCCGCCTGTTTATCTTCAGGTGACTCTTTCGGGCCGCCGAAGCTGTTAGGCTCGTAATAGACGGAGCGGCCGCCGTTATCATCAAAACGCATTTGTCCGTCACGCTGATAGTTTTTCACTTCATTGCGGGAACGGTTGATCGGCAGCGCCTGATGGTTCGCGCCGACACGGTAGCGATGCGCGTCATGGTATGCGAACAACCGGCCTTGAAGCATTTTGTCAGGTGAGACGTCGACGCCGGGGACTAATGTGCCGGGAGAGAACGTCGCCTGTTCTACTTCCGCAAAGTAATTTTCCGGATTGCGGTTCAGAACCATGCGGCCGACTTCAATGAGCGGATAGTCTTTTTGAGACCATACTTTTGTGACGTCAAACGGATCAAAGCGATATGTGTTTGCGTCTTCTAACGGCATGATTTGAACATATAATTTCCATGCGGGGAAATCGCCGTTTTCAATCGCATTGAACAAATCTTCCGTATGGTAATCGGGATTTTCGCCCGCGATTTTTGCAGCTGTATTAACATCAAGGTTTTTCACGCCTTGCTCTGTTTTAAAGTGATATTTAATCCAGACGCCTTCGCCTTTATCATTTGTCCATTTAAATGTATGGCTTCCGAATCCGTGCATATGGCGAAGAGTCGCCGGAATGCCCCGGTCTGACATCAGAATGGTTACCTGGTGCAGGGATTCCGGCGACAGAGACCAGAAATCCCAAACGGCCGTTGGATTTTTCAGATGTGTTCTCGGATCTCTTTTTTGTGTATGGATAAAGTCAGGGAACTTGATGGCATCGCGGATGAAGAACACGGGTGTATTGTTTCCGACGATGTCGTAGTTTCCTTCTTCTGTATAAAACTTAACGGCAAATCCGCGCGGGTCGCGCACTGTGTCACTAGAGCCCAGTTCGCCCGCAACGGTTGAGAAACGGATGAAGAGCGGCGTGCGTTTACCGACTTCTGACAGAAATGCGGCTTTCGTATATTTTGTAACGTCATTTGTGACTTCAAAATAACCGTGTGCGCCCGCGCCTTTTGCGTGAACGACACGCTCGGGAACGCGTTCTCTGTTAAAGTGCGCCAATTTCTCAAGCAGATGGACGTCTTGTATTAAAGCAGGACCGCGATCGCCGGCCGTCATTGAGTTTTGGTTATCTCCGACAGGAGCGCCCCAGCTGGTTGTCAATTTATTTGAACTCATGTGATCACCTCTTTAGATTTATAAAAACATAATATCACCTATCATTAAAAAGTCAATATTATTTTATAATGATTATAAAATAATTATTTTTATTATCGAAAAAGGGTTTGGGTTTGAAAGACTACTTGACTGGCGGGAATAATGGGTTTAAGATGAGGAAAAATAGAAACCGCTGACTTGGACACAAGAGGCTCTTATTCTTCACTGGATAAGGGCCTTTTTTTATTGTCAGGCGGTAAGGGAGGCGGCGATTGTATGCTTTTCCGGCAGCATTTTAAACCTGTCGATATTCACGGTCATCTGCCGTACAGCCTTTATTTCGGCAAAAACGATAAGACATTTTCCGATTATAACCGGGAGCGGTCAGATAGAATGAATCTGACTTGGGATTTTCCTGATCCACATGATGTTGAGGGCGATGACGGCGAAATCGCTTTGATGACAAGATGGGAGAATGAATTAGATAAGTACGGCATTGACGTGCTGAATTTTTTAACAGCAGAGAGCAATGACCGGATGGCGGCGTTTATTCAAGCCAATCCTGCGAGATTTACCGGATTTGCATATCATCCTTTGGAGCGGGAGGATGCGTATGAAGAGCTGAAAAGAGCGGTAGAAGAGCTCGGTCTGAAAGGATATAAACTGTTCGGGCCGCTGACAGACATTGATTTTCATGATCCGTCGCTGAAAAAGCTGTGGACGTATCTGGCTGACAAAAGGCTGCCTGTATTAATTCACTTCGGGCTTTTAGGAAGAGCGGGGGGCATTGTCAGCCATCGCAACATCAACCCGCTCTCCATCTACCGCGTCGCGAGAGAGTATGCTGATATTCCGTTCATCATTCCGCATTTCGGCGCCGGATATTATCAGGAACTGCTGCAGCTGTGCTGGAGCTGCCCGAATGTGTATATTGACACGTCCGGCTCAAATCAGTGGATGAGGTGGATGCCGTACCCGCTTGATTTGGAAATTCTGTTTCGAAAGACATCTGAATTAATCGGTGCTGAACGGATCATCTTCGGGACGGATTCGAACGGATTTCCGAGAGGATATGTATACAGATATCTTCAGGAGCAGGTGAGGACCTGCCGGGAAATCAATATGCGGGAAGAAGATATAGAAAACATTTTCGGCAACAACGCGCGGACATTATTGAAAATCGCCCGTCAAGAAAAGGAAGTAAATACGTGATACAGCCGATGCGCTCTCTGGCAGGGTTATGCCGGAGGGCGTATTTTAATCCTTATAAAAAACAGTTGACAAGTCGGAATAATTTGAATTAACATGATATTCAAATTTAAAAACAAACGGGTTGCCGATCGGACCGCCGAAGGCTCCCATCTCTGCAAGCAATCGGAGATGGGGGCCTTTTTGTTTTTCGATCGCGCGCGGCAGGAGGAGAGGGGAAGACAGATGGCTGTAACCATCAGCATACAAGAAAAAGCTTTTGAGTATGAAGGCCGGAAAACGCCGGTGCTGAATGATATTGAGCTTTCAATTGCATCGGGAGAATTTTTGACTGTCATCGGTCCGAGCGGATGCGGCAAAAGCACGCTTTTAAAATTGATTGCCGGTCTTGATACCGATTATAAAGGCTCTGTCACAATAAACGGCCGCAATGTGTCGGGACCGGGCATCCGGCAGGGATTTATCTTTCAGGAGCACCGGCTGTTTCCCTGGCTGACGGTAAAACAAAACATCGCTGCCGATCTCAATATGAACGACCCGGCCGTTCGGAAAAAAGTGGATGATCTGATTGAGGTTGTCAGGCTGCAGGGAGCGGAGAACGCTTATCCGCGCGAATTATCCGGCGGCATGTCGCAGCGGGTCGCCATCGCCAGAGCCCTTTTGCGCGAGCCGGAGGTGCTGCTTTTAGATGAACCGTTCGGGGCGCTTGACGCTTTTACGAGAAAACATTTGCAGGATGTGCTGCTTGATATATGGCGCGAGAAAAAAACGACGATGATTCTGGTCACGCATGATATTGATGAATCCGTCTATTTAGGCGATAAGCTGGCGATCCTCAGGGCAAAGCCCGGCCGGCTGCACAGCCTGATGCCGATTCAGCTTCCGCATCCGCGCAATCGGATGTCAGCGGATTTTCAGGCCGTCCGGCAGAAGGTGCTTTCTGAATTTGAGAAAACGGAAGACCTCCGGTTTGCGGATGGGTCCGGAATATAGAAGGGACGAAGCGAAGTGAAAAAAATCATCATTCTTTTAGCCGCAGCAGTCATGATGTCAGCCGGATGCAGTGCAGACAGGACAGGAGGGAGCGGGAAAACGGTGAAAGAAATCCGGATCGGCATCCAGCAGAGTTTAAGCCCGCTTCTCATTGCCAAGGAAAAAGGCTGGTTTGAAGAGGCCTTCAAAAAAGACGGAATAAAAGTAAAATGGGTCGAATTCCAAAGCGGTCCTCCGCAGTTTGAAGGTCTTGCCGCCGATAAGCTTGATTTTTCCCAGGTCGGCAATTCACCGGTCATTTCCGGTCAGGCGGCAGGGATTGATTTTAAAGAGATCGGGCTGTCTCAGGACGGGTTAAAGGCAAACGGCATTCTCGTAAACAAGGGCAGCGGGATTCAGAGCCTGAAAGAATTGAAAGGTAAAAAAATCGCTGTAGCCAAAGGCAGCAGCGGCTTTGATTTTCTCTATAAAGCTTTAGATAAAGCCGGGCTTTCCGCCGATGACGTCACCATCATCCAGCTTCAGCCTGATGAGGCGGTTTCCGCTTTTGAAAACAAATCAGTTGACGCATGGTCCATTTGGGAGCCGTATTTGTCGATTGAAACGCTGCAGCACGGGGCGGAAATATTGGCGAACGGAGAAAGCACAGATTTATATTCTCCCGGTTTCACGTTAGTCAGAACGGGATTTTCCAAAGAACACCCGGATGAGGTGGTCCGTTTTCTGAAAGTGTTCAATAAGGCAGTTACATGGCAAAAGGAACACAAAGATGAAGCTGTCTCCTTATATGCGAAAATCAAACATCTTGATCCGAAAGTCGTCAGAAACGTGCTTAACAATACTGAGCCTCTCAATGAACCGATCAATGATGATATTGTCAAAGCCCAGCAGGAAACCGCTGATTTTCAATATCAAACAAAAGCGATTCATAAGAAAATTCATGTAAAAGACGTTGTCGACAATTCATTTATTAAAAAAGCGCTTGAAACGGGGGATGGCAAGTAATGAAAGCAGAAGCATCAACGGCTGCCAGCGCAATAAGCCAATCAGAAAAGAAAGCTCTGGCAAGATCCCGGAAGTATTCATACCAATGGATGAAAGGGATTGTACTCCCGGCTGCGGTCATCGCAGTATGGCAGTTTATCGCAAGTCTGGGCATCGTCTCGGCCACGGTGCTCCCCTCACCTATCGTCATCTTGCAGACGTTTCAGGAACTTCTTCTTTCAGGTGAACTTTGGGGTCATTTAGAGATCAGTTTATACAGGGCTGCTGCCGGATTTCTGCTTGGCGCGGGCCTCGGACTTGTTTTCGGGCTGCTGGTCGGTTTCTCAAAGCGGACGGAAGCATATCTAGATCCGTCTCTGCAAATGCTCAGAACGGTTCCGCACTTGGCCGTGACTCCTCTGTTTATTTTGTGGTTCGGGTTTGATGAGACATCAAAAATTCTGCTGATCGCATTAGGGGCATTTTTCCCCGTGTACATTAATACGTTTCTCGGAATCCGCAGTGTGGACGCGAAGCTGTTTGACGTCGCGCGGGTGCTGGAATTTAACTGGTATCAGCAGATGACGAAATTAATTCTTCCGGCATCTCTGCCGAATATCCTGCTCGGCATCAGGCTCTCTCTAGGCATTGCGTGGCTCGGTCTCGTGGTGGCGGAACTGATGGGATCGAGCGAGGGCGTCGGTTATATGATTATGGATGCCAGACAATTTTCACAGACAAATAAGGTGTTTGTCGGCATTATCATTTTTGCGGCTGTCGGCAAGCTGACAGATGCATTGGTCAGAATGCTCGAACGGAAACTATTAAAATGGCGGAACAGTTATGAAGGGTAACCTATTAAAAAAGGAGAGATTCATATGGAGATTCTTTGGTTTATTCCGACGCATGGTGACGGCCGGTATTTAGGGACGCAAACGGGAGGGAGAACGGCGGATCATCTTTATTTTAAGCAAGTGGCACAGGCGGCGGACAGACTCGGGTATACGGGGGTTCTGCTGCCGACGGGGAGATCATGTGAAGACCCGTGGCTGACGGCTGCCGCTTTAGCGGGGGAAACGAGTGACTTGAAATTTTTAGTGGCGGTCCGTCCGGGACTGATGCAGCCGTCTGTCGCTGCGAGAATGGCGTCGACAATGGATCGGCTGTCAGACGGCCGTTTGCTCGTAAATGTCGTAGCGGGCGGAGATCCTTATGAACTGGCGGGAGACGGCCTGTTTATCAGCCACGATGAACGTTATAAGGCGACTGAAGAATTTTTAACCGTCTGGCGCGGACTCATGCGGGGGGAAACGGTGACATATGAAGGGGACCATATCAAAGTGGAAAACAGCAATCTGCTGTTTCCGCCAAAGCAGTCTCCGCATCCGCCATTATATTTCGGCGGTTCATCACAGGCGGGAATTGAAGCTGCGGCGAAACATACAGATGTCTATTTAACATGGGGAGAGCCGCCGGAGCAGGTAAAAGAAAAGATTGAAACCGTTAAAAAACAGGCTGCCAAGGAAGGAAGGACGATGCGTTTTGGTATCAGACTTCACGTGATTGTCCGGGAGACTGAGGAAGAGGCATGGGAAGCGGCTGATCGATTAATCAGCCACTTAGACGAAGAGACGATTGCGAAAGCGCAGGCTGCGCTTCGGCGCGCTGATTCATCGGGACAAAAACGGATGGCCGATCTCCATAACGGTGACCGCTCGAAGCTTGAGATCAGCCCGAATCTCTGGGCCGGCATCGGACTGGTCAGAGGCGGAGCGGGCACGGCGCTTGTCGGTGATCCGCAGACTGTCGCTGCTCGAATTTTAGAGTATCAGGCACTCGGCATTGAGACGTTTATCTTTTCAGGCTACCCGCATCTGGAAGAAGCTTATTATCTGGCTGAACTCGTGTTTCCGCTTCTGCCGTTTCAGAATGAACGGACTAAAAAGCTTGAGCGCAGACTGGGTGAAGCAATGGGAAACGACCATTTTGCAAGAGGAAATAAAGCGACAGTCTGATGACGTCGCAAGGCGGATAATTGACGGCGGGCGCTTTCTGCGGATTCATTTCGGGGAAATGCCGGCAGTGAAGGCGGGTATTCACCCGCCTTTTTAATCGCTTAGCTTGCACGATACTCATATGGATGATATGATACAAAACGTAATTATTACGATTTGTTAGGGGTGCTGAAATGGCAAAAAAATCAAAAGTGATCAAAGAGCTCAAGCGGCAGAAGCTTGTTGAACAATATGCGGACATCCGAAGAGAATTAAAGGCAAAAGGAGACTGGGAAGCGCTGAGCAAACTGCCGCGTGATTCTGCTCCGGCCAGGCTTCATAACCGCTGTACGTTGACGGGGCGGCCCCGCGGATATATGAGAAAATTTAAACTGTCCAGAATCGCATTCAGGGAGCTGGCCCATAAAGGCCGGATTCCCGGGGTGAAAAAAGCGAGCTGGTAACGTAAAAAACTCCGGATCTGTCATGAACCGGAGTTTTTGCCGTGCTTATGAAAAGTGAAAACATAAGCCAAATGCTGAATCATCATCAGAATGAAAATCAAAAGAATCGGAAAAAAGGGAAGATGCGGCTGAATCAGCGGATAAAACAAAAGCAGAACGGCTGCGGCCGGCAATGAGAAGTAAACGGCGATATACGAGGAACGGCAAGCTTTAGCCGTCATCATCTGTTCTCTTTCATCCTGTTCCTCAAATTCATCGGGCACAAGCCTGTGCTTTTTGCCGTTCCGTTTTTTCTTTTCAGTATAGATATATAATGCAGTACAAACGGTAAACAGCAGAAACGGCGTGATATTCAGCTCAAATGAACCGCTCCCCTCCGTTTGGAAAAACTGAGCGATCCGCGGCGCCGCTTCCATAAAGGAAATAAGCGTCCAGCAGGCCAATCCGTAGAGTGCAAGGTGAAAACACGCTTTTCTTTTCAAACTCATTTTTTCTCCTCCTCCAGCCAGAAAACTTCCTCCATCGGCAGGGAGAAAGCCCGGCAGATGTTAAGCGCCAATAAAAGTGAAGGCACATAATCTCCTTTTTCAATCGCTGCAATCGTCTGTCTGGTGGCTCCGGCTTCTTTTCCGAGCGTTTCCTGAGAATAGCCGAATCTGGCTCTCAGCTCTTTTACTTTATTTTTCATCATCAGGCGTACCTCAAGTTTTTTCTTTTTTATATTGTATGAGACTCTTAACAAAATGTAAACCCAACTTAACATGTGGACAAAAAAAGAATTTTTTTCGACAAATTTTTTAACATTCCCTTGACGAAAAAAAAATAAACATGTAATATTAGAAACATCAAATCGGTACTGACAAAAAATAATTTTGATGCGGGTGTAGTTTAGTGGTAAAACCTCAGCCTTCCAAGCTGATGTCGTGAGTTCGATTCTCATCACCCGCTCCATACATACGTTATTAACGCAGTGTTTCGTTTCTCTGATAAACGAAGTATTGCGTTTTTTTATGTGAAAAAAGACACGAAGGCGTGTCTTTTTATGAAAGCCAAGAGACGGTATGCGTGCCTCCGTGAATTTGTTCAAACATTTTTGTTAAGGATGATAGCAGCTCATCCGCCGCGTCGGCATGAAATGAAGGCGGGAAAAAGATCAGCTGCAGCATTTTCTTTGTGCCGGGCGTGACCGGGCGGGTATTGATATGTCCGGTGAAGTCGCCGAAAACGCCGTCCGGGCCGGAGAAAGACAGTACGCTTTCTTTTTCTCCGATCGTAATCGAAATCGGTTCATCTATTTCTGCGGCGTCATACGCCATGATAGGCAATGAATATTTCAAGGAGAAAAAAAGTATGGTATCATGGGCTGAATTCACACTTTCAATGAATCGTTCCCGGGAAATATCGCCGAGCATAAGCTCCATCGGCGTTTTTTGTCCTGAAAAGGCGGGACTGAGCTGTTCCATTATACGCGCCCACTCTTTTACAAAAGGCTGCTCTTCTATACCGCCGTCAGCATAATCAAAGTAAAGAGATTCTTGAAATAAACGGAGGCGGCCTTTCAGCATTTGCGGAGCAGGCCCGACTTCGATCTGTTCATATAAGACGGCTGCCGCTTTGATCCCCGGCACCCGTTCAGCAATAAGTGGATCTAAACTGATGTTCAAGTGTGTTCACTCCATTTCGGGATGATAAAACTCTATTATACCTGTGCGGGAGCCTGATCACAAAGAAAGGAGGCTGTGCAAAAAATGAATATTCATAAACTGAAAGAGGAATTAATCGAATACGCCAAAAGCATCGGAGTCGACAAAATCGGGTTTACGACGGCTGATACGTTCGACAGTCTGCGGGACCGGCTGATTCTTCAGGAATCACTCGGCTATTTATCCGGTTTTGAAGAGCCGGATATTGAAAAACGGGTTACTCCGTCTTTGCTTCTCCCGAAAGCCAAATCAATCGTCGCCATCGCCCTTGCGTATCCTTCCAAAATGAAAGATGCGCCGAGGAGCACGAGGGACGGGCGGCGCGGCATTTTTTGCAGAGCTTCCTGGGGGAAGGATTATCATGACGTGCTGAGGGAAAAGCTTGATCTGCTGGAGAATTTTCTCCAAAGCAAACATGAGGATATCCGCACAAAGTCAATGGTGGATACAGGGGAATTGTCCGACAGGGCCGTGGCTGAACGGGCGGGAATCGGCTTCAGCGCCAAAAACTGCATGATCACCACGCCTGAATACGGCTCTTACGTCTATCTGGCTGAAATGATCACCAATCTGCCCTTTGAACCGGATGTGCCGATTGAAGATATGTGCGGTACGTGCACAAAATGTTTAGACGCGTGTCCGACCGGCGCGCTCGTCAATCCCGGACAGCTTAACGCCCAGCGCTGTATTTCGTTCCTGACCCAGACAAAGGGATTTTTGCCGGATGAGTTCCGCACGAAAATCGGAAACCGTCTGTATGGCTGTGACACGTGCCAGACGGTCTGTCCGATTAATAAGGGGAAAGATTTTCATCTTCATCCGCAGATGGAGCCTGATCCGGAAATCGCAAAGCCGCTGTTAAAGCCGCTTTTGACCATAAGCAACCGCGAATTCAAAGAAAAATTCGGACATGTATCGGGATCATGGCGCGGCAAGAAGCCGATACAGCGGAATGCGATTTTAGCTTTGGCTCATTTTAAAGATGCCTCGTCTCTTCCGGAATTAACGGCCTTGATGCACCAAGATCCACGCCCCGTTATCAGGGGGACGGCCGCCTGGGCCATCGGGAAAATCGGTGATCCTGATTATGCGGGGGAATTAGAAAAAGCGCTTCAAATGGAGCAGGATGAGGAAGCTATACGGGAAATTGAAAAGGGACTGGAGCTGTTATCGGTTTCTGATAAGACTAAAACCGGCCGGTCCTGACATATGTATAGAGAAAAAGCACTTGGCGTGAGTTCAAGTGTTTTTCTTTATAAAACAGTATGGTGGGTGGAGCGCTTGAAGCATATTATTGAAGATTTAGCGGAGGCCCGGCTTCATTATTTAATCAACGGAACCGAGATGAGGCACAATGGGCAGCCCGGCGATCTTGAGGTCCTGACGAGAAAAAAAGAGCTGTTTGAAAAGCGGAAAGTTGACATCGTGAAAGCGAAGGCAAAAGCCGTCATTGTCAAAAGCAGCCTTGAGGACGACGGCACGTTATGCGTCATGTACACGATTCATTTCGAATATTTGTGCAAGGAGCATGACGGACACCTTTACTTAGAAGAGCAGATTGAGGAACGGACTGCATTTCTCTATGATCGGCTTTTGATTAAAGACCGGGAAGTAAAGAAAAAACCGGCGGGATTTTCTGACGGAAACAGTGTAATTGAATATGAGCGGAGTGAACGGGAAGATTTCGGGCGGGCGTTTCAATATGACCGTCTGGCTGCCGTGCAGTATGCGGAGAAGTTTTGGAATAAACGAAATCCCGCTTATAAAAATTTCAGCGACAACTGCACCAATTTTATTTCCCAATGTTTACATGCCGGAAAAGCACCGATGCGGGGGCATCCGAACAGAGGCTCAGGCTGGTGGATGAAGGCAAGCTCGTGGAGCTACAGCTGGACGGTCGCGCATTCGATGAAGATGTATCTGGCCCAATCCAAGGCAGGGCTTCGCGCGGTGCAAGTATCAAGAGCTGAAGAACTGATGCCCGGAGATATTATTTGCTATGATTTTGAAGGGGACGGCCGTTTTAATCATACGGCGATCGTGGTCGCGAAAGATAAAAGCAATATGCCGCTTGTCAATGCCCAAACGTATGACAGCAGAATGAGATATTGGTCATATGAGGATTCAACGGCGTATACTCCTTCCATCAGATATGCGTTTTTTCATATTACGGATGATACGACAAAAGAGTAATTAATGATATAATGGTGGGCGGAATAAAAAACAGAGGTGAACATCGTGGCATTACATGTCGTTTTATATCAACCCGAAATCCCGGCCAATACGGGAAATATCGCACGTACTTGTGCGGCAACAGACACAACGCTTCATTTGATCCGCCCGCTCGGATTCTCGACCGATGATAAAATGCTGAAGCGCGCCGGACTCGATTATTGGGAGTTCGTCAACGTCGTATATCATGATTCATTGGAAGAGTTATTTGAGGCATATGAGAACGGAAAGTTTTTCTTCATTACAAAATTCGGCCAAAAGCCGCACACATCATTTGATTACTCAAATACGGAGGAAGACTTTTTCTTCGTATTCGGCAGAGAAACGAGCGGACTTCCGAAAGAATTGATCGAAAACAATATGGACCGCTGCCTGCGTCTGCCGATGACCGAGCATGTGAGATCATTAAACCTGTCCAACACGGCCGCGATTCTTGTATATGAAGCGCTGCGCCAGCAAAATTACAGAGATTTGACGTGAAAAAAACGCCCGCATCCGGGCGTTTTTTTATTGAATAAAAAAGACGGACAGCAGCGGTTCACGGCGTTTTTATATTTATGGGCTTAAAAACGTAACAGTGTTATGTTACAATACTTTCATCGAAGGAGCTGGATTCATGGAGGAACAACTGATTTCTAAAAAAGAATTGCTGGAAGAAACATCAATTTCATATGGGCAGCTGTACCGCTGGAAACGGAAAAATTTAATTCCTGAAGAATGGTTTATCCGAAAATCGACGTTTACAGGCCAGGAAACATTTTTTCCGAGAGCGGAAATATTAAAACGCATCTCAAAAATACAGAAAATGAAAGAAAATCTGTCTCTGGATGAAATGAGAGAAATGCTGTCTCCGCAAATGACTGATGTCAACATAACGTCTGCGGAACTGCTTCAAAAGGGACTGATTTCAAAAGCCGCGCTGCAAGTTTATGGCGAAGACGGCGTGACATTCACGTCCCGCGCGCTGCTGTCTTTATATGTGCTTGAAGGGCTTTTGCAATCGGGCAATATCAGCCTTGAGGAAGGAAAATTGGCGGCAGGGGTGCTGAAAACGTATGAGGCTTCCGAGCTGAAAGCGAATACGGAGCTTGTCATGCTCCGAAAGCTTGGCGTAACGACGTGCTTCATCGCAGACGCGGAACATATTTTATTTGAACCGACTGTCAAAGTGGTTGAACGGGTGGCGCTTGCTGCGGCATCGGAAGAATTAAAAACGAAATGGATGCAGGAGGACCATCAATGGAAGTAACAGATAAATTAATCATTAACGGTTCAGGAAGTTCAAAAGGAGGCCGTTTTCATACAGTGGAGATCAACGGGAGCGGCACGGTATCGGGTGATGTGGAGTGCACGAGCCTTTTGTTTAACGGCAGCGGAAAAACAGACGGACATGTCAAGACGCAAACGCTGACGATCAGCGGTTCGGGGAAAATTTCCGGCAGTGCCGAAGCTGAATCCATCCGTATCAACGGAACGGGTGTCATTAAAGGTGATGTCAAAACGGAGCGGCTGAACGTCGCGGGATTTTCATCTTTCGGCGGCGGTGTGAAAGCTGATGATATTTTCATATCCGGGAAAGCCGGGATTGAAGGCGATTGCGAGACAGAGACGTTCCGTTCGGAAGGCAAATGCAAGATTGGCGGCCTGCTGAATGCCGATGAAGTCAGTATTAAGCTGACGGCGGGAGAGAGCCATGTGAAAGAGATCGGCTGCCGCCATTTGAAAGTGATGAGCAGAAAGAGCGTGCTTACGCGTTTTAAGCTGATGCCGGCCCCGGTGCTGACAGCGGAGCTGATTGAAGGTGACATCATTGAATTGGCGGACACGAACGCGAAGACAGTCCGCGGAAATCATGTGCGGATCGGCGCAGGCTGCACCATTGGGACTGTGGAATACAGCGGCGATTTTACATGTGATCCTTCCGCTTTGGTTAACAAAGTCGTGAAACGATAGGAGGAACTGCGATGGAAACGACAAAAAAATTGAGTCATTTAAAAATGTACGGAGCCGGACACGCCTCCGGCGGCTCCTACCAAAATGTAAGCATTAAAGGGGAAGGAACTGTCGGCGAAGGACTTCAAAGCGAACGCTGCCGGGTATTCGGTACGGGACTTTTTCTCGGAGATGCCGAGATCAACAGGCTGAAAATTTTCGGAGAGCATGAAGTTGCAGGAGATTTATCAGTACGTTCAGCAAACGTGATGGGCACATTGAAAGTCGGCGGCTCCATGCGTTTCGCCACGATGAGGCTGAAAGGACTTGCTGAAATTGGCGGCGGGGCCGCGGGAGAGCAGTGTCATATAAAAGGCAGTCTCACCGTCGGCGGCGATTGCGAGACGGAGCTGCTTCATGTAACAGGATGTATCAATGTGGCGGGATTGTTAAACGCGGGGGACGTAAACATCCATTTGCGTTATGACCGAAGCCGCGTGAAAGAAATCGGCGGCACATCGATCACCGTCAGACGGAAACCCGGTTTTCTTAAACGGAAAGCCGGCACGCTTTCTGCTGAATTGATCGAAGGAGACGCAATTTACCTCGAATACACGGAAGCGGACATCGTCAGAGGAAAGCATGTGGAAATCGGCCCGGGCTGCAAAATCGGAAAAATCGAGTATCAAACAAGCTGCAAATCTCATGAAAAATCAACTGTCCAAGAACATATTCAAATATGAAACATTGTTATGTTGTACAGGAAAGGGTGCTCTTCATAAAGAGCACCCTTTTGCCGTTATTTGTTTTCAGGTTTGCTGTCGTAACCCGCCGTAAAAATGGATACTAAAAAAGTGAGAATGACCCCAAGTAAAATGATCGTTTTCATCATTTCTCCTCCTCTTTGCTTTTCCATTTGATGTCCGAGTCTGGATGAAACTGTATTTCTTTCATTATGAACGGTGCACCGGACCCTTGTCAATGACGGCCTTATAACGTCTTTATTTTTAAGAAACGAAAAGCATGTATTATCACGTCACCGCATAGATTGTAACAAAGTACCTTATTTCTAGTGCATTAACCATGATAGAGGAGGTTCTTATGGATATATTAAAGAAAATTGAAAAGTACAGAGAGGAAGAGCAGCGTCTCAAATGGGAAGGGACGTTCGCTGATTATTTGGAGATCATAAAAGAAAATCCATTGGTCGCGCAGTCTGCTCATTCTCGTGTTTTTAATATGATAAAAGACAGCGGAATCGAGGAGGATGACGGTAAAAAGACATACAGCTTTTTCTCGCGGGAGCTGTTCGGCCTTGAGGAATCTCTGGAACGGCTCGTGGAGGAATACTTTCACCCGGCTGCCAAGCGGCTCGATGTAAGAAAACGGATTTTACTATTGATGGGACCCGTCAGCGGCGGAAAGTCAACTCTTGTCACCATGCTGAAAAAAGGGCTTGAAGCCTACTCATTGACAGACAACGGAGCTGTTTACGCCATTAAAGGCTGCCCGATGCATGAAGATCCTCTCCATCTCATTCCCCATCATCTGCGCGACGATTTCTACAGAGAATACGGCATCAGAATTGAGGGCAGCCTTTCTCCGCTTAATGTCATGCGGCTTGAAGAAGAATACGGCGGCAGAATTGAGGATGTAAAGGTTGAACGTATATTCTTCTCGGAGGATAAACGTACCGGAATCGGAACCTTCAGCCCGTCTGACCCGAAATCACAGGATATCGCCGACTTGACGGGGAGTATTGATTTTTCAACGATTGCCGAATACGGCTCAGAATCAGATCCGCGCGCTTATCGGTTTGACGGTGAATTAAATAAAGCGAACCGCGGAATGATGGAGTTTCAGGAAATGCTGAAATGCGATGAAAAATTTCTGTGGCACCTTCTGTCACTCACGCAGGAAGGGAATTTCAAAGCCGGACGGTTTGCGCTCATCTCAGCCGACGAATTGGTTGTTGCGCATACGAACGAAACGGAGTACCGCTCGTTTATTGCCAATAAGAAAAATGAAGCCCTTCACTCCAGGATCATCGTGATGCCTGTTCCTTATAATTTAAAGGTGTCAGAGGAAGAACGGATTTATGAAAAAATGATTTCTGAAAGTGATGTTTCTGACGTACACATCGCCCCCCATACATTAAAAGTGGCCGCGATGTTTTCTATTTTGACCAGGCTGAAGGAACCGAACCGCTCTGATATTGATCTCGTCAAAAAAATGAGGCTCTATGACGGAGAAAGCGTTGAAGGTTACAATTCCGTTGATCTTGAGGATATGAAGAAGGAATTCCATGATGAAGGAATGAGCGGAATTGACCCGCGCTATGTCATCAACCGCATTTCCTCAACAATTATCAGAAAAAATATGGAATCGATCAATTCGCTTGACGTGCTGCGTTCCTTGAAAGAAGGACTCGACCAGCATCCGTCCATCTCCGCCGAGGACAAAGAGCGGTATATGAATTTTATTTCCGCCGCCAGGAAAGAGTACGATGACATCGCTAAAAAAGAAGTGCAGAAGGCGTTCGTCTATTCATATGAAGAATCCGCGAAAACTCTCATGGACAATTATTTAGATAATGTGGAAGCGTACTGCAATAAAAATAAGCTCCGCGATCCGCTGACGGGTGAAGAAATGAACCCTGACGAAAAACTGATGAGATCCATTGAAGAGCAGATCGGCATTTCAGAAAACGCGAAAAAAGCGTTCCGCGAAGAAATTTTAATCCGCATATCCGCCTATGCAAGAAAAGGAAAACGCTTTGACTATAATTCGCACGAAAGACTCCGCGAGGCGATTCAGAAAAAGCTGTTCGCAGACTTAAAAGATGTGGTGAAAATTACGACCTCCACCAAAACGCCGGATGAGCAGCAGCTTAAAAAGGTCAATGAGGTAGTGGCAAGGTTAATAGATGAACACGGCTATAATTCGACTAGCGCTAATGAACTGCTGAAGTATGTCGGAAGCTTGTTAAACCGCTGATGTTTGATTTCATTGAGAGGCCCGTCTGTAAAAGGACGGGTTCTTTTGTCTGTTTTTCACAATTGTTTGTCAATTGGAGAGTCCGGCCGGCATAAGATAAAAATAAATCTTTTCGCCGGACTTGTTTCATAAACAGGACCAAGCCGGAATACACATGTAAAACGACCATAACGGTTAAGGAGGGGAATTCATGTCCCGTAATGACAGCGGAAATTTTTTGATTTCAGAGGAAGACTGGTCCCTCCATCGCAAAGGCTTTGACGACCAGCAGCGCCACCAAAAGAAAGTACAGGAAGCGATAAAAAACAACCTTCCGGACCTTGTTACTGAGGAAAGCATTATTATGTCCAACGGAAAAGATGTCGTGAAAATCCCGATTCGTTCGCTTGATGAATATAAAATCCGTTATAACTATGATAAAAATAAACATGTCGGCCAAGGCGACGGCGACAGCGAAGTCGGCGATGTCGTCGCAAGAGACGGCGCAGATAAAAAGCAGGGGGCCGGAAAAGGCCAGGGAGCAGGCGATCAGGCAGGCGAGGATTATTATGAAGCGGAAGTTTCATTGATGGATCTGGAAGAAGCGCTGTTTCAGGAATTAGAACTGCCGAATCTGCAGCAAAAGGAAAGGGACAATATCGTCCATACCGATATCGAGTTCAATGATATCCGGAAAACCGGGCTGACAGGGAATATCGATAAGAAAAGGACGATGCTGTCGGCCTTTAAACGAAACGCCATGACAGGCAAGCCATCGTTTTACCCTATTTATCCGGAAGATCTGAAATACAAAACATGGAATGATGTGACGAAGCCGGAATCGAAAGCTGTCGTTTTAGCGATGATGGATACAAGCGGTTCGATGGGCGTATGGGAAAAGTATATGGCGAGGAGCTTCTTTTTTTGGATGACACGATTTTTACGGACAAAGTATGAAACGGTTGATATCGAATTTATCGCCCACCATACGGAAGCGAAGGTTGTGTCGGAAGAAGATTTTTTCTCGAAAGGCGAGAGCGGGGGCACCATCTGTTCCTCCGTTTACCGGAAGTCTCTTGAATTAATTGATGAAAAATATGACCCCGCCCGCTACAATATCTATCCCTTTCATTTTTCAGACGGAGATAACCTGACTTCGGATAACGCCCGGTGCGTAAAGCTCGTCAATGACATCATGAAAAAATCGAACCTGTTCTGTTACGGTGAGGTCAATCAATATAACAGGCATTCCACCCTCATGTCCGCCTATAAAAATGTCAAAGATGATAAATTTAAATACTACATCCTGAAACAGAAATCAGACGTATTTCAAGCGCTGAAAAGCTTTTTTAAAAATGAGGAATCCGGTGTAAGCAAAGCATCGTATGAAATATAAAGCCGAGTGAAGAATCGTGCGGCCGCGGTTCTTCACCCGGCTTTTTTAAATTAAAAATAAAGAGAAAAAACGGCATAAAAAAAATCCTTAAAAAATGAAACTTTTCTCTTTACAAACCTTCTTTCATTTATTAATATTTTATCTTGTGAACTATTATTAAGGGAATGAGGTGAAAATACGGTGATTGAATCAGAGCTCGCTTTGCTCAGTTTTGAACAACTGTTTGATACTTCCAGATCGATTTACAAAAAGCAGAAAATGATTCTGGAGACAGTTCTTGAACCTTTTGATATTACAGTGCTGCAGTATCTGCTGATGTTCAAAATACATAAGAGCAAAAGCACGCAGCTTTCAAGGCTGGCTTTGTCGCTTGATCTGAAACCGGCGTCTGTCACGAGAATGACCGATATTCTGTATAAGCGCCGCCTAATGGTTCGGAGCGACTATCACGACGACCGGCGTGTTGTTATGATTCAGTTAACCGAAGAGGGGGAAGAACTTCTAAAGAAAGCTGCTGTTCAATATGCCGAAAAAGCGGCGGTCTTATACCGGCAGCTCAATACCGCTGAACTGCAGTACCTGCGCAAGCTTGCGGAAAGTTTAACGAAGCTTGCAAACGGCTGTGCAGTGAAAAACGGAAAATAAAAAAATCCCCACATATTTTTATCATCATTCCACAAAATGATAGAGGAAGAAACGAAAGGAGAAAACAAAATGAACAGAGGACGTTTAATTCTGACCAACATTATCGGTTTGATTGTTGTTCTTGCAATTATAGGCGGAGGTGCTTACTACTATTATCAAAGCACACACTATGTAAAAACCGATGAAGCAAAAGTTGCCGGCGACATGGCTGCTATCACAGCTCCTGCTGCGGGTAAAGTAACTGACTGGAACCTTGATGAGGGGAAAGAAGTAAGCAAAAACGACGTTGTTGCAAAAATCAAAGGACAGCAAAATGCTGACGTAAAAGCCATCATGGATGGAACAATCGTGAAAAACGAAGTGAAAAACGGCCAAATGGTGCAAGCCGGTACGACAATTGCCCAGGAAATTGACATGAAACACCTTTACATCACTGCAAACATTAAAGAAACAGACATTAGAGACATTGAAGTAGGAAACAAAGTAGACGTAATTGTTGACGGCGACCCTAATACAACATTTGACGGAACAGTAGAAGAAATCGGTTATGCGACAAATTCAACATTTGATATGCTGCCTTCTTCAAACTCAAGCGGCAACTACACAAAAGTAACGCAAAAAGTTCCTGTTAAAATTTCACTCAGCAACCCATCTGACAAGGTGCTTCCTGGTATGAACGCATCTGTAAAAATCTCTGAATAATACAGATCAGTCATCAAACCATGAAGGGAGGTTGTCTTAGGTGGCTAAATCAGATAATCAAGTAAAAAGTCCTAAAACATTGCTTATTGTGCTTATGGCCGGGTTATTCCTGGCGATCTTGAACCAAACGCTTCTTAACGTGGCGATGCCGCACTTAATGACCGAGTTCGGTGTGAGTGCGACGACGATTCAGTGGCTTACGACCGGATACATGCTGGTCAACGGTGTTTTGATTCCGTTATCTGCGTTCTTAATTACCCGGTTCGGACAGAGAAGCCTCTTTCTCGTAGCCATGTTCTGTTTTACAGCGGGAACGTTAGTCTGCGGAATCGCGCCTAACTTCTCAACCATGCTGATCGGCCGGTTAATTCAGGCGGTCGGCGGCGGTATCCTGCAGCCGCTGGTCATGACAACCATTCTGCTTATCTTCCCGCCTGAAAGCAGGGGGAAAGGAATGGGGATTTTCGGTCTTGCGATGATGTTTGCTCCGGCGGTCGGACCGACTCTTTCCGGCTGGATCATCGAGCATTACACATGGCGCATTATGTTCTACGGCCTTGTTCCGATCGGGGCAATCGTTATTATCATAGCGTTCTTCCTCTTTAAGAACTTGGTGGAACCGCAAAAAATCAAACTCGACAGCTTGGGTGCGATTCTATCCATTGTCGGATTTGCCTCATTGCTTTACGGAGTCAGTGAAGCGGGCAGCGACGGCTGGGGAGATCCGATCGTGCTGTCTACCGTCATTGTCGGTGTCATCGCGATTGCCGCGTTTGTCATTCAGCAATTGCGCTCTGAAAAACCGATGCTCGACTTCCGGGTATTTAAATATGATATTTTCTCACTTTCCAGTGTGATTAACATCATTATTACCGTTGCGCTTTACACAGGAATGTTCCTGCTTCCGATTTACCTGCAGAACTTAGTCGGCTTTACGGCGCTGCAATCGGGCCTCTTGCTATTGCCGGGCGCGATTGTCATGCTGATCATGTCGCCGATTTCCGGTATTCTGTTTGACAAAATCGGTCCGAGACCGCTTGCGATTATCGGGCTGGTCATCACGGTCGCAACGACATTCCAGTACACAAAATTGACAATTGACACACCTTACACGCACATTATGCTTGTCTATGCCATCCGCGCATTCGGTATGTCACTGTTAATGATGCCTGTTATGACAGCCGGAATGAACCAGCTTCCGGCACGGTTGAACAGCCACGGCACGGCGATGAGCAACACGCTCCGCCAGATCAGCGGTTCAATCGGAACAAGTTTGATCACAACGATTTATACGAACCGTACGACAATGCACTATTCGCAGATTGCGGATAAAACGAGCACGGCTGATCCAAGCTTCATGCAGTCGTTCCAAAGCGCGGTTTCGAATTTAATGGTCAACATGAACATGTCGCTTGATGCGGCGAAACAAACCGTTTATTCTTATCTCTACAAAACAGCTTCACTTAATTCCAACGTTATGGGGATTAATGACGCGTTTATGTGGGCGACGATCTTTGCGGTTATCGGCGTAGTCCTGAGCCTGTTCTTGCGTGACGTACGGAAAGACAAACAGCGGGCGAAGAAAAAAGAGGAGCTGTCATTGCTTCCGGCCCCTAAAGAAGTGAAGGAATCTTAATCATCTGAATGGGAGGTTTCCTGAATGAAAATTTACGTAGTGTACGATAGTGAAGGCGAACATACAAAACACCTTGCTGAAGCCATTGCCGAAGGAGCGCGAGAAAACGCTGAGGCTGAAGTCCTGATCGATCATGTCGATCAAGCAGACATCCGCAAGCTGAAAGACATGGATGCCATTATCTGGGGATGTCCGGGTCACTTTGGCACCATCAGTTCAGGCTTAAAAGCGTGGATCGACAGACTCGGCTATCTGTGGGCTGAAGGCGAGCTGATTGATAAAGTCGGCGCCGTATTCTGTACGACGGCGACAACACATGGCGGATTAGAAATGACAATGCACAATCTGATCACTCCTATGTTTCACCAAGGCATGATTGTTGTCGGACTTCCCGGCAACGTTCCTGAAAACGCGCTGTACGGCTCTTACTACGGTGCGGGCGTCACATGCCCGGTTGACAGCGATGTGCTGATGACGGAAGAAGGCCTTCAATTAGGCCGTGCGCTTGGCAGACGTGTCAGCCAAGTCACAGGTAATCTAACTGCCGGACGACAGTAAGGAGAGGGTTATATGGCCATTATTATAGCGGTTATTGCTGCTGTCATTGTGATTGCACTTCTTATCACATTCAATGTCCGCAGCACTTCTGCAGGACAGGATGTCAAAGAAGAAAAGAGAGAAGCGATCGGCACTACAGCCGAACAGCCGGAAAAGCATGATCCGGCCGAGGAGCGCTCAGCCGAGCATGCTCCCGTCGTTGTAAAATCTGAATCTCCCCGTGAGAAAAAGAATACAATGGGCGATGATGTGTACCGTCAGGCGCTTCAGAAGTTTAAGACTTCTGAGACGGATCAGGAACCAAACGATCCTGATAGCGGCGGCAAAATGCAGGATAGCAGCTATCGTGATGCGCTGCTCTCCTTAAAAAACAAAAAGAAGTAATTGGAAAGGCAAATCTGCGTAAGAGCGGATTTGTCTTTTTTTTTATTGAAGATATTGTAATACGTGATGATCTAGTGTACTATGTTACTCATACACTTGATCCGAATGGAGAGAGAAAGAATGACATCGTTTTTAGGTTTGCTGAAAAAAGATGCGAAAGTTTCATGGATTTGGCTCGCGGTGTGGCTTTGCGGCATGATTTGCTGGGCGTTTGCAGCCCACGTCATCGCTGCCCGTCAGAAAGAACCGCTCGTCATTTTCGGCTTTTTTACGGCAATGGGGTTTTTTCAATTTCTTGTAGCGCCGCTTTTTATGTACTATCACCTTCATAAAGAAGGAAAAAATCAGCTGTGGCTTTACAATCCGAATGGAGGATTTTATCTGCTGGCTTCCAAGCTGACGGCCTCACTGCTGTATCAGTTGATCGGGCAGCTGGCGCTGACCGGTTACGGCATTTGGATGTACCGGATGCTTTCTGCAAAAGGAGCGCTGGAACACACCATTCCCCTGGCCGGCACATTAACCGGACTGAATGCTTACCTGCTGATCAGTTCAGCGTATTTATCTGTGATCGTGGCCGTATTTTGGACTGTTTTTCACTCATTAAAACATGTTCCCGTCCTCCGGTGGGTGATCTGCATCGTGCTTGCGTTTGTCTGGACCTATATTGACGATAAAATCATTACGCCATTCACTTCATCTCAACATGATTTATGGCCGGTAAAAGTGTATGCGGATTTTGATTTTCACTATACAAAATTGACCGGCTGGACGGTGGAGCTGATGGCCGTCCACATCTCGCTTTTCAGCTTCCTGGCAGTGATCGTGCTTGCGGCGCTCTGTCTCGCGCTGGCCTCTATGCTGCTGAATCGAAAGGTTGAGGTGTAATGATGGAGAATGAATTTCAGTCATCCAAGCCGATTTATCTGCAGATTGCCGATCGTGTATATTACCGGCTGATCCGAAGTGAGCTTTCACCGGGGAACAAACTGCCGTCCGTAAGGGAGATGGCTGTACAGATGAAAGTGAATCCGAATACGATACAAAGAACGTACAGTGAAATGGAAAGGCTGGGGATCGTGGAGACGAGAAGAGGACAGGGAACCTTTATAGCGGAAAGGTCCGATCTGAAAGCGGAGCTGAAAGACAGGCTGACTAAAGACGTTTTCAAACGCTTTATTCAGGAAATGGCGGAGCTGGGGTTATCTCCTGAGGAAATGATCGACGGGATCAAACAATATGCGGAGGAAGCAAACGATGAATCTTGATTTTGAACGCGTAACAAAAAAATACGGCCGCAGGCTCGCGGTCAGCGATGTATCATTTTCATTGTCTCCGGGTAAAATCTACGGAATTTTAGGGCCGAACGGAAGCGGTAAATCAACAACGCTTAAAATGCTTGCCGGGCTTGCGTTCCCGACCTCGGGCGCCGTCCGGATCGGAGACTGCGCAGTAAGCAGGAATATGCTGTTTCGTACGGCTTATTTAACCGAACATGATATGTTTTTCGCCCGGACGACCGTCGGTGATATGCTCACATTTTATCATTCGCAATTCCCGGATTTTCAGCTGGAAAAAGCACATAACCTATTAACGGAAATGAATCTTTCAGCGAAGCAGAAGATAAAAGAGCTGTCCAAAGGCAGCCGGGGCAGGCTGAAAATCGTTTTGGCCCTGTCGAGAAAAGCATCCGTCATTCTGCTGGATGAGCCGTTTTCAGGTCTTGATCCGGCTGTCAGAGAATCGATTGTCAACAGTCTCGTATCTTATATTGATTTTGACAGCCAGATCGTCGTCATCGCCACGCATGAGATCGGCGAGATTGAGACGCTGTTAGACGAAGTGATGGTTTTCATAAAAGGGAAAATCGCTGAACGGCGCGAGGTCGAAGAAATTCGGGAACAGGAAGGAATGTCCGTGCTGCAATGGTACAGAAGCGTCATGCAGGCGCACGAAATAGAAGGGGGATTCTAATTGGAAACGGTATTAGAACTGCAACAGGTAAAGAAAACGATAAAAGGACGAACGATTATTCATGATCTGAGCTTCTCCGTCCGGGCGGGCGAAGTGTTTGGGTTTCTAGGGCCGAACGGAGCGGGGAAAACCACTACGATCAGAATGATGGTCGGATTAATGAAACTGTCTCAGGGAGACATCGTAATCTGCGGGGAATCCATTACGAAAAACTATGCAAAAGCGGTCAGGCACGTCGGAGCCATCGTGGAAAACCCGGAGCTGTACAAATTCCTGAGCGGCTATAAAAATTTACAGCAGTACGCAAGGATGGTAAAAGGCGTTACGAAAGAAAAAATAGATGAGGTCATCGAGCTCGTCGGGTTGCAGGACAGAATACATGACAAAGTAAAAACCTACTCTCTCGGAATGAGACAGCGTCTCGGCCTCGCCCAAAGCCTGCTGCATAATCCTAAGGTGCTGATTCTGGATGAACCGACAAACGGCCTTGATCCCGCGGGCATCAGGGAAATCAGGGACCATCTGAAAAAGCTGACACGTGAAAAAGGAATGGCTGTCATCGTCTCAAGCCATCTGCTGTCAGAAATGGAGTTAATGTGCGACCGAATCGGCATTCTGCAAAAAGGGGAGCTTGTCGATATTCAAAAAGTAAGGGATGAAGGAAAAGAGGATAAAGATACATACTTCTTCCATATTGAACAAAGAGAAGAGGCTCTGGCCGTTCTGAGTCAGTTTGACTGTGCGAAGAAGACAAACGGCATTGAGATCAAGCTGTCAAAACAGGAAGTGCCTGATGTGATATCACTGCTCGTCCGTGAAAACATCCGCTTATATGAAGTGAAAATCATGACAAAATCTTTGGAAGACCGTTTCTTGGAGATTACCGGCGGGACGAAAGAGGAGGTTCAATATGTTTAAGCTGATCTATAATGAATGGATAAAAATTTTCAGCCGCGTCGGCACGTGGGCTATGATTGTAATTTTAGGCGTTTCGATGATCGGTTTTGCGCTTCTGTCAAACCATTTCACCTCGAGCGAAGCCAATCCGAATTGGAAACAGGAGCTCCAGGCCGAAAACAAAGAAATGAAACAGCAGATGAAGGAAACCGGAAACCAGACGCTCATTGATAACCTGAAACAGAATGTCGCGATCAATCAATACCGTATGGATCATAACATCCCTGAGGATACAGGGTACACAGTGTGGTCATACGTAGCTGATTCTTCGATGATGACGGTTTTGACCGGGCTGTTTACGATTATCATTGCCGCAGGCATCGTGGCGAATGAGTTCAACTGGGGCACGATCAAGCTGCTTGCCATCCGTCCGCTCAGCCGTTTTCAGATTTTGCTATCTAAATATATGACGGTGCTGCTGTTCGGACTGCTGATGCTTGTGATTTTATTTGCCGGCTCCGCTCTGCTGGGATTGGTCTTTTTCGGTACAGGGGGAGATACTGCGGCTGATGTTCATCTCGTATACAAAGACGGCCATGTTTTTGAGCAAAATATCATCGCTTTCCTCGCTAAAACATATGTCTATGAATCTGTCTCCGCTTTTATGCTTGCGACGATGGCGTTTATGCTGTCTGCGGTATTCCGGAACAGCTCATTAGCGGTCGGATTTTCTATTTTTCTATTGGTTATGGGGAACACGGCGACTGTATTTCTTGCCACGAAATTTGAATGGACCAAATATATTTTATTCGCCAATACGGATTTGTCGCAATATATGAACGGGACTCCTTTAGTAGAGGGGATGACGATGACATTTTCGGTTGTGATGCTTGTGATTTACTTCGTTATTTTTCTGGCGCTCGCATTCGGCGTCTTCTTAAAACGCGATATTGCCACCTGATATAAAAAAGCTGTTTTGCCTTTGCAAAACAGCTTTTCGTTTTAGATGAAAAAAACCCTGCCGGCGTACACCGGCAGGGTTTTTAAACAATTTATGCTTTTGTTACGTTAGCAGCTTGTGGTCCGCGGTTTCCTTCAACGATTTCGAAAGAAACAGATTGGCCTTCTTCTAAAGTTTTGAAGCCTTCGCCTTGAATAGCAGAGAAGTGAACGAATACATCGTCTTGACCTTCTACTTCGATGAATCCGAATCCTTTTTCAGAGTTGAACCATTTTACTTTACCTTCTAACATGAAATTTCCTCCTAAAGCGACATAACGCTTAAATTCACTATTCTTGCTCTAAAACAAACTTCCAAGACGAAAACTCTTACAAAACTTTCTTCTTAAAGATAGTTCGAACAAAAATAATTACCTTTACTCTACCAGTAATTCGAAGAAAAAACAACTGCTAAATGTAACTTTTTTCGAAATAACATGTTTTAAGAGGAGAACGCTCTGGTACGGAAATCTGATTTGAGACTAGAACAGCCCATTTTCAGCTGATAAAAACCGCTTTGCAGCCTCTTAAGGAAGCAATTGACAACCCTTTTTTAAATCGGTATTGTATGTAATCATGAGCCCGAATACCATGGTGCAGCCTCTGTACATAAAAATAGATAGGGAGTAGGTCAACTTGAACCTGCGGCTTATAAACAGTCTGTTTCTTATCATTTTGATCATATCACTTACTTCATGCCATTATCCTGACAGGAACCGGACAATTACTATCGGAATCAATGAATCTGATCAATCGATCTGGGAGTTTGTCGCGAAAAAAGCCGGTGAGAAAGGATTGCATCTTTCTTTGGTAACGTTTTCGGATTATGCCGAGGCCGTTTTGGCGCTTGCCGGCGGGGATCTCGACGCCAATGCGTTTCAATCCGTTTCTTATTTTGAATCTTTGCCGCCTCATGTGAAAAAGAAGCTGGCTCCTTTAGGAACGACATATGCGGCATCGCTGGGGGTGTATTCCAAGCAACATAAACGGCTGAAGGATATACCGGACGGAGCGGTCATTGCCGTGCCTGGTGAAGCGGCGGCCTTCGGCAGGGCGCTTTTTCTCATGCAGGAGGCCGGACTGATGACATTGAAAAAGGGATTCACCGGTACGGGTTCAACTGATATGATCAAGGACAACCCGAAGCATCTGACATTAAAAACGGAAACAAAAAAGAACGCATATCAGGCGGCGGAACATGCTGACGCAGCAGTTCTCAGTCAAAGCGAGGCGAAAAGAGCAGGATTTCATGCGGAGAAGGACGCGCTGATCCGATCGGCGCAAATGAAGGAAGCGTATATTCATCTGATCGCCGTCAGAGCTGAGGATAAAGATGATGAACGGATGCAAAAACTCCTGTCTTTGTATCAATCAGATGATACCGCGGCGTTTATTGAAAAAGAATATAAGGGCAGCCTGATTCCTGTTTTCCTGAGGGGCGGCTTTCTCACTGAAAAGAAAGAATGATTTCCTCTTCAGGCGATCATTCTTTTTTTTCAGTGCTGCACACTTGATTGCGCCCTGATGTTTTCGCTTTGTACAGCATCCGGTCCGCGATCAGGGGCAATGTCTGAGGGTCCGATGTATTTGTCGGATAATGCGCGATGCCGAGGGAAACGGTCACGGGAATTGTATCTCCGCTCGTCAGCAGAATCGGGTTCGCGTCAATCGTGTGCCTGATTTCTTCTGCGAGGTGAAGCCCTTTTGTATACGTGCAATTGGGCATAAGCACGGCAAATTCTTCCCCGCCGATGCGGGCTGACGGATCAGAACTGCTGAGTAAGAACCTCAGGCGCGCCCCCAGTTCCTTCAGCACTTGGTCCCCTTCATAATGGCCGTATTGGTCATTGATCTGCTTAAAGTGATCAATATCCAAATAAATAAGCGCGAGCTGAGACGAGGGGGATTGAGACGCCCGATCGTACAGAACGCGTGAGACTTCCTCGAATTTTCTCTTATTAAAAATCCCCGTCAGAAAATCATAATTCGCTTGAAACTTGTATTGCTTGAACAAAAGGCGGGCATCGGCTTCGTGTTTAATGATATACAGCGACAGCATTCCGCCCAAGGTAGAAATGAGCCAAAAATAAACGAGGGCCCCGGCAGGCTGTTCAGGCATAAGTAACAGCAGCGTCAGGGTGATAATAACATTTGAAAAGAGCAGCATAACGAACGCATTTTTGTGATTCGGCTTTTTTCCTCTGAATACGGCCACAGAAAGTATCGCAATCATGCCGACTGCGGCGATAGAATAAATGGCGCTGGCATTGAAATTGATCAGGATACGGCCTGCCACGATAATGATAAAGGCAGCTGCTGTAGACACCCAGCCTCCGTAAAGAGCGGCGATGATAATGGGGATATTTCTGAGATCAATGATGGAATCGGAGTAAGAAAAGCCGAAAGCAATCAGAAAAACCCCTAAAAGCCCGCAGACCGTCCCCTTCAGTAATTGAAACATCGGACGGTCTTCTTTATGTGAAAGCGACTCTTTAAAAAGAACGGTGAAGAGATAATTAAATGTGATTAAAATCGTCAAATTAAGAAACAGTTCCTTCAGCATAACAATCACCCTTATATAAGTTACTAAAGAAAGGATGGAAAGAAAAGAGAAAAATCAATAAAAATACATATATTGTCAATTCTTACTTGACCGATCGGAATTGATGTAATATAGTGTTTAAGGATAATGAGCAAGGGAGTGTTTACCTGTTTTGGAGAATTTATTTGTAATCTTACATGTTTTTATTTTGTTTTTGTTTATAGCAGGTCTGTTTGTGATGCAAAAAAAACACGTTTCCTTTTCTAAACGTGTCTTTACCGCACTCGGATTAGGCATTGTATTCGGTTTTGCGCTGCAATTGATTTACGGGCCGGCCTCACACGTCGTGACACAAACGGCCGATTGGTTTAATATCGCCGGCGGCGGTTATGTCAAATTGCTTCAGATGATCGTCATGCCGCTAGTCTTTATTTCTATTCTCGGCGCATTTACGAAGCTGAAACTGACCCATAACATCGGGAAAATCAGCGGACTGATCATCGGAATTTTGATTGCTACGACAGCAATTGCCGCGGCAGTCGGAATTGTTTCGGCGCTTTCCTTTGATCTGAAAGCCGTTCATATCGACCAGGGGAGCACTGAGTTATCAAGGGGTCAGGAGCTGCAGCAAAAATCTGAGGATATGACGGCCAAAACGCTGCCTCAGCAAATCGTTGAGCTTCTGCCGGGGAATCCGTTTCTTGATTTCACGGGAGCCAGACCGACTTCCACTATCGGAGTCGTTATTTTCGCCGCTTTCCTCGGCATCGCTTTTCTGGGCGTGAAACGGAAGCAGCCGGAGCACGCAGCGACATTCAGCGGAATTGTCGATGCGGTTTACGCGATTATTATGCGCGTCGTGACATTAATTTTAAGACTGACGCCTTACGGGGTATTGGCGATTATGACCAAAACGATCGCGACAAGCGACATCGACAGCATTGCGAAACTGGGGATGTTTGTGATCGCTTCATACGCCGCGCTTATCGCCATGTTTATCATTCACTTGCTGCTGATCACGTTCAGCGGTTTAAATCCGATCACATACGTGAAAAAAGCATTTCCGGTTATGGTGTTTGCGTTTACGTCCCGTTCAAGCGCAGGGGCTTTGCCGCTTAATATTAAAACACAAAAAAGCATGGGCGTCCCGGAAGGAATTGCGAACTTCGCCGGTTCATTCGGCTTATCGATCGGTCAAAACGGCTGTGCCGGCATTTACCCGGCGATGCTCGCGATGATGATTGCGCCGACAGTAGGACAAAACCCGTTTGAACCGGGATTTATCATCTCCGTCATCGCCATCGTGGCAATCAGTTCATTCGGTGTAGCAGGCGTGGGAGGCGGCGCGACATTTGCGGCTCTGCTCGTCCTATCCGCTTTGAACATGCCTGTCGCGCTTGCCGGGCTGCTCATTTCAATTGAGCCGTTAATTGACATGGGGCGCACCGCCTTAAATGTCAGCGGCAGTATGACCGCAGGGCTGTTAACAAGTAAAATGACGAAGGAAACCGATACCGCGGTGTACAATGATTCCACAATCGTCATTGAAACTGAAGAAGCTTAATAAAAAAGCAGATAGCACTAAAACGAAAAATCCTTCATCGTTGAACGAATGAAGGATTTTTTCGTTTCTAATGATTTCCGGGTTCAATTTCTTCCAGCATATTCATCACGGTGCTGTCATTTAAAACATTCACCGCGCTTTCTTCGAAGTGAATCGGCTCGGTATAGTGAGGCTTCGGCGAAGTTTCTTTACTGCGGCTGCGGTCTGCCTGTCCGTCCGTATGGGATGAGCCGGAGTGATTGCGGGAAGTCTGCTCATGCTGCTGTCCGCCGGATTCCCCGCCGAACGCCTGTTTGATCAGCTCGGCAGGCTGCAATGAGCCGGTTTGTGAATGCCGGGCTTTGTCCGTGTGCTGCTGTCCGCCGGATTCCCCGCCGAAAGCTTGTTTGATCAGCTCGGCAGGCTGCAATGAGCCGGTTTGTGAATGCCGGGCTTTGTCTGCGTGCTGCTGTCCGCCGGATTCCCCGCCGAACGCCTGTTGAATCAGGTCAGCAGGCTGCATGGAGTGTGTGCCATCTTTATGCTGCATTCTGCCTGAAACCATTCCGGAGATTTTCCGGCGGATTTCGGGTGATAAAGCTGCAATCAGAATCGATGATCCGATCAGCAGCGCTGTCGGGCTGATACCGCTTTTTTTTCTGAACAAGTTAAATCCCTCCTCATTCAATTGATTACGCTTACCTTTCCCTTTCCTTCTGATATTTATCCAAACCGCTCAGGATGCAAACGGCGTGCATAAATCCCGCCGAATAGAAAAACCTATACGTAAAGTGAGAAAGGAGGAATTCACATGATAAAAAAGCAAGCAGTTATCTCTGCCCTTCTTCTGCCGATGCTGATTACCGCAGGGTGCAGTATGGGGAACCAAGGAGAAGGAAAACGAAATGACAACCGCACCCAGAATGTAAATTACCGCAACACGCCTAACGACGGTGCGACAAATATGAATACAGTGAACCGTCATAACCAAAACACCGATCACAATGACAATCGTAACCTGAGAGTGGCTGATAAGGCCGCCGACAAGGTGACTGATTTAAAAGAGGTTAAAAATGCGACTGTGATCGTTGCCGGAAACAGCGCATATGTTGCCGTTGTTTTGACAAACGGGCAAAAAGGCGCCATCGCCAACCATTTGAAAAATAAGATTACCGATAAGGTAAAATCAGCCGATAAACATGTCCGGACTGTATATGTATCAGCGAACCCGGACTTCGTTGAACGCATGCAAGGCTACGGAAAACGAATCCAAAACGGACATCCTGTATCCGGTCTGTTTGATGAATTCGGTCAAATGGTGCAGCGTGTATTCCCAAACCCCAATAAATAAATGAATGGAAAAGCCGCATTTGCTGCGGCTTTTTTATTTTATCTGCCGTCACGACCCAGCGCTCCTGAGCATAAAGTAAAGAATGAGATGAAAATGAAAGGATCGGGGAGGGGAGCTTGTTTGCGTGACGGCATGGGGAAACGGGCGGCATTCACTCTGATCCTGTGCGGAGTCCTTGTCATATTGGCTGTCAGTTCAGCCGTTTCAGTAAGTATGATGTACGTCCTGTCAGGCCAAAACAGCCGCTCTGTTCCGACGAAGGAACAAGTGACTGAACACATGAATAAAGAAATTTACAAACATACAGCGATTTACTATACGGCGGATGAAAAGCCGCTCTTGGATCTGACCAAGCTTACGCTGGACCACGCAAAGCGTATCAATCAAATCATTGTCGGCTATAAAGGTGCAGCGCCGCTAGAACTCATTTTCTTTTCGGATGAAGCTGAAATGGAGCAATATTCAGGATTGAAAAATGTAGTCGGTTTTTATTCAGAACAGGAGCAGATGATGGGGCTTTTGCCTGAAGAGAAAAAACAGCTTTTGAAAAAAGATGAGCTGGCCGTTTTCATGTATAAGCAATTGATTATACATGAATATACACACTACGCGTTTCATCAAAAAACGCGGCAATTGGGGACGGATACGTCTGTATTTCCGCTTTGGTTTCATGAGGGGCTGAGCGAGTGGGTCGCGCATTATGATGTAGTCATTGATCCGATTGCATTTTCCGTCGTGCCGTTTGATCAATTAACGACCGACCGAAAATGGCAGAAATCGCGTATGGAATATGAAACGGATGTCTATTTGCAAAGCTTCTATATGATAAAGGACTTAACCGACACATTCGGAGAAGGCATTATCTTAACCATTATCAACAAAACCGCCGAAACACAGGATTTTGAAAAAGGCTTTGAAGCGGCTACGAAAGAAAGCCTGAAACGATTTGAACATGATTTCATAAAAGCATATGAAAAAAAGAAAACGGCGTTGGAGAGTCAGGTTTCCAACGCCGTTTTTATTCAATGGAGGTTTTGCTGCTGCTGTCCCATTTGTCCTTTAATCGGAGGCATTTGCGGCTGTCCCTGGGCCGGTGCAAATGAATTCAGCATGGTCTGCATATCTTGTGCATTGAGCTGAGGAACCTGATAATAACCGTGTTTGTTTTGGTATAAGAAGATTTCATACGCCATTTCGACATATTGCTGAATTTGGGCGGAGAGCACTCTTCTAGTGACGGGATTGGTCATTTCAAGCGAGCTCATCGTCAAGAGAGAAGCTTGAGCTTTAATCAGGCCGAGCATATGGCCGCTGATCCCGAGATCTTTGACATCATTTAATGATTGATTCGGTTTTTTCGGCTGAGTCGGTTTTATACCGTAGACGGCCTGGTTCTGTTCCTTCATCATATATGTCGACGTTTCCTGAGAAGGCTTTTGGCCGGTCTTAAAGCATTCTGCCGTCAGATTATAGAGTCCGAGAATGAATTGATACTGGCGGTCAAGGATGTCGGCCAGCTGCTGATCCTGTATAAACTGTCTGAGCATCATAAATTGATCCAAAACGCCGACTGTTCCGGCCAGCACTTCATGCATATCGAAAAGCTCATGTCCTCCGTGATTCACTTGCGGTGAACCCGGGATCCCTTGATTTACTGGCGGCTGCTGCTGATTCTGCTGCTGTTCCACTGGTTGTTTTCCTCCTTCATGTCAAATCATCATTAAGATGTGAAAAAAGCCGATCCGTTATACATCAAGTCCTGTTTCGTTACGTGGGGATTATTTACTATTTTGCGCCAGCGAAGACAATCTTTACAAAAAAGTGATGTGATTTTTAAGAAAATAAGCTAACGTATTTCTTAGAAGACAGGGGGGAAATGAATGAAGAAAAAAAGGGGTATGCGTCTTTCGTGCTGTTTGCTGACGGTTTGTTTTTTGATGTTCAGTGTGAAAGATGCGGAAGCAATCGGACAAGCCGGCTCACTGAATGAAGCTAAAACAGATAAGGCCTATAAAGAACAGCAGACTGAAGACTCCGGCCGTGTCCCGCTCAGAATCATCAGTATGAATGATCTGCACGGAAAAATTGATCAGCAATATGAGCTTGACCTTAACGGAGACGGTAAACCGGATGGCACGTTCGGGCGGATGGACTACGCCGCAGCGTACATTAAAAAGGCGAAAGCCGAGAAAGAACACGCCTTTGTCGTGCATGCGGGCGATATGATCGGGGGCAGCTCTCCCGTGTCAGCCCTTTTTCAGGATGAACCGACAGTAGAATTGATGGAAGACATCGGTTTTGATGTCGGAACTGTCGGCAATCACGAATTCGATGAAGGAACGAATGAGCTTAAACGGATCATCAATGGAGGAGATCATCCGGACGGTAAGGGGACAAGCGGTTATGACGGACAAAATTTCCCGCTCGTCTGCGCCAACTGTAAACTGAAGTCAGGGGAGTCCTTTCTGCCGCCGTATGAAATTAAATACGTTTCCGGAATTCCGGTCGCATTTATCGGGGTTGTAACCAGATCGGCGGCAGGCATGGTCATCCCGGACGGAATTAAAAATATTACGTTTACAGATGAGGTAAAGGCCGTCAATGACGCCGCCGCTGACCTGAAGAAAAAAGGAATTAAAGCAATAGCCGTGCTCGCCCATATGTCTGCTGAACAAAATGGCTCAGCTATCACGGGAGAATCCGCAAAGCTTGCAAGCGGAACAGACTCAGAGATTGATGTGATTTTCGCCGCGCACAATCATAAAGTCGTAAACGGAGAAATCAACGGCAAGCTGATCGTGCAGGCATTTGAATACGGAAAAGCAATCGGAATCGCCGATCTTGAACTTGATAAAGAGTCGAAGGATATCGTGAAAAAATCAGCGGAAATCCAATATATCGATCAAAGCAAAATCAAGCCTGACCCGGCTGCGGCAGGCATATTAAGCAAATATGAAGAGAAAGTGAAACCGATTATCAGCGAAGCAGTCGGGGAAGCGGCCCATGATATAACGGGCGGGTATTCAAATGACGGCGACACGGCGCTCGGAAATCTGATTGCCGACGGTATGAAAGCGAAGATGAAATCCGATTTTGCGCTTATGAATGGAGGAGGCATCCGGGACGGCATAAAAAAAGGGACGATTACATGGGGAGACCTTTATAATGTACAGCCGTTCGGCAATGTGCTGACGAAGCTTGAAATCAAAGGAAAAGATTTGCGGGAGATCATTAACGCGCAAATTTCTCCGGTGTACGGTCCGGATTACAGCATCAGCGGATTTTCCTATACATGGAACCCGGAAACCGGACAAGCGGTTGATATGAAGATGGCGGACGGGACAGACATACAGCCCGAAAAAGGATATACAGTAACAGTCAATCAATTTATGGCAACGGCAGCGGGGGCAAAATACGGTCCGATCGGGAAACTCGGCAAGAATCCGGTGACGGGGCCTGAGGATTTGGAAGCGACAGTAGACTATGTCAAAAGCTTTTCCGCGCCGATTTCTTATCAAACCGACGGCCGAATCCGCACGGCATCAGCCGCCGAAACACCTGATGACACTGGCAATCAGCCGGGAAGCGGGGAAACACCGGGCGGTACCAGGCCTGATAAAGGAGAAAAACCTCAAGCGGAAAAACCCGCTAAAAAACCGGATGCAGCAGAACAGCCTGATCAAACCAAAAAACCTGAACGTCCTGTCGTAGAAGAAACAGCATCTGATACAGTGCAGTCAATTCCCGAATCCCGTCCGGCGTCTGCCGCAAATTCGGAACAAAGCACAAAACAGACTGAAAGCGGCACACAAAAAGGCCGCCCATTGCCTGATACTTCAGCGGGCAGCCATCAGACGGCATTGGCCGGCCTGGTGATCACGGGTGCCGGCGTATATTGGCTTTTCAGAAAGAAAAGGGGAACCCGCACACGATGAACAAACTGAAACATATTCCGCTTCTCGTCATCATCGCCGGTATCATCATCACATGTTACGGAAGCTGGAAGATCATTGATTCACATATGAAAACGAACCAATCGCTTGAAGAAGCAAAAAAAGCAACAGAACCTGTATTGGAAAAGAACGAAACAAAAAGCGCTGTGCTGACACAGCGCAAAAAAGAATTTCACCCCGAAACGGGTGAGGCAAGCGGCATTTTAGAAATCCCTGAAATCGACGCTGAGCTCCCGATCGTCGAAGGGACTGACGCAGATGATTTAGCAAAAGGCGTCGGACATTATAAGGACAGCTATTATCCGGGCGATCACGGCCAAATTGTGTTATCCGGCCACAGGGACACGGTGTTCCGCCGGACCGGCGAACTGAAAAAAGGAGACAGACTGAACGTGATTTTGTCTTACGGCACGTTTTCTTATAAAATCAGCCGTACAAAAATCGTCAGCCGGGATGATACATCTGTCATCACCCTTCAGCACAAGCGGGAGGAACTGATCCTGACCACTTGCTATCCGTTTTCTTACATTGGAAATGCGCCGAAACGATATATTATATATGCCGACCCGGTTTAAGAAAAATACGTTTCGGTAAAATGAGCCAGATCAGCCGGCATCGGCGCCTCGGCAACGATTTCTTCTCCTGAGATCGGATGGACGACACTGACTTTTTTTGCGTGAAGCGCCTGCCTGTGAAACAGCGTCCTGCTTCCTCCGTACAGGTCATCGCCCGCCAACGGATGGCCGATGCTTGCCATATGAACCCTGATTTGATGTGTTCTCCCGGTTTCCAGTTCAAGCTCTGCCAATGTAAGCTGCGCACCGGGATGATAGCCTTTCACTTTGTAATGGGTGACGGCGGCTTGTCCGCCGGGTGAGACGCGCCGTCTGACGGAATGTGACCTGTCGCGTCCGATCGGCGAGTCAACCGTGCCTTTTTTCGGCGTGACTTTTCCTTCCGCCGCGGCGATATAGGTGCGTTTTAATGTTTTGGTTTCGAGCTGACGGTCAAGGATTGCATGGGCCAGGCGGTGTTTCGCGAAAACGACCGCGCCTGACGTGTCACGGTCAAGACGGTGAACGTGGCGCACTTTCGCCTGCTCGCCGTTGATTTGAAAATGGTAAGCGATCAGGTTGCTGAGGGTGCCGGTCTGACCCTCTTCATTTGGATGAGTCGGCATTCCCGCCGGCTTATTTGCAATCAGCATATGATTGTCCTCAAATAAAATGTCCGGCTCTCCGTATTCCGGAGTCACCGAAGAACCTGTTTTTTCCTGAAGATCAATGAATAAGCGATCTCCGGTTTTCAGTATGATGTTGTTTTTCGGGGATGTTCGATTCACCTGAATGCTTTCTTGGTTCATCCATTCCGTAATTACGGGTTTTGACGCCTGGAATTCAGATTTCAGGACTGAAAACAGCCATTGTCCGGCGTGCTTTTCCGTAATCAGGAATTCCAGACCGCGGTCATTTTGTTTCATATCATAAAGCTCCTTTTCAAGCGGAAAGCGGCTGTTTCAATAGGAAACACTTACCTTAGCTTTCGCGTTTTTTTCTATGCTATTCTTGATAAAGATTAAGGATATTCACATGGCAAGAAAGGTGATTGATGTGAGAATTGTGAACGCAGCGACTGACGGACAAGAAAGCGCGATACAAGAGCTTTCCTCTGAATTGTTTCAAAATGTCTTTCCTCTTTATTTCTCCGAACTGGAAATTCAGCGCTTTAAAAAAAGGGGCGTATTATCATTACAAAACCAACGTTACCAAGGAACTTTAAAAGAAGCGTTTCAAATTATGGCTTGTCTGCAAACGGTACATATCATGCTGTCAAAGCCGCACCCGGTATATGACGTCAAAGAGCGGGCGCTGTTTGATAAAAATTGCGCTTTGCTGAATGAATGCGGAATGAATTTTCCCTTTACCTATGATGATTTCGAGACAGGGGCCGGATCAGAAGCCTGCGGTCGCAGAAGGCTGATCTGACGGGTATAAAGAGCCTTTTGACAGGCTCTTTTTTGCTTCCTTGACATGATACCACAATTTCTTTCCTCTAACTCCCTTTATAATGAGACAAATCCCCGAGCATAATAAATGTCGAAAGGGGTGCTTTACAATGAGTTCAATCAAACAATCAATGACTACCCACGTGGCTACCGTTTCTCCCAATCAAACGATTCAGGAAGCGGCTGCGCTGATGCACCAGCATAATGTCGGAGCAATTCCCGTCGTTGACGGAGGGGAATTAAAAGGAATGCTGACAGACCGTGATATCGCATTGAGAACAACGGCTCAAGGCCGCGACGGCCAAACACCTGTTTCACACGTGATGTCTTCTGCAGTTGTATCCGGAAACCCGGAAATGAGTCTTGAAGAGGCGTCACATCTGATGGCCCAACACCAAATCCGCCGCCTTCCCATTGTCGATCAAAATCATCTGGTCGGGATCGTTGCGCTTGGAGACTTAGCGGTCGATCAGCGTTCAAATGAGTCTGCGGGAGCAGCTCTTTCCAATATTTCCAGTCAAAACACACAGTAACGGATGAAGAGAGCTTGCACTCATGCAGGCTCTTCTTTCCGTGAGAATGTTACATTTTGAACGCGAAAGAAATTCACGGTATAGTGTATACATAGGTCAGTACGTTTAGCTAAAGGAGCTGTAACCATTGATAAAAGCATTAATCTTTGATTTTGACGGGTTAATTTTAGATACAGAAACCCATGAATATGAAGTGCTGCAGGAAATGTTTGAGGAACACGGTTCAACATTGCCTTTATCCGTCTGGGGAAAGGTGATCGGAACGGCCGCGGGGTTTAAGCCGTTCGCATATTTAGAGGAGCAGCTGGGAAGAAAGCTCGATCATGATGAACTGACGGCGATCAGGCGCGGGCGCTTCGAACAGCGGATGAAGACGGAAACGGCGCGCCCCGGGGTGGAAGCTTATTTAGCCGCGGCAAAAGAATTAGGATTGAAGGTGGGGCTCGCGTCCAGCTCAGATTTCAAATGGGTATCGGGCCATCTGAAGGAATTAGGCCTGTTTGATGAATTTGAAGTGATTCAGACGGCTGACGACGTAGAAGAAGTGAAGCCGAATCCGGAGCTCTATCTGAAAGCTGCGGAACATTTAGGCGTTGAACCATCTGAATGTCTGGCCTTTGAGGATTCGGTCAACGGCTCTATCGCAGCCAAACGGGCCGGCATGAAATGTGTCATCGTGCCGAATAAGGTAACAAGCGCCCTGTTGTTTGAAGAATACGATCACAGACTGGAATCGATGGCGGAAATGGAACTTGAATTACTCTTACAGCGATTGAACGATCAAAACGAACCGGCAGGGGGAAGCAGCATTGTCTGAGAAACTTGATCTGACCCGTTTTGAAAAGAAAATGGTCATCCGAAATATGGAAGAGAAAGATATCAACAAAATTATTGAGCTGCAAAAGGATTGTTTTCCGGGGATGGAGCCGTGGGAGCCTGAGCATTTAATCAGCCATCTCGCGCACTTTCCGGAAGGTCAGTTTTGCGCCGAGTATGAAGGGGAAATTATCGGTTCATGCTCAAGCCTGATCATCAATTTCGATGAATATGATGACCGCCACACGTGGCAGGACATTACAGACGACGGTTATATCACGAACCACAACCCGGACGGATTGAATCTGTACGGGATTGAGGTAATGGTTCACCCGGAATACAGACGGATGAAAATCGGACACCGGCTGTATGAGGCGAGAAAAGACTTGGCGAGACGATTGAATCTGAAAAGCATCATTATCGGCGGGCGGATTCCGAATTATCATAAGTATGCGGAAGAAATGACGGCGAGAGCCTATGTCGAACAGGTGACGCGCCATCAGATTTATGATCCGGTGCTTTCTTTCCAGCTGATGAACGGATTTACGCTCATGCGGATCAATCCGAATTATCTCCCGGATGACACCGCGTCCATTAAATATGCGACATTAATGGAATGGAACAATGTCGATTACCTGCCGCAGTCGAAGCGCTATTACAAATCGGCATTTCCGGTGCGCATCTGCGTCATTCAATATGAAATGAAAAAGATTTACTCCTTCGAGGAATTTGCCAATCAGGTTGAATATTATGTCGATGTGGCTTCAGACGCGAGATCTGATTTCGCGGTGTTCCCGGAGATTTTCACGACGCAGCTGATGTCTTTCCTCGAGGAGCGTTCTCCGAGTCTGGCCATTCAGAGGATTACCGAATATACCGAGGACTATATCAGCCTCTTTACAGATCTCGCGGTGAAATATAACGTCAACATCATCGGCGGCTCCCACTTCGTTGAAGAAGAGGGGAAAATTTATAACATCGCCTACTTATTCAGACGTGACGGCACGATTGAAAAACAATATAAGCTTCACATTACGCCGAATGAGCGGAAATGGTGGGGCATCAGCGCCGGAGACAGGGTGCGCGTATTTGATACGGACTGCGGAAAGATCGCCATTCAGATCTGTTACGATATCGAATTTCCGGAGCTTGCGAGAATTGCAGCGGATCAAGGGGCGAAAATTATCTTTACGCCGTTCTGCACTGAAGACCGCCAAGGCTACTTGCGCGTAAGGTACTGCTCTCAGGCGAGAGCGGTTGAAAACCAAATTTACACCGTCATCTCAGGTACGGTCGGAAACCTGCCGCAAACAGAAAATATGGATATTCAATACGCGCAGTCAGCCATTTTTGCTCCGTCTGATTTTGAATTTGCCAGAGACGGAATCGTCGGTGAAACGAATCCGAATATCGAAATGGTCGTGATCGGGGACGTGGACCTTGAAATCTTAAGAAGGCAGCGTGAAAACGGAACCGTGCGCCAGCTGAAAGATCGGCGCAAAGATATTTACCGGATTACGCATCTGAAATAAAAAAACGCCCGCTCCGCTTAAGGGGCGGGTTTTTTTATAAAAACACTTGCACCGGCCCCGGTTTCGGGATATGCTCTTGTAGCCCTTTCGCTTTCTGGGAGAAAGCGTTTTTTTAATTGCCGCCGCTTTATTGACTCGCCCATGCCGCGCCTTTATATTCTTATTAAGAGGAATACTTCACCAAGAGAATCGGCGTCAGAAGCCGGGCAGCTTTCGATACAGTGCAATGATATTGAAAGGGAGATGAGCGGTGTGGAACATGTACAAAAAAATCAGTCACTCAAACAAAAGGATAAAGAGCTGATTTGGCACGCGATGAAAGGGGCGGAGCCGGATGACAGCATAATCGTCCAAAAAGGGGAAGGCGCCTGGGTTACGGATATTGACGGCAGACGGTATTTGGACGGCATGTCAGGCCTGTGGTGCGTCAATATCGGATACGGCAGAAAGGAACTTGCCGATGCGGCTTACAGCCAATTGAAGGAGCTTCCTTATTATCCGCTGACCCAAAGCCATCAACCCGCGATTGAGCTTGCGGAAAAATTGAATGAATGGCTCGGCGGCGATTATGTAATCTTCTTTTCCAACAGCGGATCGGAAGCAAATGAAACCGCGTTCAAAATTGCCCGCCAATACCACATTGAAAACGGCGATCACAGCCGCTTCAAATTCATCTCCCGGTACAGAGGCTATCACGGCAATACGATGGGGGCGCTCGCCGCTACCGGCCAGGCGCAGAGAAAGTATAAATATGAGCCGCTCTCACAAGGTTTTTTGCACGCGGCGCCGCCTGATCTTTATCGGAATCCCGGCGATGCCGTCACATTGGAAAGCGCGCATGACATCGACCGGATCATGACGTGGGAGTTAAGCGAAACGATTGCCGGCGTTATTATGGAACCGATTATTACAGGCGGAGGGATACTGATGCCCCCGGACGGGTATATGGCAAAGGTAGAGGACATTTGCCGCCGCCACGGCGCGCTTCTGATCAGTGATGAAGTTATTTGCGGTTTCGGCCGCACGGGAGAGCCGTTCGGATTTCAGCATTACGGCGTTTCACCGGACATCGTCACAATGGCAAAAGGCATTACGAGCGCTTATCTGCCGCTGTCGGCAACGGCAGTAAAACGGGAGATTTTTGAGGCGTATTCGGGCGGTGAGCCGTACGGCCGCTTCCGGCACGTGAATACATTCGGAGGCAATCCGGCAGCCTGCGCCCTGGCCTTGAAAAACCTGCAATTGATGGAGGACGAAAATCTGATCGCCCGCTCCCGGGAGCTTGGAGAAAGGCTGCTCCGTGAGCTTGAGCCGCTCAGAGAACATCCGGCGGTCGGAGATGTACGGGGCAAGGGCCTTCTTGCCGGCATTGAGCTCGTCAAGGACAAAATCACGAAGGAACCCGCTGATGCCGCCCTTGTGCAGCACGTCATCACCGCGTGCAGAGAAAAAGGCCTGCTTGTCGGGAAAAATGGGGATACTGTAGCGGGATATAATAATGTCATTCAGCTGTCTCCGCCTTTTTGCCTGTCGGACGAGGAGCTCTCTTTCATCATTTCGACCGTCAAGGAAAGCGTGCTGAGCATTGATTTTTAATGTAAAGGAGTAAAACATGAGTTTTCACAACCAGCAGATTCTACCGGCAATCCGGAACATGAAGCAATTCGATGCATTTTTAGAAAGTCCGTTCTTATACGGCGTCATTTTAGATATCCACCTCGGTCAATTAAAAGGTGTCGTGAATGAAGCGAAAAAACACGGTAAACTTCTGATGGTTCACGTCGATTTAATTCACGGCATTAAGCATGACGAATACGGTGCGGAGTTCATTTGTCAGGACATCAGGCCCGCCGGCATCATTTCGACGAGATCATCAGTCATCGTCAAAGCGAAACAAAAGAAAATATACGCGATCCAGCGTCTGTTTCTCTTGGATACGAGCGCCATGGAGAAAAGCATGGAATTCGTCGGAAAGCATAAGCCTGACTTTATCGAGGTTCTCCCGGGCATCGTTCCGACTTTAATCAGAGAAATTAAAGAAATGACAGGGATTCCGATTTTTGCCGGCGGCTTCATCCGCACGGAGCAGGACGTTGAAAACGCCTTGCAGGCAGGAGCCACGGCCGTGACGACTTCAGACACCGACCTATGGGCTAAATATGAACATTCTATGACAAAAAAAGATTGACACCGCTTACACCCATTGTTACAATAGACCTAGGTTAATACTATGTGATGGAGACCCGGAGACCCACAACAGCTCTTTACGGAAGCAATAAAGCGTAAAGCGGTTTGTTGTGGGTTTTTTATTCTCTATAACTCTGTCAAACCTGCTATTATGTCATTTAGGAGGAATGATGATGACAGCATTTTGGGGAGAAGTAATCGGTACAATGCTGCTTGTTATTTTCGGCGGCGGCGTTTGTGCGGGAGTCAATTTAAAGAAATCGCTTTCATACCAATCCGGATGGATTGTTATTGTATTCGGCTGGGGATTGGGAGTAGCCATGGCGGCATATGCCGTCGGCAGCATCAGCGGCGCCCACTTGAATCCGGCTTTAACGATAGGCCTTGCGCTTGAAGGCAGCTTTCCTTGGAAAGAGGTCCCTGTTTATATTGCAGGACAGATGATCGGAGCAATGATCGGTGCGGTTGTTGTGTTCCTTCATTATCTGCCGCATTGGAAGGCGACGGATGATCCGGCCGCTAAACTGGGCGTTTTCTCGACCGGCCCGAGTATTCCTCATACATTTGGGAATATGATAAGTGAAGTCATTGGTACGTTTGTGCTTGTGCTCGGCATTTTGGCAATCGGAGCGAATGAATTTACAAAAGGGCTGAACCCGCTGATTGTCGGATTCCTCATCGTTGCTATCGGGATTTCTCTTGGAGGGACGACCGGATATGCGATCAACCCTGCGCGGGATTTGGGGCCGAGAATCGCTCACGCCTTTCTGCCGATTCCGAAAAAAGGGCCGTCAAATTGGAAATATGCCTGGATTCCCGTAGTCGGTCCGATCATGGGCGGTGCGTTCGGCGGCGTATTTTACAATGCCGCGTTTAAAGGAAATGTGACACCTAGCTTTTGGTTTGTAAGCGTTATAATGGTTGTAGTGCTTTTCATACTCTATATTTATACCAAGAAATCTCAATCACAGAAAACATTATCAAATTCTGAATATATTTAAAAAGGAGAGCGGCATCATGGAGACCTATATTTTATCAATTGACCAAGGCACAACAAGTTCAAGAGCGATTCTTTTTAATAAAGAAGGAAAAATCGTGCATTCCGCTCAAAAGGAATTCACACAGCATTTCCCTCAGCCGGGCTGGGTGGAGCACAATGCGAACGAAATCTGGGGAACGGTGCTCGCCGTTATCGCGACTGTGATCTCCGAGTCCGGAATCAGCGCTGATCAAATTGCCGGCATCGGCATCACGAACCAAAGGGAAACGACGGTCGTATGGGATAAAGATACCGGAAAGCCGGTATACAATGCGATTGTGTGGCAATCGAGACAAACATCCGGCATTTGCGAAGAGCTTCGTGAAAAAGGATATAATGATACATTCAGAGAAAAAACGGGACTTTTGATCGACCCTTATTTCTCAGGAACGAAAGTCAAATGGATTCTTGACAATGTAGAAGGCGCGCGGGAAAAAGCGGAAAACGGAAATCTTCTGTTCGGAACGATTGATTCATGGCTCATCTGGAAAATGTCCGGAGGGGCGGCGCACGTAACGGATTATTCCAACGCTTCAAGAACGCTGATGTTTAATATACATGAATTAAAATGGGATGACGAGCTGCTTGATATTTTAGGCGTGCCGAAATCAATGCTGCCGGAAGTGAAACCGTCTTCTCATGTGTACGCGAAAACGGTTGATTATCATTTCTTCGGTAAAAACATTCCGATTGCGGGAGCGGCCGGAGACCAGCAGTCTGCGCTGTTCGGTCAGGCGTGCTTTGAAGAAGGCATGGGGAAAAACACATACGGCACAGGCTGCTTTATGCTGATGAATACCGGAGAAAAAGCCATCACTTCTGATCACGGCCTTCTGACGACAATCGCCTGGGGATTAGACGGAAAAGTCGAGTATGCACTGGAAGGAAGCATCTTTGTCGCAGGTTCTGCCATCCAATGGCTGAGAGACGGCATGCGGATGTTCCAAGATTCAAAAGAAAGCGAGACATACGCAGAGCGTGTGGATTCCGCTGACGGTGTTTATGTCGTGCCCGCTTTCGTCGGATTAGGCACACCGTACTGGGACAGTGACGTGCGCGGCTCAGTTTTCGGCCTGACACGCGGAACGACGAAGGAGCATTTTATCCGGGCTACGCTTGAATCTCTCGCTTATCAGGCGAAAGATGTGCTTGATGCCATGGAGGCTGATTCAGGCATCTCTTTAAAAACATTGCGTGTAGACGGCGGAGCGGTAAAAAATAACTTCCTCATGCAGTTCCAGAGCGACTTGCTTGATGTGCCGGTCGAACGTCCGGAAATTAATGAAACGACGGCGCTCGGTGCCGCGTATTTGGCCGGAATCGCTGTCGGCTACTGGAAGGACAGCACTGAAATCGCTGATCAATGGAACCTTGATAAGCAATTCAAACCGGAAATGGAAGATGAAAAACGCGATGAATTGTACGGCGGATGGAAAAAAGCAGTAAATGCAGCTATGGCTTTTAAATAAGATAAAAATGTGGTATACTGAAAACAAGTTAATAGGAACGGTCCTGAGATGAGGAGAGACCACAGCACCAAAGTGATAACTGCGCTTTGGCTGTTGTGGTCTCTTTTTCTATACCGTGACAACAAGGAGGAAACGTAATGATGAATCACCAATTTTCAAGTTTGGAACGGGATCATATGCTGGAAGACATGACTAAAAAAACATACGATCTGTTTATTATAGGGGGAGGTATTACGGGTGCCGGTACGGCGCTTGACGCTGCTTCAAGGGGAATGAAAGTCGCTTTGAGCGAAATGCAGGATTTCGCGGCCGGCACATCAAGCAGATCCACAAAGCTTGTCCACGGCGGTTTGCGTTATCTGAAGCAATTTGAAGTCAAAATGGTTGCAGAAGTCGGTAAGGAACGTGCAATCGTGTACGAAAACGGCCCGCACGTCACGACGCCGGAATGGATGCTGCTGCCGTTTCATAAAGGCGGCACGTTCGGTTCATTCTCTACTTCCATCGGCCTGCGTGTGTATGACTATTTAGCGGGAGTAAAAAAATCAGAGCGCAGAAGCATGCTGTCTGCTAAAGAAACGCTGCAAAAAGAGCCGCTCGTCAAAAAAGACGGCTTAAAAGGCGGAGGCTATTATGTAGAGTACCGGACGGACGATGCGAGACTGACGATTGAAGTCATGAAAGAAGCCGTTAAATTCGGTGCGGAGCCTGTCAACTATTCTAAAGTGAAAGAACTGCTTTATGAAAAAGGAAAAGTTGTCGGCGTTTTAATTGAAGATCTGCTGTCAGGCAAGGAATACAAAGTTTACGCCAAAAAAATCGTCAATGCGACAGGTCCGTGGGTCGACGAGCTGAGAGAAAAAGACCACAGCAAAAGCGGAAAACATCTTCAGCACACAAAAGGGGTCCATCTCGTATTCGACCAATCCGTATTCCCGCTTAAACAGGCGGTGTACTTTGATACGCCGGACGGCCGGATGGTGTTCGCCATTCCGCGTGAAGGAAAAACATACGTGGGTACGACCGATACGGTTTACAAACAAAAACTTGAGCACCCGCGCATGACGGTGCAGGACCGCGATTATGTCGTCAGCTCCATCAATTATATGTTCCCGGAACTGAACATTACGGCGGACGATATTGAATCAAGCTGGGCCGGCCTCAGACCGCTTATTCACGAAGAAGGGAAAGACCCGTCTGAGATCTCCCGTAAAGATGAAATCTGGACATCTCAATCAGGCCTGATTACGATCGCCGGAGGAAAACTGACGGGCTACCGTAAAATGGCTGAGCACATTGTCGACCTTGTCCGCGACCGCTTGAAAGAAGAGGGCGGCCAAGACTTCGGCGGCTGCAAGACGAAGACGATGCCGATTTCCGGCGGACATGTCGGCGGCTCTAAAAACTTCGAGTCATTTGTGGAAGCAAAGACAAAAGACGGCTTGAAAATCGGTTTATCACAGGAAACCGCTAAGCAGTTAGCCATCAGATACGGCTCTAACGTTGAAAATGTATTCAGCCGGATTGAAGGTCTGAAAGACGAAGCGGAAAAACGCCAGATTCCGGTTCACATTCTGGCGGAAGCGGCTTACAGCATCGAAGAAGAAATGGCTGCGACACCTGCCGATTTCTTCGTCCGCAGAACGGGAAGACTGTTCTTCGACATCAAATGGGTGCAAACGTATAAAACGGCCGTGATTGATTACATGAGCGACCGATTCCAATGGAATGACGAAACGAAAGAAAAACACACTGAGTGGTTAAATACGCTGCTGCACGACGCGGTTGTTCCGCTCGAACAATAATAACCGGAGGGCTGTGCCGAAAAGGCATGAGCCCTTCTTTTATCTTTTTACATAAAGCATTTGGTTAAGTTATCAAGTGACACGGGCAGCCGCTTCATATTAAAATATGGTCATAAGCTGAAATTATAGGAGGACGAACATGAGTTGGAGTAAGAGTTACGAACGCTGGAATCAGGCCGAACAATTAGATTCAGAATTGAAAAAATTATTGGCGGACGCAGAAGGAAACGAGCAGCTGCTGGAAGATTTTTTCTACAAAAATCTTGAGTTCGGAACAGGAGGCATGAGAGGAGAAATCGGGCCGGGTACGAACAGGATGAACATTTACACGGTCCGCAAAGCATCCGCCGGACTTGCGGCGTATATCGCGAAACAGGGGGAAGACGCGAAAAAAAGAGGGGTTGCGATCGCATACGACTCCCGTCATAAATCTCCTGAGTTTGCGATGGAAGCTGCAAAAACCCTTGCTTCCCAAGGCATTCAAACATACGTATTTGATGAGCTCCGCCCGACGCCTGAGCTGTCTTTTGCGGTGAGAAAGCTGAACGCTTATGCCGGTATCGTCGTGACGGCCAGCCATAACCCGCCTGAATATAACGGATATAAAGTGTATGGCGATGACGGCGCACAGCTGCCGCCGAAAGAAGCGGACATCGTCATTGCGGAAGTGAATGCCATAGAAAATGAACTAACGATTCAAGTTGAAGATGAACAGTCGCTGAAAGAAAAAGGTTTGATTAAAATAATCGGTGAAGAAATTGATAAACCATATACTGAAGAACTGACTTCCATCTCCGTACATCCCGAGCTTTCGGATGAAGTGGATGTCAGCGTCGTGTTCACTCCGCTGCACGGCACGGCAAATAAACCGGTGCGCCGCGGTCTTGAAGCACTCGGTTACAAAAACGTCACCGTCGTGAAGGAGCAAGAGCTGCCGGACCCGGATTTTTCAACCGTCAAATCGCCGAATCCGGAAGAGCACGCGGCATTCGAATATGCCATTAAACTCGGAGAAGAACAAAACGCTGATATTCTCGTCGCTACGGACCCGGATGCCGACCGTCTCGGCATTGCCGTAAAAAACAGCGAAGGCAAGTACACAGTGCTGACGGGAAACCAGACAGGCGCGCTTTTATTGCATTACCTGCTTTCCGAGAAGAAAAAACAGGGCGCCCTTCCTGAAAACGGTGTCGTCATGAAAACGATTGTCACGAGCGAATTGGGCCGCGCCGTCGCTTCATCGTTCGGATTAGATACGGTTGACACACTGACAGGCTTCAAATTTATCGGTGAAAAGATCAAAGAATATGAAAAATCAGGCCAATACACGTTCCAGTTCGGGTATGAAGAAAGCTACGGCTACTTAATCGGCGATTTCGCGCGTGACAAAGACGCGATCCAGGCTGCGCTGTTAGCCGTCGAGGTATGCGCCTTTTATAAAAAGCAGGGCATGTCGCTTTATGACGCGCTGCTGTCCATTTTTAAAGAATACGGTTATTACCGTGAAGGCTTGAAGTCATTGACGTTAAAAGGAAAACAGGGTGCAGAGCAGATTTCCGCTATCCTGACTTCCTTCCGAAACGATCCGCCGAAGCAGATGGCCGGAAAACAAATCACGCAGGCTGAAGACTATTCAACGGGAAAACGGACTGTATTTGCCGATCATCATGAAGAAGATATTGATCTGCCGAAGTCAAATGTCCTGAAATATTTCCTTGAAGACGGCTCTTGGTTCTGCCTTCGTCCATCGGGAACGGAGCCGAAAGTGAAGTTCTATTTCGCCGTGAAGGGAACTTCTTTACAAGACAGCGAACAGCGTCTTGCCGCATTATCTGAAGCCGTCATGAAAACAGTGGATGGCATAGTGGAAAAAACGAAATAAACAACAAACCGCCGGAAGCGACATCCGGCGGTTTTTTTATGCGTCTCATCCGAAAGTATGAGGAAAATTCATGCTGAAAACAAAGGAATATACAGAAAAGAATTGATATAATATGGATAATTCTGATTGGCCGGAGTGAGGGAAATTGACGAAAACGACGGTAGAAACGTTAAAAACGTTAAAAGCGATTGCGGAAACCTTAAACCAAAGCCACGATTTAAAGGAAGCGCTTGATAAAGTGCTCCGCGAACTGCTCAGCCTGACCGGGCTGCAGACAGGGTGGATTTTTCTGATTGAGCCGGACGGGTCTTATACGCTCGCCGCATCCGCTTATTTACCGCCGGCTCTCGGTCAGCGGGAAAATGCACTGATTTGCAGCGGGGAATGCTATTGTCTGACCAAATTCAGCAATGGCGGATTGACAAAGGCCGTAAACATAATGAATTGTAAACGGATTGAATTTGCGGAACAGACGACGAACTGCCGCGATACGGAGGGCATTACCCATCATGCGACCGTACCGCTTGAGGACGGCGGCCGGAAGTTCGGTTTATTAAACGTCGCCGCAAGCGAAAAGACATTTTTCAACGAAGAAGAACTGCATCTGCTTGAAGCGGTTGCATTTCAAATCGGAACGGCGATTCAGCGGATGAAATTGGCCGAATTTGAGCAGCAGAACGCCCTGTTGATGGAACGAAGCAGACTTGCGCAAGAGCTGCATGATTCCGTCAATCAGATGCTGTTTTCTGTCAGCTTAACGGCAAAAGCCGCAAAGAGCTTTACAGATGATGATCGGCTCCGGCAGATGATTACGTTTATTCAAGAGCTGTCTCAGGATGCGCTAACAGAAATGAGGGCGCTTATTTGGCAGCTGAAGCCGGAAAGTTTGACGAAAGGGCTGTATGCGTCGATCAAAAGCTATGCCGCTCTTATCGGCCTGGAAGCCGTTTGTGAAATGGAGGATGAGCTGGAGCTTACGGATGAACAGGAACACGCGCTTTGGCGGATCGCCCAGGAAGCCTTGAATAACTGTAAAAAGCATGCGGGAACGGACCGGGTTATCATTTCCGCCGTTAAAAAGCCGGATTGCGCGGAGCTTCATATTAGCGACCGTGGAGCGGGCTTCAGCGCTGATGCGCATGCTGTGCTGCCGTCGCTCGGCGTGACCGGCATGAAAGCGCGCGCCGAAGCAATCGGAGGCCGCTTTACATTGCAATCCGAGATTGGCGCCGGAACGATTGTCTCCGTTCGGCTTCCATTTCGGGACAGGAGGTCTGATTGATGAAAATTGTGATTGCTGATGATCATCACGTTGTCCGCAAAGGACTGCGCTATTTCTTCGCCACTCAGGAAGACATTGAAGTTGTCGGTGAGGCGTCCACCGGTGCTGAAGCGCTTCAGCAAGCTGAAAAGACGGAGCCGGACATCATTCTGATGGATTTATCAATGCCTGATATGGACGGCATAGAAGCGGCAAAAATTGCGGCTGAACGATTTCCGGACATCAGTATCGTCGTTTTGACGAGCTATTCTGATCAGGAGCATGTCATTCCCGCCCTTAAAGCCGGCGCAAAAGCGTATCAGCTGAAAGACGCCCAGCCCGATGATTTAGTGAAAACGCTCTGGGAAGTGTATTCCGGACGTTACCGGCTGTCGGCGGATATTGTGCCTCACGTGCTGACCCATATGGTTCAGGATGATCAGGATAAGGAAAAATATGATCAGCTGACCCCCCGTGAAAAAGATGTTCTTCAAGAAATAGCCAAAGGGAAAAGCAATAAGGAAATTACGGCGGCACTGTTTATTTCAGAAAAAACAGTGAAGACCCACGTATCCAACCTGCTGTCAAAGCTGAATCTTTCGATCGGACGCAGGCGGCATTGTATGCGGTAAAATATAATGTTTTTGGAAAGGCGGTAAAATGATGAGCATATTAGTGATCAGCGGAACACCGAGAAAAAACGGGCGGACTAGAATTGCCGCTTCTTATATAAGAGATCGGTTTCATACCGATTTTATTGATTTGAGCGAAAGTGATCTGCCGCTTTATAACGGTGAAGAAGAACAGAACGAGCTGCCTGCAGTGCAAGAGTTAAGGCGGCAGGTGAAAAAGTCGGCGGCCGTCGTCTTATTATCTCCCGAGTATCACAGCGGCATGAGCGGCGCTTTAAAAAACGCCATCGATTTTTTAAGCAGCGATCACTGGGCATACAAACCGGTGGCAATCATTGCCGCGGCGGGCGGAGGAAAAGGAGGCATGAACGCGCTGGCGAATATGCGGACGGTCATGCGGGGCGTTTATGCAAATGTCATCCCGAAACAGCTGGTCTTAGATCCGATTCACATTGACATGGAGCGCCGGACCGTATCTGAGGATATGGCGGTCAGCCTGAAAGAGATGATCGAAGAGCTGAATATGTTCACAAATACAAGAAATCCCGGCGTCTGACGCCGGGATTGTTTTATGTCAGCATGGCTAATTGATCTTCATAAGCGAGTTCTGTCGCATGATCAATATACCCGAGAAGGGAATACAGCTCTTTTTCAAGCACCGCATGATCATATTCGAAATGATACGCGTGCAGAAAGTGCTCAATACGCTTTGATAATAAATCATCTTTTGTACGAACCATCAAAATTAACAAATTGTCCCATTGAGACCGGTGTGTGTAATACAAGGCTTTATCATAATCCGCATGATCCATCTTACGCTTCTCCTTTCAATGAGAAGTTCTCCGTTAGTTTATGCCGTCGAAGACCGATGCAACAGGGGAAAAGTTGGTGGCCTTATCACAGCGGCATAGCAATATGAGGGAGACATAAAATAAAACCGCATATCCGTTTCTTCTTTGGACACGCTAAGATTGACAAAAAACGACTCAGGAGAACATAAAGATGAAATCCCTTCCATTTGTGCTTGCCCTCTTGTTTTGCGGCATTCTCATTGCCTCGATCGCTGAAAAAGGGCATACAAAACACCTTGATCCGTCAGTTGAAAAATGGGAACAGCTCGCATGGAACCAGCTTGAACGTGAATACAAGGGGGCCGAGCTTACCGATTATTCGTACATGGGCCGTACAAAAGTGAACCGGGAACAGACGAAAGATGTGTTTCGCGTAACGGTGCAAACAGCAAAAGAAACGTTTTCATCCCGTGCTGAAGTGTATTTCCATCCCGTGACAAAACACGTGATCAGCATTAATATTTTCAGACTGTAAAAAAAGCTGCACAGCCTTATTGAGGCCGTACAGCTTATCAGATATCAGAAGAAACGTTTTGCGCCGAGGTAGCGCTGTTTCCAATAGGAGTTGTTCATGCTGGAAATAACGACACCCGAATCGTTGGCATTAATAAACTGGCCGTTCCCGAGATAAATACCGACGTGGGAAGGTCCGGCTTTATAAGTTGAGAAAAAGACAAAGTCACCGACCGCCGGCTGGCTGACTGATGTCATCGTATTCCAGTAGCCTGCGGCTGAAAGTCTGGATACAGAAGTGACCTTATTGAGAACGTAATAAATGAAACCGCTGCAGTCAAAGCCTCTCGGCGTCGTCCCGCCCCATACATACGGTACGCCCAGCTGAGCTTTTGCGGCATCGATCATTACATTAATCTTCGCGCTTGTTGAACCTGTGCCGCCTGTGTTGCCGGACTGATTTGGTGTCGTGTTTGTCTGCTGCCCGGTAATCGTCAGCTTTTGTCCGATTTGAAGAACATCTGTTTTCAGATTGTTTTTCTCGCGGATCTGCTGGGCGGTCACATTGAACTTTTGGGCGATCACCCATAAAGAATCCCCGCTTTTCACGGTATATGTAGTGGTTTTCCCTGTATTTCCGGACTGGTTCGGAGTTGACGGTGAAGTCGAAGAGCCGGAAGATGACGTTTTGGTCAGCTTAAGCACTTGTCCGACCCGCAGCATGTCTGACGTCAGTTTGTTGATGCTTCTGATTTGCTGAACCGTCATATTGTATGCGTTTGCGATTTTCCAGAGTGAGTCTCCGCTTTTTACTGTATAGGAGGACGTTTGCGTCTGGTTTTTATTTTGGTCTGAATTGTCTTTTGACGGCGTGTTTCCCGAAGAAGACGTTCCTTTTGTTTTCAGGACTTGGTTTACGTAGATCGTATCCGTTTTTAAGTTGTTTAATACTTTGAGTTCCGCAATGGTCATATTGACGCTGTTTGCGATCTTCCATAGTGAATCGCCGAGTTTGACTTTATACGTCCCGGAAGATGATGACTGCTTTTTGCTGCTGTTTGAGCTGCTGCCCGGCGTGGTTTTTTTCTGATCGGTGCTTGAGGAAACTTTCCCCGTCACTTGCAGCTTCTGTCCCGCGCGGATTAAGTCGCTTGTCAGACCGTTCAATTTTTTCAGTTCCTGTACGGACATTTTAAAATCAGATGCGATCAGCCACAGCGAGTCGCCGCTTTTCACTGTATAAACGCTTTTAGTCGTGCCGCTGTTCTTTGAAGATGGATTTTTGCTGCCGGAATCTGATTTGCCGTTAGGAATGTTGAGCGTCTGCCCGATAGAAATAACGGTGGATTTTAGATGATTGGCTGATGTAATGGCATCCACGCTCGTATTGTAGTTTTGGGCAAGCTTCCATAATGAATCTCCGCTTTTAACCTTAATCGTTTGTGCTTCTGCCGGTGTTACAGCTAACGCAGACCCGACGATCGCAGATGCAGTCAAACCGACCGCTACCTTTTTTCTCATAATGAATCTCCCTTTTCCTGCGATGATTTTACTATCCCCATTCGTTGCAGCCGCAAGGTGAGGATATCAGTAATGATAATCTTTATATCGGCACTTGTCTGCAATCGTTTATCATATTAATAGAAATAGTCCTTTTTTCTTATGCCGGCATAAAAAAAAGAAGGAATGCGGACATTCCTTCAGCTTCTGAGCAGTCTCATAATCTCCTCTTTGTTTTTGACCAGATCCCTTAACGTATATTTGTCTAAAACGGCCAGGTAAGCTTGCAGGGCTTCATTCAGAAGGTTCTTTAAGTTGCAGGCGGGAGATATGATACAGAGATTTTTTTTGGAGTCAAAGCATTCTACGATGTTAAAGTCGTCTTCTGTATTTCGAACGACTTCTCCAATGTTTATGTCTTCCGGTGTCATTCCTAAACGGATTCCGCCTCCCCGGCCCCGGATCGTTTCGACATATCCGAGCTGGCCGAGGCGGTAAATGACTTTCATGAGGTGGTTTTTAGAGATGGAATAAGTATCTGCGATTTCTTTTATGTTGGAAAGTTCATCGGAATGTCTGGAAGCCAAAAAAATCAAAACGCGTAAAGAATAATCGGTATAGTTCGTTAATTTCATAGAATGACCTCGAAAAAAGAGATTTTGCTTCTGTTACAGTCTATCATATATGAATCTAAAATGAAAAAAAAGGAATTTGCCCCCTTAACTCAAAAAAAACGTGCGCTCCTTCTGAGCACACGTTTTTTTCGTTAAGACATCGGCGGCTTCCGATCGTCAGCCGATTGATGTTTTTCAATTTTGCGATCCAATTTTGCGAGATAACGGGAGGCGAAATCTTTTCCGCCAAGACCGAATGAAAGTCCGAAGGCAAGCACGAAACCGCCCAGAATCAGAATAAACGCGGCATTTACGATCGTGTCGGCGACACCGAGCTGATCCAGCGCCATAAAGATTGAAAGAGTGATAATGGTATATTTCGCAAGCGGCGCCAGGAATCTGAATTCCTTTCCGCTCAGCATGCCGGCAAGCAGTCTGCTGACGAGCTGTCCGGCCAAAAGTCCGATTCCGAGAATAAATACAGCGGCCAGAACATTAGGCAGGTAAGCGATAATACCTGTTGCGATAACGACGAGAAATTCGAGATGAACAAGCTGCAGCGCCTCTGCCGTAAACAGCAGGACGATGATAATCTGAACAATCATGCCGACCGTCTGAGAAAGCGTCAGCTTCGGGGTACCCGTCTGTTCAAAACCCATTTTACCGAGAAGAGAGTCGAAACCGGCCCGGTGCAAGAGCCCGGATACAATGCTGTTGACCCATTTTCCGATCCAGATGCCGGCGATGATCAGCACGATACCGATGATGATATTAGGGAGCATTGTGAAGACCGTGTGCAGCATGGCTGACGCCGGTTCAGAAATACCCGCCACATCAAGCCGGTCAAGCGCAGAAATGATCACCGGAATGAAAATCAGCACGTAGACAATCGTTCCGATGATTGCCGACAGGCTTGTATCCTTCAGGTATATAGAAAGCCCCATACGTGCGGCGAGCCTTTCCGTGCCGATACTCGCCAGAAAGTTTGTGACGATATCACGGACGAGACGGGCAACAAGCCAGCCGATTAAAACAATCAGCGCCGCGGCGAATAATTTCGGTATAAAGGACAAAACGCTTTGGATCATATTTGTAAACGGCCCTGATACTCCGCTGATTTGGAGAGCGGCCAAGACGCCGGGCAGGAACAAGAGCAAGACGAAGTAAAAAACGATTCGTGAAGCGGCCGTAACGGATCTGCTCATCTCCGCTTCTTCAGACACCATTGTCCATTTTCTGAGCCGGCCGTTTTCAGCGAGTTTCATGCCCGCTTTTTTGACGAGATAGCTGAAAAGCGAAGCGGCCGCCCAGCCCAACAGCAGAATCAGGCCGGCTTTTAAAATGCTCGGCACAGCCGCCGTTATCGCTGACAGCATGCTGACAAAAGGCGAAGCCACGGTTGTCAGATGCAGAATGTTAAAGAATAGAATAAAAACGATGATTAATGCGATAAAATAAATGACTTTACTGATGACTTTTTCTGAGGAATAGCGCGCCGGCTTTGTTTCGGCGAACAGTCTGTCGTCGATTTTTGTTTTTTGCAGGCCTTTGTATACAGCTTTTTCAATGATTTTGGCAATGCCCCAGCCGATAAGCAGGACGAGCAGTGCAATGACCAGATTCGGGAGTTTGCTGAGATACGTCGTAAGCATGTCTGCTGTATTCAAGTAGAATCGCTCCTTTTCTTTTTGGGGTATGGTGTGTGTTTTACCCACTTACATATAAAGCAAACGGGGCGGGTGTGCCGAAAGTTTTCAGACGGAAACCGGTCTGTTATTTCATCTTTTGAGAGGAGGGGTCATACATTATAAATAAGTCCAAGTAGGGGGGATTCGGTTGAACGCGGAGGAGACAAAAGGTTTACAGCGGGCAATTGAGGAAATAACCGACATTGCGAAGGGTTTCGGCCTTGATTTCTACCCGATGAGATATGAAATTTGTCCGGCTGAGATTATTTATACATTCGGCGCGTACGGCATGCCGACGAGATTCAGCCATTGGAGTTTCGGCAAACAATTTCACAAGATGAAACTCCATTATGATCTCGGTTTGAGCAAAATTTATGAACTTGTCATTAATTCCAACCCTTGCTACGCTTTTTTGCTGGACAGCAATTCGCTGATCCAAAATAAATTAATTGTAGCCCATGTTCTTGCCCATTGTGATTTTTTCAAACATAACTGCCGCTTTCAAAATACGAACCGGGACATGGTTGAGAGTATGGCGGCTGCGGCGGAGCGGATTAAGCATTATGAAAGAATTCACGGGATAAAAGAGGTGGAGTCCTTTTTAGATGCCATTCTGGCGGTTCAGGAGCATATCGATCCGTCGCTCGTCAGGCCGAAGCTGCTGTGGAGCGTCGATGACGAAGAGGAGGACGAAGAAGAAACCGCGCCATCGCCTTACGATGATTTATGGGGAATGGATAAGCCGAAGCAGCTGAAAAAGAAAAAAGGGAAAAAACCGTTTCCGCCCCGGCCGGAAAAAGATATTCTGCTGTTTATCGAGGAACATTCGCGGGAGCTTGAACCGTGGCAGCGTGACATTTTAACCATGATGAGAGAAGAAATGCTGTATTTCTGGCCTCAGCTGGAAACGAAAATCATGAACGAAGGCTGGGCATCCTATTGGCATCAGCGGATTATCCGCGAGCTTGACCTGACTTCAGATGAAGCTATCGAATTTGCGAAGCTGAACGCAGGCGTCGTTCAGCCGTCAAAAACGGGAATCAACCCGTATTATTTAGGGCTGAAAATTTTTGAAGACATCGAAGAGCGTTATGACAACCCGACAGATGAAATGAAAAAAACAGGGGTAAAGCCCGGTTCCGGACGCGAAAAAATGTTTGAGGTCAGGGAAATTGAATCGGATATATCATTTATCCGCAATTATTTGACGAAAGATCTCGTAATGCGTGAGGATTTGTATTTATTCCAAAAGCAGGGCAGGGACTATAAAGTGATCGACAAAGAATGGAAGGCCGTGCGCGACCAGCTCGTGAACATGCGGGTCAACGGGGGATTTCCTTATCTGACCGTCAATGACGGGGATTACCTGAAGAATAATGAGCTTTATATTAAACATTGGTATGAGGGAATTGAGCTTGATCTGAAATATTTGGAGAAAGTGCTGCCGTATCTGTACCAGCTGTGGGGCAGGAGCGTGCACATCGAATCTGTTCTTGAAGACAGAGAAGTGATGTTTTCGTATGACGGCAAAGGAGTGCACCGGAGATATCTGTAAAAGAAGAAAGGATGCGGGGAAACCCCCGCATCCTTTTTTTATTTTCCGTGTTTCAGGATGTGAAAGATCTTTTTGGCCTGGTCCGTGTTGTTTAAAAGCCCCGTAAATGACTCTCTTCCCGGACCGTATGCGTAAACGGGAACTTCTTCGCCCGTATGATCGCCGGTTGTCCAGCCGCTGTTGGTTTTCGCATTAAAGAGCTTAATGATCGCTTTGTAGACGCTCTTGTCAGCATCCTGTTTTGCGGCCGTTTCGATCTGTTTGATTTCAGCTTTTGACCATTTCAGGTCTGTATAACGCGCAAGCACGGAAGATACGGATTTGCCCGCTTTGATTTGGTCAGCCATAAATGCCGGGGTTTTTTTGGCGGCAAGAATCGGTTCAACATGCCAGTTTTTATCGTCATTCGCGCCGATCGTCAATCCGCCGGTGGTATGGTCAGCCGTGGCAACGACAAGCGTATGTTTGTCCTTTTTGGCAAATGCGATCGCTGCTTTATACGCTTTTTCAAAATCCTTCATTTCACTCATTGCACCGACTATATCATTGTCATGTCCCGCCCAGTCAATTTGGCTGCCTTCGACCATTAAGAAAAACCCTTTTTTATTCTTGTTCAGCCTGTCGATCGCCGCCGTTGTCATGTCTTCTAATGAAGGGACGGCGTTTGAGCGGTCGATTGCTTTGTCGAGTCCGCCATCGGCAAACAGGCCGAGAATCTTCTTGTTACGATCCTTTTTGAGCTCCTGTTTTGATGTCACGTAGCTGTATCCCGCTTTTTTGAAATCCTTTGTTACATTGCGGTCTTTACGGATAAAGTTTGACTTGCCGCCTCCAAGGAGCACATCGACTTTTTGTTTTCCGTTGATGCGGTCATCAAAGTAGCTGCTTGCGATATCATCCATGTTCTTTCGGGATTTGTTATGGGCTCCGAATGCCGCAGGGGTGGCGTGGGCAATCTCCGAAGTTGCGACAAGTCCGGTGGATTTCCCTCTTTGTTTCGCTTCTTCGAGGACGGATTTTACCCGCTTTCCTTTTTTATCGACTCCGATCGCCGCGTTATACGTTTTCACGCCCGTGGCCATTGCCGTGCCAGCCGCCGCGGAATCGGTAATATTGGAATCAGGATCGTCAGGATAAGTCATCATCATACCGGCGAGATTGGGGTCGAATGCCGTCAGTTTCATACCATCCGAAGGCTTTCCTTTGTTAATGACCGAACGATAGGCGTTTATATAGGGAGCGCCCATTCCGTCGCCGACCATGAAGATGACGTTTCTGATTTCGTTTTTGTCAGGCTGTTTTTTTGCCGCAGCCTGTTCGGAGTGCTGAAGCCCCGCGCCCGCAATCAGACCGGCTGTCAGCACGGATACGGCTGCCGCCGGCAGAAGTTTTGATCGAACCTGTTTAAATAGACTCATTCTCACTCGTCCTCCTTTAATCGTGTCTGCATGTCTAATGGTAGGGGATGTTTGTAAAGAGTGCCTGTTCCTCCTGTAAATTTCAGGTGAAACATTGTTAGAAATGTAAATTCCGGTGTGAAGTTATGTTTTCAAGAAAGAGTGAAAACCATTCACTTTTTTGAAAAAGCCGAGGATTTTTTTAACAAGGGGTTATTTGGAAAATAAACTGCTTTGTTTTTCCAAAATACGAGGATCACAGGAAAAAAACATGACAAATTGACTTGTTTTTCGTCACGTTTGAAATCAAATTGAAATATTTAATACCCTTAAAAACTTTTTTCTAAAACGAATTAGTAAGAAATTTGTCACGGGAAGTCAAGTCTATTTCTAGTGGAAATTGAACCTTATAATAGGAAACAGATAAAAACTTTAAAAAAGAGACACATAAAATAGATAGAATCAGTCAGGGAGGAAAATATGAAAAAGCAACTTGTTACAGCAACAACGGCAGTGGTTTTGGGGACGACTTTGTTTGCGGGCGCGGCATCTGCGCAAACGATTAAGGTAAAAAAAGGCGATACATTATGGGGACTTTCAAATCGGTACGGAACGTCAATTAATTCCATTAAATCTGAGAATAAATTAAAATCGGATATCATTTACATCGGCCAGACGCTTTCGATCAACGGTAAATCATCCTCAGGTTCAAATTCCGGCAGCAAGTCATCATCGTCTACATATAAAGTCGTAAAAGGCGACAGCCTTTGGAAAATTGCGAATAAATATAAAATGACGGTAAACCAATTAAAAAGTTTAAACGGTTTAAAAACGGACCTGATCCGCATCGGACAAGTTCTTAAAGTAAAGGGATCAACTTCCGGTTCAACGTCTTCAGGATCTTCGTCATCAAAGCAGCCTTCATCCAGCCATAATGCTGCACAGACGAGCCTGAATGTAAACAAGCTGATTTCTGATGCGCAATCTTTAATCGGCACGCCGTATGTATGGGGCGGAACAACGACTTCCGGCTTTGACTGCAGCGGATTTATCTGGTACCTATTAAACAAACAGACGAGTGTCGGCAGAACAAGCACTGCGGGATACTGGAGCTCAATGAAGAGCGTGTCCAGTCCGTCAAGAGGAGACTTCGTCTTCTTTACAACATATCAGGCCGGCCCTTCACACATGGGTGTGTACATCGGAAACAACAAGTTCATCCATGCCGGTTCTGACGGCGTCGCAACAAGTGATCTGAATAACAGCTACTGGAAACCTCGCTACCTTGGCGCGAAAAGATTCTAGCAGCGATAGAAACCCGTTCATCAGAACGGGTTTTTTATTTAGACGGGACAGAGCTCCATTTGTTTCACCTAAAATGAAAATGTGATAAAAAATCTAAAAAGGTTTTCTTTTTTTCATTTTCATAGAGGGCGATGGCGTACGCGCCCGCGCTCGGCATCTGGGCGAATTCGCACGGAATTTCAATCATGCTGCCTGCGGCGAGTTCGGCCCGTACCGCTGACAGCGGCAGAAATGAGACACCCAGCCCCTCTTTAATAAATCTTTTCGTAATATGCGTCTGTGTCACCTTCATCGTCCTGACGAAAGGAAACTGTATTCTGACCTGGCGGAGCAAATCATCCCAATAGTCAGGATGGTTATGGGTCAAAAGCAGATATTGTCCGAACAGGTCTTTTACTTCATCCGCCTTCCCTGTTCCGGGTTTTCGGCCGGGCGGCGCGACGAGGACAACGGGGTCATTGTACAGGGGGCGGCAAGTGAGGGAAGATGATTGCACCTTTAAGCAGCTCAGTCCGATATCGGCTGAGCCGTTTCTGATTTGAGAGGCGATTTCTTCCGATTCGAAAATGGTGACCGTCATTTCGGTTTCTTTATTGTCCTCTGTATAACGCTTCATGACAGACGGGAGAACGGTGTCGGCGATAAGCGGCGAAACAGCGAGTGTCAGCGTGTGCGAGTAGCCCTGGCGCACTCTGTGCAGCTCCGCCATGCTGTTTTCATAGTCTTCCAAAAGCCTCATGGCAAACGGCACGTATGCTTTTCCTTCTTCCGTCAATTGTATTTTCCGGCCGCTTCGCTGAAACAGCTTGCAGCTGATTTCTTTCTCTAATAATTTTATATGAACGGTGACGGTCGGCTGAGATAAAAAAAGCGTTTCCGCCGTTTTTCTGAAATTCTCATATTTTGCCGCGGTGACGAAGGTGTGAAGCCATTTAAAATCCATAGATGCACTCCTCTGATTAAAAGTTTTAATTAATTCCCTTAAAAATATTCATTATTTTTTAAATATTATATTTACTATAATAACAGAAAGAGGATAAGGGGGAATGAAATTGATTTATCGTGGATTGAAAGGGATTACTTGTGCAGAAACGGCGATCAGCCACATTGACGGAGAAAAGGGGCATTTAATATATCGCGGCTATGACGCGAAGGATATCGCGCTGCAATCCAGTTTTGAAGAAGCAGCGTATCTCATTTTGAACGGGGCGCTTCCTGATGAGCGGCAATTGCTTGCGTTTCAGGAAGAACTTGCAGCCGAGCGCGGGCTTCCGAAACATTTGATCGACTTACTGGAAACGCTTCCGGATGAAATGGACGACATGGCGGTGCTGAGAACGGCTGTTTCAGGTTTGGGCACAGATTCATTTACATATCCGCCCAAGCCGGAAGAAGCGATTAAACTGATTGCCGTCACACCGACGATTATTGCGTACAGATACCGCCGTAAACAAGGGCAGGAAGCGTTGTCACCTGAGGCGCGATACGGACACGTTGAAAACTATTTGTATATGCTGACAGGCAGGCAGCCGTCCGCAGCCCAAAAGAAAGCGCTTGAAACGTATATGATTCTGGCGATGGAGCACGGGATGAATGCATCGACTTTTTCAGCGAGAGTCACCGTTTCGACTGAATCGGACTTAGTGTCTGCCGTCACTGCCGCACTGGGTACGATGAAAGGGCCGCTGCACGGAGGCGCGCCTTCAGGCGTCACGAAAATGCTTGAAGACATCGGGACAAAAGAAAATGCAGAAGCGTATTTGGCAGCGAAGCTTATGAGGGGAGAACGCCTGATGGGCTTCGGGCACAGGGTGTACAAAACAAAAGACCCGCGGGCGGAAGCGCTGCGCATAAAAGCTGAAGAAGTGGCGGGAAATGATCCGTCGCTTGACTTGGCGCTTTATGTAGAGAAGGAAGCCATCCGCTTGTTAGAGCAATATAAGCCCGGACGGAAGCTGTATACGAATGTGGAGTTTTACGCAGCGGCTGTGATGCAGGCCATTGATGTCGACAATGATTTATTTACGCCGACCTTTTCAGCAAGCAGAATGGCAGGCTGGTGCGCACACGTGCTTGAACAGTCCGCTGACAACATGATTTACAGACCGTCTGCGAAATACACCGGCGCTTTTCCCGAAACGGCTCAGCAGCTTTAATTACCGGCATATTTGTCCGTTTAACTCCCCGCACTGCGTGGTATCGTCTCAGTAATACCAATTGCAGGAGTGTGAGAATATGAATCCGATGGACAGACAGACGGAAGGACAAAAGCCGCAGGTGCAAAACCGCCAGCCCGGCATTGAGTCAGACATGGAGCCGAAACCGCTCTTGGAGGACCCGGATGTAAAAGGGTCGGGCAGATTAAAAGGAAAAGTCGCCGTCATCACGGGCGGAGACAGCGGCATCGGCGCAGCGGCTGCGATCGCTTACGCGAAGGAAGGAGCGGATCTTGCCATCCTGTACCTAGACGAACATGCCGATGCTGAGAGAACGAAAAAGCGTGCGGAAGAATACCAGGCCGAATGCCTGTTAATCCCGGGCGACGTCGGTGATGAGGCGCATTGTCAGAAGGCGGTCCGGCAAGTCTTAGATCGCTACGGAAAAATAGATATTCTCGTTAATAATGCGGCTGAGCAGCATCCGCAAAACGGGATTCTTGATATTACATCTGAACAGCTGGAGAAGACATTCCGTACAAACATGTTTTCCATGTTTCATATGACAAAAGCCGTGCTGCCCCACCTGCAAAGAGGGAGCGCCATCATTAATACAACGTCTATTACCGCTTATCAGGGAGACACATCATTGATCGACTATTCGTGCACGAAAGGCGGCATCGTTTCCTTTACGCGTTCAATGGCGATGTCATTGGCCGATCAGGGGATCAGAGTAAATGCGGTGGCCCCTGGCCCGATCTGGACCGCCCTGATTCCGGCAACGTTTACTGAAGAAAAGGTGGAAAAGCATGGTCTGGACACTCCGATGGGAAGACCGGGACAGCCTGCGGAACACGCCGGAGCTTACGTGCTTCTGGCTTCAGATGAATCTTCCTATATGACGGGGCAAACCATTCACGTAAATGGCGGCAGATTTATTTCAACATAATACGCAAGTCTTATCCCGCGCTTTTAAAAAGGGCGGGATTTTTATTTGAACGTACATATGAATACGATTTTGAAAAATGGAAGTCGCCAGCTGAATCACTAATGTTAATATTTCACAGTGGAGAATCCGCTGAGTTCTGTTTTATGAAAACTAAAAATAATATATAGAATTTTCAAAAAGTTATTTTCATTTTTATATTTTTCGCTATAATATGATGTAGGAGAAAGGAATGATGTGCTGAAACATTTCATGCGAAAAATAAGAATTTAGTCATTATTGCTATTGTTATCTGAATATTCTAACATATATTGGTTTACAAGGAGTGAAGCAGATGAAGGGGAGCGTATTCAGAAAGAAAAGCATTCAGGACCTGCTTGCCGCAACGAGCGGGGAAAAGTCGCTGAAAAGAGAGTTAGGGGCCTTTGATTTGACCCTTCTGGGGATAGGGGCCATCATCGGAACGGGGATTTTTGTATTAACCGGAACAGGCGCTGTCACGGCGGGGCCGGGGCTGACCGTTTCATTTGTCATCGCCGCTCTTGCGTGTTTATTTGCGGCTCTGTCATATGCTGAATTTGCTTCAAGCGTCCCGGTTTCAGGTTCCGTCTACACGTTTACTTATGCGACACTGGGTGAACTTCTAGCGTTTATCATCGGTTGGGATTTAATCTTGGAATATATGCTCGCCGTCAGCGCGGTTTCGGTCGGCTGGTCCGGCTATTTTCAATCATTCTTGGCGGGCTTCGGCATTCATCTTCCGACCGCATTAACGGCCGCGCCAGGATCCATTAAAGGCACGGTCACATTCTTTAATCTCCCCGCATTTGTTATCGTGCTTGCGATTACATTCCTCCTCTACTTAGGCATTAGGGAATCGAAGCGGGTCAATAATATTATGGTCATTTTGAAGGTTCTGGTTGTTCTATTGTTTATCGCCGTTGCGGCCGTATATGTCAAACCTCACAACTGGCAGCCGTTTATACCGATGGGTTTCGGCGGTGTTTTCAGTGCCGCGGCGCTCGTTTTCTTCTCTTTTATCGGTTTTGACGCCGTCTCTTCCGCCGCTGAAGAAACGAAAAATCCGGCGAAGGATCTGCCGAAAGGAATTATCTTTTCATTAATCGTCTGCACCGTGCTGTATGTGACCGTATCGGCGATTATGACGGGCGTCGTTCCGTTTGCCCGCTTTGAAGGCGTTGACCATCCCGTGTCTCTCGTTCTGCAGATGGCCGGACAGAATTGGGTGGCCGGGATTATTGATATCGGCGCAGTGTTGGGGATGACAACGGTGATGCTCGTCATGCTGTACGGGCAGACGAGGGTGATGTTTGCCATGTCCCGTGACGGTTTGGTGCCGGGGGCGCTTTCAAAAGTTCATCCGAAGCATAAAACGCCGCACGTGGTGACATGGGTGTTCGGCATCCTGTCAGCATTACTCGGCTCGCTCGTCCCGCTTGATGAACTGGCGAAGCTGGTGAACATAGGCACGCTTGCCGCGTTTGTCCTGATTTCCGTGGCGGTTATCGTATTGAGAAAGAAACAGCCTGATCTGCCGAGGGCTTTTAAATGTCCGGGGGTTCCCTTTATTCCGATATTGTCCATTCTGTTCTGCGTGTTTTTGATTATTAACCTCGGCGCCACGACCATATTCCGTTTCTTTATCTGGCTGATCATCGGTCTGGTGATTTATTTCTTATATTCGAGAAAGCATTCGAAATTAAACGGGGATTTGTAAGGAGCGGCACCCGCCGCTCCCTTTTATTTTTCGGAATAATGAAACATATTGAAATGGGCTTAAGTTATCGCAGTGAATAAGGGATAATATAGGGCGGAAGGGAAGTGGAAAGTCGTGTCTGACCAAAAAAGGGTTCAATGGGCCTCAAAAATAGGATTTATTATGGCCGCTGCCGGTTCGGCGATCGGCCTGGGAGCCATTTGGAAGTTCCCTTACGTAGCGGGTACGAACGGAGGAGGCGCTTTTTTTCTTGTATTCGTCCTCTTTACCGTGCTTTTAGGCTATCCGCTTTTGCTCGGTGAATTTATTTTCGGAAGACGGAGCCAGACAAATGCGATTGATGCCTACAAACAAGCCGCGCCGAAGTCGGTATGGCACCTCACGGGTTATGTGGGTGTGGCGGCCTGTTTTTTAGTTTTGTCTTTTTACAGTGTTGTCGGCGGGTGGATTTTGCTTTATGTGTTAAAAGCCGTTACGGGTTCTTTATCCGGGCTCACTCAGGAGCAGTACGGAACGGTGTTCGGGACGGTCATTGAAAATCCGATCCAGACTCTCGTTGCGCAGCTTGTATTTATGATCATGACGGTGGCGGTCGTCGCAAAAGGCGTGCAGAAAGGGATTGAACGTGTCAGTGCAGTGCTGATGCCGATTTTATTCGTGCTGTTTCTATTGCTTGTGCTGCGATCAGTCACGCTCGATCATGCCGTTGAGGGGATTAGATTTTTATTGGTTCCGCACTTTGAAGATTTGACGCCGGAATCCATCCTATATGCTTTAGGACAGGCGTTTTTCACATTAACGCTCGGCGTTTCGGTCATGGTGACATACAGTTCGTATCTGCCGAAAACCCAAAACCTTCCGGGATCGGCGGGTTCCATTGTTATGATGAATGTGCTCGTCACGCTGTTTGCGGGACTGGCCATTTTTCCGGCGGTTTTTTCGTTCGGCTTTAAACCGGATGAAGGGCCTACACTGCTGTTTACCGTACTGCCGGCTGTGTTTGACCGGCTGCCGTTCGGCTCGCTGTTTTTTATCAGCTTTTTGGCGGTCTTTTTCTTCGCCGCGCTGACTTCGGCCTTTTCGATGGTGGAAATTATCGTGGCGACTGTCGGGAAAGGTGATGAAACGAAAAGAAAGAAGCTGTCGTGGACAAGCGGTCTGCTCATTTTCTTAGTCGGAATTCCGTCCTGTTTATCATACGGTGTTCTCGGTGATGTTCATTTGTTCGGAAAAACGTTTTTTGATCTTGCGGATTTCACCGTCAGCAATGTGCTGATTCCGCTCGGCGCTTTATTAATATCAATCTTCGTCCCGCTGAAAATACCGAAGCAGGAGCTGTTTGCCGAGATGAAAAGCGGTTCCGCCATCGGCTATCGTTTCTTTCAGGTGTGGTATTTCCTTCTGAAATATCTCGTGCCGCTGGCTATCATCGTCGTATTGCTGCATTTAATCGGCGTTCTTTCATTTTAAAAAAACAGGCCCCCGTAAAAGGGCCTGTTTTTATGTTTAAAAACCGAATTGCAGATTCGTATCAACCGCAACGATCGTATATACACAGACAATGACGAACAGATTGAGAATGACACCGAGCAGTCCCGGGCCCGTCCGTCCTTTTTTAATAAACAGCTCAATGATGCCGAACGGCACGGCGGCCATCGCAAACGGCAGCATCTGATAAGAATAGAAAGTCACATTGCTGATGATTGCCACGTTCAAAAGCAGCAGCGACAAAATCGCGGTACCGACTGATATCCAGCCGAAAACATTATGCTCTTTAAAAATTCTTACCAATTCCATAATTCCACCTCACCGATGTTTGCTGCTTTTACTGTTTTGTTTTTCAGCAGACGTTCGATTTCTTTTGTCGGCCCCGTCACGACAGAGCCGTATACGTTCATTCCGTGATGTTCAACATAGTCGATTCGGCTGCCAAGATTCATGTCTTTTCGTTTCGATATTGCATGCGCCCATTTTTTATGGCTGGACATAAATTCAAGGGCATTGATAAATTGTTCACGGTCTGTCTGTCCTTGCGTTTCGAAAGAGGACACCATCTTGGAATCTTTCCCGGGAAATCCTAACGGCTCGGCATAAGGACTGTCTTTCAGATTTTTCTCCGTTTCGACCGCGTTCCATAAAAACTTCACATCGTATTTTTTAAAAGTCGAATATACTTGAGAAGAAGGGTAGGCCCTGTCATAAGAAAGATAGACCTCCGCCACGCTTCCTTCAGGCAATTTTTTTAATGTCTGTCCGGCTTTTTCAATCGTGCGTCCCTTTAAGCCGGAAGGATGGGCGAAATAATGCTTTGCCTGTGCCGCGTCTAGATCATAGTAGTTAACGGCAGGCGATTTGACCGTATCTAAAAACATTTCAATCCGTTCTCCGCCGACGGATTTCGTTTTTGTGCCGATCTGCTTTTGCAGCGGAAATTCCGTATTCATTCCAAACAGCTTCACCTGGCTTTTCAGTCCGGAGGTATCGACGAGGACGTTCGGCATTGTGGTCGCCACCGTCACTGCCGCGGTCTCCATTAATTGATTGCCGGTGCTTTCTTTTCCTCCCAGACCGTAATAGAGGTAGCTTCCTAATGTGCAAAGCGGCAAAATCATCAAAGTGGAGATGACGGCGAGAACTGAAATCCGCAAATACGATTTGCGTTTTCCGTATGATAAAATGGCCTTCTGTTTTTCCGGGCTGATGCCGACGTCCCATTCCCGGTCGTCCTGCATTTCGCTTTCAATCAACTCCTGATAGACTTCCAGCTTTTCCAGCTCTTCTTCAAAGGCGGCCATTTCCCGGTCGCTCATTTCTCCATTTTTGTATTGGTAAAAACGCTTTTTAAATTCTTCATTCATCATTAACACCTCTATTATAAAGTGCTTTCAGCCGCTGTCTGGCACGAAATAAAACACTTTTAAAATTAGCCTCTGAAATATTCATAATATGGGATGCTTCTTTGTAATTCAGTTCTTTTAAATAATACAGTGTTAAGGCCTCCCGATAATTGTCGGGAAGTTCGGACATATACCCTGTCAGCACTTCCTTGATTTCAATCTGATGAGCCGGGCTTTGAACAGCCGTCTGAAAAAGGCTCCCAATTAAGTCATCGGAAATGGTCACTTCCTTTTTATGTTTTCTGACATAATCTATAAACGCATTTCTCGCCACTTGAAAAAGCCATGGCTTTACTTTGCTGTGGTCGTAGGAGTGAATGTGTATGTATGCCCTCATAAAGGTTTCCTGCAGCAAATCTTCAGCGAGATGCTTGTCTTTTGTCATGGAGAGCAGGAACCGGTAAACATCATTCATATACATTTGGTAAATTTCATCGATCGTCACTGCCTTTTCTCCCCTCTATGTTATACACGCATAAGAAAGGTTTAAAGTTGCACGTTCCATGCAAACGGCTTAAATTCATTTTCACCTCATCAAACACCATTTCTCTATAGTACCCAAAATCCGTCATAAAAGATAGAGATCGGCGGAGGAAAAATATAATTGTTAGTACCAGGTAATAAAAAATATTGTTATAATAGAGAGAGAGAACACTTTTGATCATTACAACAAAGGAAGTGCGTTATGTATAAGTTTTGTGCAAATGCCATCAAATGCATTCTATCCCTGCGCGGAGGAGTGAAAGTGTACAATAAAGAGAATCTTCCGTCTGATAAAGGATTCGTTATCGCGTGCACGCATGCGGGCTGGGTGGACGTCCTCACGCTCGGTGTCGGGATATTGCCACATCAGATTCATTATATGGCGAAAAAAGAGCTGTTTCAGAAAAAGTGGATCGGACGTTTTTTGAAGAAAATTCACGCGTTCCCGGTTGACCGTGAAAATCCGGGCCCGAGCAGCATTAAAACGCCGATTAAGCTTCTGAAGGAAGGAAAGATTGTCGGGATTTTTCCGAGCGGCACGAGAACATCTGAAGACGTCCCGCTGAAAAGAGGGGCCGTGACCATCGCCCAAATGGGAAAAGCGCCGCTCGTTCCGGCCGCATATAAAGGGCCGTCTACGGGAAAAGCGCTGTTTAAAAAGGGAAAAATGCGGCTTATCATCGGCGAGCCGATTTTTTTGGAGGACTTTTCCGATCTTGCGCCGAAGGAGAGGCTTGCGGCCATGACAGAAGAGCTGAATGCCAGAATTAAAGAGCTTGAGAAAAAACTTGAACAACTGTAAATGAAAAAAAGCTTGCCGTCTGTATCAGACGCGCAAGCTTTTTTGTTATGCTTCTTTTTGTTCGGCGGTTTCCAGCAGTTCATCAAACGCCAGTTTTTTCACTTCGATATATGCGACGTGGTGGCCGTCAATTTCATTAATGATAAATTCACAGCCTTCTTCGATAATCGAGTCGTATTGTTCGACGTCGTATTTCTGGGTAAGGAACCAGCCGCCGATAGTGTCGACCTCGTCATTTTCCAAATGGATGCCGAGGAGTTCGTTCACTTGATCAATCAGGACCTTGCCGTCAAGCATGTAATGGCCGTCGCCGAGTTTACGGATTTCGTTGATTTCATCGATATCAAATTCATCACGGATTTCCCCGACGATTTCTTCAATAATGTCTTCAACGGTGACAAGCCCCGCGGTTCCGCCGTATTCATCCGACAGAATCGCCATATGAACCCGTTCCTTCTGCATTTTTACAAGCAGATCGTGAATCGGTGCCGACTCAATCACATGGATGATCGGATTGACAAAATCGGTAATCGGCGAGTCGACTGATACTTCGCCGCTGATGCAGGCGGTCAGCACTTCTTTAATGTTAATAACGCCGATAATATTATCTTTGTCACCCTCTTCGACAGGGTACCGGGTATATTTTTCAATCTGAATGATGTCCATCATTTCAGAAATTTTGATATCATGCGGCAGACTGACGATTTCCGTACGCGGAATCATGATTTCTTTTGCAAGTCTGTCGTCAAATTCAAAGATTTTGTTCACGTATTTAAATTCAGACTGGTTGATTTCACCGCTTTTATAGCTTTCCGATAAAATGATGCGCAGCTCTTCTTCAGAGTGGGCAAGCTCATTTTCAGACACCGTCTCCAGACCGAACGTCTTCGTTAAAAGACGGGCGGAGTTGTTCAGAAGCCAGATAAACGGGAACATGATGCGGTAAAACCAAATGAGCGGTTTTGAAAACAGCATTGAAACGGCTTCCGCTTTCTGGATGGCGACTGTTTTCGGCGCCAACTCTCCCACGACCACGTGTAAGAATGTAATGATCGCATAGGCGAGAATAAATGAAATAATATGCGATAATGAGCTTGGTACGTTTATCTTTGTGAAAAGCGGATGAAGCAAGCGTTCAATCGTTGATTCGCCTAAGACACCAAGACCGATGGAAGTCAATGTTATGCCGAGCTGGCACGCCGATAAATACTCATCTAAATGCGTGGTCACTTTTTTGACACCGATTGCGGCTTTATTTCCTTCTGCTATAAGCTGGTCAACCCGTGAGCCTCTGATTCTGATTATCGCAAACTCAGATGCTACGAAAAATGCCGTCAGCGCGATTAAAACCGCGACTAAAATCAAATTCACAATGTCCAATTAGAACCTTCACTTCTTTTGGGAAGATGAAGGTAACACCTCCTGTTAGTAAGATAATGGTTTAACTTAACAGCAGCATAAATGATTGAAGCACTGCAAGCTTTTCAGGAGCCAGCCTTTTTTTCAGCTGGGCACGCTCCTCTGGTTCAAGCTTTTCAAACCGATTCAAGATCACGGAGATGTTTTGATTCATGTGATCAATTTCCGATGCCAGATTTCCAATATCGTCAGGCAGGGCTGAAGAGGGAAACTGGTTCTCCAGTCGATCTTTTATATCAGACAGGGCCAATCGCTGCTTTTTACAAGCGACTATAAACTTTAACCGATTAAGTGCAAGTGTATCGTAGTAACGATAGTTCGAACAAGACCTGTCAGGCTTTAAAAGCCCGAGGTTTGTGTAGTAATCCACCGTGCGTTTCGTTACACCGGCAAGCTCTGCTAATTCACTGATGCGATAAGTCTCAGCCCCATCTAAATCCCTCCCCAACCATCACGTTATAGTTATGAGAATAGTTTAATATATGAAGGGGAGTTTGCACAAGTTTATTGTTTTCCGTCTTTCTCCTGAAACGACGCGGCGGGCTGTCTGAAAAAGCGTTGACTGCGCCATGTAAATCTTTCATAATCATTGTAAATAGAAACGGAAGAAAAAGACAGAAGGGACAGATGACAGTGGCCGGTTTATCACGGGAAGTGACACAGAATCTGGAGAAAGGGTCATGGATACGCAAACTATTTGATGAAGGCGCTCGGCTGAAAAAAGAGTTCGGCGCCGATAAGGTGTTTGACTTTTCAATAGGAAATCCGGTTGCGGAGCCGCCTGAAACATTTAAAAAGGCGCTTTGCGAAGCAGCTGAAACAGGGCGGCACGGATACATACAAAACCAGGGGCTTCCGGAGGCGAGAGAAAAGGTTGCGCGCTTTTTGTCAGAGCGGTTTCAGACAGAAATTTCCGCCAGGCATACAGTCATGACGGTCGGAGCCGGCGGGGCGCTGAATGTCGCGCTGAAAAGCATTTTAAACCCCGAGGAAGAAGTCATCCTTCTTTCGCCTTATTTTGCGGAATATAAAGCGTATGTTGAAAATTACCGCGGCAGACCCGTCATCTGCCCGCTGACTGACTCATTTGAGATTGATATTGAAGCGGTTAAAGGTGCGATCACCCCCCGTACGAAAGGACTGATCGTTAATACGCCGCATAATCCGACGGGGACTGTGCTCAGCCAGAAAAACCTTAACGAATTGGGCGCCTTATTAAAAGAAGCCGAAGAGCGGAACGGCCAAAGCATATTTATTTTATTTGATGAACCGTACAGCCAGCTGATCTACGGAGAAGAGCAGGCGAATCCGTTTCAGGCGTATCACCGCGTGATTTTAGTCAGTTCGTTCAGTAAAGATCTCGGCATTGCGGGGGAAAGGCTCGGGTATATCGCGGCAGACGCCCAAATGCCTGAGGGCGATCTTCTGACGGATGCGTTCGTTTTCTGTAACCGGACGCTCGGCTTTGTGAACGCTCCGGTCATGATGCAGCGTGCCGTGGCGAAAATGGATGATCTTTCGATTGACGCTGAACCTTACAGAAAGCGGAGAGACCTTATGGTGGACATCCTCACAGAAGCCGGTTTCGAATTTGAAATGCCGAAAGGAGGCTTTTTCGTCTTTCCGAAATCACCGATTGAAGACGAGGTGGCATTCTGCATGCATGCCGCACAGAAATACAAACTATTGATCGTACCCGGCAGCGGATTTGGAAAAAGCGGCTATTTCCGATTATCTTTCAGCGTGCCTTCAGAACAGATCAGACAGTCACGCGATATTTTCAAAGCACTGTATCAAGATTTTTCTTCATAGCTTCCAATACATAAAGATGGGAGAACGGACAAATGTCGAGGACTAATAATGGCACGTCAGACATCAGCATTACAGGAATCGGAGTCTTAGCCGCGGTCGGACAAGGCAAGGAGGCGTTTCTCGATGCGCTTATGGAGGGGCGGCACGCCTTTGATGTGATGAAACGGCCCGGCCGGCAGAAAGGCAGTTCGTTTATCGGCGCGGAGCTTAGCGAATTAACGCCGCCGGACGCGCTGTCGAAGCGCTTGTACCGAAGGGCCGCATTATCGGGAAAGACGGCGCTTATCGCTTTATATGAAGCGTGGCATGACGCTCAATTAGACGGCGCTGACCACAGCCGCACCGGTCTGATTATCGGCGGCTCGAATATGACGCAGCGCGAATTGCTGCAGGCCTTTGAGAAAAACGGTGAAACGCCGCAATTTGTAAATCCGACATACGGGCTTTCTTTTATGGATAGTGATTTGTCGGGGCTTTGTACGGAGCAATTCGGGATAAAAGGGCCGGCCTTTACGGTCGGCGGCGCGTCGGCCAGCGGCCAGGCGGCGGTTATTCAGGCTGCTCAAGGAATCAAAGGCGGCCTGTTTGACCGGTGCATCGTGATCGGGGCGCTGGCCGATCTGTCGTACATGGAGTGTCATGCTCTCCGTTCTTTGGGAGCGATGGGCACTGATACATACGCTGAACGGCCTGAAGCCGCCTGCCGCCCGTTTGACCGGCATACGGACGGGTTTATATTCGGAGAGGCGTGCGGGGCGATTGTGCTGGAACGCGCTGAATCTGCCGAACAGAGGGGCGCACGATCGTGGGCCGGCTTAAAGGGCTGGGGGATGGCTTCTGATGCGAACCGCAACCCGAATCCTTCAGCAGAGGGCGAAATGACGGTGATCCGCCAGGCGCTGGAGCGGGCCGGTCTTTCAGCAAAAGAGATCGATTACATCAACCCGCACGGCACCGGTTCGCCGATCGGTGATAAGACTGAATGCCGGGCGCTTTCTGAAAGCGGCCTGTCGCACGCGCGGATTAATGCGACAAAATCGATTACCGGACACGGTCTGAGTGCGGCCGGAACGGTGGAAATCATTGCTGCTCTCTTGCAAATGCGGGAAAACAAGCTTCATCCGATCCGAAACTTAACGGAGCCGATTGACGATTCATTTCAGTGGGTGACCGACGGGCCGAGCGCCCATACCGTACACCATGCGTTAAGCTTAAGCATGGGATTCGGGGGGATTAATACGGCGCTTTGTTTAGAAAATCATTTCCGAAGCAGATAACGGCAGCCTTCTTTTTGAAGGCTGTTTTTTATATCATAAAAATCTGAAAATGATGAAAGAATGGAGTTGTGATACAATAAACTATACAAATGACAATCATGCTTTGACTTAGGAGGTGGCAGGATGGGGCCCTCTGTGTAGTCAATCAACCATTTCGTTCCTCTCGCTTAAGAAAAAACGATGAAATCAGGAGGTGACGTCCTTATCCTTCAATTCGGGATAAGGTGAAATGGACGATATTGACAGTTTGATTTTAATCGGTGTGCTCATTACGTTAACGGCATTTTTCGTGGCGAGTGAATTTGCGATCGTCAGAGTGAGAAGATCCAGAATCGATCAGCTCATTTCAGAAGGGAACAGACGGGCGGTGCTCGCAAAGCGTATCATTACGGATCTTGATGAGTATTTATCCGCCTCGCAGCTTGGCATTACACTCACATCCATCGGGCTCGGCGTACTGGGAGAGCCTGCATTTGAGCGGATGCTTCATCCTGTGTTTCAGGGCATGGGGCTGCCGGATTCTGCTGAGCATGTGATTGCTTTTGCTGCGGCGTACGGGCTGATTACGTTTCTACATGTCGTCGTCGGTGAGCTTGCGCCTAAAACGGTTGCGATTCAAAAAGCGGAAAAGCTGACGTTATGGATTGCCGGACCGCTTCGGTTATTTTACGTATTCATGTTCCCGTTTATTTGGGTGCTGAACGGCTCCGCGAGAATTCTGACCGGTTTGGCCGGATTAAAGCCGGCATCTGAGCATGAAGGCTCCCACTCTGAAGAAGAGCTGCGGATCCTGCTGTCAGAAAGTTTAAAAAACGGAGAAATCAATCCGTCTGAATATACATTTGTGAATAAAATTTTTGATTTTGATAATCGGATCGCCAAGGAAATCATGATCCCGCGAAAAGAAATTGCGGCTGTTTCCACTGATATGGACGTTCCGGAAATGCTTGATATGATGCTGAAAGACAAATATACGCGCTGGCCCGTAACGGACGGGGACAAAGACAGTGTCATCGGCATGATCAATACGAAGCATCTCTTTTCAGATCTGCTGTTTATGACAGAAGATGAAAAAGCGGAAGTATCCATCACGTCTTACATCCGCCCGGTGATTGAAGTCATCGAGACGATCCCGATACACGACCTGCTGATAAAAATGCAGAGAGAACGGATTCATTTGGCGATATTGTCTGATGAATACGGCGGAACGTCCGGTCTTGTGACGACCGAAGACATACTTGAAGAAATCGTCGGCGATATCAGAGACGAATTTGATGAGGACGAACAGCCGCAGATTCAAAAGCTGTCCGAACGCCATTATGTGCTGGACGGAAAGGTTCGGATCGATCAGGTGAATCATCTTCTCGGCGCAGGGATTGAAGAGGAAGTCGACACGATCGGCGGTCTTGTGCTGAAACGGAATATTGACATCTGTGCGGGTGAGTCGATACAAATCGGGGGATACACTGCCCTCATAGTAGAAATGGACGGCCGGTTTATTAAACAGCTTGAACTCAAAGAAGAACAGGGCCGCCCGGGCGGTCAGGGAACAATAAACCGCCAGCTGCCCGTGCCTGAAACGGTCATGCTTCATAACGCAACCTTGAGCGAAAAATAAGCTCAAGGTTTTTTTAAATGGATATCATAACAAAGCCGCACCAGAACGCCAAAAGGCTTCCGGCTGCTGAAACAGCGATGTAGAGCAGGCTTTCCTTTATGCGGTAGTTCATCATCAGCTGCACGGCTTCAATACTGAACGTGGAAAAGGTCGTAAACGCACCGAAAAAGCCGGTCGCGATGATGATGCCGGCAGAAGGATTATCCAGGCCCAGGCCGGTGAACATGCCGAGGCCGAAGGAGCCGAGCAGGTTGACCGCAGCCATTCCAAGCGGCATCGGAAAACCTTTTGTTCTTTCTGAAATTGTTTTACCCAAAAGAGAACGTAATACCGCTCCGATACCCGCTGCGATAAGCATCAGGACAATCGTCATGGTGTATCATGCCCCCTTCCCGCTGCGTGAAGGGCAATCCGCCGTCCCAAAAAAATGCCGGCGTATGCAAGGGCAAGACCAGCGAATAAAGTCGCGGCAGCATAACAAAAAGCCGCTGCGGGAGACGATTGCAGCAGAAAAATGGTTTCTTTTGCGAAGGTTGACATCGTCGTGAAACCTCCGCAAAAACCGGTTCCTAAAAAGGCGGTCAAAAGAGGGCGTTTAGCCCGAATGATGAAATAACCCGTAATAAGACCGAGTAAAAGGCTTCCCGCCGCGTTTTCGAGGAAAGTGGCCGCCGGGAAAGAACCGCTGTGAATGTGCGCGCTCATTTCAAAGCGGAGCAATGCGCCAAGCGCGCCTCCGATAAAAATTGCGATGTATTGTTTCATATCAGCCATCCTTAGAAATAAAATCCGGAAAATCAGTTACAATGCCGTCTACTGCCATCATTTGCAGTTTTTCGGCCGTCTTTTGATTTCTGACCGTCCAGGCAAATACTTTCAGGCCGTGTCTGTGAGCGGTGGAAATCAAGAACCGATTCAGACGGGTATATTTAATATTGACATAATTTACGGCTGATTTGTAGGCGGCCAGCTGGCTTTTGGAAAACATCCCGAAGCTGGGTCTTGCAATTATTGCAGTCGGAACGGACGGATACATGTCGTGAAAGGTCTGAATTGACTTGAGGCTGAATGATTGAACGATAGGGCGGATGGAAAAGGAAAACCTGCTTAACAGCTGGCCGACTGCTTTTTCAAGACCGACTTGAGAAACGTGCCCTTTCAGTTCAATTAAAAAACCGATTTCAGAATGATAACGCTTCAAGACCTCTTCGAGCAGGGGAATCCGCTCCCCTTTAAACTCAGCCCCATACCAGCTGCCGGCGTCCAGAGACTGCAGCTTCTTCAGCGTAAAATCTTTTACAAAACCGGAGCCGTCCGTCGTCCGGTCGACTTTGTCATCATGGATGACGACAATCTGGCCGTCTTTTGTGAGCTGGACGTCAAGCTCAATGAAATCAGCGTTCATTTCGGCAGCGATATCAAATGCCGCAAATGTATTTTCGGGCGCGTAACCGGATGCGCCGCGATGAGCGATGGTATACAAGCTTGTCAGCTCCCCTCATGGGCATTTCTGTTATTATATCAGATTCGTATATGCTCAGCGATTCAAACTGGTGAATGTGCGAAACAGTATTTTATTGGAATAAAGATAGTGCTTTTTTCGGTTTACAATCCGCAGTGATGATTTATAATGGCAAAAAGGAGGCGAGATCATGGGAAAAGGGAGATTGAAAGTGGAAGAAAGAATTAAGGCCGAAACCGATGCTGAAATCCAAAAAGCGACTCTCCTGAAACAGACACAATCAAAGAAGAAATAGTGCCTGACCCTGTTGTATCTGGCTGAAAGATGAACGAATGTGTGAAAACCCCGGCTGTACTCTGATGCCGGGGTTTTTTAGGCTGCCTAAAGACATTAAAAAAAGCTGATGTCCGAATGTTTTAGTATAATAGATTTTCGACAAAACAAAGGAGCATATGCCATGATGACACAATTTCAGAGCTTTTTTACGCTTGACCATATTTTGCAGATCAGTATCAGCATCGGAATTTTAGCGGCTTTTCTCGTTTTGAGAAAACTGTTTGTCAAATACTTTTTTCAGCTCATTTACAAATTGGCAAACAAGCCGAAAACCGACATATTCAAACAGATTGCCGTAGCGTTTGACAAGCCGGCCAGGTGGTTTTTCGTGGCGCTGGGTCTGTTTTTGGCGATTGAGTATTCGCCGTTTTTAGACGGGCAGATGGACATTGTCAAAAAATTGTACCGCTCTCTGATCGTTGCGCTGATCGCTTGGGGGCTTTGCAATCTGACATCGGCGTCTTCGTTTTTATTTCATAAAGTCAATCAGCGCTTTGAGCTTGATATGGATGACATTTTGGCGCCGTTTTTATCCAAGGTGCTGCGCTTTGTCATTCTCGCGCTCAGCGTCAGTGTGATCGCGCAGGAATTCAATTATGATGTAAACGGGTTCGTGGCCGGACTCGGACTTGGCGGATTGGCCTTCGCGCTCGCGGCTAAAGATACGATCAGCAATTTTTTCGGCGGCATTATCATCATTACGGAAAAGCCGTTTACGATCGGCGACTGGGTCGAGACGTCATCTGTGACGGGAGGCGTTGAAGATATCACTTTCCGAAGCACAAGGTTCCGCACGGCGCAGGGGGCGCTTGTTACTGTGCCCAATTCAACGCTGTCCATGGAAGCCATCACAAACTGGACGAGGATGACGAAGCGCCAGGTCACGTTTTCCGTTCGTGTTTCTTATGCGACGCCGATTGATCGTTTAGAGCGGTGCATCACAAGGCTCAGAGAAATGCTTCGTGAACATGAAGGCGTGCATGATGATACGATTATGGTTAACTTTGACGTGTTTGCGGACAGCTATTACAATCTGTTTTTCAACTTTTACACAAAGACCATCGTTTGGGCGGAAAGCCTGGACGTGCGGCAGGATATCAACCGCCGGATTATTGATATTTTTGCTGAGGAAGGCGTGGAGTTCGCCTATCCGGGCCAGAATGTATTCGTAAAACAGAAAAGCCACGATGATCCGGTTCATGTGAAGGATCATTCCGGAGAAAAAGAACGGGCATAGCAGGCGCCGTTCTTTTTTCATGATATGATAAAAAGAAAAGGCGGTGGAAGAGTGGAAGCGTTTATAACATTGATCAATCAGGCGGAACGTATCGTGGTGCTGACGGGAGCGGGAATGAGCACGGAATCCGGCATCCCTGATTTTCGTTCGGCGGGCGGTATATGGACCGAAGACACCTCCAGAATGGAAGCGATGAGCAGGGAATACTTTGAACGCCGTCCGCGTGACTTCTGGCCTAAATTCAAACAGCTCTTTCAGATGAAAATGAGCGGAAGCTATGAGCCGAATGCCGGCCATACGTATTTGGCGGATCTTGAAAAGCGGGGAAAGCAGGTAGACATTTTCACGCAGAATATTGACGGGCTGCATAAGAAAGCGGGAAGCAGCAGTGTCTATGAGCTTCACGGTTCAATTCAGACCGCCGCATGCCCCCGCTGCGGAGCGCGCTACGGGCTTTCTCATCTGCTGAAGGACGAAGTGCCGGAATGTACGGCGGAAATCGGTGATCATGCGGTATGCGGCACCGTATTAAAAACGGATGTCGTGCTGTTCGGCGATCTCGTTCAGCATTTTGAAACCCTTTATGAAAAGCTAGATAAAGCTGATCTTCTTCTTGTGATCGGCACTTCGCTTGAAGTGGCGCCGGCAAGGTTTGTCCCTGAGGATGCGGGACGGATTCCCGGTTTGAAGCAGGTGATCATTAACCTTGAGCCGACATATTGCGACCATTTATTTGATCTTGTCATCCATGAGAAGATCGGTGAATTTGCAAAACGGATCAGCGCCGCGACATAAAAAAAGCCGGATCATATACAGATCCGGCTTTTCTTATTCATGGACGGGAATCATTTGATCCGTCAGAACATCAAAGGAGTAGCCCTGGGCTTTCAGTTTTTGGATCAGGCTCGGCAAAGCGTGCACCGTCGCAGGCAGATCGTGCATTAAAATGACATGCGGCCTGCTCGTATGAACGCTTTCCAAATATGCGAGCTGATTCAATACTTCCGGCACGTACCGTGCGTTTTTGTACTTCCAGTCTTCACTGTCTATCGTCCAGTCCCAGTACACGAATCCGCCTTTTTCGAGATTCTTAATCTGGGCATCCGTCAATGACGGTTTACTGCCGTAAGGCGTGCGGACAAGATCCGTTTTTACTCCGGTGATTGCCTCGAGTGTATCGCGTCCCTGCTGCATTTCGTTCAGCGGTGATGTCGGTGTTTGATAAAACAGGTGATTATCGTGCGTCACGCCGTGCAGGCCGAGCGCGATTCCTTCCTGCTTCGCTCTTTGCACGGAATGCTTATAGGCTTTCATCCGCGGTTCAAGCATAAAAAAAGTGGCCTTTGCGCCATTTGCCTTCAATACATTCAACAGCTGTTCAGTATATGGAGACGGCCCGTCGTCGAAGGTTAAATATACCGTTTTTTTCCCTGGGTCACGCTCTCTCTGCAAATGTTTCATTAAGACGTCGGGAGAATCATTTTTCAGCCGCAGGCTTTCTGCTTCATCCCGAAGCTGCCCGTTTGCGGTCACGGTGACCTGTTTGTTTTTTGCGGCGGAAGCGGAATATCCCATTATGACGATTACCAGAAGCAGTCCGCACAAAACTGCTAAACTCGTAAGTTTAAAAGCCAATGAAAACAGAGAAGGGGAAGCACCTTCTTTTGTGTTGCGCATAACAATCTCTCCAGTAGCATAAGTTTCTGCATAATGCCGATAACAGCGGAGGCTTGCGAAGTGCCATAAGTTAACAGCATATGTATGTCGAATCAAGTATACAGGAACAAAACTGGAAAAGACATAGAAAAGATGTCGAATAATAAGATTTTAAGAAAAAAATAAACTCCGCAGCCGGCTCGTTCAGTATGATAGAATAGTTGACAATAACAGCTGAGAATGCACATCACGGCAGATAACGATGAGGAGGGTTTACATGAAGACATTAGTAAACGGCCAGTTGATTGATCGTGAAGAAGCGGCAGTTGATATTGAGGACCGCGGATATCAATTCGGTGACGGTGTGTATGAGGTCATCAGAGTGTATAACGGTGCCTTATTCGGTCTGCGTGAGCATATCGTCCGTCTTTTCAGAAGCGCCGCAGAAATCGGCATCACCCTGCCGTTCTCCGCAGAGGACATAGAATGGGATCTGCAAAAGCTCGTACAGGAAAACAAACTCATTGACGGCGGGGTCTATATACAGACGACGAGAGGGAAGGCGCCGCGGAAGCACCAGTATGACGAAGGATTGGAACCGCAGACGACGGCATACACCTTTTCAGTGAAAAAACCGGAAAATGAACAAAAAGCCGGAGCGCAGGCCATAACGGCGGAAGACAAACGCTGGCTGAGGTGTGACATTAAGAGTCTGAATTTACTGTATAATGTGATGATTAAACAAAAAGCCTATGAAGCAGGCGCTTATGAAGCGGTGCTGATAAGGGACGGAGCGGTCACGGAAGGAACCTCTTCCAATGTATACGCCGTCATAAACGGCACTGTCCGGACGCATCCTGCAAATGAGCTGATTTTAAACGGCATTACGCGGATGAAACTGTTAGAGCTGATGAAAGAAAACGGGATTGAGGTGCGGGAGAAGGCTCTTACCGAAGACGAACTCAGGGATGCGGATGAAATTTTCATCTCGTCAACGACGGCTGAATTAATCCCGATCGTAACCCTTGACGGAAAACCGGTCGGAAGCGGAACGCCGGGACCTGTAGCCAAAACGATTCAGGAGGCTTTTCAGTCGCACATTCAGCAGGAGCTCGGGGTTCAGTCATAAGCTGAAAAAAGGCCGGAACACATCCGGCCTTTTTACTTCAGTCAGATAAAAAGAGATTCGATATGCTGAACGAGCACACGGGAGATCTTCTCTTTTGAAAGACGCTCAGGTTCAAGCATGGCATGCAGCGCCAATCCGTCGGCGATGGCGTACATTTTCTCCGCTTCGATCTCTTTATCAAGATTCGGTTTCAGAAGCTTATTTTCATCCAGCCAGTCAATCAGACCGCGGATATATGCTAAGATCCCGTCCTGCTGGGGTTGAAACTCTTCTCCCTTATGTCTGGCATAAGCTGTGAAAGCGAACCATACCTCCATTTCAGCCATCGTTTCTTCATCTGTCGGGATGATTTCAAGCATCAGACGCACCGCTTTTTCTTTCGGCGGCAGATCTTTCATGGCAACTTCGTTAATTCTGGCGGCCGCTTTTTCTTTTACGAGTGTCATCGCATACCCTAAAAGCTCATCCTGGGTGGTGAAATAGTGCCTCAGCGCGCCTAAAGAAAGACCCGCTTCCTGGGCGATGTTTCTCACTGTCGCTCCTTCCATTCCCCGCTCCAAAATCGTCCGCCAAGTGGCTTCGGCTATTTGTTTTCTTCTTTTTTCATGATCGATTATTTTAGGCATGGTTCCAGTGTAACAGGAAATATTTTTTCTTGCAATTTTGTAATACAGTTGTATTAAATAAAAAGCAGTGATACAATGCATTTTAGAAAACGATAAGGGGGAACCGGATTGAACGCGATTGCTTGGTTGATTGTCATTTGTGAGGCTGCTTTTTGGGCGGCTGTCATCTTCGGATTGGCGGCGCGCTATATATTCAGGCGGCAAAAGCTCGGAATGTTTTTTTTCGCTCTCATTCCTTTATTGGATGCCGTACTGTTTCTGGCGGCCGCAGCTGATTTATACAGAGGGGCGGCGGCGACTATGGCGCATGCGGTGGCGGCCATTTATATCGGAGTGTCTGTCGCCTTCGGGAAAAGCATGATTCAATGGGCGGATGAGCGGTTCCGCTATTATGTGGTCAAGGAAGGGGCAAGACCGGTCAAGCGGTACGGGCTGGATTATGCCAAACATTATGCAAAAGGGTGGGGGAGACATGTATTAGCGTTTGCCATCGGCGGCGTTCTTTTAGCCGGAACGGTATTTCTCATTCAGGACGCTTCCCGCACCGAAGCGCTCAGCAAGCTGTTAAAGGGCTGGTCTGTCGTATTGTGCATCGATTTTTTGATCATGGCGAGTTTTTTTGTGATGCCGAAAAAAAGAAGAAACAGCCGGGAGCTGTAAAAAAAGCAGCTTTTGATTAAGCTGCTTTACAGAAAGAATTATTTTACGATCAGCACGGGAATATCGGATTTCGATGACAGTTTTTCACTGACGCTTCCGAATAAAAGTTTTTTCAGCCTGTTCTGGTCCCGGCTCCCCATGACGATCAAATCCGCCGATATACGGTCGGCATGCTCGATAATGGCATCAGCGGGATCACCTTCTAAAATGTCGATATCCCCGTCAATCTGGCTGTCGTTCATCAGCATTCTCGCTTCCGCAACGATTTCTTCCGTACGGTCTTCATAAATCATCGGATCAGGGGAGATTCTTTCCGCCTGGAGCGGATCAGGAACGCTTGCAATCCCGCCGCCGATATACGTTGCCCCGGCTCCCGGCCTCGGGGGATCAACAATCGTCTGGGTATCTTTTGCATTGTGGGAATGTACGACCGTTAAATCCGCGTGAAACGTTTTTGAAAGGTCTATGGCTTTTTGGAGCGCTTTTTTACTATCATCACTTCCGTCAAAAGCTGCTATCAACCGGTCCGCGTGAAACATCGGCCTCATCCTTTCAGTAAAAAAGGTTTGTTTTACAATACCCGAATGGCAGAAATGTAAAACCTGCATTGACAAAAAAAGGATTTGTTTATATGATGAAGGAACAATATAGGGAAAAAGGAGGTATGGATCATGTCAAAACTAAAGCTTGTCAACTCATGTTCAGCTGAATACCGGCGTGACTCCCATACAGCTTCCGTTTTCTGAACATTTGCTTAAAAACGAGGCAGTCGCGCATAAACGGCGGGTCTGTACCTTATTTATAATAATAAGAGGCATGGAGCTGAGGCTTCATGTCTTTTTTTATACAAAAAAATGAAAGAAAGACAGGTGTGATGCATGTGGCGGTATTAGCGAAAACAATGAAAAACAATCCGGAAAAGCTTGAGGGCGGCTGATTGATGAAAGGGGATGACGGTATTTGTTTACTGTATTAAAAAAGCTCGCGTGGTTTTTTAAAGCCTATTGGCTGCGCTATACGACAGCGATTGTTCTGTTATTGATTGTGAATGTCATTGAAATGTTTCCGCCTAAACTTCTCGGTAACGCGATAGACGATATGAAGGCGGGCGTGTTTACAAAAAGCGGGATGCTGTTTTACATATGTGTTTTTCTCGCATTAACGGCAGCCGTCTATTTACTGTCTTATTTTTGGATGTATCAGCTTTTCGGCGGGGCGAATGTCATGGAGAAGATTCTCCGTTCAAAGCTGATGGGAAGGCTTCTTCAAATGTCACCGCCGTTTTACGAGAAATACAGAACGGGCGATTTAATGGCGCGGGGGACAAATGACTTGCAGGCCGTCAGTATGACGACGGGCTTCGGGGTCTTAACGCTCGTTGATTCAACGATGTATATGCTGACGATATTTTTGACAATGGGGCTTCTCATCAGCTGGAAGCTGACATTTGCCGCGATTATTCCGCTGCCGATAATGGCGGCTGCGGTCAGCCTGTACGGAAAAAAGATCCATGAGCGGTTTACGGAAGCGCAGGATGCTTTCGGATCATTAAATGACAAGGTGCTGGAGTCGGTATCCGGCGTCCGGGTCATCCGGGCATTCGTGCAGGAAAAAAATGATGTCAGCCGGTTCGGTGATATGACGGCGGATGTATATGAGAAAAATATGAAAGTGGCGTTTATCGATTCACTTTTTGAACCGACTGTGAAACTTCTCGTCGGCCTCAGCTATCTTATCGGTCTCGGCTACGGCGCTTATCTCGTTTTTCAAAACCGGCTGACGCTGGGAGAGCTGGTATCGTTTAACGTGTACCTCGGAATGATGATCTGGCCGATGTTTGCGATCGGAGAATTAATCAATATCATGCAGCGCGGAAATGCCTCCTTGGATCGTGTCAATGAGACGCTTTCCTATGAGCCTGACGTGATAGGACCCAAGCACTCCGCCGGCATCAAGGAGCCCGGGCGTCTTGTTTTTGAACAAGTGACTTTCACGTATCCGAGCGGAGCGGGACCGGCGGTTTCTGATGTATCTTTTTCCGTAGAAAAAGGGCAGACACTCGGCATCGTCGGGAAGACGGGTAGCGGAAAGACGACGATCATTAAGCAGCTGTTGCGTGAATATCCGCCCGGTGCGGGAGCAATCACGTTTACAGGCGTTCCGATTCAGGAGATTCCGCTCGAGGAGCTCCGCGGGTGGATCGGCTATGTGCCGCAGGATCATATTTTATTTTCAAAGACTGTAAAAGAGAATCTGCTTTACGGCCGGCAGGATGCAAACGAAGAGGAAATCGGCAGTGCGCTGAAAGATGCGCATTTTGAAAACGATATCGGCATGCTTTCCGACGGACTGGAGACGCTTGTCGGCGAGAAGGGCGTAGCGCTCTCTGGCGGACAAAAGCAGCGCATCTCAATTGCGAGAGCGCTTTTGACCGATCCTGACATTCTCATATTAGATGATTCGCTTTCTGCCGTAGACGCGAAAACGGAAGCCGCCATCATTGACAGCATCCGTAAAAAACGGCGGCATAAAACAACGATTATCACCACCCACCGGCTCTCGGCAGTTGAACACGCAGATCTCATTCTCGTCATGGATGAAGGCCGGGTGTCTGAAAAAGGCACGCACCGGGAGCTATTGGCGCAGGACGGCTGGTATCGAAAACAATATGAGAGGCAGCAGCTGTCCTCTCTTGAAGAAGGGGGGACGGGCGCATGAAGACCGGGAGAAGATTATGGAATTACGCGCTTCAATATAAGAAGCTGCTGATATGGGCGGTCGTCCTGCTCATTATTGCGGTCGGCACTGAGCTGACCGGCCCGTTTATCGGAAAAAAAATGATTGACGACCACATTCTCGGCATTGAAAAAACATGGGTTAAAGCCTCTAGGGACGATCCGGGCGCCGTCAGGTTCCGGGGGCATGATTATGTCAGGGAGGACCGGCTCAAACCGGGGGCGGACAAAACCGGAGAGGCGCACATTTATCAAGTCGGTGCGGGCTACTATTTTGTTGACCGTCCCGTCAGTTTTGACGGAAACCGTTCGGTGTCTGACGGCCGGCTGACAATATCAAACGGTAAAGAAAGCAGGTCATATCCCGCCATTACGTTATCAAGACAGGAGATTTTTCAATTTTACCGTCCCGAAATAAAAGGATTGCTGACGCTGACCGCCATTTACGCGGGACTGCTCATGTTTTCCGTATGTTTTCATTACGGTCAGCATTATCTGCTGCAGATGGGAGCGAACCGGATCATACAGCGCATGAGGCAGGATGTATTTTCACACATTCAGAAAATGCCGATCCGCTACTTTGATAATCTGCCTGCCGGAAAAGTCGTGGCCCGCATTACGAATGACACAGAAGCGGTCAGGGATTTATATGTAACGGTGCTGTCGACATTTATCACAAGCGGCGTTTATATGCTCGGCATTTTTACGGCGCTGTTTATGCTTGACGTCAGGCTGGCCGCCGTTTGCCTGCTGATTATTCCGATTTTAATGATCTGGTCGGTTGTGTACCGCAAATACGCATCCGTCTTCAACCAAAAAATCCGTTCCATTAACAGTAACATCAATGCGAAAATGAACGAGTCCATTCAAGGAATGCCGATTATTCAGGCGTTCCGCCGCGAAAAGGAAACGATGAAGGAATTTGAAGAATTGAATGAAGCTCATTTTCGCTATAAGAACAAAATGCTGTCCTTAAATTCCCTCATGTCCCACAGTCTTGTCAATGTGTTGCGCAATCTGGCGTTTGTCGGGCTGATCTGGTATTTCGGAGGCGCGAGTCTGAGTGCGGCCGGAATTGTTTCGATCGGTGTTTTATATGCATTTGTTGATTATTTAAACCGTTTGTTCCAGCCGGTTACGGGGATTGTCAACCAATTTTCGAAGCTTGAATTGGCCCGTGTCTCTGCCGCCAGGGTATTCGAGCTTTTACAGGAGGAGGAAACGGAAGAAGAAGGCGCTCTCGCAGACAGAAAGGCGGAAGGGACAGTGGAATTCCGCGATGTTTCTTTTGGGTATCGAAAGGGAGAAGAGGTGCTGAAACAGATCAGCTTTACAGCTGAAAAAGGGGAGACGGTCGCCCTCGTCGGCCATACGGGGTCCGGCAAAAGCTCTATCCTGAATCTTCTGTTCCGTTTTTATGATGCCCAAAAAGGAGATATCCTGCTGGACGATAAAAGCATATACGGCATGTCGAGGCAGGAGCTGAGGTCGCATATGGGCATTGTGCTGCAAGACCCGTATCTTTTCTCGGGCACGATCGGCTCCAATGTGACACTCGATGATCAGCGTATTTCTTTGGAGCAGGCGGAAGAAGCGCTTCGCCAAGTCGGCGCCGCAAGTCTTCTGCAATCTTTGCCGAAGGGCATCAGAGAGCCCGTCACCGAAAAAGGCGGCACACTGTCCTCAGGCCAGCGTCAGCTGATTTCTTTTGCAAGAGCGCTTGTGTTCGATCCGGCCATTTTAATTTTGGATGAGGCGACGGCGCACATTGACACCGAAACAGAAGCAGTCATTCAAAAAGCGCTGCAAGTCGTTCAAGAAGGGCGCACGACATTTATTATCGCCCATCGGCTTTCCACGATCAGACACGCAGACCAGATTCTCGTGCTGGAAAAGGGCCGCATTATTGAAAAGGGAAGCCATGACGAATTAATGGCGCAAAAGGGGCAGTACCACCAAATGTATGAATTGCAGAAAGGAACGGCGAAGTCCGCGGTGTAATCGGAAAGGGTGAATCTAAAGATTCGCCCTTTTTTTCATTCAGTAAGCCAGTCCCACCCGTTTTCTGACAAACTGCGGGCTGATCAGCTCACGGTACAGAAAGTGCGCCGTGTCTCCAACGGTGATTTCAGCGCCGTCTTCAGGAAGGCGATCCTGTTCGAACCGGTAAACTCCGGCAGCGTCTCCGTCAGGAAGGTAGGTGGGACAGATGATCGTCCAGTCAAGATCCTCTGCCAGCAGCATTTCGTATACGCGGGCGTGTTCCTTTGCGGCTCTTGTTGATTTTCGTTTTGATTCTGCCGATTCAAAACGGTATTGATCAGGCATAAGCCGTGATTGAAGGATACCCGCGGTGCCGATCGTAATCAGACGATGAACATGATGCCGTTTCATGCTGTCTATTATATGGGTCATAGCGGCTGAAAGGGTATCGTCACCGTCCGTGCCGAGACAGCTCACGACTGTGTCCGCTGTGGAAATCAATCGGCTTACATCTTCCCGCCGCTTCGCATTCCCTGTTATGATTTGTTTTTCAGGAATGGGAAGGACTGTTCCGGCTGATCTGACAAGAGCGAATATCTCCATGTGTCCATGTTTCTGCGCTTCTTTTATAAAAGCCTGTCCGACTCTTCCCGTTGCTCCGAGTAAAGCGATGTTCATGTAAAAAACCTCCTCGCCGCTCATTATATCATTCAAAGCAGCGGGGAAAAGAATACCTGTGAATAAACGGGAAATGGTGGGCAACATATTCATTGACCAAAGAGACACTTACGAACTGAAACAGCTCCCAATTGACTGAGGCAATGAATGACATGTTTTCCCTCCTTTTTTCCTAGGGTATGTGGAATAGGAAAAAAGGGTGACGGCATAAAAGAAGACGCGGTATCCCGCGCCTTCTGTAAGCCATTTATTGAGTTATTGTACGCCTTGGCCGCCCATGTTCTGCTGTGCGAAAGATACTAAACGTTTCGTGATTTCTCCTCCGACAGAACCGTTTGCGCGAGAAGTTGTTTCTCCGCCAAGGTTTACGCCGAACTCAGAAGCAATTTCATATTTCATTTGGTCGATTGCTTGAGCAGCGCCGGGTACTACTAGGTTGTTTGAAGAGTTGTTGTTTGCCATTTGTATGATCTCCTTTATAAAGTAGTATGGTTGGGTTTGCTGGAATTGCACCAGCCGATGATTTTCGGAACGAAAACCATTGCCAGCTCGGCTTCACCCAATGCTGTTTGCCGCTTTGTACTACGTATTATGGTGAATCAAACGGCATCTCATTCGGAAAACGGTGTGGTAAATAGCGGAAGGAAAAAGAAAAGCCCAGCCTGGTGCGGCTGAGCTTTTAGCTTTCAGTCATATATGTGATAAAGCATTAATTCATGCAGCTCTTTTACGAGAGCCGGCTCTTCTTTTCCCGGATGTGTGTGTCCCCATTCAATGTCTCCGGACTTATGGTAAATCCCTTCGTAATGCGTACCCTGCCAGTAAAATGAAATCCGCCATCCGGGCAGTTTCTCTTTTTTGAATAACGGTTTCCAGCTGAAGTGCGAAATCATGACGTTCACGCTCCTTATGGGAAATGTTGATCTTGTTCATTGTAGCTCATCGTTCAATGCCTGTCCCGGGTAAACCTAAAAAAAGACAGCCTCACCGCCAAAGTTTTTCCGGGGCGGTGATGGACCGTTCTGATAAATACGACGCGTATTCAAAATTTCTCCGTTTTGTCAGGTAATCGACCGATCTCAGCTTCGGATGGGAAAAAATGCTGCGCCCGGGGCGGGAATTGGCTTCAAACATCCAAACTTTCCCTGAATGATCGACGCCGAGGTCAAAACCGATTTCGCCGATAAAACCTTCAATGTGCTCATTTAACACGCGGCTGACCGCCAAGGCGGCTTTTGAAAGTTTCCGCATCATGCCGACTCTCTCTCGCGGATCGCCGTATAATTCAGCTAACGTCCTGACTTCTCCGCCGGTTGCCAGATGCGTCGTGATGCTGTTTTCACCGGAAATTTTTGCCGCAATGGCCGTCACTGTCCATTTCCCCTCGGCGTTTTTATTCGTGTGCACCCTGAAATCGACGGGGCGCCCATCCAGCCGGATCAGATCAATGCCTTGCTGAATTAAAAATGCGGACGGGTCATTGTTTTCTTTAAATGATGTCATGAAGGATGCCGCATCTGAATACTCTGCCGTCACCACCGTTTTTTCCTCATTCGTGTGTTTGACAGATAAGCCGGCATCTGTTTTTTCCACCTTATAAATCCCCGTGCCGAGTGCGCCGTCTGCAGGTTTGATATAGACGGTGCCAAACGTGCTGCATAACGTTTCTAACGCTTCCGCATTCGGGTGCAGGACAGATTTTGGCAGAAGTGAAGCGGTGAGACTGTTTTTTTCCAGAAGCTTATGAATGTCCCATTTATTAAAGAATTGCGGATTAAACCACGGAATCTGATAGTCATTCATCAGCCTTTGTTTTGTCTGCTGTAAAAGCGGAACTTCTTCCGTTTTTCGGCTCGGGAGCCTGTCATATACGACATTCGGAAGCGGGACGGCCGTCCGTTTCCAGCTGTTTTCTTTATAAATCAGCGCTTGGACGGTGCCTTCTTCCCAGTTGATCTGATGAGCCCCGAAAACGAAACAATATCCGTTCGCCTGTTCATGAAGAGAGAGCATCTTGGAAAAGAAGGCTGTACGGTCTCTTAACGGGCGGGACGGCGATGATGTGAACCCGGCTGTGAAAACGCCGATCAGCGGTCCGATGTGCACCGTCTGGCCGTGTATGAGAAAGTCAGCCCGGCTTTTATGCGGTATCAACAGCTCCTCAAACAAATCTTCAGAAAGGAGCGCGCTTTTTTCAAGTGATTGAGAAAAGGCTACACGGCATTTGACAACCTTGGTCCCGAAGGCAGCGGATAAAAGCCCTTCCCGTTTCATGGAGGAGGGGAGAAACAGCGTATTTTTGCTTTTTTTATCGATGCCGACAATCATCCCTTTATGATTCACGCGGTAATACTCCTTTCCGGCTTTCCTGTGACTGAAGTTCGCGGAAGCGTCTCAGCGGACTCGTATACAAATCCTCTTTCGCCTCCGGAGCCACGCTTAAAATAGCTTTCCGTCCCGGCTTTGAGTTGACATCCAAAAGCCAGATGCGTCCGTCTTTGGCATAACAAATATCGAGCCCCAGCTCAAACAGCGGCCCGAACCGTTCATCAAGGAAATAAGGGACGGATTGGGTGATCGAAAAGACATCATCCAATAAAACGGCCTGCTGCTTTCTCGGAATTTCCTCAAACCATGTGTCAAACTTAATCGGTTCAGATCCTCCTGGCAAATGAGATAAAAGACCGTTCTGATAACCCCTTCTGACCGCTTTTCCGACCGTTTCCCAAACGCCTGACTCAGTTTTGCGCATGAAAATGCGGATGTCGCACGGGTGCCGCTCTTTATCCTGGATATTTAAGTAGGATTGAAGCAAATAGCGGTGCTGCAGCACTTTTTTGCACCAAGACTTAAAAGACACGTGATTGGAAAATGATTTTGTTTGTTTGTTTTTTCCGATATAGTAAGTGGCCGTAATTGATTTTTTGCCTGTTTCAAGCAGGATGATGCCTCTGCCTCCCGCGCCGAAAGCGGGCTTAAGTATACATGCTTTTTCCTTGGCTAAGTATGATTGCACCTGTTCATAGCGGCTGACTTCGGCCGTTTCAGGAATATAGGGACTGATCAGATGATGCTTTTGGAGCGCATCCGTGACCGTCCATTTATCAGGAAGCCCCCGGCCGATAAATTCCGTTTTCCGATATTTTTTCAGCCATTCGACGATCGGTTTGGCTTTTTGCGCTTCAGCGGATTTTCCGTAAAAACAGCGGTCGTAAATATATTCGGGAATATCGATTTCCGTTTCGTTCCACTTTCCGCTTTGCGGGTGATAGACGAGCGCTTTCACGCGCAAAGAATCCGGAAATATATCAAACGGTGTAAAGCGGGCTAAGCGCACATTATATTGAGGCGCTCTTTCAGCCAATTCCCCGGCGTAATCTTCTTCGTGCCGGCGGGATACAGACATAAAACCGAGTGTTGTCATATTATTACTCCCCCTTTATTCAAAAAGCCGCTGATGGAACGGCCCTTCCATCCAATAAATATGCTAAGCGCATCATAAAAGATGATCTACTGTAAAGAGTACGAAACAGCATCTTGCCTTATTCCTCACAAACAACAATTCAGGTTCTTCATTTGCCCGCATGCCCGCCAGCCTCTATAATACGAATAGATATATCATCAAGAAAATAGAACATAAGATGGAGGCAGAAGAAAAGGAATGGGCATAGCAGGAACGTTTCTATTTATGATTGTAATCGGAGCCGCGATCGGCGCGGTGACGAATCATCTTGCCATTCAGATGTTATTTCGTCCATACCGGCCGTATTACCTGTTCGGAAAACGGGTTCCGTTTACGCCGGGGCTGATCCCGAAAAGGCGGGATGAATTGGCAAAACAAATGGGGCTCATGGTGACGAACCACCTTTTAACCCCGGAAGGAATAAAAAAGCGGCTTTTATCAGATACCGTTAAAAACCAGGCGCTTCTTTTCGCCGAACAATTCACGCAAAAAATGGCCGCTTCCGAGATGACGGTGCACGAAGCTTTGGCCGCCGCGGGCATCCGGAATCCGCAGGAAAAGACGGATGCCTGGATTGACCGTTTTACCGATGAAAAGCTTTCGGACCTGTACCGGAAATATGAGCACCGCGCCATAAAAGACTGGCTTCCTGATGAGCTTCAGGAAAAGCTGGATGAAAAAGTCCCGATGGCCGCAGATTATATTCTAAAGCGGAGCATTGATTATTTTGAGAGCGAAGAAGGGAAAGACAGGCTCGGAAATATGATTGACGACTTTTTGAATTCCCGGGGGATGCTCGGCAGCATGGTGCAGATGTTCCTCGGCAATTCAAGCTTGGCAGACCGTGTGCTGCCTGAGCTGTTAAAGTTTTTGCGCAATGAGGAAACGAAAAAGCTTCTGGCTGATCTGCTTTCTCAAGAATGGGGCAAGCTCAAATCTTATACACTTTATGAGGCCGATGAAAAGTGGAATGCGAAAGATCTGCTGTTCAGCATGAAAAAGCGGGCTTTGGCCGCACTTCAAACCGCGCCCTTTTTCGAATGCCGGCTCGGTGACATCATCTCCCGTTATGAAGGGGAGATTACGGGAACGTACGCGCCGAAGCTGCTTGATGCGGCGCTCGGCAGTATTGCCGCTCATTTGGAGGATGTGCTGAAACGGCTGCGTCTTGAGGAAGTGGTCAAAGAGCAGGTTGATCAGTTTCCCGTTGAACGGCTGGAGGAAATGGTGCTGTCGATTTCCAAGAGAGAATTTAAGATGATAACGTATTTAGGCGGTCTGCTCGGCGGGATAATCGGAGCAATTCAGGCTTTGTTTGTCATTCTTTTCTAAGGAAAACATACGCCGATGATGAAAGTCGCTCCGCAGTCTGTTATAGTGGAGTGGTATGTCCGAAAGGAAGAAAGGAGCGGTTACTATGGCAGTTCATTTTTATGATGCAGCATATGATCTTGAAAAAGCTTTGCGAAACAGTGATGAATACAGCCGTCTGAGAGGGCTTTATGATCAAGTAAACGCAGATGAATCCGCAAAACGCATGTTTGATAACTTCCGCAATGTACAGCTGCAGCTGCAGCAGAAACAGATGTCAGGTGAAGAAATCACTCAGGAAGAGGTAGAGCAGGCACAAAAAACGGTTGCTCTCGTACAGCAGCATGAATTGATTTCTCAGCTGATGGAAGCGGAACAGCGCATGAGCATGCTGATCGGCGAGTTAAACAAAATCATTATGAAACCTCTTGAAGAGCTTTACGGCAGCCCGGAATAAGCTCCACACCCCTCCATCTATGAAATGGAGGGGTTTTTTTATTCAACAGAAAAATCAAGCGAACCTTTTACCGTTCCGTTAATGATGACAGACAGAGTGTGAATTCCCCGATAATGCTTGCGGGTGGTTAAATCTTTAAGGGAATGATGTTTGCTGAAGGTTTTTACGTCTCCGTTATCCATGGCGGACTCCGACATCTTAAACACCTTGCGGCTGCGGTGCCCCCTTTTCTTTACAAAATCAATCGCGTATTCAACCCTGACTTTTTGCCGGGCGGATGAGCGGATCTGAAAAGAAAAATGTATGCTTGTTCCGATGGCGGCCGTTTCCGAATTCAATGTAAAACGTTCCAATGAAATCCGGGAGGCGTCTTCAAACCCGAAAACCGCGAGCGCCTGTTTGTCTCCTCTTTTTAACAGTGTCCTGCAGGCGTGCTTCAAAATCCAGTCCGTGTGCGGACAGCTGCCGAACCGCTCGGCTGCGATCTGTGCCAGAAGATCCGGATGTGTTTTGGAGATGTCATTCAGGTTATTCGCCACGCTTTTTCTGACATATAACGAGTCATCCTGCATCAAGCGGTCCAGAACAGGGAGAATCGGAGAAGGATCTTCAAGAAGAGCCGGAATGGAGATTCCCCATGGCAGGCGCGGTCTTGAGCCTTCGCTGGCAAGCCTTCTGACATGTTCGTCCGGATGCTCCGTCCAGGAAAGGAACTCTTTGAACATCCGCTCCCGGTCAAGCCTGATATACGGGCGGACCGCAAATTCGGAAGTGGAAAAACGAGTGAAATACTGAAGCGCCTTCATTGATTCGTCCCAGTGATCCGTTCCGTACTGTTGGACATAATCGGGAAAAATAATCCCGGCGAGCCCTGAGAAGCGGGGAGCTGTCTCATATAAGACGTCAAGCGCCCGTATGTAATCCTTCGGCAGTGTTTCATATAAAGAGTCTGTGATCCGGCGCATCCGCTGTTTTAACGTCAGTCCGGGCCAATCTTCCTGAAACATCAGCGCCCGGCACTTGCCCCGCTCAAAAGCCGGATACGCCGATTTGATTCTGTTCAGAAGTGCTTCTGCAAATTCTTCGTTATAAATATCTTTTAATAGAGACATGACAGTCACCGCTTTTTTTCTTTTATTATATGAGAATGTATGTTCCCTTGCAACTTTATCATACATTCAGCATAGATATTTCCTCTGATTTTTTTAGTTAAAAAAACCCTTGTTTTTTAACAATATAATTGAGATAATAACTCTGAAAGCGCCTACACTTACAGATGATCTAAGGATACGGTCGCCTATACTGCCTGGTATGTTAAGGGGTAGCAACAGAGAGTAAGTGAAACGAGCGCATCAACGGTCAAATAAGGGGTTCCTGATATATTTCGTAAATAGAAATACACATTGGGGAGAAGGCAGCAAATCGATCGTATCCCAACAAAACGACAGTTCAAAGTCTGCTTGAGGCAGGCTTTTTTGCTGCGGAGAAAAGGTTGTTCTAAACAAAGAGACAGGGTCATATCCTAATGACAAGTACAGTCATCAAGGAGGGGGACTTCTCTGTGTCAAAACAAATGCTGGCGTTAAATATAGACGGAGCGCTTCTTCGCTCCAACGGCAAACTTCATCAGACGACAAAGGATGCCATCGAATACGTCAAGAAAAAAGGAATTTACGTCACACTGGTCACAAACCGCCATTTTCGCTCCGCTCAAAAAGTGGCGAAAATATTAAAGCTGAATGCAAAATTGATTACCCACAGCGGCGCATACATTTCTGAAAAAATAGATGAGCCGTTTTTTGAAAAGAAAATATCAGAAGATCACACGTTTAATATCGTTCAGGTGCTGGAAAGCTATCCATGTAATATCCGGCTTCTTCACGAAAAATATTCGATCGGAAACAAGAAGAAAGTGAACTCCAATCTGGTCGGGAAAACGATGATTCATCCGTCTGACCCGATTTTTTATCCGGTGCAGTTTGTCGAATCATTAAGTGACCTGCTCCTGGATGAGCCGGTTTCAGCGCCCGTCATTGAAGTGCATGCCGAAGATGGCCTGCAGGCTGATATAACGGATACGATAATGAAAGCATTCCCGGCCGTCGATGTGATCCGCGTCAACGGAGAAAAACTGAACATCGTGCCTAAAGGGGTTTCAAAAGAAAGCGGACTTTCGATGGTCGCCGCTGAACTCGGGCTTTCAATGGAAGAGGTTGTAGCTATCGGCCATCAGGAAGATGATCTGCCGATGATCGAGCTGGCCGGTCTCGGCGTCGCGATGGGAAATGCCTCAAATGAATTAAAAAGAAAAGCGGACTGGGTGACAAGGTCAAATGATGAACAGGGAGTCGCCTATATGATTAAGGAATATTTCCGCATGCAGCACCGCAAAGGCTTTCTCGATAAGTTCCATATGAAACGGCCGTAATCAAGAGCCGCAGACGCGAAACGCCGGTCTGCGGCTTTTTCGCGGATTGATTTTAGCCTGTTCTTTCTGTACACTAAAGAAAGTTTTGAATCTGAAAAATAAGGTGATCACATTGCAAATAAAAATAGACGGCATCACGGATGACAGGCTGCATCGTCCGCTGCAAAACATCGCGAATTTATTTTTTGAAGAGTGTGTTCTTGCATACGGCGAAACGGAGGAACCCTCTGATCTCGTCATCTCACTTGCCATTTCTCAAGATGCAGACAGCGTGTCGGTATCCGGAGAAATCAAAGGAACCGGCGAAAAGGAACATCATACGAAACCGCTTCTTGCCGGATGGAGCGAAAAAGAAGTATTTAAACAGGTGAAAAATACGCTGTCATATGTCTACTTAAATCTTCTTCAATCGCATACGGGCATGACACAAAAATGGGGAATCTTAACCGGCATCAGGCCTACTAAACTTCTTCATAAAAAGCTGCAAAGCGGCCTCACAAAAGAAGAGGCGCATGCCGATCTGAAAAAAGATTATCTGATCCATGATGAAAAAATCAATCTGATGCAGGAGATTGTCGACCGCCAGCTCGCTGCGGTTCCCGATCTGTACCGGGTCAAAGATGAAGTCAGCATTTATATCGGCATTCCGTTCTGCCCGACGAAGTGCGCCTACTGCACGTTTCCGGCTTATGCCATTCAAGGACAGGCGGGAAGAGTCGGCTCCTTTTTATGGGGGCTTCACTATGAAATGCAGAAAATCGGAGAATGGCTGAAGCGGCATGATATCAAAGTGACGACCATTTATTTCGGCGGCGGCACGCCGACAAGCATTACCGCTGAGGAAATGGATCTTTTATATGAAGAAATGGTCCGCTCTTTTCCGGATGTCGCGAATATCAGGGAGATTACCGTTGAAGCGGGCCGTCCCGACACGATTACGGAGGAGAAGCTTGCCGTTTTAAATAAGTATAAGATTGACAGAATCAGCATCAACCCGCAATCTTATGAAAACGAAACGCTTAAGGCCATCGGCAGACACCATACAGTTGAAGAAACCATCGAAAAATACCATCTTTCCCGCAAACACGGCATGAATAATATCAACATGGACCTGATCATCGGCCTGCCGGGAGAAGGGACGGCTGAGTTCAGGCACAGTCTTGAGGAAACGGAAAAGCTGATGCCTGAATCTTTGACCGTTCATACGCTTTCTTTTAAACGGGCGTCAGAAATGACGAGAAACAAGCATAAGTATAAAGTTGCCGACAGACAGGAAGTGTCCCGCATGATGGATGACGCCGTCCGCTGGACAAAAGAGCACGGCTATACGCCGTACTACTTGTACCGGCAGAAAAACATTCTCGGAAACCTTGAAAATGTCGGCTACTCCTTCCCTGGTCAGGAAAGCATCTACAACATTATGATTATGGAAGAAGTGCAGACGATTATCGGTATCGGCTGCGGCGCGGCAAGCAAATTCATTCATCCGGAAACCGGAAAAATCACGCACTTCGCCAATCCGAAAGATCCGAAATCATATAATGACCGATTCGAGCATTATACAGAAGAGAAAATCAAATACTTAGATGAGATGTTCGTCAAATCCGCATTATAATATCAAAAACGGCACGGAATCAGCGTGCCGTTTTTTTTATGTTTAACCGTCTGTAAAAACGGGAAAAGACCATCAGACTGTTATTCGTAAGAGGTGCATAATATGTATGATGTCATTGGAGCGGGAATCGGGCCGTTTAATTTAGGGCTTGCCGCATTGTTAGAGGATATACCCGGAACAGATGCTCTTTTTTTCGATAAAAAGAAAGAATTTGCGTGGCATCCCGGTCTATTAATTAAAGGGACGGATTTACAGGTGGCGTTTCTGGCGGACCTGGTCACGCTCGCCGATCCGAAAAGCCGCTACACGTTTTTAAACTTTCTCCATGAACATGACCGGCTGTACCGGTTTTATACGTTTAATGAATTTGATATTCCGAGACGGGAATTTAACGACTATTTGAGCTGGGCGGCTTCAGAAATCAAATCATGCCGTTTCGGCTCAGAGGTAATCGATGTGAAAAATGCCGGCGGACATTATGACGTCAGCGTCAAGAACATTGAGGACGGAAGCATCAGTGTCTATCAAACGAAGCATTTCGTCATGGGGACGGGGTCTGAACCGCTTATTCCCGCAGAGATTGCTGACGAAGCGCGTCAGGACACGATGGTCAGCACGGAATATTTGTTTCGGAAAGACGAGCTCGCCGGCGCCGAATCAATTACAGTGGTCGGCTCCGGACAGAGCGCCGCGGAGATCTTTTCTGACTTATTGCACGATGAACAATACCGCCGCAGCCGGCTGCAATGGGTGACACGCTCCGCCGGATTCCGAGAATTGGAAACCGCCAAGCTCGGGCAGGAAATGTTTACACCTGATTATGTGGAATATTTTAACCGCCTGCCTTTTAAAGAACGGCTGAGCACGCTCCCTGAGCTGGACGGACTGCGCCACGGCATTGATTCTGACACACTTGCCGCCATTTACGATGCCCTGTATCACAGATCGATCAGCGGAGGTTCGCCTGACGTGTATATTCAGCCGATGGCGGAGCTTGAAAAAATTGAAAAGCAAAACGGGCGCTGTGTACTGAGCTTTCATCAATGGCAGATGGATGAAACCTTTACGGCCGATTCAGAAAAAGTGATATTGGCGACCGGTTTTAAACCTCATATTCCGGAATGGTTTACGGCAATTGCCCCCGATATCGAATGGGAGGATGAGAAACGGTTTAAAGTGACGGCAGATTCCCGTCTTGTCTTTAAGGACGACAGGCGGCATCATTTTTTCACATTAACGAATCTTGATCATGCTCACGGAACGGGCGCTACGAATTTGAAGCTGTCTGTTTACAGAAACCAAAAAATCATCAATACCATTCTGGGAAAAGAGCATTTCTCCATTAATAAAAAAACGGCTTTTCAGCAATTTCTTCCCGCTCAAAAAAACTGACCCCTTATGAAGAGGTCAGTTTTTTTTATGATTTCTGCGGCTTCTTTTCAGGCGTCTTCCATTTGAACACGCTGTTCAACAGGAGATATATCCGCTTCGATTCTTTCGTGAGCAAAGGGCCGAAGATGGCCAGTATCAAAACATATAAGGCGGCGAAAGGTTTAAGTGAAGCGGACAGGCCGCCGGCGATGCCGAGATTTGCGACGATAATGGAGAATTCGCCGCGTGACACAATGGTCAGCCCGATATTAGACGATGCTTTATGAGAAAGCCCCGCCCGGCGCCCGGCGATCATGCCGGCGATAAAGTTTCCGGCAATCGTCAGCAGAACGGCGCCAAGGGCAAGCCATACCGCATCTCCGAGTGAAAACGGATCAATGCTGAGACCAAAGCTGAAGAAAAACATGGCCCCGAAAAAGTCACGGAACGGCACGACAAGATGCTCAATCCTGTCAGAATGGGCCGTCTCCGAAAATACGAGTCCGAGCAAGAGCGCGCCGATCGCTTCAGCGACATGAATCGTTTCGGAAAAGCCGGCAATGAAAAAGAGCGCGGCGAAAATGACGATGACAAATACCTCGTTTGAACGGATATCAAGCAGCTTGTTCAGCAGAGGCGGCAATTTCCGAGCGGCAATGAAAAACAGCAGCATATATCCGAAAGCGATCACGATTGACATCAGCGCGCCTCCGACAGACGTCGCGTCTCCCAGAACAAGCCCGGAAACGACGGATAAGTAAACCGCCAGAAAGATATCCTCAAACATAATGATGCCGAGAATCAGCTCCGTTTCCGGATTGGCCGTGCGCTTTAAGTCGACAAGCACCTTTGCGACAATGGCGCTTGATGATATCGTGATGACGCCCGCCAATACAAGCACTTCCAAAAAGGAAAAGCCCGTGATAAAGCCGTAGATCAGCCCTAAACTGAAATTAATCAGAATATAAATCGTTCCGCCGGCGGCGATTGAACGTCCGGATTTGACTAATTTTCCGACCGAGAATTCAAGCCCGAGGTAAAAGAGGAGGAACAGGACGCCCATCCGTCCGAAAAATTCAATCACTTCCCGGCTTTCGATAAACGTCAGGTCAATGATGCCCGCTTGGGGCGCGTGCGGCCCGACGAGCATTCCTAAAATGATCAGGAAGGGGATGATCGAGAATTTAATTTTATTGGCGATGACACTCGCAATGGCCACAAGAACTAACGCTGTACCGACTTCAAATACGAGATGGTCCATAAACAGATCACACTCCGTCTCTGGAGAGGAAGTCTTGGGTCAGTTTCTTCAGATGCTTTCTTTCACCTGAGAGGACGAGTGTATCGTTTGCTTCAAGGAGCGAATCAGCGCCCGGGTTTAAAAGCTTTTTCTGGTTATGCTTAATGATGGCGATGACCGTCACGTCATAGTTCTGACGCACATCCAGTTCGCCGAGCGTCCGCCCTGCCGCCTTTGCCCCTTTTTCAACTTTAAACCATTCGATAATCAGATCGTTGAACGCCATTTCAATCGATTCAAGCGCCTGCGGTTTGTACACCATCCCGCCGATAATCGCGGCAATCTGTCTTGCTTCCGCATCATCAAGTGAAATGCTTGCCAGAAGCTCATCAGGGTCGCGGTCATCAAATCTGTAAATTTCCCGCCTGCCGTCATCATGAATGATGATCGTCATTTTTTCATGATTTCTCGTTTCGATTTCGAATTTTTTCCCGATACCGGGCAGATCGTTTTCTTTAATATTCATAAAAAATCCCTCCGGAATATACTGTTTTTACACCGTAAATACAGACTTGGCTTTTAGAAATGATCTTGATGCCGGAGGTAATTTGACTGGTATTGTATCGGAATGGCGCATGTCCTTTCCATTGTGGAATCAATGAATTGATCAAGAGGTTTGACAGATAACAGGGAGATCATCCGGGATAACGCACCGTATCCTTTTGACAGGCCTTGCGGAGCGGTTTTGGTGTGAACCGGCGTCTTTGCCGAATCCGTTTCCTGCGGGTAAACCGAAATTTGTACATGGCTGTCTGTTTCTGTCACCAATTGGGAAGGAAGAGCGACATCCGAAGGGGGGAACAGCACCATAAAAAAGCTCAGTAACAAGCTGAGTATCACATATTTCATTATCGGCGTTTTCCCCCTTTTGTTTTGTATATCAATTTCACTATATAAAAATGTATGTTCAGTTTCAAATGATATGCATTTTTCGGTATCTGTTGACCTTGAAAAATAAAGGAATTTCGCTTCGGCGGAAGGAATATATCATTTGAACAAAATATGTAAGCGGATTCAAGGAGGATGTAAACATGCAGTATATTCGCTATGAAGAAAAGGGAAAGATTGCGGAGATTGTGCTGAACCGGCCTGACAGTTACAACGCGCTGAATGAACAAATGCTCCGGGAATTGGAAAACGCATGCGTGATGGCAGCCGACAGTGAGGCGCTTATCGTGCTTTTACGGGGGGAAGGCCGGGGATTTTCCGCGGGCGGTGATATTCAGATGATGACGTCGGATCATGATTCAGGAGAATATGAACGGCTCATGAAAATGATCGAATCCATTACACTGACGCTCTATGATATGAAAAAAATTGTGATAGCCGCCATCCACGGAGCTGCGGCGGGGCTCGGGCTGAGTTTCGCGCTGTGCGCCGATGTGGTGCTCGCTGAAGAAAACGCCCGCCTCGCGATGAATTTCATCGGCATCGGATTGGTTCCCGATGGAGGAGGCCATTATTTATTAATGAGACGCGTCGGTGAGATCGAAGCGAAAAAACTGATTTGGAGCGGTGAAAAATTGCCGGCTGAAAAAGCGGTGCGGCTCAAGCTTGCCGACGGGCTGTTCAGCGGCGGCCCTGCGGAGGGGGCACAACCGTATATCGACCGATTGCTGCATGCGCCGCTGTCAGCGATGATTGAAACGAAGGCTATTTATCAGAGCCTCCATATCAGCCGGTTAAAAGATGTTTTGTCTCTTGAACGAAAGGCCCAGGAAAATATGAGAAAAACGGATGATCATAAAGAGGGCATCCGCGCCTTTTTAGAAAAACGGACGCCGCAATTTAACCGGTAACATACAGAAGCCGGAAAGCTTCTGTTATCTGTGGAATAAAATCAGCTTTCCGGCTTCATTTACCAAGCGATGAGTACTGTTCTCAAGCTTTTTTTCCTTTAACAAAGCCTCTCCGGCGGCCTTCGCCTCCGCCTCATTATCCGCTTCGATCCGTTCATTCAGCAGCGTTTCTCCCGACGCATGGAATGCGGTCAATACATATTGTCCCATCATGTCACCCCCTTTATAGAATGATATTCTGATAAAGAATTTAAAATCCTCCATTAATTTTTACCCATTATTAGTATATAATGGGTCAAGGAAGGAGTTGGATTCGTGCTTACAATTGAAAACGTAACGAAAACATTCGGCAGCTTTACCGCTGTTGACAATTTGAACCTGCAAATACCTGAAAGGGAAATGTTCGGGCTGCTCGGCGCAAACGGCGCGGGAAAAACGACGACCTTTCGGATGATTTTAGGTCTTTTAAGCCTGACTGACGGGCATATCACCTGGAAAGGGCAGCCGGTCAATTATTCCATCAGTGAAAAAATCGGCTATCTCCCGGAAGAGCGGGGGCTGTATCCGAAAGTGAAGGTGAGTGACCAGCTTGTCTATTTGGCGAGATTAAAAGGAATGGGCAAAAAAGAGGCGGAAAAAGAGCTCATGACATGGCTCGAGCGGTTCGGCATTACAGATTACAAGAATAAGAAAGTCGAAGAGCTGTCGAAAGGAAACCAGCAGAAGATCCAGTTCATTTCGGCCGTCCTGCATAAGCCTGAACTGTTGATTCTCGATGAACCTTTCAGCGGTCTTGATCCGGTGAATGTCGAGCTGCTGAAAGAAGCGGTCATTTCTTTGAAAAACAGCGGCGTTTCCATCGTTTTTTCAAGCCACCGAATGGAGCATGTGGAAGAACTTTGCGAGAATTTGTGCATTCTCCAGAAGGGAAAACCCGTCGTTCAAGGCAATCTGAAAGACATTAAGCGGTCTTTCGGCAAAAAAAATGTCACCGTTCATTCAGATGATGACCTCAGCTTTTTAAAAACGCATGAAGGCGTCGTGAAATGGAAGGAAACAAATGACGGGATCAGACTGCAGGTCGCGAATGAACCGGTTTCTCAGGATATTTTCCGGGCGCTGCAAGGGAAAGGTTTTATACGGAAGTTCGAATTGGAAGAGCCGTCACTGCATGATATTTTTGTAGAAAAGGTGGGGGCCGTTTATGAATAAATTTTGGATTATGCTGTTCCATACATATAAAAACAAAATCACGACAAAGTCATTCATTATTTCGACCGCCATTACCGTTTTATTAGTATTAGCGGTGACCAACCTGCAATCGATTATATCCGTGTTTCAATCGGATGACGGCAAGCAGCAAATTGCGGTGATTGATGAAACGGGCGGGCTGTACCCGGCGTTTGCAAAACAGCTTAAAGCGGCGGATACAGACAATGATCTGCAGGCAATGGAGACGAAGGAGTCCGAAAAAGATGCCGTAAAGCGTGTCAAAGACGGTGAATGGGACGGACTGTTTATCATCAGACAAGATCAAAAAGGAACGATAACAGGAGCATACAAGGCGCTGACCATTTCCGATGAATCAGCATATAAACTGCTCAAGCAGGCTTTAACCCAGACAAAAACCGCTGTTGAAACCGCCAAGCTCGGCATTTCGGCAGAAAAAGTCAGCAGCCTCTACACTCCGCCGGAAGTCAGCAAAGACGCGCTGGAAAAAGGGGCGAAATCTGAGGAAGAGCTCGGTCAGGTAATGGGGCTTGTATACATCATGCTGTTTGTCATCTACTTCTCAGTTATCATGTACGCAAGCATGATTGCGATGGAAGTGGCGACGGAAAAATCGTCCCGCGTCATGGAAATTTTAATTTCAAGCATGCCGCCGATTCAGCAGATGTTTGCCAAACTGTTCGGTATCGCGCTCGTGGGGATCACACAGTTTGCGGTGCTGATTGCGGCTGGTTATCTCTCACTGAAGCTGAACCCTCAAAATGATGCGTCGTCGCCGATCAGTGCATTTCTCAATTTTACGGATGTTCCCGTCTCGACGATAGTCTATGCTGTCATTTTCTATTTGCTCGGCTATTTTCTTTACGCGACGCTTGCCGCGTTTCTCGGCAGTGTTGTCAGCCGGATAGAGGACGTACAGCAGACGATTCAGCCGATGGTTTTTTTAGTCGTGGCAGGTTTTATGATCGCCATGTTCGGCATCGGCAATCCTGACGCCGGTTTTATTACCGTTACATCTTACATTCCGTTTTTCACGCCGATGATTATGTTTTTACGCGTCGGGATGCTCGATATCCCGTTTTGGCAGGCTGCGGCCGGAATCGCCCTGACACTGGTCACTATCGTGATCTTTGCAGCGGTCGGCGCGAAAATTTACAAAGGCGGCGTTTTGATTTACGGAAACGCCAGCGGATTCAAAGCGATCAAACAAGCGCTGCGCATCTCCAAAAAATAAGTGAAACAGCCCGGAACAGCCGGGCTGTTTTTTTATTTTACAGAACGTGCATTCGTATAAAAACGGTGCTAAAATAAGGGTAATTCAATTTGCAGAAAGGGGAGGGCGAGATGGCTGATCTGACGTTTATTCATGCCGCTGACCTGCATCTGGACAGCCCGTTTTACGGCATTTCGAATCTGCCTGAACCGGTATATGCGCGTATTAAAGAAAGCACATTTCACAGCGTCCGCCGACTGACGGACGGGGCACTCCGGGAGCAGGCAGATTTCGTGCTGCTTTCGGGGGATCTGTTTGACGAAGCCAACAGAAGTTTAAAAGCCCAGCTGTTTTTGAGAAAACAGTTTACGAGATTACAGGAAGCGGATATCCAAGTGTTCGTCATATTCGGCAACCATGATCATTTGGGCGGTAAGTGGACGCCGATTGAATGGCCGGAAAATGTACATACATTCTCCTCAGATACACCGGAGGAAAAATCTTTCTTTAAAAACGGAGAGCTTGCGGCAAGCATATACGGATGCAGCTATCAGGAAAGAAGCGTAACGGTCAATCAGGCGGCCCGTTACCGGGAAATGACCGGCGCGCCTTATCATATCGGCATGCTCCACGGCATGTTATCAGGAGCGGAAGGGCATGACCCGTACAGCCCGTTTACGAAAGAAGACCTTGAAAAAAGCGGCATGGATTACTGGGCGCTCGGACACATTCATAAACGGCAGGTTCTGTCCGCCCAGCATCCCGCCGCCATTTACCCGGGGAATATTCAAGCCCGGCATTTAAAAGAAACCGGGCCTAAGGGATATTATCTCGTCCGGGCGGCAAACGGTGAGATGTCTTGGGAATTCAAAGAAGCGCATGATGTGTTATGGGAGGAAATTGATCTTGATATCTCCGGAGCTGAACATATGACTTCACTTCTGAAAGCCGCATCGGATACATTCTCCGGCTTGCGCGCGGCGGGCCGCCCGGCATGTGTCAGGCTGGTGCTTCGCGGCGCGGCGCCCCGCTTTTGGACGGAGGCGCCCGCAGGCATCGCGGAGGAGCTTCTTTCCGCTTTACAGGAGGAAGAGGCCGAAGAGGAATGTTTCGTCTGGCCGCTTGCGCTTGAGGATCGGACGGATGAAACAGACACCGTGCCGCCCGATCCGTTTTTTAAAGGGCTCCTTCAGGACATAGAACAATGCGCGGACATGAGCGGTGTGTTTGAAGCCCTTGAGCGTCATCCCGTATACCGGCGTCAGATGGCTTCATTTACAGATGAAGAGATACTGGATATTAAGCGGCAGGCTCAAGCCGTTTTAAGACGCCAGATGAAGGAGCTTCAGCGATGAAAATAACGGCGATGCATATTTACCAATACGGAAAATTTTCAGACCGAAGTTTTCAGCTGTCAGATTCTCCCGTGCAAGTGATCTACGGGTTAAATGAAGCGGGCAAAACGACATTGATGTCCTTTATCAAAAGCGTACTGTTCGGTTTTCCGAAATCAAAAAAATACGAACCGAAAAACGGCGGGGTTTACGGCGGCACTGTGGAATTGAAGCATGGCGATCACGGCGCTGTCAAAATCGAACGGACAAAAGGCGCTGCCGAAAAAGTCAGAGTGTATACGGCTTCAGGCGAAATCAAGGACGGAGAATGGCTCAAACAGCTTCTTTCCGATACAGATCGGGCGCTGTACGAAGCGATCTATTCGTTCGATGTATTCGGACTGCAGGAGATTCAAGCTTTTAACCGGGACAAAATCGGCGAGTTTCTCCTGTATTCGAGCTTATTCGGGTCGGAAGCGGCGGCAAAGCTTGACGGGCGGCTGGCAAAAGAACTTGACAGGATGTATAAGCCGAACGGGCGGAACCCCCGCTTAAATCAGGAGTTGGATACATTAAAGCGGCTCAGCGCCCAGCTGAAACAGGCGGAAGCTGCGGAAGCGGGCTATCACAGCCTTCTGGAAGAGAAAAAAAGCGCCGGCGGCCGTTTGCAGGATGCCGAAGCACGATTGAAAGACATAACTGAAGAAATCAAAACAGTAAAATCGGCGATAGAAGCAAAGCCGCTCGCAGACAAAAAAACAGCCTTGGAAAGCGAACTTTCTTCTTATCCGGAAGCATTGAAGCAATTCCCGAAGGATGGAATGCATCAGCTTGAAAAATACGAATCGCATCTCCATCCGAAAGCGGCCCGTCTTGAGGGGCTTCGGGCAAAAGCGGCTGAACTCAGGCGGCAGGCTGATCTGCTCGCTCCAAATGAGGACTTGCTGCAAAAAGAGCGGCAGCTGCAGGAGCTTTCCGGCGAGCAGCATATGTATGAATCGCGCGGCGAACAGCTTGCAGCCATCCAATCACAGATCCGGCAGACATCTGCCCGCGTTTTGTCAGGATTGCAGCAGCTCGGAAGACATGAGGAAGACGGCATTCTTTCACTGAACACCGATTATGAATATGAATGGCGGCTGCAGGAAGCCGTGCAGAGCGCCGGACAGGCAAGAGAAAGAAAGACACAGCTTGATGCGATTTTCGAACAAGCGCGGCTGGAGCTGGAAGAAGCCGAACGAAAACATGCCTTGACGGCGGAAAACATTTTGGACCCCGCTGTCAGGAAAGAAAAAGAAGCCGCTTTACAATCATATAAGCAAACGGCTGATACAGAAGGAAACGAATGGCAGGCACATGTTCAGCAGCTGGAAAAACAGCGCGCCAAACAAAAAAAGCTCTTTCTCGGTGCGGGCATTCTGTTCATTGCGATTTTCGCTATGTTAAAGGAATGGCTGCCCGCCGCCCTTTTTACCGGTGCTCTGCTGCTGTATATGCTGTCCGGCATGCAAAAACCGCTGCCGTCAGAAAGAGGAGGGCCCGGACACAAGAAAAAGAAGCCGGCGATCTCTAAAGAAGCGGCTGATCTTCTGCAGGAAGAGCTTTGGCGTGACGGCCGGCACCGGCAGCAGCTGATTGCGGATCAAGCCGTGCTTGAACAGAAAGAAGCGGCATATGAAAGAGTCATCCGCCAATATGAAGAATGGGAGGCGGAAATGGCGCCGTCTGAAAAACAGGCGGAACTTTTTATGAAGGAACTGGGGTTTTCAGGAAGTCCTTCCCATCTTCTTGACGCATATCATGTAATGAAAGATGTCAAAAAAGAAATCCTTAACAAGCATGAGCTGACCATTGAAGCGGGCCGGCTGCAAAAGCTGCAAAGAGCATTTGAGGACCGGGTCAAAAAGCTGAGTCCTTCAGACGGAAGGGAGCTGTCCGTAAGAGAAAGACTGCACGTTTTGCTGGCGCAGGCGGAACGGGCCCGTGAGGAAGCAAAACGAAAGCAGGCGCTCGAAACGGATCTGCTGCATGCACAAGAGCAAATGCGTGAATTAAACGAAGAAGTTCATTACTACGAACAGCAGGTCAAACAGCTTTTCATGGCGGCAGGCGCAAAAAACCGCGAACACTTTTGTGAACTCGCCAGGCTGAATGAAAGCCGCCGGGAAACAGAGCGGCAGCTGCGCGAAATCAAAACGCACTTGTCCGGCATAGGCGGAAAACAGCTGGAGCCGTACATGAGCCGCACAGTGTCCGAACTTGAACATACAGTCGTTCAGAAGGAAACAGAGAAAAAAACGCTTGAGGAAAAAAGCGCCCAGCTCCGTGAGCAAACCGCTTTATTAACGGTGAAGCAAGAGCAGCTGGAGTCCTCGGGGCTTGTATCCGATTTAAAACAGCAGACAGAAATGCAGAAGGAGCGCGTGAAAAAAACCGCTAAAGAGTGGGCCGCATTACAGACGGTCAGACACATTATCAGGGAAAAAATGGAGCGGCATAAAAAAGTGACGCTTCCCCGTCTGTTAGAAACCGCCGGTGCATTATACGGACCGCTTACGGACGGACGCTATCACAAATTGTATTTTTCCGAGGCTGATGATTCCATTATGGTCATGCGGAAAGACGGAACGGTGTTTTCTGCAGGCGAACTCTCACAGGCGGCATGCGAGCAGCTTTATGCGGCGATTCGTTTTGCCCTTGCGTCAGAGAGGGAATCTGCGGTATCACTGCCGTTTTTACTTGATGACAGTTTTGTCCATTTTGACAGGCAGCGGCTGCAGCGGCTGTTTGATGTGCTGAATCAGCTTTCAGAAGGCGGGCGGCAGATACTTTATTTTACCTGCCATGAGCATGTCAGCCGGTCTTTTCACAGCGGACAAGTCATGCGGCTCCTGTCATAAAAGAGTTTATTTTCAAAAAAGAGGTATGTGCTATACTGGTATTATGTAAGATATGGAGGGAGCTTTTAATAGAATGGCAAAAGGTATTATGCTGCACGAGGTCGGCGAGCAGGTCGATCAATACTTTCTGATTAAATCTTCGACTAAGGGAATCGCAAGCAACGGAAAACCATTCCTGACGTTAATGCTGCAGGACCAATCGGGAGATATCGAAGCGAAGCTGTGGGATGCCAAGCCGACTGATGAAGTAACGTACGCGGCGCAGACGATCGTGAAGGTGATTGGAGATGTCCATCACTATCGCGGACGAAACCAGCTTAAGCTGAGAAACATCCGGCCGGCCGCCGAGAACGAAAATGTCAGCATTGATGATTTTCTGGAAACGGCGCCGATTCCGAAAAACGAAATGATGGAAACCGTCACTCAATACATTTTTGAAATGAAAAATCCAAACATCCAGCGGATCACGAGACATCTGGTCAAAAAATATGCGGCTGAGTTTATGGATTATCCGGCGGCGGCTAAAAACCACCATGAGTTCGTTTCAGGGCTTGCGTATCATGTAGTGTCCATGCTGAACCTGGCAAAAGCGATAGCCGATCTGTATCCGTCTCTTGACCGGGATTTACTGTATGCCGGAGTCATTCTGCATGATCTCGGCAAAGTAAAAGAGCTTTCAGGCCCCGTCTCCACAACGTACACCGTGGAAGGGAATCTGCTCGGACACATTTCGATCATGGTGACAGAGCTTTCAAAAGCAGCCGAAGAGCTTCAGATTGACGCTGAAGAAGTGCTGATTCTGAAGCATTTGATTTTAAGCCATCACGGAAAAGCGGAATGGGGAAGCCCGAAACCGCCGATGGTGAAGGAAGCGGAAATTCTTCACTACATTGACAATCTGGATGCAAAAATGATCATGATGGACAGAGCGCTGGAACGGGTGAAGCCGGGCGAATACACAGAGCGTGTATTTGCGCTTGAAAACCGTTCTTTCTACAAACCGACTTTCCATCAATAAGATAAAAAGGCCGATTCTCTATGATCGGTCTTTTTTACGTTCAGCTCTCATAACTTGTCTTTATCAAGCATAGCTTAGAATAAAGACTCTGGGTGAAAAAGGGAGGAAACCGACGTGCTATTTTTTCCTTGGTGGGTATACCTTTGCATTATCGGAATTATTTTCAGCGCCTATAAGCTTTTCACAACAGCTAAAGAAGAGGAAAAGCTTGACCAGTCGTTTATTGAAAAAGAAGGAAGGGTGTATATTGAACGGATGGAACAGGAACGCGAGCGCCGTATGGCGGCGCCCCCAAGTGAAAACGCGGATGCGGAAGAAAACTCCAATCATTCCATCGCATAAAAAAACTGTGCGGCTCACCGAGAGCCCGCACAGTTTTTTTATTTAGATTGAGAAGATGATGATGTTGAAGTGTTAAACGTGTCTTTTAAGTCTTTGTCTTCCACTTTTACGTCAGCTTTTTTCATGACTTTTTGAATTGCCGCCTGTACAGCTGAGTTGTCGTTTAATTTCTGTTTAAGAACTTCTTCTTTCAGTTCTTTTTTCATGTCATCATATTTGCCGCGTTCTTCTGTCTTTTTGATGATATGATAACCGAATTTGGTTTTGACCGGATCGCTGACTTGTCCGACTTTCAGGCCAAATGCAGCTTTGCTGAATGTTTCATCCATTGACTTTTTATCGAACCAGCCAAGGTCGCCGCCGCTGTCTTTTGATGTGTCAGTTGAGTATTCTTTCGCAAGCGTTTCAAACTTCTCGCCTTTTTTCAGCTTTTTCTCCACTTCGTCAGCTGTCTTTTTGTCAGCGACAAGGATGTGGCTCGCGCGGATTTTACCTTTTAAGCCGTCGTAATATTCTTTCGTATCGGAGTCAGATACTTTAATGTTGTCTTTCGCCGCTTTTTGTGCAAGCAGTTCGTACTTTACCTGATCTTTCAGGTAATCTTCGCCGTACTGCTGTTTAAGGGCGCTGTACTGATCACCGAGCTGCGTTTTGTACTCTTTCAGCTTGGTATCGATTTCTTTATCCGATACTTTGTATTTTTTTGCTAATACTTTTTCTTGTACGAGCTGTGTCAGCACACTTGCGCCCGCGGTTTTTTTCATGTTCGTGTAGAGCTCGCCTTTTGTTACATTTCCGGCATCCGTCTTGGCAATCACGTCGTTGTCGCCGCTGCTGCAAGCGCTGAGAGCCAGGACGCTCGTTGCCGTAATAGCTGCTATCGCGATTTTCTTCATTCCATTAAACACTCCTAATCATCCAAATTAAATTGCATATGCGTATCATAACATATTGTGGCTTTCTGTAAAAAGATTTTAAATAAAGGGCATTCGTCTAGTCAAACTTTTTCCTGATACATACAAATATATTGATCATGAAAAGGAGGTAATGAACCATGGGCGGAGGATATTCAAACGGTTTCGCACTGCTCGTAGTACTGTTCATATTGCTTATCATCGTAGGTGCAGCTTACATTTGTTAAGCGAAACGGATCGCTTTTTCCAAAAGCGGTCCGTTTTCTTACCCGGGCGCCTAATCGTTTCAGAAGTAAATTGCATATGATGTAATTGGAAAAATAAAACGTTTTGTAGGAGGTGCTTTTGGAGATGGGTGAAGTATTTGCAGGCGGTTTTGCATTATTGGTTGTTCTGTTCATCTTATTGATCATCATCGGCGCTTCTTGGCTTTATTAAGAAAAAAATATGGCTGTCGGGGGTCAGACCTCCGTCAGCCATATTTTTTTGCCTGTTTACACAGTAAAGGAGATCTCGACGAATGAAGAGATCAGTAAAATTAAAATAGATACATTAATAAAACGGAATACCTTATCCTGCCGGTCTTCAGGAATCTCTCTGACAAGGCATAATGTATTTGTGAGCCTGTTTATGAAATAAAGAATAAACAGGGCAGCCACGATAAAATAGAATAAAATGATGGGAGATTCCCCCTCTCTCTGAACTGCTCCCATATTACATTACCAAATATTTATTAAAAAAGATAGAATGTAACCTGAAAAATCAGCGGGACATCAAGACTCCGGCACTTTTTTTACTAAAATATCAAAACCGTCGGATTCCTGGTCAATCAGACATGATTTGGGCGCTTTGACCAGATGGAGCGCAAACAGAAGATCAGGCAGGCAGTACCCCGCATGGATGCTCGAAATCATATAAAAGTAATGAGCGTGTCTCGGAAATGCCAGTCCGGCATAAAACAATAACGGCGTAATGAATAAAAACGGGCTGATCGTTGAAATCAGCATCGTCGTTTTCGGTATGCCTTTCCATGTCGGCATCCGCAAGAAGTACATTTTCATTTCCTTTTTTCTTTTTTTACAGATCATCGGCAGGACATGTATGACTTTATGTACAAATAAAGTAACAACGAGCAGCACACAAAAAGCAAACACGTGCCCGTCACTTAAACTGATATTCGGACGCAGCAGCCCGAATGCCAAGAAGTTGCATATAAAAAACAGGATCATAAAACCTACAGCAGTCAATAATAAACGAACCGCACCATAATCTTTGATCAGATTAATGGTTTTCCAGCAATTCATCAGAGTCATCCTTCCGTACAAAGATGGAATACAATCTCAAAATAATTTACTCTCTTCAGGAGAAAAAATCAATCCTTTTTTAAAGAAAAAAATAAACCTGGAAAGAGAAGAACAGAAGAGCTCGGTGAAACATGGAAATGTACGGTTTAACCTTTCTTCTCCATTCATTATCAGCTAAAATAAGATTAAAGATAGAAAGAAGTGAAACGGATGGATTCAATGGATCAGCGTATCGGGCGTTTAGAATATTACATACAATTGCTGGTGAAAACGGTGGATATGGATAAGTACCCTTTTTATGCGATGATGATTGAAAAAGGGCTGACCGAAGAAGAAGGAGAAGAGGTCGGGCGGATCTGCCGCGAATTGGAGGACGAGCTGGAGTCGCAAAAAGCGCAAGGCTTTGTGACGTTTGACAAGCTCCTTGCGCTTTTTGCGGGACAGCTGAACGAAAAATTAGATGTTCATGAAACGATTTTTGCTCTGTATGAGCAGGGGCTTTATACAGCGCTGATGGAAGAATTTATTGAGATTATGAAGCACTTTGATTAACTGTTGATCGGTTCCAGCTCTTCAGCCGTTTCATGGACAGCCGATTCGTCCGTTTTTTTCTTCAGCCTTCCGTCTTCACTATCAAAATCATTGTTTATGTTTGTCAATGATTTCTCGAATATCTCCATAAAATCTTCGCCGTAAATGTGGCGGATGACACAGGTTAATTCTTCAACCTCAGGAAACTTCCCGAATAAGTGGTAGATCGGCTGTGAGCCTTTAAACACAGCGTTTCTCGACGGATCAAACTCCTCAAGCAGGCTTTCGAATACATTTTCCCCTTCTTCTGTTAACTGAATGTACGTGTTCCGTTTATCATTCAGCCGCTTGGAAAATTTCAGATATCCCCGTTCTTCAAGCTTTTTTGAAAAGTTAAATGCAGTTGATACGTGCATAACGCCGAATTTGGCGATTTCTGAAATAGAAGCTCCTTTAAGCTGATAGGCAATCCATAATATATGATGCTCATTAATATTAAGGTCGTACGGCTTCAGCCAATTCTGCCAGTCTTTCTCGATAGATTTCCAGAGCGCTTTGGACAGCTGCGCCATTTTTTGGGTATAGATTAAAGCTTCTTTTAGATCGTAAGGCGGTTCAACACGATTCAATACAGATCACCTGCTTCACATTTTCTTTTCCTCTATTATGCCAATAAAATAAAGATTAATAAAGATGAAAATTTAAGAATTTTATAATAAATTCTTCATCCGTTGCTGGGAAAGGCTTTAAACCGCAAAAAAAAGTGCGGAACGCAATATGTCCGCACTTTTTTTGGTTGTATAGGATATTAGTTTTGTAAGGTTTTCTCCAGCTGTCTGATTTTCTCTTCGATATCAGCGATTTCCTTTTGGAGATCCTGCTGGTGCGGCTTGATTTCCTCCTGCCACCTTTTAATGCTGGTCTGAAGCTCTCCGCCTACGTCTTTAATGACTTCTGCGCTTTCTTTCGCCGTTTGGACAAGCTGGTCCTTAAGCGCCATTCCGTCTTTTTTTAACCGTTTGATTGTGTCCTCAATTGAATTGCAATTCGCTTTGATTTTGCCCCGCAGCTCTTTTCCGGATGAAGGAGCCGAGAGTAACACCGCTGCGCCTCCGATCAATCCGCCTACGAAAAGGCCTGTTAAAAGGGAACGTCCGTCAGCCATTTGAAATCACCCCGTTTTTTTTCTCATAACTTTTATCATTTTTGTTCAGAAGAATAAACTTCTATACATAGCTTGCTTTATTTTAGCATATTTTTTAAGGGAAAAGGAGGGAGAAGGTTGTCTGTCTTTATGATTGTTTTATCTTGTATGGCTCTTGTCTTTGCGGCGGGCGCCGTTTATTACCTGAAACTGCTCGGCCAGGCCGCTTCTTATCCGCCGAAGCGGGTCGTCCGCCAAAAGGCCATCGTCTGCTCAGCAGGAACCGCCCTCGCATTGTTCCTTATTTTTTTCACAAAACTTCTCGTATAAAACATGCTGAAACACATTAAAAAACCTCTTCCGGCCGGAAGAGGTTTCGGTATGCGGTTATTTCACCGTTTCAATCATATTGGACCGTTTTAAGATCGTCTGCACAATCGGATGCATAATGATAATGGCGATCGTATTCAGCGCAGCCGCCGGAAGGACGACCGCGAGCACCAATGCGGTGAATCCGCCCGGCAGGCCGACAATCAGAAGGGCCAGCGCCAAAAAGAGCAAACCGGAGATGAAGGTGCCGGCTATCGAAATGACGGCGGCGGGCGCTGTTTTCACGCTCTTTTTCACCAAAAGCGCCAGCGCGAGAAACAGAAACGCCGTTACCGGTTTTTCAATGATATTCGGAAGCTGTCCGCCCGGAAAAGATGTCGTAAGTGCGGAAATGATTCCTGTTACAATCCCGATCATCAGCACGTTCTGCACACGGGGGAATAACAGAATACCCATAAACATCATCACAAGCATCATATCGGGTTTCATTCCGAATAATACCGGCGGCATAATGGAATGAAGCACCGCTCCGATTGCCGCAAACAGGGCCATAATGACTAATTCTTTTGTTTTCATACTAAGCTCTCCTCTGCTAAGCTTTTTCGCCATCCAATAATATGCTCGTCATTTATTGCGATGGCCGGAAAAATTGATATGCAAACAGTATATCAAAGGAACCGTTATGTTAGAAGAAATTTATTCGTTTTCCTGCTGGAACTTTCTCATAAACTGAGCCAGTTTTTCACAATCAGCCAGGCTGACGGCGTTGTAGATAGACGCCCTGCAGCCTCCGACTGAGCGGTGGCCTCCGAGTCCGGTCATTTTAGCCGCTTTCGCTTCTTCAACGAATTTTTTCGTGAGACTGCTGTCGCGGAGGGTGAACGTGACGTTCATGTGAGAACGGCTGTCTTTTGCGGCATGCCCCGCGTAAAACCCGCCGCTTGTGTCGATTGTGCCGTACAGGACGTCGGCCTTTTCCTGATTGCGCCGTTCAGCCGCTTCGACACCGCCGTTTTCAGCCAGCCATTCAAGGACGAGGCTCAGCATATAAATCGCAAATGTAGGCGGCGTATTATACAGTGAATCGGCTTTTGTGTGAGTGGAGTATTTCAACATTTTAGGGACGTTGGCGTTTTCGTTTTCAAGCCATGATTTTTTCATGATGACGACCGTGACGCCGGACGGCCCGAGGTTTTTCTGGGCTCCGCCATAGATGACATCAAACGTTTTGACATCAATTTTTCTGCTCAGGATGTCGCTTGACATGTCGGCTACGAGCGGGATCGGTGAATTCGGGAACTCTTTCCACTGCGTTCCGAAAATCGTGTTGTTTGACGTAATATGCAGGTAGGCGCCGTCTTTGATTCCTGAGAGGTTAGCTTCCGGTATGTGGTTGTGGTTTGAATCTGCGCTTGTTGCCGTGACGGATGTGTTTCCGAACAGTTTCGCCTCGGCGAGTGCTTTTTCAGACCATGCGCCCGTTACGATGAAGTGCGCCGTTTTTTCCGGTGTTAAAAAGTTCATCGGCAGCATGGAGAATTGAAGGCTTGCGCCGCCTTGAAGAAATAAAATATCATAATCGTCGGGAATATCCATCAGTTCTTTCAGAAGGCTTTTTGCTTTTTGGTGCACCGCATCATATTCCGTGCTCCGGTGGGACAGCTCCATGACGGACATGCCGGTATCATTGAAGTTGACAAATTCTTTTTGTGCTTTTTGCAGCACATCCGGTGGAAGGGCTGCGGGTCCTGCATTGAAATTCGTTGTACGTTCCATGTTTACGATCTCTCCCTGTTTTCCGCTTTAGTGTAAGAAATAATACAATTATCCTATCACAATTTTTTGATTTTTTTGATATAAAAAAATATAATTTATGTTTTTTGTGTTTCCGGACGCAAAAAAACCTCATCTTTAAGATGAGGCAAGCCGTTTTCTGACGGTTGAAGCGATCTCCTGAAGATCGTCAGGCGTATAGTCTTCGGCGTGGGTCTTCCAGACAGCCCCGAAACCGTCGCCTTTTCCGTAACGCGGAATGATATGCATGTGAAAATGGAACACCGATTGGCCCGCTTTTTCACCGTTGTTATTGAGAATATTCAGCCCGATCGGCTCGAATTCATCGCGGATGGCGCGTGCGATTTTCGGCACCGCTTCAAAATATTCTTTAGAAAGCTCAGGCGTAAACTCGTACACGTTTTCGATATGTGTTTTCGGAATCACGAGCGTATGGCCTTTTGTGACCTGGCTGATATCAAGAAACGCCACGACGTGTTCATTTTCGTATACTTTTGAAGACGGAATGTCACCGGCAATGATTTTGCAGAAAATACAATCGTCCGCTTTGTGCATAGATGGGTTTCCTCCCTGAAAAGAAATATATGTATATTCTCATCGTACCACAAAAACGGCCAAAACAAAAAACAGGATGAACGGCTTCGCGTTCACCCTGATGCAGAAGTACGAGCTTTATCACAGAAAATTGAATATGCCTTTTGTAAGCACCTCATTTGTTTTTAAAATGAAGACTTATGGGTCTGCTTAATCATTCCTGGGACAAACACCTCATTTGATTATTTCATCATGAATGAAGAACATCATCAAAGCAGTGTGTGAAGAAATTGTAAGCACAGGACATGTTGATTTTCATCCAACTGTTCTAAGACGTCTTTTATAAACACCTCATTTTCAGTTGATTAAAGCTGTTTCCTTCTACATACATTATGATGTCCGCCAAAACGATAACTATGCACACTTTTCACGTGAGAAAAAAAGGGAATCGTTTCAAATCAGACTTTATTTTTGGTACTATGAAGAAAAACGAATCAGAAGGGGAGAAATTATGTCTCTGCTATCGGTAAAAGACTTAACCGGCGGTTATACGAGAAACCCGGTCTTAAAAAATGTTTCATTCACCCTTGAGCCGAACCAGATTGTCGGACTCATCGGATTAAACGGCGCGGGCAAAAGCACGACGATCCGGCATATTATCGGATTAATGGACCCGCATAAAGGCTCGATCGAGCTGAACGGCAAGACGTTTTCGGAGGATAAGGAAAGCTACCGCTCGCAATTTACGTACATCCCCGAAACGCCGGTGCTGTATGAAGAACTGACGCTCAAAGAGCATCTGGAGCTGACGGCCATGGCGTACGGCCTTTCCAAAGAAACGCTTGAAAAAAGGCTTCCTCCGCTTCTGAAAGAATTCAGAATGGAAAAAAGGCTGAAATGGTTTCCCGCTCACTTTTCCAAAGGGATGAAGCAGAAAGTCATGATCATGTGCGCGTTTCTCGCGGAGCCTTCGCTTTATATCATTGACGAGCCGTTTCTCGGCCTTGACCCGCTTGCGATCAATGCATTGCTGGAGCGGATGGACGCCGCGAAAAAAGCCGGATCAAGCGTGCTGATGTCAACGCATATCCTGGCTACGGCAGAGCGCTACTGTGACGCTTTCATTATTTTACATAACGGCGAAGTGCGGGCAAGCGGCACACTGGAAGAACTGAGAGAGCAGTTCGGCATGAAAGACGCAGCTCTTGATGACTTGTATATTGAACTGACGAAGGAAGACGCCGGCCATGAATAATATGTCTACGATTTGGCAGTCCCGGCTTGAAGAGCATATAAAGGAAACCAGAATGTATATGAAATATATGCTCAATGATCATCTCGTCATTGTGCTGATCTTTTTTATTGCCGGCGCGGCAAGCTGGTACAGCAAGTGGGTCAAAGACATTCCTGTTCATTTTCCGTCATTTTGGGTGATGGCGGTGCTCTTTTCATTTGTGCTGACCGGTTCATACGTCCGGACGCTGTTAAAGGAAGCGGACCTCGTGTTTCTGCTGCCGCTTGAACCGAAAATGGGGACATACTTTAAGCATGCATTTAAGTACAGCTATCTGTCACAGCTGTTTCCGCTTATTGCTCTGTCGCTTGTATGCATGCCTCTGTTTTTCGCTGTAAGTCCGGGGGCGTCGCTTGCGTCGTATGCCGCCGTATTTATTCAGATGCTGGCGGTAAAAGCGTGGAATCAGGCCATGGAGTGGCGGATGACGTTTATGAATGACAGAAGCATGAAAATGATGGATGCGGTCATACGCTTTATCTGCAATATGCTGCTTTTATACTTCGTCTTACAGTCGTTTTATGTGTACGCTGCCGCCGTCTACATTGTGATGGCCGGCCTTTATGTGTATTTCACATCGGCCGCAAAACATAAATCATTAAAATGGGAAGCCCATATTGAATATGAATTAAGAAGGAAGCAGCGGTTTTACAGAATCGCCAATCTGTTTACCGATGTGCCTCACCTGAAAAAACAGGCAAAACGGCGGGCGTATCTCGACTTTTTGCTCAGAATGATTCCGTTCGAACAGCGGAAAACGTTCTCCTATATGTATGCGCGGGCCTTTCTGCGTTCAAATGATTATCTCGGCATTCAGGTCAGGCTCACGATTATTTTTATCCTGATTATTATGCTCGTTTCCGCCAATCCGTGGATAACGGCGGCTTTAACCGTATTTACCGTCTTTATTACGGGAATACAGCTTCTCCCGCTGTTCGGGCATTTTCATCATCTTTCTCTGCAGGAGCTTTACCCGGTCAATCAGAAAGCGAAGCTGCAAAGTTTCTTTTCGCTGATGAAATCGGCATTAACCGTGCAGGCGCTGCTGTTCTGTGCAGCGTCAGCCTATGCCGCGGGAGTCAGCGGGGCGCTGTATGCGGCTGTTGCTTCAGCCGTTCTGATTTTTGTGATCATGCCTTCGTATATGGGCGGAAGATTGAAAAAGTACGGCAAGCTGTAATCAATCGGGTTTTTGAAACCTCAATGAAAGAAGGAGACACAGATGACCGACGATCAGCAGCTGATACAGGAAGCACTGCAATGGAAAGCGCGTTTTTTACGCAAAGATTCTATGCTTGAACGTTTTTCTAAAGGAATGCAGGCGAAAATAAATGAGCGGATTCCTGATAAAATTCATGCCGTCATCACAGAAAGCATTAAAAAAATGACCGAAGCAACAATGGCGGGTTCAAATCTGGTGAAAGGCAAGCGGGATACAAACGGTATGACGCTTGCTGAAAAAGATGCCCTCGCCAGACAAACCATCGCATCGTACCAAAAGGTCGCGGCAGCCGAAGGTATCGGTACGGGGGCCGGCGGAATTTTTTTAGGGATGGCTGATTTTCCTTTGCTGTTATCCATTAAAATGAAATGTCTGTTCGATCTTGCCTCTATTTACGGCTATGATGTGAAAGACAGGGATGAACGATTGTTTTTGCTGTTTATTTTTCAGCTGGCTTTCTCAAGCGGTGAACAGCGGAAACGCATATACTCAATGATTGAACAGTGGGATTCGAAAAAGCATGATGTCGATTGGAGAGTTTTTCAGCAGGAATACCGCGATTATCTGGACGTGGTGAAATTGTTTCAGCTTTTGCCGGTCGTCGGAGCCGCCGTGGGCGGAGCGGCCAATTATAAACTGCTGTCACAGCTCGGTGAGACGGCAAGGCACGTTTTTCATTTAAGAATCACAGCAGCCGGTACGTAATGTGCCGGCTGTTTTTTATGCCCTATCGGGGGTAGCTTACCGCGGCGCCGATAAGCACCTTGGCGGCCGTCAGCATCGCTTTCTCATTAAAATCAAATTTCGGGTGGTGATGAGGATAAATGGTTTCCGCATTTTCTAAAGCGGCCCCCGTAAAGAAAAAAGCGCCTTTTGTATGCTGCAAATAATAAGAAAAATCTTCTCCGGCCATCTGCGGCTCTCCTTCAACGACCTTCGTGACGCCCTCTGTTTCCGCTGCGGCTGCCGCCGCGTGCGCTGCTTCCTCGGGATGATTAACGACGGCGGGATAACCGCGCTTGAAACGATATTCATAGGAAGCGGAGTGCATGGAACAGATTCCTTTTACGACGGCTTCTATTTCTGCTTCGAGCAGGCTGCGCACACTTTCGTCAAACGAGCGGACGGTGCCTGATATGACTGCCTGATCGGCAATCGCATTAAACGGATTTTCAGCGGTGAACGAGCCGGCTGAGATGACGGCCGGCTGCACCGGATTTACCCGCCGGCTGACGATATGCTGAAGAGCCGTGACGATTTGTGAGCCGATTAAAACGGCGTCCTTCGTATCGTGAGGAATCGCGCCGTGGCCGCCTTTCCCGATGACTTTAATCGTAAAGCCGTCAGCGGCGGCCATCACTGCGCCCGGGCGGCATAAGACCGTCCCGACGGGTTCAGTCGCCCAAAGGTGAGTGCCGAAAATGGCATCGACATGCTCGAGGCAGCCATCCTCAATCATTGCTTTTGCTCCGCCGGGAGATAATTCCTCGGCGTGCTGGTGAATCATCACAAATGACCCTTTCAGTTTTTCTCGGTTGCGGTACAGCACTTTTCCGACCGCGAGCAGAGCCGCCGTATGGCCGTCATGCCCGCAGGCGTGCATGACGCCGGGAATTTGTGAAGCATAGGGCACATCTTTTTCATCCTGTATCGGCAAAGCGTCAAAATCAGCTCTGAGTGCCACGACCGGTCCCGGTTCACCGCCTTCAATATAGGCTGTGACACCGTTTCCCCCGACATTCGTCCGGATGGGAACGCCGAGCTTTTCATAAAATGAGGCGATGAACGCCGGTGTTTTTTTCTCCTTAAAGGATGGCTCGGGATTCATGTGAAGGTGACGCCTGATTTCAACCATTTCCTCATACAGCCCGTCAAGCTGAGCGTTTAAGCTTTTTTGAAGTGTCGTTAACGTCAAAAGCGATGCCCCCCTCGTCTGCTTTTCCCATGATTGTATAGAAAATGTCAGAAGATTTCAATCCTTTTGCTACGGGAGAATGATGATGGCGGCGATCGTTGTGACGACTAGCCCGGCCGCAACCGGGATAAAGTTTTTCCTGGCAAGCTCAAACGGATCAACTTTACAAATAGCCGCAGCGGGGATCAGTGCCCAAGGGACCAATGTTCCGCCCCCGACCCAGATCGCTGAAATCTGGCCCAGCGCCGTTAAAACGGCCGGGTCCGTATGAAGCGCGGCGGAAAACAGCTTTGCCATCGAGCCTGCAAGAGATATACCGGAAAACCCTGACCCGTCGAGCCCGGTAATCGCACCGACTGCGGCCAGGGCGATGCCGGCGAATTCTCCGGACATCGGAAAAGAATGGGACAGGGCCAATCCGAGGTCATTGACGATCCCCGCAGATCCTTTCGGAAGCGGGGTGTTCAAAATACTTTTAAACCCCGCGTCACCGAGATAAAAGAAGGCCGCGATCGGAATGACGGGGCCGAATACTTTAAAGCCGAATTGAAAACCGCCGATAAAATACTCGGTGATCTTTTCTAAATGCCGCTCTTTATATACAATGAAATGAATGATCAGGAGAATGCCGATCGCGGTTCCTCCGACGAGTGCCGTCGCATCGTTTCCTTGCAGGCGGTATACGATCATGCAGATAATATCGGCGAGAAAAACAAGCGGAATGAAAACCGCCAGGATCACCCTGAGGTTTTTCGGCAGATACATACTTGTGTCCAAAGAACCGGAGCTGTCCAAGGAGAGGGGGGCCTTCGTTTTTTTTCGATCCCGCATGATGAGGAAGAAAGCGGTGATTGTCGTCGTAAACCCCATAATCAAAACGAGCGGAATACTTGCCTGCATGACATCGCTCACGGGAATGCCCGCGGCATCGGCCGTTAATTTCGGGGCCGCCTGAATGACATAATCCCCCGATAAAGCGAATCCGTGGCCGAACAGGTTCATCGCCATAGCCGCGGCGATCGGAGAAAGGCCCGCTCGGATCGCTGCGGGAAGCAGCACAGCGCCGATCAGCGCCACCCCTGGTGACGGCCAGAAAAAAAGAGAGATGGCAAACATCAGGCAGCCGATAACCCAATACGCGACAGCCGGCCCTTTCATCACCTTTGCAAACGGAGAAATCATCGCTTCATTAATACCGGTTTCGGTCAAGAGGCCGCTCATCGCCACGATAAAACAAATGATAAAAATCGTCGGCAGCAATTCTCCGGCTGCATACGTGAAGCTGTGAAACAGACTGCTGACCGAAGCGGAGAATGAATGCGTCGTCCATAGCGCAATCACAAAAATGCCGGCGAGTGAAATAAAGGTTGTATCTTTCCTGAGGAGCATAAAAACGATAATGGCAGCGATAAAAGCAACATAAAGCAGATGTACCGAGTAGACGCCGATCCCCAATTGAACCACTCCGTTTATAAATAGGATTGCTACAGATTATTCATAGGCGGGCGGAAGGTGCAAAGAAGGATGCGTAAAATCGGGACATCAAAAAAGCCGGAGAATCTCCGGCGGTTTTCAGTCTATTGCGTAATAAGCGGTTACATAAGACGGGCGGGAGAAAATAGACGTTGTGTCGATGCCGGCAGATGTTCCGCGTTTTTTATGAGCTTCCTGATAAGAGTTTGACTGCTGCCAGCCCTGAAAGGCTTTTTCCTCTTCCCACAGGGTCAAAATGACATACGTATCGCCTTCAAGCGGTCTTAATACGCGGATGGCTTCAAAACCGGGTTCATTTTCCACTTTGCCGGCGCGGTTTTTAAACCGGTTTTCAAACAGCGGACGGCCTTCCTGGGTAACGGCGATGTTGTTGAGGACGGCGTAGCCCGGATTTTTGATTTCCCCGACGCTGTCGATGCTTTCATAGGAATGGGGCGCCTGAAAAACGGTTTCTCCATTTGTTTCATGAATTAAAACCGCATTATCCTCCCCTTGCATCAGCACCATATTCTCACTCGGGTGTTTCTTTGCAATCGTCTTTAAAAAATCGGCTGTCCCGTATGTAATATAAACCTTCATATCAGCCACCTCCTGCTTGCTAGTATATCAAAAGAGTGGTATAAGTTTCTATTGGCGACTCATTCTGACATAATTCGAAACAATATTTCCCATACTACAAGTTAAGAAAGGCGAGGTGACTTATGCTGAAAAAGAAAAAAAGATTCTTTATTCCGGCTGTAATTGCGGCGGCAACCGCTTTTCTCGCGTTAATCGGATACATTATCATTATATTTCTCGGCCATTATGTCATCGATGAAAAGAAATTAATACTGCACGCATCTTCAAAAATCGTCGATCAAAACGGTGATGAAATCGCGAGCCTCTATACGGAAAATCGCGAGCCGGTATCCATTCAGCAGGTTCCGGAAGATGTGAGAGATGCCTTTATCGCCGTTGAAGATAAACGGTTTTACGAACATCACGGCATTGATGTGAAGTCTGTCGGCCGGGCGGTGTTCCGGGATGTTTTAGCAGGCGGCAAGGTGGAGGGCGGAAGCACGATCACCCAGCAGCTGGCGAAAAACATTTTTCTGACTCATGATAAAACATTTTTGCGCAAGACGAAGGAAGTCATTATCGCCATCAATCTTGAGCGTGATTACAGCAAGGACAAGCTGCTTGAAATGTACCTGAACCAGCTTTATTTCGGCCATGGCGTTTACGGCATTCAAGCCGCGTCCCACTACTACTTTAATAAAGAAGTAAAAGATTTAACCGTTGCGGAAGGAGCCGTTCTGGCAGCGATTCCGAAGGCGCCATCTCTTTATTCGCCGATTCAGCATCCGGATAAAAATAAAGAACGCCGCGATACGATTCTTGCAATGATGAACGACCAAGGCTATATCAGCGCCAAGGAAGCCGTCAGAGCCCAGGGCCGGACATTGGGGCTTAATGTCAAGAAAACATCAGAAACGCCTTGGTTTGACAGTTATATTGATCTTGTCATCAAGGAGGCGGAAGACCGTTATTCGATGTCAGGTGAACAGCTGCTTCAAGGCGGTTATACGATCCGGACGTCACTTGATTCCAAGCTGCAGAAAACGGCATACACCCTCATGAAGGAAAGCGGCTATTTTCCGGGGACGGATCAGGCGGCAGAGGGAAGCGCCGTCTTTATTGATAATAAAACCGGAGGCGTGCGCGCGGCAGTCGGCGGACGCGACTACGTGACAAAAGGATACAACAGGGTTACGGCGAAGCGGCAGCCGGGCTCAACGTTTAAGCCGATTGCCGTATACGGGCCCGCCATGCAGGAAGACAAGTTCAAACCGTATTCGCTTCTCCAAGACAAACTGACGTCCTACGACGGGTATGAACCGAAAAATTATGACGGACAGTACAAGGGGGAAGTGACGATGCAGGATGCGATCACTTACAGCATAAATGCGCCCGCTGTCTGGACATTGAAGCAGATCGGCGTAGATACGGGAAAATCGTATCTTGAGAAAAACGGCATGAACATTTCTGACAACGGACTCGCGATTGCGCTTGGCGGTCTGTCAGAAGGCGTCACCCCGCTTCAGCTTGCCGGAGCTTATCATACCTTTGCGGCAAACGGAATGTATACGAAGCCATTTTTTATAGAGAACATCACGGACGAAGACGGAGAAACGTTATCCGGGCCTAAAAACGGCAAAACGCGCGTCTTCAGCGGACAGACGGCATGGAATATGACGAGAATGCTTCAGCAGGTCGTGAAAGAAGGAACCGCTTCACAAGGCAGCTATCAAGGTGACCTGGCGGGGAAAACCGGCACGACCACATTTCCCGGCGTCCCCGGCGCGACAAAGGACGCCTGGTTTGCGGGATACACTCCCGGACTGACGGGAGCCGTCTGGATGGGCTATGACAAAACGGATAAAACCCATTACCTGAAAGGCGGAAGCCAATACCCGGTCAGACTCTTTAAAGATATCGTCACAAAAGCGGGGGAAAACGGCCGGACATTCAAAAAGCCTGAAAATGTGAAGGAACTGGGCAGCCCGATTGAGCTGGAGGCGGTAAAGTCCCTGTCGGCCCGTTATACATTTAAGGCGATGGGACTGATTACGGTTCAATTAAAATGGGATATTCAAAAGGATGATCGGGTTGTTTACCGAATATATGAGAAGAAAGACGGAAAAGACAAACTTCTGGATTCGGTGAAAGGAAAAGGCAGCTTTGACATACCGTACGCCAATCTGTTTTCAGGGGCTTCATACAAAGTCGTTCCATATAATTCACAGACGGATCAAGAAGGAGAGGGAACGGAATACGTTCAGCCGAAGCTTTTTTCTTCTTAATCATGAATTCGGCGATTTTTTGAACATTGAGCCTCAATTCTATACGCTTTTGAAAAAACAAGGTATAGTGTAATGGGCGAAGAACACGAACGTATGGTTGCAGGAGGAAAGGTGGAAATTCAGATGAGTAAACGAGAAGCGTTTAATGATACGTTTTTAAAAGCGGCACGGGGAGAAAAAACAAATCACGTCCCTGTCTGGTACATGAGACAGGCGGGGAGGTCTCAGCCGGAATACCGCAAGCTGAAGGAAAAGTACGGCTTAGTCGAAATTACGCATCAGCCCGAGCTGTGCGCGTATGTGACGAGGCTTCCGGTCGAGCAGTACGGAGTGGACGCTGCCATTTTATATAAAGACATTATGACGCCGCTTCCTTATATCGGAGTGGATGTTGAAATAAAAAACGGAATCGGCCCGGTGATCGATCAGCCGGTGCGCTCTGCTGCGGATATTGAAAAGCTCGGCGAACTGAATCCCGAACAGGATGTTCCTTACGTGCTGGAAACGATCCGATTACTCGTAAACGAACAGCTGAATGTTCCGCTCATCGGTTTTTCGGGAGCGCCTTTTACGCTGGCCAGTTATATGATTGAAGGCGGGCCTTCTAAAAATTACAACAAAACAAAAGCGTTTATGCACAGTATGCCGCAAGCGTGGCAAATGCTGATGGACAAGCTCGCGGACATGATTATCGTTTATGCGAAAGCGCAGATTAACGCCGGCGCAAAAGCCATTCAGATTTTTGATTCATGGGTCGGCGCGCTGAACCGCGAAGATTACCGGCAGTTTATAAAACCGGTGATGGACAGAATATTCCGGGAGCTTTCAGCAGAACAAGTTCCGCTGATCATGTTCGGCGTAGGCGCAAGCCATCTGGCCGGGGATTGGCATGACCTTCCTCTTGATGTCGTCGGTCTTGATTGGAGACTCGGCATAGATGACGCCAGAAAACAAGGCATTACAAAAACGGTTCAGGGCAATCTTGATCCGTCGCTTCTTCTTGCGCCTTGGGAAGTCATCGAGAAAAAAGCGAAAGCGATACTTGATCAAGGCATGAAAACGGACGGGTTTATTTTCAATTTAGGGCACGGTGTATTCCCTGATGTCAATCCGGCAACGCTGAAAAAGCTGACGGCGTTTGTACATGAATACTCCGCGGCCAAAAAAACGGAACGATCTTCCTGAGCAGATCGTTGGTTATAAGAAGATTTTCCTGTCAAAATCAAGGTGGACAGACCATCAAAAGAGGTGTTTAACAAAATGAGCAGCAAAAAGAAAATGGGACTTCTTGTCATGGCTTACGGAACGCCTTACAAAGAAGAGGACATAGAACGTTATTATACGCATATCAGACGCGGAAGAAAGCCGGAGCCTCATATGCTTCAAGATTTAAAAGACAGATATGAAGCGATCGGAGGCATTTCGCCGCTTGCAAAAATTACGCAGGAGCAGGCGGAGAAGCTCGCACAGCGTTTAAATGAAATCCAGGATGACGTAACATTCAAAGTGTACATCGGATTAAAACATATTGAACCGTTTATTGAAGACGCGGTGGCGGACATGCATAAAGACGGCATTACAGAAGCTGTCAGCCTTGTGCTCGCCCCTCATTTTTCAACATTCAGCGTCCAGTCATACAACAAACGCGCGAAAGAAGAAGCGGAGAAGCTCGGCGGCTTGACCATCAAGTCTGTTGAAAGCTGGTATGATGAACCGAAATTCGTTGATTATTGGGTCAGCCAGGTGAAGAAAACGTATGAATCAATGCCGAAAGAAGAACGGGATGACGCGATGCTGATCGTCTCAGCGCACAGCCTTCCTGAAAAAATAAAAGAATACGGCGATCCGTATCCTGACCAGCTGGAGGAATCCGCAAAACTGATTGCCGAAGGCGCCGGAATTACCGATTACGCAGTCGGCTGGCAAAGCGAAGGGAATACCCCTGATCCGTGGCTCGGGCCGGATGTGCAGGATCTCACGCGCGATCTGTACCAAAAGCATCCTTATAAAGCATTTGTATACGTGCCCGCAGGCTTCGTTGCCGATCATTTAGAGGTGCTTTACGATAATGATTATGAATGCAAAGCTGTGACCGAAGAAGTCGGCGCAAGCTACTATCGTCCGGCCATGCCGAACGCACAGCCTGAATTTATCGACGCGCTTGCAGCGGTCGTGCTGAAAGAGCTGGACAAGTAGAATTAAACGGTAAAGAAGGCGATAAAAATGAGTGGCGATAAAAAACATCTGGTCATCATCGGCGGCGGCATAACGGGATTAGCCGCCGCCTTCTACATGGAAAAAGAAATCAAAGAAAAACAGCTGCCGCTTGAGGTCACTCTGATTGAAGCGGGCCCGAGAGCGGGCGGCAAAATTCAGACGGCGCATAAAGACGGCTACATCATTGAGCGGGGGCCGGATTCTTTTTTGGAAAGGAAAAAAAGCGCGCCGCAGCTCGTCAAAGATTTGGGGCTTGAGCATCTGCTCGTAAACAATGCGACCGGCCAGTCTTACGTGCTCGTCAACGAGACGCTCCATCCGATGCCGAAGGGCGCGGTGATGGGCATTCCGACCAAAATCGCTCCGTTCATCTCCACCGGTTTATTTTCTGTTCCCGGAAAGGCGCGGGCGGCGCTTGACTTTGTCCTGCCTGCGAGCAAACCGAAGGAAGATCAGTCTCTGGGTGAATTTTTCCGCAGACGCGTCGGTGACGAAGTCGTTGAGAATTTAATAGAACCGCTATTATCAGGGATTTATGCCGGAGATATTGATAAGCTGAGCCTCATGTCCACGTTTCCGCAATTCTATCAGACTGAGCAGAAGCACAGAAGCCTGATTCTCGGTATGAAAAAATCACGTCCGCAGCCTTCGGGACAGCAGCTGACGGCCAAAAAGCAGGGCCAGTTTTTAACGCTGACGACAGGGCTTCAAACGTTGGTGGAGGAGCTGGAAAAGCAGCTTACGCTGACAAAGGTGATGAAAGGAACGAAAGTCACCCATATCGGCCGCGAGGAGAAAGGATATTCCGTGACGCTTGATAACGGCAAAGTGCTCTATGCGGAAGGATGCATAGTAACAGCCCCGCATAAAGCCGCGGCGAAAATGCTTTCTGATCTGCCGGCGGTTTCATGTCTTAAAGACATGCATTCTACGTCCGTTGCCAACGTCGCCTTAGGTTTTCCTGAGGGAGCCGTCAAGATGGAGCATGAAGGTACGGGATTCGTTATCTCAAGAAACAGCGACTTCTCCATCACGGCCTGCACATGGACGAATAAAAAATGGCCGCACGCGGCGCCGGAGGGCAAAACGCTTCTCAGGGCGTACGTCGGAAAGGCCGGAGATGAATCCATCGTAGATCTTTCAGATAACGAGATCATTAAAATCGTAATGGAAGATTTGAAAAAAGTAATGAAAATAAATGGCGAACCGGAAATGACCTGTGTGACCCGCTGGAACGAAAGCATGCCGCAATACCATGTCGGCCATAAGGAGCGCATCAAAGAGTTCAGAGATGCGCTGAAAGCTTCCTATCCGGGCGTATACGCGACGGGCGCGTCTTTCGAAGGGGTGGGCATCCCCGACTGTATCGACCAGGGAAAAGCCGCCGTATACGATTCACTGGCTTATTTATTTGAAACGTACCAGCCTCCGTTATCGTAAAACGGAGGTTTTTTTGCATGTTCCCGTTCTGTAAAGGGAACACCAATAAAGAGAGAAAACATTTGAATCTTCTTTGTGACTGTGATAAGTTATCTTATGTACAAAATGACTAAAACGTTCAAACGGTCAATTTAACGAGGTGGGAAACATGTCCGTCGATCGGAAAAAGCTCATTCTGGAAGCGGCAACGAAGTCTTTTACACAATTCGGCTACAAAGCAACGACAATGGATCTGGTGGCAAAGCTTGCAAATGTGGGGAAGGGAACCATCTACACGTTTTTCAAAAACAAAGAAGAACTGTTTGATGATATTTTCACCACTATTTTAAGAGAAATGAAGGAACACGCAGACGAAGCGATGAAACCGGAGCTTTCATTTCACGAAAATGTCCACCGGGCGCTTGTCGCGATTTTGGAATTCAGAAAAACACACCAGCTGACTATTAAAATTTTTCAGGAGAACGCCGAGATTGGTACAATAGCCGTTCAGGATGTCATTGCGAAAATGGAGCGGGCCATTCTGTCATACATTAAAGAAAAGATAGAAACAGCCATTGAAAACGGAAGCATTAAACCGTGTGATCCGGAACTGACCGCTTTTGTGATGCTCAAGCTCTACATCGCGCTGATATTTGACTGGGAAAAAAACCATCCGCCTCTTGAAAAAGAGACGATCGCCGAATTGCTGGAAATGTATGTTGGTCAAGGATTATCTAAATAATAGATGATCCTTCACTTTTTAGGTGCCGTGACCGTTTTGTCAAATGAGTCAGTTTGCGGAAGGAGGCAACAGGGTTGAATACAATAAAAAGCCAGTGGAAAGACATTGTAACGAACAAGAAACTGTTAATCCCCATCATTGCCATATTATTCGTTCCGCTGATTTACAGCGGAGTGTTTTTGAAGGCGTACTGGGACCCGTACGGCACGGTGGATCAGCTGCCGGTTGTCGTTGTCAACCAGGATAAAGGGGCGGACTACGAAGGGAAACATCTTCAGATCGGTGACGACCTTGTGAAAGAGTTAAAGAAAAATGATAATTTTGATTGGCATTTTTCAAGCGATCTTGATCAATCGTTAAAGGACTTATTAAATGCTAAATATTATTTATTGGTCGAGATTCCTGAAGATTTTTCTAAAAACGCCAGCACGGTAATGGATAAAAATCCGAAGAAGCTGGATCTGAAATATCATACGAATGCCGGATCAAACTATGTCGGCGCGACAATCGGGGAAAAGGCGATCGACAAACTGAAAGCCTCCGTGTCGAAAGAAGTGACAGAGCAATACGCAAAAGTCATTTTTGATAACTTTAAAGATATTGCCAAAGGGCTCGGCAAAGCCAGCAGCGGAGCCAAGAAAATAGACGACGGCACGAAAAACGCGAAAGACGGCAGCGCCAAGCTGAAGGAAAATTTAGCGAAGCTTACTGAAAGCACCGCCACCATCGGCGATAAAACACAGCAGCTTGCAGACGGCGCGGCGAAAGTGACAAGCGGAATTCAAACGCTTGACAGCTCTATCGCAAAACTTCAAAGCGCAAGCGCCGAAATTCAAGATAAATCAGGACAGATTGCTTCAGGAGGAGACCAAGTGGCCAGCGGGCTGAAAACAAGCCTTGACGCACAAAAGCAGCTCCAGCAAAAGCTTCCGGATTTAACGAATGGATTAAGCGCGTTAAACAGCAAGGCGCAGGAAGTGTCGCAAAAAGCGGCGGCATTTGAAGATGCGATCAATTCAGTCAACCTGTCAGACATTGAAAACGCGGTTGGGCAGCTCGAACAGACTGAAAAGGACCTGCAGCAGTTTAAGAAGAAGCTTTCTGATCTGAAAAACAGCCTGGATGCCCGGGATGATGCGGTCAAAAAGGTGATTAAGGACAGTGATTTCTTAACGGATGAGCAAAAAGCGAAACTTGTTCAGCTTCTGAATGAGAAGCTTCCGAAGGCTGACCTTCCGAATTTAGACAATATCGTCAGCCAGCTTCCGTCCGGCGGAGATATTCAGCTTCCGGATATGTCAGTCATAAAAAGCGCGCTCAAAGATGTAAAAGCGAAGGCTGATCAGCTGAAAGCACTGCCTCAGTCCACATCGAAACTGTATAACGGCGCAGCGGCGGTACAAGACGCGATTAACCAGCTGACAGCGGGAACTGATAAATTATACAGCGGAGCGCAGACTGTTTTTGAAAGCCAAAACAAACTGACGGCCGGCATCGGCGAATACAACAGCAAGTTCGGACAGCTCAAATCAGGATCAGAAGCGTTAGTGTCAGGGAGCGGCCAAGTGTCAGGCGGCTTAACGAAACTGCTGGACGCGCAAAACAAAATCCATGACGGCTCGTCCAAAATTGAGCAGGGTCAAGCGTCTCTCGGCACCGGTTTAAGCAAGCTTTTAGACGGCACCGGACAATTGTCCAGCCAGCTGAAAGATGCGGCTGATCAAACCGGGGACATTAAGACAGATGACAAAACGTACAGCATGTTTGCCGATCCGGTAAAAACGGACGATAACGCGATTCATTCCGTGCCTAACTACGGTACCGGACTGACGCCTTATATTCTCTCTATGGGCTTGTATGTCGGCGGATTGATGCTGACGGTCGTATTCCCTCTGAGTGAAGCTTCAGGGCGTCCGAGAAACGGTTTTGAATGGTTCCTCAGCAAATTCAGTGTTATTCTTCTTGTCGGACTGATTCAATCCGTTATTGTTGCCACGGTTCTGTTAAAAGGAATCGGGCTTGATGTGGAAAGCACGTGGAGATTCTATCTCTTTACGATGATTACCAGCATCGCGTTCCTGTCCATGATTCAATTATTGGCGACAACGATGGGGAATCCGGGACGCTTTATCGCTGTCATCATTCTGGTGCTCCAGCTCGGGGCAAGCGGAGGAACCTTCCCGCTTGAACTCCTGCCGGGATTCTATCAAGTGATTCACGGGGCACTGCCGATGACTTACAGCATCAACGGGTTCCGCGCCGTCATTTCAAATGGCGATTACGGCTATATGTGGCAGCAGGCATCCATTCTGTTGGGCATCGCCGTTGTCATGATCGCGCTGACCATCGTGTATTTTACGGTGCAAAGCAAAAAAGAACACAAAACGGAAGAAGAAATAACAGCATAAGAAAAAGAGGCTCTGAGCAGATGCTCAGGGCCTCTTTTTTTTAGATTTCGATCGTCGTACTATTAAAATCCCCATCTCACCAACAGTCCGGTATACGTCAATCCGCCGCCGAACCCGAATAATACCAGCGTCTGGCCTTCCGACAGTTTTTTTGCTTTCACAGCTTCATCCAATGCGAGAATAATAGAAACCGATGAAGTGTTGCCGTAATATTCAACGCTTGTCAACGTCCGTTCAAGCGGGAAGGGCAGTTTTTCGCAGATGGATTCGATCATCCGCATGTTGGCGCTGTGAGGAACGAACCAATCCAGATCGTCTTTTGAAAAGCCGGCTTTTTCTAAAAGGGCATTGCATTCCTCAGGCACGGTTCTGGCCGCCCATTTATATACTTCGCGCCCGTTTTGCACCATGTTTCCTCCGCCTTTAAGCGGCTCGCCGTTTAATTCTGTGCTCAGTCCCGTGCGATACAGCACGTCCGCGCTTCCTCCCGCTGTTCCTTGCACGGCTGCCAAAAAGCCCGGCGCTGATTCATCGCGTTCCACCAATAGGGCGCCAGCAGCGTCTCCGAAAAGAACGCAGGTCGTCCGGTCAGTATAATCCGTTACCTTTGATAATGTTTCACCGGCAATGACAATCACTTTTTGATGGGAACCGGCGGTAATTAATGCGTCTGCGAGCTGAAGGCCGTAAGTGAGTCCGGCGCATGTGGCGTTAATATCAAGCGCCCCCGTGTGCGGCCAGCCGAAGTAAGCCTGCACGCGTGCCGCGGTGCTTGGAAACGCATAGTCCGCCGTCGTTGTGGCGACAAGGATCATATCGACATCATCAAGAGTTCCGCTGTATCGTTCTGCAAGGTTTTTCACCGCTTCCACACACAAATCCGATGTGAATTCATGTTCGCCGGCAATGCGTCTTTCCTTCATACCGGTGCGCTGGACGATCCATTCATCAGATGTATCGACGATGCGCTCCAAATCCGCGTTTGTTAATCGGCGTGCCGGAGCATATGTACCGATTGCTGTAATTTTAGATTTTGACATGAAAAATCACTCCTTTATATCAGATTATAACACCTGATATTATTACTTGGTACTAATTTTAATAAAAAAACCCAAGCAGCATCCGCTGTTTGGGGAGCATGAGATATCTATTTGTAAAACGGGCTTGTGTGAACGATTACCAATGACGGCAGCAGCGGCGGCATGAATGATGATGCTTCTTTTTATCTTTCTTCTTTTTTTCTTTCTTCTTTTTACAAGGGTCTTCTTTTTTCTTTTTACAGTGATCTTTTTCTTTTTTACAGCCCCAGAAGGCTGCACCAGACCAATCATCCTCAAACCAATCCTCAAACCAATCATTATGAAACCTTTTCCGCTTGTGCGGTTTACGGCTGATCATACATTTCCCTCCTATGCTCATGCTCCCTTCATTCTATGAAAAAAGAGAAGGAAAAGATTGGACGGGTTATGGATCAAAAGAGTATATTTTAAGAAGAATAAAATGGATAGGAGGAATGACCTGTGGCAAATATGAAACATACGATGGAACTGATTAAAGAATTGGTGTCGATTCCGAGTCCGACGGGCAATACATACGAGGTTATCGCCTATACAGAAAGTCTTTTAAAAGAATGGGGCGTCTCCTCTTACAGAAACCGCAAAGGCGGTCTTTTTGTCACAATTCCCGGCCGTGATGACAAGAAACACAGATTGCTGACGGCGCATGTCGATACGCTCGGCGCGATGGTAAAGGAGATAAAGGCGGACGGCCGGCTGAAGATTGACTTGATCGGCGGCTTCCGATATCACTCGATTGAAGGGGAATATTGCGAGATCCAAACTTCTTCCGGCAAAACCTATACAGGCACCATCTTAATGCATCAGACTTCAGTGCACGTCTACAAGGACGCCGGCAAGGCAGAGCGGAATCAGGAGAATATGGAAGTCCGCCTTGATGAGCCTGTCCGGACGAAGGAAGAGACGTCCGATCTCGGCATCAGGGTCGGCGATTTCATCTCATTTGACCCGCGCGTGCAGATTACGCCGAGCGGCTTTATTAAGTCCCGGCATCTTGATGACAAAGCGAGCGTGGCTCTGCTCTTGGATTTAATCCGCCGCATCACGGAAGAGAAAATCGAACTTCCGTATACGACGCATTTTCTGATTTCTAATAATGAAGAAATCGGCTACGGAGGCAATTCCAACATTCCTCCTGAGACCGTCGAATACTTGGCTGTTGATATGGGAGCGATCGGCGACGGCCAGTCTACGGATGAATATACCGTCTCCATTTGCGTGAAGGATGCGAGCGGCCCGTACCATTATCAGCTCAGAAAACATCTGGCCGGGCTTGCGGAGCGCTATGGCATTGATTATCAGCTTGATATTTATCCGTATTACGGTTCTGATGCCTCAGCAGCCATCCGTTCGGGCCATGACATCGTCCATGGGCTGATCGGCCCGGGAATTGACGCTTCACACGCTTTTGAACGCACGCATGAATTATCGCTTCTTAATACGGCGAAGCTTTTGCACCGGTACGTTTTATCGCCGATGGCATAAAAAACCCTGCGCGGAAATCATTCCGTGCAGGGTTTTCATTTTAACCTGAGATGGTTGTGTTTTGTTCTGTTTTGGCGAGGCTCATGACCTTCGCGCCTTTAACGGGATCATACTGGCCTTCCCATTTTGACATCACAACGGATGCCAGCGCGTTTCCGGTCAGATTGACGACCGTACGGGCCATGTCCATAATCCGGTCAACACCGGCGATGAATGCAAGGCCTTCTGCAGGAATGTTGAATGCGCCTAATGTCGCAAGCAGGACGACGAAAGAAGTCCCGGGCACGGCAGCCATTCCTTTGGAAGTGACCATCAAGACAAGCACAAGGGTAATCTGCTGCCAAATGGACAAGTCAATGTGGTATACCTGAGCGAGGAATAAAGCGGCGATAGATTGGTACAGCACAGATCCGTCTAAGTTAAAGGTATATCCGATCGGCACAACAAAGGAAACAATACCTTTCGGACAGCCGATTTTCTCCATTTTTTCCATAACGCGGGGGAGTACGGTTTCGGAGCTTGACGTACTGAACGCTAATAAAATTTCATCCTTCATATAGGCGAGGAATTTGAAAATGTTTACTCCGGCAAGCTTTCCGACGATTCCGAATACAACAATGAGAAAGAAAGCCAAAGCTACATATACTAAACCGACCAGTTTACCGAGTGAAAGCAGGGAACTGAGCCCAAATTTGGAAACGGTAACACCAATCAACGCAAAAACACCAAACGGCGCAACTTTCATGACGAGGTTCACAACATGGAACATCGCATGAGAAACACCTTCAAAGAAGGCCAAGACAGGCTTTCCTTTTTCACCGATTGCCGAGATGCCGAGTGCAAACAGCACGGTAAAGCAGATGATGGCAAGCAGATCTCCTTCGGCTAATGATTGGAAGAAGTTTGTCGGTACGATATGCAGGAATGTGTCTGCGATAGATTTGTTATTTTGTTCTTTTTCTGTTTCAACATATTGACTGATATCTGTTTTTTGAGCTTCATGTATATTAACGCCTGTTCCCGGATGAAACAGATTCGCCAAAGCCAGCCCGAGAATAATGGCAAAAGTGGTAATGATCTCAAAATACAAAATCGTTTTGAAGCCTAATTTTCCGACTTGTTTTCCGCTTCCCGCGCCGGCAACGCCGATGATTAAGCTGGAGACGACAATTGGAATCACTATCATTTTGATTAAGCGTAAAAACAAATCGCCGATAGGCTGTAAATATGTTGGAATGGCGGGATTGCCGTACCAGATGACACCGACTACAACCCCTAGTATGAGTCCGACGAAAATTTGCGTCGCTAGTCCAAAGCGTAATTTTTTCATAGATTACCTCCCGAAGAAAAAAGTGCAATAAGTATCTAAAAAGATAGCTATTAGAACAAATTATAATAGAAAAGAAAACAATCCGTCTATAGAAAAATATAGATTGAATATACTGAATCTTTTAAAACGTACAGATAATTGCTAATAATGGTGAATAACGCCCTATTCAGAAAGTATGATGACGGCCGAAAAAACGGGCGCCGCACAACTTAGAATTGTGCGGCGCCCTATTGTCACATATCCTTAATTTTCAAGCAGTCATTGCACAGATTAATGTGACACTCATACTGCTCAACAATCTCATTTCCGCATTCTTCGCATTTCTTACCGGGTAAATTTCTGAAAAAATCCGACATCTTTTCCAACATACCCATCCCTCTTTCATTGTTTTGTCTCTACATTGTATTATAACAGTTTGAGAAAATCAACGGCTGTTTTGACACAATGTTTAAAACATGCAATTTGTACGAAAAATAGGTATATTGGAGGAAAGGATCTTTTTATCATAAACATTGGAGGATCATATGAAAGTTACAGTTATTGGGTGCTGCGGCGGGTTTCCGGCCGCAAACGAAGCAACTTCAGGCTATCTGTTTCAGTCCGGCGGCTATTCTCTGCTCGTCGATTGCGGAAGCGCCGTATTATCAAAGCTGTTTGCCTATGTTCCGGCAGAAGAGCTTGATGCCGTCATTTTGTCCCATTATCACCATGATCATATCGCTGATATCGGGCCGCTTCAATTTGCCAAACAGGTCGGCTCCTTTCTCGGAAAAGGGACGCATGCACTGCCAATTTACGGGCATGATGCTGATATAGAACAGTTTGAGCGTCTTACATATAAAACGCATACAAAAGGAGTGGCCTATCAGCCGGACCGCCCGCTTTCTCTAGGTCCGTTCACCATTACCTTCCTGAAAACGGTGCATCCGGTCACTTGTTATGCGATGCGGATTACTGACGGTTTCGCTTCTGTTGTGTATACGGCTGATTCAAGCTACCAGGACGCGTTTATCCCTTTTGCGGAAAATGCCGATCTGCTGATCTGCGAGTGCAATTTTTACGCGGACCAGGACGGCACGTCAGCCGGCCATATGAACAGTTTGGAAGCCGGACGTATCGCGGAGGAGGCCGGAGCGGGGGAGCTGATTCTCACGCATCTGCCTCATTTCGGCGAGCACCGGAAGCTGAAAGAAGAAGCGGAATCCGTGTTCGGGGGCGAAGTGACAATCGCCGCTTCCGGATTGAAGTGGGAGAAATAAAGGAGGAGCACCATGTTATTTATCGACAACCAAAACATAACCGACCCGAGGATCAACCTCGCGATCGAGGAATATTGCGTGAAGCATCTCGACCCTGAACAGACATACCTGCTGTTTTATGTCAATCAGCCGTCGATTATCATTGGTAAGAACCAAAACACAATAGAAGAAATCAATACGAAATACGTAGAACATAACGGAATCATCGTCGTCCGCAGGCTGTCAGGAGGCGGTGCGGTTTACCATGACCTCGGGAATCTGAATTTCAGTTTTATCACTAAGGATGACGGCGACAGCTTTCACAATTTTAAAAAATTCACCGAACCCGTTATTCAGGCGCTGCGCCAGCTCGGTGTGGAAGCTGAATTAAGCGGCCGAAACGACATCGTCGCGGACGGCAGAAAAATTTCCGGCAACGCTCAATTTTCGACGAAAGGGCGTATTTTCAGCCACGGAACATTAATGCTGGATTCCGCCATTGATCATGTTGTGTCAGCCTTGAAAGTGAAAAAAGACAAAATCGAATCAAAAGGCATTAAGTCGATCAGAAGCCGTGTCGCCAACATCAGCGAGTTTCTTGATGACAAAATGACGGCGGATGAATTCAAAAAGCACCTGCTTCACCATATTTTTAATACAAATGATCTTTCCGAAGTGCCGGAATATAAACTGACCGATGAAGACTGGAAAGCGATCCGGAAGATTTCCGAAGAGCGCTATCAAAACTGGGACTGGAATTTCGGAAGGTCGCCCGCATTTAATCTTCAGCATTCGAAACGTTATCCGGTCGGATCGATTGATCTGCGTCTTGAAGTGAAAAAAGGAATCATTCAGGACTGCACAATTTTCGGTGATTTCTTCGGTGCGAAAGATGTGAGTGAAGTCGAACAGGCGCTGACCGGAAAACAGTATGACCGAACCGCTATCAAGGAGGCGCTGGCCGGAATCGATCTGAAACAGTATTTCGGCAAAATAGAGCTGGAAGATTTCCTCGAGCTGATTTATTAGAACATTTGCCGAACGCATGATTTGAATCAGCGCCCGTTTTTGTGAAATGATAGAACCATAATGAATGGGGAGGGATCATGATGAAAGTATTTCTCATCGGAGCAAACGGACAGATCGGACAGCGGCTGACCGGGCTGTTTCAAAAAGACGGCACGCATACGCTGCGGGCGATGGTCCGGAAACAAGAGCAGAAAGAAGCGCTTCAAGCCGCGGGAACAGAAGCCGTTCTTGCAGATTTGGAAGGAAGCCCGGAAGACATCGCGAAAGCCGCCGAAGGCTGTGACGCGATTGTGTTTACCGCCGGATCAGGAGGAAGCACCGGATACGATAAGACGCTTTTGATTGATCTTGACGGAGCCGCGAAAGCGATAGAAGCGGCAAAGATAGCAGGCATCAAGCGGTTCATTATGGTAAGCGCCCTTCAGGCTCATAACCGCGGCAATTGGAATGAAGCGCTGAAGCCGTATTACGCCGCAAAGCATTATGCGGATAAAATTCTTGAAGCGAGCGGTCTGACGTATACGATTATCCGGCCGGGCGGGTTATTAAATGATCCCGGCACAGGAAATATCAAAGCCGCGGCCGATTTGGAAAGAGGTTCCATTTCAAGAGACGATGTCGCCAAGACCGTTATCGCATCCCTTGATGAACCGAATACGTATGAAAAAGCATTCGATCTGACGGCGGGCGGCACGCCGGTCAGTGAAGCGCTGAAACAATTATAGTTTCCGGTTTTACGGCACTCGGGGCTTTTTGCCCTTGAGTGTTTTTCTATATTTTTCTATAATAAAAGTGAACGTTTATTCCGGATAAATGAATGACTATTCATTCATTACAATTTTTAAAGGGGTGGGAAAATGAATCTGGTTTCCAAATTGGAAGAAACGGCATCGCAGAAACCGGAAAAACCAGCTTGTCTGTTTCAAGATCAGTACATGACGTATGAGGAGCTGGCAGGTAAAATCAAAGCATTTGCAAACGGCTTGGAGGACAGGGGACTGAAAAAAGGGGATCATCTCGCGCTGCTGCTCGGAAATACGCCTGATTTTGTTATTGCGTTTTTCGGCGCGTTAAAAGCGGGAATTGTCGTCATACCTGTTAATCCGGCATATACACCTTCAGAAATCGCATACATGCTGAAAAACGGCGATGTCAAAGCGATCGCCGGCATCGACCTTTTAATTCCCGTATTTGAAAGCCTGCACGGCTCGCTGCCGCTGCTGGAGCATATCATTATCAGCCAGACAGCAGAGAACGCTCCATCGACAGAAGACCCTCAATTGCGCTTAAAAATGACAACGTTTACAAAAATGCTTCGCCCGGCGGAGCGCAGCAGAACTTATCCGACATTGTCCAAAGATGATACTGCCGTCATTTTATACACCTCAGGGACGACCGGAAAACCGAAAGGCGCCATGCTCACCCATCAGAATCTTTTCTCCAATGCAAATGATGTCGCCGGATACTTAGGAATGAATGAGAAAGACAAAATTGTGGCGGCATTGCCGATGTTTCACGTTTTTTGTTTAACCGTTTGTATGAATGCGCCTCTGATGAGCGGAGCGTGTGTCTTAATCGAGCCGCAATTCAGCCCGGCTTCTGTGTTTAAACTGATTAAAAGCCGTCAGGCAACCATTTTTGCCGGCGTTCCGACGATGTATAACTATCTGTATCAATACGAGCACGGCAAGGCGGAGGATTTTGCGTCCGTCAGACTGTGCATTTCAGGCGGGGCCTCCATGCCGGTCGCTCTGTTGCAGACGTTTGAACAAACCTTTGACGTCACCATTCTGGAGGGGTACGGACTTTCTGAAGCGTCTCCGGTTACTTGTTTTAATCCGTTTGACCGGGGGAGAAAGCCCGGCTCGATCGGGACGAATATTTTACATGTCGAAAATAAAGTCGTCGATACGCTCGGACGCGAATTGCCCGACCATCAAGTGGGAGAATTGATCGTGAAAGGGCCGAATGTGATGAAAGGCTATTACAAGATGCCCGAGGAGACGGAGCACGCGCTGAAAGACGGCTGGCTGTACACGGGTGATTTGGCGAAGCGCGATGAAGACGGTTATTTTTATATCGTCGACAGAAAAAAAGATATGATTCTCGTCGGCGGATACAACGTCTATCCGCGCGAAGTAGAAGAAGTGCTCTACAGCCATGAGGGCATTAAAGAAGCCGTGGTCATCGGCGTTCCTGACGCCAAAACGGGGGAAGCGGTGCATGCTTATATAGTGCCGGGGGACGGTGAGCTGACAGAGCAGGCGGTTTTTGATTACTGTGAAACACATTTGGCAAAATATAAACGGCCGGCGGAAGTGGTTTTTCTTGATGAGATTCCGAAGAACGCGACCGGGAAGCTGCTGAGGCGGGCGGTCCGGGACATGCTTCCGAAATGACGGACGAAAAGCGAAGCCGGGGGCTTCGCTTTTACATGCTGATCCGGTCAGCTCTGCGATTCTTCCTTAATGATGCTTTGCACAAGCTTCGTATCATGCCGGGTCAGTTTGTAATACGTGTTTTTATACTTGTACAGCATATAATTGCCGCCTTCGAGCCACATGCTGAATGAATCAAAACGGTCTTCATGGTATTTGACCGTTCCGTCGTAATCGGGAGATACGCTTTTGGTCAGTTTGACTTGTTTTCCTTGGTTCAAGATATCGAGCATATCTTTTACATTCTGCCTGTCTTTAATTTTGATTTCTTTTTTTCCGTGCTCAGACAGAATAATCAGATCTGCGTTGCTTGATGGAAACACATCGCCGGTCCGGCTGTATACATAGAAGAAAGCAATAACCAAAAGGGCGATTACTACAATAAACGCGATTATTTTTTTCATATTCATCACTCCGTTTTTTAGTCTTTCCCGCTTCCTGTTGTTCCATTCTTTTCTGTTGTGAAAAGATTAACATCCGTTTCGGAGGCTTGGTTCTATTTATTTGCATTTATGCTTACAATAGGAGTAAGTCATAAGGCTAAGGAGGGAGACTTCCATGCGCAAATGGATAGCGGCAGCGGGACTTGCCTATGTGCTGTACGGCCTTTTTTTCTATTGGTATTTCTTTATGACAGGCGACTCCGCCGTCCCGGAGGCCGTAAAGGGAACGAAAGCCGATCCGTCCTCGTTTATGGACCCGGGCCGCCTGGAAGCCGCTGAAAACTTTTCAAATGTAAAGGATTTTTTATTTTTCATCGGTGCGCCGTTAGATTGGTTTTTATTTTTTCTGCTGCTCATTACGGGGCTTGCCAAGAAAATAAAGCATTGGCTGGAAGCAGCGGTGCGCTTTCGGGTGCTGCAAATCGTAAGCTTCGTATTTGTGATTTCACTCATCGTTACGGCGGCTTCGCTTCCGCTTGAATGGATCGGATATCGGGTTTCGCTTGCGTATCATATTTCGACGCAGACAGCAGCAAGCTGGATAAGAGACCATGTCATTGATTTCTGGATCAGTTTTCCGCTGTTTGCCGTGTGTGTTCTTGTGTTTTACTGGCTGATCACAAAGCATACAAAAAAATGGTGGTTTTACGCTTGGTGTCTTACTGTGCCGTTTACCCTGTTTTTGTTTTTCCTGCAGCCGGTCGTGATTGATCCTTTATACAATGATTTCTATCCGCTGAAAGACAAGGAGCTGGAAAGCAAAATCTTGTCGCTTGCCGACAAGGCCGATATTCCGGCCAGCCATGTTTATGAAGTAAATATGTCGGAGAAAACGAATGCGCTGAATGCGTATGTGACGGGAATCGGTTCGAATAAGCGAATCGTTTTGTGGGATACGACGCTTAACAAACTGAAGGATCGGGAAATTTTGTTCATTATGGGGCATGAGATGGGGCACTATGTGATGAAGCACGTGTACATCGGACTGGCCGGGTATCTCCTGCTGTCATTAGCCGGGTTCTATATCATTGACAAGCTTTATAAGCGGCTGTCCAAATTCTTCGGCCGAATGCTTCATATAAAGGGGCCTGAAGATCTGGCCGCCCTCCCGCTGTTATTGCTGCTCATATCCGTTCTCAGTTTTGCTTCTGATCCGATTACGAATGCCGTCTCCCGGTATCAGGAAAACGCCGCCGACCGCTACGGCATTGAGCTGACCGGAAACCGGGAAGCGGCGATTGAGACGTTTCAGGACTTGGCCGATACGGGACTGAGCCGGGTCAACCCGCCGTTTCTCGTCAAAATTTTCAGAGGGAGCCACCCGTCGATCATGGAGCGGATTGAACATGCGGAGGAAGAAAAATAATAAAAAAAACCGGCGGGGCCATGGCCGACGCCGGTTTTTTTATGTTTTACTGAGCTGCCGCCTGTACGTTGATCAGCCCTTTTCCGTAGTAGAAAGCATCACCAAGTTTTGTAGTGGTGTTTTCTAAACTGCTGCGGACTTGAGTGTTTGTCCAGTTCGGGTGCTTAGAAAGAATCAAAGCAGCCGCTCCGGCAACGTGCGGAGATGCCATTGACGTACCATTGTACGCGCCGTATTTGTTTCCAGGAAGCGTGCTTTGGATAGAGACGCCTGGTGCCATGACATCAAGCTCAGAACCTACGCTTGAGAAAGATGCTCTTTGGTTGCTGCTGTTAACAGCGCCTACCGCAATGACAGAAGGGTATTTACCAGGGTAGCCCACTGTGCTTGAGCCGCCGGAAGTGCCTTCGTTACCGGCTGCCGCTACGACTACGACGCCGGAAGCAACGGCTTTGTCAACTGCCGCTTTTAACGCTGCAGAACCAGAAGGTCCGCCGAGGCTCATGTTAATAACGTCCATATTGTTTGCGATCGCCCACTCAATTCCGTTAATGATCCAGCTGTACTGGCCGGAACCGTCAGCGCCGAGAACTTTTACAGCGTAAAGAGATGCGCTTGGCGCAACGCCTAATACACCGACTGAGTTATTAAGAGCCGCAACTGTACCGGCAACGTGAGTTCCGTGAGAGTTGTAGTCTTGGAAAGGATTTGTTTCAGAAGGAACCATGCTGGCTCCGCCTGCTACTTTTAAATCAGGATGAGAAGAATCGATACCGCTGTCGATAACCGCTACTTTCACATTTGATCCGGTGAAGCCTTGAGAGTGCAGAGCAGGGGCTTTAATTTGTGATACGCCGTAAGGCACGGACTGCGCGTACGCTTTTGCAACGTGATCTTCTTCAACGTAAGCAACGCTTGGGTCTTTTTTCAGCTCTTTTACAGCTTTTTCATTTAATGTAGCTGAAGCTGCGTCTACATATTTGAATTGCTTTTGCACTTTCCCGCCTTTTTCAGAAATGACATCTTTTTTCTTAGCGGCGCTCATCGTGCTCATTGTCTGTTTAAATCCGACAATGTATTTCTTTTCCCCGTTTGATTTCCCTGCCGCCTGGGCAGGAGACGTGCTGCCGAACGCCATCGTAAAGATTAACGCTAAAGCAAACAGCAAACTGATCCATACCTTTTTGCCTCTCACTCTTTATCCTCTCCTTTTTTTCATTTGCAGAACAACCAATAGACAGATTATTCTGTGGATTAATTGTATAGCATGGAATAATATTTTAGTAGACCCAATTTTTTTCAATTTGTTTTATTTCTATTTAGGTATATCATCTCTCTTTCGTTTAATAGGAACCCGAAATATTTAAATTTTAATGGAAAAAACCGATGGAAGGACATGAGTATTTGTACACAGCCGCAATCGCTCTCTTGTTTGCTGGGTCGAACGGTTTGATTCCATTTTTGGAAGCTGCGGCAAAAACAGGATAAATGTCACCTTTTGTTGAATGCAGAAGTCTGATGGAAACGAAAGAGGAATGAAATAAAGCGGGCGGCATGAATCAGTCTTCGGCTTTCTTGACGGAGAAAAGCTGTGAAACCATTTTATAAAAATAATGATAATGAATATCATTGATACTTATATTGTCAATGATATAATTGCGGAAAAACGAAAGAGGGGGAACAGATGAAACCAATTTTCAGTATGCTGATGATCTTATCCGTTCTCTTCATAACGGCATGCTCAGAACAGGAACATGAAACCGCCGTCAGGCACGATCTGGGGACGGCGCATGTGGCTGCGCACCCGCAGCGCGTTGCCGTGTTGAATCCGGGCTTTAATGATATTCTCCATGATCTCGGCATAAAGCCTGTGGCTGCGGCGGATAATCGGACAGAGCGAAACGACGGCAGTCCGTCCGTCGGGCCCCCGTCACATCCCGATTTGAAAAAGATCACTTCGTTAAAGCCCGATCTCATCATTGCAGACTCAAGCCTTCACAGGGGGATATACCGAAAACTGACAAAGATCGCTCCGACAATCGCTTTAAAAAATGAAGCTGCGGATTATCAGGATGCGGTTGACGCTGCCCTTACTATTGAAAAGGCGGTCGGTAAAGATGGCATCATAGAGAAACAATTGTCGGCTCAGGAAGAAAAGCTGAATGACATCAAAAGAAAGCTGGATGCAGAAGGCGGCACGATTTTATTAATTGACGCTGCAAATGACAGCATTTCCGTAAAGGATGATCAGTTTTTTACGTCCCGGCTTTTGACGCTCGCAGGGTTTACCTATGCGGTCCAGACGGATTCCGGCGGGAAATCAGACTCTATCAAGATGACGCCCGGGCAGCTTTTGCATATCGATCCTGATTACATCGTACTGTTGGACGGTGAGAAAGAACTCGAAAAAAATCACCTCTGGAAACAGCTGACAGCCGTAAAAAACGGACACGTTTACCGCGCGGACAGGGCGGTATGGACGGAGCGCCGGAGCATTGACGGGGCGGACGCCATATTACATGATCTTCAGAAAAAAATGCTCGCCAAAAAGGCCCAAAACTGAATTCGGGCCTTTTTGTTATGATTCTGATAGGTGGCTGCTTACATTGTAATCTTTGACGCGCCATTTATTTTCAATTCGTTCGATATTGCTTAGGCACGCATTGACAAGCTTTGCGTTTTGGATGTCGGTATCACCGTCAGAAATGGCCGACAAGAGGGCGTGAATGGCTGCGCCGTGAGCGACGATCAGTACTTTTTGATCAGGAAACCGCTCCTGAACTTTCACTAAACCGGCAAGCATTCTGTCTGTCAGCTCTTCTGCTGTCTCCATGTTCGGGTAGTTTTTATCCGGGTAGCGCTTCGACCGTTCCGGTAAAGACATTCCTTCCGCATCACCGTAGCTCCGTTCTCTGAAATCTTCCATGACCACAATGGGAAGATTCAAAAACCCGTTAATAATGTCAGCTGTTTTTCTGGCCCGTTTCATCGGGCTTGAGACGATGACATCCCATTCGGACCCCTTTAAGTACTCTCCTGTTTCTTTCGCCTGACGCTCTCCCGTCGCATTTAACGGAATATCCGATTTGCCTTGAAGCTTCTTTTGGGCATTCCAATCAGTCTCTCCATGTCTTACTAAACAAACGGCAGTCATAAAGTCTCCACTCCGATCATTTTTTATCGATATCATCTATTATACTGCCGTTACGTTAACACTTCAAAGAGAAGCGCCAGTCCGACTCCGCCTCCGCTGCCGATCGCTGCTGCTGCGTAGCGGGCATCCGGGCGTCTTTTTGCTTCATAAAAAAGCCGGGTGACAAGCGCCGCTCCGGAAGCCCCGTACGGATGCCCGACGGCCAGAGCGCCGCCCCTGACATTTATTTTAGAATACGGCACTCGAAGCTGCTGTGAAAAAACGCATATTTTGACGGCAAACGCCTCGTTGATTTCGTATATATCAATATCATCCGGTGACAGGTCCCGTTCCTTCAAAAGTTTTTTGACGGCATAAACCGGAGCTGCTGACGGATAATGCGGATGGACGCCGCTTACCGCGCTTCCGATAAAACGCAATCCCGGCTTTAAACCGAGAGACCGCGCTTTTTGTTCTTCCATCACACAAACTGCCGCCGCCCCGTCAGAAATTCCGCAGCTGTTGGCGGCGGTGACAGAGCCTCCGGACTGAAAGACGGGCTTGGCACGGGAGATGAGAGGCTCCATGTTCCGCTTTTTCAGCATGTTTTCGTCAGCGGCGAATCCGTGACAGGGAAGAATTTCCGGGCGGTACAAGCCGTCTTCGTGCGCTTTGACGCTCCGTTCATAGCTGAGAAGGGCATATTCGTCCTGCATCTTTCTCGTTACGCCGTAAGCCTGTGCCGTATACTCTGCTGCTATGCCCATATCAGGATCGCCGATGTGTTCAGGAGAAAAGCGCGCCCGGGATGAGAAAGGGGAACGGCTGCTGCTCTCCGCTCCTCCCGCGATGTATGTGCTCCCCGCACCGGCTTTAACAAAGTGGCACGCGACCCTCACGGCGTCCAGTCCGGAGCCGCACTGCCTGTCGATGGTCGTACCGGACACGCTCAAAGGAAGTCCGGCGGCCAAGGCTGACAGCCGGGCGAGATTCCCGCCGCGGCCCGTCGCGTTTCCGATCAGGACTTCATCAATGTCTTCGGGCATGTTCCGGCTCAAATGGCGGATCAGCGGAGCTGCCAAATCTTCTGGGAGACAGTCTTTTAACAGGCCGTTTTCCCGGGCGAAAATTGTCCGTTTCGCATCCGTAATTACAGCTTCCATTCCATCATGTCCTTTGCCTGCTTTTGTACGGCGGCACGGGCGATCTTTCCGCCGGCTGTTTCCGGTATTTCTGAAAACAGCCATTTCTTCGGGATTTTATATGCCGCCAGCTGCTCGCGGCACTGTTTCTTCAGTTCCTTTACATTTGCATCTCCGTCGATCACCGCAACGGCGATGCTGCCCCAATAATCATCAGGAATGCCGATGACGGCCGCTTTTCTGACGCCCGGACAGCGGTTGAGCACACGTTCTATCTCTTCAGGGAATACATTCAGGCCGCCTGATACGATCATCCCGTTTTCACGTCCTTTGATATAAAGATAGCCTTCACGATCAATATATCCCATGTCATCAACCGTCATCCAGCCGGAATCATCAGGTTTTGCGCCGTTGATGTATCCGGAAAATTTCATCGGGCTGTTCACAAAAATCTTCCCCGTTTCGCCCGGCATGCAGCGTTCTCCGCCGGGCCGGCGGATTTCGATTGTAACATTTTCAAACGGGCGGCCCGCCGCGTCAGGCTTTCGGGCGCTGTCTTCAGGCGATAAGAACGCCACGAAACTCAGCTCGGACGTTCCGTAAAAATCGTACAACCGCAAATGGGGATAGCGCTCTGACAGCGCTTGTTTTGACGAAGCGGGCCAGTCTGCACCGGAAGAAATCACCTTGAGCGGTGTATCCGGAAACGCCTCTAGTGAGAGCAGGGCGTCCGTCATTGTCGGAACGGTATATAGAACGTCAGCTTGTCTGAGCCGGTCTTTCATTCCGGCCGGGTTGAATTTTCTTTGAAGGATGACGGTTCCGCCGATAAACAAAGTGCTGACGGCGCCGTATAAAAAGTGTGACGAGCGAAGCGTGCCCGGTACCAGCACTTTGTCATCAGGGGAAATGCCGAATTCACGTTTCGTACAAGAAAAGCTCTCCAGCCACGAACGGTGAGAGCGGGTGAAGGCTTTCGGCTTACCGGTCGATCCCGAGGTGAATCCGGTATAAAAGGGCAGGCCGGCGTTTTTGATCAAAGCGCCTTCCGTTTTTTCCGCCTCGATCAAAGGCCTGCATTCATCCCACAGGATGACAGGCGTTTTGACGCCGTCCAGTCTGCCGCTCAGCCGGCGGTCACAGATGACGAGGCCGGCTTTGCTGATGTTCAGCTGGTCCGCGAGTTCCGCCGCTGCCGAGCGGGGATCTAACGGAACCGCCGTGCAGCCGGCATGCGCCGCCCCTGCGAAAAGTTGTAAAAAAGGGATGCCGTTCGGCAGTAATATTGCAATGTTTTCCGGCTTACCTAAAAGGCTGCCAAGCCAGTTTGCGGTTTGGTTAACCAGCCTGTTCCAAGTTTGATAGGTGATCTGTTCTGTTTCTGTCTGAATTGCGATCTGTTCCGGCGCTTGTCCGGCTGTATCTGAATATGATGATGTAATCATGATGACTAAAATCAGCTTCCTTTCGTCGGCAAAAGTCGGCTTGCTTGAAGAGTTTTTCTGATTCTTACGGCTGCGAATGAGGCTGCGGCCGCTTTAAGCAGATCTCCGGGCACATAGATGAGGCTGAGCTTTACGGCAGTTAAGATATCAATGTGCATCATAAAAGCCTGAACGGGAATGCCGATGACATACAAAAACAGCACGCCGAACAAGAACTGTCTGATAAACAAATGGGGGACAGCAGCTGAGCGAAGGCCTTGGATGCTGAGGCTCAGCAGTAATGCCGCCAGCGGATATGCGATGAGATATCCGGCGCTCGGCCCGAAAAAAACCCCGAACCCGCCTCTGCCGCCTGAAAGGAGAGGCGCTCCGCATGCCACAATCAGCAAAAAAAGCAATTGGCTTAAAAACGCCGCTTTCGGTTTTAGGATGCTTCCCGATAAGAGCACTCCGATCGTCTGGAGCGTAATCGGAACCGGCGTAAAGGATAAGAAAAGCGGCGGGAGCAGCCCCAAAAGTCCCATAATGGCGGTAAACACGGCAATATGCATCATTTCTGTCAATTTCATTATGTATTCCTCCAGCTTATCAAAATATGTTTATACAATAAAGCGAGTCTTTATATATGTCAACTCTATTATATTTTAAGTTAACATTAAAAAGACCGGCCCTTTATGAAAAAGGCCGATCGGTTTGTCTTTATTCTTCTGTAAGGATAACAAGTGAATCAACGGATGATGCAACGTGGGAAACGGCGCGGCTGACTTCTTGAAGGCCGCCGAGAAAGGCCTGCAAATCAACGTCGATTTTGCCTGTCTGGTCTTTGCTCGTTTTCATGCTTTGGACGATGTCATCAAACAGACGGTTGATCTGCGCCATTTTTTCTTTCGTTTCACTTACAAGTCCGTTTACATCTTTAATATGTTTGGACACGATGTTGATTTGTGTATTAGTATTGTTCACAAGCTCTGATACGGTAGAAACGGTTTTTTTCGTATCCTCTGAAAGCTTTCTTACCTCCGTCGCGACAACGGCGAACCCTTTGCCGTGCTCCCCGGCTCTCGCGGATTCTATTGAAGCGTTGAGTGACAGGAGATTCGTTTGCTCGGCGATCCCCGTCACGATGCCGAAGATTTTTTCGATCTGCTGGGCGATGTCATTCAGCTTGTCCATTTCTTCTTCAATCTGCAGAAGGCTGGCGTCGATTTTATTCATCTGCTGCTGCTGGCTTTCAAGCTCTTTTTTCCCGCCGATTGATTTTTCTTCGACATGTACGGAAGTGACGGTGCCGGCTTTTGACGCCTCGGAAATGCCCTCGGATTTATCGACCAGCTCCTGCACGGCTCTGCTCGTTTCTGAAAACAAATCAGCGAGTGATCCGGATGTTTCCTGGATTTTTTGATGAAGACGGGCTTTCTTTTCCTCTTGTTCGTCACGCTGGCAGTTATATTCGCTCTGGAATGCTTCAAGGACGAGCTGCTGTTCAAGATTCAATATTTTCGTCGTCGCTTTGATCGCTTTTAAAAGCTCATGCAAATCCGGAATGGTTGCTTCATATATGTTCATCATCGACAGAAGCAGATCCTGAAACGCTCCCATATACCATTTCGGTTCAAGGCCGATCCGCAAATGGATGGAAGCGATGCGCTGTCTTTTTTCAATGAATTCATCATCAATCGTGCCGGCAAACATCTCATGGATATGACGCCGTAATGTTTTTTTCAGGCGCTCGACCGTGCTGTGGTCGTTAATGATCGTCATTAATGATTTTTCGTGATCCAGGTTTCGGTAAAAGGAATCGACGATTGTTGAGATATGTTCTTTAATTAACGGCTGCAGCTCTTCAAGCACATGAAGTTCTTCGTTTCCCAGCCTGACCATTTTCAGCTGTTTTTGGACATCTGCATATTGATTTGAAAGCGCGATGCGTTTTTTTCCATCGGCTTCCGAAAAATAAGCTGTTTCTTTTTTGCGGTCTTTTTTAAATAACAATATAAGTTCCCCCAGATATTCTCTTTTTCTTTTTATCGGTATGGAAGGAACTTGAATGAAGGAATCTGATAAAAATATTTTAATGCAAAAAAATAAAACCATTCGTACAGAATGGTTTAGTTAATCTTGGCTGAGGCGCTTCAGCGGCTTGATGGCGGGACCTTCGACAACCCCGCCGTCGGGTGTGAACCGGGACCCGTGACAAGGACAGTCCCACGTCCGTTCGCCGTCATTCCATTCGACCTCACAGCCCAAATGGGTGCATGTCGTATCGACAAGGTGCAGACAGCCTTTTTCATCTTTATAGGCGCCGGCCCGTTTGCCGTTTACCGTTACGATTTTTCCCTCCCCGGGCCGAAGAGTCTCAGGTGAAGCGTCCGGCCTCTCAAGTTTGCCCGAGATAAGGTGTTTGGCCACGTCGGCATTATAGGAAATCAGTTTTTTCAGTCCCGGATCTGCGTGGAAGCGTGACGGAATAAACAGGCCGGAAAACGGGTTCTTTTTGTTTTGAATATGATCAGCCAAAAGCTTCGCCGCGAGCGCTGAGCTTGTCATGCCCCATTTTTTAAAGCCTGTCGCCGCCAAAATATGTTCTTCATCGCCCGAGATGGGACCGATGAACGGAATTTTGTCAATGGTGACAAGGTCTTGTGCAGACCAATGATATGGGATGCTTTCAACTCCGATTGTGTCTTCCGCAAATTGTTTCAGCGCTTCGTAATGCTCGGACATTTCTTTTCCCTGGCCTGTTTTGTGGCTTTCGCCGCCGACAAGAACCAGTTTTTCACCGTTCAAATCGGTGTATCGCAGTGATCTGGACGGCTTGTCTATGCTGAGATACATCCCGTCCGGATACGCTTGTTTCGGTTTTACCGCCAGTACGTAGGATCTGCTGGCATACATTCTGGCGGCGTAAAGCCCGCCTCCGTCATAAAAAGGAAAGTGGGAAGAGCAGACAATATAGCTGCACTTGATGCCGTGTCTGTTTTTCGTGACCACTTCCGGCTGCGGTTCTTTTTTTATGTCGATCGCAGCCGTCTGTTCAAAAATCCGCGCCCCGTTTTTAACGATCTCTTTAACGAGCGCCGCACCATATAAAAGCGGATGGAATTGCGCCTGATTCTTCATGGCGAGACCGAGCCTGCAATCAACGGGGACGGGAAGTTCTTTCACAAGCTCGTGTTCAATACCGAGCTTGGTATAAGCTTCCTGCTCACTGCGGATTTTTTTGACGCCTGATTCTGTATTGGTGTAAAGATATGCGTCTTGTTCAATCAGTCTGCAGTCAATCGAAAGGTCCTTGATGATCTGCTTCATGTCTTCCATGGCGCGGAGATGGGCTTCGAAATACAGCCTTGCGCTGGTCAGGCCGATCTGCTGAATAAGATCGGCATAGATGAAATCATGCTGGGCGGTGATTTTTGCGGTCGTGCCCGCGGTCGTCCCGTTTAAAATCCGGTCTGCTTCAATGACAGCGACACGGAAACCTCTTTTCGTCAGTTCGTATGCCGTTGTCAGGCCCGTAATTCCTCCGCCGATAACCGCAACGTCACATTCCGTATCTTCAGTGAGGGCGGGAAAGGAAGGAATGTCAGCTGTTGCTTTCCAATAGGAAGCCGGTTCCTCGTTTGAAAAAGTAGTCAATTCAGATTTACCTCCTCTGTTGTATATTCTTAATTTTTCCAATAAGACTCTGTTCATACATGAAATTCGTATAAGATGCTCAAATTACTCATAATATAGTAATTAATGTAAAGGAGTGATCAAAATGGCTAACCAGAAGAAGAAAACCTTGCCGCCGCAGCATCAAAATCGGCAGCCGGGCTTTGAATATGTAATGGACCCGCGCCCCGTTTTTGACAAACCGAAAGCGGCGAAAAAACTTGAAGGGAAAACGGCGATCATCACGGGCGGAGACAGCGGAATCGGCCGCGCCGTATCCGTTTTATTCGCGAAGGAAGGCGCTAATGTGGTCATCGTTTACTTTGATGAGCATCAGGATGCCGAAGAGACGAAGCAATATGTAGAAAAAGAGGGGGCGAAGTGTCTGCTGATCGCAGGGGATGTCGGCGACGAAGCCTTTTGCAACGATGTCATCCGCCAGGCGGGCCAAGCCTTTCCTTCCATTGACATCCTGGTCAACAACGCAGGTGAGCAGCACGTGCAGCCGGGGATTGAGAAAATCACGAGCCACCAGCTCATCAGAACGTTTCAGACGAATATTTTTTCAATGTTTTACTTAACGAAAGCCGCGCTCCCTCACCTGAAAAAAGGAAGTTCAATCATTAATACGGCCTCCATTACCGCCTATAAAGGCCACAAAACATTGATTGACTATTCAGCGACAAAAGGGGCGATCGTCACGTTTACAAGATCTCTTTCCCAATCTCTTGTCACTCAGGGCATCAGGGTAAACGCAGTGGCTCCGGGGCCGATCTGGACGCCGCTGATCCCGGCGAGCTTCTCGGCGAAGGAAGTGGAAGTCTTCGGCTCAGACGTGCCGATGCAGCGCCCGGGAGAGCCTGTTGAAGTGGCGCCGAGCTATTTGTACTTAGCAAGCGATGATTCTTCCTATGTCACGGGACAGACGATTCATGTGAACGGCGGCACCATCGTAAACGGATAATGTAAAAAAAGCCAATCCATATGGATTGGCTTATTCACTCTGTTTGAGTGCGGCATATTCTTTTGAAAGCGTGAGGAACGCTTCTTTATTTTTATCATCAAGCGCCTTATTAATCTGCATGGTCAGCATGGCGATCCGGCGTTTATACAAGGATTCATCAAGCACCATTTGAATGTAAATATCGGCCATTGTCACATCGAATTCGTTTGCTTTTTGCGTGTTGCGGGACTTCATGAGCTCAGTGTACGACTTTTTCTCTTTCATAAAGAATCCCCCCAATGCCTTTTTTATAGTATATGGATAACGGCCGGAAAAATCAATTAATTTTTATAATCTTTAGACAACTAATACTTGGAATTATATCGACATATCCTGCAAATTGACGAAAAAACGAAAATTAGCATCGTATAAATGAGGTGAAATGAAAAAGAAAAATAATATTTAAATAGTAATTTAAGACTAAATTACATCTTTAAAAGGTGATTTTTAGCTATATTCAAAAAAAACCTGTCGTTTTCCAATGACAGATGATAGATTATTAGTATAAATTTTCAAGAAAAGGATTGGAGGCTGCACATTATGTGCCAGAAAACACACGCACCCTTAGAAAGCTATGAAGTAAATCGTTCAACCATCGCTGTTTTGCCTGAGGAAATAGACGGTAAAATGGGGTCTAAGGTCATTGAAAAAGACTGCATTCTGTATGTCAGTATGAAGCCGATTCACATCATCGACAGAAGCTGCCGCTACTTTGGCTCCAGCTATGCCGGGAGAAAAGCGGGAACATATGAAGCGATTAAAATTTCTCACAAGCCGCCGATTATGGTGGACCCTTCAAATCACATCTTTTTATTCCCTACACTTTCTTCTGCAAGGCCTCAATGCGGCTGGATATCTCATGTGCATGTTAAAGATTTTCAACCGACGGCATTTGATGACACAGCGGTCACGTTCTCAAACGGCAAAACGATGGAGCTGGAAGTATCCTATCATTCTTTTGAAAATCAGGTTTACAGAACCGCCTATCTCAGAACCACTTTTCAGGACAGGATGGGCAGTCATATCCCGAAGCGGCAGGAATTCATGCTGTATCCAAAAGAAGAGCGGACAAGAATGATCTACGACTTTATTTTGCGGGAGCTGGGGGAGAGATATTAGAGAAAGCTGTGATGTGAAGGGACGGGTCCTCTCCTTTTGGGGAGGGCTTTTTTCGATTTACATGCCCGGGCAGAGTTGTATCGTGTCCGTCTGTTGGCTATGATGATGTAAAGAGTAATGATATTTCATTTTAGGAGAGATGGGCATGGATGTGTTTGCAAAATATGTATCAGGAATCGATAACCCGGATCACCGTCTCAAAGCAGAGGAAATTTTGTCGTGGACGGCTGGCCAATTTCCGAATTTAGAAGCGCAGATCAAGTGGAACAAACCGACATTTACCGATCACGGTACCTATATCATTATGTTTGCCGCGGCAAAAAATCATTTGAGCATTTTACCTGAAAAAGAGACGATGGAGCATTTTGCCGATGACATCGCTCAAGCCGGGTACAGCGCTTCTTCGCGCCTGTTCAGAATTCGATGGACTGATCCGGTGCACTATGATCTGCTTAAGAAGATCATCGAATTTAACATCAAGGAAAAAGCTGAAAATCCGGGGTTTTGGCGCTAGCGGACGTGATGTTGAAGGAGGAAGACATGGACGTTTTCAAAGACTATTTATCAAGTATCGACAGCCCTGATCATCGTCTGCGAATGGAGGAAATCCTGTCGTGGACGGCTGACCAATTTCCGAACTTAGAAGCGCAGATCAAGTGGAACACGCCGATGTTTACCGATCACGGCACCTTTATTATCGGCTTTGCGGCAGCGAAGCATCATGTAAGTGTTTCCCCCGAAGAAGCTGGAATTGCGCATTTTGCCGAGGACATTGCCTGTGCCGGCTACAGCGCTACTTCCCGTTTGTTCAGAATTCAATGGACTGAACCGGTGCATTATGAGCTGCTTGAACGCATGATTCAATTCAATATTCAGGATAAGGCGGACTGCTCAGCATTTTGGCGGAAATAATGAAAGGAATGTTAAAAAAACAACCCTGAGGAGGGCTGTTTTTTTATTGGAAACACATGATCAGCCCATTTTAATCAAGAAGCAATGGATGACGTACTATAAAAAATAAGGAGTACGAAGCAGTGAATGAATTTTATAAGGCGTTAACACATGTAAATAAAATTTTTTATGAACCAAATCACTTAACGATACATGATATTCAAGAAGAAGCTCAAAACTCAGAGTATGGGGCCGGTATGTTTCAGCTGCATTCAAAATCAGTTCGATTCAGAGTCGCAAAAATAACGCCTGACAAGATAGGACAGTTTGTTGCTTTTTGGGAAAAAGATGGAGATGGTAAAAATCAAGCCTTTTCATATAAAAAAGCTGCTGATTTATTGGTTATCAATACTTTTGCCAGTAATAATCATTTTGGATAATTCATTTTTCCAAAAGAAGTTCTTGTAAAGCAAAATATCCTTAAAACAGCCGCTACAAAAGGAAAAATGGCAATTAGAGTTTACCCTAAATGGGAAAATCCCACTAGCAAACAAGCTATTGAAACACAAAAATGGCAGTTGGCATATTTTGTTGAGGCGAACGATGCAGATCGTTTTCCAGCACAAGACCTGTTAAAGCTATATTCTAACTAAAATTGGACAGCCCTGAGCCGGCTGACAGTATGTGAAGTTAACCGGTGCGTGAGTTGGAGAATAACGGGGAACCTCAACAAATGAGGTTCCTCTAATTGTTATATAGAAATCGACATTTTGAATGTAACAGAGTTTGTTTATTAAACGTCATCCGAAAAATAAGGGATTTGGGTATCCGGCAGACCCTCACGAAACGCACGATGTCAGAAATCTTGCGTTCAAAATTCTTTATTTGACCACAGACATGCTGACGCTGCTGCCTGACACTGTCAATTTGGCAAAATCCTGTGTATCAATCACAGGTGTGACTGCTTTATTGTCAATCGTGATGTTCGTAAAGGCTGTTGAGAAGTTTGATTTGATGTAAGGGCGCTGATCCTCTGATGTGACCGCGACGGTGGCGAGCGCTTTCCATTTTGAGACAGAGCCTACATTTGTTTGGGAGAGTTCTGAGATGATGCGGCCGGTGTATCCGTCATTATTTGTGCCCCAATATGTGGCGCGGGTATTGCCGTTCAGATTTTTGTAAATGGTCAGCTGTACGGTGCTGCCGGGCCGGAAGCCTTTCGTATAGGTGAATTGGCTTTCTCCTTCCAGATACCGGACCTGGCCTTGTCCCTTTGAACCGACTTTCATGATCGGTTTCCATACATGATAGGTGTCACTGTACTGAAGTCCGATATCAGCCTCTGTGCCTCCGGTAAACCCTGAGTAAATATAGGCTGTCCCATTTGACACCTGAATCGAGCTTGGAAGCTGAATTTTCGTGACGAGAACTGAGCCCGTGCTGTGCAGGTAGGCCCTTCCGCCGATTCCTTTGCTGAGCTGGGACGCCGCTTCCGCCGTATTGGGGCTGATCACCCCCGGAATTTCCGCCGTACATGTGCCGAATAGAACGGCTGTAGTGAGCACACCCGCAAAAAGCCCTTTTTTCATCATCATTTCTCCTCCTATCATCATAGTCAGATAGAGCTATCAATTCATATTATAAAAGGTTTTGGGAAAAATTCCATAAAAGATATACGGGCGGACGTAAATTAAAACTATTTTCCTATTTATCTTGTAAATGGATATTATTTGAACTATGATATGTTCAGCAATACCGCATAACTTAGGAGAGGGGATAGGATAGAAATGAAAAAGACGGCAGCTGTGCTTTTGTCTTTCGGTCTTGTGTTCGGATGTTCATACGGAGCGGGGCAGACGGCAGAAGCGAAAACAAAGGTAAAAACGTATCAAAACTGCAAGGCGCTGAACAAGGTGTATAAGGGCGGCGTGGCCAAATCGTCGAAAGTGAAAAACAAGGGCGGCAGAACAAAGTACAAGCCGTATGTATCAAAAGCGCTTTACAATGCAAATAAAAGACTTGACCGAGATAAAGACTATATCGCATGTGAGAAATAAAAAAACAAGCCTCTTTAAAGAGGCTTGTTTTTTAAATGGATTCGGCGGTGACGGCGGTTCCGTATCCGATTAATTCGGATGTGTTCTGTCCTGCGGTCAGTTCGAACCGCAGGCCGACGATGGCGTTCGCTCCGAGCTGCTCCGCCTCTCTGATCAGCCGCTCTTTCACCGCTTTTTTGGAGTCTTCCAGCATTTCGGTATAGCTTTTTAATTCGCCGCCGACGACAGATTTTAAGCCTGCAAGCAAGTCTTTTCCGATGTGACGGGACTGGACGATACTGCTTGTCACCAAGCCTTTCACTTCTGTAATCTGTTTTCCGGCGACGGTTTCGGTCGTTGTCATGATCATGCGTTTTTCCCCTTTCGTGTATCTTACCGCTATCTTACCATTTAAGCCGCCTTTTCGGCTGCGCTGATTTGTTTTTTTCTGACTGCGGCGCTGACTGCAAACATGACGACAATGTTCAGAACCAGTGCGATGATGCCTGTATTCATATCTTTAACGATCTGCGGAAGAAACGGAAAGAGGGTTCCGATGGTTGATTCGGTCAGCGTAATGAAGGCCACCGTTCCGACCCCGGCCGTTATGCCGGCAAAAGCGCCGTGGCTTGTGATGAAACGCCGCTTCGGCAGGCTGAATAAGAGGGCGGGGAAAAGCTGGGTGACAAGGCTGTAGCCCATTAAAAGCAAGGTGACGATGGTATTTCCGCCTTTCAGCGTAAAATATACGGATATCAGCGCGATGACGGGTACGGCGTATTTTGCGAGCCGTGAGACTTTGTCGTCAGTCGTGCCGGGCAGAATGGCTTTGTACACATTTTTGGCGAACAGCGTGCTTGAGGCCATTAATATCATTGAACCGGGTACAAGCGCCGTCAGAATGCCCGCCGATCCGATCAGTCCGACAAACCAGGGATCAAAGGTTTTCACAGACAGCTTTAATAAGGCGAGATCCGTGTCCGCCCCTTTTAAACCGGGCACCTGCAGAATCGCCGCAAATCCGGTAAAGATGACAAACAGCAGGACGAGCTGATAAAGAGGCATGATGATCGCGTTTTTCCGAAACACCCGCGGATGCTCCGCCGAATAGGAAGCGGCAAAAGTATGGGGCCACATATAAAAGCCGAGGGCGGTCAGCAAAACCGTTGAGCTGAACCAGGAAACGCTCTGTCCGGTTTCCGGCAGCGTGAGAAAACCGGGTTTTGCGGCGTCAATTTGTTTGAACATCTCCGTAAACCCGCCATAGTAATGAATGGGCAGATAAATGCCTAAATACAGGACGATGCCTAAAATCATGATATCTTTAACGACTGATATCCACGCTGAACCGTGGATTCCTGATATCATCACATAAATCGTGATGGAGACAGCGCCGATCCAGACAGCGGCGGAGGGCGGAATCTGTCCGTATGACGTTGCTGAAACAATTAATCCGAGCCCTTTCAGCTGCAGGACGAGATAGGGGATGAGGGATGCGATGCCGACGAGCGATACGAGAATGCCGAGGAGCGGGCTGTTGTATTTTGAAATAAAAAAATCTGATTGCGACATCAGTTTGTGTTGTTTGGCGTAAGTCCACACGGCTGGCAGAAGCCAATATGACAAAATGTAGGCAAGGCAGCCGTACGCGATAATATAAAAGGCGGGGCCTCCTTTTCCGTAAGCCCATCCGCTTCCGCCGAGGAATGTAAAGGTCGTGTATATTTCTCCCGCCATTAATAAAAAGACAAACATCGTGCCGAAGCCGCGTCCGCCCACTGTCCATTGTTCAAGGTCCATATGTTTTCCTTTTCGGGCCCGGATTCCGAGATACACACAAAACAGGAGCACGGCGGCCATTACGGGAAATGCTGCGTTCATTCCGCCTCACCCGCCTTGTTTTCTTTGTCCAATTTGTAAACGGCGGCCATCAGAACGGAAGTCAGCACCGCCCAGATGACGACATACGCGAGAATGAAAGGCATTCCGAAAACATAAGGCGTCACCCGGTTGGCAAATGGAATGCCGGCGAGAATTCCGAAAAAGGGCAGGGCGGCGAGAACATGAATCAGTTTCATAACATTCCTCCTTTTCATTGAAAACAGCGTGTCCCGATTATAAAGAAAATCATGTCGAATGTATAGTGTGAATAGTCTGAAATTTATCAACTGAAAAGGAAAAGCAGTCCCGGCTGCTTTTTAAATGGTCGCAAGAGACAGGTAATATTCTAATAAGGCGGTTACCTGTTCCCGTATTCTCGGGTTGAAATAACGGTGTTTTTCTTCATAGCCGTTAATGGTGCATATATAAAGCGTAAATGCTTCGTCTCTTTCCGCTTCGTATATTTTAATTTTACGCTTTCTTAACTCTTTTCGAACATCACTCAAATCCTTTTGTGCTAATTTTAAAGAGCAGCTGATAAGCTGTTTATAGGGTTGTTTTAATTTGAACGGGCACGAATCAAGCGCTTCGAGGTCCCGGTTCAGGATGGCAGCCGCCATGGGCAGAAACAGCCCTTTTTCGATGAGATCGCGGGTGCCGCTCCGGATGTCAGGCATAAATACTCCTTCTTTCTTAAAAAAAGAGAACGTTTGTTCTTATTTTATACTCGCTTACACGATATTTCAAGTCGGAAAATCTCGTAAACATTTTCGTTTTTTGGAGATAATGTGTAGAATAAGGATAGACAAACTCGTTAAGGAGTATAAACGTTGGAGCAATTTTTATCATATTTGACTGAGGAACAGCTGACGGAATGGTTCCAAAGCTATAGAGCTTTCGGCCCGGCGGCTGCGGTTGCACTGCCTTTTATTGAAGCGTTTCTTCCGTTTTTGCCGCTTGTTGTATTTGTGGTGGCGAATACGAATGCATTTGGGTTATGGGAAGGTTTTTTTCTGTCGTGGCTCGGATCTGCGGCAGGATCGATGCTGATGTTTTATGCCGTCCGCCGTTTCGGACAGAAAAGAGCTTTCGGTTTCATCCGCAGGCATCAGACCATAAGGCGGATGATGCTCTGGGTTGAGCGGCACGGTTTCGGTCCGCTGTTTATTTTACTTTGCTTCCCCTTTACGCCGTCCGCTGCGGTTCATATCGTTGCCGGCCTGTCACGGGTCGGGGCGCTGCAGTTTATATCAGCAGCCGCTATGGGGAAAATGGTCATGATTTTTATGATCAGCTTTATCGGATATGATCTTCACGCACTCATGACACAGCCTTTCAGGATGGCGGGCGCCATAATGGTGATCGCGGTGCTGTGGTATGCCGGGAAGCATATCGAACGGCGTTTACAGATGAGAATCAGTCAGCATGAGAAAGACGGAGGGAGACAGGAATCTTGAAAAAACGATTTTGGTTTATAGCCGGCGTGCTTATCGTTGTTTTGGCCATACAATTAAAGAATGCCATTTTTATTGATTATAAAGTCGAAGGAATCAGCATGAATCCGACCTTTAAACAAGGAAATGAGCTGATGGTCAACAAGTTTTCCCATCGTTACAAAACGATCCGCCGTTTCGATATTGTCCTCTTCAAAGGCCCGCACCGCAAAGTGCTGATCAAACGTGTCATCGGGCTCCCCGGCGAGTCAATCGCATACAGGGAGGATCAGCTGTATGTGAATGGAAAACGGGTGGCGGAACCGTTTTTAAAACCGTTAAAGTCATCATTGTCCGCCGGGAGCCATGTGACCGGTGATTATACGCTGAAGGAAACGACCGGGCGCAAAAGCATACCGAAGGGACAATACTTTGTTATTGGCGACAACCGCATATACAGCCTCGACAGCCGTCATTTCGGTCCGATTAAGGATAAAGACATTGTCGGAGTCATCAGTGAATCAGACGCCAAGTAAACGGCGTCTTTTTTTCGGAAATGATTGTAAAAAAAGCAGAGGGAAGACTATAATGAAAATTGTTACGCGAGAAACAAAAAGGAGGCGTTTTATTTTTTGGTGATTTTGTTACCCGTGTAACAAAAAATATGAAAGAGGGCTGATGAGATGAAAACACAGGCTGCCATTATCGGGGGAGGTCCGGTCGGACTTATGCTTGCATCAGAACTGGCGCTGGCCGGAGTGAAAACGACTGTTATTGAACGATTGAAGAAGACGGTGCCATATTCCAAAGCGCTTATCATGCATCCGCGCACACTTGAGCTTTTTGCCATGAGAGGCATATTGGAACGCTTTTTGGAAAAAGGGACGAAGGTGTCTTCCGGCCATTTTTCCATGCTGGATACACGGCTGGATTTTTCTCGGCTGGATACGAAGCAGAATTATTCGTTAATGCTGCCTCAGGCAGAAACGGAGCGGATTTTGGAGGAGTATGCATCAAGTCTCGGCGCAGACATCATCCGCGGGGCGGAAGCGGTGGCTGTCACCCAGACGGATGACGGAGTGGAGACGGTGTTCCGGGACGAAAGCGGGATCCGCACTCTTCACAGCTTATATGCCGCGGGTACAGACGGAGCGGGGAGCATTGTCAGGAAACAGGCGGGCATCGCTTTTTCGGGCACTGATGCCGACTTAACAGGAACCCTCTGTGATGCCGCTTTGAAACATCCGCCCGAATCTTCCTTTTTGTCAACGTGCCGCCTGGAGGGATCGGTTGTGATTGTCCCTCTTACGGACGGACTTTTCCGCGTCCTCATCGTTTCTCCGCACGCTCCGCAAAAGCGGAAGGAAGAGCCGGTCACCGAAAATGAGCTGAAAGAAGACCTGCGGCGGATATGCGGCACTGATTTCGGATTGGGTGATCCGGTATGGACGTCGCGGTTCGGCAATGCCGAGCGTCAGGCTGAGCAGTACCGATCAGGCCGGGTTTTTGTGGCCGGTGATGCGGCGCACATTCATTTTCCCGCAGGCGGCCAAGGGCTGAACACGGGGCTTCAGGATGCCTTCAACCTCGGCTGGAAGCTGGCGGCGCAAATGAAGGGGAAAGCGGCGCCTTATCTTCTGGACAGCTATCATCAGGAAAGGCACAGCACAGGAAAAGAAGTATTGCACAATATAAAAACCCAGATAAAGCTCATGGATTTTACCGAGTCGGGGATGGCATTAAGAGAAACGATGGCCGCTTTGCTGGATTTTCAGGAGTCCAACCGTTTATTGGCGGGAAAAGTATCCGCGCTTGATCTGCATTATGAACCGGATGCGGAGCTGCCGCCGCATATCCTGAACGGAAAACGCCTGCCGGATATCGAATTGACCCTTCATGACGGGCGGCCGGCCCGGCTGTATGATTTTCTTCATAAGGGCGCCTTTGTGCTTTTGTCATTAAGAGGGAGCATTCCCGCCGGTATTGATACGGACAGCGTGGCAGCTGTCAGGGCGGAGCTTGCTGAAACACGTGCCGATTGGGATGACGTCCACGCCGTTTTCATCCGGCCGGACGGCCACGCGGCATGGGCAGCCGGCGGCTCGGGACGTGAAGCGGAAGAAGCTGTTCTGGCCGGTTTGGAGAGATGGGGATTCATCTGATACCCTTTTATGCGCCTGTGTGATTGTTTCTTGTGTAACAAAACGTTATAGTAAAAGAAACAATCAATACGGAAGGGTGATTCAGCAGTTGGACAGAAGACAGCCAGACCATGCAAAACACATGATTCTTGAAGGGCTGACAGATATTTTTCACGAGCAGGAGAGGTGTCAGGAGGACATCAGGGCGTCGTTGGCCGGACGGATGGACGAACTCCGTGAAGAAAATGGAAAAAAATTACAGTTGACTTTGACGGAAATTCACATTTTGTCGTGTATCGGAGATCATGAACCGATCAATGTCACGTCAATAGCGGAAAAAATGAAGACGACAAAGCCGACCGTGTCGAGAAGCTGCGCGAAGTTTTTGGAAGCCGGCTTTCTGCGCAGGACCCGGCTGAGCGACAATAAAAAAGAAGTCTATTTCCGGCTGACTCCTGCCGGGAAAGAGCTGCATTCTCTTCATCATGAATATCATGAATTGATAAAAAAGCGGCTCTTGGCGTTTTTAGACCGCTATACAGATGAAGAACTGTTATTTGCTGAACGGCTGTTCCGTGATCTTTCAGCAAACTGGCGGTCTGTAAATGGCGGCGGAGAGCTGTTCAAATAAAAAACACGCATATGGATGCGTGTTTTTTTATTCGGATCATGTTCCTCTTTCTGCCCGGCCTCTTTCACCGTGTGCCCGTTTCAGCTGAGAAAGGTGGTGCAGCAGCCGATAGAAGGGCGGAAGCATGGCGATGACGAGAACGATCCGGATGACCTGAACCGCGACGACGAAAGTCGAGTCTTCGTGCAGGGTGATCGAAGTCGCCGCCATCTCGGCGATCCCGCCGGGAGAAAAGGCGAGAACAGATGTAATCATGGAGATGCCCGTTAATTTAGAAACCGCAATCGCGCTCAGAATCATGGCGGCGATTAATCCGACGGAAGAAATAAATCCGACGGTCAGCACTCTCGTCACACCGGTGAACATACTTTTGTACATTTTTGATCCGATTGTGGCGCCGAGAAAAATTTGTGACAGCTGGTTCGCTTCCGGCGGCCACCAGGCCAGCATGTCTTTGCCCGCCAAGGCGGACACGCCGATTTCCGCAGCAGCAACGCCAATCATGCTGCCGAGCAGCCAAGGGGCGGGAAATTTCAGCCGTTTTGCGCCTTTGCTTGCAAGCCAGGCAGCCAAAATAAATCCGGCCGTTAACAAGACGGGAGTAAGGCCCGGATGTGAAGCTCCTGCCGAAACGGCTCCGGCTGATGTCTGAGCTGCACCGTTTTGTTTGGTAAATAAGAAAATGACAAGAAACGGTATTGTCATGACGACCAAAAGGACGCGCGTCAGCTGAATAAGGCTTACAATCGCGGTGTTTGCGCCGACTTCCTGGGCGATACCCGGCATGGCGGATAAACCGCCCGGCGCCGTGCCTACAAAGCTTGTCATCATGTCTGTCCGGCTGAACCGAAAGAGCACATATCCGGAAACAAGCGCCATCACGATAGAAAAAATCAGCATGAAGCCTACCGGAAGCCAATGCTCCCGTAAAACCGACAGAACGGACAGGTTCAGTTTCTGGCCGAGTTCGATGCCGAGGATCATTTGTCCCGCGGCAAGCCATCTGCGGTGAATCCCTCTTCTGTCAGGCGCCATGAACAGCCAGCGGGGCCTCGTCATGGAGAGGATGCAGCCGGCGGCCAGCGTTCCGAGCATCCAGGCGATCGACATCCCTGTAAGCGAAAGAAGAAACCCCCCTGCCGCACTGATGAGAATAAACCAGATATCCGTAAGGAGATGTTTGTCTTTCTTCAATGAAAACCCTTCTTCCTGAAACATTCATATTAAATTGTTAAGCTCGTTAACCTTACTATTACTATAGTATAGATTTTGAGATAAATAAATAATGAATTATTTCTCATAATCCATTCATTTTTCTTATCGCAAACGCAAAAAAAGCTCCGGAGATGGGTGAGTGCACCCTACTCCGAAACCTCGCCCGCTTTTCCTTTCCACACAAAGGTCAATCCCAGACCGAGAAATAAAACCACACCTGCGAACAGAAACGGGAAGTGAATATTCATATCAAATAAAATACCGCCCAGAGCCGGGCCGAAAATGGTGCCCAAACTCGTGTATGTTGAGTTCATACCGGCAACAAACCCCTGCTGATTTCCTGCGATTTTCGATAAATAAGTAGTCAGTGCCGGGCGCAGTAAATCAAACGCAAGGAAAATGATGCAGGTGACAGCGAGCACGGGCAAAAATCCTGACATCACCGTAGAAACGAAAGCCAGCACAGCGCCGATGATCAGACAAAGCTGAATGACTTTTTTCTCCCCGAGGAAGTTGACAAGTCTTCCGAACGCGAGTACTTGAATGAGGACCGCCACAATGGAGCTGAACGTAATAATAATGGCGATATCCTTTGGCGTGAAGCCGAATTTATGGTTTGTAAATAAGCTGAATACCGTTTCGTAAGCCGACAGTCCGAATGCCAAAACAAAAACGATGATAAAGGCGATCAAGTAGTTTGGATGAATCGACTTTTTCAAATCTTTTAAGAAAGTTGATTCTTTGACGCTTTCCAGCTGCTTTGCGCGTTCTTCTTTAGTTAACGGCTCTTTCAGCATAAAGACAGAGGAAATCACTGCGATAAATGCAATTCCCGCCGCAAAGAAAAACGGCATTCGAACGCCGTGATCGGCAATAAATCCTCCTATGCCGGGCCCGATGATAAACCCTGTGCTGATGGCGGCAGATACATAGCCCATCGCCTTCGATCTTTCCTGCACCGTCGTAATATCTGCGACATACGCTGTAACAGCGGGCATGATAAAAGCGGCACTGATGCCCCCCAGCACCCTTGCGAAATATAAAATGGAGACATGTGTGCCCAATCCGAAGGTCAGTTCGGATAATGCGAACAAAAACAGTCCGGCGAGAATCATGATTTTTCTGCCGAAGCGGTCAACCCATCTCCCCGCAATGGGGGATGCAATTAATTGCGCAACGGCGAAGGCAGCGACAAGGTATCCCATTGTGCTGCCCGTCAAGTGCATCACATTCATAAACAGCGGCATAACGGGAATGATCAATCCGATGCCTAAAAACGCAATAAATATATTGCTTAATAAGATGATGAGTACAGCCTTTTGTTCTCTGATCGGTTTTTGCATGTTGTTTCTCCTTTGTCAGCTGTCATTCTGTTTATCAGCGCTGATCGACCCGTGAATAAACACGGAGATGGCTTCTTTTTGCAATTCGATTCTTTGCTGAATGGTATCGTTTTTATATAACACATCTAAACCGTAGAAGACGGATAGCAGGATTTTTACTTTTGATTCGACATGATGAATGGACCAGCTGCCGTCTTGATTCCCCTCTTCTAAGATCTCTCTCATCACATCGTCATATTCAATATCAATTTTGTTGAGCCGCTTTACGACCTCCTCTGACGTAAACGCACTCGCATAAAACTCTTCACTTGCTCTCATAAGCGGGTAATTGATGCTCATCCGGCTGAGCAGCTCCGCAAAGCCCGCCAGCTTTTGGGCAGCATCTTTCAGATCAGCTTCCATTTCCCTCCACGTCTCGATCATCACGCGGTGATCCTCTTCCATGATATGAAGAAACAGAAACTCTTTTCCTTTAAAATGGTGATATAGATTGCCTTTACTGATTTCGGCAGCCTCTAAAATATCCCGAATCGATGTTTCTGAATATCCTTTTTTTGCAAATAAGTCACGCGAAGCGGATACGAGCCTGTTCTTCGTCTTTTGGCTCTTTCCGGCACCGCCTTTTGTATTTGTCACTTCACACAGATCCTTTCCGCCTCATTCATATCGTTGTCCCGCAAAGCGGGGCTCGGTTCGTTTGAAACCGACCAGTTGGTTTATTTTATTATAAAGGGTTTTTGCTGATTATACAATGAAGAAGGTATCCATTGTTTAGAGGGAGTATAAAACGGCTCGAAAAGTAAACCCCATTCTCTCATGTTGAAAGAACGGGGTTTGTCAGCGGTCTGAAGACTCCCGGCGGGGGAGCGTGATCTGCCTGAACCGTTATTTGCCGTTATTTACCTCGGTGTAGCTTGTGTTCGGCGCGTTTGATACCGTTCCCCCTGTATGGTGGAAAGGAGAGTGGGCCATATCGTATAAAAACCAGACGGCATGACGCTGCTCGTCAAATGCCGTGCGGGCAAATAACCGCTTCGCTTCCGGATGCACCGCTCTATCGGATGCCTGCAAATAAAAATCATTCGTTTTCTGCTCATCATAAAACGCCGCCCTCAGTCCTTCTCTGTATGTGTGCGGACAATGCTCCGTCTGTTTCGGCGTCAACTGTTTTCCGGTAATTGACGTATACAGTGAAGAGAAAGCGTGCAGGTGGCGCACTTCTTCCTCTCTGATATGTTCGATTCGTCTTCTGATTTCTGCGGTCGGCGCTTTTTCGGCTAATATTGAGTAGCAAATCACAGCGCTGTATTCACCGTTTATGGATTTTACCAGATCCTTTATAAGCACAGAATCGTCGCTGCAGATGGCTGTATAATGAAAAAAATTCTCGTGCATTGGACTCACCCCCGAATGTTTATAGGGTATTATACGGCGGCAGCCCGTGACATGTGCGGATGTCATTTTTATTCTTGATCTAGCGGCGATGTAATATGGTCGTCGTATGTGTCGACAAAAAGCCGGCCGTTGCTTCCGCGCACAGCGTATACGACGTCTTCCGGTTTGAGGTTTCTCTTGTCCAATTCTTCTCTCAGCCATTTTTCCGATACGTGGTTTTCTTCCAGATTATTCATCACCAGCCGGCCGTCCATAATCAGCTCAACGGCAAAGTTCTTTTCATGTCCGGCAAAGATGCCGAGATCCTTTCTTATAACGGGCGCAAATTCCGGTTTGACCTCCACTGACATGCTGCCGTTTGTTTCAATGATGGCAGTCTGAACCTGAGAAATGTCAAATACGTCATTTACACGCAGCTGCTGGTTCAAGTAGTCGATGGTATAGCGCATCGTTTTCATATTATGCTCAAGTATTTTTCCGTTTTGAATGATAATGGTCGGTTTGCCCGCAAAGAAACCCCTGGCGGTTCTGTTTTTCATAGAAAGATATGCGACAAGATAAATGATGACCACGAAAATCGTGTAAGCACTGACAGTAAAATGAATCGGCAGTTTTGTATTAAACGACAGATTTGCCGTGATGGCGCCGAGCGAGATGGCCGCAATGAAATCAAAAAGCGTCATCTGTGAAATGGTTTGTTTTCCGAGTATCCGGGCGCCGATAAACAGAATGCTGAACGACAGAATCGTTCGCACAATCACTTCGGGATATTCTGACATCATATTTAATCCTTTTTTTCTTTAATTTGGTCAAAAACGATATGTTTTAAAACAGTCATCCCGTTTTTACCAGCAGATGAGATTGGTCATTTTCGTCAACTTTCGATAAAATGTAGAAAGATAAAAAGAGAGGGGTCTTCTAATTTGGGTGTTGAGTTTTTAGTAGGCAGATCGGGGAGTGGGAAAACGAGGCTGATTATCGACAGCATTCAAGATGAACTGCGCCGGGAGCCGTTCGGGAAACCGATCATTTTTCTAGTCCCGGATCAAATGACGTTTTTAATGGAATATGAGCTTGCTAAAACGCCGGATATCGGCGGCATGATACGCGCTCAAGTGTTCAGTTTTTCGCGTTTGGCGTGGCGCGTGCTTCAGCATACCGGGGGCATGAACCGCCCGTTTGTGACGACGACGGGTGTGCAGATGCTTTTAAGGAAACTGATTGAAGAACATAAGCACGAGTTTAAAGTGTATCAAAAAGCGAGTGACAAAACCGGGTTCACTGAGCAGGTGGAACGGATGCTGACAGAGTTTAAGCGGTACTGTATTGAGCCTGAAGACGTCCGCCGCATGGCGGAAAGCGGAACGGCGTCAGAATATCGCGGAGAGCGGATGCTGTCTGAAAAACTTCATGATTTAGGCATTTTATATCAGCAGATGGAAAGAAGCCTCGCCGGACACTATTTGCATTCAGAGGACTATTTGACGCTGCTCGCTCAGCAGATTCCTTTGGCGGACGTTGTAAAAGGCGCCCGTGTTTACGTCGACGGATTCTATCAATTTACGCCGCAGGAATTAAGGGTGCTGGAGCAGCTGATCATGCATGCTGAACATGTCACATTCTCGCTGACGGCGGACAGCCCTTCGGCGGAACAGGCACCGGATGAGCTCGATCTGTTCAGAATGACGGGAAGCACATACTATAAGCTTTATCAGACGGCAAAGGAATTGAATGCCGATATTTCCTGCAAGGAACTGCATGGCACGAAGCGGCATCAGCATGCTCCGGAGCTTGCCTGTATAGAGTCGCAGTACGATGTGCGTCCCGCCGCGGCGTATACCGGCGGACAGGAAGCTTTTGCCGTCATGCAGGCGCAAAACAGAAGAGCTGAGCTTGAAGGTATTGCCCGGGAAATTCAATCACTTGTCCGGGACGGAGGATACCGGTACAAAGATATGGCGATTCTCGTCCGTCAGCCGGAAGATTATAAAGATTTGCTGAAGGAAGTGTTTGCCGATTACGGGCTTCCTTATTTTATTGACGGAAAAGCTTCTATGCAGCATCACCCGCTTATTGAATTCATCCGTTCAAGCCTGGATGTCGTGAAGGGGAACTGGAGATATGAAGCGGTGTTCCGCTGTGCGAAAACCGAACTGTTATTCCCGCTTGATCAGCCGGAGCAGAAAATAAGAGAGCAGGTCGATCAGCTTGAAAATTACTGTATCGCCTACGGCATTAAAGGGGAGCGCTGGACGAGCGGCGAGCGGTTTGTATACAGGCGCTTCGTATCGCTCGATGAGGATTTCGCGCAGACGGATCAGGAAATAGAGATGGAACACATGCTGAATGAGACGAAAGAGTGGATGGCCGCGCCCCTTGTCCGGCTTCAAAACCGGATGAAAAAGGCGAAAACGGTTCAAAGCATGGCGGAGGCTCTTTATCTCTTTTTGGAAGATACCGATGTTCCCCTGAAGCTGGACCGGAAAAGGCAGCAGGCCGAAGAGGCCGGAAACATGATCGAAGCGCAGCAGCACGGCCAGGCGTGGGACGCCGTTATCCAGCTTCTTGAGGAGTTTGCCGGCATGATGGGTGAAGATGAAATATCTTTGGCACTGTTCCAGCAAATGCTTGAAACGGGAACGGAATCGCTTCATTTTTCTTTAATTCCTCCTGCGCTTGACCAAGTATTTGTAGGGAATATGGATCTCTCAAGAATGTACGGCACGTCCTGCACATTCGTCATCGGGGCCAATGACGGCGTTCTTCCGGCGCGCCCGGATGAAAACGGCGTGCTGTCTGATGATGACCGGGAGTGGCTGAAAGCAGTCGGAGTGGAGCTGTCTTCCGCGGGGCGTGAGCGGCTGCTTGATGAGCATTTTCTCATCTATATGGCGCTGTCGAGTCCGTCTGACCGTCTTTATGTGTCATACCCGATTGCCGATGCGGAAGGAAAAACGCTCCTGCCGTCAATCGTTGTAAACAGGCTTGGCGAGCTGTTTACCGATCATCAGGAAAAGCTGTCAGCGGCTGATCCCGAGCAGGTAAGCGAAGAAGAGCAGCTTCAGTATCTCGTCAATAAACAGGTGGCTCAGACATATACGGCAAGTCAGCTCAGGCTGTGGACAAGAGAGTACGAGATCAGTGACGTATGGTGGAGCGCATACAATGTGCTGATGAAAGAGCCTGATCACCGGCGTGCGAAAAAGCTGTTTTCAAGCTTGTTTTTCCGCAATGAGGCGAAGCGTCTTGAACGCCCTGTTTCGCGCCGGCTTTACGGCGAGCATATTAAAGGAAGCGTCTCCCGGATGGAGGCGTTTAATGCCTGCCAGTTCTCTCATTTTGCATCTCACGGGCTTCAATTAAAAGAGCGGCAGTTTTTCAAGCTGGACGCGCCAGATATCGGCCAGCTGTTTCACTCCAGCCTGAAGCTGATTTCAGACCGGCTTCGTGAGCAGAAGCTGGAATGGCGCGATCTGACGAAAGATCAGTGCCGGAATTTCTCCTATGAAGCGGTGGAACGGCTTGCGCCAAAGCTGCAAAAAGAGATTCTGCTCAGCTCAAACAGACACTTTTATGTGAAGGAAAAACTGCAGAAGATCGTCACGCGTGTTTCTGGCATATTAAGCGAGCATGCGAAGGCGAGCGGTTTCGTCCCGGTCGGTCTTGAACTCGGTTTCGGCGGAAGCGGGCCGCTGCCTCCGCTCACTTTCACGCTGAAAAACGGCTGTACGATGGAACTCGTCGGACGGATCGACCGCGTGGATAAAGCGGAAAGTTCAAAAGGCCTGCTGCTGAGAATCGTTGATTATAAATCAAGCGACAGGGGGCTTGATCTGGCTGAGGTGTATTACGGGCTCGCTCTGCAAATGCTCACATATCTTGACTTATCGATTACACATTCCGCGGATTGGCTCGGCATGAAAGCGACCCCGGCAGGCGTTTTGTATTTCCATATTCATGATCCGATGATTCAGGCCAGTCTGCCGATGGGGCTTGATGAAATCGAGCAGGAAATTTTTAAGAAATTTAAAATGAAAGGCCTTCTCCTCGGTGACCGGGAGGCGATCAGCCTGATGGACACGACTTTGGAGGAAGGGCGTTCAAATATCGTCAATGCCGGTTTGAAAAAGGACGGTTCTTTAAGATCCGACTCAGCCGCGGTCAGCGAACAGGACTTTCATCTGCTGACAGACCATGTGCGGCGGACATTTGAACAGGCGGGCGAAGCGATAACGGACGGACTTGTGTCCATTACCCCGTATAAGCTGAAAGATAAGACGCCTTGTACGTACTGTGCGTTTCAATCGGTGTGCCAGTTTGATGAGTCGCTTAAGGAAAATGAATACCGCAGCCTGAAAGCGGAAAAAGACGGCACCATACTGGATTGGCTGAAGAAGGAGGCGGATGATGATGCAAATTCCTAAACCGAAAGACAGCATATGGACGGATGACCAATGGAGCGCCATCGTTTCTTCCGGCCGCGATATTTTGGTCGCTGCCGCAGCCGGATCAGGTAAAACGGCCGTGCTCGTGGAACGGATGATCAGAAAGATAACCGCGGAGGAAGATCCGGTTGATGTTGACCGGCTCCTTGTGGTGACCTTTACAAACGCCTCAGCAGCGGAGATGAAGCATCGGATCGCGGAAGCATTAGAAAAAGAGCTCGCCAAAAATCCGGGATCTCTGCATATCAGACGGCAGCTCTCTCTATTAAATCGGGCGAGCATTTCGACGCTTCACTCTTTCTGTCTGCAAGTGCTTAAAAAATATTATTATATGATTGATCTTGACCCCGGTTTTCGGATGGCTGACCAGACGGAAGGCGAATTGCTCGGAGACGAAGTGCTTGATGAGCTGTTTGAAGATGAATACGCAAAAGGGAATCAGGCGTTTTTTGAGCTTGCAGACAGATACACGACAGACAGGCATGATCTGGATCTTCAAGACCTTGTCAAACGGGTGTACGAGTATTCCCGGTCGCATCCTGACCCGGAAGCGTGGCTGCAAAGCTTTGTCCGCCTGTATGACGTGACGGAAGAAAGCAAAATGGAAGAGCTTCCGTTTTACCAATATGTGAGAGAAGATGCTGAAATGGCGCTCTACGGGGCAAAACAAAAGCTTGAGAAGGCGCTTGAACTGACAAAAGCGCCCGGCGGGCCGGCCCCGCGCGCTGATAATTTTCTGGATGACCTTCAGCAGATAGAAGAGCTGATCAGCTGCCGGCATGACTTCGATGCGCTGTATGAACGGGTTCCCGCAGTCTCCTTTAAGCGGGCGAAGGCGGTAAAGGGCGATGAATTTGACAAAGCGCTTTTGAACGAAGCGACCGATTTGCGAAACGGCGCGAAGAAACTGATCGAAAAGGTAAAGACCGATTACTTTACAAGAAGTCCGCAAGATCACTTAAAGAGTTTAACAGATATGAAGCCTGTCATCGAAACGCTCGTTCAGCTCGTGATATCGTACGGAAAACGATTTGAAGCGGCGAAACAAGAAAAATCAATTATTGATTTCTCAGATTTGGAACATTACTGCCTGGCGATTTTAACTGCGGTTGATGAAGAAGGCCGGCGAGTGCCGAGCGAAGCGGCCGTTTATTATCAAGACCAGTTCCATGAAGTTCTGGTTGATGAATATCAAGATACGAATCTTGTGCAAGAGTCTATCCTGCAGCTTGTTAAAAGCGGGAATGAAGAGGCGGGAAATCTGTTTATGGTAGGCGACGTTAAACAATCGATCTACCGTTTCAGACTTGCTGAGCCGCTGCTGTTTCTCGGGAAATATAAAAGGTTTACAGAAAGCGGGGAAGGCGCGGGGCAGAAAATTGACCTGAACCAAAATTTCCGCAGCCGCTCCGATATTTTGGACAGTACGAATTTCTTGTTTAAGCAGCTGATGGGCGGAAAAATCGGCGAAGTGGATTACGATGAACAGGCGGCATTGAAGCTCGGCGCATCGTATCCGCCGAATGACGCGGCAAAAACGGAACTGCTGCTCATTGACAGCGCTGATGGCGCAGACAGCTCCGAGGATGCCGAAGACTTTGAAACTGTGCATTGGGAAGCGAAAGCGATAGCCGGGGAGATCCGAAAGCTTGTCTCATCTCCGTTTAAGGTATATGACGGCAAAACAAAAACACACCGGAATATCCAGTACCGGGATATCGTAATTTTGCTGCGCTCCATGCCGTGGGCGCCGCAATTAATGGAAGAGCTGAAAAACCAGGGCATTCCGGTGTACGCCAATTTGACGTCGGGTTACTTTGAAGCCGTGGAGGTAGCTGCGGCGCTTTCAGTCTTGAAGGTGATTGATAATCCGTATCAGGATATTCCGCTTGCTTCCGTGCTGCGATCGCCCATCGTCGGCTGTGACGAAAATGAACTTGCGCTGATACGCCTTGAAAAGAAAAAAGCGCCGTTTTATGAAGCGCTGAAAGCATATATAGCGAACGCTGACAGGCATGATGACCTGTATCAAAAACTGAGAACCTTTTATGACAGTCTGCAAAAGTGGCGGTCATTTTCGACGAATCATTCGGTGTCTGAGCTGATTTGGGAAGTATACCGCGATACCGGATATTTTGACTATGCAGGCGGCATGCCAGGCGGAAAGCAGCGCCAGGCCAATCTGCGCGTCTTGTATGACCGGGCGCGCTCGTACGAAGCGACGGCGTTCCGCGGGTTATTCCGCTTTTTGCGGTTCATTGAACGGATGCAGGAGCGCGGCGATGATCTGGGGACGGCCCGGGCGCTCAGCGAGCAGGAGGATGTCGTTCGGCTGATGACGATCCACAGCAGCAAAGGACTTGAATTCCCCGTCGTTTTCACCGCCGGACTCGGCAGAAGTTTTAATATGATGGATCTCAACAAATCATACCTGCTTGATAAAGAGCTCGGTTTCGGCACGAAGTATATTCATCCGGAACTCAGAATCAGCTATCCGACTCTTCCGCTTGTGGCGATGAAGAAAAAGATGCGCAGAGAGCTCTTATCCGAAGAATTGCGCGTATTGTATGTGGCGCTGACCAGAGCGAAGGAAAAGCTGTTTCTCGTCGGTTCCTGCAAAAACCGGGAAAAACAGCTGGCCAAATGGCAGGCGCAAGCAGACCGGGCCGATTGGCTTCTTTCTGAATTCGACCGCTATCAGGCGTCATCTTATTTGGACTTTATCGGGCCGGCGCTCATCCGCCACCGTGACATGGAGGCGCACAGGACGCCGGGACTTTCCTCATCTGAGGATATCGCGCGCGACCCGTCGCGTTTTCATATCCGGATGCTGCAGCAAAGTGAATTGCTGGAAGAGAATCCGAAAGAACGTGCTGAAGAAAAGAGCAAACGTCTCAAAGCGATTCAGCAGGGCGAGCCGATTCCTGATTCGTTTTCATTTGATGATCAGGCGCGCCGTCTGCTTGAATGGGAATATCCGTACCGAGAGCTGACGGCTATCAGAACGAAGCAGTCAGTTTCTGAGCTGAAGAGAAAGCAAGAATACGAGGATGAATACAGCGGCCGCTCTCTCATCAAACCGTCAGGAGACACGCTTTTATACAGGCGTCCCGGTTTTATGATGAAAAAAGGGCTGACAGCCGCCGAAAAAGGGACGGCGATGCATACGGTGATGCAGCACATACCGCTGACGCACGTTCCGACTGCCGAAGAAGCGGAGCGGACGGTCCGGATGCTTTACGAAAAAGAGCTGCTGACAGAAGAACAGCAGGAAGCTATTGATATAGAAGAAATTGTCCAGTTTTTCGGAACTGAAATCGGGAAAGACCTTCTCGGGGCGCTGCGGATTGACCGGGAAGTGCCGTTCAGTATGGCGCTTCCGGCCGGCGAGGTGTACAAGGATGCCGAAACGGCCGGTGAACCGCTGCTCGTGCAGGGGATTATTGACTGCCTCTACGAAACTGCGGACGGTCTCTATTTGCTGGACTATAAAACAGATCGGATAGAGGGGAAATTCCGGAACGGATTTGAAGGCGCGGCTCCGATTCTGCAAAAAAGGTATGAAACACAAATCGAATTGTATACAAAAGCGGTTGAACAAATTACAAAAACGAAAGTGAAAGGGCGTGCGCTCTATTTCTTCGATGGAGGTCACGTTCTTACACTGTAACAAGATCCGAAGCTCCTTTTTGGAGCGGATCTTTTTTTCTATCAAAAAGTGAGGTGAATGCGGTATGCGCATTTTACATACAGCTGACTGGCACCTCGGCAAAACGCTGGAAGGCAGAAGCAGGCTGAGCGAGCAGGCCGAGGTATTGGAAGAGCTGAATACCATTGTCAAGGAAGAAAATATTGATGCGGTCATTATGGCGGGGGATGTATTTGATACGGTCAACCCGCCTGCGCTCGCTGAACAATTGTATTACGAAAGTCTTTCCGCGCTTTCTGACGGCGGAAAGCGCCCGGTTGTCGTCATTGCCGGAAACCATGACAATCCCGACAGGCTGGCGGCGGCTTCTCCGTTAACAAATGAGCGCGGCATTCATTTAATCGGCTATCCGCGGACAGAACCTGTGCATATTGAAGTGCCGTCGGCGGACGAGCTGTTAGCCGTAGCTGCGCTGGCATATCCGTCAGAGGCGAGATTAAACGAAGTGCTTTCTGATACGTTTGAGGAAAAGCTTCTTCGCGATCATTACGATGTCAAAATCAGAGAGGCGTTTGCTCACATGTGCGGACTGTGCCGGGACGATGCCGTGAAAATCGCGGCGAGCCACATTTATGTCGCGGGGGGAAATCAGACCGATTCAGAGCGTCCGATTGAAGTCGGGGGCGCTTACACAGTTGCCGCTGACAGCCTGCCGGCTGATGCGGCTTACGTGGCTCTCGGCCATCTCCACCGTCCGCAAACGATCAAGCGCGCCAAGACGGCTGCCCGTTATTCAGGCTCTCCGCTCGCATACAGCTTTTCGGAAGCCGGTTATGCCAAATCGGTGACGGTGGTAGAAGCGAAGCCCGGCGGAGAAGCGAAGTGGGAAGAGATTTTCCTGTCTTCCGGTAAACCGCTCGTCAAATGGAAAGCGCAGGGGCTGAGCGAGGTTCACGGCTGGCTTGATGAAGGGCGTGACCGGAATGCCTGGATCGATCTTGATATCCATTTGACGGATCAGCTTTCTCTCGAGGAAATTCATCGGCTGAGAAAGGCGCATCCCGGCTTTATCCATATCAGGCCGGTTTTTGAAGAAAAAGAGACCGAAAATGACCGGATTGAAGTGAAACACACATCAATTGAGGATCGATTTAAGAAGTTTTATGAAAAACAAACGGGCGGCGGCGTGCCGGATGAGGAGATGGTCAAGCTGTTTTTAGAGCTTGCGTCAGCAGATGATGAGGAGGATGCGACATGAAGCCGATTCTGTTAACGATAAAAGGGCTCCACAGCTTCAGGGAGGAACAGACCATTGATTTTGCCGGACTGTCCGGAGCCGGGGTGTTCGGGATTTTCGGGCCGACCGGAAGCGGAAAATCATCAATCCTTGATGCCATGACACTCGCTTTATACGGAAAAGTGGAGCGCGCCGCAAATAATACGCACGGCATCCTGAATCATGCCGAAGATCAGCTCGCCGTCTCATTTACATTCGCGCTTCAATCCGGCCACCGGGTTTCCTACAAGGTCGAGCGCGTTTTTAAGAGAACGGATGAAACGAAAGTAAAAACCGCCCTCTGCCGCTTGATTGAAATCAAAGACGAACAAACGGTGCTGGCCGATAAAGCGAATGAAGTGAACAAAAAGGTGGAAGAGCTTCTTGGCCTGACCATTGACGACTTTACAAGAGCCGTCGTGCTGCCGCAAGGAAAGTTTGCCGAGTTTCTGTCACTTAAAGGCGCGGAAAGAAGACATATGCTCCAGCGCCTGTTTAATCTGGAACAGTACGGGGACAGGCTTGTCAAAAAATTGCGGCGGCGGGCGCAGGAAGCGGCAGCGAAAAAAAATGAAATGCTGGCCGAACAATCCGGCCTCGGAGACGCAGGAGAAGATGCGCTGAAGCAGGCTGAACAGCAGTTTCACGAAGCGAACGAACGGCTTGAAGAAGCTGAGAAGAAACGGGTCCGGGCAAAAGAGCGCTTTGAGAATCACCAGGAAATTTGGAACCTGCAGACAGAAAGAGATGAATATGAGCGCCGGGAGAAAAAGCTTGAGGAAAGACGCCCGTACATCACGGATTTGACTGAGCGTCTTAAAGAGGCGGAAACAGCTCTCGCCCTTGAGCCGTACGCAGACCGTTACACAGAAGCCGTCCGCCGGAAGCAGCGCGCCGAACAGGAACACGAACTGGCCAAACGGAAATCAGAGGCGGAAACCGTTTCATTTACCCGGCAAAATGAAGCCTATGAAGCATGGCGGGCCCATAAGGCCGAACAGGAGCCGAAGCTTGTCAAGGAAGAAGAGCTGTATCAAAGACTTTCAGCCATTGAACAAAAACTGTTTGAAGCGAAAAAAGAAGCGGAAAAAACAAATGCGGAACACAGCAAAAAAGAGGAAGAATACGAAGCCGCCTCGAAACAGCTGGCCGGAGTGAAAGACCGCCTGACCCGCGGCCAAAACAGGCAGAATGAGCTGAAAGAAGAGCTGAAAGCAGTTCAAGTGACCGCCGATGAACGGAAAAAATGCCAGACCGCCGCACAGCTGGCGGCAGGCTTTCAGCAGATACAGGAACAAATCACGAAAGAACGGGCCAATCTGACAACGCAGCTGAAAAACGTGGAGAAGCTGAACGGAGAAAGCGAGTCGCTCACAGCGAAAGCGAAAACGGAAGAGGAAGATATTACGCACGCTTATCAAACGCTTCAAACCGTTTACCATATGGTCTGTGAAACGGAACGTTCACTGAAAGCCGCAGCCGAACGGGCTGACAAAACGCAAGCCGATCTCCGCAGGCGCTCAGAGGAAGCGAGAACGGCTGCATTAACAAAAGAATTATCGGAAAAACTAATCGAAGGAAAGCCTTGTCCTGTATGCGGCTCGACGCAGCATGACCGCCCGCGTTCCGCTCATGAAACATTCTCGCCTGATACGGCTGTACAGGAACAGCTGCAGCAGGTTGAAGCGCTGCTTTCTGAGGCGGCGGCTCTTTCTCAGGAAGTGCTGACAGCCAAGGTTGCATTAGAAGAACAGTCGGGGCGTTTTACCGAAGAATGTCCGTTTCTGCAAAGCGCCCGGGTTCCGGAGCTGGAAGCCGCTTCTTCCAGCAGCGGACGCCCGCTTGATGAAGCGTTCAGCGCCGTCCGCTTGGAATGGAAACAAATGAAACAGGATATGCTGTCGGTAAAAGAGAAGGTCACAAGACTGATCAGCGCGCATCAGCAGACGGTGAAACAAGCTGAGCAGCTTGCCGAACGAATCCGCTACGAGGAAAAAGAAGCCGGCCGTCTCAGACATTCATTAGAAGAGCTTGAATCGCTGTCAGAAAGCCGATTGAATCAGTACAACGAAGTCTGCGGTGATATTCCGCCAAACCGGATTGACGCCTGGCAGGCTTCGGTAGATGAGAAGGACAGGCAGGCAGAAGAATGTGAGAAGCGCATTGAAACAAGCATCGCATTCCTCAAGGAACATGAAGAGGAGAAAGAACGCCTGCAGGAGATGAAGCATCGGCTTGAACGGGAACGGCTCGAGCTTCACTATGCGTCTGAGCGCCTGCAGCAGGTGATTGACGGGTATGAACAAGAGCTCGGAACAGCAGCTGAAGAAACATCAATTTCCGCAAAGCTTGAAGCGGTGCGGCAGGAATTACAGCTGTTAAAATCGAAAGAACAGTCCCTATTCGACGCGCTGAAGCAGGCGCAGCAATCACTGAATGACGCAAAAGGCCGGGAATCCGGGAGTCTCATGTCACTCAGGGATGCTGAGACCTCCCTTGAGAAAGCGCAAAACGACTGGCGCGTGAGGTCAAAAGACACCGGGTTTGCCGACCCGGACCAAGTCAAAAAAAGTCTGCTTCCGCAAGGGCGTGCAGAGGAAATGAAAAAAGAAATAGATGAGTTCTTGGACACCTCAAAACAGCTATCGGCAAATATCAGCCGTGTTACTGATAAATTAGCCGAGCGCCGGATATCGGAGGAAGAATGGACAGCATCCGTTTCTCTGCTGAAGCAGGCAGAGGCTGAGTCAGGCGCCGCCATGGAGGAAAAAGGAGCGCAGGCAAAAGCCTTCGCGGTTATGCAAAAACAGCATAAGCGCTTTAAAGAGATTGAAGCCGAACTGAAAAGCTGGCAGACACAGATTGACAGGCTTGATAAGCTCCAGTCTGTATGTAAAGGCAATACATTCGTCGAATTTTTAGCGGAAGAACAGCTGGAAAGCGTGGCTCGAGACGCCTCTGCCCGTCTCGGAGCTTTGACAAGGCAGCGGTATGCCATATTAGTCGATTCAGAAGGCGGTTTCGTCATGCGTGATGACGCGAACGGAGGCGTCAAACGGCCCGTATCAAGCCTTTCCGGCGGAGAGACGTTTCTGACATCGCTGTCGCTTGCGCTTGCCTTGTCCGCCCAGATTCAGCTGCGGGGGCAATACCCGCTGCAATTCTTTTTCTTAGATGAAGGATTTGGAACTCTTGACCAAGGGCTCTTAGACACCGTTGTCACAGCGCTCGAAAAGCTGCAATCGGACAACTTATCCGTCGGAGTGATCAGCCATGTGCAGGAGCTGAGAGCGCGTCTGCCGAAAAAATTAATCGTTCATCCGTCCGAACCGGGCGGGAAAGGCACCCGGGTCACATTGGAGATCATGTAGAAAGGAGAAGGAATCATGGCCGATTCTGCCGAGGGCACATGTGAATTATGCGGCCGCCATCATGTGCGGCTGACGGAGCACCACTTAACGCCTAAGGAAGAAGGCGGGACATTCCTTCCGACCGCAATGCTCTGCATCCCTTGTCATAAACAGGTTCACGCGCTCTATACGAATCAGGAGCTTGCGGCAAGGCTCGCGGGAATAGAAGAGCTGCGGCGTGACCCGAAACTCGCGCGGTTTGTGAAATGGATCAGAAAACAGCCGCCGGAAAAGCTTGTAAAAACAAAAAAAGCAAATGAACGAAAATAACGCTGAACCAAAAGCAGCCCTCTTCTGAAAGAGCGCTGCTTTTTAGGCGTTTCCGACCACATTTTGATCGCTGACATCGGGGTCTATATAGTTTGTCGCATTGACAACGTTGTTTAATAACAGGAAATCTCCGGTATTGCCTGCTCCCGAACCGAGCGCAGATTTAGAAGAGCTTTTTGGAGAAAGGTAAAAGGAATCACCAAAGTTTACGACTCCGCCCGATATGGAATTGATAGCTATAGGTCCGGTAATTGCTGGCATAAACGACACCCTTTATAGAAGTCTCACCGTCATTATATGTCAGGGCTGCTGTGATTGTGAGCTTGACGTGAAGATCTGCCTAATATGTTTCAGCCGCGAATCTCCCAGAACGATCGACGTCGATCCGATTTGAACCACGGACGCTGACGATACCCCTTGAACTTTCACATTCCTTACCCGAATTGAAGGGTTTTCATGGCAGAATGCGCTTTGGACTCCCGTTTCCGGTAACGGCATGACGGCCGGCTGCCGAAAAATCTGGTATTCTTTTTTGTTAAATGAGCCTTCATCATCTCTGTATACAGCAAGACTACGCTGATCGGCCAATACTTTGATCCGCATATTGATTTCATTCGTATCGCCTGCTTGAAAAACACTCGCAATCCCGACTGAATTGATTTTGGCGTTCCGGAGGCGTGAAATGCGCTTTAACATTATTCCGGCGCCAGCGGCACATAAGGCCCGATAATAAGAGATTCCGGAGGCGTGTCAAAGATGGAAGACAGATAGACGGAATCGGTGTCGCCGATTAATAATAAGGAAGAACTGGATACACCGGTAGACCGGATGTCGCCGACTTCAATATTCCGGTTAATCACTGTAAAAATCATGACGGATCATCACCTTTCATTTCACCAGGTATGTGCTTAATAAAGTGCTCGACGGCCCTGACAATATCACGCTTCACATGTTCGGCAATCTGTTCGGCATATTGCGCGGGCGCCGTATTTTCTTCTTTCGGGACATGGGACAGATAATACTGAATCCGGCTGTCCATCTGCTTTCTGATATCTTCAATAATATGATATTTGTTCGTTTCGTCCAGCCTGCTCTCATACTGAGTTTCGAGCTGTTCTAAAAGCGCGGGGATTTCTTCATTCAGGTACATATCGACGTTTTGGCGGATTTGCTGCATTTGCTGGCCCGCCTGTTCCTGCTGCATCATTCCGACCTGCGGAGATGTCTGGCCGACTTCGAAGTTTTGCACGGCATTCGGATCAGTCGGATTCAATCCGATATTCAGCGTTCCTTCCAGCCGTTCAATTTTCAGCTGATCAAATTTATACTCGAGCCGATCGATTCTTGTAGAAGGCTGCTGCTTCAGCGTTGAAATTTCATTTTGGAATTCTTTCAGCTGCCGTTCGAGCTCCTGAATCTGCTGCGCCTGCTGCTGGACGAAAGAATTTAAATTCTGCAGGTAGGATGAAACGGATTGATCATACATGACATTCACCTCGCGTCTCGTTTCCTTCATTAAAACTACCGGCTTGGCGGCTGGAGCGGTACAAATGATGAGGTGCCGGGACCTCCCCCTGTTGTTACAGTCTGCTGCCCCGCGGTGACAGGCGGCGCCGGCTCAACATAACTCCCTGTGTTGTACAGATTGGAAAGAGATTTAATTGAACCGGCGCTTCCGATTTGCAGTATGGAGGAATTGCTGACAGATTCTACACGCATGTAATTGATATGGATCGACTGATTGACGTAAAAATTCATACGGCGCCTCCTTTATGCGTTTCCTGCCATCGGCTGATCGATTACATCATTATCGTACACATTCGTTGAATTCCTGTAATTCGTCAGTGTGAGATTGTCTCCGGTATTGAAGCTGCCCGCTCCGGCAAATGTCTTAACCTCTGCTTTTGGAGAAATGGTGATGCAGTCGCCTATATGAACGACTCCGCTCGTACCGACGGCATTAATTTTAAACGCTCCGACAATTGCGGGCATACGAGCACATCCTTTTTCTGAAGATTTTCATGACTGCACTCCAGGAGCTTATCTGGGCTGCCTGCCTAAAATAGCTTATGACAAATGCACATTTTTGTGAGCGGAAAAAACTTTAGACGTAAAAACACCGGCGCTTTACGCATGCCGGGTCTTATACATAAATGATACAGATTTATATACATATCACGTTTATGAGAAAGCCTCTTTTTTTCCTGCGGTGCGGCTGTGCTCAATCTGTGCGGCCGGGTTCAGCCCGCTGTCTTTCGTTTGTTGGATGAGCCCGCCCCGGCACCCGTTTAAAAGGCTGTCCAGCTCCTGGCTGCACCTGATGGTCTCCGTTGCATTGATTCCGAATTTTTGCGCTGTCTCGAATAAAGTTAATCTTTTTTCTTCAATTTTGTTCATCGTGTGATCTCCAATTCTCGATTATTTTGGAAAACATAGGATGATAATAGTATAACCCATTTTGGCCAAGAAGGTTTTATTTCGTCAATATGACTAAAAAAGTGACAATTTTTGATACTCTTTTACACTTATTTTCAGCCTGTTTAAAAGAGGAATTTCCCGCCCGGAGGAAGAATACATAAAGGAATGCCAGATTTAAAAATGATGGGGGATTAACATGAAATTTGCGACAGGGGAACTGAACAGCCGAACATTTGTCGGTCTGATCATTGATGATGACAAAATCTTAGATCTGCAAAAGGCTGAAAAAAAATTGTTTGAACTTGAGACGATTCCGGGTTCGCTGATCGAGTGCATTCAAAAAGGAGATAAGTTTGTCGCGCATGCCGGACAGCTTGCGGAATGGGCGAAAAAACCGAATGATGAGTCGGGTTCATTTATGTATGCGCTGTCTGACGTAAAGCTTTGCGCGCCTATTCCGAGACCTTCAAAGAACGTGATCTGCATCGGGAAAAATTATCGTGATCATGCTGTTGAAATGGGGAGTGAGGCTGATATACCGGAGCATCCCATGGTTTTTACGAAAGCCCCCGCTGCCGTTACAGGACACGGAGAAACAGTGGACAGCCACTTGGACGTAACGGAGCAGCTTGATTATGAAGGGGAGCTTGCGGTCATCATATCAAAAAGCGGATCGCACATCTCCAAAGAACATGCGCTTGATCATATATTCGGCTATACAATTGTAAATGATATAACAGCGCGCGATCTGCAGAAGAAACATAAACAGTTTTTTATCGGCAAAAGCCTCGATACGACATGCCCGATGGGCCCGGTCATTGTACATAAGTCGGCCGTCAGTGATCCGCAAAGCCTGAAAGTTGAAACGCGGGTGAACGGAGAACTGCGCCAATCAGGATCAACGGGTGACATGATTTTTCCGATAGCTGAATTAATCGAAACGCTGTCAAAAGGAATGACGCTTGAAGCCGGTGACATTATAGCGACGGGGACGCCATCCGGTGTCGGAAAAGGGTTTAAGCCGCCGAAATTTTTAAAGCCGGGGGACCGCATTGACATTACAATTGAACCGATCGGCACGCTGTCGAACCAAATCGGATAATTGTGTGTCTTTCGCACGATTGATAATGCTCCGATCGGCTTGTTGTGGTACCATAAGTGAGGCAGATTGATCTGATAGGGGGAATTGAACATAATGACACATTGGCATATTACTTCATGGGTCGTTGCGCTTATCCTGGTATTTGTCAGCTACGGGCTGTACGGTTCCGGAAAAGCGAAGGGCGCAAAAATTACGCATATGATTCTGCGCTTATTCTACATTATTATTATTCTGACCGGAGCTGAGCTTTTTGTCCGTTTTGCGAATTGGAACGGAGAGTACGCCGGAAAAATGCTGCTCGGCATCATTACCATCGGACTGATGGAAATGCTCGTCATCCGCAAGAAAAAAGGCAGATCAACCGGCGGACTGTGGATCGGTTTTATTATCGTGCTCGTCCTGACGGTGCTGCTCGGCCTACACTTGCCGATCGGCTTTCACGTATTTTAATCAATCGCTTGAAAAACCCGGATGCATCCGGGTTTTTTTAGTCGCGCAACTGTGCCGCTGAATGAGAAATGCCGTGGCAGGGGGATGTTGATGAGGCGAAGAAGATGTGCAGGATGCCAAAAGCGTCAATCACTCTCGTTACCGCAAAAGCTGCGGCTGTGAAGGGTAATAGCAAACGCCGGGCGTCAATCAGCGTGAAAAACAAAGCTGAATACATCAGGCGGCACCTATTTAAAAGGTGCCGCCTGTTTGTTACGCGGTGCCGTCTTGTCTTGCCGCTGAATACATAATGGAGCGCCGCCCGTCAGATGCCGTCCATTCAAATCTGTCGTGTTTACCCGAGCTGCCGCGGTGATGCTGCAGGGCGCATTGTGCGTCATCCGCCGAGAAGTGATAAAACGAAACGCCTTCACCGGAAAACAGCGCCTGATTGTAGGAAAATACGCAATCATATACAGACAGGCCGAACCCGTGAAGATGGCTGAGAAACAGCAGAAACGTTTCATCGTCCAGCGAATCGAGCAAGGTTAACAGCGGCCGTTTGACCGCCTTTTCATAACGGATTTCTTCCCCGCCGAGCAGGGGGATGGTGTCTGCGCCGATTTCGGCCGCACCGCCGCAAATCCGTGCCGGCTGCCATCTGCCGCCGCGTTTCATCAATACGTCTGCGTTACCTAGACTGTCTGCCAGCAGGATATCGCCTTCATCGTTTTCGACGAGGCAGATGCCGTCCTCTATCATCAGGGTGCCGCGCCCCCATTTGTTTTTTTCTGAGAAAAGCTGTTTTCGTTTCATAACCGTGCCGGTCTCCTTTGTTTGTTTCTTCTCTTCCGTTCTTTCCAAATCGGGCTTGTCTCATACAACTCTTAGTGGGACAAATCAACTATCTGCGTTTCTTTGCATAAACTGGGTAAAGTGCTGATAGAAACGAATTTGATACCGACAGAAACGGGATTGGAGCTGATATCACATGTGTGGAATTGCGGGTTGGGTCGATTTTCAAAAGCAGCTCGTCCAAGAGAAACATATTATGAACAATATGATAGACACTCTTTCAAAACGAGGGCCTGATGATTCAAACGTCTGGGGAGAGCCCCATGTTTTATTCGGACATAAAAGACTTTCGGTCGTTGACATTGAAGGCGGCCGCCAGCCGATGGCCTGCACGCATCAAGAGGAAACGTACACCATCATTTATAATGGAGAGCTGTATAACACGGAGGAATTGCGGAAGGAGCTTCAGGCGAGGGGCCACCGTTTTGAGAGGACCTCTGATACAGAAGTGCTGCTGCACAGCTATATTGAGTGGCGGGAGGAGTGCGTGGACCGCTTGAACGGTATTTTCGCTTTTGCCATCTGGGATGAGAAGCGCAAGCGGCTGTTCGGGGCAAGAGACCGGCTCGGCGTCAAACCGTTTTTTTATAAAGAACACGGCTCTTCCTTTCTGTTTGGGTCGGAATTGAAAGCCATTCTTGCTCATCCTGATGTGAAAGCCCGCACAGACAGCGGCGGACTTGCGGAAGTATTCGGACTCGGACCATCCAGAACTCCGGGCTGCGGGGTGTTTAAAGGAATTCACGAGGTGCGTCCCGCCCATGCGTTCACTTTCTCAAAGGACGGTTTGTCCATATGGCGTTATTGGAATGTAAAGAGCGAAAAGCATACAGACAGCTTCGATGAAACCGCGGCTCACATTCGGTACTTATTTCAGGATGCAGTGACACGCCAGCTCGTATCTGACGTGCCGGTTTGCACGTTTTTATCAGGGGGGCTTGATTCGAGCGCGATAACCGCGATAGCCGCCGCTCATTTTGAGAAACAAGGCAGAGATCCCCTTCATACTTATTCCATTGATTATGAGGAGAACAGCAAATTTTTTAAAGCGAGCGCCTTTCAGCCGAATGATGACGGCCCGTGGATCGATAAAATGACAAATGCATTCGGCACACAGCATCATAAGTGCGTGATTACGCAGGATCAGCTGGTTGAACATCTGGAGGAATCCGTTCTCGTCAGAGATCTGCCGGGCATGGCTGATGTTGATTCCTCGCTATTATGGTTCTGCCGGGAAATTAAAAAAGATTTTGTCGTGAGCCTTTCCGGAGAATGCGCGGACGAAATTTTCGGCGGATATCCGTGGTTTCACACCGCGGCAGAAGAAGACGGATTTCCTTGGATGAGGTCGACTGAGGAGAGGATCACGCTCTTGGATGAAAAGTGGCAAAAACGGCTGAATCTTAGAGAATACGTGAATGCGAGATATGAAGAAACCATTGCGGAAACGCCGCTGTTGGACGGTGAGACGGGAACAGATAAAGCGAGACGGCAGCTGTTCTACTTAAATATGCTTTGGTTTATGACAAATCTGCTCGACCGCAAAGACCGCATGAGCATGGGCGCAAGTCTTGAAGTACGGGTGCCGTTCGCCGACCACAGACTTGTGGAATACGTTTGGAATATTCCTTGGGAAATGAAAATGCATGGCAGCCGGGAAAAAGGCATCTTGCGGAAAGCGCTTGAAGGACTGCTTCCTGAAGATATTTTGTACCGCAAAAAAAGCCCTTATCCGAAAACACATCACCCGAAATACACGCAGGGGGTCACGGAATGGCTGAAAACGATTTTACAACAGAAAGATTCCGTGCTCCACACCCTGCTTGACAGAAAGAAGCTGGAAATGCTGCTGGAGACAGAAGGTTCATCTTTTCAGGTTCCGTGGTTCGGCCAGCTGATGAAAGGCCCGCAGCTGATCGCCCATCTTGCCCAGATCCATACATGGTTTGAGGCGTACCGTATCGATATAGAAGAATAACAGTGCCGCGACCGGTTTCCGCTGAAGGATATCGGTCTTTTTATTGTGAAACATATGGTACACTAAAAAACAGAGGAGTGATACCATGACCGAATACGAAACATGCGCCCAGCTTGCCGAGGCGCACTTTCCTTTATATAAACGGACTTTCTCATCCCTGCCGCCAAAAAACAGGCGGGCCGCATGGGCGGTGCTTGCTTTGTTTCACGAAGCTGACCGGCTTGATGTGCAGGAACTTGGAGGATTTGAACAGGCGGCACAAGACTTTCTGAACGGGGCACGCGCCGACGGCTTTTTGTGGGAGGCGCTCACCGATGTGCGGCAGCAATTTGCGCTTGAAGAAGAGCCGTTACGTGAGTTTATCGCCGGCCAAATCTCTGACAGAGAAAAAGTAGCGTATCAAGAGTTTGATGACCTGCTGATGTATGCGGGCCAAACAGGCGGAGCCCTCGGCCTGCTGCTGCTGCCGGTTTGTGCGCGCCGGAACCAAGAGAAACTCCGCCATGCAGCCGTTTCATTAGGAGCAGCCATTCAGCTGACCCGGGTGCTTCTGGAGGTCCATACGGACGAGCGGGCGAAAAAGCGTCTCCCGCGCCAGGTGATGAAGCAATTCGGCTATACGGAAGAAGAGCTGGAGAGCCATACCGTCAACAAAGCTTTTATGAATGTATGGGAGTACATCGCATTCGAGGCTGAGGCGTATTTCGAGGAGGCGTCTGAAGAGCTGGAGCTGTTTCCGTTATACTCAAGGCCCGCCGTTACCGGTTTAGCGGCACATTATCGGTCAGAGCTCGGTGACATGAGACAACGGCTTTCGCAAGCATAAAAAAACGCCCGGCTTCATAACGAAGCTTCGGGCGTTTATGCAATCCCTTTTTGAATCCAAATCCGCGACCGCCATCTTCTGTACATAAGAATGCCTCTGACCCATTCATCCGCGATAAATGAAATCCAGATGCCCATAAGCCCTAATCCGAAATGGATGCCGAACAGATAAGCGAGAGGCAGTCCGATACCCCACATGGAAATCATTGCCATGTAGACGGGGAATTTTGCATCTCCGGCAGCCCGCAGCGAGTTGATGATAATGACATTAAATGAACGGCCGGGCTCAAGAATGATCGTCATGGCGATCAGCATGCTCGCCGTCGCAATAATGTCAGGGCTGCTTGTGAAAATTCCGATCAGCTGCTTTGAAAACAAGGTCATGATCACGGATGTCAAAGCGGCAATGCCAAGCGCCCAGTACAGACTTTTCATGCAGCGGTCATAAGCGTCGTCAAACCGTTTGGCGCCGATATATCTGCCGATCAAAATCTGTGTGCCCTGGCTGATCGCCGTTCCGAACAGCAGGATAAACATGGTGATGTTTTGTGTATAAACCTTTGTTGTAAGTGCCTGAGCGCCCATAATGGCGATAAAATAAGTGACAACCATTTGCGAAATGTTGTAAGACAGCTGTTCGCCGGCAGACGGAATCCCGATTTTCAGGAGTTTCCGCAAGTGCTCTTTATGGACGTGAAAAATCTTTTGCCATGTCAGACCGAGTCCGATGCGTTTTTTGACGATCACAATCATCGCGATCAGCCCGATGATCCGCGCAAAGGATGTTGACATCGCAACACCGGCGACGCCTAACACCGGAAGGCCGAGCGGCCCGAAAATGACAAGAAAGTTTCCGGCAATATTTAAAATATTCATCCCGATCGTAACGAACATCGTATCCTTCGTATGACCGTAGCTTTTTAAAATGGCGCTGAACGTCATAATCAAAGCCTGAATGAAGGACAGCCCGCCGACCACCTGCAAAAAGACTTTGGCATCCGGCATCAATTCATTGGAAAGACCCATCACATGAAGCAGCGGAACGGCCGCAAAAAATATGGCGGCGCTGATGGCGAGACTGATGACAAAGTTCGCTCCTATTGATACATAAGCCACTTCCTGCGCCTCTTTTTTCTGTTTAGATCCTAAAAACTGTGAAATCACAATTGTCGTACCCGTTGCGATAAAGCTGAACATCACGATAATTAAATTTAAAATCTGATTGCTGACACCCACGGCCGCCACACTGTTGTCGGAGTATTGGCTAAGCATAAGAGTGTCGGCGTTTCCCATAAACATATATAATGAAACCTCAATAAATATCGGCCAAGTCAGCGCGTATAATGAGAGTTTGTGATCAGAGGATTGTTTGAATGCAGCCCGTTTTAAAATCGCTTGTTTCATTTCTTTTAACCCCTTTCCTGAAAAAATCAACGTTTAAAAGTGTACCTCCATTTTCTTATAATAAAAAGGGAGAGAAACGAAACTTCTTGCAAAAATCCGACTTAAAAAGGAGGGCCGAAAATATGTCCTTTCTCGAGTTCACAGTTCCTCCGTTCCCGGTCTTTATCGCTGCGGGAGAAGGAGTGTTCAAAAAAGGCGAAACCCATGTGAGACGGGTCTTTCCGGTGTTTGATCTGCTGTATGTGAAAGAAGGCGTCCTCTACATTACAGAAGACGAAAACGCCTTTTCCGTTGAAGCGGGAGAATATATTCTGCTTTCTCCCGGCCTTGAACATTACGGAACAAAAGGCAGTGAAGAAACGACATCCTATTCGTGGCTTCATTTTGAAGGAGCGGCTTATGAGGTGACGGAAACAACCGGGAACAACTGGTCGGAGCTGAGGCGAAAAAAAGGGAGCTTTGAAGAGCCGTCCCGCTACCGCCTGTCCCTGCCGCAAAAAGGGAAGGTGAGACGCCCGCAGTTTATGGCCGGGCAATTCAGTGTCCTGACAGATGACAGCGCCGAGAACTCCGATCTGCCGCTCAGAAAGCAGATTCTGTTTGAAGAGCTGCTGCTCCATCTTCAGAAAGAAGCGTTCCAAATCCCGTCCGCAAAGGAAAGAGTCGCATGGGAGGCCGCCCGGTACCTGCAGGAGCACTATCAGGAGAAAACAACCATTAAAGCGCTCTCTTCGGCTCTTCATTACAACCAAGACTACGTGACCCGCTGCATGCAGCAGGTGCTCGGCGTCACGCCCGGCCAGTATACGAACAAAGTCAGAATGACGGAGGCGAAACGTCTTTTGTCTGCAACCAATGACAAAATGGGGGCGATCGCGGACGCCATCGGTATGGAGGACCCAACCTATTTTTCCAAACTGTTTAAACAGATTGAAGGCATTTCGCCGCTTGAATACCGCAAATTCGTAAGCCGGAAAACGGACTGACCCAAAACCAGAGAACAAAAGAGGGATCAGTAAGCATGAAAATGACAATTTACGATGTGGCCGAAAAAGCGGGCGTCTCCAGCTATATCGGATTATGATAGATTCGAAGTAAAAAAGCAAAGGCCCGGGAGGCCTTTGCTTTTTTATGATTCGTATGAGAAAAAAATGTAGTCAGTCGGCACGCCTTTATAGCCCATTTGGTGAAGCATCGCGGTGATATTGCCGCGATGGTATGTGCCGTGATTCACAACATGCCGGATCACATCGGCATATGTCGTCTGAAGCGTCCCCAGGCGCGGATGAGAAATAGAGATCGGACCTTCCGGGTTCTCCATTTCTTTTAAAAATTCGCTGAATTCTTTGTCCAGTTCAGTCATTCTATGTTCAATCGCCTCAAAATCTCCGTCAAGCTTTTCAAATTGATCAAACTGCGAGACGATTTGTTCGAAAGTTTCTCCGTAAAGCACGTGAAGCCAAATGTAATCAGCCCGGTATATATGCACAAGCACGGCGTTCACAGTCGGAAAAACACTTTTCAGTTTCTGCTGTAAGCTGACCGCGGGCAGCGTCTTCAGATGCTGAATAACTTGCTCATTTGCCCATCTGTGGTAGTGATACAGCTTTAAAATGTCTGACATTCCAATTCCCCCTCTTCTTCCGGTACATTCAACATGGCCTGGCCGAATTCCTTTTATCGAAACAAAAGCGCAGCAAAATAAAAAGCAGCACCCCACATCACCAATGCCGAGCATTTATTCAGGATGCCGAGGAGCCGGCCTCCTGTATCCGCCGTTTGGACGAGCCGTCCCGCGAATGCCAGTCCGGCGAACCATACCCAGGAAACCGCGATACAAGCACCGGCAAACAGCCATTTATCAATTCCCGGATAGGCGGCGGAGCTTGTGCCGATGACACTGACGGTATCCAAAATCGCATGCGGGTTCAAAAGGGATACCATGACGGCCGTGACCGCCTGTTTTTTTGCCGTGAAAATCGTTTTTCTCGCCTGTTCGGCCTGCGGTTTGCTTCTCCAAGTCTGCCAGCCTAAAAAACTGAGAAACAAAAAGCCGCCTATAAGCATGACGGTCTGAAAAACGGGAATCTCTGCAATAATCATTGACACGCCTGCGACGGCCGCGCTGATGAGAATCGTATCGCATACCGCGGCGGCAATCACTGCGGGAAACGCCTGCCACACATGTTTTTGCCAGGCTCCCTGCTGAAAAATAAACACGTTTTGCGCGCCCAATGGCAAAATAAGGCCGAAAGCGAGCATCACTCCGTGAAGAATGGCATTCATATCGTAAAACCCTCCAATCGTCAACTAAATCTCATTGTAGCCGCACTGTGTGCTGATGTCTCCGGCCATTTGGCTGGTACTTAAACCAGCCAAATGTATAATAAATAAAGAAGGAGGGATGACGTATGAACAGCTGGCGTCCGGATCGGGAGTCGCACATACCGCTTTATCTCCAGATCGAACAGCATATAAAAGAAAAAATACTTCATGGCGAATGGACCATTGGCACGAAAATTCCCTCACAAAGAAAGCTCGCCGAGGAGCTTCAGGTCAACCGAAGCACAGTGACGGCAGCAGTTGATGAGTTAATCGCCCAAGGTCTTCTGGAAGGAAAAAGAGGGGGAGGCACTAAGGTCGTCAACAATACGTGGAGCATCATGGCAGCGGCTAAGCCCCTTGATTGGAGCACATACGTTACATCGGGGAGTCATCAGCCGAATTCATCCTTGATTCAGGCCATTAATCAAAACGAGCCGCGTCCGGATCTGATCAGGCTGGGGACGGGTGAACTGAGTCAAGAGCTGCTGCCTGAGCAGGAGATGGCCGAACTGTTCCGTGAAGCGGGAACTAACATTTTTGCGCTCGGCTATGAAGAACCGAAGGGCAGCCTGCAGCTTCGGCAAAGCGTCGCGGAACATTTGAAAACAAAGGGGATTCACGCGTCCCCGGCATCCATCGTAATCGTCTCAGGCGCGCTGCAGGCGCTTCAGCTCATTTCAATCGGGCTGCTAAAACCAAACTCCGTCATGCTGACTGAAAACCCGTCGTATCTCCATTCCCTGCGTGTGTTTCAATCAGCGGGCGTCAGGCTTAAGGGAGTGCCGATGGATGGGAGCGGAATCAAAACGGATCATCTTCCCGCTTACCGGCGGCAATACGAAGCAGGGCTGCTGTACACCATTCCGTCATTCCATAATCCGACGGGAACGGTGATGTCACTCAAGCGGAGGAAGGAACTCATCGTCCTCGCAAGAAATCACCGCCTGCCTGTCATTGAAGATGACGCATACGGTGATCTATGGATCGATAAAGAACCGCCGCTTCCGTTAAAATCGATGGACGGTGAGGGGAATGTGCTGTATATCGGCACGCTGTCAAAAACCGTAAGCCCGGGTCTGCGCATCGGATGGGTCGTCGCCCCTGAGCCGGTTGCAGACAGGCTCGCCGATATTAAAATGCAGACGGATTACGGCTCCAGTGCTTTATCTCAATGGGCGGCATGTCAATGGCTGTCAAGCGGCCGCTATGAAGCGCGCCTTTTGCGTCTCAGAAAGGAACTCAAAATCAGAAGAGATGCGGCATTGCGTTCTCTTGAAAGATACGCGGGAGATATTGCGGAGTGGCGTGTGCCGGAGGGGGGCTTTTATATTTGGGTCACTTTTCATCAAGCAATCGCCGTTCAGACGCTTTTCACCCGTGCCTTGGAGGCCGGCGTGCTGATCAATCCGGGAGCTCTCTATCTTCCCGAAGACCGGCAAAGCCTGCGTCTTTCCTATTCGTACGCATCCTTACCGGACTTGGAAAAAGGCATTCAAACGATAGCGGACATCGCCCGCCGTTTCGTCTAATAAAAGATCACGTCACAATGGCTCCGAGCGCTTCTGCGAATGTAACGGCATGCGCCGGAGAGATGCGGCATCCTTTCAGCTTCTCAAGTGAGACGTGCAGATGATCAAATGTGCACGTGCTGATATCCATATTAAAAAGAGACGTGCCGATAAAATTTGAGCCGTTCAAATCACAGGCGTCAAGATCAGTGTATTCAAGAACGGCATCATTCCACTCGCTTTCTGTAAGAGCGCACGTGTCAAACCGGACATGCTTCATATTGGAATAGCTGAAGGAGCTGTAATTTGCGAGGCAGTCTTCAAACCGTACATGACGCATGGCGGAATCCGCCAGATTCAAGCCGAGAAGTTTTGAATGCTGAAACGCCGTTCTATGGATGATGCTTCCGCTGAAATCAGCGTTTGAGACATCACATTTGTCAAACAGGACATCCGTACATTCCATATGTCTGAAAGAGACATCCGTAAAAACGGTGTTTCTGAAAATGACTTTTTCGGCGCGCAGGCCGTCCAGTTTGCTGTTTACGACGGCGTTTTCTATGGCGACTTCTTTTATGAGGTCGTCCTGAAGCGCTTCTGTGAAAGAAAGCACCGGCAATTCTTTCGGGATTTTCGGTTTTTGGATCGTATTCATCTCATACTTCCTTTTCTGAATTAATAGCTGAAAACGGCAATTGACAGATATCGTTCTGCCTGCCATCCTTGCTGTTGTGTAATGTACAAAGGGTATTAAAAAAGCGGGAGGGCGTCAATAGTACCGCATATAAAAGCAGGCGTGACATTCAAGGTAATGCCCTTAGAGACATGTCCCCAAGGGCATTTGTCTGTTTCAGGCGAGTTCTTTATACATGATCACATGCGGGCCGATGCCGGGTATGTCAAAGGGGCTGCCCGTGCTTTTCCAGCCGAGCTTTTCGTAATATCCCTTTACGTGACATCTGGCGTTGCACCAGACAAGCGCCGCCCCCATATCTGCCAGTTTTCGTTCTGCATAGGCGATTAACGTGCTTCCCGCTTTTTGCGTCCGGTATTCCTCAAGCGTCGCCATGCCGCGCAGCTGATAGGCGGGCGCTGCCTGTAAAGCCTGCTGGTTCTGCGGGTAGAAAGAAGCGATGCTGATCAATGTCCCGTCGTAAAAACCTCCGAGATGAAAGGCTCCTTTGACGCTGTCCTGATCATATTTACAATCCTCAATCGTCTGATGGGGGCGCAGCACGCTGTGTCTGATCGCGTATGTGTCTTCTGCGGTGATGGGTTTTACTTCAACCATGAAAAAATCCTCCTTTGCTTGATTCTTTTTCTGTATCGTACCATGAAAAAGCCGCCTGTCATATCAGGCGGCCTCTTCCGCGTTAATGCAAATATACATCAGCCCGCTTTTCATCCTTTTGCTTAATATAAGCTGCAAGCTCTGACGTCAAATCAGAACGGAGAAACGGGGTGATTAAATAAATTCCGTTAAACAGTTCGCACGCCGTGTCGAGAAGCGACTTGGCGATGGCGAGGCCTTCGGCTTTCTGCTTCCGCTTGTCTTCGCCGGCGAGCGCCATTTTTTCGCGGATGCTGTCTGACAGCTTAATGCCCGGGATTTCATGATGGATGAACTCTGCGTTGCGGCTGCTCGTTAACGGCATGATTCCGATATACACCGGTGTTTTGAGATGCTTCGTTTCATGATGAATGTCAATGAGCTGCTGCTCCGAGTAGACAGGCTGGGACACGAAGTAGTCAGCTCCGCACTCTATTTTTTTCTCCAGCCGTTTTACTGCCTTATCAAGATGGCGGACATTCGGATTAAATGCTCCGGCTACGGAAAAGTTCGTTTTCTTGCCGAGCGGTTTCCCTGATAAAGAAATGCCCTCGTTGAATTGTTTAATCAGCCTGATCAAGTCAAAGGACGTTAAATCATAGACGGAGGTAGCCCCCGGAAAGTCGCCGATTTTTGAAGGATCACCCGTGATGGCTAAAATGTCGGTGAGCCCGAGCGTATCCAGCCCCATTAAATGTGACTGAAGGCCGATGATGTTGCGGTCTCTGCATGTAATGTGAACGAGAGAACGGATATCAAGGCGCTCTTTCAGCAATGAACCGCAGGCTGCATTGCTGATCCGCGGTGTCGCCAATGAATTGTCGGCGAGCGTCAGCGCTTCTATGCCGGTTTCTTTTAATTCAGCCGCCGCTTGCAGAAATTTGTCAAAATTCAATTTTTTCGGCGGATCAAGCTCTACGATAATTGACCGTTTTTGAGCGGCGATTTCGTTTAAACCCGGCTCGGTCCGTTCGTTGCGGACTGAGATGACTTCTTCTTCCCGTCTGATTTTCACTTCTTTCTCAGTGACAGGAGAAAGTCCTTGGACCGCTTCGGCCATGGCTCTGATATGGTTGGGCGTCGTGCCGCAGCAGCCGCCGATAATGCGCGCGCCCTGAGTGCGGAACTGTACGGCGCTCTCCCGGAAATAGGCATCGTCCGTATCATAAACAAGCCGGCCTTCTTCTAAAGACGGAAGGCTGCTGTTCGGATAGACCGATAAATAAGCGTCACTGAAAATCGGCACTTCGGTGAGCGCTTCAATCATGTGGTACGGGCCGAGCCGGCAATTGATTCCCGTTATGTCAGCGCCGAGATCGGCAATTGACCTGAGGGCTTCCCGAAGCGGCGTTCCGTCCTGCAGCACGCCCTGTTCGTGCATGGATACGTTCAGCATAATCGGAAGTTCCGTTTCTTTTCTCGCGATCTTCAGCACTTCGCGCGCCTCTTCTAAATCATAGTATGTTTCCAGAAGCAGACCGTCCGGCTCTTCGTGCAGCAATAAATAAAGCTGCTCCCGAAAGCTGCGTTTAATCTCCTCCAGGCTGTAGGCGTTTTTGTTAAAGGTGCGGATGCCGCCCATCGTTCCCAATACATAAGCGCCGTCTGAGGAAGCGCGCGCGATTCTGACCGCCTCCTGATTGATTTTTTTCGTTTCATCCTCAAGTCCGTATCTTGAGAGCTTAATAAAATTCGCGCCGTACGTATTTGTCTGGATGATATCTGCCCCGGCTTCCACGTAAGCCTTATGTATCCGCTTGATTTCTTCGGGCTTTGATACGTTCAGTTCTTCAAAACATCTGTCAATGCCGTAGGAATAGAGGAGAGTGCCCATCGCGCCGTCTCCGATTAAAACCCGTTCTTTTAAGTCTTGTAATAGTCCCATTGTTTGCCTCCTTCGTCACATTCAGCAAGGAAAAAAGAGAAATAAAAAAAGTCTTCTTAAGAAGAAGACTTTGTAATCATTTGTCTCTCTTCTTATCTTCCAAGCTGTTTTTAGCTTGCTGGATTTAGCACCTTGGTCATGGTTTGGGTAAACCACTACACCGGTTGCTGAAGCGTCGTCGGGCCAGTCCCTCGGCTTCTCTTGATAAGAACGTTCATGTAATTGTCATGGGTTTCCAAAACTTAACTGTGAAAATCCCTTTCTCCAAATTTACCGAAAATAGAGACAATAATCAATAGGAATCACATAATTTATCTAAAATTAATAAATTGAACGTCAATCGGCAGGTCTGCTCCGCGGACGGCTGCAATAATCTGCTGCAGATCATCTTTATTTTTTCCGGTGACGCGCACTTGGTCGTCCTGAATCTGCGACTTGACCTTCAAGCCGGAGTTTTTAATCACCGCGTTGATTTTTTTGGCGTTGTCTTTATCAATGCCCTGTACAAGCTTCGCGCGCTGGCGCACCGTGCCTCCCGATGCATTTTCGATTTTGCCGTATTCAATGTTTTTCGTCGGCACGTCTCGTTTGATCAGCTTGCCGCTCAGCACATCTTTGAGCTGATTCAGTTTAAACTCGTCATCAGAAATCAGGACAAGTTCTTCCTTTTCTAAAGTTACATCGCTTTTCGATCCTTTAAAGTCATAGCGCGTGCCGATTTCTTTCAGCGTCATCTGAATCGCATTCTGCACTTCGGGAAATTCAACTTTGGATACAATATCAAAAGAACTTTCTTTTGCCATGAGAAAACCTCCTATAACATTTCACTTATGAGTTGATTATAGTAGAATAAAGAGAAATGTCCAACAGCATAAAGCATGAATTTATGCATATTGGAAAAAATGAGAAAAACATCAGCCTCATACGGGCGAATCAGGAAGGACGATAACATGAGACCAGGGCAGCAGCTCACGCTTAGTATAGATCACCAAACCGATTTCGGTTATTTTTTAACCGACGGCGAGGATACGGTTCTTTTACATAACAGTGAAATCACAGAGGATATCGAAGACAGAGATGAAGTGGACGTATTTATTTACGTCGATCATCAGGAAAGACTCGCGGCGACGATGAAAAAGCCGCTCATCAGCTTTTATGACTACGGATGGGTGGAAGTGACGGACGCTGTGGAAGATATGGGCGTATTCGTCGACGTCGGTCTGTCAAAAGACGCGCTCGTCGCAACGGAGCACCTGCCTCCGTACAAATCCGTCTGGCCGCAAAAAGGAGACAGACTGTATTGCATGCTGAAGGTGACAAGCCGCGGGCGCATGTTTGCCAAGCCGGCGCCCGAGGATATCATCAGTGAATTATTTACGGATGCAGAGGAAGACATCATGAATAAAGACCTGACGGGTACGGTGTACAGACTGATTGCATCAGGCTCTTTTCTGATTACCGATGAAGGCATCCGCGCGTTTATTCACCCTTCAGAAAGAAAAGAAGAGCCGAGACTCGGCAGCCGCGTGACAGGGCGTGTCATCGAGGTGAAGGAAGACGGCTCCGTCAACATGTCCCTGCTGCCGAGAAAGCAGGATGCGCTTTCGGTTGACGCGGAAGAAATTCTGACCTATCTGAGATCAAGAAACGGCGCGATGCCTTACGGAGACAAAAGCCATCCTGACGATATCCGCGAACGGTTTCATTTAAGCAAAGCCGCCTTTAAGCGGGCGCTCGGGCATCTGATGAAAAACGGCAAGGTCTATCAGGAAGACGGCTGGACATACGAAAAACAATAAATTTTCTGCAAAAACATCGGTGAACCAAAACCGATGTTTTTTATTTTCTCAAAAGCTCCTATGACCCTCATTTGTTTAACACCATGCCGAACATACATATTTTATTGAAATAAAATATTCTGACATCCGAACCGATATATAACTATAGAAAAAAATAAAAGGAGAGTTTCAATGAGAAAAATGGCGATATTTGCGGCTGTACTGCTGATTGCGCTCAGCACGGCGGGATGTGCCGGCAAATCTGAGGAAACAGCGGCCGAAAAAACGAAAACAATCGGTATCATGCTGACAGACAACGGCCTCGGCGACCAATCATTTAATGATTCAGGCTTTCAAGGTTTGATGAAAGCAAGAGACGAGCTCGGCATCACATTTGATTATCGGGAAATAAAAGACACCGGTACATACGAAAAAGGACTGACCCAGCTTGTCCGGGAAGGCAATGATCTTGTGGTGGGGCTCGGTTACAGCATGCAGGCGGATTTAGAAAAGGTCGCCAAAAAATATCCGAAGCAGCGGTTTGTGCTGATTGATTCCGTATCAGACCTGGATAATGTCACCTCCGTCACGTTTAAAGAAGATGAAGGAAGCTGCTTAGCCGGAGCGCTGGCGGCTATGACGAGCAAAACCGGCACGATCGGATTTATCGGCGGTTCAGATGCCGACGTCATTAAACGGTTTAAGAAAGGCTATCTGAAAGGCGCGGAATCAGTCAAACCGAAAATCCGCGTGCTGTCGGACATCAGCGGTACGTTTGACGATGATAAGCTCGGGAAGCGCATCGCCCAAAACATGATCCGAAAAAAAGCCGATGTCCTGTTTACGGCGGCCGGCTTCACGGGTGTCGGCGCACTGAAAGAAGCGGAGGCGCAAAAAGTATACGCCATCGGTGTTGACAGCGATCAATATTACACCGCCGAGCACGCCGTTATCTCTTCTTTAGTGAAAAACGTCGACCATGTCATCTATGAATTGGCGAAAGATTTAAAAGACAACAAGGAGATCAAAAGCGGTGAGATCGTTTACGGACTGAAGGAAAACGGCATGGACTTAGCCAAGATCAGAGTTGTCAAAAACGCGGGCGGGCTGACGAAAAAGATCACGGATATGAAAAACAGTCTGATTGAAAAAGGAGGCGATCTGAAGTGACATTACGGACAAGGCTGCTCGTTAACGCAGCCGTTACGATGATTTGCTTCGCCGCCGTCATCGGCTTTACCATCGTAAACATGATGAAGATTCAGGCTTCAAATGAAGATGAAGTGGACGCGCTGTTAAACGTCCAGGAAGCAAAAGCTGACCTTAATACGTTAAAAGAAAGCATCACCGGCTATTCCAATACGCTCGCAGACGCCCAGAAAGAAGATGTGCGAAGCTATATGAAAAGCAGCTCGGACAAACTGGCGGCGCTCAAAAAAACGATGACGGACGGTGCAGACAAAGCCGCTTATGACAAACTCGCCAAAAAATACAAATCATGGCAGGCGGAGGCGGACGCTGCTCTTGATTCGAAAAGCCCGGCTGAAGCGACAAGGACGGCGGCCCGCATCAACGGTCTTCTGAATGATATTTATATGCTGAATCTGAAAAGCCGGGATCACTATGAAGACATGCAGAAGCAGACGGCTGACCAGATTCAGTTTATCGTTTACAGCGCAGCCGTGCTGACCATCGTGATACTTGCCGTCACCGTCATATCTTCCATCAGGCTGACGAAGAGAATTGCAGGGCCGATCCGCCGCATGGCTGAAAATGCCCGTCGTATTGCAGGAGGAAACCTTGCTGTTGAAATGCTTGATTATAAAGGGAAGGACGAACTGAAAGAGCTGAATGACTCATTCGGAATGATGGCTGAACAGCTCCGCACCTTAATTCAGGCGATCGGAGAGGTCGGCCGTGAAGTCGAGACTTTCGCGGAAGGTTTGACGAAGGAAAACCAGACGCTGAAGGACATGACCGAGCAGGTGTCCGTGTCGACGGAAGAAATGGCGCAAGGCTCCCAAACCATTTCAGAAGATCTGCAGCATGCGGTGCAATTCATTGAACAAATGGATGAACATTCAAAGGCGAACGCCGAACGTTCAAAACAAACGACGAGAAGCAGCGAAGAGACGATTGCGGCGGTGGCTGCGGGGCGCGGTGCTTTAGCCGAGACCAAGCAAGCCATTGATAAAAGCAATGAGACATCAAAAGAGATTTCCGAAGCCGCCGATCTCTTCATAGAGCATGCGGCAGGCATCAGTATGATGGCGCAGACCGTTTCTGACATTGCGGGCCAGACCAATCTGCTGTCATTAAACGCCGCAATCGAGGCGGCCAGAGCAGGCGAGGCCGGAAAAGGATTTGCCGTCGTTGCCGAGGAGATACGGAAGCTCGCAGACGGATCAGCCAAAGCGACCGCGCAGATTTTCGATATGGTAAAGCAAATTGAAGACGGCATCACATCTATTACCGGAGCTGTCACGACCGGCGTCGCTTTAGCGGACAGACAGCAGGAGCTGATGGAGAAAACGTCAGAATCATTCGTCCATATTGAACAAAAAGCCGCCCATATTAAAGCGGAGCTTACTCAATTGGACGGACGGATCATCGAATCGAAACAGCTTGGTGAGCAAGTGCTGCATCATGCCGAAAGCATCAGCGCCGTCGTTCAGGAAACGGCTGCGGGAAGCGAAGAGATTTCTGCCTCCGCGCTTGAGCAGCTGTCTTCTTTTCATAAAATGGCGGAAAGCGTCAATAATCTGGTGAGCCTGACAGAGCGGTTAAACGATCAGGTCCGCCGGTTTACTTTGTAACGGGCTTATGCCCCGCCCCCTGATTTTTGCAGCCTGACATGAGTAACTTCTGAATGAAACACAAATACTGAATATACTTGTGTTTATATTTATTTTTTTTCGTGAAAGGTGAAAAAAGAAGGGAGGAATCGGGATGAATGAACAAATTCCGCATGATAAGGGTCTTGATAATAGTCTGGCTTTATTACGCGATGGATATGTATTTGTGAAAAACAGAGCGGAGAATTATCGCTCGGATGTGTTTCGCGCCCGTTTATTAGGAAAGACATTCATTTGTATGAGCGGAGCGGAAGCCGCAAAGCTTTTTTATGACACAGAACGATTTCAGCGGGAGCATGCCCTCCCCAAACGGGTGCAGAAAACGTTATTCGGAACAGGTGCAATCCAGTCAATGGACGGTGAACGGCATAAGCACAGGAAGCTTCTATTTATGTCGCTGTTGACGCCGCCCCGGCAAAAACGGCTTGCGGAAGCGGTGGCAAAACAGTGGAAAGCATCTGCGGAAAAGTGGGAGGGTTCAAACCGAATTGTCCTTTTTGATGAAGCGAAGAAAGTGCTGTGCCGGGCTGCCTGTGAGTGGGCCGGCGTCCCGCTGAAAGACTCAGAAGTGAAAGAGCGGGCGGAGGATTTCACCGATATGGTAGACGCATTCGGCGCTGTCGGACCGCGTCATTGGAAAGGCAGAAGGGCGAGGCTGAAAACGGAGAAATGGATAGAGGAGGTCATTGAGGATGTGCGGTCCGGCAAGCTGCAAACACCGGAGGGCTCAGCCTTGTATGAAATGGCTTTTCATACAGAACTTGACGGGAACAGACTTGATTCTCACATGGCTGCTGTTGAGCTTATTAATGTTCTGCGCCCGATTGCCGCCATTTCTTACTTCATTACGTTTTCAGCTCTTGCATTGCATGATTACCCTGAATATCGGGGCAAACTGAGATCGAGAGATGATCAGGAGGCTGAAAGATTTGCACATGAAGTTCGGCGGTATTACCCGTTTGCCCCGTTTTTAGGAGCCGTTGTGAAAAAAGATTTCGTATGGAAGAACTGTGAATTTAAAAAGGGTGCATCCGTCATGCTTGACCTATATGGGACAAACCATGATTCCCGGCTTTGGGAGAATCCCAATGAATTTCGCCCGGAACGTTTTCAGGGGCGGGAGGAAAATAAATTTGATTTCATTCCCCAGGGCGGAGGTGATCCGGCTAACGGCCACCGCTGTCCGGGTGAGGGAATGACCGTGGAAGTCATGAAAACTTCACTTGCGTTTCTTGCCAATGAAATAGAGTACGATGTTCCGTCCCAAGATTTGAGCTTCAGCCTGTCCAGAATGCCGGCATTGCCTGAAAGCGGATTCGTGATAAGTGATGTTAGACGCATATAGAACAAAAAACAGCCCTCTATCTTCATACACAAGAGGGCTGTTTTGCTTTTACAGATGGTCCGGTTTTTTGGAATTCTGGTTTTTTCCCGCCTGCCGGTTTTTTTCGGCAAGCCGGTTCTTTTTCTGATTTACGGCGTTATTGTCCAACGGTTTTTTGTCATCATCTTTCATGCGGCAAAGCCTCCCTTCTGTCCGTTAGGATGCCCGCCCGCATTGAAATTATGGCTTCAGGAAAAAAATCGCGAGCGTGCCCGGCCCGGAGTGCGCGCCGATCGCAGAGCCGATTGAATGAAGAATGATCTCTTTCGGATGGAACGCTTCTTCAATCATTTCCTTCATCCGAAGCGCCGTCTCCTCGTTATCTGCATAGCTGATCCCCACGGTTTGATCCGCCCAATCGCCGCCTTCTTCCTTCATCATGTCTATAATCCGTTTAAACAGTTTCTTTTGTCCGCGTAATTTTTCGAGCGGCACGAGCCTGCCGTCATCCACATGCAGAATCGGTTTAATGTTCAAAAGCCCCCCGACAAAAGCGGACGTTTTTGAAATTCTGCCGCCCCGCGCGAGATAAGCGACATCATCGACCGTAAATATATGTTTCATCCGTGCGCAAAAGCTCTTTACAGACGTTTCGATTTCTTGTATTGTATTCCCGTTAACACAGAGTGTTTGCGCGTGCATCACTGCGAGTCCGCAGCCCAATGAAGCGCATTTGGAATCTACAATCCGTAAATCAAAATCGGGAAATTCCTCTTTTACTTCATTGGCGATCATTACGGCCGTCTGATAGGTGCCGGAAAGACCTGAGGAAAAGGCGATGTATATCGCCGGTTCTCCCAGTTCCGCGTATTGTAAAAATACTTTTTTTATCGTATCCGGTGATGCCTGTGATGTTTTCGGAACTTTCCCGTCCCGCATCGCTTGAAATATATGATCCGCCTGAATGGTGACCGCGTCCTCATATTCGTTTCCGTCAAGTGTTACGTGCAGCGGAATGAACCCGATCCGATTTTCTTCAATATAAGATTTCGGCAGATCAGAGGCGCTGTCAGCAATAAGGTGAACTGTCATCATACTTCCCTTCTTTCCGAATGGTGAGAGTGATGCCAACTATATCATATAAATGTGGCAAAATAGTGTTCAAAACTTTATTTTAAGGGAAAAGCTAATAATGAAAATGAGCGGAGGAGCAAGCCATGGTACTAGAACAAGCAAAAAAATTAGCAATCGTCGTCATCGGCGCGTTTCTGTATGCGGCGGGACTGAATTTATTCCTGATACCGGCGAATGTATATGCCAGCGGTTTTACCGGTGTCGCCCAGCTGCTGTCAAGCGTCGTTGATCAATACGCCCCCTTTTATATTTCGACAGGAGTTCTCATGTTCCTCTTAAATATTCCCATCGGTGTGTTAGGGTGGCTGAAAGTCGGCAGATCATTCACCGTATACAGCATATTAAGCGTAGCGATGACGTCCGTCTTTATGGGAATTCTCCCTGAAATGAGACTGTCACACGATATTCTTCTGAATACCGTATTCGGAGGAGTCATCTCAGCTATCGGCATCGGTTTAACGCTGAAATTCGGCGCTTCGACAGGCGGCCTTGATATCGTGTCGATGGTGCTGGCCAAATGGAAGGATAAGCCGGTCGGCACATATTTCTTCATTTTGAACGGGATTATCATTTTGACGGCAGGATTATTGCAAGGATGGGAGAAAGCATTATATACCCTTGTCGCTCTGTATGTCACAACAAGGGTGATTGACGCCATTCACACCCGCCACATGAAACTGACCGCCATGATCGTTACAAAAAAAGCCGATGAAATCAAAGAAGCGATTTACGGGAAAATGGTCCGCGGCATTACGACGGTGCCGGCAAAAGGCGCTTACACAAACGAACAGAAAGAAATGATGATCATCGTCATCACGCGGTACGAATTGTATGACCTTGAGAAAATCGTGAAAGAAGTCGACCCGAAAGCCTTCACAAACATCGTGCAAACGACGGGGATCTTTGGTTTCTTCAGAAAAGACTGATAGGAGCGGATAGAATGAAGTGGCTGTTTGGCCTGTTATTACCGGTCATTTTACTGATCGGATGCAGCAGTCAATCCGGGCAGAAGGAGCCCGCTGAGGAGGTATCCGGAGAGATGAATGAACAGCAAGCGGAATTAGCCGTAAACCCTGTGCAGACGGATCAGCAGATCGAATTTCAAATGTCTTTAAAAAATAAGAGCGGCAGCCCGATCGATTTCACATTCAGCTCAGGGCAGAAATTCGAATTGACCGTACATGACCAACATCACAAAGAACTGTACCGCTATTCAAAAGACAAAATGTTTACTCAGGCGTTTCAGACTGTGACCTTAATGCCGAATGAAACGTATGACTTTTCAGATGTGTGGAAGAACGTGCCCGGTCCGGGAACATACACGGTGACGGTGACGTTTTTAGGGAAGTCCGATCAGATCGGAAAAAGACTGAAAACGGTAAAAACATTTGAAGTGAAATAAAAAAGCGGCGCCCTCGTCTAAACGGGGCGCCTTTTTTTATTGCAATTTCTCCAGCTGATCCTGAAATTGGTGCAGCTGCTGACGTTCTGCATCCGTCGAATTGGCGTACGCGGAAGACACGGCGTTTTTGGCGCGTGAGACAGCTTTTTCCTGATCGCCGTCCTCGAAACCGTTAGCAATCATGACGGCCTGCTGGACAAATGACTTGGCTTGAGAAAACAGTTCGTTTCTCATTAAAAGTCAACCTGCCTTTCAGCCGAATCTTTTGCTGCATCATGCTGTGCTTCCTCTAATGTAGACCGATATGGAAATCTTGCGTCATGAAGACTGACAGAGTCCTTGCCTTGCTGAATAAACCGTTTTGATTTGTTTCGTTTACCCATTGCAATGTCCCCCTTCCATATTTAGACGAGATGAGTCGTCTGTTTTAGTATGGGCGGAAGGCTTTGTGTTATGAGCGGCAAAACCTCACAGGGAGAAATAGGATTTTAAAAATTCGGCGATTCCGTCCGCTTCATTTGATCCCGTGACGCGGTCGGCGGCCTGTTTGACTTCATCCGTGCCGTTTCCCATCGCTACGCCGCACCCGGCAAACCGGAGCATTTCAAGATCGTTGTCTTCGTCGCCGAACGCGATGATCCGTTCTCTCGGCACTTGGTAATAGTCGCTGATTTTCTTCAGGCCGACCGCTTTATTCATCCCGTGTTTAATGATTTCAATCACATGCCACGGAGCCGCCCATCTTCTGTGGTCAATGACCTCGGCGTGCACATCGGATAAATGCGCGCGTATATCCGCGACGTCCTCTTCCTTTGCATGAATCAATACGGACGTTACATCCTCCTTGACCGTTTCACGCAGATCGCCGAATGTGACATTCGCCGTATTCATATGAAACGCCTCAATTAAATGCTCATCATGATAATGGAAGTACACATCATCAATGACCTCAGCGAGCACATTATGTATTTGATAGGTCTCTGTAAGTTCGGCAAGCTGTCTGACCACATCGACCGATAAAGACGTGTGGTAGCGTCCCCATGATTCGTCTTTCGGGTGGTGGACAAATGCCCCGTTAAAATTGACAATCGGCGTTGTCAGCCCAAGCTCGTCATAATACATCGAACTGGAACGGAACGGGCGCCCGGTTGAGATGCAGACATGATGGCCCGCTTCTTTCAGCTTCTGAATCGTCCGTGCCGTTTCAGGGGAAATGGTTTTATCGTCTTTTAATAAAGTTCCATCCAGATCTAAGGCGATGAGATAAGGTTTTGTCTCCATAAATAACTCCTTTTGTCATATAATTTGCTGTTTTTCACTTATGTACAGTGTAGCTTTTTACCATCTTTATTGTCTACATGTTACACTTATGATTATGGTTATCCTAAGGAGGGAGTCAACGTGATTCTTATTGATCATCAAACCGTATCAGGCATTCCGTTTTTACATATTGTAAAAGAAGAAAATCGGGACCGTCCCGCTCCCCTTGTTTTCTTTATTCACGGTTTTACAAGCGCGAAGGAGCATAATCTTCATTTCGCTTACCTGCTTGCTGAAAAGGGCTTCAGGGCGGTGCTGCCGGAAGCTCTTTACCACGGTGAACGCGCTGAACAGCTGTCAGCAGAAGAGCTCGCCGTCCATTTTTGGGACATTGTATTAAATGAAATCGAGGAGCTTGACGTGCTGAAAAAGGATTTTGAAGCGCGCGGTCTGATTGAAGACGGGCGGATCGGTCTTGCGGGCACGTCAATGGGCGGAATTACGACATTCGGCGCGATGGCCGCGTATGATTGGGTCAAAGCCGGCGTCAGTCTGATGGGAAGCCCGAACTATACGGCATTTTTTCAGCAGCAGATTGACCACATTCAAAAGCAGGACATCGACATTGACGTCACAAAAGAACAGGTCGATGAACTGTTTGCACGGCTCAAACCGTTCGATCTCAGTCTGGAACCGGAAAAACTCCGCAGCCGCCCGCTGCTGTTCTGGCACGGCGTTCAAGACAAAGTCGTTCCGTATGCACCGACCCGCGGTTTTTATGAAACGATTAAACCTCATTACAGCAGCCGGCCTGACCATCTTCAGTTTCTGAAAGACGAACGGGCTGACCATAAAGTCCCGAGATACGCCGTTTTAGAAACCGTCGCCTGGTTCGATAAGCATTTATAAAGCACAAAGGTGTTAACAAAACCCGCTTTTACGTTATACTGAGGAAAAAGGAGTGATGGAACGTGGAAGAAGCATTAAAAGAAAACATCATGGGCGCCTTGGAGCAGGTTGTTGACCCTGAGCTCGGCGTCGATATCGTCAATCTCGGCCTTGTATACGACGTTGATATGGATGACGACGGCCTGACGCATGTTACGATGACACTGACATCAATGGGGTGCCCGCTCGCTCCGATCATCGTCGACGAGGTGAAAAAAGCGCTCGCCGACATTCCGGATGTAAAAGAGACGGAGGTCCACATCGTCTGGAATCCGCCTTGGACAAGAGACAAAATGTCACGCTACGCAAAAATCGCATTAGGGATTCAGTAATAAGAAAATGCACCTCGGATTTTAGGTACATCCTAAAGTTTGGAGGTGCTTTTCTTTTGTCTGCATTTACAAGGAAAAAATCAACGCGAATAAGCGACAGTGAGGGTTTGTTTTGGATCGCAAACAAACCTTTAAATATAAAATTTCATATGAGGTTTATCTTTTTTGTAATAGGACAGTCTGTCTTGGAGTGTACCTGTGTGGAATTCAAATTTATGTCCATCGGGATCAGTAAAATAAATTGACTTTTGATCTTGCTTATCCCTAGGACGCCCATTTAATATACTTACATTTAGATTTTTTAGCCTTTGATGTATTGCATCAAAATCTTTTGGGTCAATTGTAAAGGCCATATGCGTATAAGATTTATGTATTTCATTTCTTGGTATATCCGCCTCTAAGTTAAGCGCAAGCCAAAGCCCGTTCAGATCAAAATATGCTGTCTTTTGTCCTTTAACCAGGAGCTGTGCATGAAATACTTTTTCATAAAATTCTTTAGATTTTTCCAAATTTGAAACAGAAAAAAGAAGATGATTGATTCCTTTTATGTTTATTTTCCCCACCTCGTTTAACATGTTTGTTTTAAACAATCCCTTTGGTAATACATCTGCATATATATCGATTATATACTGACTAAAAAATCATTTTAAGGATTTCTGTGGATTTTTATGCCCGGTGTTTTCCGGCTCACCGTTTCGAGCTGTACTAAACATGATTCTGTCGGGCGCCGTTCTGTCTGCTTTGTCGCTGCAGACCGGCGTGCGGAAAGAAGGGCAAGTCACTAAAAAACCCGAGTTTCCCACCATTCGGGGTTTTTTGCAGTATCGGGTTAAAAAGGAAAAAAACGGACGTGAGGCATGATATAATAGACCGGCTGCATGCGAGGGAGGAATCCATGAAGAAAAAATTACTTCTCATTATCCTTAGCATTCTTGTTTATACGGCGCTGTTCGCTGTTTCCGCTTTTCACAAAGAGCCGGTGCAGCAGGCAGGGACAATGACGGATGTCAGCCGCCTCATGCCCGTGAAAATTAAGCAGACGGTCAAAGGAAAAGAGAAAGAAACATTGGTCGAAACCATTAAGGAAGCAAAGAGAAAGCATCTTAAGATCTCAATCGCAGGCGCCCAGCACTCAATGGGCGGCCAGACGTATTATGAAGACGGTATCGTTCTCGACATGACGGGCTACAACAAAATACTCGGTCTCGACCGAAAGAAAAAAATCATCAGAGTGCAGGCGGGAGCGACGTGGAATGATATTCAGCGCTATGTCAATCCGTACGGGCTCGCGGTAAAAGTCATGCAATCGCAAAACATTTTTACGATCGGCGGCTCACTGAGCGCCAACGCCCACGGCCGGGATATCCGGTACGGTTCGCTGATTGATACGGTCAAATCGTTTCATCTTTTAAAGGCGGACGGCAAAGTCATCACCGTTACTCCGAAAGATGACCTGTTTTCAGCCGTCATCGGCGGCTACGGCCTGTTCGGCGTCATCCTGGACGCGGATATTGAGCTGACGGATGATGAGCTTTATGAAATGAAAACGAAACGCATGAACGCTGATACATACAGTCAATATTTTACGCAGCATGTTCAGCGTAACCCCGCCGTGCGCATGCATCTCGCGCGGATCGCAACAGGGGATAAAGGCTTTTTGCACGATATGTATGTGACTGATTACACACTCTCAGACAACCAGAAAGAATTAAAGCGGCACAATGAACTGAAAGAAGATGAGCATCCGGCGCTGACGAAATTCGCGCTCGGCCTCTCCCGCCGGTATGACTGGGGAAGAAATTGGTTCTGGTCAACCCAGCAGTCTTATTTTCTCAGCCAAAACGGCGTGAAAGTCTCCAGGAACAATGTCATGCGGTCAGAATCGAAATTTTTGGAATATGAAAACACGGACAACACCGACGTGCTACAAGAATACTTCGTGCCCGTCGGCGAATTTGCGCCGTACATTCATGATTTACGCAAGACGCTGTCACATGAAGATCTCAATCTCGTAAATATTACGATCCGCTACGTGCAAAAAAATGAAAAAGCCGATCTGTCATACGCAAAGGAAGACATGTTTTCACTCGTTCTTTTAATCAATGAAGGGTTTTCAACAGACAGCCAGGCGAGTGCTGCGCGGATTGTCAGAAAAATGACGGATACGGCATTGCGCCACCGCGGCAGTTATTATCTCCCGTTTATGCTGTATCAAACGAAAGAGCAGATGCGCGAGGCATATCCGAAAAGCGATATGTTCTTTCAGAAAAAACACAAATATGATCCGGATGACTTGTTTATGAATTATTTTTATCAGAGGTACAAATCATGAAACACAACCATTTAAAATGGCTGATCCTGTCTCAGAGCAGTGTCTTTTTTGCCGGCAGCCTGATCTTTCCGTTTTATATTTTATTTATTAAAAACATCGGTTCCAGCTACACGCAATTCGGTCTCTCATACGGCTTGTTCGGCCTGAGCGGCGCATTGATTCATCCGCTGCTCGGCCGGCTGTCGGCAAGACTGGATTCCCCGCTGGTTCCTTATGGCAAATTCGTGGGGGATGGCGGTGCTTCTTCTGACGCTCCCGCACATTACCAGCGTGCACCAGGTTTATGTTGTGCAGGTGCTTCTGGGCCTGTTCGGCGCGATGCAAAAACACGGCGAGAAAATCATGATCGCCGATTACACCGACGGCGGGGAGCGGGGGAAAAAAGTCGGCAGCTATCATTTCTGGACGGCTGTATTTTCAGCTGCCGCCATTATTCTCGGCGGGTTTCTCGCTGATTTCTTTACGGTTTATATTATTTTTTACGCCAGCTCCGTGCTGTTTTTTATAAGCGGGCTGATGATGCTGAAAAAAACAGGCTGATCCGATCAGCCTGTTTTTCTTATGCCCCCCTCGATCGAGAGGGGGTTTTTTGTCAGCGAAAACAGATGGAAAATGAATGAAAAAATATTAAATATACAATTGAATTAATTTTTATTCATGTTATAATGTTAAATAATTTCACAAAAACCAAGAAGGTGAACCCGTTGAAAATAGGTATTATAGGCGCGACTGGTTATGGAGGCGCCGAACTTGTCAGGATTCTTAACCATCACCCTTATGCAGAAGATTGTATATTATATTCATCGAGCGACGAAGGGAAAGAATATGCCGCTTCATATCCGCATTTGAGGAATATAGCGTCACAATCACTTCAGCCGCTTCATATAGAAACGATCCGAAACGAAATTGATGTCATGTTCATAGCCGCGCCGCCCGGCGTTTCCGGAGAGTGGTCGCCCAAGCTGGCGGAGGCGGGCATTCCGGTCATTGATCTATCCGGCGATCTGCGGATTCAAAACCCGGCCGTGTATGAAAAGTGGTATAAGCGGAAGGCCGCTCCGAAAGGAACGATTCAAAGCGCGGTTTACGGTTTAGCTGAACTGCAAAAAGAAGAGATTCAGACTGCAAAGCTGATTGCCAATCCGGGATGTTTTCCGACGGCTGTGCTGCTCGGGCTCGCCCCGCTGGCGAAGAATAAGCTTTTACAAGATTCATTTCTGATTGTTGATGCGAAAACGGGCATATCCGGCGCCGGCCGAAAAGCATCCATGGGCACTCATTATTCTGAGCTGAATGATAATTTCAAAATTTATAAGGTTAATGAGCATCAGCATACTCCAGAAATTGAACAGCAATTAGCGGCTTGGCAGCCCGGCACAGGCCCGATCACGTTTTCCGCTCATTTGGCGCCGATGACAAGGGGCATTATGGCGACGATGTATACCGACGCCCCTCCGGGAATGTCTGCTGCACAGGTAAGAGAATTGTATTCCGAATTCTACAAAGATTCATATTTTGTCAGAATCAGGCCGGAAGGTGAATTTCCGGCGACGAAAGAGGTATACGGCAGCAATTTTTGTGATATCAGTGTCACCGTGGATGAAAGAACAAACCGTGCCACCATCGTTTCTGTCATAGATAATCTGATGAAAGGCGCCGCAGGGCAGGCGGTTCAAAATTTAAATATCATGAATGGCTGGCAGGAAGAAACGGGACTTACGATGACGCCAGTCTATCCATAGAACGAAAGAGGGATTCAAAAATATGATTCAGCTGAGTGAGGAAATCACGAAAATAAAAGGCGGCGTATCCTCGCCGAAAGGGTTTGAGGCAAAGGGCGTGCATTGCGGTCTGCGCTATTCAAAAAAAGATCTCGGAGCGATTATCAGCGAAGCGCCTGCAGTCAGTGCAGCGGTATATACGCAGAGCCATTTTCAGGCAGCGCCGCTGAAAGTGACGCAAGCCAGCCTGAAAAAAGAGGGTGTGCTTCAGGCGGTTATCGTCAACAGCGCGATTGCCAACGCCTGTACGGGAGACCAAGGATTAAAGGACGCCTATGAAATGCGGGACGGCTTCGCGAGCCAGCTCGGCATTGAGCCGGAGCTTGTTGCGGTTTCGTCAACCGGGGTGATCGGCGAGCTTTTAGACATGAAAAAAATTCAAGCGGGCATTGAACAGCTCGGTCAAGCGCCGTCCGTATCCGGAGCATTTGAAGAAGCCATTTTGACGACGGATACAGTGACGAAACAGACGTGTTATGAACTGGTGATCGGCGGAGACATCATCACGATCGGCGGAGCGGCGAAAGGCTCCGGCATGATCCACCCCAACATGGCGACAATGCTCGGCTTTGTCACAACGGACGCGGCCGTGGAAGAACAGGCGCTCAAAAACGCGCTCAGAGAGATTACGGATGTTTCATTTAACCAAATCACCGTTGACGGAGAAACATCGACGAATGACATGGTGCTTGTGATGGCAAACGGCTGCGCGGGGAATGATTGCCTGACGGAGCAGCACCCTGACTGGCCGGCTTTTAAAAAGGGATTAAAGCTTGTATGCGAAGACCTTGCCAAAGATATAGCCAGAGACGGTGAAGGAGCGACGAAATTAATTGAAGCCAGAGTCGAAGGCGCGAAAAACAACCTTGAGGCGAATATTATTGCTAAAAAAATCGTCGGTTCAAGCCTTGTGAAGACCGCCGTTTACGGCACAGACGCCAACTGGGGGCGCATCATCGGCGCAATCGGGCACAGTGCGGCAAGCGTAACAGCCGAACAAGTGGAAGTTTTCCTCGGCGGCCAGTGTCTGTTTAAACACAACGAACCTCAGCCGTTTTCGGAAACTGATGCCAAGGAGTACTTATCAGGTGATGAAATTACGATTGCAGTCCGCCTGCAGGAAGGCTCCGGCAGCGGCCGGGCATGGGGCTGTGACTTAACCTATGATTATATTAAAATCAATGCGAGCTATCGCACATAACAAAGGGGAGCGGCATGAAGAAAACGATCGTTTTTAAGTGCGGCGGAAGCGTAATCCGCGAGTTATCCGCCGATTTTTTTCAAAATGTAAAAGAGCTTATGCAATCCGGCTGGAACATTGCCGTCGTCCATGGAGGCGGGCCGGACATTTCAAGAATGCTGAAAACATTGCAGATTGAAACGGAATTTGTCGATGGACAGCGGAAAACGACCAAACCGGTGCTGGAAACAGCGGAAATGGTCTTGTCAGGGACGATCAATAAATTTTTCGTAACCGAACTCGCGAAAAACGGGCTGAAAGCCGCGGGAATATCAGGAAAGGACGGCGGTCTCCTTCAAGCATCCTATCTTAATCAAGACAAATACGGAGAAGTCGGCGAAATACAAAAAACCGATCCGTCAATCATTCACGCATTAATGAAAGAAGGCATCATTCCCGTTATCGCTCCGCTTTCCATGACAAGTGATTTCGAAACGCTGAACGTCAACGCAGACGCCGCGGCATCGGCCGTCGCTTCAGCCTTACACGCCGACAAACTTTTATTTGTCACGGATGTCGAAGGAATTATGGACGGAGAGAGCAGGCTGGATACTTTGACGCCGCAAGAGACTCACGCCCTCATAGATGAAGGCGTGATTTCAGGAGGGATGATTCCGAAGGTAAACTCGGCATTATCGGCACTGAGTGAAGATGTCGAGGAAGTGATGATCGTAAACGGAAAAGGAGCGTTTTTTACCGATCAAGCCTTCCAAGGAACAAAAATTGTCAAAGAAAAGGAGAGCGTGTCATGAGCAGTCTATTTCAAACCTACAGCCGCTGGCCCATCGATATCAAAAAAGCGAAAGGGACAATTGCAGAGGATGAAAACGGAAAAACGTATCTCGATTTTATTCAGGGCATCGCCGTTTCCAATCTCGGCCATTGTCATGATGAGGTCACAGAAGCGGTGAAAGAACAGCTTGACAGCGTATGGCACGTTTCCAATCTGTTTGAAAATGATCTTCAGGAAAAAGCCGCGGCAAAGCTTGCCGAACATAGCGCGGGGGATCTCGTTTTCTTCTGCAACAGCGGGGCCGAAGCGAATGAAGGCGCCATTAAGCTTGCCCGTAAAGCAACGGGAAAGACAAAAATCGTAACGTTCCATCAATCCTTTCACGGACGGACCTATGCGGGGATGGCCGCCACCGGACAAGACAAAATCAAGACCGGTTTCGGACCGATGCTTCAAGGCTTTCACTATCTTCCGTTCAATGATCCGTCGGCATTCAGCACGCTTTCAAAAGAGGATGATATCGCCGCCGTCATGCTTGAGACGGTGCAGGGAGAAGGGGGAGTCAATCCCGCCGATCCGGAATTCATCGAAGCCTTACAGACATTTTGCAAAGACAAACAGGCGCTGCTTATCGCAGACGAGATTCAAACCGGAATCGGCCGGACGGGCAAGGCATTCGGCTATGAGCATTTCGGCATCTCTCCGGACATCATCACTGTTGCGAAAGGGCTTGGAAACGGTTTTCCCGTCGGAGCCGTGATCGGCAAACAGAAGCTTGGAGACGCCTTTACGCCGGGTACGCATGGTACGACTTTCGGCGGCAATAAGCTTGCCATGGCAGCTGTGAAAGCAACCTTGGATATTGTGTTTCAGCCTGACTTTCTCCAGGCGGCGGCAGACAAAGGATCATTTTTAAAAGCGCAGCTGAACCGTGAACTGACAGGGCCTTTTGTAAAAGAAATCCGCGGAAAAGGGTTATTAATCGGCATTGAATGCGCAGGTCCAGTGTCCGGCATCATCGGAGATCTGCAAGAACGCGGGCTTCTCGTGCTTCCGGCCGGACCGAATGTCATCAGGCTGCTCCCGCCGCTTACGGTTTCTGAAGAAGAAATGCTGTCGGCCGTCAGTATGCTTAAGGCAGCGATCGAAGCGCATTCGGCAGTGAAACGGTAATTTTTTTTCGATATAAAAGTATAAAAATTCATATTTTTAATTAATTATTCATCAAGAGGTGGGCTTTAGATGAAAGGCTATTTAGTATTGGAAGACGGAACATCATTTGGCGGTGAACTTGAAAAAGAGGCATGCTGCATTGGCGAAGCTGTTTTTTTCACCGGAATGACGGGCTATCAGGAAGTGCTTACAGACCCGTCATATAAGGGTCAGATCATCGTCTTTACGTATCCGCTGATCGGAAACTACGGAATTAATGAAAAAGACCTTGAAAGTAAGATTCCTCAAGTCAAGGCTGTTGCCGTCTATGAAGCGTGTGAACATTTTTCTCACCATGAAGCAGTCTCAAGCTTGAGAGAGTATTTAAATAAATGGAACATCCCGCTCTTAACCGAAGTGGACACACGGGCCGTCGTCAAAACCATCCGCTCCGGCGGCACGATGAACGCTGCCGTGTCAACAACAGGAGAAATTCCCACAGCATCCGGAACAGAAAACCCGGCGGAGCTGGCGCAGTCTGAAGACATCACGTCAATGGGGAACGGAGACCGGCATATTGCGCTCATTGATTTCGGTTATAAAAAATCAATCGCCTCGTCACTGGTAAAGCGCGGCTGTAAAGTAACGGTCATTCCGTATCAGCAGATGAACGCTGTTTATGACATTCAGCCTGACGGAATCGTGCTCTCAAACGGCCCGGGCGACCCGAAAGCGATTGCGCCGTACATGAACCGGATTACATCTTTACTCAGTGATTTCCCCGCACTCGGCATTTGCCTCGGGCATCAGCTGATTGCCTTGGCTTTCGGAGGAAATACGTATAAGCTGCCGTTCGGCCACAGGGGTGCCAACCATCCCGTCATTGACCGGAAAACGAAACGGGTGTTTATGACAAGCCAGAACCACAGCTATGTCGTCGATGAAGCATCAATTGACGAAAACGAGCTGTCCATCAGATTTCATCATGTCAATGATACATCAGTGGAAGGGCTCATTCATAAGCGCCTTCCCGTATTAAGCGTCCAGTTCCACCCTGAAGCTCATCCCGGACCGGCTGAGAGCGAGTGGATATTTGATGAATTTCTAGAGAAAGTGATACCAGCAAGGAGAGAAATCGCTCATGCCTAAAGATACAACCATTTCCAGCATATTAGTCATCGGCTCCGGCCCGATCATCATCGGCCAGGCGGCAGAATTTGATTATTCAGGAACGCAGGGCTGCATGGCTCTGAAAGAAGAAGGATACCGCGTTATTCTAGTCAATAACAACCCGGCAACGATTATGACGGATGAGGCGTTTGCCGATGAAATATATTTTGAACCGCTCACAACCGACAGCATCGAGGCCATTATTGAAAAAGAGAAACCGGACGGTCTGCTTGCCAATTTGGGCGGTCAGACGGCATTGAATTTAGCCGTTAAGCTTGAAGAAGCAGGCGTGCTGAAGAAGCATCACGTCAAGCTCTTAGGAACATCGGTGGAAACCATTCAAAAAGGCGAAGACCGGGAGCAGTTCCGCGCCCTGATGAAAGAGCTCGACCAGCCCGTTCCGGAAAGCGAAATCGTCGACAACGAAGAAGACGCCCTCCGCTTCGCTGAGTCTATCGGATTTCCGGTTATTCTGAGACCGGCGTACACGTTAGGCGGAAAGGGAGGCGGAATCGCGAAAACGAAAGAAGCGTTTCAGACGCTTATTAAACAGGCGCTGTTAGCAAGCCCGATCAGCCAATGCCTCGTCGAAAAAAGCATCGCCGGATTTAAAGAAATCGAATATGAGGTCATGCGTGACAGCAATCATACATGCATCACCGTCTGCAATATGGAAAACATCGATCCCGTCGGCGTGCATACAGGGGACTCCATTGTCGTCGCACCGTCCCAGACGTTAACGGATGAAGAATATCAGATGCTGCGTTCAGCAAGCCTGGCGATTATTTCGGCGCTGGATGTGGTCGGCGGCTGCAACATTCAATTTGCGCTGGATCCGTTCAGCAAACAGTACTATGTCATTGAAGTGAACCCGCGTGTCAGCCGCTCTTCAGCTCTCGCGTCAAAAGCGACCGGCTATCCGATTGCCAAAATGGCGGCGAAACTTGCCGTCGGCTATACGCTTGATGAACTGAAAAATCCGCTGACGGGCTCTACTTATGCAAGCTTTGAACCGGCGCTTGATTATGTCATCGTCAAATTCCCGCGCTGGCCGTTTGATAAATTTAAACATGCCGACCGCACGCTCGGAACGAAGATGAAAGCGACGGGAGAGGTCATGGCGATCGAAAGAAATATGGAAGCGGCCATTCAAAAAGCGGCGGCCTCCCTTGAGCTGAAAACGATCGGCACCCGCCTGCCTGAACTCGGCGGCTGTACGATCAATCAGCTGTGGGAATTAGCGGTAACGCCGGATGACCGGAGATTTTTCGTCGTCATGGAGCTGTTAAGCCGCGGTGAAACGATAGAAGACATCCATGCCAAAACGAAAATTGACCCGTTTTTTCTCCATGTATTCCGAAATATCATCACATTGGAAAACAAGCTGATGGAAGAAGGGGATCATCTGTCACTGCCGCTTTTAAAGCAGGCGAAGGTAAAAGGCTTCACGGATGTCATGATCGCATCTCTCACGGGAAAAACGGAAGAAGACATCCGTGCTCTCAGAAAGAAATCAGGCATCGTCCCGTCGTTTAAAATCGTAGATACATGCGCCGCTGAATTTGATGCCAAGACGAATTATTTCTACTCCACCTACCTCGGGGAAAGCGACGGAGATATCAGCCGAAAAGAGAAAAAACGCGCCCTCATCATCGGCTCAGGCCCGATCCGCATCGGTCAGGGAGTGGAATTTGATTACAGTGCCGTCCACGGCGTTCTGACCCTGCAAAAGCTGGGGTATGAAACGATTATGATCAATAACAATCCGGAAACAGTAAGCACGGATTATGAAATCGCTGACCGGCTTTATTTTGAACCGCTGACGACAGAACATATTTTGAATGTGGCGGAACATGAAAACATTGATTTTGCCATCGTCCAGTTTGGGGGGCAGACCGCGATCAATGCCGCTGAACCGCTGGAAAAAGCGGGCATTCCGCTGCTCGGAACATCCTTTGAAACCCTTGATGCGCTGGAGGATCGGGATCTGTTTTATCAGCTGCTTGATGACCTTGACCTGAAACATGCCAAAGGCGAAACCGCTTATTCAAAAGAAGAAGCAACGGAAAAAGCAAGCCGAATCGGCTACCCCGTGCTGATCCGTCCGTCTTATGTCATCGGTGGGATGGGCATGATCATCGTTGATTCAGAAGCGCAAATGTCAGAACTGCTGGAAAATGAAGCGGGCATGCCGTATCCGATTTTGATCGATCAGTACATTACAGGAAAAGAATTGGAGATCGATCTGATTTCCGACGGACATGAAGTATTTGTGCCGACTTACACAGAGCACATTGAACGCGCCGGCGTCCATTCGGGCGACAGTTTTGCGATTCTTCCGGGTCCGTCTGTCACACCTGATATGCAGCGGAATATAAGAGAGGCCGCCGAAAAAATCGCGGTAAAACTGGCTTTTAAAGGCATCATGAACATTCAGTTTGTCATTGATGACAAAGGGGATATTCTCGTTCTTGAAGTGAATCCGCGGGCAAGCCGCACGGTTCCTGTCGTGTCTAAGGTGATGGGGGTGCCGATGATCCCGCTTGCCGCCAGATTGCTGGCCGGCGCTTCCCTTAAAGACATCAAGCCCGAGGTTCAAAATCAGCACGGAACGGCAGTGAAATTCCCGGTTTTTTCTTCGCACGCCATTCAGGATGTGGACGTAAAGCCCGGGCCGGAAATGAAGTCGACCGGAGAAGGCATGTGTGTCGCGTTTGACGCAGAAAGCGCCCTGAAAAAAATCTACGCGCACGTCTGGGAGAAAAAAGGCAGCATCTATCTGGAAGGCTGTGATGCGGAATTGGAACGTCAGGCTCAAGAGGCGGGATTTACCGTATGCAAAGATGCGTTCCCGGCATGGGCAGAGCGAAAGGATAAAGCGGTCCATATCAATTTCAATCACTCTGAAGAAGCGCGTAAACAACGGATTGAAGCCATGACGCACGGTGTGACGGTCTTTACTGAACCGGAAACCGTAAAGGCATTTTTAGCAAGCGGCTCCGGCAAACCTCAGCCTGTATCGCTCAAAGATCTTTATCAAAAGGAAGTGGCATCATGCACACAATAAAAGCGGAACACACATTAACCCATTTGTACGGCAAAGATTTTCTTTCCTTAAAAGATGTCAGCCCGTCAGACATCAAAGCGCTTCTGACAGAAGCTTCATTATTAAAACAACATCCGATACAGCCGATTTTCCAAAGGAAAACATTGGCGATGATTTTTGAAAAATCTTCAACCCGCACACGTGTGTCTTTTGAAGCGGGAATGGCCCAGCTCGGGGGAACGGGACTATTTCTTTCAAGCAGCGACCTGCAGCTTGGGCGGGGGGAGACGGTCGCGGATACGGCGAAGGTGCTGTCCGGCTTCGTTGATGCCATTATGATCCGCACCTTTGAGCATGAAAAAGTCGAAGAGCTTGCCGAGCATGCAGACATTCCCGTCATAAACGGGCTGACCGACCGGTATCACCCGTGTCAGGCACTCGCGGATCTGTTAACGATACAAGAAATAAAAGGAAAATTAAAAGGAGTAAAAGCCGCCTATATCGGTGACGGAAATAATGTAGCGCATTCACTTATGATCGGCTGCGCAAAAATGGGCTGTGACATTGCGATTGCTTCGCCGAAAGGCTATGAAGTAGAGGAAGAGGCGGTGAATGCCGCGAAAGAAGCGGCGGCTGTTTCCGGAGCGAAAATCACCCTTACCGAAAATCCGCAGGAAGCGGTGCGGGATGCAGATGTGATTTACTCCGACGTCTTCACGAGCATGGGGCAGGAGGAAGAGACGCAGCAGCGGCTGAATGTGTTTGCCTCGTATCAAGTCAACGCCTCACTCGTCAGTCTCGCAAAACCCGACTATACATTTTTGCATTGCCTGCCCGCGCATCGGGAAGAAGAGGTCACGTCCGAGATTATCGACGGTCCGAACTCTGCGGTATTTCAGCAGGCGGAAAACCGGCTTCACGCGCAAAAAGCGCTCCTGAAAGCTCTTCTTTACAAACAGGATGAACAAAAAAACCGCTGAATCTCATTCAGCGGTTTTTGATATTTCTCCGCATACAAGCGCATACTACATAAAAAAGAAAAAGGAGGAAATGACGTGGGACAGCAGCATCAATTCCGCCCGGGACAAAAAGCGCCGAATAACGGTGTGTACGTTGAAATCGGCGAAACGGGAAGCATGGTCAAAAATCCGCAAAAAATCAAGCTTACGGTGGGGGAAATGTTCCCTGAAACTTCAAACCACAACAGATTGTGGACGTATCAACGAAAACCGTGAACACAAAAAAACCTGCTGAATAGCAGGTTTTTTTATTTAATGCTGGTTTGCATCCTGTTTGACAGGCATGATCTCCGCAAGAACAAAGACTAGCACCGCAATAACCACGGCAATAACGGATGATTGCTTGAAATTGTACGCCGCGCTGTTCATGGAGGCGACCAAATAACAGGCCATATGTGTTAAAAGGAACGTCCAAATAAAACCGATAATAAACCGCACGTTTCCACCTCGTCCTTCATTTTATTCTACGTTGTATCATACCATACATAAAGCGCGGGCGGAAGGTCATTTTCTCATCAAAAAGCGCGCCTGAAACTGACATTTGCCCGCCTGTCCGGCCGTCTGACGGAAAATTCGGTTCCTGTGCTCGGGATAATAGCCAAAACATAGCAGCAAATAGGAGTTTATCCGATCCGTTTTCATTCTTCTTACATATGATAGCCAATAGAGAGATTAGGAGTAAAAGGAGGCGGGCAGGCATGGGGATTACGGAAAGATTTTTCCAATTCGGATCTGAGCTGAACGTCATCCATCTGCCGTATCGGCCGAATGGCTTCTGTATCTTTATTCTGGGGGACAGAACCCACTTTGTCAGCCGGGACTCAAGCTTTTGGCTCGAACATGAAGGGAGAAACCAGCTGTTACATGTGCTGCTTGACAGAGGGTACACCATTTTTAACAGCAATTTATACGGGCGGCATTGGGGTTCGGAAAAAGCCGTCCTTTACGCCAGACAGCTGATGCATTATGTGCTGAAACAAGAAACCCTCAATCCGAAAATACACTTGCTCGCAGAAGGCATGGGCGCCCTTATCACCGATCAATTGCTGCAGTCTTCAGCGGAGCATATCCGTTCAGCCGCAATGTTAGATCCTTGTCTTGACCTTCAAGCCCATTTTGAATCAGAGAAAGAAAATAAGTTCTTTTATAAGCAGTTTCTGAGGGAAACGGCACAGAGCTTCGGTGTTTCTGAAAAAGAGGCAAGCTCACTGAGCTATCAGACCATTACCGGCTGCCGCACCCGGGCGCCGGTACATATATGGCAAAGAACGACCGGAGCGCCGTACCCGTACACCCTGCATGCGAACGCGTATAAAGAAGCCCGGGAAAAGACCGGAAGCAAGACTGATATCACGTATCACCTGCTTGAGAACCCTGCGCGTATTTACAGAGCCATCTGCCGGTTTTTCCGCAGTCATGAAAAAGACCTGTAATGAATAGAATACAACAGCCATCTCTTTTCAGAGGGCTGTTTGGCTTGTGTGTGAATGAAAAACCGGAAAGGCGGCAGATGTGATGAAAACAGCGCTGATCATTGGAGCAGATGAATTTCTCGGCCTTTCATTGTGCGAACGGTTGATGGATGAGGGTGTGCACGTTGAGGTCATTTTGGCAGAACCGGAGGACAAAACGAGGCAGCTGTATTTAGAAGAACGTTTAATGTGGCTCGCGAGAAACGGGCTTTTTCAAATAATAGATGAAATCGGTGAAAAGGAATACGATCGTATCTGCGTTCAATACGGGAGCGGGTGTCTGCCTGAAGAAAGGGCTGAGCCCTTATATTGGATTGTTTACAGTGAGGATCACGGAGACTGGGAGAAAAACGCTCAGCGGGATACAGCCAAAGCGATTATCCTTCCTCCCCTTTACGGTCCGTGGACGGAAGAAAAAGAAGATGGCGAAAGCAGGATCTTTTTAGAAGACGCGGTCTGCGGGCTGATGAATCAGCTTGAGGCTGACGGCACAGAAGACGAAAATCAGATTATTACCCTGGAAATAAAAGAAAAAACGCAAAAAACGGAAGCGGAAGAAAAAATTCAAGAGTGGAAAAGACAATTTTCATCAATATTCGACATTTTTTAAGAAATACCTTCCATGTTATGTGCATTACCGCTACAATAAACGTATATCAATTATACATGTTATGAGTTTGAAAAGGGGTTGAACATGGCTTGATCACCAGGCTTGTCATGATCTTTTCTGTCCTCCTTTTATTGAGCGGATGCGCACAAACTCCGTTTAAAGGAAAAATTGAGAAGGTCGGAATGCTTTTTCCCGATACCATCAGTGACTTGGTATGGGGCACAAAAGGTTACAAAGGTTTATTAGCGATACAATCTGAATTTAACGTTGACGTTTATTATAAAGAAAATATCAGATCCGATGAAGATATTTTAAAAGCGATAGATGATTTTCATAAAAAAGGAGTCAATCTTTTATACGGGCACGGAAATGAATACGAGGAAATCTTCAATATGATCAGCAAGGATTATCCCGACATGGAATTCGTCGTCGCAAACGGAACGGCGAAAAGCGATAATGTCACAAGCGTTCATCTTATGGGAGAAGCAATGGGTTTTTTCGGGGGAATGACAGCCGCCCATATGTCAAAAACCAATGAGGTCGGCGTCATCGCCTCCTTTTTGTGGCAGCCTGAAGTAGACGGCTTTATCAAAGGGGCGAAATATGAAAAACCCGATATCACCGTCAATACTGAATTTACGGACCACTGGGATAACGGCAATGAAGCGCTGCATCTTTACGAGAAGTTAAAAGCGGAAGGCACGGATGTTGTATATCCGGCCGGAGACGGGTATAATGTTCCTGTCATTCAGCAAATCAAAAAAGACGGGCTTTACGCCATCGGCTATGTCGCCGAACAATCGAATCTCGGCAAAAACACGGTGCTGACAAGCACGGTGCAAAACGTAGATAAAGCCTATACATTAATTGCCGAGCAATATAATAAAGGTACGCTCAAGAGCGGAGATCACAACTTTGATTTCAGGGAAGGAGTCGTTGAAATGGGGACGTTCAGCCCTCTGGTGGACAAAGCATTTCAAGACAAAATCTCAGACCTTGTAAAAACGTATAACCGAACAAATGAACTGCCGTCAAATGAATAGAGGTGGATACACATGCAGCATGAAAAGTCTCTTGAATTTATGCAGATCGCGATGAAATACCTGCCGGAAGCAAAGGCGGAGCTTGAGAAATCCGGCATAGATCTGTCTATGGAAATGATTCAGCCGTTTATGGACCTGTTTACATCGGTCATGGCGGAAGCGTATGAGCTTGGCAGATCTGATGCCGGGGAGCTGAATAAATAAAGAGAGCCACTTTTCATGAAGTGGCTTTTCACATGATTTTTTTCTTTATAGCGGACACCATCGGCGCGAAGTCTTTAAATACGGGCTTTAATTGATCCAGAGAGTTCATGATGGACCCCAGCTGATTCATCACGTGGTTGTAATCGATCTCTTCTTCGTTTTCAGCCTGAGGCTGCTCCGGGTTTTCTTCCGGTTCTTTATCCCGGTCTCTGGAATCGCCGAACATCATTTTGGAGAAAATATCCATAGTGAAGCCTCCTTTCGTCTTCCTTTTATTCTATGAGGAGCAGCGTCCGATAGTTTAGACGAATATATTGCCAACAGAAAAAAAATAGGGTAGAATTAGTACCTGATACTAATAATTGATCATAACTAATTAGTTTTAAATTCATTATAAAAAAGGAGTCTTTCCAATGAAAGCTGGAATTCTTGGCGTCGGCCGTTACATCCCGGAAAAAGTGCTGACAAATCATGATCTTGAACAAATGGTAGATACATCGGACGAGTGGATTCGTACGAGAACAGGTATAGAAGAAAGAAGAATCGCCGCGGAAGATATGTATTCATCCGGCATGGCCGCTGAGGCTGCGCAAAAAGCGCTTGATCAGGCCGGCATTTCCGCTGAGGAGCTTGATATGATCCTCGTGGCGACGGTTACTCCTGACCAGTCCTTCCCTACCGTTTCCTGTATGATACAAGAGAAGCTCGGGGCCAAAAAAGCGTGCGCGATGGATATCAGCGCCGCATGTGCGGGTTTTATGTACGGTATCGTAACCGCCAAACAATTCATTGAATCGCAAACATACAAACATGTCCTCGTGGTCGGCGTGGAAAAGCTCTCAAGCATTACCGACTGGGACGACCGCAATACTGCTGTGCTGTTCGGAGACGGAGCCGGAGCGGCGGTCATCGGACCGGTCAGCGACGACAGAGGCATACTGTCATTTGAGCTCGGAGCAGACGGTACAGGCGGTCAGCACTTGTACTTAGATGAAAAAGGGCATACAATCATGCATGGAAGAGAAGTATTCAAATTCGCCGTCCGGCAAATGGGTGAATCGAGTGTAAATGTCATTGAAAAAGCCGGCCTCTCCAAAGAGGACGTAGACTTTTTGATTCCGCATCAGGCAAACATCCGCATCATGGAAGCGGCACGGGAACGTTTGGAGCTTCCGGTTGAAAAGATGTCTAAAACAGTCCATAAATATGGAAACACATCCGCAGCATCCATTCCGATTTCATTAGTAGAGGAACTGGAAGCAGGCAAAATTAAAGACGGCGACGTCATCGTCATGGTCGGTTTCGGCGGAGGATTGACATGGGGCGCCATAGCAATACGCTGGGGACGATAAAAAAAGGTGAGGTGCACACAAGATGAGTAAAAAAAGAGTAGTCGTTACAGGGCTTGGAGCCCTGTCTCCGCTTGGAAACGACGCCGAAACAAGCTGGAAAAATGCAATCGGCGGCGTATCCGGAATCGGACCGATCACACGTGTGGAATCGGACGAGTATCCGGCGAAAGTAGCTGCTGAACTGAAAGATTTCAATATTGAAAATCACATGGATAAAAAAGAAGCGCGAAAAATGGACCGCTTCACGCAATATGCTGTCGTAGCAGCGAAAATGGCCGTTCAAGATGCCGGTCTGAATATCACAGACGAGATCGCGCCGAGAGTCGGCGTTTGGGTCGGGTCCGGAATCGGCGGTCTTGAAACGCTTGAATCCCAATTCGAAATCTTCCTGACTAAAGGGCCGAGAAGGGTCAGCCCTTTCTTTGTTCCGATGATGATTCCGGATATGGCGACAGGCCAAATCTCAATCGCTCTCGGAGCAAAAGGAGTCAACTCCTGTACGGTGACGGCATGTGCGACGGGAACGAACTCTATCGGTGACGCGTTTAAAGTCATTCAGCGCGGCGATGCCGATGCGATGATTACGGGCGGAACGGAAGCGCCGCTGACAAGAATGTCATTTGCGGGCTTCAGCGCAAACAAAGCCCTTTCTACAAATCCTGATCCGAAAACGGCAAGCCGCCCGTTTGATAAAAACCGTGACGGCTTTGTCATGGGAGAAGGCGCGGGGATCATCGTGCTTGAAGAGCTTGAGCATGCCCTTGCCCGCGGTGCGAAAATCTACGGGGAAATTGTCGGCTACGGCTCAACGGGTGACGCCTACCACATTACCGCGCCTGCCCAAGACGGGGAAGGCGGTGCAAGAGCGATGCAGGAAGCAATCAAAGATGCGGGCATCAAGCCTGAAGAAATTGATTACATCAACGCTCACGGCACAAGCACGTACTACAATGATAAATACGAGACAAAAGCCATTAAGACCGTTTTCGGTGATCATGCGTACAAGCTTGCCGTCAGTTCGACAAAATCAATGACGGGTCATTTGTTAGGCGCTGCCGGAGGAATTGAAGCAATCTTCTCCGTCATGGCCATTAAAGACGGCATTATCCCGCCGACGATTAACATCGAAACACCTGATGAAGAGTGTGATTTAGATTATGTACCGGACAAAGCGCGCGAGCAGGATGTCAACATCGTTCTCAGCAACTCGCTCGGCTTCGGCGGACATAATGCCACTTTGATCTTTAAAAAATATCAATAATACAGTTTTTGACCGGCTGCCTGAAAAAGGTGGCCGGTTTTTTTGTGTGTGCATATGATAACAACAAGAGGAGGCGAACCGGTATGAGCGTCAAGCAGACATATCAATGGATGGAAAAGGCGGCATCCGTAAATGATCTGGCCCCGCATCTTTTGCCGCTTTTTGCAGGGGCCGATAAGAAAGAGTGGAAGCCGATACTCGGGATGCTGCAAAACCACGGCATGTTCCGCCATTTGAAGGACGGCGTTAGGACCAGTAAACGGCTGAAAGAAAAAGGATGCTACAGCCATATTCAAAAGGAGGAAGCTTATTTAAAGGAGAAGTGGAACGGGCCGGACGTGCCGATCGTAGTTTTGCCCGTCGACGAACGAAACCGGAAAATCCGTCAGGAATTCGGATCAAAATCCGGTCTGGCCTTTCGGGACAAAATGTTCCTCTTTCTATCGTCGGATAGTTCCAATTCAGCTGTATCCGCCCTTATGACACATGAATATAATCACGTCTGCCGGTTAGAACATGTGACAAAGGACGAAAAAGACGAGACATTTCTTGATACAATCATGATGGAGGGGCTGGCAGAATATGCTGTATATGAGCGGTTCGGCTCAAGTCTTACGGCGGAATGGACGTCCTACTATACGCCTGAGCAGCTTGATTTTCTGTTTGAAAAAAGAATCAAGCCGAACCTCCGCTTAACGAGAGACAGCAGAATGTTTTCCCAGCTGTTATACGGAAAAGGATACTTCCCCTCAATGCTCGGCTATGCCGTCGGATTCAATATAGTAAAAAAATATTTAACCGGTCATCAAAAAACAGTAAAAGAAGCATTGGCCATCCCTTCAAAAACCTTTCTGGAGGCAACGCTTTAATAGATTAAAAGAATGGAAGTTATTTAAGGATATTACATTTATCCTAAAAAATTCTTGCTTTTGTAATAATGATGTAATAATATACAACTATAAAATTTTTCGACTATTCTATATTTTGTGATAGCGAAACGTATGTTTCCCTCTGCTTCAGCGGAATGAGAAAGGGGCGTATCATGAGCACACTATTAGAAGTGAATAATTTAAAGACCTATTTTTTCAGAAAGAAACAGCCGATCCCCGCAGTCGACGGGGTTGATTTTCACATTAACAAAGGCGAAACCGTCGCTCTTGTAGGAGAATCCGGCTCGGGCAAAAGCATCACCTCGCTTTCTATTATGGGACTTGTCCAAAGCTCGGGCGGAAAAATTATGGACGGCTCGATTAAGCTTGAAGGCAGGGACCTGGCCTCCTTCACCGAAAACGAATATTGCAAAATCCGCGGAAATGACGTCTCTATGATCTTTCAGGAGCCCATGACTTCCCTGAATCCGGTGCTGACCATCGGCGAACAAATTACCGAAGTGCTTGAATACCATAAAAAAATGAATAAAAGAGAAGCGTCCAAAAAAGCCGTTGAGCTTCTGGAACTCGTCGGATTCTCCAGAGCGGAACAAGTAATGAAAGAATATCCGCACCGTCTTTCCGGAGGGATGAGACAGAGGGTGATGATCGCCATTGCGCTCAGCTGCAATCCGAAGCTTCTGATCGCTGATGAGCCGACGACGGCGCTTGATGTGACGATACAAGCCCAAGTATTGGAGCTGATGAAAGACCTCTGCAAAAAATTTGATACTTCCATTCTGCTGATCACTCACGATTTAGGTGTGGTTTCCGAAGCCGCCGACAGGGTGATCGTGATGTACTGCGGACAAGTCGTAGAGAGCGCGAGTGTGGAGGACTTATTTTTAAACCCTCTTCATCCGTATACCGAAGGGCTGTTAAACTCCATACCGGTGATAGATGGAGAGATTGATACATTAAAAGCGATCAAAGGCAGTGTCCCGACACCGGATAATCTTCCGGAAGGCTGCCGATTTGCCCCGAGGTGTTCAAAAGCGATGGACAAATGCAAAACAGGGCAGCCGGAGCTGATAACGCATGAAAGCGGCCGTTCTGTAAGATGTTTTTTATATGAGGAAGAGGGTGCCCAATCAAAATGACAGCTGCAGGCCAAGAAACGATTTTAGAGCTGAAAGACGTAAAAAAATATTTCCCGATCCGCTCCGGTTTTTTTCAAAGGAAAGTCGGTGATATAAAGGCTGTTGACGGTGTTTCTTTTTCACTGAAGCGCGGGGAGACGCTCGGCATCGTCGGTGAATCAGGATGCGGCAAATCAACGGCGGGAAGGACGATGATCCGTTTATACAAGCCGACAGACGGCCGGATTCTTTTTAAGGGTCAGGATATCTCCGGCTTATCTGAAGAAAAGCTGAGAAAAAGCGTCCGCAAAAACATCCAGATGGTCTTCCAAGATCCCTTCGCATCCCTTAACCCGAGGAAAACGCTGCGTTCCATTATTAAAGAACCGTTCCAGACTCACCATATGTACAGCATGAGCGAGCGGAACGAGCGAGTGGAGGAGCTGCTGGCGAAAGTCGGCCTTCATCCGAGCTTTGCAAACCGCTATCCGCACGAATTTTCCGGGGGGCAGCGCCAGCGGATCGGGATTGCGCGGGCTCTGACGTTGAATCCCGAGCTGATTATTGCGGATGAACCCGTTTCCGCACTCGATGTCTCCATTCAGGCCCAGGTCATCAATCTGATGGAAGAACTGCAGGATGAATTCAACCTGACCTATTTGTTTATTTCTCATGATTTGAGTGTTGTCCGCCATATCAGCGACAGAGTCGGCGTCATGTATCTGGGAAAAATGATGGAGCTGACCGATAAACACGAGCTGTACGGCAATCCGCTTCACCCTTATACGCAAGCGCTTTTGTCTTCAGTGCCCGTCACGAGAAAAAAAGACGCCGTCAAGCGGGAACGAATCATCCTGAAAGGAGAACTGCCAAGCCCGGCAAACCCGCCGAAAGGCTGCGTGTTCCACACGCGGTGCCCGATGGCCAAACCGATCTGCAAGGAACAAATCCCGGCATTTGAAGAAGCCGCTCCCGGCCATTACGTTGCCTGCCATTTATATGCCTGAAATGACAAGCATCGAGAGGGGGTATGCCGGATTACATAACCAGTTTGCTGCATATATATCACAAAGGGGGAATTGATATGAAATTACGTAAAAGCGCACTGATGATGCTAAGTGTTTTTATGGCGTTTGCCATCTTCCTGTCAGCCTGCTCCGGCTCAAAATCCACAAGCACCGAATCCAAACCGGCAGGAAAACCGCAAAAAGGCGGAGATTTGGTTGTCGGGTCAACCGGGGAACCCACACTTTTTAATCCACTTTATTCTACCGATGTTGCAAGTTCTGATATTGAAGGAATGCTTTACAGCACATTATTGGAAACTGATGAGAAATTAAACGTCAAGCCGTCGCTGGCTGAAAAAGTAACAGAAGCTGACGGGGGATTAACGTATGATGTAAAACTGAAAAAAGGCGTAAAATTCCATGATGGAAAAGAGCTGACGGCCGATGATGTTGTTTTCACCTACAGCATCCCTCTTAACAAAGATTACAACGGTGAGCGTGGCTCGGGTTTTGAGTCCCTTAAATCCGTAACGAAAAAAGGAAAATATGAAATTCAGTTTAAAATGAAGAAAAAAGATGCCTATTTCTATAATGTCGTTCTCGACAGTTACGGCATTTTGCCTAAACATATATTGGGTAAGGTCCCGGTTGCTGATCTGGGAGAGAATGAATTTAACCGTAAAAATCCAATCGGCTCCGGTCCGTTTAAGTTTGTTGAGTGGAAAAAGGGCGAGTATGTCAAACTGGAAGCAAATGATGATTACTTTGGCGGCAGACCTTACCTTGATACAGTGACAGTAAAAACAATACCTGATTCTAACGCTGCCGTGGCTCAGTTAAAAGCGGGAGATATTGATTTCTTCGTTGTGCCGGGCACAGATTTTGATACGGTTAAAACGTTTGGAAATGTGAAGGTCAAATCTGACCTTGGCTTAAACTACAGCTATATCGGCTGGAATGAGAAAAAAGAGATCTTTAAGGACAAAAAAGTGCGTCAGGCATTGACTTACGCTCTTGACAGGCAGGCAATGGTGGATCAAGTGCTGAACGGAGACGGTAAGGTAGCGGATGTTCCTGAGAGTCCGCTGTCATGGAATTATCCGAAGTCTAAAGTGCCGACATTTGATTATAATCCGAAAAAAGCAAAGCAGCTGCTAAAAGAAGCCGGATGGGAAGACCATGACGGTGACGGCTACCTTGATAAAGACGGAAAAAAATTCTCATTTGAAATTAAAACGAATCAAGGCAATAAAATTCGTGAAGATTTAGCTGTTGTCGTTCAGCAGCAATTAAAAGAAGTGGGAATCGAGGCTAAACCGCGAATTGTTGAATTCAGTGCGTTAATTGAACAGACAAGTGCCCCTAATTGGGATTATGACGCTCTTCTTCTCGGATGGAGTCTTGCAACGTTCCCGGATCAATTCTCTATCTTCCATTCAAGCCAATCGAAAAACGGGCTGAATAATATCTGGTATAAAAACCCGAAAGTCGATAAGCTGCTTGAAGAAGCGAAGACAATTACAGACAGAAAAGAATACCAAAAGAAATATGAAGAGATATACAAATTGATTGCTGAAGATCAGCCGTACAGCTTCTTATTCTATTACAATTACCACAGAGCGATGCCGAATAATTTACAAGGTTATGTATTCCACCCTAAAAATGACTTGTACAATATTGAAAAATGGTGGCTGGATCAAAAATAGCAAAAGCCCTGGAGAGGGAAGGAGGTTCCTTTCCTCTCTTATCCTATTTAAAAAGGGGACAAGAACATGGTTACATATATTTTACGGCGAACATTAATGTCCTTGCCGATTCTCTTAGGCATTACAATTTTGTCGTTTGCCATCATGAAAGCAGCGCCGGGAGACCCGATGTCACTTATGATGGACCCTACAATCAGTCAAGCGGACAGGGCGAAATTCATTGAAAAATACGGGTTGAATGATCCGGAACCTGTTCAATATGTGAAATGGCTGGGTAATATGCTGCAAGGGGATTTCGGGACTTCTATCGTCAAGAAAGGCACTCCAGTTTCTGAACTTATCTTATCCCGCTTACCGAATACGATTGTGCTTATGCTTTTCTCAACCCTTGTCGCTCTTCTTATTTCTATTCCATTTGGTGTTCTGTCAGCGAAACGTCCTTATTCAAAATTGGATTACGGGATAACTGTTACTTCATTTTTAGGGCTTGCCATTCCGAATTTTTGGTTCGGTTTGATTTTAATCATGGTTTTATCTGTAAATCTGGGGTGGTTTCCCACTGGCGGAGTAAGCACTTTGAATGCTGACTTTAACATATTTGACCGATTGCATCACTTGATTCTGCCTGCTTTTGTGCTCGCCACGGCAGACATGGCAGGGATAACGAGATACACAAGATCCAGTATGCTTGATGTGTTAAAACAGGATTATATACGAACGGCGCGTGCGAAAGGATTCCGAGATAATAAAGTGATTTTTAAACACGGTTTGAGAAACGGACTTCTTCCTGTCATCACTATTTTTGGTCTGATGATACCGTCATTTATCGGGGGAGCGGTAGTGGTAGAACAGATTTTTACTTGGCCGGGTCTCGGCAAATTGTTTATTGATTCAGCCTTTTCGCGGGATTATCCGGTTATCATGGCCATGACGGTCATTTCAGCTGTTTTGGTTGTGGTGGGGAATTTAATTGCGGACATCTTATATGCGCTGGTTGATCCCCGCATTGAATATTAACAAAGAGAGGTGAGAGGTCAAATGTTACAGCCAAATACCGGCACACCCCCCAGCGAAGTAAAATTAAAGGAAAATATTCAATCCAAACCGGAAACAATGACGAAGATTTTTTTCGAAAAGTTCTTTCAAAATAAACTAGCTGTAATCGGAGCCGTTATATTAACCATCATCATCTTGTCAGCCTTATTCGCTTCGGTAATCGCTCCTTACTCTCCGGAGAGTCAATCTCTTATCAATCGTTTGAAGCCGCCGAGCTTAAAACATCTAATGGGAACTGATAAATTCGGAAGAGACATCTTTACGAGGGTTCTGTACGGGGCGCGCGTCTCCTTGCTTGTCGGATTCGCTTCTGTGATCGGCGCGATTACAATCGGGACAGTTGTCGGAGCCGTTGCCGGATATTTTAAAGGGATTGTCGATGCCGTTCTCATGAGAACCGTTGATATCGTATTATCCATACCTGATATATTTTTGCTTATTACACTTGTTACGATTTTCCAGCCCGGAATGGATAAATTAATTTTAATTTTCTCCCTTACAGGCTGGACAACAACGGCACGCCTTGTCCGAGGGGAGTTTTTATCGCTTCGTTCCAGAGAGTTTGTATTAGCTGCAAAGACGATCGGTACAAAAAATCATCACATCATCTTTTCTCATATATTGCCGAATGCGCTCGGACCGATTATTGTTTCAGCCACATTAAAGGTGGGAACGGTTATTTTGGCGGAATCTACATTAAGTTATCTCGGTTTCGGGATTCAGCCGCCGATCGCAAGCTGGGGCAATATGCTTCAGGATGCACAGAACTTTACGCTTATGATTCAGGCTTGGTGGTACCCGTTATTCCCGGGGTTGTTGATTCTTCTTACCGTATTGTGCTTTAACTTTGTCGGAGACGGGCTGCGTGATGCGCTTGATCCGAAAAATGTGAAATGATCTCCCGGACGGAACGGGAGATTTTTTTGTTGCGATGCAGTCGGAAATCCAGCTCCGTAATGCGGAAATCTCATATTGAAATGGAATAATTTATCTATCCCTTGCCTATACTGTGGACAACAGTTTTTATAAAGTGAGGGGTCGAATATGTTATTTCTTCATGATGTATGGGTCAATTGGTTTGAAGGGGAAGAAAACGGCTACAATGTATGCCATTTTCACGAATGGCGGAAGGAAGACACGGTTGAGCTTTTGGATCAGACGCCGCTGCTCAGAGTGCCGTCGGTATTATTTCATTACATAGAAAACGACTTATCAGAGCTTCCGAAAGAGCTGCTTGACCAAGTCCACCAAAAGTCATACGTGCGAAAAAATCATGAGCGGACAAAGCTGGAGTACTGTTTTGTCGTGACAGACGGGATCGGCATCATTGCCGTGGATACGATTGGATATACCATTCCGGTCAGAAAGAGCCGCCTGATTCCGAGACAGGAGCAGCTTGTTTATGAAATGGTAAAGGATGTAGAACCGGAATCGTTTCAATTTGAGCCGGCGCAATTGGAGTCTTCAAAGGAATATCACATTTTGTCATTGGCGCCGGAGCATGTCAGAGGGCTGACGAGAAAAGAGCGGCAGATCAAGCAGCTGATGTTTATGGCGCTCGACCAGCTGAAAGGGTTGAAAAACCGTGCGGAAATTGTGTATTGGTACACGGAATGGAATCCGCATATGTACGAGCAGATCAAACGGATGAGCTTTGAAGAGATTTGGGACATGCTTTACAATGAAACAATTGAAGGCTGGTCAGATAAACATCTTGCGTTCTGTGAAAATTTGATTAAAGGGCAGCCGTTTTTCGAAAAGCTTTGGGAAATGGAGCAGGAATCAAAAGTGAACTAAAAAAGAGGCGGGGATTCTCCCGCCTCTTTTCTTTATCTTCTTTTTCGTCCGAGACCCATGGCGTTTTCCATTTTCTTCACCATTTTGCCGGCCGTTTTGTTTGCGCGCGCCGCTCCTTCGTCGAGAATGCGGTCAAGTTCGTCGCTCTCAATTAATTCACGGTAGCGCTCTTGGATCGGTGTCAATGCGCCGATAACGACTTCGGCTAAATCGCTTTTGAATTCACCGTACCCTTTGCCTTCATATTTAGCTTCTAATTCTTCAATTGATGTGTTTCCTAAAATAGAATAGATCGTCAAAAGATTAGAAACGCCCGGTTTGTTTTCTTTATCATACTTTACAATGCCTTCAGAATCAGTCACGGCGCTCTTGATTTTCTTCTCGAGCTGCTTCGGTTCATCAAGCAGCGTGATGAATGCCTTTTGGTTCGGATCTGATTTGCTCATTTTTTTGAGCGGATCAGCCAGTGACATGATGCGCGCGCCTGATTCAGGAATTTTCACCTCAGGAATCGTGAAGATGTCATTGTATTTTTTATTAAAGCGTTCCGCCAGGTTGCGGGTCAGTTCAAGATGCTGTTTTTGGTCTTCCCCGACCGGAACAAGGTCCGTTCCGTACAGTAAAATATCGCCGGCCATCAGCGGCGGATAGGTTAACAGTCCGGACACGACGGCTTCTTTGCCCTTTGACTTATCCTTAAATTGCGTCATCCGCTCAAGCTCGCCGATATATGCGACGCATTGGAGCATCCACCCCGCCTGGGCATGAGCGGGAACCTCCGACTGGATAAAGAGGGTCGCTTTCTCGGGATCAAGTCCGACGGCCAGGTAAAGAGCCGCGAGATTGCGGATGTTCTTCCGCAGCTCAAGCCGATCCTGCGGAACCGTAATCGCATGCTGATCGACAATACAGAAGTAGCCGTTGTAGTCATGCTGCAAATCAACAAATTGCTTCATTGCGCCGATGTAGTTGCCGAGGGTAACGGAACCGCTCGGCTGAATGCCAGAAAAAATCGTTTTCTTCATAGTTCTTACCTCATTTCTTAAAACATAATAAAAAAAGCCCATTCTTCCCGTAGAAAAAAGGGACGAATGAACCGTGGTGCCACCCTGATTATTCCATTACAATGGAATCGCTCGAGACGTTGGTAACGGAGGCTGCTCCGGCTGGGCCTACTAACGTTCGGTCAGCTGCTCAGAAGTCCATTCCACATCGCCCGTTACCTGCTCCCAGCACCGCAGACTCTCTTCAAACGGATGAAAATGTGTACTACTCTTCATCATCGCAATCACAACAAATGTATTTGATTGATCTATTATAAATCAATTATAGCCAAATGTCATCAGAGGAATACAAGCTTATTTCCAGTTTGCTTAAGGGCTGGAAATCCTCAAAAAGAACTGAAAATGCTTAAATGATAACGTATATCAACATTTCGTATAACGAATATTATATGTAAAAAGCAATATGAACTGGAAATTGCAATAAAAAAATTTAGTTAGGTCATGCTTTAAACTATAGAAGTGTATCACCTTTTTGACAGAAAAACTGACCAAATTTAAATATTTTAAATTGAGAAAATAGTATTGCAATAAATTATTCATTTCATTATAATGAACTTGTTCACTCTATTGTTACAGCTTCTTTACATAAAATAATCAGAAAAGACGGAACACAATTAAAGTTTAGAAAAATATTAAGTTATTTTGTCTGATATTTCTGAGTATTTAGTAGTAAAGGCTGAAAAATTTGATTAGGGGGTTAGTGCATGAAAAAGCGTTGGTCTATTGTAGGTTTGATGCTTATCTTCTCGCTTGTATTAAGTGCGTGCGGCGGATTCAGCGGCGGATCAGGCGGCGGTAAAAAAGACACCAAAGGACAGACTTCACTTAATATCAATATTAAAACCGAGCCGTTCTCACTGCATCCGGGTTTAGCGAATGATTCCGTTTCAGGAGGCGTAATCCGCCAGACTTTTGAAGGATTGACACGCGTAAACTCCAAAGGTGAGCCTGAAGAAGGAATGGCATCTAAAATTGAAACAAGCAAAGACGGAAAGACCTATACATTTACGATTCGTGACGGTGCGAAATGGTCTAACGGCGACCCTGTGACGGCGCAGGATTTTGAATATGCGTGGAAATGGGCGCTTGACCCGAACAACGAATCACAATATGCTTATCAGCTCTACTACATTAAAGGCGCTGAAGCTGCCAATACAGGAAAAGGCAAGATTGATGATGTAGGCGTAAAAGCCGTAAATGACAAAACATTAAAGGTTGAACTGAATAACCCGACACCTTATTTCACGCAATTAACTTCATTCTATACGTATATGCCGATCAACAAGAAAATCGCGGAAAAACATAAAAACTGGAACACAAACGCGGGCGAAAATTATGTGTCAAACGGCCCGTTCAAAATGACGGCCTGGAAACACAGCGGTTCCATCACGCTCGAAAAGAACGATCAATATTGGGATAAAGACGCTGTGAAATTGAAGAAAATCAACATGGTGATGATTAACAATAACAACACCGAACTGAAAAAATTCCAGGCCGGTGAGCTTGACTGGGCAGGAATGCCGCTCGGCCAGCTTCCGACTGAATCTCTGCCGACATTGAAAAAAGACGGATCTCTTCACGTTGAACCGATCGCAGGCGTGTATTGGTACAAATTCAACACAGAAGCGAAACCGCTGAACAATGTCAACATCCGTAAAGCCCTTGCTTATGCGATCGACCGCTCGTCCATCGTAAAAAATGTAACGCAGGGCGAACAGATCCCGGCCATGGCTGCGGTGCCGCCGTCAATGAAGGGATTCAAGGATAACACAAAAGGTTATTTCAAAGACAATGACGTCAAATCAGCTAAAGAATTCTTAAATAAAGGACTGAAGGAATTAGGCGTCAAGAATGCCTCTGACCTTCCGGCGATCAAACTGTCCTACAATACGGATGATGCGCATGCGAAAATTGCGCAGGCCGTACAGGAAATGTGGAAAAAGAACTTGGGCGTCAAAGTTGAGCTTGATAACTCCGAATGGAATGTTTACATCGACAAGCTGCACAGCCAGAACTACCAAATCGGGCGTATGGGCTGGCTCGGCGATTTCAACGATCCGATCAACTTCCTAGAATTGTTCCGTGATAAAGAAGGCGGAAACAATGATACCGGATGGGAAGATCCTGAGTTTAAAAAGCTGCTGAACCAATCTCAGCTTGAAACGGATCCGGATAAACGTATCGAAGAGCTGAAAAAAGCAGAAAAGATCTTTATTGACGCAATGCCGGTCGCGCCAGTTTATTTCTATACGGATCCTTGGGTGCAGGATAAAAACCTCAAAAATGTGATCTTGACAGGAACAGGCGAAGTTTACTTCAGAAATGCTTCTTTTGAATAAAAGACGGTTCTGAAAACAAAAGACCCAAGGTATATGGGGAGGATGTCCCCATATACCTTTCTTACTGATTAAGTATAAAATTGTAAAAAACATGGAGGTGTTCACCTTGCTGAAATATATCGGTAAACGATTCATTTACATGATCATCACGCTGTTTGTGATTGTGACCGCCACATTCTTCTTAATGCAGGCAGCGCCGGGCGGACCATTTTCCGGCGAAAGAAAGCTGCCGCCTGAAATTGAGGCAAACTTAAACGAACACTATGGCTTGGACAAGCCTCTTTTCGTTCAATATGTCAGCTACTTAAAATCTGTGGCGATGTGGGACTTCGGACCTTCTTTTAAATATAAAGGCCAAAGTGTTAATGATTTAATCAATTCAGGCTTCCCCGTCTCATTCACTCTCGGTGCAGAAGCTATTCTCCTCGCTTTAGCGTTCGGTGTGCTTTTCGGGGTGCTTGCTGCCCTGTACCATAATAAATGGCAGGATTATACCATTGCGATTTTAACGATCTTTGGGATCTCAGTTCCGAGCTTTATATTGGCGACGATTTTGCAATATATTTTCTCAATTAAATTAGAACTGTTCCCGGTCGCAGGGTGGGAATCCTGGGCATACACCTTTCTGCCCTCTATTGCGCTCGCTTCCATGCCGATGGCGTTCATTGCCAGACTCTCCCGTTCAAGCATGATTGAAGTGTTAAACAGCGATTACATACGGACTGCAAAAGCTAAAGGACTTTCCCGTCCGTCAGTCACCGTGCGCCATGCGCTGCGAAACGCGCTTTTGCCGGTCGTGACATATATGGGGCCGATGGCGGCATCCATTTTAACGGGGAGTTTCATCATTGAATCCATTTTCGGAATTCCCGGTTTAGGCGCGCATTTTGTAAACAGCATTACAAACCGTGATTATACGGTCATTATGGGAGTTACCGTGTTCTTCAGCGTGCTCCTGCTTTTATGCGTATTAATTGTAGACGTGCTGTACGGATTAATCGATCCGAGAATCAAGCTTTCCAAAGCAAAGAAAGGAGCCTAGACCATGCAGAACATTCCTAAAAATATGTTTGAACCAGCTTCAGCTAATGCCGGCGATGCCGAAAAAATAAATAAAAAAAGCCTTTCCCTCTGGAAAGACGCCATGCTCCGCTTCCGCAGCAATAAGCTTGCGATGGTCGGGTTCGTACTGATCGTTCTTATTATTCTGATGGCGATTTTTGCGCCTGTCTTTTCAAGGTATGATTATGCCACTACCAATCTATTAAATGCGGATAAAGCGCCGTCGAAAGATCATTGGTTCGGCACGGATGACCTTGGAAGGGATATATTCGTCCGGACATGGGTGGGCGCGCGGATTTCCATCTTTATCGGTGTCGCAGCTGCCGTGCTTGATTTATTAATCGGCGTAATCTGGGGCAGCATTTCCGGATTCCGCGGCGGACGCACAGATGAAGTGATGATGCGCATCGCCGACATTCTGTGGGCTGTTCCTTCATTATTAATGGTTATTTTGCTGATGGTTGTCCTGCCGAAAGGATTGCTGACCATTATCGTCGCCATGACGATCACGGGCTGGATCAATATGGCGAGGATCGTCCGCGGACAGGTGCTGCAATTAAAGAATCAGGAGTATGTGCTTGCTTCACAGACACTCGGCGCCAAAACCGGCCGGCTATTGTTTAAGCATATCGTCCCGAACGCGATGGGCTCTATCCTCGTAACAATGACACTGACGGTTCCGACGGCGATTTTTACAGAAGCGTTTTTAAGTTATTTGGGCCTCGGCGTACCTGCGCCGCTTGCGAGCTGGGGAACGATGGCCTCAGACGGATTGCCTGCATTAACCTATTACCCTTGGCGTCTGTTCTTCCCTGCCGGCTTTATCTGCCTGGCGATGTTCGGCTTTAACGTTGTCGGCGACGGGTTAAGAGACGCGCTGGATCCTAAGTTACGCAAATAAGGAGTGATATGAGTGACACGTTTGCTAGAAGTAAAAGACTTAGCCATTTCATTTAAAACATACGGCGGAGAGGTACAGGCAATCCGCGGCGTGAATTTCCATTTGAATAAAGGAGAGACGCTGGCGATCGTGGGGGAGTCAGGTTCCGGAAAAAGTGTGACCTCCCAAGCGATTATGAAGCTGATCCCGATGCCGCCGGGCTACTTTAAAAGAGGACAGATTCTTTTTGACGGACGCGATATCGTGCCGATGTCCGAAAAAGAAATGCAGGCCATCAGAGGAAAGGACATCGGAATGATTTTCCAAGATCCGATGACCTCTCTGAACCCGACGATGAGAGTCGGCAAACAAATTACGGAAGTGCTTTTCAAACATGAAAAAATCTCAAGTGAAGCCGCGAAAAAGCGCGCCATAGAGCTGCTTGATCTCGTCGGGATTCCGATGCCCGAAAAACGGATCGGCCAATTCCCCCATGAATTTTCAGGCGGGATGAGACAGCGTGTCGTCATCGCGATGGCGCTTGCGGCAAATCCGAAACTGTTAATTGCCGATGAACCGACAACAGCGCTTGATGTGACGATTCAGGCACAGATCCTTGAGCTGATGAAAGATCTGCAAAAGAAAATTGATACATCTATCATTTTTATCACGCATGATCTCGGCGTTGTCGCCAATGTCGCCGACCGGGTCGCTGTCATGTACGCGGGTCAGGTCGTCGAATCGGGCACGGTGGATGAAATCTTTTATGATCCGCGCCATCCGTATACGTGGGGACTGCTTGCCTCAATGCCTAGCCTGGACAGCACCGATCAGGAAAAACTGACGGCCATCCCGGGCACGCCGCCTGATCTGACGAATCCTCCGAAAGGGGATGCATTTGCGCTCCGCAGCTCATATGCGATGAAAATTGACTTTGAACAGGAACCGCCGATGTATAAAGTGTCTGACACGCATTTTGTGAAATCGTGGCTTCTGCATCCTGATGCGCCTAAGGTCGAGCCGCCTGAAGCGGTGAAGGCTAAAATCCGTCAGCTTCCGAATACGTATCAGCATCCTGTTTTAATGAAGGAAGGTGAAAAAAATGACTGAGAAACTTCTCGAAATTAAACACTTAAAACAGCATTTTTTCACGCAGAAAGGAACGGTAAAAGCCGTAGATGATTTGTCATTTGATATTTATAAAGGTGAAACGCTCGGCCTTGTCGGAGAATCGGGCTGCGGTAAATCAACGACGGGCCGCAGCATTATCCGGCTGTATGAGGCAACCGGCGGGGAAGTTCTCTTTAACGGGGAAAATGTGCACGGGAAAAAATCCCGCAAGAAGCTGCTGGAGTTTAACCGGAAAATGCAGATGATTTTCCAGGATCCGTACGCATCTTTAAATCCGAGAATGACAGTCGCCGACATTATTGCCGAGGGAATAGATATTCACCGCCTGGCAAAAACGAAAAAAGAGCGGATGCAGCGGGTTCACGAACTGCTGGAAACGGTCGGTTTAAATAAAGAGCACGCCAACCGCTACCCGCATGAATTTTCGGGCGGACAGCGCCAGCGTATCGGAATCGCCAGAGCGCTGGCGGTTGATCCGGAGTTTATCATCGCGGACGAACCGATTTCGGCGCTTGATGTCTCCATTCAGGCGCAAGTCGTCAATTTAATGAAAGAATTGCAGAAAGAAAAAGGGCTCACTTACCTGTTTATCGCCCATGATTTATCAATGGTCAAATACATCAGTGACCGCATCGGCGTCATGTATTTTGGAAAATTGGTGGAGCTTGCGCCGGCGGATGAGCTTTACGAAAACCCGCTTCACCCATACACGAAATCATTGCTGTCCGCTATCCCGCTCCCTGATCCGGACTATGAAAGAAATCGTACGCGAAAGAAATACGATCCGTCCATTCATCAGCTGCAAGACGGAGAAAAGATGGAATTCAGAGAAGTGAAACCGGGACACTTTGTTATGTGCACTGAAGATGAATTTAAAACCTACCTATAAACGTATCATCCTCCAAGACTCAGTCTTGGAGGATTTTTTTGCGCACATTCAAGTTTATTAAGCTTGCTCCCGTTTTTCTATAATGGAAAAAAAGGGGGAGATCAGTATGAAAACCATTTTGTGCGCCATTTGTGCGGGACTGTTTATCAGTGCAGCCGCTTATCCGGCTCACGCCGCTGCGAAAGAGGAGCAGCCGCTTGTAAAAATAGCGCTGGCCGAAAAAGAACTGCCGAAATCAAATGCACGGTTCGCTTATCCGTCAGGGCTGCATTTTTCACATCCTGATAAGGTGCGGGGCATTTACGTCACAGGGCATTCAGCGGGAGGAAGCAAATTCGGGGAGCTGACAGACTTTGTGGACAAAACGGAGCTCAATACAATGGTGATTGATGTCAAGGATGACAACGGAAACCTCACCTTTAAGCCGGACGGCCATTCTGAGTATGCCAAAATCGCCAAGCCGTACATCAAAGACCCAAAAAAGATGATGAAAAAGCTGGAGGAAAAAAAGATCTATCCGATCGCGCGTATTGTCGTATTTAAAGACAGCGAACTCGCGAACAAAAAGCCGGAGTGGTCCTTTAAAGAAAAAAACGGAAGTGTCTGGAAAAACGGCCGCGGCGAGTCGTTCGTCAATCCGTTTATGAAAGAAGTATGGGATTACAATGTAAAGATTGCAAAACAAGCCGTAAAGATGGGTTTTCAAGAAATTCAATTTGATTATGTCCGTTTTCCTGAAGGATTTGAAAAACGTGATGACGAACTGACATACGGACACGGCGATTACGGAAAAACAGCAGACAGCAATGTGCAAAAACGCGTTCACGCCGTCACCGATTTTGTCGGTTATGCGAAGAAAAAACTCAAGCCGTACGGCGCGGATGTGTCGGTTGATATTTTCGGCTATTCAGCCACGCTGCCGGAAGCGCCTGGGATCGGCCAGAATTTCAGCAAAATTTCAGAACAGGTCGATGTCATTTCATCCATGATTTATCCGAGCCATTGGACAAGCTATTTCGGCATTGATAAACCGGATCTTGAGCCTTACAAAGTCGTCAAAGAATACGCGAAGGTGGAACATAAAAAACTGTCTAAGCTGAAACACCCGCCTGTATCGCGTCCGTGGCTTCAGGACTTCACGGCATCATATCTCGGCAGTGGAAATTATCAAAAGTACGGAAAACGCCAGGTGGAAGACCAGGTTAAAGCGCTGCATGATGAAGGAATTGACGAATTTTTATTGTGGGACGCGGCAAACCGCTATACCAAAAACGTCGATTACACACCATTTTAAAAAAATTGAAACCATGTTAAAGGATCACACGTCTTAATAGATGTAAGATTGTTTAAACAATCGGAAATGGGGTATATCTAAAAGTGTGAAGTCAACGAACCCATAAGGAGCAAATGAATGAACTGGTACGAAAAGCTGAGTGAATATTTTCCGATTGAAGAAATGAAATCAAAAGCGCATATGGAAGCTCTGTTAAAGGAGCAAAGCGATGTTTATCATAAAGAAGAGGGGCAGTACCACGTGCTGATGTATGCGGAATTTGACTCTTTCATCTTTATTGATTACCTGTTTGTGTCAAAGAAATCCAGAGGACAAGGCCTCGGAAGCAAGCTGATCGGCAGGCTGAAAAAGAAAAACAAGCCGATTCTGCTTGAGGTGGAGCCTGTTGACGAGGATGACACGGATACACAGAAACGCTTGCGTTTTTATCAAAGAGAGCATTTCAAGCACGCGCAGTCAATCGGGTATCGGCGCCGGTCATTGGCTACGAATGAAGTGAACAAAATGGAGATTCTGTACTGGTCACCTAAGACGGAATCAGAAGAAGAAATGTTTGAAGCGATGAAACAGACATATGAAAACATTCACACTTATAAAGATGAAAAATGGTACGGAGAATCATACGAAAAAACGGATGAAGTTCTCAAAGTCATTGATGAGAAAAAACGAAAAAACATTTTCGATCAGCTGAGCTAATTGAGAATGGGGAAACATCCGCCAGCCGTAAATTTGCCGGATTGACACATTTTTTTCTCAGGAGACTGTTCACACTTACTTTTTTATAGTATAATACCTATAAAGATTCCTTTTTTAAAGTTATTTCAATTTGAGAATACAACATGTTCATCCTACTAATTAGAGGAGTGAAGATTAATGGTTACATTATACACATCACCTAGCTGTACGTCATGCAGAAAAGCAAGAGCTTGGCTTGAAGAGCACGAGATTCCGTTTGTAGAGAGAAACATTTTCTCCGAGCCGTTATCAATTGATGAGATCAAGCAGATTCTGCGTATGACTGAAGACGGTACGGATGAAATTATCTCTACCCGTTCTAAAGTATTCCAGAAACTGAACGTAAATGTTGAATCTATGCCGCTTCAAGACTTATATACTTTGATCAATGAGCATCCGGGACTGCTCCGCCGTCCGATTATCATTGATGAAAAACGTCTGCAAGTCGGCTATAACGAAGATGAAATCAGACGATTCCTGCCAAGAAAAGTGCGTTCTTTCCAATTAAGAGAAGCACAGCGTCTTGCCAACTGATATAAGCTTACGATAAGCATGGAAAAAGCCCAAAACCATCGCGGTTTGGGCTTTTTGTTATTTTTCAGTCTGCTGGTAAATCATACTGGCGAGGATAACAAATACGACGGTCAAAATCGGCAGCGTCATTTGTATAATGCCGTGTTCTGCCATGAAAAATGACAGCTTGCTGTCTCCGGCAATCATTTCACCGCCGGTAAATGCGAGAAGACCGCTCCCGGCGTACATCAATAAAGGCATTTTGTCCATGGCGGCATGAACGAGCTTGCTGCCCCAAATGATAATCGGCACCGAGATGAAGAGACCGATGATTACAAGTGTCAGCTCACCGTGAGAAGCGCCGGCTACTGCGATGACATTGTCAAGCGACATAAAGATATCAGCCAGAACGATTGTGCGGATGGCTTTCCAAAGAGAAGAACTGCTTTTCACATGCTGCGCATCTTTCTTCTCAATCAGGAGCTGATAGCCGAGATACAATAAAAATACCCCGCCTGCGCATTGCAAAAAAGGAACATTCAATAAATAGACCGCAGCGCTCGTCAGAACGATTCTCAAGACGACTGCGATAAACGTTCCGAAGATGATCGCTTGCTGTCTTTGTTTATGAGCCAGATTCCGGCTGGCCATCGCGATGACGACGGCATTGTCACCGCCGAGAATAAGGTCAATCCCGATAATAAGCAGAAGGGACAGCAGGTAATCGTGCGGCATGGTAACACCTCGCTTATAGATCGATTGCTTGTACAGCTAATATATGAAGCAGTGCGCTATTTATGATGGGAACCGGGAGAAAGCCTGTTTTTCGGTGTGAAAATGCTTTTTTATTTCTTTTATAACTGTTTTATCATAAAATAGAAATATAAAGAATTTGCGCTGTCTTCTATAAGGTTAAGATGTGGACGGAATGGGTAAAGTGTAGTAAAGTACTATTCATCGGGAGCTTAGATGTCCCTTCAACATCTTATAAAGAAGGGAAGGTTGGCAAAATGGAAATAGAAAGAATTAATGAGCATACTGTAAAATTTTATATGTCTTATGGTGATATTGAAGATCGCGGTTTTGACAGAGAAGAAATCTGGTACAATCGCGAGCGCAGTGAAGAACTGTTCTGGGAAGTCATGGATGAAGTGCATGATGAAGAGGAATTCGCTGTCGAGGGTCCTCTTTGGATTCAGGTTCAGGCATTGGACAAAGGACTGGAAATAATCGTAACAAAAGCCCAGCTTTCCAAGGACGGACAAAAACTCGAACTGCCGATCCCGGAAGATAAAAAACAAGAGCCGGCAGATGAAAATCTCGATGCTTTACTTGATGATTTCCAGAAAGAAGAGCAGGCCGAGAGCCGGGAAGATAAGGAGCAAAAGCTTCAGTTCACTTTGCGGTTCGATGATTTTGAGGATCTCATCTCGCTATCAAAATTGAATCTTAACGGAATCAAAACGACCCTGTATTCGTTTGAAGACCGATATTATTTATATGCAGATTTTTATGAGCAAACTGATGAAGAGGTTGAAAATCAGCTAAGCATCCTGTTGGAGTACGCGCACGAATCATCAGTCAGCATTCACCGTCTTGAAGAATACGGCAAATTGGTGATCGCTGATCATGCGTTATATACAATAAAAAAACACTTTGCATCATAACAAACCGATTTCTCTCAGCAGAAATCGGTTTTTTTTATTCTGAATGACATGATGAACGGATGAAAACCGTATAACGGCTCTCATCCGTAAACAGGAGTATGCCTTCTTCCTGCTGAATACAACAAGATTCAGGAAAGGAGAAGATGCAACATGTTCAGTGCTGTGAATGCCGACGGACGGCTCATTCAGCTGGCCGGAAGCTATTCAAAGGAAAAAGCGGCGGAGCTGAGAAAGAAACGCTGGTTCTGCCCCGTTTGCAAAAGTGAGCTTGATATCAAACTGGGGCGGGAGAAACTGCCGCACTTCGCTCATAAAAAAAGCAGGCTGTGTCCCGGGGAATCCGAACCTGAAAGCGAATACCATCTGGAGGGAAAAAGACAGCTTTTTCTCTGGCTGAAGACACAAGGGTGCAGCGTCAGCCTGGAACCGTATCTGACTTCCGCTGGACAGCGGCCTGACTTGACGGCAGAAAGCGGAGAAGAGAGGCTGGCTTTTGAATTTCAATGTGCGAATCTTTCGGCGGACTCTTTAAAGAGCCGGACGGCAGGCCTGAAAAACGCCGGGTACCGGCCGATCTGGATCATCGGGGCAAAACGGTTAAAACGGATGGCCGCGCAATTTTTCCGGCTTTCTGCTTTTCACTGGCAGTTCTTTGAAGTCCATTCATTTTCCTCCTTACTGTTTTACTGCCCCGACGCCCGCTCCTTTTACAGGCTGCATTCCATCACTCCGTTTTACACCGGCTATTCTTATGCCGGCTTAACCACAATCCCTCTTCACAAAGCAAACCTGAAAGACATTTGTCATCCGGAAGGGCGGCACAGCGTCAGACTTCCCTCGTGGGGACGTGCCGTAGCCGGCTTCCGCAGCAAAAGCGGGCGGTTTTTATCTGAAGATGCCGGTCTTATCCGGCGTCTTTTTTACGAAAGACATCAGGTTGCATTTCCATTTCTCCCATCTGAAGTGTTTATTCCCGTTTCAGCGGGCTTTGTGTTTGCCAGTCCCGTTTTTGTGTGGCAGAGCCATTTATACTTGCGGCTTGCGGAACTTTCTAAAAAAGGCGCGCCGATCCGATTATCCGGCATGGTTCATGATTTGCGGCAAAAAATCAGGCGTAAGGAGATTCGGATGCGGTATGGTTCACAAGATAGCCTTATCAGAATGGCGGTAAAACAATATGCTGATTTCTTATGCTTGCAGGATTTTTTAAGGGAAATTGAGAATGAAGTATATATGCCCTCATCTCAACGGAAGCTCCCTCAAACGGCAGAAGAGCTGCGCCGGAGGGATCTCCTCTTTTTTGGGGAATGAGAATGCTTCATTTCGTTCACCCTAACGTCAAGGTGGTGGCGAATGTGAGGGGCATACAAGCATTTTGTTTTCGTTTTTTCACTGTATTATTGGTATGCTCGGTCTTATATGCCGCATATAATTTGACAAAAGGCAGTGAAAAGCCGGAAGATAATCACAACACAAGTTTTTGGAGAAACAATCGTTTTTTCAATTGGCTTGAAGTAAAGAAAACGAGGGGGATCACCATGACTGAGGAAAATAAAGCAGCACAGCTGCCTGACAGAAGTGAAGTAAAGGCAGAGCATACATGGAGACTAGAGGATATTTTTCCTAGTGATGAGGCCTGGAATAAAGAATTTCAAGCAGTTAAAGAATTAATCCCGAATTTATCTTCTTTTAAAGGCACGCTTGCTCATTCGGCTGATAATTTATACGCGGCGCTTACGGCACAGGATGAAGTGACGAACCGCCTTGGGAAACTTTATGCATACGCGCATATGCGCTCAGACCAGGATACGGGAAATTCTTTCTACCAAGGGCTGAACGACAAAGCCGCAAGCCTGTATTCCCAGGCTGCCAGCGCGACTGCTTACATTGAACCGGAAATTCTGGCGATTCAGGAGGACAAGCTGCACCAGTTTATTCTGGAAAAAGAGGAGCTTAAACTTTACTCCCATGCAATTGAAGAAATTACAAAACAGCGTCCGCACGTGCTGAGCGAACAAGAAGAGGCCCTGCTTGCGGAAGCCTCAGAAGCGCTGTCCTCGCCTTCCAATACATTCAGTGTTTTAAATAACGCCGATATTACATTTCCGTCGATTAAAGATGAAAACGGCAAGGAAACTCAAATCACACACGGCAACTTTATTAATTTCCTGGAAAACAGCAATCGTGAAGTCCGCAAAAACGCATTTGAAGCCGTATATAAAACATACGGACAGTATAAAAACACGATGGCGACTACACTCAGCGGCACTGTGAAAAAAGATAATTTTTACGCCCGTGTGAAAAAATATAAATCAGCACGGGAAGCGGCTTTATCCAATAACAGCATCCCTGAAGAAGTTTACGATAACCTTATTAAAACGATCAATAAACATCTTCCGTTATTACACCGTTACATTGACCTGCGGAAAAAGGTTCTCGGCCTTGATGAAGTCCATATTTATGACCTTTACACACCGCTCGTAAAAGATTCGGGAATGAAGGTCACATATGAGGAAGCGAAAGATTATATGCTCAAAGGACTTGCTCCGCTGGGCGAGGAATACGCGTCTATTTTAAAAGAAGGACTTGAAAACCGCTGGGTCGATATATACGAAAATAAAGGAAAACGCAGCGGTGCTTATTCGTCCGGTACATACGGCACGAATCCGTACATCTTGATGAACTGGCATGACAATGTCAATAATCTGTTTACGCTCGTTCACGAGTTCGGCCATTCCGTGCACAGCTACTATACGAGAAAATATCAGCCGTATCCGTACGGTAACTACAGCATTTTTGTCGCTGAAGTTGCTTCAACGACTAATGAAGCGCTGCTCGGTGAATATATGCTGAACAGCTTAAAGGATGAAAAACAGCGTCTGTACCTGCTCAACCACATGCTTGAAGGATTCAGAGGCACAGTGTTCAGACAGACGATGTTCGCTGAATTTGAGCATCTGATTCATACGAAAGCGCAGGAAGGCGAGCCGCTAACGCCTGAACTGCTGAACGAACTTTATTATGATCTGAATAAAAAGTATTTCGGTGACAACATGGTGATTGATAAAGAAATCAGTCTGGAATGGTCAAGAATTCCGCATTTCTATTACAATTATTATGTGTATCAATATGCGACAGGCTACAGTGCGGCCCAAGCGCTGAGCAGCCAGATCTTAAAAGAAGGCAAGCCTGCGGTGGAGCGCTATACCGAATTCTTAAAAGCGGGAAGCTCGGAATATCCGATCGACATACTGAAAAAAGCGGGAGTTGATATGACATCGCCTGAACCGATCGAGGCGGCCTGCAAAATGTTTGAAGAGAAACTGAACGAAATGGAAGAGCTTCTTTCGAAAGTGAACCCTTCGTAACCAAAAAAGCCTGTGCATTAGATGCGCAGGCTTTTTCTAAAATCCCTTAAACGTTTTTCGGTGATTCAGCCGGTACAAGGCAAACAATATGGAAAGAAACAGCAGGGGAGATGTAATGTAAATCGGCAGCATGTGCATCATGGCCAGCAGGTTTAAAAAGAAGAAAAACACAATCATTCCGATGATCAATACGGTGCGGAGCATTGATTTCCCTCCTTGTTTTTCATTGATATATTCTATGAAAACAAGCAGTCAGTTATGTTTTGTGACAAAAATATGAACATTAATCTTATGGCTTGTCAAAACTCGACAAGATTTGATATGATAAGGATGTGAAATTGATCACAAACAAACATTACCCCTTTGTTTGACCGTGAAAAATTTCTCCCATCCCCTTTGTTGTCGTTAAGACATATGAAACCGCGCTTATCCCGGCGCGGTTTCTTTATTTGCACAAAAAAAAGCCGGCTCCGTAAGGAATCAGCTTTTTTTAATGATCACAACAGGTGACATCCTCCTGGTTGCCGGTCAGAGACTTCCAAAACAGACCGTGCTTTGCTTCCACTCTGGCGACCTTTTTGGCGAATGCCAGTTTTTTCATTTCTTTTTCAACTTCTTCTAGACTCAAATCATAAACGAGTGCGATTTCTTTCGATGCGACAAACCGGAAATATTCAATGAAACATTCCAAAGGCGGCGTTTCAGAAGGCTTCGGTTCATCCCCGAGCATTTCGAATAAGATCTCTTCGTATACGTCATAAGAATAGTTGCCGGGAACCTTCAGCCCTTCATCATCATGCAGGCTGTTAAAGAACGTCAATGTCGGGTTGACGGTGACGTCCATTTCCGCCGCGATTTTCATATCGCACTGAAGCGCTTTTACCGCGCTTTGCGAATGGAGGTCGCGCTTGAATTCTTCAACATCCAATTTCGTCTTTTCGGCAATTTCTAAAAGAACGTCTTCATCCGTAATATTCTGCTTGGAAACAAACAGGCTTTCCTGCATGCTGCGGAGAAACAGAATGCCCGCTTTTCTTCCCTGCAGTTCGGCCGCTTTTAAAGCGAGTGCGGCAAGGTAGGGCGATGAAAGAGGCTGATCCTGCTCAAGCCAAAGGCTTCCGTCACAGGGCATCCCGGAACGGTTCGCAATTTTTTCCCAAGCTTCGGCAAGAAGGTGTTTTTTCCGCTTTTGCTTATTCAGCGATGTAATGCTCGCGGAAACAATGATCCGCAGCGTAAAAAAACGACCGTATTTGATTTTTAATTTTTTTATGGCGGGCTCCAGCGACCAGCATTCAGGACATAAAGGGTCGACAAACATGTAAATTTCGAGCGGTTTTTTTGGATGTCCGTGGCAATGGGCGAAGTATTGCTCATGCTGATAATTCGTCAATATGATCGATCCTCCGCTTCTGACTGGTTTACCATATGCCTGGCCGTCAGTTCCAGACGCCCGTACAGAAATTCACGAATATCGCCCTCCAGCCCGACCTGATCCATCGCTTTGCTCATACAGCTTAGCCACGCATCAGCCCTCTCGTCCGTAATCGGAAAGGGGAGATGCCTTGCCCTGAGCATGGGGTGTCCGTGCTCTTCAGTATAAAGAGGAGGTCCGCCCAAATACTGGGTTAAAAATTGCTTTTGTTTTCTGGCCGTTTCAGTCAAATCACTTGGAAATATCGGCTTCAGCAAGGGATGAGACGAGACACGCTCATAAAAAGTATCAACAAGTTGCGATAGAAGTTCCTCTCCAATCGCTTCATATGGTGCGTTAAACGATTGTCCCATGTTGACTACTCCTTTATATGGCTAATAGGAATCATAATTCCCATTGCGAATTTATCTTTCAGTTTTACTATCTTCAGTTACTGTATATTTTAGCAATAACATTTTATTTCTACAAACAAAGTGCCTTTCTGTCAGGCGCTTGTATTTCATATCATATCACATCGCCTTCATTCATGTGTAAGATTTCACTCCGCAAAAAAACCAGAGGGCGAAGGAAGCCTCTCTGGTTTACGCGTAATACTGTTTGGTTATGTTTTTGACATATTGCTGTGTTTCCTTAAACGGCGGAATGCCTCCGTACCGATCTACGTTGCCGGGGCCTGCGTTGTAGGCGGCTAACGCCAGAGATACATTTCCGTCGTATTTCGTGAGCATCTGCTTTAAGTACTTTGTGCCGCCCTCAGCGTTCTGGACGGGATCAAGCGGGTTTGACACCCCGAGTGATTCTGCCGTGGAAGGCATGAGCTGCATCAGTCCCATTGCCCCCGCACCGCTGACCGCTTTCGGATTAAAGCCTGATTCCTGTTTAATAACCGCGCGGATCAGCTTTTCGTCCACTCCGTATTTTTCAGCTGCTTTCTGAATGGCGCTGTCTATTGAAAAGTTTCCGGTGCTGATATCAGAAGCCGCATCCGGAGACTTGATGCCCGGGGAAGCGGAAGCGGTCTGTGAAGCAGCCGCGGAGCCGGATGAAACGGGAATTCTCGGTGAATATGAAGCGTGAGCGGTCCGCACACCGTTTAAAATTCCCGATTCCGGCTGCTGCCGGACGGCTGTGTCCGTATACTGGCTGAGCAGCGCGCTGAAATTTGCAAGCGGGCTTTCTGAAGATTGTCCGCCTGAAGCCGTGCTTGTATGAGAGATTGATTGCAGCGCCATTGATTGCAGCTGGAGAAGGGCCGCCCAATTCGTTATATTCACTGTGTCATTCCACCTTTTTTTGTTTCTGTTCATAAAAACGCTGGATTTTATTTTTCGTGATTCGCTCTGGGATGCCGAATTGCTTGAGCAATTGTTCAAACGCCCGTTTTCCTTCATCCCAGTCAGCAGCCTCGAATTCCAATTCAAAGTCTTCTTTCTCTAAATATCGGCTGTGATCTAAAATGATTAAGCCTTTTTCTGATTCTTTTTCCGCGCGTGCGGTCGACAGCGTCCCGAAATAGCAAATGTGTTCTGAGTTGATTCCGAGACCTTCCAGCTGACGTTTGACGGGGCCATCCGGAATCTTGAAGACGTCAAGATCAGGTGCCGCAAGCTCTTGGTGGGTTTCCAGCAGACCGACCGCGGCAGGCTCTTTTAACGTCAGAACGAACGCGCCGTCTTTTTCTCGGATGCGGAGTGCTGATTTTTTTTGTTTCAGGGAAAAATCTTTCGTGTCGAAATAATGATTGACCTGCTGTTTAAAATCATGTTCTTTCATGCAGAGTGCTTCACTCAGCTTCAGAAATTCTGATTTTGTCAGCAGGTTTTTGAATTCAATTTCTATTTCTTGGGTCATGACAGTCTTCCTTTCAGGACGAAAAATTGTATAATTCCCATTATCTCTTTAGAGGTTACGTTTATCAATATCGACCTTGATATGATAAAATAAATGCTGTACTTTGTTAAAAAAGGAGAACATTATGCAAAAGAGAATTGAAATCCAAAATGCATCATTAACAGAAGACGCGCTCCGCTTGAAGTGCGGAGAGGACTTAAGCGGAGCGGAACGCAAAGCCTCAGGTCAAATGCTTGTTGATTCCGATCACTTTGCTTTTGTATACATACTTGAATCAGCTGACTCTTTTGAATATGTCATTATAAAAGAACATATCTGGCCGGATCTGAAAGAAGCCTTAGACCAAAGAAAACCGGCGGTCCTTGAGGCCGGCGGAAAAACGGTTGAACTTTCAGGGCTGCATGAAGAACTCGATTATCTTCTTGAAAATATTAAAGATAATGCAAACTACGGAGATATGGAAGAAAAAGTGAAAAGCGTATTTCTTTAGAACAGGTTCGGAATTGGGGGATGTACGATGGATGACAAACAATGGGAGCAATTTCTAGCGCCATACCGCCAGGCTGTTGAAGAATTAAAGGTGAAGCTGAAAGGCGTCAGAACCCTTTATGAGTATGAAGATGACCACTCACCGATTGAGTTTGTGACAGGCCGCGTGAAGCCGGTGGCGAGCATACTTGAAAAAGCGAGACGAAAAAGCATACCGCTTCATCAGATTGAAACGATGCAGGATATCGCGGGGCTGCGTATTATGTGCCAATTTGTCGATGATATCCAGATCGTCAAAAATATGCTGTTTGCCAGAAAAGATTTTACCGTTGTCGATAAGCGGGATTACATAGCAGAGCATAAGGAAAGCGGATATCGGTCTTACCACCTTGTCATTTTATATCCTTTACAAACAACGTCCGGAGAAAAGCACGTTCTTGTGGAAATACAGATTCGGACGCTTGCCATGAACTTTTGGGCAACCATTGAGCATTCACTGAATTACAAATACAGCGGGAACATTCCCGAAAAAGTAAAGCTGAGGCTGCAGCGGGCCTCAGAAGCCGCATCCCGGCTCGATGAAGAAATGTCAGAAATCCGCGGAGAAATCCAGGAAGCCCAAGCCGCGTTCTCGCGAAAGAAAAAAGCGGGAGACCGCCAGTAGGAAAGGAGGGGAATGGCATGAAATTTGCCGTTTCTTCAAAAGGAGACGAGGTTTCAGATACACTGAAAAGCAAAATACAGGCGTATTTACTCGATTTTGATATGACCTTGGATGAAAAAGAGCCGGAAATCGTGATTTCCGTCGGCGGTGACGGAACGCTTCTTTACGCATTTCACAGGTACAGCGACCGTCTTGATAAAACGGCTTTTGTCGGAGTTCACACGGGGCATTTGGGTTTTTATGCCGATTGGGTTCCGCAGGAGATAGAAAAGCTCGTTCTGGCCATTGCCAAAACGCCGTATCATACCGTGGAGTATCCCCTTCTTGAGGTGATTGTCACTTATCATGATGAAGAGCGTGAGGAGCGGTATCTGGCTTTGAACGAATGTACGATCAAAAGCATAGAAGGCAGCCTCGTCGCTGACGTGGAAATTAAAGGCCAGCTGTTTGAAACGTTCAGGGGAGACGGTTTATGTCTGTCCACGCCTTCCGGAAGCACGGCTTATAATAAGGCGTTAGGCGGCGCAATCATCCACCCTTCCATCAGGGCGATTCAGCTTGCTGAAATGGCATCCATCAACAACAGAGTGTTCAGGACTGTCGGCTCGCCGCTTTTGCTTCCCGATCATCATAACTGTGTCATCAAACCGAGAAACGACGTCGACTTTCAAGTCACAATTGATCATTTAACCTTGCTGCATAAGGATGTCAAGTCCATTCTATGCCGTGTGGCAAATGAAAAAGTCAGATTTGCAAGATTCCGTCCTTTTCCGTTTTGGAAAAGGGTGCAGGACTCCTTTATCGGAAAAGGCGAATAGAAAGAGGAAACGGATTGGACAACTTTTTTATCCAAAAGAACATGACTGCCCGGGAAGCCGGCATGACGGTAAAAGAATATACGGCGCAGCTCGGCATTTCAAAGCGGCTTCTCGCTGACATTAAATTCGGCGGGGGAGACCTGCTTGTGAATGGAGAGCATGTAACCGTCCGCGCCGTGTTAGCGGAAGGAGACGTGCTTAAGATTGAATTTCCGAAGGAGCATGTGAGTGAAACGCTTTTGCCTGAGCCGGTTCCTCTTGATATTCTTTATGAAGATGACCATGTGCTTGTGATCAATAAACAGCCGTATGTCTCCTCAATTCCATCAAGAGAACACCCGTCGGAGAGCATCGCTAACGGAGTGATCAGCCACTACCGAAAAAGCGGCATACAATCAACGGTTCATCTTGTCACCCGCCTTGACAGGGATACATCGGGGGCGATGCTGATCGCCAAACATCGGCTTTCCCATTCTCTTTTGTCGGCAGCGCAGAAGAAGGGGCTTGTCAGCAGGCGGTATCTCGCTGTCGTACATGGGGTCATGCTGCAGAAGGAAGGAACGGTGGACGCGCCCATCGGAAGAAAACACGACAGTATTATTGAGCGGATGGTAACGCCGGAGGGACAACGAGCGGTGACGCATTTTCAAACGGAAAAAGCGGGACATGCGTTTACGCTTGCAGCCCTGCGGCTGGAAACGGGGCGGACGCATCAAATCCGGGTGCACATGAGCTACCTCGGCCATCCGTTAGTCGGTGATACACTGTACGGCGGAAAAAATGAGGGAATTGCCCGGCAGGCTCTTCACAGTGAGCGGCTTTCATTCGTACACCCCATGACCGGAGAAACGCTCGTTTTTCAGGCCCCGGTGCCTGACGATATGAAAACATTAATTGAACACGTGTAAAGCCCGAACCGTTTACCGGTTTCGGGCTTTTTTTTATGCCTGCCTTCCGTGATCCTCGCGAAATCGTGAGGCATCATAGGGCATTGAGCTTTCCACAGAGACGGTTTCATGCTCTGGAAAGCGAAAGCCTGTCAGTTGATTGCCGAAGACGCATCCTGTATCAATGTTGATTGTACGGTTGACGATCCGGGGGCGTTTTACCGGGGTATGGCCGTAAACAATCCATGCCTTGCCTTCATAAGCGGCGGCCCAGTCTCTTCTGACGGGTCTGCCGTCGGGATACGTTTCACCCGTGATATCGCCGTACAGAACAAATTCTTTTACCTTACGCGAGTATTTACCGATATCGTCAGCTTTTATGCCGGCGTGAGCGACGACGAGATCGCCATTATGTAAAATGTCATAAAGCGGCGCTGACTCATATAAGCGGATGAATTGTCTGGAGACTTCCGTTCTGTCGGCGGGAGACAGCTCTTTCAGTTCGGCTGCCGTCGTTTCCAGTCCGTGCATCACTTTTACGGGGTTTCCTTTTAAGTAACGATACAGTTTGTTGCAATGATTTCCCGGGACATAACGGACGGCTCCTTTTTCATATGCTTTTGCCACAAAACGCATCACTTCTACGGATTTTGGGCCTCTGTCCGTTAAATCCCCCGCAAAGACAAGCGTCCTGCCTTCAGAGTGAACGGGCGTTCCGTCTTTCACTTCATATCCGAGCTTTTGCATTAACGCGATCATTTCGTCATAACATCCGTGTATATCGCTGATGATGTCGTAAGCCATTCGTGTCAGCCTCCTTATTAACGGTTTTTTATTTATTATGGGGCTAATTCCTATACCTAATTACGCTGTTTTTGCACAAATTAAAAAAAGAATTGAAGAAATAAAGCCTTATCACTTTTTTTTCGCGTTCAGCCTTGTTAGAATATGCGTTATGTTTTTAAAAAAAAGTAAGGTTTCGCCCGCTTAAAGCGGGCTTTTATAACCCTTGTTTTAAGGAGGTATTTACGAATGGAACACACATCAGTCGCATCTTTAGTCGTCGTTCTGATCGTCGCTTTTTTGACGCCGCTCCTTTTACATCGGTTTAAGCTCAGCATCCCCGTCGTCGTCGCGGAGATCATCATGGGGCTTATTATCGGAAAAAGCGGCCTGAATCTTGTCGTTCAGGGAGACACGTGGCTGGAGACGCTGTCTGTTCTCGGCTTTATCTTTTTAATGTTTTTAAGCGGCTTGGAAATTGATTTTTCTTCATTTGAGAAAGGGAAGAAAAAACAATTCCTTCCGAACGGCAAGGAAGCGCCCAACACGTTTTCTGCCGCACTGATTATCTTTTTCGGCATCTTTATTTTATCATTGCTGCTGTCCTATGCCTTTGTATTAGCCGGTTTTATTCAAAACGCATTTTTAATGACGCTTATTATTTCGACGATATCACTCGGTGTGGTGGTCCCGACTTTAAAGGAAGAACGGATTATGAACTCCAATATCGGCCAGATCATCCTGCTTGTCGCCGTTATCGCGGACTTGGCTACGATGATTCTGCTCGCTTTCTTCTCTTCTCTTTACGGAGAAGACAGCGGAAATATGTGGCTTCTGTTGATTCTCTTTGCCGCGGGGGTCGTGCTGTATTTCTTCGGCAGGATCTTTAAACACCGTTCATTTGTGCAGTCGATGTCTAAAGGCACCGTGCAGATCGGCACGAGAGCCATTTTCACACTGATTATCGTGCTTGTCGCTTTATCGGAATCTCTCGGGGCGGAAAATATTCTCGGCGCGTTTTTGGCAGGCGTTCTGGTATCGCTTCTGTCTCCGAATAAAGAAATGGTGGAACAGCTTGATTCCTTCGGCTACGGGTTTTTAATTCCGATCTTTTTCGTCATGGTCGGGGTGAAATTGGACATTTGGACGCTTTTCCAAGATCCGAAAACGTTAACGATGATTCCGCTGCTTCTGCTTGCGCTGTTTATCAGCAAAATGTTCCCGGTGTTTTATTTAAAGAAATGGTATGACAAAAGAACCGTGTTTGCTTCGGGCTTTTTGCTGACGTCCACGCTGTCGCTTGTTATCGCGGCGGCTACGATCGGAGAAAGGCTCCACATTATCAGCGCCAATATGTCCGGCGCGCTGACTTTAGTTGCGGTTATTGCCAGCATCATCACGCCGATCGGCTTTAAGAAATTATACAAACGGCAAAGTGCGCCGCAGGAAAAAAAGCGCATTACATTTATCGGCGCCAACCAGATGACGCTTCCGGTTACGCTGGAATTGCCCGATGAGGAATATGAAGTACGGGTCGTCCATGTGTATCAGGAAAATGCCGGGGAAACGCTTGCGGAATCCGTTTTTTCGGTTGACACGATTTCTGATTACGAGCCCGGAACGCTTGAGTCGCACGGTATTTTCAAAACGGATATTCTTGTCGTGGCGACGGGAAATGAAGATGTGAACGCTGAAATCGCCTTAATAGCGAAAGAGAAAGGGACTGAGCGTATCATCGCAAGCGTCGGCTCGGTTGAGCATGAAACAAAACTGAAAGAAGAGGGCATCAGTATTTTTTCTATCCTTCTGTCTACAAAGACGCTCTTGCGCGCATTAATTGAGGCGCCGGGCGTGATGAGCCTCCTGACGAATGAGGAGTCTTCGTTATATCAGATCAATCTGGAAAACCCGGCGTATAACGGCATCATTCTGCGAGAATTTCCGCTGATGGGCGATGTGATTTTCGTCCGGATTTTCAGAGGTGTGGACAGCATCGTTCCGCACGGAGACACGCGGCTGAAAACAGGAGACCGTCTCATCGTCACGGGCTCGCGCAACTACGTGTCGGAACTGAGAAAAATCCTTGAAGCTTGACCAAATTGCAATTCGTGATAATATAGAAGGCATAACAAATAAATCAATAATCGTATGACCACTAGGGGTGTCCTTCATAAGGGCTGAGATAAAAGTGAGACTTTTAGACCCTCATAACTTGAACAGGTTCAGACCTGCGTAGGGAAGTGGAGCGGTATTTTTTGGGGGTTCCTTTTATCCATTTAAATTCCAAACCACTTTTCCGATGCGGGAAGGTGGTTTTTTTTATTTTATCAGGGGGGAAGACATAATGACATTTTCTGAAGAATGCAGACAGGCGGCTGCCGAATGGTGGGACGGAAGTTTTGTTCATCCGTTTGTAACGGGAATCGGTGACGGAAGCCTGCCGATAGACCGTTTCAGCTATTACGTGCTGCAAGATTCCTACTATTTGACGCATTTTGCAAAAGTTCAGGCGTTCGGCGCCGCATATGCCGAAGACTTGTTTACGACGGGCAGGATGGCGGGCCACGCTCAAGGGACATATGAAGCGGAAATGGCGCTGCACCGCGAGTTTACGGAGCTTTTAGGGATTACGGAAGAAGAGCGTGCGGCATTTAAACCGGCACCGACCGCCTATTCTTATACGTCTCATATGTACAGATCGGTGATGAGCGGCAATTTTGGAGAAATATTAGCTGCGCTTCTGCCCTGTTATTGGCTATATTATGAAGTCGGCGAACACTTAAAGGAGTGCAAACCGGAGCATCCGATTTATGAAAAATGGATCGGTACATACGGCGGAGACTGGTTCAGACAGCAAGTCGAAGAACAGATCAGCCGTTTTGACGAGATTGCTGAAAACAGCACAGAGGACATCCGCGCGAAAATGAAAGAGAATTTTGTGATTTCAAGCTATTATGAATATCAATTTTGGGGAATGGCCTATCAAAAAGAAGGCTGGTCCGAGAAGGGCGGAAAAGAGGTGGAATCTTTTGGAGCTGCACGCGGTAACTGATAATCGCAAATCCGTTGCCGAGCTGGCCGAGGATATTCTTTCGATTCAGCGCGAAGTAAGCTTTATCCATATCCGTGAGCGGGATAAAACAGCGGGAGAAATCATGCAGCTTTTGTCCCTTTTGAAAAAGGGCGGTGCGGATAAGGACAAATTGATCATCAATGACAGGGCGGATATCGCGCTATTTGCCAATATACACCGTGTTCAGCTTCCGTCCCGCAGCTTTTCCGTAAAGCAGGTGCGAAGCAGATTTCCCCATCTTCATATCGGACGTTCGGTTCATTCGCTGAAAGAAGCCATCCAAGCTGAAAAGGAAGATGCGGATTATGTGGTGTTCGGCCATGTATTTGAAACCGAATGTAAACAAGGACTTGAAGCAAGAGGCATCAGCCTGCTTTCAGAGATCAAACGCACGCTTTCCATCCCCGTTATCGCAATCGGCGGAATGACACTGCAGACGATCGGACACACAAAGCAGGCGAAGCCGGACGGAATTGCCGTCATGTCAGGCATTTTCTCAGCTGAAAATCCTGAGGAGGCGGCAAAACGGTATGCACGCGCGGTAAGGGAGGCCGATTATGAAGAAGCACTATGATACGGCGGTGATCGGCGGCGGAATTATCGGGTGCGCCATTTCTTATGAGCTGGCGAAGACGCAGCAAAACGTTGTCTTGTTTGAAGCCGGAGAAGTCGGCCGAAAAACGACAAGCGCTGCCGCGGGAATGCTGGGCGCTCATGCGGAATGTGAAAACCGGGATGCGTTTTTTGATTTTGCCATGCACAGTCAAAGGCTGTATGAAGCGGCGGGGCAAGAGCTTGAGGAAGCTTGCGGCATTGACATCAGGCGCCATAACGGCGGAATGCTTAAACTGGCGTATACCGAAGAAGATATCGCCCGTCTGCGGAAGATGGATGATCTACCTTCCGTCACCTGGCTTTCAGCGGAAGATGCCCTTGAAAAAGAGCCTTACGCTTCAAAAGACATTCTAGGCGCAAGTTTTATAAAAGACGATGTCCATGTCGAACCGTACTATGTTTGCAAAGCGTATGCAAAAGGGGCGCGGCGCTATGGCGCTGACATATATGAGCATACACAAGTCACCTCCGTAAAACGAGTGAACGGAGAATATTGCATCACAACGTCCGGCGGGGATGTCTATGCTGACAAAGTCGCAGTTGCAAGCGGTGTATGGAGCGGCCGGTTTTTCAGCCAGCTCGGCTTGGGACAGCCTTTTTTTCCTGTAAAAGGAGAATGCCTTTCCGTGTGGAATGACGATACCCCGCTGACCAAAACCCTTTACCATGATCATTGTTATGTCGTCCCGAGAAAAAGCGGCCGGCTTGTCATCGGCGCCACGATGAAACAGGGCGACTGGAGCGATACGCCTGACATCGGAGGAATTGAGGCCGTCATTGCAAAAGCGAAAACCATGCTTCCCGCCATCGAACATATGAAAATAGACCGGTTTTGGGCGGGACTCAGGCCGGGAACAAGAGATGGAAAGCCGTTTATCGGGCGGCATCCTGAAGACAGCGGGATCATATTCGCCGCCGGCCATTTTCGGAACGGCATCCTGTTGGCGCCGGCAACTGCTGAAATGGTGCGGGATATGATCCTGGAAAGACAGATTAAACAGGAATGGGAAGAAGCGTTTCGAATTGATCGCAAGGAGGCTGTTCATATATGATCCTTCAGCTGAACGGAAAACAAATTGATTGGAATCAAAATGAGGGGACGGTTCAGGATTTGCTTGAATCGTACCAGCTTGATCAAAGAATCGTAGTTGTGGAGAGAAATAAAGAAATCATTGAAAAAAAGAATTATGAAAAGACGAGTTTGTGTGACCGCGATGTCATAGAAATTGTCCATTTTGTAGGAGGCGGATGAGGATGTTAACAATAGGCGGAAAACAGTTTCAGTCAAGATTGCTGTTAGGAACGGGAAAATATCCGAGTTTTGAGATTCAGAAAGAGGCGGTGGCCGTCTCGGAATCAGATATTTTAACCTTTGCGGTGCGGAGGATGAACATCTTTGAAGAGTCTCAGCCTAACTTTCTCGAACAGCTTGATTTGTCTAAATACACGCTTCTGCCGAATACGGCCGGCGCCGCAACGGCTGAAGAGGCGGTCCGAATCGCAAGGCTTGCCAAAGCTTCAGGGCTTTGTGACATGATAAAAGTAGAAGTCATCGGATGCAGCCGGTCACTTTTGCCTGATCCGGTTGAAACGCTGAAAGCATCAGAACAGCTGCTCGAAGAGGGATTTATCGTGCTTCCGTATACGTCAGATGATGTCGTGCTCGCAAGACGTCTTGAGGAGCTCGGAGTGCATGCCATTATGCCGGGCGCTTCCCCGATCGGTTCCGGTCAGGGAATTTTAAATCCGCTGAATCTTTCCTTTATCATTGAACAGGCGAAGGTGCCGGTCATTGTCGATGCCGGCGTCGGATCTTCAAAAGACGCCGCCTACGCGATGGAGCTCGGGGCAGACGGCGTGCTGTTAAATACCGCTGTGTCAGGCGCTGATGATCCGGTCAAGATGGCCCGGGCGATGAAGCTTGCCGTAGAAGCGGGCCGCCTTTCTTATGAAGCCGGGAGAATTCCGGTGAAAGATTACGGAACTGCAAGCAGTCCGCGAGACGGTCTTCCGGTATGACGGAGAGATATTCCAGACAGGAGCTGTTTCAGCCGATCGGTCCCTCCGGCCAAGAGAAGCTCCGGTCGTCTCATGCCGTGATTATCGGCGCGGGTGCGCTTGGGACGGCAAGTGCGGAGATGCTTGTCAGAGCAGGGGTCGGGAAGATAACGATCGCTGACAGAGATTATGTGGAGTGGAGTAATCTCCAGCGCCAGCAGCTTTATACCGAAGACGATGTCAGACAGGAAATGCCGAAAGCCGCGGCGGCTGAAAAACGGCTTCGATCTATAAATAGTGATGTAGAGGTCGAGGGATTTGTCATGGATGTCACTGCGGAAAACGCACCCGGATTGATTCGTGATGCCTCCCTCATCGTGGATGCCGCCGACAACTTTGAAACGAGGCTGATTGTGAATGATGCGGCTGTACAGAAAGGGATTCCCTTTCTGTACGGCGCCTGTGTCGGCAGCTACGGGCTCTCTTTTACCGTCATTCCCGGTGTCACGCCGTGCCTTCACTGTCTGCTTGAAACATTGCCTTTAGGCGGTATGACATGCGATACGGCGGGAATCATCAGCCCGGCTGTATTGCAGACGGCCGTTTTTCAGGCAGCAGATGCGCTGAAGCTGTTAACGGGCGGATCTATCGAGCATGTTCTCCGTTCCTTTGATTTATGGAAAAATGAACGGTCAGAAATAAACGTCGCCCGTCTTAAGTCGGCTGATTGCCCAAGCTGCGGCACAAACGATTTTCCGTTTTTATCCTATGAAAATCAGACAAAAGCGGCGGTTCTGTGCGGGCGGAACACGGTGCAGATCAGAACGGGGATCTCCGAGCAGGTTGATCTGCAAAAACTTGCGGGACAGCTCAGACGGACAGGGCTTGATGTTTCAGCCAACCCGTATTTAATTTCGTTTTGCACAGACAATTTCAAGATGGTACTGTTTCGTGACGGCAGAGCATTAATACACGGCACAAGTGATATCAGCAGAGCGAAATCCTTTTATCATAAATGGATCGGATAATGCGAAAGGAGAGAAAAACATCATGAGCATATGCAAAGCATTGACGATTGCCGGATCAGATTCAGGAGGCGGCGCCGGTATACAGGCGGATCTCAAAACCTTTCAGGAGCTCGGCGTTTTCGGGATGTCAGCCATTACAGCGGTAACCGCCCAGAACACTTTGGGTGTTCACGGCATTTATCCGCTCACCCGGGAAGCGCTGGGCAGCCAGATTGACGCGGTGGCGGAAGATTTGCGGCCTGACGCTGTAAAAACGGGAATGCTGTGGAGCGCGGAAATGATTGCGGAAATTGCGGAAAAAACGGATCAGTACGGGCTTGATCATGTCATCACCGACCCCGTCATGATTGCCAAAGGAGGTGCTTCCCTGCTGCGTGAGGAATCTCAGGCCGCGTTAAAAGAGCTGTTAATTCCGCGCAGCTATGCGGTGACGCCGAATGTTCCGGAAGCTGAGGTATTGACGGGAATGGAAATCCGCACGTTTGAGGACCGGAAAAAAGCGGCCGAACGCCTTTGCAAGCTTGGTGCAAAGCATGTCATCATAAAAGGCGGACACCAGCCTGAACAGGGGAGGATCGTTGATTTATTATTTGACGGTTCGTCTTTTACACAAATCAGTCACGCTTATATTGACACCAAACACACCCACGGAACAGGCTGCACGTTCGCAGCCGCGCTGACGGCGGAAACGGCAAAGGGGAAAAACATTCAGACCGCGTTTGAGACAGCCGTCAATTTTGTGCGGGAAGCCGTGGAACATACGCTTGGCATTGGAGAGGGACACGGCCCGACCAATCATTTTGCCTTTAAAAGGAACAGTCTGCAGACGAGATAAAAAAGAGACCGCTTCAACATCCGCGGTCTTTTTCCCATGCTTTCAATCTGGACAAGGTTATGATATGATAAAAATTAAGATCAGGTACTAAAACTATGTCTTTAAGACGATTACAGGAGGCTTTATACATATGAATTTCTCACTTGAAGGCCGCAACATCGTTGTGATGGGCGTTGCCAATAAACGCAGTATCGCATGGGGAATCGCCCGTTCGCTGCATGAAGCCGGAGCGCGCCTCATTTTCACTTACGCGGGAGAGCGCTTGGAAAAATCAGTTCATGACCTTGCGGCTACATTAGAAAGAAATGATTCCATCATCCTTCCGTGTGATGTGACAAATGACGCTGAGATCGAAACTTGCTTTGCGAGCATTAAAGAGCAGGTCGGCGTGATTCACGGCATCGCGCACTGCATCGCGTTCGCAAACAAAGAAGAGCTTGTCGGCGAATATTTAAATACGAACCGCGAAGGATTCCTGCTTGCGCATAACATCAGTTCTTACTCTCTGACAGCGGTCGCAAAAGCGGCGCGTCCGATTATGACTGAAGGCGGAAGCATCGTTACACTCACTTACCTCGGCGGAGAGCGCGTCGTTTCAAACTATAACGTAATGGGTGTGGCAAAAGCGTCTCTTGATGCGAGCGTCAGATATTTAGCCGCTGACTTAGGAAAAGAAAACATCCGCGTCAACAGCATTTCAGCAGGACCGATCCGTACGCTGTCTGCAAAAGGAATCAGTGATTTCAACTCCATCCTGAAAGAAATTGAAGAGCGCGCGCCTCTGCGCCGCACGACAACACCTGAAGAAGTGGGCGACACGGCTGCATTCTTGTTCAGTGACCTGTCAAGAGGCATCACGGGCGAAAATCTTCACGTTGATTCAGGATTCCATATTACCGCACGTTAAATAACAAGCAGTCCCTTTCAGGGATTGCTTTTTTCTTTCTTCTGATTTTAATCATTCCGTCATATAAATAAAACATGACAGAATCGGAGGGATGAAGATGTCAAAACAAAACAGAAACGCGGAAAAAAAACCGCTCATGTATATTGTTCAGGCGGATTATTCAGACACGCAATCATCAATGCAGGACATATTAATCAAAAAAAGGAAAGCGCCTCAGCTGCCGGAAGAAGAGCCGATGCATGGAAAGCGGGAGGAAGAATGTCAAACTCAGCCTGAAGGAGCAGTGGCTGTCGAACCAGAAAAGCAAGTACCTGAACAGCACAGCCGCGCAGAAGAAGCCGTTCAAGAAGTTCCGGCGCAAGCGGAGCAGGACACTGCCAAGCCCGACGCCGCTAAAAAAGAGCCTGATGCCGCTAAAAAAGAGCCTGAAGCGGTTCACAATGCCGCCCCAGAGGAAAAGGTTCCGCCAAAGCGCGTGAAAAAGCCGATGAGCAGAATGTCCATTCTTGAAAAAATTGATTTCTTAACGAAGCTGCCGCATAATATGCCGCGGACCCTTTGTCTGATAGAAGCCAACGGGAAAACCTACAGAGGCGTAATCGTCGGCAGAAAAAATAATGCGATCTTCCTGCGGACGACAAGCAACGGAGCGCCGGCAGAACTCGCAATAGACGATATTACCTCGCTGCATCCGCTTGGATTTTAACCATACAAAAAGCTGCCTGAATTCTTTCATCCGGCAGCTTATTTTTATGCTTTTTGATTTAAGAATGTGTGCGGTTGATCAGTCTCGGGTTCAGGCAATTGATGGCGCAGAAGCTATGGAGATCGACTTCAACGCAATAGTTCGTTTTTTCTAAACGGAATACATCGCAGAGAGAGTCTTTATCTGTAAAATCAAGAATGTGCTTATGCTCGTCAAAAGCAATAAGCAGGCTTAATGTGGCACAGCCGTCACAGACCCTTTCAACTCTGAAAAAAACGGTATTAAAGCACGGACCGTTATCCAGCTCGCCGACGTTTCCGAATGCGGTGAACGGTTTCGATTTTGAGGTGAAGATGGCGAACGGCACTGTATCGCCTAATGTATAAGCCGGAGATAAAAGTTTAGAATAACAGCCTGTCGGGCAATCTTCTTCAACCGCATTTTGCAGGTCTTCAATATTTTCTACCGCTTCACGCACACAGTATGTTGTATGCTTGCTCATAATATCCCTCCTGACTTCACGTTTTAAATGGTACCGGTTTAAACGATATCGGAGAGTCAGCCGCCCGGAAGTCCGGGCGGGCTGATGATTGCATCTGTAATAGAAGGTTGGAAGGGGATTCTTCTTTAGGAAAGATGCGAATCAATGACTATCCGTGATGCTTTTTCTCTTTGTGCGGCGCAGGCCGGTTAACAAGCTCGGGTGAAAGGCACTGAATGGCGCTGAAGCAGCTCAGATCAACTTCAATGCAAAATTCTGTTTTTTCTAAACCGAAGAAATCAGGATCACAAGGATGGCAGACGCTGAGGGTGTCGCCGTGCACATCTACGGGGCGCAATACTGAAAGCGTCGCGCAGCAATCGCATAGTCTTTCTACACGAAAGAAAATGGACTCAAAGCACTGGCTGTCATCCGCAAATCCTCCGACGTTCCCGAATGTGGAGAACAATCCGCCTTTTTTATCAAATACGAGAAACGGAATGGTGTCTTTACCTGCAATCGTCGGGCTCAAAAGATTCGTATAGCATCCAGTCGGGCATTGTTCTTCAACAGCCTCTTGTTCTGCTAAAATCTTCTCGACTGCATCGCATACACAACTTTCATCTCGGCCATGGTGTTTTCCGCAGCTCATGGATTTCAGCTCCTTCTTTTAGGGTATTTGACTTTTGTCTTTAACAACATATGTACGCGAGCCTCACTTGGTGTGGGTGAACGTCTATATATTCATCATATGCGGAGAAAATAAGAAAAAGCAGAGCATTTTTAGCTCTGCTTTTTCTTTTTAGAGGACAAGGGTGATGACTAAGACAGCAATCAGTAAATTTGTCGCTGTTGAGATCAATACTGCGATATCGGCATCTACTGTTGTCACGTTTACGCCGCGGGAGTTTTCGATGAGCAGTTTTTGACGGTTGATTTGTTTGTTAGCTGTTAGCTGCAATAAGTCTTGTGCGACCAATTCAGCGATGACTCCGTCAGCGATTGAAGTGAGAGTGGCCGTTACGACTGCTGCATTAATCGCTGTCATGACTGAAGCGACTGCTTGAACGTCTGTTGACGTTACGTTGATATCACAAGAGTCTCTGATAATAATCGCTTCTTCAGAAACTTGTTTGTTGATATTCGCTTGAGCAAGGTCTTGGTCAAGGAAGGCATTATCTTCGCCGAATCCGTTTCCGTTACAGCAAACACTGCATCTTCTGCCTTCTTTTTCTTCTTTTTCTTCTCGCGGATGTTCGCATTCAGGATCAAGTGCAACCCAAGAGTATGGTCTGCTTTCCATATCTATTCCTCCTTTTCTTTTACTAATATTAAATGAGCCGGCCCCTTACTTTGACTCAGGCATCTATCCTGATAAAAATCACTATTTTTTAGTTATTGACCGGGATTTTGGCGTCTTTGCCGGAGCTGTTCGATTAATTGTTCTCTGCGGGTTTGCGGATTGGTCTGCTGATCTTGCGCTTTTTCCTGCTCTTTTTTCTGTTTCTGGCTTTCAAGAAAAGCTTCTGTTTTTGCCTGCATGTCTTTGACTAATGCGATCAGCATTTCTTTTTCTTCATCAGGTATTTCCCGCATTTTATCTTTTGTCACGCCGTGTTTTTTGAAGACATTGCTGACAAGCACCTTTAAAAGCGGATCCACTTCAGGTAGATTTTCGAGTTCTTTTTTTAATTTTTCGTTATCTGCCATTTGTTCTCACCTCTATTTAAATATTTGAAAAGAAAGGTTAAAGGATGTCTAGTTCAGCAAAAAGTATATTTAATAATTGAAACAAAATTTGTACAAAGGCCATAATATCGTCTGCAGTCAGTGTGATTTTAATATTGCGGCTGTTCAGGACTTGAATGACGGTCCTCTTTTTTATTTGGCAATCATCCAGGATCAGCAGTTCGGTTGCTATTTGGTCGGCTGTGTCTTCATCTGCGATCGCGAGCTGTGTCGCGAGGATAATCGCCGTAGTAACTGAGGCTTGTATAGAAAGAGCGGCCGTTATATGTGTTGTATCTATTGTGACATTTTCGCAATCAATCACTTCGATCGTCTGCTCGAATTCGTTGGATAATTGTTCGTATATTTGCGGTTGCAGTGTTTCGACTTTTTCTTCAAACGACATAACCTTCACTCCTTTCTCATTCATACTTTATATAATGCAAATGAAACGCCGAGCGGAATAAGAAAAACAACTAAACCGCACCTATTTTTTTACCGGACAAGGTGCGATTCATGAAGATCAGGGTTTTCGCATATGTATAAAGAGGTCAAGTTTTGAAAAGGAGTGAACAGGTGGTTATCAATTGGCTTTCATTTATTCTGTTATCGTTTGCCGTTTTCCGGCTGGCCAGGCTTTTCGTATTTGACACCATTATGGCGCCGCTTCGGAGCCTTTTTCACGAGGAAAAAACAGAAACCGCACCCGACGGCACGACAGAAACCTACATTGTCATAAAAGGGAAAGGCATCAGGGCATTTATCGGTGAACTTCTCAGCTGCTACTGGTGTACGGGCGTGTGGTGTGCCGCCTTTTTAATTGCGGCGCAGATTGTGATACCCGGGGCCGCGCAATGGCTGATTTTGCTGTTAGCCATAGCCGGCGCGGCCGGAATCATTGAAGCTGCGGTTTCTCGTCTTCTGCAGGAATAAGGCGGTTCCACCAGCAACTTACCGTCACTTTCGGCATAAACTGGCATATATGACATAAGGAAAGGAAGGATCACCATGAGTCAATCAAGCAAACCTTCCCAACATTCTCCATACAAATCAACTGTGCATCAGCCTTACGAAAAAAAAATTAAGAAAAAAGGCTGCGGCTGCGGCCAAAAGAAAAAACCGAAATAGCCGTTTTCTAAAAAACCGGAGCTTCCGGTTTTTTTGTTTTTTGCCGAACGCCGGCCTCTGTTCGGCATAGATCATAGGAGGAGGGGATGTTATGAATATATTTGAATCATTCATAAACGGTAAATACCGCCGGCACAATCAAAACCAGCGGGAGCATGACAAATATATCTTATCTATTGAAAAACAGCTGTCTGAGTTTGATGAAGCGGGATCGCGCTTTGAGGAATGGATAGATGTGTTTGCCGCCGAAACAGAAGCAAAACTGAAGAAAAATGAGCATTCTCACTAAAATGAACGAAATCCGCACCGGCCCTATGCATTTATCCAAGCCAAACAAGTCGGCTCACATAGAGTATAGAGAGTAAAGGAGGTGCTTAGATATGGGATTCGGATATGGCGGATTCGGCGGCGGCTACGGCGGTTATGGCGGCTGCGGCGGATACGGAGGCGGCTATGTCGGAGGCGGATACGGCTCAACATTTGTTCTTGTTGTCGTATTGTTCATCCTTCTGATCATTGTCGGTGCATCCTTTTTTGGCTAAACCTTAGCAAGACCTTGGATAAGCGCGGGACCGTTCAGTCCCGTGCTTCCCTGATGTATGAAGGAGTATAGAGACGGGGCACTCGGAATTTTTTCCTTGTCTTACGGGCACATGTTCCGCTCTTTATTCATACAATATCGTATTACTCCACAAAAGGAGGCACACCATGGATAATCAATTTTTCAAAAATATTGAGAAGAAAACAGGCGTCAGCATGAAGGATGTCATGAACCTTGCAGGATCATTGCAAAATGCCAATTTCAAAGATGAAAACACGGTGAGAGGCGTCATTCAGAAGGTGTCCCAGCTGGCTAACAAGCGTGTTCCGAAAGAATTGGAAGACAAAATCGTTCAATCTATTACAAGCGGTAAAGAGAAACTTGATTTTGGCACCATTTCTAAAATGCTGAACAATAAATAGGCGTCAGCCGGCCTTGCTAAAAAGGCCTTTTTATGTGAGAAGAACCCGGCAGTGATCTGCCGGGTTCTTTATATCCTGAGTGCGCTCCGTCTGTCCGTCCGAAGAAGGGGCTCGAGAAATCTTGAGCTGCGCGCTGTTTTTCCCCGCCTGTACGCGGGACAAGATACATATAAATGCTGCATGGCCCTTGTCATTGCGACATACAGAAGCCGTCTTTCTTCTTCGAGCGGAGCGGGATCGCCCTGTCTCGCCGTCTCAAGCGCGAAGTCATGGGGGATCGAGCCGTCAGCCGCGCCTAAAATATAGACCGTATTGAATTCAAGACCTTTAGAGCGGTGAATGGTCAGCAGTTCGACGCCGTTTTCATCGGTTTTCAGATTCTCAGCGGCGCGCATATGATCGACATGCGCAAGAAAATCGGGAATGGTTTTGAATTTTTTGGCGGCCACTTTGACATCCCTGAGATCATCAGAGCCTTTTTCCAGTTTGTTTCCCTCATTGCCCCGTTTTTTTAAATACTCGGAAAAACCCATTTTGCTTTCTGCAAAGGTGATGGCTTCAACCGGCTTCATTGTCCGGATGCTTGCGAAAAACGGAACGATCTGCTTGATCTTCCCTATTTGAAAAGGCTTCAGGTCAGGCAGTTTCGTCAGTGCCTTAATCATCGTGCAATCTTCCGTAATTGACAGCGCCTTTAACGTTTGCAGGGCGGATTGCTTTAAAAATAAGGCGGGCAGCAGGTCTTTCACCGCATCCGGATCATCTTCATTCTGACTCGCATATAAGTAGGCGAGGATCTGGCGTACGATTCTGCGGCTGTAGAACGTCTGCACGCCCCGGTCGGCATGATAAGGAATCGATGATTGGTGCAGTCTTTCATAAATGGCCCGTCCGGCGCTGTTTGTCCGGTAAAGCACGGCAAAATCGTCAGGACTCGCCCCGTTTTGAATCTTCTCTTTCATATCCGAAACGATCATGGTCGCTTCTTCTTCTTCATCGTAAGGATAAAACATCACGGGATTGTGAACGCCGTCTTTGACGGCAGAAAGTGTTTTTTCATACCGTTTTTTATTTTTCTTTACGACGGCATGAGCGCTTGAGACGATCGGATGCGGCGAGCGGTAATTTGCCGTTAAGTAAATGGTCTTTGCTGCCGGATAATCCTTTTGAAAGTCAAGAATGAAAGACGGGCTGCTGCCGCGGAACGCATAAATGGATTGGTCGTCATCACCCACGCAGCACAGGTTATTCTCTGGGCTTGCGATCATTTGCATAATGTTGTACTGGACAGGATTGATATCTTGAAATTCATCAATCAAAATATGAGAAAATCTGTTTTGGTACTGCGCGAGAATATCAGGCCGGCTTTGAAACAGTTCATAACAGCCTTGGGCCATGTCATCAAAATCAAATTGCCGTTTTTCCCGCTTCTGCCGTTCGTAATGTTCGTAGAGCCTGTACACTTTTTTCTCCCAGTCGTCCGCAAGCGGAATGGTCTCATGGGGGAGATACGTGTTTTTCCAGCAGCCGATAAGCTGAAGCGCCTGGTCGATGGGAAACTCTTTTTCATCCAAATTTTCTTCATAGAGCGCCTTTTTCACATATTGCTCTTTTTGCCACTCCATTTTTAAAAGCTGGCTGCCGTTCCATTTTGAAGAATCATAATGATAGAGTATTTTATAGAAAAAGCTGTGGAATGTTCCTGTCACGAGACGGGAGACTTTTCCGGCTGCCAGACCGTACTCATTTGCCATCCGCTCTTTCATTTCGGCGACGGCTTTTGTCGTAAAGGTCACAAGCAGCATATTCTCAGGTGAAATGCCGAGGTGTTCAATCATATGGGCGGCGCGTGCTGTCAGCACCCTTGTTTTTCCGCTTCCCGCTCCGGCAAGCACTAATAAAGGCCCGTCCGTTTCAGTAACTGCCTTCATCTGTTCACGGTTCAGGCCGATGCCGGGGAACAAAGATGTATCAGCCGCCTCGGATGTTGGTGAAAACGGTTCGGCCGCAGGCACTTTTTTCGGGCTTTTCCATTCTGAGACGATCGGTTTCGGATTCTCTGAAATCGCTTTTCCTTTCGGCAGGCGGAACATGCCGGCTTCCTTATACTCTTCTGTTTCTTTCTCCGCTAGTGGTTCCTTGGCCGCGCATGCTTTTTCACAGGCGGTGAAGTCTCCCTTTTGCCGGTGATAAAATGCCGGCTGCTCTAAAATCGAAAGCCGCATCAAGACGGGCTGCTCACAATGTGCGCAAAAAATATTTCCTTTCTGAGCTTCTTCAAAAAGGAATTGGTAATGTTCTCTAGAATATGTATGTAAATGTATCGTTCGGTTATTCAGTCGGGCGCATTTCAAAAAGGGGTCCTCCCATTAAAAGGTGTTCATCCATTTGATAGACAAAGAATATCATAACAAAAGAACAGCGTTTCAAAAAGTAAGATTAAGGGAAATGAAAAGCGAAGGGGAGGGGTACATATGATTTATGCAGGACGGATTCAAAACCAGCAGTATTCTCAATACGCAAACCGGGCAGCGGGTTATAAGCCTGATTACGCCGGCATTACGAAAGCGGCCGCCCTCGCCAATGACAGGGTGTACAGAGAGGTGGAGCGCCGCCAGGAAAACACCGCAGCCGCAGAAAAGAAAGTACATGAGGAAAAACGTAAGCGCTCTCTTTCCCGTCTGCCGCAAATCATGGGAAAAGGCCGGTTAATAAATCAATACGTGTGAAAAAGCCCGGATATATCCGGGTTTTTTTGAGTCGTATATATGAAAGATGCGGAAAGGAATGATTCAATTTGAGAAAGCTTTCATTATTAATTGCGGGGTTATTTCTTTTCGGCCTCTTTACTCCCGGAATGAAACCGGCAGACGCGGCGGAGGGCTCCGCAGCAAAAGGTGTCACTCTCACACAGCTGGCGCCGCATGTCTGGATGCATACAAGCATCGGTACGGCAGACGGAAGTCCCGTCCCTGCGAACGGATTGCTTCTTGAGACTTCCAAAGGAATCGTACTGATTGATACTCCGTGGAATGACAGTCTCACAGAGCAATTAATGACACAAATAAAAAAGCGGTTTCCCGGCAAAAGGATGACCGATGCCATTGTGACACACGCCCATGATGATCGTATCGGCGGTCTGAACACCCTGTACAAATACGGTGTAAAGGTGCACAGCACGAAGCTGACCGCCGACTTCGCCCGACAGCAGGGATATGACCGGCCGCTCGGAGATCTGAAAAACGTGACAAAGCTGCAGTTTGGCGATATGAAAATTGAAACGTTTTATCCGGGAAAAGGGCATACGGAAGACAATATGACCGTCTGGCTGCCTGAGGATAAGCTCTTATTCGGCGGTTGCTTAATCAAGGCTTTAGAAACAAAGGAAATCGTGCCTACTCCGGGCTTTTATCCGGATCAGTGGCCGCGCGCCGTCCGCAAAGTCATGAAAAGATATCAGGACATCAGCATTGTCGTTCCGGGGCATGGCAGTCCGGGGGATGACCGTCTGCTGCCGCATACGATAAGCCTTCTGAAAGAAACGTAATAAAGAAGACCGGCGCTCCCATTACGGAGTGCCGGCTTTTTTTATCTCTTCCTGATTTTCATAAAACTGAGGAAAGCAAGTGCAAGCGCCAAAACGGTATATCCCGCTATCGGCCAAATATGCTGATGAAAGGAAGAATAATCTCCGGATATGACTTCCTGGGCCAGCTCGATCGAGTGAACAAACGGTAAGGCATAAGCGATATGTTTGAATGTGTCACCGAGCAGGCTCACCTCCATCCAAGCCCCGCCCAGAAATTGCACGAGTGTAATATAAATCGTTCCGATACCTGAAATTTGTTTGTCCGTAAACACAGCCCCTAAACATAAACCGAAGAAAACGGACATCATCGCAATCGGCAGCAAGACAGCGATACCTGCGAGAAGATTCATCCACTCGGCGGATAAACCGGCAGCCGCTGCTGCGATAAAACAAATGACGATCTGTAAAATGGCTAACGGCAGCATCGGCATTGCATAACCGATGACATAATCGGCTGTTTTTAAAGGAGAAGCAAACAAACGGGTCAAAAGGGCGGTCTGTTTGTCTTTTGCGATCAGCAATGCAGAGAACATTGTAAGGAAAGCAAAACCGAAAACAATGAGTCCGGGTGCTAAGTGCTGAATTTTAAAGGTATCAAGCGGCGCATTTTTTTCAATCGCCGTAAACAGAAACAATAGAATAACAGGCAGTGCGATTCCAAGAATAATAGATAGGGGGTCACGAAAAATTTCTTTGCGGTTGCGAATGGCGAAATCAAGCATAAAGACCCGCCTCCCCGTCACAAATCGCTAAAAAGGCATCTTCAAATGTGGCTGAATGAGTTTGCTTTTTCAGAGCCTCCGCCGTACCCAGTGCTTTTAAAGTCCCATTTTCTAAAATGCAAATACGATCTGCCAGGGCTTCAGCCTCTTCTAAATAGTGTGTGGTTAAAATAATCGTCATGTCACCCTTTAATGCCTCAAGATTTTTCCACAACTCGCGGCGTGAACGGACGTCAAGCCCTAATGTCGGCTCATCTAAGAAATAAATATCCGGCTTGGTGATCATTCCCATTGCGATGCTGAGGCGGCGCTGCATTCCTCCTGATAATGTTTTGGTTTTTGCTCTTTCTTTCTCTTTTAATTGAAACAATTCGAGCATCTCATCTGTTCTTTTTTTTGCTTCTTTTTTCGGAATTCCGTAGACTCCGGCTATAAACTCTAAGTTTTCCCGTACGGTTAGATGAGGAGCGATGGCTGTTTCCTGCGGGGACATATTCAATTTCGGTTTTATTTTATCCAAATCAGTCAAAATACTGTGTCCAAGCACTGATGCATCACCGTCATCCGGAGAAAGGAGTCCGCAAAGCATACTGATTAATGTCGTTTTTCCGGCTCCGTTCTCACCGAGTAAAGCGAAAAATTCCCCTTTCTCAACTGAGAACTCAAGACGGTCAACGGCGGCGGTTTCTTTATAATGTTTCGTTAATTGCTTCAGCTCAATCGCGTGCATTTACTCATCCTCGCTATCTTCATCGATTTGCTTAGCGTTTAAAATATCTTTTGCAAACTCGAAAAAGAGTTCTTGTTTAACAAGTGCGATACCTTGCTGGTCATCCCCGAGCATAAGCAGTGAATCCCCCGGATTTATATCGAAAACATCTCTTGCTTCTTTAGGAATGACAATCTGTCCTTTTGTGCCCACTTTAACAGTCCCGAATATGTGTTTTCCTTTTGGTGCCGTCATGTTTATCCCTCCGAAATATGAATTGTATTTTTTGTATGAATTGTAATACTTCGTACACTAAACATACATTAACTTTCCATAAAATGCAATAAAATTCATGTAATAGTATTATTTTCATAAAAAAAGCACTCCTGCCATATAACAGGAGTGCTTTTGATTTTATCGTTTGTGTTCCTTTATCATTTCCAGATGGGGGATGCCCGCATCGAGAAATTCTTCGCCGGATGTGACGCGGTATCCTTGTTTTTCGTAAAACGGAACGGCCTGCGTCTGCGCATGTAAGATAAAGCTGTCGGCGCCCTTGGCTGCCGCCGCTTTTTCAAGCGCCTGCATAATGATGGCTCCGACGCCTAAAGAACGATGGCTTTTCATCACGCAGATGCGCTCTAATTTTCCATGCCCGTTTTTCAAGCGCCATCTGCCGGCTCCGACCGGCTGGCCGCCGTCATATATGACTATATGCTCTGACGTGTCTTCGAATTGATCAATCTCTTCTTCTTCCGGAACGTGCTGTTCTTTAACAAAGACCTCTTTTCTGACGAAAAAAGCGTCGTTTAGCTGTTTTTCAGTTTTTGCGATGATGGATTCCAAGCAGTTATTCTCCTCCGCCTAATAAAAATGTTTCGTACACAGTCCATGAGCCGTTATCCAGCTGATAGAGCAAGTGAAAACGGTCGATGACTTCTTCGTGGGAAATGTCCAGCATTTTCAGCTGTCCGAGTACGTCGGAATGTTCATCTGACGACAGCTTCTGGCCGACCGTGACATGCGGAACGAAGCTGTATTCCGGCTCGCCGGATAATGCTCCTGAGTAGCATTTCTCACTCAGAGATTTTAATTCCTCCGTCGGCTCTGCTTTCATATATATCACATTATTCACAGGAGAAAACGAGCTGTATTTTGTGATTTTCAGAACGAGCGGATGCGACTCTTTCGCCGTCTGTCTCAGCTGTGATACGACCTGCTCGATTTCCTGTTCTGTCGCTTCAAACGGATCTCTTAGCGTCAGGTGCGGAGGAATGAGCGCGTAGCTCGGGTCGTAGCGTTTCCGGTACGAATTTGCGAGATCCTGTAATTTTTTTGATGGAAATAAAACAATACCGTATTTCATGAAAGTTCCCTCCTTAAATGAATGGTTACAGCATTTTTTTCAGCGCCGGCGTGATGAGCGGCTGCCAGTAGGTCCATTTATGATCCCCGTCGAAGGTTTCATACGTGTATTCAGACTGTTTGCTTTCCAGCAGCTGTTTGAGCTCTTCGTTCGGCGCGGTGAAATCAAGAACCTGGCCGTCTGTCGTGTGAACGCCGGTTTCTTTTTCTCCGATTTGATGATAAACGGAAATCTGTTTGAGATCCTCCGACTGCCGGACGGCATCCAGCACGTGCCCGTCAACATACGGAGACTGCATGATGACGTTTCCAAACATGTTCGGATAGTCAATCGCCGTCATAAGCGAAACGGTTCCGCCGAGGGAATCCCCGATCATGGTGCGGCCGTATCCGACTTGATAAGTCGGGTATTCTTTGTCGATAAAAGGAACGAGCTCATTTGCGATGAACCGCTTATATGAGGCGAATTTAGAGCCTTCTGGATGGTATGTGTTTCTTCGCTCCCGCACATTTTTATAAGGGACACCGATAATGATGCAGCGGTCAATTTCCCCTTTTGACATAAGCTCTTCCGCCTGCCGCCCGATTCTCCCTAATCTGAAATAATCATGGCCGTCCTGAGCGATGACCGTATGATATTTATACAGAGGGGAGAAGGTGGCGGGCAGGTAGACCAAAACGGTCATTTCCTCTTCAAGCTCATGGGAGAAAAGTTTTTTCTCATGAATGATTCCGTTTTTTGATGCCACTTCGCATTCCTCCAGGCCGCTTCTTGTCTTGATGGTTTTTTCCTATTGTACCATGAATTATTAGAAATTTCTTTCTTCAGATGCACTTCTTGCGAGAGTTCAGATAAATAAAAAGTTATTGAAATTCATTTTATAGTGCGTTAATATAGAACAATCAGAAAATACAAAACAATATTCTTATCACGAGAGGTGGAGGGACTGGCCCTTTGAAACCTCAGCAACCGGTTTGCTTTGCCGCGGGAAGGCAAAGTGCCAAGGTGCTAAATCCAGCAAGCGATTCACATGCTTGGAAGATAAGAGGAAGAGAAAAGCTCCTTCTTCTTATGAAGAGGGGGCTTTTTTATTTTTGAAAAAGGATGGTGCTTACTGATGACGCAGCATGTTGATACAAAATTAGCCCAAATCGGAAATAGAAGCGAAGAAGCAACGGGAACGGTCAGTCCGCCGATTTATCTGTCCACCGCTTACCGACATAGAGGAATTGGAGAATCTACAGGCTTTGATTATGTGCGTACGAAAAACCCGACACGCCAGCTCGTTGAAGACGCTATCGCCGTGTTGGAAAACGGTGCGAGAGGCTTTGCTTTCAGCTCGGGAATGGCAGCCATTCAAACGATTATGGCTTTATTTAAAAGCGGAGATGAATTGATTGTATCCTCCGATTTATACGGAGGCACGTACCGTTTGTTTGAAAACGAATGGAGAAAATACGGCTTAAGCTTTATTTACGATGATTTCAGCGATGAAGACTGTTTACGCTCCAAAATAACGGAAAACACGAAAGCGGTATTTGTTGAAACACCGACAAACCCGTTAATGCAGGAGGCGGACATTGAAAAAATCGCCCGGATTACGAAAGAAGCCGGCCTGCTTTTGATTGTGGATAATACGTTTTATACCCCGGTGCTCCAGCGTCCGCTTGAACTGGGAGCGGACATCGTCATTCACAGCGCCACAAAATATTTAGGCGGGCACAATGATCTCCTTGCCGGTCTTGCTGTCGTAAAGGATGAAGAGCTCGGCGAGATCATGTTTAATCACCAAAATGCGATCGGCGCGGTTCTTTCGCCGTTTGATTCGTGGCTTTTAATGAGAGGGATGAAAACACTCGGACTCAGAATGCGCCGTCATGAAGAAAACGCCCGTGAACTTGCAGAATTTTTAGAACAGGAAGAAGAAATCGCCGACGTGTTATATCCCGGAAAAGGCGGGATGCTGTCTTTCCGGCTGCAAAAAGAGGAATGGGTCAATCCGTTTTTAAAGGCGCTGAAAACGATCTGTTTCGCAGAAAGTCTCGGCGGGGTGGAAAGCTTTATTACGTACCCCGCGACACAGACGCACATGGATATTCCAGAAGACATCCGTATCGCAAACGGTGTCTGCAACCGTCTGCTGAGATTTTCAGTGGGCATTGAACATGCAGAAGATTTGAAGCGGGATGTAAAGCAGGCATTACAGCAAGTAAAAGAGGGGGCCGTGTCATATGAGTAATCACAATTGGACGCTGGAAACCCAGCTCGTGCACAATCCATTTAAAACAGACGGAGCCACCGGAGCCGTCAGCGTCCCGATTCAGCATGCTTCCACATTCCATCAGTCTTCATTTGAAGAATTCGGGACATATGACTACAGCCGCTCAGGCACACCGACAAGAACAGCGCTTGAAGAAACGATCGCAGGTCTTGAAGGCGGAACGAGAGGCTTTGCTTTCAGCTCAGGAATGGCGGCGATTTCGACGGCATTTCTGCTCTTATCCCAAGGCGACCATGTTCTCGTCACGGAGGACGTGTACGGCGGAACATTCCGCATGGTGACTGAGGTTCTGTCCCGTTTCGGGATCGAACATACCTTTGTCGATATGACGGACACAGAAGCGGTCGCCCGCGCCATCCGGCCGAACACGAAAGCCATTTATATGGAAACACCGTCAAACCCGACGCTCGGCATCACGGATATTAAGGGCGTCGTCAAACTGGCAAAGGATCACGGCTGTCTGACATACCTTGACAATACTTTCATGACGCCTGCTCTGCAGCGTCCGCTTGATCTCGGTGTAGATATCGTGCTCCACAGTGCGACGAAATTTTTAAGCGGACACAGTGACGTGCTGTCAGGCCTTGCCGCCGTAAAAGATGAAGAGCTCGGCAATCAGCTGTATAAGCTGCAAAATTCATTTGGAGCGGTGCTCGGCGTTCAGGACTGCTGGCTCGTATTGAGAGGCTTAAAAACATTGCAGGTCAGACTGGAAAAAGCGAGCCGGACAGCTGAGCGGCTGGCTGCCTATTTTGACGGACATCCCGCCATCAAAAACGTTTACTATCCCGGCCTTGCCGGACATCCGGGAGCCGATACCCATAAACGGCAAGCGAGCGGAGCGGGCGCCGTCCTGTCCTTTGAATTGGAAAGCAAAGAAGCCGTCAAAAAGCTGGTCGAAAACGTATCGCTTCCGGTATTTGCCGTCAGCCTCGGCGCCGTCGAATCCATTCTCTCATACCCTGCAGCCATGTCGCATGCCGCCATGCCGAAAGCAGAGAGGGAGAAACGCGGCATCACAGACGGCCTTCTGCGCCTGAGCGTCGGAGTCGAAAACGCCGAAGATTTAGAGCGGGACTTCGAACAGGCATTAAAAAAAATAACCCCTGCCCAAGTGAGATCATAAACGAAAAGGGCGCCGTCAATTTTGCAACGCGCCCTTTTTTTATTTTAGATAAAAAAAGTGTTGACGAATGAGAAATCAGGATATATAATTATAAATGTCAGAGAGACAACAACATACCCAGCAACATATACATATCATGATTCCGTAGCTCAGCTGGGAGAGCGCTACCTTGACAGGGTAGAGGTCGCTGGTTCGAGCCCAGTCGGAATCATCAAGGGTTTCAGCGTGTTGGACACTTACTCGTGTCACACTGGAGTCAAAAAAAAGAGGAGTCACAATTTAATGTGATTCCTCTTTTTGTTTGCCTTGTAAGATACCACTGATAAATGTGGAAGCATCCTTTTGCATGTTTGGCATTAAATGCGAATAGGTGTTAAGCGTAACCTGGATGTCCTTATGCCCTAACCTTTCTTGGACGACTTTAGGATGAAACTTTGTTAACAGTAAGGATGCATGAGAGTGTCTAAGGTTATGGAATGGGATATCAGGTAAATCAAGCTGCTTTAAATAAGCTTTGAACTGTCTTAAAAGGTTTCTTGGATTGATTGCATTCCCTGTATCTGTACATACAACTAAATCTCGGTCTGTATAGAGTCCTCCGCATAAACTCTTCTCTTTCAGTACACGACTTCTTTGTTTCTTCAGTATATGGATATCATGTTCTGATAAGTCGATGGTGCGTGTGCTTGTCGATGATTTTCCACCGTATTTTGTTTGGCCACCAGAGTGTTCTAGTGTTTGAACAATTCTCAAAACGCCATTATTGAAGTCTATATCCTTGAAACGCAAGCCTAAAATTTCACCTTGTCTAAGCCCGAAAGAAATCGCTAACCAAAATGCGATATAGTAACGACTGTTTTTAGTGTGATCCAGGAATAAAGACATCTGTTCCGCTGACCAAACTTCAACTTCTTTACGCTTAACTGATGGCTTCCTAACTTTTTCAACTGGGTTCTTTTTAATAAACTCATCTTGGACAGCTGTTTTCATTACATTGTTGAGTACGTGATATATCTTCTTTATTGTGGCAGCCGATAAGCCAGCATTAACTAACCTTGTTATAAATGCTTGTACCTTTTGAGTTGTTATATCGCTTAGTTTCATGCTTCCAAAGGCGGGGAGTATATGATTTTTCAAATTATAATGATAAACCTTTAGAGTTTGGTTGCTTACATCTGGAGTTTTGATGTTAAGCCAATACTCAACCAATTCCTTGAAGGTTGAATCATTATCTTTAAGAAGATCCCCAGAGTGATATAACTGGAGATCTTCTCTTAATGCTTCTTCTGCATCTTTCTTTAACTTGAACCCACTTCGTTTACGCTGCTTCCGTCTGCCGTTCTCATCTTTCCCTATATCAAACACATAGTACCAATTGCCGTTTCTCTTATCTTTTTTTACTGATGCCATTAATCGTTCTCCTTTTTATTTTTACCAGCTAGGGCGCTCTCCCCATCCGGTATTGCTTTTTTCGTAACCTTCTTTTAATGCACTGATAACATGTTCCTTAGCATCTTTATTGAACTAATTTCACCTGTTACTTGAACAGCAAAAACAAGTCGAAGAAAAGAAAACAATGCTTAAAAATGAACAGTACACACTGGAACTAGAAAAACAAAAGATATTAGACCATATTGAAGTAGCTAAAAAAGCAGGGGATGACACTAAAGAATTAAAAGCCCAATTACAAATGAAAATTCAGGAACTTGATGCCAAGATTAATCAGATCGCTATCTTAGATAAAGATAAGGAAACAATCCAAAATTCCATTTCTGAGCTTAAAGAAACGCTTAAATTTGAAAAATATATTACAGACGATCTTAAAGAAGAACTTTCAGTTTTTATTCTGGAAGGAGAATGGTCGAATGATAGCCTATTTGATGAAACTGAACTTTATGAAAAGAGCATAGAGGAGATGGAAAAGAGAAATGCGCCACCAATTAACATTACCTTAGATGTAGTTAACTTTTTCAATTGTCTTTCTGAATCTCATAACTGGGATAGGTGTTCACTTGGCGATACTGTTAGAATCAGATCAGAAGAACTGAAGACTGATGTGAAAGCTCGACTTGTTACATTTAATTTTGATTTTGCTCAAAAGACAATGGATGTAACAATATCAAATGGAAAGAAGATTAAAAGCGATTTTGAAACCATCAGTAATATGATGTATACATCTATAAAAACAAACACGGATTATAACAAAAGAAAAATTGACTGGGAGAATGCAACTGAAAATTTCAATATTAGGAATGACAGAATAGCTGTAAAACCTAACCCTCCAATTATTAAAAGAGACGGCACAGCTATATCTCATACAAACAATGATGATGGATCAGTAGATATCACAATAGAATGGGATTATCCAACTTCTAATGAAGACAAGTATAATATTGATGGATTTGAATTGTATCTATATTCTAGCAACGATAAGGATGAATATGTTTTCGGTTCAAAGATGGCCAGTGAAGACCTGAAGAATGTAAAGTATGACAAACGAGCTGCAGCGTTCACAGGGTTGCCCTCTAATAAATACTACACCATTGGTATTCAAGCCTATCGAAGAGTTGATGCAGATATAGAGATAACTCAATTCATTGGATCTGACATCGTAAAATCCCTTCACCCAAACGAAAACCCCTACCTCCCTTCTTCTACTGTAGAGGTGAGTGGAAACCTTAATGGAAAAGTAAACAATTTGTATACTATATCATCAGTAGCGAAGCCTGAAACTCCAGAAGCGGCAACGATTTGGATCGATCCAAAGACTAATAAACAAGAGCTTTTCAATGGTGAAGAGTGGATTGTGTCTTCTGCGGGCTCGGCTGATTCATTAAATGGTTACACGGCTTCAACACTGTCCACGCCTAATTCAATACCTGTACGTAATGACCAAGGAATCATTACAGGTTCTATAGATGGGAACGCTGAGTTTCTTGGTGGTAAACCACACTCAGAATACGCGCTATCCTCGGATGTTCCTCAGTTGGCTAGAGGGACATATGTTGGTGATGGAACAATTAGTAAGCAAATATCACTGCCTTTTACTCCAACACATGTGAAAGTGTGGCCAGTGTCTTCTAATGATTCCATGTTATTAATTGATGAGACAGGAGGTTATACGTATCAGGTAAATGAAATGGGAATATACCTGGTTGGAGGAAACTCTACATATGGAATTATAAACGAACTTGGGTTTATAACAGGCTCAGACGGCAATCAAAGAGGGAATAAATTAAATACAAAGTACATCTGGGAAGCATATAGGCATGTACATTAAACAGGCGTATCCTTATTGGATACGTCTGTTTTTTGTTGGAATAGTGAGTGAAATAACCGATAATAAGTAAAGATGGGAAGGGGAGGTTAATTTGTCAAAAAAGAAAATCATACTTCTAATATCAACACTTAGTGTTGTGGCAGTTGGTATTATTCTAGCTATAACAATTCCGATGTACATAAACAGATTAGACACCAGTAATTTAGACTCAATTGCCGAGAAAGTGGGAAATGATAAGGGAGTCAAGAAAAACTTTAATCAAGTGTGGATGTCTAAAACCGATAAATCCAATGATAAAGTATACGACTTATCTTTAGCAGCTAAACCATCTTTTACATCGCTATCAGATAAAGAAAAGTTGCTTACAGTGGGTGAAGCAATGGAAGTAGCTCAAAAAAACTCTAATTTTAATAAAATAAACTGTGGAAAAGATAAGGTTTGCTCAATCAGTCGTATCTATATTTTGCCGGATAAAAATGATAAAGCAGTCAGTTATGAAGTTGCTTATGATCCATTAAATACCCCTGAAGAAAACACTTTACTAATAAAAGATCGTGTAGATGATAATCCTGAATCAACTGGTTTCCAAAGAAGAGAAGTTACATACAGCGAAAATGATGAACAACAGTCTGAAGATGAAGAATATCAAGAAAAGAAAATTGCTATTGGCATGACCAAGCAGGAAGTTATCCAACTTAAAGATTGGGGCAGACCTATGTCTATTAATAAGACAACGACAGCATCAGGAATAAACGAACAATGGGTTTACGGCAGCAGATACCTATATTTCGATAATGGAGTATTAACAACAATACAAGAATAAAACAGCTCTATCCTTAACCGGATAGGGCTTTTTCTTTCGGACATTTGAGTCTAATCTGAAAATAGACCACACAATAAATAGACCCCTCACAAATAACTGTGAGGGGGTCTTTTTTGATTTACAAACTATTTTAAAGGAAGTATATATTAGTGTAATAATTTAAAGGTTAATAAAAAAGAGCAGGATTAATTAATCTGCTCTTTTTGTGTGATTAAATTATTTTTTATAGGGACGTCGATTTAAAATAAAATTCAAAACTGATGCTATAATAAGTACAATTGCACTGACAAAGATCAACATTATCCCCTTATCTTTATCAAGTGCTATTCTCCCTACTAGAATAGCAACTATAAATATCAGAACGAAAAATATATTTAAACCCTTATACAGATTCATACGAATCGCCCCTTTAAAGTTAATTAATTTTCATCTCTAACTCTGACAGTTTGCTTCCCTTTATAGTTCGTTCGTTCATAATAAACTGTTTTAATTCTGAATTTCTTGTTGGATTTCGGGCTTCTTTTGATGTATGTTTTGAACGACAGATTTCCATGATACATCTCCCTATAACTATATGCAGCTCCACCTAAAAAAGATGCTACAGCTCCTGGTGTCCCACCAAAGAAACCTACCCCAGCAATTACAATACCTCCTGCATAAGAACCAGCTCGTCTGTCCGGATTTTTATAATACAGTTTGTAGTTTTTGGGAAGAGTAGATTTCGACATACATTTATAAGCTGGATAACAAGCTTCAGCCTTTTTTGTTTCGGTAAATGTCCCAGAAACCAATAGAGTTAGCACAAAACCTAAAGCAATGATTATCTTGACAACTTTTTTCATTTTTACCATTCCCCCTTTATTTTTACAATTGAATACTAACATTAAAAAAGAGGGGATTAAAGTCCTACAACCTTAAAATAACATTAAATTAAGCACATAATAAATAGGAATATATATTATCAGATGAGAATTATTAACTGTTCCTCTCTTCTTATTCTCATCCATTACAATTTCGATGACTAATCTAAAGTGTGACCTATTTTAAATCAGTTTTTTAATCGACTTTCAACATCAAATAATCGCTTATTCAATAGCTCTGTCTTATTATCTACGTTCTGTATATGTTTAAGGTGAGCCGCAATATCTTTTGGCTGATTCTCTTCCAGGCGGTCTAACTTAACGTTAATCTGATTAAATTCCTTCTTTGTTTCTTCTCTAAAATCATTTAGCTCAGACTTAATGCTTTTCACTTCTCTTGAAAGTTCGTATATTGCTTGTAAAATTTTATCTTCCATCCCGTTCACCTCTCCGTACAGTATAACAGCAATTGCAATACTTTTGATTGTCCGAAATTTGTTACCAACGAATATTTCAATGGTTTTGTTTAACGAATTTTAAAAAAATAAAAGCAATACTTTTGCTTAAGACTCTTTAGGGTCATCCTCTACAAACTCTACAACTTCCTGAATTGGACAATCAAGGTACTCGCAGATCTTGTGAATTACAGAAAGCGCTACATACTCATCTTTGTTTAATTTGGCCATTGTTCCAGGAGCTAGACTCAAGTCCTGTTTTAAATCCAAATTCGTTTTGTCCTTCAATATCAATGTCACCTTTAATGGTTTATAACTTAATTTTAATGGTTTCATATTTCAAGATCACCTGTTTATAATTCAATTTCTTGAAGTAATTATAACACATATTGAACGTGAAGAATAAAAAGTCTTAATAAAATTGCAAGAAAGTGTTGACTTAAAATCGCATAAGTTGTAATCTTAATTCAAGAAGTTGAAGTGATGATAAAACAAATTGGACGTAAGGAGCAACAATTTGAAATCAACAGCTGAAAAAGAAACTAAGCCCTCAGGGCAAGTTGTAATCAAAAAGAGAACCTTTTTAGGTGAATTCAAGCTTGAAGATTACATTGACCAACAATTCAAAATTGCACTGAGACAATGAGGAGGCCTTGAATTGAAGCGAATAACCATTCGTAGAAGTGATTTGGGTGACTTACCAGCAATGTTGTTTTACAAGCAATTCGCCATTTCTGGCGAAGATGGTCAAGTACATCTGTATCAAGTCCTTAAAAGGAAGGATGGAAAATACGACAGTATCCATTCAGTATTCTTGGCGGAAGACATCAAATACAAAAACCTCAGAAGCTTAACCAATGCAGTAATTGATAAGTTGCTCAGTACACGATTATGGGATGCTCTCATTGACAATAGGGAGCTTGTTACACTGGAAGGCTATCAGATTCTTGATAAAAACAAAACTTACTAAAGGGGATAACGACAATGCAAATTAACCGTCACACTGTAGGAACTAACGTAGCAAGCTTAGGGGCAATCACAAACGAACAGCGTATCGAGGAAATGACGAATCATTTCAACTATTTTAGAGGGAAAATGTTCGAAGAGGAAAACAACTTCATTGAAACATACGACGATGGGAAACCTAAAAAGCGTCTCAGAATCTTCACAGATATGACAATACCGGTTTGTGTTGAACTTGATGCGAATGATCGGAAAGACGGAATAGCAGCGTTAGTAGAAGCAGGAGAGATGGGTGTTAATTTCCCTCATATCATGTTGGATATGGGGGGGAGGTAAAACAGTTATTCCAACTGTCACTGACAATGTGTTTTGCATAGATGAAAAAGCAACTGTAGTAGAAGTGGAAGACGATGAATAAGACGGATTTACATAATGAACGGTTCTGTCAGGTTGTATTTGGGGGATTGATCGTAGTTATACCAGCTTTAAGCATACTGTGCATAGCGTGGTTTGGGTGATTAGGAAGAGTGTCACCAGCACTCTCCTAATCTGATGGGTTAGTACACTCCCATTGTATTTAAACATAACAATTTAATCAAGGGGATAACTGAAATGAAAAACACATACACCACTTATGAATTTAAAGCATATGATAGTTGAAATAATTTGTTGAAAGAAAGGTTTACATGCAATTACAATGATCGCCTTTATTCAATCATAAAGTGGATTATCAAGAAATGTCCTACCGTTGATGTGATTGAATGCATGGTATCTGAAGTCAGTGACCTTGCTTTCTTAAAGAGTGAGTATGTCGATATCTTCACGGTGTGGAAAGCAGACGATTAAATAGACAGAGAGGACGGGAGTTAAAGTCCCTGTCCCCTATAATCTCAATTTAACTGAATACAGTCAGTCTATACTCCTGAATTAAGGTGTTGTCTTTAGTGATGCCTTTTTTCGAAGGCTCCAATATGGCGCCATCGCCACTTGTGGCAACGAAAGAGACTGCCGTGGAATGCGCTAACACACGTAAAACTTGACAGGGTAGTGACTCAGCCGACGCAAAAAATGAGGATAGGATGCCTTCTGTGTTTCCCTATTTACACATGCATCTGAAAGGCGAAAGCTGCCATTAAGTGCTGACGAAGGAAGGGTGTATCGTTTCTGACGATGCAGGACAAGCCATAAGTATCAGGGCTCAGATTTGAGCTTTGAGAACCTGTTAGGGACACTTGACACAGTAGGCTTGTTTGGGGAATAACCAACGGCAAATAGGGTGAACACACGGATACCACAAGTTGATATACAATCAAGTTTCAGTCGCCTGCCTGAGTTTGTTTATTTTTTTACAAGCAAATTCAGGCAGACAACTCGTACAGCCGTTGTCCACAGTCTCAACCAATCAAGCAAAAAATCAAAAGAAAAGTCAAGACAAATAACAAAAGTTTTGATGATGAATGGAGGTTAAAGTGATTGAAAGTGACTGTAACCAAGAAGGAGCACGAGGACTTAGAAATGTTTCACAAGATGATGGGAGATAAGAGGTTAACAATATCACAACGAAGACAGGCGAGAATACGGTACGATATGATCTATAACCAAGCGAAAAGAAGAACGCTACTGAATGAGTACAAGGGGCGTTTGTGAGGTTCATAGTGAACCTGGCAAGGTGTAGTTCATGATGAAGCTCTGTCACTCCTCAATTTTGAGGAGTCCCCAACTTTGGGGGCTGAGACTATTACCAATTGTAATAGTTGGGAGGTCGTACCCAAAACGTATACGACCTTATATCACTCATTGACAAATTAGCAACGACTCAATCCACGACCACAATAAGGTCGTAGACAAAATAACCACGACCACAATAAGGTCGTAGACAAAATAACCACGACCACAATAAGGTCGTAGACAAAATAACCACGACCTCGGTAAGCTCGTTGGTAAAATAACAACGACCTGATGGAAACTATCTTGCCATCAGCTGTGACGAACAATATTCAGTGCAGGTCAAAGTGAAAACCGGTTTTAACAATTGAAATACAAAAAAGCCGGATGTTTATAACCCGACTTTTTGAGAAGAATCAAACACTTTTCTAACGTACAATCAATGTAAATAAACCGGCAAGTATTATAATTGCTCCACAAACTGTAATAAATGTTCCATTTTTTCGTTGTTCTGATTTAGCTGTTATTATCCCTCTGATTAGATAATAAAGGCCGACTAATATTAGAGTCCAATAAAAGAAAGCGCCATTTAAGGTAAACCCTAATATGAGAAATAAAAGAACCAATGCTAGCGATGTGTAATGGAAAAGTCTGAATGTAAGATTAGTCATTATAAACCTCCTAGTTTAAATTATCATTAAAATACAAATAATGGGTTGAATTGAGCTGAATAAACCTCCAGAACTGTTAATGAATAACAAAAGGAGGTATTAATTTACCATGAAAAAGATTGTCCTTTCAAGTGTTGCTGTTTTGACTGCTGTTACAATTTTTAGTCCTGTTTCAGATGCAAAAGAACGTCAAGCCCCAAGCGCAGTTGTCCAGAATGTTGAACCGACTTATGAAACTGAATCTGTAGATTACAACGGAACTACGTACACTTTTTCTGAAAGAACTGTTAATGATGTAGTTGAGATTATTGTAAATGATGGGGAAAAAACAGACAAGATTCAATATGACCAGAATATTGGAAAACTTGAAGTTAATGGCGAAGTGGTGAATTATGAAGAGGCTTCATCACCTATTGAACAATTGGCAAATAAAAACGATACATCGGCTGGGATCTTGAGAGATCAATGGTCAGGCTATAATAATAGTAAAGGTACTTATAGTACGATTAGTGCCAGTGTTGCAGTTCTTGCCGCAGTCTTTATGGCTACTAGTATGAAAACAGCTAAAAAGGCGGCGGCCGTTACAGCAGCAGCTGGTGTCATTGCTGCTGTAAGTAGTGTAAAGACTACAGTTCATTGGAGTAGATTAGATTATAAGTTGATGAATGCCAAGAAGGGGCAATATGAGCGTAGATCAGATACATTTTTTACAAACTATAAACATAATCATCTTTTCAAGACTTCTTGGCTCTGGAAAAGAAAATTAAAATAATCCTTTTTTGCTCATGAATTAGTGAAATCAATTTAAGCTATCGAAAGTTCACTTTCAGGAAACTTGGAGAGTGGACTTTTTGTGAACGAATCGTTCAGTTGGTGTTTTCGTGTCACCACGGAGTCACACAAACATTTTAAACTACTTAGAAACAACAAATATCAATCAGGAAACTAAATCCCGTGAAGCTTGATATGGCAAGAGTTTAGGCAACTATTTAGGATTGTTAAAGATTAATCAGAATACGTGTCTCGTCCTTGACAGGGTAGAGGTCGCTGGTTCGAGCCCAGTCGGAATCATACCCAAAACCCTTGCATAGCAAGGGTTTTTTAATTTCCCTTAATAAAACCGGTTTATCAAATTCGCAAGTTGTTGGCGAACTTGATTTTTCGGCTCGGAATTTATGGTCCGTATCTCTTTTTAGGGTCAAAATTGTAGAAAAGTTCAGCTAGTGATGCCGTCAAGTAGATTCAAACCGCACTGTCGGTATTGCATTTCTATCCGGATAAGAAAGCCGAAAAATTCGGTATCAATATAAAAAGGCCCTCCATAAAATGGGGACCTTTCAGTGTTTCTTTTAAATAGCCTCTTTTAGTTGTTCTATTACACTTTTTAACCATTCTATAGGCGGTAAGCCAATTGTCGGGAAATATATTTCTGCATTACACTTTATAATGTCTTCCTTTTCTTCTTTAGTTAGATCGCTATTTAGAAACTCTTCGCAATACTTTACTGTAAATAGCAAACCTTCTTTACTAATTTCCTCAATAAATTCGTCTAAGGCGTGTTCAGGGGATTGGATATCTTGATGAAATGTTGCACCTAAAAAATTTTCTAATTCATCTAAGAAATCATACCTTTCATCCATGATACTTCCTCTCTTTCTATTTGGTTGGATATCCTGTAAGGATAAATTTACCGTTATTATCTTTTTTGAGTATAATTTTTGCGTTTGTAACGTTTTCTACTAGATCTGAATTTCTTGATACACTTCTGCCGATTATTTCTCCATCGCCCTTGTATCTTAACATTAATTTAGGTTTTTTAGGATCATCAATCCAATTTTCGATTTTCTTTATATTTTTTGAATCGTTTAAAACTGAATTAGCAATTCTTTCAGCGGTAGCCCTATCTTTAAAAGTAGATGAAGCTGTAATATGTGGGTTAGGATCAGTTTTCAGTCTTTCTATTAATTCTTTATCTGTTTTCCCAACATGTCTTTCTATAAGATGCCCGCCTTTTGCTTCATGAGCAGCTAAACCTCCGCCAGGTGCGAGAGGGGTACTATCACCTTGTTTGACATTACCTATGGCTTTGTTGTTAGAATTTTCAGATTTCATGAGCGCATTTTCTTTCTGATCTTCAATAATACTTTTCAACAAAGGCGTATTCTTCACATTGTGAGTATTTTCAATATCCTTTGCTATTCCGGCAAGCGCGGGTTGGTACTTATTTTTCGAAACGGAATTGATATAGTCTTTTCCTTTTTCAATCCCTGTTTTTACATGTTTTGCAGCCGCTTTTTCACCGGCTTCCAAGACGTTATCCACTTTGGCGGCACCTGTTTTGGCGAGCTTGCTTGATACTTTTACAGCTGAGCCGGAACCTTTTAGTACGACGATGCTTATTTATTGATTTTGTCATCATTCATCGAGGGGCGAATTGGGGACGGAACTGCTTTTTGGGCTAATTTTGAAGTACATTCGCTGTATACTGCAAGGGAGATAAACATCGCCTTTAAGGCGGCGGTCTTTGCCGAAACCTGTTCATTTCAGAGAAATACAGAAATTTCGTATCACTGAACGGCTAAAGTGATAACGATCAGCAGCTGGTTAATCCAGCTGTTTTTTTGTATTTGAAAAACGGAATATTTAGTTTTTTATGGCAAATACAGCGGCACTCCGAAAATCATTCACAATACAGGAAATGACGCATGCGGCCGCCAATGAAATCAGTTATATGTCGGGTAACAGCGAATCGACAAGCTATCATTTTGCCGTCGATGATAAAGAAGTGATTCAGGGGGCTCTTCATCTGAAGGCAAGAAAGCATCCTTCCTCTTGTCTTCCGGTTTTTTAAAGTTGAAAACCCATTAAAATCCGAGGGGAGAGCATAAAACAGATTCGAACGGCGCTGTCGCCCTTCATTATAGCGAAAGAACTTCGGGATTGATGATGCATATGGAGCGAAGACAGCGAATGCAGTAATTCGATTTCAATTGATGAATGGATTAAAAGCTGATGGAATTTATGCGCTTGAACCAAAGTAAAACTTGAAGTGTTGTTAAAATAAGCGGAGACCCTTTCCTTTTTTACAGACTCTCTCCCACACTGACAAGAAGAGGTTTGTGTTAAAGCAAAATCTAAGAAATTAAACCCAAAAAGATTGCAACGACAAGCTTCTAAAGAGATGAAAAATATCGGGATATCAACTAAGGCATAAAAAGCGATAAAACAGGAGCTTGAAACAAGAAAAAAAAACAACTGAATAGAAAATAAAGAGAAAAAATAAAGGAACAAAAATATTTAATCAGAAAACAAAAAGCAAAAGAAAAGCATAGGGGCAGATTGAAAAGTTGAGCGGCATCAGTTTTTTGCTTCGGACTGATTTAGAGAAAAAGAAGTATAAGTCAGAGCCCTTCTCAAGACGAGGAGGGTTTTTCTGCAATTTATTCAAATACACTTACATCAGTAAATGCGGCTGAACGTTTCAGTACGATTCAGCTCATGTATGGTTTGAAGCCAGACGGCATTTACGGACCAAAAACGAAAGCGAAATTGAATTAATAAAAGAAGCCCTTCTTATAAGAGGGCTCTTTTTCTCTAACTATGTTGTTTTAAGATGTTTTTTAATTTGTTCAGTGACTTGCTTAAGCCATTCTAATGGAGTTAAATCATCTTCAGGAAAGTATATACCATCCGCTGCTTCCTCTATAAATTCATTCTTGTCTTCTTCTGAATGATCACTATTTACAAACTCAGTTAGTGCTATTAAATCTCTTTCTTTTAGTTTTTGAGATGCTTCATTTAAATATTCATCAAGTGCATCTTCCGGAGACTCTATATCTTGGTGGAAATGTCCACCGAGAAATCTAAATACAGGATCAGAAACTTTAATTTCAATCATTATATATCACCTCGTTGGGTAGCCTGTTAGTATAAAGCTACCATCTTCATTTTTCTTTAATACTATTCTAGCATTAGTCATATCTTTAACTTCATTTGAACCTTTACGAACTCCTCTACCTATAACTTCGGTTCCTCTATAAGGTAACGGTAATGGATCATTAACATCACTTTTTAACCACTCTTCAATTTCCTTTTTATGTTTAGTTAATGTTTCATTAGCGACTCTTTCTGCAGTTGGCCTATCAGTGAAACTAGAAGAGGCCCGTATCTTCTTGTTTATCTGTAGCCTCTGTAATAACTCTTCATCAGTCTTACCAACATGTCTTTCTATAAGGTGTCCGCCTTTTGCTTCGTGAGCAGCTAAACCCCCGCCGGGTGCGAGAGGACTGCTGTCTCCTTGTTTAACACTATGTATGCCGCTATTGTCAGAAGACACAGATTTACTGAGAACACTCTCTTTCTGATCTTCAATAATACTTTTCAACAAAGGCGTATTCTTCACATTGTGAGTATTTTCAATATCCTGTGCTATTCCGGCAAGTGCGGGTTCGTACTTATTTTTCGAAATGGAATTGATATAATCTTTTCCTTTTTCAATCCCGGTTTTTACATGTTTTGCAGCCGCTTTTTCACCGGCTTCCAAGACGTTATCCACTTTGGCGGCACCTGTTTTGGCGAGCTTGCTTGATACTTTTACAGCTGAGCCGGAACCTTTGAGCCCGACGATGCTCCCGATGGCGTAAGTGATGTAATGTGATCTTGAATACGCATCCCCGTTAACCATTTTATCATTCCATGAATCCGCCAGGTTTGTCCATATGATTTTTGCGTAGGAGGGTGTGTTCAATACAGCCGATATGGTTTTAGCGACTTTTTGTTCATCAGAGAGATGGTAAAAATCCCATGCACCGACAGCCAGATCTTTGACGCCGGTTATGGTGTCTTTCCCGACATCATAAAGGCCGACGCCTATTCCTTTAACGATATCCCAAGCCGTTTCTCCGACTTCTTCGAGCTGTTTTGCTTGTTCAAGCTGCATCACATATTCCACCTGAGCAGGTTCAAGGTTTTCATAGCCGATCTTCTTCGCTATTTCCAAATACTCATCCGGATCGGTCACACCATCGGCCAGCTTTTTCTTTAGGGCCTTAACTTCCCGCTCTTTCGCCTCTTCCTTTTTAATCGTCAAATAAGCATCCGAATGTCTTGCAATCTCGCCTTTTTTCTTATGGATGTCGCTTTCACGGTACGCCTTGGCGTTGTAGTGAAGCGGCGTGGCGCTTTTTCCTTTGCCTGTGGCGTTTTGGAGCTGCTGAAAGTCGGCTTGGATGAACTGTTCGTTCGCTTCGGTTTCTGCGTATTCTTTCGTTAGATCGTGATCAAGCTTGCCGAGTTTATGTATCGTGTCGCTTCTTTTTTTGTCAGCTGAAGAAAGCTTTTGTTCTGTGCTTTCGGTTGAAAACAATTCGAGCGAGATGATGTCATCGATCTTTCCGAGGATGGAGCACATGTCTTTTTTCTGCTCTTCCATAATCGCCTTTGATTTACTGAGGGCGTGGGTGAGCTCATGCTCCAGAAATGATTCTTCCACATGCGAATTGGAAAGTCCGGAGTCTTCGACCTTGCCGGGAAGGCTTGTGAGAAATGCGATTTTCATATCGATCAGATCAAGCCAGCTGTCTGTGACGCCGGCGTGGTCCTTAAAAAAAGCTTTGATGTTATTTGCGCCCCGGCCTGAGAAATCATTGTCACCAAGATCAGCCATGCCTAGAAACGCTTTTTTTAGGTTGACCATCTGGCCGCGCAGTTTTTTGTATTCACTCGCGCGCTGTTTGGCAGCGGCCAGCAGGGTGGTTGCTTCGAAAACTTTCATGACCATAATCCTTTCATTCGAAATACTTCAACAAGATATTACCATGGAAGAATGAAGAAAAAGACAAATAAGTATTTTGAAAGTGCAAAATGATTAATTTGTTCTGGGTAAATTTACTTATTTTATGATCGGGAATTGGGGAAGAGTTAGCTTTAGGTTGAATCGGTTGTTAGAACATCATGTGACGCACCTCCTTTACAAAGCATACACACATATTAGAGGGCTGAAATTCACCCGTATGAATTGGATACGGCGGCCCAAACGGCTTTTCGCATGGAACCAACATGCGGCAACTGGTCAACAGCTTTAGAAACTTCATCCTAACAGGGAAATGCGGCGAGCATTGGGAATATAAAGAAATATAGGCTTTACAGCTATGCAGGATGTATGAATATCCGTCAGCCGGCGAAGGAAAGACAATCTCCATGTGTCGTGACAGTTCGGATGCGGGTGAATGGAACTTCCCATTCATCCGCTGTTATGTCAGGGGACGAAAAGACTTTTTTTGAGGAGGAAGCGGAATGATTAAATTTACACGGCCATCGCCTATGAAGAAAACATGCACGATGCACCCGGAAAAGGAATCTGTCAGATCGGTTTCGTTTACTGATTTTAACGGCAATTCTGTAACAGTAACCCTTTGTCAAATGTGTCTGGCTGAATTAAAAATGAAAGCCGCGACTGAATACAGGAGCATGACCGAGGAGCGGGCCAAACTGAATCGTTTCAAGATTGGTGATCATGTGTATTTAGAGCATTTGGGAGTCGTCAGCGAGATAAAAAACATGGAAGGCGTTCAAGTGGCAAACAGGACAGACGCAGACGGAGTGCGAAAGGCTACCCCTAAGGAAATCGCAGAATACAAAAAGCAGGAGAAGCAATAACAAGGAAATTCTATCAGCGGTATTACTTACGGGAGCGGCGGCCGTTGCGCTGTCTGCCGAAGAGATAGCGCAGTTATTAGGGGTTAAAAAAGGAATTATGTAGAAGAATATTGAGCGTTCCCGCATGAAAATGAAAATAGAGCAGATCACAGCCTATTCTGTTTAGCGTGAATAGGTTGTTTATTTATTGAAACATAAGAAAGGTTTTCAAAAAAATCTTTAAAGAATACTATTGTTATAGGTATAATGGTGTTGTTTATTGTAACAATTTAGGGGATTTAAAGAGGGTGATGTTAATGTACAATCTTAAAGAACGTGATGCAATTAAACGGTTCTTAAATGAGGAAACCGTTAATACAAGCGAAGCAATTAAAATATTGGGCTTCACTCGTCAATACCTAAACCAGTTAGTTAAAGTGGGGAATTAGAGCCGATGAAAGAAATGCCTCGGGACAGGCTTTTTCTGAAAGAGGATATTTTGGATTTTTAAAAATATAGAAGGAAATGAGCAAATATGAAAAAATTAATCGATGGTTCAACGATCTTATTCTTTATTCTGTTTGTGATATTGTTCACTAATTTTAATTATGGTTTTCTTAGCGCTATCGACATCATTACTATGATTTTGGCTTTGATCTGGTTGATATTGACGATAATTAATATAACCCTAAAATGGAGAAACCTTCGAAAAGGCTAAGTTTATTTTTGAGAGTATAGACGAGCTGAGAGATTTTATGGATAAAGAATCATAACGACATCTGAAGCCATTGAAATAATCGGATGCAGCCGGCAGAACCTCAAGCAGCTGGTGGATTATAAAACATTGGTTCCGATTAAAACTACGAACAGAGATCGCCTATTCTTGAGAAAAGATATTGAAGGCTATAAAAAGAAACGTTGATTGCACCCTGTCAAAAGGGTGTTTTTTCGTCTTATGGTTGCTACTTATTTATGAAGGGTGCTTTCGTTCGACAAATTTTGCGAATGGTTCCTTTCTCCTACTCCTTAACCGATAATAAGATGAGAGGGGGCAGAAGAGTTGAAAAAAATATTTATAATCATTCCTATACTGATTTTTGTTCTATCAGGTTGTGGCGTGGATACAAAAGAGGCTGAAAAGTTTTTAAAAGAGCTGTCTAAAAATAAAACGGTATCACAATATCTTAGTGAAGCGCCAACTTTAGATTACACTAATCCTATAAAGAAGTATTATGATTTTAAAATCAACCTGTCCATGAATAAGAAATTCACGCAACTTTCTAACAAGGAAAAATATAAAATTCTTTACAAAGTTTATGAGTTAATTGAGGATAAAGGTTTTTCTAAGGTAATCAGCTGTGGAGATAAGTATACTTGTTCAGTAGATGAAGTACATGCAAAGTATAAAAACGATGATTATACAATCGATTTTAAACACGGGGATTCTTTGTACCAGTTAGAAAAAAATGATGAAGTAATTTTTGATTTAGAGGATGAAAAAGAGAAAAGAAATGAAAATTCATCAGAAGAAGAGGCACAATCAGCTGATGACCAAACCATATATAATTACATGGAAAACGAATTTAATAGAATTACAAATTACGGGGAAAATTACACCCCAGAGATCCATGATTCAATGGTTACTGAGCTAGCAAGCGAAAAGTTTGGTATAACTGTTGATGAAGCAAATGAAATATACGTGAGCATGTCTATGAATAAATATAAATAAATATAACAGGCGTAAATCCTAGAATAAGATTCATAATTCTAAAGCACCTCATTCCGAAAGGTGCTTTTTTATATTCTCTGTAAACTGATTCTGGTAAATCTCAGGAAAACTATTGGTGGTTAACGGTCTGAGTGCGGCGTCGGTTTAGAGGGAATATCTTTTCAAAAATAAACACGAATCAGAAGGGGGCGGGGGTGAATGAAGATGGCCGAAAAGCATATTCAGGCGTATAAGGATTACGTCAAAGGCATGAAATACAAAGGCCTTGCCGAGAAATACGGGGTGACAGTGAACACCATTAAATCGTAAAAACAGCGGCGGGGCGGCTCCGGCAAGAAATCAAACGCTGTATCACACGGGTTCTTCTCGAAATATCTGCCGGAAGAAACACTATCCATTGAAGAGATTCAGGGGTGTTTTCAATTAAATTTTCAGCTGATTTCCTAACTGTCACGGAAAACATCACACAGGAATTATATTGACTTTCATCCTGTTTGTAATGTTAATTAGAAGATGTATACAAAATCATTATAATGAGGAGGTCTGGATGTGAAAAATAAAGCGAGAATACAATTTGGAATATGCATTGGACTTTTATGTTTAAGCTTTACCGGTTTCAACCCTTTATTCGGCTCAGCGCATGCTGAAGCGAAATCTATAGAGGACGCAAAAATGACAAGCTGTATAACGAATCAGAAATTTGTTCAGCTTGAGAAAAAATTTGATGCCAGGCTTGGGGTTTATGCGATTGATACAGGTTCAAACAAGACAATCGCCTATCGGCCGAATGAACGGTTTGCTTACGCATCAACCTATAAAGTTCTGGCTGCCGCTGCTGTTCTGAAGAAAAGCTCAAATGAAAAACTTAATGCCATCATCCGCTACAGCAAAGACGATTTGGTTACATATTCCCCAATCACAGAAAAACACCTGGATACAGGCATGAGCCTGAAAGAAATCTCAGAAGCCGCTGTCCGTTACAGCGATAATACCGCCGGGAACCTATTGCTGCAGCAGCTTGGCGGTCCCAAAGGTTTTGAAATGTCATTGAAACAGATCGGGGATCATGTAACGAAAGCTGATCGATTCGAGACGGATCTAAACTCTGCGATTCCCGGGGATCGTCGTGACACAAGCACCGCAAAAGCACTGGCAACTGACCTTAAGACTTTCGCTTTGGGTAACACTCTCACGGCTGACAAGCGCACGATTTTAACAGATTGGATGCGGGGCAACGCTACCGGCGACGAACTGATTCGGGCAGGCGCTCCTGCAGGATGGGAAGTCGGCGATAAATCCGGAGCCGGAAGCTACGGCACACGAAACGACATTGCGATCGTTTGGCCGCCTGACAGAGCCCCAATTGTTTTGGCAATCCTGTCAAACCGGTTTACGGAAGATGCCAATTATAATAATGCTCTTATCGCTGAGGCTGCAAAAGTCGCTCTAAATGCTCTTAAATAAACATTGCCGTTCATTTTTATGGACGGTTTTTTATATGTTGAGAATGCGGTATGCCGGTTTCGATGTTATAATGTAAAGCCATAAAATGATGGGAAGAGGGGGAGTTTCGATGCATTACATAACGGCATGCTTAAAAATCATCAGTGATAAAGACCTTGATGAAATAATGAAGGAATTCAAAAAACTTGAGGAAGAAACGAACAAAGAAGAAGGCTGTATTCAGTTCCATGCTCATCCGCTTGAACCATCAGAACGCAAAATCATGCTTTGGGAGATTTGGGAAAACGAAGAAGCTGTTAAAGTCCATTTTACGAAAAAACATACAAAAGACGTTCAAAAACAAGAATTAACGGAAGTAGAATGGTTAATGAAAAGCAATGTGAATGAGTAAAAGGCTTTGTCTGTTGTTGGCTGACTTTGCCGGCAACCATCAACAGTTTTATTCACTAAAACCCTTGCTGTGCAAGGGTTTTTTACTTTAAAAAGTTCTTTATATGGCAGTCTTTTTATGGGTAAGGAACAGACTTGGAATGAAGATGGCCGCAAGGATGATGACGGATACTAAGAATCCGGCATGGTAGCCTTTTAAACTGTTCGAAATCGTCGGCTGCAATCCTTGTATGACAGTTGCGGTAACGGTTGCGATCACAGCTGACCCAAAGCTGGAACCGAGGTTTTCAATCATATGAATACCGACACCTGCTTCCGGAAGCTGTTTGCTGTCAAGACCTGTATAAGCGTCACTCATCAATGGGAGCATAATTCCTCCAAAACTGGTGCCGCGGATAAATAATACGACGGAAATCCAAATCATACTTGGGTTATCGGTGATAAAAATAAGCGGGATAGATCCGATCAGCGAAAGAACAAGACTGACCGTAACCACGTATTTCGCACCGATCTTATCAATCATTTTTCCGATCAGCGGACGAGTCACGAGCATTCCGACTCCTTGAGGGATTAAAGCGAGTGCTGCTCCGGCTGCCGTGAACTGACGAATGTTTTGAAAAAACAGCGGAAGTATTAACATCGGCCCCATGATGGCAACATTCGCTAAGAACAACCCGATCGAAGATGCCAAGAAGCTTTTGTTTGCAAACAAATTCATAGGCAGCACGGTTTGGTTTTTCTTGATCTGATTATATACAAGATAAATAGCTGCTGAAACAAGACCGATGCCCGTCCATAAAATGGTGTCGCTATTGTTAAATGATGCATGATCCGCCGCTTTTGTAATACCGTACATCAATGCCGCGCTCATTAATGACAAATTGATAATCCCGAAAATATCGAGTTTACGATCTTTGTTGAATGGTTCAAAGTCTGGAATGGTTTTCATCATAAGCGGTGCAGCAATCAAAACGATGAACACGTTGATGTAAAAAATCCAATGCCATGAAGCGCCTTGGACGATGAAACCCCCAATGACAGGTCCTAAGATCGGGCCGAAGATCATAGGGGTGCTGACGATTGCCATCACTTTTCCCAGGTTTTCCGGACCTGCCGTTTTAACCAAGAGTGTTGACATAAGCGGAGTGATAATGCCGGCGCTGAATCCTTGAAGCAAACGGAAGAAGATGAAGCTGGAAACGTCACGGCTCATTCCCGCAAAAACAGAAATGACACCAAAGGCGATGACTGAGCCGATGAAGATTTTCTTACCGTTATATTTATTCATAAGCCAGCCGGATACGGGTACTGCAATCGCAAGTGCTAACATATAGCCTGTAACGGACCACTGAATGATATCCAATGTCGTGTTGAAGTCTTTGGTCAGTTTGCCGATGGCGATGTTTACCATCGTAGAGTCAAGCATTGGAGCGATTGCTCCCAGTGCAATAGCCCAGGCGGCTGTGAGAACTTCTTTTGGCACCCGAAGTTCCTTTCTTTTATGTGTTGACATAGTATTCTCCTCTCAAAATTGCTGTCTTTGTTTCCTTGTCAACAAAATAATAGAGTGGTTTTGTTTCTTTGTCAACAATAAGAGGGATATAAAAAGGCAGCCCGTTTTCATGGAGCAGGGCTGCCTATGGTTTTATTCATATTTATTCCGATTTCATGTCTGCACCAAGTTTCTTTATTTCTGAATCTAAATGCCTGCTGTATGTTTCCACGAAGTTCAGCATCGTGTCAAATTGTTCATCAGTTACTTGTTCAAATACGATTTTGTCCCGTTCTTGAAACTCTTTGTGCAATTCCTCGTGAATTTTATAAATGACTTTTCCTTGCTCAGTAAGCCTGAAATAGATTTCTTTCTTGTTAAGCGGCTTCTGATAGCTTTCGATAAGGCCTTTATTAATAAGCTTCTTCGTTAATTTACTTATGGCGCCTTTTGTCATATAAAGGGACTCCGCAAGTTTTGTCACATTGGCGTCTTCAATTTTTTCGATGAATTCGATGCAATGCACTTCAGAAGGTTTATGCCCCTTAAGGCTTTCTTCCATCTTCAGCCTATTCAGCCACACCATCTTGTTAAAAAAGTCCCTGAAATCCGTGAGGAGCTGTTCTTTTTTGTCCATGTCCCGTCCTCCTGCTCGGTGGTGCTTACACAATATTATAAAATGTTTGTTTCTTTTTCAACAATCGTAAAGTTATGATTTAGGAACTGAGAGATAGTGCGCAGAAATAAGAAGGAGGGGGAAGAGAAGAAGTATTCTATTTAAAAAGCGGTTTTTAACCGAAACGTGGGTTTTTGAGTATTTTTCTTTCCGTATTCGTTACTTGCTCTGTTTCATAACAGGCTAACACTAGAGCCTTATAAAAAAGCAGGCTGCACAATGAGCCTGCTTGAGAATCGCATCAATCATTTTCCTGTTGCGGCATCATAAAAAGCGTCGATTGCGGTTGTGTATTTCAAGACGTTTTTAGACACTTTGGCGGTTGCGCCTAATGGGTACGCGTCTGACAGAACGCTGGAGTGAGCTTCGGGTTCCCAGTAAAATACGCCGGTTCCTTTGCCGTTCGGAACGGCTTTCACCAGTTTTATGGTGTCTTTTATGGTCCAGTAGGAATCTTTCGGATTATTTTCATCTCCGCCCAGTTCAACCACCATGACTTCCTTGTTGTAGCGTGAGGCGATGTCATTCAAATTAGTTGATAAATGGCTGGTGAGCTCCCAGTACGGCTTGCCTTCCCAATAGGGATAGAATGAAACACCGATGATGTCGGTTTTTCCTCCGTTTTTAAAGAATTGATCAAACCACCATCTGAATAGGCTGTTGTCCGTGCCGTGTGCCAAATGGCTGATGACCTTGGTGGCCGGGCTGACGGATTTCACGGCGTCATAGCCTTTGTTCAGTAAGCCGGTCAATTTGCTGAAATCGTTCGTGCTGCCGTCGGGCAGTAAAATTCCTGAATTCATTTCATTTCCTACTTGCACCCAATCAGGGGAGATGCCGTGATTTTTAAGTTCTTTCATGACATCGTACGTATGGTTATACACGGCTGCCTGCAGCTGGCTGTTTGAATAGCCGTTCCATTGGTTCGGCTTGATCTGGTGTCCTGGATCAGCGAACACATCACTGTAATGGAAGTCAACCATTACCTTCATTCCTAACGCTTTTGCCCTTTTTGCCGCCGCAAGTACGCCCGCTTTGTCACTATAGCCGAGCATGGTCCATGTTGTGCCGTCTTTCAGCCAATAATAGCTGCTTGGCGGATTCACAAACACTCTCAGTCTCACGGCATTTATTCCGTGATCTTTAAGAATCTGCAAGGCATCTTTCTGTTTTCCGCCGTCATCCAGCCAGCGCACACCTTCGTCCTCCATTTGTTTCAGCCATCCTATATCAGCGCCATAGGCAAACGGGGCATCCGCTTTTGCTTTAGGAGACTTCTCAAAGAATGTAAAAGCAGTGAACATGAGAGAAAGACAGATTGCGTTTACAAATACACGTTTCAATCGGTTTTTGAACATCACAATACCTCCTGATAAAAAAGATTGTTGATTGATTTCACTCTGAATGTTTCAGCTGCCATTCTCCAATAACGTCGTGAAACGCTGAAATGCCTGAATTCCTTCGGGTGTCATTTTAAAAACGCCTGCATCGGTCAGCGCGCGTAAAAATACATTCGCGGTTTCTTTTTGTAAAACAGCGGCTGCATTTTCCGGTGTCACGTCTTTATCCGTTTTGATGTTTTCAGCCCACGGAAGATGAATATCTTTGATGTCATGAGGTTCATTCAGTAAATACTTTTTCACTTCTGCCAGCTCATCTTTCAGGCGGGGAGGTAAAACGGCGAGTCCCATCACTTCAATCAGACCGATATTTTCTTTTTTGATGTGATGAACGTCTTGATGCGGGTGAAAAATGCCATCCGGATAATCTTCGGAGGTGCGGTTGTTTCTGAGAGCGAGATCGATTTCAAAATCCGTTCCCCTGCGTCTGGCAATTGGAGTGACGGTATTATGGGGTTCATTTGTCTTTGCGATGATGCTGACGGTTTCGTCTGAATATTCCCGCCACTTTTCAAAAACATACGCAGCGGCATCGGTCAGCAAATCCGGATCTTTTGCGCGAAGGCGGATCACTGATACCGGCCACTTCACGGCTTCGGCCTGAACGTCTGGAAAATGACGCATATGAAAAGGATAGAGGGAACCCGCTTTTGCCATGGGAAACTCATGGGCGCCGCCTTGATAATGATCGTGTGAAAGAATGGAACCTCCTACGATCGGCAAGTCTGCGTTTGATCCGGCGAAATAATGCGGGAAAATTTCCGTAATGGCCAGAAGCCTTCTGAAGCTGTCACGGCTGATGTTCATCGGCTTGTGCACGCTTGATAGAAAGATGGCATGCTCGCTGTAATACGCATAAGGAGAGTATTGAAAACCCCATTGTTCTCCCGCTAAGTCAAGCCTGATGATGCGGTGGTTTGAACGGGCGGGGTGGTGCGGTGTACCGGCATACCCCTCGTTTTCCATACAGAGCAGACATGTCGGATACCGGTTTTCCGGACTGTTTTTTACCGCGGCGATGTCTTTAGGGTCTTTTTCCGGTTTTGATAAATTAATGGTGATGTCCAATTCTCCAAAAGGTGTTGATGAGCGGTACACGATATTTTTTCGAATGGCCCGCGTCTTAATATAGTCGTTGTTTTGGCTCAGTCGGTAAAAGTAATCTGTTGCTTTTCTCGGGCAATCTGATAACAATTCGCTGAACGCGGCATTGATGAGAGAAGGGGCCGGTGTGATCACGTCCATGATTCTGCTTCCCAGCATGTCTCTTTCAGCCGGTGTATCGTTTATGATTGACCGTTTTACCGCGTCTTTCACCATTTCGTCCAAATAGTGGAGCCTGTTTTGTTTCTTGATATGTTTCGGTTCTGCATAATCCGTCAGTCCGAGCAGATCGAGAAGTCTGTTTCTTGTATAAATCACATCTGTTTCATTTATGTCGCCTAAGACAGTGCTTTCTTTCAGAAACCCTGTCACTGATTCAAAAACTTCAATGACCGCCGCCTCCATTTCATTTGTCCTTGTATCCGTTTGGATGTTGCCGATGCCAATTCCATGCTGACGCAATGATTTCCGATATGTCCGTTTGTTTCGGATTCCAGCCCAGAATGTTCCGCGCTTTATCGCTGGAAGCGATGAGGGTGCTTGGATCACCGGGTCTTCTTGCGGCCGCTCTTACTTTTATGTCTCTTTCGGTCACTTGCCGGGCCGCTTCCGTCATTTCTGATACGGAAAACCCGCTGCTTGATCCTAAATTGAAAATGCCGCTGTCTCCGCCGTTTTGCAAATATTCCAGAGCGAGAATATGGGCATCGATTAAATCGGAAACATGGACATAATCGCGGATGCACGTGCCGTCTTTTGTATCATAGTCAGTGCCGAATATCAAAACCTCCTCGCGCTGACCGAGCGCGGTTTGTAAAAGGATAGGGATTAGGTGGGTTTCCGGATGATGATCTTCTCCGATGGAACCGTCCGTTTTCGCGCCGGCAACGTTAAAATACCGAAGCGAGACATATTTTATGCCGCAGGCGGTTTCACACCACTTCAGCAATTTTTCTGCCATGAGTTTTGATTCGCCATATGCGCTTTCCGGCTTTTCCGGCATGTCTTCCGTGATGGGCACTTTTTCAGGTTCGCCGTATACAGCGGCGGATGAAGAAAACACAATGTGTTTCACCCGAATTCCTGCATGACCTCCAGTGTAATTTGCGTACCGTACACATTATTATTGAAATATGAAAGAGGGTCTTTCATTGATTCGCCGACAAGGGATTGAGCGGCAAAATGGAGAACGCCTGTTACGTTCTCCTTCGCAAACACAGAGTGAAGAAACGGTTTGTCACGGATATCTCCATGGTAAAAAACTGCTTTTTCATGAACAGCTTTCCGGTGGCCTGTCTGCAGATGATCCACAGCTATCGTTTTAAATCCTTTGTTTAATAATTGATCAACCGCATGAGAACCGATATAGCCGGCTCCGCCGAGAACGAGAATCGCCATGATTTATTTTTCCCTCCATTCAGCCGCGCCATCGCTTATATCCGCGATGTAGAAAGAAGCTTCAAGACCTGTCCTGCTGCGGTAGTGAGATGAAACGGCTCGGATAAAGCCGGTGGTTTCTTCATTTTCCACAATGGCTATGGCGCAGCCGCCGAACCCCGCGCCCGTCATCCGCGCTCCGAGTGCTCCTTCTTTCCAGGCTGCTTCAGCGAGCGCGTCTAATTCGTCACCGGTCACTTCATAATCATCGCGTAACGAACGGTGGGACGCATTCATCAGCTCGCCGAACGTTTTCAAATCATTTGATTTGAGAGCTTCCGCGGCTGAGAGGGTCCGCTCGTTTTCGTTGACCGCGTGCCGGGCTCTTTTACGCAAAGTTTCACAGGAGAGAAGGGATTCGAGTTCGTTGAATTCTTCTGCCGTCAATTCCGCAAGTGATGCGATATTCCGATATTGCCGCAGTTCTGAAAGAGCCTCGTCACATTCGCTGCGGCGTTCATTATATTTTGAAGCCGCCAGCTCCCGGCGCTTGTTCGTATTCATAATGACGATTTTATATCCGTTAAAAGCAGCCGGAATCATTTCGTGCTCAAGCTTATCGCAGTTTAACAGAATGGCCATGTTCTTTTTGCCTTTTTGCACTGCGAATTGATCCATAATGCCTGAATTCACGCCGATAAATTCATTTTCGACTCTTTTTCCGATAAGCGCCAGTTCAGTATCGGAAACATCCAGGCTGAATAACTTTCTAAAAATGGAACCGGTTAACATTTCAATGGAAGCGGAGGAGCTTAAACCGGCTCCGTTTGGAATCGTACCGTGAAAAAGAATATCCATTCCGCTGTCTATTTGGCCGCCGGCTTTAAGAAGGTAATGGATCATCCCCTTCGGATAATTGGCCCAGCCGTCTTCTTTTTTGTATGCTGTGGCGGAAAGATCAAGGCAGACAATGCCGCTGTCAGGAAAGTTTTCTGAGTATAACCGGATCTGGTGATCTCCGCGTTTTGCGCATACGGCATAAGTTCCGATCGTGATCGCGCATGGAAGAACGTGGCCGCCTATATAATCCGTATGTTCCCCGATCAGGTTGATCCGGCCGGGTGCGAAAAACAGTTCTCCGTTACTTCTCTTGAAAACGTCTTCGAATCTTGATTTTAAAAGTTTGGCATCCATGATAAACCTCCGATTCTATTTTGAGGTATGCTCCAGTATGAACTGAATGGCTTTTTGTGAATTTCTGGTGAGGCTGATATATTCCGCTCCTTTCGTTGCGATGAGTTTCACTTGCAGGCGGTCCGCATCTTCTTTAATGTCATCATAATAAGAGCCGACTTGCGGAGCTAAAATGATCATATCGAAGTCTTTCATGATGTCGTAATGGGAACCGTAGGCGCCTGCTGAGGCGGTAATCGGCACGTTATATTCTTCGGCACCTTCTGTCAGTGCGTTCGCAAGCATGGCGCTCGTTCCCGCTCCGGCGCACAGCACTAACACATTGGTGCTGTGTTCCAAGGCGGATGAGGATTCCTGAAGATTTGTGCTGATGACGGAGGACGCGTCTTCGGAGGCGCCGGCCATGGCGGGCTGTAATGTTTGCGGCGCGGTTTCAGGCTCGGTGTGTTGGGCTTCTTTCGCCGCTAATACTTTGTCATAAGCTTTGCAGAATGGCAGGTATATCAGGAAATCGACAATGATTAATACAGCCGTCAGCACAAAAGCCGAGAGCCCCATGCCGGTTCCGAGAATCAAGCCGGCGGGCGCCGGGGTGGCCCACGGAAGAACATACATAAAACTGTTCATTCCGATGACATCCACGAAAAATTTAAACAAACAGACATTCACCATCGGCGTTACAACAAACGGAATGAAAAAATAAGGATTTAAAATGATCGGCGCAGCAAAGAGCAGAGGTTCGTTTACTGCGAAAGACACCGGAACCGCGGATGCTTTTCCGACTGCTTTCAATTGCTTGGATTTCGCGAAAAGAAGAAAGATAAACGGAACCACAAGGGTTGCGCCGGTTCCTCCCATTGTGCCGACAAAGTTCCCGAGTCCGACGGTCAGCACGTTGGACGCCTGCTCACCGGCATTATGAAGCTGCAGGTTCGCCTCCACATTTGCGTAAATAATAGCTGCGATGGCCGGTTCCACAATAGAAGGCCCGTGAACGCCGACAAACCAGAACAGCGCCATCATTCCCCAAATGACACAAATCCCCAGATAACCGTCTGCGGCGGTAAAAAACGGCGATAAGAGAGAGGAGAGAGCCTCTGCAAACGATACGTTCAGCGTGTTCCTGATCAATAAATCAACGATCACCATGGCCAAAACGGAAAAAGCGAACGGAAAAACATCTTTAAATGTTTGTGAAATGGTACCCGGTACTTCTTTAGGCATTTTAATCGTAATATTTTTCAGCACGCAGAATCTGTAAACGTTCACTGTTATGAAAGCGGATACAAAAGCAGCTAAAAGACCTTTTGTGCCGAGGTATTCCGTGGAGAATCCGCCATCAATTTGAGTGACGCTTAAAATGAGAAACCCGACGACTGAAGCAAGCATCGCTGAAACGGGGTTGATCCCTTTGTTTTTCGGCATTTTTCGGTTCATTGATTCACTCAGGCATTTCGCACTTGTTGCCGCAACGATCAGACCGAGGGCGCCCATTGAATAGTTATAAACTTTCCAAAGCCATTCAGAAACACTTTTAGGCCAAGTGAAACCCAACACTTCCGGCACAGCGGCGGTGAGGATGAAAATGCTGGCGAATAAAATAACAGGCATGGCCGTTAAGAAGCCGTCGCGGATCGCGCCTAAATAAATGTTTCTTGAGATTTTTTCGAAAAACGGTTTTCCCTTTTCGATTTGCTTGATGATACCATTCATTTTTCCACTCCTTATCGGCGGCTTCGGTAGAGTTCTATAAAATCCTGAATAAGATCACGGAGCAAAAGGGTTGTCATCAAGTGGTCCTGACCGTGAACGAAAATAAATCCTAATTCCATGTCCTTGCCTTCAGCTTCTTCAGCTAACATTTTCGTTTGCGCATTGTGGGCGAGGGTTAAATTTTCATCGGCGCTTTTCAATGCTGCTTCCGTGTTTTCGAAGTTTCCGGCACGGACTTCTTTCAGGACTTTCAATAAAGTGCTTCTGGCGTCGCCGGCATAGGCGACGATTTCAAAACCGAGCATCTGCAATTCTTCCTTTGTCATGAAAAAAACCTCCTAAAGACGGCACACATGATGAAAAGAGACTCTTTTCACCATGTATGATCGTTAAATGATTGTTTTTGTTTCACTTACAAGTTTGTACCAGTAGGCCGATTCTTTCGGATACCGTTTTTGGGTGTCAAAGTCGACGTAAAAAAGACCGTAACGTTTGTTGTAGCCGTTGGTCCATGAAAATAAATCCATTAAGGACCATAAGAAGTACCCCTTTACATTGACTCCGTCGGTAATCGCTTTACTGACGGCTTCTAAATAGACTTTTAAATAGTCGATTCTTGCCTTATCCATAATGATGCCGTCTTCAAACTCATCTTTATAGCCCATGCCGTTTTCGGTAATGTACATTTTGTTATATTGCGGATAGTCCCGTTTGATGCGCATCAGCATGTCATACATGCCTTCAGGATAAATGAGCCAGTCCCAATCAGTCCGCTTCAGGCCTTCTTTGTAAATTCTTTCGCCGATTCCTTTTACTTTATAGACCGAAGTGCCCTTATCGCCCGTTCCGTTATGATGAATAACGGTTTCTCCGTCGTACGCTTTGACGAAATGGCATTGATAATGATTGATGCCGAGATAATCATTGCGCGTTGAAGCTTTTTTCATCACGTCAAAGTCACTGTCTGAAAACTCGTATGAAGCGCCGTTTGCCTCACAGATTTCATCCAGAGCCCGCATGGTTTCCTCAGAATAATAGCCGAGGTAGGTGGCGTCGAGGAGGAGTCTCACTGATAACGCGTCATCCAGAAAACAGGCGTGACGGTCTTCTTCTGAGTCGCTGGCGGGATATTTTGTTTCCAATGAGTGGACGACACCGATTTCTCCCGGATAGCCGCCGTCTTTAAAAAGATTGACGGTCATCGCATGCGCTACCATCATGTGATGGAGGCATTGAATGACTTTTGTGATATCACTTTTAACAGATGGCGGGAAAACCCCGAGTAAATACTGGTTGGTGGCTGTGGGATAAATTTCGTTAAACGTGCTCCAATATCTGATTTCGCTGAATTCTTTAAAGCAAAACTCCGCATAGCTGACGAACGCTTCTATTGCAGCGCGGTTGAGGAAATCTCCCTGATCAAATAATCTTTTCGGTGTATCGAAATGATGCAGCGTGACAAAAGGGGTGACGTTGCGTTTATGGCATTCTGAGAAAATACGATGATAGTAATCAACACCTTCCTGATTGATTTTGCCCGTGCCGTCAGGGAAAATTCTCGTCCAGGCTATAGAAAGGCGGATGCCGTTTATTCCGAATTTTTCACATAGTTTAATATCTTCCGGAAACTGGCGGTAAAAATCACTTGCCGGATCAGGGCTGAATCTTCCCTGTTTTTCAAGAAATTCATCCCAGGCCACAGGCCCTTTGCCGCCTTCTTTTGTGGCGCCTTCCGCTTGATATGCCGCAGTCGCCCCGCCGAAAATAAAGTCATAAGGTAATTTGAGCATTACTGAATCCTCCTTCGCCAATGTGTGAATTGAAGTTTGTTAATGTTTGTAATTGTTATCTTTTGTTTAATAGTAAACGCATACATTTTTGTTGTCAATAGCTTCATAAAGAAATAACATCTGTGTTCATAGGGATTATATAAGTTTTTCGTTGTTTTATATGTTGATTATGTTGTTTGTTAGTGTTTGTTTTTGTTGACCGGAGTGCCGCGGTGTGTTAGATTGTGTGTAAAGTTGAGGGGATGATTGAACATGTTAAAAAAAGAGCGTCTTTTAAAAATCATCGATATCGTAAACTCGCGGGGATTTATTACGGTGAGTGATATTATCGATGAACTGGATGTTTCTGATATGACAGTGAGAAGAGATCTGGACGAGCTGGATAAGGCCGGAAAAATCGTACGTATTCACGGAGGCGCACAGAGCATATCTTATTCCATTGATCACGAATTATCGCATAATGAAAAACTGGGTGTTCAAATGGAGGAGAAGGGGAAGATCGCGGAACTCGCAGCTTCATATGTAAATGACGGCGATACCGTTTTTTTAGGGCCCGGCACGACGATTGAACTTTTAGCCAAACACCTGCTGCATAAGCGAATCAGGATTATCACAAACAACTATCCCGTATTTGATATTTTAAAGCATGGTGACACTGCCGATACCATCCTGATTGGCGGCGATTTCCGAAAAAATACCGGTGCCTTCGTCGGGCCCATCGTGAACGGCAATCTGCAGAAATTCAATTTTACGAAAGCCTTCATCAGCGCCAACGGCATACATAATGATGAGATTTCTTCTTACAGCATTGAAGAAGGGGAAGCTCATCAAATCGCGCTGAATAATTCGCGGACGAAATTTTTGCTGGCGGATAATAAAAAATTCAACCGGGAAGATTTTTACGTATTCTATAACTTGCACGATATGGACTATCTGATTACGGATGATAAAGTGATGAAAGATGTTCAAATTCATTACGAGCAATATGTAGATGTCAAAATCGCAAAAAAATAAAAAAGGCGGGCGGTTCGATGAAAGGGGTTATTTTTGATTTCAACGGCACGATGTTTCAAGATTCGCATCTGCACGAAAAAGCATGGTTTTTCATGGTGAAAAAATACGCGCCGAAAACCATTTCTGATGAAGACATTTTCGTTAACATTCACGGGAGAACAAACAGTGAAATCCTGACGTATTTTATTTCCGGCGATTTAACAAATGAAGAAATCAAGAAGCTGTCTTTTGAAAAAGAAGCCTACTACAGAGAATTATGCCTTGAAAACAAAGATGAGTTAAAGCTGACGAAGGGACTGACCGGCGTATTGAACCATCTGAAAAAATCAGAAACGCCGATGACCATTGCCACGGCTACGGTAAAGGAAAATGTCGAGTTTTACTTTGACGTCTTTCAGTTGGATCGGTGGTTTAATTTTGACAAAGTCACGTTTGATGACGGGAGCTTCCCCGGAAAACCGGCGCCGGATATTTTTCTCATCGCATCGGAAAAGTTAGGCCTCAGACCTGAAGATTGCTTAGTCATTGAAGATGCCTTTTCGGGGCTCACAGCGGCGAAAAAAGCAGGTGCAGGCAAGATTATGGCCATTGATCCGCTCGGAAAAAACCGCGCGTTATTTGAAGAAAAACAGCTGGCGGGTGACGGGATACTGACAGACTTCACCTCGTTTTTTGAGGTTGCCGGACATTCTGTTTGAGAGATGCAGTTGGGAGGAACCACCAAATAAACAGCCCGCCAGTAATCGGGCAATTCTTCTTGTTACAATGACCACAGGTCTTGAGAAAGAATTTGATCTTTCAATGGAAGAGATTAAAGATTTTATCAGATGGTATGATCAAAAAAGTTCTGGAATAGGCTTATCTAGATATGTTATCGAGAAGCACTATAATAATATAGGGCCTTTTCAAAATAGAAGGGACCATATTGTTTTTGGGAACATTCTTACTTTTAATGTGAATGAATACACTTTAGATAAATAAATAATTACCTGTTTCCTTCTGCAGCCCTCTTTTTAAAAAGAGGGCTTTTTTTATGAGGTGCTTATTCTTTTTCAGTTGCGCTTTTGTTTTTGTATAATGATTTTCTCATTGAAGGCGGCATTTTTTGGATCAGAAAGGTGTTCGCCTTAATTGAGATATTGGCTGAATTTATAGATTCGCAGAGATAAAGGAAGTCGTAAAAGATATGCCGTTTGCGGATTTCAGCCTGTCTTTTGAGAAGGATCATTCTTCAATGACGCTTATTTCCCCCGTACCGAAAAAAAGTGAAACACGTTCTCCTCGCTTTTCATAGGTTTTGATAAGTCCTTCCTGCCCTATAAGTTTCCAGCCTTTTTCGGCTATTTCCAATTGGTATAAACCGCTCGGACCTTCTTCTTCTTTTGCGAAACGGTATGTATAGTTTGAAACGTATTTTCCTTTTTCATATTCCTTTGTTTTGCTGTGCACAGCAAATAATGGAACCGGGAAATCCGGGTGAGAAACAGATGCTTTATATCCTCCCAAAATAAATAAGCTAAATAACAATAATATAAAAAACCACAGAATATATTTCATAAAACCTCCTTATGTCAATTAGTCGGTGCATTTTAAAAAAAGATACACCGCATGATTGGGGTGTAAAAGCGGGTAAGAAGATAAGGAAAGGAGAGAGACGGATGGAACTTGATTTTGTGATTCGTCTGGCAGTTGCGGGTCTGCTCGGGGCTCTTATTGGATTGGAGAGAGAATTCAGGGCGAAGGAAGCCGGTTTGAGGACGCATTTTTTAGTGGCCGTCGGCAGCGCCTTGATGATGATCGTTTCCAAATACGGCTTTTTTGATTTGTTATCCAACAGCCATACGTCCTTTGATCCGAGCCGGGTGGCGGCGCAGGTCGTCAGCGGCGTCGGGTTTTTAGGAGCCGGCACGATTATTTTGCAGCGGCATGTCGTGCGGGGGCTTACGACGGCCGCGGGGATTTGGGCTACGTCAGGGATCGGGCTGACAATCGGGGCAGGTATGTATGTCATCGGCATCAGCGGCACGATTTTGGCGTTAATCGGGCTTGAACTGTTAAATTTTCTGTTTAAACCGGCGGCGCATTCTTTGTCTGTCAGTTTCAGGATTGAGGAGAAAGCCGTCATGCATGATATTTTAACTTCTCTTGAGGAAAAAGGAATTCTTATTACGTCCTATGAATTGAATAAGGCGGTGCTTGAAGTGAAGGGAAGGGTGAAAAGCAAAAGCGGGAAAGCGGCGGTAATGGAAAAAGTTCAAGCCCTCCCGTATATCCTGTCGGTCAAAGTTGAATAGCAGACAGGGGAAGCCTCCTGTCTGCAGTCATTTCTTTTCAAACATTAATACCAAGGATAGAACGGGATATACGGCCGCGGATAGTATGGATATGGTCTAGGATAATAATAAGGCGGCCGCGGATAGTAGGGATATGGTCTGGGGAAATAATAAGGCGGCCGCGGATAATGATATGGCACCCGTTCGTGGCTCTCGGCTGTGTATTCATGATAGAAAGGATCGTACAAGAGGAAAACCTCCTTTTCAAATGTTTGGTTCCGTTTACCTTATTCCTGTATGCCCGGTATGGTGTACGTACAACGGGCAAAAAAAAGACGCCGGTTATCATCCGGCATCTTTTTTTACACTTTCACATCAATTGAATGTCCGGCAGTCGGGTGCTGGGACGGCAGCATTTTCACTGTTTCTTCCGCCGCAGCCTGTGCTTGCTGCATGACCGTTTTTGTTAAAGCGATATTTACATTCTGCGCCAGAGATGCCTGATGCATTGCGATTGATAACGCAGGGATATCCATAGCTTCCACCTCCTTATCCCTTCATATCGGCGGCATGCTCTGATTATGAAGGAGACTGGCGGTTTCTTTTTACGGCCCATTCTAAAAATGCGGCAGCGCATACCCCGAGGGTATAGGCGAAAATGTCACTCCAGACAAATTGCCAGCCGAGGATCAGCCCGCCGAGCGTGCTGCTTCTGATTGCGTCAATCCAAGGCGCGTGATACAGCTGGCTGCATTCAATCAGACAGCAAAACGAGAGGCTCAAAAATGCGGCTGTTTCCGTCCGTATGTGCCGAAACAAAAGCCCGAATCCTGTAAAAATCATTGCCGCCCACAAGGCATCTCCTAAATAAGCGTTTATGATGCCGGGCAATAGGGCGGTGATGTATGCGGTTCTGGACAGCAAACCGAGGGCGATGATAAAAACGGTACATATTCCGTATGTCAATGGATGTCTATTCACTTCACACTGTTCCCCTTTTTTTGTACTCCCATGTATTGTAAGGAACGACGGAGAAGCTGTCTATGAAAAAAACGGCCCGGGAGGCCGCTTTTTTTGCGTTATCTGGCTTTTAGGTTGACATGGTCTGCTTTTTGGTCACTGCCGATGACGAAGCGGAGCTCATACTGCCCCGTATGGTAGACGTAATCTGTTTCGCCCGTTTTTGGCACTGTCAGGATTTTGTCAGCGCTGCCGATTTGTTTGCTTAAGACGTCAGGTGTGACGCTCCCGAGGTTTAAGCGCCGCTCGACCCCTGTTCCGAAATAGCGTATTTCCGAGATTTTTCCGTTTTTATGATAGGAAAATCCATAACCGGGGTTTCCCATGTTCCAGCTGTATAAATCAAATGGATTGCGGCTGTCTGCTTTTTGTTCCGGCTCGCCGATTTTATCGTAAACGTCCTGTCTTGTGCTTTGGTTGATTTTCAGGCCTTTCACATTTTGCGGCATTTCCCCTTTAAACGCCGATTGGTAAAGGCTGTTCACCAGTTCTTGTGCACGTTGGTTTTCCGTTTTTGAAGCGGCTGCAGCGTGGACGGGCTGTGTAACCGAAAATGCTTCTGCGCCGAATGCGCATCCCGTGAGCATCACTGCCGATAATCCCGTGGCGAGTGTTTTTTTCTTCAACATATGTGAACGCCTCCTTTTTACCGCTCATACCCGTATGTTTCCTGAGATAAACGAGATGTTTTAGTGAAAGGCCGGCTGGGAATCATAGAGGATGTATAGAGGGGTACAGAAAGGGGAAAAGAAAATGGCTGGGACAAAGAAAGTTACAATCAATGGGGTTGAAATGGAAGCGCCGGACGGCCAAACCGTTTTGCAGCTTTTGAACAATAGTTCAATTGACGTGCCGCACGTGTGTTATCACCCGAGTCTCGGGCCGATTGAAACGTGCGATACCTGTATCGTCAATGTTAACGGGGAACTGGTGCGTTCGTGTTCCGCGCAAATAAAGGACGGAGATGTCATCGATACGCTTTCGTCCGATGTAAAAAAAGCGCAGATTATCGGCATGGACAACATTTTGCACAACCATGAATTGTACTGCACGGTCTGTGATTACAACAATGGGAGCTGCGAAGTACATAATACCGTAAAGGAAATGAAAATCAATCATCAAAGCATTCCGTTCGATCAAAAACCGTATCCTAAAGATGAATCAAATCCGTTTTACCGATATGATCCCGACCAGTGCATTTTGTGCGGACGCTGCGTCGAAGCCTGTCAGGACGTACAGGTAACCGAAACCTTAAGCATTGATTGGGAGCGGAAACGCCCGCGGGTCATTTGGGATCAGGATGTGCCGATCAATGAATCATCATGTGTTTCCTGCGGACATTGTTCGACGGTATGTCCGTGTAATGCCATGATGGAAAAAGGCATGGAAGGCGAAGCGGGGTATTTAACAGGCATTAACCAAGAGACGCTTCGTCCGATGATTGACATCACAAAAGGCGTCGAAACCGGATACGGATCGATTTTGGCCATATCGGACATGGAATCGGCCATGCGGGATGAAAGAATCAAAAAAACGAAAACCGTATGCACATACTGCGGTGTCGGCTGCAGTTTTGATATATGGACGAAAGGAAGAGACATTTTAAAGGTCGAGCCTCAGGCCGAGGCCCCAGCAAATGGCATTTCGACGTGTGTGAAAGGGAAATTCGGCTGGGATTTCGTCAATAGTGAAAAGCGCCTTACCAAACCGCTTATCCGGGAAGGAGACTCGTTTCGGGAGGCGGAATGGGATGAAGCGCTGCAGCTGATCGCTGATAAATTTACCGATATAAAAGAACATTTCGGCCCTGACGCACTTGCCTTTATCACATCTTCCAAATGCACGAATGAAGAATCATACGTGATGCAGAAGCTTGCAAGAGCCGTCATCGGCACAAATAATGTCGACAACTGCTCACGCTACTGCCAGTCTCCCGCCACGGCCGGATTGTTCAGAACGGTCGGATACGGCGGTGATTCAGGGTCGATTACAGATATAGAAAAAGCTGAGCTCGTGCTGATAATCGGTTCAAATACGTCTGAGTCTCACCCCGTTCTGTCCACACGCATTAAACGTTCTCATAAACTGCACGGACAGAAGCTCGTCGTCGCTGACTTGCGAAAACATGAAATGGCCGAGCGCTCCGATGTGTTTTTCCAGCCGCGTGCCGGATCAGATATTGTCTGGCTGAATGCCGTATCGAAATATCTGCTTGATCACGATTTGGCGGATACTGCATTTCTGAAGGAGAGAGTGAACGGATTAGATGAATTCGTGAAAAGCCTTGAACCTTATACAATGGAATATGCGGAAAAACATACCGGTGTGGACAAGGATACCTTAATCAAAGTGGCCCGGATGATTCATGAAGCCGGCAGCGTGTGCGCACTGTGGGCGATGGGTGTCACCCAGCATATCGGAGGAAGTGATACGAGCACGGCCATTTCCAATATGCTTCTTGTGACCGGAAATTACGGAAAGCCCGGCGCAGGCTCATATCCGCTTCGGGGCCATAATAACGTGCAGGGAGCCAGTGATTTCGGCAGTATGCCTGACAGCTTCCCCGGCTATGAAAAAGTAACGGATGAAAAAGCCCGTAAAAAGTATGAACAGGGCTGGGGAACAGACCTGCCGAAAGAAATCGGAATGACAAATCATGAAATGATCGAAGGCATCCACTCAGGAAAACTGAAGTCCATGTACTTAAAAGGAGAAGAAATGGGGCTTGTCGACTCCAATATTAACCATGTTCATGCCGCATTCGAAAAACTTGATTTCTTCGTTGTGCAGGATATCTTTCTTTCGCGTACGGCCGAGTTCGCCGATGTCGTGCTTCCGGCAAGCCCGAGCCTTGAAAAAGAAGGGACGTTTACAAATACGGAACGGAGGGTGCAGCGCCTTTACGAAGTGTTTGAACCGCTGGGCGATTCAAAGCCTGATTGGCAGATCATTACGGACATCGCCAACCGTCTGGGCGCTGATTGGCACTATGAACATCCGGCAGACATTATGGAAGAAGCGACGATGCTTTCGCCGCTCTACGCAGGCGTCACTTACGAACGTCTCGAAGGCTACAATTCACTGCAATGGCCGGTTGCAGCGGACGGAACCGATTCACCGCTTTTATTTACGGACAAGTTCCCGTTTTCAGACGGCAAAGCGATTCTATATCCCGTTCAGTGGACCGAGCCGAAAGAATTTGATGAAGAATATGATATCCATGTGAATAACGGGCGGCTGCTCGAGCATTTTCACGAAGGGAATCTGACTTACCGATCAAAAGGAATATCCGAAAAAACACCGAGTGTGTTCCTTGAGGTCTCGCCCGAACTCGCCGAAGAAAGAGGGCTGGAAGACGGAACGCTTGTCCGTCTGACATCACCGTACGGAAATGTGAAAGTCAAATGCGTCATCACAGACAGGGTAAAAGGCAAACAAGTCTATCTCCCGATGAACGATTCAAAAGACGCTGCCATTAACCTTTTGACAAGCAGCTATGCCGATAAGGATACCGATACACCGGCTTATAAAGAAACATCAGCGAAGATGGAGATTTTGAAAAAAGAAGGCGTTAATCCGCTTCCGAAAATCAATTTCCGTTACGGAAACCCGCAGCCGCAGATCGGTGTCCGGGTTGATCGGAAATGGGCGCGTAAAGATTATGTATTTCCGGGAGACGCCGTAAAAAGGGGGAAACAGCAAAATGGCTAAAGCAATCAGCGGCATCCGAAAACAGACCGTCACAGAAGACGACAAACGAAAAAAGGACTTAGAAGAGATCGAGACGGCTCTTTTACGAAATAAAGACGCGATTTTGGAATCTCTGCACATTCTTCAGCACATGAACGAGCGCGGCGTTTTGGCGCTTCTGCGCGGGCTCTTCGGCCAGGGAGACAAAGTGATGGATATCCTCGTGAAGAAGGCGAATACTCCGGAAACGGCCAATATGCTGAAAAATCTCCTGCTGTTAAGCGGCGTTCTCGGCATGCTCGATGTAAAACAGCTTGAGCCATTTATCGTTAAAATCAATGCGGGGGTCACAAAGGCCGTCGAGGAAAAAGACAGCGGCAGGAAGACCGGGTATTTTGATATCGTCCGCGCTTTAAAAGACCCGGAAATCAACAAGGCCGTCACTCTGCTGTTTTCTTTCCTGAAAGGCATGGGCGCTGATACGGACGATATGGAAAGAAATACGCAGCCTCCTGAAAACCAAAAGCAGCACCAGAAACCGCAGCCGAATGAGTGAACATATCTCCCGAGCCTGGCCGAAGGCTCGGGTTTTTTGTGCGCTTCTCCTGTTTTCTTGGGAGAAATTTCACCTCCGGATTCATGACTTTTGTTGTGTTATGTTAATAGTTAAGGTTATGAATAGAAAAAAATTGAAAATATGTGCTAGGATAAAATTCAAGGTACGTCAACTATTCAAATATGAAACAATCAGGAGTGATGAAACATGAGTAAGCTGAGGAGCACGAGACAAGCCATCCAAAGAACCCTGATGAAAGGAAAAAACGGCCTGGACGTATACAACCCTTTTCCTTGGTACGAAAAAATGAGACGGGAAAGCCCTATACACTTTGATGAAGAAACGAAGGTTTGGAGTGTGTTTTTATACGATGATGTCAAAAAAGTCATCAGTGATAAAGAGACGTTCTCAAGCCTCATGACTGATGTGAAAAGCTCGATTGCAAAGTCCATGCTGAATATGGACCCGCCGAAGCATACCCAAATCAGATCCGCCGTCAATCGCGCTTTCACTCCCCGCGTCTTGAAGGAATGGGAGCCGAGAATTAAAGACATTACCGATCATCTCCTAAAACAGGCAAAGAACAAAGGGCGGATTGATATCGTTAAAGATCTCTCTTACCCTTTGCCGGTCATGGTGATTTCAGAATTATTAGGCGTTCCGTCCGAACGTATGGATCAGTTTAAAAAATGGTCGGACATTCTCGTCAGCATGCCGAAAGATGCGAGTCCTGAAGCGGCGGAGAAAAATCAGCAGGAACGTGACCAATGTGAGGCGGAGCTGGCGGCGTTTTTTGCGGAAATAATAGAAAGCAAACGAAAACAGCCCGGCCAAGACATTATTTCTATTTTGATAAAAGAGGAAGAAGAGGGAGAGAAGCTCACGGCAGAAGATCTGATTCCGTTTTGCAACCTGCTTTTAGTGGCGGGAAATGAAACAACGACTAATCTCATTTCAAATGCGGTTTACAGCATATTAGAGACGCCCGGCCTTTATGACGAACTGAGACAGGACCCTTCTCTCATCGCGCAAACGGTGGAAGAAACGCTGCGTTTTCGCGCTCCCGCTCCGTTTGTCAGAAGGACGGTCCGGCACGACATTGAACTGCGCGGACGCCGCTTGAAAAGCGGGGAGATCGTTCTCTGCTACGTTGCATCTGCCAACCGTGATGAAAACAAATTTGAGAAGGCGGGCGTATTTGATATTCATCGCCAATCGAATCCGCACCTTTCCTTCGGATTCGGCGTACACTTCTGCTTAGGCGCTCCGCTTGCCAGACTTGAAGCGGAAGTCGCGCTGAAAGGAATTGTAAAAGCCTTTTCACACCTTGAGCCCGTTCGGATTGAGCCGATCCGAAACAGTGTCATGTACGGGCTGGAGTCTTTAGAAGCGGAGATAAACGAAAATGAGGGAGAAGAAAAATGATGAGAAAAACACACATCGCCATTATTAATGTGGCCGCTCACGGTCATGTCAATCCCACGCTGCCCGTAGCCGAGGAACTTGTCAATCGCGGGTATAAAGTGACATTCGCTACGACTGAGGAATTCGAAGCTTCCGTTGCCAAAACGGGCGCCATTCCCGTTTTATACCGCACAAGCATAAAGGCGGACCCGGAGACGATAAAAGAACGGGTAAATAAAAATGATGCGTTTGTGATGTTTCTGGAAGAAGCGGTTGAAGTGCTTCCGCAGCTGGAAGAGCTGTACAAAGACGACCTTCCTGACATCGTCCTGTTTGATTTTTTAGCTCTTGCCGGAAAATTGTTTGCGGATAATGGCGGCATCCCGGCCGTAAAGTTCTGCCCGAGCTATGCAATGAATGAGTATTTTCAATTAGGAAGAGACGAAGAAACACTGGAAGCGGCCAAACAGGCGATAGAAGAATACCAGGAGCAGATTGAAAATGAACAATTGAAACGGATGACAATGGAAGAATTTTTTATGCCTGAAAAACTGAATATTGTCTTTATGCCAAGGGCCTTTCAGCCGAAACAGGAAACCTTTGATGAACGTTTCTGTTTTGTGGGTCCGTCTCTTGGAGAACGCACAAATACGGGAAGTCTGGAAATTGATGCAGCCGATGACCGTCCGCTTATGCTCATCTCACTGGGAACGGCGTTTAACGCCTGGCCTGAATTTTACCAGATGTGTATTGACGCGTTTCGGGACTCGGACTGGCGGGTTATTATGTCAGTCGGCACAACAATTGATCCGGAAAGTTTTTCGGATGTCCCCGATCACTTTATCATCCGCCAGCACGTTCCTCAGCTTGATGTGCTGGAGAAAGCAAAGCTGTTCGTATCTCACGGCGGGATGAACAGTACAATGGAAGCGATGAATGCGGGTGTCCCGCTCGTTGTCGTTCCGCAAATGCACGAACAAGAGGTTACCGCAAAGCGTGTGGATGAATTGGGGCTTGGCGTGCATCTGCCGCCGAAAGAAGTCACTGTGGCCCGTTTGCAAAAAGACGTTCAGAACGTATACGGCGATAAAAACATCCTCAGCCGCGTGAAAAGCATGCAGCAGAAAATAGAAGAAACCGGCGGTCCAAAACAGGCTGTTTGCGCCATTGAAGAATTTTTGAAAACGGCGGCCGTCGAAAATTGATTGAGAAACAGGCAGCGCACCGGAAGACGGCTGCCTGTTTTGTTATATGTTTTTCTTCATGCCGCATCTCCGGCATTCCCTCAAAAATTTTCCGCCCTTCACTGAGCTTTTAAACAGCGTGTAGTCGCAATTGTCACATCGACCGCTGTGAACATCAGGATATTCATTGAACTCATAAATGACCGAAGTATCGTATCCTTTTGTCTCGAACTCTTTTTTTGTTTCCATAATTGAAAGTCCCTCCGCGAATCAAATCATTCTGCCCGGTTAATGATACAGCAACTGCACGGGGGATTCAACGGGAGCATAGCTTGATTTTCCCGGCTGATTGCGTAACAATAATAGAAATAAATGACGGCCTGCCATAGGGCGCCCGGCATCTGAAGGGAAGAAGAAAACAGCGATGGGAAAAGGATTGAACGGGAAACGGATTGCCATCGGCGGTTCGCGGAAAACAGAAGAGATCACAAGATTAATAGAAAAGCAGGGCGGAACGGCGGTCGTCCGTTCCCTCCAAGGAACCGTATACCTGGCGGAGGATCAAATTGAACCCGACGTAAGAACATTTGCCGGGCAAAAAGCCGACTGGGTGATATTCACCACAGGCATCGGTACGGAAACGTTATTGTCGGTATCGGAAAAAATCGGTCTGAAAGAAGAATTTTTAGCGGCCGTTCATGAAGCGAAAATCGGCTGCAGAGGCTATAAAACATATGCGGCCTTAAAAAAGCTCGGCATCACGCCGCATGCCTCAGATGAAGACGGTACAACAAGAGGGCTGATCCGCTCCTTGGAACGATTTGACTTTAAAGATAAAAAAGTCATGATACAGCTTCATGGCGAAAAAGCGCCGGTCTTAACGGAGTTCCTTGAGAAAAACGGAGCGGAGGTATTCCCTGTTCTGCCGTATCAGCATATTCCGCCTGAAAGAAAGACGGTCGATAAACTGCTGGGAGAGCTGTTAAACGGAGAGGTCGATGCCGTATGTTTTACGACAGCCATTCAAGTGCGTTCTCTCTTTGATTATGCAAAAGAAAAAGGGTTCACAAAAGAATTGCAGCAGGCATTCGAAAAACAAGTGCTTGCCGCCGCAGTCGGCAAAGTGACGGCTGAAGCGATCCGGGATGAAGGGGTAAAGAGGGTCCTTGCTCCGGACATTGAGCGGATGGGAGCGATGATTATTGAATTATCCCGTTACTATGAATCTCTGACCTTGTCATAAACCATCATTCAGCAGGGAAAAAAGCCTACGCTTCCCTGCTGAATTTTTTTAATTGCCAATGTTCCGTGAAAAGGGAAGGATATGTCAAGGCGCTGAGTATGATACATGTAAGAAGAGCGGAGGCCATCGTTGTAAAAACGATCAGCAGCTGAAAGCGCACCGCCTGTATCGGATCAGCCCCCGCTAAAATCTGCCCCGTCATCATGCCGGGAAGCTGAACGAGACCCAATGTTTTCTGGCTTTCAAGCGTCGGGATCATACTGAGCTTCATGCTGGACGTCAATATCTGCCGGACGGCCTGCTTAGGCGTTCCTCCGAGAGAGAGAATCAGTTGGATCTCTTCTTTCCGCAGATCCGCTTCCGAACTGAGCTTGTTTAAAAACAGGCTTGAGAGCACCATGGAGTTTCCGATGACCATGCCGCTTATCGGAATGACATATCTTGAAGTGAACGGAATGATGTGAAGGGTCAGTAAAAGTCCCTGCGTCACAACTTCCACGATCGCCAGTGTCAGAAAAACGCGCCAAAATGAGCCGATCCGCATTTTTTTCCGTTTGGCGACATTGTGCGAAGCGGCCGTGAGCATGAGAAGCACCATTAATATGATAAATATCGGGTGATCACCGCGAAAAATCAGCGACAGCACATAGCCGATGATGAGAAGCTGAATGACGGCCCTGACGGTTGCGACGATCATATCCTTTTCGACGCCGGCTTTAAAAGATTTAGACAGGAATAAAGCAATAATGACAAATATACTTGTCAATAATAGAGAAAGATCATTCATATCAGCACCCGCTCCCTTGTAAAAGCGCCCGGGCCTTTTCGTGTTTCGGTTCCTTAAAGAACGTTTTCGTTTCCGCGGTCTCTAAAAGCCGACCCTCAGCCATAAACCATACCGTATCGGATAATCGTTCCGCTTGTTCAAGGTTATGGGTGATCCACAGGACCGTCAGCTGTTTTTGCCGATGGAGTTTCGTAATCAGTTTCTCAATGATGAGAACAGATGACGGGTCCAGCGCCGAGGTGATTTCATCCAGCAGCAGGATGGACGGCAGTCCGGCGAGAGTTCGCGCTAATGAGAGCTTCTGCCGCTGCCCTCCGGATAATTCTTTTGCATTTCGATCCAGAAGCCCGCGCGGAAGGTCTGTAAAATCTGCGAGCTCTTCAGGCGTATAGTGCTGTGCTCCGTGGAGTTTTTCTGCGAGCAGAAGGTTGTCCCGCACCGTTCCCTCGAGGGCGGGAGCTGATTGAAATGCAAGGCCCGCGGTTTTTCTGAGCTCCCTGATATCCCAGCGCCTTATTTCTTTTCCGAATACAAGCACTTCCCCTTCATCAGGTGTATTCATCAGATTGCACAGTGACAGCAATGTGCTTTTTCCCGCGCCGGAAGGGCCTATCAACGCCGTGATAGAACCTTTTTGAATATGTCCGGTTACACGGCTTAGGACATCAAAGGACGTATTGTTTTGTTCAAAGCGTTTGCCGGCTGACAGAAAAGATATTGCCGGAATTTCTTCTTTCATACAGGAGGACACCTTTCGTAAAAAAATCAGGAACCGGTGAGATTGGCTGACGTTTGCTCAGCCGTTTTCTGGTCTGTCTGCCGGGAAGCGAATGTATGCATGACCATTCCCGCAATAATAATGAACAGTCCGGCAAATGAAAGAAGTGACGGAAACGCCGCGGATAAAAAGACGATTTCGCCGATCAGTGCAAAAAGAACCTCTCCGGACTGCGTCGCTTCAACAGCAGCGAGCTTCTGCGGCTCATTCCTCACCATATCGGTGGCGCGGAAAAATAATACTGTTGCGATAACGCCAGAGCTGAGTGCGACGATAAAGGATTGGAATGTCTGTCCCATTGACGGAAGCCCGTCTCTATGCCAGCCGAAAGCGGCGATCAAAAGCCAAAACGGAAGGCTTGCGAGAGTCATGCCGAGCACCCGCTGAAACGTATCGAGTTTTCCGCCGTATTGTTCCAGCATTTTGCGGTTGCCTAGCGGATAGGCAAATGCGGCGATGACGACCGGCACCACGCTGAATAGTATCGTGCGGCCGGACAGAGAACCCGCATGCTGAAGCTGAATCAGACCGGCTCCGATCAGGATGATGACGGAAGTAACCAGCGAAATGAGCGGGATCTTTTGTCTGGCGGAAACCGGGCCCGCCGGTGAATTTTTTGTTTCGTAAAAAAACGGCGACAGAAGCACACCCGCGACAATTGTAATCTGCCACGTGCCGGCGATCAGCCAGCCCGGCCCATATGCCGCCGCAAACGTAATCGGGGCATAAAAAAGCACGAACCCGGTAAAACTCCACTTCAGCCAAAAAAACGGTTTTTTTCGGATTTCATGCCAGAGCGGCGCCCATTTTCCTTTCACATAAACGATCAAAAATAAAAACGGAACCATAAAAAGAAAACGCAGGGAAGAGCTCCACATCCAGCTTCCGCCGGAAAGCTCCATCGCCCTGTTTAAAATAAATGTGACTGCAAAAAACAGAGATGCCAATATTCCGATCACGATGGCTTTCATTAAATCCCTCATTTTGACACATATTTTTTTATACTATACTATTCACCGGCAGGCTTCGCAATGGAATATGAGAAAATAGCGTTTTAACAAATGATGAATGGGAAACAGACATATACGGAGGTGAAAACAATGCAGAAAGAGGATATTCAAGTGCTTTATTTTGAAGATGACGGCCGCATTCCGAATAACCCGAATCTTCCGCTTGTTATTTATAAAGCGGTATTTAATGAAGAAACGGTGCAGAAAGCAGAGTCCGTCCTCCGCCGGCACGATTGGTCGAACAGCTGGACGGGCGGAGTATTTCCGTATCACCATTTTCACAGCACCACGCACGAAGTTCTTGTCGCGGTAAAAGGAACTGCGGTTTTGAGGTTCGGCGGGGAACAAGGAGCGGACGCCGTTCTTCAAACGGGAGACGCAGCGGTCATTCCGGCCGGCACCGGACATAAAAAACTGTCGGGCAGTTCTGATTTTACCGTGATCGGGGCTTATCCGGGCGGCCGGCAGTACGATACAAAAACGGAGAAAAATGATAGAACTTCAGAAGAAATCAGCCGTGTCCCGCTCCCGGAATGCGACCCCTTTACGGGAAAAACGGGCCCGCTATTAAAATTGTGGGAAAAATGACAGGGGAAAAGCGGATGGTCTGTAAAAAAATAGCCTAAAAGAAACGTTATTACACCCCCGCCATATAAATAATTTCATAAACGAAACAATTCACGTTCAAATTTTGTTCAAAAAGTGTTATTATATAAGAGTAAATCAAATTGGGGTTTTTTATGTTTGCTATTTTCAGAGAGGAAAAAGAAATTTTGACTTATTCAATTGTTTTTGTTGATATAAAAATAATACTGGATATGGCAAAGTGAAAAACTGGGTAGTAAACATTTATTTTTGTAAATGATTGTGCATGAATTCACAATCTTGCTTTTTCATGCTTTTCTGCATGAAGGGGGAAAGGCTACCCTTTCCAAAAAAATCAGCATACTGCTTATAGTAAAGGAGAATCGGATATGCCAGAAACAATCGATCAAACAAATGCATCTGTCAGCCAAGGCCAACGCGATCTTATTGATCAGCTGCTAAAACCTGAAGTTCAAGAATCACTGACTGTTTTAGTGGATCAGCTTCCAAAACTGACTGAGTTAGTAAATATTTTAACGAAGTCTTATGATTTTGCACAGTCTGTAGCGACAGACGAAGTATTGAAGAGCGATACAGTGGGTGCGCTTACAGAAATTCTTGAGCCGGTGAAAGAAACAGCGAAAGAAGTTGCGGCTACTGCGATCGAAGCAAAAGACCGCGCGGATGCAAGCAATGAAACGATCGGACTTTTCGGCCTGCTGCGCATGCTGAAAGATCCTCAAGCTCAAAAGCTGTTCCGTTTTGCTAACAGCTATCTTGAAATCATGAACGAAAAACAAAAATAATCTCAGATTCAAATTGATATAAAGGACGGAGGATATACGATGTCAAAACATATTGTCATTTTAGGCGCTGGTTACGGCGGAGTTCTTTCTGCTTTAACCGTTCGCAAACATTACAGTAAAGATGAAGCACGCGTAACCGTTGTGAACAAATACCCGACTCACCAAATCATTACGGAACTGCACCGCCTTGCAGCCGGCAACGTGTCTGAACAGGCTGTTGCTATGCCGCTTGAAAAACTTCTGAAAGGAAAAGACGTCGACATTAAAATCGCAGAAGTCAATTCTTTCTCAGTTGATAAGAAAGAAGTTGCCCTTTCTGACGGTTCTAAGCTGACTTATGACGCGCTTGTTGTCGGACTTGGTTCTGTTACGGCTTATTTCGGCATTCCTGGACTCGAAGAAAACAGCATGGTGCTGAAATCTGCGGCTGATGCCAACAAAGTATACAAACACGTGGAAGACCGTGTGCGTGAATACGCTAAAACGAAAAACGAAGCTGATGCAACGATCCTTATCGGCGGCGGCGGCTTAACAGGCGTTGAGCTTGTCGGTGAGCTTGCTGACATCATGCCGAACCTTACGAAAAAATACGGCGTAGATCCGAAAGAAATCAAACTGAAATTAGTAGAAGCAGGTCCGAAAATTCTTCCTGTTCTTCCTGATGACCTTATCGAACGCGCGACAAAAAGTCTTGAAAAACGCGGCGTTGAGTTCTTAACAGGTCTTCCTGTTACAAATGTTGAAGGAAACGTTATTGATCTGAAAGACGGTTCAAAAGTCGTTGCCAACACATTTGTATGGACAGGCGGCGTACAAGGCAACCCGTTAGTCGGCGAATCCGGCCTTGAAGTGAACCGCGGCCGTGCGACGGTTAACGATTTCTTACAATCTACTTCTCATGAAGATGTATTCGTTGTCGGAGACAGCGCAGTATACTTTGCGCCGGACGGCCGTCCGTACCCGCCGACAGCGCAAATCGCTTGGCAGATGGGTGAACTTGTCGGTTACAACCTGTTCGCTTACTTAGAAGGAAAAACGCTTGAAACATTCAAGCCTGTAAACTCTGGTACGCTTGCAAGCCTCGGACGTAAAGACGCGGTTGCCATCATCGGAGCGAACTCTACTCCGCTGAAAGGTCTTCCGGCATCTTTAATGAAAGAAGCAAGTAACGTACGTTATTTAACACATATCAAAGGATTATTCAGCCTCGCTTACTAATCCTTAAGATCACACAGAAGACATTGCCGGACTTTCTCGGCAGTGTCTTTTTTTTTGTATGAAAATGTTAACGGATACAATTTTCTGAAAAATAAAATAAAAATGATTGATATGTGAGAAAGAGGAAGCTAAAATAAAAAAGAATCATTTTGTTAACGTTAACATTTTTAAGAGGGAGGATGAAAATGTGAAAGCTTTTATGGGTGATGATTTTTTACTGGATAGTAAAACGGCCGTAAAGCTGTACAGGGAATACGCCGAAAACATGCCGATCATTGATTATCACTGTCACTTAAGCCCAAAGGAAATCTATGAAAATAAAACCTTCGCAACGATTACGGAGGCATGGCTTTACGGTGACCACTACAAGTGGCGGATCATGAGGGCCAACGGCATTGAAGAGCGCTGCATTACCGGAAACGCTTCAGATGAAGAGAAGTTTTTCGCCTGGGCAAAAACGGTGCCGATGGCGATAGGCAATCCGCTGTACAGCTGGACGCATTTAGAGCTGCAGCGCTGGTTCGGCATTTATGACGTATTGAATGAAAAAACGGCCGCGGCAATTTGGAAAAAAACGAATGAGCTCCTGCAGGGAGACGGGTTTGGCGCAAGGGATCTCATTCTGAAATCAAAAGTCAAAGTCATTTGCACAACCGACGATCCTGCCGATGCGCTGACATACCACGAACTGTTGAAAGAAAGTGATTTTCCGGTTCAAGTGCTGCCCGGATTTCGGCCTGACAAAGGACTGGACATCAGCAGCCCGGGTTTTGCCGATTGGGTCCGTTCGCTGGAGAGCGCTTCCGGAATGGCTGTCACCACCTACCAATCGTATTTAGATGCGTTAGAATCCCGCGTCCGCTTTTTTCACAATGCCGGAGGAAGAGTGTCGGATCATGCGTTAGATCAAATGGTTTATGCCGAGACGACCGAAGAGGAAGCGGCCCGGATTTTTGCAGCCGGATTAAGCGGAGAGCATGTATCTTTTGAAGATGAAAAGAAATTCAAAACACGGACGCTGCAACATCTTTGCGGTCTTTACGCCGAACTGGACTGGGCGATGCAGTTCCATATTAACGCGTTAAGAAATACCAATACAAATAAGTTCAGCAGCCTTGGTCCTGATACGGGATATGACTCAATTAATGATGAACGTATCGCAAAACCGCTTGCCCGGCTGTTAGATTCCGCCGAAAAAAAGCGGCAATTGCCTAAAACGATTTTGTATTCTTTGAATCCGAATGACAACTATATTATCGCCAGCATGATCAACAGCTTTCAGGATGGGAAAACACCGGGGAAAATTCAATTCGGCACAGCCTGGTGGTTCAATGACACGAAAGATGGAATGCTTCAGCAAATGAAAGCGTTATCAAACATGGGCCTGTTCAGCCGTTTTATCGGGATGCTGACGGATTCAAGAAGTTTCCTGTCCTATCCCCGCCATGAATACTTCAGGCGGCTTGTCTGCACGCTGATCGGCGGCTGGGCGGAACAAGGCGAAGCGCCTTACGATATGGAGCTTTTAGGAAAGATTGTCGAGGGGATTTGTTACCGGAATGCTGAGGAATATTTCCGCTTTTAAAAAATGGAATGAAAGAGGTGGCCTATGAGTAATGTGCCTGTCGTGACAGCACCTGCCGCAAAAGTGAAGGAGCATAAGCTGAGTCTGAAAGAAAAAGTATCCTATGGTTTTGGAGATTTTGGGAACGGATTTATGTTTGATCTCGGGCAGATCTATTTGCTGAAGTTTTTCACAGATGTCGCAGGCATTCCGGCAGCGTTCGCCGGCAGTATTTTTTTGGTCAGCAAGCTGTTTGCGGCTTTGACTGATCCGATTGTCGGCTCGGCCATTGACTACAGAAAAAAGATCGGACCCCGGGGGAAATTCAGGCCGTACTTATTATTCGGAAGTATTATTCTTGCGGTCATGACCGTATTGATTTTTGTGTCACCGGACGTGAGCGTCACCTGGAAGCTTGTGTACGCCTATGCTTCTTACATGCTGTGGGGGATCGCTTATTCTTTCGTCAATATTCCGTACGGCTCCCTCGGCGCGGCCATTACACAGGATGCGGAGGACAGAACGGCGCTTTCCGCATTCCGCCAGATAGGCTCCCTCGGCGCGCTGCTCATTACAAGTGTCATCGTCATCCCGATTCTTGTTCATTTTGATAACGTTCACATCGGCTACCCGGCAGTCATGGGAATGATGGCCGTAATCGGAATCGCGGGATTTATGATCTGCTACCGAAACTGCAAAGAAAGAATTATCGTCCGTGAAGCGCCGAAAGAAAAGCTGTCCGTCATGTCGGTTTTCAAATGCTTTATCGGCAACAAACCGCTTCTGACCGTCGTTTTCATGACGATTTTCTCAATATCGGCATATAACATTAAATCCGCTATGCTTGTTTACTTCGCCCAGTACAATCTCAACAATGCGGAGCTGATGTCCTACATGAGTTTTATCATCATCGGTTCTTCATTTTTAGGTGTTTTGTTTATGCCGAAACTCGTCAAACGTTTCGGAAAAAAGCAAACGGTGATGATCGGTTTTGCCGTCAGCGCCGCGGCTGATGCGCTGAATTTCTGTCTGCCGTCAAATGTATATATCTTTACGGCGTTAGCGAGCATTGCTTTTATCGGGATCAGCATACCAAACGGCATTACGTGGGCGCTTGTGTCGGACATTATTGATTACGGGGAATGGAAGACGGGTGAACGGAAGGAGGCGACGACATATTCGCTTTTCAACTTCTCCAGAAAACTCGCCCAATCTTTATCAGGTTTTCTTTCAGGCATCGGGCTGAGCGTTATCGGCTATATCCCGAATGCATCTCAGACAAAAGGCACGTTAATCGGGATTAAAGGGCTTCTGCTGCTGTACCCGGCTTTCGCTTTAGCGTGCGCCATGCTGATTATCGGTTTAATGTATAAACTGACGGACCGGCAGCATGCCGAGCTCGTTCAGGACTTACATCATGCAAAACCTTAACTTTAGTGATTTTATGGACTGTCCGTTAATGGTACAATAGAAATAAATGACAGCATACAGAAAGAAAGGAAAAACGATGGTAACCATAAAAGATATCGCAAAACTCGCCAACGTATCCCACACAACCGTATCCCGGGCACTTAACGGCAGCCCCTACATTAAAGAGCATACAAAACAGAAAATATTAGAGCTCGCTTCACAGCTGAATTACACACCGAATGTAAATGCAAAAAGCCTTGCCATGCAAAAGTCCCATACGATCGGGCTGTTTTTTACAAGCATCACAAACGGAACCTCACACAGCTTTTTTTCCGATACCATCAAAGGTGTAAACCGCACAATCAGTGAGGAATACAATTTGTTCGTCCGCGCGATTGACGACCTGAAAAGCTTTGAAACCATTACGCCCATGAGATATGACGGAATCATTTTAATGAGCCAAAGCGACAGTGATAATTCATTTATTTATCATATCCGCGAGAAAAACATCCCGCTTGTCGTGCTGAACCGGGACATTGATGACCGGAGCATCACGAATATCCTGTCAAACGATAAAGAAGGCTCCAGACAGGCGGTCGACTGCCTGATCGCAAACGGACACAGAGATATCGCGATCATTGAGGGAAAGGAAGGATTCAGGTCAACTTCTCAGCGGAAAGAAGGCTATTTGACATCTTTAATTGATCATTCTATCCCGATTAAGCATGAATACAGTGTAAAAGGCCGCTATGATATGGAAAGCGGCAGTCAGGCGATGGAAAAACTCTTGGCGCTTCAATCACCGCCTACGGCTGTTTTTTGTTCAAACGATGATATGGCGATCGGGGCGATGAATGCCATTTTCGCCAAAGGCCTGAACGTTCCGGAAGATATATCTGTTATCGGGTTTGATGACATCGGCATTTCTCAATACATGACGCCGAGGCTTTCGACAGTAAAACGCCCGGTTGAAAACATCAGCATACTCGGCGCAGAGAAGATTTTGGCGCTAATCGCCGACCCGGATACGGCGGCGGAAAAAATATATGAAAACACCGAGGTGATGATAAGAGATTCCATTAAAAAACTCACATAACGGCCCGTCTGAATATCCGGGTTTTCACACGGAGAAATGTTAACGTGTGCATAAATACAGAAGGAGGCGGACAGCTTGCAGCAGCTGAATAAAAAGATGTGCGGCGAATACATTCAATATCCTGAAAAAGTCCTTCAGTTCGGTGAAGGCAACTTTTTGCGGGCTTTCGCTGACTGGCAGATCGATCAATTGAATCAATTGACGGATTTTAACGGAAGCGTTGTCGCCGTACAGCCGAGAGGCTCTGAGAAAATAAAACGTTTAAACGAGCAGGACGGTTTATTTACGCTTTTTTTGCAGGGGATAAAGGACGGAAAACCGGCTGAAGAACACATGATCGTCAAATCCATCAGCCGCGGCATTGATCTTTTTTCTGACTATGATTCCTTTAAACGGCTGGCAGCACAAGAGGAGCTTCGTTTTATCATTTCCAATACGACAGAAGCGGGAATTACGTTTGAGAAAGGCGACCGGCTTGAGGATAGACCTCAAAAAACATTCCCCGGGAAATTAGCGGCGTTCCTTTATTTCCGCTATAAGGCATTTGCGGGTGACGCCGAGAAAGGGTGTATTGTGCTTCCATGTGAACTGGTCGAAGAAAACGGACGGAAACTGAAGGCGGCCGTGCTTCAATATGCCGGGCTGTGGGAGCTGGAACCTGGTTTTACTCAATGGATTCATGACGCGAACATCTTCTGCAATACCCTCGTGGATCGGATTGTTCCCGGATTTCCTGTTGATACCGCGGAAGAACTTACCGATTTTCTCGGATACGAAGACCGTCTGCTTGTGGTTGGTGAGCATTATTATTTGTGGGTGATAGAAGGGCCGGAACAGCTTCAGAATGAGCTTCCTTTTGCTGAGGCCGGGCTGAACGCACTGATCACGTCTGACCTTACGTCTTACAGGACAAAAAAGGTGAGAATCTTAAACGGCGCTCACACGGCATTGGCGCCAGTGGCTTTACTATACGGACTGCAAACCGTCCGGGAAGCGGCTGAGCACGAGGTGACGGGCAGATTCATTGAAGAGCTGATCAATGAAGAAATCCTCCCTGTGCTGCAAATAGAGGGTGTCACCCAATACGCGGCAGATGTGTTACAGCGGTTTAAAAACCCTTATATCCACCATTATCTGCAAAGCATTACCCTTAACGCCGCCGCGAAATTCAAAACAAGAAACCTGCCGACGCTGAAGGCTTATATCGAACAGGAGGGCCGGCTACCTGAGAAGCTGGTATTTTCGTTCAGCGCCATGATCTATTTATACTGGAACGGACCGAACAAACCGGCTGACTGCGAGGAGGTTCTTAACCGTTTTCAAATGGCGCGGTCCCGTTGCAAAGATGATATGTTTCAAGCGGCATCTGCCATATTAGGAGAAGAGCGATTGTGGGGGAAGAATCTGAATCATCTTCCGGGGCTGACTGAACGAACGGCTTTTTTTCTGTCTGTCATTCATGAGCTGGGTATGAAGCAGGCGATACATGAATGCTGCGGCAAAAAGGGGGAAGTGAAATGAAAGAGGTCATAAAAATCCATAAAAACGATAACGTGCTTCTCGCCATGCGCCATTTTAACAAAGGGGAGCGGCTGCATACAGACGGACTGACGATTGAAGTGAAGGACCCTGTAAAGCGGGGGCATAAAATCGCGCTGCAAACCATTGAAGAAAACGGCAGCATCATTAAATACGGTTTTTCAATCGGGCGTGCGACAAGGCGGATTTCGGCCGGCGAGCATATTCATACCCATAATCTGCAAACGAATTTATCCGATGTGCAAGAATACACGTATTCACCGCGCTTCGAGGACAATCCTTTTACAAATGAGAACCGGACATTTAAAGGCTACAGAAGAGAAAACGGTACATCCGGCGTCCGGAATGAACTGTGGATCGTGCCTACAGTCGGCTGCGTTAACGGCGTCGCTGAGAAAATCCTGCAGCGCTTCGTAAAAGAGGCGAAAGACATTGCGCCCTTTGACAATGTGCTGGTTTTAAAGCACCAATACGGCTGCTCCCAGCTTGGCGATGATCATGAGAATACGAAACAAATGCTGATGAACGCCATCCGTCATCCAAATGCGGGCGGTGTGCTGGTTTTAGGGCTCGGCTGTGAAAATAATGAGCTGGCGGCGATTAGGGAAACGCTTTCTGAAGTGAATGGAGATCGGGTGAAATTTCTCGAATCACAAGCTGTCACAGATGAAATTGAAGCGGGTACTGCGCTTCTTAAAGAGATACACCTTGCGGCAAAGGGAGATAAACGTGAGGAGATTCCGCTGTCAGAATTGAGCATCGGATTGAAATGCGGCGGGTCGGACGGTTTTTCCGGCATCACCGCAAACCCTTTATTAGGGAGATTTTCAGATTACTTGATTGCACAGGGAGGGAGCACGGTCTTAACGGAGGTGCCTGAGATGTTCGGCGCTGAGACGATTCTCATGCAGCGTGCGGCGAGTGAAGAAGTGTTTCATAAAACAGTCCGATTGATCAATGATTTCAAGCAATATTTTATGAAGCACGAGCAGCCGATTTATGAAAACCCGTCACCAGGGAATAAGGAAGGCGGCATTTCAACGCTCGAAGACAAGTCGCTCGGCTGCACCCAAAAAGCCGGTCTTGCACCGGTTTCTGATGTGCTGACATACGGTGAAACACTGAAAACAAAGGGATTGACACTGCTCAGTGCGCCCGGCAATGATTTAATCGCTTCTTCAGCGCTCGCCGCGGCGGGCTGTCACATCGTTTTGTTTACAACCGGAAGAGGCACGCCGTTCGGCACATTTGTCCCGACTGTGAAAGTATCAACAAATACCGATTTATTTCAATCAAAGCCTCATTGGATTGATTACGACGCGGGCAGATTGGCGGAAGAACAAACAACAGAAGATCACATTGTAAGAGATTTTATACAATACATTATTAAAGTTGCAAGCGGAGAATTTGTCAATAACGAAAAAAACGATTTTCGGGAGCTTGCAATCTTTAAGTCCGGTGTGACATTATAAGGGAAAAGGCGATCTGACAACAGCGCCTTTTTTATATTAATTTTATTCCGCTGATTAAAATAATCGCCGCCATCACAAACTGCAGGGGGCGCGGTGAGAATTTCGGCGAAAAGAAGCTGCCGAGAAGCACACCCGGCACAGAGCCGATCAACAGATTCAATACAAGCAGGTAATCGACGCTTCCGAAGCTTGCGTTTAACAGACCGGCAGCCGTTACGAGCAGAAAGGCATGTGCGATATCCGTTCCCACCACTTCTGCCGTTTTCATTCTGAACAGGTATAACATGGCGATCGCAAATAATGAGCCGGATCCAATAGATGTCAGGCCGACGATGAAGCCGAAAATGACGCCGATCAGTATCATGAGTGTCCGCTTTTCTTCAAGCGTTTTTTGCTGCCAGCGGTTCGGCCGCAGTTTTTTATCGAAAAAAAGGCGGGCGATAATGGAAATGGCTACAAGGGTCAGCACGTAGCCGAGCGCCTGTTTGATAATCTGCTCCTGATGCTGGTGAAAAGCGGGAAACAAGTGAAGAACACCGATGGCGGCTGTTGCGCTGGGAATGCTTCCGAGCGCCAAGTAGCCGACAAGTTTAAATTGAACGGTGCGCTGCTTCCAATGAGAAACGACACCGAACAGTTTGGTGATGGAGTTATATAAAAGGTCAGTGCCGACGGCGATTGAGGGGTTGATCCCCAAAACGATCAGTAAAGGAGTCAAAAGCGCTGCTCCTCCCACACCCGTCAATCCGACAAGCGTTCCGACAAAGAAACCCATAAACACAATGCTTACAGTCATCTGTGTGCCTCCTGAATAATCCTACTATTTTTATCAGATTATATATGATTAAGAGGCGGTAATCAATTAAATTTTCGGAAAATTTTATACAGAACAAAAAATCCGCCAGCCTGCTGTTATGTCGCAGACCGGCGGATGGCCGGATTATGATTTTTGCTGATAAAACGGAAGTTCCGTGTGGCCCATTTCTCTGACATACACGAAAAGATTGCCTTTATGATGAATTTCATGCTCCATGGCAAGCTGAAGGAGAGCCGCGCCGGTCACTTTTCTGCCGAAAGAGGCGGTCAGGTCAATTTCGCGGTTCAGCTGATCTTCTGTCAGCTGTGACAGGATGTTTGTCGTTTTTTCAGTACACGTTTCAGCCAGTTTGACGAGGTCTGTTTCTGCTTCTTCTTTCGGTTTGTTCTGGATGGCTGATCCGTTTCCGTCGTTAATGACGTTTGCAAACATAAGAAAAGAATAAACCATGTGTTTTACAAGTTCCTGAGCGGACATTGATGTCTCTGCCGGCTTGTAATCGTAATGTTCGCGGCTGATTTTTTCCGCCAGCTCAATCGTCACGTTTCGATGTGACAGAAAGTGGCTGACCAATTGATTTTGTGCTGTCATGTGAAAACCCCCATTTAATACAGAATAAAAAGCTGCAAGGATATGCTATATCAACGGCACGGAAGAAACAAGCAATAAGCTTGTGACGGAGATAAATCGTTGCGGATATCCGAAATTCGACAATTGCGGTCTTTTTGCGTTCTTCTTTTTCTAGCAAATATGATAAAATATGACATATCTCGGTCATTCCAAAAGGGGGGATTTATTGAGGATGAAGCAGACTATTCCGTCCTCTTTTGTCGGGCTCAAAATTAATGAATGGTATACCCATATCCGGCAGTTTCACGTTCTTGAGGCGGAGCGCGTCAAACGTGAAGTAGAGAGAGAGATCGAGGATATGGAAGAAGATCAGGATCTGCTGCTGTATTATTCATTAATGGAATTCAGACACCGTGTCATGCTGGATTACATCAAGCCCTTAAAAGAGGACCCTTCTCAGCCTGAGTTTTCAGAATTATTGGAAGACATTGAAGGCAACCAGTATAAACTGACAGGACTGCTTGATTACTACTTTAATTTTTTTCGAGGAATGTACGAATTTAAACAGAAAATGTTCCTAAACGCCATGATGTATTACAAACGGGCTGAAAAAAACCTTGCACTCGTTTCTGATGACATCGAGAAAGCTGAGTTTGCTTTTAAAATGGCCGAGATATTTTACAACCTGAAACAAACCTACGTCTCCATGAGTTATGCCGTTCAAGCCCTTGAAACGTACCAATCGTATGAGACGTACAACGTCCGCAGAATCCAATGTGAATTCGTTATTGCAGGGAATTATGATGACATGCAGTATCCAGAAAGAGCATTGCCCCACTTAGAACTTGCTTTAGATCTTGCAAAACAAGAAGGCAATCCCCGTCTTATCAGTTCAGCCTTATATAATCTCGGAAACTGTTACGAAAAAATGGGAGACCTCTCTAAAGCAGCCGAATATTTTGAGACATCCGTTTCCATTTGCAGGTCAGAAAAGTTCGATAATCTTCCGCATTCTATTTACTCATTAACACAGGTTCTTTATAAACAGAACACTACAGCCGAAGCAGAGAAGCAATACCGTCTCGGGCTCAGTATCGCCCGCGAATACAATGATGAATTGTTTGTGAATCTGTTCCAATTTTTACATGCGTTATACGGCAAGGAAATGGATAACGCATCCGTCAGGCACACGTTTGATTTTCTGGAAGAACACATGCTGTATCCGTATGTGGAAGAATTGGCGCATGACGCTGCCAAATTTTACATGAAACACGGACAGCCTGAAAAAGCGCTCACGTTTTATGAAAAAATGGTGCACGCCCAAAAACAAATCCAGAGAGGAGATTGTCTATATGAAATCTAAACTGTTGTCAGGATTGCTGCTTGTTGCTGTCGGGTTCAGCTTTACACAGGTAATCGGCCATGAAAGCCATTTGGAAAACCAAGCGGACGGCACATTCCATATTGCCGCGCGCAACCAAACATAACATAAAGACCCTTCTGTGGAAGGGTCTTATTTTTTGCATGCGTATCCATTCCATTTTTATCCGAATGCAGGGTCTATATGCTCAAGTTATCTGTCCTACGAATGCCACCTATTGATGAAAAAGGCATAAGGAGAGATGAAGAGTGGGGATTGAAGTGAAAAAACGGCTCGTATCGGCTGATAAATATGCGTTAAAATGTCCGAATCCGATGACGCCGGAGTATATTACCATTCATAACACGGCAAACGACGCATCCGCCGCTAATGAAATCAGCTATATGACGGGAAACAGCGAATCAACGAGCTATCATTTTGCGGTTGATGACAAAGAAGTGATCCAGGGAATTCCGTTGGACCGGAATGCCTGGCATTCGGGAGACGGCACGAATGGTACCGGAAACCGAAAGTCGATTGCTATAGAAATCTGTTACAGCAAGTCAGGCGGCGAACGGTACAGAGCCGCAGAAGAACTGGCGATTGCGTTCGCGGCGCAGCTTTTGAAAGAACGGGGCTGGGGGATTGACAGAATCAGAAAGCATCAGGACTGGAACGGAAAGTACTGCCCGCACCGCATTTTGTCTGAAGGCCGCTGGGATGAAGTGAAGGCGAAGATTGAAAAGAAATTAAGCGGGAGTATGCCGGCGAAAAAAGCCTCTATTGCTTCTTCCGCGTCTGAATACCATGTGAAAAAAGGCGACACCTTATCGGAAATCGCAGCATCGCACGGTGTCAGCGTAAAATCGCTGCAAAGCATCAACCATATCACAGATCCGAATCACATTACAGTCGGACAAGTGATCAAGCTCGCTCAGACGGGTTCTTCTTCAAAAAGTCAGGCTGTGTCTTCCTATCCGCTTCCATCAGGTGTGATCAAAGTGACGAAACCGCTGACGAAAGGGACAAACGTAAAACAAGTGCAAAACGCTTTATCCGCTCTTTATTTTTATCCTGATAAAGGAGCAAAAAATCATGGGGCGGACGGCGTTTACGGTCCGAAAACGGCAAATGCCGTAAAACGTTTTCAATCCGTCAGCGGGTTAACGGCAGACGGAATTTACGGCCCGAAAACGAAGGCGAAAATTGAAGAAAAACTGTAATCAATAAAACGGAAGCTCTCCGGGCTTCCGTTTCTTCTTACATACAAACTGCGGCAAGGGCCTTTTGAATATCATAAATGCTTTCATCTTTTTTAAACTGCTTTGAGACAGCGGGAAGTTCCGCGCCTGAAATCCAAATTTTCAGCTCTGAATCAAGGTCAAAGCGGCCGGCGGTTTCTACGCTGAATCTGGAAATGCTCTTGTACGGAATGGATTGAATCTCCGTTTTCTTCCCTGTGAGTCCCTGTTTATCAACAAGAATAAGACGCTTATCCGTAAAGACAATGATATCTCGGACAAGCTTAAATGCGGCGTTGACATTCTCACCTTCCAGCAGAATACGAGCCAGTTCTGCTTTTGCTTCAGCCGTCGATATTGTCGACGCATTGCCCAGCAATCCATTGATGAACCCCATGATATATCCCCCCTGATACGTATTCTATCAAATCATACTATAAAAAGGTTTCCAATTCCCAGATGAGTAGAGTAAACTGGTGCTGACTGGAAAAGGAGAGCATGTTACACATGAAAGATAGATATGATAATTTCGCAGCCCTTTCTGCTGCTGAATCGGAATACAGAATTATTTATGAAGAAAAAGAGGGAAGTAAATGTATCGTCCTCGCTCCCCACGGCGGCAGGATTGAGCCGGGTGTCAGTGAGCTGGTGCGGGCATTTTCTGACCAAAGCTCAATTTATTTATTTGAAGGAACGAAGCGGTGCGATAACCGTTCTCTCCATTTGACAAGCACACGCTTTGACGAACCCCTGGCTTTAGAAAAAGTGACCGCCCATCATTACGGATTGGCTTTTCATGGGTATCATGATCTGAAAAAGGCAAATACACTCGTCGGGGGCGCGGATCTGGAAAAAGCAAGACTGATTTGTGATCTGCTGTGTGAAGCGGGATTTGATGCCGAGCTGACAGAGAAGAATGATCGGCTGGCAGGTGTAAATCCCGGCAACATTGTCAATCGGACAAAAAGGAAAATGGGGCTGCAATTGGAAGTGAGCACGGCGCAGAGACACGCGCTGTTCAGCAATTTTGGCTGCCGGGGAGAAAAATATACGCCAACCGATCTGTTTTTTCGGTATGTAGAAGCCGTGAAGGCCGGTTTTTATGATAAATGAACAGGGGGCCCGTTCTTACATTTACTGGAGCTGCTATGCGGCGCAAGAAGTGCTTGGCGGGCAGCACGGTGAGAACAGCGTCATGATGCAAAAACCTTTCCTCCGATGTGAAAATGATGACATTCTGCCAGCGGAGTATCGCTAATTTTCAATAAAATACGGCGTTTTTTCTTCAGCGGCATGTAAGTGTGTCTGTCCGCTTTCATAATACACATTCGGCCGCTTGTCGGATAACAGACAAGCGAGCCGCTTCTGAAATTGAATACCTGCTTTACGCCGTTCAAACAGCTCCAGCCTTTTTTCCGCAAATGATGCCGTCACCCGGAAAGCGGCTGCGATTAAAATAACGGCGTGGCTCCTTCGCTGGGGAAGCTCCATGTTTAACAGCATAAAGGTCGGCACACAGAAGTGGTACATAAAATGGTTGGCCTGAAATTCCTGCAGTTCTCTGAACAGCTTGTTCATATGAAAATGGTTGCCGGTATGCTTCAGCACATGGCACAGTTCGTGCGCAAAATCCTGCCATTGCTCTTCGGGTGACTTTCTTTGATTCAGGACGATGCTGTACATGCCGTCCCGCTTCAGCATCATACTGTGCGTATCTTCAAAATGAATCCAAATGTCAAGCTCCTTGGCAATCATCTGCATATCAATATGGAGAGGGGCGGTCATTCCCATGCGGCAATATAAGTTTTTGACGTATTCCTCAAGATGTGTTAAAAAATCGCCCAATTGAATACACCCTTTCGAACATATGTTCTTTTTTAAGCGAGAAAGAAAAGCCCTGATCGGACTTTGAATCAATTCCCTTTTCTTTTAAAAATAAACATTCAGCTTTTATATCGGCTGAACGTTAAGCAGTTTAAAGGAAAAGAGCGGATTATTTATGTTTCGGCCTGCGGTTTTTCTCTTTTTCTTTTAAATAATTAATGAATTCAATGGCCTGCTGCTTGCTTTCCGGAGAAAAGTCCTGCATGTCCCGATATGCGATCTGCAGGTCGGGATCGGCAAACATGTCTTCATCTGAAGGTTCTTTTCCGGTTAACAAATAATCAGTCGACACTTTGAAATAATCCGCAAGCTTTTGCAGCGTGTCGTAATCGGGTTCAGATCGGCCGTTTTCATAATGAGAATATCTGGCGCGCGAGACACCGATATGATTTGCGACTTCTTCCTGTGTTTTCTTTCCTCTGAGATTCTTTAATCTTCCGCCTATCATCCGAATGACCTCTCTTTTTTCAACACCCTAAGTTACTTATGATTATAGATACAAAATGTATCAAAATAAAGAGATGATAAAAAAAGTATCAAAAAGGTCTTGATGATACGAAAGGTATCGTATATAATCAACATCATAGGGATACGAAATGTATCAAAATACGATAAGAAATTGATCAGGAGGGTGAGAGATGAAGCCGATAATCATCCGTTTCAGCAGCAATCCGGCTGACCAGAGATGTTTAGGAAAAGCAGGCGGTTCGATATCTTTTACCGCTTGCGGACTACCGGTATTCCGATTTGATAACCGATTGCAGTATGAACGCTATATAGGTCTGAAGACAAACGGAGACGTCCCTTATGAGTCGTAAAAGCTACCCGTTTTTCATCTATTCCGGATTATTGAATTCAGAACATTACGACAAAATAGGGTCTGCTATTTGGCTGTTTTTATGGTTCATCAGCTCAACGACAAAGGAACACGTAAAAGACGGCGTAAAGTGGGGGATCGTCCTCGGTCATAAGCCCTTAAAAGCAAAAGAAATGGCCGACGTATTTGCCGTCAGCGAAAAAACCGTCAGACGGTGGCTTGAGGTTTTGGAACAGCATGAATATATCAAAACCGTCCGCGCCCCTTACGGACTCATCGTCTCCGTAAAGCACTCGAAAAGATTCACGCCGAAAAAGACATTGACCCGCCCGGAAGCAACTGACCGGACAATATCGGCGGATCACCGGGACAAAAATGTCCGGAGAGAAATAGATATAACAAAAAATCATACTGCTGAAGAAACGATTAACGACATTGCCGCCCATTTTATCAGATTAAGGTCTGCACAGGAGGGGCGGAGCGTATACCCGTCGCCCCGGGATTATCAGGCCATCGCCCGTATTGTTTCCCTCGGTGCGTCAGCACAAGAAGCAATCAAATGGCTCGGCGAATGCTTTACCGCTTTTGAACAGCGGCGCACCTCTTCAGCTGAAACGATCAAGGCTTTCAGCTATTGCGCCAAGTATATGGAAGACCGCTTGAATGCACGAATTGCGGGAAGGACAATCACAACAAAAAAAGAGAGGAATACGATACATGACAAAACGAACGATCGAGCAGATACTGGCCGACCTGAAAAACGGAAAACGTCCATTACTGGCGGACAGACCGGAAGAATCAGACGAAAGCCGCTTTGACTGTCCGCTCTGTAAAGATCAGGGCGGTTATCTCAAAAACCAGCTGGGAATGGATGTGTGGGTTAAGTGCCGCTGCGCCGCCGAACGAAAAGCAGAGCGCATCCTCAGCGCAAGTGAGATTACAGGCGCCTTTCGGAAGCTGGATTTCAAAGGATTTATCACGCGGGGCAAGCCTCAGGCAGTCGTCGACGCATATGAGTGCGCCCTTGAATATGTTGAAAACTTCGACAAGATTAAAAACTGCCGGAAAAACAGCATTGCCCTTTTAGGGCGTCCGGGGTCGGGAAAAACCCATCTTTTGACCGCTCTCAGCAATTATGTCATGAGACAGAAGCAGACACCCGTGCTGTATTTTCCTTTTGTGGAGGGATTTACGGATTTAAAAAATGATTTTGATCTGCTTGATGCAAAGCTTGGCCGTATGAAACAGGCGGATGTGCTTTTTATTGACGATCTGTTCAAACCGCTGAACGGAAAACCCCGGGCGACCGATTGGCAGATTGAACAAATGTACGCCGTCGTGAATTACCGCTATTTAAATCATAAGCCGGTTCTTATCTCGAGCGAGCTGGCCTGTGACGGACTGGTGCAGGTTGATGAAGCCTTGGGCACAAGAATTTATGAGATGTGCAGCGATTATTTAGTCATCATTAATGGCAATTCATTTGAAGTAAACCACAGATTAGAGGGGGCGAGATAATGTGTAAGCTGTGCGGGCCGAAGAAGGTCATTGTGACGGAAACGGGTTTCGGCGCTGTCTTTCACCCTTGCCCGAACTGCAAAACAGGCACTGATTTAACGCCGGTCATTAAACGTCTCGAGCGAATGGTTCAAGACGCAAAAGTGAGGCTTGATGCACGTGTATAAATATATTAAATGGCTTTTTTGCCTGCTGTTCAGGGCGAAACGGATAGAAAAGCAAATTGAAGCATGGCATGAGGCTGATGGAAAGTGAGGATAACCATTGCAAGAAAAACACAGCCCCGCTCCATGGCGGGCCGTACACAGCGGAGAAGAAAAACCCATTTACATTTATTCCGCTTACAGCGAAGCGGATAAAGAGAAGTTCCCTTATTCAAACGGAAGGCTCATCGCGGCCGTTTTCAACTTAAGTTCATACTCTCAGCAGATCAACGCGGCATTGATGGCAAAAGCCCCGGAACTTTTTGAGGCGGCCGAAACGGCTCTCCGCCTGCTCCGGGGAGAAAGTTCTGAAGAAAAAGAAGCGTTCATAAATGAGCTCGGAAGCCTCATACATGAAGTAAACATCCTGAAAAAGACGGAGGACGTAAAACATGAATCCTAAAAAACTGACCGACATTGAACATACAACATTACAAAGCCAGCTGGAAGAAGGCAAGGTGCGGGTCATCATTGTAGACGGACTGAAGAAGGAAGCATGGCTCGCCGAAGCGCCGGAGCACGGCAAAACGCTTGTCGAAACGCGAAAAGGGGATCTGGCCCGGGTCGAATATGAAATCGGCTTTAAATTGAATTAATCGAAAAAAACAGAATACGTCCAAGACGGAAAGCCTGCGGACACTGATCAATCGCGTATATGCTGCGCATTGGTTGGTGTCCTTTTTTTGTTCCGAAAAAGAGGAGGATCTGCATGGAAGACTTACTATTTGAATATAAACGCACGCTGAAAGAGACGAAAAAGTGGTACAAGCAGCTGGAGGAAGCCGATGAAACGGTGCTTACTTCAGAAGAACTGAAAGATAAAAAAATCATCAGAACGATCATTACAGATGTGGAATATGTCATCGAATGGCTTGAAAAAGGCCGGCAGCCCGGCATAAGAAGAGCGATAGACCGAAGAGACGCTTATCAGAGAATGCTGATTAAAGATCCGAGAATCATAGAAACCTATTCGCAGGCGCTGATGTTTGAACCGTCCGCAAATGTGACTGAAGAAGACAGAATCAGACTGCGGGACGCATTAGCCGTTTTAACGGATAGAGAAAAAGAAATGCTGCTGCTCCACAAAGCGGAATGCTTTTCATATGAACGGATCGCCGCCTTGCTGAACGTAAAGAAATCAACCGTACAGACGACGGTCAAACGGGCGCTTCTGAAAATTCAAAAACAGCAGGAACAAAGAAATCAATCGCCTGCTTCATAAGTTGTCATACGTTTGCCACCTAGAAGTGAACAGACGATCACAAAAAGCGGCCCGATTAGAAGCCGCTTTTTATTATAGACAATCATGTCGGAGGTGGCGGTGATGCCGTAGCATGAAAAACGCAAAAAGAAAACAGGCATTTACAATCTATCAGTCTCATAAAGGCCGCATCACAAATCGCGCCCTTGCCGGCAAATCAGGCGTATCCGCAAGAACGATCGGCAGATGGAAAAAAGAAGGGCGCTGGGACGAGGCGCTTCATAAGAATGCGGAAAGCGGCGGAAAAAACAACCCGGGCGAAGGTGATGAGTTAAACGAACGCCAGCGGCTGTTTTGTCTTTATTATGTGAAAAGCTTTAACGCCACCCAATCTGCGATAAAAGCCGGGTATTCACCGGAAAGCGCGCATGTGACGGGAAGCAGGCTGTTAAAAAACGAAAAAGTCGCCAAAGAAATCAGCCGCATGAAAAAGGAAATGGTCAATAAAGTGTTTGTCGAAGCGATGGACGTTCTTCAAGTCTATGTGAAAATCGCTTTCGCCGACATTACCGATTATGTAACCTTCGGAAAAAAAGAGGTTCAGGCCTTCGGAAAATCAGGGCCGCTCTTTGACGAAAATGATAAGCCGATTATGCAGGAAATCAGCTACGTTGACGTTAAAGATTCGCACCTTCTGGACGGAACCATCGTCACAGAAGCAAAACTCGGAAAAGAGGGCATTGCAATCAAGCTTGCCGACAAGATGAAAGCTCTTGAAAAGCTGTCCTTGTACTTTGACCTTTTCCCCGATCAATTTAAACAAAAAATCGAAAATGAAAAATTAAAGCTGGCACAGCAGAAGATGGAAAAAACAGAAGACAGCCAAAAGCCGATTGACATTGTCATTACGCGGAAAGAGGAACGGTCATGATTGAAAAAGCGGTCAACCCGCGCTTTGAAGATTATTTGTTCAATTGGAATGAAACGTACCAATTTCTCGTCGGAGGCTACGGCTCGTCAAAAAGCTATCATACCGCGCTGAAAATCATCCTCAAGCTGCTTCGTGAAAAGCGGACGGCACTTGTCGTGCGGGAGGTTTTCGATACGCACAGAGATTCTACTTTCGCCTTGTTTGAAGACATTATCGGGGAGCTTGAGCTGGGACATGCCGTAAAGGCCGTATCTTCGCCGATGCAGCTGAGATTTTCAAACGGAAGCCGGATTATGTTTAAAGGGATGGACAACCCGGCCAAATTGAAATCCATTCATCATATTTCACTGATATGGATTGAAGAATGCTCTGAAGTGAAGTATGAAGGCTTTAAGGAGCTGATCGGGCGTCTGCGCCATCCTGAGCTTTCGCTTCATATGATATGCACCACAAATCCAGTGGGCACCTCCAATTGGACGTATCGGCATTTTTTTCGTGATGACCAAAAAAAACGGCTTGTATTGGATGATCAGACGCTGTATGAAAAAGGCACCGTCGTTAAGGGAGATACGTATTACCACCATTCCACAGCGTGCGATAATCTGTTTTTGCCGAAAAGCTATATTAAGCAGCTGGACAGCTTACGGCATTACGATCCTGATTTGTACCGGATCGCCCGCAAAGGACAGTTCGGCGTCAATGGCATCCGCGTGTTTCCGCAGTTTCAGGTCATGGAGCACAACGAAGTAACGGAGCGGATTGCTTCCATCAGGCGCCCCCTGTTTCGGACCGGCATGGATTTCGGTTTTGAAGAGTCATACAATGCGGTCATCCGGCTTGCCGTCGATCCGGATCAAAAAGAGCTTTATATTTTCTGGGAGTATTACAAAAACAAAATGACCGATGATCAGACAGCTGAGGAGCTTCAGGAATTGGCGGATCAAAAAGAGCTGATCAAAGCGGATTCGGCTGAGCCGAAAAGCATCCAATATTTTCGCAGGCAGGGCTTTTGCATGGTTGCGGCCAAAAAGTTTCCGGGCTCAAGACTTCAGTATACAAAAAAACTGAAACGGTTCAAACACATCTATTGCTCAGACAGCTGTCAACATACGATCCGCGAATTGCAGAACTTAACGTACGCAAAAAACAAAAACGGCGTTCTGTCGGAAGATGAGTTTTCAATTGATCCCCACACACTTTCAGCCATTTGGTATGCGCTGGATGACTATGACGCGGCGGATCTGAAAGATGCATCACAAAAACGGAGACGTCCGAATCGGGAAAGGAGGAGGTAGGTGTTGCCGAACTATCAAAACGTTAGAGCCACCGTCTTTAAATCAAAAATGGCCGCGCCGCAGGCAAGGCAGATGAACGAAGATCAATTTGCCGATCTGTACGGCGAAGACATCATTTCACCGCCCTATAATCTCATTGAACTGAAAACAATCGCCGAATACTCGACGATTCTTCAGCAGTGCATTGACGCGTATCGGGTCAATATTACGGGTTTTGGGTTTGATGTGGAATATACCTTTGATGTAAATAGCCCAGATTGCTCCCCGTCAAAAAAGGCCCGGGCCGAAAAAAACTGGATGAAGCTGGAGAGCTTTTACAAATGTCTTCACTTTGATGAATCGGCCGAGACGATCCTCGGATATGCGATAGAAGACCGTGAAAAAACGGGCAACGGTTTTCTCGAAGTGCTTCGGGACGGGGCGGGAAAACCGGCGGGGATTGAATATCTGGATGTGAAACATATGCGCGTGTGCGGTGTGACTGATCCTGTTGAAGTCACATTTTCATATGAAGAAAACGGCGCATCCAAAACGATTAAAAGGCAAAAACGGTTCCGTAAATATGTTCAGATGCTGAACGGTCGGAAAGTGTTTTTTAAGGAATACGGCGACCCCCGCATGATGGACATGAGAACCGGCGAATACGTAAAGACCCTGTCTGAAGAATACCGGGCAAATGAAGCCATTCACTTAAAAATCGGCAGCGGCACTTACGGAATTCCGCGCTGGGTCGGCAATATCGTCAATCTGTACGGCGCCCGGAAAGCGGAAGAACTGAATTTTATGTATTTCAAGCAGGGCCGTCATGTGCCGGCCGCCATTACGGTTGAAAACGGCATGCTGTCAGAAGCATCGTACAAAGAGCTTCAGGATTATATGAATGACCTGGAAGGGGTGGAAAACGCCCACAAATTTCTGCTGATTGAGGCGGAAGGCATTGCGAGGGAAAAAGACCTTCACGGAGGCGAAGACATTACGCCCGTGTCTGTGGAAATTAAATCACTTGCCGAAATTCTGCAGGATGATGCGCTGTTTCTTGAATATGACGACAAAAGCAGAAATAAACTCCGTTCCGCTTTCCGTCTCCCGCCGCTTTATACGGGCGAGGCGCAGGAATACAACAAAGCCACCGCCGATACGGCACGGAAAATAACGGAGGAGCAGGTGTTTCAGCCGGAGCGGAAAACGCTGATTAATAAGCTCAACACGTTATTTTTGCCTGAACTGGGTCTCCACGATGTACAGCTCACATTAAAAGGGCCTGATTTTCGCGATCCGCTTGAAATTGCGAAGGTGCTTACGCCATTTATTTCCGCTGGTGCGGTCTCTCCTAATGACCTCCGTGATCTGGCCGGAAGAGTGCTCGGCAAGACGCTTGAGGAATGGCCTGAAGAGTACTACAGCCGGCCGGTGCTGAAAGGGAAAAAGGAGCAATCCTGAAAGGGGGTGAAAACATCTCGTGCCGAGAGAATTGAGAAATGCCGTCATCAGTTTTGTGAGCTATGTCGATAAGGCGGCGAACCAAACGGAATTCTTTTTTACAAAATCAGCCGGAGGCCTTCCGTCATTTGAAAAAAAGGTGCAGGTGTTTACAAAAAGCGAATCGGATGAGCAGAAGCTTGTTTACGGCATCGTTTACGAGCCGGATGTCCCGGATGCCCATGGCGATTATATGACGGCTGAAGAGATTGAAAAGGCCGCTCACGGTTTTTTGGCGGACGCCCGCAACATCGATACAAATCATAATTTTGAAGGCGGGACCGGCGAGGTGGTGGAGTCGTACGTCGCCCCGGATGACTTTGAAATCGGGAATGCTGTGATCCGGAAAGGATCTTGGGTGCTTGTCACCAAAGCTTCCGATGAAGTATGGGATCAGATTAAAGCCGGTATCATTACGGGCTACAGCATGGCGGGAACCGCTGACGTTTACGAAGAGCCGGCAGAAAAGCAAGCCGGCTTATTCGGCGCGGTCAAGCAATTTCTCGACCGTGACCGCAAATCAAGAAACCGCAAGGGAGAGGACTTGAACAAGATGAGAAAAGAAGACGTTAGAGAATCGATTGAGCACGCGCTGCACCCGCTTTTAAAGCGGCTTGACAGCTTGGACCAAAACACGGAAGACAAAGACGGGGCGGCTGCGCCGTCTGATGAAGAAAAGCTGAAAACGCTTGTTGAGGACATGCTCGCGCCGATTATTAAACGCATTGAAGCGCTTGAAAAAGTAAGAGGCGCATCAAAGCAGCCGGAAGAAGAGACGGGCGGCCAAGAGCCTGTTAAAAAATCCATTTGGAGCGGACTGCTTTAAGCCCAGTCAGAAGGAGGAACTGTAGAGTGAGAAATCAAGATATCATCAGAAAGGCGGAAATGTCACTTTCCGCTTTAAAAAGCGGCGGTTTAATGAACCCCGCACAAGCTTCAGCATTTATCCGCATGGTGCAGAACACGCCGACCATTTTCAGCGAATCGCGTGTGATTCAAATGGAAAATGACTCGCAGAAATTTGAAAAAATCGGTTTCGGCCAGCGTATTCTGCGTGCCGCTGAGGAAGGAAAAGCCTTAACTGACGATCAGCTGACCGTCCCGGCAACAAGTACGGTGCAGCTGAATACGAAAGAAGTCATTGCGGAAATTAATATCACCTATGACACGCTTGAAAATAATATTGAAAAAGACGGCCTGCAGCAGACGATCATGCAGGTTTTGGCGGAGCGGGCGGCAGTCGATATTGAGGAGCTTGTCGTAAACGGCGATACATCTTCTTCTGATCCGTACTTGGCACAGCTTGACGGAATCCGTAAGCAGACTGTATCTCACGTCATTGACGGAAACGGGGAAGAGCTGTCCAGAGCCACATTTAAAAAAGGCTTAAAAGCCATTCCGGCAAAATATTTGCGCCTGCCTCAGGAATTCAGATTTTACACATCTCAAGGCATGGAGATTGAATGGAAAGACCGTGTGGCTGACCGTCAGACCAATCTGGGGGATCTTGCGGTGCAGGGCGGTTTGTCTTCAGCATTCGGCGTTCCGGTCAAAGGAGTGTCCAATCTGCAGCCGTACTCGGTCGGAGAAGGTGACTCCCAGTACGATGCGTCTGACATCATTTTGACTCACCCGAAAAATATCATTCTCGGTTTTTCACGGAATATCCGAATCGAAGTAGATAAAGATATTCGCAGCCGCAAATTTATTATCGTACTGACGGCTAAACTTGACAGCAAATTTGAAGAAGAAGATGCAAGCGCCAAAATCGTAAACGTTAAAGAATAAGACGGGGGTGGCAGTTATGTTAATTCAGCCGTCTGACGTTGTTTCATATTCAGTTTATGATCAAGTCAAAAACAGGCCGGAGCCGCTTCTTATACAGGACATTCTGGAGGCGGAGGCGGAAGCGGCCAGAATGGCGGGGCATTCGTTCACTGACCCTATTTACTCACCGCTTCCCGAAAAGATTAAGCTTGCGTTATTAAAGCTTTCTCAATATTTTGCGCTGATCAACCAGAATGAAGCAGCCGCTTCCGCCTATCAATCTGAAAAGATAGGTGACTATTCCTATACGGTGGCAGATGAAGGCGGAATCAGAAAACCGGCGGTGCACCATCTGCTCTGTGAATATATCGCGCCGGGTTATTCCCCGGTTTCTGCAAACGCAAAGGTGAGACCTTTATGAGCTACGAACGGCTGCTCACTGACAGATGCGATATTTATCATGAGACGGTGTCAGTTCCGAAGGCCGGACGCTTCGGGATTCCCGCCGAAAAGCTCCAGCCTGCCTTTTCTTATCCGGAAGTGCCCGATGCTGAAGACGTGCCGTGTCTGTTTGTTGAAAAACAGCAGCAGCTTATTCAGCTTGCGCCTGATCATAAGGTATATCAGCGGTTTCTCGTTCATTTTCCGAAAGAGGCCGTTGTGCGTGTCAATGACAAAATCATTTGGGAAGGACAGGCGTATATTCTGGAAATGCCGAAGAAAGCAAGACAGCACCATTGGGAGGTTATCGCTGTGAGAGATGACAGACTATGAACATAAAAAACCTTGAACAATGGAATCGGTCGCTGCAAAAGGCATCATCCGGAGAATTTGCCCGTCAGGCAGGCGAATGGCTGGAACAGTCAGGAGAGGATTTTCTCGACATGGTACGGGAGGAGCTTATTCATTCGGGAGGAATTGATACAGAAAACCTGCTGTCTTCTTTCCGAAAAGGAGCGCAGGATCATGTATGGATCATTGAAAACGGGGGACTGACCCTTGAAATCGGCACCAATATAGAGTATGCCTCATTCATAAATGACGGACATTGGACCGTCTCAGATGAAAATGTCAGATGGGTGCCCGGGTATTTTCAAGGCTCCCGGTTCATCTATGATCCGTCAGCTTCAACGGGAATGGCGCTCAAAAAACAGTGGATCAGCGGGAATGGGTTTTGGGACAAAGCCCTTCTTTTGTATGAAACACTCTTCGCCGAATCGCTGGACAAGCGTTTCAATCAGTGGCTTAACACGTTGGGGGGAGATATCGGATGAATCGCGAAACCGGTTCAATCGCCGCTTTTTTTTATCAGCAGTGCGGCGTGCCCGTATATGAAAATGAACTGCCTGAACAATTTCAGGTGCCGTCACTATACATTCCGCCCCCATTTGTTTTTGACGAAAATGATACAGTCTCCACTTATAAGAAAACGTACAGTCTGAATGTGAAGCTGTTCCATGCCGACTCGGTGCAGGCGCTCTATACAGCCGACCGGATCGCCGATGCGGTGAGAGAATCAAGACAGCTGATTTCGCTGCTTACGGAATCAGGGGAGGATACCGGTGATTTCGTCCGCATCAGCCGTATCGAAACAAGAGTCGGAGACAAAGGCGAGGCAGTGATCACAATCCGCTGGACGAGCCGCTACTACTATCAGAAACAAACATCTCCCGCACTGCGGGATGTGGACATTAACAGCGGGGTGAAAGAAAAGTGAAACAACATAAAAAGAAAAACGCCGCAGCGGCGGAACGAGCGGTTCTTTATGACACGGCGGATTTAACAAAGCACGCGAAGGAGCTTTTCGGCGTAAAACCTGAGATTCTCCAGGGGGCTTTATTCGGCGTGAAGCAAAAACAAATGACAAAAGCGCAAGCCAAGTCTTACATTGAAGCATTTTTAACCAAGGAGGTCATGCAATAATGAACGGCGGAACATTTACGCAAGGAAAAGAAAAAGAACGTGCCGGAATCTATTTTAACTTTAAAACAACCGCCCAGGAGCGGGTATCGATCGGTGAACGCGGGATTGTCGCCCTTCCCGTCGCATCCGGCTGGGGGGAAGCGAAAACATTCGTTTCCATTTCAAGCATTGAAGATTTGAATAAAAAAGTGGGGCTCAGTATTGAAGATCCGTCACTGATTCTGCTTCGTGAGGCGAAAAAGAAAGCAAAAACCGTTTTGATGTACCGTCTGACAGAGGGAATCAGAGCGAGTGCCGATCTTTCGCAAGGTGTTAAAGCAACCGCTTTGTACGGCGGTTCAAAAGGAAATGACATCATCATCCGCATCAGTGAAAACGTCCTTGATCAGACCGCTTTCGATGTGACCACTTACATGGATGAAGCGGAAGTTGACAAACAAACGGTGAAAAAAGCCGAAGAATTAAAAGCAAACGGCTATGTCACATTTACGGGAACGGGCGAACTGTCGGCTTCCATCCCGCTGACAGGCACTGAGGAAGAGTCCGGGGAAACGTTAAACCCGCAGGCAGGCATCCGTCTCGCGGGCGGAACTGATAAAGCACCGGTCAACTCAGACTACACGGATTTTTTAGCTGCTGCTGAAACGGAGAATTTCGATGTCATCGCTCTTCCTGTCGCGGAAAACGATCAGCTGAAAGCGACATTTGCCGCATTCATTAAACGCCTTCGCGATGCGCAGGGACAGAAAGTGCAAGGGGTGACCGCCCATTACAGCGGCGATTATGAAGGCATTATCAATGTTACTGAAGGTGTGCTGCTGGAAGACGGAACCGAGATTAAAGCTGAAGATGCGACCGCCTGGGTGGCAGGCGCAAGTGCCAGCGCCGCATTTAATCAATCCTTAACATTCGTTGAATACGAAGGCGCCGTCGATGTGCTGCACCGCCTGACTCATGATGAAGTGATCGAACGTCTTTCCAAAGGTGAATTCCTTTTCTCTTATGATGCCCGTGATAAGTCAGTCAGCGTTGAAAAAGATATCAACTCATTGGTGACATTTACGGCAGAGAAAAACAAAAAGTTCGCGAAAAACAAAATCGTCCGTGTGCTTGATGCGGTGAATAACGATTTGACACGTGAACTGAAAGCCTTAATTAAATCGAAAAAAGGCACGGGCAGCGATCTTCCTGCGACAAATGACGGCCTTCAATTCGTCAAAACGATGATCATTCAATATTTGACTACGCTTCAGGATGCGGGCGGCATCGCCAACTTTGATTCAGACAAAGACATTACAATCGGGCTGAATGAAGACCGCGACGGCTTTTTAATCGATCTCGCCGTACAGCCTGTGGATGCGGCAGAAAAATTCTACTTTAACGTGGAGGTAAACTAAGATGGCATTAAAAGCGCAAAACACGATTTCAGGAAAAGAAGGCCGTTTATTTCTCGACGGAGAAGAGATGGCGCATATTAAAACGTTTGAAGCAAACGTGGAAAAAAACAAATCAGAAGTAAACATCATGGGCCGCCGCATGACGGGACATAAAACAACAGGCGCCAACGGAACGGGCACGGCAACATTCTATAAGGTCACATCCAAATTCGCCGTTCTTATGATGGATTACGTCAAAAAAGGAAGCGACCCGTATTTTACACTGCAAGCCGTTCTTGATGACAAATCATCGGGCCGCGGAACAGAACGCGTCACTCTGTATGACGTCAACTTTGATTCTGCAAAAATCGCCGGACTGGACGTAGACTCAGAAGCACTCGAAGAAGAAGTGCCGTTTACTTTTGAAGATTTCGATGTGCCGGAAAAGCTTTCTGAAACGTTTTAATTAAGATCGGTATGAGTGAAACAGGCCTTTTACAGGCCTGTTTTTTATAAAAAAAAGAGTAAGGGAGTTTTCATCATGAGCGAAAAAAACGAACAAGTATATGATCTGTCATTCTTTATGCCGGGTAAAACAGTCGAGGCTGAGGAGATTCGGGTTCCGCTTTCAAAGCGTTTTGTCGATAAAAAAGGAAACATCGTGCCTTTTATTTTTAAAGCCATTACGACTGAGCGCATTGATGAACTGGAGAAGGAAAGCACGACATATAAAAATGTGAAGGGCAGAGGCCGAGTAAAAGACTTAGACAGCCAGCGCTTCTATGCGCGGATCGCGGTTGAATCTACGATTTACCCTGATTTCCGGTCTAAGGAGCTCCGCGACGCTTACAAAACGGCAGATCCGGTCGAGGTGGCAAAACGCGTGCTTTCAGTCGGCGGTGAGTATGCAAATTGGCTGAATAAAGCGATTGAGATCAACGGTTTTGAAGATGAATTAGAAGATCTGGAGCAAGAAGCAAAAAACTGATAAAAGATGGGAATAAGGAAGCCGTGTATCTCTATTACGCGATGCATGAGCTTCATTATTCTCCATCAGAACTGAAAGAGTTATATGAAGCACCGAGACATTTTAAGGCGCTGTTGTACGGTTTAATCGGTTACAAGCTGGACATTCTTGAAAAACAAGCGAAGAAAGGGGGAGCGACATCATGGCAAAGCTGACCGCCCGTTTTGAATTGGAAGATCGGGTTTCAAAGAAAATAAGGAAAATCCAAAATGGCTTCAGAGCGCTTGAGAAATACAGGAAAATGACAAAACGCCAAAGTGAAATTGATATACGCAAAGAGAGTAAATCTGTTTTAAGAACAATTGACCGCATCCAGCGCTCTATGAAAAGAAAGCTGGGCGCACAAATGATCTCTATTTCAGCTGAAGACGGAGCCAGTGCCGTCATTCAAAAGGTGCAAGCCCAATTAGCGGGTCTGCCTGCGTCTTTAACCATTAAAATAGGAGCAAAAGACAGCGCGACAGCGGCATTTGAGAGATTGCGGGATCTGGCTGCCGGTTTTAAAGGATTTACCGTTTCACTGTATGCGTCAGACGAAGTGACCCCTGCCATGGAACGTATCAAACGCTATATGCAATCTGCGTTAAAGAACGGGTACTCTGTCACTATACGCGTCATAGATCACGTCATGAAAACAGTCGGCCGAATTTCAGCGGGCATTGATTCGCTGACGGGAAAAAACAATGTTATTCAATTATCGTTAAACGAAAAGGTGACAGCACAGCTGGCTGCAATGCAAAAGAATATGCCGGACGTCGGAAAAGCTTCTGCATCTGCTGCTCCTGCTTCGCCGAAATACGATTTTTCAATGCTTGACTCCATTGCAGACACCTTCATGAAAAAAGTCAATGACATCGCATCCAAATTTTATCCGGAAACAATCATAGCGGAACTGGATAAATTCGCTGCAAGCTTTATGAAGAAAGCGGACGAAATCGCAAGCAAATTCAGCCCGGCAACGATTTTAGCAGAGCTGGACAAGTTCACAACGTCATTCATGGGAAAAGTGGACGAAATCGCGAGCAAATTCAGCCCGGAGACGATTTTAGCCGAACTGGACAAGTTCACAACATCATTCATGGGAAAAGTGGACGAAATCGCGAGCAAATTCAGCCCGGCAACGATATTAGCCGAACTGGACAAGTTCACGACCTCATTCATGGGAAAAGTAGACGAAATCGCGAGCAAATTCAGCCCGGCAACGATTTTGGCAGAACTGGACAAGTTCACGACCTCATTCATGGGAAAAGTAGACGAAATCGCGAGCAAATTCAGCCCGGCAACGATTTTAACCGAACTGGATAAGTTCACAACGTCATTCATGGGAAAAGTGGACGAGATCGCAAGCAAATTCAGCCCGGAGACGATATTAGCCGAACTGGACAAGTTCACGACCTCATTCATGGGAAAAGTAGACGAAATCGCGAGCAAATTCAGTCCGGCAACGATTTTAACCGAACTGGATAAGTTCACAACGTCATTCATGGGAAAAGTGGACGAGATCGCAAGCAAATTCAGCCCGGAGACGATTTTAGCAGAATTGGACAAGTTCACGAGCTCATTCATGGGAAAAGTAGACGAAATCGCGAGCAAATTCAGCCCGGCAACGATTTTGGCAGAACTGGATAAATTCACGACCTCATTCATGGGGAAAGTGAACGAAATCGCAAGCAAATTCAGCCCGGAGACGATTTTAGCAGAGCTGGATAGATTCGCTGATTCATTTATGAAAAAGGTAGACGGGGTTGTGAGTAAATTCAGTCCGGAGACCATATTGAAAGAACTGGATAAATTCACTGATTCATTTATGAAAAAGATAGATGACGTTGTCAGCAAATTCAGTCCGGAGACCATATTGAAAGAGCTGGATCATTTTACTGATTCGTTTATGAAGAAAGTCGACGACGTTGTCGGTAAATTCAGTCCTGATAAGCTAATCGACCGCGCCGAACAATTTGTAAATGACACGATTGACCGAATTTCTGAGAAATTCGATTTTCTCAATCCGGATAAGATTTTGGAAAAAGTGGAGCAGTTTACATCCTCACTGTTCGGAGGCATTGATAAAAAGTTCGGCAAATTCAGTCCTGATGCGATCATCGAAAAAGCTGAGGCATTTGTTGATAAAATTGTCAGCAAGATTGCCAAGAAATTTGAGAAATTCAGCCCGGACAAAATCATCGAAAAAGCCGGGGAATTAATAGAAAAAATATTTTCAGGAATCGCTGAAAAATTAGGCAAACTCAATATCGGCGGATTATTAGGAGGCGGCACGAAAAAAGAAAAGAGTAAGGGCGGCCTTACTGCCGGCGGCTCCAACGGCCCGAAGCGTCCTGATCTGGCAAAGGGTTCACAGCGCACGGTAACAGCGCCAAAATCTTCAGGAAAGTCAGCCAAAAAAACCGGCGGGGCTTTGGGGGGCTGCTGCTGCTGTATCGGAGTGACGAGGGGCAAAAGCAGTAAAGTCGAAGGGCGGAATAAATCTTCAAAACGAGGTTCATCCGCAAAGGGAAGCAAACAGGCATCCGTAAACACGCCGAAAACAAAAGGGGCAGGTAAAGGCATCGGCGCGCTTTTGAAAGGCTTGGGAGATTCAAAGGCGCTAAAAGGCGGTATGAAAGGGTTAAAAGGTGCCGCTAAAGGAATTCCCGGCATAGGTGAATTGTTATCACTTACTGATTTAGCCGGCATCAATAAAGATAATGCAGGAGAGAAGGTCGGCTCAGCAGGCGGCGGTCTTGCCGGAGCCGCGGCCGGAGCGGCAATCGGCAGCGTTGTTCCCGGAGTGGGCACATTAATCGGCGGCGCGGTAGGCGGCATCGCCGGCAGTTTAGGCGGTTCCAGCTTGGGAGAGGCCTTTGATTCAGGAGCTTTGAAAGACACGTGGAATGATATTTCCAAAGCGGCGCAAAGTGCTTGGACAACAATACAAGATACTTGGGGAAGCGTTTCATCCTGGTTCATGGAAAATGTATGGACGCCGGTTTCATCGGCTGTCGTCGGAGTGGCGACAAGCATCTGGTCAAATATCGTGAATGCGTGGACGACGATTCAAGGGATTTTCAGCACGGTGTCATCCTGGTTCATGGAAAATGTATGGACGCCGGTTTCATCGGCTGTCGTCGGAGTGGCAACCAGCATCTGGTCAAATATCGTGAATGCGTGGACGACGATTCAAGGTGTCTTCAGCACAGTATCCGGCTGGTTTATGAGCACGGTGTGGGGGCCCGTAAAATCGGCTGTCGTCGGAGTGGCGACGTCCATTTGGAGTAAAATCACAGGAGCTTGGGATAAAATTAAATCCGTTTTCAGTACGGTTTCCGGCTGGTTCATGGATACTGTCTGGAATCCGGTGAAAGACATGGTGAAAAATGTCGGTAAAGGAATATCAGATGCTTTCCAGACTGCTTTAGATACGGTAAAGAATATATGGAAAGGGTTAAGCGGCTGGTTTGAGAAACATATAAAAGAACCTCTTGTAAAAGTGGGAACGGCCATATCAGATGCTTTTTCTGCAGCATTCGACTGGGTGAAAAAGATTTGGGATAAAACCGGCGGCAAAATGATTTCAGGCATAATGAACTTTGTCACAGGAGGCGGCGGAGATAAAAAGAAAAAAACGGACAAAAACGCCACGGGCGGCTACATTACAAAGCCGACCATTTCCTGGATCGGTGAAGCCGGTAAAGAATTTGTCATTCCCGTTGACAACAATCGCGGACGCGGAAAGATGCTGCTTTCACAAGCTGCGTCTAAGCTCGGCATGCGTGTTGTCGATGATATGGGCGCGGCTTCGGCTCAGTCTTCTGCTGTTCCGGCGGGAGCGGGCGGTGTTTCTTCTTCTGCATCTGTGTCGGCCGCAGCGTCTGTAGAGGCATCCGGACTTGGCGGAACGGCTTCATCACTCGGCAAACAGTTTACTGAAGGCTTTGACAGCGGAATCAGCAAAAAAGCGGTGGATATGGACGGCTGGAAGGAAAAAAACATCGGAACGCCGTTCAATGCCCTCATTTCGTCTTCAACCGGTTACGGAAAGCAAGTCGTTGCGGGCTATGCCAAAGGTCAGAATACGTCACAGACGGGCACCGATTCATTTTTAAAAACAAAGGTGAAAACACCTTATCAATCGGCGGTTAATCAATCGTCATCATGGGGCGCCTCAACGGTGAAAGGATATTCGGCCGGACAGAATGCAAAAGATACGGGAACGTCGCAATACGTAAGCACACATATCAATAAACCGTTTGTGCAATCAAGAGATTCCGCGAACGGCTGGGGGTCAGGCCTGATCGGACACTTCGTATCAGGGATGACTGCAAAAGGAAGCGAAGTCAAACAGGCGGCCAAAGATATGGCCAAAAAAGTCGAGGACGCATTCAGGGAAGAGCTTGATATTCACTCGCCTTCCCGTGTCATGATGAGTCTCGGGCGCTTTGCTTCAGTCGGCGTCGTCAAAGGGCTCGGCTCAGTTGACGTAAAAAAATACGCCGAAAAACAGGCAGGCTCGCTTGCAGCAGCCTTTTCCGGCATGGGTGCAGCGGGAGGAAGCGTCAAAGAGTGGCTTTTGGCCGCAATGAAAGCAACCAATACGCCGATCAGCTGGCTTCCGGGATTAATGACGATCGCACAGCATGAGTCAGGCGGCAACCCTAATTCCATTAATCTATGGGACAGCAACGCCAAAGCCGGACACCCGTCACAGGGGCTTATGCAGACGATTCCGAGCACCTTTGAAGATCACAAAGCGCCGGGCATGAATGATATCAGAAATCCAATTCACAACGCCGCTGCTGCTATCGGCTATATTAAAAGCCGATACGGCTCGATCAGCAATGTCCCCGGGATTAAAAGTATGGCTCATGGAGGCCCTTACGTCGGTTATGCCAATGGGGGTCTGATTACCAAGGAGCAGATCGCCCGTGTCGGCGAAGGGAACAAACGGGAGTGGATCATCCCTGAAGAGCGGGGCATCCGCGGCCGTTATCTGCTGCAAAAAGCGGCTCAAGCGCTCGGCATGGAAGTGTCCGATCCGTCACAGACGGAACCGGCGGCGCTTTCAGCCGGCACGGTTTCCGCAGCCGTTAAAGGCGGCGGACAAACCGTTCAAAAAACGGGAACAAAAGAAATTAAAATCGAATTCAGCGGCGATCAGCATTTCCATAACGGACAGGACGCCGACAGCCTCGCCGCCAAAATCAAACAGGCGCTGATTGATGAACTGCAAAAAGACATTTATACCGGAGCAAAGGGGGCCGTTGCTTTTGACTAAATCTGTTTACGAATTTTGGCTGTCTCAGGGGAAGGACAAGCTCCGGCTTCCCGTTCTTCCTGAAGCGATTGATATCGCAAACAGCGTGCAGAATGATTCCGTGAAAGTCACCGGACTTGGAGAGGTGACGTTTATCGAAGAACCGGGAGCGAAAGAAATTTCGTTCTCTTCTTTTTTTCCGAAACGGTACAGCCCGATTGCCGAATATCAAAGCATCCCTTCGCCGGAAAAAGCCATTTCAGCCATTGAAGCATGGATGAAAGCGAAAAAACCCGTTCAGTTTTTGATTACAGGGACAAAAATCAATGTCACATGCAGCATTGAAAGCTTTAATTACAGCGAAGGTGACAATGAAATCGGCGACCGGAATTTTGATATCGTACTGAAAGAATATAAAACCGCTTCGCCAAGAAAAATCAAACAAAAGAAAAAAACGAAAGCGAAGCGCTCGTCCAAAGCTTCACCCAAAACATATACCGTCAAAAAAGGGGATACGCTTTGGGACATCGCCGGCAAGTTTTACGGAAAACACACGGAGTGGCGGAAAATCTGGAACGCTAATAAAACCGCCATGATTAAGCGCAGCAAACGGAATATCCGGCAGCCGGGGCATTGGATCTTCCCGGGGCAGAAGCTGAAGGTACCGCAATGAAACGGGTGAAAAGATGATTGAACTATTTGTCATAAAAGAAACGGAGTGGCTCGAGCTTGTCACAGAAAGCGTAACGCTGGAAGGACACAGATATCAGGCGCCCCGCTCCATCGAAGCGACGATTGTCGTAAAGCAGGGCAGCCAAATGTATTACGGCGTATCAGAAGGGGATACGGTTTTGTTCAAATGGAACGGAAAAGAACTGTTCCGCGGTATTGTTTTTGCAAGAACGCCCGATGAGCATACCGTCGCCTTCACCGCATACGATATGCTCCAATACCTTGTGAAAAACCAGGACGTTTACGTGTTTTCCAACAAGCGCGCCGATCAAATATTAAAAAGGATCGCCAGCGATTTTCAAATTCCCGTCACATCCATTGCCAACACAGGCCATACCATTAAATCACTCGTTTTTAAAAATGATACAAGCCTTTACGATATGATGCTAAAAGCGTTAAAGCAGACAAAAAGCCAGACGGGGCGCAATTATCAGCTCTATTCAGAAAAAGGCAGGCTCGGCTTGCGTGAATGGCCGGAGCCGTCTGACATATGGGTGCTGGAAACAGGAGTTAATATCACAGGGTATCAATACAGCACCTCAATTGATGACACCGCAACCCGTGTCGTCATGCGGCTGCAAAAAGACAAGAAAACCGTGAAAGCTTCCGCCTCAGACAGCGCGGGCATGAAAACATTCGGCGTTTTGCAGTATACCGAAACGGTTTCTGACGACATTAACGAAGCCCAGCTGAAACAGCGCGCAAAAGTGAAGCAGGCTGAGAAAAAAGGCGTTAAGAAAGAGCTGAAAAATATACAGGCGATCGGTATTCCTGGGTTGGAAAGCGGATTGCCTGTCTATATCTCAATTCCGGAAATCGGGCTGAAGAAAACCTATTATGTAGATACGGACCGCCATGAATTCCAAGGAACAAAACATACCATGACGATTGACGTCACGGAGAAAAATTCACTGCCGGAGGGGACATCCTGATGAGATTAAGTGATGCCATTAAACATTTAGCCGTCGGAGCGGTTGACGCCGAAGCGCCGGTGGAGCTGATGCCGGCCGAAGTGACCTCCGTTTCGCCGCTCGAGCTGAAATTGAAAGATCACGACAAACTTTTGATTCCGTCTGATGCACTCATTGTGCCGAAGCGGCTGAGATCCGGAGAAGATGATCACCTCCAGGCGGGAGATCGGGTGATGACCGCCGCCTTAACAGGAGGACAGTCTTTCTTTGTACTGGACAAAATTTAACCGGCATCCGGACGGAAATGTAAGAGAATATCAGCCTATTAAAGCCGCTTCATCATCCGAAGAGGGCTTTTTTACATGATCAAATCTAAAAGGAGCGGGTGCAATGGCCCTGACACCGGAAATCGAATTTGAAGATTTGGAGGATGCGAGTGAGGCCGTTGAAACTTCACAAACCTACCGAATTGATTTTGAAAACAACCGGATTACCAATGAACTGATAAACGGACTGGACGCAATCAGACAATTCGTCTATATCGCTCTTCACACAGAACGGTATTCATATTCGGTTTTCAGCCATGATATCGGAAACGAACTTCAGGAAGTGCTTTCAGATCAGAACACGACGGATGCTTATAAAAAAATGGAGATTCCAAGACTGATAGAAGAAGCCTTGCTGTATGATGACCGTATTTTGGCCGTTACCAATTTTGAGATTGAGAAAAAAGATGATGCCTTCACCGTCTCTTTTACCGTTGAAACTGATGAGGGCATGCTTGAGATAGAGGAGGTGCTGGGTGAGGATGTTTGAAGCTCAGACGTTTGACGACATTATGGACAGAATGCTGGCGCGCATTACGGCAGATATTGATACGAGAGAAGGCAGCGTCATTTACAATGCGCTCGCGCCTGCGGCCGCTGAGCTCGCAAAGTCTTATATTTGGCTTGATACCGTGCTGGAGCTCGTGTTTTCCGATACGGCTCAGGGAGAATTTCTGGACAGGCGGGCTGCTGAAGCGGGAATTGAACGAACACCTGCCACAAAAGCGGTCAGAGCCGGAGAATTCACAGCGGGCATCACCATTCCGCCAGGCTCTCGTTTCTTCGTTGATAACCTGTATTTTCAATATACGGGGGATGGAACGCTTGAATGTGAAACAGCCGGTGAAGCGGGCAATGCCGGCATTTCAGGGCAGAACCTGCTGCCGCTTGATACGATACCCGGGCTTGAGAAAGCAGTCGTGCGCGATATATTAATTCCCGGCCGTGAGGAAGAAGATGACAACAGCTTAAGGGCGCGCTATTTTACCCGTGTCCGCCGGGAAGCAGTCAGCGCAAATAAACAGCACTATAAACAATGGGCCGAAGAGGTTGACGGCGTCGGCAGGGCGAAAATCTTCCCGCTTTGGAACGGAGCCGGAACGGTGAAGGTTGTCATCACAAATGCGAATTTGGAACCGGCATCAGATATTCTGATCAAGAAAGTAAAGGATTATATTGATCCGGACGAAGGGCAGGGAGAAGGACAGGCGCCGATCGGAGCGGCAGTAACGGTGGAAAGCGCCGTATGGAAGGAAATCGAAATCTCCGCTTCCGTGCTGCCTGAGCTGAACAGCTCGATCGATGACGTGAAAGCGGAGATTGAAAAAGGCGTCCTGAATTTATTTAAGAAAATGGCCTTCGAAGAAAACACCGTCCGTTTATCACAAATTAACAACATCGTTTATAACTCGGCATCCGTCAGTGACTATGCCGATATCAAAATGAACGGTGCGGCGGAAAACCTCGTGCTCAGTGACGTGGAAATTCCTAAACTCAAAGAGGTGACAATCCTTGAGCAGACTCGATGAGATGACGGCGTACCTCCCGCCGTTTTTAACCCGATTAAAGGAGATGGCACAACTGCTTGAGGCGGAAGCTCCCGAATTTGAGCGGCAGAATAACGATATTTTCGATTTGACAGATCAGCTCTTTATCACGACGGCGACGTGGGGGCTTGAACGCTGGGAAAAAATATTAAAAATACCGCGGGAATCAGGTGACACGGAGGATATGAGACGGCTCAGGCTGATTTCAAAGATGTCGAATATTCCGCCCATCACACATCAAGCGATCGAGCAGGCGCTAAACCGTTTTTTAAAACATCCGTCAGCTTACGTTCGGATGTTTCCGGGGCAGTATCGTTTTTATGCCGATATCGGGCTTGATGACCTGCAGCACATGAACGAGCTGATTGAAACGCTTGAAAAAATCAAACCTGCTCATTTGGCGTATACACTGAGAGCCGCATTAAACGAAACACTGGAAATCAAAGACCGGGTCATTCTCAACAATCGGAGATACCGAAAAGTCAGTGAACTGAAGGTCGGTTATTCCGTCACACTCAACAATAACGAGGTGGTCTTACCATGATATCAGCCGCTTACAGACAGCGTGCCGCAGCCGATCTGAAAAACAGGATCACAAAAGTGCTGTTAAACGGAAAAGAAACTCCGATTGCGGACATTTCCGTAAAAGAAGCCGCAGTCACCGTTCTCACACGCAGGGAAGAAGACGTCAAACACATTGAAACCGTGCAGATGCTTGACGAAACAGGAAACGTCATCACAGAACGAAAAACAAATTTAGATCTCAGCAATAACAGAACGCTTGATTTAAGATTTACCTTTGAGGTGGTGTAACGATGGCTTACGAAGAAAAAACAGACTGGCTTCCGGACGATCCGATTAACGAAGATGACGTCAACCGCTGGGAAAAAGGCATAAATGACGCACACACGGATCTGGCGGCCCATAAAAACGACATGAACAACCCGCACAAAACGACAAAGGCGCAAATCGGCCTCGGAAACGTAGACAATGTCCAGCAGGCAGCAAAGAAAGATTTTGATCAGCACCATCAAGATCTGGACCGGCATGTGACGAAGGAAGAGCGCCAGAAGTGGAATAACGGGCAATTGTCTAAAATGACAAAAGATAATGGATCCGCTTTTCTTGATATCTCTGACGGACAGGATTTTCATCAGACCGCTGCCAGCCAGAATAAGACCTTTACTTTCTCAGCGGCTGCAACTGGAGTAAATACCCCGCCTAAACCGTCAGAGGGTATATACCTTTATTCTTCAAAGAATAACGGAGAGGCGGCCGCTTTCTCAGATGACGGGGGATTTTGGAGAAAAACGCTGAAAAACGGCATCTGGACGGAATGGATGCCATTTGAAACCGCTGCCGGAGCACAAGCAAAAGTAAATGAGCATGCCGACAAAACAGATCTTCATGTAACCAAGTCTGACAAAGACAAATGGAATGCAGGGCAGTTATTCAATCTGACTGACAATGACGGGAATGCTAAAACGGTAACGGAAACAAACTTAGACAATATAAAAACGTCCGGTATCTACTATATATCAGTTCAGCATACGGAAAATAAGCCTGCGGAATACGGACAATTAATTGTAATGCAAAGAACCCGCGGAGCATCACCGACTTTTGTCCAAATGTTTATAGACACAGTGACCGCCGGAAATCCCATATACGTCCGAAGTTTCAGCACTAAAGGCGTATGGTCGGAATGGAGCCAAAGAGAAACAGATGCAGGCTCTCAAGCAAAAGTAGACGCTCACGCTAATAAAAAAGACATCCATGTCACACAGGCGGATAAAAATATGTGGAACGGCGCACAGCTTTCGAAAATAACAAACGATAACGGCGGCTATCTTCTTACAATTGGTGATGATGATAACTTTCTTGAAAAAATCGTTAAAAACGGCAGGGCGTTCGGCACCTTTTATTCAACCGGCAAAGCGGCAAACAGTCCGAGCAACGCTTCGACCCGCGGCATGTTTCATTTTACCTCTCTTGACAGTGAGGGAAAGGGAACGTTTGGGTATGTCATTGCCGTCGATTATAAAAATAATATGTTCACGAACTATTTGGATTTGAACTTGGGCTGGCAGGGCTGGCGTCGCCTCATTACTGAACTTGATACTGAGAATGTACCTTGGATAAATGTTCCTTATAAAAATGGCGCTAAATCAGGAGACAGGCCGCTTCAATACCGCAAAGTGGGAAACACCCTTCACCTGAACGGACACGTTCTTACGGACAGAGAAGTGGTATTCGGGAGTGTGCCATCCTCTTGTGCGCCGGCCAAAGGCGTTGTGACGATGGTTGCAGCCAGCGGCACCACCGGTTACAGCAAATTTATTATTTATTCTAATGGAGATATGAAGCTGACGGGAATTATGGCCAATATAGAAAATAACGTGAACGGCTATTATATTGACCTAGTTTTGGCACTCACATAAAGGAGCGAGAATATGAAATTAATATTTCCGTATGACAATGACAACATTTATACAGGCTCTCCGGTTGAGCTTTATCCGGATTCTGAGACAGGAGATTATATGATGCCGCCTAACGCTGCGGACTTTCCGCCGGAAATAAACGGCGAAGGCATGTGGCGCCCATTTTTTGATGCAGAGAAACAAGAATGGGTGGAAACGGCTGACGAAGCATATAAAGACAGCTTAAAAAAAGATACGGCTCCCGATTCAAACCAGCTTGCAGGCCTCGGCGGACAGCTGGCGAATGAGAAATTGGCCAGAAAAGCAGCCGAACAAGCGCAGCAGTCACTCGGCAGGCAATTAGCGTCTTTAAAATTAGAATTATTAAACGTAAAAGGAGAATGAAAAAATGAAGAGACTTAACTTTTGGGTTTACGCTTTGTTTTATAAGTGGGCCACAATAGAAATGGTAAAACAAGCTATGGGCTATGATGACTGCTCTGCCGAAGATCTGGCTGAAGGTGTGGCCGCGAAGTATATCACGCCTGAGGACTTTCAAGAAATAACGGGTGAAACATACGAAAATTATAAAAATGCTGTGTCATAAGCCAAACGGCTTTTTTTATTTGTCATTTTTAATAAATGAGAAAAGGAGGACGGCCGATGAAAAAGCATTCATTTGAATTTCCCGCCGATCAACTTGGCAGACCCGGCGCCGTAAAAGCTTATCGCGGTAACAAAAACGATTATGTCACACCTGTTGCTGATTTGTCCGGAATGGCAGAGCTTCTTACCAATACGCCGCTAGAAGCGATAGAAGTATACAGCCAATTCGGACAAGACCGTTTAGGAGCCGTCTTAATAGACAGAGCACAGGGGTGGGCTTATTCGGACCGCAGCGGAACTCTTTTTATCGAAGAGAGCGAGGATAACAATTCGTGGACGGCTTCACATTCTGTCGCAGTCAAAGGCGGAGTGCTGACCGCTTCGGGGTGGGTCTTCCTGACAAAACGATATTACCGGTTCCGTTTTGAAAACGGAAATCAAAAGCAGTCCGAATTTGTTTTATACCAATCTGTCGGTACGGGCGGTGATATGGCGTTTTCATATACAGACGTGATTTTTCATGAAAATGCAGCAGAGGCGGGCGAGGGAAGCATCTTCTCGGCGGGCGCTTGGAAAAAACTTCTCGTCGAAATCACCGGCACGGCTGAGTCGGGCCATGTCGCGTTTTGGGGGAGATCCATCTCGGGAAAAAATGTGCCGATCAGAGGAATCAGGTCTGATGACGGGACATCAGCCGCCGGTACGTCAGGCACAGAAGAAGTGTGGTCATTTGATATTGCCGGCTTTAAGGAAATCGTCATGGAAATCGAGAGCATTTCCGGCGGGAGCCTTTCTGTCAAAGGCACGGCATTTTCTTAAGAATGAAGCTTCCGAAGGGAGGTGAGAACAATGTAAGAGGGGGGAGCGGAAGTGCTTCTGGATGAACAAGCGGTGCAAAAAGAATTCGCAGGCATCAAAGGTGAACAAAAGGTGCTTGAACAGCGGGTAGCCGCATTAGAGCGGGTATCAGACCGGCAGGATCAGCAAATCATGACGCTGAATGAAAAACTGAACAAAATTGACGAAAACACAACATGGATTAAGCGGACCATTACAGGAGCGATCGTGACAGCAATCTGCACGGGCGTCATTGGCGGAGCCATCGCCATCATGTACAATCTGCTGCAAAAGTAAGGGGGAAACCAATATGAAATTCGCGGACAAAGGCACGGTCGTCAGGACGGTGTTTCTTTTGCTTGCTTTATTGAATCAAACTTTGCTGATGTTCGGCAAATCGCCGCTGAATATTCAGGAGGACCAGGTCAGCCAGCTTGCAGATACGCTGTATGCCGCCGGGTCGGCCGTTTTTACAATCATAACGACTGCCGCCGCCTGGTTTAAAAACAATTACGTTACAGCAAAAGGGAAAAAACAGCAGGCTTTATTAAAAATAAACAATTTATCGAAATAGGAGAGATGAGAATATGGTAAAAATCACACAGGATTTTATCCCGGCAGGAAACAATAACCGCCCAGGCTATGCAATGACACCGATTTACATTACGGTGCACAATACAGCCAATACCGCAGTCGGAGCTAATGCCAAAAGTCACGCAAGCTATGTGAAAAATCCTGATACACCGACAAGCTGGCATTTCACAGTCGATGATACGGAAATTTATCAGCATCTTCCGCTGAACGAAAACGGCTGGCATGCCGGTGACGGAAACGGGGACGGCAACCGTAAATCCATCGGTATTGAAATTTGTGAAAACGCAGACGGCAACTTTTCACAGGCCGTGGCAAACGCCCAATGGCTCATCCGCACATTAATGACCTCGCACGGCATTCCGCTTGCAAACGTCGTTGCGCACAAGCATTGGTCAGGAAAGCTTTGTCCGAGAAGACTGTTGGATACATGGGATGAGTTTAAAGCGGGAATCGGTTCTGGGGAAAGACAGACGTATTCCGTCCAAAAAGGAGATACGCTGTCAGCGATCGCGCGGAAATTCGGCGTCAGCGTGGCCGATCTGCAGAAATGGAATAACATCGCTGACCCGAACCTGATTAAAGTCGGACAAGTACTGATCGTCAGCCCGCCGGTTGAAGCACTGTATTCTCTTCCGGACGAGGTGATTCAGCTGACAGAGCCGTACACGTCCGGCGAAAAGGTATACCAGGTGCAAAACGCGCTCGCCGCGCTTTATTTCTATCCTGAAAAAGGAGCTGTCAATAACGGAATTGACGGTATCTACGGTCCGAAAACCGCAGATGCCGTGGCCCGCTTCCAATCTGTAAACGGACTGACGTCTGACGGCGTCTACGGTCCCGCTGTAAAAGCGAAAATTCTGATGCAGCTTTAACAAAAAAGCTGAGTCCCGTTCACATTGCGGGATTCAGCCTTTTTTCTTTTTTAACCGGTTCAATAGCCTGAGATTCCTCGCCCGCATCCTCAGCGAATAAGCGGAAAGCCCGAAGCGTCCGTAATCCACAAACTTTACGCGCCTGACAATTTTCTTCACATCATCACCTGTCGCATCTCTTTGTTGGTTTTATTATATGAAAGATAAGGAAAAAAAGGAATAAGGACAAGAGCCGTGTCTCCTGTCCTTAGTGTAATCAAGCTTTTTTTTGTTTATACTTGTCAATCAGCCGCTCGTTTTCTTTGAAAATTCTGGCGGTATGAGGGCTGACCTGGTAACTTGCGATACTTGTCATTGAACGTTTTTTAAACATTTTGAACGGTTTCGCTCTTTGTTCCGGCTGCCCGTTTTGAAATGCCTGCTCCATTTAACCGTCACCTTCCTCTTCTATTGGCAGCATTAAATCATAAATGCTCGTTAGCGATGTGAAAAGCAAATAATCGAATTCCGTCAACAGGTTTTCCGACGTGAGTTTGATCACGTAATGGCGGTTCTGGACTGTAAACGGAATAAGCACAAGTCTGCCTTTTTGATCATAGTAGACGTCTTTACGGTTAAGACGGGACTGAACGTCCGCCGCATCAGGCATATGCTCCGTCAAGCGGTCCTTATCCGCTTGTGCGGAATAGTCGCACAAGGAAGCTGTGACATTCATTTTTTCGGCATAAGCGGCCAGCAGTCTGCTGATGCCTTCCGCATAAGCTTCTGTACTTCCATAATATACATGGATCGGTTCATTTTTCAACAGATATTGATAGGTTTTCAGTTTTTCAAGATAGGAGTGAAGCATTTCGTTATTTTCTTCTAAAATTTCCCGCGTATCCGTCTCTAATTCATTGCCGGCGAGCTTTTTGATATACGCGCTCAAAAAGATAAAAGCATCAATAAGGGCGAAGCAGACGGCAACAATCAAATATTGTCTCCATGCGGCAAAGAGCGATTCGGGATCATATGTCCAATAGACCATGGAGCCCAGTACAAATAGTAAATACCACGTTTTACGGATGGCAAACATTTTTTCTTTTACCTTTGCCTCATACCGCCAGGATGCGTACACATATAAAATGAGTGCGGCCGCCATCGTCCACACCATGATCTGAAAAAACAAAAGCATGAGCATCCCTCACAATTTGAAAAATGGTCTGCTATGTTCATTCTATGTCATGACATCATTTTCCTGTCACAAAAAAAACCGCTTCTGTAAAGAAGCGGATGTCATCAGAAAAACAGATCTAAGATGAAAAAGGCGATGGCGCCGAGTGTACCTGCAATCGGCAGGGTGATGACCCATGTAATGAGCATCCGTTTAGCCGTTCCCCAGTTTACGCCTTTTACGCGGTGGGAAGCGCCCACACCGAGAATGGAAGACGAAATGACGTGCGTCGTGCTGACAGGGAGATGAATAAACGTGGCCCCGAAAATAATGGCTGCGCCGGTTAAGTCGGCAGATACGCCGTTTACCGGACGGATTTTCATAATTTTTCCGCCGACGGTTTTAATGATTTTCCAGCCGCCGATGGATGTGCCGAGACCCATTGCCAGGGCACAAGAGAGCTGCACCCAAAAAGGAATGGCATCACTTTTATGTAAATTGGCCGTCATAAGCGCCATCGTAATGATACCCATCGCTTTTTGCGCGTCGTTCGTTCCGTGTGTATAGGACTGAATGGCAGCCGTCAAAATCTGCACTCTGCGGAAACGTTTATTTGTTTTCGCCAAATTGCTGTCTTTAAAAATCAGCTTCACGATCGAATATACGATAAAGCCGAGAACAAAGGCGATGATCGGTGATAAAATAAGTGCTTCGAGAATCTTAATGAACCCTTTATAATTAAGCGTTGCAAAACCTGACGCTGCAATGGCCGCTCCGGCGATCGCTCCGATAATCGCATGTGAAGAGCTGCTCGGAATGCCGAAATACCATGTGATCAAGTTCCAGGCGATTGCGGCGAGTAGAGCCGCCAGAATGACAACTGACCCGTTGTCTAATGTATAAGGATTCACAATGTCCTTTGTAATGGTTTTCGCCACACCGGTAAATGTCATCGCTCCGAGAAAGTTCATGATGGCGGCCATGACGATTGCGTGCCGCGGCTTCAGCGCTTTTGTCGAAACTGAGGTGGCGATTGCGTTTGCGGTATCGTGAAATCCGTTAATGAAGTCAAATACCAAAGCGCATATGACAATTAATATCGTTAAAAGTAATAGAGTATCCATTATAACCCCTCGTTACGCGTTTTTCATAATAATGGTTTCAAGGTTATTGGCAACGCTTTGGCAAGAGTCGGCAATTTCCTCAAGCGTTTCGTAAATTTCGCGGTACTGAATCACTTTAATCGGATCGGTTTCTGTGCCGAACAGATTTTTTAATGATTTACGGTGCAGGTTATCACAGCTGTGCTCGTATTCCTTAATTTTAATGGCGTGAGGGTGAATGTCCTTCAATCGGTTTTCTGCAAGCAGTTCAATCGTGATTAAAATTTCCTTCGCGCACTCTCTGATGTATCCGCTGAACTTATCGATATGCTCATCGGAAGAAGTGATCGAGAAAATCTCCATCATTGCTGAAAAATGTTCGATTCCGTCAAGCACGTCATCGAGGCTGTTTGTCAGCTCAAGGATGTCTTCACGTTCAATGGGAGTGATAAAAGCTTTGTTCAGCTCTTTAATCATGACATGAACATGATTATCTCCTTTTGTTTCAAACTCTTTTAACGTATCGGCAAATTCCTTTAAAGTCGTCTGGTTCGTCACTTTAAAGTTGACAAAATATTCTGCGGTTTCGTCTATGTTTTTTGCGATTTCTGTTAAAAGGAGTGAGAACTTATCTTTTTTTCTTTTTATCATTAAAAACCCTCCATTGTTTGAATGAGACAATGCACACATCAAATTATTATATAGCCTTTTGTCGAAAAAAAACAGATAAAGTCGAAAAAAACGCCTCTTGATTTTTTCGTAAAAACGTGTCTCATCCTGTTTTTCTTATGTTACCCACTTCGCCAAAAAAACGTAACATACTTCGAATTCAGACATCTTGCTTAAAAAGTATAACAAAAGATGTGAATTTGCTGTCAACTTTTGCACGTGATTTTGCCAGAAAAAAAACGGCTCCCGTAAAAGGAACCGTTTTTGTCAGTTTTTTCTGCTGTTTTTCAGCCAAAAATAAAGCGGCAGCCCGGCGAGGCCGATCAAGAGGGACAGCGCGCAGCTCAGTGTATCTGTAATGATCGTGCTGATCAGCACAAACAGTGAACCCGCGATGGCCAAAACAGGAATGATCGGATACAAAGGCACGCTGTAGGCGCGCGGTTTTCCGCCGCTTTTTTTTCTGAGGATAAACACGGCGAAAAAGGCCATGACGTAAAAAATATAAATCATGAAAATAGAGATTTCAGACAGCTTATCGGGATTGCTGGCGATCATAAAAATAATGGCCAGCGCGATCTGAAATGACACGGCAATCCACGGGGTGCGGAACGTCGGATGCACCCGCGAAATCTGCCCGGCAAACGGCAGCTGTTTCCGTTCCGCCATCGCAAACGAGACACGCGGAAAAGCGAGAATCTTTCCGTTTAAACAGCCGAAGATGCTGACGATGATTCCGACGCTGATCAATTTTCCTCCGATGTCGCCAAACAGCATTCCGGCAGCGGTGCCGGTCGCATTTTCACCGAGTTTGACGATGTCGGTCGCAGGAAGAATGTGCAGCAGCGCAAAGTTAATGAAAAGATAAATGGCGGTGACGACCAGCAGTCCGCCCGTCATCGCTCTCGGGAGCAGCTTTTCCGGATTTTTCATTTCGCCGCCGAGTGCCGCAAGCAGAATCCAGCCGTCATAAGCAAACAAGGTGGCCAGTATGGCAGCGCCGAAATTCATGTCCGACATGCTGCTTGTGACGGCTGTGAAAATATGCTGATCGCCTTTCCAAAGGCCGAACACGATCATGCAGATAATCGGAATCAATTTGCCGACCGTCGTAATTCCCTGGACGATGCCGCCATATTTCGTTCCGATAATGTTAATGATGCTTAAAAACAAAACGGCTGAAATCCCGATCAATTTAGACCAGCCGGAATCCCAATTGAACAAGTGCGCCATCAAAGAGCCGAAATACAAGCCGATTGCTCCGATAATGGCGGGGCCGTAAATGATAATTTGAACCCATCCGCACAAAAAGCCCCAAAATTCGCCGTACACTTCTTCGAGATATGTATAAAGTCCGCCCGTTTTCGGAATCTGAGTGCCGATTTCCGCAACGGTCAAGCCGCCGGCAAGCGTCAAAATGCCTCCTAACAGCCATGCGATAAGCGCGGTTTTCGCATCACCGGAGTAGGCAAGCACGGCGCCTGGTTTCATAAATACGCCGGAACCGATGATGGTGCCGATAACAAGTGAGAGGGCGATGGTAAGGCCGATCTCTTTTTTAAGTCCGTTCTCTTCAATCTGCATATCCTATCCCTCCAGATGTAAAATCGTCATGCTGAAAAAACTATTTTCCATATTGTAAACCCTAATTGCTGAAACACGAATAAAATAAATTTTCTGATTTTGTTGTTTTCCCTAAAAGATAAAGGTTTCTGCTTTTGAGAAGGAAAAAATACCGTTTTAAAAGCGAACATTAATGGTTTTTTAATATTGAAGGTTCGTTATTTGGGGAGCGGCAGTCTGCAGACCGTCTGTGAAGCAGATGGGTTGACTTTGCGATCCGGATAACATAAATTGTATATATAAAATATCTCGAAATCGAGATAATTGACTGGAGGATAACATAATGAAAGTTAATGGAATACACCATGTATCAGCATTGACGGCTGATGCGCAGAAAAATTTAGATTTTTATCGGAACATCCTGGGACTGAAGCTTGTGAAAAAGTCCGTAAACCAGGATGAACCGACGATGTATCACTTATTTTACGGTGATGAAGCAGCCAATCCGGGATCGGAATTGACGTTTTTCGAAATTCCGCGGATTGCGCCGTTCCATGCGGGAACAAACAGTATTTCTTCAATCGGCCTGCGTGTCCCGGATGCACAAGCGCTGCAATATTGGAAAAAACGATTCGAAGAGCATCAGGTCGCTCATGGCGACATCATGACAATAGCGGGCAGAGAGACACTCGCTTTTTGGGATCATGAAGGACAGCGGCTTGTGCTGACAGCTGACGAAAAAGGAAAAGACATCGGTGAAGCGGTGAAGCAAAGCGGCATACCGGAAGAATATTCTTTCCGCGGTCTTGGTCCCGTTGAATTGACCGTCCCGTATGCAGAACCGACGCTGCGTGTGTTAACCGATGTGCTGGGCTTCACTGAAATCGGGAAAGAAACGCATGAAGACCGGGGCACGGTTACGGTGCTCGAATCCGGAAACGGAGGCGCGCGTACAGAAGTCCATCTCATTGAAAGAAACGATCTTCCGCGCGAGCGTCCGGGGAAAGGCAGCGCCCACCATGTGGCCTTCCGCGTTCAGAATGAAGAGGAGCTTGCTTTATGGCACCGCATTATTACGAAAGAAGGTTTCAGCAACTCAGGCATTGTAGAGCGTTATTATTTCAAAGCGCTGTACTTCCGGGAGCCGAACGGAATTCTGTTTGAATTGTCAACGGACGGTCCGGGATTTATGGTTGATGAAAAACCTGAAGAGCTAGGCAAAACGGTGGCGCTCCCGCCTTATCTCGAACACCGTCGTTCTGAAATAGAAGCACGGCTGAAACCGATACAGTAAATCAGAAATCATGACAGATGCCTCCCGGCTTGACGGAGGCATCTTTTTTTGCTTTTTTACCCGTTTTGTCATTCTTTTTACCTATTTGTAAACGGCAAAATAATTGTCTTTGTTTATTAATAAATTTTTCACATTTGGTTGTTACACTTGTTCAAAGTTAAACAAAAGGAGTGAAAACACAGGTGAAAATGAAAAAACGCGAGATAGACGCAGTCTTCATTCTCATTTTACTCGCTTCCGCATTCTTGAATATGTACAACATCTGGAATGATGATACGGTGAATCCTTATTACACTGCAGCGGTAACGAGTATGCTTCAAAGCTTTCATAATTTCTTTTACGCTTCATTTGACGCAGCCGGGTTTATCACGGTAGATAAACCGCCTGTTACATACCAGATTCAAACGATCAGCGCGCTGATATTCGGTATGCACGGGTGGAGCGTTATCCTGCCTCAGGCATTGGCGGGTGTAGGTTCAGTTCTATTCATGTACTTATTAATAAAGCCGACGTTCGGAAAAACGGCGGCGCGCATCGCCTCATTTGTCATGGCGTGTACACCGATCGCAGTAGCGGTCGCGCGGACGAACAATGTCGATGCTTTACTGGTCTTTTTCCTCTTGTTCGCCACATGGCTTCTCTTTAAAGCGATCAGAAAAGGCAGACTGATCTGGCTTTTGGCGGCATTTTTTGTCGTCGGAGCAGGCTTTAACACAAAAATGCTTCAGGCTTATATGATTTTGCCGGCCTTCTTGCTGTTCTATATGATTGCGGCAAACACCACGATTAAGAAAAAAATCATTTCATTGGTAAGCGCGTTAGCCGTTTTAGCAGCCGTTTCATTGTCATGGCCGCTCATTGTTGATAATATTCCTGCCGGCAAAAGGCCATATGTCGGAAGCAGCCAGACAAACTCCGTATTGGAATTGGCTTTCGGATATAACGGGATTCAGCGGCTGACAGGGCAAAGTTCCGGCGGCGGCCAGGGCGGACCGGACGGAAACGCATCGAAAGAGATGTCTTCTTCCGGCGGTTCTTCACAAATGCAAAAACCGCCTGGCCAGTCTTCAAGCAGCAGTTCAGCAAGCGGAGACAAATCACAAACCGGCAGTATGACGGCACCTCCATCTAACGGGAAAATGCCAAGCGGCGGTCAAGGAGGCCCTCCAAGCGGCGGAGATGGCGGCGGAGGCGGAGGAAAAAGCGGTACAGGCACCGGCTCGAAAATGCAATCAGGTTCAGGAAGGTTCGGAACGGGGACCCCTGGTCCGCTGCGCCTTTTCCAAACGGAATTATCTGATCAGATCAGCTGGCTCCTGCCGTTTGCGATTTTTGGAATGGCCGGTTTATTGATCGCCGGGGCGAGAGAAAGAAGACGATTATCAGCAGAACAGAAGGAAACGATCTTTTGGACAGCGTGGCTTGTGCCGATTGCCGGATTCTTCAGTGTGGCGGAATTTTTCCACCATTATTATCTCATTATGCTGGCGCCTCCGATCGCGGCACTTGTCGGTGCGGGATGGGTCGCCCTCGTTCATCTGTACCGCAAGCAGGCGGGATGGAAAACTTGGCTATTGCCGGCCGCTATTCTTGTGACAACCGGATTTGAGCTGTTTATCCTCAGAAACTACAATGATCAAATCGGCGCAGGCTGGAGCATCGGAGCAGGCGTTCTCGGCGCAGTGGCAGCAATCGCCCTGTTCGTATTCAAACAGCGCCAAAAACCGCTAAGTTATTATGTTTCACTTGCAGCCCTTCTCGTCTTGATGGTCATGCCGATTTATTGGGCGAGCACACCGCTTCTGTACGGAGGCAACAGCTCATTGCCTGAAACAGGCCCTCAGCTCGCTTCAACAAGCGGAAAAGGCATGGGAATGGATAACGCATCTGTCAATACAAAACTGATCAACTATTTAGAGAAACATAACGCCGGAGCGGACTATCTATTTGCTGCAACCGATTCCAACACGGCGGCGCCTTACATTATTAAAACGAAAAAAGCGGTCATGGCGATCGGCGGATTCAGCGGGTCTGACCCGGCCATTACGCTGACTCAATTTAAAAAGCTCGTAAAAGAAGGGAAAGTAAAATACTTCTTAACATCCGGAATGGGCAAAGGCGGAAATAACGATATTGTGCAGTGGGTTGAGAAAAACGGAAAGAAAGTATCTTCAGATAAATGGCAATCAAGCACAGATCAGAAAACGAAAAATAGTGATCCGGCTGATACAAAAAGCAGCAAGGCCGCGGGTAAAAACAGCCGAATGAGCGGCGGGCCGGGCGGAATGAATCAGTCAGCTTCACTATACGAACTTCAATCTGATGAATAGGAGGAAAAAACATGAGCAGACATATTCAATATTCAATAGTCGTCCCGGTTTATAACGAGGAACTCGTCATTCAGACAACCTATCAGCGCCTGAAAGAAGTCATGGATCAAACAAAAGAGCATTATGAATTGATCTTTGTCAATGATGGAAGCAAAGACCACAGCATTGAGATTTTAAGAGAGCAAAGTCTGATTGATCCGAGAGTGAAAATTATTGACTTTTCCAGAAACTTCGGACATCAGATCGCGATCACAGCGGGTATGGATTATGCAGAGGGGAATGCAATCGCCGTCATTGACGCCGATTTGCAGGACCCTCCTGAATTAATCCTTGATATGATTGAGCAGTGGAAAGAAGGCTACGATGTGGTGTACGCCGTCAGAACGAAACGAAAGGGAGAAACCTTTTTCAAGAAACAGACGGCCTCTATGTTTTACCGGCTGCTGCGGAGCGTGACTGATATTGATATTCCGCTCGACACCGGAGATTTCCGCCTGCTGGACAGAAAAGTCTGTGATGAGATGAAAAGATTAAAAGAAAAAAATCCTTTTGTCAGAGGACTCGTCAGCTGGGTCGGCTTTAAGCAGACTGCTGTAGAATATGAACGTGATGAGCGGCTTGCGGGGGAAACGAAATACCCGCTTAAAAAAATGCTGAAGCTTTCCATGGACGGGATCACAACGTTCTCTCATAAACCGCTCAAGGCGGCAAGCTACGCGGGAATGATCATGTCCGGAGCGGGTTTTCTCTATATGTTTATCGTTTTATACATGAAGCTGTTTACGAACAGCACCATTACGGGCTGGTCCTCTCTGATTGTGATACAGCTGTTATTCAGCGGCATCGTTCTATTAATGCTCGGAATGATCGGCGAATATATCGGAAGGATTTATGACGAAGCAAAAGACCGTCCGCTCTATATCGTGCAAAAAGCGTACGGCATGAAAAACGAAAAGATTTATCGGGACCAGCATATGTCTTAACCGAAACACCCTGTCCGGCCAGCAGACAGGGTGCTTTTATGTGAAATAAAAGCCGCGGGATGACAGAATGTCCCGCGGCTTTTTTTATTCATCTGCGGCCGGTCTGCGTGTGCAGAGAGCGCATGATCAGTCCGGTTCCCGAAAGGTTCAGTAAAATGCTTGCGCCAAGCGTCATTCCCCAAGCAGCGTTTTGCTGAGGAAGCTGAATGCTCAGCTGCAGCAAGATCAGGCCGGTAACGACCAGCAAAAGTCCGGTTTGTTTCATGTGTATGTATCCTCCTTTGTACACTAAGTCATACGGCTGATCCAGGCCTGAAGTTTCATCTGTATATAAAAAATCCAAGGCGGCTGCCTTGGATTTTTGTTAAGAAGATGTTTCTTCTTTTTGAGTCAGTTTCATTTTTTTCGTCATTTCCTTGCCGTTTCTGATAATCTTCACGTCAACGGTGCTGCCGACTTTCGTATTCTTGTAGAGAATATTGCGAAGTTCGCTGCCCGTGCCGGTTTCTTTCCCTTTTAAGCTGATAATGATGTCTTCTGCTTTTAATCCGGCTTTGGCTGCAGGTGAGCCCTGCGCCACTTCGCGAATATAAACGCCTTTATTCAGCTGTTTGCCGAAAAGCCCGAGTGTGCCTTCCTGATAGTTTTGCGGCACTTGTTCCAAGTCGATCATGCTCACGCCGATATAAGGGCGCTCCACCTGTCCTTTCGTGAGAAGCTCTTCGGCGATCGGTTTTACATCGTTGCTCGGGATGGCAAAGCCGATGCCTTCTACATCACTTTCGCTGATTTTCATGCTGTTGATGCCGATGATTTTGCCGTCTGTATTCAAGAGCGGTCCGCCGCTGTTTCCGGGATTGATGGCGGCATCGGTTTGGATGACGTTGATGCTTGACTCACCGGCTGACGTAGAGATCGAGACGGTTCTGTTTAAGCCGCTCACGATGCCCTGTGTGACGGTGCGGGAAAGGTCTTTTCCGAGCGGATCACCGATGGCGATGACGGATTCACCCGTTCTGAGAGCGGATGAGCTGCCGAAGCTTGCCGTTTTTGTCACGTGTTTATCACTGATTTCTAAAACGGCCAAGTCTGTCAGAGAGTCGCTGCCGACGAGTTTAGCTGTTACATCGGTGCCGTCATATAATGACACTTTAAGGGAAGAGGCGCCTTCGACCACGTGGTTATTCGTAATGATATACGCTTTGCCGTTTGCTTTCTTAAAAATAACGCCTGAACCCGATCCCGTTTCCGCATCATCACCCGACGAATTAGAGTTTGAATCTGAGCTTGATCCGAATCCGAATCCGAATAAATCGGAACTGCTTTGCTGCTTTTGCAGATTGGTGATCCCGACGATCGCCGGTGAAATGTCTTCCACCATATTCGAAATGCTGCTTGAATTTGCCGATGAGCTGTTTGCCGATTTGCCGCTGTCTGATTCAGAAGATGTCTGCTTGGCGGTTACCGATGACGTTTCCTGAGCGGGAGCCGGATTGGAAGTATCTTGAGTCTGATGGTCTCCAAGCGGCGTAAATGTATAGATGCCGAGGGCGAGCCCTCCGCCGATCACTCCGCCGAGAAGCGGTCTGAACCAGCCGAAGCTTCGTTTTTTCTTGTCCTCGTCCGGCGCGGAATATCCGGCCGGCTGCGGGTTTTCTTTTACTAAAAGGACTTCCTGTTCTTTTTGGTCTGTCCGATTTTCATCACGATAGTTATCCATCATGTTCACTCCGTTTCTCTATTTCATCATAGCATGATTTGCCTATTATTACTGACTCCATCTTAAACAAAAAGTGTGGGATAATAATGAAAAGATTGTGGGAAATTGTGAAAAAGACGAAATCGGACGGCGGCGCTTTATATTGACAATTTCCATCGGATTTGAAATAATAATGAGATATTATGTTCAATCCTTCACATGAAAAGATATGAAAAATTCTGTCAAGCTAATGGGGGAAATCTGTTAGCTTTTTCACTTTGTCAAATAGTAAGAAAGGAGCTGTCAAATGAAAGAAAAACATCACTGGATTATTTCTCTGCTCGCTGTATTGGCGGTCGGGCCGGGGCTGATGTCGAATACCGCTCTTTCGGCTGTCCAAAGCCTTGTCCGGCAGACGGTCGGCGGAGAAAACTTTGACTCTTTTCATCCGATTATTATCGGTAATATGGCTTTTGCCTTATTCGTGCCGGCGGGGCCGTATTTAAGAAAAAGATTCGGCTCCCGGCCTGTCTATATGATTTCGATGGCCGCGGGTGTCATCGGAGCGCTCCTTGCTGCTGTGACAAATGATATTTATCCGCTCGCCGCGGGCCGTTTTTTACAGGGAGCTGCGGCGGGCACTATGCTGATGATTATGATCCCGATGCTGGTGCTTTCGTTTCCGATTGAGCGCCGGAATTACGCATTATTTGTGTTAATCGGCGGATTTTATGGTTCCGTCATTATGGGAACCGTTTTAGGCACGGCGGCGGCAAGCGCCGGCCATTGGCATTGGCTGTTCGGCATTTTTGGCCTGCTGTCTTTTTTCGGCCTCATTTTCAGTTATATGTGGCTGCGGGATGACGCTCATAAAAATGCTGAAAAATCTCCATTTGACGGCATCGGTTTTCTGTTAGCGGGTGTATCAGCCGTGCTGACCGCCTATACATTTATTCATCTGCCGAAATGGGGCTTTTCATCATGGCAGACATTGGCGGGATTTGGAGGAAGCATCGTCATTCTTCTGATCTTGCTGATCATGCAGTACAGAAACGAACATGCGCTGATTTCGATTAAACTTATGCTCATTCCAAAGCCGATTCTGGGTGTTTTCATGATCGCTGCGGGCAGTATTTCCATAGCGGTCAGTCTTTCTGCATTTCACGGGGAGCTTCAGACCGCATATCATATGTCACAAACTCAACTGATATTCCTTTATGCGAGCCTTTTGGGAGGCGTGGCCATCGCCGCTGTCATCAGTGCATTAGCATATGATAAAGTCGGTCCGGGCATGCTCGGCATAACAGGCTCTGTTATACTGGTGTTCGTGAATTTCCAATGGATGACGGCGGATCATCATATACCGCTTATTCTATTTGCGGGGCTTTTCGTGATGCTGGCGGCCGGGACAGGGCTTATTGTGGCAGCCGGACTGATGGGAGCCGCGTTGGGCGGACCGCTTCCGGAACTGGTGAAACGCATGACGGCAGTTCAGTTTTTGAGGCTTTTCATTTATATGGGCGCACCTGTTTTAATAGGGTATTTTACGAAAAGAGATGCTTCCGGCACGCTTCGGGGCGCGCGCGGCACACAATCACCGCATGAGCTGCTGATGGGGACATACAGCGATTTGTTTCTTATTGCTTTCATCTTAAGCTTGCTTTTAGTGTGTTTATCATTTGTCATGAATGCGACCGGCATGGGACATAAGCTGGCGCATAAACCGCATGCCGTCCGTAAGCAGGCTGCTGAACAGCCTTCGCCGCAGGCTCCTGAACCGATCAGGCATCAGGTCATTCCCGATCATGAATACAGAAGTGCGGTCAGACAGTTTCAGCGTCATCATATAAGCAAAAACAGTATGTAACTATTTCTATCAGCAAACCCTTTTCCCGGTGAAAAGGGTTTGTTTTTTCCCATAATGGCAGAATGGTATATTGCATGTTTCATCCTTTTTTAATATAATTTGTTAGAATATTCATAATTTAATATCGAAATTTTAAGTAAAAAAGGAGGCATTACATGAAACTGTATCTATCTGTGGATATGGAAGGGATTTCCGGACTGCCTGATGAAACATTTGTCAATTCCCGCATGCACAATTATGAGCGCGGCAGGGTTCTGATGACCGAAGAAGCAAACTGGTGCATCGCAGAAGCGTTTAATAACGGATGCACGGAAGTGACCGTGAATGACAGCCACTCAAAGATGAATAATCTGCTCGCTGAAAAACTTCACCCTGAGGCAGAGCTGATTACGGGGGATGTCAAGCCGTTTTCCATGATGCAGGGGCTTGATGAATCGTATTCGGGCGTAATGTTTATCGGCTATCATGCGAGAGCGTCGATGCCGGGCGTTATGTCGCACAGCATGATATTCGGCGTCCGCCACTTTTACATAAATGATAAGCCGGTCGGTGAACTGGGGTTAAATGCCTATCTCGCCGGATTTTACGATGTCCCGGTCATCATGGCTGCCGGAGATGATTGCGCCGCAAAAGAAGCGGAGGAGCTGATCCCGAATGTGACGACTGCCGCCGTCAAACAAACCATTTCAAGAACCGCGGTCAAATGCCTGTCCCCTCAAAAAGCCGGACGGCTCCTGACGGAAAAAACAGCCTATGCGCTCAAAAATAAAGATAAGGTCAAACCGCTGACTCCGCCTGAAAGACCTGTATTAGGCATTGAATTTGCCAACTACGGACAGGCTGAATGGGCCCATTTAATGCCGGGCACAGAAATCATCCCGGGAACGACAATCGTTCAATTTCAGGCAAAAGACATGCCGGAAGCCTATCAGGCCATGCTCGTCATGACAGAACTCGCCATGAGAACAACATTCTGTTAAAGGGGTGAACGGCATTGCTGCGGTATTTTATCAAACGTTTTATCGCCATGATTATGACCGTCCTCGTCATCACCACTCTGACATTTGTCATGATGAAAGTGATACCCGGCTCGCCTTTTAACGAAGAGCGGGGCACAAACGAAGCGGTCCAGCGAAATCTCGAATCCTACTACCATCTGAACGAACCTCTTATCACTCAATACGCCATCTATCTAAAATCCATTCTTACCTTTGATTTCGGTCCTTCAATTAAAAAACCGTCAGACAGTGTAAACGCTATGCTTGAACGCGGGTTTCCGGTCTCATTTGAGCTTGGGATAACGGCGATCATCATCGCTGTTATTTCCGGACTCGCGCTCGGCATAATGGCCGCTCTCAGGCGCGGCGGCTTTCTCGACTATGCGGCCATGAGCCTTGCGGTGCTCGGGATTTCCATTCCGAATTTTATTATGGCTACGCTGCTGATTCAGCAATTTGCGGTTCATCTGAAATGGTTTCCGGCAGCTACCTGGACGAGTCCCGTCCACATGGTCCTGCCGACTGTTGCGCTTGCCGTTGGTCCCATGGCCATTATCGCGAGGCTGACAAGATCAAGCATGGCCGAAGTGCTGACTCAGGATTACATCCGCACGGCAAAAGCAAAGGGGCTTTCTCCCGTCAAAATTGTGATCAAACACGCATTGAAAAATGCTCTTATGCCTGTTGTGACAGTACTCGGGACGCTTGCCGCAAGTATTTTAACGGGCAGTTTCGTCATCGAGAAAATTTTTGCCATACCGGGAATGGGCAAATATTTCGTAGAAAGCATCAATCAGCGAGATTACCCGGTCATCATGGGAACGACCGTATTTTACAGTGTGATTCTGATCGTCCTGCTGTTTCTGGTTGATTTGGCATACGGCCTGTTAGACCCGCGCATAAAACTTCATAAGAAAGGATGATCCTGATGAATCTCCCGCAAGAAACGGTAAAACACACAGAAGTGCCTGATGACTGGTTTCAGCCGGGCGCGGAAAGAAAGGGTGAAACCGAGTCGGTCAAGCGTCCGAGCCTGTCTTACAGTCAGGATGCGTGGCGGCGGCTTAAAAAGAACAAATTGGCGATGGCCGGCCTTGTGATATTATGCTGCCTGTTTCTATCGGCTGTGTTCGGTCCGCTGATATCACCGCACAGCGTGACAAGGCAGACGCTCGCCGAGCAGAATCTTCCGCCGTCTTTTTCACACTGGTTCGGAACCGATGAACTTGGCCGGGACGTGTTTACAAGAACGTGGTACGGAGCGAGGATCTCTTTATTTGTCGGTGTGATGGCGGCGCTGATCGACTTTTTGATCGGCGTCATCTACGGAGGCGTCGCCGGATACAAAGGGGGCCGGACAGACAGCGCCATGATGAGAATCATCGAGGTTCTCTACGGGTTGCCGTATCTGCTCGTTGTCATTTTGTTAATGGTGCTGATGGGGCCGGGGCTCAGTTCCATTATCGTCGCTCTGACCGTGACGGGATGGGTCGGCATGGCGCGGATTGTCAGAGGGCAGGTGCTGAGGATGAAGCATGATGAACACGTATTGGCTTCGAAAACGTTTGGAGCGAAAACATTTCGGATCATTAAGAAAAATCTGCTGCCGAATACGATGGGAGCCATTATTGTCCAAATGACGCTTACGGTGCCGGCGGCGATTTTTGCGGAATCATTTTTAAGTTTTCTCGGACTCGGCATTCAGGCGCCGTTTGCAAGCTGGGGAGTCATGGCAAACGACGGGCTGCCGGCGATTTTATCAGGCCATTGGTGGCGGCTGTTTTTCCCCGCTTTTTTCATTTCCTTGACGATGTACGCGTTTAACGTACTTGGAGACGGCTTGCAGGACGCGTTAGACCCGAAACTGAGGAGGTAGGAAAAATGGCGCAGCAAGTTCTTTCTGTTCAAAATCTGCATGTTACTTTTTCAACATACGGAGGCACTGTAAAAGCCGTCAGAGGCGTCAGCTTCGATTTATATAAAGGTGAAACGTTTGCGATCGTCGGTGAATCGGGCTGCGGAAAAAGCGTGACGTCACAAGCCGTGATGGGTCTTCTTCCGAAACATTCGGCAAAGATTGAATCCGGAAGCATACAATTTAAACAGAAAGACCTTTGCCAAATGTCGGATCGGGAAATGCGGGCAATCCGGGGGCGCGATATTTCTATGATCTTTCAGGACCCGATGACGGCGCTCAATCCGACTTTGACCATAGGGAATCAGCTCTCAGAAGCGCTGTTGGAACACCGCGCCATGACAAGAAAACAAGCTGATTCCGAAGTTCTCGCCATGCTGGATCTGGTCGGTATCCCGGACTCGAAATCCCGCCTGAAGCAGTACCCCCACCAATTAAGCGGGGGCATGCGGCAGCGGATCGTGATTGCGATGGCTCTGATCTGCGAGCCGGAAATTATGATCGCCGATGAACCGACAACGGCTCTTGATGTGACGATTCAAGCACAAATCCTTGAATTATTTAAGAAGATTCAAAGAAAAACAGGCGTGTCTATTATTCTGATCACACACGATCTCGGCGTCGTCGCTCAGACCGCCGACAGAGTCGCCGTCATGTATGCGGGGAAAATCGCCGAAATCGGCACGAGGCATGATCTTTTTTACCGTCCGGCTCATCCATACACAAAGGGGCTGCTTCGTTCAGTGCCGCGGCTGGATATGGAGGATAGTGAGCTGTCGCCGATTGACGGGACGCCGCCTGATTTATTCGATCCGCCGCCGGGCTGCCCGTTTGCCGCCCGCTGCCCGGACAGGATGATCGTCTGTGAAAAGGTATACCCGGCAACAACCGTGAAATCCAAAAGCCATATCGTCAACTGCTGGCTTCAGGATCACCGTGCAGAGCGGCTGAAGCAGCAGCTGACGGCAGCAGAGGAAAAAGGGGGATTGAAATGAAAAAGAGATGGGCGATCGGTGTGATTGCTGTTGTTTCGTTTGCTCTGATGGGCTGTACAGCCAATGAACAGGCGGGGACAGAACCCGGCAAAGCAAAAGAACAGGGGGGTGAAACGGTGCTGCGGCTCAATAACGAAAATGAGCCGACCTCACTTGATCCGCCGATCGGATTTAATAATGTTTCCTGGCAGCCGCTGAATAACATCATGGAAGGATTGACGAGGCTCGGAAAAGATAATAAGCCCGAACCGGCCATGGCGGAAAGCTGGAAGGTGTCCGCTGATAAGCTGACATATACCTTCAATATCCGGGATAACGCCGAGTGGACAAATGGCGATCCCGTTACGGCGGAAGACTTCGTGTACGCCTGGAAACGGATGCTCGATCCGAAAACGGGCGCATCTTCCGCTTTTCTCGGCTACATGATCAAAGGCGGGGAAGAATTTAACAGCGGAAAAGGCAAACAAGAAGACGTGAAAGTCACGGCAAAAGATAAAAAAACGCTTGTCGTCACATTGGCGGCACCGCAGGATTATTTTCTGAGCGTCGTGTCCAATCCGGCGTATTTCCCGATTAATGAGAAGGTCGCCAAGGCTGATCCGAAATGGTTCACTGAAGCAAAAACTTTTGTCGGCAACGGGCCGTTCAAACTGACGGAATGGAAGCATGACGACAGCATGACGATGGTCAAAAACGAGACGTATTGGGATAAAAAGACAGTGAAACTGGATAAAGTCACATGGGCTATGGTCAGTGACCGGAATACCGACTATCAGATGTTCCAGTCGGGGGATTTGGATACCGCCTTTGTGCCGGCAGAGCTGAGCGAGCAGCTGATGGGAGGAAAAAATGTCCGCACGTGGGATCAGGCCGGACTCTATTTCTATCGTTTTAACGTAAAAATGGAGCCGTTTCAAAATGAAAAGATCAGAAAAGCGTTCGCGGCAGCGATTGATCAGAAAGAAATCACGGATTATGTGACCAAAAACAGTGAAAAGCCGGCACATGCCTTTGTATCCCCAGGATTTACTCAGCCTGACGGGAAAGATTTCCGCGAAGCGGGCGGCAGTTTATTAAATCCGGATGATTCAGAAGCCAAAAAACTGCTGGAAAAAGGCATGGCAGAAGAGCATTATGACAAGCTGCCCGCCGTTACATTGACATACAGCACAAAACCGGAGCATAAGAAAATAGCGGAAGCGATTCAGCAGAAGCTCAAAAGTGTGCTCGGTATAGACGTTAAGCTCGCCAATATGGAATGGAACGTCTTTTTAGAAGAGCAGAAAGGACTGAAGTTCCAGTTCTCTCAAAGCTCATTTTTACCGGATTACGCAGATCCGATCAGTTTTCTAGAGGCTTTCCAGACGGATAATTCCATGAACCGCACTGGCTGGGGCAGCGCGGCATACGACGGCTACATCAAGCAGGCAAAACAGGAAGCCGATGCCAAAAAACGTTTTGCGCTCATGCATAAAGCGGAAAAACTGCTCATGAACGAGGCTCCGATCATTCCGATTTACTTTTACAATCAGGTGCATCTGCAGAACAGCGGCGTGAAGGGCATTGTCCGGCACCCCGTCGGTTACATTGATCTGAAGTGGGCGGAAAAGTCCTGATCTTACAGCGGAAACATACGCCGTTCTTTTGCCGTTAAAGGAGCGGCGTGTTTCACTTTTCAATCCGGAAAGGAGATTGAAAAAGTCATGAACCATAAACCGAAAGCACTGCAAAAAGGCGACACGGTCGGTGTGATTGCGCCCGCAAGCCCGCCTGAGAGCGGGACGCTGCAAACCGCGCTGCTATTTTTAGTGAATGAGCTTGGCCTTCAAGTGAAACTCGGCCGGGCGCTGAAGACCCGTCACGGCTATTTGGCGGGAGAGGACCGGGCGCGCCTCGATGATCTCCATGACATGTTTAGTGATCAGAATGTCAAAGCGGTGATATGCGCGTGCGGAGGATTCGGCACGGGCCGCATTGCCTCCGACATCGATTTCGGCTTAATCCGCCGCAATCCGAAAATTTTCTGGGGATACAGTGATATCACGTTTTTACATACCGCCATTCATCAAAATACGGGGCTCGTCACATTTCACGGTCCGATGCTGAGCACAGATGTCGGGCTTGAAAATGCTGATCCCCTGACAAAAGCGTCGTATCATCAGCTTTTTACAGAAACGGAATTTACCTATACGGAGGACATTTCTCCCTTAGAGGTGCTGACAGGCGGAAGGGCCGAGGGAGAGCTTGCGGGCGGCAACTTGTCGCTCATTACGTCCACACTCGGCACGCCGTTTGAAATTGATACAAAAGACAAATTGCTATTTATCGAGGATATTGATGAGGAGCCGTATCAAATCGACAGAATGCTGAATCAATTAAAGATGGCCGGAAAACTGTCAGACGCAGCCGGAATCCTGGTCTGTGATTTTCACCAATGCGAACCGAAGCATAAAGAAAAGTCGCTTACTTTAGAGCAAGTGCTGAACGATTACATTGTCAAATCAGGGAAGCCCGCGCTCAAAGGCTTTAAAATCGGCCATTGTTCACCGAGCTTCGCCGTTCCGATCGGAGCCCGCGCGGTTATGGATACGGCGGCCAAAGCGGTAACGATTGAATCGGGGGTTTCCGGAAGGGAGTGATCAGGCGTGAGGATTACAGATATTCAAACGGGACGGATGTCCGTGCCGCTGAAAAAGCCGTTTAAGACCGCTTTGCGCACGGTTTACAATGCTGAATCGGTCATTGTGAAGCTTACTTTTGACAACGGTCTGACCGGCTGGGGCGAGGCGCCGCCGACGGTTGTCATTACAGGCGACAGCGCGGCCGGTATTGAAAGCGCCGTCCACGATGTGCTGAAGCCGGCTCTCTTGGGACGGAGCCTTTCCGGCACGGAAGCTGTTTTGTATGATACCAGCCGGCTGTTGGAAAGAAATCAAAGCGCAAAAGCCGCGGTGGATATGGCTGTATATGACGGATGGGCGCAAATGCACGGACAGCCGCTTTACCGGCTTCTCGGCGGCTATCGGAATACACTGGAAACAGATTTTACCGTCAGCGTCAATTCTCCTGAGGAGATGGCGGGGGATGCAGACCGTTATGTGAACAAAGGATTTCATATTTTAAAGGTAAAAGTCGGCATAGGTGACATATCGGACGATGTTGCGCGGATTCAGGCGATCAGATCACGTGTCGGCGGAAACGTCAAACTGAGATTGGACGCGAATCAAGGCTGGACGCCGAAAGAAGCCGTGACTGCGATCCGAAAGATGGAAGACGCAGGCCTCGGCATTGAGCTGGTCGAGCAGCCTGTTCACAAAGACGATATCGCCGGGCTGAAGCAGGTCACAGATGCCGTAGACACGCCGATTATGGCGGATGAGAGCGTCTTTACCCCCCGTCAGGCATTTCACGTGCTGCAGACGAGAAGCGCCGATTTAATTAATATTAAGCTGATGAAAGCGGGCGGCATAAAGCAGGCGGAAACAATCAATGCGATGGCGGAAACGTGCGGCGTGGAATGCATGGTCGGCAGCATGATTGAGACCAAGCTCGGCATCACCGCCGCGGCCCATTTTGCCGCGGGCAAACGGAATGTGACGAGGTTTGATTTTGATGCGCCGCTTATGCTGAAAGATGATTTGATTCAAGGCGGCATCACATACAGCGGCAGTCAGATTACGATTCCCGACGAACCGGGTCTCGGCATTACCGGTGTGTCGATACAAGAGGGGGCGAAAAGATGAGAGCAGCCGTTACAGCGGCGGCAGCCAACGTATGGACGCTGCCGTCATCTCCCCGTTCGTATGATGCGCCGATGCTTGAAAACCCGCCGCAGATCAGAAAATGGTTAGCGTCTATGGGATATGAAGAGCGGCTGCAATTATGCACAGACAATCTTGTCCAAACGCAAGCGCTTTTCGGGGAAGAGGTGATCATTCTCAAAGAGGAAGGGGAATGGGCTTTTGTCGCCGTTCCCGGCCAGCCTTCAAACAAGGATGTGCGCGGATATCCGGGGTGGATGAAAAAAAGCCAGCTTTCAAAAGACGGCTTTCATACATCTTCCCCTGCCGTATGGATTACCAAACCGACAGCTATTTTATATCACACAAACGGCGAACCGGACTTGGAAGTAAGTTTCTTAACGCGTCTTCCGGCATCAGGACGTGAGAAAGGCTTTTTCCGGGTGGTGACGCCGCTCGGAGAACGGTTCGTAAATGAAGCTGACGCAGACGAGTGCCGGCATACGGAAGGACGGGCGGCCGATGTCATCGAAACGGGCATGATGTTTCTCGGGCTTCCGTATTTATGGGGAGGACTGAGCGGTTTCGGGTTTGATTGTTCCGGGTTTATGTATTCGATATTTAAAGCAAACGGCTATACCCTTCCCCGTGATGCAAAGGACCAAGCAAAAGCCGGATGCGGCGCGGCGGTAAACGATATCCGGCCGGCTGACCTTTTGTTTTTCGCCTATGAAGAAGGAAAAGGCGCGATCCACCATGTCGGTTTGGCGCTGGGAGACGGCCGGATGCTGCACTCCCCGAAAACGGGAAAAACAATCGAAGTGCTGTCTTTTGAAGGAACCGTCTATGAAAAAGAATTATGCACCGTACGCCGCTGTATAAGCGAAAAGGGGGAATAGAAAATGACGGCATCTCCGCTCCTTGAAGTCAGCGGGCTGAAAATGCATTTTGACGCAGGAAGAAAGAAAGCCGTAAAAGCAGTCGACGGTGTCAGCTTTCACATTAAAAGAGGGGAAACATTCGGACTTGTCGGAGAATCGGGATGCGGTAAATCGACGCTCGGAAGGGTTATTCTCCGTCTGTATGACCCGACGGCCGGTTCGGTATCATATGAAGGGACGGATATACACCGTGCCGCGGCAGAACAGCGGTCGGTCTTCTTCCGCAAGCTGCAGATGATTTTCCAAGACCCTTACGCCTCGTTAAATCCGCGCCTGACCGTAAGTGAAATTATTATGGAGCCGATGGAAATCCACAATCTTTACAATACAAGAAAAGCCCGTCTGATGATGGCGGATGAACTGCTTGAAGCTGTCGGGCTCCATCCGGATTTCGGCAGCCGGTATCCCCACGAATTCAGCGGCGGACAGAGGCAGAGAATCGGGATTGCCAGAGCGCTCTCTCTGCATCCCGAATTTATCGTGGCGGATGAGCCGATTTCCGCGCTGGATGTGTCGGTACAGGCTCAGGTCGTCAACCTTTTAAAAAGGCTTCAGAAAGAGAAAGGGCTGACATTTTTATTTATCGCTCACGATTTATCAATGGTCAAGCATATCAGCGACCGGATCGGCGTGATGTATTTGGGCCGCATGATGGAAATTACAGAAAGCGCTGCGCTTTACCGGGAACCGCTTCACCCTTATACGAAGGCGCTTTTATCCTCAATCCCGATTCCTGATCCGCTTCTTGAGGACAAGCGTGAACGGATTATTCTGAAAGGGGAGCTGCCGAGCCCCCTTAACCCGCCGAGCGGCTGTGTATTCAGGACGCGGTGTCCTGAAGCGATGGAGCTCTGCGGTAAGATAACGCCTGAGCTTGAAGAAGTGAAGGCGGGGCGTTTTGTCGCCTGCCATTTATACAAAAAAGAAAGCTGACAATATAAAGTCAGCTTTCTTTTTTAATTAAACCTGATGCAGAAATGACACGCAGACCGGATACGGAACCGGAATGTCAGATTGAAGCAGAGTCAATTTGCCTGTTTCCGGGTCGCGTTCAAACAAAACCAGATTTCCCGTTTCTTCGTTTGACGCGACAAGGAATGTCTCGGAAGGGTCAAACGCGAAATCACGCGGCCAGTTTCCTTCTGTCGGCACCCATTCAAGAAGAGACAATTCGCCGGAATATTGGTTGATCTTATAGATGGCGATGCTGTCATGTCCGCGGTTGGCGGCATAAAGAAATCTGCCGTCTTTAGATATGCGGATCGCGCTGCCTTGCGATTTGTCCGTAAAGCCTTCAGGCAAAGCGGAAATGACCTGCAGCTCTCTGAATTCACCTAAGGTCGGGTTGTATTCAAGCGCGATGACTTCATTACTGATTTCCGTCATGACATAGGCGTATTTTTCCGCCGGATGGAAAACGATGTGGCGCGGCCCTGAACCCGGTGCGAAAGAGTGAGTTTTCACCTCTGTGAGCGAACCGTTTTTCATTTGGTAAGTATAAAGCGTATCCGTCCCTAAATCGACGGCTGCAATGTAGTTATGCTCAGGTGTATAGCCTGCGAAATGGGTATGCGGTTTCTCTTGTCTTTCATGAGGACCTGTTCCCGTATGAGCGGCTTCGGCAGCCGGCTCCCGCAGACTTCCGTCTTCATTGACGGGAAAGGCGTGCACTTTTCCGCTGTGGTAATTAGCGGTTAACACATATTCATGTTTATCATCAATGCTGACGTGGCATGGAGACGGGCCTTCAATCAGCTGGTGGTTCACAAAAGTTAATTCCCCGCTGTTCTGATGAATCTGATAGGCTGCGACGCCGCCTTTTCCGTCTGCCTTTTCAATGGAATACAGCATGCTGTTATCAGAATTCGGAGTGACGTATGTCGGGTTGCCGAGCTTTGCTGCCAGCTTCGGACGGCTGAGCCGTTTCGCTTCTGTATCAAGTTCAAAACAATAAATGCCTTCGCTTCCGCCTTTTGTATATGTTCCCGCGTATCCTATGTACTTAGCCATTCGGTTTCCCCCTTTAGAGTCTTGTCTTCTCTATATTAACGTATCTTGAAGGAAACTGCCTTGTAAATGTTTAAGATGTTCTGACAAGCGGCAAGGTGCAGCAGCGGAAGGAACCGCCTGATTTAATAATTTCGGAAAACTCGGTTTCAATGACCGTATAACCTCTTTTTCTGAGCTCGCGGTTCGTATGACGGTGCTGCGGCAGGCTGATAATTGTCTGATTGCCGATTGACAGGATATTCGGGCCGAGCGTGAATTGCTCTTCTTCAGGCACTTCTATCATCTCAAAACGTTCGGCGAGAAGATCAATTTCTTTCTGCCGCAAGCCATTTTTGCAGTATAGCGCTTCCGTTTCCGAGATCATATTAAATACACAGTCTAAATGTAAGAAATCCTCCTTGAGAGGGATCGGCACAACTGTCATCTCCGGCAGCGCCTCCTGCAGCTCCCGGACAGCCGCTTTATCCGTGCGCTTGCTCAGCCCGGCGTAAACGGTGCCGTCTGCGATCAAGATGTCGCCGCCTTCAATATTCGCTTTTTTCAGTCGCGTATAAGGGATTTTCTTATTGTCAAGCAGGTTTTGAAACACTTTTTCTTCTCCCTGCCGGACTGAAGCCGCCATGTTTGAAACAAACGCCGTCTCGCCTAAAACAAATCCGATATCCCGGGTGAATACCTGTTCAGGCAATGCGGGATCGGCAGGCAGCAGGACGACTTCAATCTGATGAGATCTTAAAATGTCAATAAACTCACTATGCTGTTTGAGGGCAACGGGTATGTTAACATTTTCTTGTTTGAAATGTTTCTGCGTTCCGTTAATAATATCCTTGATGGCCATGTGTTCCGGCCGGCATAAGATGACTGTCTGCAAAGCATCAAACTCATTGCGGCAAGCCGGTTTCCGCGTGGATTTGGGAATAGATATGTCCATGTGATATCCTCCTATCGGTATTCAATGTGCGTTTATTATTCCCGGATGTGATGAATAATAAAACATTTATGAGAGAATATCTAACCAACTTAATATTTAAAATTTTAGACAAAACGATCAAAGTATTGTTTAATAGGGTACAGATGAATGAGTCAAAACGACCAGACACCAAAGGGGAGTTTAAATAATATGAAGTTGCCAGAATCAAGATTTTGCAAAGAAACAAGGGTTGTTAAAACAAGCAGGGTTTTTCCGCTTGATACGAATAATCACAATACGCTGTTTGGCGGAAAGCTGATGAGCTACATTGATGATATCGCTTCAATTTCCGCGGCACGCCACTGCCGGTGTGAAACAGTCACGGCCTCAATGGATTCTGTAGATTTTTTGCGCCCCATCGGCCAACAGGATTCCGTATGCCTTGAATCTTACGTCACATGGGTCGGTACATCGTCTATGGAGGTGTTTGTCAAAGTCATTAAAGAACATCTGATGACGGGCGAACGCGAGCTTGCGGCAACGTCGTTTCTGACCTTTGTCGCGCTTGATTCAAACGGGAAATCGGTACCCGTTCCGCGGATCGTGCCGGAAACCGAGGAAGAAATCATGCTTCACAATACGGCCGTTCAGCGCGCCGGAGAACGAAAAAACCGCTTAAAACACAGCAAGGCCCTGGCCGAGGCGCTCGGAACAAATAAACCTTGGTAATCGTCAAACCGCTTTTTTAAAAAGCGGTTTTTTTATGCTGAGAAAGGACTTTTCCTGCCGGATCCATAATCTATTACAGGGAAAGGAGACGTGGCGTGCATGATGAAACATAAGTCTTCCGGCACCATCCTGACAACCGGGCGTATCCGTCTGCGGACTATGCGGGATGACGATGAAGAAAATTTGTACGGGCTGTTTACCGACAGAGAGGTCATGAAATATTATCCTTCTCTTAAAAGCAGACGGGAAACGAAGGAATGGATTGCCTGGAACAAACGATTGGCCGCAGGATACGGCGTCAGTCTTTGGATCGCAGAGGATAAAGAGACGGGCGCATTTCTCGGTCAATGCGGAATCGTTCCGCAGACGGTAAACGGAAACACTTTGATGGAAATCGGCTATATGTTTGCCCGCCGCCGCTGGGGCTGCGGCTATGCGACAGAGGCGGCGAACGCCTGTCTGGACTACGGTTTTCATACGCAGCAATACGGACGCATAGCGGCGCTGATTGATCCGGAAAACGCTGCCTCCGTCCGTGTCGCGGAAAAAATCGGTATGGTGCCCGGTGAGACCGTTACCAAATGGGAGAGGCAGCTGACGGTTTTTGACATCAAATCTGACGTTGAACGTTTCGGCGAAATGTAGTATGATACGAACAGACATGTTTTCTAGGGTTCCGCATGTTCATACATGGCCTGGTCCGAGAGAAAACACATATGCGGACATATCCCGCATATGCACACGGAGGGAAAAAAGCCCGGGAGAGTCAATCTCATGTGAGACGACTATCCGGGCTTTTTTGTATTGTCCGGATACAGAAAGGGTGAAGAACATGAAATGGGGTTTAGTGGTCATAGCGGCCGTATTTGAAGTGGTATGGGTCACCGGCCTGAAACATGCTGATTCGGCACTGGCGTGGAGCGGCACGATTGTGGGAATCATCATCAGTTTTTATCTATTAATCAAGGCGACAGACAGCCTGCCCGTAGGAACGGTATATGCGGTCTTTACCGGACTCGGGACAGCGGGCACCGTGCTCAGTGAAATCCTGCTTTTCAAAGAGCAGGCCGATCCGGTGAAAATCGTGCTGATCGGCGTTTTGCTGATCGGTGTCATCGGATTAAAGCTGGTCACACAGGATAAGCCTGAGACGAAGGAGGAGAAGGCGTAATGCATTGGATCAGCCTGATAGCCGCGGGTCTTTGTGAAATGCTTGGGGTCATTTTAATGAATCAATTTCAAAAAGAAAAGAAAGTCAAATGGATTCTTTTCATTATCGCCGGATTTGCGGCTTCTTTTTCCCTGCTTTCTTATGCGATGGAGACGATCGCGATGGGCACGGCCTATGCGATCTGGACCGGTATCGGCACGGCGGGCGGCGCATTAGCCGGCATTCTTTTCTACGGCGAGCAGAAGGATGCGAAGCGCATCTTTTTCATTGCGCTTATTTTATGCGCTGCCGTAGGGCTGAAAATTCTTTCGTAAATTGATTTTTATCAAATCTTCAGTATAATCTATTAGTAAGTTACGAATTATGAAGATACGAGGGATTAAAACAGATGAATTCATATATGACACAGCGGCTGAAAGAATACCGCCGCGGGAATGAGGAAAAAGGGCGCCTGCTTGTCAGCTGCCCCGACCAGCCGGGAATTGTATCGGCCGTGTCGGCGTTTTTGTTTGAACATGGCGCAAACATTATTGAATCAAATCAATACACGACTGACCCTGAAGGCGGACGGTTTTTTCTTAGGATCGAATTCGACTGCAAGGGCATTCGTGAGAAAAAAGAGGACTTACAGCAGGCGTTCGCCTCAATCGCCCAGACATTCGGCATGACATGGAGCCTGTCTCTGGCAAGTGAGCTGAAGCGGGTGGCGATCTTTGTATCGAAGGAGCTGCACTGCCTTCATGAACTGATTTGGGAATGGCAAAGCGGCAATATGATGGCCGAAATTGCGGTCGTTATCAGCAACCACGAAGAGGCCAAAGAAGTGGTCGAACCGCTGAATATTCCGTTCCATTACATGAAAGCTAACAAAGACATCCGCGCCGAAGTGGAGCGGCGCCAGCTTGAGCTGCTGGAGCGGTATAAGATTGATGTGATCGTTCTTGCCCGCTACATGCAGATTTTGACGTCAGATTTTGTATCTGCCCATCCGAATCGGATTATTAACATCCACCATTCATTTCTGCCGGCCTTTATCGGCGCTAATCCGTATAAACGGGCTTATGAGCGCGGAGTGAAATTAATCGGCGCGACCTCTCACTATGTGACGGACGATCTTGACGAAGGGCCTATTATTGAACAGGATATTGAACGCGTCGATCACAGAGATCACGCAGAGGATCTGAAGAATATCGGCAGAACGATTGAGCGGAGCGTGTTGGCAAGAGCCGTTAAATGGCATTTGGAAGACCGCGTCATCGTTCACGGAAACAAAACGATCGTATTTAATTAATGACGGTCCGCCGGGGAGGCGGACTGTTTTTTATGCATGAAAATGTCTTGACAAGAACCTGTTTTCTTTGCATAATATAAAAAAATCATTGAGCGTTGAAGAGGATCAGTACGCAGAACTTTCTGTGACAGAGAGCAAAATGGCCCGCTGAAACATTTTGCCGCATGAAACCTGCCGAACCTGCCTTGGAGTCCTGAGGGGAAAACTCAGGCGCGATAACCTGGCGTTACAGGAAAGCGGGACGCGTGAAAAACGCGTTCAAACAAGGTGGTACCACGGAAAGCCCATTTCGTCCTTATTTTTCAGGACGGAATGGGCTTTTTTTATTGACGAGAGCCGGTTTGGATTGATTGCCACGGAGGAGAAACGATGAAAAAACAAAGAATTGTTGTGAAAATCGGGAGCAGCTCGCTCACCAACAGTAACGGAAGTATTGATGAAGCAAAAATCAAGGAACATACGGAAGCCATTTCTTTATTAAAAGAAAACGGGCATGAAGTGATCCTCATTACCTCAGGCGCGGTGGCAGCGGGTTTTTCCGCTCTCGGCTATCCGTCGCGACCCGTTACGATAAAAGGAAAGCAGGCAGCTGCCGCAGTCGGCCAGACGCTTTTAATGCAGCAATATATGGACCATTTAAAAAGATACGGTCTGACGCCGGCACAAATTTTATTAACAAGAAATGATTTCTCAAAAAGAGAGCGGTACAGAAATGCCTATGCCACTGTAATGGAACTGTTGGAGCGGGGCGTCGTGCCGATTATTAATGAAAATGATTCCACATCAGTCGAAGAGCTGACGTTCGGTGATAATGACATGCTGTCGGCGCTTGTAAGCGGTTTGATTCATGCAGACCAATTAATGATTCTCACAGACATTAACGGGCTGTACGATGCCAATCCGAATGAAAACCCGGACGCAAAGCGGTTCGACTATCTGAATGACATCACACCAGAATTGCTCGGATATGCCGGATCAGCAGGCTCAAAGGTCGGCACTGGAGGTATGAAGTCAAAACTTCTCGCCGCCCAGACCGCATTGTCGCTCGGGGTGAAGGTATTTATCGGAACCGGCTCCGGACGGGAAAAACTGATGGTGATTTTAGACGGAAAAGGCGACGGCACTTATATCGGCGATAAAGACCTGTCCTCAGTGAATAATACACGGCAATGGATCATGTTTCATTCTCCGATATCAGGGGAAATCATCATTGATGGGGGAGCGGAGCAGGCGATGATCCATAACGGGTCAAGTCTCCTCCCGGCCGGCGTCGCCGATGTCTGCGGCAGTTTTCCGAAAGGGGCCGTAGTGGAAGTCAAAGGGCCCGGCGGCATGATCGGCAAAGGGCAGACGCAGTACTCATCCGATGAAATTTTAGAAGTCAAAGGGAAGCGGAGCGACCAGCTTTCAGGAACGAAGCAGGTGGAAGTGATTCACAGAGATGATTGGGTGAATTTATTTGACGAGGGGGAACACAAATGAGTGAAGTATTGCAAAAAGCAGCCTTGGCAAAAGAAGCGGCTGCCGAAATGGTCATGAAAACGACGGCTGAAAAAAACGAAGCGCTCCAATGTATTGCAGACGGACTCAGAAATGAACGCCGGCTGATTTTAACAGAGAATCAGAAAGATATTGAAGCGGGACGGAACAGAGGACTGACACCTGACATTATTGACAGGCTGACTCTTGATGAAAAACGCCTGCTCGATATCGCGGACGCCGTGGAACTGCTGATCGGTCTTGAAGATCCCGTCGGTGAATCGCTGGAGACCATTCAAAAAGAGAATGGATTATCCATTGAAAAAATCCGCGTGCCCCTTGGAGTAGTGGGCATGATCTATGAGGCCAGACCGAACGTTACCGTAGACGCGGCCACACTCTGCCTGAAAACCGGAAACGCGGTTGTGCTCAGAGGAAGTTCTTCCGCCATCCACAGCAACATAGCGCTTGTCAGTGTGATGAAACGCGCTCTGGGGCTGTCAAAGCTTCCGATTGATGCCGTTCAGCTCATAGAAGATACAAGCAAAGAAACCGCCAAACAGCTATTTACATTAAATGACGGGCTGGATGTATTGATCCCGCGCGGCGGTAAAAATTTAATTGATCTTGTGGTCAGGGAATCAACCGTACCCGTTTTAGAAACCGGAGCGGGCAATTGCCACGTGTACATAGATGAGTCAGCAGATCCTCAAATGGCAAGCGAGGTCGTCATCAATGCCAAAACACAGCGTCCTTCGGTCTGCAACGCGATTGAATCTCTTTTGATTCATGAAAAATGGGCCGAAGAACACGGGCGAAAGCTGCTGAATCAGCTGACAGAAAAAGGGGTGGAGCTCCGAGGAGACCAGGTGATTTGCGGACTGGAGCCTCAAGCGAAACAAGCAGAAGAAGCCGATTGGGGAGCGGAGTACCTGGCGCCGATTCTCAGTGTGAAAACGGTGCAGGACGTACAGGAGGCGGTCCGCCACATTCAGCAGTACGGCACAAACCATTCAGAAGCCATTCTGACGGAGAACGCCGAGCATGCGGCTTACTTCCAGACCGCCGTTGACGCCGCCGCCGTGTATCATAATGCTTCAACCCGGTTTACGGACGGTTTTGAATTCGGATACGGAGCCGAAATCGGCATCAGCACGCAAAAGCTTCACGCGAGAGGGCCGATGGGGCTTCCGGCGTTAACATCTACAAAAATCATCATCAAAGGAAACGGGCAAATCCGCGTATAATCTTTTAAGCTTATCCTTCAAAAAGGGTAGGCTTTTTTTATGCGGAAAGATTGACGGTCTCTTTTATATTGTGTAAAATTAAATTGTACACAATATAAAAGAGGTGAATTCACATGACAAAACCATTATTTACTGCAACCGTATCAGCCGCCGGCGGACGTGAAGGGAAAGTCACGTCTTCTGACGGAGTGCTGAATCTTGATGTTGCCATGCCGGGAACGCCAAGAGCAAAAAAGCTCGAACATGCTACAAACCCTGAACAGCTGTTTGCCGCAGGATATTCAGCCTGCTTTGACAGCGCTCTTCAGCTCGTAGCGAGAAAAGAGCGTCTGAGTATTGAAACAGAGGTCACTGCGCATGTCAGTCTGCTGAAAGATGAAGCAGACCAAGGATATAAACTAGGCGTTACGCTTGAGGTCAAAGCATCCGGCATTGATAAACAGGAGCTTGAAGCCCTTATCCAAAAAGCGCACGGTGTCTGTCCGTATTCAAAAGCGACAGCGGGAAATATTGAAGTGAAGCTTCTGGCAGCAGAATAAAAATAAGGATGCCCATTCGGGGCATCCTTATTTTTTGCCGTGCAGCGTATTCAAAACCTCATAAAGCGACTGCTTTAACTGCTTTAATTCCTCTTTTGACCGTCCCGTCTGTTCCAGCATGGCAATGGGAATATCCGCCGCTGTTTTCTGCAAGGCCCGTCCTTCATCTGTGAGTCTGATCGTCACGGATCGCTCGTCTTCAGCCGACCGCTTTCTCATGATAATTCCGTGCTGCTCCATCCGTTTCAGCATCGGTGTCAGCGTTCCGGAATCCAGGTACAAAAGCTCACCCATCCGTTTCACATTCAGTTCTTCGTGCTCCCATAATAAAAGCAGCGCCAAATATTGGGGATAAGTTACGTTGAGCTTATCAAGCAGCGGTTTGTACCGTTTCGTCATTTCCCTTGAGCTTGCGTACAGCAAAAAACAAAGCTGATTCTCCAGTTTCATATGTTCAAAATCTTTTTCTGCCATTACTTCTTTCACCAACTCTTTGTTTGTTAACGTTACCCCTATTGTAGCCGAAAAACGAACCATTTCCTATTCCAATCATGTTTAAAAATATGAGCAGGGGCAATATATACAGTAAGTACAATGAGGAGGCTGATAATAATGGCATTATTTACTTCAAAAGCGACCGCAGTCGGCGGACGAGCAGGACATATTAAATCCGAAGACGGGGTGCTGGATTTTGACATCATCATGCCGAATGCAAAAAAAGACGGAGAAACCGGCACAAACCCTGAACAGCTCTTTGCGGCAGGGTATGCTGCCTGCTTCGGGGGAGCGCTTGAGCTCGCCGCCCAAAAACAAAAAATCGACATGACCTCTGAAATTGAAGGACAGGTCAGCCTTTTAAAAGATGAGAGTGACGGAGGTTACAAAATCGGCGTAACGCTCGTCATTGATACAAAAGATCTTGACAAAGAAACGGCGGAGAAGCTAGTGCACGCCGCTCACGAGTTCTGTCCGTATTCAAAAGCAACAAGAGGAAATGTAGACGTCAAACTTGAATTAAAATAAATAACCGAACGAATATCCCGGATTTTATATCCGGGATATTTTATTAACGAAAACATCAGTAATGATCTCTTCTCTCCCGGAATAAGAATACGATATAGCACTTTTGCATAATGACACCAAGAGAAAAGAGGGAGAAATCGATGTCTCTTCCAAACATACCGAACATCACCCCCGACATTACACTCTCCAGATGTGAGACCCTGAACCTCCTTCTTTCATCCGTGGCTATGGAAGAAATCGGACTATCCCATATTCTGCAGGCGGAAGCGGAAAGGATTCAAATGTTTCTCGGCGCTTCCGGTGATCCCTCCTTGGAGGAATTGTCATCAATCAATAGAAGCACTGAACGGCTCCTGCGCACCGTCATGAAATCACAACTCCTTTTGCAGACGAAGCTTGAGGACATTATCTTCTTACAGGATTCTGAAGTCTGTATGGACCCGGACGACCCAAGCAATCCGAGTAATCCGAGCGATCCTGATGACCCGTGGAATCCGGACGACCCGAGCAATCCGAGTGATCCGGGCGATCCTGATGACCCGTGGAATCCGGACGACCCGAGCAATCCGAGTGATCCGGGCGATCCTGATGACCCGTGGAATCCAGACGATCCCAGTGATCCGGAAGATCCGTGTGACGGCCTGTTTTACGGCCGCATTGGCTGCTGTGAGTGCGGGGATTGTGAGGACTGCGGTTGGAAGAAAAAAGGCGGGGAGCGTTCATAAAAAAAGAGACGGGTGAAGCATATGCCGTATCCAACCATCTCAAAAGCGAAACAGGCATCTTTTGAAGCCATGCATTGTCTCACGATTGCGCTGTTACATATATTATCTGTGACCGTGGATAAAAGAAGGGATTCAGATTACAAAGAAGAAATCAGGCTGTTCTCCGCATTGTGCCGCTGGCAGATGGAAACGGGCGGCCGTCTGTTTTTAATGATCAGCCTGGAAGAAGAGCAGAAGCAGATGTATGAGCGGCACTTTCATGAAATGAAGACAGTTACGGAACGAACGAAAAAATTCATTTTTGAAAGCCCGCGCGAATTCCGGGCGCATCCCATTACGAAGCGGGCTGTCAGGCAGCTTCAGGAATGGGATACGGAAACTGCCGAACCTGCCGTCAGATGGGTGCGGCCTGTCATCATAACGATGAACGGCACTCCTGAACGGCCTTGGTTCAATCAACAACTCCAAAATCGGGAAAGGTGAGAAAATGAGCGGAAATGCTGAGTGTAAACTGACTCTTTGCATGATTGTGAAAAACGAGGAGAGATACATCTCCCGTTGTTTATCAAGTGTACAAGATATCGCTGATGAGATCGTCATCGCAGACACCGGATCACAAGATAATACAAAAGATATATGCAAAAGCTTTCAGGCAAGAGTGTTTGATTTCGAATGGGAGAATGATTTCGCAAAGGCCAGAAATTACGCCCTGCAGCATGCCGAAGGGGATTGGATTTTAGTGCTTGACGCGGATGAAGAGCTCGATCAGGAGACGGGCCGCTTTTTAACTTCGCTGCTTCATGACGGATTACCGAGCCGGGGTCTTTTGAAAATCATCAATTATACAGGGAAGCAGCTCGATGAAAACGAAGCGTTTGAAAGCATGCAGCCGAGACTGTTCCGCAATCATAAAGGCCTTCTGTATCAAGGCAGAATTCACGAGAATATCTCGGCTCCCAATGAGGAAGAAAACAATGCTTTTTTCACGCTTCCATGTGTGATTCATCACTACGGCTACTTGGAGCAGGAAGAAAAGATCAAGCAAAAACATAAACGGAATATCAGCATTTTAAATGAAGAGCTTTCAGAGGAAAATCCTGATCCGTGGCTTGTCTATCATTTGGCAAGTGAATGCTACAGAATCAAAGACTATGAAAAAGCATTACATCTTGTTAACGGCTCAATTTTTCAATTTTTAAGCGAAAAACGAATGCCTCCGTCTCTCCTGTATTATTTGAAATATACAATATTGCTTGAGCTCAAACGGTATGAAGAAGCCGAACAAGGGATTGAAAAAGTGCTCAAGCTATATCCTGATTACAGCAATCTTCATTATTATAAAGGCCTTGTATTATATCATTTGAAAAAGTACAGAGCGGCAATCAAAGCATTTGAAAACGGAACGCAGGTTGAAGGAGAAAACGCTGATCACTTCATTTTAAAAGGTGCCGCCAATTTCAGAGCCTTTTATTATATGGCGAAATGCCATGCTGCATTAAACCATGATATGACGGCCATCGCTTACGCCAAAAAATCGGTGAAGTTCAATCCTCAATTTAAACCCGCGAAAGAACTTCTGTCTCAATTAAAAAAGGATCAGCGGACAAACGCCTGATCCTTTTTTTGCATGTTCCACTAAGATAATCGAATAATGTTTAAAGCTGCACCGACGCTTCCTCCAAGCAATGTGGCCGCACCCAATAATCCGAACAGCTGAAGCTGGATTGTGCTGCCTGCTGGCAAAGTCACAATAAAGGAGTTATTAAAGTTTGCCAAAGACGCGACCGGGGCGATAATCGAACTTGCAGGAGGAGTGCCGTTGATTAAAATACGCGAACTTACAAGCAAGCCGGCCGTTAAATTAATATGGTAGGAAATATAGTACCGTCCCGCCGGAGCAACGGTAAATATGGTATTTGCGGCATTAGCCGTAATATCTGCCGAAAGGTTTTGTTCATTCGGTAAGGAAATGGTCGTGCCGCCGACAATAACTGCGACAACACCGCCGCCCGTATTGCTCGCATAGCCGGAAGTTGCTGTCAGACTTGTTCCGGTGCTTCCGGTTGGTCCCGTGCCGCCAGTAGCGCCGGTGATTCCCGCCGCAGCTAAAAGTGTATAGTCAGCTGAGGCTCCAGGGGTTCCCGCCGGGCTGTTTACGTTTGCGACGTAAGAGCTTCCGTTATACAAGACAACCTGTCCGGTTGTGTAAGTGGGGGCAATCAGCGGATTAAAAGCAACAATCCCTTGAAGGCCCGCACCGGTGACCCCCGTAGGTCCGATCGATCCGGTTGGCCCCGTCGCTCCGGCCGGTCCGATTGCTCCCGTAGATCCCGTCGGCCCCGTAGCACCAGTCGGTCCCGCCAGTGTAGGGATATTTGAGATACTGTCCAATTTTGAACCGAGAAGAAGCTCCTGTTTCATTAAGCTGTCAAGCGTATCCCGGACGCTCTCATTCAGGTTAAGAATATCCGCAAGACTTGACGGGGGCCCTGTTAATCCGGGAATCGCTCCGAGCGCGTATTGGATTTTTTCACCTTCCGCATTCAGAATATGTGCCATTCCCAGCTCTTCCATAGCAATTGACGAAAGAAGAAGGTTAATGGTATCGTCTCTGGAAAGTGTAACGACAGGGGTGATATTGGGCAAATTAGGCTGTGACACAATGTCCCTCCTTATGAGTTGGCTGAAAATCATTTTATTACGAACAAAGTTCCCCGAAATGAGCGTAAGCAGTACTGTATCAGTATATTCACGGATTCTGTCCAAGTTTCTGAATGGATTCCCTTTATAAACCAATTGAGCGGGTTATACCGCTGTTTTTGATTTCATCATATATGAAGGAAATACTTTAAATATAGAGAAAATACATCGCACAGCATTCGCAAATCGGTCAAAATGACAGCGGGACATGTGATCGTCTATAAAGCGATGGCTATATATCTTGTGCGTTTCCTGCAAAAACTCTCTTTTTCATTTCAAGTTTTCTGTATAAAAGGGCGAGAAGCATGGATGGGATCGTACAAACAATCATTCCGATAAAGGCATACCGGGGTTCAATTTCATATAAAAAACCTCCGAAAATAGTAAATACCGCAGTGCTCCAGCTGAGAGCAAGCGCTGAATATATGCCTTGGGCTTTCGGGATTTGCGCGGGTGAAATATTTTTAATTAAGTATTTCATAAATGCATAGTGTCCCATCGCGAATGAACAGGCATGCAGCGTCTGCGCAATACAGAAAATGATGACATGCGGAAATGCAAATACGAGTATCCAGCGTACGGTAGCACCAAGCGCCGCCAAGGCGAGCAAAGAGCCTGCCGTAAATTGATGAAAGTATCGGTCAGCGATTGCAAAGAAGATAATCTCCGCGATAACGGCGATGTTGATAATGATTCCGATGGCATAAGCGGGGGCATCGATTTCCTGCAAAAAGAGATAACCGTAATTGTAATAAGACGCGTGTGCCGCCTGCAGTAAGATAACGATTGCGAGCACCAGACCGAAATATTTGATGCGGAATAAAGCAAACATGCCCTCTTTTCTTGCGCGGTCTGTTTCCGGCCGTTTTGAAAGAACAGCTGGCGCATGCATAAAGCTGAGGCATGCGAATATCAGGGTGCCCAAAAGCAGTGCCCATAAAATCGCTTGATCTCCGAATATACTTGTAAAGACGGACAGGATGACGCCGGCTGAAACAAAACCCGCGGACCCCCACTGCCGGCTTGTCCCATAGGCCTTTAATTCGTTATGCTGTACAAGGACGCCGCAAGCGCTGTCTAAAGCAGGCATTAAAGCAGGATAAAACACATGCAGCACTAATGTGACAAGAAGCAGGCTTTGAAAAGAATCAGCGGGAATATAACATAAAAGTGCGAGAAACGTCCCGATTCTGGCGCCGTTTAATAAGGCTTTGCTGCTGAATTTTCCTGATAAATAAGGGAAGAAAAATAATGTGGAAATCCCTCTTGCCGCCAAGCCCAAGCTCATAATGAAACTGGCTTCGGGTACGGAAACCCCTTTTATATGCACCATCCATCCCGTCCAATAGGGCAGAAAAACACCCCATGTCATAAAAAAACTAAAAAAATGCAGACTCATCCAGCGATATGCTTTCATTCCCGTTCCTCCTTTAATTGGCATGTTATCATGTAAAGACATAAAGACAATATGAGATATCTCATATTTTTGGGGTGGACGATGGAAATTTATAAAGGCGAGAAAAAGCGGCATCAGTTAAAAAAACACTCAATCGCGCATTTATTCTCTTTCCCCGCTGAAGAGTTTATGGAAGTGCGCGAATATGAGCGGGACGAATGGATTATTCAAGAGGGCAGGAGGCCTGACTTCCTGTTTTACGTGATTGAAGGAAAAGCGAAAATATATGTAACCCACCAAAACGGGAAAGTTTCTTTAATTAATTTTATCAACAAAAATGATTACATCGGAGAGATGGAACTATTACATGAAGTGTATTACACAAAAGGAATTCAAGCCTCAGCGAAGACTGTTTGTTTTGCTCTGCCTATTAACCGCTGCCGCGCGCAATTGCTGCAGGATGCGAAATTCCTGCGTGAGTTGGCTAAGTTTTTAAGTGCTAAGGCGACGCTTATGGCTTCGAAATATTCACAAAGTCTGGCGTTCCCGCTTGAAAACCGGCTGGCCGATTTTATTTTGCAGACGGCTTATGAAGGGGTTTATAAAGAGAAGCACGTAACGGTCTGTGATTATTTGGGTGTATCTTACCGTCATCTCTTGCATGTGCTGACGCAATTCTGCCAAAAAGGGTATTTACAAAAAGAAGGGCGGTGCTATCAAATTAAGCAGCATGATTCACTAAGTGAACTTGCGAAGGCGCTGAAGAATAAATAGCACGCCCAGAAAAAACAGCCACCCGCGATTTGCGGATGGCTGTTTTTTTATACAAGCTGAGCTTGTTTTTTTCGTGCCTGTTTCGCGGCGTCGACCATATTTTTTAATGCCGCAACGGTTTCTTCCTGCTGTCTTGTTTTCAGTCCGCAGTCCGGGTTTACCCAGAAGCGGTCAGTCGGACACACTTCAAGCGCGTCATCAATAATTTGATAGATTTCTTCAGTTGCCGGCACACGCGGGCTGTGAATGTCGTATACACCGAGTCCGAGGCCTTTCACGTAAGGATGTTCTTTCAAGTATTCTAAAAATCCTCCGTGGCTTCTGCTGTGTTCGATTGTAATGACATCCGCGTCAAGATCATTGATCGTATCTACGATATCTTCAAAGTTGCTGTAACACATATGCGTATGAATCTGCGTCTCATTTTGCACAGAAGACGTCGTTAACCGGAATGCTTCTGCGGCCCAAGTTAAATATTCATCCCAATCCTGCGTTTTTAACGGCAGTCCTTCGCGGAGCGCGGGTTCATCTACCTGGATAATCTGAATACCGGCATCTTCAAGCGCTTTTACTTCTTTTCTGAGGGCAAGCCCGATCTGGAAGGCGATTTCTTTTCTTGAAATATCCACACGCGGGAATGACCAGTTTAAGATGGTGACAGGTCCCGTCAGCATGCCTTTCATGTGTTTTTCCGTCAGCGATTGGGCGTAGACCGTATCTTTTACCGTCATCGGTTCGATAAATTCGACATCTCCGAAAATGACAGGCGGACGTACGCAGCGTGAACCGTAAGACTGCACCCATGCATATTTCGTAAAGGCGAATCCGGCCAGTTTTTCACCGAAGTATTCTACCATGTCCGTCCGCTCGAATTCTCCGTGAACGAGCACGTCTAAGCCGATTTCTTCCTGAATGTCAACCCAGCGCTTCGTTTCCGCATTAATAAAGGCTTGGTACTGTTCATCCGTCCAATCTTTTTTCCGCCATTTTTGCCGTGCGCTCCGCACCTCGGCAGATTGAGGGAAGCTTCCGATTGTCGTCGTCGGCAGAAGGGGAAGACCGAGTGATTCATTCTGCAGCGCCAATCGTTCTTCAAAGCTGGCCGGACGGGAGAAATCTTTTTCCGTCAGCTGATTCAGCTCTTCTTTTTGAGCTGAGTTCGCTCCTGTTGCGAATGCTTTTAAAGCCTTAAGTGCCGCTTTTGATTCTTCGATCTGCTCACTGACGGCCGCTTTGCCGGACAGAAGCCCTTCTTTTAAGACGCCGAGTTCCGCCAGTTTTTCTTTAGCGTATGACAGGCCGTTCAGCAAATCCTTTTCAAGATGCTCGTCAGGGTGTTTCGCCACCGGCACGTGCAGAAGGCTGCTTGAAGGCTGAATCCATAACTCCTCAACATCAGCGTGGCTGAGGATATCCAGAGCTGCATCAAGGCGTTCTTCAACATCGATTTTCCAAATGTTGCGGCCGTCGACCACACCGGCTGCCAGCACTTTATCTTTCGGGAAGCCGTGCTTTTTCAGCTGATCAAGGTTTCTGCCTTTATCATGCACGAAGTCAAGCCCGATTCCCTGTACGGGATAAGAAACGAGTTCTTCATATGCATCAACCGAATCAAAGTATGTCTGCAGGAGGACATTCAGCCCTGAAAGCTCTTTTGTAATAGATTCATAGAGTTCTTTTGCGGCACGGACGTCTTCAGAAGAAGCTGTCACAAGGGCCGGCTCATCGATCTGAACCCATTTTACGCCTTCAGCTTCAAGTTCTTTCAGCAGCTGAACATAAAGAGGAACAAGGCGTTTTTGAATCGCTTTCGCTTCTGATTCTTCGTATCCTTTCGCAAGCGTGACAAATGTATACGGACCGACGATGACAGGTTTCGTTTCCGCTCCGAATTCTTCTTTGATCCGGCGGTAGTCGTCAAGCTGTTTGTTTCTCGTCAGACGGAATTCAATGCTTTCGTCATATTCAGGAACGATGTAATGGTAGTTGGTATTAAACCATTTCGTCATTTCACTGGAAACGGCGTCTTTTACACCGCGGGCAATCGCAAAGTATGTATCAACGGGATCCGTGATGCTGCGGAATCTTTCCGGAATCCAGTTAAAGCTGACGGCTGTATCAAGCACATGGTCATAATGGGTGAAATCAGAGACCGGCACGATATCGATATGTTGGTCAAGCTGTGTTTTGACAGCTGATAAGAATAAACCGTCAAGTTCTTTAAGAAACGTTTCTTTGTCAGTGTTACCTTTCCAATAAGCCTCAAGCGTTTTTTTCCATTCTCTGTTCAAGCCGATTCTCGGAAAACCGAGGTTCGAAGTTTTGATTGTTGTCATTAAGTTTCCTCCTTTAAGTGAGATGTAACAAAAAAGCCTCTTTCTCATGAGAGAAAGAGGCTTTAACTTCAAAATGCAAGCCTCTCTTATCTCTCAGATCACGTCTGATGGAATTAGCACCGTGCCTTATGAGACAGTCGTCTCGGCGCAAAAATCACGCGCCCCATTTCACAATGGAATTACGGTCGGTTGCTGTTGGGGTCAAAAGGCCAATCCCTCGCCCAACTCTCGATAAGAGAAAATATTTAAATTTTTTTGAAAAGTTACATCATTTGTTGGTTATCTTATCAGCTTATTCAGACCACTGTCAATAGAAAATCTCACATTTTAAAAATTGGTGATATGACAAGCTGATCAATCATTATATGAGAAAAATATCAGAAAGACAGCAGCTGTGCCTGTTCGGCTCTTTCCATCAGTACTTCAGGCGCGTCTAAATACAGAAATCCGTTCCCGGCCAATGTTTTGGCGATGTCCAAAGGAAGGGTCCGCCGCACGAGCTGGGCGTAGACTTCAGCCTCAGAAAGCGTCCGCTGAAACGCGTCCTGTTCAAGCCCTTTTATTAAGGCAAGCGCTCCGCTCACATGCGGGGCGGCCATTGAAGTGCCCGTCAGCTTCCCGTATTTATGGTTGGGAAGGGTGGAGAGAATATTTTCTCCCGGAGCCACCAGGTCAATCTCTTTATTTGCGTTTGAAAATTCAGACGATTTACGGGCGATTGAGACTGATCCGACTGCGATCACTTCGTTGTAAGCGGCCGGATACGACAGTTCCTCTGTACGCTCGTCTCCGTCACCTTCGTTTCCTGCCGCGCAAACGACCAGAACACCGCTTTTTACCGCATTTTCGACGGCTTCTTTCAATTCAGGCACATCGCTTGGCCCGCCGAGTGACATGGAAATGATATCGGCCTTTTGTTCAACGGCGTAGTTGATGCCGTTAATGATCCATTCGTATTTGCCGCTGCCGTTTTGACCGCCGAGAACTTTAACGATTAAAAGGCTTGCTTCCGGCGCGACACCCGAAATTCCGCCGTTTGAATCATTGGCGGCAATCGTTCCGGAAACGTGTGTCCCGTGTCCGTTATAATCGGAAATCGCGTCTTCTTTGCCTCCGTCATCATCGGTGAAGTTTTTCCCGCCGACAATTCGGTCTTTCAAATCAGGATGATTGATGTCGCAGCCTGTGTCAAGCACCGCGATTTTAATATCCTTGCCTTTAAACCCTTTTGCCCACAACTCTGGCGCCTTAATCACTTTAATCCCCTCTGGAAGCTCGTTCACCTCCATGATCTGTTCATCCGTGACATAAGGAATCAAATGCATTTCACCATTCATAAAAAAGCCCTCCTTTTTTATGCTTGCGAGTGGATACAAGGGTGTTGCTACTATTTTATGGCAGAGCATGCCGGCCGGAAAGAGTCATTTGAAGCATTTTCATAAAAAAGGCGTAATCTATCGCACTAAAAAATTTCAAATAAATGGATAGTTTAACAGCTTTTATTTTCATTCATGATCCGCTGACGGTATAATTGGAAATGGGAAAGGAGAAGAGATATGAAGATAAGTGAAGCATTATACAGCTATTTTTCAGAACAAGTGGATCAAATTGCGAAAGAGTGGATCGAAACGATGGAAGATTCGGATCCGAATTCGATTTATTCTTTGACAAATCCCGTCATCACAGAAGAACTGACGGAGCAGGATAAAGAATTTTACCGGCATATTAATAAAATGTATATCATGCCGAAAAAAGAATTTTTAGAAGAGTTCGAGCAGTGGGTGATTGAGCTTGCGAAAGACCAGAAGCATCTGGATACTCCCGTACAGTATGTGGTCCGTGAATTCATGAGAAACCGGAGACTATACATCAGTTATTATGATGCGTTTGCCGATAAACATGAATCTTCGTTTGCACAGGGAGAAAGGAAGAAATGGGAGAATTTAATTGTACAAGTATTTGATTTTACGATTTACACGTTTGTCGATCATGCCGAGCATAACTCAAAAATGCAGCTGAATGCGCAAAGAGAAATGATTTTGGAGTTAAGCTCGCCGGTTATCACGCTGAGCAAACGGACGGCGCTGCTGCCGCTTGTCGGCGATATTGACACGGAGCGCGCCAAATTCATTCTTGAAAATACGCTGAGCACATGTGCAAAACGGCTGATTGAACATCTGTTAATTGACCTGTCGGGTGTAGTGGTTGTCGATACGATGGTGGCGCATCAGATTTTTAAATTAGTTGAGGCGCTGAAATTGATCGGCGTCACGTCCACTTTATCCGGAATCAGGCCGGAAATCGCTCAAACCGCCGTACAGCTCGGCATTAATTTCTCAGATATTACGATCAAGTCCAATCTCGCTCAGGCTCTCAATTATCATCAATAACATACATAACAAAACAGGCTGCCGAATCACTCCGGCGGCCTGTTTTTATACAAACATCAATGAAATGAGCCAGCTTGCGCCGAATAACAGAAGCACGAGCAGGAAAAAGCACCAGTCGGCGCGGCGCACGGTAACAGTTCTGTAAAACGTGCGGTTTCGGCTCCCCGTAAAGCCTTTAGATTCCATCGCGATCGCCGTGCGTTCCGCCTTTCTGATTGCGCCTGCCAATAGCGGAATGGTGAAGCGCCTGAAGGCGGAGAGCTTTCCTTTCAGCCCGGAATCAGACCCCGCGCCCCTGATTCTGTGCGCCTGCCGGATGATCAGGATTTCATCTTTCAGAAGAGGGAGAAACCGGAACCCCGCGATAACGCCGTATGCAAGCTTGGGCGGCAGCTTACACTGCTGAATCAGACTGAGCATGAACAGAATCGGATCGGTTGTGAAAAGAAACATCATCGACAAAGCGGAAAAACATAAAATACGAAACGCGATAGAAATCCCGAGCGCCGCGTTATCACTGTTGACGGCAATCGGCCCGAGCTTAAACAGCAGGTTGCTTCCGGTTGTCGGGACGTTTCCGAATACGGCGGCTGTCCATAAAGAACCGAAGGCCAGAATGACAAACGGAATCGTGAACAGCAGCCATTTTTTCAGCGGCACACGCCCCGCCGAGAGGACGCCTCCCGCAATGATGATATAAAACAAAGCAGGGGTGTACGGATTATAAATAAACGACAGCATAATGACGCATAACAATACAGCCGCCGCCTTTATTGACGGGTTAACAGCCTCCAGCCGCAAGTTCATTTCTCCGCCTCCTGTCGTGTTTCATCCATTCATACCGCAGGGGCAAAGCCAAATGCGCCCGCTCCGCGATTCCGATATGATCAGAAAACAATGAGTCGGGCGTTCCGCGGTATACCAGCTTCGTGCCGCAGAGCACAAGGATCGTGTCGGCATAATCTGAGACGAGTTCCATATCGTGTGTCACCATCAAAACAGCCGTTCCTTCCTTTTGAATCTCACGGAGCATTTGCATACACTCCCGCGCCGTTTTGGCATCCTGTCCGAAAGTCGGTTCATCAAGCATCAAAACGTTCACATTGTGCATAAGCATCGTTGCGACGCTGAGCCGGCGTTTTTGTCCTTGGCTTAAAGAAAACGGATGCTGTGAGGCATGGCGTCTCAGGCCGAATCGGGTTAACAGCTGAAGAGCTTTCTCCTTTGCGGCTCTGCTGCTTTCAAAACCGAACATCAGCTCTTGAATGACGGAATCTGTGACAAACTGGTGTTCAGGATTTTGGAAAACATATCCTATCAGCCGCCGCAGCTCTTTTTCAGAATAGGAATCAATCGGTCTGCCGTCTATTTTGATGTCTCCGCCCAGCGGACGGATGAGCTTGGCCGCGGCAGACAGGAGCGTTGTTTTTCCTGTTCCGTTAGGGCCGGCAATCGCGGTGATTGAACCTTTTTTTACGGAAAAGCTCACATCTTGAAAAATGACGTCTGCCCCTCTTGAGAATGACAGCTCGTGAACGCTCAGCGCGTCTTCTGCCGAAAGCGCGGCGGGCCGGGGTTCGGGCAGAGATGGTACAGGTTCGTGAAACAGCTTTTCTTTACACAATGTAAAAGGAATGCTGACGTGCTCCTGCAATGAGATCACACGCGGAATCGGAATGCCGAGCTGCATCAGCTCTTCAATCTTTGTTTCAAAGATAACGTCCGTCTCTCCGTCCATCACCTTCTGACCCGTTTCGTCAAGGACAATCGTCCTGTCCATCCACGGCGCCCAATGATCAAGCTGATGTTCGATAACGAGAAGGCCGAAGCCTTTTTTTGCTTGAAGATCTTTGATCAGCCGCACTAATTCACGTGCGGAATATGGATCAAGCTGTGCCGTCGGTTCGTCCAAAATAATGAGTTCCGGTTCCATCGCAATGATACAGGCAAGCGCCACTTTTTGTTTTGAACCGCCTGACAGCGAAGCGATCGTTCGCGTTTTCAGATGAGTGATCTCTAATTTTGCCAAAACGTCATCGATGATTGCATCCATATCTTCTTTTGTATATTGCAAATTTTCCAGGCCGAAGGCGATTTCATCTTCAACCGACAGCATGCAAAACTGCTGGTCCGGATCTTGAAACACGACGCCGATGGATCTGGCGGCGGGCTCTGTCAGATGTGAAAGAGGTGTTCCGTATAAAGAAACGGTTCCCGATTGAACCCCATCGCATGCTTCCGGGTACAGACCGTTTAAACAGAGAGCGAGCGAGCTTTTGCCGCATCCGCTCGGCCCGAGCAATAAAGCCCGCTCTCCTTTCCGGAGCTGAAAGGACACGTTTTGAAGAATCGGCTTTTCATCCTGATCATAAGAAAAGGTAAGACGGCCGGCCGATAGAAGGGGATCAGATGCCTGCATCTTGGTTCACCTGTTTCTTTTTCTTCTTGAATTGTTTTCCGAGCGCCATGCCGTTCAGCACTCCTGTGTAAGCCAGCGCATCACTGATTGCTTTGCCGAGAAGGCCGGCAAGAAGCGCACCTGAGACCAGACGGATGAGAAGCATGACGGCTAATAAACCCGGATTCAATACAGAGTATCCGGAAACGAACAAGTCATAAATGAAGCTTGTCACAGAAGACCCCATACCGGATAAAAGAAGCACGGGCAGGGTATACACCCGCCAGCGTGTCGCTAAAAAGACCGCTTCCGCACCGATTCCCTGTGCGATCCCGATCAGAATCACCATCGGTCCTGACGGATTTCCGAGTAAGCACTCCACAAACGCGGCGATGATTTCAGAAACGAGAGCCGCTCCCGGTTTTTGAATAATGTACGCGGCAATCACCGAGACGATAAACCAGATACCGTAAATCGGTTCATAGCTCATCCGGCCAAAAAATCCTGCCGCTATATTGCTTGCATGAGTTGATACTAAATAAATGACAGCAAATACAACACTGATGACGGACATGACGACAATTTCTCTCATTTTCCAATTTTTCATTGTGATCTCCTGCTTTCTTATCGGATAGTCGTATGTATGAAAGAAATGATTTTACAGGCGGTTCATATTCAGTTTCATATTGCGGTGTCCTCCCCCGTTTTTTAATGAAAAATAAAAAACTGCATATCCGAGGGAATATGCAGCAGCAGAACGAAAACGCATGGGGAAAAACCCTGCGCTCCGGTCAATCTGCACTTCCCCACGCTGGTATTATCCAGATCGGGTTATAAGGGATCAAACACGCCTGCCGCATGTTTTATCTCAGCCGATAACAGCACCCCTAGTGCGTTTCCTATACAGTTTTTTATGATGACATCATCATAGTTGATCATGTCTGATTTGTAAACAGCCTTTCTCCGAACAGAGTTTGGAATCGGACCGGATGATCATTCATAAAGATAAGAAGAGCCCTTTTGATCAAAAGGAAACGGAGGACATCTATGTTTGTTCATACAGTGCAGTCTGGCGACTCGTTATTTTCCATCAGCAGAAAGTACGGATACCCTGTTGACAGCATCAGAGGCGTCAACGGGCTTGAGGAAACGAATATCGTTCCGGGGCAGGCGCTTTTAATCCCTCTTAATGAATATACGGTTCAGCCGAATGATACGTATGCCGTTATCGCAGGTAAGGCTTATGTGCCGCAGATGCAGCTGATGCAGGCAAACCCGGATATTCCGCCGAACCGGCTGCGGGCGGGTATGAAAGTGAAGATCCCTGATATCTCTAACTATCTTGCGGGAACCCTGCAATTTTATGTCATTCGGACGCCTGAAGCGGATAGAGAGCTAATTAATGATTTTGCGCCGTATTCTTCGGCGATTTCTTTGTTTGAATATCATTTTGGCCCGAACGGAGACATCATTAACGATTTAAACGACAGAACCGCAATAGAAACCACATGGCAGAACAGAGTGCGCCCGCTTGCCGTCATTACGAATCTGACAGAAGGGGGATTCAGTCCGGAATTAGCCCATCAAGTGCTGCAAAATCCGACGGCAAGAACGAATCTCGTCAACAATATCGTCTCCTTAACCGTAAGAAAGGGATACGGCGGTGTAAATATCGATTTTGAACGGATCAGAGAAGCTGACAGGGACCTCTTCACAGGATTTCTCCGGCAGTTAAAAACCCGGCTTTCAGAGCATCAGCTCGCGTTAACGATATCGGTTCCGGCAAAAACAAGTGATGCAGTGCCGTGGCTGAGGGGATATGATTACGGCGGAATCGGAGCCGTCGTCGATTATATGTTCATTATGGCGTACGACTGGCACCACGCCGGCAGTGAGCCGGGACCCGTGGCGCCTTTGACAGAGGTCAGGCAAACGATCAATTTTGCCATCAGCAGGGTGCCGAGAAGAAAAGTGATTCTCGGTGTTCCGCTGTATGGGTATGATTGGGTGATTCCGTACCGTCCGGGAACGATAGGATCCGCCATCTCCAATCAGCGCGCCATGGAAACGGCCATGAAGCATCAATCAGTGATCCGTTATTCCCAGCAGGAGCGTTCCCCTTACTTCCGGTATACTGATGAAAATGGAAGAACGCATGAAGTGTGGTTTGAGGATGTGCGGAGCATGAGTGAAAAAATGGTTCTCGTTCGGGAGTTCGGACTGCAGGCGATCGGCGCGTGGCAATTAACGCTCGGTTTCAAACCGGGCCCGTGGCTGCTTAGGAACTTTTTCACGATCCGAAAAATATAGCTGCATGTCCCGCTCCGTAAGTAATTTTTTTTCCTATGATAACGGATCTTCTTTTGGACAATCTAAAATTGAACAGGAGGTCTGTCATATGAAGAAAAGGGAAGAGCAGTATATCAACGAGGCTGAGTATGTACCGCATCCGACAAAAGAAGGGGAGTACGCGCTCATGCTGCATGAATCCTATCATTTCCTTTCAGAAGAGGATGAAAGCGATTTGCCGGAATAAGGGCTTTATGCCTTTATTCCGTTTATTTTATAGGCATGTGCTGAAATCACAAATTTAAGGTTGACACATTCCTTTTTTTTCTGTAATCTCAGTGTGTCAATTCAAATAAGAACTTCGTTAGGTGAGGCTCCTGTATGGAGATACGCTGCTGCCCAAAAATGTCCAAAGACGCCAATGGGTCAACAGGAATCATCGACATAAGGTGATTCTTAACGCAGCTGGATGGCTGTCCTATGCCATACAGTGCTAAAGCTCTACGATTGGAGGCCCCGCACGTTTATTTGCCGTGCTTGTTTTCGCCTTCATATCAGAAGGTTTTTTTTATGCCTCAAAACGTACACGACTGAGCATGATAAGGAGGTGCGGAGTATGGATTCTCCCCATTCGAGTATGTCAGAAGAAGTACCCATATACAGCCAGATAACCAGTGACGACATGATGAGGAGACAAACCGCCGCACTTCCCTTGACGGACGGCGCGTCTCCGTAAAGGAGGTACGAGTCCCGATGGTCCAAAACATGACCTATGACGAACTCATATTACGCATTATCATTTTATTGCGGGACGGAAAAATAAAAGAATTCCGAAACATGATAGATGAGCTTCAGCCCTATGACATGGCATTTTTGTTTAAAGAAATGCCGGAAAAGCACCGGGCCCGCTATCTGTCATATATGACGGTTGATGACATCACCGACATGATCGGAGAGCTGGAGCGGGAATTTCAGCTTGCCGTTTTGCATAAAGTCGGTAAAACGAAAGCCACTCTCGCAATGAATAAAATGGATAACGACGATCTCGCCGCATTGCTGGAAGAGATGGATGAAGAACTGAAAGAACAGCTTTTATCCAGCATGGAGGCTGAGGAATCAAAGGCCGTGCAGCTTTTGATGAACTATCCGCAAGAATCGGCGGGCCGGATGATGACGAACCGCTTCGTCTGGATTCCGCAGCATTATACAGTAAAAGATGCGGTTGTGAAGCTGAAAAGCTTTGCAGAAATCGCAGAATCAATAAATTATTTGTACGTGATTAATGACAGCAAGCAGCTTGTCGGAGTGCTCTCTTACAGAGATTTAATTCTCGGCGAGCCTGAGGATAAAGTGCAGGATCTCATGTTTACACGTGTCATCTCGGCCGGGGTGCTCCAAGACCAGGAAGAAGTCGCCCGGCTGATCCAGCGGTATGACTTTTTAGCCATTCCGATCGTGGAAGAAAATCATGTGCTTGTGGGTATTGTCACTGTCGATGATATTATTGACGTCGTGATTAAAGAAGCCGATGAAGATTACGAAAAATTCGCAGCCTCCGGTAAGGCGATTACATTTGATACGAAAGCGTACGTTGCGGCGTACCGCCGTTTGCCGTGGCTCATTCTGCTTTTGTTTATCGGATTGATTTCCGGAAGCATTCTGAATTATTTTGAAGATACATTACAAAAAGTAGTCGCCCTCGCGTTTTTCATGCCGATGATCGCGGGAACGACGGGTAATACAGGCACACAGTCACTCGCCGTCGTCATCAGAGGACTGGCTAAAGAAGAAATGAATAAAAAAACCATCTTTAAACTGATTTTCCGTGAATTAAGAACCGGTATCTACATCGGCATCGTCTGTGCGATCGCGATTACGATTGTCGCAACCGTCTGGCAGAAAGACTTAACGCTCGGTTTTGTCGTCGGTTCATCGCTGCTTGCAACGTTGATTATCGGTACGATGGCCGGAACGATCGTCCCTATTATTCTTCATAAACTGAACATTGACCCGGCGATTGCATCAGGACCGCTGATTACGACGCTGAACGATATTTTGTCCTTATTAATTTATTTCGGCATTGCAACTGCATTTCTTCATGCTTTATAAAAAAAGTCCGTCTCACAGGGGGACTGACCCCCGTTTTTGAGACAGGGATCAAAACACCTGTAAGCAGCCAGCTGTCGGTATGTGACCGGCGGCTGGTTGTTTAGTTTCGTTTGAATACGAATGTTGTTATAATAGTATATATAGGTTTCGACAGTTTGCTCTACGATGGTCGTCGTAGTGCTTTCCAACCTGTCGAGGTAGAACGTTTCAGACTTTAGTGAGGAATGAAACGATTCGATGGAGGCATTATCAGCGGGTGTCCCTTTGCGGGACATGCTCATGGTAATGCCTTTTGTTTTAACAGCTTTCTGATACTCATAAGATGTATAAACAGAACCTTGGTCACTATGTAACACGCAGTTCTCTGGCAGTACGGGCAGCTGATCAAGTGTGTGTAAGACAAAATCTGTGTCCTGTCTATCGCCAATCGTAAAAGCAATCACTTCTCCATTGTATAAATCCAATATACTGGAAAGATACAATTGTTTCTGCCCATAAGGCAAATATGTGATATCCGTTACTAGCTTTTCCAGAGGGCGATCAGACTGAAAGTTCCGATCTAATATATTCTCGGCCACGGCATATGGCTGCCCATTCTTCTTGCGCTTTTTCACCTTAACCCGGCATTGCCACTGATTTTTCTTCATAATGCGCTGAACCGTTTTATGATTAATACGCATTCCCTTTTTTAATATGGCTGTGATTTTCCGATAGCCATATCGATACTTGTGTTCTCGGCACAACGTGCCGATTTGTTTTTCTAAATGGTATTTAGGGTTATCTTTCATCAGATTCTTCTTCCAACGATAATAAGATGCTCGTGAGATACCTAAATGAATACAGATATCCTGTATGGTCATTGTGCCGCGCAATGCTTCTACAAGCTCGACTGGCGTTTCGCTATCAGCTTCCTTTCCAATTCGTTGTACTTTTTTAACACTTCATTCTGTTGTCTCAGATAACGATTTTCTGCCTGCAGTTTCTCTAATTCGGAAGAATACTCTGGACCTTTTCCATAAGAATATTGCTTTCCGACAGGTTGTTCGAATCGATGTGTGTCCCCAGCTTTATACCACCTGACCCATGTCTGCACCTGCGTCTTATTCTTTATATTCAATTCCTGCATGATCTCCTTCACAGGCACGCCCGCCAATCTCATTTCTACAGCCTTCTGTTTGACTTCAACCGGATAACTCACTCTTGCCCTCATAGAAAAACACCTCCAAGTCTAATTTCGGATAACAACGATCCGTTTTCAAACTTGAAGGTGTTTTTTGTTTGTCTCATATTATGGGGTCAGTCCCCACAGGAGGCGGACTTTTTTTATCAGCGGTTTTTATACTTAAAATGAGCATTAAGCTGGCCTTCCAGCATTTTTTTGCGGAGCTGCGGGTCGTTTTTGAGAGCCTGTTCTTTTTTTCGCATGTCTTTTAAAATCTCAGCCGTCTGCACGCCGTCTTCCCGCTTGTTGGCAATATCCATCAGCCGCTCAACGTCCGCGAAGGAATACTTTCTCGTTCCCCGTGATGAACGCTGCGGGTAGATTAATTTCCGTTCTTCATAGTATCTGATCTGTCTGACTGACAATCCGGTTAATTCGCTTACAATGCCGATCGAGATTACTTTTTTATCTTTGTAAGATTGTTCGTCTGTCGTCATTTTTCCACCCCTGGATGTCTTTTACTCATATTATATAAGAAAAAAAGAGAAAAAACCTGACGCTTGTCAGGTTTTCTGACGCGGAATAGAAAATTTTAGAAAAAAAGCGGCAGAAAAATTGACAAGGTTAATGCATGGTCCTGTGCCCCCGTTTTATGCTTACTATACAGACACAATGAGGAGGAAGGATAGGAATGGAGAAAGAAAAAGCGGTTTCGCTGGCAAAAGAAATCATTGAATTAGATATGAAACGCGATGAAATGCTGGAGGCGTTCATGCAGCTTGCCGGGGAACACGCTTTTCCGCTGCTCAGAGCCGTCCAGAACGGACTTTACCGAAAAACATCATAATCTACAGAAGTTTTACAATGGCTTTATACGTCTTTGATATAAAAGCGTTATTCTGATCATAGAATAACGGAAAAACAAAGGAGGCCGCCATGAGTCGTTTGCTTCAAAATGCATTGGACAAAGAGAGAAACCATTATTCCAAAAAGCTTCTGCAGATCGGAGTCTATACGAAAGAAATACTCAATTCCATGACAATTACGGAGCTGAGAAAGGAATACGCGTATTTTTTTCGGAACATTCCCTATAAAGAACGGAACCCTTATACAAATTAAATGATGTATAAGGGTATTTTTTTATATAAAAAAGAAGGAATTCTGAAAAACGGCACGAATAGAATATAAAACAAAGATCGACTCTTATGAATTGTAAGGGTTTACATTATTTTTTTATAAAAATCTTAAATACGGGGTAGATATGATGAGATTATCATTTAACGAAGAAGAAGTGATGCGTTCGATGAATTTGTACAAAGTTTTTGCAAGGGCTTTCAAGAGTGTGTCTGAACACAGCATCCGCGACAGTAAAGAACACGGTTTTAATCCGACTGAATTTGCCGTTTTGGAGCTGCTCTATACGAGAGGACCGCAAAAGCTTCAGCAAATCGGGTCGCGTCTTTTGCTTGTCAGCGGGAATGTCACCTATGTCATCGACAAGCTTGAAAGAAACGGGTTTTTGGTCAGAGAACAAGACCCGAAGGACAAACGGTCTGTTTACGCCCATTTAACTGATAAAGGAAACGAGTATTTGGATAAAATTTATCCGATTCATTCATTGAGAATTGCGAGAGCGTTTTCAGGACTTATGCCTGAGGAACAGGAACAGCTGATAGCCTTACTGAAAAAAGCGGGAATTCACAGCCAGCATTTGCTTTTCCGTTAAAAGAAAGCGGATACAGACACTCTTCTTCACGAAGAGTGTTTTTTTTCTGTTCCGGACAGTAGAGCCTGAAGCGGTTTTTGCATAAGCTGATACAGGTCGGCATCATTATTTACCAATCATAATGTGACACGCCCCATGCCAAAATATGAGGGTGCTTTGATTATAAAGAAGGTGAACATGTGAGAAGCTGTCTGCTGTCTATATGGTACTTACTTGATCCGCTTTATTTCTTCTTTACCCGGCTGACGCTGATTGATAAACGGCAATCGAATGTATTCCGCGTCCGTTTGACTAGATATAAAGGAAAAGATGTCATCCTGAGCGACGGAACCAGAATTAAAAAAAACGACGTGTTAGTTAAGATTCATCTTCATAATGTCAAACTCCTGAAAGAGCTGCAGCCTATTGAAAGCGCGGTCAGAAGGGGGATTATGCTATATCAGAAGGTATATCAATCCATGCCTCATTTAGCGGATTATATTAACCAGCATAAACGGAAAGACGAGATTAAGGGAGTCGTCGGCATTACAATGCTTCATAAAGGAGCTGCGAGACTCGGTTTTGATGTGATAAAACCGTCCAGCGGCTGCTACAGGCTGTTTAAGAAAGCGGCCCATATTCCGATTTTATACTTTACTGCAAAACAGCTCACCCTCAAAAACATTCCTTACTCCTGCTATTTATTTATTTCCAAAGAAAAATTGATGTGCACGTATCAGACTGAAAAGAGCTGACAAAAAGCGTCAGCTCTTTCTCTTGATTTGCTCAAGCACGATTGAAAGCGGGCCGTCCTGCGGGTTCCGGTAAAAATCATAAAACGGATCTCCCTCTGTCCTGACGCGGTTCACTACTGTATCGATCGTATAATCATCAGGTGTTAAAGAGGAGTTGACTTCGCTCCAATAAAGGGGAGCCGCAACCGTTCCCAATTCGTTGCCCCGGGTCGAATAGGGGGCGATAATGGTTTTCCCTTCGGCATGCTGCAAATAATCTAGGTAGAGTCTGCCGTTTCGGTTTTTGATAAACCGCTCTGTCGTAAAAAGATCCGGCCGCGTCCTGACGCAATAATCGGCGATGAGCATTGTGAACGCACGGGTTTCTTCATAGGTGAATGCTTCCGGTGAAAGCGGGATGTAGAGCTGAATGCCTTTATTTCCGGAGAGCTTCGGGAATGACGTAATGCTGAATGAGTCAAACAGCTGTTTCAGCACATGCGCAGCCTCCACTGCCATAGGAAAATCATTCCTTGACGGAGGATCAAGATCAATGACAATCTCTGCGGGCCTTTCAGAATGCACTGTCTGAAACGGAACGTGAAATTCAAGCGCCAGCTGATTAGCCAGCCATAAAAGTGACGGTATGCTGCTGCATACGATGTGCTCGTGGCTCCCGTCAAACACGCTTGAGACAAAGTCCGGCGTGTAGTCCGGTTTGTTTTTTTGAAAAAAAGATTCGCCAAACGCGCCGTGCGGATAACGGATCACCGTGACGGCCCGATCTTTAAGAAAGGGCATAAGAAAATCGCTCATTTTCACCATATAACTAAGGAAATCTGCTTTCGTTTTTTCACGTTTTTTAAAAACAATCTTATCCAGGCTTGTGAACTGCAGCTTCGGCGGCAGCGTTTTAGAGTGAAGGATAAGCTGCTGATACGTGCATTCCGTCCAATCCATTTCAAACTGAAAAGACACAAAAGATACTTCACGCAGCGTGTCCTGCAATATGGTTAAATACTGAACGGTCATGCAGATAGAAGGCTCAAGTGTATACTCGCCGCTGTTTTGTTTTTTTCCGTGGGTCTCCATAATGGTTCTGACGGCGTTTTTTTCTTCCGCCTGCATGCCGTGGGAAACGGAAGCGATCGGGACGGCGGTGCCGTCTTTTAAAACAGAGGCCGTTACATACCCGTTCTTCGGATTAAACCCGGTTAATAGCACATGTGCCGTTTTCATATGTTTATACTTTTGCCAGTCGGGAGAGCGTTTATTTTCCGCCCAGCCGCTGGAAGCCCTTTTTGCTACGATACCTTCTCCGTCATGGCGGACGACCTTGTCCCAAAGCGCATCAAAGTCAGTGTGTTCCGGAATGTATTGAATCGCTTCTTCCGCTAAGTGATGAGGGCAGGCGGGAAGATTTGCTTCTTTAAGCAGTTTGGAAAGGGCGCGTTTCCGTTTCACATACGGTAATGAGACGGTGCCGGCGCCTTCCAGAACGAGGAGATCAAATGCCAGAAAGCGGCACGGCCGTCTATCAGCGGTGCTTTCAATTGCTTCCGTCCGTTTTAAACGTCCGCGGATTTGAAGATGCTCAAAGTCCGCTCTGTACGGATTGATTAAATAGACAAGCTCTCCGTCAAGCGTAATGGGGAACCTGTCTTTCATGTGCTGAAAACACCGGGCCGCAAAAGCCGTGATTTCCGGAAATTGATTCGTCAGCGTCTGTCCGTTTCTGCTGGTTAATGTAACGCCGCTTTCGTCTATGCGGAGAAGACAGCGGAATCCGTCATACTTTACCTCATAGCGCCACTCACTGCCTTCAGGCGGTACAGAGGTCAAAATCGGCTGCATCGTCAGCACCATGATTAAGACGTTCCGGCTTTTTGTCTGGTCGTTTTCTGCTTTTTGCCTCCGCCGCCTGCTGACGCGGCGTCTTTTGTCCGCGCCGGTGCAGCCTGTTCGCGATCCGGCCGCTTCGTCCGGTCAATGCTTGCCTGAAGCGCGCTGACAAGATCAATGACATCTTCGCGCGGGCCGGCAGCAGCCGGTGTCACGCCGGCTTCTTCATGTTCGAGCTTATCGTTAATTTTAGCGAGAAGGGCTTTCCGGTATGTGTCTTCGTATTGTTCCGGGTCAAACTCGGTTGTCAGCTCATTAATTAACGTAATCGCCGTCTGCAGCTCTTTTTCATTAACGGCTGTCTGCTCGGGAACGCCCGGCACATGTCCGGCATTTCTGACTTCATCCGGATAATGAATGGATTCCATCACGATGCAGTTGTCATACACGCGAAGAATCGCAAGCTGCTGTTTAGAGCGGATCGTAATGGAGGCAATCCCGATTTTACCCGTCGTCCTCAGCGCTTCCCGCAGAAGTGTATAGGCTTTTGTGCCGTTATCTCCCGGCCCAACATAATATGACCGGTTAAAATAAATCGGATCAATTTCCTGCAGCTGGACAAAGTCAACAATCTCAACCGCTTTTTCTTCATGTTCCTGTTTTACGTCTTTCAAGTCTTCGTCTGTCATAATGACGTATTTCCCTTTTACATACTCATAGCCTTTCACGATTTCATCAGGTTCCAGACTTTTTTCACATCCGGTGCAGATTTTTTCGTATTTAATCGGCGCATGGTCTTCTTTATGAAGACTGCGGAATTTTATATCTTTATCTTCAGTGGCCGCAAAGAGCTTGACCGGGATATTGACGAGGCCGAAACTGATCGAACCCTTCCACATCGTGTGCATGAATAAAAACTCCTTTTTGTCTTTATTGTGGATAAACGGGTCCGTTCCATGTGTAGCAACTTATGGGTGTTGCGGCGCTTCATTGAGCGGCTGTTCCATTTCCTCAGGCGGAAATGGTCGGCTGAAAAGGAAATGAATTCTTTATTTACAATCAGTGAATCGATAAGTTCTTTAAAGCGCTGAAGTCCCTGAAAATCATCAGTGGTAATTAAAAAGATTATACAAAATCATTCCCCGGGAAATGCCTACGCATTCCCATGAAGTGACTGAGAAAATTTCCCGCTCCCATATGAACTGAATTCGCGGTCAGCCGCCGCTTCCTTTTCCGGAGATCTTAAGTGATGTAAACGCCGCCAGACAAGCAATCAGGAGACAGGCGGGACGGTGTATTGCGCATGTCATTCCCTCCCGCTATACTGATCTGAAACGACTCACATTTATAAAGGGCATGTCTAAAAGATATTTCAGCCTCAAGGTTTCGTGTTAAAATCATTCTTAAGTTTTGGAATATAGACGTAAGCCGGGAGTGATAGATCATCGAAGATTTCATCATATCAATAATAGAGGCGTTTAAAAGCTTATCTTACGCCGGGATTTTTTTGGCGCTCAGTATAGAATTCATCCCGGCGGAAATTGTTCTTCCGCTTGCGGGCTATTGGGTCTCAAAAGGGGATATGACGCTTGCCGGGACCGTGTTTGCCGGTTCGCTCGGCGGTGTTTCAGGTCCGCTTGTCTTATATGGAATCGGCAGGCTGGGCGGTCGGCCGTTTTTGCTGAAATATGGAAAGTATATATGGATAAAACCCGAATCCCTGCAGAAATCAGATGATTTCTTTCAGAAGCACGGAGGTTTGGTCGCGTTCAGCGGCCGTTTTATACCGGGGGTCAGGACGCTGATTTCTTTGCCGTGCGGCATTGCGAAGATGAATGTCTGGGTCTTCTCTCTATATACATATGCAGCGATGCTGCCGATTACATTTGCTTACGTATACCTCGGAATGAAACTCGGGGAAAATTGGAAAAGCGTCGGTTCCATTCTCGATCAATATATGCTGCCGCTCGGTATATTCATTGTGTTGCTTCTCATTCTTTGGATGTTTTTAAAGAGAAGAAAACAGCGGGCTAAAACAGAAAAAATTTCTCAATTTGTTAAAAAAGTTAAGCGTTGACAAATGATGAAACAGGCTTTATCATGAGCGTATAAACAAATATTTCTTGAAATCCCAAAGGGGAGTAGCGTCCGGATATTCCGGAAACAAAGTCGTCAATTCATGGATCATATCCATCGGCTTTGTTGGCATGCCAATCATTCATGTCTAGCAAGACCTTTGCCTTATATCGGCAAAGGTCTTTTTTGCGTAAAAAACCGCCGGTATAAGCTCGGATGATAGAAAAAAGAAACGGAGGGAATGGATTGGACTTTGCATTATTATTGGAGTATGGATGGGTTCTTCTCGTTTTAATCGGGCTGGAAGGGATTTTAGCGGCGGATAACGCGCTGGTGATGGCTGTGATGGTGAAGCATCTTCCTGAAAAACAAAGGAAGAAGGCTTTATTTTACGGATTGGCGGGCGCATTTATTTTGCGTTTCGGGTCGCTGTTCGCCATTTCTTTTCTGGTGAATGTTTGGCAGGTCCAGGCCGTCGGCGCTTTATATCTGTTTTACATTGCGGTCAGCCATTTGCTGAAGCGGTATGTATTTAAAGATAACGCCGGTCAGAAAATGCAGAAAGAAAGCGGGTTTTGGCAGACTGTCTTGAAAGTGGAGCTCGCGGACATCGCTTTTGCCGTTGATTCCATTTTAGCGGCGGTCGCGCTTGCCGTAACGCTCCCGGGAACTCAGCTTCCTGCCATCGGCGGCTTGGACGGCGGTCAGTTTCTCGTTATTTTAGCCGGCGGCGTAATCGGTTTAATCATTATGCGTTTTGCGGCATCAATGTTCGTATCCTTACTGAAAACCAGGCCGGGCCTTGAAACGGCGGCATTTGTGATTGTCGGATGGGTAGGCGTGAAGCTCGCTCTTTATACATTGGCCCATGAGGAACTCGGTATAATTCCGGCAGATATCATCCATTCGGCGGCCTGGAAAATCATTTTCTGGGCGGTTCTGGCTGCCATTGCGGTTTGCGGATGGTTTATGTCAGGAGCAAAACAAATAGAGTCTGGCGCGGAATCGGAAAAAAGAGAACACGCGTAAAATGATCAAAAAGGGAGTCTGGCTTTTTAAAAAGCAGGTTCCCTTTTTTGTTTGAAACGCTTACATTTAAGACATATGATAACAATTTTATAACAGCATTGTTACAAAAAACACAGAGAAAACCCCCTTAATTCTGCATGGGGGCACGAAATCATGTATAGTACGTCTTATTGGCTTGTCATAATTGAGACAAATGAAATCGATTTCTCTTTTTCTTCCTTTGCGAATCCCTACTAAATTAGCTATGATTATGAGTAGTTATAGGGAGGAACTGAGGTGAAACCAGTGCTTAGCCTTTTGTTTAAATTGGGAAAAAAGAAGCAAACGCTTGAAACATCTGTTGAAAAAATACAAAAAGGCGACAAAGATCTGCAGAACGATTTAATACAGCAATATAAGCCTTTTATCGCGAAGACGGTTTCATCCGTTTGTAAACGATATATAGATGAAAAAGACGACGAATTCAGCATCGGGCTGATCGCGTTTAACGAAGCCATTGAAAAATATTCGGCTGAAAAAGGTAATTCGCTGCTTGCATTTGCAGAGCTGATTATAAAAAGAAAAGTGATAGACTATATCAGAAAAGAAGCAAGAACCGCTCAGCATATCAATATGGATGTGCAGGAAGGCGACGACCAGGAATCTTCGCAGAGCCTTATCGAAGCGGAGCTTTCCATTGATGAATACCGCAAACAGATAGAACAGGAACAGCGCCGGGAAGAAATTCTTTTTTTTCAGAAGCAGCTGAAAGAATACGGCCTGTCTTTTAAAGAGCTGCTGGAACAATCGCCGAAGCATACAGATGCGAGGCAGAATGCGATTAAGGTAGCCTACACGCTTGTTGAAAATGAAGAGCTGGCGTCCATTTTGCACCAGAAAAAACAGCTTCCTGTCAAGCAGCTGGAGCAGCTCGTGTCGGTCAGCAGAAAAACGATCGAACGGAACCGAAAATATATCATCGCCATGAGTATTATTATTACCGGTGATTATATTTATTTAAAAGATTATCTTAAAGGGGTGTTGCACTCATGAGAAGAGGGATCATAGTAGAGAAAAATAAAAAATTCGTCACGTTGCTAACCCCTGACGGACAATTTTTAAAAACAAAAAATGATCACCGCACTTGTGAAATCGGAGAGGAAATTACGTTCGAAGGCGAAACGCGTATGGGAAGAAGGGCCAGCTTTTTTGATTTTCTGAAACTGCGCCCTTTTAAATTGGGAGTGTTTACGATGACTGCTATTATTTTGTTTATTTTAATTTTGCTCCCGGTTTTTTCTGATAACAAAGCTTACGCGTATATGACGCTTGACATTAATCCCAGCATTGAAATGGCTTTAAACAGCAAATATGAAGTCATTGAACTGACACCGCTGAACCATGACGCCAAACAGGTCATCAGTGACATCGGAGATTGGAAAAGCAGCGATTTTAAGGAAGTCATCAGTAATATTATTACCGATTGCAGCAAGCATGGATATGTAAAGGAATCAAAAGAGATTTTAATTTCCACGGTTTATGAAAATACAGATGACAATACATATAAAAAAGGCGTTAAAAAACAGCTGGCCGACATGACTGAAAAATATAAGGGCACCTACCAGGTCCAATCGCTTGAATCTGATATGGAAACAAGAGAAAAAGCAAAACAGGAAGGGATGTCAACAGGCAGCTACATAAGAAGAAACGAAAAGAAAACAGAAGAAAAACAGCCTGAAAAGCAAACCGACGGCAATGAAACAGATCAAAAAGATACCGAAACAGACGCTGATCAAAGCGAGCAGCCGGACACAGACAAGCCGGCGGCTGATGAAAAGACAGCTCCTGATGAAGAAAAGGCAGCAGAGAAGCCGGGAAACAATGAAACAACGCCCGGTACGGAAGAAGCGAAGCCGGACAGTCAGGACGGCAATCAGCAAACCGAAAAAAATGCAGCTTCCGGATCAGAGGAAAACACACAGAAGGAACAAGATGGGGAAACAGAGCAGCCCCCAACACAAAATCCTCAGGAAAACGGAAATGACAAAGAGCCTAAGCAAAAGTATTACAATCATTACTGGAATCATGATCGCAATGAACATTGGGAATCCTATCGGCATCATGAAGATTCATCAGACCGAAGGAATCCGAACGGCTACCGGCACGGAAAGGAGAATGCCGATAAATATCAAAATTCGCCGAGAAGTCCCGGCGAATAAGCTGCACTATTGATTTTTCCCGTTTAATTGTGATTGAGCCTGCTGTACAAGACGTTTTGTCATTTCCCCGCCTACAGAGCCGTTTGCGCGTGCTGCTGTATCAGAGCTAAGGTTCACGCCGAATTCTTGAGCCACTTCGTATTTAAATTGGTCAAGTGCCTGCTCAGCCCCTGGAACTAAGAGTTTATTTCTGCTCGCCATCTTTTTCATCTCCTTTTCTCTGGCAAGATGTGTTTTCGCGTTTTAGTTTCAAACGGAACGGTATTGATTATGCTGGCAATTGTTGTACAGCAAAAAAACCCCGGCGCAGACACCGGGGCGAAGAAGCGTTATGAATTATAATAAATGGCTGGTCATTTTATAGGCTGAAGCTTGAATATGGAAAGTCAAAACGGAGAGCACCGTGACGGCGATTATGGATCTGATATTGTTCCATTGTCCGCTTCCGAGTTCTTTAAAGCAGCTTTTGAGCTTGTCCGTCTGCTCTTCGACGAGCTCCTGCAGGCTCGTTTCCTTCATCGGCGGGTTTGCCTTATGATGAAGATAATCAATCACTTGGGCGCAGCTTTCATAGTAGCTGATCGGGCTGATGACGTCGTCTGATCTGTCTGTGATCGTGTTAAAAGCGATTTTTAATATGCCGCGTATATGTTCGAAGTCATAAATTGATTTTAAATCACGTACAATGAGAAGGATGACAGCTTGTTCAATTGTATATTTTTTGCCGAGTAAGGGGTGGCCGATTAAATCTTTAATATCGCGCTTCACCCAGTTTTGGACGGCGGTTGATTTTAAAGACGTCAGCTCGCACAGATTTCCCAGCTCGACAATCTCGTTAGTTGAAAGCCCGTATTCCTTTTTCTCTTTTTTTCGTTCGAATCTCGTCAGAAATTCAGGGATATGCAGACGGCTTTCCGCTTCATCCAAGGTCATATCCGCTGATTGCAATAAGATTTGGAGAGGGGTTGCGTCTCCTTGGCCTTTTAGCGCGTAAAGAAGCCGGACCATATCAGTTCGGGTCAGTTTAAACGTGTTCATGGTTCACCTCTGATTGATTACGTGTTACTTTCTAATATCAATGGGAATTACATTAACATCATACGTCGAAATTGTTGCATTTTCAAACAGATCATTTATAATTTAAGTAAATAAGTTCTTTTGATCTTAAAAAAGACGGAGGTAATTATGGCGAAAAGAATATTTCTGTTTATTTTAACGAACCTTTTGGTCATTACGACAATCGGAATTGTGCTTACGATTATTACAAGCGTTACCGGTGTCGGCTCGTATATACAAAATGGCCGCATTGATCTGATGGCATTGCTCGTGTTCAGTCTTGTCGTCGGTTTTGTCGGTTCTTTTATTTCTCTCGGAATGTCCAGATGGATGGCCAAAACGATGATGGGCGTCCGGGTGTTAAATCCGAAGAAACAGTCGCTCAGCTATGAAGAACAGCAATTGGTTGACCGTGTGCACAGATTGTCCCGTGCCGCAGGGATGACGAAAATGCCTGAAGTCGGCATTTATCATTCCCCGGAGGTCAATGCTTTTGCGACCGGACCTTCTAAGCGCCGTTCGCTTGTCGCGGTTTCTTCAGGTTTATTGCAGCAGATGGATGATGCTGCGGTGGAAGGGGTCCTTGCCCATGAAGTCGCACACATCACAAACGGTGATATGGTCACGATGACGCTGCTGCAGGGAATCGTCAATACGTTCGTCGTATTCCTTTCCCGAATCGCGGCATGGGTTGCAAGCCGCTTTGTCAAAGAAGACCTCGCGCCGGTCGTTCATTTTATCGCGATGATCGTGTTTCAGATTATCTTTTCCATTCTCGGCAGTCTTGTCGTCTTCGCCTACTCGCGTCACAGAGAGTTTCACGCTGACCGCGGCGGTGCAGACCTTGCCGGCAAGGATAAAATGATTCACGCCCTGCGTACGCTGAAGTCTTATACAGGACATGTGAATGAAGAGGACCAGACGGCGGTGCAGACGTTAAAAATTAACGGTAAAAAGCATTCGTCACTGTTCTCCACACACCCTGATCTCGATGAGCGCATCCGCAGGCTGGAAGCAAAATAATCAACAAAACCTCTGACAATCGTTTCAGAGGTTTTTTGTTTAAAGATCGGCAAATTACATAAGGTAATGAAAAATCTTTCTAAAAAGCCCTTTAAAAATACTCCCAATATCATTAGAATAATTACGTACTACATTTGAGAGGCAGAAGGAACTATCTTATGAAATTAACACTGAAGAAATTCATACAGATCTTGTCGCCTGCACAGCTGATTGCATTATATTATTTTCTTGCTGTGACGGTGGCATTTATTTTGCTAAGTCTGCCGGCCGCCCACAAACAAGGGGCCAGCTGGTCGTTTATAGACGCGCTGTTTACGGCTGTCAGCTCAGTCAGTGTCACCGGTTTAACGGTCGTCAACACGGCTGATACATTCAGCACGGCCGGGATTGTCATTTTGGCTTTCGTGCTTCAATTCGGCGGAATCGGCATCATGACGCTCGGAACATTCGTCTGGCTCATTATGGGCAAACGGATCGGTCTGCGGGAACGGAAGCTCATCATGGTGGATCAGAATCAATCGCAGTTTTCCGGTATCGTCAACCTGATGAAGCAAGTGCTGTTTTTGATTTTATTAATCGAGTTTTTAGGCGGCATCATCTTAGGAACATATTTTTTAACGTATTATGATTCGTTTGAACAGGCGTACTTGCACGGATTCTTTGCGAGCGTCAGCGCCACGACAAACGGCGGTTTTGATATTACGGGAAATTCACTCGTCCCGTTCAGACATGACTATTTCGTGCAGTTTATTACGATGCTCCTGATTATTTTCGGTGCGATCGGTTTTCCGGTGCTCGTAGAAGTAAAGGACTTTTTGTTTTCAAAACAGCGCAGATACTCATTCACGCTGTTTACGAAAATTACGACCGTTACGTTCGGAATGCTCGTTTTGTTCGGAGCCGTGGGCATTTACGCGCTTGAAGCAAGCCATGTCATGAAGGGGAAAAGCTGGCATGATGTTTTATTTTTATGTCTCTTTCAATCAACCGCTACGCGAAGCGGCGGGCTTGCGACAATTGATATCAGCCAGCTGTCGGCGCCGACATTATTTTTCATCTGCGCCCTCATGTTCATCGGCGCATCACCGAGCTCGGTCGGCGGCGGAATCCGTACGACGACGTTTGCGCTTAACCTTCTTGCACTGTTTCATTTTGCCCGGGGAAATAAAGCGGTCAAGGTCTTTAAACGCGAGCTTCACCAGGCTGATGTCATGAAGTCGCTGGTCGTTACGATGATGGCGATTCTGCTCGTGTTCGGATCGACGCTGATTCTGGCCGTGACCGAGAAAAATCAGACGCTCCTCGGACTGCTTTTTGAAGTGTGTTCCGCATTCGGAACGACCGGCCTGTCGCTTGGGATTACTCCGCATTTAAGCGACATCGGAAAATGCGTCATCATGATTGTCATGTTTATCGGCCGGATCGGCATTTTGACCTTCCTTTATCTGATCGGCCGAAAAGAAATCGAAGCAAATTATCACTATCCGAAGGAAAGAATGATTATCGGCTGACACCGCTTTTCAGAAAGCGGTGTTTTTTATTGCCGTAAAATGGATGAGTGGAAACAGTTTCTTTGGAGAATCTACTTGTAAAGAGGTGACGTCATTGTTTACCGTATTTTGGAAGTCGGTAGTTATGATAGCGGTCGGTACCTTTTTATTGCGGATTGCCGGACGGAAATCAATCAGCCAGCTGTCGGTGACCCAGACAGTCATCATGATTTCGATCGGCTCGATTATTATTCAGCCGTTTATTGAACATAATTTATGGGAAACTATTTTCGCGGCGGCGATTTTTATTGCGGTATTAATCCTGATGGAATATTTAGAAATCAAATCAAGCTTTTTTGAGTTTTTATTTTCAGGAAAAACCGTCGCCGTTGTCAGAAACGGAAAAATCATCCCGGAAAACTTAAAAAAAATGCGTTTTACCGAAGCTCAGCTGTCAATGAGGATCAGGCAGGAAGGCCTCGGAGACATTCAAGATTTTAAATATGTGCTGCTTGAGCCGAACGGACAGATCGGCTATGAACTCATTGATGAGGCCAAAAACGTGACAGTGCGCGACTTGAAAAAAATGCTTGATGAATTCAAAACAGATTTGCTGACAGAAGGAGGAAATCAAATGAAACGCAAAGCAGCAAAGAATGAAGCTTTGACCAACAACAACACACCGACTGAGAGCATGGACAAAGATGCATACAAAACACAATATGACGGTGATCCCGGACTGAGAGGCGCAAACCGCAAATCAAAACACGGCAAACAAGGAGGCGAGTAACATGACGAAAAAAAACCGCCACAGCAAAGACATGCAAAACCATAAAAAGCCGATGGACCCTAAATTGCTTGAAGAAGAGTTTGCAAGCGAGCTCGGTGATTATAACGCCGGAAAATGGATTGAAACGCTTGAACAGACGAAGCCAAAGAAAAAAGAAGACGGCAAACAATAAAAAATACCTCTTAGGCGATAACGCTTAAGAGGTATTTTGCATTATTTCGAATAAGCACCGTTTCTTGTTCCTTTCACCGCTTCAAGCCAGCCGGTGATCCGCAGCTCAATAAACGGCTGTGCGGCCGTTTTCACCGCATTGCTGGAGAGAATGGACGTAAGAGCGGCCGTTAACATTAAGAGCATGACTAAATTCTGATAATCAGACAAGTGATCTTCAAGCCCGATCTGCCGCAGCGTTTTTATAATGAATCCATGCAGCAGATACACGTAAAATGTTCTCGTACCCCATTTCGTAAAGAAATAACGCTTTTGCGGAACGAGCGCCAAAAAGCTGAAAGTGGCGGCAAAGGCCAAAACATACCAGCCGATGCGCGACAGACCGCTCAACAGCGACACTGTGCCGAATGTAGAATAAGGCTCCGATCCGAACAGCCACGAGTAATCAAAATCAATACACCAGCATAAGAGGAAAACAATCCCCAGTACGCCCGCGGCAATCTGCCTGCCTCTTTTAGCCCGAAGCAAATCAAAGTGCCGTTTCTTTAAATAAAACCCGACGAGAAACATCGGAAGAAAAACAAACGTCCGTGAAAGACTCAGCGTGCTGCTGATAAAATCAAGATACCCGATCATGACGGCAAGCCCGCAGCTCGCCCCAAGCGCCCACATTTTCGGCAGCTTCGTAAAGGGGTAAAGCAGCAGATTCCAAAAGAATAAGCTGACTAAAAACCAGAGAGACCACTGCGGATCAATCGGATTGACGCTTGCCATGCTTTCATCCTGAATCAAATAGTAAAAAACTGAGTAAATGCCCTGAAAAATCAAGTACGGAATAATCAGCTTCACAGCCAGCTTCTTCACATAACCTTTCCGCTTAAAGTTTTTTGCGAAATAGCCGGAAACCAGGATAAAGGCCGGCATATGAAAAGTATAAATGAATTTGTAGAGATGGAGCATAAACTCATTTCCGTTAATAAATGACCGGAGGATATGGCCGAACACCACCAGAAAAATCAAGATAAACTTGGCGTTGTCAAAGTAACTGTCTCGCGATTTTGTCATAGCATCACCTTCTCTTCAAAAATCATCCACTGCATGATTATTTCCTGTTGGTGTTCATTTTAAAATAAAAAACAAAAAATTGAAGGAGGACAAAAGGGATTGTTAGGATGATGTAATGGGGAGGTAAGGATCGTAGAAAAAGACTTTAACTTGTCATATCATTGAAATTTTCTGAAATGTATAGGGCGAATGAAGGAAGATGAGGTATTTTGTAGAAATATTGAAGGATAGGTTTTTGAAGAAGGAGTGTACTGAATGGCTGAAACTCTGGATTTGCAAACAAAAGAGTCGCTGAAAGAGCAGCTGAAGCGGATGAAAGAGGAAAATGACCGCCTGAAGAGTGATTTGAACCGGTATCACGTGATTATGAATAACACGCTTGATGCCATTTTTATATGCCGTAAGGAAATGAAAATCGTCCAGGCGAACGAGGCGGCGGCCCGGATGATGCAGATTGAGGCAGAGAGCCTCATTAACCGCTCCGTCCTGGATTTTTTATATTCCGTGCCTCAGGAAGAACTGAATAAGGCCGTGAAAAAGTTTTTAAAAAAAGGCCATCTGTGGAAAGAGGTGCCGATTAAGCTTGACAGCGGCGCGACGAAATACATTGAATTCCTCGCCAGAGACGGAATTGGGGAGGATTATTTTTTTGTGGTGATGAGGGACATCTCCTCTAAAAAAATATTAGAGCGCGAATTCTCCATGAACGAGCAGCTGTTTAAAGATTTGTTTGACAGGGCTGTCGACGGCATCGTGCTGTTTGATAAGGACGGCGGGTTTATTGATGCGAACCTCTCTTTTTGCAAAAGCTTTGAGATCGGCCAGAATGAATTGTCCCATCTGTCGCTCCGCCATTTTACCGACGGAGAAAACAAAAAGCATCTGAAAGAAATCTGGGAAACCCTCCGCAGAAAAGGAAACGCCAAAGGAGAACTGCCCGTCAAGCTTCGGTCGGGCGAAGAGAAGCTGTTTGAATTTACGATTACGTCCAACTTAATCAGCGGGTTCTACATGTCCATTATGAGGGACATAACAGAGAAACGGTTGATGGAATTGAAACTTTTTAAAAGCGAAGAGCGATTCCGCGAAATTTTTGAAAACGCCATGGACGCGATTGTCATTTGGTCTGATGACGGAAAGATTGCCAAAGCAAACGAATCGGCGTGCCGCATTTTCGAACTGCCGATGGATAAGCTGGTGGAGACGAATTTATGTACGTTTATCGTTGATCCGCAGAAAAAATATAAGCAGATTAAGAAAAAATATGAAAAATACGGGGAAATCCGTGAAGAAATGCTGTTTCAGATGGCAAACGGCCAATTTAAAGAGCTGGAATTCACATCAAAACGAACCATACTTGAAGGTCAGCATTTAACCATTTTAAGAAATGTCAGCGATCGTAAGCGGATGGAAAAGGAATTGCGGGAAAGCGAGCTGAAGTTCAGAAAGGTATTCAACGGCTCAATGGACGGCAAGGTCTTATTTGACAACCAATTCCGCATTATTGACGCGAATCCTCTCGCAAGCCGTATACTCGGTATGCCGGATGAGGAGCTGAGAGCGTACACCGTTCCGGATATTCTTTCTTTATTTGATATTGAAAACGCGGGTGTTCCCGCCAGAAAGATTGATTTAGAAGGAATGGATAATGAAATCCCCTTCCTGTTAAGCAGCAGCGACAGCCGCAAACTGGAATTCTCCTTCAAAAGAAATATCATTCAAAATATGAATCTGGCCATCTTTAAAGATGTCACAGAGGCCAAAGAGCTTGAAGAGAGGCTGCGGAAATCCGATACTCTTCATGTTGTAGGGGAGCTGGCGGCGGGCATCGCCCACGAAATCAGAAACCCGATGACGGCGCTGAAAGGGTTCATTCAGCTTCTTCAAGGAAGCATTGAAGGCGAATATTCTCTGTACTTTAACGTCATTACCTCAGAATTAAAACGCATCGAGTCTATCATCACTGAATTTTTAATTTTAGCGAAACCCCAGGCGATATTATATGAAGAAAAAGACGTGACGCAGATTATGAAAGACACGGCTGATCTTCTGAATGCCCAGGCCAATCTTGTCAATGTGCAGATCCATCTGAACCTGACCGGAAACATCCCGCCGATTTACTGTGAACCGAATCAATTAAAACAGGTGTTTATCAATATTTTAAAAAACGCCATTGAAGTCATGCCGGGCGGCGGCAATATCTACGTGACCATTCAGTCTTCTGATCAAGACCACATTTTGATTTCTATTCAAGATGAAGGAACAGGCATTTCCGAAGACAAATTAAAACGTCTGGGTGAACCATTTTACACGACAAAAGACAGGGGAACGGGTCTCGGTCTCATGGTCAGCTATAAAATCATCGAAGAGCATCAGGGACGCATTCATGTGGAAAGTGAAGAAGGGAAGGGCACCGTTTTTCATTTGACGCTTCCGATCCGGCAGAATACCGAAGAAAGAAGGAGCGGGGAATGATCTGTTTTACAAGTGTGAGAGCGCCGTTTGGAACCGTCATCATAACAGAGGAAGAGAGCTTTATTACCGGCCTGTTTCTCACCGGGGAAGATTTTGAGGAATGGCGGAAAGACGCGCCCGGCGTAAAGCCGTGCGAAACCGCTTTGCTGTCGGAGGCGAAACAGCAGCTGGCATCATATTTTTCAGGAGAAAGAAAGCAATTCTCTCTGCCTCTGAGACAAAAAGGCACACCCTTTCAGGAAAGGGTATGGAACGCGCTGACGATGATTCCTTACGGGGAATCCCGAAGCTACGGCGATATAGCTGAAGCGATCGGGAAACCGAAAGCGGTGCGCGCCATCGGACAAGCCAATAAACGAAACCGGCTGCCGATTTTGATCCCGTGCCATCGGGTAATCGGCAAAAACAGCGCCTTAACGGGATACGCGGGCACGAAGACGGATGTAAAAGCGGTGCTGCTGAACATCGAACAAATATCCTATAATGAAAAATAAAGCGTATGGCACGTTCCGTTTTTTCACGTCCGACATATCATTTTATTAAGTGAAAAAAGTTGGTCTGATGAAAAAGGAGGACGAAGCCTGATGAAAATGAGCCGTCCGCAAAAGATAGCCGGTTATGCAGAGCTGTTTTTTAAAATGCATCTTATTACAGCCGTCCAAAAAGATAAAGTGATTACATTGTGCAGACAAAAAAACCGCTGACATTGCCTGAGGCAATATCATCAGCGGTTTTTCAGCTCAGCTGGCAGTCAGCGAATAATTGTTCAATTTCTTCCGTGTAAGAGTCGGTCACAATTCCTTTCTCGGTTATAATGCCGGAAATCAGGCTGCCCGGTGTGATGTCAAAGGCCGGATTGAAGACCGGCACATCCTCGGGAGCGGTGCGTATGCCGGAGATCTGTCTGACTTCATCCGGATCTCTTTCTTCAATCGGAATCTGATCGCCGTTTTCAATCTGCAAGTCAAATGTCGAAAGCGGTGCGGCAACAAAAAACGGAATTTGAAAGGCGTTTGCCAAAATAGCGAGGCCGTACGTTCCGATTTTGTTGGCCGTATCACCGTTTTTTGCAATTCTGTCAGCGCCGACAATGACTGCAGAAATATGTTTTTCCTTCATTGTATGGGCGGCCATGCTGTCCGTAATGAGCGTGACATCAATTCCGCCCTGCATCAGCTCCCACGCCGTCAGCCGTGATCCTTGGAGAACGGGTCTTGTTTCACATGCGTAGATATGAAGGCCGAGGTCTTTTTGTTTCGCTAAGTAAAAGGGAGCAAGCGCCGTACCGTATCGGCTTGTGGCAATCGAGCCCGCATTGCAGATGGTCATGATCTGGTCGCCTTTTTTAAAAAGGTGCAGCGCATTTTGGCCGATCATTCGGCATGTTTCTTCATCCTCAATCTGAATTTGAATGGCTTCATGAACGAGCGTTGTCTTCGCTTCATTGATTGAGATCGCATCCCTGATGGAATCCGTCAGTCTGTCAAGCGCCCACGCGAGGTTGACGGCAGTGGGCCTCGAACTGTTTAAATACGCTTTGACATCCGCGAACTGACGTCGGAAATCTGAAAGGTCGCGGGCTTCAAACGACTTGGCGGAGAGCGCGAGTCCGAACGCCGCGGTTATACCGATGGCCGGGGCGCCCCTTACTTTCAGCGTGACAATCGCGTCGAATACATCTTCCTTTGTTTCAAGTTCCGCATATTCAGTGACGTCGGGAAGCTTTTGCTGATTTAAAATGCGGATGTAGGTTTCTTTCCATTCTACAGAACGGGGGATGGCAAATTCATTGGTCATGCTGCATCATTCCTTTACACGGAGCTTAAATTGGTCCAGAACCTCGGTGATATGCTTCAGTTCTTTTCTGTTTTCGATATAATAGGCGCCGATGTCAAGCGCCAGCTTCTTCCGTTCGATTCGTTTGTCAAACGGAGTGATTTCATCTAAGTCAGCCACATGGGCGAGTCCGATCGTGCGCCGGATCAGTTCGCATCCCGCAAAACCGACCGCTTCCTCAAACGCGTTTTTCAGTGTGTCTTCCAGCAGGTGTCTGCGGGAAGGCAAGCAGTCTTTCTCCCATGCTTCACTGAATGTTTTCACAAATGTATCCCATACGGCGGCAGTATGATCATATAACGGCTGTCTGTCGTCACCGTCGCGGCTGAGGGCGTTTAACAGCAGATTGGCGATAAATTGGCCGATGTCAAACCCGATCGGTCCGAAAAAAGCAAACTCGGGGTCAATCACCTTTGTTTCATGTTCATCTGCGAAGATGCTTCCCGTGTGCAGATCGCCGTGAACCAATGTTTCCGCGGAATTCAGAAAGATGGCTTTCAATTCGTCAGCGCCTTCTTTCAGCCGGGAATTGTTCCAAACTTTTTCTGCGTATGGGCGCAGCTCCTCTTCAAAATCGTTTGTCTCATGGTCGAGAAACGGTTCTGTAAACACAAGCCTTTCCGTAATATTGCAAAGCTCAGGATTTGTAAACTGCTTTGCGAGCTGCTGCTTTACTTTCGCATCAATCGCATAATCGGATGAGTAAAAAAGCGTTTTCCCTAAAAATTCACCGATATGAACCGATAAGTTCGGATAATGCTGCCCTTCCAGCAGCCCTTTTCTTGAAATCCGCAAATGCGAGAGGTCTTCCATTACCGTGACGGCCATTTCAGTATCGGAATAGTAAACGGCCGGAACGAGGTGCGGCACGTGTTCGCCCTGGCGGATGAGAGCGCTGCTTTCGATTCTCGCCCGATCAATGGTAAGCGGCCAGCTTTCACCGACGACTTTCGCGTAAGGGATTGCCTGTTTAATAATCAGTCCTTTTTTGTTTTCTTTATCGTAAACATGAAAGACATAATTTAAATTGCCGTCGCCGATTTCACGGCATGTCAGAGTGCTTTTGTTTTGGAATAAGCCGAGCTTGACGGCTAACGCGGCGGCGGAGCTTTCTGTTAATTGTTCATAAAGACTTGTTTTAGTTGCTGACATGGATTTACCCTCCAATTATGTAGTGGCAGTAAGAGATCGTGACGGAGAATACGCCCGAAAAAAAGCCTCCTTCTCTGAAAGAGAAGGAGGCTGAAACAGTGCAGTCCGCCTCTTATCTCTCAGATAACATCTGATGGAATTAGCACCGTGCCTTATGAGACAATCGTCTCGGCGCAAAATGTACGCGCCCCATTTCACAATGGAATTACGGTCGGTTGCTGTTGGGGTCAAAAGGCCAATCCCTCGCCCAACTCTCGATAAGAGAAAAATATATTGATTTGTATCACAATTCGGATTAATCAGTTGATGAAAATATTAGCAGGTACCGGATATTCTTGTCAACATTTTTTTGAAAATTAATATAAATCACGCCGCAAGTCTTGGAAAACCGGAATGGTTCCCCGCACGGCCGCGCTTTCTGACACATCGATTTCCGCCCGGACTGCGCCTTCCGTCCGGTCTCCTTCGGCTAAAATCCGGCCCCACGGGTCAATAATCAGGCTGTGGCCGGCAAATTCATTATCGGGATTGGACCCCGTGCAGTTAGAGGCTGCGACAAAACATTGGTTTTCAATTGCTCTGGCGATAAGCAGGCTTCGCCAATGATCAAGGCGGGGCAGAGGCCATTCCGCAGAGATAAACAGGACATTCGCGCCCTGGGACGTATGCTTTCTGATCCATTCGGGGAAACGGATATCATAGCAGATCAGCCCGGCGCACTTGACACCGTCAAGCTCAAAGGAACCGTCGCTGTTTCCTGCTGACAAGTAAAGGTGTTCATCCATCAGCTGAAACAGATGGGCTTTCTGATACCGCTTCACGATCTGTCCGCTGTTATCGGCGATGTACATAGTGTTATAGACATTTTCGCCTTCTTTGACCGCAAAAGATCCGGCAACGAGGTGTACGTTGTATGTTTTTGCCGTTTCTTTAAGCCATTGTTCCGAAACTTTGCCGTTTTCATCCGCCAGCTGGTCTAGCCGTGTGAGATCATAGCCGGTCGTCCACAACTCAGGAAGCACGATTACATCAGCATGGCGGCTTTCTTGCTCAATCAAAGATTCTGCTTTTTTAAAGTTTTCTGAAGGATTTCCGTATGAAATATCAAATTGCAAACAGGAAACGGTCCATTTCATTTTTTAACACCTCAAGTTTCTCTTTACTTTTTTTATTTAACCATATATGATGATGGACTATCATTTCAAGACATTTTTAGAAGGTGAAAATATGAACTTTGAAATCTCAGATGTACTCAAACAGCTGCCGGAACAATTTTTCGCATCATTGGTGCAAAAAGTGAATCAAAAGCTGAAAGAAGGCAGAGACGTCATCAACTTAGGGCAGGGAAACCCTGATCAGCCGACGCCTCAGCATATCGTTGAAGAAATGAAGCGCGCCGTCGAAAGGCCGGAAAATCATAAATACTCATCATTCCGGGGCGCTTACAGCTTCAAAAAAGCAGCCGCTGCATTTTATGAAAGGGAGTACGGGGTCACGCTTGATCCGGAAACGGAAGTCGCCGTGCTGTTCGGAGGCAAGGCGGGACTTGTTGAGCTTCCGCAATGTCTTTTAAACCCGGGAGATACCATTCTGGTGCCTGATCCCGGATATCCTGATTACTGGTCAGGCGTCGCCCTTGCAAAAGCGAGAATGGAAATGATGCCGCTGACGGAAGAAAGAGGGTTTCTCCCTGATTACAGCGTAATTCCTGAAAAGGTGCGGAGCGAGGCGAAGCTGCTGTATCTCAATTATCCGAATAATCCGACCGGCGCTGTGGCGACAGAGGCGTTTTTCGAGGAGACGGTCGGTTTTGCGGAGCAAAACGGCATTTGTGTCGTTCATGATTTCGCGTACGGAGCCGTCGGCTTTGACGGGCATAAACCGCTGAGCTTTTTGCAGACCGAAGGCGCAAAAGAGACGGGAATCGAAATCTATACCTTGTCCAAAACGTATAATATGGCGGGCTGGCGGGTCGGATTTGCCGTCGGAAACGCTTCTGTCATCGAAGCGATCAACCTTTATCAGGATCATATGTTTGTCAGCCTGTTTCCCGCGGCGCAGCAGGCGGCGGCAGCCGCACTTTTAGCGGATCAGGCATGCGTCGCGGCGCAAAATGACAGATATGAATCGAGACGCAATGCATGGATTAAAGCCTGCCGCGATATCGGCTGGGATGTGACGGCTCCGGCGGGCTCCTTTTTTGCATGGCTCCCTGTGCCTGACGGTTATACGTCACAGTCGTTTTCAGACCTGCTGCTCGAGAAAGCGGATGTCGCGGTCGCTGCCGGAAACGGGTTCGGAAAATGGGGGGAAGGCTATATAAGAGTCGGTCTTCTGACAAGTGAAGAAAGACTTAAAGAAGCTGCGGAACGGATCGGGAAACTGAATCTTTTCACCCGAAAAAGCATTGACATATCAGAATAACAATGCGATAATTCAAAATACTTTATAAAATCATTATTCTTATCAAGAGCAGGCAGAGGGACGAGCCCGATGAAGCCCGGCAACCGACTGATAAAGCACGGTGCTAATTCTTGCAGCAGGAGCTGAGAGATAAGATTCGGACATAACACGAAGCCTCTTTCTGCTCATACGGAAGAGGTTTTTTTATGTTTTGCGAAAGAAAGAGAGGCGTTCACGCATGAGTGAAGTATTGGCAACATATCTTCTGACAGACACAACGGACAGTGAAAAGCGGGCGGAACAGATTGCGGCGGGGCTGACGGTAGGCTCCTGGACTGACCTGCCCCTGGTGAAGCAGGAACAGCTCAGAAAACATAAAGGGCGGGTCGTAAAAGTTGAGGAGAAAGAAGGAACCTCAGAAAACGAAACACAATCCGTCATCACCATCGCCTATCCCGAGGCGAACTTTTCAAGAGATATTCCGGCCGTCCTGACGACGGTATTCGGAAAGCTGTCACTGGACGGAAAAATAAAATTGACTGATCTTGAATTTTCCGAAGGGTTTAAACGCTCCCTTCCCGGGCCGAAATTCGGTATATACGGCATCCGCAAACTGCTGGGCGAATTTGAAAGACCGCTTCTGATGAGCATATTTAAAGGCGTGATCGGACGGGATCTCGCCGACATTAAAGAACAGCTCAGACAGCAGGCGCTCGGCGGCGTGGATCTTATTAAAGATGACGAAATTTTCTTTGAAAATGAACTGGCTCCGTTTGAAACCCGCATTATCGAAGGAAAACAAGTCCTGAAGGAAACCCGGGAGGAAACGGGGCATAAAACGCTGTATGCCGTAAACCTTACGGGAAGGACCGCTGAATTGCGGGATAAAGCGAGGCGCGCGGCAGAACTCGGGGCGGACGCGCTTTTATTGAATGTGTTTGCTTACGGTTTAGATGTGATGCAGAGCCTTGCTGAGGACAGGGAAATCCCGCTTCCGATCATGGCGCATCCGGCAGTCAGCGGCGCGTTCACATCATCTCCCGTTTACGGCTTGTCGCATGCGCTTTTGCTCGGCAAGCTGAACCGCTATTGCGGCGCTGATTTCAGTTTATTTCCGTCACCTTACGGATCCGTTGCTCTTCCGAAGGAGTCCGCGCTTGCAATCCATGATGAATGTGTAAAAGACGATGTCTTTCATCCGTCGTTTGCCGTCCCGTCAGCAGGCATTCACCCCGGTATGGTGCCATTGTTGATGCGCGATTTCGGCATCGATCACATCATCAATGCCGGTGGAGGCATTCACGGCCATCCGAAAGGAGCCGAGGGCGGGGGAAAAGCGTTCCGCGCCATCATTGATGCGGTGCTTGAAGCGCAGCCGATTGAAGAAAAAGCCGCGTCGTGCAAAGATCTTCAGCTCGCATTAGACAAATGGGGAAGGGTGGAAGCCGTATGACCCGCACACCGCTGATTATTTGTGATTTCGACGGAACGGTCACCATGAACGACAACATTGTCAGCATGATGAAAGAATTCGCGCCTCCTGAGTGGCTTGAATTAAAAGACGGTGTTCTGTCTAAAAGCATATCAATCCAAGAAGGAGTCGGCCGGATGTTCGGACTGCTGCCGAGCAGCTTAAAAGAAGAACTGACCGGCTTTATCCTGAAGGATGCGAAAATACGGGACGGCTTTTTGGATTTTGTCTCGTTTGTCCGGTCAAACGGCCTCCCGTTTTATATCGTAAGCGGGGGAATGGACTTTTTTGTGCATCCGCTTTTGGAAGGGATCGTAGAAAAGGAGCGGATTTTCTGCAATCATGCATCCTTTGACAATGAATATATTCATATAGACTGGCCGCATGCCTGTGACGGAGATTGCACCAATCAATGCGGCTGCTGCAAACCGTCAGTCATCCGAAAGCTATCCGATCAGCAGAAATTTCTCATTATGATCGGTGATTCGGTCACGGATGTTGAGGCTGCAAAGTTATCCGATATGTGCTTTGCGAGAGATTATCTAATGACTGAATGCAAAGAACTCGGCCTCCGGCATCTGCCTTTTCAAGATTTTCATGAGGTGAAAACAGGCATTGAAAACATCGGGGAGGTGCAGGCATGGCTGCAAAAGAAGAACGCTGGCGCGAACTTGCCGAGGTAAAGCGCGAGCTGGCTGAAAGAGACTGGTTCCCGGCAACGAGCGGGAATCTTTCCATCAAAGTATCCGACGCGCCGCTGACTTTCCTCGTTACGGCGAGCGGAAAAGACAAACGAAAAGAAACAGATGAAGATTTTCTCTTAATCGATGAGAACGGGAAGCCCGCTGAGACCGGCCATTCTTTAAAACCCTCAGCAGAAACGCTTCTCCATACTTACTTATACCAAAAGACAGACGCCGGCTGCTGTCTGCATGTCCATACCGTCAATAATAATGTCATCTCAGAGCTTTACGGGGATGAAAAACAAATCACTTTTCAGGGGCAGGAGATGATTAAGGCGCTCGGATTATGGGAGGAAAACGCGTCCGTGACCGTTCCGATCATTGACAATCCGGCGCACATCCCGGCATTGGCCGAAAACTTCGCGCACCATGCGGCCGCCGGCTCAGGCGCGGTGTTAATCCGCAATCACGGCATTACGGCATGGGGGCGGACCGCATTTGAAGCGAAAAGGGTGCTGGAAGCCTATGAATTTTTATTCAGCTGTCACCTCAAGCTTCTGTCACTTCGGCCGCAGCTGGTAAAATAAAAGGAGGAATAGAAAATGGCGACCATCAGAATTCATGACGAAAAAAATACGCTCATTGAACATCAGGAAGAAGTAGCGCGCTTCTTAGACGAACAAGAGGTGATCTATGAGCAGTGGAACATTGAAAAACTTCCGTCTGAGCTTTCGGAAAAATACGATCTAACCGAAGATGAAAAAGAACGGATTCTCGCGGCGTTTGACACGGAGATTCAGGACATTTCAGCCCGGCGCGGATATCAGTCTCAGGATGTCATTTCTTTATCAGACACCACGCCGAATCTTGATGAATTATTAAAAAATTTCCAAAGAGAACATCACCACACGGATGATGAAGTCCGCTTTATCGTCAGCGGACACGGCATCTTCGTCATTCAAGGCAAAGACGGCACATTTTTCGACGTCCGTTTAAATCCGGGAGATTTGATTTCAGTTCCGGAGAACATCCGCCACTACTTTACGCTTCAGGAAGACCGCCGGGTCGTCGCAATCCGAATCTTCGTGACGACTGAGGGCTGGGTGCCGATTTACGAAAATGAAAGTGTGCAAAACTGATAGACGCCCGAACCTCTCATGCACCCACCGGCATGAGAGGTTTTTTATTGTAATATAAAGTCAGCTTTGGCTGTTTTTTAATTCTTGAATATGCCGCATTCTGTTTATATCATTACCCGAATGGGTATTATTCTCTTATTCATGCTAAAGATTCCAATATGAAATGAAAAAATAAGTTATTTAGTAAAAAAATGTTTACAAATAAAGTATAATCTGTAATAATGCTCAATAACCCAATCAAACTTGTTTCCTATTCTTTTAGCGGTGAGGGGTGAAGTGAATGGGCAGTTATTCTGAACAAGAAAAATTGCTTCTATCTATTGATAAAAAAAGAAAAATGATGATAGATGCGGCTAACAGGCAAGGGTTTACAGGATATGACACGATCAGGCACAGCCAGGAACTGGACTGTCTGATGAACGCGTATCAGCAGCTGGTAAACCGTGATCGTACACATCACCAAGGAATACAGGGCCTTGTGAAGAAAATAGGCTTGTTCTCCCGCGGTGACGTCATGCCTGCATATGAAGCAAACAAATGATGGATGATAAAACAGATAACGAAGACTGAATGCGCTTCCTGATCAAGCGCCGCATCCGAAAGATGACCGCGTACAGTCAGCACATTTTTCCGCTGGCACGGCTCACGAAGCGCCTCGTACTATCTGCCGGCTATGATGCCGTTCCTCTGGTATATCCTCTTACACATACTCTTCTTTAAATAAAAAACACCCCGATCAGGGTGTTTTTTTCATCGAGAAGCGGCAGGGAGGGTAATGGTGACCTCTGTGCCCTTATCGACTTCGCTTTGAATGTCAATCGAACCGCCGTACATCAGCATGATTCGTTTACATACGACAAGGCCGAGGCCGGTGCCTTTTTCCTTTGACGTTACAAACGGAAGAAAAATGTGCTCAAGCATATCTTCAGAAATGCCCATTCCGTTGTCAGCCACCTTAATGACTGCTTTATGATCGCGGGCTTCTAAATAGATGGACAGCCGGCCGCCTTCCTGCATGGATTCCAGCGCGTTTTTCGCGACATTTAAAATCACCTGTTTAATATGGTCTTTCGTGCAGTTGACCTTGAGCGGCCGATTGACGAGAATCTCCACATTCACTTCCACATTGTATAGATTCCCTTCAGAATAAATAATCGGCATAATCTCATCAAGAATATCCTGCAGCGAGTTCACTTCCAACCGTTCAGCAGTGGGTTTTCCAAGCACTAAAAACTCACTGACAATCTGATTGATCCGTTTAATCTCCTGCTCAATAATTGAGAAATACAGCTGATCTTCCTCCGATTTGTATTTTTTCTGCAAAAGCTGAATGAAGCCGCTGATCCCTGTAAGCGGGTTGCGGATTTCATGGGCGGTGCTGGCGGCAAGCGTTCCGATCAGCTCCAATTTCTGCGCTTCATTTTGAGCGCGCTCCAGCTGGGTCTTGCGCTTAAGCAAATAATATTGAACGAGGATGAACAGAATATTCAGCAGCACGGCAATACTGGACATCGGCAGCAGCACGCTTTTGGTCAGCTCATTCAGCTCAACCGGTTTCGGATAAACATTGATATTCCAATTAATATCATCCAGATAGCCGCTGACCGGTTTCACACCTTCTGATTGATCAGCCCGTCCGCTGGCAAATATCACTTTATTCTGATTGGTTGCCTTGACATAAACGTCAGGGCTCAGCATATTGATCATATTTCTCAAATAATCGACTTGTATGGCGGCTACTAAATAATCCGTGACTTCCCGTTCTGCGTCTAACACCGGCACGCAGATCGTGAAGATGCGCTGGCCTGTAATTCTGCTGGAGTAGTCATTTGTGATGACCGTTTTTTTCGTCTTTTTCGCCTTCGTAAAATACGGTCTGTCGGCCAAATTCACCTTTGATTTCAGATCAGTCGTGCTTGCGATGACATCACCTTTGGAATTCAGCATATACAGTCCGCTGAATCTGGGTTCATCCTCAAAAGCCTGATCGAGAATGTCAATGATCTTTTCTTCATTGACAGGCTTATCGACAGCGATCGCAAGTGTTGTCATCCGGGCTTTTGTTTCACCGATTAAATAATTGAGCTTATTGCGGTGAAGGTTGAGCATCATACTGGCTTCCTGTATGTGTTTATCGGCTATTTTCTGCTTTTCTTTTTCATAAATGAAAAAGCTGATAATAAGTGCCGGGATGATCACCAATATGAGATAAAGCTTGATCTTTCCCCGGGCACCTTTAAATGTATTCACTCTGCATCGCTCCAACATTACACTTGAATAGAGGTATTATATCATTTTTATACTTCTTTAATAAGAAAAAATAACCAAAATGATAGAAAAACAAATTATTTTATTAAGGTCTGACAAAAAGAAGAGAAATTTTGGAAACATTTTTGTTGACATTTTTCATTTTGTTTATTAATGTTTCTCTGTAACGGTTTCTTTTGTAAAAGGATGATTGAATGTATGACGGATAAAACAGAAAACTCATTGAAATTATTTATTGTACTGTCACGTGCGTACCGATCTATTAACGACCATATGAATAAACATATTCATAAGCACGGCCTGAACCCGACGGAATTTGCGGTGCTTGAGCTGCTGTACCACAAAGGCAACCAGCCGCTTCAGCAGATCGGCGACAAAATTTTATTAGCGAGCGGAAGTATTACATACGTTGTTGACAAATTAGAGAAAAAAGAACTTCTCATCAGAAAAGCCTCGCCGACTGACAGAAGAGTGACTTTCGCACAGATTTCCGAAAAGGGAATCCGTCTTTTGGACGATATTTTCCCTGATCATGCTGACGAAATTAAAGAAATGATCAGTGTGTTGAGTGATGAAGAGATAGAAATGTGTACGGAAATGCTGAAGAGAGTGGGGTTAAACGCTAAACATTTTCATCAGAAATAAAAAAGGAAGCCATTTGAAAGGCTTCCTTTTTTATATTACTGATTTTGGTCAGTCGCGGCGTTTCTAGGCTGTATCAATACCTCGACGCGCCTGTTTTTGCTGCGCCCTTCGGCGGTTTTGTTCGACACGGCCGGTTTATACTCTCCGAAACCTTTGGCGCTGAATACTTTTGCGTCAAGTTTCGGGTTTTCCGTGAGAATAGCCATGAAGTTGACGGCCCGCATGACGCTTAAATGCCAGTTAGATTGATATTGTGAGTTTTTAATCGGTACATTGTCCGTATGTCCGCTGATAATAATGTTCCTTGGCGGATTCAGCACAAGGAGATTCGAGATTTCCTTGGCAAGCGGAATATCTTCCTGACGGATATCCGCCCGTCCGGAATCAAAAAAGATACTGTCTTTAATGGTAATTAAGAGTCCTTCTTTAGTCAGCTTTGTTTCCAGCTGAGTTTCAAGCTTTTTATTTTTTATAAATTGATTGACTTGCTTTTGCACGCCTTCAAGTTCTTCGCGGTCGGCTGCTTCTCTTTCTTTCTTTTTCTGTTCTTTATCTTTTTCCTTGTCTTTTTTTAACTGATCAACGCCGTCTTTTTCGTTTTCAGGAGGGGTGACGCTTGAATATTCAAGAACACCCGTGCCTCCGGTAAACACGGCGTTAAATGATTTAGACAGCATTTGGAATTTCGCCGCATCGACCGAGCTCATGGCGAACAATACAATGAACAGAGCCAAAAGAAGGGTGAGCAAATCCGCGTACGGGATCAGCCAAGACTCATCCACATGCTCGTCATCATGCTTCTTCTTCTTTTTTCTCGCCATTGTTTGCCTCTCCTTCTTGTTCAGCGACTTTTGCGCGTTCATTCGCAGGAAGATACATGAGAAGTTTTTGTTCGATCACTTTCGGGGCCTGTCCTTCAAGCACTGACAGAACGCCTTCGATCATGATTTCACGCAGTTTGACTTCCTGCTTTGATTTGCGTTTCAGTTTGTTGGCGAAGGGATGCCATAGTACATATCCTGTGAAAATCCCGAGAAGGGTGGCGACAAAAGCCGCACTGATGGCATGTCCGAGCGCCTCGGTATTGTTCATGTTGGAAAGAGCCGCGATAAGGCCGATGACCGCACCCAAAACGCCGAGTGTCGGCGCATATGTGCCGGCTTGTGTAAAGATGGCTGCGCCGGCCTGGTGTCTGTCTTCCATCGCTTCAACTTCCTCAGTCATAATATCTCTGATAAATTCTGCGCTTTGTCCGTCAACCGCCATACTCAGGCCGTTTTTCAAAAATGCGTCATCCACGTCTTCAATGCTTGCTTCCAATGCGAGCAGACCTTCACGTCTGGCGATTTGCGCCCATTGAGAGAACATAGGAATTAATTGCGCAATTGTCAGCTGTTTGTTTTCTTTAAACAGCACTTTAAAAAGGGCAGGCACTTTTTTGATTTCTTTTCCGGGGAATGCGATGATCACCGCAGAAATCGTACCGAACAAAATAATCAGAATAGCTGCCGGGTTAGCGAGTGCGCTTAAGCTGACCCCTTTCAGCACCATGCCCACGCTTAAAGCAATCAAGGCGAGGATGATACCGATAATCGATGTTTTATCCATAGTTTTCACCAAATCCTTTATACTAGCTTTCTATGGTTAATATCGGTGGCAGTGCATGGAACTTTAGGGTGATTGAGAAATTGTTCCCGAATTCTTCACAGTTTCTCCCTTTCGGCATGGAGAAAGAAACAAAAAAGCGGCTCCCCGCGAGGAGGGAACCGCTTTTTTCTTATTGTGCCCGGACTTTGATGCCGTCCTCTTCCATTACGACATGGAAGGCTTTTATTTCGTTGTCATCCAATAAGAGATCTGTCATTTCGTCCTCGATCAATTCTTGGATGGTTCTTCTGAGCGGGCGTGCTCCGAAAGCTGGGTGGTAGCCGATTTCAGCGATTTTTTCTTTCGCTTCGTCCGTTACGCTCAGGCTGATGCCGCGCTCTTTTAATGTGTCTTCAAGCTCTGTGAGAAGCAGGCTGACGATTTTCACGAGATGTTCTTTTTTCAGGGATTGGAATTCAATGATGCTGTCAAACCGGTTTAAAAACTCCGGTTTGAAGAACGCGCTCAGTGAATCAATCAGCGTTTGTTCCTCCAGGACGCTCTCTTCAGATTGGAATCCGACTTTCACCTGTTTTTCGCCGGTTCCAGCGTTGCTTGTCATAATCAAAACGGTATCTTTGAAGCTGACCGTTCTGCCCTGGCTGTCTGTCAGACGGCCGTCCTCCATAATCTGCAGAAACATATGCTGGACATCAGGGTGGGCTTTTTCAATCTCATCGAGCAGCACGATGCTGTACGGATTGCGGCGCACTTTTTCCGTTAATTGACCGGCTTCATCGTGTCCGACATATCCCGGCGGTGAACCGATGATTTTTGATACGGCGTGTTTTTCCATGTATTCACTCATATCGAGACGGATAATGGAATCTTTTGTACCGAACAGTTCATCTGCGAGTGTCTTTGATAACTCGGTTTTTCCGACTCCGGTCGGTCCGACAAAGAGGAAGGAGCCGACAGGTCTGTTTTTGGATTTTAAGCCGGCGCGGCTTCGTCTGACCGCTTTCGCCACTTTTTTCACGGCTTTTTCCTGACCGATGACGCGCTGATGAAGATGCTCTTCAAGTTCCTTCATTTTGACTTGTTCATCAGCCTGGAGTTTTCCGACCGGAATGCCTGTTTTCTGTTCAATGATGGCTTGAATATGCTCCGCCCCGATTTCAGGTGAAGAGGCCGGTGTTTCATGCGCCAGCTGCTTTTCCAACGCCGCTTCTTCATCACGCAGTTTCGCGGCAAGCTCATAATTTTCTTCATGAAGCGCTTTTGTTTTCTCCGCGTCAATTGCTTTGAGTCTCTCAGCCGCATCTTCTTCATTTACGGTATCAAGCTCCAGGTTCGCCTTAGAGCCGGCTTCATCTAATAAGTCGATCGCTTTATCCGGCAGGTGGCGGTCCTGAATGTAACGGGATGAAAGCGTAACACAGGCGTTTATCGCTTCATTGCTGAATGTGACGCCGTGGTATTTCTCGTATTTATCTTTAATGCCTTCCAGAATGCTGATGGCTTGTTCTATTGTAGGCTCGTGAACCATGACAGGCTGGAAGCGTCTTTCAAGCGCCGCATCTTTTTCAATCTGGCGGTACTCTTTCAGCGTTGTCGCCCCGATGACCTGCAGCTCGCCTCTGGCAAGCGCCGGTTTCAGGATGTTCCCGGCATCCATTGATCCCTCGGCAGAGCCGGCGCCTACAAGAAGGTGAATCTCGTCAATGAACAAGATGACGTTTTTCCGTTCTTTTAATTCGTTCATTAATTGTTTCATTCTTTCTTCAAACTGGCCTCTGATCCCTGTATTGGCGACGAGAGAAGCGACGTCAAGCAGGTAAAGCTCTTTGTTTTTCAATTTGTTCGGCACATCGCCTTCAGCGATTTTAAGCGCGAGGCCTTCTGCAATAGCCGTTTTACCGACGCCCGGCTCACCGATCAGCACCGGATTGTTTTTATTCCGGCGGTTCAAAATTTCAATTACGCGCGCCACTTCATGATCGCGGCCGATCACAGGGTCAATCAGACCTGCTTTTGCGCCGTTTGTGACGTTTTGAGCGAGCTCGTCGAGCAGGCCTTTTTCAGAGCCGGCCTGCTGTTTATTTTGATTGGGAGCGAAACCTTGCTCAAACGGGAATCCGAATGATTGTGGCCCCATGCTCATAGACGGTTTTCGGGTTAATTCTGTATAACATGTTTCACATAAAACGAATTGTTTTTGAATGGAATTGACTTGCATGTTCAGGCGAATCGTCGCCTCGTTTTTCTGACAATGTTGACAACGCATTTGCCAAAACCTCCTCGAAAAATGTTTGATCATCTTTGACCAAATGGATTAGAAAATAAGGTCTTAACTTTGACCTTCTTTGATTAATAGTATACTCTGACCTTCTTTGACTTTCAAGTGTTTTGTTTCAAACCCTGAAAAATAAATGTTTACAGCATGATAAGTGATATTTGTGAGGTTTGATTATTTTTGACCAATATAGTCAGAAAGGAAATGAAATGTTTTGACCTTTCTTGATGAAGAGTATACGCCGGCCCTTTTTTTCTTTCAATATTTTTGCTTAGAGGAGAGAGGTGAATCTGTTTTCTCCGGGGAAGGACGATTTGTTCGTCTTTTCGGGCGACTTGTCTCATAAGCATATATAAAGGCCTGGACAAATCTGCGCTTAGCCGGAGGGTGAAATGGGACAAACAAAAGGTTCTGCAAGTCAGCTTGCATTTGTATACGTAGGCACGGTTGTAGGAGCCGGTTTTGCCACGGGACGGGAAATCGTTGAGTTTTTTCTGAAGTTTGGCTGGATCGGTCTGTTCGGTATCGTGGTAAGCGGTCTGATGTTTACATATTTAGGCGCCAAAATCATGATCATTTCCAAACGGATTCATGCAGCATCTTATCAGGAATTGAACACATATTTATTCGGCCAGTCCATCGGCCGCGCCGTGAACGTGTTTATGATGTTTATATTGCTGGGAGTGACCTCTGTCATGCTGTCCGGAGCGGGAGCGCTGTTTCATGAACAGCTTGGCTGGTCCGCACAAGCGGGGATCCTTCTGACGATCGTACTGAGCTTTGCCGTCATGACAAGCGGCGTTAAAGGTGTGTTCGGCGTCAATATATTGGTTGTGCCGCTTTTAATTTCCTTCTCTTTTATCGTGACAGCAGATTCATTTGTATTTACAAGCACGAGAAACGCGGACGAATGGGTATGGCCTGACAAGTGGAATTGGCTTTTGTCCGCCGTCTCTTACGGCGCGTTAAATTTATCGCTCGCCCAAGCCGTGCTTGTGCCGCTTGCGAATGAAATGTCTTCAGAGAAGGTGATCAGAAGGGGGGCTTATTTTGGCGGCGTTCTGTTGACACTGGTGCTTGCCGCGAGCTTTTTATCATTATCGGTGCTGCCGGATGTGCTGGAGTTTGACATTCCGATGGCTCAAGTCGTCTATTCGTATTCGCGTTCGCTTCATATCATTTATTTGTTTATTATTTTCGGAGAAGTGTTTACGTCGGTCATCGGTAATTTATACGGATTGGAAAAACAATTAAACAGTTTTCTTCATATAAAAAGTACATATATTTACGGCGGCATTTTGGCGTTTGCTTTCATTATCAGCCAAATCGGCTACGGACAGCTGATTTCCACCGTTTATCCGGTGTTTGGGTATGTGAGCCTCGCTTTCATCGGCGCATTGATTTGCAAAAAAATCCCGAAAGAAAAATAAGGATATAAGGAAAATGTCTGTATTTTTTGGGAATTCCCCTTCTTTTTTCCTGACATTTCTGTATAATGAATTGGGAAATGATGGGGAGGAGTAAGAGATGAAAGCTCGACGTGTATTATTGGGATTTATTTTTATTTGTATCGGCATTGCGTTTTTTTTACAGAGGGCGGGAGTTATTCATATATCCGCAGGTTCGGCGTGGCCGTTTCTTTTCATTATAATGTCCGCAGGGTTTCACGCCGGATTTATTTTTGCGAAAAAAACGCCTGACCAGGCGGGACTGCTCGTTCCGGGCGGTATGTTTTTTGTGCTGGGCTGCCTGTTTTGTTTTGAAACGGCAACGGGATGGACGTATTCAGGCGTGACGTGGCCTGTTTATATATGGGCGCCTGCTCTCGGTCTGTTTGAGCTGTGGTATTTCGGCGGGAGGAAGTTAGGTGTATTGATTCCTGCTTTCATCCTGACAGCCGTGGGAGCACTATGCTTTGCCGGTATGCTGATGACGGGGCTGTGGCCGTTTTTGATCATCGCAGCCGCGCTTTTGTTTCACGCCGCTGCCTTTATGCAGCCGAAAAAAATATCGGGCCTTCTTATTCCGGGCGGCATTTTGCTTGTGACGGGTTGCTTGTTATGGTTTGAAACGCTGACGGATTGGACTTACGCAAATGTGACATCGCCTGTCTACCTCTTTGCCGTTGCGTTCGGTCTGTTTGAAGCCTGGCTGTTCGGCAGAAAGCAGAGAGGGCTTTTGACTGCTGCGGCGGTTCTGTGCGCCGCGGGCATTTTCGGCATATTCACCAATGCAAATGAAGTCATCAGCGAACGCGGCTGGCCCGCTCTCATTCTTTTGCTGGGCGCCGCTTTTCACATTCCGATTTTCGGCCCGAAACCTGTCAAAAACGCGGGACTTCTCGTACCGGGCGGCATCTTATTGATTACGGGGATCTTGTTTGTCTTTGAAACGGCAACCAATTGGTCCTACTCCGGTGTGACATGGCCTGTTTACCTGCTTGCAACGGCATTCGGTTTATTTGAGCTGTGGCTGTTCGGCGGGAAACAGAAGGCGCTGCTCATCCCGGTTGCGGTGCTGACCTTGACAGCACTTTGCTTTATGATGACGAATCAGCCGATCATTCCGGTTTCTGTTTTCTGGCCTGCTTTATTTGTTCTGATCGGGATTGCGCTGATGGTATTTCCGGGGAAAAAACGCGGGGCTTAAACCCGATTTTGCAGCCTGACACAGGGTTCAGGCTGTTTTTTTATTGTCACGGGAAACAACATTATGGTATGATAGCAAAAGTGAAAAAAGAAGAAAATCCGTATTGATGCGGGAGAGGTTCTAGCTACACCCTCTATAAAAAACTAAGGACGAGCTGTATCCTTGGATACGGTTTTTTTATGTTTTTTAGGGCGCCTTCTCCGAAAAAGGCGCTTTTTTTATGGAATGATAGATAAGGGAGAGAAAGACATGAAAAAAGAAAAAGCAGTTGTGGTGTTCAGCGGAGGCCAAGACAGCACGACTTGTTTATTATGGGCTTTGCAAAACTTTGAAGAAGTGGAAACCGTTACATTCCATTATAATCAGCGTCACCAAGAAGAAATCGATGTGGCAAAATCGATTGCCGAAAAGCTCGGTGTCAAAAATCACTTGCTTGATATGTCTCTTTTAAATCAGCTTGCGCCGAATGCGCTGACAAGAGATGATATCGAAATTGAAGCGAAGGACGGGGAACTGCCGACAACCTTCGTGCCGGGACGCAACCTTGTATTTTTATCCTTTGCATCGATTCTTGCATATCAAATCGGCGCGCGCCACATTATCACCGGTGTTTGCGAGACTGATTTCAGCGGCTACCCGGACTGCCGTGACGAGTTTGTCAAATCCTGCAATGTCACCGTCAACTTGGCGATGGAAAAGCCGTTCGTCATTCATACGCCGCTTATGTGGCTGAACAAAGCGGAAACGTGGAAACTTGCGGATGAGCTCGGCGCGCTTGATTTTGTAAAGAATAACACACTGACTTGCTATAACGGCATCATTGCGGACGGATGCGGCGAATGCCCGGCATGCCTGCTCCGCAATAAAGGATATGATGAATATATGAAAATGAAAGGAGAGCGGAACTAATTGCTTTCTCAAATATACCCGCAGGTTCAGCATCCTTATTCGTTTGAGTTGAATAAGGACATGCACATCTCAGCCGCGCACTTTATTCCCCGCGAAAGCGCCGGAGCGTGCAGCAGAGTCCACGGGCACACGTATACAGTAAATATTACAGTTGCGGGGGATGAACTGGACGATTCAGGCTTTCTCGTGAATTTCAGCGTGCTGAAGAAATTGGTGCACGGCGCTTATGACCATACATTGCTGAATGACCATGACGAATTTTCTGAAGATGACAGATATTCACTGCCGACGACCGAGGTCGTGGCCAAAACGATTTACGATAAGGTGCAGTCCTACCTCGAAACACTGGAGAATCAGCCGGTCTGCGTGCAGATTTTTGTCAGGGAAACCCCGACAAGCTATTGCGTATACCGCCCGAAAAAAGGTGATAGGAATGGCTAAAGGAATTCCGGTATTAGAAATTTTCGGACCGACGATACAAGGGGAGGGCATGGTTATCGGCCAGAAAACCATGTTCGTCCGCACGGCGGGCTGCGACTACTCCTGCAGCTGGTGCGACTCCGCTTTTACATGGGACGGCTCTGCCAAAAAAGATATCCGCTGGATGACGGCGGAAGACATTTACCGCGAGCTGAGAGAAATCGGCGGAGACGCCTTTTCCCATGTCACCATCTCAGGAGGAAACCCGGCGCTGTTAAAGCAGCTTGACGCGCTGATTCTGCTGCTGAAAGAGAACGGGGTGCGCGCCGCTTTAGAAACGCAGGGAACGGTCTATCAGGATTGGTTCACAATGATTAACGACCTGACGATTTCACCGAAGCCGCCAAGTTCGGGGATGACAACCGATTTTGCAAAGCTCGATCACATTGTGTCTTCGCTTGATGCGGCAGAAAGGCTTAACGCGGTCAGCTTAAAGGTCGTCATTTTTAATGATGAAGATCTGCAATTCGCGAAAACCGTGCACAAGCGGTATCCGAATATCCCGTTTTATCTTCAGGTCGGAAACGATAACGTCCATACGACGGACGACCGGGCATTGATCGCACATCTGCTCGGAAAATACGAAACACTCGTTGATAAGGTTTCAGCCGATTCGGATCTGAATCTCGTCAGAGTCCTGCCTCAGCTGCATACATTGCTTTGGGGCAATAAACGGGGAGTTTAATAGAAAGGGAGATTTATATGACAAGAAAAGAATCAGAATTAGAAGGAGTTACGCTCCTGGGGAATCAAGGGACAAACTATTTATTTGAATATGCGCCGGAGGTTTTGGAATCATTTCCGAATAAACACGTGAACCGTGATTATTTCGTTAAATTCAACTGCCCGGAATTTACGTCGCTTTGCCCCAAAACGGGACAGCCGGATTTTGCAACCATCTACATCAGCTATATTCCGGACGAAAAAATGGTGGAAAGCAAATCGCTGAAGCTGTATCTTTTCAGCTTCCGTAACCACGGAGATTTCCACGAGGATTGCATGAACATCATCATGAATGATTTGATCGAATTAATGGACCCCCGCTACATCGAAGTATGGGGCAAATTCACGCCTAGAGGCGGAATCTCGATTGACCCGTATACAAACTACGGCAGACCGGGAACAAAATATGAAAAAATGGCCGAACATCGGATGATGAATCATGATATGTACCCGGAGACGATTGATAATCGGTAATTATTCCGTTGTGTGATACGGAGTGTGACCCGCACTAAGCTCAATAAAAGTGTGACCTGAGGTGCAACCTGAACTGTGACTTTTATGCAGTGGAAAATTGATAGTACAGAAGCAGATTAAGGCGTACAATTTGTACGTCTTTTCTTTTTTATCCGAAAGAAAAAATGCCTATCTAGAGATCATAGGCATTAAATATTATTATCAATATCTTCATTTATTTTTTGGCTAAGTTTCTGAACCTTCTCTTTAACATTTGAAACAGCTCTTTTTTGAATTTCATCAAAGTTTTCCTGAATATAGTCCGTGACACTTCTTATTAGAACTTCACTTTCAAAATTGAATATCTCATTTATTTCTGACTGTTCTTCATCTGTTAGGTGAGGGTATTGAAGTTGTTTAGCATTTACTTCAGCAGCTACATCAATCCTCACTTTAGTTGTTCTGGTTGTACAATTTCATATTCACCTTCTGCATACTCTTGCTCCGCATAATGGCTTCCCCATTGACAGAGCTCCTGCAAGATAGGTTTAAGAGATTCTCCAAGTTCAGTGGATGAATATTCAACCTTCGGCGGTACTTGATTATACATCTTTCTGCTCACAAGTCCACTGGCTTCAAGCTCTCTAAGTGTTTGAATCAGCATTTTCTGAGTTATATTTGGGATCATGCGCTTTAATTCACTCGTTCTCTTTGGTCCATTCATTAAAAAGTATAATACAAGGCCTTTCCATTTTCCGCCAATCACTTCCTTTGTCACTTCAAACCCACAGCTAAATTTTTTCATGTCTAAAGCTCTCCATTCCGCATTTATTACTTTTTAGTTACTATATCACAAAAAAGTGGGTACTTCCGATAATGTGCTTACTGAAGGATACTATATCTTGTAAGTTGTTCTTCAAGTACTTAAAGGTACTAGACATAAAATAAAATCAATTCTAAAGGAGTGTTAAGTATGGGTAAATTTGAAGGTAAAATAGCGCTTGTAACGGGTGGAACAAGTGGGATTGGTCTTGCTGCAGCACAAAAATTTGTAAACGAAGGTGCATATGTTTATATCACGGGACGCAGACAAAACGAACTTGATAAAGCTGTTAACCAAATTGGCAAGAACGTAACCGGTGTTCAAGGTGATATTTCTAAGCTAGAAGACTTAGACAAACTATATGACATGATAAAGCAGGAAAAAGGTAAGTTGGACATTCTTTTTGCTAATGCAGGCACCGGCAACTTCCTTCCATTAGGTGAAATTACTGAAGAGCAGGTTGATAGAACGTTCGACATTAACGTTAAAGGAACCATCTTTACTGTTCAAAAAGCGTTATCACTATTCCCGGACAAAGTAGGTTCTATTATTGTAACGGGCTCTACTGCTGGATCAATTGGCAACCCAGCGTTTAGTGTATATGGAGCATCTAAAGCAGCGTTAAGAGCACTGGTTCGCAACTGGATTCTTGACCTAAAAGGTACTGAAATCCGTGTAAATGTGGTGAGTCCAGGAGCTATTCTTACACCTGCATACGATGAGCTTTTTGGTGATGCACTTGAAGGAGCAATGGAAAATGCCAGAAATACTGTTCCAGCTGGAAAAGTTGGGACACCTGAAGAGGTAGCAAACGCTGTATCTTTCCTTGCTTCAGACGAAAGCAGTTACTTGACGGGTGTTGAATTGTTCGTAGATGGCGGGCTAGCACAGGTATAATTTCACTGCGCAGAGATTACAAATAGTCCCCTTGGTAAGGTGTGAAATTGGTGTGACTTCATGATTAATGCTAGAGCAAGTACTTATGGGACAAGACTTTGACCTGCCTTTTCTTCCACGAGGACTGCATGAACATCATCATGAATGATTTGATCGAATTAATGGACCCCCGCTACATTGAAGTATGGGGCAAATTCACGCCTAGAGGCGGAATCTCCATTGACCCGTATACAAACTACGGCAAACCGGGAACAAAATATGAAAAAATGGCCGAGTACCGCATGATGAATCATGATTTGTATCCGGAGACGATTGATAATCGTTAATCACTATAAAAGCGTGCCTATTATGACTTTTTATGCAAATAAATTGCTATTGCAGAGGTAATGTAAGACGTACAAATGTGTACGTCTTTTTCTTTTAAGCACAAAAACAATTTATTAACGAAAGTATTTTGGCAGAAAGGCTAACAAAATCAAAGGAAAATATGTTGTAGATTGCTTTCTTTTTTTGTGGGGCATCCATATCCAATCACGTTATCTTGCACTTGAACATTTTTTATAGACTGGTACCGCGACAAATTATTTCTCTTCTACATACCAATAAAGTAGACATTAAAAAGTGAAAGAGAGGGCGAAAATGTGTGAAAATTCTTTTCCTCGAGAGTCATCCCATGTGGCTCTATGGTTTACCAAATGGGTTTAGGGAAGCAGGACATACCGTAATGATTTCCGGTCCTGTAAGTCGGGAAAATATCACTGAAATGATAGACGAATTTAAACCAGATCTAATAGTATCTATGGGATGGACACCAGAGCATTCAAGGGAAAAGCAGGCCTGGATTCGCAACGCTACTAAAAAGGTGAATATCCCTCTCGTTTATTGGGCAACTGAAGACCCGCTGCACACTCAAAACTTTACTATCCCGTTAATTAAAAAGGTGAAACCAGATTTTGTTTTCACGGTTACGCCTTCTCTGTGTAAAACTTATGAAAGCATGGGGATTAAAGCAGCTCACTTAGACTTTGCATTTCACGAAAGTATACATCACCAGATTAAACCATTAGCAAAATACAGTTGTGATATAGCAGTGGTGGCTAATGCTTACCCTAATTTTCTTGAAGAACATCCGGAAGTGTTCCGTTCGTCCTCTTTAAAAACGCTTATTCGTCCTCTTATACGGAAGGGTATTCGCATTGATTTTTGGGGGAGAAACTGGGAAAAAATGAGTAAATATATAGGAAGAGAAATTCCCCGCAATTGGATCCATGGATACCTTGATTATACTGAAGCATATAAAGTCTACAGTTCAGCAAAAGTCGTTATCGGTTTGCAAAACTGTGAAAGCCAACTTACGCAACGCACCTATGAGATTCTTGGTTCCGGGGGGGTTTTATTGACATCGGATACACCAGCAGTTCGAGGTAAATTCAAACCTGGCCGCGATCTCATCGTTTCTTCCTCCCCAAAAGAAACATTGGAAAAGGTTAAATACTATTTGAATCATGATAGCGAGAGAAAAAAGATTCAGATAAACGGTAAAAAGGCTGTAAAGAATGATTCCTATCTGCATAGAGCCGAGAGAATGCTTGAGGTGCTAAAAAGCAGAGGAATTATAAGAAACTTAGGGGAAACCATTCATTATGTAGATGTTCTCAAAGAAAAATACGTGATCCATCATGTTACTCCCGGTGAAACATTATCAATAATTGCCAGGAAGTATAATATTTCCCTGCAGCAACTCATGGAGCTTAATCATTTCAAATCAGATCAAATATATGCTGGACAAATCATTAAGATTAGAGAGAAACTGTTTAGAAATATTGATAACAAATTTTTCTAAAGGAGAGTAATATGAATGAAGGGGAAAATACCTAAAATAAGAAATCAAGCGAATAAAGTAAAAAGAACGCCTCGTTATATGGAATTTCCCGTGACATACGAAGTATATCATGTGGAATCCGGCGATACATTATGGACGCTTTCTAAATCCTTCAATATCCCGGTACAACAACTTATGAATCTTAATAAGCTTTCTTCAGATAGAATTTATCCTGGACAAATTATAAAGATAAGAGAAAGATAATCTTTGAGGTTTCGGAAACGAATCAAATTGAAATGACAATCCTCATTTTTTTATTTGTGGGGAACTTGATATTTTGGGGGATGAAGGGGTTATGAGATGTTTCAAATGAGCTATTTCTATTCTGGATTAGGATGGGATTTTATTCAACACGTTGATCAAACGAACGGAGTATTAAATGTTGTGTCTCCTGATTTTTTCTATATCAGAAAAGATGGATCATTACTTCTCCGTTCAGCTAATCCCGATGTGATTAAAGCTCTTCATAGAAGAAAATTAAAAGTAGTTCCTTTTCTAAGCAATCATTGGGATCAGGATTTGGGACGATTTTCATTAATGAACCGAGTTCTTTTAGCTAAACAAATTTCTCATGCAATAGAAGAACTGGATTTGGACGGAGTTAATATCGATATAGAAAACCTTACAGAAAAAGATCGGAATTTATTTACAGATTTTGTTAGATTGGTAAGAGAAAGTATTCCTAGACATAAAGAAGTATCAGTTGCAGTGGCGGCAAATCCTTTTGGCTGGACGAAGGGCTGGCACGGATCATATGATTACGAGTATTTAGCTAAATATGCAGATTACCTTATGATTATGGCCTACGATGAAAGCCACCTTGCTGGACCTACTGCAAGTGTAGGATGGGTGGAAAAGTCCATTCAATATGCTCTGACCCAAAAAATCTCTCCTAAAAAACTAGTTTTAGGATTGCCATTCTATGGCCGCTGTTGGATGAAAGGCCAATCTGCCTCTCAAGCCATTCCCCTTTACCTTGTTGACTCATTAGTAAAAAGGCATAACGGGACAATTATTTTTGACACAAAGAGTCAATCTCCAAAAGCTATTTTTACTGTCAATCACGATAACAAGGGGCTGTTGCCTTCGGGAACATATACATTATGGTTTGAAAATGAACAGTCACTCAGAGCAAAAATAAAACTCGCTCAAAAATATAATCTGAAAGGTCTTGGCAGCTGGAGTCTTGGACAAGAGGATGCGTCAGTCTGGAATACAGTGTTTAAAAATATATAATGATTTATAGTTCAAAGCAAAATTCGAAGATAATTGCAATGAATCTCTATCCTGAATGGATGCTGGTTTATCTAAAAAACATGATGAGAATTGATTGACCACTCTCATTAAAGGATGGGGAAATTCAAGGCGCCAAGGTACGTGGAGAACCATGACTTGTTGATAATCGACCATATAGTTTCTCCTCAGAAATGAGGGGGTTTTACATAAAAAAGACGAGCGAATCCGGGGGGAATTCCACTCGCCGCTTTCTAATGAAAAGACGGGATGCTGGATGGCAGCTCGTCTGTTTCATTATAAAATAGGGAACGTATGTTTGTAAAGGCCTGCGCTGTTTTTTCTCATTCGGAGCGGATCAATTGTAAAGGAATGGTCAGCATGATAGCATGTCCTGTAAAAAGAAGGAGTGTTCGTTATGGAGCCGTTAGAGTTAAACGGTGTAAGACTGAAAATGTATGATTGTAAAGAAAGTGCGGGTGAAAACGGCCGCATGATTTCATTTATATTGAAGGTGACCTCTGAAACGTATCATGATATTGCCGTCCTTTTGTATGAAAAAACATTTGACATCAAGGCGCCCGAGCGCGGGCTTGAATTCCGCGGTAAAATAACCAACTACTATACATCCGTCACTAATCTTTACAATAAAGATGAGACAGGTGATTTTTTTGTAGAAATGACCGAGATCTGAATTCATTTGAAAAAGCTGCCGGGCGGCAGCTTTTGTGCGGGATATGTAAATGGTTCGGATTGTTCGGGGGGTTTAATAGGAGTCTCTGATGATTTTATAATTCTTATGGTTGACGACAGTGAGGGAATCTAATTCAAGGTCACGATAATTATCCATGATGGTTACATCAACGATGACGGAGTTTTCATTTACTTTTTCAACAATACCGGTTAATCCGTTTTTAAATTCAATGACGTTTCCAACCTTAGCAATTTTCACGAGCTTCCTCTCCTTTATCATAAATCCTGTTTGAAAATATTTTGCAGTATTTTCTTTAAGAAGTAAAGCGATATGGGTATCAGCCCGCTCAATCATTGTCCCGGCGGGGGAAAGATGGTATATTGTTTTTCGGGAAAAAGCCGAGAAAAGGAGGCTGTGTTCGTTGCTGCCTGAGGAAATTTCAGAATGTATCAACCAAATGCGCACCGGGGAAATCAAAGAATTCAGGGTGCAGAAAGAACATTTTCTTGCATTTCGAGCAGTTTTATCGAAGCAGGAAGATTTTAAGCATTTCCGCGGTATTGCACAGCAGGGCGGAGATGTTGTATTTCAGTATTTAGAACAGCCAAGAAGCTGACGGCTCCTCGCACTTGAGGAGTCTTTTTTTTGTTTTTTGGTTTCTCATTTCATCTTGCTGTAACAGATGTAAACAAAATGTAAAATCCCTCCGATGGATACTTTTACTGCTATTTGGTTAATGTTGTGAAAATGACGGCTGTTTTCCTGCCAATAACAAGGCTGTTAACGAACTTCTTCCATCATAAAAGCTGATTGGGAGCACTGGAAAATCTTTAACCGTGAATTTGCGCACAGCTCTTGTTAAGGTAGTGAAGTATTTAAGGAGGAAATCGTATGACGACAAAATTTGCTGCCTTGGCTGTCTTTTTTCTATGTTTTATGCCTGCATCAAAAATTGAACATACAGAAGCTCTGTTTACTTTTGCGAAGAAGCCAAAGCAAGAACCCAGCACACTGGTTGCTGATTTAAATAAAAAAAGCTCGGTTCCGAAGCTTTCAAAAACGGATCATAAGCATTCTATCCAACCGATAAAGCTGTCATCTCACCAAGAGAAGAAGGCAAAACCGGAAGAGACGGCTTATCAGCCGCCGAAAAAAACGTATTCCCGCGCTGACAGACAACTTCTGTCACGTCTCGTTCACGCAGAAGCGAAAGGTGAATCTTATAAAGGGAAGGTTGCGGTAGCCAGCGTAGTGCTGAACCGTACTGAAAAAAACGGCTTCCCGGATACCATTCGGGGTGTGATCTATCAAAGGAATGCATTTGAACCGGTAGCAAACGGAAGCATTAATCAAAAGCCGGATAAGGATTCCATCGCCGCCGCAAATGAGGCGCTTGACCATCCGGGCAGAGAAACGAACGCGTTGTTTTTCTACAATCCGAAAACGGCATCTGACCACTGGATCCGTTCCCGAAAAATTATCGAACGGATCGGCAGACACGTATTTGCGATGTAAGCATAGCGGGATCAAAAATATCCCGGCTATGCTTTTTTCAATTTTGAGAAATCGAAAATATTTTCAGAACTTGTCTCATATGATGATGGAAGAACGAGAGACAAGGAGAGACACCATGAATCGATTTGTGAAAGGGATCATTCTTTTATCCATCGCCGCCTTTTTCGCGGAATGTCTGGAATTTGTCGTGAATATGATACTGGCGCGGGAGCTTGGCGAGCATGGGATGGGACTTTACATGAGCATTCTGCCCACCATTTTTTTAATTATCGTCATCGCCAGTCTGGAGCTTCCGATCTCCATTTCAAAATTCATCGCGGAATCCAATCAGAAGCTGCATGAAAGCATGCTCTGGCATGCCTTCAGAATGACCGCCGTTTTTACCGCGTTTTCAACCGCGGCCGCAAGCATCGCGCTGCCGTTCATTCCTGTATTCGATACGTATCACCCGTTTATTAAAGGGATTGTCATCGGGCTGATTCCAGTCGTCGCTTTTACATCCATCGCCAGAGGTTATTTTATGGGTGTGCAGCAAATGGGAAAAATCGCGGTTGCGAATGTCATGAAAAAAATCATTCAAGTGCTTTGTCTGTTTATCTTTTTTCAATGGTACTCTTTTGAAATTGATATGGCCGTGCTCATTTCATTATTTGTGTTGGTCGCAAGCGATGTCGTGGTGTTCGTTTACTTGTATACGCAGTTTATTTTGGCGCGGAGGGCGCTTTCCGGCCATCAGCACATTCATCTTCGCGGCAAGGACGTGCGGAAACGCCTCCTGGCCGTATCCATCCCGACAACGGGACTTCGTATATTTCATGCGGTGACGAACGCCATTGAACCCTTTTTAGTGAAAGGAGCGCTGCTGGCGTCCGGGGCAGCCGGGACAGCCGCGATTGATCAATACGGCATGCTTGCCGGTGTTGCGATGACAATCGGTTCGTTTCCCGCATTTATCGCCCATTCGCTGATGGTCGTCATGATTCCCAGCATTTCAGAAGCGTATGCGCTGTCCCAATATGATATTGTGCTGAAACGGCTGAGACAAGCGATTTTTATTACATTCTGCTACGGCATTCCGGCAGTCTGGGTCATGTTTCAGTTCGCGGGCCCGCTGACCCATTTGTTTTTTCAGTCTCCGGAAGCGCAGTATTATTTGCAGCTTTTGTGGCCGTTTTTTCTTTTTCATCTGTTTGTGATGCCGCTTCAGGCCTGTCTGATCGGTATCGGCCACGTGAAAACGGCGTTTTATCATAACGTATGGAGCAGCATTGTAGGGCTTTCGATGATGTATGTGCTCGGTTCTATGCCGGAATTGCAAATGCTCGGCATTATACTCGGCATGAATACCGGCATGATTCTTCTGACAAGTTTACATTACGCGACGATCTGCAAAGACCTCGGTGTCTCCGTGTTTTTAACGGGCGGCGGAAGAACAGCGCCCCGGATCGAAAGCTGAAAAGGCTGATACATTTCAATAAGGAAGGGCAAGCTATCCGAAACGCGTGAAAGGAAGATCATATGCATAAAAACCGCCTAATTGTATGTGCAGTCCTTTTGATAGCTGCCGCCGTCTGGATGCCTGAAGCAAAAGCCTCATCAGAAAAACAGGCAGTTCCCGCCGTGTTTCTGATGAAGACGATTGAAGGAGACGAGATATCGATTCCGAATAAAGGGCAGAAAACGATTTTGCATTTTTGGACATCGTGGTGTCCGCCGTGCAAAAAAGAACTGCCTCAGTTCCAAACGTATTATGAACAGCATCAGTCCGATGATGTAAGCCTTGTAACGGTAAATTTGATGAATGCCGAGCGAAACAAAAATACCGTTCAAAACTTTGTCAGTCAGCACCATCTCACTTTCCCGATTGTTCTTGACACGAAAGGCGAGCTTATGAAGGAATACGATGTCATGACGATTCCCACGTCATTTCTGCTGAATGAAAAAGGAGAAATCGAAAAAAAGATCGTCGGTCCGATGACCGCCTCACAATTAAAAGAATGGTCAGAGAAATAAAAAGGTGCGGGAGGAATTCCTCCCGCACCTTTTTTGCATATAATGAACAGCTGAAGAAACACTAATGATAATTATTATCAAAAAGAAATTAAAACAATTATAATTGAAATCTTCCGCCGGCATGCTATAATAAAGGAAACACTGCGATAACACTGTGAAAATGCTGCCTGTCAGGCGGCTGTTTTGCTTTTATCGGGGAATTGAAGATGATTTGCGTTCTCAATTAGAGAGGAGAATTCATAATGAATGAACAAGTGATGACACAAACCCATTCACAACAGCACATACAAGAAGAGCGGGCGGGAAAAAAGTGGCTCCAGCATGCAGAACTCATTGCGGCGCTCGTATCCGGCGTCCTTATTCTTGCGGCCTGGTTTTTTACCGAAACAAAAGGCCTGTCCGTCACTTTGTATATCCTTGCCTTCCTGATCGGGGGATTTGCAAAAGCGAAAGAGGGAATTGAGGATACCATTGAGACGAAGGCGTTAAATGTGGAACTGCTGATGATTTTTGCGGCTGTCGGCTCCGCCCTGATCGGTTATTGGGCTGAAGGCGCTGTTCTTATCTTTATTTTTTCGTTAAGCGGCGCGCTCGAAACATATACGATGAATAAAAGCAGCCGTGATTTAACATCTTTAATGAAACTGGAACCGGAGGAAGCGACACTGCTTGCGGACGGACGGGAAAAGCGGGTGCCGGCTGCTGAACTTAAGATCGGTGACATGATCGTCATTAAGCCGGGCGAACGCGTAGCAGCAGACGGGATCATTGAGTCTGGCGTGACGAGCCTCGATGAATCGGCGCTTACGGGTGAAGCGATGCCGGCGGAAAAAACAGCCGGAGATTCTGTGTTTACAGGAACGGTAAACGGAAACGGCTCCTTAACGGTCCGTGTGACGAAAACAAATGAACAGTCTTTATTCAGAAAAATCATCCGGCTGGTGGAATCAGCCCAAAACAGCGTGTCACCGGCTCAGGCATTTATTGAGCGGTTCGAAAGTGTCTATGTCAAAGGCGTGCTGTTAGCCGTGGCTTTGCTTTTATTCATTCCTCATTTCGCTTTAGGCTGGAGCTGGAGTGAAACCTTTTACAGGGCGATGGTGTTTATGGTGGTCGCCTCCCCGTGCGCACTTGTCGCTTCTATTATGCCCGCTGCGCTTTCCCTTATCTCAAATGGGGCCCGCAACGGATTATTGGTTAAAGGAAGTGTGTTTTTAGAGCAGCTGGGAAGCGTACGGATGATCGCATTTGACAAAACCGGCACGGTCACAAAGGGACAGCCGGCAGTCGCGGCATTTCAAGCTGCGGAACATGTGAGTGAAGATGAGATCATGCAGGCGGTGTATGCGATGGAAAAGCAATCAAGCCACCCGCTTGCAAAAGCGATAGCTGAATTTGCCGAAAGCCGGGGCGCCGCGCCCGCAGGACATCTATCGATTGACGAGACGTCCGGATTCGGTGTTCAGGCTGAAATAGAAGGCGTCAAATGGATGGTCGGAAAAGCGGGGTTTGCAGGTGAAGATGCGGCAGATGCTTTTTTGCAAACATCGGGAAAAGAATTAAAGGATAAAGGTTTTACACTGGTCTTTGTTAAAAAAGATGACCGGATTGCGGGCTGCTTTGCCTTAAAGGATCAAATCCGACCTGAAGCCAAAGCCGTGATGGCTGAGCTTGAATCACTGGGTATTAAAACAGCCATGCTCACCGGCGATCAGTCTGAAACTGCGGCTGCCATTGCAAAAGAGGCGGGCATGACGACGGTTGTTGCCGATTGTCTGCCGGACCAAAAGGCAAAAGAAGTGAAGAAGCTGAAAGAAACGTACGGCACAATCGCCATGGTGGGGGACGGCATTAATGACGCGCCCGCTCTGAAAACCGCTGACGTCGGTATTGCGATGGGCGGGGGGACGGACGTGGCCCTTGAAACGGCTGACTTAGTCCTTATGAAAAATGATCTTCACAAGCTTGTGAAAATGTGCAGACTCTCAAGGAAAATGAACCGGATTATTAAGCAGAATATTGTTTTCTCGCTCTCGGTCATCTGCCTTTTGATCTGCGCTAACTTTCTGCAGGTGATGGAACTGCCGTTTGGCGTGATCGGGCATGAGGGGAGCACGATTCTGGTCATTCTGAACGGACTGAGATTATTAAAATAAACATGACAGCCGCACATCGGGCGGCTGTTTTTTAAATGTTCGTTCACAGCATAAACGCCAGAAAACTGATAGAATGAATAAAGAGTCACTTTGGTAAGGAGGAAAAGCAAAAAATGAACAGATTAGAACGTGTTTCATCTTGGCTGAAAAAAGAAGGACATGATGCGGCGTTTATACATACAAAGGAAAACGTATTTTATTTAACTGATTTTTACACGGATCCGCATGAGCGGTTAATGGGATTGTTCCTGTTTCAGGAACAGGAGCCGTTTTTCGTTTGTCCGGGAATGGAAGCCGGACAAGCCCGCAACGCCGGGTGGGAGCATGATATTATCGGCTACGGCGATCACGAAGATCCGTGGGAGCTGATCAAAGCCGAGCTCAAAAAACGAAATGTGCGGCTTGATTCCATCGCGGTTGAAAAGGATTCGATCTCTCTTTCCCGCTCAGAACAGCTCAAACAAGCTTCAGGGGGCGCGGCATTTGTTTCGGCAGAAGAAACGCTCAACCAATTTCGTCTCGTGAAAGATGAGAAGGAAATCAGCATTCTCAGGGAAGCGGCAAAGCTCGCGGATTACGGAGTTGAAGTCGGTGTTGCGGCGCTCAAAGAGGGTGTGAGTGAAACCGAAGTACTCGCGCAGATTGAGTTTGAGCTGAAGAAAAAAGGCGTGCAGGGCATGTCATTTTCAACGATGGTGCTGTTCGGGGAAAAATCAGGCCAGCCCCATGGGAATCCGGGTGCAGACCGGTTGAAAAAAGGCGATTTTGTTCTGTTTGATCTGGGCGTTATTCTTGACGGCTACTGTTCAGACATTACGAGAACATTCGCATACCAATCAATCAGCCCGAAACAGGAAGAGATTTACGAAACGGTGCTTAAAGCTGAACAGGCGGCGCTTCAATTAAGCAAACCAGGCGTCAGAATCGGCGATCTCGATTTAAAAGCCCGCGGCATTATTGAAAAAGCCGGATACGGAGACTATTTCCCGCACCGCCTCGGCCACGGACTCGGGATTTCGGTTCACGAATATCCATCAATGAGCAGCTCGAACGACACACTCCTCAAAGAAGGCATGGTGTACACGATAGAACCGGGGATTTACGTGCCGGATGTCGGCGGCGTGCGCATTGAAGACGATGTGTTCGTCACAAAAGACGGCGCCGAAGCATTAACGCAGTATCCGAAAGAATTAACGATTCTGAAATAAAAAGCTTTGTGATAAAAAAGGACGGTTCTGGAACGCAGCGTCCTTTTTTATCACCTTTTAAATGAAAAAATCATCAAAATGCTGAAATGGTTTGATGTCATGCTTTTCATTCAGGGGCCGCATGGCAAGATAACTGCCGCCGACTATGGCGAGACACAAACCGATTAAGCAAAGAATCCCCATCGCTGTTCTTCTCCTTTCAAACGAATAGGATGTATCTGTTTCTAGCTTACTGTATGAAACGCATTCCAGATCAAGGGAAAAAAAGAAAGGGGGGACGCCATGGCTACGATCAGAGACATTGCCGGCGCTGCTGGGGTTTCCGTTACAACGGTATCAAGAGTATTAAATGATCATCCTTATGTAAGTAAGGACAAAAGAGAAAGAGTGAAAAAAGCGATGCAATCGCTCGGATATACGCGCAACATTCATGCTGTGCATTTATCCAAAGGTTTTTCCGATATGATCGGCGTTGTGCTTCCGTCGGTGAATCTTCCGTATTTTGCGGACCTTGTTGCAGGTATTGCCGAGGCTGCCGAAGCGTCAGGCGTGCATCTTTCTTTATACCAGACAGATTATCAGCAGCAAAAAGAACGTTTTGCCTTATCACAGTTACAGGAGCGCCAAGTGGACGGCCTGATTATCTGCTCCAAAGCAATTCCTGATGAACATCTGCTTACCGTGAAAGAACCGCTCATCCTCTGCCAGTACACTGATGCGGCAGGGCTTTCCTCCATCAGTAATCCGCATCGGGAAGCATTTCGGCACGGTCTGGATTATCTGATAGAAAAGGGACACCGGAAAATAGCGATAAGCCTGGCCAGAAAAAAGGGAAAAAACAGTCAAGTACGCATTGCCGCATACAAAGAGGCGCTCAAGAAGATCGGGCAGCCTTACAGGGAAGAGCTGGTTGTGGAAAAGGCGCTGACGCTGCTTGACGGGAAAGCCCTTTTTCATAGATGGAAGAGCTGGGATGACAAACCGACTGCGCTGTTTGCGGCGAATGATCAAGTATCCGCAGGTCTTTACCTTGAAGCCAAGACAAACGGGACGCGCATCCCGGAAGAGCTTGCGATTTTGAGCATCGACAATCATGATATCAGCAAGATGTTAGGTATTTCCACAATAGATATACAAACAAAAGAAATGGGAAAGCAGGCTTTTCACATGCTTGAGAACCGGATCAGCGGCGGGCCTCCGGCAAGGAAAGTTCTTGATTACCGCCTTATTGAACGATCAACCGTCTAAAAAAAGAATTGACGCGCTTTCCGTTCGTTTTGTACGATATGAGGTATTGAATGACAAAGGAGCTGAGGATCATGAAGGGGTCCTTTACAGTTGAAAAGGTATTAAATAACAATGTGCTCATCGCAACACATGATAGATACAGTGAGGTCGTCTTAATCGGAAAAGGGATCGGCTTTGGAAAAAAACAAGCGGATGTCATTGAAGATAAAGGGTATGACAAGATGTTCATCTTAAAGGATGAAAAAGAACAAAAACAATTTAAAAAGCTCCTCGGTTATGTGGACGAGACACTTGTCGACATCTCCAATGACGTCATTTATCATATCAAGAAGCGGACAAGCCAACCGTTAAATGAGCATATCCATATTGCGCTGACTGACCATATCGCCTTTGCGGTAAAGCGGCTGCAGCAGGGTTTTGACATTAAAAACCCGTTTCTCATGGAAACCGAAACGCTTTATCCGGAAGAATTCCAAATTGCCCGTGAAGTCGTCGGCATGATTAATGAAAAGACGGGAATCTGCCTTCCGGAAGGGGAGATCGGCTTTATCGCTCTGCATATCCACTCCGCCCTGACGAATCGGCCCCTTTCAGAGGTCAATCAGCATTCACAGCTGATGTCCCGGCTCGTTCAGGTGATTGAGGAATCTTTCCAGATGAAAGTGAATAAAGAAAGCGTCCACTATTTGCGGCTGATCCGGCATATCAGATTTACCATAGACAGGATTAATCGGGAAGAGCAGACAAAAGAACCAGAAAAGTTAATGTTATTATTGAAAAATGAATACCCGCTATGCTACAATACTGCTTGGAAACTGATAAAAATCTTGCAGCAAATACTGAAAAAACCAGTTCATGAGGCGGAAGCGGTTTATCTCACGCTTCATTTGTACCGATTAACCAATAAAATTTCATAATTTCAGTTGAAACCTTAAAAACGTGTCACTGATTCGATCAGGCATGAGTGATTGAGGGTAAAAAACGGGAAGAACGGTCCCGTTATTTTGCACACCCTTTTTACTCATGCCTTTTTTGTTGTGTAAAAGGGCAAATGTAAACGGTTAAACTGAAGACTTGCGCCAGTGAATTCGTTGTCATGAATTTTCGCTGTAAGGTCACACTAGCTAACAGAGGAGGTACATCTTTTATGTTTAAAGCATTATTCGGCGTTCTCCAGAAAATCGGCCGTGCTCTTATGCTTCCGGTTGCGATTTTACCGGCTGCAGGGATCTTGCTTGCGTTAGGGAATGCCATGCAGAACAAAGATATGATTCAAGTCATGCACTTCTTAAGCAATGATAACGTTCAGCTTGTGGCGAATGTCATGGAAAGCGCCGGCCAAATCGTATTTGACAACCTGCCGCTTCTTTTTGCAGTAGGGGTTGCGATCGGTCTTGCCAACGGAGACGGTGTTGCCGGAATCGCGGCTATTATCGGATACTTGGTCATGAACGTATCCATGAGCGCCGTGCTTATGGCAAACGGCAGTATTCCGTCTGACAAAATTGAACGGGCAAAGTTTTTTGCGGAAAACCATCCGGCCTATATTAACATGCTGGGGATACCCACTTTGGCGACGGGCGTGTTCGGCGGTATTATCGTCGGGGTTCTGGCCGCGTTATTGTTTAACAAGTTTTATAAAATTGAACTTCCGCAGTACCTCGGATTCTTTGCGGGTAAGCGGTTCGTCCCGATTATCACATCAATTTCCGCATTAATTCTCGGTCTTATTATGTTAGTGATCTGGCCTCCGATCCAGCACGGTCTGAATTCCTTCTCCACGGGTCTTGTGGAAGCGAATCCAACCTTGGCGGCCTTTATTTTCGGGATGATTGAGCGGTCATTGATTCCGTTCGGTCTTCATCACATTTTCTACTCGCCGTTCTGGTATGAATTTTTCAGCTATAAAGATGCGGCTGGAGACATCATCCGCGGAGATCAGCGGATTTTCATGGCTCAGATCAAAGACGGCGTACAGCTGACGGCGGGAACATTTATGACGGGGAAATATCCGTTTATGATGTTCGGTCTTCCGGCGGCAGCGCTTGCAATCTATCATGAAGCGAAGCCTGAAAAGAAAAAACTTGTAGCCGGAATCATGGGTTCTGCCGCTCTGACAAGTTTCTTAACGGGAATTACCGAGCCGCTTGAATTCTCATTCTTGTTTGTGGCTCCAATCCTGTTTGCGATTCACTGCGTATTCGCGGGGCTTTCCTTTATGGTTATGCAGCTGCTGCATGTAAAAATCGGTATGACCTTCTCAGGCGGTCTGATTGACTACTTCCTGTTCGGAATTCTGCCTAACCGGACGGCTTGGTGGCTTGTCATTCCGGTCGGCTTAGGATTAGCCGTCATTTACTACTTCGGTTTCCGGTTTGCGATCAGAAAGTTCAATCTGAAAACGCCGGGCCGTGAAGAAGAGGCTGCGGATGAAGGTGCGGGCGCCTCAGGCGAAGCCGGCGACCTTCCTTATGAAATCCTGCAGGCAATGGGTGATCAGGAAAACATTAAGCACCTTGACGCTTGTATCACGAGACTTCGCGTTACGGTCAACGACCAGAAGAAAGTGGATAAGGCCCGTCTGAAACAGCTTGGCGCCTCAGGCGTTCTTGAAGTCGGAAACAACATTCAGGCCATTTTCGGCCCGCGTTCTGACGGTTTAAAAACACAGATGCAGGATATTATCGCCGGACGCACGCCGCGCCCTGAACCGAAAGTATCCGCGCAAGAAGAAGTCAGCCAGCAGGTTGAAGAGGTTATCGCAGATCCGCTCCGAAACGAGCAGGGTGAAGAAGTGTTCGCTTCTCCGATCACCGGCGAAATCCATCCGATTACCGATGTGCCTGACCAGGTGTTCTCAGGAAAAATGATGGGTGACGGTTTTGCGATTCTTCCTGAAGAAGGAATCGTCGTATCGCCTGTCCGCGGAAAAGTGCTGAATGTTTTCCCGACAAAACATGCGATCGGCCTTCAGTCTGACGGCGGAAGAGAGATCCTGATTCATTTCGGAATCGACACAGTCAGTCTGAAAGGCGAAGGATTCACTTCTTTTGTTTCTGAGGGTGACCGGGTTGAACCGGGGCAAAAGCTGCTTGAAGTTGATCTTGAAGCGGTTAAACCTCATGTTCCTTCATTAATGACACCGATTGTCTTTACAAATCTTGCCGAGGGTGAAGCGATTTCCCTTTCGGCCGAAGGTACCGTAAAACGGGAACAAAAAGATATTGTGAAAATCGGAAAATAAGCATATAAATACGCCGTGCTTGTCAGATGACAAGTACGGCTGTATGATATAATATTGTGTAGTAAAATAGCTTTAATTTAAAGGAGAATGATAATCATGGCACAAAAAACATTTAAAGTAACAGCAGATTCCGGAATCCACGCTCGTCCTGCGACAGTTCTTGTACAGACTGCAAGCAAATACGATGCTGACGTAAACTTAGAATATAACGGCAAAACAGTAAACCTTAAGTCAATCATGGGCGTTATGTCTCTAGGTATCGCTAAAGGCGCTGAAATCACAATTTCCGCTTCAGGCGCTGACGAAAACGATGCTCTTAACGCTTTAGAAGAAACAATGAAAAGCGAAGGACTCGGCGAGTAATGCAAGAATTAAAAGGAATAGGCGCTTCAGCCGGAATTGCGATTGCGAAAGCATACCGGCTTGAAGAGCCGGACTTAACGGTTGAAAAGAAAAACATTGCTGATGCTGCGGCTGAAGTAAGCCGTTTTGATGAAGCGATTGTACGTTCTAAAGAAGAGCTTGAAAAAATTAAAGAGCATGCTTTAAAAGAACTGGGACAAGACAAAGCTGACATTTTCTCCGCGCACCTTTTAGTTCTGAGTGATCCTGAGCTGTTGAACCCGGTAAAGGAGAAAATCAGCATAGATTCAGTCAATGCTGAATTCGCTTTGAAAGAAACAGCTTCCATGTTCGTTACTATGTTTGAATCAATGGATAACGAATACATGAAAGAGCGTGCGGCGGATATCCGTGACGTAACAAAACGTGTGACGGGGCACCTGCTGGGCGTGGAAATTCCGAACCCGAGCATGATCTCAGAAGAGGTTGTTATCGTGGCTGAAGATTTGACACCGTCTGATACGGCGCAATTAAACCGCCAGTTTGTAAAAGGTTTTACAACTGATATCGGCGGACGCACTTCACACTCCGCGATCATGGCCCGTTCGCTTGAAATTCCGGCTGTTGTCGGCACAAAAGCGGCTACAGGGACAATTGAAAACGGTGTTACGGTAATCGTAGACGGCATCGATGGTGATGTGATCATCGATCCTTCCAGTGAAACGTTAAAGAAATATGAAGAAAAGCACAGTGCTTACCTGGCGCAAAAAGCTGAGTGGGCGAAGCTCGTCAATGAACCGACTGTTTCTAAAGACGGCCATCATGTAGAGCTTGCCGCAAATATCGGCACACCTGACGATGTAAAAGGCGTTCTTGAAAACGGAGGAGAAGCTGTAGGGCTTTACCGTACGGAATTCCTTTACATGGGACGCGACCAGCTTCCGACGGAAGACGAGCAGTTTGACGCTTATAAAACGGTTCTTGAGCGTATGGAAGGAAAATCAGTTGTCGTGCGGACATTGGATATCGGCGGCGACAAAGAGCTTCCTTACCTGCAGCTACCTAAAGAAATGAACCCGTTCTTAGGCTACAGAGCCATCCGCCTTTGCCTTGAAGAGCAAGAAATCTTCAGAACTCAGCTTCGTGCGCTGCTTCGTGCAAGTACATACGGAAACTTAAAAATCATGTTCCCGATGATTGCGACAGTAAACGAGTTTAAACAGGCGAAAGCGATTCTTCTCGAAGAAAAAGAAAAACTCGTCGAAGCCGGCGTAGCGGTTTCTGACGATATTGAAGTCGGTATGATGGTAGAGATTCCGTCTACAGCCGTGATCGCAGATCAGTTTGCCGCAGAAGTTGACTTCTTCAGTATCGGAACAAATGACTTGATCCAATACACGATGGCTGCTGACCGCATGAACGAGCGCGTAGCTTATCTGTATCAGCCATACAATCCGGCGATTCTCCGTCTGATCACCCTTGTTATTGAAGCCGCTCACAAAGAGGGCAAATGGGTCGGCATGTGCGGAGAAATGGCGGGAGACGAAATTGCGATTCCGATTCTTCTCGGCTTAGGCTTAGATGAGTTCTCGATGAGCGCTACATCCATCCTTCCGGCAAGAACGCAGATCAGCAAGCTTTCTAAAAAAGAAGCTGAATCATTCAAAGAAACAATCTTGTCTATGAGCACGACAGAAGAGGTTGTCGCATTCGTTAAAGAAACATTCAATAAGTAATACAAAAGCCAGACGGTGTAAGCCGTCTGGTTTTTTTCATATTCGGAAAAAAGGGGGGAACAATAACTTTCAACAGGAGGGATTATTATGACAAAATCATTTGCAGCGGGGGATACGGTCTATGTGATTTACCGCAATCCGCATGCGGCCAATGTTGCCCATATTAAAGAGGCGGAGATCGTCCATCATCCGTATCATGAGGGAGAACTGTCTCTGTTTTTATACGAAACCTATCATCCGCTGGCCGAAGATGACGCGGTCTTTTCGACATATGAGGAAGCGGAAGCGCTTTACAGCGAGCTTTTTGAAGAAGACCGGTATCATTGATCAAAGGAAATGTTTACAACGCATATTCACTCTCTTTTAAACGGAAAGTAACAACATGAGGATATGTAAAGGGAGTGTCTGTCTATGTTGAAGCCGTTTGTGCCCCAGCTTGTTTATATTGAACCGAGAGCGCTCGAATACCCGTTAGGACAAGAGCTGAAGAATAAGTTTGAAAACATGGGGCTTGAGATCAGAGAAACGACATCGCATAATCAAGTCCGGAATATTCCGGGAAAAAATCACTTGCAGCAATACCGGAACGCGAAATCAACATTGGTAATCGGCGTCCGGAAAACACTGAAATTCGATTCTTCAAAGCCGTCCGCCGAATATGCCATTCCATTTGCGACGGGCTGTATGGGGCATTGCCACTATTGCTACCTGCAGACGACGATGGGGTCAAAGCCCTACATTCGGACATATGTCAATGTGGAAGAGATTCTGGATCAGGCTGATGAGTATATGAAAGAACGGGCGCCGGAATTTACAAGATTTGAAGCCTCTTGTACGTCTGATATCGTAGGAATCGATCATCTGACACATACATTAAAAAGAGCCATTGAACATTTCGGACAAAGCGAATTGGGACAGCTCAGATTCGTGACTAAATTTCACCACGTCGATCATTTGCTTGATGCAAAACATAACGGAAAGACTAGGTTCAGATTCAGCATCAATGCGGATTATGTCATTAAAAACTTTGAACCGGGAACTTCTCCGCTCGACAAACGGATAGAAGCCGCCGTCAAAGTCGCTAAAGCGGGCTATCCGCTCGGTTTCATCGTGGCGCCGATTTATATTCACGATGGCTGGGAGGAAGGCTATAAGGAACTGTTTGAGAAACTTGATGCGGCGCTTGATGAAGACGTTCGGCATGACATCACATTTGAACTGATCCAGCACCGTTTTACAAAACCGGCCAAACGGGTGATTGAGAAGAACTATCCGAAAACAAAGCTTGAGCTTGATGAAGAAAAGCGCAGATACAAATGGGGACGCTACGGAATCGGCAAGTATATATACCAAAAAGACGAAGAGCATGCTTTAAGGGAAACACTGGAATCTTATATCGAAACCTATTTCCCGAAAGCGAAAATCGAATATTTTACGTAAGGCGGAGCTGTCGGTACGACAGCTCTTTTTTTGCAGCGCCAAATGGCGGAAATTTTTGATATTTATTTCAAGGTTTATTCATTTTCTTGGCCGAAAGACCGATATAACTCTCAGGAGGGGATGGTTATGTTTAAAAAAATGCACATCAAAATTGCTGTGTTTGTATCGGCAATGCTTATCGTAACGGTTGTTTTTTTAACGGTTTCTTCATATTTGACATTAAAGCCGATGATGACGGAGGAAGCAAAACGTACGACAGAGAATGTCACCAATTCACTCGGTCAGAACATTGAGCTTCAGCTGAAAAATGATGAGACCGTATTATTGAGATTGGCAGGCGGTGAATTGTCCCGGTCTTTTCTATCAGATGGGAAGAAAGAAACCGCGCGGCTTTTTAATGATGAGTTAAAACAGATCGGACAGAATGACAAATATGTCGCGCTTGCGTATGTCGGAACCGCAAACAAACAAATGTTTACATATCCAAAGGCCGACTTTGCCAAAGACTATGATCCGACAAATCGAACGTGGTATAAGATGGCGGCCGAAAAACCCGATAAGGTTGTCTGGACTGACCCTTACAAAGATGCAGTGACGGGAGACATGATCGTGACGGCGTCAAAAGCCATTCAAAACAGCGGAACCGTCGTCGGAGTGGCGAGCTTAGATCTGAAGCTGTCCTCCATTCAGAGCATGGTCAACGAGCAAAAGGTACCGTATAAAGGATTTGCGTTTTTGGCGGATGAAAACGGCTCTCTTCTGGCGCATCCGGAAAAACAGGGAAAAAATATTTCGGAAGATCAGACGTTAAAAGACCTCACTGCGGATAAAGAAGGCATCAAAGAGCTGCAGGGGAACATGGTCGTCTACCAAACGGTAAAAGAAACAGGGTGGAAAGTCGGAACGCAGTTTGAAAAAGATCAGCTGATGGGAGTAGCCGATAAAATGAACACGGTGAGCATTTTTATGTCACTGATTGCTCTTGTGATTACGATCGGCCTCAGTTATTTCCTCGCAAAAACGATAACCGGGCCGATTCAGCAGCTGATTGCCAAAACAAATTCAGTCTCAGCGGGAGATTTAACCGTCCGCGCTCAGACGAAATCAAAAGATGAAGTAGGCGAGTTAACAAAAGACTTTAACCAAATGGTTGAAAATATGAAAGAGATGGTCGAACAGGTCAAGGCCTCCTCAGAAAATGTGTCTGATACATCTGAGCAGCTAACCGTCATTTCACAAGAAACAAATGAAACGAGCGGACAAATCGCAAAAGCGATAGAGGAAGTCGCCGCCGGAGCGACAGAGCAAGCGTCAGAGGTTGAGACGATCAATGAAAAATCAGAAAATCTCTCGGTCAAAATAAAAGGAATCGCAGATCGCGCAGGCAGCATAAAACAACTCTCAAAATCTTCAGAGGATGCCAGCTACAAAGGATTGGACGCGCTCGGGCAGCTGCTGATGAAGTCAAACGAAGCCAATTCAGAAACGAAAAAAGTAGAGGCAATGCTGACTGACCTGGAAGAACAAACGAAAAACATAGAAGAAGTCGTGACGGCAATATCCGCTATTTCAGACCAGACGAATCTCTTGGCGCTGAATGCGAGCATAGAAGCCGCAAGAGCGGGAGAAAGCGGACGGGGCTTTGCCGTCGTCGCGGAAGAAGTCCGCAAGCTTGCTGAACAATCAGCTCTTTCTTCCGGCCATATCAGTGAGACGGTCCGTCTGATTCAATCAGAGACAAAAGAAGCGTCACACGCGATGATTGAGGCAAGCAGAATGAATGATGAACAAAACAGCGCCATTCATGAAACGGGTGAGGTCCTCAATCTGATTACGACGGAAATGCAGTCTCTCGTTCAAGGTATAGATCATATTTACAATGACATTCAAAAAATGAGTGAAGAACAAGCCGCGATTCAAGAAGCGATTCAAAGCATCTCTGCCATTTCTCAGGAATCTGCGGCAGCGGCGGAAGAAGTGAATGCTTCTACTGATGAACAGCTCGTTACGCTTGAAAAAGTAAAGCAATCGACTGATATGTTAAAGAGCGCGAGCGAAGATCTGATCAGCGCCATTTCTAAATTCACCTTGTAACGCGGACTCTATCAGCCTATTATATGGTAATATAGACATGAAAGAGTGATATATGAATCGCATCAGGGGAGGAAAGCGCAGTGAACAAAACGGTCGGATTTATCGGTTTGGGCGTCATGGGAAACAGTATGGCATCGCACATTTTAGAAGCGGGCTATCCTGTTTTAGTCTACACGCGTACGAAACAAAAAGCTGAAGAAATTCTGAATAAGGGAGCGGTCTGGCAGGAGACGGTCAAAGACCTTTCAGAGAAAGCTGACATTATTATTACTATGGTCGGCTATCCGAGTGATGTCGAGGACATCTATCTCGGCGAAAACGGCATTCTCCGGCACGCAAAAGAAGGGGCGTTTGTCATTGATATGACGACATCAAAACCGTCTCTGGCGAAAAAGATTGCGGAGCAGGCCAAAGAAAAATCCATTCACGCTCTGGATGCACCCGTTTCCGGCGGAGACATCGGCGCGCGGAACGGAACGCTTGCCATTATGGCCGGAGGAGAAAAAGAAGCGTTTGAAGCATGCCTGCCGCTTTTCTCCGTTATGGGGGAAAACATTCAGTATCAAGGTCCGGCCGGCAGCGGCCAGCATACGAAAATGTGCAATCAGATCGCGATTGCAGCGGGAATGGTCGGAGTGGCTGAAGCGATGGCTTACGCTGAAAAATCCGGTCTGAACCCGGAACAAGTGCTGAAAAGCATTACAACCGGAGCGGCTGGCAGCTGGTCATTGTCAAATCTTGCTCCCCGTATGCTGAAAGGCGATTTTGCGCCCGGATTCTACGTGAAACACTTTATTAAAGACATGGGAATCGCCCTTGAAGAAGCGGAGCTGATGGGAGAAGAGATGCCCGGATTGGCGCTCGCCAAATCATTATACGACAAGCTTTCCGCGCAAGGTGAAGAAAACAGCGGAACTCAAAGCATTTATAAGCTTTGGGTGAAATAAAAAAGATTGCCCGAACGCGACTATTTTATGGATGCTGAGGATGATGGTGTTTTGTAAACAATGATCTGCAAACCTTGTATTCTTAGAGCCTTTAATGAAGACAGGAACTTGGCAGGATAATGTATTAACGTGCATCCATTTATAATGCTCTACTGTGAATAATTTGGAAAATCCCCCTCGTTTGTTTGATGCAGACTGTCTATTATAAATCTAAAGGGGGATTTCCGAATAATGATTAGGATTAATACAACTTTCCAAAAGTAGGATGTATCATGACTGATTCAACTATGAATTCGAGTAACCCAAATGTACATAGCAATAAATCGAGTTGATTCCCGCAATTAAAACCTAATAATTGGGCATCCGAAATTGAAATTCTATAGATTAGACTTCTAGCAAAACTGAAAAATAAAAGAGGATGTATCGTAAAAAATCCAAGAGATTTACGAAAACATCCTCGATTCAGAGATTTCATCATTACATGTTGTTTTTTGAGAATTCCAGATGAAATCAACGTTAAACCCATTTGTTAATAATATGAATTTTAATGTTGTACAGTAATATAGTGTTTCAGTACTCCTCTATGGGTTTGGTTTCCCCAAGTCGTTGCTACCATTACATCATACTTGCCTGCTGGAATATTTTTTGTTGAAAAGCTTACTCTAAAACTGCGAATATTACGGCCATTAACAATTGTATATTTGACTGAATCTCCTTTTTTATTTAAAAGATCAACTACAACACCCTCGTTTAGTTCATGATTAGACATAGTACCTGTTACGACAATAGAAGTAGCGTGTTTTGAGTAAGTATTAGCATCTGTTTGGAATTTAATTGCTCCTTTTGAAGTCATGGCTAACGCTTCTGAACTGTTTGAGAAAATCCCGAATGTCAATAGAGCAACTGTGAATAGAGTCATTACAATTTTTTTCAATTTAAACTTCCTCTCTCCATTTATTTAGAAACCCATTCAATATATTACTAAATTTTGAAAAAATATTCAACAGAAAATAGGTAAATTCTACTTTTTATTAAATAAAGTATTACTAAAGAAGCAAAGGCTAACAAAACCAATTTAATCATCACGTTTTAAGATTTTACAAAAAAGCTCCCAGCACTTATGTGCCGGGAGCTTCAAAAATTTGTAAATTTATAAAGTGTCAGGCCCTTCTTCGCCCGTACGGATGTTGATTGTGTTGTGAATTTCAAAAATAAAGATTTTGCCGTCTCCGAGATTACGGGGTTTGAGCACTTTTTGCACCGTCTCAGCCACTTTTTCGACAGGCAAAAGATTGCCCCGCCGGGCAATCTTTTTTTATTTATTTTCCGATAAATTGCTGTGTCCAGATGTTTCCTGATTCTACGTAACCGACACCGATTTGAGTGAACTCAGGATTCATGATGTTCTTTCTGTGGCCTTCACTGTTCATCCAAGCTTTGACAACGGCTTCAGGAGTCGGCTGGCCTTTGGCGATATTTTCACCGGCGGTTTTATAAGTGATTCCGAAAGATTTCATCATATCGAAAGGGGAGCCGTAAGTAGGGCTTTGGTGATCGAAATAGTTTTTGTCTTTCATATCTTGTGATTTTGCGTGAGCTGATTTGCTTAGTTTATCATCAATCTGCAGAGGTTTTAAGCCTTGCTTTTGTCTCTCTGCATTTGTCAATTCAACGACTTTCTTTTCGTACGCACTGACAGAAGAAGGAGTTTTCTCGCTGCTGTTGTTTGTGTTATCTGTCTGCTTTGTATTGTCAGCAGCCTGGTTTTGATCGGCTTTCGGTTTTTCAGCAGCTGCCGGAGCCGTTTTTGCCGGTGTTTCTTTTTGTACATCCTTAACTGTCATGTCAGAATGCTTGGCGTGTTTTTGCAGCAGCTGAGTCAGTTCTTTCTCATTTTTAACGTTTAGCTTTTTCACGCTCGTTTTCATATGTAGTTTTTCAACAGCCTCTTGAAGAGTCAGATGCTGTACGGTGTTTCCTTTTTTCACGGTAACGACGTGCTGGCATGACAGCTCTTTGGCAGATGCCTGCTGAATGCCTCCGAATGTAATCAAACTGACTGCCGCGGCGGCAGATAAGAGAAATGCTTTTTTCATAGTTAATAGCCTCCCAGAGAAGTTTTTTTCTACATGAAAAATCTTATCACAGCTTTTTTGTCATAATGCAGGCAGCCATTTCCTTTGACAACAAACGTTTGTCATAATTGTAATTGAGCACAGAAAAATGGCTTTATATCAGGAAAAACGATCTGTATTTATTTTTTAAAATCCGTTACATCTCTTCAAATTATTTGAAGTGTTAGATATATTTTAAGATAATTTGATCTTGACAGTTTTTTTTACCCGTTTTCGCTGTAACAACTTTTACAAAAATGTTACAATTAAAATCTGTTTATGTAAATATATTCAATGATTTGAGAGGTGTAACAGAAAGTGGCTGAAGTCGCGCGCGAACCAAAGAAAAAAACGAAACGTTACAGAGCGCTGAGAATGAATCTCTATTTTTTGATTGTTTTTCTTCTCTTTACGGCACTGATTTTTAAACTCGGCATCGTCCAGATTGTCGAAGGGGATAAACACCGCCAGGATGCGGAGAAGGCAAATGCTAAAACCGCCTATTATCCGACACCGCGGGGAAAGATGTATGACAAGCGGAACAGAGTGGCGGTTGATAACCAGGCTGTGCCTGAAATTGTATATGTTTCTACCTCAAAAACCTCGGCTAAGGACAAATTGAAAACGGCAAAAAATCTCGCCGCACTGATTCATATTGATACTGAATTTATGAAGGATCGAAATATCATTGATTACTGGCTTGCGGCACATCCGAAGAAGGCGGAAAAGCTTATGAAGGATTCAGAAAACAGCCTGAAATCCCAAGAAGTGTACAAACGCCAGATTGAACGCGTCCCGAAGCAGGAGATTGATGCGATCAAACAAAATAAAAAAGAGCTGCAAATCGCGGCGATTTATACGCGTTTTTCAAGCGGCAATGCCTATCAGCCGCAAGTCGTCAAATCAATGGACCCGAATAAGCTGAACGGAAACGGAAACAGCGGTTCACTGCTTGACGAGCATGAAAACAACAAGCAAAAACCAAAAAGCGACCTGACATATGAAGAAGTTTCCGTCGTATCCGAGCACCTGAAAGAGCTCCCCGGCATTGACGTAATCAATGACTGGACGCGGAAATATCCGTACGACAAAACACTGTACTCTCTGTTCGGCGGTGTGACGACACCGGAACAGGGATTGTTGGGCGAACGGAAAGATTACTATGTCACAAGAGGCTATTCACTGAATGACCGAGTGGGAAAAAGCTACATTGAATATCAGTATGAAGACTATTTAAACGCACATAAAGAAAAAGTTGAGTATGTGGAAAACAGCAAAGGTGAAGTCGTCAGCCAAAAGCCCGTCGATGAAGGCAGCAGAGGCTACGATCTGCAGCTCTCGCTCGATATGGAATTACAGTCGAAAGTCGAAAAAGTCATTGAAAAAGAGCTGAGAAGAAGCCGCGCCGCAGGCAACTTTATGGTTGACAGAGGATTTGCCGTCATGATGGATCCGAACAACGGGGATATTCTCTCAATGGCGGGGAAACGCATCGATCTCGAAACAAATAAAACACAGGATTTTGCGATCGGAGCATTTACGACCCAATATGAGATGGGCTCTTCTGTTAAAGGAGCGACTGTTCTCGCGGGTTACCAAAGCGGCCTCCCGCATTATAAAACGTTTGTCGATGCACCGCTTGTATTTAAAGGCAAAACGAGAAAACAATCGTGGACACAAATGGGAGCCATTACTGAGCTGACCGCGCTGCAAAGAAGTTCAAACGTATATATGTTTCATGTGGCCATGCATATCGCCGGCATTACTTACGTCCCGCACGGTACGCTGCCTGCCGGATTAGACGATATTAAGAAAATGCGCAACTACTACGCCCAATTCGGTTTGGGTGTGAAGACAGGGATTGATCTTCCGCAGGAATCAGCGGGCATGCAGTCAAATCCGCAAATGGTCGGGGGATTGCTGCTTGACTTTGCGATCGGACAGTTTGATACGTATACGCCGCTTCAAATGGCTCAATATATTTCAGCCATCGCAAACGGCGGGTATCGCGTCCAGCCGCGGATCGTCACAAGCATTCATGAACCGGACAGCAAAAACAAGATTGGAAAAGCGATTGAACAGCGAGATATTAAAATTTTGAACAAAGTAAATAACAGTCCGAGCGATTTTGATCAGGTTCATAAAGGAATGAAATTGGTCACAAGCTCACCTCAAGGAACGGCTTATTCAACATTCCAAGGTTCCGGCGCTGATGTTTCCGGAAAAACGGGAACCGCGGAGACGCACTATTACGGCACGAACAAAAACTGGTGGGGGAAGTACACGTATAACCTGACCTTTGTCGGCTATTATCCGTCAGAACATCCAAGAGTGGCATTCAGCGTCGTCGTTCCCTCTGTTCGAAATGATAAAGATCATGTAAGCAAAAACATTGCCAAGGGAGCAGTTGACGCTTACAAAGAGCTTGAAAAGAAATACAATAAAAAATAACAAATGAAAGGGCGGCCGAACATCTCGTGCGCCCTTTCTTTCATTCAGGAAAATTGACGTTCACAATAAGAATAGAAGGAGAATGCTCATTTTTTAGCGAATCAATCTAGTGGAATTTCTTTTTATATCAGTCCGTGTCCAGCCTGCAGTGCGAGTATAATGCAAAGGAGGGATTCTGTGGAACAGGATACTCAGCATGTCAAACAGTTTCAATCGAAAACCGATCTTCATGCCGTTTTGACGTCTAACGGGCGTATTATGTATATTTCTGCAAACTGCAAATCGTACTTCAGTTATTCTCAGGAAGAGATGATCGGGTCATTTCTCAAAACGTTCCTGCATGAAGAAGATCAATTTTTGGTTGAAAGTTACTTCTATAATGAGCATCATTTGATGCCTTGCACCTTTCGTCTTATTAAAAAAGATCATACCATCGTATGGCTTGAAGCGGGTGTGGAAATTGTCACACCGCAAATGGAGGGGACGGATCGGGAAATCATCCTCAAAATCAAGGTGCTTGAGGAGAAGACGCCCCGCCGGCCTTATATGTATGAACAAAAGAAGCAAAAGGCAGAACAACAGTCGGAAGATGCGGCTGGAAACGGCGAATTCGAGCGTCTTGTCGAAATGCTGCCGAATCCTTTATATGTCAGCATCAACGGCACAATCGCCTACGCCAACAACGCGATGCTTGCCATGCTGGGAGCCGAAAGCAAAGACGAGGTAATCGGCAGGCGCTCTTATGAGTTTATTGAAGAAGAGTATCACGACATTGTGAAAAACCGAATTGTGCGGATGCAAAAAGGAATGGAAGTCGGAATGATCGAACAGACGTGGAGAAGGCTCGACGGCACGCCCGTTCATTTAGAAGTAAAGGCGGCACCGACGACATATAAAAATCAGCGGGCGGAATTGCTGCTTCTGATTGATATTTCTTCACGGAAAAAATTCCAAACGATTCTGCAAAAAAGCAGAGAGCGTTATCAGCTCCTCATTCAGAATTCAATTGATACGATCGCCGTGATTCACAATGATAAATGGGTATTCATGAATGAGTCGGGCATTTCGCTGTTTGAGGCTGAAACATATGAAGATTTAATTGGGAAAAACGTCTATGATCAGCTTCATCCCTGCGATCATGACGGCGTGAAACAGCGGATCCAAAATATTATCGACCGAAAGACCGAGTCAGAAATCATTAAGCAGTCGTGGTTTACCTTTAAAAACCGGCTGATCTACACGGAAATGGTCTGCATTCCGACGACGTTTTTCGGAGAAACGGCCGTGCAGGTCATTCTGCGTGACATTTCTGAGCGGAAGCAGACGGAGGAATTAATGCTGAAGTCGGAGAAGCTGTCTATCGCAGGACAGCTGGCGGCGGGAATCGCTCACGAAATCCGCAATCCGCTGACGGCGATCAAAGGATTTTTACAGCTCATGAAGCCGACGATGGAGGAAAACGAACATTACTTTGAAATTGTGTTTTCTGAACTGAGCAGAATCGAATTGATTTTAAGTGAGCTTTTAATGCTTGCCAAACCTCAGCAAAACGCCGTGAAAGAGCGTGTAAACTTAAAGAAAATTATAAGTGAAGTGACCGCTCTTTTAGAGACGCAGGCAAATCTTAAAGGGATTTTTATCAAAACGGATTACGAACATGACAGCATGTATATTAACGGTGATCAAAATCAGCTGAAACAGGTGTTTATCAATCTGATTAAAAATGCCGTTGAGTCGATGCCGGATGGGGGAACGGTTCACATCATCATGACAGAAGATGAGTATTCCGTTAATGTGACGGTGAAAGACGAGGGTGACGGGATACCGGAAAACGTGCTGAAACGAATAGGCGAACCGTTTTTGACAACGAAAGAAAAAGGAACCGGCCTGGGGCTGATGGTCACATTCAACCTTATTAAAAACCACCAGGGAGCCATCCAAGTAGACAGCAAACCGGATAGAGGCACGGCCTTTCATATTACATTCCCGAAACAATAAAAAACAACGGCGTTATGCCGTTGTTTAAATAGTCTGCATGGATTCTCTCGTTTTTAAAATAAATGCTTCCAGCCGGTCCAAGCCTTCTCTCAATGTATCCAGTGAATATGCGAATGACAGCCTCACATACCCTTCACCCAACTTTGAAAACGAGCTGCCAGGCACAAGAGCCACACCTGCATCCTCTAAAAGAGCCATACTAAAATCAAACGATGACATTCCGAATGACTTAATGGAAGGGAAGATATAAAATGCGCCTGACGGCTTTACGACGTCAAGCCCCATTGAAACAAGACGGTCATATACATAGTCAAGCCGCTTTTTATACTGTTCTCTCATAATAAGCGCATCATCAACACCGTTTGTTACCGCTTCAAGAGCCGCTTTCTGAGAGATTGAAGACGCGCATGTCACACTGTATTGGTGAACTTTTAAGATGTGCTTGGCAATTTCTTTCGGTGCGAAAATGAAACCGATTCTCCAGCCCGTCATGCTGTGTGATTTTGACAGGCCGTTGATGACGATCGTCTGGTCTCTCAAATAAGACGCGATCGAATAATGCGGTCTGTCATAGGTTAATTCGCTGTAAATCTCATCAGACAGGACAAAAACATTTCTGCCCTTCAGGACGGCTGCGATGTTTTGCAGCTCTTCCTCAGACAATGTCACTCCGGTCGGATTTGACGGATAAGGAAGAATGACGCATTTTGTTTTTGGTGTCAGCGATTCTTCAATGAGCCGCGCCGTCAGCTTAAATCCGTGTGTCGTCGTATCCACATGGACCGGAACGGCGCCCGACATGCGGATGATCGGTTCGTAGCCCGGATATATCGGTCCGGGGAGAATAACTTCATCGCCCGGAGATAAAATCGTCCGCAAAGACGCGTCAATCGCTTGGCTTGCCCCGGTTGTGACGATGATTTCAGTTTCAGCTTCATAATTCAAATCAGCTTTTTTCTTCATATAAAGCTGTACGGCCTGTCTCAGCTCAAGGCCGCCCGCATTCGGAGTATATGCCGTTGCGTTATCGTCGATTGCCTTTTTGGCAGCCGCTTTGACATGGTGCGGCGTGAAGAAATCCGGCTGACCGATCGTAAGCGAAATGACATTGTCGTGCTGAGCTACAAGATTTGAGAATTTGCGAATTCCTGAAATTTCAATTTCTTTTACATTCGGATTAAGCAAATGTTCCATAATTCATCACCTTATACTATATATTGAGTTTCTCCTATTTTACCACTAGCTGAGCATTTGTCATCTTTTTATTGAACTATCCCGAGTATATGTCCGATATGTGAAAACATACCTTCTTTCAGAAAAAAATAAGACAACCAGCTGAAATGATTGTCTTCATTGTATCATGATCTATCTATTGTGATATGTGGCGAATGTCATTAATACCCGTATTCAAAGCTGACGTCTTCCCGCCATAAGATGTATGGAGCGGGCTTGTCGGGACGCTCTTTCGCCTCTTTTTTCATTTGCAGGTAAGCCGTTTTGCTGATATCTTCTAACACCGTCATTTGATCTTGGTCGAATATGACTACTGTACCCATTTATTACACCCTTCTTCCTGAAAAATCCTTGACTATTTTACCACTCGATGTCAAAAAGTCAATGGGATATCAGAAAAAAGCATTTTTTTATAAAGAGTTCATGGCCAGTTGGACCGAATACATTCACTTTTTCCGTTTCCAGCCGATATATACAGTACAATACTGAATGCGGATAGCGAGGGATTGAATTGTCTTTACAACAATACGATATTTTATTGGATTCAGGCACAAACGAATTAGAAATCGTCAAATTTGAAGTAGGCGTCAATACATTTGGCATAAATGTGATGAAAGTCCGGGAAATCATTCAGCCGGTAGATGTCACATCTGTGCCTCAGTCTCATAAAGACGTAGAAGGGATGATTAAGCTGAGAGGCGAAATTCTTCCCGTCATCAGTCTGTATACCTTTTTCGGCGTTGATGCCGAAGGAGCAAAAGACGATAAATATATCGTAACGGAATTCAACAAGCGGAAAATCGTCTTTCACGTCGGTTCCGTTTCACAAATCCACAGGGTGTCCTGGGAGGCGATTGAAAAGCCGACTTCCTTGAACCAGGGGATGGAGCGGCATTTAACGGGAATCATCAAACTGGAAGACACGATGATCTTTCTGCCTGATTATGAAAAGATCATTTACGATATTGAATCGGCATCCGGAGTTGAGACTTATCATGTCCATCAGGAAGGATTTGATGAAAGACGGGCGGGTAAAAAACTGATCATCGTTGAAGATTCGCCGCTTCTGATGCGTCTTTTGACGGATGAGCTGACTGAGGCGGGGTATAGTGAAATCGTTACGTTTGAAAACGGAAAAGAAGCGTATGATTACGTCGTGGAACTGACGGATAACGGAGCAAACCTGTCAGACCATATTGACATGATTATCAGTGACATTGAAATGCCGAAAATGGACGGGCATCGTTTGACGAAGCTCCTTAAGGATAACCCGCAAAGCTCTGATGTGCCGATTATGATTTTCTCGTCCCTGATTACGGACGACCTGCGCCACCGGGGCGAAGTAGTCGGAGCGGATGAACAGATCAGCAAGCCTGAAATCAGCGAGCTCATTAAAAAAGTGGATACGTACGTGATTGAATAGAAAAAAGCCGATGCATGACGCATCGGCTTTTTTTGCGGCGGAATTAAAAATAACTCTCACCAAGTTTTTTAAATACGGGTTTATGATAAGCGGGCTGCTGCCTGTTGGCGGCAAGCGGTTTTTCCTTTAAGCCCACATATTTTTGCAATACGTTTTTCGCTTTTGTCAAAGACATTTGTGCTTTAGGATTGCGGTACGATTGATTTAACGTACCTAAATGCGGAAGATGCTGGAAGTCTTCTTTTGTTGGAGGCATGTGAAAATAGTAGTCTCCGATAGAGATAAGTACGTCTGACTGCTGTTGGCTAAACCTGGGATTATTTGAAAAGTGAAGCCCTATTTTTTTCCCTTTGCCTTCTTTCACAAGCTTTTGTAATGCCCGTTTTTTCAGCAGATAAAGGTATTTAGGGTTGGGGGCGGTTTTTGCATGGCGGTTCACAGTATAAACAGCTTTTGAAAGATTCTCGATGGTTGGCTGCAGCTCTTTCGAATAAGCGTGGTCGTCCATTATTTCTCTCCTTTGCATTGATCAAGTTCATATATAGATTATACTTTTTTAGCGTTGAAATGCAAATATTGATTATAAAAATACGCCTTTTTCTGATGAAAAGGGCGCATCTTTTTCCTTTATTAGACAGGTTTTGCATGTTTTTCAGAATCAGCCTTTAATGATTGTTGCACATCGATCTCTGCTGCCTCGGCGCTGTATTTCGGAAGAGCGATAAAATAGAACACAAATACCGCTAAAATCACGATTCCCATGCCGTAATAAAGGTAATCAATATTGGTAACGAATTTCGGAAATAACAGGGCGACCAGTCCGAGTGTAATCGATTGGGCAAACATCATAAAAGGGTCCTGCCAGCCGCTGACCCGGCCCATTATTTTCGGATGAACGATTTTCGGCATCCAGCCGCCGATGGCGATATTGACAGGGCCGATGCACATGCCGAGGACGAAAGCCGCCATATAATAAATCCACAGCTTATCCGTATAGCCGAGGACAAAAATGAGCAGTCCGGCTGCCAAAATAGGAATCGACATCAAATGATGCGGTTTGACTTTTTTTGCGATCATCGTTCCGATCACACTTCCTGCAAGCAGGCCGAAGCCGAGTGCGACGGTGAAGATGGAAGTATGTGATTCGTAATGATCAGGCGCAAGTCCGTATTTCATCGTAAACATCGGCAGTACGGCAAAGCCGCCGTTGACAAAACCAAAGATAAAAAAGCCGAAAATAAGGGAAGCAAGCAATTTGTTTTTAACAATATATACGATCCCTTCCTTAAAATCAGCGACCGAGTCTTTCAGAAACGAATCTCCCCATTTAAAAGGGCCGTTCGGCTGACGGGCTTCTTTCGGAATGCGGCACGCGCGGATCAGAAAGCCTGATACAATAAAGCTGACAAAATCAAGGATAATGGCTCCGTGAATACCGATCGTTTTATACATAAACGCGCCTATACCGACGCCGAAAACCATGAAGATGCTGAACAGGATCTGGTTAAGTCCCGCCGCTTTCGCGTAATGCTCCTTAGGCAGAATAGCTTGTACAAGGCTGGCTTCCGCCGGGAAAAAGAACTTGGTCACGGCGCTTCTGATGAACAAAATACAGAACACGAGAGGGATGCTCCCGGTGTATAATGCGGCAAACAATACGATCGTCAGTCCGGCTCTGATCCAGTCACAATTCTCTGCGACCTTTTTCCTGTCAAGCCGGTCAGCTGCGACACCGACAATCAGAAATACGAAAACTGTCGGCAGTGAATACATCAGCTCAGCCAAAGTCGTGTATGCCGGCTGGTTTGAAAAATGGTCCAGCAAGTAAAAAGCGAAAGCCATATTACCTACAGTCGTTCCCATTTGAGAAGCGAGTGCTGCGAAAAAGAGACGGACAAAATTGCGATTTTTAAATATATCCATAAACATGCTCCTTACCCTAGAGGTCCCACTGTAATATATTATCATCAGCTCGTTCCATTAACAAATAAGATCTTTCTATCTTATAATAGTCACCCTTGTTCCATTAGGAACGGCAGCGGCAAGTTCAGTGACGTCCTGATTATACATCCGGATGCATCCTTTTGATACCGCTTTGCCGATGGAGGAAGGATTATTTGTTCCGTGAATGCCGTAATGAATTTTAGAGAGGCTGAGCCAATAAGCGCCGAACGGGCCGCCGGGCTTAGGCTGGCGGTTCACGATGTAAAATTCTCCGGTCGGCGTGGTCGTCAATATTTTTCCGACTGCGATGGGGTACGTACGGATGAGCCTGCCAAGGCGGTATAACTCCAGTTTCTTCGCTCCGATATACACGATGATGGAGTAGGGAATGGTGGATGGGTCGGGAAGATTCGGTATGATAATATGCTGTCCCGCGTATATGACCGATTGGATTGAGGGATTTGCCTGAAGGAGAGCAGCAGTGCTTATTCTGAAGTCTTGCGCAATGCTTGAGATGGTTTCTCCTTGTTTCACTTGATATGTCAGCAGTTTCATCACCCTCCTTTTTGCTCTTTTCCATATACATATTACGGAGGGGGTGTCTGTGCATCAGGATAAAAGTCTTATTTTTGCTCGGTTTTCAATGTGAACAGCGTGATTTCCGGTCTGGCTAAAAATCGATACGGCAGTCTTGTCGTACCGAGCCCGCGATTGACGTAAACGGCTGTGTCATGCAGCGTATACATGCCGTCGGTATACGTTTTTCCGTAAGGAGGCGTAATGAGAGGGCCGAAAAACGGGAGCTGGACCTGGCCGCCGTGAGTGTGTCCCGACAGCTGGAGGTTTACGGGATATCCGCCTATCTTGAGAGCGGCATCAGGCTCGTGGACGATTAAAATGGAAAACGCATCTTCGGAAAGGCGTGACAGGGTGCCTTCATAATCGGGTTTTCCGAGCATTACATCATCCAAAAACGCGAATTCAATCCGGCTTCCATCTGTCAGCTGCACCTGACGGTAGCCGTTTCGAAGCACTTGAAAATCAGCCGCTTCCATCAGAGCCTTGTACGTGTTCGTACCGTAGCCTCCGTGGTCATGGTTTCCGTAAACACAAAGTTTGCCGAAGGGAGCTTCAAGATTTTGCAGCACGGCGAGTGCATGCTGGTGATCATTAAATAAATGCGGCTTATCAATTAAATCTCCCGTAAAGATGAGCAGATCGGGTTTCAGCTGATTGATCTTTTCCGCTGCTTTATTCAAGTCACCGGATGTAAACACATCACTGAGATGCGTATCGCTGAATTGAACGATTTTAAAATTGTCAAAGCCGCGGGGGATCAGGCGGTTGGTGATTGTATGCCGGGTGATTTCAATCATGCGCGGTTCGATATACCGGGCATAGCCATAACCTCCGCAAGCTGTTGCAAGAGCCGCACCCAAAATGCCGAATCCTCTTTTTAAAAATGTTCTTCTCGTCATTTTCTCCATATGTAAAACCAACCTTTGTCAGAGTTGTTCTATTATATCATCAGCCTGGCTGAAAAATCCCTTCTCAGTATGTAATGACGCGGAAAGACATCTATGATAAAATTATGAATGATTATTCATTCAATAAAAGGGGTGGGTTTGTTATGGATAAGAAAGCGGTAATCATTACAGGCGGTTCAAGCGGCATGGGAAAAGCAATGGCGAAAAAACAGGCTGAATTAGGATGGCACGTCATGGTGACAGGGAGGAACCATGAAGCACTTGAGGAAACAAAAAAAGAAATTGAGACCTTTGAGGGGCAGGTCGCCTGTTTTCAAATGGATGTCCGTTCTGATTCCGCCGCTTCAGACATGATTACAGAAGCGAAAAAAGTCTTTGGCCGGCTCGATGCGCTGATTAACAATGCGGCCGGCAACTTTATTTGCCCGGCAGAGAAGCTGACGCCCAATGGATGGAAAGCTGTTATTGAGATTGTTTTAAACGGCACATTTTTCTGCAGCCAAGCAGCGGCAAGGCATTGGATCGAGCAGGAGCAGAAGGGCGTCATCTTAAATATGGCCGCTACATACGCATGGGGAGCGGGAGCGGGTGTCGTTCATTCCGCTGCAGCCAAAGCGGGGGTATTGTCACTGACAAGAACGCTGGCCGTTGAATGGGGGAGCAAATACGGCATCCGCACAAACGCGATAGCCCCCGGCCCGATTGAACGGACAGGCGGTGCGGAGAAGCTGTTTGAATCGGAAAAAGCGGTGTCCCGCACTATGAACAGTGTGCCGCTCGGCCGGCTGGGCACACCGGAAGAAATCGCCGCGTTGGCAGCGTTTTTGCTATCTGATGAAGCGTCCTATATAAACGGGGACTGTATCACAATGGACGGGGGGCAATGGCTGAATCCTTATCCGTTTTAATTTTTCATATATTGATTATTTTGCAAAACAAGCGAACGTTAAAGCCGCCGTTCGCTTGTTTTATTTTCTATTCAAAATTATGATATAATTTTGAAAGATTAAGGGGCGATTAATTGAAGAAATTATTAAAATGGTTCGTTGTACTATTTGTAAGCAGTTTCGTTATCATCTTTAATATTTGGTACTTTATTATTTGTGCTTTTACTCCGGAGTATTATCAAAATACCAATCTTACATCTGATGAAATAATCAGATTTGAAAAGCTATATCACATCGATTTTCCTGATGAAACGAAATTTATTAAAGCCAGGGAGTATTTGAGTGGGCTCGGAGGCGATACATCGGCTGTATTATATGTGTCTCTGCCAGCCAAGCTGGCGGAAACAATTTTATCTGATTACACGTATATGCCAATAAATCATACTGATACTGCCGGTTCAATGTATGGAGTTGACGTTTCCGAGAGTGTTGGCGGGTTAACAACTCTTACATTTGGCACTTTAGATAAAAAAGGAACTTTCTTTCAGTTGAAACATGATGATGATTGGATATTTAACAGCACTGATTGGAGCCATTATTTTTGGACAGCTGCCGGTTATAATGCTCTTATATTTATCCTTTTATTTGTGATTGTGAAACAAATGAATAACGTCCTTAATTAACCGGTCTGAAGAGTGATCTTAAAAATGTCCCCCTTTTATTTTAAGCTGCGGCCATACTGCCTCCTTTTCCCCTAATCTAAACATTTGTGGTGCTGATATAATTGTGTATAATCAGACAAAGATAGAGAAGCAGGTGATAACATGTTGGACCCACTTGATATACTGACGAATATTGATGATGTCATTCCGTATTACCAAGCGATTTTTAACGCTGAGGAACAAAGAGTCGTAGGCTACGAAGTGCTTGGGCGGATTTTGGCAGATGCGGAGATTGAGAGCCTCGGGCCGTTTTTCTTAGATTCCGGCATTCCGGAAGAATATAAGCTTGAGGTCGATGACAGAGTCATCAGGCAGGCGCTGGAGCGGTTTAAAGAAGCTGACCGTGATCTGTTGATTTTTATCAATCAGGATGCGAATGTATTGATGCTTGACCACGGCGAAAGCTTTCTTGAGCTTTTGAAAGAATACGAAGAGCAGGGCATTGAATTGAACCGTATTGTGCTTGAGATCACCGAGCACAATTTCGAAGGCGACATTGAACAGCTGTACCATATGCTTGCCTACTATCGTACATACGGCATTAAAATAGCGGTGGACAATATAGGTAAGGAGAGCAGCAACCTGGACAGAATCGCGCTCCTTTCACCGGACCTTCTGAAAATAGATTTGCAGGCGCTGAAGGTATCTCAGCCGTCACCATCATATGAGCATGTGCTGTACAGCATTTCATTGCTGGCGAGAAAAATCGGCGCCGCGCTGCTGTATGAAGATATAGAAGCTGATTTCCAGCTCCAGTACGCATGGAGAAACGGAGGCCGATTTTTTCAAGGCTATTATCTGCAGGCGCCGAGCGGGGATTTTATAGACCGGAGCCTGTTAAAAGCACGTTTGAAAACGGAGTTTCAGCAATTTATTACGAGAGAAAAAAAGAAGCTGGAAACGGTATATGAACACTCTGAGAATTTTTATAAGCGGGTCAATCAGGCAGTTTCCGAGCTGAAGAAAACCCATCAGGCGGACGATGAGTTTATTAAAAAACTGGCGGAAAACCTGACGGACTGCTGCTTCAGAATTTATATGTGTGATGAAGAAGGCTATCAGCTGACGGGAAATGTGTTCAAGCAGTCCGGCGAATGGCTTTATCAGCCTGAATACATGGAGAAAAACTGGAGTTGGCGTCCGTACTTTTTAGAAAACATCATGAAGATGCGGAATTCAAGAAAAGGCTTTTTCAGTGACCTGTACAGTGATATTGAGACGGGTGAGATGATCAGAACCTTTTCATACCCGATGGATGACAATATGTATTTATTTATCGATCTGCCTTACTCTTATTTATATGAACAGGATGGGTTACTTTAAAGCGGCTGCTGTATGCCGCTTTTTTTTGTTCATTTGAAAAAAGTTTTAAAAAACGATTGACAATGATACTGATAATCATTATCATTTAGTTATAGAGAGAAGTTACTCTCTGTTCCCCAACCCCTCTATCAGATCAAGATCCGAAAAAACTTGGCGCTACCCCCGCCAAGTTTTTTTATGCCGTCTCGCATAAAAAGGCTTCTCCTTACATACATCTGATAATGGCGGCTCAAAAAGCGAAAAATTATTTTTGAAAGGTGTATGACATTCCGAAAAAAGCTTCAAACTATTCGAAAACACGGTTTTCCCGTTTATTTCTTTTTGAAAATCCAGCGGGAAAATGCCATCCCGGTCTACTTTATGGTATGATGCTCTGTAGAACTTGTATTATAATAAATACTTGTTGATTTGAAGTTGTTTTTTGAAAGGAGTCTTTTTTTAGAATGTCACAATTAATGGGTATCATCACGCGGCTGCAAAGTCTGCAAGAAACAGCGGAAGCGGCTAACGAGCCGATGCAGCGTTATTTTGAAGTTAACGGCGAAAAAATTTGCAGTGTTAAATATTTCGAAAAAAATCAAACGTTTGAACTGACGGTTTTCCAAAAAGGTGAAAAACCTAACACATATCCGTTTGATAACATTGACATGATTTCTATTGAAATTTTTGAGCTCCTTCAGTAATTTGATTTGATTTTTCAGGCTGACCAAGCTTCCGGTCTTACGCAAGCGGAGCTTTATTAAATTATGCAAAGGAACGTGCTTGTTCGTTTGGTTGTAGACTCTGGAAAGAGGAGTGTCCGTACATGGCTGATTCTTTTCTGTTTTATAATCTTTCTGAGGCACAGATGACCTTTCAAGACGTGACGGAGCGGCTGAAACGCTTTGTCAATAAAGACCCCCGTTCAGCATATGTGCTGTCTGTAGGGACTGATTCACAAGTTTACCGCGACTTCACAAAGTTTATTACGGCTATACACTTGCACCGTACAGGCAAGGGAGCTTGGGGCTGTTTGAAAAATCATGATCTTGCAAGACCGATACATAGCCTTCGCGAAAAAATTTCGCTGGAAACCGCGTTCAGCCAGGAGATGGCTGCGCATATCCTCGACGGCCGTCTTATGGAACTGACAGATTTGCTCTTGCCTTTTACGGATGAAGGGGCGGATCTTTCATTTGAAGTGCATCTGGATATCGGTCAAAAAGGACTGACAAAAGAATTGATACAAGAAATGACCGGCCGCATTACCTCGATGGGCATTGAAGCGAAAATCAAGCCCGATTCCTGCACAGCATTCAGTTATGCCAATCGTTACACAAAATAATATTTCATACAGAATCCGCAAAATGTCGAATTATGCGGTTGACGATTTTTTTCTGTTTACTTATTCTAGCGGTAGAGCTGAAAGCAAATTTCACATTGCTTTCAGAGGTATTCAGTTAAAAATAGGGGGCCTGATTACGTATGAGTCTTATCAGTGAACGATTTACGGAAGAAGAACAGAAACTTCTGCTGAATATCCTGATCAATCAAGAATATGCCATTGAGCTTTTGACCAGCGAAATCAATGATATAGAAGCAGGGTCAAAAAGCGTTGATGGAACCACTTATAAAAAACTCGTAACGCTCTATGACCGTTTTCGGAACGAAAATTAATCAGCGGCCTATAAATTGATACTCGATTGCAAAGAGTATCTTTTTTATTGACGGAAACTTTTCGACAAAAAATGATAATGTTTATATTATTGCAATATAGGGAATACATGCTTTGATGAAAAATGTAAAGGGGTCGAAGTGACATGATTAGCTTACAATCAGATCAGCTTCTTGATGCAACAGTCGGACAATTTATGATCGAGGCGGATAAAGTGGCGCACGTTCAAGTCGGAAATAACCTTGAGCATGCTCTATTAGTGCTGACGAAAACCGGCTATACCGCCATTCCCGTCCTTGACGCTTCGTACCGTCTGCACGGTTTGATCGGGACAAATATGATTATGAACAGCATTTTCGGACTTGAACGGATCGAGTTTGAGAAGCTGGATCAAATTACGGTTGAGGAAGTCATGCTGAAAGACATTCCCCGTCTCCACATCAATGATCCGATTATCAAAGGGTTCAGCATGGTCATTAACAACGGCTTTGTCTGCGTTGAAAATGATGAAGGCGTCTTTGAAGGCATTTTCACGAGAAGAGTCGTATTAAAGCAGTTGAGCAGCCATATCAGATCATTGAATAAGTAGGCTCGCACGATCAGCCTATTTGTTCTTTTGCATGCCAGAAAAAGAAAACGCATACATATGAGTGGCGCTTGCCTCGGCAGCCTTTATTTTATTAGAATGGTAGATAAGAAATACGAAAAGGCATTGAAAAGGAGGACGACATGCAGCTTCAAGAGCTTCATATGCTCGTAGTTTTAGCTGAGGAATTAAACATGAGGAAGGCTGCCGAACGGTTATTCGTGTCACAGCCGGCTCTGTCCCAGCGATTGCAGACCATTGAAAAAGCCTGGGGAACAAAGATCTTTCTTAGGTCTCAAAAAGGACTTACGGTAACGCCGGCAGGAGAAAAAATCATACAATTTGCAAATGACGTCACGGATCGGCAAGAAAGAATCAGAGAAAACATTGATGAACTTGAGGGTGAGATTCACGGCACATTAAAGCTTGCCGTCGCCTCCATTATCGGGCAGCACTGGCTTCCGAAAGTGTTAAAAACATATGTGGAACGATATCCGAATGCAAAGGTCTCTCTCATTACAGGGTGGAGCAGCGAAATGCTGAAAAGTCTGTATGAAGATCAGGTACATATCGGCATTATCCGGGGAAATCCGGAATGGAAAGGCCGGAAAGATTATTTAATGACCGATCATTTATATTTGGTTGATACGGAAATTTCCTGTATTGATGATATTGCCCATACCGATCGGCCGTTCATCCAATTCAAAAGTGACAGTACATATTTTCAGGAAATTCAGCATTGGTGGCATCAAAAATTCAAAACCTCGCCGAAACAGACCATCCTCGTCGATCAGATTGAAACGTGCAAGCAGATGGCGCTGCACGGGATCGGATATGCTATTCTGCCGTCAGTCACCTTAGAAGAGGAAGACAAAGTAAATAAAATGCCCCTGCTTGATACAAAAGATCATCCGATCGGCCGTGACACATGGCTGCTCGGATATGAGCCGGCATTTGAATTAAAACAGGTGCAGGCTTTTGTTTCTGTCATTAAAGATATGCTGAAGCAGGAACGCCCATTTTAGAAAGACAGCAATCATGCTGTCTTTTTTTATTTTTTATTGACAATGAAAATCATTATCATTTAAAGTGTTATATATGTTAATGAAAATCATTATCAATTACGAGGTGATCATATGCAGAAAGCATTAATGATATACGCAAGCATGTCGGGGAATACAGAGGATATTGCCGGCATTATAAAAGAAACACTGAGCGGGCATCAGATAGCAGTTGACTGTCTCGACATGGACGAAGCAGATGCGGATTCTCTCGAAGCATATGATTATGTTTTTGTCGGCACGTACACATGGGGGGACGGTGATCTTCCTTACGAAGCGGAAGATTTTTACGAAGATATTCTGCATAGCCAGCTCAACGGACTGAAAACGGCCTGTTTCGGTTCAGGCGATCACGCCTACCCGAAGTTTTGCGAAGCGGTCACGCTGTTTTGCGATGCGTTTGAACAGGCCGGAGCCAATTTATATCCGGAAACGCTGAAAATTGAGCTGGCGCCCGAGACGGCTGAAGATCAAGAATGCTGCAAAGAATTTGTCCGCGGTTTTCTTGCATGGGCCGCTCACCACGGAGACCGGTGCCATGTTTCATAAAGGCGCGACGGCTGTCATGGCATCAGTGACTTCAGGATATTTTGTCGCAGTGAAAGACGAAGGTATTTTTCATTTTTCCGCGGAAGAAGGCTGGAAAAGACTATTCCGAGTGAAAAGCAGAATTCATGTGCTGACTTACATAGGGCCTTACATATTCGCGGCTGGAGAAAAAGGCGCCGTCCTCAGATCAGCCGATCAGGGAAAGGCTTGGACGGCCTCCCGGTTTCCGACCAGCGCCTCCGTATGGGCCGTTGCCGGGCGGAATGACGGGTTTGTCTGTGCGCACGGCACATACTGCCTCTACTTATCTGATGATTTCGGCGTCACTTGGCATGTGGCTAAGCCCTTTTCACAATTAAAGGAGCCGCCTGTCATCCGTTCGCTTTGTTTACACGGTCAGACGATTTATATCGGCACCCGGATTCATATGAATCATGGCGGCATTTGGGCGTATGATCTGACGGAAGACCGCATCCGGCCTATAAGCTGCGAAAGGCAGCGCATGACGGCTTCAATGATGATGTATCAGAATGACTGGCTCATTGCAGCAAAGGGCGCGGCAAAGGGAGAACGGGGCGAGGTTGCCGTCCGAAACGTGCGGACGCAAGAGGAGTTTGCCATTACAGCCGGACCCGCCGTACGGGAAAAATCATTTCTCGACGTTTCTGAGGATAACGGGATTATTTATGTCACATCGACACAGGACGAAAACGGATTTTCGCGTATTTATCAAGCTGATCTCGCCGCCGGTGAATTAAAGTGGTTTGATACGATCCGCGGTCACGGATGGCGGGTGGCCAACCGGGAAGAAAACTTTTTTTGCGCGGGCCTTTACGAAAGTAAGTTTGTCAGACCGTATGAGGCGGTTCGGCTCGCACATTAGTTTTTATGCATAAAGGAGAGACGAAGATGGGGAATGTATTGCTTGTTTACGCCACAATGTCAGGAAACACCGAGGCGATGGCGGATTTAATTGAAAAAGGGCTGATCGAAGCACAAGCATCCGTAGACAGATATGAAGCGATGGATATTCATGCCGAACTTTTTAATGATTACAAGTATATTTTATTAGGCACATATACGTGGGGAGACGGGGATCTTCCTGATGAAATGCTCGATATTGCTGAAGATATGGAAAACCTGGAGTTTACGGGAAAAACATTTGCTTTGTTCGGTTCCGGAGATACGTCCTATGAGTTTTTTTGCGGGGCGGTTGACGAATTGGAAAAAGTAATCACAGCCCGCGGCGGACGGGTGGTGCTGCCGTCGGTCAAAATTGAAAACAACCCTGAGGGCAGTGAGGAAGAAGAGCTCCGGGAATTCGGAAGACAGTTTGCCGCGCTGTGCAGCCAGCCGGCAGAATAAAGGCTTGTTCCTTTTTTTCTTGTCTTTGTATCCTTCCTTTGTTACAGTAATGAGGTAGAAAATCAGAGGAGGACAATACATATGAAAATGATGGATGCAAATGAAATTATTTCATTTATTCAAAATAGTACAAAATCAACGCCTGTAAAAGTGTATGTAAAAGGCGATCTTGAAGGAATCAGCTTTGGAGATTCCGCTAAAACATTCCTGAACGGCCAATCCGGCGTCGTTTTTGGCGAGTGGGCTGAAATTAAAAGCGCAATCGAAGAAAACAAAGACAAAATTGAGGATTACGTCATTGAAAATGACCGCCGCAACTCTGCGATCCCGATGCTTGATTTAAAAGATGTTAAAGCGAGAATCGAGCCCGGCGCTATTATCCGCGACCAAGTCGAAATCGGCGACAATGCCGTTATCATGATGGGTGCGTCTATTAATATCGGTTCAGTCATCGGCGAAGGTACGATGATTGATATGAACGTTGTTCTCGGTGGACGCGCGACTGTCGGCAAAAACTGCCACATCGGAGCGGGTTCTGTATTAGCGGGCGTTATTGAGCCGCCTAGCGCTAAGCCTGTTGTCGTGGAAGACGACGTTGTGATCGGCGCAAATGCGGTTGTGCTTGAAGGCGTAACAATCGGTAAAGGCGCGGTTGTCGCTGCCGGAGCCATCGTTGTAAATGACGTCGAGCCATATACCGTTGTAGCGGGAACACCTGCGAAAAAAATCAAAGATATCGATGAAAAAACAAAAGGCAAAACAGAAATCAAACAGGAATTACGCCAGCTGTAAGGAATGGTTTGATAGAATGGGCGTGGATGATAAAATCCACGCCTTATTCTTATCTCAAGGAGGAATACATATGGAAAAAGAGCGGCTCATTGCCATCCGAAGAGATCTGCACCGCATTCCGGAGATCGGCTTTCAGGAATATAAAACCCAACAGTACCTGCTGAATCTATTGAACCAATATCCGGAGGAAAGAATTGAAATCGAAACTTGGAGAACCGGCATCTTTGTCAAAGTCAACGGCACGGCTCCGGAAAAAATGCTCGCCTACAGAGCGGATATAGACGCTCTGTCGATTGAAGAGCAGACGGGGCTTCCGTTTGCATCTGAACACCCCGGTTTTATGCACGCATGCGGCCACGATATGCACATGACCATCGCGCTCGGCATTATTGATCATTTTGTCCATCATCCCGTCAAACATGATCTGCTCTTTTTATTCCAGCCGGCTGAAGAAGGACCGGGCGGAGCGGAACCGATGCTTGAAAGCGATGTGCTGAAAAAATGGACGCCGGATTTGATTACCGCTCTCCATATAGCACCTGAGCTTCCTGTAGGCACAATTTCCACCAAAAGCGGATTGCTGTTTGCCAATACGAGCGAACTCGTCATCGATCTTGAGGGGAAAGGCGGGCATGCGGCATATCCGCATACAGCAGACGACATGGTCGTCGCCGCGAGCACGCTTGTCACGCAGCTGCAAACGGTCATATCCAGAAATACGGATCCGCTTGACAGCGCTGTGATAACTGTCGGAACGATTACCGGGGGCACGGCGCAAAATATCATCGCAGAGCATGCTCATCTGGAGGGAACTATCCGGACGCTTTCCGAGGAATCAATGCGTATGGTGAAAAAGCGGATTGAAGAGCTTGTCAAAGGAATTGAAATCGGCTTCCGATGCAAAGGAAAAGTCACGTATCCGTCCGTTTATCATCAAGTTTATAATACAAGCGGCCTGACCGAAGAATTTATGCAATTTGTCAGCGATCATCAGCTTGCTGACGTGAGAACGGCAAAAGAAGCGATGACCGGAGAAGATTTCGGATATATGCTGAAAAAATATCCCGGCTTTATGTTCTGGCTGGGGGCCGATTCATCCCACGGGCTTCATCACGCCAAGCTGAACCCGGATGAAGATGCGATGGAAACCGCGGTAAATGTCATGGTCGGATATTTTTCGAAGTATGCCAATTAAATCCGAAAAGAAGAATAATCTAACAAAAATTGAGCATTCTACATAACGGAGGTGTTCAATATGACGAAAAAAATTGGAATTGAACAATCTTTATCGGATGTAGAACAGGCGTTAAAACAAAAGGGATATGACGTAGTGATGATGAAGACTCCTGAGGATGCGAAGAATTGTGACTGCTGTGTCGTAACCGGACTTGACAGCAATGTCCAAGGAATTGCCGATACGTCAACTCAGGCTCCCGTCATTACGGCTTCCGGAATGACCGCCGACGAAATCTGCAGCGAAGTGGAAAAAAAATTTCATTAAAAAGAAAAAACCGAAGCTTACGCTTCGGTTTTTCTATTCGGCGGAAGCGGCGTTTTTAAAACGGTCGAGCGCGATTTTCATTTCTCTCCGCAGTACGCGTTCAACCCGCCATTGCTCCATATTTTCTGTTTTGGCAATGATTCTGATCACCATTTCTGACGAGCTTAAATCCTGAACCCCGATGACGTCCGGCCCTTCCTTAATCTGCGGGAGCTCAGCGGCTGCTTTGTCACACGCGGTTTGCAGGATTTGAATGGTTTCATCAAGATTTTTTTCAAGCGGCACTTTAATATCGACAAGCGCCTGCATCGTTCCGCGGGAATGGTTGCTCACATTCGTAATGCCCCGGTTGGGAAGATAGTGAAGCGTGCCGTCAAAGCTCCGGATTTGCGTCGTACGGAGACCGACCTGCTCGACAATGCCGCTGTAGCCGGCAACCGTAATATAATCGCCGACGTCGATCTGTTTTTCCAAAAGGATAAAAAATCCGGTGACGATGTCACTGACAAGCCCCTGAGCCCCAAAGCCGACTGCGAGACCGACCACACCGGCGCCGGCAATGAGAGCGCTCGGATTGTAGTGAAATAAATCCAAAATCATCACGATAAAAACGAAAATCAAGATGTATCCATATACATTAAGCGCGAGGCTTCGCAAAGTATAAGCGCGGCCTGTGGAGAGGTTGTTTTGTTGCTCGAATTTCTGAAACAGATGCTTGATCAGCTTTTTTCCTGCCGCCCGGAAAATAAAGTACGCTAAAATAATGAGAGCCAGCTTTATGATGAAAATCCCGGCAGATGTGAGAAGCCCGGCCCAGTCAAAGTGTTTTAAATCAAACATAGTGATGTCTTCCTTTCAAGTCTATTGCGGAAAAAGCTAAAAGTCATATACCCGTTTTTAAAATAAGATAAACCTTTTAATAGAAACCAGTTATTTCATTTATGATTTGTTCATATTGCCCGGTTTCAATATCATCATTTTTGTGAAGATATGAACTAAGGAATCGCCACACTCATTTTAACATGGTGATTCAGCCAAATCATATCCTTTGGAGGGAAACCAGGAGAACGTTGCCCGGCGAAACTGAAAGCCCCGGCAAAAAACCTTTTTCATAAGGAGGGAAATAAGATGAAATTACGTCAGCAAATGCCTGAATTGACAGGCGCTAAAGCATGGATTAACAGAGAAGTCACGAAGGAACAGCTGGTCGGCGGAAAGCCGGCACTGATTCACTTCTGGTCCGCCAGCTGCCGCATGTGTAAAGAAGCGATGCCTGAGATGAACGAATTTCGTGATAAATATAAAGATCAGCTGAATGTGGTGGCCGTTCACATGCCCCGTTCCGAAGACGATCTTGACCTTGAGAAAATCAAGGAAACAGCGGCTGAACACGATATCTCTCAGCCGATTTACGTCGACAGCGGTCTTACGCTGACTGAAGCATTTGAAAATGAATATGTGCCGGCTTATTACCTTTTCGATAAAACCGGACAGCTCCGCCATTTTCAAGCGGGAGGAAGCGGGATGAAAATGCTTGAAAAACGCGTCAGCCGAGTACTTTCAGAAACGGAGCAGGCTTCTGAGTAATCGGGACAATCTCCGTCGGACTATTGTCTCGGTTCTGCAAACCCTTTGCCGTTTAGGTAACAGGGTTTTTTTGTGCCTATTGGATAAAAAATTCCAATATGGCATGTGCGGCTTTAAAATAAGAGAAACAGCCGTAAACACGCTGTACCGCTTGTTTTATCGATATCATTATCTTTTACATATTATAGTCGAAAATTGTAGATATCACGCTAATTTTCATTAAACAAGTAATTTCAAGTTATATTTTGAAATGGTTGAATAAATTGGAACTTTGTCCAGAATCCCCTATATGATAAGGGATTTTTGTATATAAAGTACCATTTTCAGAAAATAAGCAATTTTTCATAGAGTAAATAAAATAGTAAAATGATAAAATAATAGTTGATAAAATTACTTTTGTAATCTAATATCTTAATAAAAGCGTTTAAATTTTTGACAGGGGGTTTTACACATGTTTAATGAAAGAGAAGCGCTGCGCTTACGTTTAGAACAATTGAACGAAGCAGAGGTAAAAGTCATTCGTGAATATCAAATAGAACGTGATAAAATATATGCAAAACTGAGAGAATTAGACAATACAGGCAGCCTGTCCGATACAAAAAAAGAGTTTCGTCCGGAGAAAAAAAGTGACTCTCTCCCGGTGCTTGCAGAGCTTGCAGCACAGGAAATGAGAAGCTATCAAAAGCCGCAGGCACAGCCTCAATCCTCCCAGCCGCAGATGCAGTCTATTACGTCTCTTCCTGCCGGCATTCCAGACGGTTCTACAAGAAGAAGAAGAGGAACGGCGAGACCGGGATCAAAAGCGGCAAAACTGCGCGAAGCAGCGATTAAAACATTGAAACGCCACAATGCAGCGATCAAAAGTTCCGAACTGCAAAAGGAAATTGAAAAGGAAAGCGGCCTTGAAATTCCTAATATGACAACATTTATGCAAAGCTTAATTAAAATGTATCCGGAAGTGAAAAAACCATACCGCGGCCAATATATTCTTGAGGGAGAAATTTCTCAGGAAACAGCAGAAACGGCAAATGATACGGCTGCTGAATAAAACAGTAAAAACTGCTTGCGTTACTCAAGCAGTTTTTTTGCGCTTTCCCGCTTATTCTGCGGAAGTGACGCATCTTTTCCAGGCTTTTTTTCAAGCTTGACGACATATTTTTGGAAAGGCTTTTCGCCGTCAGCACGTTCTTTCAACGCATCCAGTTTTTCATCAAACGACTGATCGCGGGACTCTGATTGTACAAATTGTTTTTGCAGGGAGATGACTTGTTCGGTAACGGCTTTAAGCAAGTCTTCTGCCTGAACAGTCTCTTTGGAAACAGAAGGGATTTCCAGAGCTTGTTCCGCCGGTTCCGCCGTGCGGCTGTCAATATCAGCAAAATGGCCGGCAATCCAAGCATCACTTTCGTCCAGCTGCCGTTTATACGAAAGAATGGTTTCTTGAAATAACTTTTCTTTCGTTTTTTCTATTTCTACAAGCCGTTCTTTTGTTTCTAGTATTCGATCTCTCATATGATTAATTTCTATTTTAATATGTTTAAGCTGGTATTCTTTTTCTATCATTTGTGTTTGGAGCCGGGTATTTTCGTCTGCAGCGGCATGATAACGCTGTTTCATATCTTCGTGAGATGTCCGTTCAGTTTGAATGGCGGTCTCAAGTGAGCGGATGCGGGTATGTAAGTTTTTATTTTCTTCTTCAAATTTTACATTTGTAAGATGCAGACGGTGCTTTTCTTCCATCTCATTTTTCCGCCGAAACGTTTCCTGCTGAAGCAGTTCTTGCAGAATGACGATTTTATCGAGCAGCCCGGCTCTGATTTCATGCAAAGAACGTTCCGTGTCACTTGTCTGTTTGTGTTTTTGAGCCATGGCTTCCAATTCGTCAGAAAGCTTGTGAAGCCGCTCTTTAATATTGGCGTTTTCCTCCTGAAGCTTATTATTTTTCTGATGGAAGTAGCTTGCTTCAAATTCTGAAATTAATTTTCTGCATCTGGAAAGTTCGGATTTCAAGTAAAGGTTCTCTTGAGAAGTGTCGTGGAAAAACGGACCGGATATTTTCATAAGAACCATCTCCCTCATGATGTTAACACTACAATATGGGAAAGGATCAACGGCTATTCCTCTTAATTAAACAGACAAGCACCGTAATATTGTATTACGGCTAAGGCGTTTGCTATGCTTTTATATAGAATGGGAGAGAGATGACATGAAACGGGTGAATGTAATATTAGCAGGGGGAGCTTCCCGAAGATTCGGAGAACCGAAAGCTTTTGCAAAGTGGAAGGGCGGCATGTTTTATGAACAGGCGAAAAAAGCCTTCGGCGGCGGAGAAACGGTAATTATCAGCCGCCCTGAGCATATAAAAAAGTTCTTATCAAACAGAGAGCGGCATGTTTTGGCCGATGAGCCGCGGTTTCGGGGAATGGGCCCGCTTGCCGGCATATATACGGCAATGAAACAAACGGAAGGCGAAACATATACGGTCATATCCTGTGACACGCCGCTCGTGACAAGAAAAACGATGGCTGCGCTTGAAATGAAGCTGACGGGAAATCTGGACGCTGTCATACCGGTTTGTAAAAACAGAGAGCAGCCCCTCTTGGCGGTTTACCATAAACGGGTGCAGGATGTGCTTTTTGATCAGCTGACACAAAACAAACTGAAAATGACAGACACGCTGAAACGGCTGTCTGTCTGTTATGTGCAGGCTGAAGACATCGGCGCCGGGCCGGAGGAGTTCGCTAATATCAACACACAGGACGATTACACCAGACTTTTGGCGCATGTCGAGTCTTCAAATCAAGACTGATCGGGAAGAAACATGGTATGATGGAAATAAAAATGCAAGGGGACAACACAGATGGAAGAGCGCTATTCGCGGCAGACAAGATTTAAGCCGATAGGGGAAAAAGGGCAGCAGGCGCTGGCTGACAGCAGTGTCCTGATTGTCGGAGCCGGAGCCCTCGGAACAGCAGCGGCAGAGGGTTTGGCAAGAGCCGGAGCGGGCCGTATGGCGATTATTGACCGGGATTATGTGGAATGGAGCAATTTACAAAGACAGCAGCTGTATACAGAAGAAGACGCGAGACAGCGCCTGCCGAAAGCAATGGCGGCCAAGGCGCGTCTTTTGGCGGTAAACAGTGATATACATATCGATGCTTACGCGGCGGAAGGTACGGCGGAAACGCTCGAACCGCTGATCGAACAAGCGGATTGCATCGTGGATGCGACAGATAATTTTGAAACGAGAATGGTCATCAATGATCTGGCGCTGAAAACGAAAACACCTTGGATTTACGGGGCCTGTGTCAGCAGTCAGGGAATGTGCCTGACGATTATTCCGGGGGTCACGCCGTGTTTATCCTGCCTGTTTGAGCAAATGCCCGTGGGCGGAGCGACATGTGATACAGCAGGTATCATACCTCCGGCGGTTCATATCGTCTCCGCTTATCAGCAGGCTGAGGCGCTGAAATTGCTGACAGGAAATCATGCGGCGGTAAATCGGCGCTTTTTCACGTTTGACGTGTGGAATAACACCAATATGAGCATAAATGTGGATCAGATCAAACGGGATCATTGCCCTTCCTGCGGCGCGGAGCCCGTATATCCGTATCTGCAGCCTGAAAACAGGCCGAAAGCAAGCGTGCTGTGCGGAAGAGACACCGTTCAAATCAGATCGGAAGCCTTAAAGAGGCTGGATAAAGAAGAGCTTGTCAAACGTCTGAAGCAGATCGGTAAAGTGGAAGCAAATGAATTTCTGCTGCACATGGCGTATGAGCGCTTCAGAATCGTTATTTTTCAGGACGGACGGGCTTTGATTCACGGTACAAACGATATAAAAGAAGCAAATTCAGTTCTGGCCAGGGTGATCGGACTGTAGGAAGGGGAGATATTGCTATGCTTGAAAAAAGAACGCCGATTCAGGTGGACGAAGCAGTCCGCCGGGTGAGCCGGTATAAAAAACAGGGGGATACCGAATGGGTGGCGCTTGAGGACAGTCTCCACCGCTATTTGGCGGAGGATGTTAAGGCGGATCATGATGTGCCGGCCTTTAACCGTTCCCCGTATGACGGGTTTGCCATCAGGGCGAGCGATTCAAAAACGGCTTCCCGTGACAATGCCGTCACCTTTGAAGTCATTGACCATATCGGAGCCGGCGCCGTATCGGAAAAAAAACTCGGCCCTTATGAAGCGGTCCGCATTATGACGGGGGCGCAGATTCCAAAAGGCGCGGATGCCGTAGTGATGCTTGAGCTGACAAAAACGTTTTCTGAAAACGGGACGAATTACATGTCAGTGAAACGCCCTTTCCATGCGGGCGATAATATTTCATATCAAGGAGAAGATGCGAAAAAGGGCAGCTCGCTATTAAAAAAAGGGACGAAAATCACGCCGGGCGTAACCGCTCTTTTAGCAACCTTCGGCTATGCTTCCGTTCCCGTGGTCAGAAAGCCGGTTGTCGGCATTATCGCAACGGGGACCGAGCTTCTTCATGTCAGCGATCTGCTTGAGCCGGGGAAAATCCGCAACAGCAACGCTGCGATGGTGTATGCCCAGGTCATTGAAGCGGGCGCGGTGCCGCTGAACTTAGGGAAAATCTCCGATGATTTTGATGACAGCTATGATGCGGTGAAGGAAGCTATGAAAAAAGTTGATTTTCTGATCACGACCGGCGGCGTGTCAGTCGGCGATTTTGATTTTCTTCCAGACATTTATAATAAGCTCGGAGCGGAAGTTCTTTTTAACAAAGTGGCAATGCGCCCGGGAAGCGTGACAACTGTCGCCCGGGCCGATGACATGCTGCTGTTCGGCCTTTCAGGCAATCCGTCCGCATGTTATGTCGGATTCACCCTGTTTGTCAAACCGATGATTCAGACGTGGCTTCTGAATGAAAAACCTCATTCCGGATGGGCGGAAGCCGTGTTAACAAACGACTTTCCGAAACCGAATCCGTTTATGAGATTTGTGAGGGCATTTGTTTATCATAAGGACGGAAAGATGATGGCGTCACCGGTCGGTCTCGACAAATCAAGCTCAGTCACATCTCTGGCCGAAGCAAACGCGTTTATCCTTCTGCCGGGAGGAACGAGGGGGTATGAAGCGGGCCGGACGGTTCACGCGCTCCTCATCCGTGATGAGAATGGAAGTGAATGGCCGTGGTCAATTCTTTCCCGATCGTCCAGATCGTAGGTTTTCAAAACAGCGGTAAAACAACGTTTATTGAACGTGTGCTGAAAGCGGCGCCGAAAGAGTGCGATATTGGATGTTTAAAACATCACGGACATGGCGGAGAACCGGAACCTTTTTCTGACGGAAAAGACTCGGAGCGTTTTTCAAAAGCCGGAGCCGCGGTTACGGCAGTAGAAGGGGACGGCGTCCTGCAGCTTACGGCGCGAAAAAAATGGGATCTGGCGGGTTTGATCAGTCTGTATGAATGTCTGGGAATTGACGGTCTTCTCATAGAGGGATTTAAACATGCGCCGCATCCGAAAATCATTATGATCAAAGACAGCGAAGATTGGCAAAAGCTGAAGCATTTGGAGCGCGTGATCGCGGTTGTCAGCAGAAATACGGAGCATATGCCGGCAGATGCAGGCATGCCCGTATTCCATGCGGACGATCCGGCTGCCATGATGTTTGTGCTTTCGCAGCTGAAAGGGGAATCTGCATAAATGGAACGTTTTCAAATTACAAGGGAACCTATCATTGCGGAAAATATCGTAAAAAAAGTTGAAAAGCGTGAAGCCGGCGCCATCACAACGTTTATCGGCACGGTCAGAGAGTGGACTGCCGGACGGCGGACGGTGCGTCTCGAATATGAAGCGTATGAACCGATGGCGGTTCAAATGCTTTCTCAAATCGGCAGTGAAATCAGCGCGAAATGGGAAGGAGCCGAAGCTGCAATCACTCACCGTGTCGGCGTCCTTGATATCGGAGAAGCCGCGGTCGTAATCGCCGTGTCTTCTCCGCACAGAAAGGCGGCATATGAGGCGAATGAATATGCAATTGAACGGATAAAACAGATTGTGCCGATATGGAAAAAAGAAATCTGGGAAGACGGAGAAGAATGGATAGGCGATCAGCTGGAAACAACGCCCTATCCGAACGGAAAACCGGATTTGCATAAAGGGGAATCGCGATGATTAAAGTATTATTGTTTGCCGGGCTTGCGGAGCAGGCGGGAACACCGGTCATTGAACTTGACGAAAAAGAGACGGCGGCGTCTGCTGTAAAAACGCTGCTAAAGGAACGGTACGGCCTTCAGACGATTGACAATGCCATGATCGCAATCAATGAAACATATGTAAAAGACAACAGCATCGTAACAGAAGGCGATACCATTGCCTTTATCCCTCCTGTAAGCGGAGGGTGAAAAAAGAGCCGGATGTGCATCATTGCCATCCGGCTTTTTTGTATATAGGCGCTGAATTCCAGAGAATATCTAAATGGGATTTAAAGGGATTTGCGATTGAGCTGGTTTTGACTGCATGAATAGGCTGAAGACAGTGCCTTCACAAGGCATTGAACCTCCCGTCATACCGGTCTGACAATGCTTTTTTTTACATAATTATGGAACGTAAAGCTGAGAATTTGTGTTACAATTTAGCATAAATACGCAAACGGCAAAAAAATTGAAACTTCTCTCAGCCTAAAGCGTACGAATAAACAGAATAATACATAGGAGGCATCAGCAATATGGAACCAAACCTGGAAAAAAGCAATACGGCAGTAACGGAAAAGCCGTCAATTTTCGGCGTCATTACAAGTCCTGTTGTGCAGTTTAAAAGATTAAAAGAAAAGCCGGTCATCGGCATTCCTCTCCTGATTGTCATCATTCTTATCGCGGCCGGCAGTATTTTGCGCGGGCTTGGGATGAATTATGAAGAAGTGCTGAACAGCTCATCTCTTGACGGTTTGACGGATGATCAGATTGAAATGACCAAAACCTTCGCTAAATTCGGCTCGATGTTCGGAGGAATCTTCGGGGGCATTATCGCTCTGTTTATCGTTCCGCTCATTTACTGGCTGTGCGTCAAAATTTCAGGCGGCGTGACAACTTACAAAAAAATGCTCTCACTCAGCCTGTTTACGGCATTTATTACCAATATCGGCTTAGTTATTAACGGTCTTGTCACTTATTTTACCGGTGCGGGCTCATTGTATGCCGTTACATCTTTGGCGAGTGTCATACCGGCCGGAGACGGCGTCGCGGTCTTTTTAAGCGCGTTCGACATTTTCAGCATCTGGAGCTATATTCTGCTCGCTTTGGGACTTCGCTATACAGGCGGCATTTCGAAAAAAGCGGCCTGGACTTCCGCGATTGTCCTGTTTGTTATTATGCTTTTAGTTTCGGCAGTCGGAGGACTGTTAAGTTCAGTGACAGCAGGTGTATAACATGAAAAAAATTTGGATCGGAATCGGCATCGCCGTAATTGTTGCAGTATTCATCGGTATCAATATTTATAAGTCTGCCGCTCCCGCGGGCGGCAGCGCCGGGAAAAAAATCGAAACCGGAACCATGGAAAACAGAGAAATCTCCTCTACGGTTATGGTTCCGGGAACACTTAAATTCTCTAAAGAACAGTATGTTTTTTATGAAGCGGATAAAGGAACTCTTGATAAAGTGAAAGTAAAAGAAGGCGACAAAGTAAAAAAAGGGTCGTCGTTAGTCACATATACAAATGAGCAGCTCAATCTTGATAAAGAACAAAATGAGTTGACAGAACAATCAAAACGGATGCAAATCGAACAAGTTGAAGAAAAACTCAGAGCATTAAACAGCAAGGAACAAGATCTGGCAAAACAAGTGGGAGAAGCGGAAGCCAAAAAACAAATTGAATCCGAACGGACTGATCTGCAGCTTCAGCAAAAAACGGCGGAAATCGAATTAAAGCAATCTGATTTGCAAAAGCAGTCTCTTGAAAATCAGGTGGCGAATCTCAATGTTAAGAGTGAGATGGACGGGACGGTAATCTCGGTAAATCAAGAAGCGGCTTCTAAAAAATCGGATATTCAAGAACCGGTTATACATATAGGAGACCCGGAACACCTGATCGTTGCCGGCAATTTGTCCGAATACGACACGCTGAAAGTGAAAAAGGGCCAAAGCGTTACAATTACCTCAGACGCCATTCCAGGTAAAACGTGGAAAGGGAGAGTGGCGGCTGTCGGCCTCGTTCCTGATCAAAAGTCAAGCGCTGCTTCGGGGGAAAGCACGGAACAAGCCGTCCAGTATCCGTTTCAGGTTAAGCTGATCGGAAACCTTCCGGAAGGCAAACCGGGATTTAAATTAATTATGAACATTGAAACCGACAAACGGAAAGCCGATACGCTGCCGTCCTCCGCAGTCAAAAAAGACGGAGATGAGCACTGGGTCTTTACGGTAAAAGACGGGAAGGCCAAACGCGTGAAAGTTAAAGTCGGCGATACCGCAAATCAGCTTACGGAGATAAAAGAGGGGCTTTCAAAGGATGATAAAGTCATTCTGAATCCGGCTGACGGTTTGACTGACGGAACGGATGTGAAAGCATAGATGATTCAGCTTTCAAAGGTGAAAAAAAGCTATCAGATCGGCAAGGAGACGTTTGATGTTCTCCGTTCAATCGACTTGACGATTGAAGAAGGAGAATATGTGTCAATTATGGGACCGTCGGGATCGGGAAAATCTACGATCATGAATATCATCGGCTGTCTGGACAGACCGACGTCCGGCAGTTACAGGCTTGCGGGCGAAGATGTTTCTTCATGCACCGAAAAAGAGCTTGCGGCGGTCCGGAACAAATCAATCGGATTTGTCTTTCAGCAGTTTCAGCTGCTGCCGCGATTGAATGCAAGAAAAAATGTCGAACTCCCCATGATCTACGCCGGTATCGGCAAAAAAGAGCGTGAGGAACGGGCTGAGCACGCGCTGGAAAAAGTCGGTTTGGCGGATCGGATGCGTCACATGCCGAATGAGCTGTCAGGCGGCCAGAAGCAGCGTGTCGCGATTGCAAGAGCCATCGTGAACGAACCGAAGCTCATTTTAGCTGATGAACCGACCGGCGCACTGGATACGAAAACAAGCATTTCCATTATGGAGCAGTTCACAGAGCTTAATGCAGAGGGCGTGACCGTGGTGCTCGTCACTCATGAGCCTGAAGTGGCGGACTGTACAAACAGAGTGATTTTCGTCCGTGACGGCATGATCGTTTCCCGCGATGCTGAGCAGAGGAGAGTGGGGGAATGAGCCTGTTAGAAAATCTCCGGATGGCCCTCAGTTCCGTAAGAGCTCACAAGCTGAGATCGATTCTGACAATGCTCGGAATCATTATCGGCGTCGGTTCAGTAATTGTTGTTGTGGCTGTCGGCCAGGGCGGAGAGCAAATGCTGAAGCAATCCATCAGCGGGCCGGGCAATACGATTGAATTGTTTTACATGCCCAGTGATGAAGAATTAACAGCCAATCCGAACGCCTTACAGGAAGCGAGTTTTACAGAAGAAGATATTAATGGATTAAAAGGAGTGGACGGCGTAAAGCAGGTTGTCGCTTCCGCGGTAAAATCCATGACGGCGCGTTACCATGAAGAAGACACGGATATTACGCTGAACGGCATTAACAGCGGCTACATGGACGTGAAAAAGCTGGACGTTCAAGATGGACGGACATTTACGGATCATGATTTTCTTTCAGGGAAAAGAGCGGGAATCATCTCGAAAAAAATGGCTGAAAAGCTGTTCGGGAAAACGTCTCCGCTCGGAAAAATCGTCTGGGCCGGCGGACAGCCCGTTGAAGTAATCGGCGTACTGAAAGAAGAGAGCGGCTTTTTATCGTTAGGACTCAGTGAAATGTATGTGCCGTTCAACATGCTGAAAACGTCTTTCGGTACTAACGACTACAGCAACGTTTCCGTTCAGACGGAGTCAGCTGATCAAATCAAATCAACAGGAAAAGAAGCGGCCCGTCTCTTAAATGACAATCACGGTACAAAAGAGGCCTATCAAGTCATGAATATGGAAGAAATAGCGGCGGGAATCGGCCAGGTCACGACCGTTATGACGACGATCATCGGTTCGATCGCCGGTATTTCTCTCGTTGTCGGCGGGATCGGGGTCATGAATATTATGCTCGTATCAGTGACGGAACGGACAAGAGAAATCGGCATCCGCAAATCGCTCGGTGCCACGAGAGGACAGATTCTGACACAATTCTTAATTGAATCTGTTGTGCTTACATTAATCGGCGGCTTAATCGGAATCTGTCTCGGCTACGGGGGAGCATCACTCGTTTCCCTTATCGCAGGCTGGCCGTCGCTCGTTTCCTGGCAGGTGGTTTGTATCGGTGTGCTGTTCAGTATGCTGATCGGTGTCATTTTCGGCATGCTGCCCGCCAACAAAGCATCTCGCTTAGATCCGATTGAAGCGTTACGGTATGAATAATCGGCGCCCCATGCAGTCTGCATGGGGTTTTTTGTGTTTTAATGATTGAATGAATATAATAGACTTTTTTCATTTATGATAAAAAGAAAATGTCATACAATTGTCCCCCTTTTTGTCGAATTTACCGTTTACAAACCCTATGTACATACGTTAATATGAACAAATGTGAAAGATTTTGATAGTTATTGAATGAATTTGAGTGATTTTAGTTGCTAGAAGTAAAAAAAGCGTTTACAATTATCTTGCAGCCGAAATGAATACGTTTCCAAAGGAGGCGGAATATGCTCACTCCTGAAAGGTATCAGCTGATTATTGATCAGATTGAAAAGCGTGATGTGGTGAAGATTCAAGAGCTGATAAGCATGACAAATGCTTCTGAATCAACGATCAGAAGAGATTTATCAACACTCGAAGAGCGCGGATTTTTAAAGCGCGTTCACGGCGGGGCGTCTAAACTTTCCAACAGCAGGCAAGAACCCGATATGCTTGAAAAATCCTCCAAAAACCTTCAGGATAAACTGAAGATCGCAGAAGAAGCGGCATCTTTATTAGAAGAAGGTGACTGTATTTATCTTGATGCGGGAACAACTACATTGCACATGATTGATTTTATAGATCCATCTAAGGACATTGTGGTTGTCACAAACGGAGTTATGCATATCGACGCTTTAATAAGGAAAGGGATTCCCTTTTATCTTCTCGGAGGATATGTGAAGCATAGAACAGGTGCGATGATCGGCGGCGCCTCATTAACGGCGGTCAGCCAGTACCGTTTTGACAAAAGCTTCCTCGGGGTGAACGGCGTGCACATTGAAGCCGGCTTTACAACACCCGATCCGGATGAGGCTCTTCTGAAGACAAAGGCTGTGAGCCAGGCGAAAAATGCGTATGTTTTAGCCGATCCTTCTAAATTCGGAGAGATTTCTTTCGCAGCGTTCGCCGCCTTGGGCGATGCCGCTATCATTACCACTGAAGCTGAAGAACTTGCATTCGATAATTACCAAGAAAAAACTGTCGTAAAGGTAGTGAAACCATGATTTACACTGTAACCCTCAATCCGTCTGTTGACTATATCGTTCACGTTGAAGATTTTGCCGTAGGCGGTTTAAACCGTTCCAGCTATGACACGAAGTATCCCGGCGGAAAAGGCATCAACGTTTCGAGATTACTGAAAAGACACCATGTGCCGTCAAAAGCATTGGGGTTTGTCGGCGGATTTACCGGAAATTATATCACGTCATTTTTGCAGCAGGAAGGTCTGGAAACGGCTTTTTCTGAGGTAGATGAAGACACGCGTATAAATGTAAAACTGAAAACGGGCGATGAAACGGAAATTAACGGACAGGGCCCGACGATTTCAGACGAAGTGTTCAATGCCTTTTTAGAACAGTTCTCCGCTCTGGAAGAGGGAGACATCGTCGTTTTAGCGGGAAGCATTCCTTCTTCCCTGCCGCATAACACGTATGAAAAAATTGCTGAGGCATGCAGAAAGCAGAATGCCCGGGTAGTGGTAGACATCTCCGGTGAAGCGCTGATGAAAGCGACAGAAATGAAACCGTTTTTGATGAAGCCGAATCATCATGAGCTTGGGGAAATGTTCAATACGGTCATTGATTCAGCCGAAGCTGCCGTTCCTTACGGTAAAAAATTGATTGAACAAGGCGCTGAACATGCGATTGTTTCGATGGCTGGCGACGGTGCGCTTTTATTTACGAAAGAGGCGGTTTTCCTCGCCAATGTTCCTAAAGGAAAGCTTGTCAATTCGGTAGGCGCGGGTGATTCCGTCGTCGCGGGATTCCTTGCGGGAATTTCAAAACAGCTGCCTTTGGAAGATGCGTTCCGTTTAGGAGTTGCTTCCGGAAGCGCGACGGCATTTTCTGAAGAACTCGGAACTGAAGAGTTTGTACAGCAGCTTCTTCCTGAAGTTAAAGTCACACGTCTATAGAGGAGGAAAGAAAAGTGAAGATAACTGAGCTGTTAACAAGAGATACAATTCATCTCAATATAGAAAGCAAAGAGAAAGAAAACGTTATCGATGAAATGGTGACAGTGCTTGACAAAGCCGGCAGATTAAATGACAGAGAGGCTTACAAAGCAGCCATTTTAAATCGTGAAAGCCAAAGCTCGACGGGAATCGGCGAAGGCATTGCCATTCCTCATGCGAAGACGGCGAGCGTCATTAACCCGGCCATCGCATTCGGCCGTTCAAAAGATGGTGTGGATTATGAATCATTAGACGGTCAGCCGGCACACCTGGTCTTTATGATTGCGGCAACCGAAGGAGCGAATAATACGCACCTTGAGGCATTATCAAGACTTTCAACGCTTCTCATGCGTGAGGAAATCCGCAAACAGCTTCTTGAAGCTGAATCAGAAGATGCGATCATTGACATCATCAATCAGCATGACAAAGATGACGATGAGGAAGAAGAAGAGCAGGAAGAACAGGCAGCGCCGTCAGGAAAAGGCAAAATCCTTGCCGTTACGGCATGTCCGACAGGTATCGCCCATACGTTCATGGCAGCTGACGCACTGAAGGAAAAAGCGAAAGAGCTCGGCGTTGACATTAAAGTCGAGACAAACGGTTCAAGCGGTATCAAACATAAGCTGACGGCTCAAGAAATTGAAGATGCGCCTGCGATCATCGTGGCGGCTGATAAACAGGTTGAAATGGAACGCTTTAAAGGCAAACATGTTCTTCAAGTGCCTGTAACGGCCGGTATCAGACGTCCTCAGGAACTGATTGAAAAAGCCGTTAACCAAGATGCGCCGATTTACGAGGGCAGCGGCGGAGGATCTTCCGCTTCAAATGAAGACGGCCCGAAACAGAAATCAGGCACAAGTATCGGAAGTACTTTCTATAAACACTTAATGAGCGGTGTCAGCAACATGCTGCCATTTGTCGTCGGCGGCGGAATTCTCGTTGCGATTTCATTCTTCTGGGGAATTCATTCAGCTGATCCGAAAGACCCGACATACAACACGTTTGCCGCAGCGCTGAACTTTATCGGCGGCGATAATGCGTTAAAGCTGATTGTTGCAGTTCTTGCCGGATTCATCGCAATGAGTATTGCGGACCGTCCGGGATTTGCGCCGGGTATGGTCGGCGGATTTATGGCTACGCAGGCGAATGCCGGATTCTTGGGCGGACTGATTGCCGGATTCTTAGCCGGTTATGTCGTAGTCCTTTTGAAAAAGCTGTTTGTCTTTATTCCTCAGACTCTTGACGGATTAAAACCTGTATTGATTTATCCGCTGCTCGGTATTTTTATCACAGGAGTTCTGATGCAATTTGTCATAAACACACCTGTCGCAGCGTTCATGAATTTCTTAACAAATTGGCTTGAAAGCCTTGGAACTGGAAACCTTGTTTTAATGGGTATTATTTTAGGCGGTATGATGGCTATCGACATGGGCGGCCCGCTTAATAAAGCGGCGTTCACTTTCGGAATTGCGATGATCGATGCCGGAAACTATGCACCGCATGCGGCCATCATGGCGGGCGGAATGGCTCCGCCGCTTGGAATCGCACTGGCGACTACATTCTTTAAACACAAATTCTCTAAACGTGACCGTGAAGCCGGTATTACGTGCTACTTCATGGGAGCAGCTTTCGTTACAGAAGGCGCCATCCCGTTTGCAGCGGCTGATCCGCTTCGCGTCATCCCTGCAGCCGTTGTCGGTTCTGCGGTAGCGGGCGGGTTGACAGAGTTTTTCCGGGTAACGCTTCCTGCACCGCACGGAGGAATATTCGTTGCATTCATTACGAACCATCCGCTGCTTTACTTAATGAGCATCGTGATCGGAGCGATTGTAACGGCGGTTATCTTGGGAATCGTCAAAAAACCGGTTGCAGAGAAATAAACAAAAAGCGTCCTTTACGGGCGCTTTTTTCAATCATGTACGCATAGAAGCGTTATGTATTTTATGATGAGTTATGATAAAGTAAAGATGGTACATGAACTGAAACAGTGATCGTCTAGGAGGAACCACGTTGACTGAAGAACAAAAACCTACTTCTGAAAAATCGGTAAAAAGAAAATCCAACACATATTGGGAATGGGGAAAGGCCATCATTATAGCGGTTGCACTTGCGCTGTTAATCCGCCATTTCCTGTTTGAACCGTACTTAGTGGAAGGATCATCAATGTACCCGACATTACATGACGGTGAAAGGCTGTTTGTCAACAAAAGCGTCAATTATATCGGAGAAATCGAGCGGGGAGACATCGTCATTATTAACGGCGACACATCGAAAGTCCATTATGTAAAGCGGCTCATCGGAAAACCTGGAGAAACGGTGGAAATGAAAAATGACACGCTTTATATAAACGGCAAAAAAATCGCAGAACCGTACCTCGCGAGCAATAAAAAAGAAGCGAAAAAACTGGGAGTCAACCTGACGGGAGATTTCGGCCCCGTAAAGGTTCCGAAAGGCAAATACTTCGTCATGGGCGACAATCGGCTGAACTCAATGGACAGCCGGAACGGACTCGGTTTAATTGCCGAAAACCGGATCGTCGGCACCTCGAAGTTTGTGTTCTTCCCGTTTCATGATATGCGTCAGACAAAATAAAAACGCCGCGCTGCCCGATTTGGACAGCAGGCGTTTTTTATTTGGCAAACGAGGCGGCGATGGCGATGAACATTACCGTGGCCAGCACTGATCCGACAATGGCCAGAACGCTGAAAAAAAGATTCACCTGCTGCTTCTCTTTGCCGCGTTTTTCAAGCATCCGTTTTGAAAAGAGATGCGAAAACGTATAAATGAGGGCGATTCCGACGTACAAGCCGATGTCACGTGCGGTAAAGCCTGTGACGGCCAGAAAAACCCCGGTAAAGAAAATCATAAGACAATATTCTGTGAGTGTTAAAAGCTTCAACTTGTTCCTCCGTGATGAATATGTATATATATCTATTGTATCACAGGGCTCCGGGTTTGACGCCTGCATCTTTTCAAACCCGTATATTCGCAGGGAAACATTTCTCTTCCCCTTTATTCATGGTATACTTTTAATGATGATAGACACGATGGAGGATTCTAAATGATTGCTGTAAATAATGTGAGCTTGCGTTTTGCGGATCGCAAGTTATTTGAAGATGTCAATATTAAATTTACGCCGGGCAACTGCTACGGATTAATAGGCGCAAACGGTGCCGGAAAATCAACATTTTTGAAAATTTTATCCGGTGAGCTGGAGCCGCAGACCGGCGATGTCCATATGAGCCCGGGCGAACGTCTTGCCATTCTGAAGCAGAACCACTTTGAATATGAAGACTTCGAAGTGCTGAAAGTCGTCATTATGGGACATAAACGTTTATACGAAGTCATGCAGGAAAAAGACGCGATTTATATGAAGCCTGATTTTTCAGATGAAGACGGCATCCGCGCCGCTGAGCTTGAAGGAGAGTTTGCGGAATTAAACGGATGGGAAGCTGAAAGTGAAGCCGCTATTTTGTTAAAGGGCCTGGGCATCTCTGAAGACCTGCATACGAAGAAAATGGCGGACTTAGGCGGTTCAGAAAAGGTGAAAGTGCTTTTGGCACAGGCGCTGTTCGGCAAGCCGGACGTTCTGCTGCTTGATGAACCGACCAACCACTTGGATCTGAAAGCGATTCAGTGGCTGGAAGAGTTTTTAATCAACTTTGAGAACACAGTCATCGTCGTATCCCATGACCGTCACTTTTTAAATAAAGTGTGCACGCACATCGCCGATCTTGATTTTAATAAAATTCAAGTGTACGTCGGCAACTATGATTTCTGGTATGAATCCAGCCAGCTTGCTTTAAAGCTTTCTCAGGAAGCCAACAAGAAAAAAGAAGAGCAGATTAAACAGCTTCAGGAGTTCGTGGCCAGATTCAGCGCCAACGCCTCTAAATCAAAGCAGGCGACATCAAGAAAGAAACTCCTTGATAAAATCACGCTTGATGATATCAAACCGTCATCACGCCGTTATCCTTATGTCAATTTCACGCCGGAACGTGAGATCGGAAATGACGTGCTGCGGGTTGAAGGCTTAACAAAAACGATTGACGGGGTTAAGGTGCTTGATAACGTCAGCTTTATTATGAACAGAGAAGATAAAATCGCTTTTACGGGCCGCAACGAACTTGCCGTTACGACATTGTTTAAAATCATTTCCGGGGAAATGGAAGCAGACAGCGGCACATTTAAATGGGGCGTGACCACTTCTCAGGCGTACTTCCCTAAAGACAACAGCGAATATTTTGACGGCAGCGACGCGAACCTTGTTGACTGGCTCCGCCAGTACTCGCCGCATGACCAAAGCGAAAGCTTTCTGCGCGGTTTCTTAGGACGCATGCTGTTCTCAGGAGAAGAAGTCAACAAAAAATCAAACGTTCTTTCCGGAGGAGAAAAAGTGCGCTGCATGCTTTCAAAAGCGATGCTTTCCGGCGCGAATATTTTAATTCTGGATGAACCGACAAACCACTTAGATTTGGAATCCATTACGGCGCTTAACAACGGCTTAATCAGCTTTAAAGGCGCTATGCTGTTTTCATCTCATGACCATCAGTTTGTACAGACAATTGCCAACCGCATCATTGAATTAACGCCTAAAGGCATTGTTGACAAACAAATGTCTTATGACGAATTTCTTGAAAACGCAGATGTGCAGAAAAAGCTTGAAGAGCTATACGCGTAATAAAGAAGCAGAGGAGACTCTGCTTTTTTATTTATGAAAAAAGTTTTCAATCTTCTGACTTCCCGTTACAATAAATGAATACATAACTTGAAAAGAGACGGAGGAATGCATCATGAAGTTTTTAGTTGTCGGAGCTGGGGGAGTGGGCGGATATATCGGCGCGCGTCTTGCAGAAAAGGGAAATGACGTGACGTTTCTCGTCCGCAAGAAACGGGCGGAACAATTACAAGAGACGGGATTGACCGTCAAAAGTGAAAAAGGTGATGTTTCAATCAAGCCGAAATTAATCATGGCGGGCGAAGAAGGAGCATTTGACGCGGTTATCATCGCTTCAAAAGCGTATTCTTTGCAGGACGTCATTCGGGATGTCAAACCGTTTGTCAAACCTTCGTCGGTCATTATTCCTTTTTTAAACGGATACAGGCACTATCACCAGCTGTTTGAAGCTTTTTCAAAACGGCAGGTGCTGGGCGGCCTCTGCTTTATTGAGAGCGCCCTTAACGACAAAGGGGAAATTCTTCATACGAGCGCTGCCCACCGCTTTGTTTTCGGTGAATGGAACGGGGAACGCACAGAACGTATGAACGAGCTGGAAAACGCATTTTCAGGTGTGAAAGCGGATGTCATCATCAGCCGGGATATTGAAAAGGACATTTGGAAAAAATATATGTTTATTGCCGCGCAGGCAGGAGTGACCACTCTGTTTCAACAGCCGGTCGGACCGATTTTAGAAACAGAAGGCGGCCGCAACACCGCAAAGCGCCTCTTTGCTGAAATCGGTGCCATTTTCAAGGCTGCCGGCATCCCGAAAGATCCTGGTCTGGAAGAGGAGAGTTATCGCACATTGACAAGCATGTCTTACCATATGAAATCGTCGATGCTGAGAGATATGGAAAAGGGCAGGGTGACGGAAGGTGATCATTTACACGGATTTTTGCTTGAGAAAGCGAAAGGCTTGTCAGTTGATACACCTGTTTTGGAAACCGTCTGCGCCAACTTGCAAATGTATGAAGCGAAATAAAAAAAGGAGGCCTGATCGCCTCCTTTTTTTATTAAAATGCCCAGTTTCCGTTTCTGAAGATCGGTTCTCTTTTGCCGTCCGCAGTAATGCCGTCGATATTCATATCTTTGGAACCGACCATAAAATCTACGTGTGTAATGCTTTCATTTAAGCCCTCTTTGACAAGCTCTTCCCGTGTCATTTGTTTACCGCCCTCAATATTAAAGGCATACGCACTGCCGATCGCCAAGTGGTTAGAGGCGTTTTCATCGTACAGTGTGTTGTAAAATAAAATATTTGATTGTGAAATCGGTGAATCGTACGGCACTAAGGCCACTTCACCGAGATAGTGTGAGCCTTCATCGGTTTCGACGATGCCTTTTAAAATCTCCTCGCCTTTTTCAGCTTTCACATCGACAATGCGGCCGTTTTCAAAGGTAAGAGTGAAGTTATCAATAATGTTGCCGCCGTAGCTCAGCGGTTTCGTGCTGGAAACCGTGCCGTTCACCCCGTCACGCTGCGGGAGGGTGAAAACCTCTTCTGTCGGCATGTTGGCCATGAATTCGTGCCCGCTTTCATTCACGCTTCCCGCGCCTGCCCATACATGTTTTTTCGGCAGTTCAATGGTTAAGTCTGTTCCTTCAGCCTGATAATGCAGGGCGCTGTAATGTTTTTGGTTTAAGTGTTCCACTTTTTCATGAAGATTTTGATCATGTTTTTTCCATGCTTCCACAGGGTTTTCTTCATTTACGCGGGTCGTTTTGAAAATTTCTTCCCATAAAAGCTGAACGGCTGTTTCTTCCGGCTGATCCGGGAACACTTTTTTCGCCCAGCCTGTTGAAGCGGCTCCGATCACCGTCCAGCTGACCTTATCTGATTGAATATATTGTCTGTATGTATGCAATGCTTTTCCGGCGGCTTTTTGGAACGCTGCAATCCGTTTGCCGTCAGTGCCTTTTAACAGGTCGGGGTCGGATGAGACGACAGAAATAAACGCAGCCCCTTTTTTCGCGAGCTCTTCTTTTCCTTTTGCTTCCCATTCAGGATACTCTTCAAACGCTTCAAAAGGTGCCATCTCGTATTTTAATCTGGACAGTTCATCGTCCTGCCAATTTACGGTGACGTTTTTAGCGCCTTTTTCATAAGAATGTTTGGCAAGCAGTCTGACAAGTTCCCGGACATCAGTTGAGGCATTGATTACGACATGCTGTCCTTTTTGGACATTGACGCCGACTTCTACCGCCAGCTGAGCATATGTATGTAACTTTTCAGTAAACGAACTCATCGTTCATTCCTCCTCATCGGTTTTTCTCATCATATCAAATATCGCCTCATAAAGGAAAGAAAGGAGCACAAACGAAAAAGACACAGCTTTTGCTGCGTCTTTACGGGTGATTCAGTTTTACGGCGCCGCCGGCCGGAGAATGGGGCATATTGGCCAGTGATATGCTCATACCCCCCAAAATAATTCCGCTTAAAATGACGGCTACTGCTACGCGTCTTCCCACATCTCTAAGCATATGCTTCCTCCTTAATGTTTCTCCAGTTCTCACAATATGAGCCGGCCGGAGAAAAAAGAAGCACAATCTTATTATTTAATCGCTTTTTGCAGTTTGTCGATGACGTCTAATGAACGCCCCGTGCCGATAGCCACTGATTCAAGCGGATTCGCCGCCAAATGAACGGGAACGACGATTTCATCTGTCAGCCATTCTTTCATTCCGTTTAAAAGGGAGCCTCCGCCGGTTAACACGACGCCGCGGTCAACGATATCACCGCTGAGCTCCGGCGGACAATCTTCAAGTGTCGCTCTGATCGCTTCAAGAATATGCAGGAGCGACTCACGCATCGCGTGCTGAATTTCATTAGACTGCAGTCTGATTGTCTTCGGCAGACCGGTTACAAGGTCACGCCCGCGGATTTCCATCGTTTCCGGCACATGTTCGATCAATGCAAATCCGATTTCCATTTTCACTTGTTCTGCCGTACGTTCCCCGATCAGCAGGTTGTATTTTTTTCTGACGAACGAGGCGATATCTTCATCAAGCTGGTCGCCGCCGATTCTGATCGAATGGCAGGATACGACGCCCCCGAATGAGATGATGGCGACTTCAGTCGTACCGCCGCCGATATCTACGACGACGTTTGCGACCGGCTCGTCAACAGGGAGGTCGGCCCCGATTGCAGCGGCTACGGGTTCTTCAATCAAGTGAACGTTTTTCGCTCCGCAGTTTTTGACAGCGTCACTGATGGCGCGTCGTTCAACGGCTGTTGAGCCTGAAGGCGTGCAGACGACGACATTCGGTTTGCGGAAAGTCATGCCGATTTTTTTTCCGGCTTTTTTCATAATGTGTTTTAATAAGTCAGTTGTCATATCATAATCAGCAATGACACCGTCTTTCATCGGCCGAACGGCGACGATTTTCCCCGGCGTCTTTCCGATCATGCTTTTGGCATCCGTTCCGATGGCAAGCACCGCTTTCGTTGTTGTATCTACAGCGACAACGGAAGGCTCGTTTAAAATAATTCCTTTATTTTTACTGTAAACAAGTATATTAGCGGTTCCTAAGTCGATTCCGATCTCAGTTGATTGAAACATGTTTTCACCCAATCCCTATCCTGATTTAATTGATTCTACATTTAAAGTTTCTGAGAAAAACCACGATTTTTGGGGGTTTCCGCCGGGAATGAAATGTTTTTGTAAAAAAGGAGGGAAAGTCTGTATCCCATATTTCAAAAGGATTTTCTTTTGTAAAAAAACATTCAGTTCCGGATGCTGAGAAACTTTTGCTCCGTTCCTTTCGTCTACGTTTATGAAGGATTTTCCTTGGACATAAAGAAGAGACATTAAAGGAAGTAGGGGATTTCTATGAAATCAATTGGTGTAGTAAGAAAAGTAGACGAACTCGGGCGTATTGTCATGCCGATTGAATTGAGAAGAGCATTGGATATCGCTATTAAAGATAGTATTGAATTTTTCGTTGACGGAGACAAAATTGTCTTGAAAAAATACAAGCCGCACGGCATTTGCTTAATGACGGGAGAAATTACTCCCGAAAATCAGGAGTACGGCAACGGCAAAATTATTTTAAGTCCTGAAGGAGCGAAAATGCTGCTTGAGGAAATCGAGGAAGCGTTAAAAGATAGATCATAATCAGCAAAAAGGGCGGAGCATCATTCCGTCCTTTTATTATGAACTTGTGCAAAAACTCACGGGAAAAGTAAGCGAACCTGCTCAATTAATTGGGAATAGTTATCATTTTTTAGTCAATAATGCAGTCAACAATGTTACAATATATGTAGAAATGCTAGCGGCAGGTGGGACTATGGGAAAATATCAAGCGCGTATCATTTCCTTAATCTTGGCAATGATTTTTATTATGTTTTGGGATTATTTATTTTATATGATTGAACGGAATCCGATTAACTGGCCCGTTGACATCACCTTTACCGCCGTCACATTAATCAGCGTCTGGCTGCTGGCTTATTATGTGGATAATAAAAAGCAGCTGCTGGCGGAGCTGAAGGACAGCGAGCAGAAAGCAAAGGCGCTTTCAGATGAGAAAAACCGGATCATGGACAATCTGCAGGAAATCGTTTTTCAGACGGATGCACAAGGGAATATTACATATTTGAATCAGGCCTGGACGGCGATTACGGGCCACTCCATCAGCGAATGTATGGGCACGATGTATAATGATTATTTTATAAAAGAAAAACATATCATTGATTATATTATCTCCCAAATTAAGCAGCAGTCCCCGTCAGGAATGTTTACGGCCAAATATATTAAAAGAGACGGCTCGATCTTTTGGGGAGAAGTCCATTATAAGCTGTATTATGACCGCAGACAGAAATTTGTCGGAAGCCTGGGGACGATGTCTGATATCAGTGAACGGAAAAAAGCTGTCGATGAGCTTCTGGAAACGAACGAACGCCTCGCCATGCAATCTCAAAAGCTGGCCATTGCCGGGGAGCTTGCGGCAGGAATCGCCCATGAAGTAAGAAATCCTTTAACGTCAGTCAGCGGCTTTCTCCAGCTGATGAAAGCCCAGTACCCGGAAAGAACGGATTATTTTGATATTATTTTTTCGGAGATTAAAAGGATTGATCTCGTGCTGGGGGAGCTGCTTCTGCTCGCCAAGCCGCAGACCGTGACGTTTACCGCTCATCATCTCAACCATATTTTACGGCAGGTGGCGACGCTTCTTGACACGAACGCGGTGCTGTCGAACACTGTGATTGAGAAGGATTTCAGGCAGACTGAGTCCTGTATGGTCAACGGTGACGAAAACCAGCTGAAACAGGTATTTATCAATATTATTAAAAATGCGATTGAAGCGATGCCTGACGGCGGGAATATTCATATTTATACAAAACGGGATGAAGAATACGCGGTGATCAGCATACAGGATGAAGGAAACGGCATGTCGAAAGAAAAGCTTGAAAACATCGGGAAACCGTTTTTCTCAACAAAAGATCAGGGAACGGGTCTCGGGCTTCCGATTTGTTTACGAATTCTGAAGGAGCATAATGGTAAACTTAACATTAAGAGCAAAAATGGAGAAGGCAGTACGTTTCAGGTGATTCTGCCGTTAGAAGCGGCTGCTGTCCAAAAGGAGGAAAAATAACTTGCTTCTTTTTGTATACGGTTTGTTACGGAAGCGTGAAGAAAACCATGAACTGCTGAAAGGCGCTCCGTGTGTGTGCGAGCAGGCTGCGATAAACGGCGTGCTGTACGAAACGGATAAAGGTCAGCCTGCGGCGTCTTTAGCAGAAACAGCTTTTGTGTACGGGGAATTGTATGAAACAGATCATCAGATGATCCGTAAGCTGGATGCGTATTATGCTGATTTTGATCGAAAAGAGGTTGCCGTGACGACGGATGCCGGGAATAAAACCGCCTTCGCATATGTCGTAAAGCCCGACCAGTGTGCCTCATTCAGCCGTATCAAAAGCGGAGACTGGAAAGAATACCGTTTTATGAAACGGGAGGATGACAGTCCGGTTTATTATTTCGCATACGGCTCCTGTATGGACAATGCCCGGTTTAAACAGGCGGGGGTCGACCACTTTTTTGCCGAGCCGGTCGGAGGGGCGGTTGTTGAAGGGTATTCGACGAGATTCACGTTAAGGCGTCCTGACGGTTCCAGAGCCGATCTTGTTGAAGACGGGGGACGAACTGAAGGCGTGCTGTACAAGCTCCCGTTTGAAGCGGCAACCTATCTGTACAAAAGAGAAGGTGTTGATAACCACACATACCGTCCCGCGTTCATAGAAGTGTGTGCCGGCGGCCGTGTATACAGAGGCGTCCTGACGTTTCTCGTTCTTGATAAAGCTGAGGAAATTGCGCCTCCGGGTCACTATCAGGAAGAAATCGAACGCGGATTGGATCTGTATTTATCGCCCGCCTTTTCAGAAAAGCTTAAACGCTATATGAACTCATTGCCGAAAATGTGATACTATTCCTATTAGAGATATTGTTTAAAGGAGTACTGTTATGAGAAAAGAGTTTGCCGTTATCGGTCTCGGACGCTTCGGCGGAAGTATTTGCAAAGCATTAAGTGAAGAAGGCCTTGAGGTCATGGCGATGGATATTGATGAAGATAAAGTAAATGAATACGCCAAAATCGCATCACACGCGGTCATTGGCGATTCAACCGATGAATCGGTGCTGAAAAACTTAGGGCTGCGCAACTTTGACCACGTCATTGTGGCAATCGGCGAAAATATACAGGCGAGCATTTTAACGACGCTGATCTTAAAGGAACTCGGCGTGAACACGATCACGGTTAAAGCGCAGAACGATTATCATGAGAAAGTGCTTGCGAAAATCGGGGCCGATCACATCGTCCACCCTGAACGTGACATGGCAAAACGCATCGCCCACAACATCGTATCAAATAATGTGCTTGATTATTTGGAGCTGTCCGACGAACACAGCATTGTGGAGATCGTGGCCAACAGCAGGCTTGCGGGCAACACACTGCTTGATCTGGACATCCGGGCGAAGTACGGCATTAATATCGTGGCCATCAAGAGAGAAAAAGAAGTGATCGTATCTCCGCTGGCGACTGAAATGATCCAAAAAGAAGATATTCTCATCGTTATCGGCTCTCTTACGGACATTTCCCGATTTGAAAAAAGAGTGCTTCATACAAAGTGAAAAGCCGTCCGTAAAAGGACGGTCTTTTATTATGTCAGAATAGAAAGACATTTATCATGTTAGCGGTATATTCTGCAATTTTTATTGACTATGATCAGGCGATCCGATAGCATATTGTACCATATAAAGAAAAAGAGGAGGCCTCATTTTGAACAAAGAAACACTGGCTGAACGGCTGAACGCATCAGCCGGCAGACAAAAAGCCGATACCGTCATTAAAAACGGAAACATCATGGATGTATTTAACCAGGAATGGATTTCTGCAGATATCGCCATTACGGGCGGAGTGATCGTCGGGCTGGGCGAATATGAAGGGGAAGAAGTCATTGATGCAGAAGGTCAAATGATCGTTCCGGGGTTTATTGACGGACATGTTCATATCGAGTCCTCTATGGTTACTCCGATTGAATTTGCTAAAACCGTCCTCCCACACGGAGTGACTACTGTCATTACTGATCCTCACGAAATTGCGAACGTTTCCGGAGCAAAAGGCATTTCTTTTATGATAGAGCAGGCGAAAAAGGCGCCGCTGAACATCCGTTTCATGCTTCCTTCCTGTGTTCCCGCCGCTAGCTTTGAACGCTCAGGAGCCGTATTAAAAGCCGAGGATTTAAAGCCTTTTTATCAGGAGAAAGAGGTGCTCGGGCTTGCGGAAGTAATGGATTATGTATCTGTTGCGGAAGGTGAAGAGGATATGCTTCAGAAACTGCTTGATGCCAAGCGTCACGGAAAACGGATCGACGGGCATTTAGCCGGACTGTCTTCAGATATCATCAATATATACAGAACCGCAATGGTGTCAAATGATCATGAAGTGACGACAAAAGAAGAAGCGCTGGACAGAATCAGACGGGGAATGTACGTCATGCTGCGCGAAGGATCGGTGGCAAAAAATACGCTCAATGTGCTGCCGGCGGTGAATGAAAAAAACGCGCGGCGCTTTTTCTTTTGTACGGATGATAAGCATGTAGATGATCTGCTTTCAGAAGGAAGTGTGAACCACCAAGTCAAAATGGCGATAAAGGCGGGACTTGATCCATTCCTTGCGTATCAGCTCGCCAGCTTAAATGCGGCTGAGTGCTACGGCCTTGAAACAAAAGGGGCGGTAGCGCCGGGTTTTGACGCAGATCTGCTGTTCATTTCAGATGTACGGGAGGCTGCCGTCACGAAGACCATGGTCGCCGGCCGGACCGTTGCCGAGAACGGACGCACGGTTTATGAACAGTCTGCCGGTTCCTATTCGCCGGACCAGGCGTTGTTGGATACAGTGCGGCTGAGATCGCCGCTGACTGAATCTGATTTTTATATGCCGATTCATGAGGGCAGGAAAATGAAAGTAATCGAAATGATACCGAATCATTTGGAGACGAGAAAAAAAGAAGTGCCTGCACCGTCTGCTGACGCGTTTTGTCCTGATACAGAAAATGATTTATTAAAAATCGCCGTCACAGAGCGGCACAGCGGCGAAAAAATGATAGGACTCGGGATTGTACAAGGGTTCGGGTTAAAAGAAGGCGCCATCGCCACAACCATTTCTCACGATTCCCATAATATCATCGCCGTCGGTACAAACGATGCCGATTTGGCAAAAGCAATCAACAGGCTCCGTGACACCGGAGGAGGATTAACAGCCGTGAAAAACGGAGAATTGCTTCACTCCGTTCCGCTTCCGATCGCCGGGCTTTTGTCTGATAAGTCGGCGGAATGGGTCAATGACAGCTTGGGCGTGCTTCATGAAAAGCTTCCTCTGCTCGGATTCACCGGTGATTTCAATCCGTTTCTCACATTATCGTTTTTAGCGCTTCCGGTGATTCCGGATATTAAAATGACAGCAGCCGGTCTGTTTGATGTCAAAGCCTTTCAGCATATTCCGCTGCAATAAAAAAACTGCACTCATTACGAGTGCAGTTTTTTTTAGACCTCCATAATGATCGGAAGGATCATCGGGCGGCGTTTTGTTTTTTCGTATAGGAACGGAGCAAGTGTATCGGTAATTTCGTTTTTAATTTCGGACCACTGCGTTGTTTTCCGATCCATTACTTTCTCCAGATGGTTCGAAATCAGCTGCTGCGCGTCATTGATCAAATCACCGGATTCTCTCATGTATACAAAACCTCTTGAGATTAAATCAGGCCCCGCCGAAACCTTAAAGTCGTCCATATTGATGCTGACAACAACGATAACAAGGCCTTCTTCTGAAAGAATGCGGCGGTCGCGGAGCACGATATTGCCGATATCACCGATTCCGCTTCCGTCAATGTAAACGGAGCCGGACGGAATTTTGCCTGCCACAGCGGCTTCTTCGCCTTTGAGGGCCAGCACTTCGCCATTATCCATGATAAAGCAGTTTTCTTCGGGTATGCCGCAATCAGTCGCGAGTTTGACGTGCATTTTCTGCATTCTGTACTCACCGTGAATCGGCATAAAGAACTTCGGTTTGATCAGGCGGAGCATTAATTTCTGCTCTTCCTGTCCGCCGTGTCCGGATGTATGAATGTCATTCAATGAACCGTGAATGACTTCTGCGCCCGCACGGTACAGCTGGTTGATGGTGCGGCTTACGCTGATTGTGTTTCCGGGAATCGGAGAGGAAGAAAAGACGACCGTATCTCCGGGATTAATGGAAATCTGCCGGTGCGTCCCGTTAGCGATACGTGATAACGCCGCCATCGGTTCACCTTGGCTTCCCGTACATAAAATCGTTACCTTATTGGCAGGCATACGATTGATTTCGTTATGCTCAATAAACGTATTTTTAGGACAGGTAATGTAACCGAGATTTTGTCCGATTTCAATAGCCGATTCCATACTGCGTCCGAATACGGCAACTTTTCTGCCGTTTAAAACGGCTGCTTCAATCACCTGCTGAAGACGGTGTATATTCGAAGCGAATGTCGCAAATATAATTCTGCCGTCCACTTTTCGGAAAATATCGTGAATGCTTTCGCCTACGCGGCGTTCTGACATGGTGAAATCAGGAACCTCACTGTTTGTACTGTCAGAAAGCAGGCACAAAACGCCTTCTTTCCCGATTTCAGCCATCTTTGTCAAGTTTGCCGGTTCGCCTACCGGTGTGAAATCGAACTTAAAGTCCCCGGTATGTACGATATTGCCCGGCGGTGTTTTGACGACGATTCCGTATGAATCCGGAATGCTGTGTGTCGTTCTGAAGAAGGATACAGACGTCTTGCGGAACTTCACGATGTCGTCTTCACCGATGATGTTTAATTTGGTCTGTCTTAACAGCCCGTGCTCTTCAAGTTTATTCCGAAGTAAGCCGATCGCGAGTTTACCGCCGTAAACGGGAATATTTACTTGTCTGAGCAGGTACGGAATACCGCCGATATGGTCTTCGTGACCGTGGGTGATAAACAGACCTTTAATTTTATCTTCATTTTTTACTAAATACGTGTAATCGGGGATTACGTAATCAATGCCGAGAAGTTCATCTTCCGGGAACTTGATTCCCGCATCAATCAGTACAATTTCATCCTGAAACTGCACCCCGTACGTATTTTTCCCGATCTCGCCCAATCCGCCGAGGGCGAAAACGGCAGTCTGGTCATTTTTTACAAATTTCATTCCGCTCATAACTCCAATACTTTAAAATTTTCGCTCTGCTTCTCATATTCTAAAAAAGCACCGTCCACAGGCTGAACAAATTCAATGTTGTATTTCTGATCTTTCAGTTTCGTTCTGACGTCCCGTTCTGAAACGCCCTCAATGTAAAGTGAATCTGTTTTTTCCCGAACAGGTACTTCGTCAGCCTTCTCTTGATAAAATACCTTATAAATCATCCAAATCTCTCCTTAAATGCCGTATGTTAGACTCGCTTATTCTATTATATTCGAAAACGGATTATAAGGAAAGTCTCGAGCAAAAAAGGGACTTTCAAAAACCGAAAGATCCCTTCTACGCGATGACTTTTTTCCGGAGCATTCCGCCCCACTGTCTTCTGAGTTTCTTCCGTAATCGGCGCAGCATCGTATACCTCCTTTAAAGCCCTTTATAGCAGTAGTATGCGGAAAAAATGAATTTGTTTTCGTGGGTAAAACTGGAATTTCATCAAGGCGGTTTTCCGGAAGAAAAACTTTCTGTATGATGATATTGAAAAAGACACGACTGATAAACGGGAAAAAGGAGAAATTGACATGAAACCAAAATTGATCTTTTTTGATATTGACGGCACGATCTATGACCATGATAAACATATTCCCGATAGCGCAAGAAACGCCGTGACGGCGCTTAAAGAGGCTGGCCATCACGTTTTTATCGCCAGCGGAAGGTCCCCGTTTATGGTAAAACCGATTCTGGAAGAGCTTGAGATTGAATCATTTATTTCATACAACGGCCAGTATGTCGTATTTGAAGGTGAGGTCATTTATAAAAATCCGCTTCCTGAAGATGCGGTTGTGCGTTTATTAAAGCAGGCGGCAGAAGGGGAGCACCCCGTCGTATTTATGGCGGAAGACACGATGAAAACGACCGTCCCCGGACATCCGCACGTCTCGGAAGGAATCGGCAGTCTGAAAGCGCCTTATCCCGAAGTTGATGAAACTATTTATAAAGGAAAAGAAATTTATCAGCTGCTTTTATTCTGCCGCGGACATGAAGAAAAAGCATATGCCGCTTTTCCGGAGTTTGATTATGTCCGCTGGCATGAATTGTCAACGGATGTGCTTCCGAAAGGCGGTTCAAAAGCGGAAGGCATTAAAAGAGTGCTTGAGCGGCTTCCGTACGGCGTAAGTGACACTTATGCATTCGGCGACGGACTAAATGATCTTGAGATGATCCGTTTTGTCGGCACCGGGGTGGCGATGGGAAATGCGGTTCCGGAATTAAAAGCTGCCGCTGATTTCGTCACAAAGCCGGTGGATGAGGAAGGAATCAGCTGGGCCGTCAAAGAACTGGGCCTTTTGAAATAAAGAAAACCGGCACTTTGGGAAGTGCCGGTTATTTTTAACGGTCAATGGCAATGGCGTTTTCAGGTTCTTTGAACGGATTTTCTTTATCAATATGGTCGTAAAACATCACGCCGTTCAGATGATCGATTTCGTGCTGAAACACGATGGCCGGAAAACCTTTGAGGCGGATGTCAATCTGTTCTCCTTCAAGCGTCACCGCCTTTACGCGGATGCGGGCGTAGCGCGGCACATAGCCGGGAATGGGTTCGTCTACCGACAGGCAGCCTTCTCCGCTCGTCAAGTAGCTTTTTTCCACTGAGTGGCTGACGATCTTAGGGTTAAAAAGAGCATAGCTGTATAAAGTGCCTTTCGCATCTTCTGCATGGACGGCGATCATCCGTTTTTTTACGTCTGTTTGGGGAGCGGCAAGACCGACGCCCGGACGAAGCTTGTATTTCTCGGCTAATTCAGGATTTTGGCTGTTTTTCACAAACTCAATCATATCAGCAAGATGCTGTTTTTCTTCGTCAGAAGCGGGAAGCTGAACCTCTTCAGCGATCTCTCTGAGCGCGGGATGTCCGTCTCGTACAATATTTTCCATAGTAATCAAGAAACTTCACTCCTAAAGCTTAATATGTAAATTATAGCGAATTTCTTTATCGCGGCGCAATGAAACAATTGGCCGGCCATAGCAGGCCGGCCGATGTCATGGTGTATAATGTCAGCAGCCGCAGCCTAAATAAGCGGCACCGACGATGATTAATAAGATAAACAATACGACGATTAATGCGAATGTGCGGCCGTATCCGCCGCCGCAGCCGTAACCGTAACCGCCGCCATAACCATATCCGCCGCCGCAACAACCGCCGCCAAATCCGCCGCCAAATCCATATCCGTACATAAAAAAACCTCCTCTTTTAATTACGCTGACCCTCTGTCAGCAGGGCCGGCGTCTACTATAAACTATGTAAAAGCCAAAAAGATGTATGGTCATCCGCCCTGTTTTCTCAATTTTTTACGCAAGTATTCTTTGAAAGCACCGTAAGCGTCTTTACACGGTCATGCCAATTACAGCTCAGCTATTGTCAAAAAGCGTTCGGGCTTCTATAGTGGAAATTGTCAAGATTGGGGGATTTTAAGTGAATATGATTCAAAAAAAGGTATTAGCAGGAATCGGAGCGCTCGGCGCCGCAAGTATGCTTCTTGCCGGCTGCGGGGGAAAAGATCCAGTTGAATCGCTTCATGACTCGATGGAAAAAGCCGTTCAAGCGGAAAAACCGTTTCAAAAAGAGCAGAAAACATTAGAAAAATTGGAGAAAAAAGAGCATAAGCTATACGACAGCGCGGTTAAACTGAATATGGATGATTACCAGAAAATTGTCACACTGTCTGATCAGGCTCTGAGCAATGCAAATCAGCGAAAAAAACATCTGAAAGCAGAAAAAGACAGTATTGATGATTCAAAAAAAGCGTTTGAATCCGCAAAAAAAACTTCTCAAGAAATAAAGGATAAGAAAGTAAAAGAAAAAGCCGGGCATGCTGTCGCTTTAATGGAGAAAAGGTATGCATCTTATGATCTTTTGTACAAAAAGTACGAAAAAGCCATTTCACTTGATAAGGACCTTTATAAACTGATTAAAGATAAAAAGCTCACATTAGCGCAGCTGGAAGAGCAAATCAGCAAAGTAAACTCAGTTTACGAAAAGGTGCATAAACAAGCAGATGAGTTCAATCAATTTACTAAAGACTACAACAAAGAGAAAGAACTATTATTCCGCAAATAGTATAGTGAAGGCATATCGGCATGGGCTGATGAACTGATAACAACCGAGTTCAGCCGCCTGTAAAAAGGCGGCTGAAGAATTGGTATATACTTGTGTTTCCCATTGACAACAAGTAAATCATGGTATAGTATTTATTTAGGGAAATATTCACATAAAACCAATCGTTGTTTCGGCACGTTGGAATGTTTTTATTATATTGATATATATAAAACAGAATGAAAATGCGGTTTTAATTATCAGAAAATTAAATCTATTTATATTTACGGCGATATGATATTTGTACATGCTTTTTGCTTTTAAACCTTTATCCGGCATAAAGGTTTTTTTATTTTGCTTCGTAATGCTTATTAAGTAAGGGTGCTGAGAGTAAACGACAATTTTAAAATTGAAGTGAAAAACGTTAATCAAAATCGGAACGAAAAGAAACGGCAGAAATACGGAACAGGAGGAAAACAAATGCTTGCTTATGTCTTTCCCGGACAGGGAGCGCAGTTTAAAGGAATGGGCAGAGACTTATTCGATGAATTCAGTGAGCTCATTAAAAAGGCAGATCATATTTTAGGATACTCCATAAAGGATTTATGCCTTTCAGATGAAAAAGAAAGGCTGACTGATACGAAGTATACACAGCCTGCAATTTATACAGTGAGCGCACTGCAATATTTAAAGGGTTTAAAAGAAGGTCATACACGCCCTGATGCTGTTGCAGGACATAGTCTGGGTGAATATACTGCGCTTTTTGCGGCCGGCGTTTTTAATTTTGAAACAGGTCTCCGGCTGGTTGCTAAAAGAGGCGAGTTAATGAGTGAGGCTTCCGAGGGCGGAATGGCTGCCGTGATCGGACTGGATGAGCATCACATAAAAAAAATACTTCAAAAGTATGAACTCGGCCAAATAGATATCGCCAATTACAATACATCTTCACAAATTGTGATAGCAGGGGCTGCAGAAGAGATAAAGCGGGCAGCCTCTTTTTTTGAAAAAGAAGGGGCGAAAGCTTATATCGTATTGCAAGTCGGCGGAGCTTTTCATTCTCGTTTCATGGAAAGTGCACAGCGTGAATTTGCGGAATTTATCGAGGAGTTTCATTTTTCTGAATTGAATTTCCCGGTCATTTCCAACTATACGGCAAGACCTTATAAACAAGAAGATATCAAACGGAATTTAATTGAACAAATAACAAACTCGGTAAAATGGACTGAAAGCATCAGGTATCTAATGGGACAAGGCGTCACTCTGTTTGAAGAGATCGGTCCCGGAAACATTTTGACTAAATTAATTCAAACCATACAAAGAGATGAAGAACCGCTTACTATCAGTGCGCCGGAAGACAGTCTCTTTTTTTCTGAAGGGAACACGGACAATTCGGAAAGCGGGAAAGAGCATAGCCTCTTGGCCGAAAATATAGAGAGCGGTGCAGCTTCACCGGTGTCCCGATTGGGTGATCAATCTTTCAAAGAAGATTACGGTTTGACATACGCGTATTTGGCAGGTGCGATGCATAGAGGGATCTCTTCCGCTGAAATGCTGATCCGCCTCGGGAAGAAAGGAATGCTGGGGTTCTTTGGGACAGCGGGTTTACCTATAAGGGAAATTGAACAGGCCCTTATTTCTATTAAGAAGACACTCAAAAATGGCCAGCCCTACGGAATGAATCTGCGATTTGAGCCGGATCATCAAGATAGAGAAAAGGAATTGATAGATTTATATATCAAGCATGACGTACGAGTAATAGAAGCGTCTTCGTATTTTTCCGTCAGCGCACCATTAATTTATTACAAAGCGCATCAGTTGAAGATAGACAAAAGCGGCAGGGTCATACCTCATAATCGGATCATTGCCAAAGTTTCACGGCCGGAAGTTGCGGCCGCATTTCTGAGTCCGCCTCCTCCAAGTATCGTAAAGAGAATGTGTCAGCACGGTATGCTGACGGAAGAGCAGGCGGAGTGGCTCAGCCGTATTCCGGCAGCAGACGATATCATTATTGAAGCAGATTGCGGAAGTAATACTGAACAGGGCTCATTGACAGCGATGCTGCCGTTTTTTGTTAACCTGCGGGATGAAATGATGGAAACACACAAATACGCAAGGAAGATAAGGATCGGGGCTGCGGGAGGAATCGGGACTCCCGAGTCTGCCGCGTCTGCTTTTTTAATGGGCGCTGATTTTATTATGACGGGATCCATTAATCAATGTACAGTTGAAGCCGAAACAAGCGGTTTTGTTAAAGAAATGCTGAGTGAGACAGGAATATGCGATACTGCTTATGCGCCTTCGGAGACTCTGTTTGAGTTCGGAACAAAGGTGCAGGTGCTGAAAAAGGGCACGCTGTTTCCGGTCAGGGCAAATAAATTATTTCAAATCTACCTACAATATGAGTCTTTGAGTGAGATAGATGAAAAGACAAAGATTCAGCTCGAAAACGATTATTTTAACAAGACTGTTGATGAAATCTACGAAAGCTTAATAGAAAAACAGCCGAACCTGGCCCAAAAAGCTGAGCGCAATCAAAAATATAAGATGCTGTTACTATTTAAGTGGTATTTGCAGAGAGGATGTCTGCTTGCTTTGGAAGGGCAGGAAGAACAAAAGGTGAATTTCCAAGTTCATTGCGGCCCGTCTTTAGGCGCTTTTAATCATTGGGTAAAGGGCACGGATTTGGAATCATGGAGAAACAGACATGTCGATGACATTGGTGAAAAATTGATGAATGAGACCGAAAGTCTGCTAAGGCGCAGATTGAATACGTTATTTCTACACTAAAGAAGGAGCGGGTGGAGGCCAATGGTTCATTTGAATAAACAGAGTGCGGATATCGCGATAATCGGGGTTGCTTGCAGATTCCCCGATGCAGATCATTATCATGAATTCTGGGAAAACATAAATAGCGGCAAAGATTCCATCCGGGAAGTGCCGATTGAACGGTGGGATCCCGAACTTTATTATTCAGCTGATATCAGTATACCGAACAAAACAATCAGCAAGTGGGGAGGTTTTATTCATAAAGCTGACCATTTCGACCATAAGTTTTTTAATATCTCTCCCCGGGAAGCGAAAAACATGGATCCTGAGCAAAGAATCCTTTTAGAAGAAACTTGGCGGTGCATCGAAGATTCCGGGGTTTCTTTGCAGGATCTCCAGCGTAAAACCACTTCTGTTTTTGCGGGTATTATGAATTCTGACTACCGGCAGACAGGTCATGCTGAATCGGAAATCGACAGTTATGCCTGTTTAGGAAGTTTCGAAGCTATGCTTTCCAACCGGCTTTCATACACATTCGGTTTGACCGGAAAAAGCATGTCTGTAAATGCCGCTTGTGCATCATCGCTTGTTGCTTTACATGAAGCGGTTAAGTCATTGCGGACAAAAGAAAGCGATTATGCAATCGCATCGGGAGTAAACTTGAATTTCCAACCCGGAAAATATATTTCTTTTTCCAAAGCCAGAATGCTGAGTCCTGACGGCAAATGTAAAACCTTTGACGCAGCAGCGAACGGGTACGTTCCCGGAGAAGGGGCAGGCGTTGTATTGCTGCAGCGCCTTGGTGATGCAGTAAAAGCCGGTCACCATATATACGGGATCATAAAAGGGACAGCTGTTAATCATGGCGGTAAAACCCGTTCCATAACCGCTCCCAGAGCAGAAGCGCAGTGCCGGGTCATCTCAGAAGCTTTACACAACGCTGCTGTCGATGCTGCGACGGTTTCTTACGTAGAAGCACATGGCACAGGAACATCTCTGGGCGATCCGATAGAAATAGAAGCATTGACAAAAGCGTATCGGCAATATACTGAGGATACTCAATATTGCAGGATCGGAAGTGTGAAAACAAATATCGGTCATACAGAAGCAGCAGCGGGAATGGCCGGATTGATAAAAGTTCTAATGATGATGAAACACCGGAGGGTGCCGAAAAGCCTGAATGTACATACGGTAAACCCAATTATACAGTTTGAAAAAACACCGTTTAGGCCGGCGCTTGATTCAAGTGATTGGAAGGCGGCAGACGGGGCTCCGCTCAGGGCGGGAATCAGCTCCTTCGGTTTTGGGGGTGTCAACTCTCACGTCATCATCGAAGAATTTATACATACAAAAGACGAATCTGACAGAAAAGGAAGGATACCCTTCCTTTTTTCCGCTAAAAGTGAAGAAAGCATGAAACAAATGATACATCATTGGAGAACCTTTGCTGACGATTCAGAGGAATTTTGCAAAATATCAAATGAAGTGATCAGCAGCACCCTTTTAACAAGGACATCGTTTGATTACAGGGCTGGTTTATTGGCAGGCAGCAAGGAGGAATTTAAAAATCAGCTTAAAGAGGGATTAAGTTTTCGGAGGAAACAAGGTTCTGAATGGGCGCTTGCCATCGGTGACTTCAAATGGGAAAGTTATAAACAATTTGCCGTTTTGAAACGGGTGTTCCCTGATTTAGAAAAGAAAGTAAGGCCGGTGCTGAAGGGTATACCAACATTGCACAGTTCATTTAAAAGAAAATGGACGCCTGAGAAAATCCGCTTGTATTCTTTAGTTATCAATACGGAAATCATAAAAAGTATCCTGGCATCCGGTTTTAAGCCAAGCCTCATTACAGGCGCCGGAGACGGATATTACGTCGCTCTTGCAGCAGCGGATATCATCAAAATTGAAAAGGCCATTTCTGTCATCACAGGCGCTGAAAAACTTTCGCACATATCCTGTGAGCCGCCGTCCATTCCATTTGTCAATCCGTACACTTCAAAAACGTACCCGCCGGTTCGATTAAATGAAGAATATGTAAGGGTGCTGCTGAACGGTCTGAGCTTCCCGGCTGATTTTGCAGACCGCCTGTACGGGAAAACACGGCTGCTTCTTGAGCACCAATATACGTTTAAAGGGTTTTTAGAAGAGTGGGATAAAGCGGGGAAGACTCAGGAAATCGAGATTTTATCTTATATTGTGAAGCGCACGGCGGATAAAAGAAACGCATTGCCGGCTGATGAGGAAGCGGCGATCATGGCTATCCTTGCCTCTATGAGAAGACTGTATAAGAGATGGGATTTAACAGATTATGATGGATTCTTTAATAATGATTATGTTCTGGAAATATTAAATTTACTGGATGAAGGAATCTTGTCTAAAGAACTTTTTCTGAGCATGTTATTGAAAAAGCAAGACGGAATTAAACAGGCTGTTGCTTGTATTAATGAGCAGCCGGCAGGTTTTTATGATAAAACTCGTTTTCCGTTGATGACAGAATACAATCAAATGGATGCCGTGTCTCAGGAGATAGCTGACCATATGCCGCTTCACACGGAAGAAAAGGGAACGGAGCCGGATGTGAATATTTCTGATTTTTCAGTTTTTCAATTCGGATCGCTCCCTCCATCAGCAAAACTAAACAAAGCGGCTGCTTTTGAAGCGGACAAACCAGCCGATGAGGCTCTATATCATTCATTTATGCAAATGTGGCTTTCAGGAGAAGAGATTGAATGGGCGAAACTAGGTGATGATCATAAAAGAAAAGCCCCGCTTCCGCCTTATCCGTTTGAGCGCTCTCAATTTTCTTTAAACCCTCAGCCGGTAAAATCAGACGCGGCTTTTTCAGAAAAGAAGAATCAGGCACTTTATACGCCGGTATGGAAAGAAACCGCAATTGAGAATGAAGCGGGCAGCCGACAAGCTTGTACTATTTTGTTGTTCTCCGGGAATAAAGACTATTTTGAAGAGCTGAAAAAAAGAGAGAATACGTCCGCATATCTTATTATGCCCGGTGAGCGTTTAGAGCAGATAAGCGACAGTGTTTTCACGATCAACAGGCAGCGTCCCGAAGATTATCAAGGTGTCATTCGTCTGTTAAAGGAAAAAGGCGCAGCGCCTGATGCAATTTTGCATACGTGGTCTGAAAAACAGCCTGAACTGGAAGAAACACTCGAATCAGGAATTTATTCCGTGTTTTATCTGACTAAGGCTTTAATCAGCGAGAACCTTATAAACAAAGTAACGTTCATTTATACATTCAGCGCAGATCAAAAAGAAAAATTGCCGTATTTTGAAGGTGTGAACGGTTTTTTAAAATCGGTAAAACAAGAATACCCGCAGCTTCATTGTAAGACGGTTTGCTTTGAACATGATTCTGCATCCGTTTCATTTTCAGAAAGGGCTGACATTCTTTATAAAGAAATAAACACAGCGCCTGATCGGCATATTCATATCACTTACAGAGGCTGCGTAAGATATGCACGGATGTTAGTGAAGCAGAGAGAAACAAACAGAAAGACCGTTCAATACCCTGAAAAAGATAAAGTGTATTTAATTACAGGGGGATTTGGGGGGATTGGCAGTAAAGTCGCTGAATATTGCGCGAAAACTGAAAGATCCACCATTATCCTATCGGGGCGATCTGTTTTAAACGGAGATATGCAGAAACATTTAGAATACCTGAACAGCTTTAAAGCAAAGGTTTATTATATACAGGCGAATATATCCGATAAAGAAGCGGTAAAAAAAATGATTGACGGTATTACCGATCAGCATGCAGGTCTTCATGGCGTCATTCATTGTGCAGGAGTTATCAGAGACTCGCTGCTTTTTCGAAAAACAAAGCATGAACTTTCAGAGGTGATTGCTCCGAAAGTTCATGGTGCATTGAATCTTGATCATGCAACGAAGTCGCTGGAATTGGATTTTTTCGCCGTTTTTTCTTCAGTCGTCTCTATTGCAGGGAACGAAGGCCAATGTGATTATGCATATGCAAACGGCTTTTTAGATCATTTTGCCGAATATCGGGAACAGAAACGGCAAAATTCTCTGCGCAGCGGCCGCACGCTGACAATCAATTGGCCTTTATGGCAAGACATCGGAATGGGGGCGAACCTGTCAGGTCAAGGGCGGACGTCTCTTTTTCATGGTTCCGGGCTCGAAGAACTTCCTGCTGAAGACGGAACGCAATGGTTTTCGCGGATTGTAACTTCGGGTCAGCTGCATAATATTGCAGTCTGCGGTGATCATGAGCGCTTTGAACAATTTATGCGGCAGAGATTTTTGACGGATGAAACAGAGACAGGCAGTGCCATTCCTTTGGCTCAAGGCGATATTTTGGATCAGACAGTTTTGTTTTTAACCAATATCATCTCCTCTGAGATCGGTGCAGAACGGGAAGAGATCGATCAAGATGTGCATCTGGCTGAATATGGAATGGATTCGGTTATGATTCATCAATGCAACACAAAGCTGGAGCAGTCACTGGGAGCAATTTCGAAAACGCTTTTATTTGAATTTCATACAATCAGAGATTTAGCAGATCATCTTGTAAAGGAATATCCGGATCGGCTGGGGCGTTTATTTTCACGGGAGGAAAAAGGAAAACAGATTCAGAGCATTACCCCCGCCAGGCCGGAACAAAACATCACTGCACCTGCGGCGGAGGAAAAAGAACATCTTGACGGGATAGCGGTAATCGGTATCAGCGGCCGTTATCCCGGGGCTGAAAATATCGAAGAATTGTGGGAGCTTCTATCAAAAGAGAGAACCGCAATCACAGAAATTCCGAAAGAACGATGGAATTATGAGACCTACTATGATCCAGACCCCGCTAAAGCGCATGAGGGGAAAATTTATTGCAAATGGGGCGGATTTTTAAAGAATGCTGAATCATTTGATTCTTTGTTTTTCCAAATATCGCCGAGAGAAGCAGAAGCGATGGATCCTCAGGAACGAATATTTCTCGAAACCGTATGGAAAGCATTTGAAGATTCGGGATATACCATTGAAGGGTTGAGAAAGCAGACCGAAAAACATGTCGGTGTATTTGCGGGAGTGACGACCAATTCTTACAAGCTGCTCGGCGAAAGAATACCGACGGACAAAAACGATGTACTTCCAAATTCGTTCCCATGGTCTCTCGCGAACAGAGTGTCTTACACATTTGACTTTACAGGTCCCAGTGTCCCTGTAGATACGGCTTGTTCTTCATCCTTAACGGCAATTCACATGGCTTGCCAAAGTTTAACAAAGGGTGAGTGCTCGGTTGCGGTTGCGGGAGGAGTAAATTTGTATCTTCATCCTTCTGACTATTTATACCGATGTCAGATGGGGATGCTTTCAAAATCGGGAAAATGCAGAAGTTTTGGAGAAGGCGGCGACGGTTTCGTGCCCGGGGAAGGTGTCGGGGCCGTTATTCTTAAACCGCTTAAAGATGCCATACGTGATAATGATACTGTGTACGCCGTCATTAAAGGAACGGCAATTAATCATGGCGGAAAGACAAATGGCTATACGGTGCCTAATCCTGCCGCACAGGCGGATTTAATTCAAGGAGCTCTTAAAGCGGCCGGTTGGAGCGCCAGAAGTGTCAGCTTTATTGAAGCCCACGGCACGGGAACGCCGCTGGGTGACCCGATTGAAGTCCGAGGCCTGACCAAGGCGTTTAGAGCTTATACCGAAGATGTTTCATATTGCTCTCTCGGATCGATTAAATCTAACATCGGCCACCTGGAAGCGGCCGCGGGTATCGCCGGCCTGACAAAGATTATCTTACAAATGAAGTATAAAAAAATAGCCGCAACACTGCATGCTGAACGGGTGCATCCGGATCTTTATCTGGAAGAGACACCTTTTTGTCTTCAACAGGAAACCGCCGACTGGATAAAACCCGCGAATGAAAAACATTCTGACAGCAAATATCCGCGGCGTGCGGGATTAAGTTCTTTCGGAGCGGGCGGGGCAAATGCTCATATCCTTGTGGAAGAGTATGAGTCTGCTGCTGACTGTCATACGAGGCGTGAGGAAAGTGAGGAACTTATCGTACTCTCAGCCAAGCATTCACTGAGTTTACGGGAATCAGCAAAACAGCTGGAGGAATATCTTCAAAAGGCCCGTCATAAGCAGGGCGAGTTTTTACAGCCGCCGGGAACAAACAAGCCGCTTCACCTTTCTGATATTGCGTATACCCTTCTTGAAGGGCGTGAAGCCATGCCGGAAAGGCTTGCTGTCATTTCAAATAATATCGATGATCTGATGTTGAAATTAAATCACTTTTATAATGGAATTGACGATCACGAAATATTTAGAGGGAAAAAACCGAATCATAAACGCGGACAGCGACAATCGGATCTTCCGCTCAAATCCGGCAGCACCACATTAACCGAAATGGCTGAATTTTGGGTATCAGGAGGCAATTTAAGCTGGGAAGATTTCCGCACCGGCAGAAAACCGAGAAAAATTGCCCTGCCGACTTACCCTTTCTTAAAAAACAGACTGTGGGTGTCAAATAAGGCGCAAACAACAACAGCAGCCGGTACAGCTCCTTTATTTGATTTTTCAGCAGGTGAGTGCCGATTTTATAAAACGCTTTCAGATTCTGAATATTATGTAAAAGACCATGTTGTGCATGGGAATATGGTTCTGCCCGGAGCGGCAATCATCGAAGCGGCCAGAGAAGCGGGAGAGAGGATGTACGGAAAATCAGTCATAAAACTGAGTCAGGTTGTATGGGCGGTTCCGATAACCGTTGAAAAAGAAAAGACGATAATGATAGATCTGCTGCCGAATCAAAAAGACGGAAGATTTGTGGTGAAAACCGATATGCAACCTGAAGCGGCAGTTCACTGCCAAGGAAACATTATCACATGCGGAGATCAAGATGCCTCTCATACAGAGCATTTTCAATTGGACAGCTGGTTAACCGGACAGAAAAGATTAATCAGCGGCGCTGAGTGTTATAGGACCTTCCGGCAGAGCGGTTTGGACTATGGAACCAGTTTTCAGGTAATAAAACAGCTGTTTATTCATGAAAATGCTGTTCTTGCACGAATATCACTTCCTGAGAGCATTCATAAAAAATCCGGCACGCTGCTGGAACCGTGTTTATTGGATGGCATTTTTCAATCCACAACAGGGTTTACGTCCGGTCAGGAAGACGATCACACCGCATATTTGCCTTTTGAATTAGGTGAGCTGGAGATTCTTCACGCACCTTCGGCAAACGGCTATGCTTACATTACAGCTGCCGATGAAAGACAACATGATGATGTCAAAAGGTTTCATATACTATTTATGGATGAAAACGGATCTGTAAGTCTTAAAATAAAAAACTTAGCGTTGAAGGCATTAAGGGTTGCACCGCAGACTCAGGATGAGCGGCATTCAGTTAAGTATTACACAGATATGTGGAAGCGGGCCCCTCTGCTTCATCAGCCTGAAGCCAGCGGTTTAAACAGCTGCCTTGTGATTTCACTCCGTCGGGATATATCAGAACCGCTGATCCGCCAGGCATATAAAGATATCGGCCTGAACATGATCTTTGTCCGCCATGGCGGCAGTTTTCAAGAAAAACAAGCTGATTCCTTTGAATTGAACAGCGTCAAACTTGACGGCTATAAGAAATTGCTGGCGATTCTTAAAGAAAGACAAGTGACAATTGACCGCGTCATTTTAATCGGGATGAGCCCTGAAACGGGAATTGAGCATAACATTGATGAAAAGCTGGAAGAGGCTGTTTTGCCGGTTTTCAATGTAACGAAAGCTCTGTTAGCAACAATCCCAAGACATAAAATTCTGATATCACATGTATTTTTCACAAGGAACAATCAAATCTTACCTTATCAAATGGCAATCAGCGGCTTTTTTAGGTCGCTTCATTTGGAACATCCAATGTTGTCCGGTAAAAATATTGAAATACACAGCGACGATATTCAGTTACAGCTGAACACCGGTCTGCCTGAATTAAAAAACCTTGTGAAAGAAACAGTCATCAGCGATGATACTTCAGAGATCAGATACAGAGATGGAATCAGGCAGGTAAAACACTCTGCAGAAATTGAAAGTGCAGAGCCCCCCAAAAAGATGGAAGTAAAAGAAGGGGGAGTTTACCTCATTACAGGAGGAACAGGCGGTCTGGGACTGATTTTTGCCAGACACCTTGTGCGAAAAGGGAGAATAAAGCTTGTCCTTATCGGCAGATCAGAGCTTTCTGTGGAAGCCGTAAGCAATGTAAAAGAGCTCGAAAAAAACGGATCAGAGGTTTTTTATGTAAGAACCGATATTTCTGATAAGGAAAATGTCAACAACCTGATAAAACTCGTCAAAAACAAATTAGGTCCTGTTAAAGGAATTATTCACAGTGCCGGTGTGATAAAAGATTCATTACTCATCAATAAGCGTGAAGAGGATCTCGATTCAGTCTTGGCGAGCAAGGTTTACGGAACGATATGGCTTGACCGGTATACAGACAGAGAACCTCTGGACTTTTTTGTTATGTTTTCATCTATCAGCGCAATAATCGGGAATGCCGGACAAACTGATTATGCTTATGCAAACCGGTTTATGGATTATTTTGCGGAAATGAGAGCGGCGGAAAATAAACCTGGAAAAACAGTCTCGATTAATTGGCCTTTATGGAAAGAAGGCGGTATGCAAATTGATATTCATTCAGAGAAGTTCCTTTATGACCGTTTCGGAATGCTGCCTCTGGGAAAACGGGAAGGCCTTGCAGCATTTGATCAAGCAATGACAGGGTGTGAACATCAAATAATGGTATTTAGCGGTAATGAATTAAAGCTGGAACGAATGATAACGATTGACAGCGGAAAAAGTGATCCGGCAATCGCCGACGAAAATCACGAACCGAAAGAGCTGTCAATAACTGAATCTTTAAAAAGCACTTTGACGCGCATCATCACCGGCGTATTAAAAATTGAAGAACGGGAATTTGATTTTGAACTGCCGATAAGTGAATACGGATTTGATTCAATTATGTTTACAATGCTGGGCAACGAATTAAACGAAACATTAGGAATATCAATGATGCCGTCAGATTTTTTCGGTCTTACTGATTTTAATGAACTTCTTGAGTTTTTAAAGAGTGAGTATTCCGAGGAGCTTCATCTCTGCGGTTCTTTTTCTTCAGATGAATCTGCGGCGAAAGACCGGAGAGAAAATCTGATTGAGGGCATCGCAAAGATGATGTCAAGTATTTTGAAGATTGACAGAAAGGAAATAGAAGAAGAGACTTCATTCGGCGAGTACGGATTTGATTCTATTACGTTTACCAGACTCGGAAATGAAATCAATCAACAATATGGTACGGAATTATTGCCGTCCATTTTCTTTGAATGCAATTCACTGGCTGAAATGACTGATTATGTAATCGAGCAATACGGAGAAATCCTTTTTGCTGAGACAGAATCTTTTTCTGCAGCTGACGAAAAAACATTGTACAGCACGCCTCCGCCGGAATCTTATGAACATTCCCCTGAGCCTGAAAACAAAGCCAGGCAAGAGGAAAGACATATGAATGAGCCGGTTGCAATAGTGGGAATAAGCGGCCGTTTCCCCCAAACAGATACGCTGGAAGACTTTTGGGAAGGAATTGAAAAAGGGCGGGATATGATTACAGACATTCCTGAAGACCGTTGGAACTGGAAAGAGTTTGACGGCGATCCGATCAGGGACGTCAATAGAACAAAAATAAAAAAAGGCGGATTTATCAAAGGCGCGGACAGTTTTGATCCGTTGTTTTTCGGGATTTCTCCCGCCGAAGCAGAATTAATGGATCCCCAGCAAAGAATTTTTATGGAGACTGTATGGAAAACAATAGAAGATGCGGGCTATAAGCCGTCTGATTTGGCAGGGACGAAAACCGCGGTGTTTGCAGGGGTCGCCACAACGGATTATGCTGAACGTCTGAATGAAAATGGTGTCTCTGTTCAGGCGCAGACCGCAACCGGTTTAAATCATTGTATATTGGCAAATCGTATTTCTTACCAGCTGAACCTGACGGGTCCGAGCGAACCGATTGACACTGCCTGTTCAAGTTCGTTAGTTGCACTCCATCGTGCGGCTGAGGGGATTCAAAGAGGCGATTTTGAAATGGCGATTGCAGGCGGAGTGCATATTATGACAAGCCCTACTCTGTTTATAGCTTTTGATAAAGCAGGTATGCTTTCCAAAGACGGAAAGTGCAAAACGTTCGATAAAAGCGCTGACGGCTATGTAAGGAGTGAAGGGGCGGCTGCAGTATTGCTTAAGCCGCTCAGCAAAGCACAGGCAGACGGTGATCATATATATGGTTTGATTAAAGGGTCAGCTGTAAATCACGGCGGCCGCGCCAATTCTTTGACAGCTCCGAATCCGAACGCACAGGCGGACTTATTAACCGAAGCCTGGCGGAAGGCGGGGGTCAGCCCTGCCACTGCGGGATATATAGAAGCGCATGGCACAGGGACAAGTCTTGGCGATCCGATTGAAGTAAACAGCATCATAAAGGCATTTAAAACGTTATATCAAGAATGGGACATTCCTTTTGCGAAACAGAAATGCTGCGGAATCGGGTCTGTGAAAACAAACATCGGCCATCTCGAAACCGCTGCCGGAATAGCCGGAGTGATGAAAGTGTTACTGGCTTTTAAATATCGCAAACTTCCGGGACTCGCCCATTTTTCAGAACTCAATCCATACATCAAACTGGAAAATACGCCATTTTATATCACAGAAACCGCTCAAAAGTGGAATCCGATAAAAGATAAAGAGAACAACGATCTGCCGAGGAGAGCGGGTGTCAGCTCATTCGGATTCGGCGGTGTGAACGCGCATATTGTTTTAGAGGAATATAGGGAACCTCAAAAAGAAATGCCGGAAAACAACGGTAACACACATATTTTTGTTTTATCTGCGAAAACCAAAGATCAATTACTTGAGTATATCCGGCTTATGCTTCAGTACTTGGATCGCGTGATTGCCGGTGACATGACCGTTAATGCCAGTGACATGGAATTTACATTGCAAAACGGCCGGGAAGCAATGAACGAAAGAATTGCCGTATGTGCAGCGAGTCTGACTGAGCTGAGAGATAAATACGTCAGCTTTCTTGATGACAGTAAGGTGCAAAAAGGCGTATTTATAAGCGAAAACACTGAAGAGCCCACAGCTGTTTCTGAATATATGATTGAGGAGGCTCTTCAAAGCGGAAAAGAGGAGCTGCTCGCACAATGGTGGGCCAATGGAGCCGAGTTTGAATGGAAGACAATCGGCAATAAGAAATTGAATAGAGTGCCGCTGCCAACTTATCCGTTTGCAAAAGAGAGTTATTGGTTCACCCCGAAAAAGAACAAAAGCGAGGTTAATAGTAAAAGTCTTCACCCATTAATCAGCGAGAATGTCTCAACATTAAAGAAACAAGCATTTAAAACTGTTATTTCCGGAACTGAATTTTTCGTCACTGATCATCTTGTTTCAGGAGACTATGTGCTGCCAGGAGCCGCTTCGCTTGAAATGGCTCTTGTTTGTGCGGAAATAAGCGGAGAAAGTAAAGTATATAAAATAAAAGACGTGATGTGGAACAGACCTATATTATATAAAGGAAAAACGCTGCACATTTATACCGACTTGGAAATGAAACAAGATAAGTTGAACGTAACGATATGTAAAGAGGGTCCGGATGGCGTGCAGCAAATCTGCACACAAAGTGAAACAGTATTCGGGGACATAAACAGCAATGCTGAGTATGTCGATATTGATAAGTTCAAACGCAGCAGTAAGGCTGTCATAAGCCGGGAAGAGTGTTATCACCGCTTCAGTCGTATGGGCCTGACATATCATAGCAGTTTTCAAACGTTGAAAGCCGTATACCGCGGTGATATGGAGTTAATGGCAGAATTGGAGCTTCCGGCTCATTTAGCGAACGGGTTTTCACATTTTACACTTCATCCTTCATTAATTGACGGCGGTTTTCAAGCGGCGGCATTTTTGTTAAGAGATAATGAGAAAGACGGCTTATTTGTTCCATATTCACTTAGAGATCTTCACATTAAGAGGGCGCTTACTGCCCGATGCCATGTCTCGGTGAGAGAAACCGGTTTTTATACGTATAACATTGATTTTATTAACGAGAGCGGCGAAATAGCCGTGAGCATGAAAGACTTTTCTGTCAGAAAAGTGACCGGGGGAGAATTAACCGCAGGACGTAAAAATGAAGATCAGGAAATTCTCTTCTTATTAGAACAATTGAAAAACGGTGAACTTTCTGCTGATCAAGTTTATCAGCTGCTGGAGGGAAAATAGTGCAGATCAAACAAATACTTTCCTTAATTGAAGAACAGCAAATGTCTCCTGATGCAGGACTGGAGCTAATTCGCACTTACAGAAAAGAACAAATGGAAAAAAAGGCGGAGCCGGAATCACAAGCTCCGTCCCCAACCATTTTTTTTAAGAACGATTGGGTAAGAACAAATAACATTGATATGCCGAATCAGCAGGCACCGGGGAATATGCTGATTTTTGATCAGGATAACCGTCTTTTTCAGCATGCCGAGATGATGAATGGAGATCATAACCGTGTCATTCTCGTTACGCCAGATTCTGATTATAGAATTGAACGGAATAGATGCACAATCAATCCTTCTGATGAAAATCATGTCGAAATGCTGCTGTCTGATTTGGCTGAAAACGGATTTACACCTGATGTCGTGCTTTATTTATGGAACGGAGAAATCAGAGAATTCACTGAAAAATCCGTTAATGAAACTCTTCGCAGAGGGATCAACTCGCTCTTTTTATTATCAAAAGCTTTAATGCGGAGAAACGAACCTGTTACGTTATTGCATATTTATTGGACAAGCGGTCTGAATCAGCCGTTTCATGAAGCTGTCGGAGGGTTCATGAAAACGGTAAACATGGAAAGCTCTAAGCTTAAAGCGAAAACCATACAGATACGCCATGAGGATTCTGACAAAAATCCTCCGGTTTCCGAGATGTGGGATGCTGCAATCAGTGAAATACAGCGCTTTCAAACGGATGAATGTGAGATTTTAATAGACTCATATACCCGTTATGTGAAAGGGCTGCAGCATATTGATATTCCTGAACACGATAACGGATCTGTAACGTATCAAAAAGGCGGCATATATATCATTACCGGAGGAGCGGGAAAACTCGGGCTGCTGTTTGCGGAACACATCGCTAAAGAAAACCAAGCCGTGATTATACTTACAGGCCGTTCTTTTTTAACCGTTGATCAAAAAGAACGGATCAGTAAGCTTAATGAGAGCGGCTCTATTGTTGAATATCAGCGGACGGACATCACAGATCGAACAGAGGCAGAGCGATTCATTTTCGGCGTTAAACAGCGGTACGGCAGCATAAACGGGATCATTCATGCTGCCGGCATCCTTCGTGACTCATTTCTTGTAAACAAAAGTCTCAGTGATTTTACGGACGTACTGAAACCGAAAGTTTACGGGACAATCTGGCTGGATGAGCTGACAAAAGACGAAGATCTTGATTTTTTTGTTCTCTTTTCTTCTTTTTCCGCTTACGGAAATGCCGGCCAAAGTGACTATGCGTACGCAAATCATTTTATGGACAGTTTTGCAGTGCTTCGATCTCAGCTCTCCCGAAACGGAAAAACCCTTTCAATCAATTGGCCGTTATTGAAAGATGGCGGGATGAGTCTCGACAGCAATGGAATCAACCAAATAAAAGAAAAATACGGAATGACTCCGATGCGAACTTCCTCTGTTTTGGAAGCGTTTCTGAAAATGCTGCGGTCTTCATTTACCAGCTTAATGCCTGCAGAAGGAAAGCGGCATAAAATGATAAAAGCGCTTTCGATTCAAAGAAATACAGCTGCAGCAGATCAAGATACACTCACGGCGGAACACGATGAAGAAGAGGAATATGCTGCGAAAGAAAAAGTCAATGACTATTTAATCAAGATCATCAGCGGTGTCTTGAAAATCCAAGCTCATAAAATAAATGCGAAGGACTCTTTTGAGAAATTCGGAATCAACTCACTTATGATCATGTCACTTATTTCAAAGCTTGAAGATACTTTCGGGGATCTTCCAAAAACAATCTTTTTTGAATATCAGAACATTGAAGAGCTTTCAAACTTCTTCCTAACATCTTTTAAAGAAAAAGTGCTTAAGGCCGCAGGGGCAGCTCCGGTAAAAAGAGTGCCGAAGAAAAGAGAAAATCTGAGTAAAAAACAGCACCGGCAGCAGAGGGTTGCATCTGCACCGAGCATGGTTCAGCCGGGTGAGGATATTGCCATTATCGGTGTGAGCGGAAGATATCCGAATTCCGATACTCTTGAGGAGTTCTGGGAAAACATTGCCGGAGGGAAAAACTGTATTATTGAAATCCCCGAGGAACGTTGGGATTTCAGATCGAATTACAGTCCTGACATAATGGAGAAGGGAAAAATCAACAGTAAGTGGGGCGGTTTTATCAGCGGTGTTGATCAATTCGATCCGCTGTTTTTCCACATTTCTCATAAAGAAGCTGAGCTGATGGACCCTCAGGAGCGAATTTTTCTCGAAACCTCCTGGCATACGTTTGAAGATTCTGGATATACAAAAGAGAAGCTTGACGGTATGAAAGCCGGTGTGTTTGTCGGAGCCATGTACGGACAATATCAATTATTCGGCGCAGAAGAAACTGCGCGGGGCAATCCGATTGCGCTCAGTTCCTTCTTTTCATCTATTGCGAACAGGGTTTCATACTTTTTTAATCTCTCCGGTCCGAGCATTGCACTGGATACGATGTGTTCATCATCGCTGACGGCCATTCACTTGGCATGTGAGAGCATTAAAAGAGGGGAAAGTGAAATTGCGCTTGCGGGCGGCGTTAATGTGTCCATACATCCCAGCAAATACCTTTGGCTGAGTCAAGGTAATTTTGTTTCCACCGAAGGATTGTGCAGAAGTTTCGGAGAGGGCGGAGACGGCTATGTCCCGGGAGAAGGTTCGGGCGCCGTTCTTTTGAAACCTTTGGAAAAAGCAATTGCTGATCAGGACCATATATACGGAGTGATTAAAGGAACATCTGTAAATCATGGCGGAAAAACCAATGGATTTACGGTTCCGAATCCGAATGCACAAGCTGAGCTGATTGCTGAAAATTTCAAGAAATCGGGCATCAGTCCGCGTTCCGTCAGCTACTTGGAAGCACACGGAACGGGTACCTCGCTCGGAGATCCGATTGAGATTGCAGGATTGACAAAAGCGTTTGAGAAATTTACGGACGATAAACAATTTTGTGCCATAGGCTCAGTGAAATCTAACATCGGACATTTGGAGTCTGCCGCAGGTATAGCAGCCCTTACAAAAGTTCTTTTACAATTTAAGCATCAGAAATTGGCGCCATCCATTCACTCGGAACAGCTGAACCAAAATATCCGATTTGAAAAGACGCCTTTTTACGTTCAGCAGAAAGAAGAAGAGTGGCGGAAAGAATCAGGCGCCTCCAACAGGAGAGCAGCAATCAGTTCGTTCGGAGCGGGCGGAGCAAATGCCCATGTCATTGTGGAAGAATATCAAAACCATGCGGACACACAAACAATAAGCGGTCCGTTTGCCGCAGTTCTCTCTGCCAAAAATGAAGACAGACTGAAAGAATACGCCCGGCGCCTTCTGCAATTCACAGAGCGGGAGACAAAGGTCTCGGCAGCTGATATCGCTTTTACATTGCAGACATGCAGGGAACCGATGGAAGACAGACTTGCTGTTGTAGCTTCCGATTTGCCGGAACTTAAGGAGAAGCTGAGAACTTTCTGTACTGAAGGAACAATTGGAGAGGGCGTATACAAAGGGAATGTTACGAAAGATTTTGATAAAGTCTTTATCTTTCATGATCAAAAGAGGAAAGATAAATTCCTCGAGGTGATGATGGAGACAAAGGACTTGAATCTTCTTGCAAAATTATGGTCTTTCGGGGCTGATATTCATTGGAGAGAGTTATATGAAGAATATACCCCGCAAAAGGTCAAGCTTCCTTTATATCCATTTGCTGAGGAGTCTTACTGGGTGCCTCGAAACCAAAGTGCAACATTTCCGGAAATATTGCCGCGGCAGTCTTCACTGCACCCGCTTCTGGATTCGAATGAATCTACTCTGGAACAGCAGTTTTTTAAAACGACATTAAGAGAAAAAGAGATTTGGTTAAAAGACCACATCGTAAAAAACAAGAGCATTCTCCCGGCAGCTGCTTTTCTTGAAATGGCATGCGCAGCGGGAACGCGGTCATATCGAAAGAAAAAGGTCACTCGTTTAAAAAACGTGATATTTGCCAGACCGGCCATGCTTTTGCAAGAGAGCCTGACCATTTACACTCACATTTCCGTAAAAGACGGCAGCATATTATTTAACATGTCACCTGACGAGGATGCTGCTGTAAGGACTGGATTTGTGACGGGGGAATTAGATTATGATCATCATTACAGTGATGATGATATAGAGAACATTGACAGACAAGAGATTATAAACAGAAGTGCTTTTGTCCGTGAACAAGATGAATGTTACGAGTATTTTCGGGAGAACGGGTTCCTGTATGGGCGCGCTTTTCAGCCGATTCAACGTTTATGGGGCGGGAAAACAGAAGCGGTTGCACACTTATTGCTGCCAAAAGAAGCCGCATATGCTCTTGAAAATTATACATTGCATCCGTCTTTAATTGATGGGGCTCTGCAATCTTTGTTCGGAATTACGGACGGAAGAGAAGAGGCATCTGTTTATGTTCCTTTTTCAATAGGAGAGATTACGGTTCGGAAAAAGGTTTCAGCAGAATGCTGGGCTTATGCGCGTAAAACAGGCCAAAAAGGTCAATCCGAGCTTATTTACGATATTCAGCTGCTTAATGAACAAGGAGAAAGACTTGCAGGTTTGAAGGATGTAACCATTCGTAAAAAAGAAACGTTTTCCGCGAAGGCACAGACTCGTGCAACAGCGGATTCCAATGGAAAGAACGAGAGAGTAAAAGAGCTCCTCAGACAATTAAAAGCGGGCGAACTGACTGCGGAGGAAGCAGATTATGCGCTGGAGCGTATGCAGGATTAGTTTATCATTTTGCGGCAGTGCCATTTGTAAAGGGGATGAAGATTTTTATGAAAGAAGCCCGTCATATTAGAAAAAAAGTACTTTCTGACATAGAAAGCGGCATCATTTCTTTGGAAGAAGGAGTAAAGCGGATACAGCAGCTTGGTTCTCATTCCGCAGGGGGTAACGGACAGGCGATATATTATCAGACGGTCTGGCAGCGGACAGATCTCAGCATTCATGTAAAAGGCGGCCGGCGTGAGGGCAGCCTTTTATTATTTGATAAAAATGAAGATGTGAGTAAAGAACTTGCTGCATTGCATGATACAAGGGTTATTTTGGTTAAGCCGGGGAAAGAGTTTCGAAAAACCGGGGACGGTGTATTTGAAATCGACCCCCGCTCTGAAAGAGATTACATAAACCTGTTAGGATGGCTTATAGAAGAAGAGAAGTCAGATATACGGGAAGCGGTGCATTTATGGTCAGACATGCCGTTTGAAAAAACAGAGAGAGCGATTCGTGAACAATGCGACAGCGGAGTCTATTCTTTGTTTTTATTACAACAGGCGCTCTTCAAAAATAACTGCCGCAAACCGATCAAGCTGTTATATGGATATTTTTCGCATCTTTCTGGAGAACAGCCTCTTTACGCGGCGGCAAGCGGATTTTTGCGGACATTGCAGCTGGAAAATCCGTTAATCTCAGCAAAAAGCATTGAAATGGAGCAGTCAATAGCAGCTGTTCACGCAGCTGATATCATACGCAATGAGCTGAGTGATTTCCAGCCTTCAGATGTAGAGATTCGTTATAAAGACATGCAGCGTTATGTCAAACAGCTCAAAACGTATGAACCCGAAAAAAATTCCCGAAGCGGAGATGTGCCGCTGAGAGAAAATGGAGTATATATTATCGCAGGAGGCGCGGGCGGATTAGGATTTACCTTTGCAGAATATTTGGCTTTTCAAACAAAATGCTGCCTTGTTTTAACAGGTAGATCTCCGCTTTCAGATCATATAAGAAAACAGCTGAGACGATTAGAGGATGCCGGTTCGTCAGCTGTTTATGTTCAGGCTGATATTACCAATAAGGAAGAAGCCGAATATGTAGTCAAAACAGCCAAAACTTCTTATGGAAAAGTAAACGGGGTCATTCAGGGCGCGGGAATCATCCGTGACTCTTTCCTTCTTAACAAGTCACGAGAGGAATTCGATCAGGTAATCAGACCGAAAGTATTGGGTACGATGTGGCTGAATGATGCTGTTGAGAAAGAAAATCCTGACTTTTTCATTTGCTTCTCCTCTACTTCCGCAGTGTTGGGAAATGTCGGGCAATCTGATTACGCGTTCGGAAACAGTTATATGGATCATTTCATGAATATGCGTTCTGCCCGGAATTCTGATACGATTTCTCTCTCTCTGAACTGGCCGCTGTGGAAAGAAGTCGGCATGCAAGTGGATGAGCGCACGGTAGAGACAATGAAAAAGGCGGGTTTTTATCCTTTAGAAAAAGAGGAAGGTAAAGAAGCGTTTGCAGTCGCATTGTCCTCCGGTTTTTCGCAATTTACTGTATTTTACGGAGATGAGCAAATTGACAATCATGTTCAGCAATTATATGAACGAAAAGACAATATTCAGGCAGATGAAGGAACAGGGAGAAATATCGAATCATTTGATTCAGAGAAACTGAAAGCTGAAACATCTGATTTCATCATCAAAGTGATTGCTGCAGAATTCAGGATGCCTGCGGACAAAATAGATGCAGAAGAGGCATTGGAAAAATACGGACTTGATTCCGTTATGATTATCAATATGACGAATGAGCTTGAAAAACATTTCGGCGCGCTCTCAAAAACGCTGTTATTCGAATATCAGACTGCAGAAGAATTGTCACAGTATTTCGTTGAGGAGCACAGGGATACTCTTCTTCATAAACTCCGGTTAGGAGAAAACGGGAGCAGCACCCCATCTCAGAAGAAAAAAGATCATGAACAGACAGCCGAAGTTAACGGGAAACAGAAAATCCAGATGGAAAATCAGGTGCAGCAGGAGAAGTATCATGACAATGATATCGCGATTATCGGTATCAGCGGACGTTACCCGATGGCAAATGATCTTGATACTCTGTGGGAAAACTTATTGAACGGTAAAGACTGTATAACTGAGATACCTGAGGATCGGTGGGATTCGGGGCTGCACTATCAGCCCGCAGCGGGCGATGAAGTAAAAAACCAAAGCAAATGGGGGGGATTTATTGACGATGTGTATCATTTTGATCCGTTGTTCTTTAATATTTCTCCTGCCGAAGCTGAATTAATTGATCCGCAGGAGAGACTGTTTTTAGAGACGGTTTGGCACACCATAGAAGATGCGGGGTACGCAAAGAAAACGCTTGAACGAAAAAACGTCGGTGTTTTTGCAGGGGTTATGTACGGCCACTATCAGCTGTACAGCGTTGGTCACGAAGCGGCCGTTTCTTCCTCATATGCATCAATCGCCAACCGGGTATCGTACTTCTTTAATTTCAGCGGACCAAGTATTGCTTTGGACACGATGTGTTCCTCATCATTAACGGCTGTTCATTTTGCCTGTGAAAGTTTAATCAGGAATGAATGTGAAATTGCAATTGCAGGAGGCGTCAATTTATCCATTCATCCTCATAAATATGAACTCCTGACTCAAGGCGGATTTTTATCCAGTGATGGCCGGTGCAGAAGCTTCGGTTCCGGAGGAGACGGCTATGTGCCGGGAGAAGGGACAGGTGCCGTGCTGCTGAAACCTGTAAAAAAGGCTATTGCGGACGGTGATCAGATTTATTCAGTTATTAAGGCAACAGCCATCAACCACGGTGCTAAGACGAATGGATATACCGTGCCGAATCCCAAAGCTCAAAGTGAGGTCATTACGAGAGCCTTAAAAAAAGGATTTATTGATCCAAAAAGCATCAGCTATATAGAAGCTCACGGAACAGGCACCGCCTTAGGAGATCCGATTGAAATCACCGGTCTGACCAGAGCATTTTCAGATGCCGAACGCGATAAGAAAACATGCGCGATCGGGTCGATTAAATCAAATATTGGACATCTTGAGGCTGCTGCAGGCATAGCGGGCATTACGAAAGTTATTCTTCAAATGAAACATAAAACGATTGTTCCGTCACTGACTCATTCTGCTGAATTGAATGAAAATATACCGTTTCAAAAAACACCTTTTTATGTACCGGACAGTGCCGAAAAATGGGAGTCATCCGTTCCCAGGCGTGCCGGAATCAGTTCTTTCGGGGCAGGAGGAGCTAATGCCCATGTTATTTTAGAAGAATTTGCGGATGAAGCTATCTCTCCTCTCGCGGCTGAAGAACCTGAACAGCTTTTATTTGTTTTTTCTGCAAAAAATGCCGACAGGCTGGCAGAATATGCAAAACGCGCAAAAGAACATATAGCAGCCAGAGATTATCCATTAGAAACACTTAGAAATACAGCATTTACTTTACAAACCGGCAGAGAAGAAATGCCGCACAGATTGGCTGTTATCGCCTCCACAAGAGATGAATTGCTTAAAGGACTGACAGACTATACTCTCGGAAACGCGACGGATCATATTTTTACAAGCGGCAAAGACACAACAGAAGCTCAAAGGATGAATAAAGTTGAAATTGAAGAAGCAGCCGCAAACAGAGATCTTTTGAAGATTGCTGAATACTGGGTTGGCGGTAACGGGGTAGATTGGCCGTCACTTTATAAAGATGCCACTCTGAGACGGGTATCAGCACCCGGATATCCATTTGCCAAAGAGCTGTGCAGAATAGATGCGCAAAATATGGGAAGCCGCCGGATGAACGTTAATAACGATCTGCATCCTTACATTTCATGCAATATATCTGATTTTAAAGCACAGAAGTTTCTTATCAATGTAAGCGATACCGGTTTGTATATAAAAACAAAGTATCAAGACAAGGAAATGTTTCCGTTTCTCAGCCAGATTGAAATGGCGAGAGCTGCCGGAGCGATGGCTTCAGGGAATCCGATTATTAAATTAACAGAGCTCTCCTTTAGAGAACCGATGTTACAAAGCGGAAGCAATGAGCAGATCCGGATTGTATTAACCCCGGATAATCAGGGTGCATCGTATTCTATAGAAAAACAGAGCGACTCATCCATTTATTCCTCAGGGCGGCTCGAATTAGAAGGCGGGGCGTACGAGAACAGAAATATTCATCTTGAGCCGTTTCTGTCTCAGCGCGCAGACCGCATACCATACGAAGCGTTTTATCAGCGGCTTGCCGAATTCGGATACAGCTGCAGTGACAGTCTGAAAGCGGCAGAGTACTGCGTCAGCAGGAACGGACAGGTGCTTTTAAAGATAAAAGCAAAGGCCGGGCCGAAAGGGTGCATAATCAAACCGGAAGTTATTGAGAGCGTATATCAAGCCGTCATATACCTTGCGGGGGAAAATGCCGGAGAGCTCCCGGAAAACATTAAAGAATGTACGATTTTTGATCATGAGACTGAACCCGTTTATGTATATGCAGAACAAACTGGAGAAAGCGATTCGGCTTATGATGTGTATGTATTAGACAATGCCGGCGGGATTTTGATGGAACTGAGCGGGCTGGTTTTTGGCGAAAAGCCTAATAAAAATGTGCGTTTTTATGAGCATAAGTGGGATCAAAAAAAACCTCTGATTGAAATCAAAGATAGGGAGCCAAAAACAATTCTGGTCTTTGCAAAAGATGAAGCATTGGCTGGAGCTCTGAAAAATCAATCAGACAGCCGTGTCATTCTCGTCACGCCGGATCAGCGGCAGACCGATCAAAATCTGCTGACATTCTGTGTAAACCCGGAAGTGACATCAGATTACATTCGTTTATTCGAAGAATTGGATAAAAAAGGGTTTTCTCCTGATGTCATCTTGCACACGGGAGAAACATTTTACGCGGGTGACCACCTTCTCAGCGGCCTGGAATCAATTTTTTATTTATTAAAAGCCCTGAGCGCCCGCAGTGACGCCTCTCTTTATCTTCATTCTCTGCTTCTTGTTCACTCTTTTAAAGAAGGCGTGAATGATCCGTATACGGGCGCTCTTGCAGGCTGTTTAAAAACGGCGAATATGTTGGTGCCATCCGCAGAGAATGTGAAGTCAATCGGTTTTTCAGAACGTATATCAATTGAAAAAATGGCTGAATTTTGTCTTAACGAAATGGTTTCAGGCATGGAACGGCAGGCGGAAGAAGTTAAATATATAAATGACAAGAGGTTTGTTAAGACATTAAAGGAGTATGTATTCAATCATACAGAGCACTCTCATCAGCTGAAACAGGAAGGGATTTACCTCATAACGGGCGGTTTGGGCGGTCTGGGCCTGATTTTCGCAAAATATTTGGCCTCTCAATATCAAGCAAAATTAGTATTGACGGGAAGGTCACCGTTAACTGCTGATAAACGCCATAACATTGACCGGCTGCAGGCGCTTGGAGGAGATGCGGTATATTATCAAGCTGATGCCGCAGATCAAAAGACGATGGGACGGGTCATAGAAGAAACGAAACGGACTTGGGGCTCCATTCAAGGCGTTATTCATTCAGCTGGTCATGCCGATGATCGGTTATTTACAGAGATGAATCTGGATGATTTTTCAGATGGCATGACTGCTAAAATTGAAGGCACGGTATGTTTAGATGAATTAACGAAAGATGAGCCGCTTGATTTCTTTATCGTATTTTCTTCTATTTCTTCGGTCTTCGGAGATTTTGGACAGGTTAACTATGCGTTGGGCAATTATTTTCAAGATCAATATATAAATTGGAGATCCGAACAGAGCCGCCGGCAAGAGAGACAAGGCAAGAGCATTTCGATTAACTGGCCGTTGTGGCGTAAAGGCGGAATGCATTTAAACAAAGAAGCTGAAGAAGCATATCTTTCCGCATCCGGGTTTGATTATTTGGAAACGGAAGAAGGGATAGCGGCTTTTGAGACGATTTTGGCAAGTGACTGCACGCAAATTTCGGTTGTTACCGGGGATGCCGAAACGACACCAGCAAGAAAAGATCTGCCGCATCAAAAAGTAAATACGCTTCCGGTTCGTCAAGAGGAAATTTCTTATACAGCACCGGCTTATACAGACAATGTCCTGGAAGAACTGAAGCAAATGGTGTCGGAATTATTGAAAATTAACATTGAACAGCTGGATACGGCAGAGAATTTCGGCAATCTCGGCTTTGATTCTATCAGTTTGAAAACATTAGCTGTCCGACTGAATAAAAAATACAAGCTTAAGCTGACACCTGCCGTTTTCTTTACTTACAGCCATATTAAGTCTCTTTCAGAATTTCTAAACAGTGAACTGCGTACTGTTGCAAAAGGGAATACAGATGCAGAAAAAAACATTTCTGAAAAAAGGAAAGTAGTGCACGCTGGGAAAACCACCGGGAAAACCGTGAAGCCGCCGCGAAGTTTTCCGTTAAAGACAACAAGACAGGCTGACCATCATCCAGAGAAGCAGCCAGTTGCCATTATCGGGATGAGTTGTGTTTTTCCGGGATCAAAAAATGCAGATGAGTTTTGGATCAATTTAATCAATGAAAAAGATTTGATTCAGGAAATTCCCCCGGATCGCTGGGATTGGAAAAAATACGCCGAAGGCAAAGGAAGCAGCGAAGTACATTCAAAATGGGGCGGCTTTATCACAGATGCCGATAAATTCGATGAGGCGTTTTTCAATATTAATCCGCGGGAAGCAGAACTCATGGATCCTCAGCACAGAATTTATTTGCAGGAAACCTGGAAAGCGATAGAAGATGCGGGTTACAAAGCTTCAAAGCTGTCTGGCAAAAATATCGGGGTGTTTACGGGCATTCAATTTAATGATTACCGCCAGCTGCTGATGAGGCATTCGGACGGGGCGCATGCGTTTGCGGGAACCGGAAACAGCCAGGCGCTCATCAGCAATCGTGTATCCCACTATTTTAATTTCAGAGGTCCGAGTGAGTCCATTGATACAGCCTGCTCAAGCAGTCTTGTAGCAATCCACAGAGCTGTGCGCTCGATTCAAAATGGTGAAAGTGAGCTGGCGGTAGCAGGCGGGGTTTCGCTGCTTTTAGATCCAGTCACGCATATGTATACTGATAAACTCGGTATTTTGTCTAGAGGCGGCCGGTGTAAGACATTTGATAAACTTGCCGACGGTTATGTCCGCGGTGAAGGTGCAGCTGTTCTGTTATTGAAACCATTGCAAGCGGCAATGAATGACAGAGACAATATTTACGGAGTTCTGAGAGGAACCGGAGAAAATCACGGAGGAAGATCTGCTTCATTGACCGCTCCGAACCCGGAAGCTCAGGCAGAACTGTTAACGTCTGTTTACAAAAATGCCGATATTCCTGTTGAAACGATATCTTACATTGAAGCACACGGAACCGGGACAGAACTGGGAGATCCGATTGAGATTGAAGGCTTGAAAAAAGCGTTTGGATCTTTTGAGCCGCATTCAGGAAAGAATCATGATCAATATTGCGGCATCGGTTCAGTAAAAACGAATATCGGTCATTTAGAGCCCGCCTCTGGAATGCCGGGGCTGATTAAAGTATTACTATCCATGAAGTATAAAACACTGCCTGCCACACTTCATGTCAAGGAACTGAACCCTTACATTCAATTAAGCGGAACACCGTTTCATATTGTCAATAAAACTATGAAGTGGGCCAGATTAATAGATCGAAAAGGAAATGAAATTCCGCGCCGTGCCGGAGTCAGTTCCTTTGGATTCGGCGGGGCAAATGCTCATGTCATCGTGGAAGAATTTGAATACGGCCAAGATAAAGCAGTAACTGGCGAGCGGGAACAAATCATTGTTCTATCGGCCAAAACAAAGGAAAGACTGATGGTTAAAGCCAAAGAGTTAACAACGTTTTTACATGAAGAACTATCAGTTCAATTCAGTCAGCAAGAGGTGCAGGAACGTGATTTGCAAGAGGCGGTTCGGGAAGCGGCAGCGGGTATCCTGCGTTTAGATACCGCAGATATAGATGCAAAGACACCTCTTTCGGAATTCGGATTTGATCCGTTGGCTTATTCCGAATTAATCTCTTTTATAAACCAAATGTACGGGACAGAAATATCACTTGACATATTTCAGGAATTAGAGACACTGAGCGAGCTGTGCCGCTATATCAGCAGCATCCGGAATCGATCAGCTGATAAACCGCATAACGGCAATTTTAGAGAAAAGTCCGGAATCGGTCTTGAAGAAATAGCATATACGCTGCAAACCGGAAGGGAACCATTTGAATGCCGCCTTGCGATCACTTGCTCGAATACCGGAGATCTTCTTGAAAAATTAAACGGTTACATCCAGGGGAGCAGGCTGCAAGGTGTTTATGAAGGAAATGTAACGGATTTTGATAGTCTGTACGCTCCTTTATTCGGCGGCCCCGAAGGTCATGCATATGTTCAATCACTGATTCAGCAAAACAAGCCGGCCAAACTGGCTCAGTTGTGGACGATCGGTTGTGAAATCAGCTGGGAAGACTTGTATGAGGAGGAACTCAAACCGGTTAAACTGTCTCTTCCTCTTTATCCTTTCAGCAAGAACAGACATTGGATTCATTTAAATAAAGATGAAGCGCAGAAGGCTGAGGCTTTATCGAACACTGAGCTTCACAACTCAAATAAAGATACAGCAGATGGAGAAATCATGTCGCTTCTTGAAAAAGCACAAACAGGTGAGATGAATACGAAAGAGACGTCAGAGCTGATAGAGGAGTTGCTTTTCCATGAATGAAAAAACGATGCAAATTGAGCAAATCGTGAAAAAGGTGAAAGAATGCAGCCTGACGCCTGAAGAAGGGCTGGAATTAATTAAGAGCTTGGGGAAAACCCATCTATATGAAATGGTATGGGATAGATATGAATTTAAAGGCAGTAAAAAATTCCCGCATACGAAAGAGCCAATTTTATTTTTTTGCGAAGACGACAGCATGTATACCGTAATGAAGAGACAGCTTGAAGGTTATGAGGCGCCTTTCATTTACGTGACTTCCGGCGAGCGTTTCGAAGATTGCCGGAACGGTCGTTTTACAATGAACTTTGCAAAAGATGAGGATTATGATGCGTTATGCGGGGTTCTGCGTTCTCAAAATATAAGACCCCGCCATATTATTCATTTTTTAGCTGCCGGGCTCTTCAAAAATACGGAAGATGCAATGAGAAAGCAGCTCAATAAAAGTCTGTATTCCTTGTTTCAAATGTTTCAGGCCTTCATGGCGAACAAACTTTGTCCGAAAGCAGAAATTTTGTATCTGTATGAAAATGCCGAGGGTGAGGTTCAGCCGATTTATAACGCGGTTGAAAGTTTTCTTAAGACCGTACAGGCCGAAAATCCGAATTTCACATGTAAGGCTGCAGAGCTGAAATCAATGTTTGACGAGCCGTTTACAAAGCAGCATATTGCAGATGTCATCTCTTTTGAATGGAACAATCAATGTAAGACGGACCACTTTACCTGCTATGAGCCGAGGCATTATTATAAAAGGCAGCTTCAAAAAGTAAAAAAAGAAGATGGGGAGAAACATAGTTTCAGTGTAAAAAAGAACGGTGTGTATTTAATTACGGGAGGAGCCGGCGGTCTCGGGTATCTGTTTGCTGAATATCTGGCGAAACAGGCAGAAGTCAAGCTGATATTAACCGGGCGTTCCCCGGCCTCCCGTGAAACGGCGCAAAAATTAAGCGCTCTTGAAAATCTCGGCGCTGAAGCCTTATATGTCCCGGCAGATATTTCAAAGGAAAAAGAGACGGACGCTTTGATTAAGCACATTAAGCAGACATTCGGAGAATTAAACGGAATTTTGCACAGTGCCGGACTTGTTAAGGATGCATTTATCATAAAAAAAACGAAAGAAAGCATAGAAGAAGTTATAGCGCCTAAAGTATTCGGAACCGTTTGGCTGGATAAAGCAGCTGAAGAAGAGCCTCTAGATTTCTTCGTTATGTTTTCATCCCTTTCGGCCGTTCTGCCTAATGCGGGTCAAAGCGACTACGCCTTCGCTAACGGATGTATGGACGGATTCACCCAGTATCGAAGCATTAAGGGACGTCCCGGGAAAACACTTTCTATTAATTGGCCGTTATGGGATGCGGGCAATATGACAGTCGGGCCGGGAGAGCTGCAGGCTTTAAGACATGCAGGGCTGGAACTTTTATCCGCCCAAGCAGGGCTTGCCGCTTTTCAGGACAGTATGAGCCGCTCTGCTTCTCAGCTGGCTGTTATCAGCGGAGACAAAGATAGAATAAGTGAATTACTCTCAACTGACCATAAAAAGATAGAGACTGTGCCTGAAAACAACAGTAATCTGCCGCAATTACATGAAAAAGATCTGAAAAAGCAAACGGTCCGTCTTTTGACAGAGATCGTCGGAGCGGAAACGGGAAGACCGGCGGACAGTATTTTACCCGAGGATACGTTTGACCGTTACGGAATTGATTCTCTAACGATTTTAGGTCTTAACTCCCGTCTGGAAAAATATTTTGGAAGAGTGTCTAAGACTCTTTTCTTTGAATACAGCAGTGTTGAAGAGCTGTCAGAGTATTTTCTTGAACACTATCAGCATGAGTTGCAGAAGGCATTTTTACCGGCAGCCGAACAGCGAATTGATCATTCGGCGCCGGCGAAACGGGAGAAGCTTTCCGTTTCCCGCACACCATCCGCACCTTCCGAGGAAGATATTGCGATTATCGGTATAGCCGGCCGCTACCCGATGGCGAAGGATGTGGAAGAGTTTTGGGAAAATATTTCTTCCGGAAAAGATTGTATAACGGAAATACCGAAAGAGCGCTGGGATTTTCGGAAATATTATCACACAGGTGACAATGCCCGTCATGACAGCAAATGGGGAGGTTTTATAAAAGACGCTGATAAATTCGATCCGCTGTTCTTCTCAATTTCGCCCCGTGATGCCGAGTTAATTGATCCTCAGGAACGGTTATTTTTAGAGACAGCATGGCACACGTTTGAAGATGCGGGTTACACAAAGAAAAAGTTGAAACGGCATAAGACAGGTGTATTTGTCGGTGTCACCTACAGCCACTATCAGTTATTTGCAGCCGGTGCTTCAGATGATGAGGAACGTCAGGCGCTCCTGTCTTCTTATTCGTCTATCGCAAACCGGGTATCATATTTCTTTGACCTGCACGGGCCCAGCCTTGCAATTGATACAATGTGTTCTTCTTCACTTTCTGCTGTTCATTTTGCATGTGAAAGTATAAAAAGGGGAGAATCCACCCTCGCCATAGCCGGAGGCGTGAATTTATCTTTACACCCGGATAAATATACTTTACTTTCCCAAAATCATTTTGTTTCAAGCGATGGGCGCTGCAGAAGCTTTGGAGCGGGAGGAGACGGATATGTGCCGGGAGAAGGAGTCGGGGCCGTTCTTTTGAAATCGCTTTCTGCCGCGAAGGCTGACGGGGACAGGATTTACGGTGTGATTAAGGGAACATCTGTAAATCACGGAGGAAAAACAAACGGATACACTGTGCCAAATCCGGGCGAGCAGGCAAACGTCATCAGTGAAACTCTTGATAAGGCGGGGATTGATGCAGACAGCATAAGTTATATTGAAGCGCATGGCACCGGGACATCTTTGGGAGACCCGATTGAAATTTCAGGTTTAACCAAAGCTTTGCACAGCTCGAAAAGCGATTATCGTTGTGCAATTGGTTCGGTTAAGTCAAATATCGGACACCTAGAAGCTGCGGCGGGAATTGCTTCTATTACAAAAGTGCTGATGCAAATGAAGTATAAACAGCTTGCTCCTTCCCTTCATTCCGATAACTTAAATCCTAATATTGATTTTGAGGAAACACCGTTTTACGTGCAGTCTGAATTGACCGATTGGGAGACGCCGCAAAATCAAGCCAGAACGTCAGGCATCAGTTCGTTCGGCGCTGGAGGATCTAATGCCCACATTATCATCGAAGAGTATAAGAATGAAGAAAAGATGGAAACGGTACAGAGCAACAAGACGCAAATTATTCTGCTTTCTGCCAAAAATGAAGAACGGCTCAGACTCTTGATTGATGCATATATAAAAGGACTGGAGCCAAAAACGTCACTAGCCGATGCCGCGTACACCTCGCAGACCGGGAGAAACGCTATGGAAGAGCGGCTCGCTGTTGAGGCTAGCAGCATTGACGACCTTCGCAATAAGCTGACGATGTATTTGCGGTCAGATCATAAGTTAAACGGTTTATATAGGGGAAAGGCCCGCCGAGACGCTGGTCAAAAGGATGCCCTGTCAGCCGCCCGCTTTAAAAGTGCAAGAGAAATGGCCATTCACTGGGTGAACGGAGGAGACGTTCAATGGGAAGAGATGTACACTGCGGAATTACCGAAGCTTATCTCTCTTCCCGCATATCCTTTTGAACGGAACAGATATTGGGTGCCTGCCGCAAAAGCAGCACAGAAACAGAAAAAAACAGGTGTACCGCAAAGTCTGCCACACGCACCGACTGACTTATCATTTGATGTATTAAAAAAAGCGTGGAAAAAACAAAAGGCTGCGCCTTCCGCTTTTACGAAAGGACAGGTGATGATCCTGGCTAATAGTGAAAGTGAGCGGCTTGCATTCGAATTGTTTGATTCAGATCCTCTGATTGAATCCGCTGTCATTTGCGCAGATAACTGGGATCATTCGGATGGAGAAGCCAAAAAAACGGCCCTAGCAGTCATAGAAGAAAATCCGGAAATCATCGGCATGATTGACCTGTCAGATTTGCGGAGTGATCAAAACGGGGCACGCACCGGCACAATCGGGAAGCTGACACTGCTGCAGGAAATCATAAAGACACGTAAACAGCTTTTCGTTTTACATGTGACCAGAGGGCTGCAGACATTTCTGAATGACAAGCCGTCGTTAGCCGGAGCCGAAACAGCCGGACTATATAAAATGCTGAGTGCGGAGTATCAAAAGATAAAATCAAAAACAATAGATGTAGACGGTCATGTCGGGACTGCGGCGGAATTGAGACAGGTAATCACAGATGAAGCTTGCGCTGACGGGCTGTATAGTGAAATCTGCTACCGGAACGGTGAACGTTATATTCCATACGTCGAGAAATTACATGCAGCGGAAATAAACCGGAAACTATCCGGTCTGCCAGTATGCCGTACGGATCAAACCCTGGTTATTACAGGGGGAACAAGAGGGATCGGAGCAGAACTTGCCAGACATTATGCCGGCAAGGGAGTCAAAAAACTTGTGTTGATGGGAGTTACCGACCTTCCGGAATCTGATAAAATAGCCGGCATGTTAAAAGACACCGATGAAAAGTCACCTCTTTATTCGAAATTACAACTGCTGCATGAGTTGGATCAAAAGGGAGTTCAAGTGGAAGTGTATTCCGGACCGCTCACGGAAAAAGAAAAATTACAACGCTTCTTTTCAGAGGTGAGACTGAAGTTCGGCAAAATCGGCGGGGTGATTCATTGCGCTGGTGCAGCCAATCATTCGAATCCGGCTTTTATTCATAAATCTGATAAAGAAATAAGAGAAGTATTTGAGCCAAAGGTGCAGGGGATGCGGGTACTCCATGACATTTTTATTGATGACAAACTTGATTTCTTCATTTTGTTTTCATCTGTTGCGAGCGCCTTTCCTTTATTAGGCGCCGGAACAAGTGACTATGCCGCAGCGAACGCTTTTATGGATTACTTTGCGGCGTATCAGCATGCAGCCGGCAGAACGTATTATCAATCAATTAACTGGCCGAGCTGGAAGGACATTGGGATGGGCGAGGTGACAAGTCCATCATATCAGGCACTTGGTTTACTTTCACATTCAACAGAAACAGGTATTGCCATGCTGGATGAAATGATGACGATAAACGGATACCCATGCCTTATACCGGCAAAGACACATCCGGAGAAATTCATGCTGCAGCAGCTGCTTCAGACAAGAATTCAAGCTGTTATAAATAACCCGGATGCTGAAGAAAAAGAGATCTCTGGTCAGGGAGACAATGAAGCTATGATCAGGAAGTTAATGGAGATTTTTTCCGCGGAGCTGAAAATACCTTATGAGAATTTAGATCAGGATACGTCTTTTGCGGATTACGGAGTTGATTCAATCTTACTGGTTCAGCTTGTCAAAAAAGCGGAAGATGCATTTCAAATAAAAATTGAACCATCAGCTTTTCTGGAGTATCCGAGTTTTTCACAACTGGGCGTCTATTTAAACGAATTATTTGCAAGTGAGGGGATCAGTCCTCAAATTGATTCAGAAAACATTGAGGTTCGGAAAAAAGAGCAACATATAAATCAAAATGCTTCCGAAGTACGGGACAGCGGATCTCAAATACAACAAACCAGTCTGAACCAAATCGCTATTATCGGAATGGGCTGTGAGTTTCCGGATGCTCCGGACACAGAAACGTTCTGGAGAAATTTGAAGAAAGGACAAAATAGTGTCCGCGAAGTCCCGGCGTCGCGATGGGATATTTCTTCATACTACTCTGACACCTATGAAAAGGGAAAAAGTATCAGTAAGTGGGGCGGATTTCTTCAAGATATTGAGTCTTTCGATCCCGCGTTTTTTAATATGAACAAAAGTGAGGCATCAGAGCTTGATCCGTTAATCAAAAAATGCCTTGAGGTCAGCGTCCAGACATTGAGAGACGGCGGCTATACAAAAGAAGAAGTATCAAACAAAGAAGTCGGCGTCTTCATCGGTTCGCGGACCGGGACGTTTATGTCCAAAATAGGTTCCCCTTCAAAAAATACGATCGTGGGTATAGGACAAAATTTCATAGGCGCGCATATCTCACACTTTTTTAATCTGAAAGGACCGAATCTGGTTGTAGACACGGCTTGTTCTTCTTCATTGGTCAGCGTCCATCTCGCTTGTCAAAGCCTGATGTCAAAAGAGTCAGATATGGCGATTGCGGGCGGAGTTGACATTTTGCTGGATCAAAAGCCTTACGTCATGCTGAGTGAGGCTCGGGCGCTTTCACCTGAAGGAAAATGTCATACATTTGATGAGAAGGCAGATGGATTTGTACCGGGAGAGGGATGCGGCGCAGTCCTTTTGAAAAGACTTGATGACGCCCTTGCCGAAGGTGACAGAATTTACGCGGTAATTGACTCATCCGCGGTTAATAATGACGGACAGACAATGGGAATGACAACACCTAATCCGAAAGCGCAAAGCGCAGTGATAAAAAAAGCCCTGAAAAAAGGCGGAATTGATGCAGATACTCTCAGTTATGTCGAGACGCATGGCACCGGCACGATGATAGGAGATCCGATTGAATTAAAAGCGCTGACTGAAGTGTTCCGGGAGGTTACGGAAGAAACGCAATTTTGCGGAGTAGGCAGCGTAAAAACGAATTTCGGACATTTAATGAGCGCAGCGGGGATAGCGAGTATTATAAAGGTTGCCTTATCCATAAAAAATCAGATGCTCCCGCCGACATTACATTGTAAAACGCCAAATCCGCGTTTTAAATTTGATCAATCGCCATTCTTTCCGAACACGTCTTTAAAAGAATGGCGTCCCAGAAAAGGGGTTTTGAGAGCCGGAATCAGTTCTTTTGGATTCGGGGGCACGAACGCACATATGATATTGAGCGACAGCCATCTCACATTAGGATATGGAGAGACAAAAAGACACCCGCTTTCTCCGGTTATATTCAATAAGGAGCAATGCTGGATTGACAATGGAGAAACTCCAGAAAAGGAAGAGTCAGAATTGCTGATTCCTTTACTTGATTTCAAAGAATTATAAAGAAAAGAAAAGGAATGAGACAGGTGGCCAGTAATCAAAACTATCAGTTCACATTAACAATTAAACATACGGACTATATTGTCAGGGATCACCGGGTGCATGGCACCCGGATTATACCCGGTGTCACATTTTTAGATATGATATACCGTATGGCGCTGAGCAAAGGTTTGCCTATTGAAGAACTCGAATGTCAGAATATTTTGTATTTGGAACCTGTAGCAACATCGGATACCTTTGACAGAGAAATCCGCATCCGTTTTCAGGGATTGGAACAGGGATGGGAAATTCAGGCGAAGAGCAGAAAGGTAAAAGATGACCGCATCCTGGATGAAAGCTGGGATGAGAATATGACCTGCAGGCTCATGCAGAAATTCCCGGAAAGCATGAGTTCAATTCATATCGATGAAATCAAACATGCCTCCGTCCGTGAAGCCGATATGGAGATATGTTATGACTATTTAAAAAAGGTTGATATAGAGCATTTTGAATTTATGAAGAGTCTGGGGAAGGTTTATGCGTCTGATCATTCTGTACTTGCAGAGTTGTCGCTCAGCCAAATTGCCAATCAATATACCGGCTATTTTCAATTGCATCCCACTTTTCTTGATGCGTCTACCATCATATCGATCCTTTATCAGGCATGTCCCGAATATTTTACACAAGGATCTCCGGCAAGCCGGATGAAAACGTATATTCCCATTCATATTGAATCTTTCCGTATGACGAAGCGCCTGGAAGACAGGTGTTATGTGTACATAGAGAAGCAAGACCAAAATCATGATTCAGGGGATGTCATCCAAGTAAGCTACGGTTTGTACGATGCATACGGGGAGATGATCGCTTATTTTACGCGGCTGTCTGTGAAACATATTCGCTCAAAAGATTTAATTGAAAACCTGAAGCAGACTCGTTTGGAAACTGAAGCGGCTTCTCAGCCAAAAGACAGCCTGATCAGAAAAGATTCAATCATAAATCAAAGCGAAAGCATCGAGACACACCTTAAAGAATTAATATCCGGGGTTTCAAATATAGATCTGCGTGACATAAGGACAGACATTGGTTTTTATGAACAGGGCCTGGATTCAGCTTCTTTGCTTGCCATTGTCAAAGAACTTGAAAACAAAACAGGGGAACAGCTGTATCCTACACTCCTGTTTGAGCAGAAAACGATCCGGGAACTCGCCGCGTATATTAAAGAAAATCAAAGAATGTCCAGTTATTTCTTAACGCGAAATCAACCGGCTGAAAAGCCTGACATGAAAGAAAGTATGAACGAAAATCTTTCCGCTCTTATAACAGAAGGAGACATTCAGCAGCTGATCGCAGATATCAAAGGGACTGCCCCTGAAACACTCTCTGTTGTAAAAGGTTTTTATGAACAAGGCCTCGATTCCGTAACACTTATGCAAGCCGTAAAGGCATTGGAAGAGAAAACAGGCAGGGAACTGTACCCTACTTTATTGTTTGAGTATCCGACGATTCAAAAACTTGCAAACTATTTTGCAGAGAGCGGCGAAAAAACTTCCGTTGAAAAAGACCTCCCTCTTCATCATGGAGAGAATCATACGGCTCTGACCTATTTAACGCCGCATTGGAGACAAAAGGCTGCCGCTTGGGACCCGAATTGCGGAAATAAAAAGAAAAGAACATGCCTGCTGTTTCAATATGACAGAGAGCTTTTTCATTTTATGCGGGAAAATGCTGAAAATGGATTCGAAAATACACAGATCATTCTCGTTTTATCAGGGAATCGTTTCTCCTATCACGGAGACGGTGTTTATGAGATAGATCACAGGGAGGAAGCTCACTTTGACAGGCTTGCAGCTGATCTGAAAAAAAGGGGGCAAATGCCCGACACCGTGGTTTACGGGTGGCCGGAAGGGTCATTTGCCGGCCCGGAAAAAATAAGTGAACAGCTTTCTAAAGGGGCTTACCCGCTATTCTTTTTCAGCCGGGCATTGATGCGCAGCAAGGCGGAAAAAAAGATTGTATCGCTTTTCCTTTATCCGGCGGACCATAAAAATGATCAGCCGCTTTACGCTTCAGTCCATGGCGCAGGGCAGTCTATTTTGCTTGAGAACCCGAAACTGGCCCTTAAGACAATCGGGATATCAGTTTCAGACAAGTCATCGTTGCCGGATCTCACAGCTGAAATCATCAGATGCGAATCAACTGAAGCGCATCCGGGAGAAACCGATCTTTATTATGAAGGAAATGTGCGCTGGGTCCGTGCCTTACGGGAAGCAGAACCGGCTCAAAACTCAGGTTTCTCCTTTAAAGAAAACGGAGTATACCTGATTACAGGAGGGGCCGGCGGCTTAGGCCTTATATTTGCAGAACATATCGCAGCCCAAACGAAAGCCAATATTATTTTAGCGGGCCGTTCTGAACTTACGGAAGACAAAAAGAACAAAATCAGCCGAATGAAAGCAGGCGGTTCTTCGGTTCAATATATAAGAGGTGATTTTTCAGATAGCCGCGATGCAGAGCGAATCATAAAAACCATTAAAAGGCAATTCGGAGAAATCAACGGTGTGATACACAGTGCCGGTGTGACGCACGACACTTTATTGATTCAAAAATCAAAAGATGAAATTCAGGAAGTGATCGCTCCGAAAATAAATGGGACGGTCTTATTGGACAGCTTGCTGCAAACCGAACCTTTGGACTTCTTTGTGATGTTTTCATCAAGCAGCTCGATGTACGGGAATATCGGACAGACGGATTACGCATTGGCCAACCGGTTCATCGATCTTTTCGCTGAGTGGCGTGAAGGAATGAGGCGGAAAAAAGAACGCTCCGGCGTCTCAGTAGCCATCGGCTGGCCGCTATGGGAAGACGGCGGCATGAAAGTGGATAAACAAACTGAAAAATGGATGAAACAAAAAATCGGTATGGTTCCTCTTAGTAAAACCAATGGGATCAAAGCTTTTCAAGATTCACTCTCTCTGAACGCATCACAGCTGATCGTGTTTGAAGGTGACAAAGAAAAATTGGAATCTGCACTTCAAGATACCTTCATAGAGGATGAAAGCCGTGAGATCCAAATAAATGAAACAGCTGATACAAGGCATGAGGACATTGCCATTATCGGATTAAGCGGAAAGTATCCGATGGCTGAAAACCTACCTGAATTTTGGGAAAATTTAAAGAGCGGAAAAGATTGTATTACAGAAATCCCGCCTGACCGCTGGAATATGGATGATTTCTTCAGCGAAGACAGAGATATGAAAGGGAAGTCTTACAGCAAGTGGGGAGGTTTTATCAGCGGAGCCGATCAATTTGATCCGCTTTTCTTTCATATTTCCCCAAGGGAAGCAGAACTTATGGATCCCCAGGAAAGGCTCTTTTTAGAAACGGCCAAAAATTGTTTTGAAGACTCAGGGTACCCGAGAAACATGCTGGAAAAGATGAAAGTCGGTGTATTTGTCGGTGCAATGTGGGGCCAATATCAACTATTTGAAGGAGAAGAAAATGGAGTGGCTTTCTCGCCGGCATCCGTCTATTCTTCAATTGCCAATCGGGTGTCTTATTATTTTCATTTAAAAGGTCCGAGTTTGGCTCTGGATACAATGTGCTCTTCATCACTGACCTCTATTCATTACGCATGCCAAAGCATACATTGCGGAGAGAGCGATATGGCATTAGCCGGCGGAGTGAATTTGTCAATACATCCGAATAAATATAAGTTCCTCAGCATGGGACAGTTTCTATCAAGTGACGGCAGATGCCGGAGTTTTGGAAAAGACGGAAGCGGTTATGTTCCCGGTGAGGGAGTCGGAGCCGTATTGTTAAAACCATTGAAAAAAGCAATAGAAGATCAAGATCAAATATATGGTGTGATTAAGGGAAGCGCCGTTAATCACGGAGGAAAGACGAGCGGGTATTCCATACCGAATCCGGATGCGCAGGCGGAGGTCATTTCAGAAGCGCTTCGTAAAGCTGACATTGATCCGAATACCGTCAATTATATTGAAGCGCATGGAACGGGTACGTCATTAGGCGATCCGATTGAAATTCAAGGACTGAAAGATTCCTATCAATTGAACCATCCTTGCGCCATCGGTTCGGTGAAATCAAATATCGGACATTTAGAATCTGCGGCAGGAATCGCTGCGGTAACGAAAGTGCTTCTCCAAATGAAGAATAAGCAGCTTGTTCCTTCTCTGCATTCCGATATTGTTAATCCGTTTATAGATTTTGATCAGGTTCCTTTTCAAGTGCAGCGGAAAGCGGCTGAATGGAATATTCCGCAAAACAGCAATGCTGTTCATCCTTTGAGAGCCGGGGTAAGCGCTTTTGGGGCAGGAGGGACAAACGCGCATCTTATATTGGAAGCGTATGAGCCGCCAAAAGCTTTTGATCATCAAAGCGGCCGAGTGATCTTTGTTTTATCGGCTCAAGACAAGCAACGGCTGATAAAATATGCGAAGGTTATGGCTGATTTTCTATCAGAAAATGAATCGAAGGATAACAATCATAAACTGCGTCTTCAGGATATTGCCTATACACTTCAGACGGGACGCGATCATATGGAAGAACGGCTGGCGATAGTGGCAGATTCCGGGCGGGTCATTGCTGAAGAGCTTTCAGCTTATACCAGGGGTGAAAAAAGCAGCTTAAGCTATACCGGTAATACATTCGAATCAGAAGTTCACAATGAAATGTCTCACGTTTGTTCAGATTACGCCGAAGCAGCATCCAAATGGGTAAATGGAAGAAAGATAGATTGGGAGACTTTTGAGGTGAATCGGAATGCTCGCAGGATTTCTATTCCGGGACAACCGCTGATCAAACAGCGGTATTGGATAGCGGAAAAAGGGGAAGCACTTGTTTCAGCGGATATGAGTAAGCCGGGTCACCCTTTCTTGGGGAGTAACACGTCCGATTTTAATCAGTTTAGTTTCACGAAAAAAATCACCCGTAATCATCCGTTCGCACTAAGTCTGTCTGAAGGAAACGTGTCCTTTTTCCCTTATGCATCTTTGGCTGAAATGGCTATCGTCAATGCAGCGGCGGCATTTGGACAACCAGTTCAAACATTGACTGATTTATTGTGGACCGAAAGCATGAACGGAATAACTGATATACGGGAACTGATGATTACGCTGACGCCTGAGCGCGACTTTGCGCGGTTTGACATATATGCAAACACAAAAAATGAGAATAAAGTACGTCTTGCCAGGGGAAATGCGCATATTGTTAAGCCTGAAAGCGGTATGCTTCCTGAAGCGCTTGATATTGCTGAAGTCAAATCAGAAATGACTGAACATCCTGCTGAATCGCCTTTTGTCATTGAATCAGCGAAAAACAGTGACGGAATGCTGTCGTTTCATTCATTGCCGGATGAGCTTTATGCAAAAAGAGAGAATTTTACGATCTCTCCTGAAGCGCTTGAGTCCGCAATTCAAGCCAGTGCGTTTTTTGTCAGCGGAGAAACCTTCCCGGAATTGATCGGAATGGGAGCGGCGGATGTCTATCAGCCTCTCGCTCAAAGTTTTTATGTCTATACTCAAAAAGAGAACCGGCAGAACAGCCGTGATGTAACGTGTCATATGACATTTACAGATGGAAACGGAAGCATTCTGGCGGAGTGCAGAGATGTGAGATTCAGATATGGTCATGAAAAAGACACTGTTCAGACGGACGATGAACTCATTCGTCTCCTGCGTAAATTGGAAACCAATGATATTGATCAGAAGGCTGTATTGAAACAATTAATGGGGGAAGAATGATGAACGGAAAACGTGAACAAATCAGCGATATTCTTGATCTGATTCAAACAGGACAAATGTCGGCTGACGAAGGTTATGCCCGTGTGACATCCATTCAGAATCAAAAATCACGGGCATCGAACCATCCGCTTTTTTATTACAAGCCGGAATGGACAGAATCGTTCATTCCGAATAAGAAGAGCGTACCCTTGACGGGATTGCTCCTGATTTTTGCAGAAAATGAACGGCAAATACAAGAATTGAGCGGTTTGTTTAAGGGCTGTACTCTCTTGTTTGTCATCCGCGGAAAAGAATTTGCTGTTTTACATGATGATACGATTTGTATGAACCACGTGAAAAAACACGATTATCTAAAGCTGTTCCGATACATTCATGATCATTATCAGCTGCCCGAAAAGATTCTTCACTTGTGGTCTGATTCTCAGGCTGACATGAGTAAGGGAGGTATACAGAAACAATTGGAAAACGGATTGTTTTCTCTTCTGTATATTACACAGGCGCTGATTGAACTAAAATGGAAAAAGATAATAAAGCTGACGCATATTTTTCAAACAGAGAATAAAGAACAACTGCCGCTGCATCATGCTCTCGGCGGATTGGTAAAAACCGTTCACCAGGAACACCCCAATTTTCACTATCAGATTATCAATATCACGCAATCAGAGGGTGCGGGAGCCGCTCTTCCAGCAATAGCGGATATATATCAGAGAGAGTGTGACGAAAAACGGGATATCCATTTTGAAGTGCGCTATGAAAACGGCAGACGTTTTACGAAAAGCTATAATAAAGCCGGCTCATTCGATTTAACCCAGCCGCTGAAACATCATGGGAATTATCTGATTACAGGAGGCCTGGGCGGTCTCGGTTATATTCTGGCAAAACATCTGTCGGAAAAATGGAAAGCGAATCTCATATTGACGGGGCGCTCTGATTTAACTGAAGAGCAGGAGAAAAAGATCGAATATTTAAGAAGTTCAGGTTCAACAGTTGAATATATCCGATCTGATGTTTCAAAACAAAGTGATGCTGAACGGATGTTTGCTTTTGCAAAAGAGCAGTTCGGCACCTTACATGGAGTATTTCACAGTGCCGGCGTACTCCGTGACTCTTTTATCTTAAGAAAGACAAAAGAAGAAATTGATCAAGTCACAGGTTCGAAAGTTTATGGTACGCTGTGGCTGGCGGAAGAAATCAAAAAAATGAAAGTTGAATTACTTGTCTTGTTTTCATCCACATCCGCAGTCTTTGGCTCAGCCGGCCAATGTGACTATGCTTTCGCCAATGCCTGTTTGGATCAGTATGCAGCAGTTATGACCGCAAAAGAGTCTGCCGAAAGGATAGTGTCAGTCAATTGGCCGCTATGGACTTCCGGCGGGATGAATATTGACGATGAAGGAATATCCTACATGAAACAGGAACTCGGTCTTGACCCGTTAGATGACGGTGACGGAATACAGGCTCTGGAGAACAGCTTGTGTCAATCATCTGAACAGCTGATTGCCCTGAAAGGCCGTAAAGAAAAGATTGAGGATGTGCTGAAGCGTGCCGGCACAATCAGCTTACATTCAGACCAGCAGGAAGATGCCGATTTGCAAAACGATAAATTAAGGCAAAATATCATCAGTTATCTGAAAAATATAATGTCAGAGGAATTGAAATTACCGGTCTCACTCATAGATGAAAAACAATACCTGGAGAAATACGGCATTGATTCAGTGATGATCATGCGTCTGACCAAAAAGCTGGAGCAAAGTATTGGCAGATTGTCGAAAACATTATTTTTTGAATATCATTCAATATCGCAGTTAGCCGAATATTTCCTGAGTCATCACAGCGAACGAATGATGAAACTGCTGAAACCGGCCGGCACATCTGAACTTGTCTCATATCAAAAAAAGCAAAAAAGAAAACCAGTGGAAACAAAAGCGCCGGTACGCTCTGAAGGAGAAGGTTCAAAAGAGCACATGGCGGCCGATCCCCTTTCTGCTGATATAGCCATTATCGGTGTCAGCGGCAGGTATCCGGGCGCGGAAAACATCAGGGAGTTCCAGAATGTGCTGATGAATGGACGGGATTGCGTAAGCGAAATTCCTGATGACCGGAAGGAAATGCTGGAGGGAAGCTGCTATAAGTGGGGAGGTTTTCTGAAAAATCCAGACCGGTTTGATCCTTTATTTTTCCGGATATCACCGAAAGAAGCGGCTTTTCTTGATCCTCAGGAACGTCTCTTTTTAGAGACAGTGTACAATACCATTGAGGATGCGGGTTATAAACCTTCAGATCTGACCCGCAAAAAGGTCGGAGTATTTGCAGGCGTCACATATGGAAGCTATCAATTTTTCGGCGTTGAAGAATCACTTAAAGGAAATGAACTGGCCGTCGGGTCTCCATTTTCTGCAATAGCAAACAGAATATCATATTTCTTTAACTTTAAGGGGCCGAGTATGGCGGTTGATACAATGTGTTCATCCTCTCTTAACGCCATTCACTTAGCCTGTGAAAGTATACGAAGAGGAGAAAGCACACTTGCTGTTGCCGGCGGGGTCAATCTTACGCTTCATCCGAATAAATATACATTATTAAATCAAAGCCGCTTCTTTGCAAGTGATGGCCGATGCCGTACATTCGGCGAGGGCGGTGACGGTTATGTACCGGGAGAAGGAGTGGGATCCGTACTTTTAAAGCCGGCGGCGGAAGCGGTAAGGGATGGAGATCATATTTATGCGCTGATTAAAGCGACAGCGGTCAATCACGGAGGAAGAACAAACGGTTTTACGGTTCCTAATCCAAATGGTCAGTCTGAACTGATACAGGAAGCGCTTCAGAAAGCTTGTATTGACCCTCGTACAATTAGTTATATTGAAGCTCACGGAACGGGAACTTCTCTTGGAGACCCGATTGAGATCACCGGGTTAACAAAAGCGTTTCGGGAATTTACGGAGCACACTCAATATTGTTCCATCGGTTCTGTCAAATCAAATATCGGCCACCTTGAGGCCGCAGCGGGAATTGCCGGTTTGACAAAGGTTCTTTTGCAAATGAAACTGAAAAAACTGTTTCCTTCCATCCATGCGGAGACGTTGAATCCAAATATCGATTTTAAAGCATCTCCCTTTTATGTACAGCGGTCATTGCAAGATTGGAAGAAACCAAAACTGCAGGAAAACGGAAAAACAGTAACTGTTCCGAGAAGAGCGGGGATCAGCTCTTTCGGAGCGGGAGGAACGAACGTTCATATCATTATAGAAGAATATGAAGAAACAAACGTCTTAACAGAACATGTTGAGAACGAACCGCATATTGTCCTATTATCTGCCAAAGACAATGAACGTCTTCTTGAGTATGCCGAAAACATGAGAGATTTTATCCAACGTTCACTAAGTCCTGAAGTAAAGGATAAGCAGCCTGATACGAGAGAAAAGGTGTATGAAGTACTCAAACCGTTTGTTTCGGAATTGCTTCATATCCATCCGGAAGAAATTAATATTGCTGATCACCTGAGTGAATTTGGCGTAGGGCCTTTGGAATTAAGCCGGATGGCGGATTTTATTAACGAAATGTTTCATATTGAACTCACGATGTATGAATTAACTGATTGCCCTTCCATTCAAGCGGTTACTGAATACTTATTGAAGGAATATACCGGAGCGATAAGAAACCTGTTCCCGAATGAAGTGATGGAAGGCAGCCAATCGGAAAGCGTCGTTTTACGGGATCTGGCATACACTACACAATCGGGCAGAGAAGCGATGGAGGCCAGAGCGGCGATTACCGGTACCTCTCTTAAAGAAATGAAAGATAAATTATTTGAGTTTTGCCGCGGTGACAAGCAAGTTCCAGGCGTATATGTTCATCAGCAATCAGCAGATGCATTTGCTGAAAAAATGAAGGCGTTAACGGAAGGCACAGCAGGTGAATTGTTTGTAAAGACCATTATTGAGAACGGTGAAGCGGAAAAGCTGGCTCAATTATGGGTTTGGGGGGCGGATATCGACTGGAAATCCGTTCATCAACATTTACAGCAGCCGGGTAAACGGATCTCAATTCCGACTTATCCGTTTGCAAAAGAACGTTATTGGGTTCCGTCCAGGACTGAGAAGACAGAGATCCCTCAGCATTCTTTTCAACATCATTTGCAAAAAAAATGGAGGGAGAATCCGTTTGTAAATCCATCCGAAACAAAAGAGTACGGACTGACAGTAGCATTTGTAAATCAAGACACAGAATCAATTGCCCGCACCATTTGTTCGGATATAGATCAGGAGAATCTGATTGTCATCAAACATCACTCTTCATTTATAAAACACTCTGATCAAATGTTTGAGTGTTCTTTATTAGATGAAAACCACGCATACGCCGTTATCCGTGAGATCTTCTCGGGCGGTGAGCGGCAGGTCGAAAATATATTTGATTTCTCAGATATCGGAAACCAGAGTGAAAATCAGAACGGCATCCCATATGGTAAATTCTTATTTATACAAGAAATAATTAAGCGGAGTAAAAAGGAAACACCATTATCCATTTTACAAATCACCAATGGCTTGCAGGTATTTAAAGCGGAAAAACCAAAGCTGACGGGGGCAGAATCAGCGGCTTTTCTGAAAGCCCTTTCTGCGGAATACGGCTTTGTTCATGTGAAAACAATAGATATAGACAGCATGAAAGAAACGCATGAGCTGAAACAAATCTTTAAGAATGAAAGGCAATGTACCGGAGAGAATGAAGTATGCTACCGCAGCGGCGTCAGATATGTTCCGTATTTTGAAGAAGAAAGAATCCATACCGGCGGGCCTGTTTCATTTCCTGCGGATAAAGCCATCGTGATTACCGGCGGGACAGGGGGCATTGGCAGAGCAATAGCTGAAGATTTGGTGAAACGGGGAGTGAAAAAACTCGTGCTGACGGGTACGCGTCCATTACCTTTGCGAAGTGAATGGGATCATTTGCTGAAAGAGGGCAGACAGGACGAAAAGACAGTCAGCAATATAAAACTGTTTCAAAGTTTTGAAGAGAAAGGTGTCAACTATATGTATTACAGCGGTTCTCTCACAAATGAAGAGAAGCTGCGTTCATTCTTTCACCAAGTAAGCCTTGAATTTAAAGATATAAGCGGTGTCATACACTGTGCCGGACTGCACAGCGGCGGAAATCCGGCCTTTATTCATAAAAGAATGAGTGAATTTAAGACGGTGTACGGGCCGAAAGTCACTGGACTTCAGAATTTGGAGCGGATTTTTAATAATAGGCCGCTGGATTTCTTTATTCTATTTTCATCAATTGCAGCACAGTCACCCAAACTGTCGAAAGGAATGACTGATTACGCGTCTGCAAACGCATATATGGACTATTTCGCGGCTTATCATTTTCAAAAGGGGAGAACGTATTTCACGTCCATCAATTGGCCGAGCTGGAAAGAAGTCGGAATGGGTACTGTGACGAGTCCTTTATATGATGAATTGGGACTGGACTCTCTATCCACACGGGAAGGACTGGCGATTTTGTATCATGCACTGGAGAGAAAATCGGCCAATATCATTCCTATCGTGAAAAAAGGAACAGTGTTTCATGCAGACAGTCTCCTGAACATCAATAAAACCGGCGGAGCTTCGGTTCCAGTCCGAAGACAGGAGACTCCCGACACTTTTGATCATTCAGAAGGGCTTGTCAGTGAACTTTCTGCCGTATTTGCCGAGGAATTGAGCATTCCCCTTGAAAAGCTTAACCCAAATACGGATTTTCAGGAATACGGTGTGGATTCTATACTACTTGTCAGCATTATACATCGAATAGAAGCAATGATTCAGAAAAAAATTGACCCTACTGTGCTTCTTGAACACAACACGATTCATGGTCTTGCGGAATATATCGGTAAGACGGCGCCGCCGTTGAAAAAACAAGTCGAACAGACTGATTCTCAAAGCAGCAATCAGCAAGATATGCAGTCTGTGACGAGCCGAAATACAGAACCGCAGACGGCTTCCTCTGCAAAGATAGCTGTTATCGGAATCGGATGTAAGTTCCCTGGAGCGGCTGATAAAGAGGAATTTTGGGACAATCTGAGAAAAGGGAAGAATCATATTAAAGAAGTACCTGATTCCCGGTGGAATATAGAAGAAAATTACTCTCCGGTGCAGCAAAAGGGAAAAAGCATCAGCAAATGGGGAGGATTTATCAATGGAATCGGCAGCTTCGATCCGGAGTATTTCCGCATGGAAGAGGAGAAAGCCATCCAAACGGACCCGCTGATAAGACATTTCTTAGAAACGAGTGTACAGACTGTACGGGATGCCGGTTATGAAGAAACGGAATTATCGGGAAAAAAAGTCGGCGTATTTGTCGGTTCCAGAATGGGCGGTTACGGTCACAAACTGCCGAAAGAAAGCAGCAGCCACATCGTCGGGCTTAGTCAAAACTTTATTGCTTCACATGTGTCGCATTTCTTTAATTTTCACGGTCCAAGCATGGTTTCTGATACCGCTTGTTCTTCTTCATTAGTCAGCATTCATTTAGCCTGCCAAAGCTTAAAAAACGGTGATTCAGAGATGGCGCTGGCAGGAGGGGCGGATCTGCTTTTGGATGAAATTCCTTACCTGATGTTAACAGAAGGAGGAGCTCTTTCGCCGGACGGTCAGTGTTTTACTTTTGATGAAAGGGCAAACGGTTTTGTACCCGGAGAGGGTTTTGGCGCTGTTCTGTTAAAACCGCTGGAGAAAGCGAAAGCTGACGGAGATCGGATATACGGTATCATTGAAGCATCAGCTATTAATAACGACGGTGCGACAATGGGAATTACGACTCCGAATCCTAAGCTTCAAGAGCAGGTTATTCAAGATGCATTTGAAAAAGCTGATATCACTCCCGGATCAGTCAGCTACATCGAAACTCACGGCACAGGCACGATGATTGGAGATCCGATTGAGCTTCAGGCTCTGACAAAAGTATTCCGAAGAGACACAAACAAAACGCAATTTTGCGGAGTAGGAAGTGTAAAAACCAATATCGGACACTTATTAAGCGCTGCCGGAGCGGCAAGTTTCATTAAAGTGATTTTATCAATATGGCATAAGGAAATTCCGCCTACATTGAATTGTGAAACGCCAAATCCCCGCTTTGAATTTGAAAAGTCGCCTTTTTATCCGAATACAGAGCTGAGAAGCTGGAAGGATGGAAAACGGAGGGCGGGCATCAGCGCTTTCGGTTTTGGCGGAACAAACGCCCACCTTTTGGTAAGCGGCCTGGATGATTCATATCATTCCGTCAGAACTCCGCTGCCGCCTGCTGAGTTTGTCAGAAAAGAGTACTGGCCGGATTCAATTCGGAAAAAACAAATCAAACAGAATAAAAAACGGCTTCTTGAAATTATTGATGAAACAGAGTAGCACCTGCTCTGTTTCTTTACTTTGTAAAAGAAGAAAGGTTGTCGAGTTGCATGAGGTTCAGCGTATTAGTCAAACATGACGATTATATTGTTTCAGACCATGTCCTTCATCAAGTGCGTACGATACCCGGCGTAACGTATCTGGATTTAATAACACGATTTTTAGCTGAGAAAGGGATATCCCCCCGAAGTTTTGAAATCAAACATGTTTTATTCCGTGAACCTGTTGCGACGTCAGTCCATTTTGATAAAAAAGTCACCTTCCAGTTTACGGAACAAGAAAACGGCTGGCTTGTTGAAACAACAAGCAGGAAATGGGTCGCTGAAAAGGCGGAAGGTGAAGCGTCAGTCAACTTGCAGGCGGAAATCATAAGAAAAAATGCGATAAACGAAAAGACAATTTCAATCGAAGAATTAAAGAAAGGGGCCGTCCGGATTTCGGATGCTGAAGCCGCCTATCGTAATTTGCGCAGGGGCGGCCTGATTCATAAAGATTTTATGAAATTGGAAGGTACGGTATATGAAGGTGAAAATTATATTCTGGGAGAGGTTAGTTTAAGCGTACTTTCAAAAGAATATACAGATGACTTTTACATGCATCCCGCATTTTTGGATGGGTCTCTCAGCTTGTTGGGAATCCTTACATCAGACTTGCCGGATGAAGGAACAAATGCGTTTATCCCTATATATATTGAGACATTCCGGGCACTGCATAAAACAACTGGGTCTTGTTTTGTGTATATTAATAAAACCAGTATAACGCAGCCGCCTTCTAAAGACATTTTATATGCGGACATAGAAGTATACAGGCCTGATGGGGTGCTTGCTTTTTATTATGAGCGATTCGGTGTGAAAAGAGTCAGAAATGAGAAATCAATACAAAGGCTGGAGCATTCCCAAAAAGCTAAAGAGGTCGGCAGCGCAACGAACAATAAAGAAATGATCAGAAATAATTTGATCCAAGAGATAGCCGGCATGATTGAAAAACCTGCTGAAACAGTGAAGAATGATAGTTCCTTTTACGAGATGGGCTTGGATTCTAAACAATTATTAGACTTATCCAAAAAATTAGAACTGATGTTAGGTTCAAAGCTGTACCCGACTTTATTATTTGATTACTCCACAATCGGTGAATTGACGGAATATCTGCAGGAGAAATACGGAGCCGACATGACAGACTCTATCTCTGATACAGTTCAGCACCAAGACAGTCATAAAACATTAACAGATGAGCTGTCATCCATTATTGGAGAGGTTACAAACACACCGCCAAATAAAGCGGACAAACACCAATCTTTTTACGAACTGGGTCTTGACTCAAAACAGCTGCTGCATATATCGAAAATTCTCGAGGAAAGATTGGATACACAATTGTATCCGACATTGCTTTTTGATTATAACAATATTCATGATTTAGCGGCTTATTTAGAAGAAAAATATGAGGTGCGTAATACGCCGGCCGCAGTTTTTAAAGAAAAAACGCAAACGAAAGAGCCGTCTGAAAAGCCGATGCTTGAATCTTTGTATTTACAAAAAGAATGGATAGAATCGCCATTAAAGTCCGGAGAAGTACCTAAGGAAAATACACTGATTTTCGATTTCGACAGTTCATTGAGTGATGAAATCCGAAAGTACATCGGCAGTGAAAATGTTATTTATGCGGAAGCCGCCGCTGAATATGAAATGGTAAATGAAAAGCATTATAAATTTAATCCGGAGCAGTCTGCTCATTACACCAGACTGTTAGAAGATATGAAAAAGTCCGGAGCGTTTCCGGCGTCAATCATTCATTACCTGTCAAAAAAAGCTTATACTGAGGCAGCGTTAGATCTGACTCACAGCTTTTATTCAATTCTTTATTTGAGTAAAGCTTTGATCCATCAAAAAGTAAAAGAAAACATCAACATTCTGTACGTACATGACAAGGGTCAATATACAAATCCGGTTTACGCCGCGATTGGAGGCTTTTTTAAAACGCTGAATGCGGAGCAGCCGAATATAAAGTGTAAAACGGTTGAGATTTCTTCAAGACAAACCATTGAAAAAGCACCTTTGCTTCTCAATGAATTAAGTGCCGGACATCATCAGGCTGTGAAATATGACGGCGATCAAAAAAGGTGGGTGACAGCATACAAAGACGCTTCGCTGCAAACAGGACAAAAGGCCGCAAAGTTTGCAAAAAACGGGGTGTATCTCATCATCGGAGGATTAAGCGGCATCGGCTGGATTATTTCAGCGTTTCTTTATGCAAATCACGGAGCCAGCGTTATCATTGCCGGGCGATCGAAAATGACAGCAGACATGGAAGAAAAATTAGACAGCATCCGATATGACGGGGCAAGCATTTCTTATATCCAGGCTGACATGTCAGATAAGCAGCAGGTCATCAAGTTAGCGGAAAAAATTCATGCTGATTATTCCGAAATCAACGGGGTCATTTACAGTGCAGGCGTGTTAAAAGACTCTCTCATTATGAATAAAACAGACGCGGAAGCTCAAGCGGTGCTGCAATCAAAGGTCAATGGTGTGATTCATTTGGATGAAGCGCTCAGAGATATGCCTTTAGACTTTTTTGTTTTGTTTTCTTCCATCTCCTCAGAAATCGGAAGTCTGGGTCAAGCCGATTACGCCTACGCCAATCGTTTTCTGGAGCATTTTGCCGAGTGGAGGGAATGTATGAGAAAGGCGGGGGGAAGATCAGGAAAAACCATCGCTGTAAATTGGCCTTTCTGGAAAGACGGAGGCATGTCAGTTGATCCCGGCATTCAAGATATTATGAAAATGGAGTACGGACTTCACCCATTAGAAAATACTGCCGGAATCAAAGCTTTTGAACACTCGCTTCTCGGCCGAGGCCACCAGCTGATCGTGTTATACGGAGAAAAAGAAAAAATACAAAACGCTTTCAAGCCGTTATCCGCCCGTTCAGCATCGCCTCTGGTAAGAGATTCAGCGATTGCAGCCGATTTTGATGCTTCGCCAGTCGTTACGGAAGAAGCTGAGAGTCCTTTCCGAATACTCGGCACGGCTTCCAATCGTCATCTCGACGATTATTTGCATTATTGGAGCAGACTGAAGAAAGGAGCCCTTCAGCACAATCAAAGCGATGCCGCAAAAAAACTCATCGCTTTTTACCAGACAGAAGAAACGGAAACCGTTCATTTTCTGGCAAACACAGAAAATGCCCGGCATATGGAAATATTGATGAGCGGTAAGGGTGAAACAATTTTACTGATTTGCGGTTTTGCTACCACTGCTTACATGTGGAAAGAACAAATGAAGGAGTGGGCAGATCAATTTAATGTAATTGTCATACACACACCGGGTTACGGGCTGAGTGAGGGGAGTGCCGATTTTACACTGAGCGGGCTGGCTCAGACTTTTATCGAAGTGCTGAACGAGATAGGGGTTGCTTGGCCGATCCACATTGCGGCAGCTTCTTGGGGAGGCATGATAGGGCAGAGGATAGCCTATGAATACCCTGAAAAAGTAAAAACACTCATTCTTTCCGGAAGTTACACCGCATACGAAGAAGACCCTGAAAGCAGTGTCGAGGAAAAACTGAAAAATGATTTTATAGCTATAGGAAAGTCGCATGAATATGAAAGTTTATACAGTAATCAATTCTTAAATGCTTCTATTGAACGTTTTATGAAGATACATCAACAAGAAGGCTATTCTACGATCGGCTTTTTAAAAGACATTCATACAAGAACGCTTATCCTTACGGGTGAGAAGGAAAGCGTAGTTGATCAGAAAGAAACAAAAAGGCTGCAGAAACTGCTGAGCAATGCAGAATTAAAGAAAATTAAGGGAGCGGGGCATCTTCCGAACATTACACATCCTGAAGAATTCAATAAAACGGTGTCAGAATTCATCAAGAAATCAGTAAGTAAGGGATGAAAACGATACACACAGTACAGGGGGAGAAAACAATGAAACAAACAATAAGCAATCCGGCATTTGATATGAAACAAATTAACGCTCTTAACGGCCATTATCAGACGATGATAGACAATGGAGATCTGCAATGTGCGAGTTATATGATGTCAAGAGGAGGTGAGGTTTTTGCAGCTGAGTCGTTAGGGGAATTTACCGGCGGACAAAAAGAAAAGCAAACATTTCAGCTTGATACAATCAGAGAAATCGGTTCTTTGACAAAAGTGTTTACCGCTGTAGCCGTCATGCAGCTCGTCGAAAAAGGTTTGCTCGATCTGAAAATGCCGGTCAAGCTCATTTTGCCAGCGTTTGATAAACCGGGTTTCGGAGAAATTAAAATTTTGCACCTTTTGACTCATACGGCGGGATTAAGTTTTGAGCTGGATATTCAAAAGGCTGAAGGCATTGACTTAACGAATGAGGAAGAATGGATAAACTATCTGGTCAGTACGCCTTTGGAGTACGGAGTGGATGAAGCATGGAACTATTCCAGAACCGGCTTTGTTATACTTGGCATCATTATTTCAAAAGTAACAGGCGTATCCTACGAACAGTATGTAACAAAGCATATTATTGAAGCGCTCGGATTAGAAAGAACGTATTTTTATGTGCCTGATACTTTAAAAGAAGAAGTTTGTGTGATCAATGAGCATGAGTGCGTACAGCTGGAAAAAAGTCATCACCCGTATTTTCCGAATAAAGCGACAAGCGGTCTGTACTCTTCGTTGCGAGATATTTGGAAGTTAGCTGAAATGTTTAGAAATAAAGGCAGATTGAAAGATAAGAAGCTGCTTGGAAGAAAAACAGTCGAAGCGATGCTGAGAAATCAAATAAAGCCCGGTTTTCCTTTTTACTTCTTCGGAGCGCCCAGAGAGGAAGGCGGCTTTGGTTTAGGCATTAATTTGTGGCCGGCCGGTGACCATTATTTCATGACAGAAGGCACCTTCTCACATCTTGGAATGGGTTGGTGCGGCATGTTTTCTGATCCAGCCGAAGATTTTACGTATGTATTTTTCACTCCGATTTCCGAGTTTCATCCTCATGCCGTGCTGACGCCGCTGAATATCGTGTGGGCGGGTATTGAATAATTAGACAAAGGCATCGTCCCGTCTGTCCGGCAGGCGGGACGATTGCTAACTGCCCGTTTTTATCCCGCGGCATCTTTTCAAAGCCTGCCCCGAAGTTAAATAACTTAATTTACTCTTTGTAATTTTTTTTAATTATAGTACAGTAGAGCATTTTTATAATACAGTTTAAAGTCTTTTATAGTACAGTTTGGCGCAATATGATCTTATGTTTTATAAGCGGTTTCAAAATGAGGTTATAAATAATTGACGGCTTTGTTTAATTACTGTAAACTATGGTTGTTGATCATATTGTACTAATAAAAAATCTTTTTTTATTAGTACAGTTTAAACGTCATTATCTTTGCTTAAGCGCTATGTGAATTTCTGAATGATTAATTTTAGAATTGCAGAGCATGATAAGACTGTTTTTAATACGGATGGCTAAACGGTATCCTAACCCTGTTAAATCAAAAGAAGAGGTGGTTTAAAAAATGGCTGCAAAGACAAAAACTTCAATTGTTGATAGCAAAAAACAATTTGATGCTATTAATAAGCAGTTTGAAACGTTCCAAATTTTAAATGCTGAAGGAGAAGTCGTAAATAAAGACGCAATGCCTGATCTTTCAGATGATCAGTTAAAGGAATTAATGAGAAGAATGGTGTATATCCGCATTTTAGACCAGCGTTCAATTTCTCTTTCCCGTCAAGGACGTTTAGGTTTCTATGCACCGACAGCGGGCCAGGAAGCTTCTCAAATTGCATCACACTTCGCGCTTGAACAGGACGACTTTATCCTTCCGGGTTATCGTGACGTTCCTCAGCTGATTTGGCACGGTCTACCTTTACACCAGGCATTCCTGTTCTCAAGAGGCCATTTTAAAGGTAATCAGATGCCTGAGGGAGTAAATGCTTTATCACCTCAAATTATTATTGGTGCTCAAATTATCCAAACCGCAGGTGTAGCTTTAGGTCTTAAAAAGCGCGGTAAAAAAGCGGTAGCTATTACTTACACTGGTGACGGCGGAGCTTCTCAAGGTGACTTCTATGAAGGAATGAACTTTGCCGGAGCATTTAAAGCGCCAGCGATCTTCGTTGTTCAGAATAACCGCTATGCGATTTCAACTCCTGTAGAAAAGCAATCATCCGCACAGACAATTGCCCAAAAAGCAGTTGCCGTCGGTATTACAGGTGTTCAAGTAGACGGAATGGATGCACTTGCCGTTTACGCTGCAACCGCAGAAGCACGCCAGCGCGCAATTAACGGTGAAGGTCCGACTCTGATTGAAACTCTTACATTCCGTTACGGACCTCATACAATGTCCGGTGACGATCCGACTAAATATCGTACGAAAGAAATAGAAAATGAATGGGAGCAAAAAGACCCGCTCGTACGTTTCCGCAAGTTCTTGGAAAACAAAGGACTATGGTCTGAAGAAGAAGAGAACAAAGTGATTGAACAGGCCAAAGAAGAAATCAAACAAGCTATCAAAAAGGCTGACGGCGAATCAAAACCGAAAGTAACAGAGCTGATTGAGAATATGTTTGAAGAGCCGACGTTCAACTTGAAAGAACAACTTGAAATTTACAAAGCGAAGGAGTCGAAGTAAGCCATGGCGCAAATGACAATGATTCAAGCGATCACTGATGCGTTACGCACAGAACTGAAAAACAATGAAAACGTTCTGCTTTTCGGGGAAGATGTAGGCGTTGCCGGAGGCGTATTCCGTGCAACTGAAGGCCTTCAAAAAGAATTCGGTGAGGACCGCGTATTTGACACGCCGCTTGCTGAATCCGGTATCGGCGGTCTCGCTCTCGGTTTAGGCCTGCAAGATTACCGTCCTGTTATGGAAATCCAATTCTTCGGATTCGTATATGAAGTAATGGATTCAATCTCAGGACAAATGGCTCGTCTCCGCTACCGTTCCGGCGGACGCTGGACTTCTCCGGTGACAATCCGCTCTCCATTCGGCGGAGGGGTTCATACACCTGAACTTCACGCTGACAGTTTGGAAGGCCTTATCGCTCAGCAGCCGGGTATTAAAGTTGTTATCCCATCCACTCCTTACGATGCAAAAGGACTGTTGATTGCCTCTATCAGAGACAATGATCCGGTTGTTTTCTTAGAGCATATGAAACTTTACCGTTCTTTCCGTCAGGAAGTTCCTGAGGAGGAATACACAATTGAGCTTGGCAAAGCTGATGTGAAACGCGAAGGTACTGACCTTTCTATCATCACATACGGCGCGATGGTTCATGAGTCGCTTAAGGCTGCTGAAGAGCTTGAAAAAGAAGGCGTTTCTGCTGAAGTTATCGACCTTCGCACTGTAAGTCCGCTTGATATTGATACGATTATTGCTTCTGTTGAAAAAACAGGCCGCGCAATTGTCGTGCAAGAAGCTCAAAAACAAGCCGGCATCGCTGCCAACGTTGTAGCTGAAATCAATGACCGCGCGATTCTGAGCCTGGAAGCTCCGGTTCTGCGTGTTGCGGCGCCTGATACAGTATTTCCTTTCTCGCTTGCTGAGAGCGTATGGCTTCCAAACCATAAAGACGTTCTTGAAACTGCGAAAAAAGTTCTTGAATTTTAATCAGGCATCATAAAAGACGGTAAAGAGAGTCCTTTTCTCTTATATGAAGGAGTCTGTTTACTAGGTTCAATGCTTGCGAATGCATAACTAAAATTTGCTTAATCAACTAGGAGGTCGAAAACTGTGGCATTTGAATTTAAACTTCCGGATATCGGGGAAGGTATCCACGAAGGCGAAATCGTAAAATGGTTTGTTAAGCCGAACGACGAGGTAGAAGAAGACGATGTTCTGGCTGAAGTGCAAAATGATAAAGCAGTGGTAGAAATTCCTTCACCTGTTAAAGGAAAAGTATTAGAATTAAAAGTTGAAGAGGGAACAGTTGCAACTGTTGGACAAACGATTATTACGTTTGACGCACCTGGTTACGAAGATCTTCAATTTAAAGGAAGCCATGATTCAGGAGATGCGAAAACTGAAGCTCAAGTTCAGTCGTCTGCTGAAGCAGGGCAGGATATCTCTAAAGAAGAGACTCCTAAAGAGCCTGCAAAAGAAACCGGCGCAGGACAGCAGGACCAAGTGGAAGCTGATCCGAACAAACGCGTGATCGCGATGCCTTCCGTACGCAAATATGCCCGTGAAAAAGGCGTGGATATCCGTAAAGTAACAGGTTCAGGCAATAACGGACGTGTTGTAAAAGAAGATATCGACAGCTTTGCAAATGGAGGAGCGGCTCAAGAAGCGGCACCGCAAGAAACAGCTGCACCTCAGGAAACAGCTAAACCTGCAGCGGCTCAGGCTCCTGAAGGCGAATTCCCTGAAACACGCGAAAAAATGAGCGGTATCCGTAAAGCGATCGCGAAAGCAATGGTGAACTCTAAGCATACTGCACCGCACGTAACTCTTATGGATGAAGTTGACGTAACAAATCTTGTTGCTCACCGCAAACAGTTCAAACAAGTTGCTGCTGATCAAGGCATCAAGCTGACTTATCTGCCTTACGTCGTCAAAGCATTAACATCCGCTTTGAAAAAATTCCCTGTTTTAAACACATCTATTGATGATAAAACAGATGAAGTGATCCAAAAACATTACTTCAACATCGGAATTGCAGCGGATACCGAAAAAGGCCTGCTTGTGCCGGTAGTGAAAAATGCCGACCGTAAAGCCGTTTTCGAAATCTCTGATGAAATCAACAGCCTTGCTACAAAAGCGCGTGAAGGCAAGCTTGCACCTGCGGAAATGAAAGGCGCTTCTTGCACGATCACAAATATCGGTTCTGCCGGAGGCCAATGGTTCACACCGGTTATCAACCATCCAGAGGTTGCGATTCTCGGTATCGGCCGTATTGCTGAAAAAGCAATCGTCCGTGACGGTGAAATTGTAGCTGCTCCTGTCTTAGCTCTTTCTCTCAGCTTTGACCACCGTATGATTGACGGAGCAACTGCACAAAATGCGTTAAACCACATCAAGCGTTTACTGAACGATCCACAACTTATTTTAATGGAGGCGTAATGTTATGGTAGTAGGAGATTTCCCTATTGAAACAGATACTCTTGTGATTGGTGCGGGACCCGGCGGCTATGTAGCTGCCATCCGCGCTGCTCAGCTTGGACAAAAAGTAACAGTCGTTGAAAAAGCAACTCTTGGAGGCGTTTGTCTGAACGTCGGCTGTATTCCTTCAAAAGCGCTCATCAATGCAGGCCATCGTTACGAGAATGCAAAACATTCAGATGACATGGGGATCACTGCTGAGAACGTAACGGTTGACTTTACAAAAGTCCAAGAATGGAAAGCTTCTGTTGTAAATAAGCTTACCGGCGGTGTTGCAGGTCTTTTAAAAGGAAATAAAGTGGATGTTATAAAAGGGGAAGCTTATTTCGTAGACAGCAACTCTGTCCGTGTAATGGATGAGAACTCTGCGCAAACATACACATTTAAAAACGCAATCATTGCTACCGGTTCTCGCCCTATCGAATTGCCAAACTTCAAATATAGCGAACGCGTTCTGAACTCTACAGGCGCACTTGCGCTTAAAGAAATTCCGAAAAAGCTCGTTGTTATCGGCGGCGGATATATCGGTACTGAGCTTGGAACAGCGTATGCGAACTTCGGAACTGAATTGGTTATTTTAGAAGGCGGAGATGAAATTCTTCCTGGCTTCGAAAAACAAATGAGTTCTCTCGTTACCCGCAGACTGAAGAAAAAAGGCAACGTTGAAATCCATACAAGCGCCATGGCTAAAGGCGTTGAGGAAAGACCTGACGGCGTAACAGTTACATTCGAAGTAAAAGGCGAAGAAAAAACGGTTGATGCTGATTACGTATTAATCACTGTCGGACGCCGTCCGAACACTGATGAGCTCGGCCTTGAGCAAGTCGGTATCGAAATGACTGACCGCGGTGTCATTAAAACAGACAAGCAGTGCCGCACAAACGTACCGAACATTTACGCAATCGGTGACATCATTGACGGACCTCCGTTGGCTCACAAAGCGTCTTACGAAGGTAAAATCGCTGCGGAAGCTATTTCAGGAGAGCCGGCTGAAATCGATTACCTCGGTATTCCGGCGGTTGTATTCTCTGAGCCTGAACTGGCTTCTGTCGGTTACACTGAAGCACAGGCGAAAGAAGAAGGCATTGAAGTCGTTGCAGCTAAGTTCCCGTTTGCAGCAAACGGACGTGCGCTGTCTCTTAACGAAACTGACGGCTTCATGAAGCTGATCACTCGTAAAGAAGACGGTCTTGTAATCGGTGCGCAAATTGCCGGCGCAAGCGCTTCTGACATGATTTCTGAATTGAGCCTGGCGATCGAAGGCGGAATGACTGCTGAAGATATCGCAATGACAATTCACGCTCACCCGACATTGGGCGAAATCACTATGGAAGCTGCCGAAGTAGCAATCGGAAGCCCGATCCATATCGTGAAATAATAATGTAACAAAGAAACAGCCCCCGTTTGTAAAAGCGGGGGCTGTTTTTATTGTGCAAGCACATGCTGCATAGGTTTGATGATATCCTCTTTTTTCTTTACGGATCCCTCAATCTTCATGACCACATGCCGATGATTGATCACCATCAGCGCAGGGAACGTGTTGATTTCCTCTTCCCATCCCTTTCTGTTGTCATAAACCTTCATTTGATCGACATGATGGGGATATTTCTTTTCTAAATCAAGAATCGCATCGTAATAAGGCACTTCTTTATCTATATGATTTTCATCGGAAAAAAACAAGATTTGAGTGTGATGAATGCTGTCGATCCGGTTTTTTGTGAATGGACTGACAGTAGAAACCGAACAGCTTGACAGAACGAACAGCATCAAAAAAAAGGGAATCACCGTACGGTAGCGCATCTATCTTACTCCTCTGTTTTATATAATATATTGGTTCATCCATTTATAAGGACTATATCAAGTGTATCACGAGAGGTGAAAAACCTAAGGCTTGTTACTGAATTGTTATATAATTGAAACCGTTTTTAATGAAGAAATAATACGTGTGACAACTTGCGCAGCCGATGTGTAAAAAAGGCACATTGTTTTTCGTGAGAGCGCTGTTTTTTCGTTATACTGGGAGCAAAACCATATCAGGAGGGATTGTCATGTATAAAGCCGCTGCAGCCGTCATATGTATGTGCTTACTCGCCGGCTGCCAATCAAATGAAAAGATGCAAACAAACAAACCCCATTCTCAAGCCGCGGCCAATCATGCCAAACGGGAAAACCACCATACAAAAGAGGAAAAACAGAAAAAACAGAAGGCGGAGCCCCGTTACTATATCAATCCGAAAAGCTTTTCTGTGGAAAAAATGGATGAACAGAAAGAGAAAAAACCGATCGCATTGGTAACGATCGATGACGCGCCTGATCAGCATGCCGCTGAGATTGCGGACAAACTGCACGATCTCAATGCGTCAGCGATCTTTTTTGTAAACGGACATTTTTTGAAAAAAGATGAAAATAAGAAAGCGCTTAAGCATATTCATGAGTTAGGTTTTATGATCGGAAATCATACAATGACTCATCAAAACTTAAAAGATCTTTCCGAACAAAAACAACGGGAAGAAATCATTGGCGTCAATAAAGCGGTTGAAAAGGTAATAGGAGAGAAACCCGCATTTTTCAGGGCGCCTTTCGGAAGCAATACGGACTACAGTGACAGACTTATAAAAAAAGAAGGTATGGTGAAAATGAACTGGACCTTCGGGTATGATTGGGATCAGAAATATCAATCCAAAAAAGCGCTTACCGATATCACACTGAACAGTCCTTATCTGCGGGACGGGGCCAACATATTGATGCATGACCGGAAATGGACGGCGGAAGCCATGCCGGACATTGTAAAAGGATTGCGTCATAAAGGATATACTGTGATTGACCCTCGAGCTATAAAAAGACCGTAAAAAATAAATGTGTTATACAATTTATCAGTTGACATATTAAATGTGACATAATAATATAATAACAACAAGTGAAAATTAAGCGTTTTCAAATTCTGAGAAATGGGGAATGACAGATGGGTACAATTGTTTGCCAAGACTGTAACGAAGCGATTCATTACTTTGAGGATGAGAAGGTCACGACGTTATACGGAACATGCTGCGGACAATGCCAGTGTCATCTTGAAGAAGAGTAAAAAGCGTAAAAAGGCCCGAAACGATTTCGTTTCGGGCTTCTTTATGTTTATTGGATGGCTTTTTGCTCTTTGATGACTCTGATCATTTCAAGCGTTGCATCTTCGGGACCCTGCACAGGAAGGCCGGCGTCCAAGTTTTTAAAAATGTAGCTGATATTTTCTTCAGTAATGATCTCACCCGGAATAAAGATCGGAATTCCCGGCGGGTACACCATGACAAACTCTGCGATGATCCGTCCTGCGGATTCTTTTAACGGAATGACTTCCGTATTTGCGTAAAACGCGTCTCTTGGCGTCATCGCTAGCAGAGGAATTTCAGGAAGCAGAACTTCGGTTTGCTGATGAGCATAGTCATTGTCGGAAGCCTGCTTTGAAATGTCTGTAAGCGCGCTTACAAGACGGTCGGCATCTCCCGCTCTGTCGCCGGGGGTGAAAATACATAAAATATTATACAAATCGGACAGCTCGACTTCGATATTATATGATTCGCGGAGCCATTTTTCAACGTCATGACCCGTCAGTCCGAGGTTTTTGACCGAAATGATTAATTTAGTCGGATCATAACTGAATGCAGCTTTAGACCCTGTGATTTCTTCGCCGACACAGCGGATGCCTTCAATTTGATTGAGGCGTTTCCGTGTCTGATCCGCCAGCAGAATCGTATCTTCAAGAAGGTCGCGGCCTTCTGTAGCGAGGCGTTTTCTTGCGACATCCAGTGAAGCCAGAAGCAGATAGGATGTTGACGTTGTCGTCAGCATGCTTAAAATCGACTGTACTCTTTCTTTGGAAACAAGACCTTCTCTCACATTTAAAATGGAGCTCTGCGTCAGGGAGCCTCCCAATTTGTGCACGCTTGTGGCTGCCATATCAGCGCCCGCCTGCATGGCGGACAGAGGAAGCTTATCATGAAAATGAATATGCACGCCGTGCGCTTCATCGACAAGCACAGGCACATCGAAAGAATGCGCGAGCTTTACAATGCTGCTCAAGTCAGCTGCCACACCGAAGTACGTCGGATTTATGACAAGCAGGCCTTTTGCGTCAGGGTGCTCCGTCAAAGCCCGCTCGGCGGACTCAAGCGTAATGCCGTGAGAAATTCCGAGCTCATCGTCAATTTCCGGGTGAATAAAAATCGGTACCGCTCCGGAAAATACAATGGCCGACATAATGGATTTATGAACGTTTCTAGGGATGATGATTTTATCTCCGGGTCCGCATACGGCCATGACCATCGTCATAATGGCGCCGCTCGTCCCTTGTACGGAAAAGAAGGTATGGTCTGCGCCGAATGCTTCCGCGGCCAGATCCTGGGCTTCTTTAATGATGCCCTTTGGCGCATGTAAATCATCCAGGGGTTCGATATTAATTAAATCTATGCTTAACGCGTTTTCTCCGATAAATTGTCTGAATTCCGGATCCATTCCCGCGCCTTTTTTATGGCCCGGAATGTGGAATTGGACAGGCTGTCTGTCCGCGTGCTTTTTCAGTCCGCTGTACAGGGGTGTTTCATGTTGCGGCAATTGTTTTCCCACCTTTATCATAATACCTACGGATTAGTTTGTATTACATTCAGTTTTATTACCCGTTTTTTAAACGTAAAACAAATGAATTATATTATGAACTTGAAAGAAAGTAAAGAACAATTTATGATCTATGGAAGATGCTTATTTTGAGCATGATTATAAAGGAGTGAAGACATTTGGAATATCAATATCCGATGAATGAGGACTGGACGACAGAGGAGGCCGTGGATGTCATTGCTTTTTTTCAGCAGGTGGAAAACGCCTATGAAAAAGGAGCTGACCGAGACAGACTTCTGAATGCGTACCGCCGCTTTAAAGAAATCGTTCCCGGGAAAGCGGAGGAAAAGAAAATCTGCAGCCAATTTGAAGCTGACAGCACCTATTCCCCGTATCGGACTGTGAAACAGGCGAAACAATCAGATCAAGCGATTATCAAAATGTAGACAAAGCGAGCCGGCAATCGGCCCGCTTTTTATGTTATGAGACTTTCTGAGTCAGTGTGTATAAAAAGGAAAGCTTCCTAAAAGCATCTTCAATGGTTTGCAGGAATTCATTGTTGTTCATGTTGATCACGTCTTCTTTTTGCAGCTGAATGCCGCACAAAAGCTCTGCTTTTTTCACTGTCTGCAGGCGTTCAAATAATGTTTTCAGCTGCTCCTGATCCATGTCGGACTGCTTGTACGCCCCTGGCTTCGTATGATCCGGCGACCATACAAAATGACCGGGAATCTGTTTTGTGATGTCCTCCTGCTTCGCTTCCAGCAATCTGCCGTATTCCTCTTTTATCGGAGATTCATAAATGATGGCAAACCATACAAACATATGAGTGTCCCATAAACCGATCTGAAAGTGAGGGAGTTTCTTATACCCGCGTTTGCTGTTGGCAAAGGCAACCCAGCTGTCAGCCGGCGGGTTGACAGATCTTCTCGCGTGCTTGGCGACATGCGGGAACATTTCATCGCCTGTCAATGCTGACAATGTCGGTGCGAAATGCTCTCCTAACAAGGTCAGCTTCGGACGGACTTGTTCTTTTAACACCTCCATGCGCGGATCTAAACCTTCTATTGTAAATGTATCGAAGTCTTCTTTTGTAAAACGCATCTGAGTCATCTTTTTCCTCCTTATCGTAAGTATTCATATTTTACCACAGCCGCCGCCGGCCGCAAAAACATTGAGAACGTTTGAACCGAGAGGATTGGTGGTAAAAAACGAATAGGTAAACACACAATTTTAAGAATGTTGTTACAGCCGAATATAAGTTTCCATACGATATAAGAAGTATCATTAATAAATTGGAAAAATGGGATGCTTTTTTAACAAATGATCTCTGGAAGGGGCGAAAGACAATGAGGCAAGTGGTGAAGGAAGGATTCAGGGAGGAAAAAAATAACCGTGTAGCTGTCTGGAGACTAGAGGTTGATTATGAATTGGCAACCCTGTATGAGGCCATGCAAAAAGAGAATGAAGATCAAATCGATCTCAGCAAAAGAAAACTGGAACGTCTCAGAAAAGAATGGATTCGGCTTAACGGATAAAGAATAGTAAAAACGAACCGCAGGAAATGGTTCGTTTTTACGTGAGAAGGCATTTTTTTCATTTTCCTTGCTTTTTCATCGCCTTTATCAGTATGCTATAGAATAAGCTATACATAGAAAAGAGGTACACGGTATGACAAATTGGACGGAAATTGATGATATCGCAAAACAATGGGTAAAAGAAGCCGGAACGAGAATCAGACAATCCATGCAGGAAAGCTTGACGATTGAAACAAAATCAAATCCGAATGATTTAGTCACAAATATTGATAAAGAGACGGAGCGCTTTTTCATTGACCGTATACAGGGAACTTTTCCCGGACACCGGATTCTCGGAGAAGAAGGGCAGGGGGATAAACTCCGCTCCCTTGACGGAATCGTCTGGATCATTGATCCGATTGACGGAACGATGAATTTTGTCCATCAAAAGCGGCATTTCGCGATCTCCATCGGCATCTTTGAAGACGGAAAAGGCAAAATCGGCTTAATTTATGATGTGATGCAGGACGAACTGTATCACGCATTCAGCGGAAAAGGGGCTTATCTGAACGACACGCCGCTTGCTCCTTTAAAAGAAGCTTCCATTGAAGAAGCCATTATTGCAATCAATGCCACATGGGTGACGGAAAACAGAAGGATTGACCCGAGTATTTTGGCGCCGCTCGTAAAACGGGTCAGAGGAACGCGTTCCTACGGTTCGGCGGCACTTGAGCTGGCCAGTGTTGCAGCCGGCCGCATTGACGCATACATTACGATGAGGCTCGCGCCGTGGGATTACGCTGCCGGCTGCGTGCTGCTGAACGAAGTCGGGGGCATTTACACGACCACAGACGGCGAACCGTTTACGTTTTTAGACAACCACAGCGTGCTTGCGGGCAATCCGGCAATACATAAAATTATCTTTGACGACTATTTACATGCTGACAGGTAGAGATTTTGAAGAAGAAGATCTCGGGTTTCTGGAGCAGCTGGCGGCTGCACACCCGGTGTGGAAAAACGAAGAGTTCGGAACAAAAAATGCGGCGGAGTTTATGTTTGCATACTCCATGTACAATGGAACGTGGCTCGTATGGGAGATTGACGGCGCTCCTGCCGCCGTCAGTTTTCATTTGGAATGGGCGCCTTCAAACGGAAAACCGTGGCTCGGAACCGTGGCCGTCGCTCCGGAGGCAAAAGAGAAAGGAATCGGACGCGCGGTCATTGAAGAGATTGCGGGCCGGCTGAGAGGGGAGCATAAAGCGATGTTTTCAGCCGTTCCCCTGGACAGGCATGAATGGGTTTTGTTTTTAAGCCAATGCGGCTTTGAACAGCTTAAGCTTGAAAAAGACGATCGGGAAAAGACATATATGATCATGGTGAAGCCATTGTGAAATGTTTCGGATATAAAAAAGAGACCGGATTTCTCCGGTCTCTTTTCTTGTTTACAAGCCTACCGCATTCCAGGCCGCTTCTACGCTTGCAGCGTCTTGAGAGCCGTAAAGGTCCCGCGCTGATTGAATCAAAGCTGCTTTTGCATCTTTAAAGTTTGATGACGGAGTGAGATATACGGTTAGTGCGCGATAGTAAATCTGCTCCGCTTTTTTCACGCCGATTTTTGTAATCGTGTTGTAAGCGGCTTTGTTCGGAATTCCGCTGTTTGTATGCACGCCGCCGTAGTCGCCGGCATCAGTGTTCGGAAGGTTTTGGTAATTTTTGTAATGGTCGGGCTGTCCGTATTTTGTCGGAGTGGATAAACTGCGGAGAGCCGGCTGGCTGACCGTAATATCTTCACCGATATCCCAGTCCTCAGTATCATTGAAGTATCCGAATACATCAGAGAAGGATTCGTTTAAAGCACCCGGCTGATTTTCATAGTTCAGGTTGGCTGTTTCCTGTGTAACACCGTGTGTCATTTCATGGGCCGTTACGTCCATTGAACCGGAAAGAGGCGAGAAGAATGAGCCGTCACCGTCACCGTAAATCATTTGGTCGCCGATCCAGGCCGCGTTATTGTATTTGCTGCCGTAATGAACGGAAGATACGATTTTGCCGCCTTTATTGTCGTAACTGTTGCGTTTAAACGTCTGATAGAAATAATCGTACACTTTGCCGAGATTGTAATGCGCATCAACGGCAGCGCGCTGAGAAGAAGTTGTGAACTGGTTGGTAGTGCTTGATACGAGCGTGCCCGGCAGGTTATACTGTCGGTTTTGCAGATCGTACGTAATAATTTGCGTTCCGGTAGGTTTAGAAAGATCGCGCATTACATATTTGCCGCTTTCAGAAGAAATATTTAATGAGACCGTTTTTCCTTTAAGAGTCGTACCTGTTCCGGTTGCAGCGGCATGCTCCACTTTGTTTTGCTTTTTCAGGACTTTCCCTGTCTCCGCATCAACGGTTACTTCCCAGTTAGCTGGTTCCGGTTCGATGTAGCGGATGGTTACATCATAGGCGAGGCGGTATTTACCGTCTTTTGTGGCCGCTGCTTTCAGCTCGGCTTTGTTTTTGTTTGCAACGTTGCCGTTAGAGACGGCTTCAGGTGATTTGCCGATTGCTTTAAAAGCATGATCCAGCGCCTGATTTGCAGATAATTTTTTGCTGTTTGCCGTTTTGGCAGAAGCATCGTTGTTTAATTCACCGTTAATCGCATAGACATTGTTGGATTTATCGACGTGAATAATGACTTGCGAGTCTTTCACAGGCACACCGTTAACGACAGGCACATAACGGAAGTGCTTGTAGCCGAGATCATCGGTCGTGTGGTCAATCAGCTTCAGTCTCTCAGAAGGGTTGCCTTTGAAGACTTTGCCGTTTTGTTTCAAGTATTGCTTGATTGCTTTGTCACTGACTGAAGGCAACTCAGACTGCACCAAAGAATGCTTCGGCACAAAGTTCGTCAGGTTTTCTTTAAGCTGAGGATTCTCAGCGGCCTGAACACCCGGAAGACTGATAGTTAAACTCATAAAGGAAGCGGCGACAGCAACAGACAATTTCTTACCTAAACCCACAATAAATCCCCCTTTTTGAAAATAATGAAAACTTATATTGTTATAATAAACCAGCATTCTCTCATTCTGCAATATAAAACTAGACTCCGCTGATGAATTGATAGAATCGTCCCGGAAAGGCTTCCGGCGGCCAGCATCGGGGGATAAGCCGAGAGGCACGTGTTGAATCAGACATGAGTCGAATGATGCGATTTATTCTAAAAAAAATGACAAATGAAGTCGGGAAAAATGATAGGGGAAAAATGTTCCAATCTGTAAAACTTTTTTTATAGCCGTTTGTCTAAACAGGTGAGGCCTTAATAAACGAAAAGGATTGTTTCAGATGTCAGAGATTTTCAGTCATTTTATTCAGCATTTCGACAGGTATTTCATTTTAAGCAGACAGAGCGTGTTGATCATTCAGTGGTCAGCCGTCTGCCTTGCTGTTTTATATGCGCTGACTTTTCATCCGAAAATCAGCCGTGAGAGAGTTTGGTTTTATTCAGGAATTCTGCTCAGGGCCGTATTATTAGCGGGCATAACAGTTGAATTGGTTCATCAGGTGCAGAGTACTTACTTTAGCGCGCACTATTTGATATCGGAAGAAAGAGAGCTTCTTCCGATCGTTCATCTCTTAATGTATGGGTATGTGCTGCTCACCGCGTTTCACTATATGCTCATGCCGCGGGAGCAGAGGGGAAAGGGCATGTTTTATACGTTTGATCTCACTGTGGTGGCACTGCCTGTCATTCAGCTGATCTTCAGCTTTTTCACTTTCTGGAATATCAGTCCCGATGCGATGGCGGGGGAGGATATAGTTTCGATGCTATGTTTTATTACGGTTGTTTTACTTCTGCTGATTTCTATGAATGTTTTATTCTTTAAAATGTATTGGAAACCGAGACCTGTTTTTATCGGAGTGTTTTATGTTGGAGTCATCGGGCTGTTGGTGTGGGTGCTCGCTGCGCCCTCGGCAGGTGTAACAAAAGATTACGGCAGACTTCTCCCATTTACGGTGTATTTAACGATGGCCGGTTTTCTGATGACCCATCATTTATTTGATCGGTCAGACAGGATCAGACAGCGGACGAAAAGCTTTCTTGCGGCGGCAACGGCCGCTGGTTTTATTGTCTTTTTGAATCCGGTATACAATGCGGGCGATGCAGCTTTTGCGGTTTCAAAGCCGATAGCTGAAGATTCTGTTGATAATGTGGGTGAACATATCACTTCAGACCAAGCGGAACGGATCCTTACATCATTTTTTCCGGCTGAGAATCCGATTTATTTAACAGAAACCAATCAGGACCTCCATTACTTTTACCGTTTTAAAACGGAAGATTACGAAGCGGAAGTGGACGAGGTTTCCCAATTGATTACAAATTATCAATATTTCAAAAAACCGAAAGGCCGCACTTTTACAGAAGAGGAATACCGGAAAAAGTCGCTGGATTTCTTGTCGGCACACGGCCGGAAAATAAAAACACAAGGCATTCAGACAACAGTGAGAAAAGAAAACGGACAGTTTGTCGTGGAGATTGCGCCGAAAACACAAGGGACGAAACACGAAGATTCGGGCACAGTATTTTACTGGGAAAAAGACACCATTATGGGTTTTTCAGAAGACCCGTCTATTTATCAGCTTGAGTCACTGCCGCAGGTGCATATGACGGAAAAAGACATAGTGAAAGCATCAAAAGCCGCCTTTCGTACGCTTCAAATGCCTGATCAGACATTTGAAATCACAAATACGGATATAAACAGCCTGATCGGCAGCAGTTTGACCGTAACTGCGAATAACGGAACGGAGCTGATATTTGATGCAGTATCCGGACGTCTTATGAAAATCAGAGTCTCACCTGACAGCACCGTTTTAACAAAAACAGAACTTCAGAAGAAGCTTTTTTCATTGCTGGACGCGGATACTTCAAAGCTTAGACAAATTGATAAATCGGAAGGCAATCTCGTTTTTGAAAACTCTGAAGGCACATTCGTTTATATGCTCCGAAATGAAGAAGGCATGAAAGAGGCCTCATTCTACGGACAGGTAAGTGCCAAAACATTCCCGCATACATACAGAGACGGACAAACAGCATTCAAAAAAGTGGCGGCAGCTTATAACGGCATCATTTACAAAAAGCGGGTGAAGCCTGTCATAGCGGTGAAAGACGGCGTAACATATAACGCATGGCTCGTCATTATTCAGCCGTTCGGTTCAAATCGTCATGACGCATATGTAGTGAACGCGGATACTTACGAGGCGGTGAACCTTTATGAACAATAAAGAAAAAAAGGCTGTCTTCTTCGATTTATACGACCTATATAAGGAGGGGGAACTCGAAGGCGGCACGCTCCAGTGGATGAAAGAACATGAGCTTTTATTCGGAGCTGAGGCGGAAAACAGAGAAGGGCAGTATGAACATGGTTTGAATGCGCCGTCCGGCGATATCCGCCAGATTAAATACATGAAATGCCTGACGTATGGATTGTACGGATTCTTCATTGTGCTCTCAATCTGGATGACAGTGTGGTTTTACTTTTAAATGAAAAACAAGATGTCAATTGAACAGCTGTACCGTGAACATTATCAAGATATTATGTATTACCTTTACAGACGCACACAACATGCTGAGACCGCTAAAGACCTCGCTCAGGATACATTTATGAAAGCATTTAACGGGCTTGAGTCGTTTAAGGGCCATTCGTCTATCAGAACGTGGCTCTATGCAATTGCCCATCATACCTTCATCAATTGGTACAGACGTGATAGAAAATATCAATTTTCAGATATCACCCTGAATGAAGGGCTTCAGCAAACAACATATGAACTGCCGGAGCATTACGTCGCCCGGACAGACACTCAGAATGCGCTGACCGGGCAGATTCAGCGTCTGAAAAGCGATCAGCAGACTGTTTTAATTTTAAGGGAATTTCAAGAGCTGTCTTACGAAGAGATTGCTGATGTTTTGGACTGGAGTCTTTCGAAGGTGAAGAGCACCCTGTACAGGGCGAGAATGCAGCTGAAACAGCACTTGGCGGAAAAAAGGAAGGACGGACAGATATGACTTGCTGTTTAGTGAGAGATTTACTCCCTTTATATATTGAAGGCGATTGTGAAACAGAAACGGAGCGGTTTATTTCCCGCCATCTTGAATCATGCGGTAAGTGCGGGAGTTTATATCATATGATGAAGGAGCCGTTTGACCTCGGCAGCCCTGAGATGAAGGCGCCAGCCTGTTATGCAGAAGAAGAAAGGCGGTTTAAGGAACGGTATTACGGAAAGCTGCTGATAAAAGCAGCCTGTTTGTTCGGCGCTGTATTTCTTATCATGCTGGTCCTTAAACTGCTTATTTAAAAAAACGCCCGGCTGAAGGGACTGACCCCCGTTTTTGAGACAGGGATCAAAACACCTTCATACAGCCAATTGCCGATATTGTATCGGCGATTGGCTGTTTAGTTTCGTTTGAATACGAATATTGTTATAATAATGAATGTATTCTATGGCAGTGCGTTCTACGATGGCGGTCGTAGTTCGATCAATGCTGTTAAGATAGAACGTTTCAGACTTTAGTGAGGAATGAAACGATTCGATGGAGGCATTATCAGCGGGCGTCCCTTTGCGGGACATGCTCATGGTAATGCCTTTTGTTTTAACAGCTTTCTGATACTCATAAGATGTATAAACAGAACCTTGGTCACTATGTAACACGCAGTTTTCAGGAAGTGTTGGCAGCTGATCAAGTGTGTCTAAGACAAAGTCTGTGTCCTGCTTATCTCCAATCGTAAAAGCAATCACTTCTCCATTGTATAAATCCAATATACTGGAAAGGTACAATTGTTTCTGTCCATAAGGCAAATATGTGATGTCCGTTACCAGTTTTTCAAGAGGGCGATCAGACTGAAAGTTCCGATCCAATATATTATCGACCACAGAATATGGCTGCCCACTTTTTTTACGCTTTTTCATCTTAACCCGACACTGCCATTGATTTTTCTGCATAATACGTTGAACAGATTTATGATTAATACTTATTCTCTTTTTTAGTATGGCTGTGATTTTTCGATATCCATATCGATACTTGTGTTCTCGGCACAACGTGCCGATTTGTTTCTCCAGTCGTATCTTAGGATTACTCTTAGTCAGATTCTTTCTCCATCTATAATATGAAGTGCGTGAAATATCTAAATGGACACAGATGTCCTGTACCGTCATCGTCTTGCGCAATTCTTCTACCAGTTTGATTGTCGTTTCCCTATCAGCTTCCTTTCCAATTCGTTGTACTTTTTTAACACTTCATTCTGTTGTCTCAGATAACGATTCTCTGCCTGGAGTTTCTCTAATTCAGAAGAATACTCCGGACCCTTTCCATAAGTATATTGCTTTCCAACAGGCTGTTCGAATCGGTGGGTATCCCCAGCCTTATGCCATCTAACCCATGTCTGAACCTGAGTCTTATTTTTGATATTCAATTCCTGCATGATCTCTTTCATAGGCACGCCCGCCAATCTCATTCCTACAGCCTTCTGTTTGACTTCAACCGGATAACTCACTCTTGTCCCCATAGAAAAACACCTCCAAGTTTTATTTCGGATAACAACGGTCCGTTTTCAAACTTGAAGGTGTTTTTTGTTTGTCTCATATTATGGGGTCAGTTCCGAATGACCGGGCGTTTTAATCCGTTTACTCAGCCGGATGAAAGGCTGTATAAATGCCTTCAAGCAATTCCTGGGGCAGTGAATTAAAGAATCCCGCACACAGCTTTGCTTCTTTTTTTCCTGCTCCTGCTTTTTCAGCAAGTTCCTGATCAAATGTATACACACCGTCTTCTTCAATCAGCGCAGATTGAAGGATATGAAGACTTTGGGAAAAAGCGGTGAACAGCTGATCAACGATAAGGGCCTCTTTTTCCGTAAAGCCGAGCTCCACCGCTTTTTCTTTATTAAATGTATATTCGCCGTCCGTTTTCTCAATACATTGGGAAAGTACGGTTAAAAATTCGGTTGAACTGTCCCACAGCTTTTGAATGATCTGGGCTTGTTCTTGATCTAATCCCAATTCAACCGCTTTTTCACCGTCAAAATAATAGACACCGTCTTTTTTGTAAATCGATTGGCTGATGATGTCAATGAGTTTTGCCGCGTCTTCCGGTGTTTTCTCTGCGGAAGCCTGCAGGACATGCGGTTCATTTGCCTGAATCGTTTTTGCGCCGGCAGAATCAAGCGGACTGAATGCAAGCAAGGCGGCTGAGGCGGTTGCGGCGGCAGTTACAGCGGTTTTCTTCAAAAAAGATGTTTTCATTTCGTTCTCTCCTTGTCATGTGTATTTGCTTACAGCCACAAGTATAAAAAGACAATGATGGAATTGAAATAGGAGGTATGGTATTTTCTGCATAACGATGCCGGACTATTTCAGACTGCATATTCTGAGGGAATCTGCTGATGTAACTAGAATGGGAGCTGTCATTTCCGGCTTCCTGACTAGGCGGCGGGGGAGATAAGCCTTACATCTCAGCCTGTTTTGAGGATGTAAAAAAGCCTGAATCTTTGATTCAGGCTTCATTAGATATTTTCTTTCCATGTTTACGGAATTTTGCAAAGGGTCATGCTTTTAATCAAGCAGTCCCTGTTCGCGCATTTTTTTCTTTACGGTGAAACCGCTTCCCATCATGGCGATAACGAGAACAATGCTTCCGATGATGCCCCATGCGCTTTTCTCAGCGATTGATACGCCGATCAGCATCATGCTGAAGACTGCTGCGAATGCAAATAATAATAAGAGCCAATTCAATTTTTTCATATTTCCATCCCCTTTAACGTCATACTTTCAGTTTACAGAAAAACGTAACGCTTTTAAAGAGGATGTGTGGTATAATATGAAAGTTATCTAATTTTTTTAGGAGATGAAAATGTGAAACTTCGAAACGATCTTCGCAACATCGCGATTATTGCCCACGTTGACCATGGGAAAACGACTTTGGTAGACCAATTGCTTCACCAAGCCGGAACATTCCGTGCCAACGAAAATATTGCCGAACGCGCAATGGATTCAAACGATCTTGAACGTGAACGCGGTATTACAATTCTTGCGAAAAATACTGCGATTAACTATAAAGATACACGCATTAATATTTTGGACACTCCGGGACACGCCGACTTCGGCGGAGAGGTAGAACGGATTATGAAAATGGTTGACGGCGTTCTGTTAGTCGTTGACGCATATGAAGGCTGCATGCCGCAAACCCGTTTCGTACTGAAAAAAGCCCTTGAGCAGAACTTAAATCCGGTTGTCGTCGTAAACAAAATCGACCGTGATTTCGCCCGCCCGGAAGAAGTCATTGATGAAGTGCTTGATTTGTTCATCGAGCTTGACGCAAACGAACAACAGCTTGAGTTCCCTGTCGTCTACGCTTCTGCGATTAACGGAACGGCAAGTCTGGATCCGAAAAAGCAGGACGAAAATATGGAATCACTGTATGAAACGATTCTTGAACATGTCCCTGCCCCGGTAGATAACGCCGAAGAGCCTCTTCAATTCCAAGTGGCGCTGCTTGATTACAATGATTATGTCGGCCGTATCGGTATCGGACGCGTTTTCCGCGGCACGATGAAAGTGGGTCAGCAGGTTTCATTGATGAAACTTGACGGAACGGTAAAATCATTCCGCGTAACGAAAATCTTCGGTTTCCAAGGATTGAAACGCGTGGAAATTGAAGAAGCGAGAGCGGGAGACCTCGTTGCCGTTTCGGGCATGGAAGACATCAACGTCGGTGAAACGGTTTGTCCGGCTGACCACCATGAGCCGCTGCCGGTTCTGCGCATTGATGAGCCTACGCTTCAAATGACATTTGTCGTAAACAACAGCCCGTTTGCAGGCCGTGAAGGCAAATATGTCACAGCCCGCAAAATTGAAGAGCGTCTGAACGCGCAGCTTCAAACAGACGTCAGTCTTCGTGTCGAACCGACTGCATCACCTGACGCATGGGTTGTTTCAGGACGCGGTGAGCTTCACCTGTCCATTTTAATTGAAAACATGCGCCGTGAAGGCTATGAGCTTCAAGTGTCTAAACCTGAAGTTATCATTAAGGAAATCGACGGCGTAAGCTGCGAGCCTGTTGAGCGCGTGCAGATTGACGTGCCTGAAGAGCATACCGGTTCTGTTATGGAATCAATGGGTGCGAGAAAAGGCGAAATGCTTGATATGATTAATAACGGAAACGGCCAGGTCCGCCTGATCTTTACCGTACCTTCACGCGGACTTATCGGCTATTCTACTGAGTTTCTGTCACTGACACGCGGTTTCGGTATCCTGAACCACACGTTTGACAGCTATCAGCCGATGCAAAAAGGCCAAGTCGGAGGCCGACGTCAGGGTGTGCTCGTTTCCATGGAAAACGGAAAAGCGACATCTTACGGAATTCAAGGTATTGAAGACCGCGGCGTCATCTTCGTTGAGCCCGGAACAGAAGTATATGAAGGCATGATTGTCGGCGAACATAACCGTGACAATGACCTTGTCGTCAATGTCAGCAAAATGAAACAGCAGACAAACGTCCGTTCCGCTACGAAGGATCAAACGACTACGATTAAGAAAGCGCGCATTATGTCGCTTGAAGAATCACTCGAGTACTTAAACGAAGATGAATACTGTGAAGTAACGCCGGAATCCATCCGTTTAAGAAAGAAAATCCTGAATAAAAACGAACGTGAAAAAGCGGCGAAAAAGAAAAAAACAGCAGGAATGTCTTAATCACTTGCAGAATTTGAAAAGGTAGAACCCGAACGGAAAAGGGGAGGGGGATCTTTTTGAATGAAGTAAGTGAACGGCTGTCGTTCTTTGCGGCCCTTTACCAAGTGGATGAGCATCCGCTGACGGGAATGTGGCTGTTATACGGAACGATCGTCGTGCTTTCGGTAATTGTATTTAAACTCGGCTTTGCCAAACGGCTGCCGGTGTTGAAGGCTGCGGCAGTTTATCTCTTTCTCGCGCTCGGCTGCACCGTGCTGACTTTTTTCGGTGTGTTTCTGCCGGTCGGAGAAGGGCTTGTTGTCGCCGCCTTGATTTTGATCGTTTACAAAATCCGTCTGCACCAGTCCAAAAAAAGCCAGTCAGCTAAACCGCAATAAAAAAATGACCTTGCCTTCCGGCGGGTCATTTTTTATTCGGTTTATTTTTTCAGTTTATCTTTTTTCGCTTTTTGTCCGGGATGAAAGGAAAAGTGTCCGGTATTCAGCCGCGCCTCCGTTTTGACTTTGATTCGGTCATGGCATTCCCGGCACATATATGTATGAATCGGACGATTGCGGAGGCGTTTGGCTGTCAGTGTTTCATCATCAATTTGTTCGATTTTGTCGCAAATGGAACATTTTACTCTCATTGATTTTCACCTCTTTCACTATGACAAGCATTATATCATGGATGCCCCTCCTGCCAAAGGGAAAGAAAGCAGCGCCCTTCCTATGGAGCGGGCGCTGCTTTTTACCGGCGGTTTTTCATATGATGATCCGATTGATCGTTCTGTTCGTTCTGCAGCTTGTTCTGGTCTCTTTGGTTCAGCTGATCATCATTCGATTGAGTCGGTGATTCTTTTTCATTGTCGGTCACATCATTCGGGACTTCCGGCATGACACGGCCGACGATGGCGGCAAGTTCGTCCAAAATGCCTGAAACGGGGCGGCCGGCCTTAATGTCGCTGCCCATGCCTCTCAGGCGGGAAACCGTATCAGGATCAGCCACGACAACGGCATTGGCGCCGTAAGGATCGTTTTTTAACGCCTGGGCAACCGTGTATTTAATGCTCTCCACTTTGCTTCTTTCTAAATTGTCATCCACATCGATTCCGACAACGGAGTATCTTCCGAGTACAACCGCGGTTGCATCTGAAATGCCGGGGATTTTTTCGGTTACCTCGACAAGATGCTTAGCGATGTCTGTCCGGCCGGGATTTTCAGCTGTCTCAGGAGCCGTATTTTTCACATGGATCGGTTTTGCATCGCGCTGATCGGCTGATTCGTTCTGAATATTGCGGCCGCGGCCGTCCTGTACAGCAGTGCAGCCGGTAAGGATAAACAAGGCTTGTATGATAATGAAAAGAATTCGCACGTCAGATTTCCTCCTTGAATGCTTTCATTTATTTTATTGTTGAATTAACCTTCTATCTTTATTCACCAAATCATATATTTTAGCAGGCATCCCCGTTTTTCGCGGAAAGAGAAGCACACGATGGGCTTTGATCCTTATTTCAGGAGGCTGAGACTTGAGTAAAATTTATGTGTTAGATACGAATGTACTTTTGCAGGATCCTAACGCCATTTTTTCCTTTGAAGAAAACGAAGTTGTCATCCCCGCCGTCGTGCTGGAAGAGGTCGATTCAAAAAAGCGGTATATGGACGAGGTCGGGAGAAATGCAAGGCACGTATCTAAGCTGATAGACGGGCTCAGGGAGAAAGGAAGGCTGCACGAGAAAGTTCCGCTTGAAAGCGGAGGAACGCTCAGAATTGAACTGAACCACCGGTCATTTCACCAGCTCCAAGAAATTTTTATCGAAAAAACGAATGATAACCGCATTTTGGCGGTGGCAAAAAATTTAAGCCTTGAGGAGGAAACGAAAGAAAACGGCCGCCTCGTCATCCTGGTCAGCAAAGATGTGCTTGTCAGGGTAAAGGCGGATGCCATCGGGCTTTTGGCGGAGGACTTTTTAAACGACAGAGTCGTTGACCATGATGAAATATATAGCGGGTACAAAGATATATTTATGAATAAAGAGCGGTTTGCCTCGTTTTATAAAGACAAACAAATTTCAGTCAAGGAGCTTCAGCAGCATCAGGTTTATCCGAATCAATTTGTGCTGATGAAAGATGAATTAGGAGGATCTTCGTCTGCGGTCGGCATGACAGATAAGAAAGGCGAGACCGTAAAAAGACTCGTTTTCGATGATGAGCACGTATGGGGTATCAGGCCGAAGAACGTCCAGCAGACAATGGCGCTTGAACTCCTGCTGAGGGAAGATATCCCGCTCGTCACCCTGATCGGAAAAGCGGGAACGGGAAAAACCTTGCTTGCTCTCGCGGCAGGGCTTCTGCAGACGGAGGATCTCGGTATTTATAAAAAACTGATCGTCGCGCGTCCCATCGTCCCGGTGGGAAAGGATATCGGATATTTGCCGGGCGAAAAAGAGGAAAAGCTCAAGCCGTGGATGCAGCCGATCTTTGATAATCTTGAATTTTTATTCAATGCGAAAAAGCCGGGTGAACTTGAAGCGATTTTGGCAGGAATCGGATCGATTCAGGTGGAGGCGCTGACATACATTCGGGGAAGAAGCATTCCGGATCAGTTTATTATTATTGATGAGGCTCAGAATCTGACGAGGCACGAGGTCAAAACGCTTTTGACTCGGGTGGGAGAGGGCAGCAAAATTGTCCTGATGGGCGATCCGGAGCAAATAGATCACCCATACTTAGACAGTTTAAACAACGGACTTGCTTATGTTGTAGAACGGTTTAAAGAACAAACCGTCTCCGGCAGCGTGAAGCTTGTGAAAGGTGAGAGATCCGGCCTTGCACAGCTTGCCGCCGATTTGTTATAAAACTTCGATTTCTGTGACGCCCGTTATCGGTTTTTCAAAGTCGCCGTCCACGTAAAAATGGACCGGGCCGCCGTCTTGAAGGGGTTTCCCCGCATCGCTGAAATGCGCGATTGCGTCCATCGCCTTTTCTAGCGGCACTTCGGTTCTTTCTGATTTTGAAATAAATGCGCACAGGACAGCGCTTTCTTTCGGCTCGGCATTTGCTAAAACAGCGCCGAGCTTCATGGCGAAGCTGCCGTTCATCAGTCTTTCTTTTTCATAACGTTTTTCGCTTTTTAAAGTCGGCGGCGAAATGCGCCCTTCTCTGATCACCCGTTCCGGATCAAGCGTATGCTCCTGGGTTTCTGCAGAGCCGTCCGGATGAACGGGCTGATTTTTTTCAAACGGAAACTTGCGGTCATCGAAAATCCAGACACTCGGATCAATTGTAATCGGATATATAACATTGCCTTTTACCTGAATAACGCTCATGGTGAAGCCCCCCTTTACTTAAAGTATAAAAGTTTTCGCATGAATTGTCACTTTGCGTCGCAAATTAGATGTATACAACGGCAGCGAAGTGAGGATGATCGACATGGTATGCCGGCATTACCAAGAGCTGGACGCATTAGTTCAGGAAGCGAAAAAAAGGACCGAAGAAGGCAAAGTGGCAGACTATATTCCGGCTCTGGCTGAATCTGAACAAGACAGCCTTTCGGTCACGATTTATCATGCGGAAAATACATGTCTGACGGCAGGAGACGCCGATCGGACATTTACGCTGCAGAGCATTTCGAAAGTGCTTTCTCTGGCGCTCGTACTGATGGATTACGGAAAGGAAAAGGTGTTCAGCTGCGTGGGTCAGGAGCCGACCGGCGACCCATTTAATTCCATGATTAAGCTTGAAACAGTAAATCCGGGCAAGCCTTTAAATCCGATGATTAATGCGGGAGCTCTCGTCGTTACGGGTTTCATTAAAGGGCATTCGCCGAAAGACCGCCTGGATTACCTGCTCGGATTCATCAGAAGACTTGCGAATAATCAGGACATTACATATTGCAGACATGTCGCGGAATCGGAATTCAGTTCATCCATGATTAATCGGGCCATGTGTTATTACATGAAGCAGTATGACATTTTTGAAGGCGATGTAGAAGAGGTCATGGATCTGTATACAAAACAGTGCGCGATTAAGATGTGCAGTCTGGACTTAGCCAAAATCGGCTGCGTATTCGCCCTTGACGGCAAGCATCCGGAAACCGGGGAGCAGGTCATTAAAAAAGATGTGGCGAGAATCTGCAAGACGTTTATGGTGACATGCGGCATGTACAATGCGAGCGGGGAATTCGCGATTAAGGTCGGCATTCCCGCTAAAAGCGGCGTTTCGGGAGGGATCATGGGCATTTCGCCGTACAACTTCGGAATCGGTATATTCGGCCCGGCGCTTGATGAAAAAGGCAACAGCATCGCGGGTGTGAAGCTTTTGGAAATCATGTCTGAGAAATACAGGCTGAGTATTTTTTGAAACATTTTTTATCATAACATCTGCTTAAATCCTCTTGCAATTTCATCTGATACCCTTTATGATAAATAGAAGAATTAGGTACTCGCCTGGGGAACGGAGGGATACTTTTGGCTTCAGAGATTATAGTTGACCATCAGCAGAAAGCATTCGAGCTGTTGAAGTTAGATGCTGAGAAGATTTTGAAGCTGATCCGAGTACAAATGGATAACTTAACGATGCCTCAATGTCCTCTTTATGAAGAGGTCTTGGATACTCAGATGTTCGGACTGTCGAGGGAAATCGATTTTGCTGTCCGCCTGGGATTAGTTGACGAAAACGACGGCAAAGAGCTGCTGGACAGACTTGAAAGAGAACTGTCTGCTTTGCATGACGCGTTTACAGGAAAATAAATGATCAAACTCAAACTATTCAACGGTTTGGGTTTTTTTATAACCGTAAACCGTTTTTTTGCATCTTCTTTTCGTAAGACGGTCTCTTAATCTGCATTTCATCCGAAAAACTATAAAGAAACTGCGTAAAATGTTTATGAATTATAGTAAAATATAATACGCAATAGGTATTAAACGTAAGCTTTAAGCAGGAAAGAGGATGTTATGTTTAAAAGAATGTTAAAATCTTACGATTATTCATTGATATGCGCTATCATTCTGCTGTGCAGTTTCGGATTGGTAATGGTATACAGCTCAAGCATGATTACCGCCGTTATGCGTTACGGCGTGAGCAGCGACTATTTCTTTAAACGGCAGCTGTTCGCCGTCATCGCGGGGTTTGTGCTGTTTATCATCGCGGCCGTTTTTCCGTACAAAGTGTTCGCCCATCAAAAGATTCAGAAATTCATACTGCTTGCGTCAGTGGCTGCGCTTTGCGCGCTGTTTGTTTTCGGACATGTTGCCGGAAACGCGCAAAGCTGGTTTAAAATCGGCGGAATGGCCATTCAGCCGGGGGAATTTGTCAAGCTGACCCTGATACTGTACCTTGCCGCGGTATACGCAAAGAAACAAAGCTATATCGATCAGCTTTTGACGGGGGTTGCGCCGCCGGTGATCGTCACCGTAGTCATTTGTGCGCTTATCGCCATTCAGCCTGACTTCGGAACGGCGATGATTATCGGCCTGATCGCGTTTTGCGTCATTATGTGTTCGGGATTCAGCGGAAGGACCCTGCTCAGGCTGGTTCTCATGGCGGGAATCGTATTGCTCCTTGTCAGCCCGATCATCTACCTGAAATGGGACGATATTTTGACACCCGGGCGTATGAGCCGGTTTGAAAGCCTTGAAAATCCATTTAAATACGCCAGCACATCAGGCCTGCAGATTATAAATTCGTATTATGCGATCGGCTCAGGCGGTTTTTTCGGTCTCGGTCTTGGAGAAAGCATTCAAAAATACGGTTATCTGCCTGAATCGCATACAGACTTTATTATGGCGGTTATTTCAGAGGAGCTCGGCATTTTCGGCGTCCTGTTTGTCATTGTGCTGCTGGCTTTTGTCGTGTTAAAAGGTTTTTATATTGCGAGAAAATGTGAAGATCCGTTCGGAAGCCTTTTGGCAATCGGGATATCCAGCATGATTGCGATTCAGACCTTTATCAATCTCGGCGGCGTCAGCGGTTTAATTCCGATCACAGGTGTTCCGCTGCCGTTTATCAGCTACGGGGGATCATCAATGTTTTTGTTATTAACGAGCGCCGGTATATTGGTGAATGTCAGCATGCATGTCAAGTACTCAGAAAAGAAGAAAAAGAGGGAGCCCGTTCCGTCTAAGGGGGTAAAAAGACGGCAGACGGAAAAATCTGTGTATCTCTAAAAAACAAGTGTATACACAGGACGGATATTCCTTTATTATAAACTACATATTTATTAGGCCAAGGGGGAGAAAAGTTTGTCACAACAATCCATCCAAAAAGTGTTAGTAGCAAACAGGGGAGAAATTGCGATCCGGATTTTCCGGGCGTGCACAGAATTGAACATCAGAACGGTAGCCGTTTATTCAAAAGAAGATTCGGGCTCCTATCATCGCTATAAAGCGGATGAAGCTTATCTTGTGGGAGAAGGCAAAAAACCGATTGACGCGTATCTTGATATTGAAGGGATTATTGAGATCGCAAAAAGAAACGGCGTAGATGCCATTCATCCGGGCTACGGATTTCTCTCTGAAAATATCCAATTTGCGAGACGCTGTGAAGAAGAGGGCATCGTATTTATCGGACCGACGTCAGCGCATTTGGATATGTTCGGAGATAAGGTAAAGGCGAGGGAGCAGGCAGAAAAAGCCGGCATCCCCGTTATTCCGGGGAGTGACGGACCGGCTGAAACATTAAAAGATGTCGAACAATTCGCAAAAGTCCACGGATTTCCGTTTATTATTAAAGCATCGCTCGGAGGCGGAGGCCGCGGAATGAGAATCGTCCGAAGCGAAAGCGAATTGAAAGAATCGTTTGAGCGGGCCAAATCAGAAGCGAAAGCCGCATTCGGAAACGATGAAGTGTATGTTGAAAAACTGATCGAAAATCCTAAGCATATTGAAGTTCAGGTGATCGGAGATAAAGAAGGCAATGTCGTCCATCTGTATGAGCGGGACTGTTCCGTTCAGAGACGCCATCAAAAGGTCATTGAGGTGGCGCCGAGTGTATCTTTGCAGCCTGAATTAAGGGACGAAATCTGTGAAGCGGCTGTGGCGCTTGCGAAAAATGTCGGCTATATCAACGCGGGGACCGTGGAGTTTCTCGTAGCGGGCGGTGAATTTTACTTTATTGAAGTGAACCCGCGCGTGCAAGTGGAGCATACGATTACGGAAATGATAACAGGGGTTGATATCGTTCAGACGCAAATCCTCGTCGCGCAGGGCCACGGACTGCACAGCCGTGCCGTCAATATCCCTGAGCAGAAAGACATTTTTACAAACGGGTATGCGATACAATCACGTGTGACCACTGAAGATCCGCTGAATGACTTTATGCCTGACACGGGTAAAATTATGGCTTACCGCTCAGGCGGCGGCTTCGGCGTCCGCCTTGATACGGGAAACAGCTTCCAGGGCGCCGTCATCACGCCTTATTATGATTCACTGCTCGTCAAGCTGTCGACATGGGCGCTGACGTTTGAACAGGCATCAGCGAAAATGGTCCGCAACCTGCAGGAATTCAGGATCAGGGGCATTAAGACCAATATTCCGTTTCTTGAAAACGTGGCAAAGCATGAAAAATTCCTGACGGGCCAATATGACACATCGTTTATCGACACAACGCCTGAGCTGTTTGTTTTCCCAAAACAGAAGGACCGCGGAACAAAAATGCTTTCCTATATCGGCAATGTCACGGTGAACGGTTTTCCGGGAATCGGGAAAAAAGAAAAACCTGCATTTGATAAGCCTCAGACCGTTACGTTAGGTATCGGGGAAAAGCCGGCAAGCGGTACGAAACAGATCCTTGATGAAAGAGGCGCTGAGGGGCTTGCAGACTGGGTGAAAGAGCAAAAATCCGTGCTCCTGACCGATACAACGTTCAGGGATGCCCATCAGTCCCTGCTTGCAACCCGGATCAGATCCAATGATTTGAAAAAAATCGCGAATCCGACGGCTGCCCTGTGGCCTGAACTGTTCAGCCTTGAAATGTGGGGAGGCGCGACATTTGATGTAGCGTACCGTTTCTTAAAAGAAGACCCTTGGAAACGCCTTGAAGATCTCCGTAAGGAAGTGCCGAACACATTGTTCCAGATGCTGCTTCGTTCATCAAATGCCGTCGGTTATACAAACTATCCGGACAATGTCATCCAAAAATTTGTCCGGCAGTCAGCGGAGTCAGGTATTGACGTATTCCGGATCTTTGACAGCCTGAACTGGGTAAAAGGGATGACGCTGGCCATCGATGCCGTCCGTGAAACCGGAAAAGTGGCGGAGGCTGCGATTTGTTACACGGGAGATATTCTTGATAAGACCCGGACGAAATATGATTTGCAATATTATCTTTCTATGGCGAAAGAGCTTGAGGCGTCTGGTGCGCACATTCTCGGCATTAAAGACATGGCCGGTCTTTTGAAACCTCAAGCCGCATACGAACTTGTCTCAGCGCTGAAGGAAACGATTGATATTCCCGTTCATCTTCACACGCATGATACGAGCGGCAATGGCGTCTTTCTCTATGCTAAAGCTGTTGAAGCGGGTGTGGACATCGTGGATGTCGCCGTCAGCTCAATGGCGGGTCTGACTTCACAGCCGAGTGCAAGCGGATTTTATCATGCGCTTGAAGGAAATAGCCGCCGTCCTGAAATGGATGTCCGGCAGGTGGAAAGACTGTCGCAATACTGGGAATCCGTCCGTCAATATTACAGTGAATTTGAAAGCGGGATGAAGTCTCCGCATACTGAGATTTATAATCATGAAATGCCGGGCGGCCAGTACAGCAATCTGCAGCAGCAGGCAAAAGGAGTCGGCCTCGGTGATCGCTGGAATGAGGTGAAAGACATGTACAGCGTCGTCAACCGCATGTTCGGCGACGTCGTGAAAGTAACACCTTCTTCCAAAGTCGTCGGAGATATGGCGCTTTACATGGTGCAAAACAATTTAACAGAACAAGATGTTTATGATAAAGGCGAAACGCTTGATTTTCCGGATTCAGTCGTTGAGCTCTTTAAAGGGCAGATCGGCCAGCCGCACGGCGGATTTCCGGAAAAACTGCAAAAGCTTGTTCTGAAAGGACAGACGCCGATCACGGTAAGACCGGGTGAGCTGCTTGAACCGGTGTCTTTTGAAGGCATTAAAGAAGAATGGAAAGAAACACATCAGATGGAATTGAGTGATCAGGACGCAATCGCGTATGCTCTTTATCCGAAGGTGTTTACTGAATATGTTAAAACGGCTGAACGCTTCGGTGATATTTCCGTATTAGACACACCGACTTTCTTCTATGGCATGACACTCGGTGAAGAAATCGAAGTGGAAATCGAGCGCGGAAAAACGCTGATCGTGAAGCTTGTATCTATCGGTGAACCGCAGCCAGATGCGACACGTGTCGTTTATTTCGAATTGAACGGCCAGCCGCGCGAGGTGGTCATTAAAGATGAAAGCATTAAATCGTCCGTACAGGAAAAATTAAAAGCAGATCGGACAAACCCAAGCCATATTGCGGCATCCATGCCGGGAACCGTCATTAAATTGTTAACGGAAACCGGGGCAAAGGTGAATAAAGGCGATCATCTGATGATTAATGAAGCGATGAAAATGGAGACGACGGTACAGGCGCCGTTCTCCGGGACGATACAGCAGATTCATGTGAAAAACGGTGAACCGATTCAGACAGGTGATTTACTGATCGAAATTGAAAAAGCGTAAAATGAACATAAAAAACCTGATCCGCCCCCGTGTGCGATCAGGTTTTTTATATGTAAAAAGGCCGAAGCTCTAATGCTTCGGCCTTTTCATGTGCCTCAGATGTTCCGCTGTTTTGATTCGTAGCGGAAGCGGGCGATTAATAATAAGAAATAGCATAAGACGCCGAACAGGCCGGCAATAAAGAGCGAATGGGCAAGTGCAAAGCCGGTGGCCATTTCTGAATAAACAACCATGATTCCGGAGAGCGCCTGTAATACAACAAAGGCAAGAGCCGCTATCCAGCCCCCAAGAATCTGTTTTTGATCTTTGTAGGAGCGCACCGCATGCGCAAAAGCGACAAGAATCCATACGAACAGAAGCAGCGCTGCCGTTCTGTGGCCCATCTGCACCCATTCCTGAAAATGGGACGGAAGCCCGTGATTCAGCCTGCTGCAAAGCGGAACGTCAGGGCAGGCAAGGCTTGATTTCGTATGGCGCACATAAGCCCCCGTATAAACGACGATATACGTGTAAATCGAAAGGCCGATCATATGAAACTGCATTTTTCTGCCGATTCTGAGCGGCTTGACGAGCTTTTTGTCTGATTTATCAGCTTCAAATATGAGCAGCGTCAAAATCAGAACAGAAGCGAAAGAAATCAGCGATATGCCGAAATGAAGCGCCATAACGAGCGCATTTGATCCGAAAACAACCGCTAATGCGCCGAGAAGCGCCTGTAAAAATAAAAAGATAATGGACATAATGGCGAGAAAGGTTGTTTCACGGAAAACAGGCGTGACTTTTCTCCATGCCCAAAAAGCGAGACTCAGCACGAGAACGATTGAGACACCGCTTGCGAGTCTGTGGCTCCATTCAATGATAGAAGCGGCGTTAAGCTCCGGGAAAAACCGGCCGTGGCAAAGCGGCCACTGCCTTCCGCATCCGAGACCCGATCCTGTTTTTGTGACAAGAGCGCCGCCGATCAGCACGACGAGCATAACGAATGTCGTCAGCACGCCGAGCGCTTTCAAAGCTTTATTCATTTTACATTCACCTTCTTAACAAACTGGACAAAATGATATACGTACCAAGTGTAAGCGAATATGTGTTTTGTGGCAATTCTCAATTCTGTTTGTTCACAAAAATATAATAGAATCAGGACTTCTTAGATAATGGGGTTGATTATTCCAGATGGGTCTGATAGAAATAAAGTAACCGCTTTATTAAGAAACCGGCGGATTTGGTAAAATTCATAAAAAGTTCACAAATAAATTCCTGTTTCTCGTTTAATATTTAAGAGGATGTTTTTTTACAGGTCATTATCTTGTATGATAGAGTTGCAGGTCTTAAAAAAACCTGCTTTAGGTTTGTAAGGGAGGTTTACGTTATGGCTAATTCCAGAATTTTAAACGATACAGCTATAGACGGACAGATTGAAGAGACGACGGCATGGAAGGATTTCCTTTCGCTTATCAAAATAGGAATCGTCAATTCGAATTTAATTACGACTTTTACCGGCATGTGGCTTGCGTTACATATATCCGGTCTGAGTTTTTTAGGCAATTTAAACACCGTGCTTCTTACATTAATAGGATCTTCTTTGATCATCGCCGGTTCTTGTGCGGTTAACAACTATTACGACCGTGATATTGATCATTTAATGGAACGCACGAAAGTAAGACCGACGGTAACCGGAAAGATTCAGCCGAATCAAGCGCTGTGGTCAGGAATTTTACTCATTGCTTTAGGACTTATCATGCTTTTGATGACCACCGTGATGGCAGCAGTCATCGGTTTTATCGGCGTGTTTACGTACGTTGTTCTTTATACAATGTGGACGAAACGCCGTTATACGATTAATACGGTTGTCGGAAGTGTATCAGGCGCCGTGCCGCCGTTAATCGGCTGGACAGCGGTTGAAGGGCACATCGGTGTTGTCGCGTGGGTTTTATTCATGATTTTATTCATCTGGCAGATTCCGCATTTTTTAGCGCTTGCGATTAAAAAGACGGAAGATTACAGAGCAGCGAATATTCCGATGCTTCCGGTAGTGCACGGCTTTGAAGTGACGAAAAGACAGATTATCGTCTGGGTCGCATGCCTGCTGCCGCTTCCGTTTTTCCTCGGCAGTCTCGGTCTTCCGATCGTCATTCTCGGCACTTTGCTGAATGTCGGATGGCTTGTTCTCGGACTGATGGGATTCCGCATGAAAAACATCATGAAGTGGGCAACTCTTATGTTTGTCTATTCGCTTAATTACATGACCATTTATTTTGTAGCGATGGTGGTCTTCACGCTGTTTTAATTAAATAATGAGCTTGTTTGATCGCCAAAACAAACAATGACAACTAGTAAACGCCGCCTTGACCTTTTGTTTAATCAGGCGGCTTTGCTTTTATACATAGATGGAATTTTAAGTAAAAAATCTCATATTTTAAGAAATGAGGAAATGAAGTATTTCGGCTGGAAGCAGATTTACTGCTTGTGCATCTCGTACTGATTCAAAAAAGGGGTTGGGTGAAATGTTAAAGCGTTGGCGTCTTTTATCATTATTAGCCTTAGTGCCGCTTTTATTGAGCGGCTGTGGAAAACCGTTTCTGTCCACACTCAAGCCTGCCGGCGAAGTGGCTGATAAACAATATGATCTGACGGTGCTCAGCACACTTATCATGGTTGTCGTCGTTGCGGTCGTAGCAGTTATTTTCTTTTACGTCATTGTGAGATTCAGACGGTCGCGTGTAGGGGAAGACACGATACCGAAACAGGTGGAGGGGAACCGTTTTTTAGAAATCACCTGGACCGTTATTCCGATCCTGCTTCTGATTATTCTTGTCATTCCGGTTGTCATCGACACATTGGCACTGGCGGATACGTCGCCGATGGATAAGAAAAACCGTAAAGCAGAGGATGCGCTCGTGATTAATGTAAGGGCGAATTTATACTGGTGGGAATTCGAGTATCCTGATTACGGGTTTGTGACAAGTCAGGAGCTGATCGTTCCCACAGATGAACGCGTCTATTTCAAGCTGAAGTCCTCAGATGTGAAACACTCTTTCTGGATTCCGTCAGCCGGGGGGAAAATCGATACGAATACGGATAATGACAATACTTTCTTTCTGACCTTCGATTCTAAACGCAGCAAAGAAGCGGGAGAATATTTCTTCGGGAAATGCGCAGAGCTGTGCGGACCTTCACATGCGCTGATGGATTTCAAAGTGAAACCGCTGCCGTCAAAAGAATTTAAACAATGGACGAAAGCGATGAAAAATTATAAGCATACAACAGATTCCGGTTTAGCCGCGCAAGGAGAAGAGCTGTTTAAGGAAAAAAACTGCCTGAGCTGTCATGCGGTTGAGCCCAATGATAAACGGGCTGAAGCGGCAAGAACGGCTCCGAACCTCGCTACCTTCGGTGAACGGGTCAAAGTGGCCGGCATTAAGGATGCGAATAAAGAGAATATAAAAGCCTGGCTGAAAAATCCGGACAGCATTAAACCGGGCAATAAAATGACAGGCACTTATCCGAAGCTCTCGGACGCTGAAACGGATGCGCTGTATGAATATTTAAAAGGGCTGAAAGCGGAGAACAAGTGAGGACAGGGAGATATCAGGGGGGAGGTCGCAAATGATGAATACGCTTACAGGGCAGCAAAGAAAAAGCTCTTTGCTTTGGGATTATTTGACGACGGTTGACCATAAGAAAATCGCGATTTTATATATGATCGCCGGGGGATTTTTCTTCGTCGTCGGCGGACTTGAGGCCATGCTTATCAGGATTCAGCTCTTGAGGCCGGGGAACGATTTTGTGGGTGCGCAGCAGTTTAATGAAATTATGACGATGCACGGCACGACAATGATCTTCCTGGCGGCGATGCCGCTGTTATTCGGGCTGATGAACGCGGTTGTGCCGCTTCAGATCGGGGCGCGTGACGTATCGTTCCCATTTTTGAATGCGCTCGGATTTTGGCTGTTTTTCTTCGGAGGCATCTTTTTGAATCTGAGCTGGTTTTTAGGAGGCGCTCCTGATGCAGGCTGGACGTCGTACGCGTCGCTTGCGCTGAATTCGAAAGGGCACGGCATAGACTTTTTCGTGCTCGGCCTGCAAATATCAGGCTTAGGTACGCTGATTGCGGGGATCAATTTTCTCGCCACGATTATTAATATGAGGGCGCCGGGTTTGACGTATATGAGACTGCCGCTGTTTACGTGGACGACATTTGTGGCGTCGGCACTCATTTTATTCGCATTTCCTCCGCTCACCGTCGGTTTGGCGCTGATGATGCTGGATCGTTTGTTCGGAACGAATTTCTTTAATCCTGAATTGGGCGGCAATACGATAATCTGGGAGCATCTGTTTTGGATTTTCGGGCATCCGGAAGTATACATTTTAATTCTTCCCGCCTTTGGGATTTTTTCAGAAATTATTCCCGTATTTGCGAGGAAACGTCTGTTTGGTTATTCGTCTATGGTCTTTGCGATCGTGCTGATCGGCTTTCTCGGGTTCATGGTTTGGGTTCACCACATGTTTACGACGGGACTCGGACCGATCGCTAATGCGATATTTGCGGTTGCGACGATGGCGATCGCGGTGCCTACGGGCATTAAAATTTTCAACTGGCTTTTGACCATCTGGGGAGGGAATGTCAAATTCACGACGCCTATGCTGTATGCCGTCGCCTTTATTCCTTCTTTCGTACTCGGAGGAGTCACGGGTGTCATGCTGGCGGCCGCAGCAGCAGATTATCAGTTCCATGATACGTATTTTGTCGTAGCGCATTTCCACTATGTCATTATCGGCGGTGTCGTGTTCGGCATCCTGGCGGGCGTGCATTTCTGGTGGCCGAAAATGTTCGGGAAGGTGCTTCATGAAACGATGGGGAAAATTTCGTTCGTCTTATTTTTTATCGGGTTTCATCTTACCTTCTTCATTCAGCATTTCCTCGGCTTGATGGGAATGCCGCGGCGCGTTTACACATATCTGCCCGGCCAGGGGCTTGATACCGGCAACCTGATCAGTTCAATCGGCGCGTTTTTTATGGCGGGCGCGGCTGTTTTACTCGTCGTCAATATTATTTATACCTCAATAAAAGGGAAATACGTCGGGAACGACCCGTGGCTGGACGGTCGTACGCTTGAATGGGCGGTCTCTTCGCCGCCGCCGGAATATAATTTTAAACAGCTTCCGTTTGTCCGGGGACTTGACCCGCTGTGGATTGAAAAGCAGGCCGGAAATGAAGGTATGGCGCCTGCAGAGCCTGTAGAGGACATTCATATGCCGAACGGCTCCATCATGCCGTTTATCATATCTTTCGGGCTGTTTGTCGCAGCATTTGGGTTTTTATACCACTCCGATTATTCATGGGGGCTTCCGGTTATCTTCATAGGGCTCGGCATCACATTCTTTACCATGCTGCTTCGCTCTGTGGTCGATGATTACGGCTATCATATTCACAAAGAAGATCTGCCGAATGATGATAAAGGGGTGAAGGCGTAATGCAGCTGCAGGAAAAAATGACGGCTGAAACCTTTCCGGCTTCTCCTGAAAAAGCAACGCTGGAGGGGAAAAATAAGTTTTTGGGATTTTGGCTGTTTCTCGGCGGGGAAACGGTTCTGTTCGCCTCGCTATTTGCAACATTCCTTGCTTTACGGGAATCTAAAGCCGGAGGGCCGTCAACGGCTGAGATGTTTGAGCTGCCGATCGTATTTATCGCGACGATGCTTCTTTTAACGAGCAGCTTAACGAGTGTGTATGCGATGTATCATATGAAAAATTTCTCCTTTAAAAAAATGCAGGTGTGGCTTTTGGTTACCGTTTTATTGGGAGCAGGATTTTTAGGGGTAGAAATCTATGAATTTATGCATTACACTCACGAATTCGGCTTTACCATTACAAGCTCTGCGCTCGGCTCAGCGTTTTACACGCTCGTCGGCACACACGGAGCACATGTGGCGTTTGGGCTGTTGTGGATCAGCGCGCTTATGATCCGGAATGCAAAAAGAGGGCTCAGCCTTTATAATGCGCCGAAATATTATGTGGCCAGCTTATATTGGCATTTTATCGATGTCGTGTGGGTCTTTATCTTTACCGTTGTATATTTGATGGGGATGGTGGGATAACGATGGACGATAACAAAAACAGAGGGACTGTCAGTACGGATCTCGAATATCGGAAAAAGAAAAATGCCGAGGAGATGAAATATCAGGTCATATCCTTCGGTTTAATGATCGGCCTTACGCTTGTCGCGTTTTTGACGGTGGCTGCAGACGGCATTGCCGGATGGTTTACGATGCCGTTTCTGATCCTGCTTGCGGTCATCCAGGTCATCTTTCAGCTGTTTTACTTTATGCATATGAGCCAGAAGGGGCATGAAGCGCCGTCATTATTTCTGTATTCGGGAATATTTGTCGCGTTTATCACCGTGCTTGCATTTGTCACGATTATTTGGTGGTAATCGGGGCGGCGGGGAGTGAGAGATTTGATTAATTTGGAAATGTTCGGGTTTCGCGCAATGTGGAGCCCGTATCTGTTTTGCATAACTGCCGTGATAACAGGAGTTTACTTTTACTGGTGCAGCCGGCATAAAGGACGTGTGGCCGCTAAGGAGAAGGTGCTGTTTGTGCTTTCCGCGCTATTTTTTTACGCGGCTGCGGGAAGTCCGATTGATTTATTGGGCCATGTGATGTTCAGCGCCCATATGGCGCAGATGGCGGTTCTGTTTTTAGTCGTACCGCCGCTGTTGATTTCCGGAATTCCCGGCTGGGCATGGAAGAAACTGATCTTCCGTCCTGTCGTAAAGCCGCTGTTTTTGTTCTTTTCAATGCCGCTTATCGCATTAGTGCTGTTTAACGGTATTTTTTCACTGTATCACATCCCGTTTATATTTGATTTCGTCAAAACGGATTCGCTGTATCACACGCTGATGAACGGACTCATCTTTGTAACGGCGTTTTTTATGTGGTGGCCGCTTGTGCATAAGGTGGACGGTCTGCCCCGTCTCAGCGGTTTAATGAAGCTGGGGTATATTATGGCAGACGGGATTCTGTTAACGCCGGCCTGCGCGCTCATTATGTTCAGCGGGGCGCCCATGTATGCCACGTATACAGATCCGGCGGCTTGGGCCGAAGCAATGAAGCTTTGCGTTCCTTTAGATTTGCTGGAGGAGATCCCTTTATCCGGGCCGGAGATGTTTAACACGCTACCTCCTCTGGAAGATCAGCAGCTTGGGGCAGTACTGATGAAAATCATTCAAGAGGCGGTCTACGGAACATATTTGGCTGTCATCTTTTTTCAGTGGGTCAGAACGGAACGGGAAAAAGATACGCTGTCAGAGCCGCCGTATATCGAGCATACCGTCTCATAAAAAAAAGTACAGCAGAAATAGGAACTGACCCCATAATATGAGACAAACAAAAAACACCTTCAAGTTTGAAAACGGACCGTTGTTATCCGAAATAAAACTTGGAGGTGTTTTTCTATGGGGACAAGAGTGAGTTATCCGGTTGAAGTCAAACAGAAGGCTGTAGGAATGAGATTGGCGGGCGTGCCTATGAAAGAGATCATGCAGGAATTGAATATCAAAAATAAGACTCAGGTTCAGACATGGGTTAGATGGCATAAGGCTGGGGATACCCACCGATTCGAACAGCCTGTTGGAAAGCAATATACTTATGGAAAGGGTCCGGAGTATTCTTCTGAATTAGAGAAACTCCAGGCAGAGAATCGTTATCTGAGACAACAGAATGAAGTGTTAAAAAAGTACAACGAATTGGAAAGGAAGCTGATAGGGAAACGACAATCAAACTGGTAGAAGAATTGCGCAAGACGATGACGGTACAGGACATCTGTGTCCATTTAGATATTTCACGCACTTCATATTATAGATGGAGAAAGAATCTGACTAAGAGTAATCCTAAGATGCGACTGGAGAAACAAATCGGCACGTTGTGCCGAGAACACAAGTATCGATATGGATATCGAAAAATCACAGCCATACTAAAAAAGAGAATAAGTATTAATCATAAATCTGTTCAACGTATTATGCAGAAAAATCAATGGCAGTGTCGGGTTAAGATGAAAAAGCGTAAAAAAAGTGGGCAGCCATATTCTGTGGTCGATAATATATTGGATCGGAACTTTCAGTCTGATCGCCCTCTTGAAAAACTGGTAACGGACATCACATATTTGCCTTATGGACAGAAACAATTGTACCTTTCCAGTATATTGGATTTATACAATGGAGAAGTGATTGCTTTTACGATTGGAGATAAGCAGGACACAGACTTTGTCTTAGACACACTTGATCAGCTGCCAACACTTCCTGAAAACTGCGTGTTACATAGTGACCAAGGTTCTGTTTATACATCTTATGAGTATCAGAAAGCTGTTAAAACAAAAGGCATTACCATGAGCATGTCCCGCAAAGGGACACCCGCTGATAATGCCTCCATCGAATCGTTTCATTCCTCACTAAAGTCTGAAACGTTCTATCTTAACAGCATTGATCGAACTACGACCGCCATCGTAGAACGCACTGCCATAGAATACATTCATTATTATAACAATATTCGTATTCAAACGAAACTAAACAGCCAATCGCCGATACAATATCGGCAATTGGCTGTATGAAGGTGTTTTGATCCCTGTCTCAAAAACGGGGGTCAGTCCCAATATGCTGTACTTTTTTATTACATTTGCACTGTTTTTAATGATTCTTCTAATTCAAGCAGTAAAGCTTTGCTTTCAGCGACGACATGTTCCGGAAATTCTTCAGCGCTGCCGTATTCTACGCCGTGCGGATAATAATGCTTTCCTAAAAGAGGGGCCTTCAGCTGAATCACGGCCCGGCTGCCGCCGACATCGCCCTCTTTTGCCGTTCCTTGAATCCGCAGATAAAATGTCCCCTCAGGTACTGAAAACTTTTTGTCGTAAGTCACTCTTTCATAATCCCATTGTCCAGCCAGAATGAGCCCTTTACCTTCCATCAGATCATTCAAGCGGCTGAGCTCCGCTGTTACCCCTTCAAGACCGCTGTTTTCAAACTTCAAACCTTCCCCCTCCTTTTAAAAATGCCCTTTCCTGACAATCATAGTATGAAAGCGTTACACTTTCAATGATTCATACGGTGAAAGTATGCAAAAAGAAAAATTTGACGACAATAGTAGCAGAAAAAAGGAGGAATTCCGCAATGACAAAGATCAATAAGCTCATGACGTCAGACTTGCAATATTGTACAGTATTAGATAATGTATATGAAGCTGCGGTGAAGATGAAAGACGCGGATGTCGGCGCCATTCCGATAGTGGATGAAGACGGAGCGACCCTTGTCGGGATCGTGACAGACAGAGATCTCGTATTACGGGGAATTGCTTCCAAAAAGCCGAACTCTCAAAAAATAACCGACGCAATGACAGAGCGGGTTATCAGTGCAGAAGAAGACGCCTCTGTGGAGGAGGTGCTCCATTTGATGGCTGAACATCAGCTCAGAAGAATCCCCGTCACAAAGGATAAAAAACTGGTCGGCATTGTTACGCTCGGCGATCTTTCGTTGGCCGAGCAATCAAATGAGCAAGCAGGCCGGGTGCTGTCTGACATTTCTGAAGACGGCGGTCCGGAGGGGTTTATCCATTAAACATAAATCACGGACGATGCAAATAGGCTGTACTGTATAAGAGTAAACAAAAACAGAACGGTTTGAACATATGGGGGTGAGAGGTTGAAAAATATCGCAAGGGCTCTCGTTATCCTTTTGCTTATTTACGGAGCGTATGTTCTGTTTATACAATATGGATCGGCTCCTCAGAAAAAGACGGATCAGGAGGAGCCTCAGGTCTCCAATGAAGAAGAGAGCGGAAAACGGCTGAAAATGCCGTCATCCGGACTGCTTTCTCTCATGGGGAAATCTGCCGCCGATGTGAAAAAGAAACTTGGGGAACCGTCCCGGAAAGATCCTTCTGCCTACGATTACGAGTGGTGGGTGTACAACCAGGGGAAAGACCAATACGTACAAGTCGGTATTTTGAATGATAAAGCCGTGACTTTATACGCTTCGGGAAGCGGCATCAACGCAAAACCGTTTAAGATCGGCGAATCGACGGGCGAAGTTTTTAAAACGACGCAGGTTTCTCCTTTTGTCAATGTGACTGACAAGGGAAACACGTATCGGTTCGAGTTTTCTGAAGAAGATATCAATACCCGTCCCACCGTCAAGATAGGCGGAATGTATGTTCAGCTGTACATGGACAAATTTGACGGGAATCTGTCAAGCATCAGGGCATTTGATGCGGAAACACTTGTGAAACAAAGGCCGTATGAAGTCATGTACAGAGGAAAGCTGACAGAACCCGAGCCTGTTTCTGATAAAAAATGGAACGACATTGAACGAGCGAGTGAGCAGCAGATTCTCGATATTACAAATGTCATCCGCGTGAAACACGGACTTGCAAGGCTGAAATGGGACGAAGGCGCCGCAAAAGTGGCATTCGGTCACAGCAAGGACATGAAGGATAACAAGTATTTCTCTCACGTCTCAAAGAAATACGGGACTCTGAAGGACCGCTTGGAAAAAGGCGATGTGAAATACCGGGAGGCCGGTGAAAATATTGCCTACAACTATGTGGACGGTCCTGCAGCCGTGGAGGGCTGGCTGAACAGCGAAGGCCACAGAAAGGCGCTGTTAAGCCCGGATTATACGCACCTCGGTGTCGGCGTGGACCAGAAGTATTATACGCAAAACTTCATTAAGCCTTGGCAGTAAAAAACCGCAGAGGGGCGCGTCCCCCGCGGTTTTTTTATGTTTTTTCGCGAGTGGCGCTCCTGCTGAAAAAAATATATCTGCTTTTTTTCGCAATTTAGGCGAACATTAAGGCGCATGAACCGATACATTATAGCAGGCAAAACTTTTCGGAGGGGGTGAGAATTGTGGCGAATCAGCAATCACGGCAATCAATCGATGATTTTAAACAATTCGTAAAAAAGCATCCCAAACTGATCCAAAATGTTCGCAAGGAACAAAGAAGCTGGCAGGAAGTCTATGAAAATTGGGTTCTTCTGGGCGAGGATGATCCGATATGGGACCCTTTTAAAGACGAGGCTGTTCAGCCTTCTTCCGACGCGGAAACCAAACAGGAACCAGCTGAAAAAAACGATTTCGTTTCAAAAATGGTCACTGCCGTCAAAAAGATGGATATCAACCAAATGAATGAGCAGATCAATAAAATGAGCCAATCCATTTCATCATTGCAAAGCCTTTTAAGCCAATTTTCGGGGAGCAGCACGAAGCAGCCCCGGCAAGGCTCCGGACAACATCCTTTTTCGTTCAGGAAGGATTAAAGAAGGGGATCGTGTATGCGAAAAGAGGTTCAGGAATTCATATCCGCAGATGAGGAACGGAAACGGTTTATACGGCAGCGTCCCGTCTGGTACCGCAGACTTGCGAGAAAACCGGACGATCTCAATTCCTTTCAGCTTGACATGATGAATTTTTATGAAAAGACGATACCGCATCGGGTAAGCCAATTCTCAAACGGGATTCAAATGGCGCAGATGATGATGCAGATGGTTCACGCCATGCGTTCACAGGATTAAAAAGCGTTTAAACGCCGCATTTTCCAATTGGGTGGTTTCATGGTAAACTAGCAACTGGAGGTGCGTATTTATGTATGCAACAATTGAGTCCGTCAAGCTTCAAAGTGAAGCGGAGCAGCTTGCCGGCATGATTCTGCAGTCTGAGACGGCTGAAAATTACCGCGATTGTTACAAGCGTCTCCGTGAAGATGAAGAGGCAGGGCGGATCATTCGTTCTTTTATGAGCGTTAAAGAGCAGTATGAGGATGTGCAGCGCTTTGGCAAATACCATCCTGATTATAGAGAGATTTCCCGCAAAATGAGAGAAATGAAGCGGGAACTGGATTTAAACGATAAGGTGGCCGAATTTAAAAAAGCGGAGACGGAGCTTCAGTCGCTGCTTGACGAGATCAGCATTGAACTCGGAACGGCCGTCTCGGAGCATGTAAAAGTTCCGACGGGGAATCCTTATTTTGACGGCCTGTCATCCTGCGGCGGCGGGTGCGGTTCCGGCGGCGGCTGCGGATGCAAAGTTTCCTGACGAGACGGCCGTCTCGTCTTTTACATAAAATGAACAGAAAGTCAGGCGGGTGATCATGATGGAAAATAAGCGCCAAGGCATAATCGTATATCTGCATTCCTTAAAACACAGCAAAATGCTGAGAAAATTCGGCAACGTTCATTATGTTTCAAAGCGGCTGAAATACGTTGTGCTGTATTGCGATATGGATCTAATCGAAAAAACAATGGAAAAGATTTCTTCTTATTCTTATGTGAAGAAGGTAGAGCCTTCTTATAAACCTTTTTTAAAGCTGGAATTTGAATCAAAGCTTGATAAAGCGAAAGAGTACGATTATAAAGTCGGTATATAAAAAAAATCCCCGCAGATACCTGCGGGGTCCTTCTATTCCTTAACAAGTTAAGGAGAAGGAAAAGGGAGAGGAGAAACCGGAGGAAGAACTTATGGGGAAACGTAAGTCTTCTCCGCGGTTGGCAACAACATCATTCATTGATGCTGTTACACGTAGTCTTGACAGGAATGTGAATATGTATACACGTTTTTCACGTTCATTGTTTGAAAGAATGCTTTATGATAAGATAGGGATTGTTTTGATACATAACGGCTCAGCCGATGAGAAACATCAAAGTTTTCAGAAAAAGTGGTGTGAATAATGAGAGTAATTTCCGGTTCAAGAAAAGGACGAGCCTTAAAGGCTGTGCCGGGCACATCAACAAGGCCGACGACGGATAAAGTAAAAGAGTCTATTTTTAATATGATCGGCCCGTATTTTGACGGAGGAACGGGGCTGGATTTATTTGCGGGGAGCGGCGGTCTCGGGATTGAAGCGCTGTCGCGCGGATTTGACCGCTGTATCTTTGTGGATCGTGATTTCAAAGCCATCCAAACGGTAAAAGCGAATATCAAAGCGCTTGATCTGCTGTCTTCAGCGGAAGTATACCGCAATGATGCAGAGCGGGCCTTCTATGCCGCGGCGAAACGGGAAAAAGGTTTTGACGGAATTTTCTTAGATCCTCCGTATAAGGAACAAAAGCTGAAAGCGCTTATCGAAATGATTGATGAGCAGAACATGCTGAATGAAGACGGTTTTGTCGTAGCCGAGCATGATAAAGCCGTTGCGCTTCCTGAAGCCGTCGGCGCGCTTTCTGTAACAAGAAGGGAAATTTACGGGCTTACAGGAGTGACGATATACCGAAATAGGGGGTAATGATGTGGCAAGTATAGCTGTATGTCCCGGAAGTTTTGATCCCGTTACCTACGGACATCTGGACATTATCAGACGGGGGGCAAACGTGTTTGAGCAGGTGTGCGTATGCGTGCTCAATAATTCTTCTAAGCAGCCGCTGTTTACAGTTGAGGAACGATGTGAGCTGTTAAGAGAAGTGACAAAAGACATACCGAATGTTACGGTCGAGACGTCACAGGGACTGTTAATCGACTATGCGAAAAAAAAGCGGGCGAAGGCGATTATCAGGGGGCTCAGAGCCGTTTCTGACTTCGAATATGAGATGCAGGGGACTTCCGTCAACCGCGTGCTCGACGAATCAATAGAAACTTTTTTTATGATGACGAACAATCAGTACTCTTTTTTAAGTTCAAGCATCGTAAAAGAAGTAGCAAAATATAACGGGCCTGTTTCAGAGTTTGTTCCTCCGGAAGTTGAACAGGCGCTGAAGCAGAAATATAAAGGATGAGAGCGCTGACTGGCGTCTCATCCTTTTTTTGTCCGTGCTGACAGCCTGTAACAATAAATCAATGCGTATACGGCGAGAGCTGTCAGCGTGATGGCGGGACCGGTTTCAACAAGTGTATTCCATCCGCTGACGGCAGCAGATACCGCGTCCTGATCGCGGAAAGGGAGGAATACAGACTGGTAAGGTTCGTCCAATGCAAGGTAAAGCGGCTTCCACAGTAAGAGAATAAAGAGTGCGGCATAAATGCCCTGAAGGATACGCGCCGCGAAAAACGGTTTAAAGCGGATATCTGTTTCCGATAAAATGCCGGCTACCTGGGCCTGTACGGAAAGGCCGCTGAACCCGAGAATAAAACTCACAATCATGGCTTTCGGCAGCAAGGCGGCATCAGCTTCACTGACCAGCTTGCTCCCAAGTGTAATTTCAAACATTCCGCTGATAAGAGGGATGTCCAGATTTGCCGGAAGATGAAAAAGCGAAAGCAGCGCGTTTGTAAATACAGAAAGCACATCCATGACTTGTACGATTGATAATAACCGGCTGAAAACCGAAAACAATATAATAAAACCGCCCACCATCAGCAAGGTTTGTACAGAAGAGGTGACGGCGTCGCCCAAAATTTTTCCGAGCGGCCGCTTTTCCGAAAGCCGCGCCTTGTGGAGGGCCAGAAATGCTTCCTTCAGAGAAGGGAGAGCGATCGTCTTTTTACCGGTATACGCCGCTTCTTCTTTCCGTCCGTATGAACGCATCGTCAGGCCGACGGCGATGTTTCCGAGATAGTGAGCCGATGCCAGCAGAATGCCGAGAGACGCGTTATGAAAAAAGCCGACTGCCACAGCAGCGAATATAAATAACGGATTGGATGAATTGGTAAAAGAGACGAGGCGTTCAGCCTCTACTCTGGAGATTTGTTTATCCTGGCGCAGCCGTGCAGTCAGCTTCGCGCCGGCCGGATTGCCTGAAGCCATGCCCATAGCCAGTACAAATCCGCCGACCCCCGGCACTCTGAAAATGGGACGCATAAAGGGTTCGAGTAAAAGGCCGACAAACTTGACAATGCCGAATCCGATTAAAAGCTCAGATAGAATAAAAAACGGAAGCAATGAAGGAAAAACTACCTCCCACCACATGGAAAGACCGGTTTTGGAGGCTTCGAATGAGGCCTGAGGGTGTGAAATAACCGTCGCCGTCAAAAAAATGAAAAACAATGAAATCAAAAATGTATGAAACTTAGACAAATTCATTCTTACCTCCCCGATGCTAAAATTGCACACTGACATTTATATCATGATAAAATATAGAACAGACCTTAAAGGCGGCCGGGCAAGTACCTATTTGTCATCCTGTACTAATATACGAGCATAGGGGTTCAATTTAGACCATAGAATTCATGTATAGGATGTCTATTAGGGGGTTCGTCGCGTTGGCCAAACCTACAATCGGGTTAGCGTTAGGTTCGGGAGGGGCAAGAGGCATCGCTCATCTCGGAGTGTTATCCAGTTTACATAAGCATCAGATTCCAATTGATATGATTGCCGGCAGCAGCATGGGAGCATTAGTCGGAAGCTTTTATGCGGCCGGGCATGACGTGGCCACGATGAAAAAAGTCGCTAAAGCATTTAAGCGGCGGCTGTACGCGGATTATACGATGCCGAGGCTCGGATTTTTAAAAGGAGACCGCATCAGGCAGCTCGTTCATGCCTATACGTACGGCAAGCCGATAGAAGAACTGCGGATCCCGCTCGGCATCGTGGCCTGCGATCTTCAGACCGGCGAAAAGCTTGTTTTTACGAAAGGTTCAGTATCCGAAGCCGTCCGCGCGAGCATCAGCATACCGGGCGTTTTCGTCCCGCAAAAAATGAACGGACGTATGTTAGTCGACGGCGCGGTGGTCGACAGAATACCGGTTTCCGCCGTAAAAGATATGGGTGCTGATATCGTCATCGCCTCTGACGTATCCCGGGTGAAAAAAACGGAAAAGGCGGCACATATTTTTGATGTAATCATGCAAAGTATGGATATACTGCAAAATGAATTGGTCCGTCACCAGACCATTGCCGCAGACGTCATGATCCGCCCTTCTCTTGAATCATTCAGCTCAAGTTCTTTTGCCAACATTGATCATATGATCACAGCGGGCGAAGAAGCCGCAGACCGGATGATCGGCCGGATTAAACAAGAAATAGAGAACTGGGAGGGCTAACTCATATGAAAGCAAAACATTTTCGCTGGGTGTTTATCATCCTGATCTTATTAATCGCTGTTACATTTATTAAGCTTCCGTATTACATCACACAGCCGGGAGAAGCATCAGAGCTGAGACCGCTGATTAAGGTGGACGGAGGCTATCCTGAAAAAGGAAGCCTTTCCTTGATGACTGTCAAAGTAGGCCCCGCCAATCCGTATACATATCTTTGGGCGAAAGTGCATCCTTACGAAGAAATCGTCCCTGATGAAAGCATAAAAGAAGAGGGCGAATCGGACTCGGATTATATGAAGCGCCAGCTGCAAATGATGAAAAGCTCCCAAGAAAACGCGGTCATTGCCGCTTATCAAAAAGCCGGGAAACAGGTGAAATACTCATTTAACGGCATTTATGCCAGCTCAGTCGTCTCTGACATGCCGGCAAAAGGAAAAATAGAGGTCGGTGATAAAATTATCAGCGCGGACGGGAAAACATACGAATCCGCTGAAAAGCTGATTGATTATATCAGCAGCAAAAAAGCGGGGGAAAAAGTAACGTTTCACATTGAACGGGACACGAAAGAAAAGACCGTTGACATTGTGCTGAAATCATTCCCGGACGACCCGAAAAGAGCGGGAATCGGTGTCGCATTATATACGGACCGGAACGTGAAAGTGAAGCCGGATCTTCATTTCAGCATTGAAAACATCGGCGGGCCTTCTGCGGGTCTCATGATGTCTTTAGAAATTTACAACCAGCTGACAAAACCTGACGAAACAAAAGGCTATAATATAGCCGGGACGGGGACAATCGACGTGGACGGCAAAGTCGGACCGATCGGCGGAATCGATCAGAAAGTCGTCGCCGCAGACAAAGCGGGAAAAGATATTTTCTTTGCGCCGAATCAAAACGGAGCTGAAAATTCTGATTACAAAAATGCGGTAAAAACGGCGAAAGCAATCAAGTCCGATATGAAGATCGTCCCTGTCGACACCATGCAGGACGCACTTGACTATTTGGATCAGCTGAAAGTAAAAAGCACCTGATACAGACAGGTGCTTTTTTTACGCATTCAAAAAACGCTTTTCGTCTTCATCATAGCGGATCGGCGCTTGTGAAAATTCCTGTTTCTCAAACAATGTGCGTTCAGGTTCGTTTATCGGCAGGCTGTAAACCCGTCCCGCCAGTATGTCCAGATCCAGAGCGGGATGAGAGAAAGAAGAGAGCTTGCTGACGAGAGGTGCGGTAAGCTCTTTTTTCTTTGCCGACAGGTACGCCTGTCCTTTTTTCGTCATTCCGAGAAGACGGATATAAGGAGCGCTTGAAGGCTTTAAGAGCCGATGCATGTCTTCTTTTTTCGTCCGTGTCAGAATGTGCGTGTTCATCCGCTGCAGCCTCGTCCACGTGTATCGTTTTGTTTTCAATCGTTCCATCATTTCGCGATAGGATCGGGCTTGTCTGATGGTGCGAAGAATTCTGTGCTCAAGGCCTTCTTCCACTTCATAGATTCGGCTCAATTCTTCAGCGGAAAGAGTGCTGAGGCTGTATTTCACATATGAAAAATAGTCTTCCGTGCTGTGCCATATGCCGTATGAATTTCTGTATGCCTCCAGCTCACGCGCAGACGCTTCCGGGAGAAAGCTCCTTGCGGCCGCCGTTCCTTTTTCTATCAGCGCTTTCCGGATGCTTGTTGCGCTGGCTATCCGGCTGTTATCTCCGGGAAGCTCGGCGTCATGATACTGGGAAGCGATTCTGGCTGTCGTATAAGGCTTCATGGCGGAACCGGAAGCGTGTATCGCTCTAACGTAGTGAAAACCGAGAATATTGTTCGGCTTGGACAAATCGAGCATGTCCCGTCCTTTGAATATGTGTGAAAAAGCTTTTGAAGCGGCGGCCGGATAGCTGAGACCCTTTTTCAGCTCCTCTTTCAGAATCAGGCTGCAGTCATCTTCCTTTCGGGTGAACGCTTCAGACGCTTCAATAAAGGGTTCGATCCGCCCGTTTTCGCTGCCGAAAAACAAGCTGCTGCATCCTAAATGATGAAGAAGCGAAACGCTGCCGCGCGCGAATAATTCCGCTTTTTGTACGGCATATATATAAGGGAGCTCAATGACGATATCCACGCCGTTTTCCAGCGCCATTTTTGTCCGGGCCCACTTTGAGACGGCGGCCGGTTCCCCGCGCTGCAAAAAAGGGCCGCTCATCACCGCCGCCGCGACGCTGCTGTCCGTTTTGATTTTTGCTTGTTCCGCATGATAGCGGTGTCCGTTATGAAAGGGATTATATTCAACAACCAGGCCGACTGCTTTCATATTTGTCCCGCCTTTCTTGCTATGTTTTGCTTCGTGTGGTACATTTGCAAATGAAGTGCATATTTTAGTCCGTTTCGTTTAGTGTATGCATAGCCTATCCGGCTGTCAACGATTGCATGACGGCGGCATTATGCTGTAAAGAAAAAATATTGACAAAAACATTCTGAAAAGCTATAATCATGTTTGTTGCTTTCCTGAGGTGATACAAATGAAATGGACGATTTATCAGCTTCATCAAATGGCGAAAAAGAGCTTTGAATTTGATGAAACAGTTGAGTTAAATGAGCTGACAAAATTGAATTCTGACATCCGCCGCATTTCTCCCGTCCGGGTGAAGGGCCGCGCGGAGATTGAATCCAAGCAGGTTTCGTTTGACTTTACGATTTCAGGCGAAATGGTTTTGCCGTGCTCAAGAACTTTAGTTGATGTGCCGTATCCATTTACAATCGCGACAAAAGAACTGTTTAGATTTCATAATTCGGATGATATAGAAGATGAGGACGTTCATATTGCTGAAGACGATATCGTCGACTTAACTCCGATCGTAAAAGAAGAGATTCTTTTAGAAATTCCTATGCAAGTCTTTTGTGAAACTGAACAAAAAGAAGGAGCCGCTCCCCAAGTGGGGAAGGATTGGCAAGTGATTTCTGAGGAAGACAAGAAAAATCAAATCGACCCCAGACTTGCGGATCTGAAAAAGCTCTTAACACAAGATGATGAATCTTAACTCTTTAAGGAGGTGGGAATAATGGCTGTACCTTTTAGAAGAACTTCTAAAATGAAAAAAAGATTGCGCCGTACACATTTCAAACTAAATGTACCTGGTATGACAGAATGCCCGTCATGCGGAGAGATGAAATTGTCTCACCGTGTATGTAAAGCATGCGGATCATACAACGGCAAAGACATAAATGTTAAAAGCAATTAATGTATGAAGAAAAGCGCGGGAATCTCGGTTCCTGCGCTTTTCTTTTTTTTTGCCCCTCCGGCCAACTTCCGCCGAAAAAATTGTGAGCCCCAGTAGTCTATCTAATCTATCAGCGGCATATGTATGAGGTAAATGAGCAAATATGGAGGGAGATACGATTGACGATAACGAGACAAGACGCGTGGACGCAAGATGAAGATTTGCTGCTGGCCGAAGTGGTGCTCAGGCATATTCGGGAAGGCGGGACCCAGCTTTCCGCTTTTGAAGAAGTCGGCAGAGCGCTGACGAGAACGGCTGCCGCCTGCGGGTTCAGATGGAATTCTTATGTCAGAAAACAATATCAGTCAGGGATAGAACTGGCGAAAAAACAGCGGAAGGAATTAAGAAAGCAGATCGGGGTGCATTCCGCCAATCTGCCGGGAACCGTCAAACAGCCTCCGATCCGCAGGGCGGAAGGAGAAAAAGAGCTGTCTATTGATGATGTCATTTTGTTTCTGCAGCAATTTAAAGAGTCGCCAGCCGCAGCGGATGTGCGTCATGAAAAAGAAAAACTCACAGAACAGCTGACCGCGCTGCAAAAAGAAGTCGAGGATCTGCGTGAGGAAAATGAAAGCTTGAGAAACAAGCTGGAGATGACGGAAGAAGATTATAAAGCGTTAATTGACATTATGGACAGAGCGAGAAGGATGGTCAATTCAAAAGAAGACGACAGAAAATCGGCGCAGAGCCTGTAAAATGAACCGGCCTGGGGGCGGCGGCCCGGCCGGTTTTTTATTATGCCGTTTCTCCGGATGTCATTTCACCGTCCATATCGGGATGCCAGATATAAGGATTTTCTCCTTTATCACGCGCCATATCATATTTAACGGGCTCAAAATTCATCTTATCCCAGAAATCTGCTGATTTCATGCGTGAATTTGTCCTGATCGGCATTCTGAAGGATTTTGCAAAATCAACAAGCGCTTTTCCGTATCCGTTGTTTTGATAGCCCGGAAGAACCTCAAGCTTCCAAAGTTCCAAAAAGTCCTGACGCTGATCAAAATACGGATTCGTGCCTCCGTTGACCTGATATAAACTCATTCTCGCCACTAGTTTATCCCCGAAGTAAATCCCGTAAAAAGGCGAGGTGCTGTCATTTTCAATGATATTATCCTGAAGATCTTCAAGCATCGACAGCTCCTGCATCCCGTATTCCTTAAACCTTTTAAATTCTTCGAGTGTCTTAAAGTTGATGAGCAGTCGCTCTATTTTCAACACAAACTCCCCCTTTGTTGTGTTCTACCATTATTGTAAACGCTTTAATTGAAAATTCCAACTATAATATGCTTACCCGTCTTTTTGCTCAAAACGAAATTGAAGTAATTTGCGGCGGCTTCTGCTATGATAATATGGAAAAATGCAGATATAGGGTGTGACAGTGTGAAAATCGGAATTATCGGCGGCGGAGCGGTAGGCCTTTTATGTGCTTACTACTTATCGTCCCGCCATCAGGTAACGGTCATTACGCGGCGGACGGAGCAGGCTGATGCGATTAACTCAGGCGGTATACGGCTTTTGAAAGACGGAATAGAATGTACGGCGGCATGCAGAGCGCAAACAGGCCTCACTTCCGGATTCGACCTCTTAATCGCAGCCGTTAAACAGCACCAGCTAAGTGCTGTGTTGCGGGATCTTGAGACGATAAAAGGGACGAATGTGCTGTTTTTGCAAAACGGCATGGGACACATACACGACATTAAAGATTGGCATACGGATCATTCGCTTTATGTCGGCACTGTTGAGCACGGAGCAAAAAAGATATCAGATCATGCCGTTGAACATACGGGAGCGGGAGCCGTAAGATGGAGTGTATTCAGCGCATCCCGGCCGGAAACGCTCAAAAGCATCTTTTCCGGCATGCACCGGGATTTTCCCGTATATGATGAAAACGACTGGTATCGGCTGTTAACGGGAAAACTGATCATAAATGTATGCATCAACCCGTTAACTGCATTGCTGCGCGTGAAAAACGGAGAGCTGTTAAGAAATGACGCTTACAAAAAATATATGAGAAACGTGTTTGAAGAAGCGGAGACAATACTTGGCCTCGCCGATAGAGAAAAAGCGTGGAACAAAGTTTGCGAAGTTTGCAGACTGACGGAAAAAAATCATTCTTCCATGCTCGTCGATATCATGGCAGGCAGGCGGACAGAGGCCGATGCGATTATCGGCTACCTTGTAAAAGAAGCGGAAAGCCGCGGATTGCCGGCCGTTCATCTCCCGTTTTTACACCGCAGCATAAAAGCGTTAGAAAGAAACTGAAACAAAGTCTTTTGAGGTTTTCCGGTAACATGCTATACTCATTTCGGAAACCTAACTATTTATTGGAGAAAGGAAGTTCCAGACAGATGCAGCTAACTGAACTTTCCATCAAAAGTCAAAATAAGTTTGTTCAGCACTATATAGATGGAGAAAACATGTCTTCATTTTTTGATTATGATATTCATTCAGAGGACGTATGGCAAAAGCGGCTTCATGACCTGTCTTCGCGGCCGTTTGCCAGAGAAGAATTAGCGGACTATTTATCCTCCTATCACGAAAAATTTCACTCCGCCGCCATGCAGGCCTCCATCGAAAAACTGAGAGATCCAAAAAGCGCAGCGGTAGTAGGCGGCCAGCAGGCCGGTCTTTTAACGGGGCCTCTTTACACCATACATAAAATTATCTCCATTATCGTACTTGCCAGACAGCAGGAAGAGGCGTTGCAGATTCCTGTCGTTCCGATTTTCTGGGTGGCGGGTGAAGATCACGATCTGGAAGAAATCAATTTTGTGCACACGTCAACAGAGAATAAAGGTCCGGTGAAACAGAAACTGCCGCAGTCGTACTGGAAAAAAACATCGGCGGCTAAAACCGAGCTTGATCAGGAAAAATGCGCGGCTTGGATTGATGAAGTGTTCGCTGCTTTTGAGGAGACGGATCACACAAACGCACTCCTTCAAAACGTGAAGCGATGTTTACGCTCATCAGAGACATTCACGGACTTTTTTGAACTGTTGATCGCCGACTTGTTTCAAGAAGAAGGCCTTATTCTGATGAATTCGGGAGATCCGGGGATTAAAAAGCTGGAAACGGGTATGTTTCAGCAGATTTTAAAACACAATCATGAGCTTGCCAAAGCCGTGTCAGACCAGCAGCGTTTTATGCGGGAAGCCGGTTATCACCCGATTATTGAATCGGACAAAGATCAGGCCAATCTGTTTTACGAACATGAGGGAGAGCGTTTCTTAATTGAAAAAGAAAACGGCGTTTTTGTCATTAAGGAGCTTGACCTGAAGTGGACGAACGACGAGCTTCATACCCATATGGAAGAAAAACCGGAATGTTTCAGCAATAACGTTGTGACAAGGCCGCTTATGCAGGAGTTTCTCATCCCGACTCTGGCGTTTATCGCGGGACCGGGGGAGATCAATTATTGGGGTGAGCTGAAGCGGGCTTTCTCATTAATGGGCTTTCGCATGACGCCGGTAGTGCCGAGACTGAACATTACGCTTCTTGAGCGCCATATTGAAAAGAAGCTTTCAGAACGGAATATCCCGCTTCAGGAAGCGATCGAACACGGCACCGGACACCTGAAAGACACTTATTTTGAAGAGCAGATTCCGGAAGAGTTTTCTTCTGTAATGGAACAGGCGAAGTCGCAGATTGAAGCCGTCCATAAACACGCAAGGGACGAAGCGCTGAAGGTCGATTCAAGCCTTGAGCCGCTCTTACAGAAGAATGCCGCCTTCATTCAAGATCAGCTCTTGTTTTTAGAACGGACGGTAACGAAAAGAATTGAAGAAAAAGAAGGTTTTGTGCTGCGTGACTATGAAAGAATCCAAAACAGCATCAGACCGCTCGGCGCTCCGCAGGAACGGATTTGGAATGTGATGTATTATCTGAACCGCTACGGTCCAAAATTCTTCACAACCTTCAAACATCTGCCATTTTCTTTTCAAAACCAACATCAGATTGTCAAACTTTGAAATAAAGTTTTAAAGAACCCTGAATAGTTCAGGGTTTTTTTTTATGTGTAAACAGTGTAAAATGAGGTTGTGGAGAGAAGTGGCGGATAGTGGTGAGTTTAGGGGAGAAAGTGGGGGTCCTTATCATGTTTATGGGTGAATACCGGCATACTGTTGATGCAAAGGGCCGCATGATCGTACCCGCAAAATTCAGAGAAGGCCTCGGTGAGCAGTTTGTGCTGACCAGAGGACTGGACCAATGCCTTTTCGGCTATCCGATGAATGAATGGAAGCTGATTGAAGAAAAGCTGAAGGCTCTGCCGCTCACCAAAAAAGACGCCCGCGCATTTACCCGATTCTTTTTTTCCGGTGCGACCGAATGCGAACTGGACAAGCAGGGAAGGGTTAATATTGCGTCATCTCTTCTGAATTACGCAAAACTGGAAAAAGAATGTGTTGTCATCGGGGTTTCCAATCGAATTGAATTGTGGAGTAAGGTAATATGGGAACAATACACAGAAGAGCAAGAAGATTCATTCGCTGAAATTGCTGAAAACATGATTGGATTTGATATATAATGGATCTTCGTGCATCACAACAACAACTGACAATTCAATTCATTCCTGATAAAGGTGGGACCGACACAAATGTTTCAGCATAAGACAGTACTTCTTCGTGAAACCGTCGACGGTTTAAATATCAAACCTGACGGAACCTATGTGGACTGCACCCTTGGCGGCGCCGGGCACAGTACATATTTATTGCAGCAATTATCGGAAAAAGGACGCTTGATCGCCTTTGATCAAGATGACACGGCACTTGAAAACGCAAAGAAAACATTGTCCGAATACAAAGGACAGCTCATTCTGGTGAAAAGCAACTTTCGTTATTTAAAAGAGTGTTTACATGAACACGGCATTACGAGTGTCGACGGAATTTTATTTGATTTAGGAGTATCCTCTCCGCAGCTTGATACACCGGAACGGGGATTCAGCTATCATCATGACGCACCGCTGGACATGAGGATGGACCAGTCGGCCGCCCTTACGGCGAAAGAAGTCGTAAATGAATGGCGGTATGAGGACCTTGTGAGGATTTTCTTTAAATACGGAGAAGAAAAATTCAGCAAGCAGATCGCCCGAAAAATTGAAGAGGCAAGAGAAAAATCGCCTATTCAAACAACCGGCCAACTGGTCGATCTAATAAAGGACGCGATACCGGCTCCGGCAAGAAGAAGCGGAGGTCATCCGGCCAAACGTGTATTCCAAGCCATACGAATCGCCGTAAACGACGAGCTTCAAGTATTTGAAGAGGCCCTCTTGCAAGCGATAGAGGTGCTGAAGCCGGGCGGAAGGGTGTCTGTGATCACTTTTCACTCGCTGGAAGACAGAATGTGCAAGACGACATTCAAGGAAAAATCATCACTTCCCGAACTGCCTCCGGGTCTTCCTGTGATACCGGAAGAATTTGAACCGGAATTAAAGCTGATTACAAGAAAGCCCATTACGGCATCAAAAGAGGAGCTTGAAGAAAATAACCGCGCCCGGTCAGCGAAGCTCCGCATTGCGGAGAAACGAAAATAACGGGCAGCAAATGACAACATTAAAGGAGGTCATCAGCCTATGAGCAACTTAGCTTACCAGCAGGAAAAACAACAACGGCCAGTGATAAGTCCCGAAAAAAAGGTGATTGTCAAAAAGAGGGCTTCCATTACACTCGGGGAAAAGGTGCTGCTCGTCCTGTTTGCCATTGCCGTTCTCTCCACATCAATGTTTATCGTATCAAAGGCATACGCGGCGTACCAATCCAATATTGAGGTGCAAAAACTGGAGGAGAAAGTATCTGAGAAGAATAAGCAGATCGGTGATCTCGAAAAGACGGCTGCTGACTTAAGCCAGCCGCAGCGCCTGATGGATATCGCCAAAAAGCACGGTTTGAATCTGAAAGATAAAAAAGTGAAAAACATACAGGAATGATAACCCATGCCGAAAAAAAATAAGTTTATGAACAGAGGAGCAGCGATACTCAGTATTTGTTTCGCTCTCTTTTTCTTTGTCATTCTCGGGAGAATGGCGTACATTCAATTAACCGGTAAAGCAAACGGTGTAGAACTTGCAACAAAAGCGACCGAGCAGCACGAAAAAAAGCGGACGATAGAAGCGAGCCGCGGCTCTATTCTTGACCGGAACGGTAAAGTGCTTGCAGAGGACACGGCGACATATAAGCTCATTGCCGTGCTTGATAAAAAGATGACGACCGACAAGAAGCATCCTCAGCATGTCAAAGACAAAGAGAAAACGGCGGAAAAACTGGCGACCGTTATCAATCTTGATAAAAGCGAGATTCTGGACATCTTAAACAGGGATGGCGCGAAGCAGGTGGAATTCGGTTCAGCCGGCCGCGATATCTCTTATGCGAAAAAACAAAAGATCGAAAAAATGAATCTTCCGGGTATTTCTTTCTTAAGAGATACGAAGCGTTACTATCCGAACGGTGTATTTTTGTCAAATGTTCTCGGCTATGCCGATGTGAATGAAAAAACAAACGAGATACAAGGCTCTTTAGGGCTTGAAAAAATACTGAACAACTATCTGACGGAACGCGACGGATCCGTCACTTACGAAAGTGATAAATCCGGCTGGAAACTTCCGAACAGCAAAGAAAAAATCACCGCACCTAAAAACGGTGACAATGTATATTTAACCATTGATCAGAAAATTCAAACCTTTTTAGAAGACAGCATGACGAAAGTAGCGGAAAAATATAAACCGAAAAAAATTATGGCGGCTGTCGTAGAACCGAAAACAGGCAAAGTGCTTGCGATGGGGCAGCGTCCGAGTTTTGACCCGAATATCAGAAACGTCACCAATTATTACAACGACTTAGTGTCGTACGCGTATGAACCGGGTTCAACGATGAAGATCTTTACGCTTGCCGCGGCGATTCAGGAAAATGTGTTTTCTGCAAACGAGAAATATAAATCAGGAACATATAAAGTGGGAGGCAAACCTGTTAAAGATTGGAACGATGGCGCCGGTTGGGGTATGACAAGCTTCCATGACGGCCTCATGAGGTCATCGAATGTTGCTTTCGCCAAACTGGCCAACGAAAAACTGGGGTTTGACCGGTTTAATGAGTACCTGCACAAATTCGGGCTCTATCAAAAAACAGGGATTGATCTGCCCGGTGAAGTATCAAGTAAAATTAACTACAAATATGATTTTGACAAAGCGTCTACGGCTTACGGCCAAGCATCGGCGATAACGCCGATCCAGCAGCTTCAGGCCGTCACGGCGATTGCCAATAACGGCAAAATGATGAAACCTTACGTCATTGATCATATTGTCGACCCCGATACGAAAAAAGTCGTCAAGCAGACAAAACCAGAGCAAGCAGGCACGCCGATTTCAGCCGATACGGCGAAAAAAGTCCGGAATCTGCTCGGAGAAGTCGTGACGTCAGACATCGGAACGGGAAAACCTTATAAAATTGAAGGATTTGACGTCGCGGGTAAAACGGGAACCGCACAAATTGCCGGGACGGGCGGATATTTAAGAGGAACGAGCAACTATGTGTTTTCATTCATGGGCATGGCGCCGAAAAATGATCCTAAGCTCGTCATCTATGTAGCCGTGCAGCAGCCGCAATTAAAAGCGGGGCAAAGCAGCTCTGATCCTGTCGCGGAAATCTTTAACCCGACGATGAAAAACAGCCTTCACTACATGAATATCGAACCGACGGAAAAAACAGATTCCGGTCAGGAAGAAACGAAAAGCCAAAAGATGCCTGACCTGACAGATAAGACGGTCAAGAGCGCTGAGAAGGAAGCGAAAAATGAACATCTCACACCGATTGTCATCGGCAGCGATGTTGCCGTAAAAGAGCAGTATCCGACAGCCGGAGAAGATCTGATCACCAATCAGAAAATCTTCTTAAAAACAGACGGAAAGATGACGATGCCGGATATGTCCGGATGGTCGAGACGGGAAGTGCTTCAATTCAGCAAAGTATCAGGCATTCACATCGATGTGAGCGGTGAAGGTTACGCTTCAAGCCAAAGTGTGAAAAAAGGCAAAGAACTGAAAGAAAATACCGTAATCAAGGTGAAATTTAAAAATCCTGATTAACGGGACAGAGAAGTCCGCGGATGCCCGCGGGCTTCTTTTTTATGCGCCGCCGTTCTATGTGTCCAAGCTGAGGCATAAATTGAAACAAGCCTAAATAAGGAGTGGACGGTCCCTTGCGCGTTTCAAATGTAACGGTTCGAAAACGTTTATTACTGGTTTTGCTTTTTGGCGTAATCATTTTTTTGATCATTGACAGCAGATTAGGCTATGTCCAATTCGTGATGGGAGAAAAGCTGACTTCACTGGCTAAGGATTCCTGGAGCCGAAATTTGCCGTTTGAGCCTGAGCGGGGAGAGATTCTTGACCGAAACGGCGTGAAGCTGGCTACTAATAAAAGCGCGCCGACCGTCTTTGTCGTACCGCGCCAGATCCAAAATCCCATCAAAACGGGCAAGCTTCTCGCGTCAGTTTTAAATATGTCGGAAGAGAAGGTCTACAAACACATTACTAAGAAAACCTCCATAGAAAAAATCTCACCCGAGGGGCGGAAAATTTCCAATAAAAAAGCGAAAGAAATCAAAGCGCTCGACTTAAAAGGGGTTTATGTGGCTGAAGACAGCATCCGCCATTATCCGTACGGAAGCTTTTTGTCCCATGTTCTCGGTTTTGCCGGTATTGATAACCAGGGCCTTCTCGGATTGGAGGCTTATTATGATGATGACTTAAAAGGTGTAAAGGGATCCGTGAAATTTTATACGGATGCCAAGGGGAAGAAAATGCCTGATGAAGCGGATGATTACACCCCTCCGAAAGACGGACTTGATATGAAACTGACGATTGACGCCAAGGTTCAGACGATTATAGAAAGAGAGCTCGACAATGCAGCGGCGAAATATAACCCGGACGGAATGATTGCGGTCGCAATGAATCCGAAAAACGGGGAAGTGCTCGGCATGTCAAGCCGTCCTGATTTTGATCCGGCTGACTATCAATCGGTGGATCCGTCTGTTTACAACCGGAACCTGCCGGTATGGAGCACATATGAACCGGGTTCGACCTTTAAGATTATTACGCTTGCGGCGGCTCTTCAAGAGCAAAAAGTAAACTTGCAAAGAGACCACTTTTATGACAAAGGATTTGCCGAGGTCGACGGCGCCCGCCTCCGATGCTGGAAAAAGGGCGGCCACGGTTCGCAATCTTATCTTGAAGTCGTTCAAAATTCCTGCAACCCCGGGTTTGTACAGCTGGGGGAACGGCTCGGAAAACAAAAGCTGTTTCAATATATTAAGGACTTCGGCTTTGGAAAGAAAACAGGCATTGATCTGCAAGGGGAAGGAACGGGGATCTTATTCCCGCTTGACAGAGTCGGCCCGGTCGAACAGGCGACAACCGCTTTCGGACAAGGGGTTTCCGTCACGCCGATTCAGCAGGTGGCAGCCGTTTCCGCAGCAATAAACGGCGGAACGCTTTATACTCCATTTATCGCCAAAGAGTGGGTTGATCCCGTTACGAAAAAAACCGTTAAGAAACAATCGCCGATTGCGAAAAGGCAAGTTATTTCCCAGGAAACGTCAAAGCAGATCAGATATGCTTTAGAAAGCGTCGTCGCTCAGGGAACGGGGCGGAATGCCTTTGTGGAAGGATATCGCGTCGGCGGAAAAACAGGTACCGCACAAAAGGTCAAAGACGGCAAATATCTCGAAAACAACCATATCGTCTCCTTTATCGGTTTTGCGCCGGCTGATGACCCGAGCCTTGTCGTGTATGTCGCGGTTGATAATCCGAAAGGCACGATTCAATTCGGGGGAACCGTCGCCGCGCCGATTGTCGGAAATATGATGAGAGACAGTCTGCCTGAGCTCGGCGTGAAACCGCGAAAAAATCAAATCGAGAAAAAATATCAATGGAACGACACAAAAACAATAGAGGTTCCGAATGTTGTAGGGATGTCTGTCTCTGATCTTGAGTCGCTGCTTGTCAATTTGAATATTGACTCCTCAGGAAAAGGAAGCAAAATTGTGAAACAATCACCTGCAGCCGGAACGAAAGTAAAAGAAGGCTCAAAGATCCGTGTTTACTTGAGTGAAGAATGAGTCTTTTTGAGGCAGCCGATTGTTTTCGGCTGCCTCTTATCATAAAGAGAAAAAAAGAAGATAACTTTTAAGATTAACTGGATGTATCCTTTTATTTACGCTAAAATATGAACTGTATGTTTAAAAGCCATTCTGACTTTTATAAACGGTTATCATGATAAAAGAATGAATAGAATTTCTGAGAGGTTTGATACAATGAAACTTACAAAGCTGCTTACATATTTAATGGCCGAACCTGTTCAAAATGACTTTCATGACCCTGACATAACTTCAATTGAGATGGACTCCAGGGAAGTGAGAAAAGGGAGTCTTTTTGTGTGTATAAAAGGGTATACGGTAGACGGACATGATTTTGCCCAAAAAGCCGCAGAAAACGGCGCAGCGGCCATCGTTGCCGAGAAAGAGCTTGACGTCGATGTTCCTGTCATTATTGTCCGCCGATCACAGCGGGCGCTCAGCGTTCTTTCTGACGCGTTTTACGGGCAGCCGACAAAGCAGCTTCAGCTTATCGGCATCACCGGCACAAACGGCAAAACATCAACGACGCACATGGTTGATGAGATTTTCAAAAAAGCGGGAAGACAGACCGGTTTAATCGGAACGATGTACATTAAAATCGGGGATGAGACATTCCCGGTCAAAAATACAACGCCCGAAAGCGTCACACTGCAAAAAACGTTCAAGAAAATGAATGATGAGCATGTTGACACAGCTATTATGGAAGTGTCTTCTCACGCTCTGTCACTCGGCAGGGTTCACGGCTGCGATTATGATATCGCCGTATTCACGAACCTGACGCAGGACCATTTAGATTATCACAAGACGATGGAAGACTACAGACAGGCTAAAAGCCTCCTGTTTTCCCAGCTGGGCGGCTCCTTTAACCACGAAAAGCCGAAGCGGGCCGTTTTAAACGCAGATGACAAAGCCAGTGCTTATTTTGAAAAAGTGACGGCGGCGCACATCCTTACATACGGAATCGAGAATGATGCCGATGTCATGGCGAAACAAATCGAGATCTCTGCGCAAGGCACAAGCTTTGAGCTCGTTACGCCAAAAGGAACAAAGCAGATCACAGTTTCACTCGTCGGCCGCTTCAACGTGTATAACGTACTGGCTGCAGCGGCGACAGCGATCGCAGCGGGACTGCCGTTTGATACGATCACAAGCGCTCTTGAAGAGCTGCAAGGTGTCAGAGGCCGGTTTGAACTGGTGAATCACAATCAGCCGTTTCCTGTGGTCGTCGATTACGCGCACACGCCTGACAGTCTGGAAAACGTTCTGAATACATGTAAAGACATGACAGAGGGAAAGCTTTTCGTCGTCGTCGGCTGCGGCGGAGACCGGGACAAAACGAAACGCCCGAAAATGGCGGAAATTGCGGTGCGGATTGCCGACGAACCGATTTTCACTTCAGATAACCCGAGAAGCGAGGACCCGCTGGCCATATTAAGAGATATGGAAAGAGGGGTAGAAGGCACCTACTATCACAGTATCGCAAACCGCGAGCAGGCTATCTTTTTTGCCATTGCCAACGCGAAAAAGGGAGATGTGGTTCTGATTGCCGGGAAAGGGCATGAAACCTATCAGCAGATCGGCAATGAAACATTCGACTTTGATGACGCCGAAGTAGCGGGAAGAGCTATTGTTGAGCTGAATAAAAAGTAAAACAGGAAAGAGTGTTAGAATGAGGGAAATGAAAAGAATTACGGGGACACAATGTGAATATGATAAATACGTATGTCGTTTGAACGAAACGGGAGGAGAAAAGAGCAATGCTTGAGCAAGTGATTTTATTTACAATAATAATGGGATTTTTAATCAGTGTTCTGATATCTCCGATTCTTATCCCGTTTTTAAGACGTTTAAAATTCGGCCAAAGTATCAGGGAAGAGGGGCCGAAATCACATATGAAAAAATCAGGGACGCCGACGATGGGCGGGGTCATGATTATTGTATCCATCGCCATTACGGCGATTGTCATGACGCAGAAATTTTCGCATCTGAGCGCGGAAATGTTTCTTCTGCTGTTTGTCACCATCGGATACGGCCTGCTCGGCTTTCTGGATGACTATATTAAAGTAGTAATGAAACGGAATCTCGGATTGACGTCGAAGCAGAAATTGATCGGCCAGATCATTATTGCCATTGTATTTTACGGAGTATATCATTATTGCCATTTTTCAACCGGCATCAGGGTGCCGGGCACACATCTGTCAATCGATCTCGGCTGGGGATACTTTATCCTCGTTCTCTTTATGCTTGTCGGAGGTTCAAATGCCGTCAACCTGACAGACGGTCTGGACGGTCTCTTGTCCGGTACCGCGGCTATCGCATTCGGCGCTTTCGCCATCCTTGCGTGGAACCAGTCACAATATGATGTTGCGATTTTCTCGGTTGCCGTTGTCGGCGCCGTTCTCGGTTTTCTTGTATTCAACGCCCATCCCGCCAAGGTATTTATGGGGGATACCGGTTCGCTTGCGCTCGGAGGAGCGATCGTGACCGTTGCCATTCTGACGAAGCTTGAAATTCTGCTCGTCATTATCGGCGGAGTATTTGTTATTGAGACCTTATCTGTTATCTTACAAGTCATCAGCTTTAAAACGACAGGAAAACGAATCTTTAAGATGAGTCCGCTTCACCACCATTACGAATTGGTCGGATGGTCTGAATGGAGAGTTGTCGTCACATTCTGGACTGCGGGACTGCTGCTTGCCGTTTTAGGAATTTACATCGAGGTGTGGTTATAAGTGGAAAACGAACTTTTTTTGCAAAAACAAAACTTTCTAGTCCTCGGACTGGCGAAAAGCGGATATGCGGCTGCGTCGATTCTTCATGAAAAAGGCATTAACGTCGTCGTGAATGATCAAAAAGCCTTTGAAGAGAACGAACCTGCCCAAAGGCTTGCAGAAAGAGGAATTGAAGTCATCTGCGGTGAGCATCCGACGTCACTTTTTGATCAGCATCACATTACCATTCTGATCAAAAATCCCGGAATCCCGTATGAAAATATCATGGTGGAGGAAGCGCAAAGAAGAGGCATCCCGGTCTGGACGGAAATCGAGCTTGCGTATTATATCACCAATGCAAAATTCATCGGCATTACAGGTTCAAACGGGAAAACAACAACGACGACCCTGATTTATGAAATGCTGAAAGCTGACTCGATAAAGGCGCTGATCGCAGGGAATATCGGCACTGTCGCCAGTGAAGTGGCTTATCATGCTGACGGTGATGAATGGATCGTCACAGAGCTTTCTTCGTTCCAGCTTATGGGGACTCATGCGTTCAGACCTGAAATCGGCCTGATTTTAAATGTGTTCGACGCTCATTTGGATTACCATCACAGCCGTGAAAACTATGAAAAAGCCAAGCAGAACGTGTATCTTCATCAGCTTGAGAGTGATACGGCCATCGTCAATCAAAGCGATGAAACAGTCGTGCGGCTTGCCGAAAGCGGAAAAGCCGGCACCGTTCCGTTTTCAGTTCACCAGGAACTGTCAAGCGGCGCATTCATTAAAGACGGAATGCTGATGTTCGGCGATGAAGCGATTCTGCCTGTTGATGACATCGTACTGCCGGGCGCGCACAATTTAGAAAATATATTGGCCGCTGTAGCCGCGGCAAAAACGGCGGGCGCGTCTAATAAAGCGATTCAGAAGGTGCTGACAAGCTTTACCGGTGTCAAACACCGTCTGCAGTATGTAACTGCGATCCAGAATCGTAGATTTTATAATGACAGCAAAGCGACGAATATTTTGGCCACAAGCAAAGCGCTCTCCGCGTTCAAAGCACCGGTTATTCTGCTTGCAGGCGGACTGGACCGCGGCAACGGTTTTGACGACCTGAAACCGTATATGGACAATGTCAAAGCGGTCCTGACGTTCGGACAGACAGCGCCGAAGATAGAAAAACTGGGCAATGAGCTGGGAATACAACATGTCAAACGTGTCGATAATGTTGAACAAGCAGTATCTGCGGCGTTTGCGCTCTCAAATGAAGGAGACGTCATCCTCTTGTCACCCGCGTGTGCAAGCTGGGATCAGTTCAAAACATTTGAAGAACGCGGTGACATGTTTATAGATGCCGTGCATATGCTTAAGTAAGGGCTTGTCTCTGTTCATCGGCAGCCCTAAATGACTTATGCTTGGGGTGTCGATTGCTTTGACTACTAAAAAAACAGCGCCTGATTTGTTATTAGTTATCATTACGTTATTGCTTTTAACAATAGGATTAATTATGGTCTACAGTGCAAGTGCGGTATGGGCGGATTATAAATTTGACGACTCGTTTTTCTTCGCGAAACGGCAGCTGCTGTTTGCGGGGATCGGCGTCATTGCCATGTTTTTCATTATGAATGTGGATTATTGGACATGGCGCACATGGTCGAAGCTGCTTCTGATCATTTGTTTTTTTCTGCTTGTGCTTGTGCTGATTCCGGGAGTCGGAATGGTGCGGAACGGTTCAAGAAGCTGGATCGGAGTGGGAGCGTTCAGCATTCAGCCTTCGGAGTTTATGAAACTCGCGATGATTGCGTTTCTGGCTAAATTTCTTTCTGAAAAACAGAAGAATATTACGTCATTCAGACGCGGATTCGTTCCCGCGCTCGGAATCGTGTTTTCTGCATTTATTATTATTATGTGCCAGCCAGACCTGGGAACGGGGACGGTAATGGTGGGCACGTGCATCGTGATGATTTTTGTTTCCGGTGCGCGAATCGCTCATTTTGCGTTCCTCGGACTCATCGGTTTAAGCGGATTTGCGGCACTTGTTCTGTCCGCTCCTTATCGGATTAAACGGATTACCTCTTACTTAAACCCGTGGGAGGATCCGCTTGGAAGCGGATTTCAGATCATTCAGTCGCTCTATGCCGTAGGTCCGGGCGGACTGTTCGGAATGGGGCTGGGTCAAAGCCGGCAAAAGTTTTTTTACCTGCCGGAGCCGCAAACCGATTTCATTTTTGCTATTTTATCTGAGGAACTCGGCTTTATCGGCGGTTCGCTCATATTGCTGCTGTTCAGTATTTTATTATGGCGGGGCGTCAGGATTGCCCTCGGCGCGCCGGATTTATACGGAAGCTTTGTCGCCATCGGTATTATTTCTATGATAGCTATTCAAGTCATGATTAATATCGGCGTTGTGACGGGGCTGATCCCGGTAACAGGAATTACGCTGCCGTTTTTAAGCTACGGAGGCTCATCACTGACGCTGATGCTCGCAGCGGTCGGCGTGCTTTTAAATGTCAGCCGATACTCGAGGTATTGATCTGTATCTTGCCTCATCACTCATGATTTATTCGTTATCTATAAAAAAACAGACAACATCAATAACCCTGTCCTAAAAAAACAGGGTTATCGCTATGTGATTAAGGGGGACATACGAATGCGTATTGCAGTAAGCGGAGGCGGAACCGGAGGACATATTTATCCGGCCCTGGCCTTTATTAAAGAAGTTCAGCGCCGGCATCCGGATGTGGAATTTTTGTATATCGGAACAGAGAACGGTCTTGAGAAAAAAATTGTTGAACGGGAAAACATCCCGTTCCGCGCCATTGAAATTACAGGTTTCAAACGAAAACTTTCTTTTGAAAATGTAAAAACCGTCATGCGTTTCTTAAAAGGCGTGAAGAAAAGCAAATCATATTTAAAAGAGTTTAAACCGGATGCCGTTATCGGTACAGGCGGCTATGTATGCGGTCCGGTCGTATACGCGGCGGCAAAAATGGGAATTCCGACGATCATTCATGAGCAAAACAGCCTGCCCGGCATCACAAATAAGTTTCTCTCGAAATATGTTAATAAGGTGGCAATTTGCTTTGAAGAGGCAAAATCGCATTTTCCTGCTGAAAAAGTTGTGTTTACGGGAAACCCGAGAGCCTCTGAAGTCGTCTCAATTAAGACAGGCCGCTCATTAACTGAGTTCGGGCTGAAAGACAATCAAAAAACGGTGCTCATTTTCGGCGGAAGCAGAGGCGCGGCTCCCATTAACCGTGCCGTTATAGATATGCAGGAAGAATTGAAAACGAGACCTTACCAAGTGCTTTATATTACCGGGGAAGTGCATTACGAGAAGGTAACGGCTGAGCTGAAAGGCGGAAAAGCCGCTGATAATATGGTGACAAAACCGTTTTTGCACCAAATGCCGGAGTACTTACAATCAATTGATGTCATTGTGGCCAGAGCCGGAGCGACGACGATTGCGGAAATCACCGCTCTCGGCATTCCGAGCGTGCTTATTCCGAGCCCGTATGTGACAGCCAATCACCAGGAAGTCAATGCGAAGGCGCTCAGCCAGCATGACGCTGCAATCGTACTGAAGGAAACCGAGCTCACCGGAGAAAAACTGATCGCTGCGCTGGACAAAATCGTCATGAATGAAGAAACCTTAAAAGACATGAGTGAGCGGACAAAATCACTCGGTGTTCCGGATGCGGCAGCCAGACTGTACAGTATCATGGAAGACATAAAAAAATAGAGCAAATGGAATGCGGAGGTTTATGATGGAGAACGTAATTCAGGAATTAAGAGACCGCGAAGTCGGCAAAGTGCTGGAACAAGAACCGCTCGCGAACCATACAACGATGAAAATCGGCGGTCCGGCGGACATTTTGATCATCCCCAACCGTGTGGAAGCGGTCAAAGATATTATGGATATTGTGAAGAAACATGATCTGCCATGGACGGTTATCGGACGGGGTTCAAATCTGCTCGTGCTTGATGAAGGCATAAGAGGAGTTGTCATCAAGCTGGGAGCGGGTCTGGATCATTTGGAGATTGACGGTGATCAGGTGACAGTCGGAGGCGGCTATTCGGTCGTCCGGCTTGCGACTTCCATGAGTAAAAAAGGAATGTCCGGTCTCGAATTTGCAGCGGGCATTCCCGGATCAATCGGCGGAGCCGTCTATATGAATGCCGGGGCGCACGGATCTGATATGAGTGAGATTCTTGTGAAAGCCCGTATCTTATTTGAAGACGGCACAATCGAATGGCTGACGAACGAAGAGATGGATTTCAGCTACAGAACGTCTGTTTTGCAGAAAAAACGCCCCGGCGTCTGTCTCGAGGCAGTTCTTCAGCTTGAGCAAAAGGAACGGGAAGCCATTACGGCGCAAATGCAGCAGAACAAAGATTACAGAAAAAATACGCAGCCGTATTCGAGCCCATGCGCCGGAAGCATATTCAGAAATCCGCTGCCGGATCATGCCGGAAACCTCGTTGAAAAAGCGGGATTAAAAGGACATCAGATCGGCGGAGCGAAAGTGTCCGAAATGCACGGGAATTTTATCGTCAATGCCGGCGGAGCGACTGCCAAGGACGTTCTTGATCTGATTGAATATGTGAAAAAGACAATCCGTGAGCAGTATGATGTTGACATGCATACAGAAGTTGAAATCATCGGAGGGAATCGTTAAAAGGTTCTCTGATTACATGAGCTCATGTGATATACTTTTAACAAATGTCAAACGGCATCACAGCATGCCGTTTGTTTTTCAATCAGACGAATGTCAAGCTGTTTCATTCTTAGTGAGGTGGACAGGCAGTGAACCCAAATCATGAAAGAGAAAAAATCGTAAATATTGAAGAGCGGATTCCGAAAATCAAAGAGCAGCGGAAGCAAAAAGCAAACCGCCGGCTGATTTCATTCATTGTGCTCTTTTTTATGATGGTGCTGATCATCGTGTACTTGCAGATGCCGATCAGCAAAGTGTCTTCTGTCACCGTTTCCGGAAACGAAAACGTGTCTGTAAAAGAGATCAACGCGCTTTCTGATATACATAACGGACAAACCGAGTTCTGGAGTCTGAACAAGAAAAAAACAGAAGAAAAGATTGAGCAGAATAAGCTGGTGAAAAAGGCGGAACTTTCAAAAGTATTTCCTAACAAAGTCAGCATTCACATTGAAGAATACAAGACGATCGCGTATCTGCAGCGACATGATGTATATTATGAAGTGCTCGAAAACGGCACTGTGCTGCCGAACGAAGTCACGCCGGATGACGCGGGCCCGATTTTGGTTGACTGGACAAACGCGAAAAAGCGGGTCAAAATGGCGGAGCAGCTTGATAAGCTTTCCGGTTCGCTAAAGCAGTCGATTTCTGAAATCTATTATACACCGGTAAAAATGGATCAGGACCGGATCAGGCTGTATATGAACGACGGGTATGTAGTTACCGCTTCTATTAAAACGTTTGCCGGCCGGATGAAGACCTATCCTTCTATCGTTTCCCAGCTGGACGGCGGGAAAAAGGGGATTATCCACTTAGAAGTCGCTACGTATTTTGAAGAATTTAACAAAGGTAAATCCGGCAAGAAAAAAGAAAATGATTAATAGTTCTAAAGAACTAATTTCAAGGTGATTCAAAAGAATCTATTACAATCAGCGGGGCAGCCGATATAACCGATAGCGGAATCATTATGACTATGTTTGTTTTTGCCCGGGATATGGCTGCCGGACAAGCGGAAAATTCTCAATGCAATGGGCGTGTCTTCTGCAATGAGCATTGCATTTGGAATTTTCCTCCTGTTTCTTCTTTTTTCGGATGTTTCTGGCAATATCTATAGCTTTTCTGGAGGTTCATCTTAGTGTAGACTAATGGAAAGCGGGTATATTTGCATCTGGTTTGCACAGTATGGCACCGTGAAAGGAAATCTTACGGTAAGGTGGGCCGTCTCTAAAAAAAATAAAAAAAATACGATATAAAAGAGGATATACATAGAATATAACGAATAGTTTCATTAAACATAAATTGTGAGAAATCAGATAAGAATTTGTTGATGCTGTTGTTTTTGTTACACACTTGTAAAGCCACATTCATTGTATTGTTGTTCCGCAAATAATAGAATAGAATTTGATCGAAATGTGAGGAGGTGCCATAGAATGAACAACAATGAACTTTACGTCAGTCTTGACATCGGTACGTCCAATACAAAAGTGATCGTCGGAGAAATGACAGATGATTCCCTTAACATTATCGGAGTGGGAAATGTACCGTCTGAAGGGTTGAAAAAAGGCTCAATCGTTGATATAGATGAAACCGTTCATTCTATAAGAAAAGCGTTTGACCAAGCTGAAAGAATGGTAGGTTTTCCGCTGAAAAAAGCCATTGTCGGCGTTAATGGAAATTATATTCATATTCAAGATACGAACGGCGTTGTCGCTGTTTCCAGTGAAAACAAAGAAATTCACGTTGAAGACGTCCGCAGGGTAATGGAAGCGGCACAGGTCGTGTCAGTTCCGCATGAGCAGCTGATCGTAGACGTCGTTCCGAAACAGTTTATCGTTGACGGAAGAGACGAAATTACCGATCCGAAAAAAATGCTCGGCGTGCGCCTGGAAGTAGAAGGCACGCTGATTACCGGCTCCAAAACGATCTTACATAATTTACTTCGCTGTGTGGAGAGAGCGGGCGTTGAAATTACTGATATTTGCCTGCAGCCGCTTGCGGCCGGTTCGGCGGCTTTGTCAAAAGACGAAAAAAACCTCGGAGTCGCCATGATTGATATCGGCGGCGGCTCGACGACGGTGGCGGTATTTGAACAGGGGCACCTGAAGGAGACAGCCGTCATTCCGCTCGGAGGCGAAAACATCACGAAAGATGTATCGATCGGATTGCGCACTTCCACCGAAGAGGCTGAAAGAGTAAAAAAACAATTCGGACATGCATTCTACGATGAGGCTTCAGAAGATGAAGTATTTGAAGTCACCGTCATAGGAACGAATCAAAAGCAATCTTTTACACAGCAGGAAATTGCTAATATTATTGAAGCAAGAGTGGAAGAGATTCTTGAGATTGCCGCAGCCGAAATTGAGCATATGGGAATTACAGATCTGCCCGGCGGCTTTGTGCTGACCGGCGGACAGGCCGCAATGCCCGGAGTGCTTTCATTGGCACAGGAAGTGCTGAGGCACAATGTAAGGGTCGCAAGCCCGAATTATATCGGTGTAAGAGACCCTCAGTATATGACGGGTGTCGGCTTGATACAATTTGCCTGCCGAAATGCCAGAATTCAGGGAAGAAAAATAGGCTTTCATATGCCGGAAGAAGCCGTGCAGGAAATCGCGGTCTCTCACGAAGAAGAACATCATCAGCGGCCAGAGGCGCAGCAGCGTCCAAAAGCAAAACAAAAAACACAAGCCGAACACAACAAACCGAGCAAAATGAAAAAACTATTAAGCATGTTTTGGGAATAGATTGATAGTCATTCGGCAGATTAGGAGGATTTAGCATGTTGGATTTCGAAACAAACATAGACGGCTTAGCATCAATTAAAGTAATCGGAGTAGGAGGCGGCGGTAATAACGCGGTCAACCGAATGATTGAAAATGAAGTGCAGGGTGTAGAGTACATTGCGGTAAACACGGACGCGCAAGCTCTTAACCTGTCAAAAGCGGAAGTGAAAATGCAGATCGGGGAAAAGCTGACCCGCGGTCTCGGAGCGGGAGCGAATCCGGAAGTCGGCAAAAAAGCCGCTGAAGAAAGTAAGGAACAAATCGAAGAAGCGCTAAAAGGCGCTGACATGGTGTTCGTTACAGCCGGAATGGGAGGCGGTACCGGAACGGGAGCCGCACCGGTTATCGCGCAAATCGCAAAGGACTTAGGCGCTTTGACTGTCGGTGTCGTAACAAGACCGTTTACATTTGAAGGAAGAAAACGTCAGCTGCAGGCTGCAGGCGGTATCACGGCAATGAAAGAAGCCGTTGACACACTGATCGTTATTCCGAATGACCGCATTCTTGAAATTGTCGATAAAAACACACCGATGCTTGAAGCATTCCGTGAAGCTGATAACGTGCTTCGCCAAGGGGTGCAAGGTATCTCTGACCTCATCGCGACGCCTGGTTTAATCAACTTGGACTTTGCCGATGTCAAAACCATCATGTCCAACAAAGGTTCAGCATTGATGGGGATCGGGATCGCTACGGGCGAAAGCCGTGCTGCTGAAGCCGCCAAAAAGGCGATCTCCAGTCCGTTACTGGAAGCGGCAATCGACGGAGCGCAAGGTGTTTTGATGAACATTACGGGAGGTACAAACCTGAGCCTCTACGAAGTGCAGGAAGCAGCCGACATCGTCGCTTCTGCATCTGACCCTGATGTCAACATGATTTTCGGTTCAGTTATCAATGAAAATCTGAAAGATGAAATCGTCGTCACCGTTATTGCGACCGGTTTTATCGAACAGGAAAAAGATGACTCAAAACCGCAGCGTCCGACTTTAAACCAAGGATTGAAGTCTCAAAGCCAAAACGCTGCGAAACGTGAGCCGAAACGAGAAGAAACACAGCATCAAAACACGGTGAACCGCCATACATCACAGCCGGCGGATGATGCCCTCGACATTCCTACATTTTTAAGAAACCGCAACAAACGCGGCTGATGTAAAAAAGGACAAGACCACATGGTTTTGTCCTTTTTCTTTTGTGCACAGTCTTCCTTCCTATCCCCATGATCTATACAGTGAAAAAAGAAACTTTATACCTATGACGAATTGATTGTTTTTTAATTTCATACGGCTTTCTACAGAATGTGACAATATCTGGATGGGAGATTGTCTACATTTAACGTACAGCATCGAAATAACAAACGATTCCAATTATGAAGGAGGGATACACATTTTATAGGGCGTTACCAAATAAGGGGGGATACGATTGAAGAAAAAAACAAGAAACAGATGGACAGGCTCCGTTTTAAGCGCGATTGTCGTCAGTTCCCTGTTGTTTCCGGGTGCAGCCGGAGCGAACAGCACACCGGGGGCAGTTTCTTTCACCAAAGATCTTTCTTCCTCTAAGAGCATTCAGCATAAGATTTCCGATTCAGTCAAGAAGCGTTTTGAAAAAAATGATAAAGTCACGTTTCTTATCAAATTTAAAGAGAAAGCCAATACGAAAAAAGCGGTCAAAGAAGCAGAAAAAAACGCCAAGTCTCAATCGCTTTCCGCAGCAAAAACCGAATATCAAAAGCGGTCAGCCGTCGTTTCTTCTTTAAAACTGGCGGCTCATGATGCGCAGCAGAATCTGAAAACATATTTGGAAAAACAAAAAAAGAAAGGCAAGGCTGATCACATCCATTCCTATTATATTGTTAACGGAATGGCAGTCACTGCTTCGAAAGAGGTCATGGAAAAAGCCGCCTCATTTCCTGAAGTAGAAAAAGTTCTTCCGAATGAAAAACGTCAGCTTACTCAACGACAATCAAAAGCTCCTTTTCAAATGAAGAAAAAACAAAAAGAGATCAAAGCAAAGGAAGGCATCGAATGGAATATCAGCCAAATTGATGCGCCGCAGGCCTGGGCTTCAGGATACGACGGAACCGGCACGGTTGTCGCCTCCATTGATACGGGAGTTCAGTGGGATCATCCGGCGCTTAAAGAAAAATACCGGGGTTACGATCCTGAAAATCCCGCAGCGCCGAATCATGAAATGAACTGGTATGATGCCGTGTCCCATAAAGACGCTCCCTACGATGATCTTGAACACGGCACTCATGTAACAGGGACCATGACGGGTTCAGAACCTGACGGCTCAAATCAAATCGGTGTGGCTCCGGGGGCGAAATGGATCGCAGTAAAAGCATTTTCAGATGACGGAGGAACCGATGCCGATATTTTGGATGCCGGTGAATGGGTGCTCGCGCCTAAAGATAAAAACGGCACGCCCCATCCCGAGATGGCGCCGGATGTTGTTAATAATTCCTGGGCAGGCGGTTCGGGAATGGACGAGTGGTACCGCGATATGGTGAATGCGTGGAGAGCGGCAGGGATTTTTCCGGAATTCTCTGCGGGAAATGAAGACTTATTTACACCGGGAGGACCGGGGTCAATCGCAAATCCGGCCAATTATCCTGAAGCATTTGCGACAGGTGCGACTGACATCGACAAGAAACTCGCTGATTTCTCACTTCAAGGCCCCTCACCGTATCATGAAACAAAACCGGACATTTCGGCTCCGGGAGTGAATATCCGTTCTTCGATTCCTGGAGGAACATACGAAGGCGGCTGGGACGGAACTTCAATGGCCGGGCCGCATGTGGCGGCGACGGCGGCTTTGTTAAGGCAGGCGAACGCCTCTATTACGGTCGATGAAATGGAAGACGTTTTGACGCGCACCGCGGAAAAGCTGACAGATTCCGTTTTTCCGGAATCACCGAATAACGGTTACGGCCACGGTCTCGTTAACGCTTTTGATGCCGTTTCTGCCGTAACGGACGGAATCGGAAGCGTAGAAGGCAAGGTCTCTTCTGCGGGCGAAGATCACAATCCGCCGAGCTTTCACCATGAACCGGTCTCAGCGGCTTACAAAGGGGCAAACCTTCCGTTAACGGTTACAGCAGAAGACGATGTAAGCGTAACTGAAGTCATCCTTTCCTATCAGTTTGATGAAGGAAAGTGGAAAACGACAGCTGCCGTTCAAAAAAGCGGTGATGAAAAAAAGGGAACATACCAGGCGGAGATTCCGGATGTAACGGGAAGCAAGGTAAGTTATAAATGGACCATAAAAGATTTCGGAGGTCATTCTGTAGAATCTGATACGTACCGGGCTGACGTGAAACCGAGCATTACGGCGGGATACAAAGAGGATTTTGAATCACAGCCGGCTGGCTGGTCCAGTTACGGGACACATGACCAATGGGAATGGGGTATCCCGGGTTCAGGGCCCGGCACCGCATTTTCCGGAGATAAAGTGTATGCGACGAATCTGTCCGGCCCTTATGCCGATTCAGCTAATATGAATTTGGTGATGCCTCCGATTCAAGTTCCGGAAACAGGACGGCTGTTTTTGCAATTTAAAAGCTGGCACAAGCTCGAAGAATTTTTTGATTACGGGTATGTGTTCGTTCTTCCGGAAGGAAAATCAAATTGGGAGCAGGCGGCCGTTTACAATGGTGACTCCGCAGGATGGAATGATGAAGAGGCAGATTTATCTGCGTATAAAGGCCAAAACATAAAGCTCATGTTTAATATGCAGTCTGACGAAGTACTCAATGAAGACGGATGGTATATCGATGATGTCCGGCTTTCAAGCAGCCCTCTCGGCAAGGCGGCTAAAAAAAGTAAACACAATAGACAAACACCTCCCGGCCACCTGAAGAAAAAAGCCGTCAGTCCGAAACAGGCCAAACCGGCAGTGAAATCACCCGGAAAAAGAGTGAAACGTGAAACAAACCTCCTGCTGCCGCTCAGAGCGCAAATCAGTGTCGCCGAGACGGGGAAATCCGTATATTCCGACCCTGCAAGCGGAAGCTACAGCCTGTCACATAAGGCGGGAAGCTATACGCTGAAAGCCGAGGCTTACGGATTTAAGTCCGCTTCGAAACAAGTTTCTATTCAATCAGATAAAACCGCACAGGCAGACTTTACACTGGAGCAAATGCCGTCCGGCACGCTAAAAGGAACCATCACCAATCAGTCAACAGGCGAACCGGTAAAAGGGGCTGCGCTTTATGTGGCTGAGGATGCCGCAATTGAACCGGCGGTGACAAACGATAAAGGGGAATATTCGCTTAAGGCGTACGAAGGCTCCTACACAATCAAAGTAGCGGCAAAAGGCTTTTACAATAGCGAATTTTCCGTTGACATCAAAGGAGATGCTGAAAAAAACGTCAAGCTTAAGCCGTATATCGGTTATGAAGGGGAAATTGCCTATGATAACGGAACGGAAGAAGCCGCGCTGTCATATTTTAAAGCCGGCAGCAAATCTGCCGTTAAGATGACGCTCAAAGACGGAAAAGAACACGGTATGCTGACGGGAGGCCTTTTTAAATTTTGGGGCGCCGACTGGCCTGATCCGGGCGGTACCGAATTTCAAGCAGAAGTATATGATGTATCCGGCCCTGATGGAGCTCCGGGCAGCAAAATTGCCGGCCCGTTCCAAGCTGAAGCGCTTCGAAACGGCGAATGGACCAAAGTGGATCTCAGCTCAAAAGGAATCGCGGTCGGAAAGGATTTTTATCTTGTGTTCCGCCAGACGAAACCCGATCCTTATACACCTGCCCTGTCATCTGATGACGGCAGTCCGTACTCGAACAGAAACTGGCAATACCTCGACGGCCGCTGGTCTAAAACCGATAAATCAGACGGAAACTTTATGATCAGGGCTTTGGTCGACTACGAAGCTTCTGTGCCTGACATAACGTCGCCTGAAGATCGGTCATTTACAAACAAGAAGTCAATCACGGTGAAAGGAACGGCTTCACCAAAAACCGCTGTCCGTCTTAGCAATAACGGTAAAACCGCCGCAGAAACGAAAGCAGATGCAGACGGCAATTTCCAGGCCGGTGTCACACTCACTGAAGATGCCAATCGGCTGACGGTGGCATCTGTGACAGACAGCGGGTCAACCGATGAGTCACGCCCTGTCACGGTCATACTGGATGAGGATAAGCCGGATGTGACGATTGACAGTCCGGCAAACGGTGATAAAACAAATAAAGAAGCAGTGACCGTAAAAGGAAAAGTGCACGACGCCCATTTAAAATGGGTAAAGGTGAACGGAAAAAAAGCTGAAGTAAATAACGGTTCTTATCAAGCGAGAACCCTTCTGGAAAACGGCAGCAATGAGATCAAGGTCACGGCCTCAGATGAAGCGGGTAACAAAACAACGAAAAAGACGGTGATCGATGTCAATTACAATGCTCCCGTCATTTCCGGATTGGTTCCCGGAGCGGATAAGGAATTAAAAGCCGGAGAATCAGTGAAAATCGCTTTTTCAAGCGGAAAGAAATTAGACGCTTCCTTCGTTATCCGTCTGCCTCTGACAAACGCCCGGGCAGGGAGCCAAAACGCAACAGAGCTTCCGCTGAGAGAAATTTCTCCGGGACGATATGAGGGTTACTGGACGGCGACTTCTTCCATCAAAGCAAGCGGAGCAAAAATTGACGTTATCGCTAGAGATGACTACGGAAATGAAACGAGACAGACGGCTAAAGGAAAACTTTATATCAATGAGTAAGACAGAGCGCTGCCAGATCACGGGCAGCGCTTTTTTAGTTGAAGCGGACAATAGGAAAGCAACCCTTTCGGCCCTCGACAAATAAAACGGTTATCCCTTAAAAATTGTACTTTACCCTCAACATTAATTGACAGACTTTCCCACAGAGCTTGCTTTATACTTATGAAACAAGAGAGAGAAACAGATAAGTAAGATAAAAGAGGAAAGGGGTCAGATGTGAAAATCTATCTGGATGTCATTTGGCTGTTGAACTTTTGTTTTGATTCTCTTTTGCTTTTATTGACCGCCTTTATTTTAAAACGCCAGGTGAAAAAAAGAAGAGTGGCCGCCGGCGGTTTCATCGGGTCAGCCATTGTGCTTCTGATGTTTACGCCTGTTTCTCCCTTTGTGGAGCATCCGGCGGGAAAAATGGCGTTTTCAGTAGTCATCGTGCTTACGGCTTTTGGCTTTAAACGGTTCCGATACTTTTTTCAAAATTTGTTCGCCTTTTATTTCGCGACTTTTCTCGTCGGCGGGGGAATGATCGGCGTACATTCCCTGCTGCAGACAGAATCAATTGTGCAGCAAGGTGTAATGGTCACAAGCCAGACCGGATTCGGCGACCCGATCAGCTGGATGTTTGTAGTTATCGGATTTCCGGCCATATGGTTTTTTTCGAAAAAGAGAATTGAAGACATCGAGACGAAGTCAATCCAGTACGATGAACTTGTCATGGTTCAGGCGGAATTCAGCGGACAGACAATCCGCGCGAAAGGATTGGTGGATTCCGGGAATCAGCTGTATGATCCGCTGACGAAAACGCCGGTCATGATCCTTTGCATTGACAGATTCGCTCCGATTCTCAGCGAAAAGGAAACGGACCTCATCAAATCCGCCAGTCCGCTTGAAGTGATAGAGCAGCTTGATGATTCGTTCCGCCATGCGGATAAGCTGAGGCTGATTCCATACAGGGGCGTCGGCCAGGACAATCAATTTTTACTCTGTTTAAAGCCGGATTACGTCACGATTTTAACAAAAGACGAAATGATCGCATGTGAAAAATGCCTGATCGGCATCAGCACGAAACCATTATCCGCGGACGGTGAATTTGACGGAATCGTTCATCCGAAGATGCTGACAGGGAAGGCTGTAAAACATGTTTCCTGACGAAAAGTCTGTTATTCATCATACTCAAAACGCGTTGTATTTAGAAGGGGGAGGAAGATGAAAAAACTTAAGCTGCGTCTGACATATTTGTGGTATAAATGGCTGATGAAACTCGGACTGAAAAGCGATGAAGTATATTACATAGGAGGAAGCGAGGCGCTTCCGCCGCCTTTGTCTAAAGAAGAGGAGCAGGTGCTCTTATTAAAGCTGCCGAGCGGGGATCAGGCGGCGCGGGCCATTCTGATTGAGAGAAACTTACGTCTTGTCGTTTACATTGCCCGCAAATTCGAAAATACCGGCATCAATATCGAGGACTTAATCAGCATCGGCACCATCGGTTTGATCAAAGCGGTAAACACTTTTAATCCGGAAAAGAAAATCAAACTCGCCACCTACGCGTCGCGATGTATCGAAAACGAAATTTTAATGTACTTGCGCCGAAACAATAAAATCCGTTCAGAGGTGTCCTTTGATGAACCGCTGAATATTGATTGGGACGGAAACGAGCTGCTGCTTTCGGATGTGCTCGGCACAGATGATGATATTATTACAAAAGACATTGAAGCCAATGTGGATAAAAAACTTTTGAAAAAAGCGCTTGAGCAATTAAACGAAAGAGAAAAGCAGATTATGGAACTGCGTTTCGGGCTTGTCGGAGAAGAAGAAAAAACACAAAAAGATGTAGCCGACATGATGGGGATTTCACAATCTTATATCTCCCGGCTCGAAAAGCGGATTATCAAAAGACTGAGAAAAGAGTTTAACAAAATGGTGTAAAATTTTTTCCATCTGACAGCCCTTACTGCTGCAAGGATTGCCGCAGCCGGATGTTTATTTCTGTAAAATGGCGGTGCATATTTTTCCCACCCGAGGAGATACTTAACGTTGTACAGCAGCTCCTAGTGGGAGGGAAAAACGTGTCAAGAAATAAAGTCGAAATTTGCGGGGTGGATACCTCCAAATTACCGGTGCTCAAGAATGAAGAGATGAGAAAGCTGTTTAGGCAATTACAGGATGAGGGCGATGATTCAGCGAGGGAAAAGCTTGTAAACGGCAATCTGCGCCTTGTCTTAAGCGTCATTCAGAGGTTTAACAACAGAGGAGAGTATGTTGATGACTTATTTCAGGTCGGCTGCATCGGACTAATGAAATCCATTGATAATTTTGACCTAAGCCATAATGTTAAGTTTTCAACATACGCTGTACCGATGATCATCGGAGAAATCCGCAGATATTTGCGGGATAACAATCCGATCCGCGTCTCGAGGTCGCTTCGCGATATCGCATATAAAGCGCTTCAAGTAAGAGAGCGGTTAATCAGTGAGACAAGCAGGGAGCCGACAGCAGAGGAAATCGCCAAAGTTCTTGAAGTGCCCCATGAAGAAATTGTGTTTGCCCTTGACGCCATCCAGGATCCGGTTTCACTGTTTGAGCCGATTTATAATGACGGCGGCGATCCGATTTACGTGATGGACCAGATCAGCGATGAGCGCAATAAGGATACACAATGGATTGAGGAGCTGGCTCTGAAAGAAGGCATGAGAAGACTGAACGAACGGGAAAAAATGATTTTGCGAAAGCGCTTTTTCCAAGGGAAAACCCAAATGGAAGTCGCTGAAGAAATCGGCATATCCCAAGCTCAGGTCTCAAGGCTTGAAAAGGCAGCCATTAAACAAATGAATAAGAATATCCATCAATAACGGAAAAAGCCTTTAAACCTTGTTTAAAGGCTTTTTTCATGCGATGGTTTACGTTTGCAAAAAAGTGATGTATTCTAATGTGTAAAAGTTTTTAGAAAATTTAAATAAAGTAAACGGGGGAAACTGCAATGATTTTACAGCTGGACAGTGTGTCATTAAAAAGAAACGGGAAATGGATTTTGAAAGATATTAACTGGCGCGTCGAGAAAAACGAAAATTGGGTGCTGTACGGATTAAACGGAGCCGGAAAAACGGCTTTGCTGAATATGTTATGCTCTTATTACTTCCCCACTTCAGGAGAGATGCAGGTGCTCGGCCATCAATTCGGCAAAACTGAGCTCGGTGACAGGCTCAGAAGGAAAATCGGCCTTGTTTCGGCAGGTCTTCAACACAAATTATATGCCGCGGACTCCGCTTTTGAAATCGCCCTCAGCGGCGCGTACGCCTCAATCGGGCTGTACGAAACTCCAAGTGAGCAGGTAAGGGAAAAAGCGATCGGTCTTCTGAAGGATTTGGGCGCCATCAGTTACGCCGACAGACGCTATGAAACATTATCACAAGGGGAAAGACAAAGAGCGCTGATTGCGCGGGCGCTTATGGCTGATCCGGAACTGCTGATTTTGGACGAACCCGTGACGGGTCTTGATTTTATGGCAAGGGAGCAGCTGCTGGACACGATTACGTCGATCGCCGAAAAAGAAAATGCGCCGTCCATCCTTTATGTCACCCATCACGCTGAAGAAATTCTGCCGGTATTTGATCAGGCGCTGCTTTTAAAACAGGGCGAGGTGTTCGCCTCCGGGAAAATCAGGGACATGCTTTCTGACGAGCGGCTTACAGCGTTTTTCGATATGCCTGTCAATGTCTTATGGAACAATGGCCGCCCGTTTTTAATACGTGCAAAAGAGGCATCATCCGTAAAATAACATAAATTCACCCTGGGGGTGCTGCCATGCGGCTGAGAGAGACGTTGTCTCAACCCTTAAAGGACCTGATCCGGATCATGCCGGCGGAGGGAAGCGGTGAAAAAAGCGGAGGAAGATCCGTTTTTCACCCGTTTCATTTCATGAATGAAACGGTTTTTTTGATACAGCCAAAGGGGAGATTTCCAATGCATCAGATTGATATGCTGTTACACCAGGCGGAAAAACGGCGGAATGACTTCATACATATTGCTGAAAGGTTGATAGCCTTTCCGACTCCGGCCCCGCCAGCAAGAAATACGGCAGAAGCCCAAAAGTGGGTGGCCGGCTTTTTAAAAGAAACGGGCTGCTCGGTCGATATGTGGGATGTGTATCCGGAAGATCCGAATGTAGTCGGTGTTTTAAAAGGGACAGATTCAAGCAGGCATCAAAGCCTGATTTTAAACGGACACATTGATGTGGCAGAAGCCGGGGGCGAAGACTGGCACTCTGACCCGTTTCAGCCGATCGTAAAAGACGGCATGCTGATCGGAAGGGGCGCCGCTGATATGAAAGGGGGGTTGGCGTGTGTTCTTTTCTCTCTGAAGCTGATCCATGATGCCGGCATTGAGCTTCCGGGCGACCTCATTGTACAGTCTGTAATCGGAGAAGAAGTCGGTGAGGCGGGGACGCTGGAATGCTGCAAACGCGGCTATCACGCGGATTTTGCCGTTGTCGCGGATACGAGCAGCCTGCATATTCAAGGGCAGGGCGGAGTCATCACCGGCTGGATAGAATTGAAAAGCAAACAAACATTTCATGACGGCATGAGGCGCAATATGATTCATGCGGGCGGAGGCACATTCGGAGCGAGCGCCATCGAAAAAATGGCGAAAATCATCACTGCCTTGGGAGAGCTGGAGCGCCACTGGGCGGTAACGAAAAGCTACCCCGGCTTTGCGCCCGGCACCAATACGATCAACCCTGCCGTCATTGAAGGCGGAAGACACGCAGCGTTTGTCGCCGATGAATGCCGGTTATGGATCACCGTCCACTTTTATCCGAACGAAACGCACGAACAAGCAGCCGCAGAAATCGAAGACTATATTAATCGTGTCGCTGACAGTGATCTGTGGCTCAAAGAAAACAGGCCGGTGTTCAAATGGGGCGGATCTTCGATGATTGAAGACAGAGGAGAGGTGTTCCCGGCGCTGGAAATCGACCCGGATCATCCGGCAGTTTCTGTCTTAGCTGCATCACACTCAGCCGTCAGAAAACAGGAGCCCGTCATTGATGTTTCCCAAACCGTAACTGACGGAGGGTGGCTTTATCATGCCGGGATTCCGAGCGTCATATACGGTCCCGGCGATTTAAAAAACGCCCACTCCGTAAACGAGGAAGTGTCCGTTGATGAGCTTATGGACTATACGAAAATTATGCTGAGATTTATCCTCGGCTGGTGCAGCCGCAAAAAAGATTGCCCGATGTGACAAGGTTCAGCCCGGCCGTTCATATAATAGAAAAAAGAACGGGCAAAGGGCGTGATACGGATGATCAGCATATCTGAATTTCAAATAAAAGATGTGGTAAACGTGTCGAACGGAAAAAAACTCGGAAGCATCGGTGATATTGATATTAACGTGACAACGGGAAAAATTCAGGCGATTATTTTAGGCGGCAGCGGAAAAGTTCTCGGTTTTTTCGGAAAAGAAGAGGAAATGATCATTCCTTGGCGAAATATAGTTAAAATTGGGGAAGATGTCATCTTAGTGCGTGTAAATGAACCAAAGGGGGGAGAGTAATCCTCCCTTTACTTGTAAAAAGCCGGAAATCTCAATGTTTCCGGCACATTTATTTATCTCATTTTTCAATCAGCCGCTAAACGTATGCTTAAAATTGTGTTAAAATGAGTGGGAAATTACGCTTTTTTAATGTTTGTCGAAAGGTTGGATCTTCATGAATACATATCACCCGTTTAGTCTTACCACCCCCTCGGCACTCATGATAGAAGACTGGAACTGTGTGAATCAGCTTAACACAAAGGTCATCGCCGGATTCACAACGAAAAACGGCGGGGTCAGCAATCCTCCGTATGAGTCATTAAATACCGGATTGCACGTCCGGGACGAAGCTCATGATGTTGTGACAAACCGTGAAGTCATAGCGTCCTTATGCGGTACTGATCTGGATTCCTGGGTGTTCGCCGACCAGACACATGAAAACCGCGTCCGGCGCGTGACAGCCGGTGATAAAGGAAAAGGGGCGAGAGACTATTCTTCCGCATTCCGCGGGACGGACGGGCTCTACACGAAAGATGCGAATCTTTTTTTGGCCCTTTGTTTTGCGGACTGTGTGCCCTTGTATTTTTATGACCCGGTGAAATCCATTATCGGCGCTGCCCATGCCGGATGGAAGGGGACGGTCAAACAAATCGGACGCATCATGACGGAACGCTGGGTAAACGAAGAAGGCTCCCGTTTAACAGATATTCAGGCTGTCATCGGTCCGTCCATCAGCGCGGGAAGCTATACAGTCGACGACCGCGTCATCAATGAAGTGCGGGCGCTGCCTTTTACGGCTGAATCCGCCATATGCGAAACGGAAAAAGGCCAGTATCAGCTTGATTTAAAAGAGGTCAACCGTCTTCTTCTGATACATTGCGGCATTCCGGAAGAAAACATTTCAGTCAGCGGTTTATGCACCGAACGAGAGCGTGAACTATTCTTTTCACACCGCCGCGACAAAGGGAAAACGGGACGCATGATGTCCTTTATCGGAATGAAGGAGGCATAAGATCTTGCGTGTTGCTGATCAATTACGACATATAAACGAAAGAATAAACGAAGCATGTAACAGATCGGGCCGAAGCTCCGAAGATGTTACCGTCATCGCGGTTACAAAATACGTATCAGCCGAAAGGGCTCAAGAGGCCGTTGATGCCGGTATTACAAGTCTGGGAGAAAACCGGGATGCCGAGCTTATCCATAAGCAGGAAGTCATCAAAGGCAGCCCGGAGTGGCACTTTATCGGCAGTCTTCAGTCCAGAAAGGTGAAGGCCGTCGTTGACCGTGTATCTTATATACATTCCTTAGACAGACTGTCATTGGCAAAAGAGATTGAAAAACGGGCGCAGCATGCGGTTCGCTGTTTTGTGCAGGTGAATACTTCGCTTGAGCCGTCTAAGCACGGTTTGAAAACAGAGGAGGTCATCCCCTTTATCAGAGAGCTTTCTGAGTTTAGAAACATTTCTGTAGAGGGCCTGATGACGATGGCTCCCCTGACAGACGATACAGAAACGATCAGAGCCTGCTTCCGGCAATTGCGTGATCTGAGGGATCAGGTGCAAAAACTGCATCAGACAAACGCACCGTGCCGGGAACTGTCAATGGGCATGTCAAATGATTATGAAATCGCTGTTGAAGAGGGCGCAACTTTTATCAGAATCGGCTCTTCATTAGTCGGAAATGAACCGGGGGGTGTAAACAAATGAGCATGAAAAATAAACTGAAAAACTTTTTCTCAATGGATGAGGAGGAGTACGAGTACGAATACATTGAAACGGAGCAGGATCATCCGGAAGAGCATGAACAGCAGAAAGATAAACAGCCTGCTTACGCTCAGAAGCCGCAGGGCAAGCAGAACGTAGTAAGCTTGCAAAGTGTTCAGAAATCCTCTAAAGTGGTGTTGAGTGAACCGCGTGTATATGCGGAAGCGCAGGAAATCGCCGATCATTTAAAGAACAGGCGGGCGGTTGTCGTCAATCTGCAGCGCATCCAGCATGATCAGGCGAAAAGAATCGTCGACTTTTTAAGCGGTACCGTCTACGCCATCGGCGGCGACATTCAGAGAATCGGTTCAGATATTTTTCTGTGCACGCCTGATAATGTCGACGTTTCCGGCACGATTTCGGAGCTTATAAATGAAGACGAACATCAGAGGTGGTAAAGCAGGATGATTCTTTATCAAATTTTTTCCGTTCTGAGTTATTTAATTTACATCTACTCGTTTGCCCTGATCATCTATATCTTTATGTCATGGGTGCCGAGTACGAGAGAAACGGCGGTCGGACGGTTTCTCGCAGCGATTTGCGAACCGTATTTAGAGCCGTTCAGAAGGATCATTCCGCCCATTGCCATGCTGGATATATCCCCGATTGTAGCGATTATCGTGCTTCGGTTTGCCACGACGGGACTTTGGGGCCTATACCGCATGATCGCAATGTATACTTGAATGCGACAGTTTGATACGGGCTTGGCACCAGCCAAGCCTCTTTACATAGAAAGGAAAGAACATGAGCGATATTTACCAGCACTTCAGACAAGACGAGCGGCCTTTTATTGATCAGGCGCTTGAATGGAAACAGATTGTCCTGGACCAGTATCGGATGAAGCTGACTGATTTCTTAGATCCCAGAGAACAGGTCATTGTAAAAGCCGTTATCGGCGACGCCTGCGGTCTTGCGTTTTTCGGAGGATATGACAGAGCTGAGCGCAAACGCGCGATTTTATACCCTGAATATATGGAACCTGAACAGGATGATTTTGAGCTTCGGGCTTTTGACGTTCAATACGCTGAAAAATTCGTCAGCATTGACCACCGCTCTCTTCTCGGATCATTAATGGGGATCGGCTTAAAGCGGCAGAAATACGGCGATCTGATTTTCTCAGAGGAAGCCGTGCAGCTGATCGTCTCCGGTGAAATCGCCGATTTTGTCAGCACTCAGCTGACCAAGGCGGGCAAAGCGCCGGTAAAGCTTGAGAAAATCGAGCTTTCCGCTCTTCACATTCCCGCTTCAGATGTCGAAATAAGGGATGACACGGTTTCTTCATTGCGTCTCGACGCCGTCTGCGCTTCAATGAGCAGGCAATCCCGGCAGAAAGCGCAGGCGCTTGTGAAAAACGGGCTCGTTAAGGTGAATTGGAAAGCCATTGAAGATCCGTCTTATCAGGTTGCTGAAGGGGACATGCTCTCGATTCGCGGCTTCGGACGATGCAGTTTGGCAAAAGTTGACGGAAAAACGAAAAAAGACAAATGGAAAGTTACATTTGAACGGCAAAAATGAGTCGTTTTTTCAGTTTTTTTCTCCATCTGTGCCGTATTTGTTTTATAATGTGAACTAGATAACCGTACTGAAATGTAAAAATGGAGGTGGCAATATGCCATTAACGCCGAATGATATCCATAACAAAACGTTTACAAAAGGTTTTCGCGGATATGATGAAGATGAAGTAAATGAATTTTTAATGCAGGTCAGAAAAGATTACGAAATCGCACTCCGTAAAAAAACGGAGCTTGAGGCGAAAGTGAACGAGCTGGACGAAAAAATCGGCCACTTTGCCAATATCGAAGAAACGCTGAATAAATCAATTCTCGTAGCCCAGGAAGCCGCAGAAGACGTAAAGCGCAACTCGCAGAAAGAAGCGAAGCTGATCGTCCGTGAAGCAGAAAAAAATGCTGATCGCATCATCAATGAGTCGCTTTCCAAATCAAGAAAAATCGCAATGGAAATCGAAGAGCTGAAAAAACAGTCTAAAGTCTTCAGAACACGTTTCCAAATGCTGATTGAAGCGCAGCTCGACCTGCTGAAGAACGATGATTGGGATCATCTGCTGGAATACGAAGTCGACGCGGTATTTGAGGAAAAAGAATAATTTTCTGATTTTCTTGACATTCTCCGGCCCGTTCGAATATAATACGTTCATAAATTCAGATGAAAAGACGATTGAAAGGGACCGGCATGACTCAAAACAGGCTATAAAGCGAACCGGGGAAGGTGAAAGCCCGGGATGGCCGGAATCATGCAGATCAGCCCTTTAGTTTCCTTTCTGAACCGAGAGTAGGAAAGGACGTTCCATCACGTTACGATGTTCGAGAGGAAAAGACGGATGATCCGTTTTTTCTAAAAGGGTGGTACCGCGAGATAGCTTTCTCGTCCCTTATGGGATGAGAGGGCTTTTTTTATTTTCTGAAAAATGTTGTGGAGGAATGAAAATGGATTACAAAGATACGCTGTTAATGCCGAAAACAGATTTTCCGATGCGCGGAAATCTGCCGAATCGTGAGCCGGACATGCAAAAAGACTGGGAGGAGCAGGACATTTACCGTCTTGTTCAAGAACGGACGAAAGACCGCCCGAAATTCGTATTGCATGACGGACCTCCTTATGCAAACGGAGACATCCACATGGGCCATGCCCTGAACAAAATCCTGAAAGACTTCATCGTCCGCTATAAGTCAATGAGCGGCTACAACGCGCCTTACGTGCCGGGCTGGGATACGCACGGACTGCCGATTGAAACGGCGCTGACGAAAAACAAAAAAGTAAACCGGAAAGAAATGTCCGTCGCTGATTTCCGCAAGCTTTGCGAAGATTATGCATGGCAGCAGATCGAAAGACAGCGCGAACAATTTAAGCGTCTCGGCGTCAGAGGCGATTGGGAAAACCCGTATGTTACGCTTCAGCCTGAATTTGAAGCGCAGCAGATCCGCGTTTTCGGCGAGATGGCGAAAAGAGGCTATATTTATAAAGGTCTGAAGCCGGTCAACTGGTCGCCTTCAAGTGAATCTGCCTTAGCAGAAGCGGAAATTGAATATCAGGACAAACGTTCCGCGTCTATTTATGTTGCGTTTAAGGTGAAAGATGGTAAAGGCGTTCTGGAAAACGGAGAAAGCTTCATCATCTGGACGACGACGCCGTGGACGATGCCTGCCAACCTCGGAATTTCCGTTCATCCTGATCTTGAGTACAATGTCATCAAGGTTGGAGACAAGCGTTATGTAGTGGCTGCTGAACTGATCGAAAACGTAGCGGAGGCATGCGGCTTTGAAAATCCTGAAGTTGTCGCATCATATAAAGGCAGAGAATTAGAATACATCACTGCAGAACATCCGCTGTACGGCAGAGATTCACTCGTCATGCTCGGTGACCACGTCACAACCGATGCCGGAACAGGCTGTGTTCATACTGCTCCGGGCCACGGGGAAGATGACTTTATCGTCGGCCAAAAGTACGGCTTAGAAGTACTGTGCCCTGTTGATGAAAAAGGAAACATGACCGACGAAGCGCCGGGCTTTGAAGGAATGTTTTACGATAAAGCCAATAAACCGATCACGGAGAAGCTTGAAGAAAACGGCGCGCTCTTGAAACTCGAGTTTATTACACACTCCTATCCGCATGACTGGAGAACGAAAAAACCGACCATCTTCAGAGCGACGGCGCAATGGTTTGCGTCAATTAAAGATTTCAGATCCGATCTGCTTGATGCCATCAAACAAACGAAGTGGGTGCCGGAGTGGGGCGAACAGCGCCTTTACAACATGGTGCGCGACCGCGGTGACTGGTGTATCTCAAGGCAGCGCGTCTGGGGCGTTCCGATCCCGGTATTCTATGCAGAAAACGGTGAGCCGATCATCACTGACGAAACGATTGAACACGTGTCTGAGCTGTTCAAACAGCACGGCTCAAACGTTTGGTTTGAAAGAGAGGCAAAAGACCTTCTGCCGGAAGGATTTACACATCCGGGAAGCCCGAACGGAATCTTCACGAAAGAGCAAGACATTATGGATGTGTGGTTTGATTCAGGTTCTTCCCATCAGGCTGTTCTTGAAGAACGTGATGATCTTGTCCGTCCGGCTGATTTATACCTTGAAGGCTCTGACCAATACCGCGGCTGGTTTAACTCATCTCTTTCCACCGCTGTTGCAGTCACCGGCAAAGCGCCGTATAAAGGCGTATTAAGCCACGGATTTACACTTGATGCAAACGGCCGTAAAATGAGTAAATCACTCGGCAATACGATTGACCCGACAAAAATCGCAAAACAGCTTGGAGCTGAAATTCTGCGTTTATGGGTATCTTCCGTAAACTATCAGGCCGATCACCCGGTTTCTGAAGATATTCTGAAGCAGGTCGCGGAAGTATACCGGAAAGTCCGCAACACGTTCCGCTTCCTTCACGGCAACCTGTTCGATTTCAATCCAAGTGTCAATGCCGTTGATGTAAAAGATCTCCGCGAAGTGGATCAATATATGCTGATCAAGCTGAATAAGCTGATCGATAAGGTGAAAAAAGCGTACGATGAATATGAATTTGCGGTTGTTTATCACAGCATTCACAATTTCTGTACGATCGAGCTCAGCTCTTTCTATCTTGATTTTGCAAAAGATGTTGTGTACATCGAGCATGCGGATCATCCGGACCGCCGCAGCATGCAGACCGTCTTCTATGAAACGCTGCTGGCGTTAGTGAAGCTGACGGCGCCGATTCTCCCGCATACGGCGGATGAAATGTGGTCTCACTTATCATTTGTTGAAGAAGCGAGCGTGCAGCTGACAGATATGCCGGAAACCATTGCTGTTCCGGACAGTCAAGCGACAGAAGAAAAGTTCGACCGCTTCATGGAGCTTCGAAACGACGTGCTGAAAGCTTTGGAAACAGCCCGTAACGAAAAAATTATCGGAAGATCATTGGAAGCGAGCCTGACTTTGTATCCGAACAAAGAAAACCGCGACCTCTTGTCATCCATTAAAGAAAATATCGCGCAGCTGTTTATCGTCTCAGAACTGACAGTAAAAGACGAAAGTGAAGCACCGGAAAACGCGCAAAGCTTCACAACAGGAAAAATGACCGTAGAAAAAGCGGAAGGCCAGATGTGTGAACGTTCCCGCGTAATTTCTAAAGATGTCGGAGCCAATCCGAAATATCCGACATTATCACTGCGCAATGCGGAAATCGTTGAAAAATATTATCAAAAATAATGAATGAGAAAGCGCCCGGTGACAGCCGGGCGCTTTTTTACATGCCACTAATGTCATCGATTAGAACGACAGGAAAAATCTTATGGGCTTCAAATGGCGCTCTGGGGGCAACAATAAAGCCATAACATCAAGAGCAGGAGTTGTGATGAATGAATGATCAACTGACCGCAATCCACACGGAGCTTTTCATGATGAAAGAAGAACTTCAATCAAGATTATTCGAATATTCTTGCTTTCAAATGTCAGCATCTGTTGAACCTTCAATGAACGACCAAGAAGCAACTCTGATCTATCATATAAAAGAAGAACTTCAGGACGTTCTTCTTGCCCTGTCTAAGTTTGAAAACAATACGTACGGTTATTGTGAAAAAACAGGCGCCCCCATTCCGATTGAAAAACTTGCGGTGCTGCCGACGGCCAGAACCGCTGATGATTTTTATTACCCCGCTCAATTTGAAAAGAAAACCCTTCCATATTGGGAACTTGGAGATTATGCATATGATCAGGCGCTGTATGAGTGACAGCGTCTGTTTGCATACGCTTATGATCTGCCTTTACTCTGGCATCTTTTACTGATAAAATTCATAAAGGATAAAAGTAACTGTATACTGGAGGAACGTGTGTGCTTTATTATCTAATCGCTCTTTTTATTATTATTGCCGACCAATTGACCAAATGGCTTGTCGTCAGCCATATGGAATTGGGACAAAGCATACCTGTCATCGATCAGGTGCTTTATATCACATCTCATCGCAACACGGGAGCGGCGTGGGGTATTTTAGCCGGCCAAATGTGGTTTTTCTACGTCATTACCATCGCCGTGATTATCGGAATCGTTTATTACATACAGCGTTATGCAAAAGGGCAGATGTTACTCGGAATTTCTCTCGGCTTAATGCTGGGCGGTGCGGCCGGAAACTTTATTGACCGGGCGGCGCGCCGGGAAGTGGTGGATTTTATTCATGTCATCATCGTGGATTATCACTATCCGATTTTTAATATCGCGGATTCCTCACTGTGCGTCGGTGTAATACTTTTATTTATTCATATGCTGTTTGACAGCGGGAAAAAGAAGGAGCAATAACATGAATCAATTTGAGATAACCGTTCAGCCTGAACAAAAGAGCGAACGGATTGATAAATTTTTGGCTTCAACGGGAGAAAACTGGTCACGCACTCAAGTGCAGCAATGGGTAAAAGAGGGATTGGTATCCGTTAACGGCAAATCCGTAAAAGCGAACTACAAAATGCAGCCTGGCGATCAGGTAAACGTCACCATTCCTGAACCGGAAGAATTGGACGTGCTTGCAGAGCCGATGGATTTGGACATTTACTATGAGGATCAGGACGTCTTGGTTGTGAACAAACCGCGGGGCATGGTTGTACACCCGGCGCCCGGCCATGTGACAGGGACGCTTGTAAACGGACTGATGGCTCACTGCAACGACCTTTCCGGCATTAACGGCGTCATGCGCCCGGGAATCGTCCACCGTATTGATAAAGATACTTCCGGTCTGTTAATGGTCGCTAAAAACGATATGGCGCATGAATCACTCGTTAATCAGCTCGTCAATAAAACCGTGACCAGAAAGTACAAAGCGGTTGTCCACGGGGTGATTTCACATGATGACGGAACAATTGACGCTCCGATCGGTAGAGATAAAAAAGACCGTCAAAGCATGACCGTAACAAGAGAAAGCAGCAAAAACGCCGTCACGCACTTCCACGTGCTTGAGCGTTTTCAAGATTTCACGCTCGTAGAGTGCCGTCTTGAGACCGGAAGAACGCATCAGATCCGTGTTCATATGAAATATATCGGGTTTCCTTTGGCAGGCGACCCGAAGTACGGACCGAGAAAAACCATTGATTTCAATGGTCAGGCGCTTCATGCCGGAATATTAGGTTTTGATCATCCGCGGACGGGCGAATACATGGAGTTTGAAGCGCCCCTTCCTGAAGATATGAAAAAACTCATTGAAGATTTAAGAAATAGCCATTGACAGCGACTTTCTTTTCTGAAATAATAAAAACAAGCTGAATAGATTCTTTAACACAGTCCAGAGAGGCTGAGAAGGATAACGGATAGGACAGAAGAGATACGCATGTGTCTTCGTCCTGGAAAGGAACCCCTCTATGCTCTGGCAGGAGGGGTTTTTTCTTCTTATATACGAATGGAGAGGTGTCACGAGTGAATCAAAAAGCTGTTATTCTCGACGAACAGGCGATCAGGCGGGCGCTGACAAGGATAGCCCATGAAATGATCGAACGGAATAAAGGAATGAATGACTGCATTCTTGTAGGGATTAAAACAAGAGGCATTTATTTAGCAAAGCGGCTGGCCGAGCGGATCGAACAGATTGAAGGAAATCCGGTCACCGTGGGGGAAATCGATATCACCCTTTACCGTGACGATCTGACGAAAAAAACGAGCAATGAAGAGCCGCTTGTAAAAGGCGCGGACATTCCGGCTGATATTACAGACCAAAAGGTCATTGTGGTTGATGATGTGCTTTATACCGGCCGGACGGTGAGAGCTGCGATGGATGCCCTCGTTGATGTCGGGCGGCCGTCATCGATACAGCTTGCCGTGCTTGTCGACAGAGGGCACCGGGAGCTGCCGATCAGAGCGGACTATATCGGGAAAAACATTCCGACCTCAAAAGCTGAAAAAGTGATGGTTCAGCTGAGCGAAGTTGATCAGACTGATATGGTCGCCATTTACGAAAATGAATAATCACCCTTTTTAAATGCATTCCAGAGAGTCTGCAAAGAGGATTTTAAAACACAAAGCCGGGCGGATCGACGCGGCCGGGTTTTGTATGCCTCTTTGCGCAAAAAGCAAAGAGGTTTTTTTATACCATTTGAAAGTCAACCGGGAGGAAAACGCCATGAGTAAGAAAAAAGTAAACTTGGGAGTCAGGGACGTCCCCAATCCATTGTCCTGGCTGTCATTCAGCCTGCAGCATTTATTCGCCATGTTCGGTTCAACCATACTCGTGCCGAAACTGGTCGGAATGAGCCCGGCAGTGGCGCTTGTCACGAGCGGAATCGGGACACTCGCCTATCTCTTGGTGACAAAAGGCCAGATCCCCGCTTATCTCGGCTCATCATTCGCCTTTATATCACCGATTATCTTGGTGAAGGCGACGGGAGGGCCGGGGGCTGCCATGGTCGGCGCTTTCCTGGCGGGAATTGTGTACGGCCTGATCGCACTGCTCATCAGGCAGCTTGGAACGGGGTGGCTGATGAAGCTGCTGCCCCCGGTGGTCGTCGGGCCGGTCATCATTGTCATCGGCCTCGGACTGGCAAGCACAGCCGTCAATATGGCAATGTATGCCGATCCGAATGCAAAGGAACTCGTCTACAGCTTGAAACATTTCAGTGTAGCCGGCGTCACTTTGGCCATCACCATTATCTGCGCCATCTTTTTACGGGGATTTTTAAGCCTGATTCCGGTATTGATCGGCATTATAGGCGGCTATCTGTTTGCGCTGACACAGGGCATCGTCAATTTCCAGCCGGTCATTGATGCAAAATGGTTCGCCGTTCCTGAATTTATCATCCCTTTTAAAGACTATACGCCGTCAGTGACATTGGGCATTGCGGCTGCGATGGTGCCAGTCGCTTTCGTGACGATGTCAGAACATATCGGCCATCAAATGGTGCTGAGTAAAGTTGTCGGACAGGATTTCATTAAAAAGCCGGGACTGCACCGCTCCATAATGGGGGACAGTGTTGCGACGATCATTGCTTCGTTAATCGGAGGCCCGCCGACGACGACATACGGCGAGAACATCGGTGTCCTGGCAATTACGAGAGTTTTCAGCGTCTTTGTCATCGGCGGCGCGGGTGTGATTGCGCTGTGCTTCGGATTTATCGGAAAAGTATCAGCGCTGATCAGCTCTGTTCCGTCCGCGGTTATGGGAGGCGTTTCCTTCCTGCTCTTCGGAATTATCGCCTCCAGCGGCTTAAGAATGCTGATTGACAACAACATTGATTATGAAAACAAGAGAAATTTGATTATCACATCCGTCATCCTCGTGATCGGCGTCGGAGGGGCTTTTATTCAAGTATCAAAAGGCGGGTTCCAAATATCCGGCATGGCGCTTGCGGCAATCGTCGGAGTCATCCTGAACCTTATCCTGCCGCATGCAAATGAAGAAGACGCGATTGCATCAGAAAAACAAAATCATATGTAAAACCTTTTAAAGAAAGTCCAGAGAGGCTTGGAAGGGTTATAACGGGAAGAAGCTGTACGCTGCTTCTCTCTTTAACCGCACCCCGAGTCTATAGACCGGGGTGTTTTTTTACGGCCTTCAAGCGGAAACGGAGGAGAAAAACATGAATCATTTAACGGCGATGTCTGAACTGAGCGCGGCTGAAATTACAGAACTGCTGCGTGAGGCAAAAGCGATAAAAGAGGGAACAGTCCGCCCCGATCTCGCGGGAAAATTTGTTGCGAATCTGTTTTTTGAACCGAGCACGAGAACGCGGTTCAGCTTTGAAGTGGCGGAAAAGAAACTCGGGATGAACGTGCTCAGCTTAGACGGCACGAGCACAAGCGTTCAAAAAGGCGAGTCCTTATATGACACGGTCAAAACCCTGGAATCAATCGGAGCGGACGCCTGCGTCATCAGGCACAGCACGGATGAATATTACAAAGATCTGACCGGCAGAGTCAATATTCCGATCTTAAACGCCGGCGACGGCTGCGGCCAGCATCCGACCCAGTCGTTGCTCGATTTAATGACGATTCAAGAGGAATTTGAGACCTTTCAGGGCCTGACGGTTTCCATTCATGGCGATATCAAACACAGCAGGGTGGCAAGGTCGAATGCCGAGGTGCTGACAAGGCTCGGCGCACGCGTGCTGTTTTCAGGGCCGCCGCAATGGCAGGATGAGAAAAACGCCTTCGGCACCTGTGTACAGACGGATGAAGCCATACAAGCTTCAGATGTCGTCATGCTGCTCCGCATTCAAAATGAAAGGCATCAGACAGAAGCCGACCAAAAAGGCTACCTGGAAGCATACGGGCTGACCGCAAAGCGGGCGGAGAGCATGAAGCGGCATGCCATCATCATGCATCCCGCACCGGTGAACAGAGGAGTCGAAATTGACACAACATTAGTGGAATACGGAAAATCAAGAATCTTTAAACAAATGGAAAATGGCGTGTATATCAGAATGGCAGTCTTAAAAAGAGCACTGCAAACCAATGTGAAAAGGGGAGAAGCGGCTTATGTCTTATCTCATTAAAAACGGCTGGATGTTAAATGAACAGGGAGAAAAAGTGGCACAGGATATCCGGGTAACGGGTGAATTCATTTCGGAAACCGGGCTTCTGACAGCGAAAGACGGAGAAACGGTGATCGACGCTGAGGGACTGTTCGTTTCACCGGGGCTCGTAGACCTTCATGTCCACTTCAGAGAACCGGGCGGCGAGAAAAAAGAAACCATTGAGACGGGCTCTAAAGCCGCGGCGCGAGGCGGCTTTACCACAGTCGCAGCCATGCCGAATACAAGACCGGTGCCGGATACGAAAGAGCAGATGGAATGGCTGCAAAACCGGATCAAAGAAACCTCATCTGTCAGGGTTCTTCCTTACGCGTCCATTACGATCAGGCAAACCGGCGAAGAAATGACAGATTTTAAGGCGCTTCATGAAGCCGGAGCATTCGCCTTCACCGATGACGGCGTCGGCGTTCAGACGGCCGGAATGATGTATGAAGCCATGAAACGGGCGGCTTCAATGAATAAAGCGATTGTCGCTCATTGTGAGGATAACTCACTTATTTACGGAGGGAGCGTGCATGAAGGTTCTTTTTCAAAAGCGAACGGCCTGAACGGCATACCTTCCATTTGTGAAGCGGTACATATCGCCCGTGACGTCCTGCTGGCGGAAGCGGCGGGCTGCCATTACCACGTGTGTCATATCAGCACGAAAGAATCGGTCAGAGCCGTAAGAGACGCAAAAAAAGCGGGAATCCGCGTGACGGCGGAAGTGTCGCCGCACCACCTGCTGCTTTGTGACGAAGATATCCCGGGACTTGATACCAATTTTAAAATGAATCCGCCGCTTCGCAGCAAAGAGGACAGAGAGGCGCTGATTGAAGGGCTTTTAGACGGTACGATTGATTTCATCGCCACTGACCATGCGCCGCATACAGAAGAAGAGAAAAACACGGATATGAAGCTTGCGCCTTTCGGGATCGTCGGTTTAGAAACAGCCTTTCCGCTTCTGTACACACATTTTGTGAAAAACGGGGCGTGGACGCTGAAGCAGCTGGTTGATTTCATGACGGTAAAACCTTGCGAGGCATTTGATCTTCCGTACGGAACGCTTGCACCGGGGGCGCCGGCTGACATCACCCTGATTGATCTGGAAAAAGAAGCAGCCATTGACAAAGATACATTTTTATCTAAAGGAAAAAATACGCCATTCAACAAGATGAAGTGCTTCGGCTGGCCTGTTGCAACGATGGCTGCCGGTAAGCTTGCATACGAAGAAGGGAGACTCGTCAAATGAAAAGAAGACTAGTGCTGGAAAATGGAGCGGTATTTGAGGGTGAAGCATTCGGGAGCCTGGAGCATACCGCGGGTGAAGTCGTATTCAACACGGGAATGACCGGTTATCAGGAAATTTTATCAGACCCTTCTTACTGCGGGCAGATCGTGACGCTGACGTATCCTCTGATCGGCAACTACGGAATTAACAGAGATGACTTTGAATCCATCACTCCTTTTGTAAAAGGGCTGATCGTAAAAGAACTGTGCGAGCTGCCTTCCAACTGGCGTTCGGCTTACACGCTTGACGAGTATTTGAAAATGAAAAATATCCCCGGCTTACAAGGGATTGACACGAGAAAGCTCACAAGAATGATCCGCACGGCCGGCGCATTAAAAGGAACGTTTGCTTCAAGTGAGGAGAATGTCGGAGAGGTTCTTGCAAGGCTGAAAGAAACGGAACTGCCGAGAAATCAAGTCGCTCAAGTATCTGCGAAAACGGCATATCCGAGTCCGGGCCGCGGCAAACGCATCGTACTCGTCGATTTCGGTATGAAGCACGGCATTTTAAGAGAGTTAAACAAAAGAAAATGCGATGTCATCGTTGTGCCGTACAATGTAACGGCGGAAGAAGTGCTTCAGCTCAAGCCGGACGGCATCATGCTTTCTAACGGACCCGGAGATCCGAAAGATGTGCCGGAAGCCATTGAAATGATAAAAGGCATACTCGGGAAGGTGCCGTTATTCGGAATCTGCCTCGGCCACCAATTATTTGCGCTGGCATCCGGAGCGGAAACGGAAAAAATGAAATTCGGACACAGGGGTTCCAATCATCCGGTTAAAGAGCTTGCGACAGGGAAAGTCGCTTTAACCGCCCAAAACCACGGATATACAGTTTCTTCAATAGATGAGACAGAGCTTGAAGTGACGCACATTGCGATCAATGATCAAACGATCGAAGGACTCAAGCATAAAACATTGCCGGCATTTACGGTTCAGTACCACCCTGAAGCTTCACCGGGGCCGGAAGACGCCAATCATTTATTTGACAGATTCATTGACTTGATCGAAACAACTGAGAAAGAAGGGGAAGCGGTATGCCAAAACGCGTAGATATTAAAAAGATTTTAGTGATCGGATCAGGCCCGATTATTATCGGACAGGCGGCGGAATTTGATTATGCGGGCACACAGGCGTGTCTCGCTTTGAAGGAAGAAGGCTATGAAGTCATTCTCGTCAACTCGAATCCGGCAACGATTATGACGGATACGGAAATGGCTGATCGGGTATACATAGAACCGCTGACGCCGGAGTTTCTCACTCGTATTATCAGAAAAGAACGGCCGGACGCCATCCTGCCGACTCTGGGAGGCCAGACCGGACTGAATCTTGCCGTTGAGCTGTCTGAACTCGGGGTTCTTGAGGAATGCGGGGTGGAAGTGCTCGGCACAAAGCTGTCCGCCATCCAGCAGGCGGAAGACCGCGACTTATTCCGTACGCTGATGAATGAGCTGAATGAACCGGTGCCGGAAAGTGAGATCATCCGCACTTTACAGGAAGCCGAGGAATTTGTCGGCCGGATCGGGTTTCCGGTTATTGTGCGCCCCGCTTACACATTAGGCGGAACGGGCGGCGGCATCTGCTCGAATGAAGCAGAACTGAAAGAGATCGTCGAAAACGGATTAAAACTCAGCCCCGTCCATCAGTGCCTTCTGGAAAAAAGCATTGCCGGTTACAAAGAGATCGAATATGAAGTCATGAGAGACAGCAGAGATCACGCGATCGTCGTCTGCAACATGGAAAATATCGATCCGGTCGGCATCCATACGGGCGACAGCATCGTCGTTGCCCCGAGCCAGACTTTGAGCGACCGGGAATACCAGCTTTTGCGCAATGTTTCATTAAAGCTGATCCGTGCGCTCGGCATTGAAGGCGGCTGTAATGTTCAGCTCGCGCTCGATCCCGACAGCTTCCAATATTACATTATCGAAGTGAATCCGCGGGTGAGCCGCTCATCTGCCCTCGCCTCAAAAGCGACGGGTTACCCGATCGCAAAGCTTGCGGCGAAAATCGCAGTCGGGCTTTCTCTTGATGAAATGATGAATCCCGTAACGGGAAAAACATATGCGGCTTTTGAGCCCGCGCTTGACTATGTCGTTTCTAAAATCCCGCGCTGGCCGTTCGACAAATTTGAGTCGGCAAACCGCAGGCTCGGGACGCAAATGAAAGCCACCGGAGAGGTCATGGCCATCGGGCGCACCCTTGAAGAATCGCTGTTAAAGGCGGTCCGCTCACTTGAAGCCGATGTCTATCACCTGGAACTGAAGGATGCGGAAGAGATTTCTGACGGACTTTTGGAAAAACGGATCAGAAAAGCCGGAGATGAACGGCTGTTTTATCTCGCAGAAGCGTTCAGAAGAGGCTACACAGTGGAGCAGCTTCATGAGTTTTCCGCAATTGACGTATTCTTTTTGCACAAGCTCTGTAAGCTGGTCGCTTTTGAAACAGAGCTGAAAGCGGAAAAAGGCAGCCTCGCCGTCCTTCAGAGAGCGAAGGAACTCGGTTTCTCCGACAAATATATCAGCCGGGAATGGAATATGCCGGAACAAGAGCTGTATCAAATGCGAAAAGAAGCAGACATCAAGCCTGTATATAAAATGGTGGATACATGCGCGGCGGAATTCGAATCAGAAACCCCGTACTTCTACAGCACATATGAGGAAGAGAACGAGTCTGAGGTTACTTCAAGAAAAAGCGTCGTCGTCCTCGGTTCTGGGCCGATCCGTATCGGACAGGGCGTCGAATTTGACTATGCGACCGTTCATTCTGTCTGGGCGATCAAGCAGGCAGGCTATGAAGCGATTATTATCAACAACAATCCTGAGACGGTGTCCACTGATTTCAGCATATCAGACAAACTGTATTTTGAACCGCTGACGGTTGAAGATGTCATGCACATCATCGATTTGGAACAGCCGGAAGGCGTTGTCGTCCAATTCGGCGGCCAGACGGCGATCAACCTTGCGGAAGAATTGAGCGCCCACGGCGTCAAAATTCTCGGCACATCACTTGAAGATTTAGACCGTGCGGAAGACCGGGATAAGTTCGAGCAGGCGCTTGAGGCGCTGAATGTGCCGCAGCCGCTCGGGAAAACCGCCGTGTCGGTGAACGAAGCGGTCAAAATCGCTGCATCCATCGGCTATCCGGTACTTGTCCGCCCTTCGTATGTGCTCGGCGGCCGGGCGATGGAAATCGTCTATCACGAAGAAGAGCTGCTTCACTATATGAAAAATGCGGTCAAAATCAACCCGCAGCATCCGGTGTTAATCGACCGTTATCTGACGGGGAAAGAAATCGAAGTCGATGCCGTATCTGACGGTGAAACAGTCGTTATTCCGGGAATTATGGAGCATATCGAGCGGGCCGGCGTCCATTCAGGGGATTCAATCGCCGTCTATCCGCCTCAGTCTTTAAGCGAAGACATTAAGAAAAAAATCGAACAATACACTGTAGCCTTGGCAAAAGGCCTTAACATCATCGGGTTGCTGAACATCCAGTTCGTACTGTCGCAAGGTGAAGTGTATGTGCTTGAGGTAAATCCGCGGTCAAGCAGAACCGTGCCGTTCTTAAGCAAAATCACAAAAATCCCAATGGCGAATCTGGCGACAAAGGTCATTCTCGGTCAAAAGCTTGCTGATTTCGGCTATCAAGAGGGGCTGCAGCCTGAACAGCAGGGGGTATTCGTGAAAGCGCCCGTCTTCTCATTCGCGAAGCTGAGAAGAGTGGATATTACGTTAGGCCCTGAAATGAAGTCGACGGGAGAGGTCATGGGCAAAGATTCAACCCTGGAAAAAGCGCTCTATAAAGCGCTGATTGCTTCTGGCATTCAAATCCCGAACTACGGCTCAGTGCTGTTGACCGTTGCCGATAAAGATAAAGAAGAAGGACTGCTGATCGCCAAGCGGTTCCACGCCATCGGCTATAAAATTTTGGCGACAGAAGGAACGGCGGCTTATTTGAAAGACGCTCAGATTCCGGCTCAGGTCGTCGGAAAAATCGGCGAAGAAGGGAAAAATCTGCTCGATGTCATCAGAAACGGCGAAGCGCAATTTGTCATCAATACGCTGACAAAGGGCAAACAGCCGGCCAGAGACGGCTTCAGAATCCGCCGCGAATCCGTTGAGAACGGAGTCGCCTGCCTGACATCTTTAGATACGGCCGAAGCCATTTTGCGGGTATTGGAAAGCATGACATTCCGGGCGGATCATATGCCTGCATCCGAAACCAATCAAAAGGCGGCAGTCACGATATGAAAAAAGCGCATTTGACTGTTCAATCCAACTTAGAGATTGCCGACCGGGTTTATAAGATGGTGCTGAAAGGAGAGCTTGTCCGGCACCTTACCGAGCCGGGCCAATTTCTTCATCTGAAGGTGAGTGACGCGGTCACGCCGCTATTAAGAAGACCGCTCAGCATTGCGGACGTCAATTTCGCCGCGAATGAAGTATCCGTTATCTACAGAGCTGACGGTGAAGGAACGCGTCTTTTGTCCGGGAAAAAAGAGGGCGGCAGGATAGACGTTCTCGGCCCTCTCGGCAACGGGTTCCCCGTCCGGCGGATTGAACCCGGCAAAACCGCGCTGTTAGTCGGAGGCGGAGTCGGGGTTCCGCCTTTGCAGGAACTGTCAAAGCGCCTGACGGAAAAAGGCGTAAACGTCATTCATGTGCTTGGATTTCAATCAGCAAAGGATGTTTTTTACGAACAGGAATGTCGTGCGTACGGAGACACCTATGTGGCGACGGCTGACGGAACATATGGAGAGAAAGGATTTGTCACCGATGTCATCCGTGAAAAGCAGCTCGAATTCGATGTCCTGCTAAGCTGCGGACCGACACCGATGCTGAAAGCTCTGAAGCAGCAGTACGGCCATAAAGAGGTTTATCTTTCGATGGAAGAGCGGATGGGCTGCGGCATCGGGGCCTGCTTCGCCTGTGTGTGCCGCACGGGTGAAAGCGATACATCCTATGTAAAGGTCTGCCTTGACGGGCCGGTATTTAAAGCTGAGGAGGTGGCGCTGTAATGTTAGAAGTGAATCTGCCGGGTCTCCAATTGAAAAATCCGATCATCCCCGCTTCCGGATGTTTCGGTTTCGGGAAAGAATATGCCGGATTTTACGATTTATCATGCCTCGGAGGCATTATGATTAAAGCCACGACGAACGAAGCCCGCTTCGGAAATCCGACACCGAGAGTGGCGGAGACAAGCGCGGGAATGCTGAATGCCATCGGACTGCAAAATCCCGGCCTTGAGCATGTGCTCAATCATGAGCTGCCTTGGCTCGAACAATTTGACACGCCGATTATCGCAAATGTCGCCGGTTCTCAGGTGGACGACTATAAAGAAGTAGCCGAGCACATCAGCCAAGCGCCGAATGTGCATGCGCTTGAGCTTAACATTTCATGTCCGAATGTCAAAACGGGGGGGATTGCTTTTGGTACTGATCCCGTCATGGCGGCCGAACTGACAAAAGCGGTGAAAGAAGTTTCCGCAGTGCCTGTGTATGTGAAGCTTTCGCCTAATGTCGCAAACATAACCGAAATTGCTAAAGCGATTGAAGCGGCCGGTGCTGACGGTCTGACGATGATTAATACACTCATCGGGATGAGGCTTGATCTAAAGACGGGACGGCCGATCTTAGCAAATAAAACGGGCGGACTGTCAGGCCCGGCGATCAAACCGGTCGCCATCCGGATGGTATACGAAGTCAGCCAGGCCGTTCAAATCCCGATTATCGGGATGGGCGGCGTTCAGACCGCAGAGGATGCATTAGAATTTCTTCTTGCGGGAGCGAGTGCGGTTGCCGTCGGCACGGCAAACTTCGTCAATCCGTTCGTCTGCCCGGAAATCATAGAACAGCTCCCCCGTGTACTGCGCCAGCACGGCTTTCAATCTGTAAGTGAATGCATCGGAAGGAGCTGGAAACATGAAAAACAACCTGCCCATCATCGCGCTTGATTTTGCATCAGGGGAAGAGACTTTAACGTTTTTAGACTTGTTTGAAAAGGAAAGGCTTTTTGTCAAAACGGGGATGGAACTTTTTTATCAGGAAGGCCCCGCCATCATTCACCAATTAAAAGAACGAAATTGTGATATATTTTTAGATTTAAAGCTTCATGATATCCCGACTACGGTCAATAAAGCGATGAAGCGGCTGGCCGGCCTCGGCGTTGATCTTGTCAATGTGCATGCAGCAGGGGGCGCACGCATGATGCGCGCGGCCCTTGAGGGGCTTGAAGAAGGCACGCCGGCAGGCAGAAAACGCCCGTCTTTAATCGCGGTGACTCAGCTGACCAGCACTTCAGAGCAGGTGGCGAAGGAAGAGCTTCTGTTGCAAAAGCCGCTGTTAGAAACGGTCGTGCATTACGGCAAAATGGCGGAAGAGTGCGGGCTGGACGGAGTGGTATGTTCGGTACATGAAACAAAAGCCATTTATGAAGCGGTCCGGCCTTCATTTCTGACAGTCACACCGGGCATCCGCACGGCCAGTGACACAGCTGACGATCAAGTCCGGACGGCGACTCCGTCATTTGCGAAAGAAAACGGTTCGTCAGCCATCGTCGTGGGCCGCTCAATTACAAAAGCGGAAAACCCCGTTGAAGCATATGAAGCAATTAAACTGGAATGGGAGGGCGTTCGCCGATGAAACAGGCTATCGCAAAACATCTATTACACATTGAAGCTGTCTTTTTACGCCCGAATGAGCCGTTTACGTGGGCGAGCGGCATTTTATCACCGATCTATTGTGACAACCGTCTGACATTGTCGTATCCAAAAGTGAGAAATGATGTGGCGGACGGGCTCGGCAAACTGCTGAAAGAACATTTTCCCGAGGCAGAGATGATCGCGGGCACTGCAACGGCGGGCATTCCGCATGCTGCGCTTCTCGCAGACCGTGCAGGCGCACCGATGTGCTACGTCAGAAGCAAACCGAAAGCGCACGGCAAAGGAAATCAAATAGAAGGCGCCATTAAGAAAGGACAAAAAACAGTCGTGATTGAAGACTTGATTTCTACCGGGGGCAGCGTGCTTGAAGCTGCAGCGGCCCTTCAAAGAGAGGGCGCGGAAGTCCTCGGCGTCATTTCCATTTTTACATACGGACTGCCGAAAGCAAAAGAAGCCTTTAAAAAAGCGGGTCTTCCTTATTACTCGTTAACGGATTATGACACGCTGATTGAAGTCGCGCTTGAAAACGGAACGATTCATTCAGATGACATTGAGAAACTGAAATCATGGAAACAGAATCCCGAGTCAGAAGATTGGTTTAAAAAATAATGACAATAAAAACAGGCCTCAGGGCCTGTTTTATTATTCCTATCAAAAAACTCGGGTTGACTTCTGTTAGAATTGTGCTAAAATTTAGTACAAATCTAAAAAGCTTATCAAGAGCGGCTGAGGGACTGGACCGATGACGCCCGGCAACCTGCGTGTCATGCAAGGTGCCGCATCCAGAAAAATGCACAGCATTTTGAAGATAAGGGCTATACCGGGTCACTGTCTTTCATTCCGCTGGATTGAAAGTTTTTTATATGAAAAAAAGATTGAGGGATAAGACAACCGGCAGAAAACAACAGCTGTTTGATTGTCTCCGGGAGGAGGAAAGGAAAAATGCTAACGTATGACACATGGGAAGAGCCGGCGATTACATTTCCGGAAGACGATTCCTATAAAGGCGCGCTGTCTGTTTTAAAATGGGCATACGGCCACTACGGAGACCAGCTTGTTTACGCGTGCAGCTTCGGGATTGAGGGCATCGTCCTGATCGATTTAATTTCTAAAGTAAAGAAAGACGCGGAAATCGTGTTTCTTGATACGGGTCTTCACTTTAAAGAAACATATGAAACGATCGAAAAAGTGAAAGAGCGTTACCCGGGACTGAACATTATCCTGAAAAAGCCCAGCCTTACTCTTGAAGAACAGGCCGAGGCTCACGGAGATAAACTGTGGGAAAGAGAACCGAACCAGTGCTGCTACATCAGAAAAATTCTGCCGTTAAGAGAAGCGCTCGCAGGGCATCCGGCATGGCTGTCCGGCCTTCGCCGGGATCAAGGACCGAGCCGGGCGAATACGAATTTCCTGAATAAAGACGACAAGTTTCAATCGATTAAAGTATGCCCGCTGATCCATTGGACATGGAAAGACATCTGGAGATATACTTCCAAGCATGAGCTGGATTACAATATCCTCCATGATCAAGGGTATCCGAGCATCGGCTGTGAACCGTGCACTTCACCTGCGTTTACCGCGGAAGATTTGCGGAGCGGCAGATGGAACGGCATGGCGAAAACAGAATGCGGACTGCATGAATAAAGGAGCTGCCCGATGGAATTAGCCGCTATTTTATTCTGCCTGTTTTTTGCCATGAATATCGGAGCCAGCGGGGCCGCGGCTTCAATGGGAGTCGCTTACGGGTCCGGCGCCGTTAAAAAGAAAACGTATGCGCTGATCATCTGCGCGGCCGGAGTTCTGTCAGGGGCGGTTATCGGCGGCGGTGAAGTCGTTAAGACGATCAGCGGCGGAATCATTCCCGAACAAACCATTACGCTCACCATTGTCTGCATTATTATCGGATCGGCGGCGCTATCGTTATTCACGGCGAATGTGCTCGGCATTCCGCTGTCGACGAGTGAGGTCACTGTCGGGGCGATTGTCGGTGTCGGCGTCGCGTACAAAGTATTGTTTTTACAGCATCTTTTGGTCATCGTGATTTTTTGGGTGCTCGTACCGTTTGTCGCGTTCTGTTTCACGTTTCTCGTCTCGAAGGTATTCAGTTCTCTGAATATTCGAGTCATTTCGAATCGGAAACAGAAGATTTTGGGGATTGTGCTGCTGATTGCGGGGTTTTGGGAAGCTTTTTCAGCCGGAATGAACAATGTCGCAAATGCGGTGGGCCCTTTGGTTGCTGCGGGCGTGCTCAGCGTGTCCAAAGGAACGCTGTACGGAGGCATCTTTGTCGCTCTCGGCGCTCTGCTTTTAGGACGTAAAGTGCTTGAAACCAACGGGAAAAAGATTACGAGATTTTCAGCCGGAGAAGGCATACTGCTTTCCGGAACCGGCGCGGGGCTTGTCATTATCAGTTCCGTCTTCGGTCTGCCGGTCCCATTGGCGCAAGTCACATCATCATCAATTATCGGCATCGGAATGGCCAAAAACGGGCCGAACGTTTTTCATAAAGAAGTCGTGAAAACGATGCTCAAAGTATGGGTCGTTTCTCCGTTTTTGTCACTGTCGATTTCGTATTTGCTTGTCTCCCTGCTGTTAAAAGGAGATTACTATTCCATCTTTATGATGGCCAGCGTGCTTTTGGCAGCTGGCGGAGCCGCCAGTCTGATGAAAGCCATCCGAAAAGAGAAACGCTCTGTCCATGAACAAGGCGGAGGCATTTAACTATTAATCTGAGTTTATTTATCTGTTAACTGGGAGGAATCATGTATTATGAGTTTAGCACCGCACGGAGGAACATTAATTAATCGGGTGAATGAGCAGTATGATCTTACATCCGTCCAAAAAGAAATTGAGCTTGATTTGATTTCGTTCGCTGATTTAGAGCTGATCGGGATCGGGGGGTACAGCCCGATTGAAGGATTTTTCACAGAAAAAGATTACGTGTCAGTCGTTGAGAATATGCGTCTGGCATCCGGGGTTGTCTGGTCCCTGCCGATCACGCTTCCGGTCGATTCAGAAAAAGCGGCTGAGCTTGCCGTCGGCGACACGGTGAAACTGACTTACGGCGGAGACACATACGGCGTAGTCGACATCGAAGATATTTATACGCCGGATAAACAAAAAGAAGCCGTTCACGTATATAAAACCGATGATGCCGCGCATCCGGGCGTGAAAAAATTATTTTCACGCGGCGATACGTATGTCGGCGGGCCGATCACATTAGTTAAAAAAGCGTCAAAGCAGTTTCCCGAGTTTACATTTGAACCTGCCGATACAAGACGAAGCTTCGAAGAAAAGGGCTGGAAAACCATTGTCGGTTTCCAAACGAGAAATCCGGTCCACCGCGCCCACGAATATATCCAAAAAACCGCGCTTGAGACGGTTGACGGCCTGTTTTTGAACCCGCTCGTCGGTGAAACAAAATCAGATGATATTCCGGCGGATGTCAGAATGGAAAGCTACCAGGTGCTGCTCGATCATTATTATCCGAAAGACCGCGTTTTCCTCGGCGTATTTTTGGCGGCTATGCGGTATGCGGGGCCGAGAGAAGCCATTTTCCACGCGCTTGTCCGCAAAAACTACGGCTGCACGCATTTTATCGTCGGCCGCGATCATGCCGGCGTCGGTGATTACTACGGCACATATGAAGCGCAAGAGCTGTTTGATCAATTTACAGCGGATGAACTCGGGATTACACCGATGAAATTCGAGCACAGCTTCTTCTGCCGGAAATGCGGCAACATGGGAACGGCCAAAACATGCCCGCATGACAGAGAAGACCACGTCATTCTGTCAGGAACAAAGGTCAGAGAAATGCTGCGAAGCGGTGTCATGCCGCCGGCGGAATTCAGCCGTCCTGAAGTTGTCGAGGTGTTGATTAAAGGGCTGAAAACGAAAGAAGAAGCAGGCGTTTCTTAAGGAGGAAAATAGAGTGACAAATCGTGATATCGTGTGGCATGAAGCCTCAATAACGAAAGAAGAATACCAGCAGAAAAACAAGCATAAAAGCTCTATCCTCTGGCTGACGGGCTTAAGCGGTTCAGGGAAATCCACGATTGCAAACGCCGCAGCGCGCGAGCTGTTTGAACAGGGCTATCAAGTCATCGTGCTTGATGGTGATAACATCCGCCACGGCTTAAACAATGACTTAGGTTTTTCCGATGATGACCGCACGGAAAATATACGCCGCATCGGGGAAGTGGCGAAGCTTTTCGTTCAGCAGGGAACCATCGTCATCACGGCTTTTATTTCTCCGTTCCGTGAGGACAGAGATCAGGTGAGAGAGCTTGTGGCAGAGGGCGAATTTAATGAAATCTACGTGAAATGCGACCTCGATATATGTGAAAAGCGCGATCCGAAAGGTTTATATAAAAAAGCAAGAAATGGTGAAATTCCGTTCTTTACGGGGATCGACTCACCGTATGAAGAGCCGAAAGCGCCTGAGCTCGTACTTGATTCAGGCAAATGTGAACGCGAAGAATGCACCGGAAGACTGGTTGACTTTGTGAAAAACAGCTTAGCATAATAGGTCCAAAAAGGCCGCGCAATCAGCCGGATATCCCCCGCAATGGCGGGATATGGTAAAATAGCTGAAGTGCGGCCTCGCGGCTGTTCTGGGAAGATTTCAAAACGGATCGGGGAGACATGCTATGGGGAAAGTATTTATCGTTGGAGCCGGTCCGGGAGATCCGGACTTATTAACGGTGAAGGCAATGAAAGCCATACAGAAAGCGGACGTTATATTATATGACAGATTGGTAAGCAAAGAGATTTTACAGTATGCCGGAGAAGAAGCGGATCTGATTTACTGCGGCAAGCTCCCGGATTTTCACATTATGAAACAGGATACGATCAACCGTTTCCTTGTGAAGTATGCGAAAAAGGGGAAAACCGTTGTAAGGCTCAAGGGAGGCGACCCGTTTGTTTTCGGCCGCGGAGGCGAAGAAGCGGAGGCTCTCGCGCAAAACGCCATTCCGTTTGAGATCGTTCCCGGCATTACATCAGGAATCGCGGCTGCTACTTATGCCGGCATTCCCGTGACACACAGAGAGGCGAGCTCCAATGTCGCATTCGTTACGGGGCATTATAAACAAGAAGACGACTTTGAAGAAAAATGGAAAGCGCTGGCGACGGGCATTGATACGCTGGTGATTTATATGGGAATTAAAAATATCCGGCAGATTGAAAGAATGCTGCTGGAAAACGGCAGAGACGCCGGCACCCCGGCAGCCTTTATTCATTGGGGAACGACGGACAGGCAAAAAACAGTCGTCTGCACCGTCGGCACGCTTTCAGACACAGTGATAAAAGAAGAAATCAAAAACCCGAGCTTAATTGTTATCGGTGATGTCGTCAATTATCACTGCAAACTGGACTGGTATGCATCTGAACAGAAAAATCTGGATTTGAGCGAGGCGTTGTAAATGAAGCAGGCGATTTTATACATCGGGCACGGAAGCAGGCTGAAAAAAGCGCAGACAGAGTCGGCGGCGTTTTTAAAAGGGTGCATGCCGCACGCTGACGCTCCCATTCAGGAAATCTGTTTTTTAGAACTGCAGGAACCGTCTATTGAAGCGGGATTTGAAGCATGTGTCAGACAAGGCGCCACTCATATTGCGGCCGTGCCTTTACTGCTGTTGACCGCTGCCCACGCAAAACATGACATTCCGGCTGAAATCGCTCGTGCGGCGGCCCTGCATCCCGATATAAAAGTGACATATGGTGTTCCGATCGGAGTGGACGATGAAGTCGTAAAAGCGGTGCATCATCGCATTGAAGATACCGGAGTGCCCATTGAGCAGGCGAAAGTGGTGCTGATCGGAAGAGGAAGCACAGATCCGGCAGTTAAAAACGCAGTCAGTGAGATTGCCGGAAAACTTGAGGCGATTACACCTGTTAAAGAAGTCATCCCTTGTTTTTTAACAGCATGTAACCCGCACTATAAAGAAGTGTTTGCCGGTCTTGAAGAGGATGACGGAGCACCCGTTTTTATCGTTCCATATCTTCTGTTTACCGGGCTTTTAATGACTGAGATTGAACGGGAAGTTCAAAAGCTTCAAACGATCAATCAAAATGTTCATATCGCTTCATACTTAGGTTTTCACCCGCATATTAAGCAGGCGTTCTTGAACCGTGTGTCAGAAGCTGTTCGAAACCCCGGCGGTCAGTTTGATTTTAAGGGGAGACAGTATGCTGCCTCTGCACATTAATTTAAGCGGAAAAAGAATTATCATCGCGGGCGGAGGCAATGTTGCCTTAAGAAGGCTCAAAACGGTGCTTCCGGAAGGCGCGGATATTACTGTAATCAGTCCCGATGCCCTGCCTGAAATTAAACAGCTTGCGGATGAAAGACGTATCCGCTGGGTTTCCCGTAAAATTAAAATGAAGGATCTTGCGCCCGCTTTTTTCATCATTGCCGCGACAAATGACCGGAGCGTGAATCAGGAGATAGCCGCGAGCGCTTCTGAAACGCAGCTGGTCAATTGTGCAAGCGATGCTGAACAGGGCAGCGTGTATATGCCGAAGATCATCCGCAAAGGGCGCATTCAAGTATCCGTATCAACAAGCGGCGCAAGCCCGGCACATACGAAAAGACTGGCTGAGGACATAGAGCCTCTCATTACTGTTGATTTGGCTGAAGAAGTGGATCGATTATTTGAGAAAAGAAGAAGACCATAAAAAACACCTTGTCTGTCACCAGGCAAGGTATTTTTTATACTGTCCTGACAGTCCCCGAATGTGAACAATTCAAAACGAAAGCGGGCAGTTTGAATGGTATATGCCAGCAAGCAGTCAGGATTGCGAAGTGATGCGGAATATCTATCTGATCCCAATGCCGCCTGGATTCCGCCCGCATACAAAGGAACGGTCAGAGACCCGGCATGATTATATTGACTGCCCGGATGTGTTCAGGTTTGGCGAGGGGAAGGTGACAGTATCCGCCGCCAAATCAGGTGTGACCGCTTTAATCAGAGACGGCCCCCGGCGGATCAGGCAGACATGACGGGAAACCGACCAGATACTGTAAAGATCGGTTCTGACGGCTGGGGAGAGTTTCGTCTCCGTTTATAAGTAATAAAAAACATCTCCAAGCTGAGTGCGGGTTTCAGCTTGGAGGTGCGTTTATTTTTTCAGCCGTATGACAAGGTCGGCATCAGGTGTGACAAATACGGTATGCTGGCTGTCATAGGTGACAAATCCGGGCTTTGCGCCGTTTGGCTTTTTCACGTGTCTGATTTTTGTATAATCAACCGGAACGGAGCCGGAATCTTTCGCTTTGGAAAAATAAGCGGCGATCGCAGCCGCCTCCAGTATGGATTGTTCATCCGGATCGCTGCTTTTAATCACAACGTGGGAACCCGGAATGTCTTTCGTGTGGAACCATAAATCATCCCTTGCGGCAGCTTTTGTCGTTAAGTACTCATTTTGTTTATTGTTTTTGCCGACAAGAATCGTCAATCCCCGTGAAGATTCATATTGCTCCAAAACAGGAACGTGCTGCTTCTGTTTTTTCTGTCCTCGCTGCTGTTTCGGTCGCAGATATTTGCCTTCCACAAGCTCCTCCCTTATTTCGTGAATATCCTTTGTGGAGGCGGAGGAGAGCTGCTGGATCAGCTGATCGAAATAAGTGATTTCCTCCTCGGCCAGACGGATCTGTTCTTTTACCACCTCGACGGAATTCTTCGCCTTTTGATACTTTGTAAAATACATCTGCGCGTTTTCTGACGGTGTTTTGTTCGGATTTAAAGGGATGGTCACCGTCTTACTTTCTTCATCATAATAATTGATGACTTCCGCTTCTTTGTCACCTTTTTTCAGCATATACAAATTTGCCGTCAGCAGTTCGCCGTATAGCTGGAATTCCTTCGCATTTTCTGAGTAGTCGAGCGTCTTTTCCAGCTTTTTTATCTTATTGGCGTTCTTTTTTCGTTCATTTGCGACAAACCGCTCGAGATCCTGAGCCTGCTGTTTGACGCGGTCGCGTTCCGCCTTGCCGAAATAAAACCGGTCCAACAGCTCACTCAGAGAGTGAAAGGTGCGCTCCTCTCCGTTTACATGTGTGAGAGACAGGAGATAAAAGTATTCCTTTCCGCCGGCTGTCGTAATGTTTGGTGTAAACCTGCAATCTTTCACGGCATGGAACATTTCAATCAGCGTCTTCGGCAGCGTTATTTTGTTAGCGAGACCCGCTCTGTGCACGGCTTCTTTTGCAAACAGCGGAGAAACACCTGAGAAGTGTCTGACGATCTGCTGGGCAAGCCGTCCTTCCTGAAAACTGAGATAACGCAAAACGTCCTCTTCATCCGCGGCAAGCGGCGAAATTTTTTCCTGAGCGGGAGGAAGCTTGTAATCATATCCCGGCAGAACGGTCCGGTAGCTGTTCATCGACGGAGATAAATGCTTCAGTCCGTCGATGATGGCTCCTTCTCCGTCAGTCAGGATAATATTGCTGTGCCGCCCCATAATTTCAACATACAGCGTTCTGACGGTTTCGTCGCCGATTTCATTTCTGCTTTTTATGCGGAATATCATAATCCGGTCTAATCCGGCCTGTTCTATTTTCTCAATAAATCCGCCTTCTATATGCTTTCTGAGCAGCATACAAAACATCGGCGGCTCGCTCGGATTTTCATAGGCCTGGTTTGTCATGTGCACCCGTGAATAGCTCGGATGCGCCGATAATAATAATTTATGGTTTTTTCCGTTAGCGCGGATATGAAATATCACATCGTGTTTAAAAGGCTGATGGACTCTCGTGATCCGGCCTCCGGCGATCCGGCTGTTTAATTCATGTGTCATTCCGTATGTAAACATGCCATCAAAAGACATATAAAACACCCTTTCCTTCTTCCTGCATTCGATAATTATAGCATGAAAAGGGACGAGTCAGAATAAGCTTGTTTACAGAGTGACATCTCTAAAGCGAGGCAGGGGAGTGGACGAGAAGAATGAAGTTTCATGAAATGGGACAAACCGATTTGCTGAAAGCAACAAATACGTCCATTAAACAGGGGTTGACCGAAAAAGAGGTGAAAAAACGCCTTGAAAAGCACGGACCGAACGAGCTTCAGGAGGGCAAGAGGACACCGGCGATCGCCGTGTTTTTCGCCCAATTTAAAGATTTTATGGTGCTCGTGCTGCTGGCGGCAACCTTAATATCCGGGTTTTTAGGCGAATATGTAGATGCCGTAGCGATTATGGCGATTGTATTTGTCAATGGGGTTCTCGGTTTTTTTCAAGAGCGGCGTGCGGAAAAGTCTTTACATGCATTAAAAGAGCTGTCAACGCCGTATGTGTCAGCGTTGCGGGACGGGAGCTGGAAGAAGATTCAGTCCAAGGAGCTCGTTCCCGGCGATATTATGAAATTTTCAAGCGGAGACCGGATTGGCGCGGATGTGCGGATCGTTGAAGCAAAAAGCCTTGAAATTGAGGAATCGGCGCTGACCGGGGAATCAATTCCGGTGGTTAAACAAGCTGATAAACTGAGAAAGCCGGATGTTTCGTTAGGCGACATCAGCAATATGGCGTTTATGGGTACGATTGTAACGCGCGGCAGCGGTGTCGGCGTCGTCGTCGGTACAGGAATGAATACGGCAATGGGGAAAATCGCCGATATGCTGGAATCCGCCGGCAGCCTTTCAACACCGCTGCAGCGAAGACTTGAAGAGCTCGGCAAAATTTTAATTATCGTCGCGCTCCTTTTAACGGTATTGGTCGTTGCAGTCGGCGTCTTACAGGGACATGATCTTTACAGCATGTTTTTGGCCGGGGTGTCATTGGCCGTCGCCGCGATTCCGGAAGGGCTTCCCGCCATTGTTACGGTGGCATTATCAATCGGCGTCCAGCGCATGATCAAACAAAAATCAATTGTCAGAAAGCTCCCGGCGGTTGAAACATTGGGCTGCGCCTCTGTCATTTGTTCTGATAAAACCGGCACGCTGACACAAAACAAAATGACCGTCACCCATATGTGGTCAGGCGGCAAAATTTATAAAGTGTCAGGCATCGGCTATGAGCCGGAGGGCGTTTTCACCCGAGATGAGCGGGAAATCAAGCCGAAAGATGAGAAGATTCTTGAACAGATGCTGGTTTTCGGCGCGTTGTGCAACACATCCGAAATCGCACTGAAAGACGGCCGTTATGTACTCGACGGCGATCCGACAGAAGGAGCGCTGCTGACGGCTGCAAGAAAGGGCGGTTATTCAAACGATTGGCTCAACGGGCACTACCGCGTGGTTGCCGAGTTTCCGTTTGACTCCGTCCGCAAAATGATGACCGTCATTGTAGAGGATCAGGAAAAAAAGCAGTTCGTCATCACTAAAGGAGCGCCCGATGTGCTGATTGACCGCTCGTCACATCTGATGCACGGCGCAAGAAGTACGCCTTTTTCAGAAGAAAAGAAAGCAGAAACGGAAGCGGTTCTGAAAGAGCTGGCGTCGCAAGCTTTGCGTACGATCGCGATTGCTTATAAACCGCTTAAGCCCGGAGAAAAGCCGACAATGGAGCAGGCGGAAAAAAATCTGACGATGCTCGGCTTGTCAGGCATAATTGATCCGCCCCGTCCGGAGGTCAGACAGGCGATTAAAGAATGCCGTGAAGCCGGCATTAAAACGGTTATGATCACAGGGGATCACGTCGAAACGGCAAAGGCCATTGCAAAAGATTTGCGTCTTCTTCCGAAAAAGGGGCATGTGATGGACGGGAAGGCGCTGAATGAGCTTACGGAGAAAGAACTTATCGAAACGGTCGATGATGTCTACGTCTTCGCACGCGTGTCGCCTGAACATAAATTGAAAATCGTCAAAGCGTTCCAGGAAAACGGACACGTCGTCGCCATGACGGGAGACGGGGTTAATGACGCGCCGGCCATAAAGCAGGCAGATATCGGTGTTGCCATGGGCGTGACGGGAACGGATGTGGCAAAGGAAGCCTCTTCTCTCATTCTGGTAGATGATAACTTTGCTACGATTAAATCAGCCATAAAAGAGGGACGGAATATCTATGAAAATATAAGAAAATTCGTCCGGTATTTGCTCGCCTCCAACGTAGGTGAAATTTTAGTGATGCTGTTTGCGATGCTTCTCGCTCTGCCGCTGCCGCTCGTTCCGATTCAGATATTGTGGGTGAACTTAGTCACTGACGGGCTGCCGGCGATGGCCCTCGGTATGGATCAGCCGGAAGGAGACCTGATGAGGCGGAAGCCGCGGCATCCGAAAGAAGGAGTGTTTGCGAGAAAACTGGGCTGGAAAGTCGTATCAAGAGGGTTTTTAATCGGAGCTGCAACCATTTTAGCGTTTATCATCGTCTATCACCGCAATCCTGAAAATCTGCCCTACGCACAGACCGTTGCATTCGCGACTCTTGTCCTGGCTCAGCTTATACACGTGTTTGACTGCCGGAGCGAAACGTCTGTTTTCTCCCGGAATCCGTTTGAAAATATCTATCTGCTCGGGGCCATCATTTCTTCTATCTTCCTGATGGTCATCGTCATCTATTATCCGCCGCTGCAGCCGATTTTCAAAACAGTGCCGATTACGCCGGGCGATTGGATGCTGATTATCGGTATGTCGGGCATACCTACTTTTTTGCTGGCGGGTTCACTTTTGACAAGAAAAAAATAATTCCATATGATATAATCTTAGGGGTAATAGCATGTCTATTGCCCTTTTATTTTGATAACGGGAAAGAATTGGGTGTTTCATATGATACGGAGTATGACAGGCTTCGGCAGCGCAAGCAGCACAAAAGGCGATCTCTCGGCAACCGTTGAATTGAAATCCGTCAATTACCGGTTCAAAGAAGTGAACGCCCGCCTGCCACGGCCTTTGCTATATGTAGAGGATAAGCTGAAACAAACGATATTGCAGCATATACAGCGCGGAAGAGTAGAGCTGTTTCTCACTGTAAACAGTGACGCGCTCATAAAAAGAAGCCTGAACATCGATTGGGAGCTCCTTGATGAATATGTGAGCGCCGCACGCGTCATGAAAGAGCGCTACAGCCTGGCCGCAGAACCCGATGCAATGGAGTTCTTTAAAGTTGAACATATTGCGCAGATACACGAAGAACAGATGCGTGATGACAAGCTTGAAGAAGTCATCAGGGAAGCCGCTGAGCTGGCTGTAAAGGAACTTTGTGACATGAGAGAAAAAGAAGGACGGCTTTTGGCGGAAGACTGCTTTCTGCACATTGAGCGGCTTGAGACGCTGTCCGAACAGGTGAAAGAGCGCGCTTCGGCCGTTGTTATTCAATACCGCGAGCGTCTTTACGCCCGAATGAAGGAATGGACGGAGGATGCGCTCGACGAAAGCAGGCTGATCACGGAATGCGCCATTTTCGCCGATCGTTCTGATATAACGGAAGAAATTACCAGGTTGAAGAGCCATTTTGTTCAATTCCGTGATATATTAAAAGAAGGCGGGGCAGTCGGCCGCAAACTTGATTTCCTTGTTCAGGAGCTTAACCGAGAAGCGAATACGATCGGCTCAAAAGCCAATGATCATCAAATCACAAAGCTTGTCGTTGAAATGAAAAGTTCTATTGAAAAATTGAAGGAACAAGTGCAAAATATAGAATAGCGACTGTGCGTATTGTTTACAGACGGCCTCTTCAGGTTACACTAGAGACGTCTATTTTACAGGGGGAACGTAGAAGATGACGATTAAACTGATTAATATCGGATTTGGCAATATCATCTCCGCCAATCGGATGATTTCGATTGTCAGCCCGGAGTCTGCGCCAATAAAGCGAATGATCCAGGATGCAAGAGACCGCGGAATGCTAATAGACGCTACATACGGACGAAGAACCCGTGCAGTTGTCGTCATGGATAGTGATCACATTATCTTATCTGCCGTCCAGCCTGAGACAGTTGCACACAGACTTTCTGTGAAAGAAGAAATTATGGATGAAGGGCAGGGGTAATTGCCGCATGAAAGAAAGAGGGTTATTAATCGTTCTCTCAGGTCCCTCCGGAGTTGGAAAAGGAACGGTTCGGCAAGCAATATTTTCACAACAGGACACGAAATTTGAATACTCAATTTCAGTCACGACGAGAAACCCGAGAGAGGGCGAAGTCGATGGCGTCGATTATTTCTTTAAATCCAGAGATGAATTCGAACGCATGATTGAAAACAACAAACTGCTTGAGTGGGCGGAATATGTCGGCAACTATTACGGAACGCCCGTTGATTATGTCGAACAGACGCTTCAAGAAGGAAAAGACGTCTTCTTAGAGATTGAAGTGCAGGGCGCGCTCCAAGTGCGGAATGCATTTCCGGAAGGCCTGTTTATCTTCTTAGCGCCGCCGAGTCTTTCTGAGCTGAAAAACAGAATCGTGACAAGAGGGACTGAAACCGACGATTTAATCGAAAACAGAATGAATGCCGCAAAAGCTGAAATCGAAATGATGGACGCGTATGATTATGTCGTTGAAAACGACGATATCCAAACGGCTTGTGATAAGATTAACGCAATCGTTCTCGCCGAGCACTTAAAACGTGAACGCGTCGCTCCGAGATATAAGAAAATGCTGGAGGTAGAATAACTTATGTTAGATCCGTCAATTGACTCTTTAATGAATAAATTAGATTCTAAATATACGCTGGTGACCGTGTCTGCAAGACGCGCGCGTGAAATGCAGATCAAAAAGGACCAGCAGATTGAACATACCATTTCTCACAAATATGTAGGCAAAGCTTTAGAAGAAATAGACGCGGGCCTGCTTTCGTTTGAAAGAGAAGACAGCGAATAACAAGCACACGTAGCAACCTATCTCTACATAGGTTGTTATTTTTTTCCGTTTGGGATTTGTCCAATGCTTTCATAAAGGGGAGAAGACTTCATGAAAAACCGAAACATTTTGCTATGCGTAAGCGGAGGAATTGCCGTTTATAAAGCTTCCGCACTCACGAGCAAGCTGGTTCAGGCCGGCGCAAACGTCAAAGTGATTATGACTGAGTCCGCGCGTGAGTTTGTTTCTCCGCTGACATTTCAGGCGCTGAGCCGGAATGAAGTATATACAGATACATTTAATGAACAAAATCCGAAGGTGATATCTCATATTGATGCCGCTGACTGGGCGGATTTAATTATTGTCGCGCCCGCTACGGCAAATATCATCGGCAAGCTTGCCAACGGAATTGCTGACGATATGCTCACAACGACGGTGCTGGCGGCTGAGGCCCCGGTTTGGGTGGCGCCTGCGATGAATGTCCATATGTATGATCATCCGGCGGTGAAACGGAACATCTCTGTGCTTTATCAGGACGGGGTCCGCTTTATCGAGCCGAGTGAAGGCTATTTGGCATGCGGATATGTCGGCAAAGGAAGGCTGGAGGAGCCGGAGCTTATTGTTGAGCGTGTCAGAGAGCATTTTAAGGAGCCTGAAGACGATGCGCCGCTGAAAGGAAAACATATTGTCATTACGGCCGGTCCGACGCGCGAAGCCGTGGACCCTGTCCGCTTCTTCACAAATAAATCCACCGGCAAAATGGGCTACGCCGCTGCTGAAGCCGCCGTCCGTCTCGGGGCGCGGGTGACGCTGATTTCAGGCCCGGTGTCAATAGAGCCGCCAGTCGGGATGTATCAGTTTCTTCCTGTGCAATCGGCAGCCGATATGAGAGAAGCCGTGCTTTCTGTGTTTGATTCATGCGACATGGTGATTAAGACGGCGGCCGTGGCCGATTTTACGCCGGCGGCTGTTTCTGATCACAAAATGAAGAAGAAAGACGGTTCGCTCGTGATCGAATTCAACCGTACGGCAGACATACTGAAAGAACTCGGCGAACGGAAAACACACCAGCTGCTGGTCGGATTTGCGGCTGAAACGCAAGACGTCGAACGCTATGCGCGCAGAAAACTCGAACAGAAAAACCTTGATATGATCGTTGCGAATGATGTGAAAGCAGAAGGGGCCGGATTTGGCACGGATACGAATGTCGTCACCTTCTATTTCCGGGACGGAAGAAAACGGGAGCTTGCGCTTATGTCTAAACTTGACGTTTCCTTTGAAATGCTGAAGGAAATGACCGCTTTGAAAGCCGAGGACCGAAAACCCGTATGAATGTAGCAGAAGTCATTGTCGATGTCAGCTCCAAAAACATTGACAGACCCTTTGATTACAAAATTCCCGATCATTTAAAAGGGATGATCGAAGTCGGCATGCGGGTGATTGTCCCGTTTGGCCCGCGCAAGCTTCAAGGATTTGTGACCGGTTTGAAAGATTCGTCTGAATTAAACGGCGGCTCAATGAAGGAAGTCGAGAAGCTTCTTGATTTGACGCCCGTTCTGACTGAGGAACTGATGCAGCTGTCTTCATGGCTTTCTGACAAAACGCTGTCGTTTAAAATCACGGCGCTTCAGGCAATGCTGCCCGCCGCACTGAAGGCGAAGTACGAGAAAGAGCTGAAAGTCGTTGACGAAGAAGCGCTGACACCGGACATCAAACAGCTTTTCAGGAATCAAAAAAGTCTTCTGTACTCGGATATTACCGATGAAAGCATTCTTTCGTCACTTCAAAAATTCGTGCGCAAAGGAAGCATTGATGTCACATATAAAGTCGCCCAAAAAACGAATAAAAAAATGATCCGCATGATCGAAGCGGGGGCAGACAAAGAAGAACTCGCCCGGCACGCAGATTCATTGACAAAGCAGGCTTCTAAACAGCTCGCCGTGCTTACTTATTTTATCGGCGGGGGAGCAAAGATTTCCGCGGCTGAGCTTTGCAAAAAGACCGATTCCAGTTCCGCGACGCTGAAAACGCTTCTTAAAAAGGGGCTTCTTACGGAAAGCTTTGAGGAGGTTTACCGCGATCCTTATCAGGACAGAATGTTCAAAAAAACAGAGCCGCTCTCTCTTACAGAAGAGCAGCAGGCCGCTTTTGAGCCGATTAAACAAGCCGTAGCCGATCATGTCCACCACGTCTTTCTGCTTCACGGCGTCACGGGAAGCGGCAAAACGGAAATTTACCTGCAATCCATTGAGAAAGTGCTGGCAAAAGGACAAGAAGCCATCGTGCTCGTTCCGGAAATCTCGTTGACACCGCAAATGGTCAACCGTTTTAAAGGCCGCTTCGGCTCAAAGGTTGCGGTCATGCACAGCGGATTATCCACAGGTGAAAAATACGATGAATGGCGGAAGATTCAGCGCAAGGAAGTCCGGCTTGTCGTCGGAGCCAGATCGGCCATCTTTGCCCCGTTTGAAAATCTCGGCATGATCATTATTGATGAAGAGCACGAATCTTCCTATAAGCAGGAGGAAATGCCGCGGTATCATGCAAAGGACGTAGCCATCCGCCGGGCCGAGCATCACAGCTGTCCGGTCGTCCTCGGGAGCGCCACGCCGACATTAGAGTCATTTGCGCGGGCGAAAAAAGGCATTTATGAGCTGCTTCCGTTAAAACATCGCGTAAATCGCCAGCTCATGCCTGACGTTTCTCTCGTTGATATGAGAGAAGAACTGAGAAACGGCAACAGATCAATGTTTTCAAGAGAACTGATGGAACAGCTGGAAGAGAAGCTTGCAAAAAAAGAGCAGGCCGTCCTTTTTCTGAATAAACGGGGGTATTCCTCGTTTGTGATGTGCCGGGACTGCGGTTATGTGCCGCAATGTCCGCATTGCGACATTTCGATGACTTATCACCGCTACGGACAAAGGCTGAAATGCCATTACTGCGGCCATGAGGAACCTGTCCCGGGAACATGCCCGGAATGCGGCAGCGAACATATCCGCTTTTTCGGCACGGGAACGCAGCGTGTGGAGGAGGAGCTTACGAAAGTGCTGCCTCAGGCGCGCGTGATCAGGATGGATGTGGACACCACTTCAAGAAAAGGCGCCCATGAAAAACTGTTGTCAGCGTTCGGTGAAGGGAAGGCGGATATCCTGCTCGGTACGCAAATGATCGCAAAAGGGCTTGATTTTCCGAACGTGACGCTCGTCGGAGTATTAAGCGCAGATACGACGCTTCACATCCCTGATTTCAGGGCCGCGGAGAAGACATTCCAGCTGCTGACGCAGGTAAGCGGACGGGCCGGGCGGCATGAAAAGCCGGGAACGGTGGTCATTCAAACGTATACACCGTCTCATTACAGCATTCAGCTGACGAAAACGCACGACTATGAAACTTTTTTTCAGCAGGAAATGGCGCACAGAAGGGCCCAGTCATACCCGCCTTATTATTACGTGGCGCTGGTGACCGTTTCTCATGAAGAAGCGGCAAAAGCCGCGGTCACCGCAGAAAAGATTACAAACTATTTAAGAGCGGGATGCGGGCCTGATACGAAAATTCTCGGGCCGGCGGCTTCCCCGATCGCCAGGATCAAAGATAGATATCGCTATCAATGCGTGATAAAATACAGACAGGAAAACGAGTTGCAGATTCAGTTGAAAAAGATACTGGAGCACTATAAACGCGACATTGCGCAAAAGCATGTCATGATTTCAATCGATATGAATCCGTACATGCTGATGTAACATTAGTTTTTGGAGGGCAAAATTTTGGCTGTAAAAAAAATCGTCACACACCCGGCGGAGGTTCTGGAAACACCTGCCGATGAAGTGACAGTGTTTGATAAAAAATTAAAAAAACTGCTTGACGATATGTACGATACGATGCTCGAAATGGATGGCGTCGGTCTCGCCGCGCCGCAAATCGGCATTTTAAAAAGAGCGGCCGTCGTGGACATCGGTGAAGAAAGCGGCCGGATCGACCTTGTAAATCCGGTTATTCTTGAAAAGAGCGGTGAACAGACCGGAGTCGAGGGCTGCTTAAGCTTTCCCGGGGTTTACGGCGATGTCACCCGCCCGGATTACGTAAAGGTAAAAGCCTATAACCGTAAAGGAAAACCGTTTATTTTAGAAGCGGAGGGTTTTTTGGCCAGAGCCGTTCAGCATGAAATGGATCATTTAGACGGCATTTTATTCACATCAAAAATTACGGCTTACTACACTGAAGAAGAACTGGCAGAAATGGAAGGATGATTGGATGACAAGGATCGTTTTTATGGGAACGCCCGATTTTTCAGTTCCCGTCCTGCGCACGCTTATTGAAGACGGGTATGAAGTGGTTGGTGTCGTTACGCAGCCTGACCGCCCGAAAGGCAGAAAAAAAATCATGACGCCCCCTCCTGTAAAGGCTGAAGCTGAACGTCACGGAATTCCCGTGCTTCAGCCCGAAAAAGTAAGGCTCGAAGAAGAAATAGAAAAAGTGCTCAGCCTGAAGCCGGACCTGATTGTTACGGCGGCATTCGGACAGATCCTGCCCAAGCTGCTGCTGGGCGGCCCGAAATACGGCTGTATCAACGTACACGCGTCACTATTGCCTGAATTAAGAGGCGGAGCGCCGATACATTATTCGATTCTCCAAGGCAAGAAGAAAACGGGCGTGACAATCATGTATATGGTTGAAAAGCTTGATGCGGGCGATATGATTTCGAAAATCGAAGTGGAAATTGATGAAACGGATAACGTCGGCACGCTTCACGACAAATTAAGCATAGCGGGGGCAAAGCTTTTGTCAGAGACCGTCCCGAACGTCATTTCCGGAAATATTAAACCGATCAGACAGGACGATTCAAAAGCGACTTACGCGCCTAACATTAAGCGTGAGCAGGAGCGGATTGATTGGGCAAAGCCCGGAGAAGAGATCTACAACCAGATCAGAGGTTTAAACCCTTGGCCTGTCGCCTATACAACTTTGAACGGTCAAAATATGAAAGTATGGGCTTCTGAAAAAGTTGCGGCAAAAACTGAAGCTGCGCCCGGAACAGTCATCCGCACGGAGCAAAACGGCATTGTCGTCGCATCAGGAAACAGCACCGCCCTTTTAATCACTGAACTGCAGCCGGCGGGAAAAAAACGGATGAAGGGCGAAGATTTTGTAAGAGGCAAAAATGTGCAGCCCGGTGACGTGTTAGGAGAAGCAAATGAAGAAAATTAATGTCCGGGAGCTCGCCCTTGAAGCGCTTGAGAAGCTTGAGCAAAATCAGGCATACAGCAACCTGCTTCTTACCTCGGTTATCAAAACGAACACGCTCAGCGATCAGGACAGAGGACTGCTGACAGAGCTTGTCTACGGAACGCTGCAAAATAAAATCGCCTTAGACTACATGCTGAAGCCTTTTATCCGCAAGCCGAATAAAGTGAAGCCATGGGTGATTCAGCTGCTTCGTCTGTCCGCGTATCAAATGGAGTATTTAGAAAAAATACCGGATCGCGCCGCCATTCATGAAGCGGTTGAGATCGCCAAAAAACGCGGGCATAAGGGCATTGCGTCCTTTGTCAACGGCATCCTCCGCTCCCTGCAGCGTGAAGGGGCGCCGTCATTCGCTGAAATTGAAGACCCGGTTCTCCGTCTTTCTACAGAGACAAGCCATCCCGAATGGCTCGTAAAAGAGTGGGTCGTGGCGTACGGCTTTGAGGCAGCTGAAAAGATCTGCCGGATTCATCTCATTCCGCCGAAGCAGACGCTCCGTGTCAATCACATAAAGAGCGACAGGGAAACGGTGCTGAATGAGATGGAGAATGCCGGTCTGGAAGCGGAAGCCGGAGACCTTTCTCCTGATGCGATTAAGCTTTTGAAAGGAAGCATCGCGAACACGGCATTTTTCCAAAACGGCCGGGTATCCATACAGGATGAAAGCTCAATGCTTGTCGCGCGGGCGCTGGACCCGAAGCCGGGCGAAACCGTTTTAGATGCATGCGCCGCACCGGGCGGAAAGTCGGCTCACATTGCGGAACTGATGGAGAACGAGGGGAGCCTCACATCACTTGATCTTCACCGCCATAAAGTAAAGCTGATTAAAGAGGGCGCAGAACGGCTCGGACTTACGATCATCGACGCGCAAACGATGGATGCGCGAAAAGCGGGAGAGGCCTTTGGCGCAGAACGGTTTGACCGTATTCTCGTTGATGCCCCTTGCTCAGGTTTCGGCGTCATCAGAAGAAAACCCGATATGAAATATACGAAGACGCCGGAGGACAGCAGACGGCTGTCAGAAATCCAGCTCGGCATTTTAAGGGAAATCGCCCCATTAGTAAAAAAAGGTGGCACACTCGTATACAGTACGTGTACAATGGACCGGACAGAAAATGAAGAAGTTATGCATGCGTTTATACAAGAACACCCTGAGTTTGAACCCGATTTGTCTCTTGAAAAGCGGCTGCCTGAAAAGGCGAGACCCTTTGTTCAGGATGGAAGCCTTCAAATTCTTCCGCATTATTTCGGAACAGACGGTTTCTTTATTAGCAGCATGAGAAAGAAGGGATAAAAAATGACACAATTAAAAAAGACAAGCGTACGGAAAGAGCTGCGGACTGAGCAGCCGTCCATTTACTCTTTTGAATTAGATGAAATCAAACAATGGCTGACCGACAATGGCGAAAAGCCGTTCCGCGCAGCACAGATTTTTGAATGGCTTTATGAGAAGCGGGTTTCTTCATTTGATGAAATGACAAACCTCTCAAAAAGCCTGCGTGAAAAACTCGAGAGCCATTTTGTGCTGACAACGCTGAAAACGGCTGTAAAACAGACATCTCAAGACGGCACGATGAAATTTTTATTTGAGCTTCATGACGGTTATACGATCGAAACGGTTTTAATGAGACACGAGTATGGTAATTCTGTATGTGTAACGACACAGGTCGGCTGCCGGATCGGCTGCACATTTTGCGCGTCAACGCTCGGCGGACTGAAACGGAATCTTGAAGCGGGAGAAATCGTCGCTCAAGTCGTGAAAGTGCAAAAGGCGCTTGATGAAACGGATGAACGCGTCAGCTCAGTCGTCATCATGGGAATCGGAGAGCCGTTTGATAATTTCAATGAAATGCTCGCTTTCTTAAAAATCATTAACCACGATAAAGGGCTGAACATCGGAGCGCGTCATATCACAGTTTCCACCAGCGGAATCATTCCGAAGATTTACGATTTCGCCGATCAAAAAATGCAGATCAATTTCGCGATTTCTCTGCATGCTCCGAATACGGAAATCAGAAGCCGTCTGATGCCGATTAACAAAGCCTATAAGCTTCCTGACCTTATGGAGGCCGTCAAATATTACATCGAGAAAACAGGCAGACGGATCAGCTTTGAATACGGGCTGTTCGGCGGCGTAAATGATCAGGTCGAACATGCAGAAGAGCTTGCAGAACTGTTAAAAGACGTGAAATGCCATGTCAATTTAATTCCGGTAAACTATGTGCCTGAACGGGATTACGTCCGCACACCGAGAGATCAGATTTTCGCATTCGAAAAAACGTTAAAATCCCGCGGTGTAAATGTCACGATCAGAAGAGAGCAAGGCCATGACATTGACGCGGCCTGCGGTCAGCTTCGCGCGAAGGAGCGTCAAGACGAGACGAGGTGAAGAGGTTGATTACAGCCTTGAAAACAGATACAGGTAAAGTCCGCCGGCATAATGAAGATGCGGCGGGCATTTTCACAAAAGAAGACGCGGTGCTTGCGGTTGTCGCCGACGGCATGGGCGGTCATCTTGCCGGAGATGTAGCGAGCAGGATGGCGGTTGCGGCGATGGAAGAGCAGTGGAACCGGACCGAAACGGTTCCATCTCTGCCGTCTGCTTGCGAGAATTGGCTGAAAGACCGGATTCATGAGGCGAATGTCAAAGTACATGACCACGCTAAAGCGAATGAAGAATGCCGGGGAATGGGCACCACTGTTGTTTGCGCCTTATTCACCGGGAAGTTTGTCACTGTGGCTCATATCGGTGACAGCCGGTGCTACCTGCTTCAAGAGGGGGAATTCACTCAGCTGACTGAAGACCATTCGCTTGTGAATGAGCTGGTCAAGACGGGGGAAATTTCGAAAGAGGACGCCGAGCACCATCCGCGGAAAAATGTATTGACGAGAGCGCTGGGGACAGATGAAACCATCAGTCCCGACGCCCGTTCTTTTGAACTGTCTGACGGCGATCAGCTGCTTTTATGCTCTGACGGACTGTCAAATAAAATAGAAGATCACGAGATCAAACAAATGCTTCAAGCCGAATCTGATCCTCAGGAAAAAGTAGACCTTCTCATCAGCAAAGCGAATCAAAACGGCGGCGAAGATAACATCACGGCTGTGTTGATTGAGTTTTCCGCAGATGCAAAAGAGGGTGAAGACAAGTGCTAACCGGCAAGCGGATCAGCGGGCGTTATCATATCCTCCGGCCTATTGGCGGCGGCGGAATGGCAAACGTTTTTTTAGCTGAGGACATCATTCTCGAACGTGAAGTCGCAATTAAAATTCTGCGGTTTGACTTTGTGAATGACATTGATTTTATCAGGCGTTTCAGAAGAGAAGCACAGTCGGCATCAAGCCTCGATCATCCGAATATCGTCAGTATTTACGATATCGGGGAGGAAGGCGATATTTATTACATTGTCATGGAATATGTGGAAGGCATGACATTAAAGGAATACATAAACGCACACGGACCGCTTCATCCGAAAGAAGCGCTGTCCGTTATGGAGCAGATCGTCTCGGCCATCGCCCATGCCCATCAAAACCATATCGTGCACCGGGATATTAAACCGCACAATATATTGATAGATCATTTAGGGCATATCAAGGTGACGGATTTCGGCATCGCCACAGCGCTTACGTCTACGACAATCACACATACGAATTCTGTGCTGGGCTCGGTTCATTATTTGTCTCCGGAGCAGGCGAGAGGCGGTCTGGCAACGAAAAAATCAGATATTTACGCGCTCGGCATCGTGCTGTTTGAGCTTTTAACAGGTAAAATTCCTTTTGACGGAGAATCAGCCGTCAGCATAGCGCTAAAGCATCTGCAAACAGAAACGCCTTCCGCCAGAAAGTGGAACCCTTCCATTCCGCAGAGCGTCGAAAACATTATTTTAAAGGCAACCGCTAAAGACCCGTTTCACCGCTATGAAAGCGCCGAGGACATGGAAGCGGACATCAGAACGGCTTTTGACGCCGGCAGGCTGAATGAACAAAAATTTTCCGTTCAGGATGATGAGGAAATGACAAAAGCCATTCCCGTTATTACTGACGGCGCAAAAGCCGCGCCTCAGGCGGAAACGCCGGGGGAGACGGATGATAAGGAACAGCAGCCCGCCAAAAAGAAAAAACGGAAATGGCCGTGGGTTTTGCTGGCCGTCTGTTTCATTTTCATTATGGCAGCTGTTCTTGCGGTCACCGTGTTTCCGTCTTTATTTATGCCTAAAGATGTAAGCGTCCCCGATGTACGGGGCATGAAGTACGAAAAAGCGGAAGCCCTGCTTGAAAAGAACGGGCTCCGGGCGGATCCTGATATAACGGATATTGAAGATGAAAAAATAGAAGAGGAATTAATGGTCAAAACGGACCCAAAAGCGGGGTCTACCGTTAAAGAAGGCTCTTCTGTAAAACTGTACAAAAGCATCGGAAAACCGAAAACCCAGCTGATCGACGTGAAAGGAAGGCAGATCGGCGACGCAAAAAAATCGCTGAAGGAAAAAGGCTTCAAACATGTCAATGTCAAAGAAGAGAACGATGACAGCGAGGCCGGCACCGTAATTGATCAGAACCCGTCAGCCGGCACCGACATGGTCGCAAGCGACGATGAAGTCAATCTAACGGTCAGCCTCGGCCCGGCGGACGTTACGCTGAGGGACTTAAAGACTTACAGCAAAGAAGCGGCTTCAGGGTATCTTGAAGATAACGGCCTGCAGCTTGTTGAAAAACAAGCCCATTCAGATGACGTGCCGGAAGGACAAGTCATGAAGCAAGAGCCGGCAGCCGGCACTGCGGTTAAGCCGGGAAGTAATGTTGAAGTGACGTTCTCGCTCGGACCTGAAGAAAAACCGGCGAAAACGGTAAAAGAAAAAATCAGCATTCCTTACGAACCCGAACATGAAGGGGACGAGCTTGAAGTGCAAATCGCCATCGATGATAAGGACCACAGCATCTCTGATACGTATGACTCATTTAAAATAAAAGAGCCGACTGAAAAAACAATTGAACTGAAGATTGATCAGGGACAGAAGGGGTATTATCAAGTGATGGTCGATCATAAAGTCGTCAGCTACAAAACGATTGAATACCCGAAAGATAATGACTGACAAGGAGGGACCCTATGCCTGAGGGCAAAATTATAAAAGCGTTAAGCGGATTCTATTATGTCTTGGATGAATCACAGGACAAGATCATTCAATGCAGGGGCCGGGGCATTTTCAGAAAAAATAAAATAACGCCCCTGGTCGGCGATTATGCCGTTTATCAGGCTGAAAATGATAAAGAAGGCTACCTGCTGGAAATCAAAGAACGAACAAACGAGCTGATCAGGCCGCCGATTTCAAATGTCGATCAGGCTGTTCTCGTCTTTTCTGCCGTTCAGCCGGCGTTCAGCACGTCTTTATTGGACCGTTTTCTCGTCCTTGTGGAAGCCAACGGCATTCACCCGATCATCTGCATAACCAAAATGGACTTAGCTGCAGACGGGGAATCGAAAGAGGCGATACTTTCTTACGTGAAAGACTATCAGGCGATCGGTTATGACGTATATGTGACGTCATCAAAAGAAAACAGCGGCTTAACAGGCATTGTGAAACACTTCGAGAACAAAACAACGGTGTTTGCCGGTCAGTCCGGAGTCGGAAAATCTTCGCTTTTAAATGCGATCAGCCCGGAGCTTGAGCTGAAAACAAACGAGATTTCCACGCATTTGGGACGCGGAAAACATACGACGCGCCATGTGGAGCTCATTCATACATCAGGCGGTCTGGTTGCGGATACTCCGGGGTTCAGTTCGCTTGAATTTACCGGCATTGAGGAAGAAGAGCTGGGCAGCACGTTCCCTGAGATCAGAGAAATAAGCGCCTCTTGCAAATTCAGAGGCTGTCTGCATCTTAAAGAGCCGAAATGCGCGGTAAAGCAAGCGGTGGAAGAAGGAGAGATTCAGCCGTACCGCTATGAGCATTACAAAGAATTTATGCAGGAAATAAAAGAGAGAAAGCCGAGGTATTAATATGATTAAGGTTGCGCCATCAATTCTTTCCGCCGATTTTGCTTCACTGGGCGAGGAAATTAAAGACGTGGAAAAAGGAGGGGCGGACTATATCCATATTGATGTCATGGATGGCCATTTCGTCCCTAACATTACAATCGGGCCGCTTATCGTTGAAGCCGTCCGTCCGGTGACTGATCTGCCGCTGGATGTCCATCTTATGATTGAAAACCCGGACCGCTACATCCCGGCATTCGCAAAAGCCGGCGCGGACATCCTTTCCGTTCATGCTGAAGCGTGTCCGCATCTTCACCGGACCATTCAATTGATAAAAGAGCAAGGGGTAAAAGCGGGAGTTGTGCTCAATCCGCATACGCCCGTCCAAATGATTGAACATGTGATCGGGGAGCTTGACCTTGTGCTGTTAATGACGGTTAACCCCGGTTTTGGCGGACAGCGCTTCATTCATTCGGTTCTGCCGAAAATCCGTCAGGTCAAACAGCTGGCTGAGGAGAAAGGCCTGTCTGAGCTTTTAATCGAGGTGGACGGAGGCGTTAATAAAGAAACAGCCCCTTTATGCGCTGAAGCGGGCGCCAATCTGCTTGTTGCCGGGTCTGCCGTATATAATCAGCCGGATCGGAAAAAAGCCATCGCTGACATCCGAAACGCATCATAAACATGCTGAAAAAGAGCCCGGTGAAAGCCGCCGGCTCTTTTCGCGTCTAAGAGAGAGGATAACATATGAATACAATCAATATCGTTGCGGGAGGCCCGCGGGAGCTTATTCCCGATCTATCCGAATACACAGCCGGAGATACGACGTGGGTCGGAGTCGATAAAGGGACGGTTGCTCTTTTGGAGGCCGGAATCATTCCGCAGGAAGCTTTCGGTGATTTTGACAGCACTACGGAAGAGGAGCTCATGCAGATTCAAAAAGCAGCGCCGGCCCTCCATGTGTATCAGGCGGAAAAAGATTATACCGATCTTGAACTCGCCCTTGACTGGGCTTTACAAAAAGAACCGGAAACCATTCGGATATTCGGTGTGACGGGCGGAAGAGCCGATCACTTTTTAGGGAACATCCAGCTGCTGTATAAAGCCTTACATAAGAATACCGATGTCGTGCTGATCGACCGGCAGAATGACATTCAGATGTTCGGGCCCGGCCGTTATACAATTGAAGAAAAAGCGCGCAGACGCTATATTTCTTTCATTCCGTTTACGGAAGCGGCAGACGGCCTGACACTCGACGGTTTTAAATATCCCCTTGATAATTGTCATATTCCTGTGGGTTCCACACTATGTATTAGTAACGAACTCATTCATTCACGAGGTACTTTTTCGTTTGCAAAAGGCATATTAATAATGGTAAGGAGCGCGGATTAGAAAAGCGGCTTCTGCCATATGCGGAAAAAACCATGAATCCTAAAGTGATGAACGCAGCGGATACGGGACTTATAGGAGGGGACAAAATGAAATTTTATACCATTAAATTGCCGAAGTTTTTAGGAGGAATTGTCCGGGCGATGCTGGGCTCATTTAGAAAAGAGTAAGCCCAAGAAGCTGAAATTGCCCTCTTTGAACGCATAAAAAACGCCTGCCGCATAAAAGGGCAGGCGTTCATTTTTGCTTATACACGCTCAACTTTACCGGATTTTAAAGCCCGGGCAGATACATATACTTTTTTAGGTTTGCCGTCAACGAGGATGCGGACCTTTTGAAGGTTGGCGCCCCAAGTACGCTTAGAAGCGTTCATTGCGTGAGAACGGTTGTTTCCGGCTTTTGTTTTTTTACCTGTAATAAAACATTTACGTGCCATTTGTTTCCCTCCTAACTGCGCGAAACATCTTTTCAAACATAGTGTCTCAGATGCTTTCGTTATACAATACTTTAAATAATTTACCACAGCTAAAAACCGTTTGCAACTATTGTTTCCCTTACTTTCAAGAAAAATCACTTGACATGTAAAACCAATCACATTTCCGCGCTGAAGGCCGCTGTCTGTATCTTTTCTTTTCATAATGGGATACATATAGTAGAATAATGATAACTCTATGCATCTGAAGGAGGAACCTGTGTGTCCATTGAAATGAAGACAAAATACGGACAGATTGATATATCCAACGAAGTCATCGCAATGGTTGCCGGAGGCGCTGCCATTGACTGTTACGGAATAGTGGGGATGGCCTCAAAAAACCAGATTAAAGACGGTTTGTCTGAAATCCTCCGGAGAGAGAACTTCGCAAAAGGCGTACATGTCCGTCAGGAAGCCGAACAAATACATATCGACATGTACATTATTGTCAGCTACGGCACTAAAATATCCGAAGTAGCCCACAATGTTCAGACGAAGGTAAAATACACAGTAAATCAAACAATCGGACTTGCAGTTGATTCTGTAAATATTTATGTCCAAGGCGTACGAGTAACGAACCCGTAGTGAGGAGGATGAGTATTGTCTAGACGAAACTTAGATGGGAGAGCTTTTGCGGCAATGATTCTGGCGGGGGCTGAGACATTGTCTCAAAACGCATCCGCGGTGGATGCGCTGAACGTGTTTCCCGTGCCTGACGGCGACACCGGAACAAATATGAATTTATCGATGTCATCCGGTGCAAGAGAGGTAGAGCACATTGACTCACCCGACATCGGCAAAGTCGGCATCGCCTTGTCAAAAGGCCTGCTTATGGGAGCGAGAGGAAACTCAGGGGTGATCTTGTCCCAATTGTTCAGAGGTTTCACAAAGAGCATTGAAAACAAAAACCAAATAGACGCCCAAGAATTTGCCGCAGCACTCCAAGCGGGAGTGGATATGGCATATAAGGCGGTCATGAAACCGGTTGAAGGAACGATTTTAACCGTGGCCAAGGATGCGGCTAAAAAAGCGGTCGCCTCGGCCAAAGAAGAAACCGATATCATTGCTCTCATGGAGGCCGTTATTGAAGAAGCGGAAGCGTCGCTGAACCGCACGCCGGATCTGCTTCCTGTTTTAAAGGACGTCGGTGTCGTTGACAGCGGCGGAAAAGGTCTGCTTTGTGTATATGAAGGCTTTTTGGCTGCTTTAAAAGGAGAGGCCGTACCGAAAAAAGCGGTTCTTCCGGCACTCGATGATATGGTGAATGCCGAGCATCATAAAAGCGCGCAGAGCATGCTGAGTACAGAAGACATTGAATTCGGATTTTGTACGGAAGTGATGGTGAGGCTGGATCAAGATAAACGGACGTTCAAGGAAGAGACGTTCAGAAACGAACTGAGCCGTTTCGGCGATTCATTGCTGGTCGTGGCTGATGATACGCTGGCGAAAGTTCATATTCATGCCGAAGAACCAGGGAACGTACTCAATCTCGCACAGCGTTACGGCGATTTGATTAAAATTAAAATTGAAAACATGAGGGAACAGCATACTTCAATCATCAGCCAAGAACATGATGAAAAAAAGCCGGCCGGCGTTATGAAAGAAGCCCGCAAGCCTTTTGGCATCGTGACTGTGGCAATGGGAGAGGGCATTTCTGAATTGTTTACGAGCATCGGCGCTTCACACGTAATCGAAGGCGGCCAGACAATGAATCCGAGCACGGAAGATATTGTTGAAGCCGTTCAGTCTGTCAATGCGGAGACGGTTTTCATTCTTCCGAACAATTCCAATATTGTGATGGCTGCCAATCAGGCGGCGAGCGTGGCTGAAGAAAATGTCATTGTCATTCCGGCAAAAACGGTCCCTCAAGGCATGACCGCCCTGCTTGCGTTTAACCCTGACCAGCCGGCTGACGTAAATGAAGCCAATATGCTTGAGGCCATCCGGAATGTGAAAAGCGGACAGGTGACATATTCAGTCAGAGACACCCATATCGACGGCAAGGATATTAAAAAAGGTGATTTTATCGGCATTTTAAACAGTTCAATTATCGGCAGCGCCGAAGATCGGATAAGCGCGGCGAAATTGCTGCTGGATGAAATGATCGGGAAAGAAGATGAAATCGTCACCATCTTGTACGGAGAGGACGCGCCGGAAGAAGAAGCTGAGAAACTCGCTGAGTATATTGCTAGCGTCTGTGAAGATATCGAGGTTGAAATCCATAACGGCAGACAGCCTCTGTATCCATATATATTTGCGGCAGAATAGAAGGGCTTATCAGGCCCTTCTATTCTTATGCCTTTATTTACCTGCGGCAGTGCGGCAGTGTGCCTGCTTGCCAATTGAGAAATGTTCAATTAGTCTAAAGAAAAGCGCTGAATGAAGTGATGTTAAGGAGGAACAAACCAGCATGAAGTATAGAAGCGTTTTTGATATTATCGGCCCGGTAATGATCGGTCCGTCCAGTTCACATACCGCAGGAGCCGCCCGGATCGGCAGAGTGGCCAGAAGCTTATTCAGGCGGGAGCCCCGCCGGATCGTTGTGTCTTTTTACGGATCATTTGCGGAGACGTATAAGGGTCACGGCACTGATGTCGCGATTATCGGCGGCCTGCTTGATTTTGATACATTTGATGAACGGATTAAAACAGCGATTCAAATTGCGGAAGAGAAGGGCATATATGTAGAGTTCCGTACAGAGGATGCCGTGCCCGTTCATCCGAATACAGCGCGCATCGTCATTTCTGATGATGAGGGAGAGCTTGCCCTTACCGGTATTTCCATCGGCGGCGGAAAAATAGAAATCACGGAGCTCAACGGCTTTGAGCTGCGTCTTTCCGGAAACCATCCGGCTATTTTAGTCGTTCACAATGATAAATTCGGCACGATTGCAGGCGTTGCCAATGTGCTTGCGAAATTCTCCATCAACGTCGGACATATGGAAGTGGCGCGTAAGGACGTCGGCCAGCTTGCGCTGATGACGATTGAGGTCGATCAGAATATTGAAGAAGAAGTGCTTGACGAGCTTTCAACACTTCCTAATATTATACAGGTTACTAAGATAGCTGACTAAAAAGTCAGGAGGAAAATGACATGTTTCGTAATGTAAAAGAATTAATAGAAATCACTCAAGAAAAACAAATTCCGATTTCGGAAGTGATGATCACCCAAGAGATGGAAGTGACGCAAAAAACGCGGGAAGAAATCTTTCAAGGAATGGAGCGCAATCTCTCCGTCATGGAAGCAGCTGTTGAAAAAGGGCTGAAGGGCGTCACGAGTCAGACCGGTTTAACAGGCGGAGATGCCGTGAAACTTCAGGCATATATCCAATCGGGAAGAAGCCTGTCGGGCAATCTGATTTTAGACGCCGTTTCTAAAGCTGTGGCGACAAATGAAGTCAATGCGGCGATGGGAACGATCTGCGCTACACCGACCGCCGGCTCTGCCGGGGTCGTGCCGGGAACGTTATTCGCCGTAAAGCATAAGCTGCACCCTACGACAGAACAAATGATCCGTTTTCTGTTTACAGCCGGCGCGTTCGGTTTTGTCGTAGCAAATAATGCGAGTATTTCAGGAGCGGCAGGAGGCTGTCAGGCGGAAGTCGGGTCAGCATCAGGCATGGCAGCGGCTGCGATTGTGGAAATGGCGGGCGGAACGCCTCAGCAATCAGCGGAAGCAATGGCGATTACACTGAAAAATATGCTCGGTCTCGTATGTGACCCGGTCGCCGGATTGGTAGAAGTGCCGTGTGTCAAACGAAACGCAATGGGAGCATCCAACGCAATGATCGCGGCGGATATGGCGCTGGCCGGGATTACAAGCCGCATTCCTTGCGATGAGGTGATTGACGCGATGTACAAAATCGGCCAGACAATGCCGACAGCACTGCGAGAAACGGGACAAGGCGGTTTAGCCGCGACACCGACGGGAAGAGAATTAGAGAAAAAAATTTTCGGAGGAGCGCTGAAATCAAGTGACACACCATCAGCAAACTAGTATAGCGGAAATTAAGGGCATTGGGCCGGAAACAGAAAAAACATTGCACGAACTTGGTATCTATGACATTTCTGATCTTCTGAATTATTTCCCTTACCGTTATGACGACTATGAGCTGAGGGATTTAGAGGAAGTAAAACATGAAGAAAGAGTGACGGTAGAAGGGAAGGTTCATTCAGAACCTTCTCTTACCTATTACGGCAAAAAACGAAACAGGCTGACATTCAGGGTGCTTGTCGGCAATTATTTAATTACCGCGGTCTGCTTTAACCGTCCCTATTTAAAAAAGAAACTGACGTTAGGTTCTGTCGTCACGATATCCGGGAAATGGGATAAACACAGACAGACCGTTTCCGTGCAGGAATTAAAAAACGGTCCTCATCAAGAAGATAAAAGCATTGAGCCTGTTTATTCCGTTAAAGAAAACGTCACCGTAAAAATGATGAGACGGTTTATTAAGGAAGCGCTGCAGCATCATTTGGACAGTGCGGCTGATCCGCTTCCTGAAAAATTGAGAATCCGCTACAAGCTGCCTGATTACAAACATGCCCTGCAGACGATGCATCAGCCTGAAACGAGGGAATCGTTACAGCAGGCAAGACGCCGGTTTGTTTACGAAGAATTCTTATTATTTCAGCTGAAAATGCAGGCGTTCCGTAAAGCGGAAAGGGAACAGTCAAAAGGCATCAGCCATGTGTTTCCTGCTGAAAAGCTCGCCGCTTTCACAGACAGCCTGCCGTTTTCGCTCACGACCGCACAGACGCGTGTGCTTCGGGAAATTACCGCTGATATGACATCCCCTTACCGAATGAACCGTCTGCTGCAAGGTGATGTCGGATCAGGGAAAACGGCCGTCGCCGCCATCGCTTTGTACGCTGCGATTCTGTCGGGGTATCAGGGGGCATTAATGGTGCCGACTGAAATTTTGGCCGAACAGCATGCAGATTCTCTCGTATCGTTGTTTGCAAATGAAGATGTAAATATCGCGCTTTTGACAAGTTCTGTCAAAGGAAAGCGGCGCAGGGAGCTTTTGGAGCGGCTTGCTCTCGGAGAGATTGATATTTTAGTAGGGACCCATGCTTTAATCCAGGATGAAGTGGAATTTAAAGCGCTGAGCTTTGTTATTACGGACGAGCAGCACCGGTTCGGGGTCGAACAGCGCAAAAAACTCAAGAATAAAGGTCAGGATCCGGATGTGCTGTTTATGACAGCCACCCCGATTCCGAGAACGCTGGCCATTACCGTCTTCGGAGAAATGGATGTTTCCGTAATAGATGAAATGCCCGCGGGGCGAAAACAAATCGAAACGTATTGGGTGAAACACGACATGCTGGAGCGGATTTTGGCTTTTATAGAAAAAGAGCTGAAGCAGGGAAGGCAAGCCTATATTATCTGCCCGCTCATTGAAGAGTCGGATAAACTGGATGTACAGAATGCGATTGACGTATATAACATGCTGTCTGACGTTTACCGCGGTAAATGGAATGTCGGCCTGATGCACGGGAAGCTCCATTCTGATGAAAAAGATCAGGTGATGAGAGAATTCAGCGCCAATCAATGTCAGGTACTTGTGTCAACAACTGTCGTAGAAGTCGGGGTGAACGTGCCGAATGCGACGATTATGGTCATCTATGACGCCGACCGTTTCGGGTTATCTCAGCTCCATCAGCTCCGCGGCCGGGTCGGGCGGGGAGACCACCAATCTTTCTGCATCTTGATGGCAGATCCGAAATCCGAAACCGGGAAGGAACGGATGAGAATCATGTCGGAGACAAACGACGGCTTCGAGCTGTCTGAAAAGGACCTTGAACTGCGCGGCCCCGGTGATTTCTTCGGAAAAAAACAGAGCGGTATGCCCGAGTTCAAGGTGGCGGATATGGTTCATGACTACAGAGCTTTGGAGACGGCCCGCCAGGATGCGGCCAATCTGGTGTCTTCAGAGGCTTTTTGGAAAGATGACGAATACCGCATGCTGCGCGGTCAATTACTTTCAAGCGGCGTCCTGGAAGGGGAGAAATTAAGCTGATTCTGCAAATTTCGGCGGCTTTCAAAAAACAATCATTGCATTCCAATCTATGAGATTATATACTACTATTAGTACCTAGTCTTAATTGTCCGGATGGTGTTTACAGATGAGAAGAAGCAAGAAAGAACGCCAAAAATTATTGCAGCAGACGATCAAATCGACACCCTTCATCACAGATGAAGAATTAGCGGGGAAATTCGGCGTCAGCATTCAGACGATCCGTTTAGACCGCTTAGAGCTCTCAATACCGGAGCTGAGGGAAAGAATTAAAAACGTGGCAGAACAAACGCTTGATGATGAAGTGAAATCACTGTCTTTAGACGAAGTGATCGGTGAAATTATTGATCTGGAGCTTGACGGCCAGGCCATTTCCATATTAGAAGTAAGACGCGAGCATGTCTTCAGCCGCAATCAAATTGCGCGGGGGCATCATTTGTTTGCGCAGGCGAACTCACTCGCCGTAGCCGTCATTGATGATGAGCTGGCGCTGACCGCAAGCGCAAATATCCGCTTTACAAGACAGGTGAAAGAAGGCGAGCGCGTCGTTGCGAAAGCCAAAGTGACGGCAGTCGAAAAAGAAAAAGGCAGAACGGTAGTTGAAGTCAACAGCTATGTGGGAGAAGAAGTCGTGTTCTCCGGCAGCTTTGACATGTACCGTTCAAAACAATCATAAAGGTGGAGCATGCATGAGAATAGCTGTAGATGCAATGGGGGGCGACAACGCACCCAAAGCTGTTATTGACGGAGTAATGAAGAGTATTGAGGCATTTGACGATCTTCATATTACGCTGGTCGGTGACAAGACAACGATAGAATCACACTTGCCAACAACATCAGACCGCATCACTGTGTTGCACGCCGATGAAGTGATTGAACCGACGGATGAACCGGTCCGCGCCGTACGCAGAAAGAAAAACTCTTCTATGGTGCTGATGGCGCAGGAAGTGGCTGAAAACAGAGCGGACGCCTGCATCTCAGCGGGGAATACGGGCGCACTCATGACAGCGGGACTGTTTATCGTCGGCAGAATTAAAGGAATCGACCGGCCTGCGCTTGCGCCGACGCTTCCGACCGTTTCAGGCGACGGTTTCCTTCTTTTGGACGTGGGAGCCAATGTCGATGCCAAACCGGAGCATCTCGTCCAGTACGGAATTATGGGATCTGTATATGCCCGGCAGGTTCTCGGAATCAGCTCGCCCCGCGTCGGATTGTTAAATGTCGGCACGGAAGAAAAGAAAGGAAACGACCTGACAAAAAAGACGTTTGAACTATTAAAAGAAACAAACGTGAATTTTGTCGGAAACGTTGAGGCGAGAGACTTGCTCGAAGGCGCTGCTGATGTCATCGTCACAGACGGCTTTACGGGCAACGTCACGTTGAAAACATTGGAAGGTTCAGCGTTATCGATTTTCAAAATGCTGAAAGATACACTGACTTCAAGTTTTGTTTCTAAGCTCGCAGCGGGAGTGCTGAAGCCGAAGCTGATGGAAATGAAACTGAAAATGGACTATTCTGAGTACGGCGGAGCGAGTCTTTTCGGTTTGAAAGCGCCCGTCGTTAAAGCGCACGGCTCTTCTGACGCACGCGCTGTTTACCATGCGCTGCGCCAGGCGAGAGAAATGGTCAGCCAAAACGTGGCCGCATTTATAGAAGAAGAAGTAAAAGAAGAAAAAACAGATGAGTAGTCTGGAGGTTACCGCATCATGAGTAAGATTGCATTTTTATTTCCCGGACAGGGATCACAATATATCGGTATGGGAAAAGACCTGTACGAACGCGAAGAAGCGTCAAAACGTATTTTTGATGAAGCGGATGAAACGCTTGAAACAAAGCTGAGCTCGCTCATTTTTGAAGGCGACGCCGAAGAATTAACCCTTACATACAATGCGCAGCCCGCGCTGTTGACAACAAGCATCGCCGTATTGGAAAAGTTTAAAGAATCCGGCATTACGCCTGATTTCACCGTCGGCCACAGCCTCGGAGAATATTCGGCGCTTGTTGCGGCGGGAGCGATGACATTTAAAGATGCCGTTTACACGGTAAGAAAACGGGGAGAATTCATGAATGAAGCCGTGCCGGCCGGAGAAGGCGCCATGGCCGCTATTCTCGGAATGGATGCGGAGTCCTTGAAAAAGGTAACGGATCAAGTGACGGAAAACGGACATCTCGTACAGCTTGCAAACCTGAACTGCCCCGGCCAGATCGTCATTTCCGGAACGGCAAAAGGCGTGGAGCTGGCTTCAGAAGAAGCGAAAAACAACGGAGCAAAACGGGCAATCCCATTAGAAGTAAGCGGACCGTTCCATTCTGAATTAATGAAGCCGGCAGCGCAAAAACTCGAGGAGGTGCTCAGCGCCTGTGAGTTAAAAAATGCGGCTGTTCCCGTGATTTCAAACGTTTCGGCTGACGTTATGACAGAAAAAGACGATATCAAGAAAAAACTGATCGAACAGCTGTATTCACCTGTTCGCTTTGAAGAAACCATTAACAAACTGATTGACGAAGGCGTCACGACGTTTGTTGAAATCGGGCCCGGAAAAGTGCTTTCAGGCCTTGTGAAAAAAGTGAACCGCCGCCTTAAAACAATCGCGGTTTCTGACCATGAAACCATCGAACTGGCGATTCAAGCGCTGAAGGAGGAGAATCAGGATGCTTAATGAAAAAACAGCAGTAGTAACGGGAGCGTCCCGCGGAATCGGGCGGGCGATCGCGCTTGATCTTGCGAAAAACGGCTGTAACGTAGTAGTCAACTACTCCGGGAATGAAGCGAAAGCGAACGAAGTCGTAGATGAAATCAAATCTTTGGGCCGAAACGCGATCGCGGTAAAAGCCGATGTATCAAATTCCGAAGAAGTACAAAACATGATGAAAGAGGCTGTCGCTGCATTTTCTTCAATCGACATTCTCGTGAACAATGCGGGGATCACAAAAGACAATCTTCTGATGAGAATGAAAGAAAATGAATGGGATGACGTCATTAACATTAACTTAAAAGGTGTATTCAACTGCACGAAAGCCGTGACAAGACAGATGATGAAACAGCGCTCCGGCCGGATTATCAACGTATCATCAATCGTCGGCGTCAGCGGAAACCCCGGCCAGGCGAACTATGTGGCGGCAAAAGCCGGTGTAATCGGCTTAACGAAGTCATCAGCCAAAGAGCTTGCGAGCCGAAATATTACGGTCAATGCCATTGCTCCGGGCTTTATTTCCACAGATATGACGGACAAGCTTTCTAAAGAAGTCCAAGATGAAATGCTGAAGCAGATTCCGCTCGCGCGTTTCGGTGATCCTTCCGATATCAGCAGCGTTGTTACGTTCCTTGCTTCTGAAGGATCGCGTTATATGACGGGCCAAACCCTTCATATTGACGGCGGAATGGTGATGTGAAGATTTGTTTTTAAAATTTCATCCTAGTTTCTCTAGTTTTTTAAAAACGAATCCTCTATAATACTTGAGGGGAGGTGAATTGCTATGGCAGATACATTAGAGCGTGTAACGAAAATCATCGTAGACCGCCTTGGCGTTGATGAAGCTGACGTCAAACTTGAAGCTTCTTTCAAGGAAGACTTAGGTGCTGATTCCCTAGATGTAGTTGAGCTTGTTATGGAACTTGAAGACGAGTTTGATATGGAGATTTCTGACGAAGATGCTGAAAAGATTGCAACAGTCGGCGACGCTGTGAACTACATACAAAACCAGCAATAAGCTGATGCTAAAAGTCCCGCCTGACAGCGGGGCTTTAGCCCTTTAATCGTTCGGTTACCGGCGTCTGACGCTGTACGCGCTGCCGATTCCGTTTACGGGCGGGGAGCGCGGTGAACCTGATGTGCCTATGGAGGTTACTATGTCAAAACACTCACATTTTAAAGATAAAAAAAAGTTCTATAAAAAAATAGAGCAATTTAAAGAGTTCCAAGAACGGATTTCGGTTCATTTTCAAAACGAGAAACTTTTGTATCAAGCATTTACACATTCATCTTATGTGAATGAGCATCGGAAAAAGCCGTATGAAGACAATGAAAGGCTTGAATTTTTAGGTGACGCTGTTTTGGAACTGACGATCTCCCAATTCTTATTTGCCAAATACCCGGCCATGAGTGAAGGAGATTTGACGAAGCTGAGAGCCGCTATCGTATGCGAGCCGTCACTCGTCTCACTTGCCCATGAATTGTCATTCGGCGATCTTGTTCTCTTGGGAAAAGGAGAAGAAATGACGGGCGGCAGAAAGCGTCCTGCGCTTTTAGCGGATGTGTTTGAAGCGTTTATCGGCGCACTGTATCTGGATCAGGGCCTTGACCCGGTTCAGCAATTCCTGAAAGTGTACGTGTTCCCTAAAATAAACGATGGTGCTTTTTCTCATGTGATGGATTTCAAAAGCCAGCTTCAAGAATTTGTACAGCGGGACGGAAAAGGATCGCTTGAGTACAAAATTCTCAATGAAAAAGGGCCTGCCCACAACCGGGAATTCGAGGCGCTAGTCTCTCTTAAAGGTGAGGCGCTCGGTATCGGGAACGGACGTTCTAAAAAAGAAGCCGAGCAGCATGCGGCACAGGAAGCTCTTGCAAAATTGCAAAAACATCATACGAAACAATAAAATCCCCCTGTATCCCTAGGGGGATTTCAGTATGTCTGCGCCTGATATAAGCGGGTGATTATGATAATATTGAGATACTTATACGATAAGGAGGATCTGGGATGTTCCTCAAACGTTTAGACGTTATAGGATTTAAATCATTTGCAGAACGGATATCCGTTGACTTTGTAAAAGGCGTCACGGCCGTTGTCGGTCCGAACGGCAGCGGAAAGAGCAACATTACCGAAGCCATCCGCTGGGTGCTCGGCGAACAATCAGCCCGCTCGCTTCGGGGCGGAAAAATGGAAGATATCATTTTTGCGGGAAGTGATTCGCGCAAGCGGCTGAACCTTGCCGAAGTCACGTTAACGCTTGATAATGAAGATCATTTTCTCCCGATCGATTACCACGAAGTCAGCGTGACGAGACGGGTGTACCGTTCCGGAGAAAGTGAATTTCTCATCAACAATCAGCAGTGCCGCCTGAAAGACATCATTGACTTATTTATGGACTCCGGGCTCGGAAAAGAAGCATTCTCTATTATCAGCCAGGGGAAAGTCGAAGAGATTCTCAGCAGCAAAGCGGAAGACCGCCGCAGTATTTTTGAAGAAGCGGCCGGTGTGCTGAAATATAAAACACGAAAGAAAAAAGCGGAAAACAAACTGTTTGAGACGCAGGATAACTTAAACAGGGTGGAAGATATTCTCCACGAGCTTGAAGATCAGGTCGAACCGCTGAAAATCCAGGCATCAATCGCCAAAGACTACTTAGAAAAAAAGAAAGAGCTTGAGCATGTCGAAATCGCCCTTACCGCCTTTGACATCGAAGAACTGCATGGCAGATGGTCGGGTTTAAAAGACAAGGTGCAGGCTGCTAAAGAAGAAGAATTGGCGGAATCATCGGCTCTGTCCGCAAAAGAAGCGATGATAGAAGAGACGAGAGATAAAATCCATGCGCTTGATGAATCCGTCAACGAACTGCAGCAGGTTCTGCTCGTGACAAGTGAAGAGCTGGAAAAGCTGGAAGGCCGGAAAGAAGTGCTGAAAGAGCGCAAAAAAAACGCCGCGCAAAACCGGGAACAGCTTGAGGAATCCGTTACACATTACACGAACAAAGAAGCCGAACTGAAAGCGGACATTGAAAAACAGTCTGCCGTCTATGATAAACTTCGTGCGGAAGTGAAGCGGTTAAACGCCCAGGTGAAAGAAAAGCAGCAGGCTCTCAGTCTGCATAATGAAAATGTAGAAGACAAAATCGAACAATTAAAAAGCGATTACTTTGAATTGTTAAACAGCCAGGCGTCGATTCGCAACGAGCTGCAGCTTTTAGATGACCAGATGTCCCAATCTGCGGTCCAGCAGGCGAGACTGACAGCAAACAATGAAAAATATCTTGAAGAACGTAACGATATTGCAGTCCGCAAAGCGGCGTGCGAAGAAGAATTGGCCGCCGTTGAAGAGGATATTCACAATCAGGTCGTCCGCTTTCGCGAAGTCCAGACAGCATATGAACAGAAAAAACGCCAATATGAAAAGAAAGAATCTGCGCTGTATCAGGCATATCAATTCGTCCAGCAGGCCAGATCCAAAAAAGATATGCTTGAAACGATGCAAGGCGATTTTTCAGGATTTTACCAAGGCGTAAAAGAAGTGCTGAAGCAGAAAGAGCAGCTCGGCGGCATCCGCGGCGCCGTTCTCGAACTGATTGCCACCGAACAAAAATATGAAACGGCGATCGAGATTGCACTCGGCGCAGCGGCGCAGCACGTTGTCACAGACGATGAGCAGGCGGCGCGGAAAGCGATTCAATATTTAAAACAGAATTCCTTCGGCCGCGCGACGTTCCTGCCGCTTACGGTTATGAAACCGCGCCAGCTTCAAACCCGTGATGAACAGACGGCTCAGAAGCATCCGTCTTTCCTTGGCACAGCAAGCGGGCTTGTCACATATGATGCGGCGTATCGGAATGTCATTCAAAACCTTCTCGGCACCGTGCTGATCACTGAAGATTTAAAAGGCGCGAATGAACTGGCCAAGCTTCTCGGGCACCGCTACCGCATCGTGACGCTTGAGGGCGATGTCGTCAATCCAGGCGGATCAATGACAGGCGGCGCGGTCAAAAAGAAAAACAATTCTCTGCTCGGCAGAAGCCGTGAGCTTGAGACGGTGACTGCGCGGCTTGCCGAAATGGAAGAAAAAACAGCACTGCTCGAAAAAGAGGTCAAAACGCTGAAGCAGGCCATTCAAGAGCTTGAACATACGCTGAGCGGTCTCCGTGAAGACGGTGAAACTTTCAGAACAAAGCAGCAGGATGTAAAAGGCAGGCTGTATGAACTCGAAGTCGCTGAAAAGAACATCAATACCCATCTGGAGCTTTACGATCAGGAGAAAGCATCACTGACGGAAAGCAGCCGGGAAAAAGAGACGCGCAAATCAGCTCTGGAAGAACAGCTGAGTGAGGCATCCGGCCAGCTGAAAGAGCTTGAGGAAGAGATGGAAATGCTGACAAAACAAAAGCAGACCCTATCCTCAACAAAAGAAACGCTCTCTCATGAACTGACGGAATGTAAAGTGGCCGCTGCGAAAAAAGAACAGGCGTGCTCGAGTGAAGAAGACAATCTCAAAAGGCTGAAAAAAGAGCTTGAGGAAACGCAGCTCGCTCTGAAAGAAACACGGGAAGATTTAAGCCTCCTGACCTCAGAGATGACGTCCAGCACAAGTGGTGAGGAGCAGCTTGAAGAAGCAGCCCATCACAAGCTTCACGATAAAACGAGAACGATCGAATTGATCGCCAGCCGGCGCGACCAGCGTGTGAAGCTCCAGCGGGCTCTTGATACGAACGAGCTTGAGCTGAAAGAGATGAAGCGTCTGTACAAGCAAAAAACGGAAATTCTGAAAGATGAAGAGGTAAAACTCGGCCGGATGGAAGTCGAGCTTGATAATCTCTTGCAGTATTTACGCGAGGAATACAGCTTATCCTTTGAAGGGGCAAAAGAACAATATCAGCTTGAACTCGAGCCTGAAGAGGCGAGAAAACGGGTCAAACTGATCAAGCTTTCAATTGAAGAGCTCGGAACGGTCAATCTCGGCAGCATCGATGAATTTGAAAGAGTAAACGAACGGTATCAGTTTTTAACAGAGCAGAAAAATGACCTGACGGAAGCGAAAAACACACTGTTTCAAGTCATTGAAGAAATGGATTCTGAAATGACGAAGCGATTCCATGAAACGTTTATCCAGATCCGTTCTCAATTCAACGACGTGTTCCGTTCTTTATTCGGAGGAGGGCGGGCTGAACTGAAGCTGACTGATCCGAATGATCTTCTTAACTCCGGGGTGGACATTATCGCGCAGCCTCCGGGCAAAAAACTGCAAAACTTAAATCTTTTGTCAGGGGGAGAACGGGCGCTGACTGCCATTGCCCTTTTATTCTCCATTCTGAAAGTAAGGCCCGTGCCGTTCTGCGTCCTTGATGAAGTGGAAGCTGCGCTTGATGAAGCCAATGTATTCAGGTTTGCGCAATATTTAAAAAAATACAGCAGCGACAGCCAGTTTATCGTCATCACCCACAGAAAAGGCACCATGGAAGAAGCGGATGTCCTCTACGGTGTTACGATGCAGGAATCCGGCGTTTCCCGAATGGTTTCGGTCAAACTGGAAGAAACAAAAGAATTCGTTCAGTAACGAGGAAAGAGGTTGAAAGATGAGCTTTTTTAAAAAATTAAAAGAGAAAATCACGAAACAGACAGACTCCGTCTCTGAAAAATTTAAAGATGGTCTTGAAAAAACAAGAAATTCCTTCTCGAATAAAGTGAACGAACTCGTCTCCCGCTACCGGAAAGTCGACGAGGATTTCTTCGAGGAGCTTGAGGAAGTGCTGATTGGCGCTGACGTAGGTTTTACAACCGTTATGGAGCTGATTGATGAACTCAAAAAAGAAGTGAAGCTGAAAAACATCCAGGATCCTCAGGAAGTGCAGTCCGTCATTTCTGAAAAGCTTGTCGACATTTATAACAGCGGCGACGAACAGATTTCTGAATTAAATATTCAGGACGGGCGCCTGAACGTTATTCTGCTTGTCGGGGTAAACGGCGTCGGAAAAACGACAACAATCGGAAAACTTGCCCATAAGCTGAAGAATGAAGGCAAATCCGTTGTGCTCGCTGCCGGAGACACCTTCAGAGCCGGGGCGATTGAACAGCTTGAAGTGTGGGGGGAGCGTACAGGCGTGCCTGTCATTAAACAGGCTGCCGGAAGCGACCCTGCTGCGGTTATTTATGATGCCGTACACGCGGCTAAAGCAAGAGGAGCGGATGTGCTGATTTGTGATACGGCCGGCCGCCTTCAGAATAAAGTAAACTTAATGAAAGAGCTTGAAAAAGTCAAACGCGTCATCGAACGCGAAGTGCCTGAGGCTCCGCATGAGGTTCTCCTTGCGCTTGATGCGACGACAGGCCAGAATGCGATGGCGCAGGCGAAAGAATTCTCCAAAGCGACGAATGTGACGGGTATCGCGTTAACGAAGCTTGACGGCACCGCAAAAGGCGGTATCGTCTTGGCGATCCGCAACGAGCTTCACATCCCCGTGAAACTGGTCGGCCTCGGAGAAAAGGTTGACGATCTCCAGCGGTTTGATGCAGAATCTTACGTATACGGTCTCTTTTCTGATTTAGTTGAAAAAGCCGAGGATTAATGAATAAAAAACGAGTATAAAATGGACGGTTTTATACTCGTTTTTTTATACGCATTGATAGATCGGAATGGAGGGGGCAATTGTTGGACAAATGGCTGCAAGCTGAATTGGAAAGTAAGATCGGCGCGATAAACCATATGTCGCTGTTGGATGAACAGGGAGGCACTTCAACCGTTCGAAAAATAGTGACCGGCCAAGACGCATTTCTGCTGAAAAGTTCTTTTCAACAGAAGTATCGGGAATGGTTAATGAGAGAAGCCTTCGTTTTACAAAAACTGACGGAAACTCGTCGTCTGCCTGTTCCTATTTATTATGGGATGATACAGGAACAGCATGCCAGCCATATCATCATGTCATTTGAGGATGGAATCACCCTGACTTCGGCTTTAAGAAAAGCAAAAGGGGATACCGAAGAGAAAAAGCTGATCAAAAGTTTCGGCCGGTTTCTGCAACGGCTGCATGAAACCGAAATGGTCCCTGGTTTACAGCCGGAATCAGACTGGCTCGATCTGCAAATCAAACGAGCCGGGGAATATGTCAAAAAAGGACAGGCTGAAGGAAGTGCAGAGCTTTTGAAGGAATTGGACAGGGACAGGCCTGTGCCTGTTCAGCAGACAATGATACACGGTGACTGCACGACTGATAATGTGCTGGTGAAAGACGGAGAGGTCTATCTGTTTATCGATGCTGCGGGAATATCGGCGGGAGATCCGCGATATGATGAATCATTAGCGATCAGTCATTTTGTCACAAATGAAGCATGCCTCAATGCTTTTTACGAAGGCTATTGCCGCTATCGTGTATCAAAACAAGAATTCGAGTATTTTAACGACGGTCTATATGAATTTTTTTTAAAAAACTTATTATGTAAAAAGAGCATCCTGCTTTGACAAGATAAAAACTTGACACACGCTCTGAAACCATGTAAACTAAGTTTTTGTAAAGGGATTTGACTTAACAAAGGGGAGAGCTCAAATGTCGCTCGAAAAAACGACGAGAATGAACTATTTATTTGACTTCTATCAGTCGTTGCTGACGTCAAAACAAAAGAGCTATATGTCGCTTTATTATCTGGACGATTTCTCCCTTGGTGAAATAGCCGAAGAATATGACGTTTCAAGGCAAGCCGTTTACGATAACATCAAACGGACTGAAGCGATGCTTGAACAATATGAAGAAAAACTGCTCCTTTTTAAAAAGTTTCAGGAGCGTAAAGAAATGTTTACAAAGCTGAAAGAGCTTGCTTCCGGGTTGCAGGAAGAGGAAAAAATGACGGCTCTGATTGAAGCGCTTGAGAAATTAGATTAGGAGGCGGCAAACAATGGCATTTGAAGGATTAGCCGACCGACTGCAAAAGACGATTTCAAAAATCCGCGGAAAAGGAAAAGTCAGCGAACAAGACGTAAAAGAGATGATGCGTGAAGTTCGTCTTGCGCTTCTTGAGGCTGACGTTAACTTTAAAGTCGTAAAGGATTTTGTGAAAAAAGTAAGTGAACGGGCTGTCGGACAGGACGTTATGCAGAGTCTGACACCCGGTCAGCAGGTTATTAAAGTCGTAAAAGAAGAGCTTACCGAGCTGATGGGCGGCGAAGAAAGCAAAATTGCCGTCGCCAAACGCCCCCCGACCGTTATTATGATGGTCGGGCTCCAAGGTGCCGGTAAAACGACAACCACGGGGAAGCTTGCCAACCTGCTGCGCAAAAAACATAACCGCAAACCGCTGCTCGTGGCTGCGGATATTTACCGCCCCGCCGCGATTAAACAGCTGGAAACCCTGGGGAAACAGCTTGATATGCCGGTCTTTTCGCTTGGCGATCAGGTCAGCCCGGTGGAAATTGCCAGACAGGCGATTGAAAAAGCGAAGGAAGAGCATCATGATTATGTGATTTTAGATACCGCCGGACGGCTGCACATCGATCATGAACTGATGGATGAGCTCTCCGGCGTAAAGGAAGTCGCAAATCCTGAGGAAATTTTCCTTGTCGTCGACTCAATGACCGGTCAGGATGCGGTAAACGTCGCCAAAAGCTTTAATGACCAGCTCGGTTTAACGGGTGTCATTTTAACAAAGCTTGACGGGGATACCCGCGGAGGTGCGGCGCTTTCTATCCGCGCGGTCACCGAAACGCCGATTAAATTCGCCGGAATGGGAGAAAAGCTCGATGCTCTTGAAGCGTTCCATCCTGAACGGATGGCATCCCGGATTCTCGGAATGGGTGACGTGCTGACGCTGATTGAAAAAGCTCAGGCGACCGTTGATGAAGACAAAGCCAAAGAGCTTGAGCAGAAAATGAGAACGATGAGCTTCACATTGGATGATTTTCTGGAGCAGCTCGGCCAGGTCCGAAACATGGGGCCTCTTGACGAACTGCTGCAAATGATGCCCGGCGCAGGCAAAATGAAAGGCTTAAAAAACATCCAAGTCGATGAAAAACAGCTGAATCATGTGGAAGCGATCATTAAATCAATGACTGTTCTTGAAAAAGAACAGCCGGATATCATTAACGCCAGCCGGCGGAAGCGGATTGCCAAAGGAAGCGGAACATCCGTTCAGGAAGTCAACCGTCTTTTAAAGCAGTTTGAGGAAATGAAAAAAATGATGAAGCAGATGACCAACATGACAAAAGGGAAGAAAAAAGGCTTTAAATTACCTTTTATGTAATCGGTTATACATGATAAAATCGTTGTTAAGAAAAAACACTTTACAAACACTTTTATCATTGTTAATATACTATCTTGTTGAAATATTTTCGGAGGTGCTAGTAAAATGGCAGTAAAAATTCGTTTAAAACGTATGGGAGCAAAAAAATCTCCTTTCTATCGTATTGTTGTAGCAGATTCTCGTTCACCGCGTGACGGCCGTTTCATCGAAACAGTCGGCACATACAATCCGGTTGCAAAGCCGGCTGAAGTGAAAATCAACGAAGAGCTTGCTCTTAAATGGCTTCAAACAGGAGCTAAACCTTCTGATACAGTCCGCAACTTGTTCTCAAGCCAAGGAATTATGGAAAAATTCCACAACGCTAAACAAGGCAAGTAATGACTGATCAGAACTTGGAAGATTTGATTGTCAGCATTGTGGCTCCGCTTGTCGACCATCCGGAAGACATAACGGTCACAAAGGAAGAGACTGATCAAAAGATTGCGCTGCGCTTATCTGTCAATAAGTCAGATACCGGTAAGATTATCGGAAAGCAAGGCCGGACTGCAAGAGCGATTCGAACCGTCGTTTTTGCAGCTGGCGCACAGTCTTCTAAGAAAGTTCAATTTGAAATATTTGACTGAAAAAGGGAGAGGGCCGGCACCTCCCCTTTTTTTACACGTAAAAAAGGCAAATGAACAGAAATATGTTGGAAGAGTGGGGAGTCTGGTCCTATGCAGATTATTCACAGGGTAACCGTTATGCAGGTTCTGACCGAGCAAAGCAAGGAAAAGCTTTTGGCCTCTTTTGCAGAAAAAAAGCAAACGCTTGAACGAGAATGCAGCCAGCTCTATTTTCAGCTTAGAAAACATGAAAAAGATCAGCAGAATCCCGATGTAGCGGAATCTTTTAAAAAAGCCATTGAGAAAAGACAAGACAAAATCAAAATGATCGATTTCCAAATAAGCCAGACAGAGTCGCTCCCGCTTGGAAGCGAAGTGAAGGAAAAGGAGATCGATGCGCTGCTTTCAATCAACGTCGGTGATAACTGGCATGAAAAAACAGCGGCAAATACCATCGTCATAAAAGACGGGGTAGTAATTGAAATCCGCCCGAGGTGATAATATGACAAACAGATGGTTTAATGTAGGCAAAATTGTAAATACCCACGGCATTAAAGGCGAAGTGCGGGTCATTTCTAAAACGGACTTTGCCGAAGAACGGTACAAGCCCGGCAATACGCTCTATTTGTTTGCGGAAGGGGCTGCGGAGCCAATCAAAGTAACGGTCAGCGCCCACAGGCTTCACAAGCAGTTTCACCTGCTGCAATTCAAAGAAATGCCGAGTCTCAATGAAGTCGAGCACCTGAGAAACATGGTGATCAAAGTCCCTGAAGAAGACTTGGGAGAGCTTGAAGAAGATGAATTTTATTTTCATGAAATCATCGGCTGCGAGGTTGTGTCAGAAGACGGGGAACTGATCGGCACAGTGAAGGAAATCTTGACGCCCGGGGCTAATGACGTATGGGTGGTTGCAAGAAAAGGCAAAAAAGATGCGCTCATTCCGTATATTGCTTCTGTGGTAAAGGATATTAATATAAATGAGAAGAAAATTAAGATTCATGTAATGGAAGGGTTAATAGACGAATGAAAATCGACTTTTTAACACTGTTTCCCGAAATGTTTCAAGGGGTGCTCGGCTCATCCATTCTGCAAAAAGCACAGGAAAAAGAGGCTGTCCGTTTTGACGTTATCAATTTCCGGGCTTTTTCGGATAATAAACACCAAACGGTTGATGATTACCCGTACGGCGGGGGAGCCGGGATGGTGTTAAAGCCGCAGCCCGTATTTGATGCGGTTGAAAAGCTGACAGCCGGTACGGACGCCAAGCCGCGCATTATTCTCGTCTGCCCGCAAGGTGAGCGTTATACGCAGAAGAAAGCCGAAGAGCTGGCGGAAGAGGAACATCTCATGTTTATTTGCGGACATTATGAAGGGTATGATGAACGGATCCGGGAACATCTTGTCACTGATGAAATCTCCATCGGGGACTTTGTGCTGACCGGGGGAGAGCTCCCTGCCATGATGATCGCCGACAGCATTGTCAGGCTTTTGCCGGGCGTCCTCGGAAAAGAAGCATCCCACGTGGAGGATTCCTTCAGCACGGGGCTTTTAGAGCATCCGCACTATACGAGGCCTGCAGATTATAGAGGCTTAAAAGTGCCTGAGACCCTTTTGTCGGGCAACCATGCCAAAATACAAGAATGGCGCAATAAAGAATCAATCAGAAGAACCTTTTTAAGACGTCCGGATCTTCTTGAAAACTATCCTCTCACTGATGAACAAAGAAAATGGATTTCCGAGTGGGAAAACGAATAGATTCTATTGCGCAGGCGATGAAGATATGATAAGATACTACTTGTGGCTTAAGGAGGCTTATCCTTCAGAAGCTTGAAAACGATGTTCCGCTGTGCCTTGCAGTTGTGGCCAAGAGCATCTGTTGGAAGGAGTTGAAAACGATGCAAAAACTAATTCAAGATATCACAAAAGAACAGCTTCGCACTGATCTTCCTGCGTTCCGTCCTGGTGACACTTTACGTGTACACGTAAAAGTTGTTGAGGGTAACCGTGAGCGTATCCAGATCTTCGAAGGTGTTGTGATCAAGCGTCGTGGTGGTGGAATCAGCGAAACGTTCACAGTTCGTAAGATTTCTTACGGTGTTGGCGTTGAACGTACATTCCCTGTACACACACCAAAAATCGCGAAAATCGAAGTTGTACGTTACGGTAAAGTACGTCGCGCTAAGCTTTACTACCTGCGTGAACTTCGCGGAAAAGCGGCTCGTATTAAAGAAATCAGACGATAATGATAACGAACGAAAAGAGCTTGTTACCCGTAACAGGCTCTTTTTTTATATGAAATTTGTAAAAGCAGAACAAGCAACGTAAAATACATAAGAGATCATCGGAACATCCGGTTCCGGTAAATAAGGCAGGTGTCGAAGTCACATGACCATTCAATGGTTCCCGGGCCATATGGCTAAAGCGAGACGGGAAGTAACAGAAAAACTGAAATTAATTGATATCGTATACGAATTGGTGGATGCGAGAATCCCGATGTCATCGAGAAATCCGATGATTGAGGAGATTTTAAAAAATAAGCCGCGCATTATGCTTTTAAATAAAGCCGATAAGGCGGATGCGGCTGTGACTGCCCAGTGGAAGGACCACTTTCAGGAACAGGGCATTCCCTCTCTTTCAATAAACTCCGTTAACGGGCAGGGACTGCATCAAATCGTGCCGTCCTCAAAAGAGCTGCTGAAAGATAAGTTCGATAAAATGAAAGCAAAAGGCGTTAGGCCAAGAGCAATCCGCGCATTAATCATCGGCATTCCGAATGTCGGCAAATCTACGCTCATTAACCGGCTGGCCAAGAAAAACATTGCCAAGACGGGAGACAGGCCCGGCATTACCACTTCACAACAGTGGGTAAAGGTAGGCAAGGAATTAGAGCTGCTCGATACACCGGGAATTTTATGGCCTAAATTTGAAGATGAGCTTGTCGGCTTGCGCCTGGCGATCACCGGGGCGATTAAAGATACGATTATCAACCTGCAGGATGTGGCCGTCTTCGGGCTGCGCTTTCTGGAAGAGCATTATCCCGACCGTTTGAAGGAGCGCTACGGACTTCAGGAAATCCCTGAGGATATCGCCGCTCTTTTCGACGCGATCGGTGAAAAACGCGGCTGTTTGATGGGCGGCGGAATGGTTGACTATGATAAAACAACGGAAGTCATCATTCGGGACATCCGGACGGAAAAATTCGGCAGGCTTTCATTTGAAACACCATCAGAATAAAGACGCGCAGCGATGCGGGTCTTTATTTTTTCCGCAGAATACCGATATACATAATGTAAGGGAGAAGAGAACGTGAATACATTAACCGTAAAAAGCGTAAAAGAACGCCTGCAAGAGGTCAGGGACGAAAGCGACCCCTTCCTTGCCCAATGTGAGAAAGACCCGAGAAAAAGCGTACAGACGCTTTTAGAGCAATGGCTGAAAAAGCACGCGAAGGAAAAAGCTCTTAAAGAGCAATGGCTGAACATGACGGCATACGAAAGACTGTCATCCAAAAAGGGCTTCCGCTTGATTGCGGGTGTTGACGAAGCCGGAAGAGGGCCGCTTGCCGGACCGGTTGTCGCCGGCGCCGTCATTTTGCCGGCAGAATGCGAGATTCTCGGTCTCACGGACTCGAAGAAATTGTCGGAAAAGAAGCTCGAGGAGTATTACAGCCGGATCACGGAAGAAGCGGCGGCTGTAGGAGTCGGCATTGTCCATGCGGACGTCATTGACCGGATCAACATTTATGAGGCCGCGAGACTGGCGATGGTAAAAGCCGTCAATGCTTTAACGGAAACACCTGATTATCTGCTTGTTGATGCCATGACCCTTCCGCTTGACATTCCGCAGTCATCAGTTATAAAAGGGGATGCCAAAAGCGTGTCAATTGCCGCCGGAGCCTGCATAGCAAAAGTAACGCGGGACCGTCTCATGGCTGAGTACGCCAAAGCCTACCCCATGTACGGCTTTGAAAAAAATAAAGGCTACGGAACGAAAGAACATCTTGAAGCTCTTCAGGCATACGGACCGACAACTATTCACCGAAAAACGTTCGCTCCCGTTCAATCTTATTGTTAGAAAAGAGGCTTAAGACATGAACATAAGCGGCGAAATCCAAGCGGCTTTCAGACAGCTGACGGCGGAAATCCCTCCGGACCGGCAAGACGGCGGTAAAGACAGCGGCGCTCAAAGGCTGCTGTTAGGGAAGGTTCTCCGTTTGCTGGACGATCAAAGCGCTCTTATCCAAATCGGCGGCCGGACGATGCAGGGAAAACTTGAAACCGCCCTTCGTCCGCAGGCGTATTACTGGTTTTCTTATGACAAACAGCCGGCGGAAAAAACGGGCCGGCTTCATGTCATTGACCAATTCGAAGGAAGCCCGAAAACTGTTCAGGAAGCGGCGGGAAGACTGTTAAACGCTCTTTCCGTCAAACCAGGCCCTGTGTCTCTGCAGATTGCCGAAACGTTTATGCAGCAGAAGCTGCCGATGACGGAAAACAGCCTCAAAGCCTGCATCCGCTGGGCTGAATCGCTTCCGGCCGCCGAATTGAAAAAAGCGGCGGAAACAATCGTATTTGCGCTGAAACGGGAAATGCCCGCACATCCGGAAGTCTTGTCAGCCATTCATGCCGTTAAATATCCGGTTCCGACCCGGCGCCTCCTCTCAGGACTGCTTCAGGCAATCAATCAGGATCCGCAATCGGCAAAAGAGCTGTCTGTGCTCAAAGAAGCGGTTTCTGACGTGTTAAACGCGGAAACGGATCTTCATGCAGAACGTCTCTTGAAGAAGCTTGCCGAGGCTGCACGCATGCCGCTCTCAGAAACCGGGCTGATGCATGAAGGAGAACGGACGGAATTAAAACAATCACCATTTGTCCGAGAGACTCGTGAAAACGGAAAGGCAGTCTCAAGCCAATCTTCTCCTCCGAGTGCACGGACAGATACGGAACTGCCTGAAAAAACAGCAAAACAGATTATAGAGAAATTAATGACATCGGCAGAAAAAACTGAAAACCGTCCCGTAAAAGTAACGGCGGAGATCATTAAGGCTTTCATTTCTCAAGAAGAAAAAACATTTAAAGCAGCACCTGTTCTTCAAAACGTACATCTGACAGAACAGGAGACGGCTGTTTTCGAAAAAGCCGCTCAGCTCACCGAATTGAAATATGCGGAAAAACATGATGTATTAAGCCTTTTGCAGAAAATCAAAAAAGGACTGGGCACGCGTGATGAATTATCATTCATTACAGCGCTTGAAAAAGGCGTGTCTCCGCAGCCGGAGAAACAAGCGCTGAAAACGGCCCTCCAAGCCGTCCGGACGCTTCAAGAAGCGCCCCAATCCGTTAAACAAGAGGCGGAACCGCTTATTCATAAATTAAACGGCCAGCTGTTTATTGAGCAGCATAACCCTTCTTTTACGCAGATGGTGCTGTCATTTCCGCTGGGAGCGTCCGCGTATGAGAATGACATCACAGTTCTCTTTAAAGGACGGAAGAAGCCGGACGGAAAACTCGATCCGTCACATTGCAGGCTCCTGTTTTTGCTGCATCTTGAAACACTGCAAGAAACCGTTGTGGACTGCATGATTCAGCAAAATGTAATGACCATTACGGTTGAGACTGATTTTGAGCTTCAGGCGGCCATCGACCCTCTCGTACCGGCTTTAAAAGAAGCCATAAAAGAAACGGGCTTCAGCCTGTCAGGCGTCACGGCTAAAAAACGGCGCCCGAAAGACCAGAGCGCTCTTGTGGAAGAGTTTATAGAAAAAGACGGCGGAAGAAAAGTGGATGTGAAAATATGAAAGAGCAAACGCCGTTAAGAAGAGCTGTCGCCCTGCATTACGACCGGCAGAAAGACCAAGTCCCGAAGGTTGTCGCAACAGGCAGGGGGCACGTGGCGGAAAATATTATAAAAGAAGCTGAGAAGGCTGGGGTCCCCATTCAGGAAGACAGAACCCTTGTCGAATTAATGCGCCATTTGACGGTTGATGATCAGATACCGGAGGCGCTCTATGAAACCGTTGCCGAAATTTTTTCATTTGTTTACAGACTGGACGAAACCCTGAAAAACGAAAAATAAGGGCCATTCATTTCCCGGACTCCGTTTAAATTTATATTTTCAATAAAATAAAAGTTAGAATGTTTGGAAGGATATAAAGATTTTGTTTTGAACCCTAGACAATTCTTCCAGTATTATATAGAATGAAAGCGCAGTCTATTTTTAGTTTTGCTACATAAGTTAGGAGGATGGGAAATGAATATCCATGAGTACCAGGGAAAAGAAGTCCTCAGAAAATACGGGGTGTCTGTTCCTGAAGGTAAAGTGGCTTTTACAGCAGAGGAAGCAGTTGAAAAAGCAGAGAGCCTGTCAAGCTCGGTTTATGTCGTAAAGGCGCAAATCCATGCTGGCGGCCGCGGCAAAGCTGGTGGGGTAAAGATTGCAAAAACAAAAGATGAAGTGAAAGAGTATGCCGAAGAACTGTTAGGCAAGACGCTCGTCACACATCAAACGGGTCCGGACGGACAAGTAATAAAACGCTTACTTATTGAAGAAGGCTGCGATATTAAAAAGGAATACTATGTCGGGCTTGTACTTGACCGTGCTACTTCAAGAATCGTTTTAATGGCGTCTGAAGAAGGCGGAACGGAGATTGAAGAAGTAGCGGAAAAAACACCTGAAAAAATTAAAAAAGCGGTAATTGATCCGGCTGTCGGCCTTCAGGGCTATCAGGCAAGGGAAATTGCATTCGCAATTAACATCCCGAAAGAGCTTGTCGGCAAAGCCGCTAAATTTATGCTCGGTTTATATAAAGCATTTGTTGAGAAGGACTGCTCCATCGCCGAGATCAACCCTCTCGTCGTTACGGGGGACGGAAACGTCATGGCGCTGGATGCTAAGCTGAACTTCGACAGCAATGCGTTATACAGACAAAAAGACATTATGGAATACAGAGATTTAGATGAAGAAGATCCGAAAGAAATCGAAGCGTCAAAATACGATTTAAGCTACATTTCCCTTGATGGAAATATCGGCTGTATGGTAAACGGCGCGGGTCTTGCAATGTCTACTATGGATATCATTAAACACTACGGCGGAGAACCTGCAAACTTCCTTGATGTCGGGGGCGGCGCAACCGCAGAAAAAGTGACGGAAGCTTTTAAAATCATTCTTTCCGATCAAAACGTAAAAGGAATTTTCGTCAATATTTTCGGAGGCATCATGAAGTGTGATGTCATCGCCGAGGGCGTTGTTGAAGCGACGAGACAAGTCGGATTGACATTGCCGCTGGTCGTGCGCCTTGAAGGGACAAACGTAGATTTAGGAAAGAAAATCCTGAATGAATCAGGCTTAAACATCACATCTGCGGAATCAATGGCAGACGGCGCACAGAAAATCGTATCCTTAGTTTAGGAAAGAATGAAAGGCAGGGGACCAGATAATGAGTGTTTTTATTAATAAAGATACAAGAGTTATTGTACAGGGGATTACAGGTTCTACCGCTTTATTTCATACAAAGCAGATGCTGGAATACGGCACGAATATCGTTGGCGGTGTAACACCTGGAAAAGGCGGAACGGAAGCGGAAGGCGTACCGGTATTCAATACGGTCGCAGAAGCGGTTCATACAACGGGCGCAGATGCGTCAGTTATTTACGTGCCGGCTCCGTTTGCGGCGGACGCAATTATGGAAGCGGTTGACGCGGAAATTGATCTTGTCATTTGTATCACTGAGCACATTCCGGTTTTGGACATGGTGAAAGTGAAGCGTTTTATGGAAGGCAAGAAAACGAGATTAATAGGGCCGAACTGCCCTGGTGTTATTACACCTGAAGAATGCAAGATCGGCATTATGCCGGGATACATTCATAAAAAGGGTCATGTAGGCGTTGTGTCCCGTTCAGGAACATTGACATACGAGGCCGTCCATCAGCTTTCAGAAGCCGGCGTAGGCCAATCTACCGCTGTAGGGATCGGCGGCGATCCGGTCAACGGCACGAACTTTATTGACGTGTTAAAAGCGTTCAATGAAGATCCTGAAACACATGCTGTCATCATGATCGGAGAAATCGGCGGCACAGCTGAAGAAGAAGCGGCTGAGTGGGTGAAAGCGAACATGACGAAGCCTGTTGTCGGCTTTATCGGCGGTAAAACCGCGCCTCCGGGAAAACGCATGGGCCATGCGGGCGCCATCATCTCCGGAGGAAAAGGCACGGCAGAAGAAAAAGTCAAGACGATGAACGCCTGCGGAATTGAAGTCGCGGAAACCCCTTCTGTAATGGGTGAAACGCTGATTAAGGTGTTAAAAGAAAAAGGCTTATTTGAAACGTGCAAAACTCACTGATCGAAGCAGGGGCAGCCGTAACGGCTGTTCCTGTTTTTGCTGAAAAAAAGAGGAGGTTTCCAGATTTGGATCAAGCATCGCGCTGTTTAATGGTCTGCAGTATTAATCAAATCATTTCCCCGTCTCTTCTATTAAAATGGTGGAAAGCTGATCATTCTCTGTCTTTTTTACCGGATCCGCATCCATTAACTGTTTTATCAGAAGGGAAAACAGCCCCGGAAGCAATTTTTCGGGAAATAGAGCGCAAGGATCCGGAACTTGATGAAGTTCTGTCCGATTACCGCCGAGAAGGCATTACTGTCATTCCGATTTCATCAAGCCGCTATCCAACATGGCTTAAAGCGATTTATGATCCGCCGGCTGTCTTGTATGCAAAAGGGAACACGCTGCTTCTTGAAAAAGGCAGAAAAATCGGGATTGTAGGAACGCGGAAACCGACGGAAGACGGAATAAAAGCGGTTGGGCATCTTTCCGCCGAACTCTCAAAAAAAGGCTGGGTCATTGTAAGCGGGCTTGCATCCGGTATAGACGGATTGTCTCATAAGGCGAGCATCAGGGCAAAAGGGCTTACGATCGGCGTGATAGCCGGCGGATTCCATCACATCTATCCCCGGGAAAATCTCCTGTTAGCAGAATACATGGCTGAACACCATCTCCTACTCTCAGAACATCCTCCTGAAACATAGCCGAAAAAATGGCACTTTCCGATGAGAAACCGCATAATCAGCGGACTAAGTGAAGGAATTGTGGTCGTGCAGGGAAAAGAAAAAAGCGGTTCATTAATCACAGCTTACCAGGCTCTCGACCAAGGCAGAGAGGTATTTGCCGTTCCGGGTTCCATATTTAATCCATATTCCGGAGGACCTATAAAACTCATTCAAGAAGGGGCGAAAGCTGTATTATGCGCAGAGGATATTGACGGAGAGCTGACCGCCCGATGCGTTCAGTATACGGAACCCTTTTGAAATATCGTTTGACAAACGGTATTGTAATATTTAATAATAGTGAGGATTTAAAGTTGCACATTATTTTCATGTATAAAATGACGTTCATCATAAAGAATGAAATGTTGAAAGCCATAAAAAGGCAGCTCTAAAATGAATTGATACTTGAAAAGAGAGAGAACACCTCTTGAGGGGGATGAAAATGTCTGATTATCTAGTCATCGTGGAATCGCCGGCCAAGGCGAAAACGATTGAACGTTATTTAGGGAAGAAATATAAAGTCAAAGCTTCAATGGGACATGTCCGGGATCTTCCGAAAAGTCAAATGGGAGTTGACATCGAACAGAACTTTGAACCGAAATATATTACGATCCGCGGAAAAGGACCTGTTTTAAAAGAATTAAAAACAGCGGCAAAGAAAGCAAAAAAAGTCTATCTCGCGGCCGACCCCGACAGAGAAGGGGAAGCGATTGCATGGCATCTCGCACACAGTCTTGATCTGGATCTCACCTCGGACTGCCGGGTCGTCTTTAATGAAATAACGAAAGACGCCATTAAAGAATCATTTAAACATCCGCGCATGATTAATATGGATCTTGTCGATGCGCAGCAGGCGCGCCGCATACTAGACAGACTCGTCGGATACAAAATCAGCCCGATTCTTTGGAAAAAAGTAAAAAAAGGTCTCAGTGCGGGCCGTGTGCAATCCGTTGCGCTCCGGCTGATCATCGACCGGGAAAAGGAAATCAATGACTTTAAACCTGAAGAGTACTGGACGATTACCGGCTCATTTTTAAAGGGAAAAGAGACATTTGAAGCCGGATTTTTCGGAAAAAACGGCAAAAAGCTTCCTTTAAAAAGCGAAGAAGACGTAAAAGCCATCCTTGCTCAGCTGAAAGGCAATAAGTATACAGTTGACAAGGTTACGAAAAAAGAGCGCAAACGAAATCCCGCTCTGCCGTTTACAACGTCCACTCTGCAGCAGGAGGCTGCAAGAAAGCTGAATTTCAGAGCGAAGAAAACGATGATGATCGCGCAGCAATTATATGAAGGAATTGATCTCGGCAAAGAAGGGACAGTCGGGCTCATCACGTATATGAGAACGGACTCAACGCGGATTTCCAATACAGCCGTTGAAGAAGCGTCAGCTTTTATTGATCAGGCGTACGGCAAAGAGTACTTAGCGGGAAAACGGAAACCGGCAAAGAAAAATGAAAACGCACAAGATGCTCACGAAGCGATCCGCCCGACTTCGGTGCTCAGAAAACCTGCCGACTTAAAAGCGGTGCTTGGAAGAGACCAGCTCAGATTATACAAGCTGATTTGGGAGCGCTTTGTTGCAAGCCAGATGGCCCCTGCCGTCCTTGATACGATGAGCGTCGATCTCAGCAATAACGGATTGACATTCCGGGCAAACGGAAGTAAAGTCAAATTCGCCGGCTTCATGAAAGTCTATGTAGAGGGTAAAGACGATCAGCTGGAAGAAAAAGACCGCATGCTTCCGGACCTTAAAGAGGGAGACACGGTTTTATCGAAAGATATTGAGCCTGAGCAGCACTTTACTCAGCCGCCTCCGCGTTATACAGAGGCGCGCCTGGTTAAAACGCTTGAAGAACTGGGGATCGGCCGTCCTTCGACATATGCGCCGACTCTTGACACCATCCAGCGCCGCGGTTACGTGGGATTAGACAATAAACGGTTTGTGCCGACTGAGCTTGGGCAGATCGTGCTGGATCTTATCATGGAGTTTTTCCCGGAAATCATTAACGTTGAATTCACGGCTAAAATGGAAAGAGACCTTGATCATGTTGAAGATGGCCAGACAGAATGGGTTCAAATCATTGACAGCTTCTATACTGATTTCGAAAAACGCGTGAAAAAAGCGGAAGCCGAAATGAAAGAAGTGGAAATTGAACCTGAATACGCCGATGAAGATTGTGAGTTATGCGGCTCCCGGATGGTTTATAAAATGGGCCGATACGGCAAATTTATGGCGTGCTCCAATTTCCCTGACTGCCGGAATACAAAACCGATTGTCAAACAAATCGGCGTAAAATGCCCTAAGTGCCATGAAGGAAACATTGTCGAACGAAAATCAAAAAAGAAACGCATCTTTTACGGCTGTGACCGTTATCCTGAATGCGACTTCGTATCTTGGGACAAACCGATTGAACGAAAATGCCCGAAATGTGAAAATATGCTCGTAGAGAAAAAGCTTAAAAAAGGCATACAAGTCCAATGCGTCGAATGCGATTATAAGGAAGAACCACAGAAGTAGCGGTGAGCAGAGCCTTGCTCACCTTCTTTGTGTGGAAGGGACAAACAACAGGAGATGAAAAGAAATGAACCAGCAAACAGTTAATGTAATCGGAGCAGGCCTTGCCGGAAGTGAAGCGGCATGGCAGCTTGCAAAACGAGGAATTCAAGTGAAACTATATGAAATGCGGCCCGTCAGGCAGACGGCAGCCCATCATACTGATAAATTCGCCGAACTGGTATGCAGCAACTCCCTCCGTTCAAATACACTCGCCAATGCGGTAGGCGTATTAAAAGAAGAAATGCGGGCCCTTGACTCGGCAATCATTCAATCTGCTGATAAATGCTCGGTTCCGGCCGGGGGAGCGCTTGCCGTTGACCGTCATGAATTTGCGCAAAGCGTGACGGATCTCGTGAAAAACCATCCGAACGTAACGGTTCTTACTGAGGAAGTAACAGAGATTCCGGAAGGCCCGACTGTTATCGCCACCGGACCGCTTACGTCAGAATCGCTTTCACAGCAGCTGAAAGAGCTCACGGGAGAAGAGTATCTGTATTTTTATGACGCGGCGGCGCCGATTGTCGAAAAAGACAGCCTCGATATGGAGAAAGTGTACTTAAAATCCCGTTATGACAAGGGAGAAGCGGCGTACTTAAACTGCCCGATGACAGAGGAAGAGTTCGACCGTTTCTATGAAGCATTGACGACGGCTGAGACGGTACCTTTAAAAGAATTCGAGAAAGAAATCTTCTTTGAAGGCTGCATGCCGATTGAAGTCATGGCGAAAAGAGGCAAGAAAACAATGCTGTTCGGACCGATGAAACCGGTCGGACTGGAAGATCCGAAAACAGGCAAGCGCCCTTATGCAGTCGTTCAGCTCAGACAGGATGATGCGGCGGGAACGCTTTATAATATTGTAGGTTTTCAGACACATTTAAAATGGGGAGACCAAAAAGAAGTGCTTAAACTGATCCCCGGTCTTGAAAATGTTGATATCGTCAGATACGGCGTCATGCACAGAAACACATTTATCAACTCGCCGAGCCTTTTGAATCCGACATATCAATTTAAACAGCGGAATGATCTGTTTTTCGCGGGCCAAATGACCGGCGTAGAGGGTTATGTTGAATCTGCCGCTTCAGGTCTTGTAGCGGGAATCAATGCCGCCAAACTTGTGCTCGGTCAGGATCTTGTGACATTCCCGCAGGAGACGGCGATCGGAAGCATGGCTCACTACATTACGACGACAAATCAGAAGAACTTCCAGCCGATGAATGCAAACTTCGGCCTCTTAAAAGAATTGCCTGTAAAAATTAAAAACAAAAAAGAACGAAATGAAGAATACGCTAAACGCGCAATTGAGACTATTCAAACTATTTCGAAAACGATATAGCTTTTCATTGCAACTTCGATGCATTATATGATACCATTTAAAAGCCCTTCGGAGAGGGAGGTCTTCATAATGACTGAGAATGTTAACTTTTTTTTAAAGTTATTCGTTGAATATTTACAAATTGAAAAAAATTATTCACAATATACTATTGTGAATTATGTTAATTCGATTGAAGAATTTGGGATGTTTCTGCATGCTCAAAATATAAATGGAATGAAAGAAGCTGCATATCATGATGTGAGAATATTTTTGACGGAGGCTTATGAAAAAGGCCTGTCAAGAAAAACAATCAGCAAGAAAATTTCAGCTTTGAGAAGCTTCTATAAATTTTTAATGAGGGAAAAGCTTGTTGAAGAGAATCCGTTTCAGCTTGTTCATCTGCCGAAACAAGAGAAACGGATTCCGAAGTTTCTTTATGAAAAAGAACTTGAGGAACTATTCGCTGTTTCAGACAGAAGTCAGCCGTCAGGGATGCGCGATCAGGCCCTGCTTGAGCTTCTTTATGCGACCGGAATGAGGGTCAGTGAGTGCTGTACGCTCACTGTCGGAGATCTTGACCTGTTCATGGATACGGTGCTCGTTCACGGGAAAGGCAAGAAGCAGCGCTATATCCCGTTCGGCTCATATGCCCGTGATGCGCTGGAGCTGTATATCAACAGCGGAAGGCAGTGCCTGCTTGAAAAAGCAAAAGAGCCTCATGATGTGCTGTTTGTCAATCAAAGAGGCGGCCCGCTGACCGCCAGAGGAATCCGGTATATTTTAAGCGGGCTTGTAAAAAAAGCATCCGGCACTTTACATATACACCCGCATATGCTTCGGCACACGTTTGCGACTCATCTGCTGAATGAAGGGGCTGATTTAAGAAGCGTCCAGGAGCTTTTGGGCCATTCCAATCTGTCTTCTACGCAGATATACACACATGTATCGAAGGAAATGCTGAGAAACACATATATGTCCCACCACCCGAGAGCTTTTAAAGAAAATTAAAAGGAGGCCCTTCTCATGTCATCTTTTCATGCGACAACGATTTTTGCCGTCCAGCATAACGGGAAAAGCGCTATGTCAGGAGACGGCCAGGTCACATTCGGTCAGGCTGTAGTCATGAAACATACCGCGAGAAAAGTGAGAAAGCTGTTTAACGGAAAGGTTCTGGCCGGATTTGCGGGATCTGTTGCAGACGCTTTCACACTTTTTGAAATGTTTGAGGCGAAGCTTGAAGAATACAACGGCAATTTAAAACGTGCGTCGGTTGAGCTTGCGAAAGAATGGCGCAGCGATAAAGTGCTGCGCAAGCTGGAAGCCATGCTGATTGTCATGAACCAGGATACCTTGCTTCTCGTATCGGGAACAGGTGAAGTGATTGAGCCGGATGACGGCATTTTGGCAATCGGCTCCGGCGGAAACTACGCCCTGTCAGCAGGAAGAGCGCTGAAAACCTATGCCGGAGAGAATCTGTCCGCCAAAGATATTGCAAAAGCCGCTTTGAAAATCGCGGGCGAGATTTGTGTGTACACAAACGATCAGATCATTTTGGAAGAACTTGAATAGAAAGGACTTGAGGCGCATGGAAAACAAACCGTTAACACCGAGACAAATCGTAGATCGGTTGGATCAATACATTGTAGGACAGCAGGATGCGAAAAAAGCTGTCGCCGTGGCATTAAGAAACCGCTATCGCAGAAGTCTTCTTGATGAAAAACTGAGAGACGAGATCGTTCCCAAAAACATCCTGATGATGGGCCCGACCGGGGTGGGGAAAACAGAGATCGCCAGACGGATCGCCAAGCTTACCGGTGCGCCATTTATAAAAATTGAAGCGACAAAATTTACAGAAGTCGGCTATGTAGGCAGAGATGTCGAATCAATGGTCAGAGACCTCGTTGAGACATCCGTGCGGCTCATTAAAGAAGAAAAAATCAGCGAAGTGAAAGAACAGGCTGAAGAAAATGCAAACAAACGTATAGTGCGGCTTCTCGTTCCGGGAAAGAAAAAACAAGCAGGTGTGAAAAATCCGTTTGAAATGCTTTTCGGAGGAAGCCAGCCGGCAAATGATGATGAAGCCGACCAGCAGGAAGAAGCAAGCCTTGAAGAAAAAAGAAAACGCATGGCGCATCAGCTCGCATTGGGAGAGCTCGAAGACCATTACGTCTCCGTAGAGGTGGAAGAGCAGCAGCCGTCGATGTTTGACATGCTGCAAGGCTCCGGGATGGAGCAAATGGGCATGAATATGCAGGATGCGCTGAGCAATCTGGTGCCAAAAAAGAAAAAACGCCGCAAAATGACGGTCAGAGAAGCAAGGAAGGTTCTGACCAATGAAGAGGCAGGCAAATTAATCGATATGGATGAAGTCGGCCAGGAGGCCGTGTTAAGAGCTGAAGAGGGCGGCATTATCTTTATTGACGAAATAGATAAAATCGCAAAAAACGGAGGGGCTTCTTCCTCAGCAGATGTATCGAGAGAAGGCGTTCAAAGAGATATCCTTCCGATTGTCGAAGGATCTACCGTCGTCACGAAATACGGCTCCGTCAAAACAGATCACGTGCTGTTTATCGCAGCCGGGGCATTCCATATGGCCAAACCGTCTGATTTGATTCCGGAGCTGCAGGGCCGCTTTCCGATTCGTGTAGAATTGAGCAAGCTGACGGTAGATGATTTTGTGAAGATTCTCGTCGAACCCGATAACGCGCTGTTAAAACAATATCAGGCTTTATTGCAGACAGAAGGTATATCTCTTGAATTTTCTGACGAAGCTATTCGTAAGATCGCCGAAGTAGCTTATCATGTGAATCAGGATACGGACAACATCGGAGCGAGAAGGCTTCACACGATATTGGAACGTCTCTTGGAAGACCTGTCGTTTGAAGCGCCGGACGTGACGATGGAAAAAGTCGCTATCACGCCGCAATACGTTGAAGAAAAGCTCGGAACGATTGCAAACAACAAAGATCTAAGTCAATTTATATTGTGAAAATTTAATAAGAGGAATTCTAGGAGGATTATTTATCATGGCTTTACTACAAAAAACACGAATTATTAACAGCATGCTGCAGGCTGCGGCAGGCAAACCCGTAAACTTTAAAGAAATGGCTGAAACGCTTCGTGACGTCATTGATTCTAATATTTTCGTCGTCAGCCGCAGAGGAAAGCTTTTGGGCTACTCTATTAATCAGCAGATTGAAAATGACCGAATGAAAAAAATGCTTGAAGACCGCCAGTTCCCGGAAGAGTACACGAGAAATCTGTTCAATGTTCCGGAGACGTCTTCAAACCTTGATATCAACAGCGAATACACGGCGTTTCCTGTGGAAAACAGAGACCTGTTCCAAGCGGGCTTAACAACGATCGTGCCGATCATCGGCGGAGGAGAGAGACTGGGCACGCTGATTCTGTCCCGTCTGCAGGATCAATTTGAAGATGATGATCTCATTCTTGCTGAATACGGAGCAACCGTTGTAGGAATGGAGATTTTAAGAGAAAAAGCGGAAGAAATCGAAGAAGAGGCGCGAAGCAAAGCAGTTGTTCAAATGGCGATCAGTTCTCTGTCTTACAGTGAACTTGAAGCGATTGAGCATATCTTTGAAGAGCTTGACGGAAACGAAGGCTTGCTTGTGGCAAGTAAGATTGCGGACCGTGTCGGCATTACGCGTTCAGTAATCGTTAACGCGCTGAGAAAGCTGGAAAGCGCAGGCGTCATTGAATCCAGATCACTGGGAATGAAGGGGACGTACATTAAAGTTCTGAACAACAAATTCCTTATTGAATTGGAAAACCTTAAATCTCATTAAGACAAAAGCAGGATCCCTGAAAATGGGAGTCCTGCTTTTTTTATGGACAATAGGTGAAAAGTTGCAGTTTAAAGTTGCTTATTGGAATCTGATCTGAGATAATCCATCTTGCTGTGTGAAAAAAGGAGGAAGAAACAGAAATTCTGCTATTTTCAGTCTTATATTAAACAAATCCTTGTAGTACAAATATTCTAGGACTTAATACCTACATGCAAAATAGATATAATTGAGCACTTTTTTTTAGTCTAACTTCATAGACTTTAAGCCTGTTATTTCTTACAATAAGCATATGGTTTTACAATTCTCGACAAGGATTTTTAGGAGAAAAATATCTGAAATGGAGGTAAGTGGATTTGGACTTATTTTCTGGAACTATACAAAATCTTGAGAATGCCTTGGGGAGAGCGGACATTAAGCAAAAAGTCTTAACTAATAATATCGCCAATATAGATACACCGAACTATAAGGCAAAAAAAGTCTCTTTCCGAAATTTGTTAGATCAGGAAACATCCAATCTTGAGGCTGTAAAAACCGACTATCGGCACGTTGACTTTACGGGTTCGGGGGACGATTATTCTATCGTGTCCAGCAGTGATACATCGTACCAGCAAAACGGAAACAATGTCGATATCGACAAAGAAATGACAGATTTAGCCGAAAACCAAATTAATTATCAGGCTTTGGTTGAAAGAATGAGCGGCAAATTCAATTCTCTGAAAACCGTCTTGACAGGAGGAAAATAATGAGTGGCTTTCAAAGCTTAAATATTTCGGGTTCCGCTTTAACTGCACAGCGTGTCCGGATGGACGTCGTATCGTCCAACCTGGCCAATATGGATACAACGAGAGCGAAGCAGGTAAATGGCGAATGGGTGCCTTACAGAAGAAAGCTGGTATCTCTCCAATCCGGAGGCGAATCATTTTCGTCCCTTTTACATTCCAAGATGAACGGAACAGGAAGCGCGGGAAGTGGCGTAAAGGTATCTGGTGTTACGGAAGACCCGTCCGCTTTTAATCTCGTTTATGATCCGGAGAATCCTGATGCGAATAAAGACGGATATGTACAAAAACCAAATGTAGATCCATTAAAGGAAATGGTGGATCTTGTCAGCAGCTCGAGATCATATGAAGCAAACGTAACTGCATTAAACGCCTCCAAAGGCATGCTTTTGAAGGCGTTAGAAATCGGAAAGTAAGGTGATGTAAGTGGTTAACGCTATTACTCCTTTTCAGCTTCAACAAACCCAAAATACTCAAAACGTAACGAATCAATTAAACCAAACTCAAAAAACTGATTCTTCAAACCAAACAAGCTTTTCGGAGCTTTTAAAAAACTCTATTGATTCGTTAAATGAGTCACAAGTGAAATCTGACCAAATAACGAACGAACTGGCTGCAGGAAAGGATGTAAACCTTGACGAGGTCATGATCGCTGCCCAAAAAGCAAATATTTCTCTGACGGCCGCTACCGAATTCCGCAATAAAGCCGTGGAAGCCTATCAGGAAATCATGAGAATGCAGATGTAGTGGTCAGATTGAAGAGAATGACTGGAATGACCGGGGGTTAACATGAATCGTACTCTAATGCAAATGAAAACCAAAACGGCAGCGTTTTGGAACAACAGATCAAAAACACAGAAGATACTCATGGTAAGCGGCTTGGCCGCATTCATTATTTTACTCATCGTCGTTATTATTTTTACTTCGTCTGAAAAGATGGTGCCTCTTTATAAAGATTTGTCCGCGGAAGAAGCGGGGAAGATTAAAGAAGAGCTCGATACGAAAAAGGTGTCTTCTGAACTTGCTGACGGCGGCACGGTCATTAAGGTTCCTGAGAGCCAAGTGGATTCGCTTAAAGTCCAGCTTGCCGCGGAAGGCCTGCCGAAAACGGGATCAATTGATTATTCGTTTTTCGGACAAAATGCGGGCTTCGGCCTGACGGATAATGAGTTTGACGTTTTAAAGGTTGAGGCGACTCAGACGGAATTGTCAAACCTGATAAATGAAATGGACGGTATTAAAAGCTCGAAGGTCATGATCAACATGCCGAAAGAAGCCGTGTTCGTCGGTGAAGATCAGCCGGCAGCGTCCGCTTCAATCGTTTTGCAGATGAAACCGGGCTACTCGCTTGATCAAAACCAGATCAACGGGCTGTACCACCTCGTTTCTAAAAGTGTTCCGAACTTAAAAGAAGATAATATCGTCATAATGGATCAAAATTCTACATATTATGACAAAAGTGACAGCGGTGCAGGGTCCGTTTCTGACAGTTATGCTTCTCAGCAAGGTATTAAGTCGCAGGTCGAAAAGGACATTCAAAAACATGTTCAGTCACTGCTCGGCACAATGATGGGGCAGGATAAGGTCGTTGTTTCCGTGACGGCGGATGTTGACTTCACGAAGGAAAAACGCACTGAAGACACTGTCGAACCTGTCGATAAAGATAACATGGAAGGCATAGCGGTAAGCGCCGAAAAAGTTGCGGAAACGTATAAAGGCGACGGCGCGGCCAACGGCGGCACGGCCGGAACGGGAAGCAATGACACCGCGAACTATGCCGAGACAAACGGCGGTTCCAACAGCGGGGACTACGAAAAAAGCAGCAATAAAATCAACTATGAAGTCAACCGCATTCATAAAGAAATCGCTGAAAGCCCGTATAAAGTGCGTGATTTAGGCATTCAGGTCATGGTGGAGCCGCCTAATCCGAAAAATGCCGCTTCCTTATCAGCACAGAGACAGGCTGATATACAGAAGATTTTAGGAACGGTCGTCAGAACGTCTCTTGATAAAAACGAAACGCAAAATCAAAACCTGACAGACAATGATATCAACAATAAAATCGTTGTATCCGTTCAGCCGTTTGACGGAAAAACAAGCCTGAACACAGATTCGGCACAATCTTCAGGTCTTCCGATCTGGGTATACATTACAGGCGGCGTACTGCTTGCGGCCATTATTCTGCTTATTATTCTCCTCATCAGAAAGAAACGCTCACAAGAGGATGAATACGAAGAATATGAATATGAAACACCGCCCGAGCCGGTTCGATTGCCTGATATCAACGAAGAGAAAATTGAAACGGAAGAAACAGTCAGACGAAAACAGCTTGAAAAAATGGCTAAAGAAAAACCGGAAGACTTTGCTAAATTGCTTCGAAGCTGGCTGGACGAGGATTAGGGGGAATGGAAAATGGCGAAACGTGATCAGAACAAGCTTACAGGAAAACAAAAAGCAGCCATCCTCATGATTTCCTTAGGCCTTGATGTATCAGCTTCTGTGTACAAGCATTTGTCTGAAGAAGAAATTGAAAGATTGACACTCGAGATTTCGGGAGTCAGAAGCGTCGATCATCAAAGAAAAGATGAAATCATTGAAGAATTTCATAATATCGCAATCGCTCAGGACTATATTTCACAAGGCGGTTTAAATTACGCCCGCCAAGTGCTTGAAAAAGCGCTCGGAGAAGACAAAGCGGTAAGCATTTTAAACAGGCTCACCTCTTCTTTGCAGGTAAAGCCGTTTGATTTCGCGAGAAAAGCGGAGCCCGAACAGATTTTAAATTTCATTCAGCAGGAACATCCGCAAACGATGGCGCTGATTTTATCCTACCTTGACCCGGTGCAGGCCGGACAGATTTTGTCTGAGCTGAACCCGGACGTTCAGGCTGAGGTGGCAAGAAGGATTGCGGTTATGGACAGAACGTCTCCTGAAATCATAAATGAAGTGGAGCGGGTCCTTGAACAAAAGCTGTCCTCCTCCTTTACGCAGGATTATACGCAGACCGGCGGCATAGAAGCCGTTGTTGAAGTGTTAAACGGCGTAGACAGAGGAACGGAAAAAACGATCCTTGATTCATTAGAAATCCAAGATCCTGAGTTGGCGGATGAAATCAAAAAACGGATGTTTGTCTTTGAAGATATTGTCACCCTTGATAACCGTGCGATTCAGCGCGTGATCAGAGACGTTGAAAACGACGACCTCCTGCTTTCATTGAAGGTTGCGAGCGAGGAAGTCAAAGAAATCGTCTTCAGCAATATGTCACAGCGTATGGTTGAAACGTTTAAAGAGGAAATGGAAATTATGGGGCCTGTGCGTTTGCGTGATGTGGAAGAGGCGCAATCAAGAATCGTGGGCGTCGTCCGCAAGCTGGAAGAAGCCGGAGAAATTGTAATCGCGCGAGGCGGAGGAGACGATATTATTGTCTAATATCATTAAACAGCAATCATCATTTTCTCCTGAACAAAAACGGCGCAAGCTTTCCTTGCAGGAAGTCAGGAAAACACATTCCCATCCAGACCGGGAGGAACCCGAAAATCCGGAGGCTCTCATGGCTTTTGCCAAAGCAGAAGCCGACAGGGTGTCTGAAGAAGCGAAAAATCAATTAGAGCACACTCTTCTGCAGATTGAAGAAGCGAAAAACCGCTGGGCGGAAGAAAAACAAAGATTGATAGAAGAAGCAAAGGCAGAAGGATATGAAGAAGGCATGGCATTGGGAAAAGCCGAGGCTCAAGCTGAATACGCCAATCTCATCAGCCGGGCCAATGCCGTTATGGAAATGGCGAGACAGTCAGTCGAGGAAAAACTGGAAAGCGCTGAGGAAGAAATCATTGAGCTTTCCGTTGCGCTCGCTAAAAAAGTATGGCGGCAAAAAAGTGATGATAAAGAGGCTTTCCTTCTGCTGGTCAAACAGGTAGTAGCCGAAGTGAAAGATTATGATGACATCTCCATCTATGTGGACCCTGAATATTATGAGACGGTTCATCAGCATATGGACGAAATTCAGCAGCTGTTATACAAAGAATGCAGATTAAGCTTATATGCCGATGAAAAAGCCGCGAAGGGAACGTGCTCGATAGAAACTCCGTTCGGACGTGTTGATGCAGGCATAGACACCCAGCTGATGCAATTAAAGCAAAAGCTTTTAACGGCGCTTGAGGCGGGAGCGGAGCAATGAAGACACAGTATTTAATAGACTCAATTGAAACAGCGGATCCGTACAAGCGCTACGGCAAGGTTAAACGGGTCATCGGGCTGATGATTGAATCAAAAGGGCCCGAAAGCTCAATCGGAGATGTTTGTCTCATTTATCCGAAAGGCCATGCGAAAAAAGCGATTAAAGCTGAGGTTGTAGGCTTCCAAGATGAAAACATTCTGTTAATGCCTTATCTGGAAGCGGCCAGCATCGCGCCGGGCAGCATTGTGGAGGCCACTGGGGAGTCGCTCCGCATCAAAGTAGGCGCGGGTTTAATCGGACAAGTTGTCGACGCGTTCGGCGAACCTCTTGACGGCCGGGCGCTCCCGAAAGGTTTGTCCCCCGTTTCGACGGAACAGCCGCCGCCAAACCCGATGAAACGCCCGCCGATACGGGAAAAGATGGGTGTCGGCGTAAGATCGATTGACAGTCTGCTGACGGTAGGAAAAGGGCAGAGAATCGGGATTTTTGCCGGAAGCGGAGTCGGAAAAAGCACCCTGATGGGAATGATCGCGAAGCAGACTGAAGCTGATTTAAACATTATCGCACTCGTCGGGGAACGGGGGCGCGAGGTGCGTGAATTCATCGAGAAGGATTTAGGCGAAGAAGGCCTGAAACGCTCGATAGTCGTAGTCGCGACCTCTGATCAGCCTGCCTTAATGCGTTTGAAAGCGGCGTATACGGCCACCGCCATTGCAGAGTACTTCCGCGATAAAGGCCGGAATGTGATGTTCATGATGGACTCCGTCACGAGGGTCGCGATGGCTCAGCGGGAAATCGGCCTGGCAGCGGGAGAACCGCCGACAACAAAAGGATATACACCTTCTGTGTTCGCTATTTTGCCCCGTTTGCTGGAAAGAACGGGCGCGAATGAACAAGGAACGATAACCGCTTTTTATACGGTTCTCGTAGACGGAGATGACATGAACGAACCGATTGCCGATACGGTGCGCGGAATATTAGACGGGCATATCGTTCTCGATCGGGCGCTTGCCAACAAAGGGCAGTTCCCGGCCGTGAACATCCTGAAAAGCATCAGCAGGGTCATGTCTAATATTTCAGACACAGCGCACAAAGAGGCGGCCAACAAATTCCGCGATCTTCTGTCAACTTATCAAAACTCTGAAGATCTCATTAATATCGGAGCTTACAAAAGAGGATCATCAAGAGAAATTGATGAAGCGATTCAGTTTTATCCGCAGCTTATTCAATTTTTAAAACAAGGAACGGAAGAACCTGCTCAATTGGAAGACAGCATTGCGGCATTGACGAGTCTGACTGGAAAAGAGGAATAAACATCGTGGCATACCAATTCAGATTTCAAAAGCTGCTGGAATTAAAAGAAAATGAAAAAGACCAAACATTGACTGAATACAGACAATCGGTTTCTGAATTTGAGACAGTGGCTGAAAAACTATATGAAAATATGAGCAAAAAAGAATTGCTCGAAAAAGACAAAGAATCAAAGCTGAAATGCGGAATGAGCGTTCAGGAAATGAGACATTATCAGCAATTCGTTTCCAATCTTGAGAACACCATCTATCATTATCAAAAGCTTGTCATCATGAAACGAAATGAAATGAATGAGAAGCAGGAACAGCTCACCGAAAAAAACATTGAAGTAAAGAAATTTGAAAAAATGCGGGAAAAACAATTTAATATGTTCGCACTTGAAGACAAAGCTGCAGAGATGAGGGAAATGGACGACATTTCAATCAAGCAGTTTATGATTCAGGGGCATTAGGAGCGAATGAAATGGCCGATAAAGAAAAGAGATCTGGAAAGTTCGGTTCAATCCTGCTTTTTATCATGATCCCGCTGATTTTTCTGATCATCGTCGCAAGCATCATCCTTTGGGCTGCCGGCGTTGATGTGATGAAGCCGATTCAGGAAACAGCCGCTAAAACGCCTGTTTTAAATGAATTGGTTCCCGAAACGAAAGAAATGAAAAGCGCGGCGGAAAAGCAGAAGGTAGACAGAACGGCTTCTCTTGAAAAGACCATAAAGGAACAAAAAAGTGAAATTAACATTTTGAATAAAGATTTAGACACAAGCAAGTCCGAAATCGATAATCTGAATCAGAAAATCCGTTCACTGAAACAGGAAGCTGAACAGCAGCAGAAAACGAAGACGGATGAAACGAAAAAAGACGCTGCGGATTCAGCCGGAAAAGATAAAATGATCAACATCTATAAAAGTATGGACAGCGGTAAAGCGGCAAGCATTATCGTAAAGCTGAAAGAAAAAGAAGCCCTCGATATTTTAAACGGATTAAGTAAAAAGCAGCTTGCTGAAATCTTGACGAAAATGACTCCTGAACAAGCGGCTAAATATACAGAAAAACTATCCGCTGACGGAAATAAGGAGTGATGTAAGTTGAAGCTGCCTGAATTAACGGGTAATCGTACGCAGACTGTGCAAAACAGCAATGCGAAGATGAATGTAAACAGCTTAGGTCTATTTCAGAACTGGCTCCTGTCGGAAATCACTTCTCCCCGGCAGCCCGGAGATGAAACCAAAACAAGTGACGCAGAGCTGAATGATGCCCTATCGAAAATCGGTGATTGGCTGAAAGCCGGCCCGGAAGATAAAGAATTGCAGCTAAAAAAGCTGCTTGAGGCGGTAAAAGCTCTTGAAGGAAAGCAGACGGCTGAAACAGCTCTTCCTTTATTGAAACAGCTTGCCGAATCTGTAGAAGACATGTTAGCGGGCAAACAGCATGGGGCGAAGCCTGAAACGGATGAGCCGGATTCTTCCGCAAAAGACGGGGATTCCGTCAAGGATGCGCTTGAGAAGGGTCTGCTTTTCATTCAAGAAGCCGTATCCCAGCTCTTCACATCTCAGCAGGAACTGCCGGACAGCGCGCAGGCAAAGGCGGTTTACCAGGAAGGCGCCCGTTTATTAGAGGCATTGAAAAAACAAGGTGTCCCAGACCGCGTGATTCAAGACCTGCGGCAGACATTTTTTCCGAAAAACGAATCTGCATCTAAACTTTACTCCATGACAGCCGCTGAGCTGAAGAGCTTTCAAAGCGTCGCGGAGCAGCTTGCGGGCCTTTCTCAAAAGGGAACAAAGGAATGGGATATGGCTGAAACTGAGCTGAAAGCTTTTGTGTTATCTCAATCATCTGAATCATCCCAAGAGTCAGCCGGGAAAACAGAACAGCAAAACGGCGGCACGGTTACTCACGCAAAGGCGCCTGACAGCAAATTGTCTGCACATATACTGTTTTCGGGAACGAGAAGCCTTGCCGGCATTCAGCAAACGTCCGCAGGAGCTGAACAGCAGCCGGCAGAAAATAAACCGTTAACGGATCAGGTCATCAGCGGCTGGAAACAGATGAAATACACGCCTTTCGGGAAAACAACCGGAAGCTTTACGATTCGTCTTAATCCCGAGAACCTCGGATTTGTCACAATTAAGGTGACAAACGAAAACGGGATGTTTCAAAGCAAAATAATCGCATCCAGCCAGTCCGCGAAAGAGCTGCTGGAACAGCATCTTCCTCAGCTGAAACAGTCGCTTCCGAATATGGCGGTCCAGGTCGACCGTTTTACAGTCCCGCTTCAAAGCGGGGATCAGCAGCCTGTTTACGGGCAGACGGCCGATCACAATAAACAGCAGCATCAGGGACAGAGAGAGCAGAAGAACCAGCAGCAGTCAGGCGATTTCGGAGATATGCTGGAGGAGCTTTCTATCAATGAAATGGAGGAAGAATAGTTGACATCAGTAAACTCGGATTATGCCGCGGCGGGCGCTTCAACCACTTCAAGCGCGAAGAGCACCTCCGCAGTAAACAGCAGCACGAATTTAGGGAAAGACGAATTTCTGAAGATCTTAATGACACAGGTTCAAAACCAGGACCCGCTCAATCCGGTTGATGACAAAGAATTCATCAGCCAGATGGCGACATTTTCTTCATTGGAGCAAATGATGAATATGAATACGACGATGACTAAATTTGTAGAAAATCAAGATCCGTTTACGATGTATGTGAACTGGATCGGCAAAAATGTCACATTCAGCGACAGCGACGGGAAGGATCAGACAAGCCCGGTCAATTCAGTCAAGCATTCAAACGGCAATTACGTGCTCGTGCTTGAAAACGGCAAAGAGGTCAGTCCGTGGAATGTCACGGCCGTCAGCGAAACATCTAAATAATAAGAAACTCAGGGGGAATTTAACATGTTACGTTCATTATATTCCGGTATCAGCGGCATGAAAAACTTTCAGACAAAACTAGATGTAATCGGCAATAACATCGCCAACGTCAACACAGTGGGATTTAAGAAAAGCCGCGTTACATTTAAAGATATGATCAGCCAGACAGTCGCCGGCGGTTCAAACGTGACCAATTCAAAACAAATCGGCTTGGGTGCCGCGACTTCTTCCATTGATGTTGTTCATTCAACCGGCGCCCCGCAGGCTACACAGAATAAAACCGACCTAGCCATTGACGGAGACGGCTACTTTCAGATTAATACAGGTGCGGGAATTGTTTACACACGTGCGGGGAATTTCGGAAAGGACAATCAAGGAAACCTTGTTACGACTGACGGGTACTATCTTGAAAAAATCGGCGGCGGCAAAATCAATATTCCGACTGATGCGAAAGATTACAGCATCGGTGCAGACGGAACCGTTACATACACTGATGCAGGGGATGAGGTTCATGATGCCGGACAAATCGGTCTGGTCACGTTCCCTAACAGCGCCGGTCTGGAAAAAATCGGAGGAAACCTTTACAGAGAATCATTAAGTTCAGGAGCTGCAAGCGCAGTCACCACTCCGGGCGAAAACGGAACGGGTAAGCTTTTGGCAGGCTATCTTGAAATGTCAAACGTAGATCTGACAGATGAATTTACCGAAATGATCGTTGCTCAGCGCGGTTTCCAATCAAACTCAAAAATCATTACGACTTCAGATGAAATCCTTCAGGAGCTGGTTAATCTGAAACGGTAAGGAGGGAGGAGAGGCGGTTAGGCCGCTTCTCCGGATTGCATGATTCAAGTCACCCGTTTAAACGGCCAGCCTTTTACGCTGAACGCGCTGTTTATCGAACAGATTGAGTGCTTCCCCGACACGACGATTACACTGTCCAACGGCAAAAAGTTCGTAGTGAAAGAACCGGAAGAAGCAGTTCTCAAAAAAGTCATATCGTTTTACCATAGCATACAAATATTTTCACTGGATCAGGGAATAGAGGAAGAAGAATGAAGAAAAAATTAGTCATCATTTTGCTGATTATTTTAATTGTCATCGCCGGCCTCGGAACGGCAGCATATTTTGTCGTCAGCGGAAATTCCGGCAAAGATAAAAAGCCGACAATTGACGAAGTCGTTGCAGCCACTGTGTCTGTCGACGATATCACGACAAACTTAAAGTCTGACAGCATCATCCGTATCGGCATCAAGCTTGAAACCGACTCGGCTAAAGCGAAGGAAGAACTTGAAAAACGCGATTTTCAGGTGAAAGACAATATCATTTCCATTTTAGCTGACACAAGCGCCGGAGAGATTGAGGGAGATAAAGGAAGAGAAGCGTTTAAACAATCATTAAAAGAGAAAGTAAACAGCTATCTCCAAGAAGGAAAAGTTCAGAAAGTGTACATTACCTCCTTTAATCTGCAATAAAAACAAATTTGACAGAATACGGAGGTGAAGAAAATGTCAGGAGAAGTTCTCTCCCAAAATGAAATAGACGCACTGCTTTCCGCCATTTCCACGGGTGAGGCGGATGCGGAAGAGCTGAAAAAGGAAGTTAAAGAGAAAAAAGTAAAGGTATATGATTTTAAACGGGCTCTCAGATTCTCGAAAGATCAGATACGCAGTTTAACCCGGATACATGATAACTTTGCGAGGCTTCTCACAACACACTTTTCCGCCAAGCTCAGAACGTATATTCATATATCCGTCAGCTCAGTTGACCAGGTGCCGTATGAAGAATTTATCCGTTCCATACCGAACATGACGATTTTAAATTTATTCGATGTTCATCCGATGGAAGGCAGAATTATGATGGAGGTTAATCCCACCATCGCATACGCAATGCTTGACCGCGTCATGGGAGGCATCGGCATCACTCATAACAAAGCTGACAGCCTTACGGAAATTGAAACGAATATTATTTCTAACTTATTTGAAAATGCACTGGGCAACTACAAAGAAGCGTGGCAATCGATTGCTGATATTGACCCTGAAATGACTGAATTTGAAGTGAATCCTCAGTTTGTACAGATGGTTTCCCCAAATGAAACAGTCGTTGTCATTTCTCTCAATACGCAGATAGGTGAAATCAGCGGTGTCATTAATCTTTGTATTCCCCATGTCGTACTTGAGCCGATTATCCCTAAGCTTTCCGTACATTATTGGATGCAATCAGACCGGAATGAAGCGAAGCCCGAAGAAACGAAGTTGCTTGAAAAGCGCATCATGACGGCTCAAATTCCCGTTGTGGCTCTCTTGGGCGCTTCTGAACTGACAATAGAAGAATTTTTAAGTTTGGAAGTCGGGGACTGTATAACTCTGGACAAATCAGTGACTGATCCTCTTACTGTATTGGTCGGAAACAAACCGAAGTTTTTAGGGCAGGCCGGCCGGGTGAATCGAAGACAGGCAGTGCAAATTTTAGATCACGACATAAGAGGTGAACAAGATGAACAATAGATTATCTCAAGATGAAATCGATGCTCTTCTTAACGGCACAAGCAGTCAGTCAGAGGATACAGAACAGCCTCAAGGGGCGAACTTGTCTGAACTTGAGCGCGATGCGATCGGAGAAATCGGGAATATTTCGTTCGGCAGCTCGGCTACGGCGCTGTCCACTCTTTTAAATCAAAAAGTGGACATTACGACCCCGAGTGTGACCGTCATTTCAAAAAGCAAAATCAGTGATGAATTTCCTCATCCGTATGTTGCCATTGAAGTGAACTACACAGAAGGCTTTGACGGCAGCAATTTGCTCGTCGTCGAACAAAGCGACGCGGCCATCATCGCGGATTTGATGATCGGCGGGGACGGCCGGGGCGCCGATCCGTCACTCGGTGAAATCCACCTGAGCGCCGTGCAGGAAGCAATGAATCAAATGATGGGCTCGGCTGCTACGTCAATGTCGACCGTGTTCAGTAAAAAGATTGACATTTCTCCGCCAAGGGTTGAACTTCTGGATGTGACGGAAGAAAAAGGGACCGACAGAATACCTGAGGATGACCTGCTCGTAAAAGTGTCATTCCGTCTGAAAGTCGGCGAATTAATCGATTCGAGCATCATGCAGCTTTATCCGATTACGTTTGCGAAAGATCTGATCGCAGACCTGATGACTGCAGACCAGCATGAGTCAGAGGCCGCAGAAACTGTATCAGAACCTCAGCAAACATACGAAACGCCGCAGCCGGAACCTGCCATGCAGCCGGAGCCGCAGGCAAAACCCGAGCTTCCGAAGAGACAGGGAACCGCAAAAAAAGCTGCTCCTGTTCAAGTCGCTCCGGTAGAATTCCAGGCGTTTGATCATAACGAAGCGGCGCAAGGATCAAGGAATAACCTTGATATGCTGATGGATATTCCGCTTTCCGTTACGGTTGAGCTCGGCAGAACGAAGAGAAGCGTCAAAGAAATCCTTGAACTTTCTGCGGGAAGCATTATTGAGCTTGACAAGCTGGCTGGTGAACCTGTTGACATTCTGGTCAACCAGCGGATCGTGGCAAAGGGCGAGGTCGTTGTCATAGAAGAAAACTTCGGCGTGAGAGTCACTGATATTTTAAGTCAGGCAGACCGCCTTAACAATTTAAAATAAGCGAACATAGAGGAGAGAAACAGATTATGGCACACAGAATTTTAATTGTAGACGATGCAGCATTTATGAGAATGATGATCAAAGATATTTTAGTGAAGAACGGTTTTGACGTTGTAGCTGAAGCTTCAGACGGAGCGCAGGCAGTCGAAAAATTCAAAGAGCATTCCCCCGACCTTGTGACAATGGATATTACAATGCCTGAAATGGACGGGATTACAGCTTTAAAGGAAATTAAACAAATCGATCCGCAGGCGAAAATCATCATGTGTTCGGCTATGGGCCAGCAGTCAATGGTTATTGACGCGATTCAAGCCGGCGCAAAAGACTTTATCGTGAAACCGTTCCAAGCGGACCGCGTGCTTGAAGCTATTAATAAAACATTAAGCTAAAGGGTGTACGACTGTTGAAAAAGAGTCATGGTTTACTAGCTTTGATTTGTTGTTTCGTTTTACTCAATGTACATCCGTTCCCTGCTTTTGCGGCGGAGTCTGACAATTCCACCGTCAACGAATGGTTTGACAAACAATCAACAAACAAAACAGAGAAAAAAAGCGATACATCGAAACAAACGGCTGATCAAGAGATAGGGGATGCTTCTGCATCTTCTGTCTCCGCTTTTGATTTTGTAAAGATGATTGGGGCGTTATTATTCGTCATTCTGCTGATCTATGGATTTGTCAAACTGATGAATAGAAGAAACCGTCTGCTGAAGCCGTTTCAATATGTGGAAAATATCGGCGGAACGTCAGTCGGCCAAAACCGTTCCGTGCAGCTGATTAAAGTGGGAAACAGTGTTCTCGTAGTCGGTGTGGGCGAAACGATACAGCTTTTAAAAGAAATTGAAGATGAAAAAGAGCGCGAGGCGATTCTGAGCCAATACGAAGAGTCGATGTCTTCAAAAGTGGAATGGACCAAGCTCGTAAATCGGCGTAAGGATGGAGAAAAAAAGCCGCAAACGATGCTTCCGTCGTTTTCAAAAGCGCTGAAAGAACAGCTGAACGAGCTGAAACAAAGCCGTTCTGAAGGAAAGAAGAAAGGCCCTTATCATCATGAATGAATTTATTAATCTTTTTAATTCAAGCAGTCCGACCGAAGTCAGCTCCACTGTTAAATTACTGTTGCTTTTGACTGTCTTTTCAGTGGCGCCGGGGATTCTGATTTTGATGACCTGCTTTACGAGAATCGTCATCGTCCTGTCTTTTGTAAGAACCTCACTGGCGACGCAAAACATGCCTCCCAACCAGGTTTTAATCGGCCTTGCGCTGTTTTTGACGTTTTTTATTATGGCGCCGACTTTTTCAGAGATTAATAAGGAAGCCTTAACGCCGCTGATGGACAATAAAATCAGTCTCGATGAAGCATATACAAAAGCCGAGAAGCCGATTAAAGAGTATATGAGCAAGCATACAAGGCAGAAGGATCTGGCGCTGTTTATGAACTATGCCAAAATGAAAAAACCTGAATCGATTCAGGATATTCCTTTGACGACGATGGTGCCCGCTTATGCGATATCAGAACTCAAAACCGCTTTTCAAATGGGCTTTATGATTTTTATTCCGTTTTTAATTATCGATATGGTCGTGGCGAGCGTCTTAATGTCAATGGGAATGATGATGCTACCGCCGGTTATGATCTCTCTGCCCTTTAAAATATTGCTTTTCGTTTTGGTCGATGGATGGTATTTAATCGTGAAATCTTTGCTTGACAGCTTTTAGGGTAGGTGCTAATTGTGAGTTCAGAATTTGTAATTTCCATGGCGGAAAAAGCCGTATATGTAACACTAATGATCAGCGGGCCGCTGCTTGCGATCGCGCTGATCGTCGGTTTGCTCGTCAGTATCTTTCAAGCGACAACTCAAATCCAGGAACAGACGCTTGCGTTCATTCCGAAAATCGTGGCGGTGATGCTTGGACTGATCTTTTTCGGTCCTTGGATGCTGTCGACGATTCTTTCGTTCACAACTGATCTGTTTTCTCATCTGAACCGATTTGCAGGGTAGAATCAAATGAATTCCATCATTGATTTATTTCCCGCTTTTTTATTGGTCTTTATCAGAATCTCTGCTTTTTTTGTAACGGTGCCGGTGTTCGGACATCGGAATCTGCCGGCGGTTCACCGAATCGGCTTTGCTTTTTTTCTTTCGGTGATCTGCTTCAGCACGCTGAAACATGCGCCGGAAATAGAAATAGGGGAACAGTATATGCTGCTTGTCATAAAAGAGGCCGTTGTGGGCTTGAGCCTCGGGCTGATCGCTTTCATGATGATGACAGCCATTCAGATAGCAGGTTCCTTTATTGATTTTCAGATGGGCTTTTCCATCGCCAATGTCATTGATCCGCAATCAGGAACGCAAAGCCCGCTGATCGGACAATTCGTTTATACGCTGGCGCTGTTATTTATGCTCAGCGTAAACGCCCATTATCTTTTATTGGACGGGATTTATTACAGCTTTCAGTATATCCCGCTTGATCAGGCATTTCCGTCGTTTGGAAATGATCACTTTGGACTTTTTATCGCAAAAAGCTTCAATGCCATGTTTATTATCGCTTTTCAAATGTCTGCGCCGGTTGTGGCCAGTCTGTTTTTAGTTGATTTGGCGCTCGGTATCGTGGCGAGAACGGTGCCGCAGCTGAATGTTTTCGTTGTCGGGCTTCCTCTGAAAATAGCCGTGAGCTTTATTATGCTGATCGTTTGTATGGCGGTGATGTTTGTCGTTGTCCGCAACATCTTCAGCCTTACCGTTGAAACCATGCGGAATCTATTGGCATTGGTCGGTGTGACATGATGAGGCTCAGACTGAATCTGCAATTCTTTGCCGGTGAAAAAACGGAGAAAGCCACGCCGAAAAAACGGAAGGATACAAGAAAGAAAGGACAGGTCGCGAAAAGTACGGATGTGAATACAGCCGTTTCTTTACTGATTATCTTTCTTTCGCTGATCGCGCTCGGTCCTTATATGCGGGACAGGCTGCTGTCCTTTATTAAAACGTTTTATACGAAATCGATATCATTACATCTGTCTGCATCTGCCGTGCATGAACTGTTCGTGGATACGGTGAAAGATATCAGCCTCATCCTCGCGCCAATTATGCTGGTCGCGCTTGTGGCAGGTGTCGTGAGCAATTACATGCAGGTGGGTTTTCTGTTTTCTGCGGAAGTCCTCAAGCCTGACTTGAATAAGCTCAGCCCGCTGAAAGGATTTAAGCGGATTTACAGTATGAGGGCGATTGTTGAACTGGTCAAATCCATTTTGAAGATTACTGTGGTCGGTTTTGCCGCCTTTATGGTGCTCTGGCTGCATTATGGCGATATTCTCCGCCTTCCGCTTTTGACTCCTGCGGAAGTGCTCACTTTCGTTTCCAAGCTCACTCTTTGGATGGGGCTTGCGGGATCAGGGGCTTTAATGCTGCTGGCCGGGCTTGATTACTTATATCAGCGTTTTGATTATGAGAAAAATATCAGAATGTCAAAGCAGGATATAAAAGATGAATACAAAAAATCGGAGGGTGATCCGATAATCAAGTCCAAAATTAAGCAGAAGCAGCGGGAAATGGCGATGAGGCGGATGATGCAGGAAGTGCCGAAAGCGGATGTCATCATTACCAACCCGACCCATTATGCGATAGCTTTAAAATATGATGAAAAGAAAATGGACGCCCCTTACATTGTTGCCAAAGGGGTGGACCATCTCGCATTAAAAATCAGGCAGATCGCCAAAGAACACGATGTCATGACGATTGAAAACAGGCCGCTCGCGCGTGCGTTATATGATCAGGTTGACATTGACCAGGCCGTGCCGGAAGAGTTTTTCAAAGTCATTGCGGAAATTTTGGCTTATGTATATAAAACGAAACAAAAAGTATAGTGAATTTCAGATTCAAAAGGAGAGAAAAACAGCATGTCAACAAGAGATTTATCGGTTTTAATAAGTGTTGTCCTCATTGTGGCAATGCTGGTGATTCCATTCCCTCCATGGTTGTTAAGTATTTTGATCATCATTAATATCTCTCTTGCGTTGATCGTGCTTCTCACCACAATGAATATGCAAGAACCGCTGCAATTCTCGATATTCCCGTCATTGCTGCTGTTATTGACGCTGTTTCGGCTTTCGCTCAATGTGTCGACGACACGTTCGATTCTTTCTCACGGAGAAGGGGGAAAGGTTGTTGAGACATTCGGGAATTTCGTTGTCGGCGGAAATGTGCTGGTAGGGCTTGTTGTCTTCATTATCTTGATTATTATTCAGTTTATCGTCATTACAAAAGGCGCCGAGCGGGTATCGGAAGTGGCGGCGAGATTTACGCTCGATGCGATGCCCGGAAAGCAAATGAGTATTGACGCGGATTTAAATGCCGGCATGATTACGGAGCAGGATGCAAAGCACAGACGTGAAAAAGTCGCCCGGGAAGCGGATTTTTACGGCGCCATGGACGGTGCGAGCAAATTCGTCAAAGGGGATGCCATCGCGGGTATCATCATCGTGATGATCAATATTATTTTCGGAATCGTAATCGGCATGCTGCAGCAGGGGATGAGCATACAAGAAGCTGCGTCTCACTTTACAATGCTGACGGTCGGTGACGGTATCGTTTCTCAAATGCCGGCCTTGCTCATTTCAACGGCTACGGGGATCGTCGTGACGAGAGCGGCATCTGAAGGAAACCTCGGTCATGATATTACAGGCCAGCTGTTTGCTTATCCGAAGCTCTTGTATGTAGCTGCGGGAACTGTACTTTTGCTCGGTCTTCTTACACCGATCGGCATTCTGCTGACGGGGCCGATCGCCGGTCTGCTTGCATTCGGCGCTTACATGCTGTCCAAAGCGGATAAGCCGAGCGAAGAAGAGGAAGAAATTCTTGAAGAAGAGGCTCAGGCGGATGAACTGAAAAGCCCGGAAAGCGTTGTGCAGCTTTTACATATTGATCCGATTGAATTTGAGTTCGGATACGGACTCGTGCCGCTTGCAGACGCGGGGCAGGGCGGTGATCTTCTTGACCGCATCGTCATGATCAGACGTCAGCTTGCGCTTGAATTGGGACTTGTCATTCCGGTTGTGCGCATCAGAGATAACATCGCGCTCCAGCCGAATGAATACAGATTGAAAATTAAAGGCAATGAAGTCGCTAAAGGAGAGCTCCTGCTGGATCATTACTTAGCGATGTCACCGACGCCTGAAGATGACGTCATTGAAGGAATTGAAACGATAGAGCCGTCGTTCGGACTTCCCGCAAAATGGATCAGCGAAGCTGCAAAAGATGAAGCGGACATGCTGGGATATACAGTTGTTGATCCGGCATCAGTCGTATCTACGCATATTACAGAAAAAATTAAGCAGCATGCCCATGAACTGGTCGGCAGACAGGAAACCAAGCAGCTGATCGATCATCTGAAGGAAAATTATCCTGTGCTTGTTGAGGAAGTCACGCCAAACCCTCTTTCTGTCGGCGATATTCAAAAGGTGCTTGCCAAATTGCTGAGAGAAAAAGTTTCAATCAGAAACTTGGTGACCATTTTTGAAACTCTTGCCGATTACGGAAGATTAACGACAGATTCAGATCTTTTGACAGAATACGCGAGACAGTCGCTTGCCAAACAAATCACGGCGCAATATGCGAGAGAGCATGAAACGCTGAAGGTCATCACATGCTCAGGCCGGGTGGAAAAAGCGATTGCAGACGGGGTACAGCAGACTGAACAGGGCAATTACCTGTCACTCGACCCTGAGGTTTCAGACAGCATCATCCGTTCTGTCGCTAAAGAGGCCGAGCAGCTTTCCATCCGCCAGGAGTCGGCGATTCTGCTTTGCTCGCCTGCTGTCAGAATGTATGTAAAACAGCTGTTAGAACGGTATTTCCCTGATCTTCCGGTTCTTTCTTATAATGAGCTGGAAGCAAATGTTGAAGTACAGAGCATTGGAGTGGTGGATATTTAATGAAAATAAAAAAATTTACAGCCGCTTCAATGCAGGATGCCGCGAAGCAAATCAAAAAGGAACTTGGCAATGATGCCGTTATTTTACATTCCAAACAAGTAAAGAAACGAAAATGGCTGGGGCTGCGGTCGCAGCAGGCCGTCGAAGTGATAGCGGTTTTAGATCGTGACGTCAGGGAAGCGAGAAAAACGCCGCCGGCTGCCGCTGAAGAAATGAAAAAGACGAAAACGGCGGAGAAAGCTGAGCCTGTTCAGCCGCCGCGCCTTCCGGATCAAAGTATTTCCGGCGAACTGGCGCATTTTAAAGAAGTGTTCCCTGAACCATTAAAAAAAGCCGAGAGACTATTGAAGCAAGCCGGGCTTCCTGATCATACGCAAAACGCCGTACTCAGTGAATTGCTCCGTTCTTCAATTGTTTCCGGAGATTTAACTGAAGATAATGTCAGCTCCAAACTGCAGGATTTGTTAGTGAAAAAACTCCCTTCGGCAGACAGGTGGCAGGAAGGGATTCAATCAAAATACGTCGTGCTTTTCGGTTCAACCGGGGCCGGCAAAACGACTACACTTGCGAAACTCGCGGCCTCATCAATGCTGACAGAGCATAAAAAAATTGCCTTTATGACGACGGATACTTACCGGATTGCCGCAGTCGAGCAGCTGAAGACATATGCGGAGCTGCTTCAGGCTCCTCTTGAAGTATGCTATTCAAAGGAAGAATGTCTGAAGGCACTGGAAAAATTCGCTGAATATGACCATGTTTTCATTGATACAGCCGGTAGAAACTTTAAAGAAGAGCAGTATATTACGGAATTACAAGAGATGATTCCGTTTGAATCAGGCTTACAATCCTTTCTCGTATTATCCGCATCTGCAAAATATGAAGATATGAAACAGGTGCTGAAACAGTTTTCAGGTGTGCCGGTCAATCAATTCATTTTCACGAAAGCGGATGAAACCGCCTCACTCGGCTCCGTGTTTCAAGTGCTGTCGGAATCAAGAATCGGCGCCGCCTATTTGACAAATGGACAGGATGTGCCTGAAGACATCCTATCGGCTTCACCAAAAGAGTTTGTAAGGATGCTTTTGACATGAAACCCGATCAGGCAGAGTCATTAAGAAGGAAAATGAGAGAGCGGCAAATGATCAAGCCGGAGCTTTATGAGAAAAAAGCGAAGACATTAGCCGTCATCAGCGGTAAAGGCGGCGTCGGAAAATCTAATTTAACATTAAACATGGCAGTTGCCCTGCAGGAAAAAGGAAAAAAAGCACTCATCATTGATCTTGACATCGGAATGGGCAACATTGATGTGCTGATCGGCGCTGCTTCTTCCCGCACCATTATTGATGTGATGGAGAATCGGCACGCGTTGGCGCAATCACTGTCCTCCGGTCCGAAAGGCCTTCGCTACATATCCGGAGGAACGGGGCTTGAGGCGATCTATCAAGCAGACAGAGAGAAGTGGTCGGCTTTTATGAATGGTCTTTCCGCTGTATTAAGCGATTTTGATTACGTTCTGTTTGATATGGGAGCGGGACTTTCAAAAGAACAGCTGCCGTTTATTTTATCGGCGGAAGACATTCTCGCCGTGACAACGCCTGAGCCGACGGCCATTATGGATGCTTACAGCGCGATCAAACATCTTTTGCTCGCGGATGAACGGCTGACTGTAAACATTGCCGTCAATCGCGCCCGCGCCCAAAAACAGGCGCTGGACACGTACAACCGCCTTTCTCATGCGATTCACACGTTTTTAGGCGCGGAGGTGCGTTTCGCCGGCTCCATACCCGATGACCCGTTAGTAAGTCAAGCCGTCATTGACCAGGTGCCTTTTTTAATAAAAAGTCCTCAAGCAAAAGCCAGCAGGTCCGTCCGTCTTCTGACGGATGTCTTGTTTCAAACGGAAGAAAACAAACCAAGAGAAGAGAAACCGGCATTTATTGAGAGATTATCTTCTTTTTTATTGAGGAGGACTTTACAGTGATTCGTGTGCTTGTCGTTGATGACTCAGCTTTTATGAGAAAGATGATTACCGATTTTCTGGCTGCGGAAGTGCAGATAGAAGTCATCGGGACAGCCAGAAACGGGGAAGAGGCGCTGAAGAAAATAGAGCTTCTCAAACCGGATGTTGTCACGCTTGATATTGAAATGCCGGTCATGAACGGAACGGATACATTGCGGAAGATCATCAGCATATATAAACTTCCCGTCATCATGGTATCGAGCCAGACACAGCAAGGGAAGGACCGAACGATCAACTGCCTGGAAATGGGCGCTTTTGATTTTATCACCAAGCCTTCCGGAGCAATTTCACTTGATCTTTATAAAATTAAAGAGCAGCTGATTGAGAGGGTGATTGCAGCCGGGCTGTCCCGCGCACAAAAACCTGAGGCGGCAGTGAAAGAGTCTTCTATCCCGGAACGTCCGGCTTTGGCGGGATTTGAAAGACCGAAAGTAAGATCCGCCAAGCAGGCCGTATTCATCGCGACCTCTACAGGCGGACCGCGGGCTCTGCAAAAGGTGATTCCGAAACTGCCGAAGGATTTAAAGGCGCCTGTATTTGTCGTTCAGCACATGCCTGAAGGCTTCACCGCTTCACTTGCAGACAGACTCAACCATTTGTCAGATATTCAGGTCAAAGAAGCGGAAAACGGTGAAGAAGCGAAAGACGGATGGGTGTACATCGCGCCCGGCGGAAAAAATATGACGGTTGCAGAGGAAGGCGGAAGGCTCCGCATCATTCTTGACGTTCATGATACGGAAAGCCGGCATAAACCGTCAGCCGATTATTTGTTTCGTTCGGCAAGCCGCTTATCCGATTACGAAAAGGTAGCCGTCATTATGACAGGCATGGGCAGCGACGGAACCGAGGGCGTAAAAGAAATGCTCAGAACAGGCAGCGTTAAAACGATTGCGGAATCGGACGAATCCTGTGTTGTGTTCGGAATGCCGAAGTCAGCGATAAAGGCGGGCCTCATTCATGAGATTAAACATGTGGAAGATATCGCGGCATCCATCACCGGATGTGTGAAAAAAGAGAGGGTGTGAATCAATTGGATATGAATCAATATTTAGATGTCTTTATTGATGAAAGTAAAGAGCACTTACAGACATGTAACGAAAAGCTGCTGCTGTTGGAAAAAGATCCGGCAGACCTTCAGCTTGTGCATGACATCTTCAGAGCTGCCCATACGCTGAAAGGCATGAGCGCAACGATGGGATATACAGATCTGGCGCATTTAACCCACCTGATGGAAAATGTGCTGGACGCCATCCGCAACGGAGAAATGCCCGTTACATCAGATTGGCTGGATGTGCTGTTTGAAGCGCTTGATCATCTTGAAGAGATGGTGCAGTCCATTATTGACGGAGGAGACGGCAAACGTGATATTTCTGAAGTGAGTGCGAAGCTCGACGTAAATGCGGTGCATGAGACTGCGGCTTCAGCCGAAACAGCAGAACCGCCGGCTTCAAAACAACAGGCTTCAACTGAATGGGATTATGACGAGTTCGAACGGACTGTTATTGAAGAGGCGGAAGAGCAAGGATTCAGCCGCTATGAAATAACGATTTCCCTGAATGAAAGCTGCATGCTCAAAGCCGTGCGCGTGTACATGATATTTGAGAAGCTGAATGAAGCCGGGGAAGTCGCAAAAACGATACCCGCCGCGGAAGTGCTTGAGACGGAAGATTTCGGAACGGATTTTCAGGTGTGTTTCTTAACAAAGCAGCCTGCTGAAGAAATTAAAGAACTCATCAGCGGCATTTCAGAAGTGGAGAATGTCGAAATTTCTGCCGGTGCGCCGTTAAAAACGGCCGAAAAACCGCAAGCGGCTGAACCGGTGAAGGAAGCTCCGGTTAAAAAGGCTGAGAAACAGCCTAAGCCGCAAGCGAAAACGGAAGAACAGCCGAAGCATCACAGCGGCTCGAAAACGATTCGCGTCAACATTGAAAGACTGGATTCTTCAATGAACCTTTTTGAAGAACTTGTCATTGACCGCGGACGTCTTGAGCAGATCGCCAAAGAGCTTGACCACAATGAGCTGACTGAAACCGTTGAACGCCTGACCAGAATCTCGGGCGACCTTCAGTCTATTATTCTTAATATGCGGATGGTGCCGGTAGAAACCGTCTTTAACCGTTTCCCGAGAATGATCCGCCAGCTTCAAAAGGAATTAAACAAGAAAATCGAATTGTCCATCATCGGAGCTGAAACGGAGCTGGACCGCACGGTGATTGATGAAATCGGCGATCCGCTTGTTCATTTAATCAGAAACAGCATCGATCACGGCATTGAATCGCCTGAAGTGCGGGTGAATAAAGGAAAACCGGAATCAGGTCATGTCGTGCTTAAGGCATATCACAGCGGCAACCACGTCTTTATTGAGGTTGAAGATGACGGGGCCGGCCTGAACAGAAAGAAAATTCTTGAAAAAGCGCTCGAGCGGAGTGTAATCACCGAACGTGATGCTGAAACGCTTGAAGATAATGAGATTTACGAGCTTATTTTTGCTCCGGGCTTCTCGACTGCCGATCAAATTTCTGACATTTCAGGGCGGGGCGTCGGCCTGGATGTCGTAAAAAATAAACTCGAATCACTCGGCGGCTCTGTCAGTGTCAAATCCGCGGAAGGTCAAGGTTCTCTTTTCAGTATCCAGCTTCCGCTGACACTTTCAATTATATCCGTTCTTCTCATTAAACTGGAAGAAGAGACGTTTGCGATACCGATTTCTTCTATTATAGAGACGGCTGTTATTGATAAGAAAGATATCCTGCAGACGCATGACAGAGAAGTGATTGATTTCAGAGGCCAAATCGTTCCGATCGTCTATCTGAAAAAAGAATTCGGCATTACGGATTCAAAACAGGATGCCGATCAGTTCCATGTAATCGTCGTGAAAAAGGGCGATAAATCCACTGCTTTTGTCGTGGATTCTTTTATCGGACAGCAGGAAGTCGTACTGAAATCACTCGGCGACTATTTGACGAACGTCTTTGCGATTTCCGGCGCTACGATTCTCGGAAACGGAGAAGTGGCGCTGATTATTGATTGCAATGCGCTGATCTACTAAAACGACACGAGGAGGTGCCCGAATGACTGCTGAAATCAAAACAGGTGAAAAAATGATTGTGTTTATGATAAACGGGAAAGAATACGCTATCTCAGTTTCCCAGGTGAAATCAATTGAAAAGTGGCAAAAACCGACGAGGGTCCCGGGTGTGGAATCTTATATCCGCGGCGTTATCAATCTGCGCGGAGTGATTACCCCGGTTCTTGATTTAAGAAAACGTCTGAATCAGCCTGAACAGGACATCACAGAAGAGACTCGGATTATCATCATTTCTTATCGTGACGCCGATGTCGGATGGGTCGTGGATGAGGCCAATGACGTCATCACCGTGCATGAAAATGAAATCGAATCCGCGCCTGAAAGCCAGACAAAGGAAACGGATGTGTGGATTAAACAGATCGTCAAGCAAGATAACAGGCTCCTCAATATTATCGATGCGCATGCGGTACTGGATAAAGGTGCTTCGGCATCTGCGTCCGGAGAGCCTAATGCTTAAAGGGGAAAAGACAACATGAGTAAGTTTGAAGCGATCAAAGAAGAGCAGATGGATATTTTGCGGGAAGTCGGAAATATCGGGGCGGGTCACTCGGCTTCTGCAATGGCTCAGCTGCTGAACAGAAAGATAGACATGGAAGTGCCGTTTGCGACTTTATTGACATTTGATGAGCTCGCTGATTTTTTCGGCGGGGCTGAAACGCCGGTCGCCAGTATCTTTTTAAGAATGGAAGGCGACATGACCGGCTCTATCTTTCTCATCATGCCTTTCCATCAGGCGGAACAGTTTATCAGAGAGCTGATCGGAAATCCGGATTTTGATATTGACCAGTTGGGTGAAGATCATTTGAGTTCTTCTGCTTTACATGAGTTCGGCAATATTTTAGCAGGTTCCTATTTAACGGCATTGGCTGATTTGACAAAGCTTGAGATTTACCCGAGCGTGCCGGAAATCTCACTTGATATGTTCGGCGCGGTTATCAGTGAAGGGCTGATGGAGCTCAGCCAAGTCGGAGAGCATGCCATTGTCGTGGATACTTCTATTTTTGACCAGGGCAGCCGGCAGGAGCTCAAAGCCCACATGTTTATGCTCCCGGACTATGATTCTTTTGAAAAGCTCTTCGTCTCATTGGGTGCGGCTTTATGAGCCGTGCGGAAGCCGCAGTCGTTAAAGTGGGGATTGCGGATGTTCAAGTCGCGCGTTACCCGGATAAAATCCGGACCTCGGGACTCGGTTCATGCGTAGGGCTGGTTTTATACGATAAAGACAAACAAACGGCAGGACTCGTTCACGTCATGCTGCCGGACTCCGGTTTATCAAAAACGGCGGAGCTCAACCGTGCAAAATACGCGGACACCGCCGTTAAGATGACGATTGATATGCTTTTGAAAGCCGGCTGCCGCAAGTTTGCCCTGAAGGCAAAACTCGCCGGGGGAGCGGAGATGTTTAAGTTTAAAATGACAAACGACCTGATGAAAATCGGTCCGAGGAATGTAGCGGCCATCAAAGAGCAGCTTTCATTGTATAACATTCCGGTCATCAGTGAAGATACGGGCGGCTCAAGCGGCCGGACGATTGAATTTGAGCCAAAGTCCTGCATGCTGCACATTCGAACTGTTAAACAAGGTGAAACAACGATTTAATAAAGGTATGAGGTAGGGGGATAACAATGCAATCCTTGAATTATGAAGATCAGGTGCTTTGGTCGCGCTGGAAAGAGTGGAAAGATCCTAAAGCCGGTGATGATTTAATGCGCCGTTACATGCCGCTGGTCACATATCATGTCGGCAGAATTTCCGTCGGACTGCCGAAATCGGTGCATAAAGACGATCTAATGAGCCTTGGTATGCTTGGTTTATATGATGCCCTGGAAAAATTTGACCCCGGCCGGGATTTAAAATTTGATACCTATGCCTCGTTTAGAATTCGCGGTGCAATCATCGACGGGCTGCGTAAAGAAGATTGGCTGCCCAGAACTTCACGGGAGAAGACAAAAAAAGTCGAAGCGGCGATCGAAAAACTTGAACAGCGCTACCTTCGGAATGTGACTCCTTCAGAGATCGCAGAAGAGCTGGGGATGACGGAGCAGGACGTAGTATCAACGATGAATGAAGGGTTTTTTGCCAATCTCTTATCAATTGATGAAAAGCTTCACGACCAGGATGACGGTGAGAATATTCAAGTGATGATCAGAGATGACAAAAATGTGCCGCCGGAAGAAAAAATCATGAAGGACGAGCTGATCGCTCAGCTTGCGGGCAAAATTCACGAGCTCTCTGAAAAAGAGCAGCTTGTCGTCAGTTTATTCTATAAAGAAGAACTGACTTTGACCGAGATCGGACAAGTCCTGAACCTTTCGACGTCGCGGATTTCACAGATTCATTCAAAGGCGCTGTTTAAATTAAAGCATCTGCTTGAAAAAGTAATTCAATAATGAACTCATGGTTAGCGAGTGAAAAACATGTCAACACTATTATGGCTTTTAAGCTTTGTGCTTCACGGCGTACTGCTTTATGCCGTCATTATTCTGTACACGAGGTTTTCAGCCCTCAAGGAGACGGAGCGCCAGCAGAAGAAGATTCTTGAAGAGACGGAAAACACCCTTGCAGCGTTTCTGCTTGAGCTGAAAGAAGAAAATGAAAGACTCGAAGACGCAAAAAGCCGTCAAGCGCCGGACGCAGAAGATGCCGAACCCCGGCCGGAACCGAAAGAAGAGCCTGATATTCCGGACCACATGGAAAAGCTCATCAGTGCAACGGAACGGGCTGAAAGTGATGAAAACAACGGTGCGCATTCGTTTGAAAAACGTGTTTCAGAATTATATGAACAAGGGCTCACCCCCGCGGAAATCGCCAAACGGATGCAGAGCGGAAAGACAGAAATCGAGCTGTTTTTAAAATTTCGCGGCAAAGCTGTAAAGGATTCTTGATTGTCGCATAAAGCTGTGTTATATTATGTCTTGGTGTTAAATACACACGCTTAACGATTTATGCAGAGGGTGCTGCAAACGGCAGTTCTGCACAAAAATGACCTAAGCGGAGGAAAAAAACCATTTTATTAGGAGGAAATCACATGTCAGTTATTTCTATGAAACAATTGCTTGAAGCTGGTGTTCACTTCGGCCACCAAACACGCCGCTGGAACCCAAAAATGAAGCGTTACATTTTCACGGAGCGTAACGGAATCTACATCATTGACCTTCAAAAAACAGTGAAAAAAGTAGAGGAAGCTTACAACTTCACGAAAAACCTTGCTGCTGAAGGCGGAAAAATCCTTTTCGTCGGCACAAAAAAACAAGCTCAGGATTCTGTTAAAGAAGAAGCTGTACGCTCTGGCATGTACTATGTCAACCAACGCTGGTTGGGCGGTACACTGACAAACTTCGAAACAATCCAAAAACGCATTAAGCGTCTGAAAGACATCGAGAAAATGCAAGAAAACGGTACATTTGAAGTACTTCCGAAAAAAGAAGTTGTTCAATTGAAAAAAGAATTAGAGCGTCTTGAAAAATTCCTCGGCGGAATTAAAGACATGAAGGATCTTCCTGATGCATTATTCATCATCGATCCTCGCAAAGAGCGCATCGCTGTTGCGGAAGCTCGCAAATTGAACATTCCTATCATCGGAATCGTAGATACAAACTGTGATCCTGATGAAATTGATGTCGTAATCCCTGCAAACGATGACGCAATCCGCGCTGTCAAACTTCTTACTTCTAAAATGGCAGATGCTATTCTTGAAGCGAAGCAAGGCGAAGAAGAAGCGGAAGCTGCTGAAGAGACTGCACCTGAAACAGAAACGACAACTGCGTAACCTAATCAAAAGGTGATAAGAGGGACTGCCTTTTATCACCTTTTTTCAAGAAAAATGTATCTATACATATCTTGTTTACACATATAAGGAGGAATTCAAATGGCTATTACTGCACAGCAGGTAAAAGAACTGCGTCAAAAAACAGGCGCTGGTATGATGGACTGTAAAAAAGCATTGACTGAAACTGACGGAGATATGGACAAAGCAATCGACCTTCTGAGAGAAAAAGGAATTGCGAAAGCGGCTAAAAAAGCTGACCGTATCGCTGCTGAAGGTTCTACTCTTATTAAAACTGACGGCAACAAAGGCGTTATCTTAGAAGTAAACTCTGAAACTGATTTCGTTGCGAAAAACGAAGGCTTCAAAGAGCTTCTGAACACGCTTGCTGACCACCTTCTTGCAAACGCTCCTGCTGATCTTGAAGAAGCAATGGGTCAAAAGATGGAAAACGGTTCTACTGTTGAAGAATACATCACAAGCAACGTTGCTAAAATCGGAGAGAAAATCACTCTTCGCCGTTTTGCTGTTATTTCAAAAGAAGACAGCGAAGCGTTCGGTGCTTACCTTCACATGGGAGGCCGCATCGGCGTATTATCCGTTCTTAGCGGAACAACTGACGAAGATCTTGCAAAAGACATTGCGATGCATGTTGCAGCGGTAAATCCTCGTTACATTTCCCGCGACCAAGTGTCTGAAGAAGAAGCAAACCATGAGCGTCAGATTCTGACTCAGCAAGCTCTTCAAGAAGGCAAACCGGAAAACATCGTAGCTAAAATGGTTGAAGGCCGTCTGAACAAATTCTTCGAAGAAATTTGCTTATTAGACCAAGCTTTCGTTAAAAACCCAGACGAAAAAGTGAAACAAGTTGTGGCTGCGAAAAACGCATCTGTTAAAACTTACGTCCGCTACGAAGTTGGAGAAGGTATTGAAAAACGCCAAGAAAACTTTGCTGAAGAAGTTATGAACCAAGTGAAAAAATAATGGCGGAAAGCCTTGGCGAATCTTTCGCGGCTTTTCAGGCAGTATAGGGGACACTACTTGTGTTCCCTATTTTTAAAACTATATTTACAAACCTTTTTTTCTCTTGCATAATAGGAAACGGCAATGTTTACACTTGGAGGTTATTATGGAAAAACCAAAATACAATCGTATCGTTTTAAAGCTTAGCGGAGAAGCATTGGCAGGAGAGCAGGGAAACGGCATTAATCCGACTGTCATCCAATCCATCGCTAAACAGGTAAAAGAAATCGCTGAGCTTGACGTCGAAGTGGCCGTAGTCGTAGGCGGCGGCAACTTATGGCGCGGAAAAACGGGCAGTGACTTAGGAATGGACCGTGCGACGGCCGATTATATGGGCATGCTTGCTACTGTCATGAACTCACTTGCCCTGCAGGACAGCCTGGAAACGCTCGGAATTCAGTCCAGAGTGCAGACATCAATTGAAATGCGTCAGGTCGCTGAGCCTTACATCAGAAGAAAAGCCATCCGCCACCTGGAGAAAAAACGCGTTGTTATTTTTGCCGCGGGAACAGGAAACCCTTATTTCTCTACGGACACAACCGCAGCGCTGCGTGCCGCTGAAATTGAAGCGGACGTGATCTTAATGGCGAAAAATAATGTCGACGGTGTGTATAATGCTGATCCGAGAAAAGATGAGTCAGCCGTTAAATACGAAAAATTATCTTATCTCGATGTGTTAAAAGACGGGCTGGAAGTCATGGATTCTACGGCTTCTTCACTATGTATGGATAATGATATTCCGCTGATCGTCTTTTCTATTATGGAAGAAGGAAATATTAAGCGTGCCGTAATCGGCGAATCAATCGGAACGATCGTAAGGGGGAAATAACGTTGTCAAACGAAGTATTAACACAAACAAAAGAACGCATGGAAAAAGCGGTTGCCGCTTATTCACGCGAATTGGCGTCAGTCCGCGCAGGACGTGCCAACCCATCTCTATTGGATAAAGTGACAGTAGAATACTACGGTGCCCAAACACCTTTAAACCAGCTGTCTTCCATCAATGTGCCTGAAGCGCGTATGCTTGTTGTCACACCGTATGACAAAACGGCAATCGGCGATATTGAAAAAGCGATTCTGAAAGCTGATCTTGGCGTAACGCCGACAAGTGACGGCACAATTATCCGCATCGCGATCCCGGCTCTGACGGAAGAAAGACGTAAAGAACTTGTCAAAGTCGTGAAAAAATACGCGGAAGAAGCGAAAGTAGCAGTCCGTAATGTCCGCCGTGACAGCAACGATGACCTCAAAAAACTTGAGAAAAACGGAGACATTACAGAAGACGAGCTTCGTGCTTCCAGTGAAGACGTTCAAAAGCTGACAGATGAATATGTGTCAAAAATTGACAGCGTCACAAAGGACAAAGAAAAAGAAATCATGGAAGTTTAATGAAAAACTATGTACAATAGATAATGTGAAAAGACCCTCTCATGTTTACAGGGGGTTTTTTTGTTAATACTGTTGATTACATTGATCATCAGCAACGCAACCTTTTTGGGTGACGGAGGAATCTCATGCTCAACATACTCAAAAATTGGAAGAATCAGCAGAATGCGGCTTCCAACTTAGAACGGTATACAAAAGAAGACATACTGAAGGGTGAAATTCCCGCACACATTGCCATTATTATGGACGGAAACGGACGCTGGGCGAAGAAGCGTTCACTCCCTCGGATTGCAGGACATCATGAAGGAATGAAAGTGGTAAAAAGGGTGACAAAGCTCGCAAGTCAGCTCGGCGTTAAATTTCTGACTCTTTATGCGTTTTCAACGGAGAACTGGAAGCGCCCGAAGATGGAAGTCGACTTTTTGATGAAGCTTCCGGAAGAGTTCCTGAATACGTATCTTCCTGAATTAATAGAGGAAAATGTACAGGTGAAAATTATCGGAGATGAATCCGCGCTCCCTTCTCATACGTACAGGGCGATTGAGAAGGCCGTAAAAGATACAGAACAAAATGACGGGCTGATTCTCAATTTCGCTTTGAACTACGGCGGACGCACGGAAATCGTCAATGCGGCAAAAGCACTGGCTGAACAGGTGAAAAGCGGCACGCTGAATATCGAAGACATTGATGAAGCGCTCTTTTCCGGGCATTTAATGACAGAATCAATCCAGGACCCGGAGCTGCTCATCAGAACGAGCGGAGAAATCAGATTGAGCAACTTTATGCTTTGGCAGGTGGCTTACAGTGAATTTGTTTTTACAGATGTCCTGTGGCCCGATTTTAAAGAAGATCACTTTCTGCAGGCAGTGGGAGAATTTCAGCAGCGGGGCCGGAGGTTTGGCGGAATTTAGAGGATGGTGGAAATGAAACAAAGATTGTTAACAGGTGTTCTGGCAGCGGCATTATTTTTATTTTTGGTTATTTTCGGAGGATTGCCGTTCACCGTATTTGTTTACGTGATGGGAAGTATAGCGCTTTTTGAGCTTTTGCGGATGAAAAAGCTCAGATTTTTTTCTTTTCCGGGTCTGATCAGCCTCTTGTTGTTATGGCTGTATATGATGCCGGACAAATATCATTTTTTCGATGCGAAAATGGAAGTAACGATTTTCGCTGTATTGATTCTGCTCAGCTATACGGTGCTCGTGAAAAACACCTTTACGTTTGACGAAGTCGGGTTTATCGTTCTCGCGACGGTATATATCGGACTGTGTTTTCATTATTTTATTGAAATCAGAAACATTGAAACAAACGGGCTTTTGTATATCTTTTATGCCTGCGTTGTCATATGGTCAACGGACTCAGGCGCATATTTCGTCGGAAAGTCGCTCGGGAAGCGGAAGCTGTGGCCCGAAATCAGTCCCAACAAAACGGTGGAAGGGTTTCTCGGCGGTATTGTCATCGCCCTTATTTTTACGGCTGTTTTTCAGCTGTTTGCGCACCTTCCGATTTCATACCCGGTTCTATTGGTCATCACGCTTGTTCTGTCTGTATTCGGACAGATCGGGGATTTGGTTGAATCAGCGCTTAAGCGGCACTATGATGTGAAGGATTCGGGAAAAATCCTTCCCGGGCACGGCGGCATTTTAGATCGATTTGACAGCTTTTTGTTTGTCATGCCGTTCTTATACTTTCTGCTTGCGCTTTTTTCATGAGAAAGGCTAATATGAAAATAAGACCGATCTGGACGCATAGAATGGGAGTGGCATTTTGAAGAATATTTGTCTTTTAGGAGCAACAGGATCAATAGGGGAGCAGACGTTAGACGTATTGCGCATGCATCAAGATCAGTTCCGTCTCGTCTCGATGACTTTCGGTAAAAACGCCGAGAAAGCGATCCCGTTGATCAGAACGTTTCAGCCGAAATATGTAGCAGTCGGCGACATGGATACATACCAAAAAGTGAAAGAAGCGTCTTTTTCTCATGAATGTCAAATCGGCATCGGAGAAGAAGGCCTGATTGAAGCGGCAGTCATGGACGAAGTGGATATCGTGGTCAATGCGCTGCTTGGAAGCGTCGGTTTAATCCCGACTTTGAAAGCGATTGAACAGAAAAAAACAATTGCGCTTGCAAATAAGGAAACTCTCGTCACTGCCGGGCATATAGTGAAAGGACACGCAAAACGATACGGTGTTCCTCTTCTTCCGGTTGACAGCGAACATTCCGCTATTTTTCAGGCGCTGCAAGGCGAACAGAGCAAAAATATCGAGCGCCTGATCATTACGGCATCCGGCGGCAGTTTCAGAGATAAAACGCGGCAGGAGCTTGAGTCTGTAACGATTGCCGACGCCCTTAACCACCCGAACTGGTCGATGGGTGCAAAAATTACGATTGACTCGGCTACAATGATGAATAAAGGACTTGAAGTCATTGAGGCGCATTGGCTGTTTGACATTCCGTATGAACAGATTGACGTTGTATTACATAAGGAGAGCATCATTCATTCGATGGTTGAATTTCACGACAGAAGCGTCATCGCCCAGCTCGGAAATCCGGACATGAGGGTGCCGATTCAATATGCGCTGACATATCCGGACCGGCTGCCTCTGCCTGAAACAAAAAGGCTTGAATTATGGGAGATCGGAAGCCTCCATTTTGCGAAAGCTGACTTTGAAAGGTTCCGCTGCTTACAATTTGCCTTTGAATCAGGTAAAATAGGGGGAACGATGCCGACGGTTTTAAATGCGGCCAACGAAGAAGCCGTTGCCGCTTTTCTTGCCGGACGGATTTCATTCTTATCGATTGAGGACCTGATTGAAAAAGCATTGGACCGCCACAGCGTAATTCAGGATCCGAGTCTTGCGGATATCCAAGAAGTGGACAAAGACACCCGGGGATACGTTAATTCAATACTCACATAAGGTGGTATGTTCGTGAATACAGTTATCGCGTTTATTATTATTTTCGGAACGCTCGTTTTTTTCCATGAGCTGGGGCATTTATTGCTCGCCCAAAGAGCGGGAATCCTTTGCCGTGAATTTGCGATCGGCTTCGGCCCTAAAATCTTTTCATTTAAAAAGAATGAAACCGTGTATACGATCAGACTCCTTCCGGTCGGCGGGTTCGTCCGCATGGCCGGTGAAGACCCGGAGATGATTGAAGTCAAACCCGGTTATACCGTCGGGCTTCTTTTTAATAAAGATGACGAAGTGGAAAAAGTCATCATTAATCAAAAGGAAAAATATCCCGACGCTTTAATTATCGAGGTGGAGACGGCTGATCTTGAGCACGAAATGAAGATTACCGGGTACGAGCAGGGGAAAGAAGATGAACTGGCGGGCTTTACTGTCAGTCAGACCTCTTTTTTTATCGTAGACGGAGAAGAAGTGCAGATTGCGCCTTACAATCGACAATTCGGGTCTAAACCCGTATGGAAGCGGATTAAGGCGATTGCTGCCGGTCCGATAATGAACTTCATCTTAGCGTATGTCATTCTCGTCATGCTTGGATTCATTCAAGGCGTGCCTTCGAATCAGCCTGAGCTCGGGAAGCTGACAGACAATGGACGCGCAGCGGCTGCCGGTTTAAAAGAAGGCGACTATATCCAGAGCATTAACGGTGAAAAAATGAGGTCATGGACAGACATCGTGACAGCGGTAAAAGAAAATCCCGGAAAAAAAATCGATGTCGCCGTCAAACGGGACGGCAAATCGTTTCATATCTCGGTTACACCTGAAGCTGTAAAAGATGAAAATAAAAAAACAATCGGCCGCTTCGGCTCTTATGCGCCGACTGAAAAAGGCGCGCTTGCAGCGATTGCCTATGGCGCGACATCTACCGTTGATGTCACAAAAGCGATTCTGACCAATCTGAGCAAACTTGTGACAGGCCAGTTTAAGCTTGATATGCTTTCGGGTCCTGTCGGCATTTATGATATGACGGATCAAGTTGCAAAAACCGGTATTATCAACCTATTCCAGTTTGCGGCGTTTTTAAGCATCAACCTGGGAATTGTCAACCTGCTGCCGATACCGGCGCTTGACGGCGGGCGGCTGCTGTTTTTATTCATTGAAGCAATCCGCGGCAAGCCGATAAACCGTGACAAGGAAGCATTTGTCGTATTTATCGGCGTAGCTTTCTTAATGCTTCTTATGCTGGTTGTCACATGGAACGATATCCAGCGTTTATTCTTATAATTGACTAGTAAAAAATCAGAGGTGCGAAGACATGAGACAAAGTTTGACGCTTATTCCGACCCTGAGAGAAGTGCCGGCTGATGCTGAAGCAAAAAGCCATAAGCTTCTGCTGAGAGCGGGATTTATCAGACAAAATACGAGCGGGGTTTACAGCTATATGCCCCTGGCTTACAGGGTCATTCAAAACATTCAGAAGATCGTGCGTGAAGAAATGGAAAAAATCAACGCGGTGGAAATGCTGATGCCGGCCCTTCAACAGGCTGAAACATGGCAGGAATCGGGCAGGTGGTATACGTACGGGCCTGAATTAATGCGTCTGAAAGACCGCCACGGCCGTGAATTTGCTTTAGGCGCGACACATGAAGAAGTCATTACTTCTCTCGTGCGCGATGAGGTGAAATCTTATAAGCGTCTGCCGCTCACTCTTTACCAGATCCAGTCTAAATTCAGAGATGAAAAACGCCCGCGTTTCGGGTTATTGCGCGGACGCGAATTCATCATGAAAGATGCGTATTCTTTCCATGCTTCTGAAGAAAGTCTGGAGGAAACATACCAAAACATGTACGGCGCATACAGCAGCATATTCGCACGCTGTGAATTAAACGTCCGTCCCGTTATTGCCGACTCGGGCGCGATGGGCGGAAAAGACACGCATGAATTTATGGCTCTTTCTGAAATAGGGGAAGATACCATCGCTTATTCCGATGGATCCTCTTACGCAGCCAATACGGAAATGGCGGAAGTTGTCATGAACAGCGAGCCGTCAGATGAAACCCCCGAGGCATTGGAGAAAATTGATACGCCTAATGTCAAAAGCATTGAAGAGCTCGCTTCGTTCTTGCAGATCGAGCCGAGCGCCTGCATCAAATCAATGCTGTTTAAAGCTGATGACCGATTTGTTCTCGTGTTAGTAAGAGGCGATCATGAGGTCAATGACGTGAAAGTGAAAAACCTTCTGAACGCGGAAGTGGTTGAGCTTGCGTCTCATGAAGAAGTAGCGGAGAAACTTGGCGCGGAGCCGGGATTTGCGGGGCCGATCGGCGCTGCCGGCGACATTGAGATTTATGCCGACCAAGCCGTGAAAGTAATGGTAAACGCCGTTAGCGGCGCGAATGAAAAAGACCGTCATTACCGAAACGTAAACATCGAACGTGACGCGTCAGTAAAAGCATATGCCGATCTTCGAATCATTCAGGAAGGCGATCCGTCACCTGACGGAAAAGGCACGATCCGTTTCGCTGAAGGGATTGAGGTCGGACAAGTCTTTAAACTCGGCACGCGTTACTCTGAAGCGATGAATGCGACATACCTTGATGAAAACGGGCGTGCGCAGCCGATGCTGATGGGATGTTACGGAATCGGCGTGTCCAGAACGCTTTCAGCCATCGCTGAACAGCATCACGACGAAAAAGGCTTGATCTGGCCGAAAAGCGTTGCTCCGTATGATCTTCATATTTTGGCGCTGAATATGAAAAACGAAGCCCAAAAAGAGCTTGCTGAACAGCTTTACGGCAAATTCCAGGCGGAAGGTTATGAGGTATTATACGATGACCGCGCTGAACGCGCAGGCGTGAAGTTTGCTGATTCTGATCTGATCGGCCTTCCGATCCGCATCACTGTCGGAAAACGTGCCGACGAAGGCATCGTAGAAGTGAAAATCCGCAAAACCGGTGAATCTGCCGAAGTTTCAGTGGATGAGCTTTCTGAATTTATTAAGACGAAGTAATCACCATAACGAATCATACAAAATCATGTTAAAATAGAGAAAAAAGAAGGTACCTCATCACCTGCGGAGGTACCTTCACTTATGATGTTTTAAGGGAGGGATACTGTCTGAATGGAACAGTTATCAGTAAACAGAAGACAGTTTCAGATTCTTCTGCAGCAGCTTAATATGACAGATGATACCTTCATGACATACTTTGAAGACGGAGAGATTGATAAACTGACAATCCATAAAGCAGAAAAGGCCTGGCATTTCCAATTTCGCTTTAAGGCTCTTTTGCCGTATCAAATATATGATTCATTCATGATGAGGTTAACACAATCGTTTGCTCACATCGCCCGTGTCACATCGTCTGTTCAGGTCATCGACCCTACAGTGACAGAGGAGCTTGTACAGGATTATTGGACACGCTGTATTGAAGAGCTTGAAGGAACCTCGCCGCCGATGGTGGCTCTTTTGAATCAGCAGAAGCCGAAGCTCAAGGGAAACAAACTGATCGTGAAAACAAAAACAGATACAGAAGCATCTGCGCTCAAAAATAAATACTTCGCGCTGATTCAGCACAGCTACCGCCAATTCGGCTTTCCGGAACTGCAGCTGGATACCGAAATTTTCGTATCTGACCAAGAAGTCCAGAAATTCCGCGAGCAAAAGCTTGCTGAAGATCAGGAGCGGGCGATGCAGGCGCTTATCGAGATGGAGAAGAAGGAAAAAGAGGGCGATGAGGATCAGGCACCGTCCGGACCGCTTGTCATCGGCTATCAAATTAAAGAGAACGAAGAAATCCGGACGCTTGACAGCATCATGGATGAAGAAAGAAGAATTACGGTGCAGGGGTTTGTGTTTGATGCTGAAACACGCGAGCTGAAAAGCGGACGCACGCTCTGCATTTTCAAAATCACGGACTATACAAACAGCATTTTAGTAAAAATGTTCGCCAGAGAAAAAGAAGACGCCGCTTTGATGAAAACGCTGAAAAAAGGCATGTGGGTGAAGGCGCGGGGAAGCATTCAAAACGATACATTCGTCAGAGACCTCGTCATGATTGCAAATGACGTGAATGAAATAAAAGCCAAAACCCGTGAAGACACCGCTCCTGAAGGCGAAAAACGGGTTGAGCTTCATCTGCATTCTCCGATGAGCCAAATGGATGCTGTAACGGGCGTCGGAAAACTTGTCGAACAGGCGAAAAAATGGGGACATGAAGCGATTGCGTTAACTGATCATGCCGTTGTGCAGTCTTTCCCGGATGCCTATTCCGCCGCGAAAAAACACGGCATTAAAATGATTTACGGATTGGAAGCCAATATCGTAGATGACGGCGTTCCGATCGCATACAATCCAGCTCACCGTCTCCTGGAAGAAGACACATACGTCGTCTTTGACGTTGAAACGACAGGTCTGTCCGCAGTGTATGACACCATCATTGAGCTTGCCGCAGTCAAAATAAGAGGCGGAGAAATTATCGATAAATTCGAAGCGTTCGCCAATCCGCACCATCCGCTGTCAGCAACGACGATAGAGCTTACCGGGATTACGGACGACATGGTCCGCGACGCTCCCGATGTCGTTGACGTCGTCCGGGATTTTAAAGAATGGATCGGCGATGACGTGCTTGTGGCTCATAACGCCAGCTTTGATATGGGATTTTTAAATGTGGCGTACAAGCGACTTTTGAAAACGGAAAAAGCGAAAAATCCGGTCATTGATACGCTGGAACTCGCGCGTTTCCTGTATCCTGAGTTTAAAAATCACCGCTTAAATACGTTATGTAAGAAGTTTGATATCGAATTAACCCAGCATCACCGAGCGGTCTTTGACGCTGAAGCAACGGGCTACCTGCTGTTGAAAATGCTCAAAGATGCCGCTGAAAAAGACATTTTTTATCATGATCAGCTGAATGAGAATATGGGACAATCCAATGCTTATCAGAGATCAAGACCTTATCACGCTACATTGCTTGCCGTAAATGAGACCGGCCTTAAAAATCTGTTTAAGCTCGTGTCCATTTCTCATATTCAATATTTCTACAGAGTGCCGCGCATTCCGAGGTCGCAGCTTAATAAATACAGAGAAGGTCTGTTAATCGGCTCTGCCTGTGACAGGGGTGAGGTCTTTGAAGGCATGATGCAAAAATCTCCCGAAGAGGTTGAAGATATCGCATCCTTCTATGATTATCTTGAAGTGCAGCCGCCGGAAGTATACAGACACCTTCTGCAGCTTGAGCTCGTCCGGGATGAAAAAGCGCTGAAAGAAATCATCGCCAACATCACGAAGCTCGGAGAAAAATTGAATAAGCCGGTCGTGGCTACGGGAAATGTCCACTATTTAAACGATGAGGATAAAATTTACCGGAAGATCTTAATATCTTCCCAAGGCGGCGCCAACCCGTTAAACAGACACGAACTGCCTAAAGTGCACTTCAGAACGACAGATGAAATGCTGGAGGCTTTCTCCTTCCTCGGTGCGGAAAAAGCGAAAGAAATCGTGGTTGACAATACGCAGAAAGTCGCTTCGATGATCGATGAGATCAAACCGATCAAAGACGATCTGTACACGCCGAAAATTGACGGGGCTGATGAAGAAATCCGTGAAATGAGCTATCAGCGCGCCAGAAGCATTTACGGTGAAGAGCTTCCCGAAATTGTGGAAGCGAGAATAGAAAAAGAATTAAAAAGTATCATCGGTCATGGGTTCGCCGTTATTTATCTCATCTCTCATAAGCTTGTAAAACGGTCTCTGGATGACGGTTATCTCGTCGGCTCCCGGGGGTCCGTCGGTTCATCGCTTGTGGCGACCTTAACGGAAATCACTGAAGTGAACCCGCTCGCTCCGCACTACGTGTGCCCGAGCTGCCGATATTCCGAATTCTTTAATGACGGATCAGTCGGTTCCGGTTTTGACCTGCCGGATAAAAGCTGCCCGTCTTGCGGCACACCTTTGAAAAAGGACGGGCATGATATCCCGTTTGAAACGTTCTTAGGCTTTAAAGGTGACAAAGTACCCGATATCGACTTGAACTTCTCAGGTGAGTACCAGCCGCATGCCCATAACTACACGAAAGTATTGTTCGGTGAAGATAACGTGTATCGCGCGGGAACGATCGGCACCGTCGCGGAAAAGACGGCTTACGGATATGTGAAAGGCTATGCGGGCGATCACAACCTGCACATGCGCGGCGCGGAGATCGACCGTCTGGTGCAAGGCTGCACCGGCGTTAAGAGAACGACCGGCCAGCACCCGGGGGGGATTATCGTTGTCCCGGATTACATGGATATTTACGATTTTTCACCGATACAATTCCCGGCAGATGCGACGGGGTCTGAATGGAAAACGACTCATTTTGACTTCCACTCCATTCATGACAACCTGCTGAAGCTTGATATATTAGGGCACGATGATCCGACCGTCATCCGGATGCTTCAGGATTTAAGCGGAATTGATCCGAAGACGATTCCGACAGATGATCCGGAAGTTATGAAGATTTTCCAAGGCACAGAATCGCTAGGCGTCACTGAAGAGCAGATCGGCTGTAAAACGGGGACGCTCGGCATTCCTGAATTCGGGACGCGATTTGTGCGGCAGATGCTTGAGGATACGAAGCCGACTACGTTCTCCGAGCTTGTCCAGATTTCCGGGCTTTCTCACGGAACGGACGTATGGCTCGGCAATGCGCAGGAACTGATACACAACAATACGTGTGAACTGAGCGAAGTGATCGGCTGCCGTGATGACATTATGGTTTACTTGATCTATCAGGGCCTTGAGCCTTCACTGGCCTTTAAAATCATGGAATTCGTCCGTAAAGGCAAAGGCCTGACGCCGGAATGGGAAGAAGAAATGAAAAAGAACAATGTGCCGAACTGGTATATTGATTCATGTAAAAAAATCAAATACATGTTCCCGAAAGCTCACGCCGCCGCATACGTGCTGATGGCGGTGCGGATTGCCTATTTTAAAGTACATCACGCGCTTTTATATTATGCTGCGTATTTTACCGTCCGCGCAGATGACTTTGACATTGATACAATGATTAAAGGCTCGACCGCCATCAGAGCGGTGATGGATGATATCAGCTCTAAAGGGCTTGATGCTTCGCCGAAGGAGAAAAACCTCCTTACCGTGTTAGAGCTTGCGCTTGAAATGTGTGAGCGCGGCTATTCCTTCCAGAAGGTCGATCTATACCGTTCGAGCGCTTCGGAATTTATCATTGACGGCAACAGTCTCATCCCGCCGTTCAACTCAATTCCGGGACTCGGAACCAACGCCGCTCTCAATATTGTGAAAGCGCGGAAAGAAGGGGAGTTCCTTTCAAAAGAGGATCTTCAAAAACGCGGAAAAGTGTCAAAAACCATTTTAGAGTATTTAGACCGTCACGGCTGTCTTGAGTCGCTTCCGGACCAAAATCAGCTGTCTCTGTTTTAAGCTTTGTGCACAGCCTCCGAGCGGAGTTTGATTTGCATTAAATATATGGTTATGGTATAGTTTTATTGGAAATGCTAACGATTACCGAGGCAAAGAGTGGGGAAACCCGCTCTTTTGTATTGAACAGGCAATTTTGCCTCGACATGTCCATCGTTTTCTCAATGCCCCTGCTCTTTTGAAGCAGGGTTTTTATGCAGAGGAACGGCTGATATGATATCGACAGCACAAGGAGGAAAAACATGAGCAAAAAAGTGACTGATACCGTTCAAGAAATGGCTCAGCCCATACTGGATGACCTTCAGCTTGAACTCGTAGACATTGAATTTGTCAAAGAGGGTCAAAACTGGTTCCTTCGCGTGTTTATTGATTCCGAGAACGGTGTTGATATTGAGGAGTGCGCCAAAGTCAGCGAAGCGTTAAGCGAAAAGCTGGATGAGGCCGATCCGATCACCCAGAACTACTTTCTTGAAGTATCTTCTCCTGGAGCCGAGCGTCCATTAAAGAAAAAAACCGACTTCGAAAAATCACTGGGCAAAAATGTGTACATGAAAACGTACGAACCGATTGACGGTTTAAAAGTGTTTGAAGGCAAATTGGCTGAATTCGATGGACAAACTGTTACAATAGAGATGACGGTCAAAACAAGAAAGAAACGGGTCAATATTCCGTATGAAAAAATAGCTAACGCAAGATTAGCTGTAACATTTTAATGAATGAAGTATTAGTGTTTAAGGGGGGAGACCGCTAACATGAGCAGTGAACTATTAGATGCTCTCACTATTCTTGAAAAAGAAAAAGGCATCAGTAAAGACATTATCATCGAAGCAATTGAAGCTGCCTTAATTTCCGCGTATAAGCGAAATTTTAACCAGGCGCAAAACGTACGGGTCGATCTGAACCGTGAGACGGGCACGATCCGCGTGTTCGCAAGAAAGGATGTCGTAGACGAGGTATACGATTCAAGACTTGAAATCTCGCTTGACGACGCCCAGCACATCCATCCGAACTACCTTGTCGGAGATGTCGTTGAAATAGAAGTAACGCCGAAAGACTTCGGCCGCATTGCTGCGCAGACGGCGAAACAAGTGGTGACGCAGCGTGTCCGTGAAGCTGAGCGCGGCGTGATTTACTCAGAATTTATCGATCGTGAAGAAGACATCATGACGGGAATTGTACAGCGCTTAGACAGCAAGTTTATTTACGTGTCTCTCGGCAAGATTGAAGCGCTGCTGCCCGTCAATGAACAAATGCCGAATGAGAGCTATAAACCGCACGATCGGATTAAAGTATTTATTACAAAAGTCGAAAAAACGACAAAAGGGCCTCAGATCTATGTATCAAGAACGCATCCTGGTCTGTTGAAGCGTCTTTTTGAAATCGAAGTGCCGGAAATTTATGACGGAACGGTCGAACTGAAATCCGTTGCCAGAGAAGCGGGCGACCGCTCTAAAATCTCCGTCCGCACTGATGATCCTGACGTTGATCCGGTCGGTTCATGCGTCGGTCCTAAAGGCCAGCGCGTGCAGGCGATCGTCAATGAACTGAAAGGCGAAAAAATTGATATCGTCAACTGGTCTGATGATCCGGTTGAATTTGTTGCCAATGCGCTCAGCCCGTCTAAAGTGCTGGATGTCATCGTCAGCGAAGAAGAAAAAGCCACGACTGTCATCGTTCCTGATTACCAGCTTTCTCTGGCAATCGGAAAAAGAGGGCAAAACGCCCGCTTAGCTGCGAAACTGACAGGCTGGAAAATCGATATCAAAAGTGAAACGGATGCAAGAGACCTTGGCATCTATCCGAGAGAGCATGAAGAAGATGACGATTTAGAGCCGCTCTTTATGGAGCCTGAAACAGCCGAATCGGATGAATAAGAGGTGACTTTAGGTGAATAAGCGAAAAAAAATTCCTCTGCGCAAATGCGTGGTAACGGGGGAAATGAAGCCTAAAAAGGAACTGATCCGAATTGTCCGTTCTAAAGAAGGAGAGATTTCAGTCGATCCGACCGGAAAGAAGAACGGGCGGGGTGCCTATATCACCCTTGAGAAAGAATGCATCTTAGCTGCGAAAAAGAAAAACACATTGCAAAATCAATTTCAATCACAAATCGATGACCAGATTTTCGAAGAATTGCTGGAACTGGCGGAAAAGGTGAAAAAATAACATGTCTGGAATGGAATGGTTTCCCTTGCTGGGTCTGGCCAATCGAGCTCGTAAGGTCGTGTCGGGCGAGGACTTGGTTATAAAAGAAATTAGAAATGCGCGTGCAAAACTTGTTCTGCTGACAGAAGATGCATCTGCGAATACTGCAAAAAAAGTATCCGATAAATGCAATTATTATAAAGTGCCTTATAAAAAAGTCGAAAGCCGCGCTGATCTCGGCCGCTCTATCGGCAAGGAATCACGTGTCGTTGTCGCCGTCACTGACCAAGGTTTTGCGAATAAGCTGATCAGCTTGCTCGATTAATATTTTTGGGGGTGAACGAATGGCTAAAATGAGAGTTTACGAATATGCAAAAGCCATCAATGTTTCAAGCAAGGAAATTTTGACTGCGCTGAAAAACATGGATATAGTAGTAAATAACCATATGGCAATGCTTGAAGAAAAGACCATTAAGCAGCTTGATGCGAAATTTAAAAAAGGCGGCGCCGGCGTTACATCTCAGAAGCCTGCGGAAACGAACAAAAACAAGCCGCAAGGGATTAATCAGCAGCCTGCTGGGAATCAACCAAACAAAATTCGAGACGGAAAGAAGAATGACGTGCAGAATAATCAATTTAACAAAAACAAGAAGAATAACAACAACAACAAAAACAAAAACAAACGCAATCATAACAACAAAAATCAGTATCAGCAAAAACCGCTGAAGCCGAAAAAAGAGCTTCCTGAGAAAATTACGTTTTCCGGCTCTTTAACAGTCGGAGCTTTAGCCGAGGAACTGGGCAAAGAGCCGTCTGAACTCATTAAAAAACTGATGCTTCTGGGCGTAATGGCTACCATTAATCAGGAGCTTGACAAAGACACAATCGAACTGATCGCATCTGAATACGGTGTAGAAACAGAAGAAGTGATTGTGCTTGAAGAAACTGAGCTTGAAAAATATGAAGAGGCTGACAAAGAAGAAGATCTTCAAATCCGTCCGCCTGTCGTGACGATCATGGGCCACGTTGACCACGGGAAAACGACCCTCCTTGACAGCATCAGAAAAACAAAAGTTGTTGAAGGTGAAGCCGGCGGAATCACCCAGCATATCGGGGCTTACCAGATCGAAGAAAACGGCAAAAAAATCACGTTCTTAGATACTCCGGGACACGCGGCGTTCACAACAATGCGTGCGCGCGGTGCGGAAGTAACTGATATTACCATTTTAGTCGTAGCGGCTGATGACGGCGTTATGCCGCAGACAGTCGAAGCCATCAACCATGCGAAAGCGGCTGAGGTTCCGATTATCGTTGCCGTGAATAAAGTGGATAAAGAAAGCGCGAACCCTGACCGTGTCATGCAGGAGCTGACTGAATACGGACTCGTTCCTGAAGCATGGGGAGGAGAAACAATTTTCGTTCCTCTGTCCGCTCTTACAGGCAAGGGAATTGACGAGCTTGTCGAAATGATTCTGCTTGTCAGTGAAGTGGAAGAGCTGAAAGCCAATCCGAACCGTCAGGCAAAAGGAACGGTTATTGAAGCTGAGCTCGATAAAGGAAGAGGATCTGTCGCGACACTTCTCGTTCAAACGGGAACATTGAATGTCGGAGATCCGATCGTTGTCGGAAATACATTCGGCCGCGTGCGGGCCATGGTCAATGATCTCGGCCGCCGCGTGAAAACAGCCGGACCGTCCACACCTGTAGAAATCACGGGCTTAAACGACGTACCGCAGGCTGGCGATCAATTCCTCGTCTTTAAAGACGAAAAAACAGCCCGTTCTGTCGGTGAAGCACGCGCTTCCAAGCAACTGGAAGAACAGCGCAGCGACAAAGCGAAGCTGAGCCTCGATGATCTGTTTGAACAAATTAAACAAGGCGATGTCAAAGACATCAATTTAATCGTAAAAGCTGACGTTCAAGGTTCAGCCGAAGCGTTAACAGCCGCTCTTCAAAAAATTGAAGTAGAAGGCGTAAAAGTGAAAATCATTCACACAGGCGTCGGTGCGATTACGGAATCAGACATCATTCTCGCATCTGCTTCAAATGCAATCGTTATCGGGTTTAATGTGCGCCCAGACGGAAATGCTAAGAGCACGGCTGAAGCTGAAAATGTAGATATCCGTCTTCACCGTATCATTTACAAAGTCATCGAAGAAATTGAAGCGGCGATGAAAGGAATGCTTGATCCTGAATACGAAGAAAAAGTCATCGGCCAGGTTGAAGTGCGCCAAACATTCAAAGTGTCGAAAATCGGTACGATTGCCGGCGGATATGTAACAGACGGCCATATTACACGTGACAGCGGACTCCGCCTGATCCGTGACGGCGTGGTCATCTTCGAAGGGGAAGTAGACGTTCTGAAACGCTTCAAAGATGATGTGAAAGAAGTTTCACAAGGATATGAATGTGGTATTACAATTAAGAAATACAATGACATTCGCGAAGGCGACATCCTTGAAGCGTATGTCATGCAGGAAATCGAAAGAAAGTGATCGGATTTGCGGAATGTGAATGCATCATTTATGATGCGGGATCATTAAAGGAGAAACGAGCCGTTCTGAAGCGGATTATAACGAGGGTTCAGAATAAGTTCAACGTGTCGGCCGCAGAAATCGGCTATCAGGACACTTGGCAGCGGACCAGCTTCGGAATCGCCGTCGTCTCCTCCTCTCACGTTCAGGCGGAAAAGGAGATCCAGCGCGTACTCGCGTTTATTGACTCCTTTCCCGAAATAGAACGGACGATCACTAGAACAGAGTGGTTTTAACTTAGAGGTGATTGAATTGAGTATGAGAGCAAACCGTGTCGGCGAGCAGATGAAAAAAGAGCTCGGGGATATTATCAGCCGAAAGCTGAAAGACCCGAGAATCGGATTTCTCACTGTAACAGACGTACGTGTTTCAGGTGATTTACAAATAGCGAAGGTGTATATCTCCGTTCTCGGCGGAGAGAAAAAGAAAGAGGAGGCGCTGAAAGGGCTTGAGAAAGCGAAAGGATTTATCCGTTCCGAAATCGGCAGCCGAATCAGACTCCGCAAAACGCCTGAGCTTGAATTTGAATTTGATGAATCAATTGAGTACGGCAACCGTATTGAAACATTGATTCACGAACTGCATTCAGATAAACCGTCTGAATAACAAGGAAAGAGGATGGGCGAGTGTCGTCTGTCCTCTTTTCTGCGTTTTACGGGATACAATTGATAACAAAGGAGCGAAAGACATATGGTTAACGGAGTTCTCCTTTTACATAAACCGGTCGGCATGACTTCTCACGACTGTGTAATGAAAATAAGAAAACTGTTAAAAACAAAGAAAGTCGGACATACGGGAACGCTTGATCCGGAAGTGTCAGGCGTACTGCCGATCTGTGTCGGACGGGCCACAAAGATTGTTGAGTACGTCACCGACAAGTCAAAAACGTACGATGCTGAGATCACTCTCGGCTTCTCCACATCGACCGAAGACCAGACTGGAGAAACGGTCAGCGTAAAATCTGTCAAGGAGCCGCTGAAAGAAGCGGATATCAAAGCCGTTTTAGACGAACTGAAGGGACCGCAGGAGCAAGTGCCGCCGATGTATTCCGCTGTAAAGGTCAACGGGAAAAAGCTCTATGAATACGCCAGAGCCGGTATTGAAGTGGAGCGGCCGAAGCGGAATATCACGATTGAAGATATCGCGCTCACTTCCCCTGTCACTTATAAAGAAGACACAGCATCATTCCGCTTTACAGTCACGTGCTCAAAGGGCACTTACGTGAGAACATTGGCGGTGACAATCGGTGAAAAACTCGGCTATCCCGCGCATATGTCGCATCTCATCCGCACCGCTTCCGGCGATTTCAGCCTTGATGAGTGTTTCACGTTTGAGGAACTTGAACAGCAGGTTTCAGACGGAACGGTTGCAGAGCATGCCGTGCCGATTGAAAGAGCGCTCAATCATTTGCCGAAATGGGTCATAAGTGATACATTAGCTAAGAAAGCTGAAAACGGGTCAGTGTTTGACATCCCGGCGGAATTTTCTGCAATGACAGCTGACGCCCGTATAGCGGTCTGTACTGAAGACGGAGAATGTGTGGCCATTTATATGCCGCATCCTTCAAAAAAAGGACTGCTGAAACCGGCTAAAGTGCTCATGCAAAAAAGCGAACAATAAGAAAAAAGGTGACCGTTCTGTGAAGACGATACATATTTCTCATCCGCATCATTTACAAAAAGAAGAGCAGCCGGCGTCTGTCATGGCGCTCGGCTACTTTGACGGCGTTCATTTGGGACACCGGAAAGTAATCGGAACAGCCAGACAAATAGCCGAAGAAAAAGGCCTGTCGCTGGCCGTTATGACGTTTCATCCCCACCCTTCCCATGTGTTGGGCAGGGACAAAGAGCCAAAGGATCTGATTACGCCGCTTGAAGATAAAATCAGCCAGATCGGGCGTTTAGGCGCTGATGTGCTGTATGTCGTAAAGTTTGATGAAGCGTTTGCGTCTCTTTCTCCAAAACAGTTTGCCGAGGAGTATATTTTAGGGTTAAACGCGCGTCACGCTGTGGGAGGCTTCGATTTTACGTACGGAAAATACGGAAAAGGCACGATGGAGACGCTGCCGGACGATTTAAACGGCAAGGCCGGATGCACGACTGTCGAGAAACAGACCGAGCAGGACAGAAAGATCAGCTCCACTTATATCCGGTCAGCGCTGCAGGATGGTGACGTTGAACTTGCGCACACTCTTCTCGGCCAGCCGTATTTTATCCGGGGCACTGTGATTCACGGAGACAAAAGAGGCCGCACCATCGGTTTTCCGACCGCGAATGTCGGCCTGCACAACAGTTATATCGTGCCGCCGACAGGCGTGTATGCAGTGAAAGCCGAAATAAAAGGCGAGGTGTATGAAGGCGTCTGCAACATCGGCTACAAACCGACCTTTTATGAAAAGCGTCCCGATCAGCCGTCAATTGAAGTACATTTGTTTAATTTTCAGCAGGATGTATACGGAGAAGACGTTAAAATCGAGTGGTACAAACGAATCCGAAGCGAACGGAAGTTTAACGGCATCGATGAACTGACGGCTCAGATCGGGAAAGACAAACAAGAAGCGATCCGTTTTTTCAGCAAATAACGGAAAAAACATCAAAAGTACACAAATTTTCTTCTAAAAGATTTGCATATGGGCGCGATTTTTAGTATCATATGTTTCGTAGTCTTAAAACCATTGCTTGGCAATCCGAAGTCACCGACGGTTGCTAGGTAACTGGGGCTAATTATGATATGGAGGTGAAACAGGATGGCAATTACTCAAGAGCGTAAAAATCAACTCATCAGTGAGTTCAAAACACACGAATCTGATACTGGATCTCCAGAAGTTCAGATCGCTATCCTAACAGACTCAATTAACAACTTGAACGAGCATTTGCGTACTCACAAGAAAGATCACCACTCACGTCGCGGTCTTCTTAAAATGGTAGGTAAACGTCGTAATCTTCTTACGTATCTGCGTAATAAAGACGTAACTCGTTACCGTGAGTTAATTAACAAACTAGGCTTACGTCGATAATCGTAAAAAGCGGGAGGATTCCCGCTTTTTTATCGTATTAAAGCGAAAAAAATAATAATAAAAAAACAATGAAATCCTTTTACATACTACTTTGACATTGATATGTTCAATTCATTTCGTTCATAATAGGAGTAATTGATTATTTCACACATTAAGAGAGGAGCTCGTAATCGAATGGGACAAGAGAAACATGTCTTTACCATAGATTGGGCCGGCAGACAGCTTACAGTAGAAGCCGGCCAGCTTGCCAAACAGGCAAACGGCGCTGTCATGGTCCGCTACGGCGATACTGCAGTGCTCAGCACAGCAACCGCATCAAAAGAACCGAAACCGCTAGATTTTTTCCCGCTTACCGTTAACTATGAAGAAAGATTATATGCAGTAGGTAAAATTCCGGGCGGTTTTATTAAAAGAGAAGGCCGTCCAAGTGAAAAGGCCGTTTTAGCCAGCCGTCTGATTGACCGTCCGATCCGCCCGCTTTTCGCAGACGGATTCCGCAACGAAGTACAGGTCATCAGCATTGTCATGAGTGTTGATCAGGACTGCTCATCTGAAATGGCTGCAATGTTCGGTTCATCACTCGCTCTTTGCGTTTCCGATATCCCGTTTGAAGGCCCGATCGCGGGTGTGACGGTAGGCCGCATTGACGGGAAATTCGTCATCAATCCGACGGTTGACCAGCTTGAAAAAAGTGATATCAACCTCATCGTTGCAGGCACAAAAGACGCCATCAACATGGTGGAAGCCGGAGCGGATGAAGTTCCTGAAGAAATCATGCTTGAGGCGATTATGTTCGGTCACGAAGAAATTAAGCGCCTGATCGCATTCCAAGAAGAAATCGTCGCGGCAGTCGGCAAAGAGAAAACGGAAATCGAACTGTATGAAATTGACGAAGAGCTCAGCGAAAAAGTAAAAAGCCTTGCGGAGCCGGATCTTCTCAGCGCCATTCAGGTTCACGAAAAACATGCTCGCGAAGACGCGATCAATGAAGTGAAAAATGCAGTTGTCGCGAAATTCGAAGAAGAAGAGCATGATGAAGATACGATTAAAAAAGTGAAACAGACACTGTCTAAACTCGTGAAAAACGAAGTGCGCCGTTTGATCACAGAAGAAAAAGTCCGTCCGGACGGACGCGGCGTTGATCAAATCCGCCCGCTTTCTTCAGAAGTCGGCCTTCTGCCGAGAACGCACGGCTCCGGGCTGTTTACGCGAGGACAGACGCAGGCGCTCAGCGTTTGTACATTAGGCGCCCTTGGGGACGTTCAGATTCTTGACGGTTTAGGCGTGGAAGAATCAAAACGCTTTATGCATCATTATAACTTCCCGCAGTTCAGCGTAGGGGAGACAGGCCCGATGCGCGGACCGGGACGCCGTGAGATCGGTCACGGTGCTCTTGGAGAGCGTGCGCTTGAGCCGGTCATTCCGAATGAAAAAGACTTCCCGTATACGGTCCGTCTCGTATCCGAAGTGCTTGAATCAAACGGTTCCACTTCACAGGCCAGCATTTGCGCGAGCACGCTTGCCATGATGGACGCAGGTGTTCCGATTAAAGCCCCTGTTGCGGGTATCGCGATGGGACTTGTGAAATCAGGCGAGTACTATACGGTATTAACGGATATTCAAGGGATGGAAGACGCCCTCGGTGACATGGACTTTAAAGTAGCCGGCACGGAAAAAGGCGTGACAGCGCTGCAAATGGACATTAAAATTGAAGGCCTTTCAAGAGAAATTCTTGAAGAAGCGCTTCAGCAGGCGAAAAAAGGAAGAATGGAAATCTTGAACAGCATGCTCAGCACGCTTGGTGAATCAAGAAAAGAACTTTCTCAATATGCGCCGAAAATTTTAACGATGAACATTAATCCGGATAAAATCCGTGACGTTATCGGACCGAGCGGTAAACAAATCAACAAAATCATTGAAGATACCGGTGTTAAAATTGACATTGAACAAGACGGCACCATCTTTATTTCTTCTACTGATGAAAGCAGCAACCAAAAAGCGAAAAAAATCATCGAAGATCTTGTCAGAGAAGTCGAAGTCGGCCAGCTTTACCTCGGTAAAGTCAAACGGATTGAGAAATTCGGCGCTTTCGTTGAAATCTTCAGCGGAAAAGACGGTCTCGTTCACATCTCTGAACTAGCGCTCGAACGGGTCGGCAAGGTTGAGGATGTTGTGAAAATCGGTGACGAAATCCTTGTGAAGGTAACTGAAATTGACAAACAGGGACGAGTGAATCTGTCGCGTAAAGCAGTGCTGCGCGAAGAGAAAGAAAAAGAACAGGAACAACAACAATCTTAAATGAAAACCTAACAAGGAGCCTGGGAGACCCGGCTTCTTTATTTTGAGAAAGACAACAGACGGGTTCTACCTTGTCCTCCTCATACATAATGTGTGGTGAGGGGGGAAGGACATGTTGAAAAAATTCGTGCCGTTTGCCGTTTTTTTATTTCTTTTTTTTGTTTCGTTTGAAATGTTAAAAAATCCGTATACAGTTGATTACATAGACGCAATGAAAAAAGACGCTGTAACTGTGTCAGCATCAAAAGATCCGCTCTATGAAGAATTACTGCAAAAAGCGTCAGAGTATGAAGTGAAGCCGCAAGACGCGCGGATTGATAAAATATGGAAGAGTATACCGGGATATAACGGTTTAAAAGTCAATGTGGAAAAATCCTATAAACAAATGAAAAAGGACGGAGAATTTCACGAAGACGGCCTTGTCTATGAGCAGGTAAAACCGAAAGTCCATCTTGATTCTCTCGCGCCCGAACCCATTTATAAAGGAAATCCCGACAAACCGATGGTCGCTTTCCTGATAAATGTCGCCTGGGGAAATGAATACGTGGAGCAAATGCTGCCTATTCTGAAGCAGCACCAGGTCAAAGCAACTTTCTTTCTTGAAGGGAAATGGCTGAAAAACAATCAGGAACTGGGGAAAAAAATAGCGGCAGACGGACATGAAATCGGAAATCATTCATACAATCACCCTGATATGAGCAAACTGACTTCAGGAAGCATTTCCGAACAGCTTGACAAAACCAATGCACAAATCAGCGAGACGCTCGGCATGAAGCCGAAATGGTTTGCGCCGCCAAGCGGCAGCTTCAGAAAAGCCGTGGTCGACCTTGCGGCGGAAAAAGGAATGGGCACCATCATGTGGACCGTTGACACCATTGACTGGCAAAAACCGTCTCCCGCTGTTTTACAAACAAGGGTGTTGAGCAAAATACATAACGGAGCCATGATTTTAATGCATCCGACTGATCCGACTGCGAAAAGCCTGGATACACTGATTGCAAAAATCAAAGAAAAAGGCTACGCGCTCGGCTCAGTGTCTGACTTAATGGATGAAAACAGGCTGATGAAGTAGCAGGCGGCAGTTGCCTGTCTTTGAATAGGAGGAACAGACTTGATAAAACGCTATACATGCCAAAACGGTGTAAGAGTTGTGCTTGAAAATAATCCAACGGTGCGGTCTGTGGCAATCGGCGTCTGGATCGGGACGGGGTCACGTCATGAAACGCCGGATACAAACGGTATTTCGCACTTTCTTGAGCATATGTTTTTTAAAGGAACAAATACCAGGTCCGCACGTGAAATCGCAGAATCCTTCGATCGGATAGGCGGCCAAGTGAATGCCTTCACTTCAAAAGAATATACGTGCTATTACGCCAAAGTGCTGGATGAGCATGCAAACTACGCACTTGATGTGCTGGCTGATATGTTCTTTCATTCTGCTTTTGACGAAGGTGAGCTCAAAAAAGAAAAGAACGTCGTATATGAAGAAATTAAAATGTATGAAGACGCGCCGGATGACATTGTCCACGATCTGCTGAGCAAAGCGACATACGGCAATCATTCGCTCGGCTACCCGATTCTCGGGACGGAGGAAACGCTTTCGTCATTTAACGGTGATTCTCTCAGACAGCATATGGATGACTTTTACACGCCGGACCGCGTCGTCATTTCTGTCGCCGGAAATGTAACGGAACAATTCATTAAAGACGTGGAGAAATGGTTCGGTACATACGAAGCGAAGGGCAAAGCAAGCGGCATCAGCGAGCCTGAGTTTCATTATGAAAAGCTGACCAGAAAAAAAGACACCGAACAGGCGCATCTCTGTCTCGGTTTCAAAGGCCTGAAAGTCGGAGACCCGGACATTTACGATTTGATCGTCTTAAACAACGTGCTGGGCGGAAGCATGAGCAGCCGTCTTTTCCAGGATGTGCGCGAAGATAAAGGACTGGCCTATTCTGTATACAGCTATCACAGTTCCTATGAAGACAGCGGTATGCTGACGATTTACGGAGGCACCGGCGCGAATCAGCTCGGCCTTCTGTCTGAAACCATTCAGGAAACGTTATCGGTTCTAAAACGTGACGGTATCACCCCGAAAGAGCTGGAAAACAGCAAAGAGCAAATGAAGGGGAGCTTAATGCTCAGCTTAGAGAGCACAAACAGCAAAATGAGCCGGAACGGGAAAAACGAACTCCTGCTCGGAAAGCATAAGACCATGGATGAAATTATCACTGAATTAAATGCGGTCAGCCTGGAAAGCGTCAACGGCCTCAGCCGCCGCTTATTTACGGATGATTACGCACTATCGCTCATCAGCCCGACCGGCAATATGCCGGCCTCGTCTTAATCGGAAAAGCAGTCTGCCTCTATACGGGGCAGGCATTTTTTTTTGCTCCGGGTCATATAGTACAAGGGGGTGGCTATCATGAGGCTCAGTGAACTGTCAGGTAAAGAAATTGTGGACATTAAACGGGCAGAGCGGCTCGGCGTGCTCGGCCAGACCGATTTGGAAATTAATGAACAGGACGGACAAATTACCGCGCTGTTGATACCGACGGTAAAATGGTTCGGATTGCGAAAACAAGGCCACGACATCCGCGTCCCCTGGAACCATATCCAAAAAATCGGGTCAGACATGATCATTTTAGACGTTCCGGGGGAGATCACGCCTCCCGAAGAGTAGATCTTATTCATTTTTTGCAAGCACCGGCTCATACAGCCGGTGCTTTTTTCATGAAAAAGACGCTGTACATTCACCGCCCTTTCTCTTTGCACATACGATGAAGAGGAGGATGACACTTAAAAGATCCAGTAACTGTAAAGAAGGTGAACGTTTCAGATGTTAACCGGATTGACAATTGCGATCATTGGCGGTGACGCAAGACAGCTTGAGATTATAAGAAAGCTGACAGAACAGCATGCCGATATTTATCTTGCAGGGTTTGACCAATTGGATGACGGTTTTACAGGAACCGTCAAATGCAAAATTGATGAGATTCCCTTTCAAAAAATAGACAGTATCATCCTGCCCGTATCGGCAACGACCGGAGAAGGCGTTGTTTCCACGGTTTTTTCAAATGAAGAAGTGGTATTAAAGCAGAGCTATCTTGAGCGGACACCGGAGCATTGCGTCATTTATTCAGGCATCTCCAACGCGTATCTTGAGGGGATCGCCAGCGAAGCCGGCCGCAAACTTGTGAAATTATTTGAACGGGACGATATCGCGATATTCAACTCGATTCCCACTGTTGAAGGAACAATCATGATGGCGATTCAGCATACGGATTATACCATTCACGGATCAAATGTCGCCGTTCTCGGCATGGGGCGCACCGGTATGACGATCGCCCGGACGTTTGCGGCGTTAGGGGCGAAGGTAAAAGTGGGCGCGCGGAGTTCGGCTCATTTGGCCCGTATAACGGAAATGGGGCTTTCTCCTTTTCAACTTGAAGAGCTTACTGAACATGTAAATGATATTGATATCTGCATTAACACCGTACCGAGCTTGATTCTGAATCAAAGCGTTTTATCGCGCATGACGCCGAAGACCTTGATTTTGGATTTAGCATCCCGTCCGGGCGGAACGGATTTCAAATATGCTGAAAAACAAGGCATTAAAGCGCTGCTTGCTCCGGGTCTTCCGGGAATTGTGGCCCCGAAAACAGCCGGACAGATTATTGCGAACGTATTGAGCAAGCTTTTGGCAGACTTAAAGAAAGAGGGGAAATAACCATGTCTCTGAAAGGGAAAAGAATCGGATTCGGATTAACCGGCTCGCATTGCACATATGAAGAAGTTTTTCCGCAAATAGAGGCGCTTATCAGTCAAGGAGCTGAAGTCCGGCCGGTCGTGACATCAACCGTTCAATCGACCGATACCCGCTTTGGGGAGGGGGGAGATTGGGTCAGAAAAATTGAAGAAGCAACAGGCTTTGAGGCGATTGATTCCATCGTAAAAGCGGAGCCTCTCGGGCCGAAACTTCCGCTCGACTGCATGGTCATCGCCCCTTTAACCGGAAATTCAATGAGCAAACTCGCAAATGCGATGACTGACAGCCCCGTCCTTATGGCTGCGAAAGCCACGATCCGCAACGGCCGCCCGGTCGTGCTCGGAATTTCGACAAACGACGGACTCGGTTTAAACGGAACGAATTTAATGAGGCTGATGTCCGCAAAAAACATATATTTCATCCCGTTCGGCCAGGACGACCACGTGAAAAAACCGACATCGCTCGTCGCCAGAATGGATCTCCTTCCGATTACGGTAGAAAAAGCTCTTTTGCACCAGCAGGTTCAGCCGGTGCTCGTACACCATCATGAATAAAAAATCATGATGACAGAAAATCATTCCGGAATAAAAAAATTCGATCAATCCGTGACTATTCTATGGTAAAATAAAACGTAAAATGCAAAGTCAATTCAACAAATGATGCTTAATTGGCGGAAGGAGTTTTACAGATGGGAAGAGGATTACACGTAGCAGTTGTCGGAGCGACGGGAGCCGTAGGACAGCAAATGCTGAAAACATTGGAAGACAGAAACTTTGAAATCGAAACACTCACACTACTATCCTCAAAGCGTTCTGCTGGTACGAAAGTAACGTTTAAAGGCGAAGAATATACAGTGCAGGAAGCTGTTCCTGAAAGCTTCGAAGGCGTTCATATCGCGTTATTCAGCGCCGGCGGAAGCGTATCACAAAGCTTGGCGCCTGAGGCTGTAAAACGGGGAGCCATCGTGATTGACAATACCAGCGCATTCCGTATGGACGAAAATACACCGCTCGTGGTGCCTGAGGTGAACGAAGGTGATCTGCACAAACATAACGGCATTATCGCCAACCCTAACTGTTCAACGATTCAGATGGTGGCTGCGCTTGAACCGATCCGTAAAGCGTACGGTTTGAAAAAAGTCATTGTATCTACTTACCAAGCTGTGTCCGGGGCCGGCAATGAAGCGGCGAAGGAATTGTACAGCCAGACAAAGGCGATTTTAAACAATGAACCCGCAGAACCGTCCATTATGCCGGTTAAAGGCGACAAAAAGCATTATCAAATCGCATTTAACGCCATTCCGCAAATTGATAAATTCCAAGATAACGGCTATACGTTTGAGGAAATGAAAATGATTAATGAAACGAAAAAAATCATGCATATGCCGAATCTGGAAGTGGCTGCGACATGTGTCAGACTGCCGATTGAAACAGGGCACTCAGAATCTGTTTACATTGAGCTTGACCGTGATGACGCAACCGTTGAAGATATGAAACAGCTTTTAAAAGAAGCTCCGGGTGTTACGCTTCAGGATGATCCGGCGGAGCAGCTTTACCCGATGCCTGCTGATTGCGTCGGCAAACGCGATGTATTTGTAGGAAGAATCCGTAAAGATTTGGACAGAGCAAACGGTTTTCATTTGTGGGTTGTTTCTGATAACCTGTTAAAAGGCGCTGCTTGGAACTCAGTCCAAATCGCGGAAAGCCTGCAAAAACTGAACCTCGTATAAAACAAACGTATTTTCTATAGGCGAACAGAAGAGAGTAAGGCTCTGCCTGCTCTCTTCTGTTACGTCAGACTAATTTGGAGTGAAAATAGTGAAGATCATTGTTCAAAAATTCGGCGGAACATCCGTAAAAGATGACAAAGGCCGCAAGCTTGCGCTAGCACACATTAAAGATGCCATCAGTGAAGGTTATAAAGTTGTCGTTGTCGTATCGGCGATGGGAAGAAAAGGAGACCCGTACGCGACAGATTCTTTAATCGGGCTCCTTTACGGCAGCCAGTCCGACATTTCTCCGAGAGAGCAGGATATGCTTCTGTCTTGCGGAGAAACGATTTCGTCCGTTGTTTTTTCCAGCATGCTGAAGGAAAACGGCATAAAAGCCGCAGCTTTAACAGGAGCCCAGGCCGGCTTTTTAACCAATGCCCAGCATACTGACGCCAAAATTATAGAAATGAAAACAGAGCGGCTTTTCGCTGCACTTGCCAGCCATGACGCTGTCGTTGTCGCGGGATTTCAGGGAGCGACTGAAAAAGGCGACACGACGACGATCGGCAGAGGAGGAAGCGATACTTCAGCAGCGGCGCTCGGCGCGGCGGTAGATGCTGAGTTTATCGACATTTTTACGGACGTGGAAGGCGTTATGACAGCCGATCCGAGAATCGTGGGAAATGCTAAGCCGCTTCCGAACGTCACATATACGGAAATCTGCAACCTTGCCTATCAAGGCGCGAAAGTCATTCATCCGCGCGCGGTGGAAATCGCCATGCAGGCAAAGGTGCCGATCCGCGTGCGCTCCACTTATTCAAAAGACAAAGGCACTTTGGTGACGTCCCATCATTCGTCTAACATCGGCAGCGATGTATTCGAACGGCTGATCACGGGGATCGCCCATGTGAAAGATGTGACGCAATTTAAGGTTCCCGCCAAAATGGGGCAATACAACGTTCAGACTGAAGTCTTTAAAGCAATGGCAAATGCCGGAATCAGCGTAGATTTCTTTAACATTACGCCGAGTGAAATCGTATATACCGTAGCCGGCAGTAAAACGGAAGCCGCGCGCAGCATTTTGGCTGAATTAGGATATGAGCCGACAGTGACGGAGAGCTGTGCGAAAGTGTCAGCGGTCGGCGCCGGGATAATGGGTGTTCCGGGTGTCACGTCAAAAATCGTCTCCGCACTTTCTGATAAAGGCATTCCGATTCTGCAATCTGCCGACAGCCATACGACGATCTGGGTGCTCGTTCATGAAAAAGATATGGTAACGGCCGTAAATGCGCTGCATGAAGTGTTTGAACTTTCAAAGTAAATGTGATTGAATCATGATGAGGTGAAAAAAATGAATGTCGGAAATATATCTACAGCGATGATTACCCCCTTTGACAGTAAAGGGAATGTAGACTTTCAAAAACTGTCTACATTAATCGACTATTTGTTGAAAAACGGCACGGATTCTTTAGTCGTCGCAGGCACGACCGGCGAATCTCCGACACTTTCAACGGAAGAAAAAATTGCACTCTTTGAATTTACAGTCAAAGAAGTGAACGGACGCGTGCCTGTTATTGCGGGTACGGGAAGCAACAATACGAAAGACTCCATTAAACTGACAAAAAAAGCTGAAGAAGCCGGCGTCGATTGCGTTATGCTTGTCACGCCGTATTATAATAAGCCTTCCCAAGAGGGGATGTACCGTCATTTTAAAGCCATAGCTGAAGAAACGTCTCTTCCTGTGATGCTTTACAACGTGCCGGGCAGAACGGTCGCTTCGCTTGCGCCGGAAACGGCCATCAGACTTGCGGAGATACCGAATATCTCTGCGATTAAAGAAGCGAGCGGCGATCTTGATGCCATTACGAAAATCATTGCCGAAACACCGGAAGATTTTTACGTCTATTCAGGTGATGACGGGTTAACGCTTCCTATTCTCGCAGTCGGCGGAAGAGGAGTCGTGTCAGTGGCCAGCCATATCGTAGGTTCTGACATGCAGCAGATGATTAAAAACTATACGAACGGGCAGACGGCAACCGCGGCACTGATTCATCAGAAGCTTCTGCCGATCATGAAGGAGCTCTTTAAAGCGCCTAATCCGGCTCCGGTCAAAACGGCGCTACAGCTGAAAGGCCTTGATGTCGGATCTGTGCGTCTTCCTCTTATCCCGCTGAATGAAGATGAACGTCTGAGCCTGAGCAGCGTCATCAGCGAACTGTAAGAAAAAATTTATACAGTTAAAATGCGCGGTCATTCTCATTTTTATCGTGAGTTTGACCGTTTTGTATACATATTGGTTTTCCCTAAACCTTCCGCTTCTTCTTGTTTTCTAAAATTGATATCAGTTATAATAGGAACAAGTGATGATGGACGGGTATGAGACTAGGAGGATACAGATTTTGAAAAAGAAAAATACAGAAAACGTCAGAATTATCGCCCTTGGCGGCGTCGGAGAAATTGGGAAGAACCTATATGTCATTGAAATTGACTCAGACATATTTGTAGTGGATGCAGGGCTGATGCACCCTGAAAATGAAATGCTCGGTATTGATGTCGTCATTCCGGATATTTCCTACTTAGTAGAACGGGCTGACCGCGTGAAGGCCATCTTTCTGACACACGGGCACGATGAAAACATCGGAGGCGTCTTTTATTTATTGAACAAGCTGTCGGTGCCGGTATACGGAACGAAGCTTACGCTTGCATTACTGAGAGAAAAACTCAAGCAGTACGGGCATAATCGAAAAGCTGATTTGCGTGAAGTTCACTCTAAATCAGTCATTACATTTGAATCAACGAAAGTATCGTTCTTTAAAACGATTCACAGTATTCCGGATTCAGTGGGAGTCAGCTTCAAAACATCACTTGGCTCTATTGTATGCACGGGAGACTTTAAATTTGACCAGACGCCTGCTTATCACCAATCATGTGATATTGGCGAAATTGCCAAAATCGGAAACAGCGGCGTGCTCGCCCTGCTTTCTGACAGCGCCAATGCGGAGCGCCCGGGGTATACTCCGTCAGAAGCATATGTAAGCGGTGAAATTTCCGATGCGATGAACAATTCAGAAAACCGTGTCATCATTGCTGTATTCGCGTCTAATATCAACCGGATCCAGCAAGTGATACAGGCTGCCGTCCAGAACGGCCGTAAACTTGCAATCGCCGGAAAAAATCTGCAAAACGTGCTTCAGCTTGGGCGCAAGCTCGGCTATATTGAAGCCGAAGATGAGATGTTTATTCCTGTGCAGGATGTGAAAAAATATCCGAAGCGGGAAGTGGCAATTGTTACAGCCGGAAGCCATGGTGAGCCGCTGGCCGCTCTTACGCGGATGGCCAAGCAGGCGCACAAGCAGCTTAACATTGAAGAAGGAGACACCGTTGTCATTGCATCAACACCGATTCCGGGGCATGAATTGATATATTCCAAAACCGTCAACCTGCTTGCCCGAGCCGGCGCTCAAGTCATTTTCGCCCAAAAACGCGTACATGTGTCCGGGCACGGTTCGCAGGAAGAATTGAAACTCATGCTTAATTTGCTGAAACCGAAATATTTAATTCCGGTTAACGGTGAATTCAGAATGCAAAAAGCGCATTCCAAAATCGCAGAAGAGATCGGCATGAAACGCAGCGACATTTTCTTGATTGAAAAAGGTGACGTCGTTGAATTCCGCGGCCAGAATGTGAAAATCGGGGATAAAGTCACGTACGGAAACGTTCTGATTGACGGCCTCGGAGTCGGCGACATCGGCAACATCGTGCTGAGAGACCGCCGCTTATTGTCACAAGACGGCATTCTCATCGTCGTGATTTCACTCGATAAGCAGAAAAAGAACCTCGTATCAGGTCCTGAGATCATTACGCGCGGTTTCGTGTATGTCAGAGAATCAGAGGGTCTAATTGTACAAGCTACTGAGCTCGTCCGCTCTATCGTGACTGAAGCGACGGAAACATCTGCCGTAGAATGGTCCACGCTGAAACAAGCCATGCGTGATGCGCTGAATCAATTCCTTTATGAAAAAACAAAACGCAAGCCGATGATCATTCCGATCATTATGGAAGTATAATGTATACACAGCCGGAGCGCATGATGCTCCGGCTGTGTTTTTGTTCATGTCCCGGATGGAAATCATCATCTTTGTTCATAATACAAAGAGACATTCGGAAAGGGTGAAAGATAAAATGGATCATCGTATGGAAAACACCGAAGAACAGCAGCCCGAAAAATCAGATGCGAAAGACAGCATTATGAGCAAAATTCAGCAGCTGGGAGAGACATCTCTGCCGCAAATGTCCCAAGATACCAATATTCACTGCCTGACGATCATCGGCCAAATTGAGGGGCACGTCCAGCTCCCGCCGCAAAATAAAACAACCAAATATGAACACGTCATTCCGCAAATCGTCGCGATTGAGCAAAATCCGAAAATCGAAGGACTTCTGATCATCTTAAACACCGTCGGAGGCGATGTGGAAGCGGGGCTTGCGATTGCGGAAATGCTCGCATCCTTATCAAAACCGACCGTCTCAATCGTACTCGGCGGGGGACACTCGATAGGTGTGCCGATCGCCGTGTCATGTGATCATAGTTTTATCGCGGAAACAGCGACTATGACCATTCACCCCGTTCGGCTTACAGGTCTGGTTATCGGCGTTCCGCAAACATTTGAATACTTGGACAAAATGCAGGAGCGGGTCGTCAACTTTGTGACCCATCATTCAAATATTTCCGAAGAAAAATTCAAAGAGCTGATGTTTTCAAAAGGAAACTTAACCAGGGACATCGGGACGAACGTAGTCGGGAAAGATGCGGCTGATTACGGATTAATTGATGCCGTGGGCGGCGTCGGACAGGCGATAAAAAAGCTGAATCAGCTGATTGAGGAACGAAAGGGTGAGGAAGGAAGGATGATTCAATGATTCTTTATACCGTCATGCCCCAAGAAGTCGTTTACGGTCAGGATATAGAGCAAAGCGTGCATGAACAGGTAGATTACGCCGGCGTGCCGCTGCTAGTTGAGATGAAGGGAAATGAAGCTGAAGTCGTACAGATTTTAAGTACGAACCCGATGGATTTCTTGAATCCGGACATCGCTCCTGGACAAAAAATCAAGCTGAAAATCTAACCGGCATTCAGTCCGTTTCTCGGGGGCAAAATATGCTATAATAGGGGAATCCTACAGAAAAATGCAGCCGGCAAAAGGCTGCTTTTCTTCATGATGTATGATTTTACATTTTTTAACGCAGTAAGGTGATGAGTGTGGCAAAGAAAAAACGGAAATCTAAAAAGAAACAAGAGAGTAAGCTCAATCTAAAATACGAACTAAGCGGACTGCTCTGTGTTGCAATCTCAATTATTGCTGTTTTGCAGCTCGGCGTTGTGGGACAGACATTTGTGTACTTGTTCCGTTTTTTTGCCGGAGAGTGGTTTATTTTATGCTTAATTGCGCTCTTCCTTCTCGGAATTTCGCTGTTTTGGAAAAAGAAGAGTCCAAGCCTCTTAACGAGAAGAAAGGCAGGGCTGTACTGTATTATCGCCAGTATATTGCTGCTGTCTCACGTGCAGCTCTTTAAAAATCTGTCTCATCACGGGTCGATTCGGTCGGCAAGTGTCATCGGCAACACGTGGGAGCTGTTTATGATTGACATGAAACAGCAGGCTGCTTCCCCTGATTTGGGCGGCGGCATGATCGGCGCGGTACTGTTTGCAGCTTCCCACTTTTTATTTGCATCAACGGGTTCACAGATCATGGCGATCGTGCTGATCTTAATGGGGCTGATTCTTGTAACGGGCCGTTCACTGCAGGAAACGCTCAAAAAGTGGACGAGCCCCGTCGGCCGGTTTATCCGCGGTCAATGGCAGGCATTTCTTGAGGATATGAAGACGGTCAGAACGAATATGTCTTCGCCGAAAACAAAAACAAAATCGGGCAAAAAACAAAAACGGGTTCAAAAGAAAAAAGAAGAGCCTGAACCGGAGGAAGAGGATGAGGAAATCATTTCGCCGATCATCCATTCAGAGCCGATTATTTCAAGCTTTTCAGACTGTCAGGAAGAGCCCGCCGAACCGCTGATTCCGGAAAAAACGCAGGAGGCTGCACAAGCGGCAAAAGATGAGCCTTCCGGCGGCGCTCAAGACAGTGGCGAAACGGCTGCGGCTCCGCCGATGACGTTTACAGAGCTTGAAAATAAAGATTATCAAATGCCTTCATTGGACATACTGGCTGACCCGAAACATACCGGCCAGCAGACCGATAAGAAAAACATTTACGAGAATGCAAGAAAACTCGAACGGACTTTTCAAAGCTTTGGCGTAAAGGCGAAAGTGACGCAGGTTCATCTCGGTCCGGCGGTCACAAAATATGAGGTGTATCCGGACGTCGGGGTCAAAGTCAGTAAAATCGTGAATCTGAGCGATGACCTCGCGCTCGCGCTTGCCGCGAAGGATATCCGGATCGAAGCGCCGATTCCGGGTAAATCGGCAATCGGCATCGAGGTGCCCAATGCTGAAGTTGCGATGGTTTCGTTAAAAGAAGTGCTTGAATCCAAGCTCAATGACAAGCCGGACGCGAAGCTTCTGATCGGCTTGGGACGAAATATTTCCGGGGAAGCCGTGCTTGCCGAACTGAACAAAATGCCCCACCTGCTCGTAGCGGGGGCAACGGGAAGCGGAAAAAGCGTCTGTGTCAACGGTATTATTACGAGCATTCTGATGAGGGCCAAACCGCATGAAGTGAAGATGATGATGATTGACCCGAAAATGGTTGAGCTGAATGTGTATAACGGCATTCCTCATCTGCTTGCGCCGGTCGTGACAGATCCGAAAAAGGCCTCACAGGCTTTGAAAAAGGTCGTCAATGAGATGGAGCGCCGCTATGAGCTGTTCTCCCATACGGGTACGAGAAATATAGAAGGCTATAACGATCATATTAAGCGGTCAAATGCCGAAGAAGAAGTCAAGCAGCCTGAGCTGCCGTACATCGTCGTCATCGTTGACGAGCTTGCCGATCTGATGATGGTCGCTTCTTCCGACGTGGAAGATTCAATTACGAGACTTTCACAGATGGCGCGGGCGGCGGGAATTCATTTGATTATCGCGACACAGCGGCCTTCAGTCGACGTTATTACCGGTGTTATTAAAGCCAACATCCCGTCAAGAATCGCCTTCAGTGTCTCATCTCAGACCGATTCACGGACAATTTTAGACATGGGCGGCGCTGAAAAGCTTCTGGGGCGCGGAGACATGCTGTTTCTGCCTGTAGGCGCAAATAAGCCGGTGCGTGTGCAAGGGGCATTCTTATCCGATGAAGAGGTTGAGCATGTCGTTGATCATGTCATTACGCAGCAAAAAGCGCAGTACCAAGAAGAGATGATTCCGGAAGAAGTTTCGGAAACACACAGTGAAGTAACGGATGATCTCTATGACGAAGCGGTCGATTTGATTATCGGCATGCAGACGGCATCAGTCTCCATGCTTCAAAGGCGGTTCAGAATCGGATATACGAGAGCTGCCCGTCTGATTGACGCAATGGAGGAACGGGGCGTCGTCGGGCCGTATGAAGGAAGCAAACCGAGGGAAGTACTATTATCTAAGGAACAATATGATGAGCTCTCTTCTTAAAAAGGAGAGAGTTTTCACTGAAAATGATATCACCAAAATCATTCCTATTTATTTTTTTATCAAAACATGATATAGTTGTCCCAATTGTTCAATAATTTATGAAAGTGGTTTACGGAGGGGAAACATGTCTACAAAAGCTGACAATCGTCACTTGTATCTAAAAGTGATTGAGCGAATCAAAGAGGATATACAAAACGGAATTTACACCGAAAAGGAAAAGCTTCCTTCTGAATTTGAGCTTTCAAAATCAATGGGTGTCAGCCGGGCAACTCTGCGTGAAGCTTTGCGTATCCTTGAAGAGGAGCATGTGATTATCAGAAGGCACGGTGTGGGCACTTTCGTCCATACAAAACCGCTGTTTCTTTCAGGTATTGAACAGCTCAACAGCGTGACGAAAACGATTCAGCAGGCGAACATGGTGCCGGGTACGATTTTTTTGTCGTCTCAGGTCATCACGCCGTCTGATGAAGATATCGCTAGATTCCGGCTTGAGCCTGAGCAGGAGCTTTTTTATTTGGAACGCGTGAGAACGGCAAGCGGCACTCCGGTCGTTTACTGTTTAGATACGATTCCGATGCACATTCTGCCGAATTCTTTCTGTCATGAACAGGAATCTATTTTTGATCTTTTGGAAAAAAACTCCGGATCTGTGATCAGCTATGCCGTTGCTGATATCGAACCGATCGGATATCACGATACGATTTCACCGGTTTTGGAATGCGAGCCGGAGACGGCGCTTTTATTGCTGAAGCAAACCCACTATAATCAGAATGATGAACCTGTGCTGTATTCATTAAATTATTTCCGGGCTGATAAGTTCAGTTTTCATGTTGTAAGAAAACGTTTTTAAGACAGACGCGTCATGTGTCTGTTTTTTTATTTGCCGTTTCAGTACATACTTTGTTTTCTGCAAGGCACAATAAAACAGGAAACAACCAAGTATAGTGAATGGGTGAATAAGTTGAGTAAGAAGAAAAATGGAACGAAAAATATCATTGCTCTGGCTTCTGTACCGCTCGTGATGACACTCGGGAATTCCATGCTGATTCCTGTGCTTCCGATGATTGAAAAGAAGCTGTCCATATCGTCTTTTCAAGTATCGTTAATTATAACGGTCTATTCGATTGTGGCGATTATTTGTATTCCGATTGCCGGATATCTGTCCGATAAATTCGGAAGAAAAAAGGTTCTTCTGCCTTGTCTTCTCATAGCCGGTGCGGGCGGAGCGCTTGCCGCGATAGCTTCCACCGCGTTCAAGCATCCTTATCCCATTATCTTGGCGGGGCGGGTGCTGCAGGGAATCGGTTCGGCAGGGGCGGCTCCTGTAGTGATGCCGTTTATCGGTGATTTATTCAAAGGGGATGATGAGCGGATTACCGCGGGGCTCGGCGATATTGAGACGTCTAACACTGCCGGGAAAGTAATAAGCCCGATTCTCGGTTCGCTCTTGGCTGCATGGTTTTGGTTTATGCCATTTTGGTTCATTCCGTTTTTTTCGCTCATCAGTTTTTTTCTCGTATTGTTTTTGGTGGCAAAGCCGGAGGAACAAAAAGAAGCGCCTTCTATTTCCGAATTTGTGAAAAATGTCGGCCGCATATTTAAGCGTGACGGACGCTGGCTCTTTACGGTTTTTATCATCGGCTGCGTGATTATGTTTTTGCTGTTCGGGGTTCTTTTTTATTTATCAGACTCACTGGAGAAGAAATACGGCATTGACGGTGTGGCTAAAGGAGCGCTTTTGGCAATCCCGCTTTTATTTCTATCCGTCAGTTCATATATAGCAGGCAGGAAAATCGGAAAAGACCAAGGCAAAATGAAGTTTTGCATCGTTTTCGGAATGAGTGCCGTGACACTGTCGTTTATCGGCCTATGGTGGAATCACAGTTTTTATTTATTATTTATCTTTTTGTGTGTCAGCGGTATCGGTATCGGAATGGCATTGCCGGCTTTAGACGCTGTCATCACAGAAGGCGTAGACAACGAGGAATCAGGAACCATCACCTCATTTTATAACAGCATGCGGTTTATCGGAGTAGCGGCGGGACCGCCGATCTTTGCTGCCCTGATGTCAAATGCAGGCTGGCTGATTTTTATTTTATCCGCTTTTTGCGGCATTGTGTCTGTATTTTTAGCGCTGTTAAATATCTCATCACAAGCAAAAGAAAAAAAGGAATCATTAAAGACGGTGTAATCTGCACTGTCTTTTTTATTTTATTTTGAAGATTGACATGATACCGTCAAGTCGTTATTCTTTTTAATAGTTAAACATATTAACTATTGGAAGGAGGGGGAAAAGGTGCATGAAGAAAAAGTAAAGCAGCTGATTCAGCGTTATTCCGATGTATACCTGCACGTCTTAAAAAAAATTGACAGCATTATCGCTGAAAAAGTGAACAAAGAACTGACATTGGATCAATATTACATCCTCCGCTATATTATGCTCAATCCCGATTGCAAATCAATTGAACTGGCCGCGGTGTGCCACGTCAATAAAAGCGCCATTACATCTATGACGAACCGCCTGTATGAAAAAGGCTACATCAATAGAGAACGCAGCCAAAGCGACCGCCGGAGCATACTTTTAAATGTCACGGAAAAGGGGACGGAAGTATTTCATCGTGTTGAGCGGCGGATTGAGGAACTCGTCCGTTCATATATTATGTATTTTGATGAAGACGAGGCGGAGATGTTCGTGAATACATATGAAAAATTATATCGATTGATGATGACTGAGGAGGATCAGCAGACATAATGAAAAACATTATCCGAGCCCGCTGGATCATCGCCGCGGTGTGGGTCGCCGCAACGGTGATATTTATGCTTACAGCGCCTGATATGGCTGAATTGACACGGGAGAAAGGGCAGATTTCCGTACCGGACGGATATTCCTCTTCTTACGCCCATGAATTGCTTGATGAAATGTCTGATTCAGATGCACCGTCTTCTTCTTCCGTCATCGTATTTCACGAAAAAGGCTTAATGACAGACAAAAAAGATCGTCTGGAAGAAGCCGTCAGCACTTTGTCTGAACATAAAAAAGCGCTTCAGATAAAAACGGTGACTTCATACTTCGGGGAGAAAAATGACGACATTAAAAAACAGCTGCTGTCAAAAGACAGACAAACGATGCTCGTTCAGCTGCAGCTTGATACATCCAAAAACGATATCATCGAAATAAAAAATAAAATTGATAAAGAGCTGAAACCGTACGGCGTATCATACGGCATTACAGGCCAATCGCTGATCGACGAAGATGTGTTAAAAAGCTCACAGGACGGCTTGAAAAAGACTGAATATATAACGGTCGCTTTTATCCTGATCGTGCTGATCCTTGTATTTCGGTCAGTGGTCGCTCCGTTCGTGCCGCTTTTATCAGTATTGATATCTTATTTAGTCAGCCAGTCGATTGTCGCATTTTTAGTCGATCAGCTGAATTTTCCGCTCTCAACTTTTACTCAGATTTTTATGGTTGCGATTATGTTCGGGATCGGCACAGACTACTGCATTCTGCTTCTCAGCAGATTTAAAGAAGAACTGTCGCATGGCGCTGATATAAGAGAAGCGATCGTCGTGACTTACAAAACGGCCGGAAAGACGGTTTTGTACAGCGGCGGTGCGGTGCTGATCGGATTTGCCTGCATCGGATTTGCGACATTTAAGCTGTATCAGTCGGCAGCGGCCGTTGCGGTCGGTGTCGCGGTGCTGCTGCTTGCGCTCATGACGATCGTGCCGTTTTTTATGGCTGTTTTAGGAAAAAGCCTGTTTTGGCCTGTTAAGGGCGATATTTCCCATCCTCAAAGCAAAGCATGGGAAACGTCAGGGCGGTTTTCATTTAAAAGGCCGCTCATCAGTCTTGCAATCGTTGCGGTATTCACCGTCCCGCCTATCCTTCTTTACAAAGGGTCGCTGTCTTACAACAGTCTTGACGAAATCGGGGATAAATATGAATCCGTCCGCGCGTTTCATACGATTTCAGACGCATTCGGCCCGGGAGAACTTCTTCCGGCCACAGTCGTCATCAAAAATGATGAGACATTAAATACCGAAAAACACCTGATTGATATCGAAAAAATCAGCAGAGAACTTGAAAAAACAGAGGGTGTAAAAACGGTCAGAAGCGCCACGCGCCCCGCTGGAAACGGATTGAATCAATTATTTGTCACAAATCAGGCAAAGCAGCTTCAAGAAGGGCTTGATAAAGGCAATACAGGACTTGAAAAAATCACGGGCGGATTAGGGCATGCCGCAAAGTCGTTAGCTGATTCACAGCCGCAGATCGAAGAGTCGGGCAAAAGCGTCAATCAGCTTATTGACGGAACATTGTCTCTGAAATCCGGGCTTTCTGATATAGGAGAAAACCTGAATAAACTGCAGGCTGGCGTGAACGAGAATAAAGCCGGCGTCGCCCAGATGAGAAAGCGGATTGAAGAGCAAAAACAAATGCTGACTTCACAGCTCAAACAAAACAGCGGTCTCGCTTCAGAAACGCAAAACGCTTTAAAATTGGTAAAAACCGTCCTGCCGATGAAAGATGAAGCCAGCAGACAGCTTGCCGATTTGAACAAGCAGCTTGCCCGGCTGCCGTTTGCAAAATTGGAAGCGTCAATACCGTCAGTCAAAACCGATCCCTCTTACCAAGAAATCAAATCGGCCTTTACGGGTGTACAGTCAGCCGTTTCCGAGGCAAACGCGGATGCAGAAGCTTTTTCTAAACAGGTCGACAGTCAAAAGGCTCATCTGCAGCAAGCGGAAAAACAATTTGCCCGACTGGCAGCCGCTCAGAAGAAGATTGACACTCAAATTAACGCAATGATCAACGGTCTGACCAGTATTGAAAACGGTCTGCAGCAAGTGTCAGACGGACAGGGAGCTCTCGCAGGACAAATGCCGCGCCTTGAATCGGCGGCAGGACAGCTCGCGGAGGGCCAGAAAAAAATGAAGAGCGGTCTCGGTGATTTTTCTTCCCGGCTCAGCGAACTTTCTTCCGGCCTTAACGACAGTGTAAAAGGGCTTAAGAAAGTATCAAGCGGCATGATGGGGGCGAATGATTACCTGGGTGAGCTTCACAAGGCGTCAGACAAAGAAATGACAGGCTGGTTTGTGCCGAAAGACGCGTTGACAAACAGTGATTTCACAAGCGTGTTTAATACGTACATGTCAGATGACAGAAAAACGACAGAATTGACCGTCGTTCTTGATAACAATCCTTACTCAAATACGGCCATTCAAGATATTCAAGCGATCAAAGCGAGCGTAAAAAGGGCCATTCCGAACACGGATCTGAAGAATGCTTCCTTCGGCGTTTCGGGAGTCTCCAGCATGAATGCCGATCTGAAGGAAGTATCGGATTCAGACTTCAAACGGACGGCCATGTTTATGCTGGCGGGAATTTTTCTGATTCTCATCGTGATGCTGCGCTCCCTCATTATGCCTGTTTATTTAGTGGCGTCGCTCGTACTGACGTATTTCGCATCCATCGGCGTGACGGAATACATCTTTACACACTTCTTCGGGTATCCGGGCGTAAACTGGGCCGTGCCGTTCTTCGGCTTTGTCATTTTGATGGCTCTAGGCGTGGATTATTCCATCTTTTTAATGGACCGCTTTAATGAGCTTAAAAAAGAAGGAACGGAACCCGCAATGATCAGCAGTATGAAAAATATGGGTTCCGTCATCATTTCTGCAGCCATTATTTTAGCGGGAACCTTTGCGGCCATGCTGCCGTCAGGCGTTCTTTCCTTATTACAGATTGCAACCGTGGTATTAACAGGCCTTCTCATGTACGCAATTGTCGTCCTTCCGTTTTTTGTACCGGTCATGGTGAAAATATTCGGAAGAGCCAACTGGTGGCCTTTCAATTTGAAAAAATAACGCTCAATGCCTCTGCCTGTTTTCGGGCAGAGGTTTTTTGTTTCCTTATAAATCCTCCAGTTGATATAATTACATCTGCGCACTCTTTTTTGCGAATGCTGAAATTTGGTCATAATACATACTATGAAAGAATGAACGAAGGAGGTTTCACATGACTTACGTAAATGAAATGAAGTCAAAGCACGGCGGGATCACCGCCCACATCGTAAAGACCGAGAAATTTAAAACCGTTTCGCTGACGTTTAAAATGCTGGCTCCTTTAACGAAAGAGCTCGTAACAAAAAGGGCGCTGTTTCCGCATGTGCTTCTGCGCGGAACAGAAAGCCGCCCGAAAACCGCTGATCTGCGGTCTTATTTTGATGAACTGTACGGCACATCCGTTTCAGCTGATCTGACAAAAAAGGGAGAACGTCATGTCATTACGTTCAGACTTGAGATTCCTAATGAAAAGTATCTGAAGGACCGCACACCGTTATTGGAAAAAGGCCTTCAGCTTTTATCAGAGCTTGTCTTTTCGCCCGCTTTGGAAAACGGCGCCTTCCTGCCCCTTTATGTCACGCAGGAAAAACGGACGCTGAAACAGCGGATTCAAGCCGTATATGATGATAAGATGAGATATTCTAATCTGCGTCTCGTTCAGGAAATGTGCAAAAGCGAACCGTATGCCCTTCACGTCAACGGCGAGTTCGATGATGTTGAACACATTACACCGCAAGATTTGTATGAAGCCTATCAAAAAGCCATACGCGAAGATCAGCTGGACCTGTACGTCATCGGCGATGTTGATACTGATCAGGTGAAAACGGCCGTTGATACGTATTTTAAAACGGAAGAACGGGAGCTGCAGCCTTTTGAAAGAAGCGCGGCGAATGAACAGCCCGATCCGAAGGAAGTCATTGATGAAGAGGACGTCAAGCAGGGCAAGCTGAATATCGGATTCCGGACCAATACGACATATACAGCTCCGGATTATCCGGCATTGCAGGTGTTTAACGGGCTGTTCGGAGGTTTCTCTCATTCAAAGCTGTTTATAAATGTCCGTGAAAAAGCGAGCCTCGCCTATTATGCAGCCTCAAGGGTGGAAAGCTTCAAAGGGCTTTTGATGGTCATGTCGGGCATTGAGGTGAAAAATTACAAGCAGGCCGTCACCATCATTGAAGAACAGTTTCAGGCTATGCAAAACGGTGACTTTTCAGAAGATGATATCGCCCAAACGAAAGCCGTTATTAAAAATCAAGTATTAGAAACCATTGATACGGCATACGGCTTAGCGGAATTTCTGTATCAGCAGGCCTCAGCCCAAGTAGAGATACCGATCGAAAAATTCCTTGACAATATCGAGAAAGTGACAAAAGAGGACATTATCAATGTCGGAAAGAACATTAAGCTGGATACGACTTATTTCTTAAAAGGGACGGGGGGAGCATCTTGACTAAACCGATAAACTTCGAACAGCTTCAGGAAACGCTGTATCATGAAAAAATGGCAAACGGCCTTGATGTCTATGTGCTGCCGAAACAGGGCTTTAATAAAACATACGCTGTGTTTACGACAAAGTACGGTTCCATTGACAATCAATTCGTTCCTTTAAATAAGGAAGAAATGGTACACGTTCCTGACGGAATCGCGCATTTTCTGGAGCATAAACTGTTTGAAAAGGCGGACGGCGACGTGTTTCAGGACTTCAGTAAGCAGGGGGCGTCGGCAAATGCCTTTACATCATTTACACGAACCGCTTATCTGTTCTCCAGCACTTCTAATGTGGAGAAAAACCTGGAAACACTCGTGGATTTTGTTCAGGACCCGTATTTCACGGAAAAATCAGTTGAGAAAGAAAAAGGCATCATCGGCCAGGAAATCAATATGTATGATGATAATCCGGATTGGCGGCTGTTTTTCGGCCTTATCGAAAATATGTATAAAGACCACCCCGTGAAAATTGACATTGCCGGAACGGTGGAGAGCATCTCACATATTACGAAAGATCTGCTGTATGAGTGCTACGAAACGTTTTATCACCCGAGCAATATGCTGCTCTTTATCGTCGGTCCCGCAGATCCTGAAGCGGTCATCAGCCAGGTGCGGGAAAACCAGGAGAAAAAGCCGTTTACAGACCAGCCTGAAATCAAACGTGAAGAAGTTCAGGAGCAGGAAGCGGTTTTCCGCCGGGAGCAGGAATTAAAAATGAACGTGCAAGGCTCAAAATGTCTTGTCGGTTTAAAGGCGAAAGACCCTTATAAAACGGGGCAGGAGCTGTTGAAGCATGAGCTCAGCATGAACCTCATGCTTGAATGTCTCTTCGGAAAAAGCTCACCGCATTACGGTGACTTGTACGACAAAGGCTACATTGATGAAACTTTCAGCTTTGATTACACGGCTGAATACGGATTCGGTTTTGCCTCTGTCGGAGGAGATACACCGGAGCCGGATAAGCTCGCTGACGAATTAAAACACATGCTGCTTGATGCAGAATCAGCCGTGACTGCGGAAAAACTTGATCTTGCGAGAAAAAAGAAGATCGGGTCATTCTTAAAAGCGCTCAATTCGCCTGAATATATCGCCAACCAATTCACACGCTACGCCTTTTTAGATATGAGTCTGTTTGATGTCGTAACCGTACTGGAGCAGATTACGCTGGAAGACGTAAAGCGGGTCATTAAAGAAGAAATATCAGAAGACAGGCTGACAGTCTGCAAAGTCGTGCCAAAATCATAACAAAAACATCCCTCACGCCCTGAGGGATGTTTTTCTGGGGAAAGAAGGAGTATTGATTGATGAAACAGACAGCGCTCGTAACCGGAGCAAGCGGCGGAATCGGACAAAGTATAAGTGAAGTCCTCGCAAAAAACGGATATGACGTCCTTTTGCATTATCATTCTAATAAGGAAGCCGCACACAAGCTTGCGGAAAGGCTGAGCGCATCATTCGGCGTAAAAACCTCCGTTATTCAGGCGGATCTGTCCTCGCCGGATGGCGCGGAGACACTCAGCCGTTCCGTTAAGCAGCCTGTGGACGCTCTGATATTAAACAGCGGCAAAAGTCATTTCGGCCTGATTACGGACGTTATGGATGACACGGCGCGGGAGATGGTGCAGCTGCATGTGACGAGTCCGTTTCTTTTGGCGCGTAATCTGGTGCCCGGCATGATCCGGAAAAAAAGCGGGGGCATCGTCGCGATCGGTTCCGTCTGGGGAGAAACAGGCGCATCGTGCGAGGTATTATACAGCATGGTCAAAGGAGCGCAGCATTCGTTCGTCAAAGCGCTTGCCAAAGAGCTCGCTCCGAGCGGCGTCCGCGTGAATGCAGTCTCGCCGGGTGCCGTTGATACAAATATGCTTGATCAGTTCACGTCTGATGAAAAAGAAGCGTTGACAGAGGAAATTCCCGCGGGCCGGCTGGCAAAGCCGGAGGAAATCGCCGAAGCGGCGGCCTTTTTATTATCGGACAAGGCTTCCTATATTACGGGGCATATATTATCCGTAAACGGCGGCTGGCACTGCTGAAAAAAATGTGTGTATAGTTTGCATCTGTACGGACAAAATAATTTTGTAACAACAGATGAAATGGAGGAACCCAACATGTCAGTATTAGAAAACTGGGATAATTGGAAGAATTTCCTTGGCGACAGATTGAACTATGCGCAGGAAAAAGGGATGAGTGATGATACGATCACTGACCTCGCTACAGAAATCGGCGGCTACCTTGCGAACGAAGTCGACTCGAAAAACCATCAGGAAAAAGTGCTTGCTGATCTTTGGAGTGTTGCTTCTGAAGATGAACAGCGCGCCATCGCAAATATGATGGTGAAGCTTGTTGAAAATAACAGCACTCATTAAGAGGGGGGATTTCTCCTCTCTTTTTTTATGTTTTCCTCTATAGAGCAACATTCTTCTTTCTAATTAGAGAAAAATGTTTTATGATAAAGGAAGGTAAAAATTTGCCACAATGGAGGGGGTATATCATTTGGCAAAGCTCGAATGGTATTTTGAATATGAAATTCAAGTGAACCGCCCCGGCCTGCTCGGGGATATTTCATCTCTTCTCGGGATGCTGTCAATTAATATTGTCACAATTAACGGTGTCGACCTTTCCAGAAGGGGAATGCTGCTCAGATGCCGGCATATAGATCAAATTAAACGATTGGAATCAATTTTAAAAACAATGGAGACCATTAAAGTAACGAAGCTGAGAGAACCGAGGCTTCGCGACCGTCTCGCAGTCCGCCACGGAAGATACATTCAGCGTGATGCCGATGACAAAAAAACCTTCCGTTTTGAAAGGGACGAGCTCGGTCTTCTGGTTGACTTTATGGCCGAGCTGTTTAAAAAAGAAGGGCACAAACTGATCGGAATCCGGGGAATGCCGAGGGTCGGGAAAACGGAGTCCATCGTTGCGTCAAGCGTTTGTGCCAGCAAAAGATGGCTTTTCGTATCATCAACGCTGCTAAAACAAACGATCCGGAGCCAACTGGTTGCCGATGAATACAGCACGGAAAACGTGTTTATCCTCGACGGCATCGTTTCGACAAGACGGGGATCTGAGCGCCATCTTCAGCTCGTCAGTGAAATTATGCGGCTTCCGGCGACAAAGGTCGTGGAGCACCCTGATATTTTTGTTCAAAATTCGGAGTATACGCTCGATGATTTCGATTATATTATCGAACTCAGAAATGATCCTGACGAAGTCATTACATATGAACATGCAGAAGAACCGCAAATGTTTGATCAGACCGGTTTTTCAAGCTTTGATTTTTAATATTGGAAGGTGTTTGTTGTGACAGAATTAGCAATCCGGCTTAAAGAAGCCAGAGAGGAAAAAGGGATGTCGTTGGATGAACTCCAGGCGGCGACGAAAATTCAGAAAAGATACTTAACCGCTCTGGAAGAAGGCAATTATGACGTCATTCCCGGCAATTTTTATGTGCGGGCGTTTATCAAGCAATACGCTGAAGCTGTCGGGCTTGATTCAGATCAGTTATTTGAAGAATATAAAAAAGACATCCCTAACACGTACCATGACGATGTGTCGGAAAAAATCTCCGGTCTCGCCATGCAAAGGGAGCTTCCTAAGTCCGCTTCAAAGGCGGCGGAATGGCTTCCGACCGTCCTTGTCGTCATCGGTGTCATTATCGTCATCGCGATCATTTATGCGATTATTCAGCTCGGAATGAGCAAATCCGGGCAGACAGACGGAGATAAAGCCGTCACCCAAAGTGAGAGCAAGTATGAGATTCCTAAGGATTCTGCGCTGAAAAACGACGGCAATACAAATGACGAAGCGCAATCTGACAGCAAGAAAGACAAAAAGGACACAAAAGCGTCAGAGCAGAAAAAGAAAGAAAAAAGCAGTGAAAAGACAGAGATCAAAGCGGCCGGAACGGAAGGCTCGGCTTCTTCATACAACGTCTCCGGGACAGATAAGTATAAGCTTGAACTGATTGCTTCTGACAGCGCATGGATCCGCGTCCGTGATGACAGCGGCGGTTCTTTAAAAGAAGGAACGCTGCAAAAAGGCGAAACCTTTAAAAAAGACGTCACGGATCAAAAGCAGATTGAAATCCGCACGGGCTATGCCCCTAACCTGAAAATTAAAATCAACGGAGAGGTTCTGTCCTATGAACTCAATCCGCATGATGTGATGGCGCAGACCATCACAATCAAGATGAAAAAATAAAAGGGGAAAAAGTCATCTGAACGATTAAGATGACTTTTTCTTCACGTCCGAGTACATATATTGGAGGGGCTTTATGTTTAACTTACCGAATAAAATCACACTGGCAAGAATCGCTTTAATTCCTGTATTTATGATTATCATGCTTGTTCCTTTTCAGTGGGGCAGTGTTCATATAGGGGATGAATCGATTCCGGTCGCGCATCTTACGGGAGCTGTTTTGTTCATTATCGCATCAACGACTGACTGGGTGGATGGCTACTACGCCAGAAAACTGAACCTCGTGACAAACTTCGGGAAATTTTTAGATCCGCTGGCTGACAAACTGCTGGTGTCCGCGGCATTAATTACGCTTGTGCAGTTTGATCTTGCGCCGGCGTGGATGGTCATCATCATCATCAGCCGCGAATTTGCCGTAACGGGATTAAGACTTGTGCTGGCGGGAACGGGGGAAGTTGTAGCCGCCAATATGCTGGGGAAAATTAAAACATGGGCTCAGATCATCGCTGTTGCCGCGCTTTTGCTGCATAATCTTCCGTTTGAGCTCGTTTCTTTCCCGTTCGGCGATATCGCTTTATGGGTGGCCGTGCTCTTCACAGTCATTTCCGGCTGGGATTATTTTGCGAAGAACTGGGATGCGTTAAAAACATCTAACTAAGAAAGAAGGACTTAAAGATGGAAATAGCAAAAAAAGCAGAAATCATTGCAGTCGGCTCGGAGCTTCTGCTCGGCCAGATCGCCAATACGAACGCGCAGTTTATCAGTAAAGAGCTGGCGGAAATCGGTGTAAACGTGTTTTATCATACCGCTGTCGGTGACAATCCGGAGCGGCTTAAGCAAGTCATCCGCATTGCCGAAGAGCGCTCAGACCTGATTATTTTTTCAGGCGGCCTCGGACCGACCAAGGACGATTTGACGAAAGAAACCATTGCAAACACACTGGGGCGTCCGCTCGTTCTGAATGACGAAGCATTCCGGTCGATCGAAGAATATTTCGCGAAAACAAAACGGACCATGTCGCCGAATAACCGCAAACAGGCGCTCGTCATTGAGGGCTCAGACGTTTTGGCGAATCATTTCGGCATGGCGCCTGGAATGCTTGCAGAGCACGGCTCAAGGCTTTATATGCTGCTTCCCGGGCCGCCGAGCGAGCTGCGTCCGATGTTTGAAAATGAAGCGAAGCCGCTGCTTCTTAAAAGGCTCGGTTCTAATGAGAAAATCGTTTCAACCGTGCTGCGGTTTTTCGGAATCGGTGAATCCCAGCTTGAAGCTGATTTAGAAGATATTATTGATGCGCAGACGAACCCGACGATTGCGCCGCTCGCTGCTGACGGAGAGGTCACGCTGCGTTTAACGGCGAAACATGCGGACGAAAAAGAAACAGAACGGCTTTTAAAAGAAACGGAAGCCGCCATTTTAGAACGTGTCGGTGAATTTTTCTACGGATATGATGATACGTCTCTGGTGAAGGAGCTTTCAAAAGCATGCAGACAAAACGGAATTACGATTTCTTCTGCCGAAAGCTTTACAGGCGGCCTGTTTTCAGAGTGGGTGACTGATTTAAGCGGTGCGTCTCAACTATTTGCAGGGGGCGTTGTCTGTTATTCCGACAGCGTGAAACAGCATGTGCTCGGCGTGAAAGCTGAGACGCTCGCAGAAAGCGGAGCGGTCAGCAAAGAGTGTGCGAAAGAGCTTGCAGCCGGTGTGAGAAAGCTGACCGGAAGCGATATCGGCATCAGCTTTACCGGGGTGGCGGGTCCCGACCCGCAGGAAGGGCATGCGCCGGGCCGCGTCTTCATCGGCATTGCGGCGGAAGGAAAAGAAGAGGTGCACGAATTTAACTTTGCCGGCTCAAGAACCGGAATCAGAAAGCGCGCCGCTAAATACGGCTGCCATCTCATTTTGAAAATGCTGGATCAAAAATAAAGTTTTAAAGAGGCGTTTTCTCTGATTTTTAAGTTTTACAAGGGAAATTATGCTCTTTTGCAGAAAAGCGAACGCGGAAAAAATCCGAATATGCGTTCGCTTTTTTCTTGGCAAATGCCAGTAAACAAGGTATAGTATATGTAGTGGCAAGATAAAGGAGGAAAAAATAAATGAGTGATCGTCAGGCAGCCTTAGATATGGCTCTTAAGCAAATAGAAAAACAATTCGGCAAAGGTTCCATCATGAAGCTCGGAGAAAAAACGGATACAAGAATTTCAACGGTGCCAAGCGGTTCCCTTGCACTTGATACCGCTCTCGGAATAGGCGGATACCCGCGCGGACGGATTATTGAAGTATACGGACCTGAAAGCTCAGGTAAAACGACTGTAGCGCTTCACGCAATCGCTGAGGTTCAGGAAAAAGGCGGACAGGCAGCATTTATTGATGCTGAGCATGCTCTTGATCCTGTTTACGCGCAAAAGCTCGGTGTCAATATCGAAGAGCTTCTGCTTTCTCAGCCGGATACGGGAGAGCAGGCGCTAGAGATTGCTGAAGCGCTGGTGCGAAGCGGAGCTGTTGATATCGTAGTCGTTGACTCTGTTGCGGCGCTTGTTCCAAAAGCTGAAATTGAAGGTGACATGGGTGATTCACACGTCGGTTTACAGGCGCGTCTCATGTCTCAGGCGCTCCGTAAGCTTTCCGGCGCCATCAATAAATCTAAAACAATCGCAATCTTTATTAACCAGATTCGTGAAAAAGTCGGCGTTATGTTCGGAAATCCGGAGACGACACCGGGCGGCCGCGCGCTGAAATTCTATTCTTCCGTGCGCCTTGAAGTGCGCCGTGCCGAGCAATTAAAGCAGGGCAACGACGTGATGGGGAATAAAACGAGAATTAAAGTCGTAAAAAACAAAGTCGCTCCTCCGTTCCGTACGGCTGAAGTGGACATTATGTACGGTGAAGGAATCTCCAAAGAAGGGGAAATCATCGACCTTGGAACTGAACTGGATATCGTGCAAAAAAGCGGTTCGTGGTATTCTTATGAAGAAGAACGCCTCGGTCAGGGCCGTGAAAACGCCAAGCAGTTCTTAAAAGAAAATAAAGACATCATGCTGATGATTCAGGAACAAATCCGTGAACATTACGGTTTAGACAATAACGGTGTAACGGACAAAGCGGAAGAAGTTCAGGAAGAGATGGAATTAGAAGAATAAAAGCACGATCAAAAGGGCGGAATAAGCAATTTCCGCTCTTTTTTTGTGTGTTTAAAAAAACACTGGCTGTTTCGGAAAATTTTATCTGAAATGTTACAACTTTTTTCACCCTTCACTCGTCTAACATCATGGCGAAAGTTGAAATTATATCTGAGGAGGAAAAAAGATGACGAGCCCCCGCCGCACAAGAATTAACAAAAAAAGAAAGAAGAAGCTGATGAAAACGGGAGGGCTGTTTCTTTTTCTGCTGCTTGTCACTGTTTTTATTATGATCTGGACCGTCACGGCGCATCACCGGGAGAAGGAATCCGTTAAAAACGCTCCCGCCGCTCAATCTGATACTTCAAAAGACCAGACTCAACAGAAAAAAGAAAAGACGCAAAAAGAGAAAACACCTAAATCAATCGATCACAATAAACAGATCAGCAATTACTTGCAACAGATCGGGTTCAGCGGCACGGCAATGATCGTAAAAGATGGAAAAGTTGTGCTGAAAAAAGGCTTTGGCTATGCGGACCGAAAACAAAAAATTAAAAACAATCCGGAGACATCATATTATATCGGTTCTTCACAAAAAGCGTTAATCGCGACGGCTGTCCTGCAGCTTGAAGAAAAAGGGCTGCTGCAGACGAGTGACCCCGTCAGTACATACTTGCCGAATTTTCCTAACGGCACGCGCATTACATTGAAAAACCTGCTCAATCATACGTCCGGCATAAACGGGCATATTGAGGGACAGGGACCGATTTCTCCAATTGATTTAATCAAGGATATAGAATACCGCGGAATTAAACGGCAGCCCGGGGTTTGGGATTACAGGGATTCCAACTATTCAGTGCTTGCTTATATCGTATCTCAAGTCAGCGGGGAGTCTTATGATCAATATATAAAAGAACACGTGTTCAAACCGGCCGGAATGAAGCATGCCGGATTTTACAAAACATTTGCCAAAGCCAAATATCCTGCCGTCGGCTACAAAGTCGATGAGAGCGGCAGTCTTGTAACGCCGCACCTTTTGGACTTATCGCAGCTGTACGGGGCGGGCGACATGTATATGAGTGCTGAAGATCTCTATAAATTTGATAAAGCGATCGTAAACGGCACGCTCCTTTCAAAAGAAAGTTTCACAAAAATGTTTACAGCAGGAAGCAGTGCCGCTTACGGCATGGGGTTTTACATTGATCCGGGAAGCTATTCCAATCACGGTGTTATGCCCGGTTACAACATTTTGAACAGCTTCAGCCATTCGGCAAGCAAATATGTCATATTACTGTCAAACATTCAGAATAACGCCAAATTAGGACAGGTAAACAATAGAATTTACCAATTGCTTAACCAGCCGGACTAACAGAGCCGTCATTCACGAAAAGCGGATGAAGGTATGGTATGATATATACATGGGCGAAGATCCGAGCTGAAGGCGAATCGTTAAGCTGGCAAGCTTGACAAGTATTTCCGACACAATTACAATGAAGTTGTAACATTTGTTTTTTTAACATGATTGTTAAACCATTTAAACTTGACAAGGGCATGAGAGACTCATTCCCTGTGAAGGTTCTGTATGTTGAGAAAATCAGACAATGTACATGCCGGCACTTATTTAAGCAAAAACCAAGTTCATAGCAAGAGGAGGTGAAAGTATGACCCCAATGACGGTTCTCATCTCCATTTTGCTGACTCTGCTCGGTTTAGTTGTTGGCTACTATGTTCGTAAAACCATTGCCGAAGCAAAGATTGCGGGCGCACGCGGTGCTGCCGAGCAAATCCTTGAAGATGCAAAGCGTGATGCTGAAGCACTGAAAAAAGAAGCTCTGCTTGAAGCAAAGGACGAAATCCATACACTTCGAATAGATGCTGAACAGGAAGTTCGTGAAAGACGAAATGAGCTTCAAAAACAAGAAAACCGTTTACTTCAAAAAGAAGAAAATCTTGACCGTAAACATGAAGGAATTGATAAACGGGAAGCGATGTTGGAGAAGAAAGATCATTCTCTGAATGAACGACAACAACATATTGAAGAGATGGAAAGCAAAGTGGATGAGATGATTCGTATGCAGCAGTCAGAACTCGAACGCATTTCGAGCCTGACACGGGATGAAGCGAAACAAATCATTCTTGACCGGGTTGAAAATGAGCTTTCACATGACATCGCCATCATGACAAAAGAAACCGAAAACCGTGCGAAAGAAGAGGCAGATAAAAAGGCGAAAAACATTCTGTCGCTTGCTTTGCAGCGCTGTGCAGCAGATCATGTTGCCGAAACGACGGTATCGGTCGTCAATCTTCCGAATGATGAGATGAAAGGACGTATCATCGGCCGTGAAGGGCGTAACATTCGTACGCTTGAAACGCTTACAGGTATTGACCTGATTATTGATGACACACCTGAAGCAGTCATTCTTTCCGGATTTGATCCGATCAGACGGGAGACGGCAAGAATCGCTCTTGATAAACTCGTTCAGGATGGCCGTATTCACCCGGCGCGCATTGAAGAAATGGTTGAAAAATCCCGCCGTGAGGTAGATGACTATATCCGGGAAATGGGTGAGCAGACGACGTTTGAAGTCGGCGTTCACGGACTCCACCCGGATCTGATCAAGATCCTCGGCCGGTTGAAATTCCGTACAAGCTACGGGCAGAACGTACTGAAACATTCAATGGAAGTTGCGTTTTTAGCAGGTTTAATGGCTTCCGAGCTTGGAGAAGATGCAAAGCTTGCCAAGCGGGCCGGTCTTCTGCATGACATCGGAAAAGCAATTGACCATGAAGTGGAAGGAAGCCACGTGGAAATCGGAGTGGAGCTTGCGACCAAATATAAAGAGCATCCAGTCGTCATTAACAGTATTGCGTCACACCACGGAGACGAAGAGCCGACTTCCATTATCGCCGTTCTGGTCGCTGCCGCTGATGCACTGTCAGCCGCAAGACCGGGCGCGAGAAGTGAAACGCTCGAAAACTATATCCGCAGACTTGAAAAGCTTGAAGAAATCTCCGAGTCTTACGAAGGTGTTGAAAAATCATTTGCGATTCAGGCCGGCCGTGAAGTTCGCATCATGGTGAAGCCGGACTCCATTAATGATTTAGAAGCCCATCGTTTGGCACGTGATATCCGTAAACGAATTGAGGACGAGCTTGATTATCCGGGCCACATTAAAGTGACCGTAATCAGAGAAACTCGAGCCGTAGAGTATGCAAAATAAAGTGATGCTTAGCGCATCACTTTATTTTTTTGAGTCCCTGAAAAGGAAGGAATGGAATGTATGAGAATTTTATTTATCGGAGATGTTGTCGGTTCCCCTGGCCGCGACATGGTAAAAGAATATGTCCCGAAACTGAAAGCAAAACATAAACCGCATTTTACAATTATTAACGGAGAAAATGCAGCACATGGAAAAGGACTGACAGAAAAGATCTACCACAGCCTGATGGAAGCGGGAGCAGATGCCATTACAATGGGAAACCATACGTGGGATAAAAGAGAGATCTTCGACTTTATTGATGATGTGCCGCATCTTGTCCGGCCGGCGAATTTCCCGGAAGGTACGCCGGGCAAAGGCATTACTTATATTAAATCGAACGGAAAAGAGCTTGCCGTCATTAATTTACAGGGGCGGACGTTTCTTCCGCCGCTTGATGATCCGTTTGCTAAAGCGGATGAATTAATAGAAGAAGCGAAAAAGCGCACGCCGTACATTTTTATTGATTTTCACGCCGAAGCGACAAGCGAAAAAATTGCAATCGGCTGGTACACAGACGGAAGAGCCTCTGCCGTGGTAGGCACCCATACACACGTGCAAACGGCAGATAACCGCATTTTGCCGAAAGGAACAGCATATATTACTGATGTAGGCATGACGGGTCCGTACGACGGAATTCTTGGTATGGACAGAGAAACGGTCATCAAGCGGTTTAAAACCAATCTTCCTGTCCGGTTTACGGTGGCGGAAGGTAAAACTACGCTGAGCGGAGTGCTCATTGACATCGACGATCAAACGAAAAAGGCCGTAAATATCGAACGGATATTAATCAATGATGACCATATGTTCTTTGAATAGGTGATCATGTGTTTATTTTATAAAAATATTAAAAGGAAAAGCAGGAATATAGCAACTTCTTAGTGAATATAGTAGAAATGGAAGGTAGCCCGCTATTTTTGAAAAGCATTGTGGGGATGGCTTTTTGGATAGCAACATCTAATAATGATTGTTCTAATGAACACTCACTTATCCATTGTAAAACTAAGGGGGAGCAGAAATGGAAATCTTAAAAGTTTCAGCAAAATCAAGTCCAAATTCAGTAGCAGGCGCGCTTGCCGGTGTATTGAGGGAACGCGGAGCCGCCGAAATTCAAGCAATTGGGGCGGGTGCCTTAAATCAGGCTGTTAAAGCGGTTGCGATTGCCAGAGGCTTTGTCGCGCCAAGCGGCGTAGATTTGATTTGTATTCCGGCTTTTACAGATATACAGATTGACGGAGAAGAAAGAACGGCGATTAAGTTAATCGTTGAACCCCGTTAAAAACAAAAACATGACATTCTCAACCTGCTTGCGTAAGGCGAGCGGGTTGTTTTTATTGTTGTCATATTTTCTCACAATATTATATTGATAGTACGAAGAGATGATAAATGGCTTTATTCATATAATATTCAAAAAAAATCCCGCCCATTTTTTCGGACGGAAGCAGTTGTTTTCTCGGAGTGGACACTGGTGTTTACCTCCTTTTTATCTCATGTTACAATCCAGTTATTACAGTGTTTTTTCGAGGAGGAGTGTACATGTTGGGAGGAAAGATGAAAGCTATCGTCAAAAATGAAAACGCTTTCGGAGCAACTCTGAAAGAAATTCCCATACCTTCCATTAATGAGAATGAAGTTCTCATTAAAGTACAGGCCGCATCTATATGCGGTACAGATGTGCATATTTATAATTGGGATCAATGGGCGCAGAAACGAATCAAAACACCTCAAGTATTCGGACATGAATTCAGCGGTATCATAGCGGAAACGGGCAAGCACGTCACAAATGTCAAAATAGGTGACTACGTTTCGGCTGAAACCCACTTCGTCTGCGGTACTTGTGTCCCTTGTTTAACAGGAAAACATCATGTGTGCACCCATACAAAGATCCTCGGCGTAGATACAGCCGGTTCCTTCGCTGAATATGTCAAAGTGCCGGCTCGAAATGTTTGGAAAAATCCCGCTGATATGGACCCCGCCGTCGCTTCTGTTCAAGAGCCGCTTGGCAACGCGGTGCATACGGTGCTGGAAAGCAGCCAGCTTGCGGGCGGTTCCGCTGCAATTATCGGCTGCGGACCGATCGGGCTGATGGCGGTGGCGGTGGCTAAAGCGGCCGGTGCATCCCGTATTGCGGCGATTGATAAAAATGATTACAGGCTGGCTCTTGCGAAGAAATTGGGAGCTGCGATCACCATTTCAGCTGATAAGGAAGATCCGCTTGAGGTGATCGACACCTTAACAGGCGGAGAAGGAATCGACCTTGTCTGCGAAATGTCAGGCCACCCGGCAGCTATCGCACAAGGATTAAAGATGGCGGCCAACGGGGGAAGGTTCCATATGCTGAGTCTGCCAGAACGTCCGGTGACGGTTGACCTGACAAATGACGTGGTGTTTAAAGGACTTACCGTCCAAGGCATCACAGGCAGAAAAATGTTTGAAACATGGCGGCAGGTATCGCACCTGCTTGAATCCGGCCTTGTTGATCTGACGCCGGTGATCACGCATCAGTTTCCGCTTGAAGACTTTGAAAAAGGGTTTGACCTGATGAGAAAGGGCCAGTGCGGCAAAGTCATTTTGATTCCATAAGGGGAGGGTTCTATAATGAAAGAATTTGAATTTCTAAAAGCCGAGCTTGATAAAATGAAAGAAAATAAAACGTGGCAGCAAATGAAACAAATTGAAACGAAGCAGGGTCCGTCGGTGGAAGTCAAAGGGGAAAACGTGATACAGCTTTCATCGAACAATTATCTCGGTTTGACGTCGCATCCAAGGCTTGTCGAAGCGGCCAAACGCGCCGCGGAAGAATTCGGAGCGGGTACGGGGTCCGTCCGGACAATCGCCGGAACATTCACAATGCACAATGAGCTGGAGAAAAAATTGGCAAACTTTAAAAAAACAGAAGCGGCACTTGTTTTTCAATCGGGGTTCACAACGAATCAGGGCGTTTTATCAAGCATTCTTACAAAAGAAGATATCGTGATCTCTGACGAACTGAACCATGCTTCCATTATTGACGGGATCAGGCTGACGAAAGCAGATAAAAAGGTGTACCGCCATGTTGATATGGACGATTTGGAAAGGGTGCTGAAAAAATCAATGAATTACCGCATGCGCCTGATCGTCACCGACGGCGTATTCTCAATGGACGGCAACATCGCTCCTTTGCCTGACATCGTCAAACTTGCAGAGGCGTACGATGCCTTTGTGATGGTCGACGACGCGCATGCTTCCGGCGTACTCGGAAAAAACGGAAGGGGAACGGTTAATCACTTCGGGCTTGACGGAAGAGTCCACATACAGGTGGGCACATTAAGCAAAGCCATCGGAGTGCTTGGCGGTTATGCCGCAGGGTCGCAGGTTCTGATCGATTACCTGCGCCATAAAGGGCGTCCTTTCTTATTCAGCACTTCTCATCCGCCTGCGGTAACGGCCGCATGTATAGAAGCCATTGACGTCCTGCTGGAAGAGCCGGAGCATATGGAAAAGCTATGGGAGAACACGGCGTATTTCAAAGACAAACTGGTTCAAATGGGGCTGACCCTCACAAAAAGCGAAACACCGATCGTGCCGATATTAATAGGGGAGGAAGAAAAAGCCCAGGCATTATCAGACCTTTTATTGACCCGCGGCGTCTTTGCACAAAGCATCGTGTATCCGACGGTCGCCCAAGGAAAAGCGAGAATCCGCACCATTATTACGGCGGAGCATACAAAAGAGGAGCTTGACCGGGCCCTGGAAGTAATCCGTTCAGCCGCAAAAGAGCTGCAGCTTGTGTAAGGGGGAAATGATTCCCTCTTTTTTATTTCTTATTGATTCTTATTCTCAATAAGGTGTACAATAATAGGCTGGCGGTTGTGTCATACGCTTTTAACCAGTATACTTGAGGGTGGAAGTTTCGGTTGAAAGGAGACATTCGAACATGAATGAAAAGCAAAAGCAGGAAAGCGGACAAGTGAATCCGGCGGACAAAACATCCGAAAAGGATTACAGCAAGTATTTTGAAGCCGTATATATTCCGCCTTCTTTAAAAGATGCGAAAAAACGGGGCAAAGAATCCGTTCAATATCATAACGATTTTAAAATCTCAGAAGAATTTAAAGGCCTCGGTGAAGGCAGGAAATTTTATATCCGCACGTACGGATGCCAAATGAACGAGCATGATACGGAAGTCATGGCGGGTATTTTTATGGCGCTCGGTTATGAAGCGACAAATTCGGTTGATGACGCGAACGTTATTTTATTAAACACTTGCGCTATCCGGGAAAATGCTGAAAACAAAGTGTTCGGCGAGCTCGGCCATTTAAAGGCGCTCAAAAAAAATAACCCGGACTTGATTCTCGGCGTCTGCGGCTGCATGTCACAGGAAGAATCAGTCGTAAACCGCATCCTTAAGAAGCACCCGTTTGTCGATATGATTTTCGGCACGCACAACATTCACCGTCTGCCGGAACTGTTATCAGAGGCATATTTATCAAAAGAGATGGTCATTGAAGTGTGGTCGAAGGAAGGGGATGTCATTGAAAACCTTCCGAAAGTCCGCAACGGAAAAATTAAAGGCTGGGTCAACATTATGTACGGCTGTGACAAGTTCTGCACATACTGCATCGTACCGTATACCCGCGGAAAAGAACGAAGCCGCCGTCCTGAGGAAATTATCCAGGAAGTCAGAAGACTTGCAAGCGAAGGCTATAAAGAAATCACGCTGCTCGGTCAAAACGTGAATGCGTACGGAAAAGATTTTGAGGATATGACGTACGGTCTCGGTGATTTAATGGACGAACTGCGTAAAATTGATATTCCGAGAATCCGATTCACGACGAGTCATCCGCGTGACTTTGATGATCATCTGATCGAAGTGCTCGCCAAAGGCGGCAACCTTCTTGACCATATCCATCTTCCGGTTCAATCAGGAAGCTCAGCGATGTTAAAAATGATGGCGCGCAAATATGACAGAGAACGCTATCTGGAGCTTGTCGGAAAAATTAAAGCGGCGATGCCGAACGCTTCACTGACGACCGATATTATTGTCGGTTTTCCGAATGAAACCGATGAACAATTTGAAGAAACGCTTTCGTTATATCGCGAAGTGGAATTTGACAGCGCATATACGTTTATTTACTCTCCTCGTGAAGGCACGCCGGCAGCGAAGATGAAAGACAATGTTCCGATGAGGGTCAAGAAAGAACGTCTTCAGCGCCTCAATGATTTGGTGAAAGAAATTTCAGCCAAAAAAATGAAGGAATATGAAGGCAGGACTGTCGAAGTATTAGTTGAGGGAGAAAGCAAAAATAACCCTGACATTCTTGCCGGCTATACGGAAAAAAGCAAGCTCGTCAACTTCAAAGGGCCGAAAGACGCCATCGGCAAGATTGTACGCGTCAAAATCGAACAGGCGAAAACATGGTCGCTTGACGGTGTGATGGCAGGAGAAGCAATCGAGGTGAAATAATAATGACGCTTTACTCAAAGAAAGACATTGTACAGCAGGCTAGGAACCTTGCGAAAATGATTTCTGAAACAGAAGAAGTTGATTTTTTCAAACGCGCCGAGGCGCAGATTAACGAAAATGAAAAAGTCTCTGCGATTATTAATCAGATTAAAACCCTGCAAAAGCAAGCCGTTAACCTGAAGCACTACGAAAAGCTTGAAGCGCTGAAACAAGTGGAAAGTAAAATTGACGCCCTGCAGGAAGAACTTGAAGGGATTCCGATCATTCAGGAATTCAGAGATTCCCAGATTGAGGTCAATGACCTTCTTCAGCTTGTCGCACATACGATCTCAAATCAGGTGACAAACGAAATCATTACATCTACCGGAGGCAACCTGCTGACGGGAGAAACCGGTTCAAAAGTAAAACATTCGAATAACAGCTGTTCTATTTAAACACGGGGCCTTCATCGGCCCGTGTTTTTTTGCTGGTTGAGAACTAATTGTAATATGTACTAAAGTTTCATTGACTCACCGTTTTGTCCCATTTTACTGGAAAGTTTTATCATACTTAAAGGTAAAGTTTCTGGGCAGGGCTGCATACAATGAAACAGAAACTTTGTATTTTTATATTTTTATTATAAAAATGCACATGAGACAAATGCCCAGCATAAGATAACACGAAGAAGAACAAGGAGGCCTGCCGGAATGTCTGAATACAGGGAAATTATTACGAAAGCGGTAGTTGCGAAAGGAAGAAAATTCACCCAATGCACCAACACGATCTCACCTGGAGAAAAACCGTCAAGTATATTGGGCGGCTGGATTATCAACCACAAGTACGATGCCGAAAAGATCGGGAAGACTGTAGAAATTGAAGGGTATTATGATATAAACGTCTGGTACTCTTACGCCGATAATACAAAAACGGAAGTTGTAACCGAGAGAGTAAAGTATGTCGATGTGATTAAACTCAGATACAGAGACACAAATTACTTAGATGACGAACACGAAGTCATTGCCAAAGTGCTGCAGCAGCCGAATTGTCTTGAAGTCACCATTTCTCCTAACGGAAATAAAATCGTGGTTCAGGCAGAGAGAGAATTTTTAGCAGAAGTGGTCGGTGAAACGAAAGTCGTCGTCGAAGTCAATCCTGACTGGGAAGAAGACGATGATGATGATTGGGAAGACGATCTTGATGAAGAATTAGAGGACATTAACCCTGAATTTTTAGTCGGAGATCCTGAAGAATAAGTTGAGGCTAGGGGAGTTTAACACCCCAAGTCTCTTTTTTATATATAAAGATATCACTCTTTTGTTTATGTTATAATGGGATTCGGATAAGAGAAGATACATAGTGAGGGATTAAATGATGGCTAGTTACACGCCTATGATACAGCAATACTTGAAGATAAAGGCAGAGCACCAAGATGCCTTTTTATTTTTTCGGCTTGGTGACTTTTATGAAATGTTTTTTGAAGATGCAAAAAAAGCGTCACAAGAGCTTGAAATTACACTGACAAGCAGAGACGGAGGTTCGGCTGATAAAATTCCGATGTGCGGCGTGCCGTATCATTCCGCGGCGGCTTATATTGAACAGCTGATTAAAAAGGGTTATAAAGTGGCGATCTGTGAGCAGACGGAAGATCCGAAGGCGGCTAAAGGCGTTGTGAAAAGAGAAGTCGTCCAGCTGATCACACCGGGAACCGTGATGGATGGAAAAGGCATTCATGAATCGGAAAACAACTTTATCGCTTCCGTTTCCGAATTCCGTGACGGATACGGTCTCGCTTTATCGGACTTAACGACCGGAGAAAACCTGGCCGTATTTATTGAGCGGATTGAAGATGTCATGTCAGAAATTTACTCAGTCGGCGCAAAGGAAATTGTCGTATCGAGCAAGTTTAACGAACATACAGCTGCTCAGCTGAAAGAACGGTGCGGCGCCACGATTTCCATCGAAGACGGGGAAATAACAGAACGCATTGAAATCGCAAAGCACTTGCCGGGCGAAGAGCTGACAGAGACGTTTATGCGTTTATATACGTATTTGCAGAAAACGCAAAAACGGAGCCTGGATCATCTGCAGCCGGTTCATGTATATGAATTGGAAGAAGCGATGAAAATTGACCTGTATTCAAAACGGAATCTTGAGCTGACGGAAACGATCCGTTCGAAAAGCAAAAAAGGGTCATTGCTTTGGCTTTTAGACGAGACGAAAACAGCGATGGGCGGCCGGCTTCTCAAACAATGGATTGACCGCCCGCTGATCAGGGCATCCCAAATCGAAGAACGCCAGGAAATGGTCGAGACGCTGATCAATCATCTGTTTGAGCGTGAAGATCTGCGAGAGCGCCTGAAAGAAGTATACGATTTAGAACGTCTGGCGGGCCGGGTCGCATTCGGAAACGTCAACGCAAGGGATTTAATCCAGCTGAAAGAATCTTTAAAACAAGTGCCGAGCATCAAAGAGCTTGTAGGGTCTCTTAACCATAAAAAAGCAAAAGAACGCGCCGGCTTGATTGATCCGTGCGGAGATTTGCTTGACCTGTTAGAAGAAGCCCTTCATGAAAACCCGCCGTTATCGTTAAAAGAAGGCAATTTAATTAAAGACGGCTATCATCAGAAGCTCGATGAGTACCGTGACGCCAGCAAAAACGGTAAAGACTGGATTGCCAGACTGGAGCAGCAGGAACGCGCTTATACGGGCATCCGTTCATTAAAGGTCGGTTTCAATAAAGTGTTCGGCTATTATATTGAAGTCACAAAAGCAAACCTTCATCTGCTTGAAGACGGACGGTATGAGCGGAAGCAGACCCTCACAAACGCCGAACGGTACATTACGCCGGAATTGAAGGAAAAAGAAGCGCTTATTTTAGAAGCGGAAAACAACATCTGCGAGCTGGAATATGAGCTTTTTGCCGGACTGCGTGAAAAGGTGAAACAATTTATTCCGCGCTTGCAGCGTCTTGCCAAACAAATGAGTGAGCTTGACGCACTGCAATGCTTTGCTACGATCAGTGAAAACAGGCATTACACAAAGCCCGTCTTTTCTGATAATGAAGTAAAAGTCATTGAAGGGAGACACCCCGTCGTTGAAAAGGTGATGGACAGTCAAGAATACGTGCCGAACAACTGCCTGATGGGCGATTCGCGGGAAATGCTCCTGATTACGGGTCCGAATATGTCAGGTAAAAGCACGTACATGAGACAGATCGCACTTTTATCGATCATGGCCCAGATCGGCTGTTTTGTGCCTGCAAAAGAAGCGGTTCTGCCGATTTTTGATCAAATCTTCACGAGAATCGGGGCAGCGGATGATTTGATTTCCGGACAAAGCACCTTTATGGTGGAAATGCTGGAAGCGAAAAACGCGATTGTGAACGCCACAAAAGACAGCCTGATCCTGTTTGATGAAATCGGCCGCGGGACATCAACGTACGACGGAATGGCGCTGGCACAGGCGATTATTGAGTATGTCCATGATCATATCGGCGCTAAAACACTGTTCAGCACGCATTATCATGAGCTGACGGTGCTTGAAGATAAGCTTCCTCAGCTGAAAAACGTTCATGTGCGCGCAGAGGAATATAACGGAACGGTCGTGTTTCTCCATCAAATCAAAGAAGGAGCCGCAGATAAAAGTTACGGCATTCATGTCGCCCAGCTTGCCGAGCTCCCGGACGATCTGATCAGCCGCGCGCAGGAGATTTTGAAACAGCTTGAGCAGACGGGAGATAAACCGGAGCTTCCGGCGGTATCTGAGAAAAAGTCCGCCGTCAGAGAAGAACCGGCACAGCTGTCCTTTTTTGCTGACGGTGAAAAAGAACAGAAGGCACCGGCTGTTTCTAATAAAGAAAAACAAGTGCTTGAAGCTTTTAAGTCAATCAATATTCTCGATATGACGCCGCTTGAGGCGATGAATGAAATGTACAAGCTGCAAAAAAAATTAAAATAGAAAGAGGTGACGGACTTGGCAAAAGTCATCCAGCTCTCAGATGAACTCTCAAATAAAATAGCGGCCGGCGAGGTGGTCGAACGGCCTGCCTCAGTCGTTAAAGAATTGGTGGAAAACGCCATCGACGCAAACAGCACAGTCATTGAAATCGACATAGAGGAAGCGGGGCTTTCGTCGATTCGGGTGCTCGATAACGGCGAAGGGATGGAAACCGATGATTGCAAGCGGGCTTTCCGCCGCCACGCGACCAGTAAAATCAAAGATGAAAACGACCTGTTCCGGGTGAGAACACTCGGTTTCCGCGGAGAAGCTTTGCCAAGTATCGCGTCTGTTTCTCATCTGGAAATCAAAACGAGTATCGGCGAGGGAGCGGGAGCCCATCTCATTCTTCAGGGCGGGAATATCATTTCTGAGCAGAAATCCTCCAGCAGAAAAGGAACGGAAATTATCGTTACCAACCTGTTTTTCAATACACCCGCCAGATTGAAATATATGAAAACCGTGCATACGGAGCTCGGCAATATTACGGATGTTGTCAACCGGATCGCTCTTGCGCATCCGGAAGTATCGATCCGTCTCCGCCATCAGGGGAAAAATCTGCTGCAGACAAACGGTAACGGGGATGTGCGCCATGTGCTGGCCGCAATTTACGGGACGGCGGTTGCGAAAAAAATGATACCGCTCCATGTCAGCTCGCTTGATTTTGAAGTCAAGGGCTACATTGCGCTTCCGGAAATCACGCGTGCATCCAGAAACTACATGTCATCTGTCATTAACGGAAGATACATTAAGAATTTCCCGCTTGTAAAAGCGGTGCATGAGGGCTATCACACACTACTGCCGATCGGCCGCCATCCGATTACGTTTATCGAAATTACGATGGACCCGATTTTGGTCGATGTCAATGTCCATCCCTCGAAGCTTGAAGTCCGCCTCAGCAAAGAGACGGAGCTGCATGAGCTGATCCGTGACGGGATAAAGGAAGTGTTTCAAAAGCAGCGGCTTATTCCGAGCGCCCAGCTCCCGAAAAAATCCGCGCCGGCACCGGCCAAAAACGAACAGCAATTTATGACATTCGAGGAAAGCGCGCCTGAGCGGAAACTTCCTGAAAAAACGCCGGAGCCGTCTTACTCACCAATGAAGCTGAGTTCGGTCGTAAAAGAGCCTGAGCCGGTAATAATAGAAGAAGAGATCCTCCCGAATGAAGCGGATCACGATGTGCCGCCGGAGATCGGCATGCCCGAAACGGAAGCGCCTGTTTCCGATACTCCGGAACCGGAAGCTGTCTCTGAAGAAATACGTGAAGAAAGAGTTCCGGTGATGTATCCGATCGGCCAAATGCACGGGACATATATTTTAGCCCAAAACGAAAACGGCTTGTATATCATTGACCAGCATGCGGCCCAAGAACGGATTAAATACGAATATTTCCGGGAGAAAGTCGGGCAGGTCGAGCCTGAAGTGCAGGATATGATCGTGCCGCTCACCTTTCATTATGCGGCAAATGAAGCGCTGATCATTGACCAGCATCAGCATGAGCTTGAAAGCGTCGGAGTATTTTTAGAAGCATTCGGCACGAACAGCTACATCGTTCGCTGCCATCCGGCCTGGTTTCCAAAAGGGGAAGAAGCTGAACTGATTGAAGAAATCATTCAGCAGGTGCTTGACGCCAAACAGATCGATATTAAAAAACTGCGGGAGGAAGCGGCCATTATGATGAGCTGCAAAGGCTCAATCAAAGCGAACCGCCATTTGCGAAACGATGAAATCAAAGCGCTCTTGGACGACCTGCGCCGAACGACAGACCCGTTCACATGCCCGCACGGCAGGCCGATTATAATTCACCACAGTACGTATGAGATGGAGAAGATGTTTAAGCGTGTGATGTAGCAGGGTTCTGTGTGGGTTGTACCCTTCGTGCCCACATTTTGCCCACGGATTTTAGCTGTTTAGGTATTCATCAAACCGGTTAATGCTGAATATCTTTTCGGCCGCAAAAGGATCAACAAGCCTATTTCCCGGTCGATGGCCTTTAAAATTTTAAGGGTTGCCGCTGAGCATGTCGGTTTGGATGATATAGGCACGCACATGCTGAGGAAAACATTCGGGTACCATTTTTACAAGCAAACAAAAGATGTTGCCATGCTGCAGGAGATTTTTAATCACTCGGACCAGCGGACAACCCTTCGATACATTGGAATCAATCAGGATGCCATGAACAACGCCATGAAGAAATTCAAGATATAAACAGGCTCATCTCATAACAAGATGAGTCTTTTTTCTGCATATTTTTATTGATTCCCTTCAAAAAGCAAACGTGGAATTCATTTTAGGGATATCGCTTGAAAACAAGGGTGGAAAGGGCTGACGGTACTTCGGGCAGTTGCACAGTATATAACATATGGGTAATTCGTGGATTTTGTGGATAAATGGAAAATTTGGGTGTTTTTTGTGGTATCATCGTGTTACAGGAGGTGAGCGGCATGACTGTGGCAGAGCAAAAAGGAATGTACTAAAAAGATTTTGGCAGAAAGATGGCACGATAACTGCACACCATTTTGTTTTAGATAAGGTATTATGGTAATAGGTAATAAACAGATAGGGCCATTCCTACAATTCCAAACAAGAATGTCTGTGAAGTAAGAGCTATTGAAATGAATAAGAATAAAAAATACTCTGCGTGGTATAGAGGTGGATACATAATTTATGGATTCAAAAGAAAAACAATTATTTTATTACTATTACGAAAAGTTTAGGAATTCCACATTTGAAGAATATGATGTTTATGCTTTTTTAATTTTAATAAGGCGACATTGCCCTGATAATAGAAGTATAAACGAACTTGCAGATTTTATAGCTCATAGAGATAAAAGTAGAGGATATATAAAAGAGTATTTGGAAGAATTAAAAGATAAATTTAATAAAATATATAATAATTCCGTTGAAAAACAGATGAAAATTAAAGTTGAAGAAGTGTTTACTTTCAAAGAAATAAAAAATGGTTTGAATTCTGTTTTTAAAAAATTCAATTTAGAGGAATTAAACATAGATATTATTAATGACTTTTTGCTATGCCTTCTTTCCATTCTGCAAGACATTAAAATTTATCACAAGAAAAAAGAAATAGGTAAGTTGAGTTTAGGTATTACTAGTAAGAAAATAGTATTAGTAGGTTCGGTTAAAGTTTCGAAAGAACAAAAAGAAATTATTGATGTGGTATTCCCTGTCCTTAGCTGTAAAAATAATTATAAAAGAATAAAAAAGTTGGATAAATTTGATAGTCCTTATACATTTCCAAAAATAATATGTGTTAAAAGAATAAATGGAAAGCTTGAAATTGAGTAACTATAGGATATATTGTTATGCGCCTTTTTAAAAGGGCGTTTTTATTTTGTGAATTATGAACGGAGGTGAAATAGCTTGACGCCAAAGCCACTAAAGGAATGCGCTTCCGTGGTTGCCGTGCTCTTTAACCGGGATAGGTACTGTGAAGCACACAAGACACAACAACAAGAAGAAACAAAACATTACAACAAAAATTCAAGAAACAAAACAACAACAAGTTTTTACAAATCAACTGCATGGAAAAGAACAAGACAACTTGCTTTGATAAGAGGCAATTATCTCTGTCAGCATTGTTTGAAAGATCACTGCTTCACTCCGGCTGATATGGTGCATCATATTGTGGAAGTAAAGCAAGATTGGTCAAAACGATTAGACATAAAGAACCTTGAAAGCTTGTGTAACGCCTGTCACAACAAGGCTCACGGCAGCAAGGGCAAGTGACCCTCCCGCTAACAAATCTTTGAAAGGGAAACGAACGGAGAACGGCGATCCCCCTTCTGCAAACAAACACCGCTTTTCAAAGTTCCGGAAACAGCAGAAAGCCCCCTCAGCAAATTTGCCGAGAGGGCTTGGTACGACTGGTTTTGTTGTTGATTTCATCGTAACACGAAGGAATGAAATCCTCCCTTAATGAGAGGGCTTTTTTCATTTAAATTGATTAATAACTTAAAGGTTGAGAATAGTTTCTCGCACTGACCTTCATCTTTTCACCGGATCTTTTGTAAGAGACTTTTGCTAGGGTTTCGTTTTCGTCTATGTATGGAGCTTTCCAAAATACAGAGATTTCACTAACGCTTTTGTCTTCTATTGCTGTGCGAGCAGCTAAATCATCACTATATAATTCAATCATTTTCTTAGTTCTTGCTAATGAATTTTTTAAATCAAAGGACAAGTGAACCAGTGCAATGTTTTGACCGTTTTCTTTAGTTCCAAGATCCTGATTGACTTCAATATCTTCGACAGAAACGTTATGTAGGTGTTCATTTACTAATTCTTTAATTTTATTTTCGGGGTTTTCCGTTACATCCACATACGGTGAGTCATCTAATTCTGATTGATCACTTTTAGTAATTAACCCATATTCACTTTTAACACTTAACTTATCATCAACAAAATGAAGAGATACCGTTGCATCATTTTCCAAGCCGTCCTCTCCATCAAAATCATAATCTGGTGATGAATATTTATTAATTTTATATTCAGATTTCGCTTTCCCGCCAACAATTTTTTTGACTTCATCATAAGTCATATCTTCTCTTATTTTTTTATATTCGCCTGGCGTAATGGTCGCAATAGGTTCATCTTCATATTTAAGAAAATGCTTATTAATGAACCCTATTGAAAGTAATATAACGATACATGTAAGAGACAGCCGAAGTCCAGTTCTTCTTGTTTTTCCCGGAACCAGCAATATTACCCCAATAAATGCCCCTATAACCATGAAACCACCAAACAATGCAATAAATAAAGCCATAATGATCTCCTCTCCTATCTGCGAACATAAACATTTTAAAACAAAAGAGGAAGGATTTCCATACTTGCAAGAGTTTGCTGTCACTGAAGATGAACCTGGAAGCACAATAAAAAAAGCAAGGGGTCTTTTTGTATGGTCCCGAATTTTTCATTGAATATTACTTGTGAAAAATCTCTTAAAGAGCAAGATGATTCTCATGGGAAGAGATGGGGGAAGAATTTGAATAAAATTGGAATTTGGAGAGTTGACAATGTGCAAGTCAAAGGGGACTAGTAATTAGCCCCCCTTACATTTAGTTCTTCCTGCGTTTTTTTCTGTTTTTGATTAAACTGAAAACCACTAAGAGAACCACACCGACAGCAACAATATAAAATGAAATTTCTGCTGCTGCGGTATTAATATTCTTAAGAACAAGGATAAGCCCTATTAAAACTATAGGAATGATGCAAGTTAGAATTCTTATAGCTTTTGGGCTCGGTTCAGCGTTTCTTTTATTTTCCATAATTACCTCCCGTCTAAGCTTAACACAGGTTAAATTTGATAATCACCAACAATAGTCCCGTTTAAAGGGAAAACATAAGGGGTTAAGTAATCCGCCAAGCGGCGTACGTGCCGTTTGGTCCAGAAGATGCTTTATCTCTAGCATAAAAGAATACTCAGGAGAGAATGCTCCGGCTGTTCCAAGTTTTGGACTGTATTCTGGCAAAAGAAAGTGAAGAAACAACATCTTTTGTGTGAATTACGTCGTATTTTTTCTAATTCGAATTGTGTGTTAGTGCCAACTCATAAGCATAACATTGTTATTCGGTGTAAGGAGCTAAGGTATTCTGATATATTTTGGGGAAGCCGCCGTATGGTTTTAGTTTAGCTTGAAGAAAAGAATTGAAATAAGAATCAAGATTGAGAGTCATTTAAAGACTGAGTATCCTCTCAGGCTACTTCGACAATTCTTTTCAAAATAAAAACTCGATTTGTTTTTCTTTCTTTTTATTCGAAAATTATACCTTCTTCATTTTCTGAATAAAATCTCCTAAAGTATTCATGTAAATGAATATTCTTATTTCCTTATATATTACGATAACAAATTTTAAAAACTTCGGCTGGTTCTTTTGGTTGATTTGAACAGTTTTTTATCTTTACCGGAAAATCCATGGAAAAACGTGGTGTCATCTGGTAAAGTGGTTACAGTCGGCTGGGCGGCGGCAGCAGTCTGCCCGGATCTTTTAAATGGGAATGGTGACAATGGATCATACATATGAAGTGCATCAAATCAAAACTTATCACCAGATGTGGTCCAACTATTGCTATATTATCGCAGACCGCTCAAAAAAATCTGCGATAGCGGTGGACCCGTCCTGGGAAATCGATAAAATAACCGATAAACTGCATGAATTGGATGTTGATTTATCAGCTATTTTATTAACACATTCGCATTATGACCATGTAAACTTGGCGGAGCCGCTTCAGCAAATCTATCATTCTGATATATACATGTCGTCGGCGGAAATCGATTTCTATCAATTCCGGTGCAGAAACTTAATAGCGCTTGAAGACGGCCAAACCTTTGCGGCCGGAGGGTTTATCATCAGAAGTATACTGACCCCGGGACATACGGCCGGGGGAATGTGCTATTTGCTATCTGATCATCTTTTTACCGGTGACACCGTGTTTACAGAAGGGTGTGGTATATGTGAGGACAGGGGCAGCTCAGCTGAAGATATGTTTCACAGTATACAGAGGATCAAAGCCTCCATTCCGCCGCATGTGCGTGTGTATCCGGGGCACTCCTTCGGGGAGAAGCCGGGTCAAAAAATGGAGAGTCTTTTGAAAAACAATATTTACTTTCAGATTGAAAAAAAAGAACATTTTGTGAATTTCCGCAACAGAAAAAATCAAAAAGGGCTGTTTCATTTTAAGTAATGTGTGATTTAGTTCTTTGTAACTAGCTTTTCTTTTGAGGCAAAGAAGTTTTGAAATGGAATGGTAGTTATTACTAGATTTCTGGTGATGAATGGCTGAGTAACGGGAGTTTGCGGAAGAGAACGCCGGGCAGGCCGGATGGGACATTCTGCTTACGCCTGTTCCGAAAGCCCTGAGCCCGCCTTTCGACAGGGAAAAATAGGCATTATTCAGGAGTTCGCATAGGATAAATTAACTTGACATGGTATTTTTGTGAAGTTACTATCAACTTGAACATGCTTCTTATCTGAATCCGAGAAAGGATGGCTGAGAAAATGATCACATACTTATTCCCCGGACAAGGTTCTCAAAAGCAGGGAATGGGGAGCTCATTGTTTGATGAATTTAAAGACTTAACGGAGCAGGCTGATGAAACACTCGGATATTCCATGAAACGGCTTTGTCTTGAGAATCCGTATTCCAACCTTCACAAGACGCAGTTCACCCAGCCTGCTTTATATGTTGTAAACGCGTTAAGCTATTTGAAAAAAATCCAAGACAATGACATAAAGCCGGATTATGTGGCCGGCCACAGTTTGGGAGAATATAATGCGCTGTTTGCAGCAGGTGCGTTTGATTTTATTACCGGCCTGCAGCTTGTCCGTAAAAGAGGCGAATTAATGAGTATGGCCACTGACGGAAAAATGGCCGCTGTTATGGGGTTAACTGCAGCTCAAGTGTCAGACGCCCTTCAAACGCACGGATTACATACGATTGATATTGCCAATATGAATTCTCCTCACCAAGTTGTCATATCCGGACGCAAAGAAGACATTGAAAGAGCCAAAAGCGTATTCGAAGGATTAAAAGACGTTACGATGTTTCATCCGTTAAACGTAAGCGGCGCTTTTCACTCGAGGTATATGAGTGAAGCAAAACAAGAGTTCGAAAAATTTTTACAGTCATTTCATTTTTCTGCTATATCAATTCCTGTCATTTCTAATGTGCATGCCAGACCTTATGAGCAAGACGGAATCCACTCCGTTCTGGCCGATCAGATCGACCATTCAGTGCGATGGAACGACAGCATCCGCTATCTGCTGGACAAAGGGCGGATGGAATTTGAAGAAGTCGGCCCGGGCCATGTGCTGACAGGACTTATTCACCGCATCAAAAAAGAAACTGAAGCTTCACCCGCCATGTAGCGGAACGCAAGTCAAAATTCTTATCTCACACAATAGTGCCAGCCATACAGCATCACGACCACTTCACCTGCACACGACATCACGAAAAACTCACAAATCAATATTTTGAAAAAATAAAGAGCAAAAAGGAGAACAAATGAACCAGCCAATTGTTTTCATGTTTTCTGGACAGGGTTCCCAATACTATCAAATGGGGAAAGAGCTGTTTGCACATAACGCCGCTTTTCGGCAGAAAATGCTTGACTTGGACGATTTTGCAGTCAGCCGTTTCGGTTACTCTGTCCTTAAAGAGATGTATCATACAGGCAATCGTCTGTCTGATCCATTTGACCGCCTTCTTTTCAGCCATCCTGCCATTTTTATGGCTGAGTACGCACTTGCATATGCTTTGGAGCAAAGAGGCATACGTCCCGATTATGTGATCGGAGCAAGCCTCGGAGAGTATGCAGCGGCCGCTGTGTCGGGCGTGCTGAGCGCCGAGGATGCTTTAGATTGCGTGCTGGAACAGGCCCGAATCGTTACGGAAACTTGCCGTAACGGCAGCATGCTTGCGATACTGGGTGATCCGGCTTTATATCAAGATGATCCGCTGCTCGGCGAACATAGTGAATTGGCATCTGTAAACTATCATTCTCACTTTGTCATCTCGGGAGAGCGGGAACATATCAAAAAGATCATGGACGATCTGAGAGAAAAGCAGATTCCTCATCAGCTATTGCCGGTATCTTACGGGTTTCACTCAGCGCTGGTTGATCAGGCGGAACAGCCGTACAAGCGCTTTTTAGCTCAGAAATCAATCCGGACTCCGTTTATACCGTACATCTCCAGTGCGACCGGAGAGGCTGAGACCGATATACAAGCGGACTTTTTCTGGGATATCGTAAGAAAGCCGATTCGATTCCGCGAAGCGCTTCAATTCGCAGACAGCCGCCAAAAAGGATTGTATATCGATGCCGGGCCTTCCGGAACATTGGCCGCATTTGCCAAACAGATTCTTCCCGCAGGATCGGCTGAACGCATCCGTGCCATTATGACGCCGTTTCATAAAGAACAAACACATTTGCAGCAAATAGAAGACAGCATTTTATCACCGCCCGGAAGGAGACTGTAAGATGATCAGCTTTGTTTTTCCAGGCCAAGGCTCGCAAAGAATAGGGATGGGGGAGGACCTGTTCGGCCGCTATCCTGAATTAACCGCAAAGGCCGATCACATTCTCGGATATTCCATTCAGGAGCTGTGCCGGGACGGAGAACGTCTCAATCAGACTCAATTCACTCAGCCGGCGCTCTATGTCGTCAATGCCCTCAGTTATTTGAAAAAAACAGAAGAAACCGGCTTGAAACCGGATTTTACCGCCGGACACAGTTTGGGCGAATATAACGCGTTATACGCTTCGGGCGCCTTTGATTTTGAAGAAGGCTTACAGCTGGTCAAAAAAAGGGGCGAACTGATGAGCCGCGCAAAAGGAGGCGGCATGGCAGCGGTGATCGGCCTGACTCATGAGCAGGTGACGGATGTTTTAAGAGAAAATCACTTGGATATGATTGATATCGCCAACATGAACACACCGCAGCAAATTGTCATTTCCGGATATAAAGAAGATATTGAAAAAGCAGCATCCGTTTTTGAAGCCGTAAACGGCGTAAAAATGGTTCACCGCTTAAATGTCAGCGGCGCCTTTCATTCCAGATACATGCTGGAAGCGAAGGAAGAGTTTTCACGGTTAATTAAATCTTTCCATTTTAAGCCGCTGTCCATCCCGGTCATTTCAAATGTGACGGCAAGACCCTATGAGCAGAGAGAGCTGAAAGAGACACTCACCGGACAAATAACGGGATCGGTGAACTGGACAGACAGCATCCGTTTCTTAATGGGAAGAAAGAACATGAGCTTTGAGGAAATCGGTCCCGGAAAAGTGCTGACGGGGCTGATACAAAGAATTACGGCTGAAGCGGAGCCGATAACAGATGAAATTAAAGTCCCGGCTGAGGCTGGAAAAAGCTCAATTACGGCGGCGTCTTTAGGAAATGAAGAGTTTAAGCGCGATTATCAATTGAAATACGCCTACTTGGCCGGCGGCATGTACCGCGGAATTTCTTCGAAGGAAATGGTTGTCAAACTGGCTGAAAAAGGAATGATGGGCTTTTTCGGAACGGGCGGTTTGAACATCGCGCACGTTGAGGACGCCATTTTGTCAATTCAGCATGAGCTTCGTGACGGCGGTTCCTTCGGCATAAATGTTGTACATAACATGAAGCATACAGATTCAGAAGAAAAAATGATTGATCTTTTACTGAAGCATGGGATTCAGAACTTGGAAGCATCAGCGTTTTTAACGGTTACTCCCGCTTTAGTAAGGTTTCGCGCTAAAGGGTTAAAACGCGGTGCCGGCGGACAAATAATAGCGCGTCAGCGGATTATCGCCAAGCTGTCCCGTCCGGAAGTAGCGGAAGCGTTTCTCAGCCCGGCGCCTGATCACATTCTGCAGAAACTTGCAGCCGAAAACAAAATTACCGCTGAAGAAGCAAGTCTGATGAGAGAAATACCCGTTGCGCATGACATCTGCGTAGAGGCTGATTCAGGCGGCCACACTGACGGCGGAGTTGCTTACAGTCTCATGCCGGCGATCATCCGTTTACGAGATGACATGATGAAAAAATACCGATACGGCAAAACCGTCCGCATCGGAGCCGCAGGGGGAATCGGAACGCCCGAGGCTGCCATGGCCGCATTTATGCTCGGCGCTGATTTTATTGTGACCGGATCTATTAACCAATGCACCGTTGAGGCAGCGACGAGCAGCCTCGTAAAGGACCTCCTGCAGCAGATGAATGTACAGGACACGGCCTACGCGCCGGCCGGCGATATGTTTGAATCAGGCAGCAAGGTGCAGGTATTAAAGAAAGGGCTGTTCTTTCCGACCCGCGCATCTAAGCTGCATGAACTGTATCAGCGTCACCGCTCAATTGAAGAAATTGATGAAAAGACACTCAGACAAATAGAAGAGAAGTATTTTAAGGCAAGTGTAAGCAGTATTTATGACAAAGTGAAGGTTCATTATTCGAATGAAGACATTTCAAAAGCCGAACGGAATCCGAAACAGAAAATGGCGCTCATATTCAAATGGTATTTCAGGCAAAGTTCTGCTTCGGCGATTAAAGGTGACCCGGATGCCAAGGTAGACTTCCAGATTCATTGCGGCCCGGCATTAGGCGCCTTTAATCAATGGGTGAAAGGTACGGAGCTGGAGTCCTGGAAAAACCGCCATGCCGATGGTATCGGCATGCGGCTTATGGAAGAGACGGCCTCGCTTTTGAATCAGAAGTTAGGTTCATTTTTGCAAACGTGTTGACAAGACGAAATGATAGATTGAAAACATGGAATATTCATAAAAGATGAAACAGGGAGGAACTGACAATGAGTAAAGAAAGAATCTTTGAATTGCTGCAGAACACAATCTACGAGGTTTTGCCTGATTTAGAAGGCGAACAGCTTTCACCGGAAGACCGTTTAGTTGATCTGGGGGCGGATTCAGTGGACCGCGCCGAAATTATCACGATGATGCTTGAAGAATTATCACTGCAGATCCCGCGTGTTGAGCTGACGGGAGTATCAAACATCGGCGAATTGGCAGCAAAGCTTTATGAAAAGGTACAGGCTGTCTGATAAAACGGTGGAAAAATCGGAAACTCAAAATTCATATTGGAGGCGAAGTTCATGGCGGCTGCCGGAATAGAAGCGATAAATGTGTTTGGCGGGACAGCATACCTTGATGTCATGCAACTGGCGGAGTACAGAAACTTAGACCCTGCCAGATTTGAGAATTTACTGATGAAAGAAAAAGCGGTGGCGCTTCCGTACGAAGACCCCGTTACATTCGGCGTTAACGCGGCAAAGCCGATTATCGACCGATTAACAGAGACTGAAAAAGACAGAATCGAGCTGCTGATTACCTGCTCGGAGTCCGGCATCGACTTCGGAAAATCACTCAGTACATATATTCATGATTACTTAGGCCTCAACCGGAACTGCCGTTTATTTGAACTGAAGCAAGCCTGTTATTCAGGAACGGCGGGCTTGCAGATGGCGCTTAACTTTATTTTGTCGCAGACATCCCCCGGAGCGAAGGCGCTTGTCGTCGCGACGGATATTTCCCGGTTTTTAATTGCCGAAGGCGGTGATGCGTTAAGTGAGGATTGGTCTTACGCCGAACCCAGCGCCGGAGCGGGTGCCGTCGCCTTATTGATCGGTGAAAATCCAATTGTATTTCAGGCGGATGCGGGCGCTAACGGCTACTACGGCTATGAGGTGATGGATACATGCCGTCCGATCCCGGACAGTGAAGCCGGTGACGCCGATTTGTCATTGATGTCTTACCTCGATTGCTGTGAACAGACATTTCGCGAGTACAAAAACCGTGTGCCGGGCGTTGACTACAAAGAGACGTTTCACTATCTAGCCTTCCATACACCGTTTGGCGGCATGGTCAAAGGGGCCCACCGGACGATGATGCGCAAGCTTGCAAAAGCGAAAAACGCTGAAATCGAACAGGATTTTCAAACCAGAGTAGAGCCGGGGCTCCGCTACTGCCAAAGAGTCGGAAACATTATGGGAGCAGCCTCTTTACTGGCTCTTGCAAGCACGATTGACCAAGGGGCATTTGACACTTCTAAGCGGATCGGCTGTTTCTCCTACGGCTCCGGATGCTGTTCAGAATTTTACAGCGGCGTTGTGACGCCTGAAGGGCAAGCGCGGCAGCATTCTTTCAAAATAGAAGAGCATCTGAACAACAGATACAGGCTGTCCATGGAAGAGTATGAAGAACTGTTTAAAGGCAGCGGTCTGGTGAAGTTCGGAACCCGGAATGTCAAATTGGATATGAATATGATTCCGAACATTTTAGACCATCATGCCGGGAGCCCTCGTTTATATTTGGAAGAAATCTCGGAATTTCATCGGAAATACAGGTGGATATCGTGACCTATGAAACGATAAACGTCCGTTTCCAGCAAAATGTCTGCTTCATCACCTTTGATCGGCCTGAAGCCAACAATACGATTAATGAGCGTTTAGTGGAGGAATGCCTGCATGTTCTTTCTGAATGTGAAGACTCCGTGACCTCCGTAGTGCTTGAAGGGCAGCCGGAGGTATTTTGTTTCGGGGCGGATTTTGATGAGATGTACCGGAAAATGAGGCAGGGAATGCAGCATGCGGAATCGCAGGAGCCGCTTTACCGTTTGTGGCTGGCATTAAAATCCGGGCCGTACATCACAATCGCCCGCGTCCGCGGAAAAGTAAATGCGGGAGGTGTCGGTTTTGCCGCCGCGTGCGATATCGTCATAGCAGAGGAGAATGCTTCGTTCAGTTTATCTGAACTGTTATTCGGACTTTATCCGGCCTGCGTTCTGCCGTTTTTAATTCAAAGAATCGGATTTCAAAAGGCGCATTATATGACGATCATGACAAAGCCCGTGCCGGCACGCCAGGCGCTTGAATGGGGACTTTGTGACGTATGCGTCCCGGACTCAGCAACAGAGCTGAGAAAGCATTTGCTGCGCCTCCGCCCGCTGTCGAAAAAAGCAGTCATCCGCTATAAAAAATACATGGATTCCTTAAACGACCTTGTTCATCGTTCGAAATCCATTGCTCTAGCCGAAAATCAAGCGATGTTTTCAGATCCGGATAACCAATCAGCCATCACCCGTTATGCAGAAACGGGGCGGCTTCCTTGGGAAACGGAGAACAGTTAGGAGGATATCATGCCGAACGCCGCAGTTGAACTGCTCGAAATTGAACCGGATATTATCCAAGTGACAATGCAGGATAAAGCCCATAAAAACGCCTTCTCCAAAGAACTGACGGATGGATTGATGGAAGCATTCACCCGTATAAAAAAATCGTCAGTCTATAAAGCTGTGATTTTAACAGGATACGGCCATTACTTTGCTTCCGGAGGCACACAGGAAGGCCTGCTCAGGATTCAGCAGGGCATCACGAAGTTTACGGAAGACCGCATGTACTCTTTGGCGCTGGAATGTGATATCCCCGTCATTTCCGCCATGCAGGGACACGGAATCGGAGGCGGGTTTGTCATGGGGCTTTTCAGTGATTTTGTCATTTTAAGCAAAGAAAGCGTGTATACCGCAAACTTTATGAAATACGGTTTCACCCCCGGAATGGGCGCTACCTTTATCGTTCCGGAGAAGCTTGGGGCAAGCCTCGGCCATGAAATGCTGTTAAACGGCGGCCACTACCGCGGCGGTGACCTGGAGAAAAGAGGGGTGCCTTTTCCGGTGCTTCCTCGGCAGGAAGTACTAGACTATGCGCAGGAATTGGCCCGTGAGCTAGCAGAAAAACCGAGAAACTCTTTAATTACATTGAAAAGGCACTTGGTGACGCCGTTTCGCGAGCAGCTTCCGGCCGTCATTGAGAAGGAGTTAATCATGCACGATGAGACGTTTCATGATGATGAAGTGAAAAAACGAATCACGACGATGTACGGAGTATAAGACATACATCTTACATACAGATGAAATGGAGGCAGCTCTATGAAAAGTGATATGAAGGCAAGCGGGTTACTCAAGCCATCTGTCAGCTATGGAAAATCATTGCGGCTTTCAGCGGATCAGCCGATGACGATTCCTGAAGTCCTGCACAAAACCGCCGCGGCAGCGGGAGATCAAAAGGGCATCACATATATACAGCCTGACGGCACCAAAGTGTACCAGACTTACAGCGGCCTGAAAAAGATCGCTCTTTCGATTGTGAAAGGGCTCCGCCAATCAGGAGTGAAGGCTCAGGATGAAGTCATATTACAGCTCAGTGACAATTCCCAGCTGATTCCTGCTTTTTGGGGCTGTGTTTTTTTAGGAGCGATCCCGGTTCCGCTTGCGGCCGCTCCGGCTTATACAGAAATGAACAGCGGGACGCAAAAACTGAAAGACGCCTGGACGCTTTTGAATCAGCCGTATGTCATCACAAGCCGTGACGTGCTGCCGGAGATGACTGAATGGGCGGAGGAGCAGGAGCTTTCCGGGTTTTGCGCTTTGGCGGCAGAAGATCTCAGTGCGCATGAAATGGATACGGACTGTCATCATCCCCGTCCGGAAGATTTGGCGATGCTGCTTTTGACCTCGGGAAGCACAGGCACGCCGAAAGCCGTGATGCTCAGCCATGAAAACATCGTCTGCATGGTCAAAGGAAATATTCAGATGCAGGGCTATACAAGTGAGGATGTCACGTTTAACTGGATGCCTTTTGACCATGTCGGCGGCATCGGAATGCTTCATCTGCGTGATGTTTATCTCGGATGTGAGGAAATCAACATACCGAGCGAATCCATTTTGATGGACCCTTTAAAATGGCTCGACCTGATTGATCATTACCGCGCTTCGGTCACGTGGGCCCCAAATTTTGCCTTTGGGCTGCTTGCTGATTTTGCAGAAGAGATTCAAACGCGGAAATGGGACTTATCTTCCATGCGTTACATGCTGAACGGCGGGGAGGCCGCGGTTGCGAAAGTCGGACGCAGAATTATGGAGCTTTTAGAGCCGCACGGTCTGCCGGCTAATGCCATCCGTCCCGCATGGGGAATGTCCGAAACGTCTTCGGGCGTTATTTTCTCAGATGAGTTTACACTGGAAAACACGAGTGACGACGATCGTTTCGTCGAGATCGGTCTGCCGATCCCGGGATTTAATATGAGAATTACGGATGACCGCAATCAAGTGGTGGAAGAAGGAGAAATCGGCCGCTTCCAAGTGTCGGGTCTGACTGTAACGAGCGGATATTATGAGCGTCCGGACTTAAACGAGGGTGTCTTTACAGAAGACGGCTGGTTTGAAACGGGAGATCTCGGATTTCTGCGTGAAGGCCGCCTGACGATAACGGGGCGCACGAAAGATGCCATCATTATCAACGGTGTGAATTATTACAGCCATGCCATTGAATCAGCCGTTGAGGAATTGCCGGAAATTGAAACGTCATATACAGCGGCATGCGCCGTCCGGCCGAATCAAAGCACGACAGATGAGCTGGCGATTTTCTTTGTGACATCTGTTCCGTTGGATGAGAACCGCATGACGAAGCTTCTTCATCACATTCACCAGCACGTGACACAGAGAATCGGCGTTACCCCTGATTATCTGCTTCCGGTCGCAAAAGAAGACATTCCTAAGACGGCGATCGGGAAAATCCAGCGCACTCAGCTGAAACATTCATTTGAACAAGGGCAATTTGATTCATTACATAATAACAGACAAGAAGGCGGCAATTCAGACACGGCTTCTGCAGAGAAAGAAATTGAACGGGATTTTATCCGTTTTCTGAAAGAGGAACTTTCCATCGCGGATGAGCTCGTTGATCCAAATACACCGTTTCAAAGTCTTGGCGTCAATTCCATCAAGATGATGAAACTCGCCAGATCAATTGAAAAAACGTATCACATCCGGCTGACGGCAAGAGAGCTGCACAAAAACCCGACGATTGGCGCTTTAGCGGCTTATACTGCTGAAAAAGCGGCAAACATGTCAGCGGACCATCATCCCCAAAAAGCCGAACCGCCGGCAGAACGGGAGAGACGGCAAACGGCGCCAGCGCTTTCAGAAGTCCAAAAAGGGCTGTGGACATTGCAGAAAATGTCGCCTGAAACGACTGCATACCATGTCCCGCTCTGTTTCCGATTCACATCCGGAATCGACAAAGAGAAACTGAAACAGGCGTTTCAGCTCGTATTAAAGCAGCATCCGATGCTCAAAAGCGCCGTGAATGAAACAGACGGCGGGTTTTATTTCATAGAAGCGGCAGATCCTTTTGTATTCTCGGAAGAAGATATTTCTGACGTCAATGAATCACAAATATCCGCTCTGATACGGAAAAAAGTGAAAGAGCCGTTTGTCAAAGAAAGCGGACCTTTACTGCGCGTGCAGCTGCTTTCAAAATCCGCCGAGGAACATTATCTTTTGACGGTCATTCACCACATCGTGTTTGACGGCATTTCATCCATTACATTTATTCACAGTCTGCTGGATCATTATCAGGCGCTGCTGGAGGGAAAAGAAGAGTTTACGGCTGCTGCTCCCGGTATTCATCCCGATTTCGCGGCTTGGGAAAAGGGGTATTTAGCGGGTGAAGAAAGCAAAGCTGCCCGCGCTTACTGGATGAAACAGCTCGAGGGCGATCTGCCTGACCTTCAACTTCCGCCGATGCGCACGGAAAGCAGTGTTCCGGAGTTTACAGAAGATACGCTGACACGCCGTCTTCCCGAACGGCTGCTGAATAATATAACGGCGTTTGCCGCATCCCGTTCGATTCATTTGTCTACCGTCATGCTGAGCTGCTATATGGTGCTTTTAAGCAAATATACGGATAAGGAAGATATTGTGACAGGTATGCCTGCAATGGTCAGACCCGAAGAACGCTTTGACGGAGTGGTCGGCCATTTCCTTAACATGCTTCCCATACGGAGCAGAGCCGGACGAAAAGAAACATTTGCTGACTTTGTTCAAAAGGTGCAGGATGCCGTTCTGGACGGGCTGGATCACTCCTTTTATCCGTTTCCGAAAATGGTGCGTGATGTGCATGCGAAACCCCGGCAGAACGGTTCGCCTGTTTTCAGCAATGCCTTTTTCTATCAGAACTTTCTGCAGCATTCGAGCTATCAATCGATGCTTGATGAATACAAGGAATTCTCCTGTGAGTTTGTAAAAGACATTCATCAGGAGGGGGAATATGATCTTGTATTTGAAATGTGGGAAGAAGCATCAGGCATGGATCTTACGATTAAATACAGCACCGAACTATTCGACGAAGCAGGGGCGGCCAGGCTTTTCAGCCAATTTGTACAGGCTGCTGAAGCTTTGACGGCGAATCCGGATATGCCGCTTGAGAACGTTTCTCTCATGACAAAAAGAGAGGAGCACATGATTCTTAAGACTTGGAATGAAACAAGCCGTGAATATCCGGATGCCTGCTTCCATGAATTGTTCGAACGTCAGGCGGCAGAAACGCCGGACGCTTGTGCGGTCGTGTATGAAGAGCAAAAGCTGACGTACCGTGAGCTTGATGAAAAAAGCACGAAGCTGGCGCTCTATTTGCAGGCGCACGGTGCAGGCCCTGATGACCTCATCGGCATTTATACAGACCGTTCATTGCATATGGCTGTCGGCCTTCTCGGCATTTTAAAAGCAGGGGGAGCGTATGTGCCGCTTGATCCTTCTTATCCCGCTGACAGATTGGAATATATGATCGCCGACAGCAGGATTTCAATGTGCCTGACGACAGCTGATTTAGAGCACTCTTTGAACTGGGGAGGCGTGCAGACAACTGCCATTGACCGCGATTGGTCTCATATTGAAAGTACAGCCGCGGAAAGACCGTCGCTGAAGCGGTTAGTGACACCTGACGATCTGGCGTACGTCATTTACACGTCGGGCAGCACGGGCAAACCGAAAGGCGTGATGATTCCGCACCGGGCGCTGACCAATTTCTTACTCTCGATGGCGAATGAACCGGGGCTTTCGTCTAAAGACAAACTGCTTGCCGTCACGACATATTGCTTTGACATCGCGGCACTGGAGCTTTACCTTCCTTTAATCAAAGGAGCGGAGTGCAACATCTGTAAGACAGAAGTCACAAAAGACGCACGGAAGCTGAAAGAGCTGATTCAAGAGTACAAACCGACGATCATGCAGGCGACCCCGTTTACGTGGAAAATGCTCTTTCATTCCGGATGGTCAAATGAAGAAAATGTGAAAATCCTTTGCGGCGGAGAGGCGCTTAGCGAACAATTGAAGCAGCAGTTTCTCGATACGAAAAGTGAGGCTTGGAATATGTTCGGGCCGACAGAGACGACAATCTGGTCCGCGGTGCAGCGGATAACGGAGAATGAGAGCGCGCTTACGATCGGACGCCCGATCGCCAATACCCGCGTGTATATTATGGATTCCGGTCTCAACCCTGTTTTAGAAGGGGTGCCGGGAGAACTTTGTATTGCGGGAGACGGATTGGCAAGAGGGTATTTCAACAAGCCTGAGCTGACAGATAAAGCTTTCGTCAGCCACCGGCTCGAACTGGGATCAAAGCTTTATAAAACAGGCGATATGGCGCGTTTTCTTCCCGGCGGCCGCATTGAATACATGGGACGGATGGACACCCAAGTCAAAATCCGCGGCTACCGCATTGAACCCGGAGATATTGAGAGCAGGCTGAATGCCCATCCGGCCGTACAGGAAAGTGTAGTGGTTGTGAACAATCACTCCGGAAATGAGAAGCTTTGCGCGTTTTATATCCGGAAAAACGGAGAGCCGCTTCCGTCTGCAAAGGAATTGCGCAATCATTTGAAACAAGCGCTGCCGGCCTATATGACGCCAGCTTCGTTTATCCGTCTTGAAGAGCTGCCGCTCACACCGAACGGAAAAGTGGACCGCAAGCTTCTTGCTGCCCGCGATCTGACGGAAAAGCAGCCGGACACAAAAACATTTTCATCATCTCATATCCAGCAGGCGGTGCTGGCGATTTGGCAGGATGTATTGAAAAGCAAAGATATAGAGCTTGATGACCGCTTTTTTGATGCGGGGGGAGATTCGCTTCTTGCCGTGACTGTCACTGACCGGATGACGCAGGAATTGGATTGTGAATTCAGTGTAACGGAGCTGTTTGAATACGCGACGGTAAAAGACATCAGCCGGTATATCGCTGAACAAAAACCGAAAGAAGCCGTTTTGGCTCCTGTACCGCAAAAGAAAGTGAATGCAGAAGACCGGGAACACCCGGCGGGAGAATTTCCCGATTATTACGAGGACAGTCTTGCGGTTATCGGTATATCCTGTGAGTTTCCGGGAGCGAAAGATCATTATGAATTTTGGAATAACATCAAAGAAGGCAAAGAAAGCATCACCTTCTTTTCAAAAGAAGAGCTCCGCCGATTCGGTATTTCTGAAGAACTGGCTGATCATCCCGGCTTCGTTCCGGCTAAATCAGTTTTAGAGGGGAAAGAAATGTTTGATCCCGGTTTCTTCGGCTTTTCACCGAAAGATGCGGAATATATGGACCCTCAGCTGAGAATGCTTTTGCTCCATTCATGGAAGGCAATCGAGGATGCGGGGTATATCTCCAAAGAAATTCCGGAAACAAGCGTGTATATGTCTGCCAGCACGAACTCTTACCGCAGCCTGCTGCCGGAGGAGACGACAGCACAGCTGGAAACGCCGGATGGCTACGTGTCATGGGTGCTTGCCCAAAGTGGTACGATTCCGACGATGATTTCTCATAAACTCGGGTTGAAAGGGCCGAGCTATTTTGTCCATGCCAACTGTTCATCTTCGTTAATCGGCCTGCATTCGGCTTTTCAAAGCCTGCAGTCCGGCGAAGCCAAGTACGCCCTTGTCGGCGGTGCGACCCTTCATACGGAATCAAGCGCCGGATATGTTCATCAGCCGGGGCTGAATTTTTCAAGCGACGGGCATATTAAAGCGTTTGACGCGAATGCTGACGGAATGATCGGCGGTGAAGGGGCCGGCGCCGTGCTCTTGAAAAAAGCGTCTGATGCGGTTAAGGACGGCGACCATATTTATGCGCTGCTGCGCGGAATCGGCGTCAATAACGACGGAGCGGATAAGGTCGGATTTTATGCGCCGAGCGTCAAAGGACAAGCTGAGGTCATTCAGAAGGTCATTGATCAGACGGGCATCCATCCCGAAACGATCGCGTACGTCGAAGCTCACGGCACAGGAACAAAACTCGGCGATCCGATCGAACTGTCCGCACTTCAATCGGTGTACGGCCGATATACAGATAAAAAACAATACTGCGGCATCGGTTCAGTCAAAACAAATCTCGGGCATTTGGATACAGCGGCCGGAATGGCGGGCTGCATCAAGGTTGTCATGAGCTTATATCATCAGGAAATCGCGCCGAGCATCAATTACAAAGAGCCGAACCCGAATCTTCATTTAGAAGACTCTCCGTTTTACGTAGCGGAAGAAAAGAAAGAGTTAACCCGTGAGAACACAGCGCACCGCATGGCTTTAAGCTCTTTCGGTCTTGGCGGAACAAACACACACGCGATTTTTGAACAATATCCGGATGCATCCGAAGCAGCAGACGCTGCCGGTCCGTTCATCATTCCGTTGTCTGCCAGAAAAAAAGATCGTCTGAAGGAGTACGCAAAACAGCTGCTGGCTTTTCTGGAAAGAAAAACGGACGCCGACCTCGCTGATCTTGCCTACACGTTCCAAGTCGGAAGGGAAGCGATGGAAGAGCGCGCGGCCTTTATCACAAGCGGCATTGCGGAGCTCAAGCGGCAGCTTGCCGATTTTATCAATGATAAGCCGGCAGTAACAGGCTGCTTCAGAGGAGAAAAACAGCAGGCGAAAGATATTGCCTGGCTTTCTGATGATGATGACAGCGCTGAACTCATTGAGAAATGGCTTGCGAAAGGAAAAGGACCGAAGCTCTGTGAAATGTGGAGTAAAGGTGTCGCCATCAATTGGCGCAAGCTTTACAAAGACAAGCATCCGAAACGAATCAGCGTGCCGGTCTACCCGTTTGCAAAGGAGCCGTACTGGCCGAAAAAAGCAGAAAAGAACACATCTGCCGCACACACCGGAGTCTCAGTTTTACACCCGCTCGTGCAGCAAAATACGTCAGATTTGGCCGTTCAGCGGTTCAGCTCACGGTTTACAGGCTCAGAATTTTTCCTGAAGGATCATGTGGTCAGGGAAAAAGCGGTGCTGCCGGGAGCGGCATATTTGGAAATGTCTTATGAAGCGGTAAAACGGGCGCTTGGCGGCTTATTAAAAGACCAAGACAGAATAACGCTCCATCATACCGTCTGGATGAAGCCGATCGTCGTTCACGAACAAGAGCGCCAGGTCCATATTGCGCTGTTCCCTGAAGAGGACGGCATCATCTCATATGACATTTACAGCGTAAACGCTGACGGCGAAGAAGTGCTGCACAGCCAAGGACGGGCCGAAATCATTAAGGCTGAACAAGAGCCTGAGAGAGACCTTTCTGCCATACAAAACAGATGCACAGCGGACATTCTTGATCCGGCGGCCTTTTATCGGGAAGGCCGGAGCAGGGGGATGTTCCACGGAAAAGCCTTCCAAGGCATTAAGTCCGCCTTTATCGGCGAGAAAGAAGTGCTTTCGGACATACAGCTTCCGGATTCTGTTTCTCACACGAACGGAAAATTTACGCTTCATCCGAGCATCATTGATTCAGCTATTCAGACGGCGACGATCTGCATTATGCAGGAGTTTTCCGGACAAAAGCTGATTCTGCCGTTTGCGCTGGAATATCTTGAAGTCATCAAAGCATGCACACCGGCTATGCGGGCGCATGCACGCTTCAGTGAAGGATATCAAACCGGTGATTCCGTGCAGAAAGCCGACATTGACCTGTTCGACGAAACAGGAGCGCTTTGCGTGAAGGTGAGAGGATTCTCTACGAGAGTGCTTGAAGGCGATGCAGAATCGGCTCAGCCGCCATCAGGATCGGAAAAGGTCTTGTTTGCACCGGTCTGGAAAGAAGCCGCCGCATCCGAGAAAGCTGCTGTCCGTGCTGATGAGCATTTGATCATACTTTGCGAAGATGCCTGCCGTATAAAAGATGAAGCGGCATCCGGCCTGAAAGACGCCGAACTGCTGATTGCAGAAGGTGAGGGTGAAACAGCCGCTGAACGCTTCCAAAGCTACGCGCAGACAATCGCCGAACACATCCGGCTGATCATCAGCGAAAAAAGGCAGGGCCGCATTCTGATTCAGACCGTTATCTCAGCAGACGGCAGCCAGCAATTGTTTGCGGGGTTAACAGGTTTGTTAAAAACAGCCGAGCTGGAATACGGAAAACTTGACTGTCAGCTCATCGAAATGGAATCAATCGGCGAAATGCCGGCTGTCGCTCAAAAACTGAAAAACGACAGTCATCGGCCGCATGATAAACATATCCGTTATAAAGGAGAAAAACGGTATGTGAAGGCTTGGGAAGAAATGCATCCCGCAGGGGGCGGCATCGTCTGGAAGGACGAAGGTGTATATCTGATTACCGGAGGCGCAGGAAGCCTGGGCTTGATGTTCGCAAAAGAAATCGCAGGTCGCGTAAAACACCCGAAAATCATTCTGACGGGCCGCTCAAATCTGGCAGAAGCCAAACAGCGTGAGCTTGCTATGCTTCAGCACTCAGGCGCAAATGTCGTCTACAAAAAGCTGAATGCGGCGGACCGGCGGGAAAACGAAGCGCTGATCAAAGAGATTACGGCGGAATTCGGAAAGCTTAACGGAATTATTCACGCTGCGGGAGTGATACAAGACCGCTTCCTGCTGCAAAAAACGAAGGAAGAGTTCAGGAAAGTGCTTGATCCGAAAGTCAACGGAACCGCTTATTTAGATGAAGCCAGCAAAGACTGCAATCTTGACTTTTTCGTATTGTTCTCCAGTGTTTCCGGCGTTCTCGGCAACGTCGGGCAGGCTGATTATGCCGCCGGCAACGCGTTTATGGATGCATACGCCGCTTACAGGCAATCCCTTACGGAGAATGGCCTTCGGCACGGAAAAACGGTCGCCTTTAACTGGACGCTGTGGAAAGATGGCGGTATGCAGGCGGGAGACGAGACGGAGAGAATGATGAAAAAAGCTTTCGGCATGGTTCCGCTTCAAAAGGCGTCAGGCCTGGCTGCATTTTATGAAGGAATGGCTCAGGAAAAGCCGCAGCTTGTAGCAGCTGAAGGACAAGCTGCAAAATTAAAACAGTCGTTCCTATCCGTTTCTGAAACTGAAAAGCCGCAGGTGGAGAAAATAGAGCCTGTATCCGCCGTTTCGGGAGACAAATGGCACGGTGCGCTTATCCGAATGGTCAGTTCAATTTTAAAAGTCGGCCAAGACGAGATTGATATTGATACGGAACTGAGTGAATACGGTTTTGATTCCGTATCGTTTACCGTCTTTACGAATCAATTAAATGAAGCGTATCAGCTGGAGCTGGCGCCGACGATCTTCTTCGAACACGGGACGATCCGCAGTTTAGCAGAGTATTTGACGGATGAGGCAGAAGCCGGCCTTCCTTCTCAGCCGGAAGAAAAACACGATGCAGAAGAATCTCTTCAAACGCTTCACACCGAGTTGACAGCCATGGTAAGCGGCATTTTAAAAGTTGACCGTGAAGACATAGATACAGATACGGAATTGAGTGAATACGGTTTTGATTCCGTATCCTTTACCGTCTTTACGAATCAATTAAATGAAGCGTATCAGCTGGAGCTGGCGCCGACGATTTTCTTTGAGTACGGAACGATCAGCGGTCTCGCCGGATATTTGGCAAAAGAGCATCCGGGCCGTTTCGGCGAAAAGAAGAAAGAGTCTCCGAAAAAAGAGCAGCCAAAAGCCCAAAAACCGAAAATGCAGCGGAAAAAGCGCTTCGCAACGGTAATGAACGCTGCGGCAGCGACACAAGAGCCGCGCCGCTTTGACCCGGTTGCCATTGTCGGAATCAGCGGCCGATTCCCGGGCGCGAAGGATATAGAGGAATTTTGGCGCAATTTGAAAGAAGGAAAGGATTCGATCACAACCATTCCGAAAGAACGCTGGGATTGGCAAGCGTTTGATGGCGACCCGAATCTTGAAGGGAACAAAACGAATATCAAGTGGGGCGGCTTTATCGACGGAATAGCTGAATTTGATCCGCTGTTCTTTGGGATTTCACCGCGGGAAGCCCAATATTTAGATCCGCAGCAGCGGCTGTTATTGACTTATGCATGGCGGGCGATAGAAGATGCGGGCTGTAAGCCGGAAAGCCTTTCCGGCACAAATACGGGCGTCTTTATCGGCACCGGAAATACCGGTTATAAAGATTTGTTCACAAGGGCAGGTCTTGCGCCGGAAGGACATGCGGCGACAGGCAGCATGATTCCTTCCATTGGTCCGAACCGTTTGAGCTATTTGTTAAATCTTCACGGGCCGAGCGAGCCGATTGAAACGGCATGCTCAAGCTCGCTTGTGGCGATTCACCGGGCGGTATCCGCTATAGAAAACGGAGAATGCGACATGGCGATTGCCGGGGGAATCAATACGATTCTGACGGAAGAAGCGCATATCAGCTACAGCAAAGCAGGCATGCTCAGCAAAGACGGAAAATGCAAAACCTTCTCCAAAGATGCCAACGGGTATGTCAGAGGAGAAGGCGCGGGAATTCTGATGCTGAAGAAACTGACAGATGCAGAACGTGACGGCAATCCGATTTACGGCGTGATCCGCGGTACGGCTGAAAACCACGGCGGCCGGGCGAATACGCTAACCTCGCCGAATCCGAACCTGCAGGCTGATTTATTAGTGAAAGCATACCGGAAAGCGGGAGTGGACCCGAGCACCGTTACGTATATTGAAGCGCACGGTACAGGAACGGAATTGGGCGACCCGATTGAAATAAACGGTCTGAAAGCGGCGTTTCACGAGCTGGCGAAAACAAATCAAGAGCCTGAAGTCTCCGGTCACCGCTGCGGCATCGGTTCGGTCAAAAGCAATATCGGCCATTTAGAGCTTGCCGCGGGAGTATCAGGCGTCATGAAAGTGCTTTTGCAAATGAAGCACAAAACGCTGGTGAAAAGCCTGCATTGCGAGACGATCAATCCGTACATTCAGCTTGATGACAGTCCTTTCTACATCGTGCGGGAAAATCAGGAATGGACGGCAGCAAAAGATAGAAACGGAAACGCCATTCCGCGCCGGGCCGGGGTCAGCTCATTTGGCATCGGCGGGGTCAACGCCCATATCATCATTGAAGAGTATGTCCCGAAAGCAGCCGCTCAGCCTGAGCACAGCCCGGAAAATCCGGCAATCATCCTTTTGTCCGCCAAATCAAAAGAAAAACTGTTTGAACAGGCGCAGCAGCTGCAAAAAGCGATCCGTCAAACGCCGTATACAGATCAAGACTTGGCGGGCGTCGCTTATACGCTGCAAACCGGAAGGGACGAAATGGAAGAGCGCTTGGCCATTCTTGCAGCGACGATGGCGGAATTGGAAACAAAGCTGGAAGCATTTACGAAAAATGAGAAAAACATCGCCGGGCTGTACACCGGCCAGTCTCACCGCAATAAAGATACGTTTGCCTTGTTCACGGCCGATGAAGATATGGACATCGTCATTGACGCCTGGATTAAAAAAGGCAAATTCGCCAAGCTGGCAGAGGTATGGGTGAAAGGCGGCGTATTGAATTGGAACCGGCTGTATGAAAAGGGTACGCCGCGTTTACTCAGTCTTCCGTCTTATCCGTTCGCAAAAGACACGTATTGGGTGCCTGAGAATCCTGACAAAAAGAGGGTCCATACAGAGGAACGGATGAAACGTATTCTGACGAAACAATGGGAACTGAGCCCGCTCGAACTGGGCGAACCGTGCGCACGTTCCGTTGCGATTTTGACAGGCGGGGACACGATCAATCTCGCAGAAGAGATCGCAGCGCACATGCCGAATCACCGTATCATCACCGCATCAGACCTTACCGGTGAATATGACTGGCAGGCGTTTGACGGAGTCATCGACCTCCTCGGCGCAGCGAAAGAAGATTCTCAAGACATGGCCGGAATCAAATGGCTTCAGCAATTGATTGAGCATGGGCATAAAGAAGGGATGACACTGCTTTGTGTCACAAAAGACCTTGAGTCATTAAATAAAGAGGCCAATCAAACAACAGGAGCAAAACGGGCCGGTCTGTACAGAATGCTGGCATGCGAGTACGGTCACCTGTCTTCAAGGCATCTCGACCTTGAAGGAGCGCTTTCGGATGACAAACTGGCGAAGCAGATTGCCGATGAGTTTCATGCCCGCACTGATGACGCGGAAGTTTGCCGGAGGGACGGCTTGCGTTACCGCGCTGTATTAAGCGGCTCAGAAAATATGAATATGCAAGGCGAGAGAATTGATTTTCCGGACAACCATGTGCTTCTGATCACCGGAGGGACGAGGGGGATCGGTCTTTTATGCGCACGCCATTTTGCCGAACATTACGGAGTGAAAAAACTGGTGCTTACAGGCCGCGAGACCCTTCCGCCGCGAAGTGAGTGGACGGGCGGACTGAATGGGGTGACGGCTTCTGTAAAAGCGAAAACTGAAGCTGTTCTCGACTTGGAATCCAAAGGTGTACAAGTGAAGGTTTTGTCAGTCCCGTTAGCTGATGAAGCCGGGCTGAGACAGGAACTGAGTCAGATAAAACAGACGCTCGGACCTATCGGCGGCGTGATTCACTGCGCGGGTGTGACCGATAAAGAGACGCTCGCATTCATCAGAAAAACCGATGAAGACATACAGCGCGTGCTCGAGCCGAAAGTAGACGGGCTTCAGGCGTTATACAGTGTGCTCAGAGAAGAGCCGCTGAAGTTTTTCGTCTTGTTCTCTTCCGTGTCAGCTGCGATACCGGCGCTTTCGGCAGGACAGGCCGACTATGCCATGGCCAATGCGTATATGGACTATTTTGCAAACTCATACAAAGAGCAGCTGCCGATCGTAAGCATTCAGTGGCCGAACTGGAAAGAAACCGGAATGGGCGAAGTAACGAACAAAGCTTATAAAGAGAGCGGGCTATACAGTATCACGAATGCAGAAGGATTACAGCTCCTTGACGGCATACTTCTTGAATCAGCAAGGGGCCCGGTGCTGCCGGCCGTTCTGAATCCTAAGCTGTGGAAGCCGGAGCGATTCCTGCGGCGGAGCAGGCAGGATCAGCCAATGAGTCCGGCTATGGTAAAACCGGCGGAAAAAACCGCTTATACTGCCGCAGACAACGCTCAATTAACAAGGAAAACAGAAGAATGGCTGAAAGAATTATTTTCTGAAGAGCTGCGGATTGACCAGGATCAGCTTGAGACAGACGTAGTATTCCAAGATTACGGAGTGGATTCCATTATTCTCGCTCAGCTTCTGCAGCGGATCAATCGGAATCTCTCGGCATCGCTTGACCCGTCCATTCTGTATGAATATCCGACGATTCAATCTTTCGCAAATTGGCTTCTCGAAGGGTATACAGAAGTTTTGTCAGAACGGTTTGATTTGGCGGCGGCGAAGCCTGTTCTGAAGAAGCCGGCTGAGCCGGTAATTGAAACACAAGCCGTTAAGGTGCAAGAAGAGCCGGCCGGAAAACAGATTCACCGGGAAGATATCGCGGTCGTCGGCATGTCCTGCCGGTTTCCGGGGGCGGCTTCCTTAGAGGCGTACTGGTCGCTTTTGGCTGAGGGCCGTTCGGCTATCGATCCTGTTCCGGCTGAGCGATGGGGGTTGAAGACACCTTATTACGCGGGAATGCTTGATGGAATTCATCAATTTGATTCGGACTTCTTTTTACTGGCAGAAGAAGATGTAAAGGCAATGGACCCTCAAGCTTTGGCCGCTCTGGAAGAATGCCTTAACCTGTGGTATCACGCGGGCTATACGCCGGATGAGATAAAGGGAGAAGCAATAGGTGTGTATCTCGGCGGACGCAGCCGTCACAGACCGGGTGAAGAGAAACTGCTGGACGCGAAAAACCCGATCGTCGCGCTGGGCCAGAATTATTTGGCCGCCAATCTCTCTCAATACTTTGATATGCGCGGCCCGAGCGTTGTCCTCGATACGGCTTGTTCTTCTGCTTTAGTCGGAATGAATATGGCCGTGCAGGCTCTTGTAACAGGAGAAATAAAAGCGGCCGTCGTCGGCGGCGTGAGCCTGTTTGAATCAGAAGAAACCCATAAATTATTTGAACAGCGCGGCATATTAAGTAAAGCGCAGTCGTTCCATGTATTTGACGAACGCGCCGATGGAGTCGTGCTGGGCGAGGGTGTCGGAATGGTTCTATTAAAAACCGTGTCTCAGGCCATTGAAGACGGAGATTCTATTTATGCCGTAGTGAAGGCGGTATCCGTCAATAATGACGGAAGAACGGCAGGCCCGGCTACGCCGAGTCTGGAAGCGCAAAAATCCGTCATGAAGACGGCTCTTGAAAAAAGCGGAAAACAGCCGGAAGACATTACTCATATTGAAGCGAACGGTTCAGGCACGGTCGTGACGGATCTGTTAGAACTGAAGGCCATTCAATCCGTCTACCGTTCAAAAGACGCCGGCCCGCTCGGAATCGGATCTGTGAAACCGAACATCGGGCACCCGCTTTGCGCCGAAGGAATTGCAAGTTTCATAAAAGTTGTTCTCATGCTGAAAGAAAAGAGCTTTATCCCGTTTTTATCAGGCGAGCATGAAAATACACATTTTGATAGAGAAAAGGCCAATATTCAGTTCAGCCGCACTCTGGCAGACTGGCCGTCACCAATACCGGCGGCAGGAATTAACTGCTTTGCCGACGGCGGAACAAACGCCCACGTCATTGTGGAAGCGTGGCAGGAAGACGAAGGGCGCCGAATCAAGCGCCATCCTTTAACACCGCCTGCATTAAATAAGCGGCTGATTTCGCCGGACAGCAAAGAAGGAACGAACGAAAAAGCTGCGGCAAACATCTGGGATACCTATGAAGTGGAGGTTTAACGTGAAGAACTTCAATAAGCAAATCACTTTATCGCTGAAAAATCCGTTTATTTTACATCATGACGTTTACGGACAAAAAGTCCTTCCGGGATTGGCTTATATTGATATGTTTTATCAGATTTTCAAAGAGCGCGGCTATTCATACGACGGGCTTCAGCTGCGCCATTTATCCATATATCAGCCGCTTATTGCGAAAGAAGACAGCGCCGTCAAGCTTACGGTTGAATGTACAAAGGTAAAAGAAGGGCGCTGGAAACTTACCGCAAAAGGGGCTGAGGTCAGCGGCGGACGAGTACAGCCGGAAGAACGTATTTACGTCAAAGCGGAAATGCACGAGACGGCACCCGCAATTTTCAGTGACACGCTTGATCTTGACTCTGTCAAACGCGAGGCGGAACGCACCATCGATTTAAATGAGCTGTATGCACAATGCAGAAGCCAGGAATTGGTTCACAGCGGATATATGAAAGCAGAAGGAGAAGTGTTTGAGGAGCGGGACGGCGTCATCTTTGATGTATCGCTTGGAAAAGACGCGATGGGACAGGCCGGGGGGTTTTTGTTCCATCCGACTCTTCTTGACGGAAGCGGCGTCGGCGCAAACCTACTGATCTCATCACTGTTAAATGGGGAAAAGAGGCTGTTTCTGCCTCTTTTCTACGAATCTTTTACAGCTTCCGAACCTTTGCAGAGCGGCTGCATCACGAGAATCAAACGTTCGTCGCTTCGGCAGGAAAAGGAGCTCATTTACATTACACTGGAGTTTTTTAACGCATCCGGCCGAAAAGTAGCCGAGCTGAAAGATTTCACAAGCAAGCTCGTGCGGGATGCCGAGCTGATCAATACAGAACGAAAGCCAGCTGAGAAGTCTCCTGAAAAAGCCGGTTTACCGGAAGTTGCGGCATCGCTTGAAGGCGGACACCTGCATGAGGAAGCGGAACGGTATGTCATGAATCTGATGGCTGAAAAAATCGGCAAGCCGCTTGAACAGATTGATTCTCAAGTCGGCTACTATGAAATGGGGTTGACATCGTCCGGACTGCTTGACGTCGTCGAAACGATCAGCGAAAAAATCGGCGAAACCCTTTCTCCGACTTTGCTGTTTGAATATACGACGGCAGCAGAGCTGGCAGCTTTCCTGACTGAGCAGTACGGGAGCCATTTCAGCGCGCCTCCGGCAAAAATGGCGAAGCCGGTTGAGCCGCAAACAGAAAACAGGCGGAAAAGCAGTGTGCCGCTAGATGAAGATATCGCGATTATCGGCATGGCCGGCCGCTATCCGCAGGCCGAAAATATTCATGAATTCTGGGAAAACCTGAAAGAAGGAAAAAACTGTGTCACCGAAATTCCGGAGTCTCGCTGGGACTGGCGCCGGTTTGAAAATGTAAAGTCGCCTTCCGGTAAGAGCATTTCAAAATGGGGCGGATTTATTGATGATCCGGATTGCTTTGATCCTCAATTTTTCCGGATTACGCCGCGGGAAGCTGAAACAATGGACCCTCAGGAACGGCTGTTTTTACAAACATGCTGGGAAACGATTGAGGATGCCGGATATACGCCGAAGTCGCTCGCAGAGGCGCGCGGACGGAATAAGAGACAGCGCGTCGGCGTCTTCGCAGGGGTGATGCATAAGGATTATACGTTGGTCGGGGCTGAAGCTTCTTCTGAAGATCATGTATTCCCGCTTTCTCTTAATTATGCGCAAATCGCAAACAGAGTTTCATATTTTTGCAATTTTCACGGGCCGAGCATGGCGGTCGATACGGTCTGTTCATCTTCGCTGACTGCGGTTCACCTTGCTGCGGAAAGCATTCGGCGCGGGGAATGTGAATCGGCGGTTGCCGGAGGGGTCAATTTGTCGCTGCATCCGAATAAATATCTGACATACGGTTTATGGGACATGTTTTCAACAGACGGGGTTTGTCATACATTCGGGAAAGACGGAGACGGCTATGTACCGGCTGAAGGAATCGGTGCCGTTTTATTAAAACCGCTGCGAGAGGCGGTAAAAGACGGAGACCGGATTTATGCGGTGATAAAGGGCAGTGCCGTCAACCACGTGGGGACAGTGAGCGGAATTTCCGTGCCGAGTCCTGTCGCGCAGGCCGATTTGATTGAAGAATGCCTGGACAAAGCGGGCATCGATCCGCGCACGGTCAGTTATATTGAGGCGCACGGGACGGGAACTTCTCTCGGCGATCCGATCGAGGTTCAAGGCCTTGTCAAGGCGTTCCGCCAGTACACACAGGACAAACAGTTCTGTTCGATCGGATCAGTGAAGTCCAATATCGGCCATGCGGAATCGGCTGCGGGCATCAGCGGCTTAAGCAAGGTTGCCCTGCAGCTTCACCATAAAACTTTGGTGCCGTCTCTTCATTCGGAGGAGCTGAATCCGTATTTAGATTTTGAACAATCACCGTTTTACGTCCAGCATCATACCGAAGCATGGCAGCAGCTATCAGTGACGGAAAACGGAAACGAAACCGTATATCCCCGGCGTGCGGGCATCAGCTCTTTCGGGGCGACAGGTTCAAACGTGCATCTCATTCTGGAGGAATTTATCCCTGAAGAATCACACGGAACAAATGCTGAACCGGCAGAAGAACAGACATTCATTTTCCCGGTTTCAGCCCGGAATGAAGAACGGCTAAAAGAGTACGTTGCGAAGCTGTCTGCATTTATTCATCCCGGCCTGCCGCTTGAGGATGCGGCGTATACACTTCAGATCGGCCGTGAACAGATGGAGGAGCGGGTTGCGTTCACCGCTCAGGATATGACACAGCTCAAAGAGCGGCTGGAAGGCTTTCTGGCGGGTAAAACGGTCAGCGGGTGCTGGCGGAACCGAGCCGATAAAAGCAAACAGGCAGAGCTTGCTCCGGACTTGATACATAAATGGCTTTCTTCCGGGAGACTGGAGATGATTGCCGAAAAGTGGGCCGGCGGAGGAACGATGGATTGGAATCTCTTGTACGGTGAAAACAAACCGAATCGGATCAGCCTGCCGACATATCCGTTTGAAAAAATCCGGTATTGGGTGCCGAAGGCGGAGAAAAGAGAATCGCTGCCGCAAAAAAATGCAGGCATGCTGCATCCGCTCCTGCATGAAAATGTATCAAACATGTCAGGCGTCCGTTTTCGGTCCTCGTTTAGCGGCGGAGAATTTTTCCTGAAAGATCACGTCGTCAAAAACGAGCGGACGTTACCGGGCGCGGCTTATCTGGAAATGGTCCGGGCGGCCGTGGAACATGCGGCAGAAACGAAGGAAGAAGGAACAGTCCGTCTGAAACATGTCGTATGGATACGTCCGTTTACAGCGGCGGATGAGTCCGCAGAACTGTACCTCCGTCTTTATGACGAAGAAAATGGAGAGATGGGATTTACGGTTTACAGTGAATCGGCTTCCTCGGAAGAAGAGCCCGTACTCTATGCGCAAGGAAGCGCGGCGTTTGTCCGAGCGGGCGAACCGGCCAAAATCGAGATTGACAAATTAAGAGAGTCACGCCGTCTGATCACACCTGACGCTTGCTATCAGGCATACAAACAGATGGGGATTGAATACGGGGATGCTCACAAAGCGGTCACGGAAATCTATGCAAACGACAGCAAAGTGCTCGCGAAGCTTTCACTCCCGTCATCTATTTCTCATACAAAAGATCAATTTGTCCTCCATCCGAGCCTTTTGGATGCGGCCTTCCACGCGACAATCGGGTTAATGCTTGACAGAGACGGGACTGACATAAGGCCGATGCTGCCATTTGCTCTCGAACAGGTTGATGTGTTGAAAAGCTGTAAAAGCAATATGTGGGTTTCCATTGCGTACAGCAACGAAAGCAAGCCTGAAGATGCCGTTCAGAAGCTGGATATTGATGTATGTGACGAACAAGGCAATGTATGTGTGAAAATGACTGGTTATTCCGCACGGGAAATTGAAACGGATAAAACAGATACACTATATTTTGAACACGTATGGGAAGAGAAGACCGCTGTACATGAAGAAGCGTCGATCCATTTCAAAGCCCGTCACGTGATGATATCTGACCGGTTTACGGATCAAATGAACAGCATACAGACAGACTTCAGCTGTCATGTGCTCCGTGATCAGCATAAGAGTGAAGACGAACGGTTTGAAGCTTGTGCGCTTCAGGCGTTCGAAGAAGTGAAGAAAATCCTCGCTTCAAATTCCGGCGGGCGCGAACTCATTCAGATTGTCGTGCCTCAAGAAGCGGATACGCAGCTCCTTTGCGGCTTAACGGGGCTTTTGAAAACAGCGGCGCTTGAAAACCCGAACCTGACCGGCCAGCTGATTGAATTGGAGCCGGACGTCAAGGCAGACATTCTGTCCCGATATGTAAGTGAATGCAGCGCTCATCCTGATGACAAGCATATTCGCTATGAAAACGGCAGGCGCTATACGGCACAATGGCAGGAAACGGGTCTTGAACAGTTCGGCGCCGAAAAGCCGTGGAAGGATAAAGGTGTTTATCTGATCACAGGCGGTGCGGGCGGACTCGGATTTTTATTCGCCAGAGAAATCGCCCGACATGCAAAAGACGCCGTTCTTATTTTAACGGGGCGTTCTCTGTTGGATAACCGTAAAAAAGCCCAGCTTCAAGAACTGTCCGATCTCGGCGCGCAAGCTGTGTACAAACAAACGGACATGACGGAAAAACAAGAAGTTCAATCGCTCACAGCGGACATCTGTCGGCAGTACGGCGGCTTAAACGGTATCATACACAGCGCCGGAACGATAAAAGACAACTATATTCTGAAAAAACACAAAGATGAAATCCGTGATGTACTGGCGCCGAAAGTCTCCGGGCTGGTTCATCTTGATGAAGCGGCAAAGGACATTGAGCTTGATTTTCTGATTCTTTTCTCTTCCGGAGCCGGAAGCGCCGGAAGCGCGGGCCAGGCTGATTATGCGATGGCCAATGCGTTTATGAACGCCTTCAGTGAAAAAAGAAACCGTAAAAAAGCCCGAAATGAACGCTATGGACACACCCTTTCAATCTGCTGGCCGCTTTGGAAAGACGGCGGCATGACGGTTGATGCTGAAACGGAAGCCATGCTGACAAAAGAAAGCGGCATGGTCCCTATGCAAACAGAAAACGGAATTCAGGCTTTATACCGCGGGTGGGCGGCAAACACATCCCAAGTCATGGTGACGGAAGGCTACGCCGCAAAAATCCGGACGTTTCTGAAAAAATCAGCGGATGATCAGCCGGATAAGGGCAGCGAAACGGAAGAAACGGCAGGTCTTACAGCAGGCGGAGAGAACATGCTTGCAGAAAAAACGGAGCATTTCTTGAAACAAGTGCTTTCGGAAGTGACCAAACTTCCTGTCGGCAAAATTGATGCCAAGGCGCCTATGGAAGATTACGGAATTGATTCGATTATGATTATGCATTTGACGGGCCGGCTGGAAAAGAGCTTCGGCTCATTATCAAAAACATTGTTTTTCGAGTACCAGAATATCGAATCGCTGGCGCAGTATTTTATGAAAGCACACCGGGACACGCTGCTGGAAGTGACCGGGATGAAAACAGAAGAAACCCCTGCAGCCAAACCTGCGCTGTCTGAGAAAGCGAAAGTAAAGCCCGTTTTCAAACGGAATGAAGGCAAAAAAGGCTTTGCGCAAGTCCGTCCGGAAACGCGGGAAAATCAGCAGCTAACAGAGCGTGAAGATATCGCGATTATCGGTATATCAGGACGATATCCGCAGGCCGAAAATCTTCAGGAATTTTGGAAGAATTTGAGTGAAGGCACTGACTGCATAACCGAAATTCCAAACGATCGCTGGGATCACAGTCTTTATTACGACGCTGATAAAGATAAAGAAGGCAAGACGTACGGAAAATGGGGAGGATTTTTGAAAGACGTGGACAAATTTGATCCGCAATTCTTCTCTATTTCGCCCCGTGATGCAAAATTGATGGACCCGCAGGAGCGGTTATTCCTGCAATGTGTCTACGAAACGATGGAAGATGCCGGTTACACGCGCAAAAAGCTCACGGAAAAATCGGGTGATTTGCTTGGCGCCAATGTCGGTGTTTACGTCGGCGTCATGTACGAGGAATATCAGCTTTACGGAGCCGAAGAACAGGCGCGCGGAAAATCGCTTGCGCTGACCGGAAATCCGTCATCAATTGCGAACAGGGCTTCCTATGTATTCGGTTTTAACGGCCCGAGCATTGCTCTGGATACGATGTGCTCTTCTTCTTTAACAGCCATTCATCTGGCATGCCAAAGCTTGCGGAACGGGGAATGCGAGGCAGCATTTGCCGGGGGCGTCAATGTATCCGTTCATCCGAATAAATATTTGATGCTCGGCCAGAACAGATTTTTATCAAGCAAAGGCAGATGTGAAAGTTTCGGAGAAGGCGGAGACGGTTATGTGCCCGGTGAAGGAGTGGGCGCCGTACTCCTTAAGCCGCTTTCTAAAGCAAAAGCGGACGGTGATCATATTTACGGCCTGATCAAAGGAACGGCCGTGAACCATGATGGAAAAACAAACGGGTATTCCGTCCCGAATCCGAACGCCCAAGCCGCGGTGATCAAACAGGCGTTAAAAGACGCCGGAACCGATCCGAGGGCGGTCAGCTACATCGAAGCCCACGGCACCGGGACTTCACTCGGCGATCCGATTGAAATCACGGGTCTGACAAAAGCCTTTTCAGAACAAACACAAGATAAACAGTTTTGTGCCATCGGCTCAGCGAAATCCAATATCGGGCACTGTGAAAGCGCGGCGGGCATCGCGGGTCTGACGAAGGTGCTCCTGCAAATGAAACATAAGCAGCTCGCACCGTCACTGCATTCCCGAACGCTTAACCCGAATATTGATTTTCTCGCTACGCCGTTTAAAGTGCAGCAGACGCTTGAAGAGTGGAAAAGACCGGTCATAAATGAAAACGGAGTAAATAAAGAATTGCCGAGAACCGCGGGGCTTTCCTCATTCGGAGCCGGCGGCGTCAACGCTCATATTGTCATCGAAGAATATTCCGCTGATGAGGATAAGGAGACGGCTTATGCTGCGCCTCATCCGTCGATGATCGTCCTTTCCGCGAAAAATGAGAAACGGCTTCAAAAACGGGCGAAACGTCTTCTTGATGCACTGCGGAGCGGGCGTTACCGGGAAGCAGATCTGAGCCGGATCGCATATACGCTTCAAATCGGCCGTGAACCGATGGAAGAGCGTCTCGGAATGATTGTCAGCAATTTGCGCGAGCTTGAAGAGAAGCTTGACGAATTTACGGGCGGCAAGAAGTCAATTGACCAGCTCTACCGCGGACAAGTCAAACAGAATAAAGACACGATGGCGCTGTTTGCGGCTGATGAGGACATGGAAAAAACCATTGAGGCGTGGCTTGAAAAAGGCAAAGCCGCAAAGGTATTAGAGCTTTGGGTGAAGGGCCTTCCGCTGAATTGGGATAAACTGTATCAAATGGGCAGACCGCAAAAAATCAGTCTCCCGGCCTACCCGTTTGCAAAAGACCGTTATTGGATCGACATATCAGCAGATGCAGCTGTTAAAAGACCGGCCGAAACACAGTCTGCGCCGATCGCACCGGCGGCCGTCCCGGAACCGGTCATTGAAGTAACAACTCTTCACGAGGAGACTGTCAAAGAAAAACCGTCAAACATTACACTGCAGCCTTTGAGCGGCGCGAAACCGAAAAGAACCGTACAGTCTGTTTCCCGTCCGGCGGTTTCCGCTGAAAAAGTAAGTGCCGTATTGACCGAAAGTTTGGCAGACGTTTTATATATGGATGCCGACGATATCGACGCAGACGACACATTTATTGATATCGGCATGGATTCAATTACAGGTCTTGAATGGATAAAGTCTGTTAATAAAGCATACGGCACGTCCCTTACGGTGACGAAAGTATATGATTATCCGACAATCCGCCAGTTTGCGGCTTTCTTGCAAAAAGAGCTCGGGACAGAACCGATCCTTGAGGAAGCAACCGAACCGCAGAAAACAGAGGCCGTGAAAAAACCGTCAAACATCATGCTGCAGCCTTTAAACGCTCATAAGCAGCATGTGACACAAGCAGAAGCGGATATTCTGGAGGCGATGTCAGAAACGGCAGCTTCCGCCGAACCGGAAGAACCGATTGAAGCGGTGCATGATGAGTTATCAAAAGCACTGGCTGATGTATTGTACATGGAGCGGCATGAAGTAGATATTGATGAGGCCTTTATTGACTTGGGTATGGATTCGATTACCGGTCTTGAATGGATAAAGGCCGTCAATAAACGGTACGGCACGGACTGTAACGTAACGAAAGTGTATGATTATCCGACAATCCGTCAATTTGCCGATTTTCTGCGTACGCAGCCGTCTGTCCGCGGAAGAAAAAAACAGGCGGTTCCCGTACGTCCAAAGCCGCTTACGCAGCAACATGCCCCGCAGGAGAAAACACCTGCCGAGCAGGAGAGATTAACGGTTCAAAAGGAACCTGAACCGGTGCAGGCCAAACGGGAGCCTAAAGACGAGATAGCGGACGCGATAGCCATCGTCGGCATGTCGGGCAAGTACCCAGATGCGCCGGACCTAAAGACGTATTGGGACAACTTAGCCCGTGCGAAAAACGCCATTCGCGACATCCCGCTTTCCCGCTGGGATGTAAACAAATACTATGATCCGGCCTTAAACAAGAAGGGCAAAGTATACTGCAGATCAATCGGTATGCTTGACGGCATTGAAGAGTTTGATCCGCTGTTCTTTAATATATCTCCGTCTGAAGCGGAACTTATGGACCCGCAGCACCGGATATTTTTACAGGAAGGTTTTAAAGCCTTTGAAGATGCGGGTTACAGCTCAAAAGAATTAAACGGGAAAAATTGCGGCGTTTATTTGGGGATTATGAACAATGAATACGGCATGATGTTAAACAAACATCAGACAGGAGGAAGCGCGACGGGCAACAGTTTCAGCATCGCGGCGGCCCGCCTGCCTTATTATCTCAATTTGAAAGGGCCGGCCATTCCGATCGATACGGCATGCTCTTCATCTCTCGTCGGAACTCATTTGGCGCGTCAGGCGCTGTTGAATCATGAAATTGACATGGCGCTTGTCGGCGGTGTGACCTTGTATTTAACGCCTGAATCATACATTAGCATGTGTGAAGCAGGAATGCTGTCTCCTGACGGCCAATGTAAAGCATTTGATAACAGTGCGAACGGATTTGTGCCTGGCGAAGGCGCGGGGGCGCTCGTTTTGAAGAGGCTGAAAGATGCGGAAGCCGATCAAGACCATATTTACGGAGTCATTATCGGATCTGGAATTAACCAGGACGGAAAAACCAACGGCATTACCGCACCAAGCGCGAAAAGCCAAATGGATTTAGAGCGCCAAGTGTATGAAGCGCACAACATCCACCCTGAGAGCATCACCTATGCGGAAATGCACGGCACCGGCACAAAGCAGGGGGATCCGATTGAATTAGAAGCCCTGTCTTCTGTATTTAAGGAAAAAACGGATCGTAAACAATTTTGCGCCATCGGTTCGGTTAAATCGAATATTGGACATACGTCGGCGGCGGCAGGTGTAGCAAGCGTCCAGAAGGTTCTGCTGTCGATGAAACATCAGCAGCTTGTGCCGACCCTTCATTTCAGCACGCCGAATGAACATTTTGATTTCGATGACTCGCCTTTATTTGTCAATACCGAACTCAAACCTTGGGAAACAGGCGGAGCACCGCGGCGGGCCTGTGTCAGCTCATTCGGCTACAGCGGCACAAACGCTCATCTCGTTATCGAAGAGTATCAGCCGAAAGACCGGGGAAGCCGTAAGCCTGATGAGACAAACATTTTTGTGCTGTCGGCGAAAAAAGCGCTGCAGGTAAAAACCTATGCCGAGTCTGTGATCGAATTTGCAAAAGCCAATCAGAATATCAATCTTTCAGATATGGCGTACACGCTTCAAACCGGGCGTGATGCGATGGATTACCGTCTTGCGGTTACAGCCGGTTCGAGAGAAGAACTGATCAGCCGTTTAACCGATTTTGTAAACGGAAATACGGGTGAAGGGATATATGAAGCCCATATCAAAACGGCTAAAAAAGAAATCAAAGCATTTGAAACGGACGATGACCTGAAGCAGCTTGTGAGGTCATGGTTCGATAAGAAAAAATACGCCGAAATAGCGGAATTGTGGGTCAAAGGGATCCAGATGGACTGGGACAGACTCTATCAAGGCGAAAAACCCCGCAGAATCAGTCTGCCGGCTTACCCGTTTGCGAAGGAGCCGTACTGGCTGCCTGAGCCGAAAGCCGTACCGCAGGAAACAGAAGACCGGCGCGAGGCTGTGCTTTTAGAAAAGCAATGGGTTCCGTGTGAGATCGATTCGGCCGGTGAGAAAAGCGGCAGGACGGTCATGATTCTGGCTGATGCAAGAACAGCGGAGCTAGCCGAAGAGACTGCAAAGCATTTCGCTGACTCATTCATTCTCCCGGTCGATTCGGCTGACACTGCAGCTAGCGATTGGAATCACATAGATGGCGCAATCGATCTGACGGGATGCGGAGACGAAGACCCTTCACTGGAAGGGATCAGCCGGCTCCAGACTCTGATTGATACAAGCCGCCGGCAAGCGCGGCCGCTGACGCTGCTATATGTAACAAAAGGCTTGGAGCCATTTCAGCAGAAAACGATTCATCTTGCAGGAGCGGCAAAAAGCGGCCTGTACAGAATGCTTCAAAATGAGTATCAAAACGTGACGTCCAGACACATGGATGCCGATACAGATACGGATCAGCAGACGCTTGCCGAACAGATTGCAGATGAATTTTCGGCGGACAGCACAGAACCGGAAATCTGCCGCCGAAACGGACAGAGATACCGTGCTTTATTCAGGGAGATTCCAAGCGGGAAGCGAGCAGAACATAAGCCCGCACCTTTTCCTGAAGACCATGTGCTTTTCATTACCGGAGGCACGAGGGGACTGGGTCTCTTATGCGCCCGCCATTTCACAGAAAAACACGGCGTGAAAAAAGTAGTGCTGACAGGCAGGGAGCCGATTCCTCCCCGTCATAAACGGTCAGCCGTTAAGACGAGGCTGAAAGAGAAGATACGGGCGATTGAAGAGCTTGAAGCAAAAGGAGTGCAAGTGGCGGTGATCAGTCTGAAATTGTCTGATCATGATGCGGCGGCAGCGGAAATTGAAACGATCCGGCGCACGATGGGACCGATCGGCGGCGTCATTCACTGTGCGGGATCGGTTAATTCAGTAAATCCGGCGTTTATCAGAAAGACTGCCGGCGACATACAAGAAGTGCTGGAACCGAAAGTCGCCGGGCTTCAAACATTAAGCAGCCTTTTCACAAATGATCCTTTGCAATTTTTTGTCTTATTTTCTTCAGTATCTGCAGTCGTTCCGGCGCTCGCGGCGGGACAGTCGGATTATGCGATGGCAAATGCGTACATGGATTATTTCGCGGCGGCTTATCAGCATCAATATCCGCTGGTCAGCATTCAATGGCCGAACTGGAAGGAAACCGGATTGGGTGAAGTCCGCACAGAAAGCCTGAAGCAGACCGGGCTGCTGGGACTGTCCAACGCGGAAGGACTTGACTTGCTGGACCGTATTTTATCTGAAAACATCCGCCCGTCCGTTCTGCCGGCTATCGTTGATCGGAGCGAATGGCATCCTGACAGGCTGCTCTGTCAAGAGAAAACACAAAAAGCCGTAATAAACGGCAAAGCCGCTGAAAAACATTCAGACAGAGAACTGCTTCTTGATACGAAGGCGTGGCTTGTGAAACTGTTTTCCGATGAGCTGAAAATCGCTCCGGAAGAACTGGAAACAGACGAACCGTTTCAGGATTACGGGGTTGATTCGATCATTTTAGCGCAGCTTTTACAGCAAATGAATCAAGCGCTCAAAGAGGACTTAGACCCATCTGTTTTATATGAACATCCGACGATTGACGCGTTTGCCGAATGGCTTGTATCCAATGGGCAGCCGCTGCTTGCAGAAAGGGAGGAGCATGATACAGAAATCTTGGTTCCGGCTGCCGTACAAACGGTTCACACTGAACAAAAGCGTGATGCCGTAACTGAAGACATTGCCGTCGTCGGAATGAGCTGCCGTTTTCCGGGAGCGGAAACGTTAGAACAATATTGGGACTTGCTGAGAAGCGGTAGGTCCGCAATCGGCTCCGTCCCGGCGGAACGTTTCGGATATGCAAATCAATACGTTGCGGGATTGATTGACAATATGGATCACTTTGATTCCGAATTCTTTTTCATTCCGGAAAACGACGCGAAAGCGATGGACCCTCAGGCATTGGCGGTGTTGGAAGAGAGCTTGAAACTTTGGTGCCATGCCGGCTATTCCCGTGAAGAAATCAAGGGTATAGAGGCCGGTGTGTATATCGGAGGCCGCAGCCAGCATCAGCCTGATCCTGAAATTCTTGCGAATACCCGCAACCCGATCGTTGCGGGCGGGCAGAATTATTTAGCGGCAAACGTTTCGCAATTTTTTGATCTGCGCGGGCCGAGCATCGTGCTTGATACGGCTTGTTCATCGGCTTTGACAGGAATGAACATGGCCGTTCAGGCACTGAGAAGCGGCGATATCAAAGCGGCGGTAGTTGGCGGGGTCAGCCTGCTGAACACGGATGCGGCGCACCGGATGTTCCAAGAGCGCGGGCTGTTAAACGAAAAACCGGCATTTCACGTATTTGACAAGCGTTCAGGCGGAGTTGTCCTCGGTGAAGGCGTCGGCATGGTGCTGTTAAAAACAGTAAGCCAGGCGCAAAAAGACGGCGACACGATACACGCGGTCATTAAGGCCGCCGCCATGAACAATGACGGCAGAACGGCAGGCCCGTCAGCTCCTAATATGCAGGCGCAAAAAGATGTCATGCAAAGCGCGCTTTTCAAAAGCGGCAAAAAGCCGGAAGACATCAGTTATATCGAAGCAAACGGATCGGGTTCCGCGGTGACTGATTTGCTTGAGCTGAAGGCGATTCAATCCGTATACCGCTCAGGCCAGCATGTTCCGCTCGGCATCGGGTCAATCAAGCCGAACATCGGGCATCCGCTTTGCGCAGAAGGCATCGCAAGCTTTATTAAAGTCGTATTAATGCTGAAGCATAAACAAACGGTTCCGTTCCTCTCAGGAGATGAACCGATGCCGCATTTTGATATAACAAAGACAGATTTTCATTTTCATAAAACAGCCGGTGAATGGGATGCAGCCAGACCGTCAGCAGCCATCAACTGCTTTGCCGACGGCGGAACGAACGCCCACGTCATTCTGGAAGCTTGGGAAGAAAAAGATACCGGAATGAAAAGAAAGCCGCTGCCGGTACCGTCATTAAGACGTAAGGCTCTGGTAAAAGAACCTGACGCACCGGCGGAGAAACAAGAGCTTCCTGCGAAAAAAATGTTTTGGAAAGCATTTAAATGAGAGAGGAGTGGGAAGGAATGATATCGGAAAAAATCAATATCTCACTGGATCATCCCATCATGAAGGGCCATATGGTCTTTGGTGAAGCGGTATTGCCCGGTCTTGCTTATATCGATTTGATTTATCAGGTTTTTCAGGAACACGGTTATGTATACAATGAGCTCGAATTGAAGCACGTTACGATTTATCAGCCTTTAACCGTCAGTGAAACGGCTGCAATCATTCTGACCATTCAATGTACTGATAGCGGAGATGGAAAGTGGCTCATCTCCCTTTCAGGGCAGAAACAGCAAGGTGACGAGCTGTCAGACAATATACAATATGCGACGGCTGAAATGGTGAAAAGAGACGCTGTGACATTTGACGAAACCATTGATTTCGGCGATGTGAAGCAGTCAGGCAGATCTCTGAATCTTGATGACATGTATAACCGCTGTCTGGATCATGACTTGGTTCATTCCGGCATGATGAAATCGAACGGACGATTGTACGAAACAGAAGGCGGCATGCTGGCTGAGCTTTCTTGCGAAGAAGGAAAAGATTTCTTTTTATTCCATCCGGCCCTTTTGGATGCGAGCGGAATCGGGGCGAGCGGTTTGCTTTCTGAAACAAACCGGCTTCATCTGCCTTTATATTATGAATCGTTCACGGCCGCCGACAGGCTGCAATCTGAGTGCACGGCGCGTATCGCCGCTTCCGGCGTCCGTCAGGAAAAAGAACTCACAACGATGACGATCGAGTACTTCAGCCGATCCGGACAAAAGGTGGCGGAGCTGAAAAACATTACGGGAAAAGCGGTTCGGCTCGAAGAAGACGCGAATACAGCCGAACAGAATCAACAGGCTGCAACTGAGCCGGAAAGCGCAGATGAAAAAGACATCATTCTGTTTTTAAAGAAGCTTTTGGCTGATAAGCTTGGGCAGCCTTGGGAGACGCTGGACGTTCTTGCAGGATACTACGAGCTTGGGCTGGATTCATCTTCTTTGCTTGAGATTGTACAGGATATCAGTAAAAAGACGGGTGCGGACCTCGCGCCCACTCTTCTCTTTGAATATACAAATATAAAAGAACTCGCAGCCTTTTTGAAAAAGACCGTTTCATTTGAATGTGCGGAACGTGCGGCCGAACCATCACGGTCTGAAGCTGAAGCACCGGACGCGCCAGAACATCATAAAAACACCGGAGACATCGCGATTATCGGAATGGCCGGCCGCTATCCGAAAGCGAAAAGTGTGGCGGAGTTTTGGGAAAACCTGAAGGCAGGCACGGATTGCATCACTGAAGTTCCGAAGTCCCGATGGGATTGGAAAACATATCAAAACGTAACGTCCCCGTCTGGAAAAACAGTATCAAAATGGGGCGGTTTCATTGACGATGCCGACTGCTTCGATCCGCAGTTTTTCAGAATCTCACCGCGTGAGGCGGAAACGATGGACCCGCAGGAGCGCCTGTTTTTAGAAACATGCTGGGAAACGATTGAAGATGCGGGGTATACGCCTGAAACGCTGGGAAATAAAGGGGAAAAACAGCATCTGATCGGCGTATTTGCAGGGGTGATGCATAAAGATTATTCCTTAATCGGCGCAGAACAATTATCTGAAACTGATCCTTTTCCGGTTTCACTGAATTATGCGCAGATTGCCAACAGAGTGTCCTATTATTGTGACTTCCACGGGCCGAGCATCGCGGTGGATACCGTTTGTTCCTCATCATTGACCGCCGTTCATCTGGCCATTGAAAGCATCCGCCGCGGCGAATGTGAGGCCGCGCTTGCGGGAGGGGTGAACTTGTCGCTGCACCCGGCGAAATATCTCAGCTACGGAAGCGTGGGCATGCACTCAAGTGACGGCCGCTGCCGTACATTCGGCGAGGGCGGGGACGGCTACGTTTCCGGAGAAGGAGTCGGTGCGGTCTTGCTCAAGCCGCTGGAAAAAGCCGAACAAGACGGTGACCGCATTTACGCGGTCATTAAAGGAAGCGCCGTTAACCACGTCGGAAAAGTAAGCGGAATTACCGTCCCGAGTCCTGCTGCACAGGCAGAAGTCATTAAGGCCTGTCTGAAAAAAGCAGGTATCAGCCCGCGGACCGTCAGTTATGTGGAAGCCCATGGCACGGGTACTTCGTTAGGAGACCCGATTGAAATTGAAGGTCTGTCAAAAGCGTTCAGTCAAGGGACGCAGGATCAGCAATTTTGTTCCATCGGTTCGGTCAAATCAAATATCGGCCACGCAGAATCAGCGGCGGGGATCAGCGGGTTAACAAAAGCGGCGCTGCAGCTTCATCACAAAACGCTTGTCAAATCACTGCATTCTGCGGAATTAAATCCTTACCTGAAATTTGAGGAATCTCCTTTTTACGTACAGCAGCAGACTGCTCCGTGGAAGCAGCCGGCAGCCGAAGAAAACGGTAAAGTCACACATTATCCGCGCAGGGCCGGGCTCAGTTCCTTCGGTGCATCAGGTTCGAATGCCCATATCATTTTAGAAGAATACATTCAGCCTGAACAAAAAGCGCCTGCACCTGAGAACGATGCAGCAAAACTCATCCCGCTGTCAGCAAGAAATAAAGACAGGCTTCTGGCCTATGCGGAAAAACTAGCCCGATCGCTTTCAGAAAAGACGGTGCTGTCTGAACTGGCTTATACTCTTCAGACAGGACGTGAAGCAATGGAGGAAAGAGCTGTCTTCCTTGTAAATGACACCCGCGACTTGAAAGAAAAGCTGAATGATTTCGTAAAAGGAAACGAAAACATCCCCGGTCTTTGGCGCGGACAAGCCGAGCTGCCGGAACTGAGCGAAGCCGCTCCCGAGACGGACGATCCGAAACGGCTTGCCGCGTTATGGGCAGAAGGGAAAATAATAGATTGGAATAAGCTGTACGCTTCGGGTAAACCGCGTAAAACAAGCGTTCCGACTTATCCGTTTGCAAAAGAACGCTATTGGATTCCGCAGCAGAAAAAACAGGAGAAAAGCCTGTCAGGCCTGCATCCGCTTTTACAAGAAAATACGTCAGATTTTTCGCAGCAGCGCTTCACGTCTCTTTTTACTGGAGATGAATTTTTCCTATCTGACCATGTCGTCAACGGGCAAAAAATACTGCCGGGCGTCGCCTATTTGGAAATGGCCAGAGAGGCGGTCAAAAAGGCCGCTGCCGTGACGGAAAAAGGCCAAAGCGTCACACTCAGGCAGGTTGTTTGGGTCCGGCCGGTCATGGTTGAAGACAAACCGAAGGAAATACATATTGCCCTTTACCCAGAAGATAATGGTGAGATTACCTATGAAATATACAGTGAGGCAGAAAACGGCGAAGATCCGGTTATTCACAGCCAGGGTGAAGCGGTCATTACCGAACCGGGAAGCGCCCAGATTGATATCGAGTCTGTCAAAACTTCCTGCAATTTAGGAATTGTGACTGCGGAAGAATGTTACGGTGCTTTTGAGAAGATCGGTCTGGATTACGGAGAGGCATACAGGGGCGTACAGCAATTGCTGATCGGAGAAGACCGATTATTGGCCCGTATTTCACTCCCAGCAGCCGTACATGACAAAAAAGAACAGTATACGCTTCACCCGAGTATGATGGACGCCGCTTTTCACGCTTCCGTCGGTCTGCTTGTCCGCTCAATACATGATGATGCAGACAGCCACGAGCTTTCTTTGCCGTTTGCGATGCAGGAAGTGGAAGTGTTCGGGCCGTGTCCTGAACATATCTGGTCATATATCCGGTACACAGAAGGCAGCAAAGCAGATGACAACGTAAGAAAATTTGACATTGATATGTGCGATGATGCCGGTACGGTTTATGTCCGGATGAAAGGCGCGTCCGTCCGGGCGCTTGACACAAGCCAAACAGCGGGCGGAGAAACCTCGGAGGCGCCTGTCGGCCATACGATGCTGATTCCGGCTTGGGAGCCTGTTGCGCTTGAAAAAGTCGGGGAAGCAGCGGCGGATAAGCAGACGGCAGTATTCGGCGGAACGGATTCGAGACATACGCGCATAAAAGAACATCTGCCGAACGCTTCCTATTATCCGATCAGAGGTACGGATGATATCACATCTCTTACGCACATGCTTGAAGGACAAAAAGAACTGGAGCAAATCATTTGGCTTGCTCCGCAGGCTGAGAGTGCTGACAGCCTCAAGGAACAGGAAAGAAACGTTCTTCATGTGTTCAAGCTGATGAAAGCATTACTTGCCTTAGGGTACGGAGAAAAACGTTTGGACTGGTGCATCGTCACAGCAAATGCCCAGCCGTTTTCGGATCAAGACAGCGCCGACCCGTCACAAGCCGCAGTCAGCGGACTTGCCGGAACAATGGCGAAAGAATATCCGCATTGGCATATCCGCATGATTGACACAGAAACGGACGGCAGTTGGCCGATCGAAGAGGCGCTCAGTCTTTCTGCCGGGAAAAACGGTCAAATTTGGGCGTACCGCAATCAGCAGCTGTTTGAGCGGCAGCTGATACCGCTTGACAATATGCCGAAAAACGGCACGCTGTACCAAACAGGCGGGGTTTATGCCGTGATCGGAGGCGCGGGGTATCTTGGCGAGGCATGGAGTGAATACATGATCCGCCGCTACAAAGCACGCATCATTTGGATCGGAAGAAGCACACTGAATGATTCCATACAGGCGAAACTCGACCGGCTCAGCGCATTCGGCCCGGCGCCTGAATATGTTTCCGCCGATGCCGCCGACAGTGCTTCCTTAGAGAGGGCTTATCAGTTCATAAAAGAGCGCCACACAAAAATGAACGGAATCATCCACTCGGCAATGGATCTGTCTGAGCAAAGCTTAAATAATATGAAGACAGAAGAGTTCAAATCGGTGCTGCGGGCAAAAGCCGATGTAAGTGTGTCCATGGCGGAGGTATTTGGACGGGAGCCGCTTGACTTTGCGCTCTTCTTCTCCTCGCTTGTGGCATTTATCCATAACGTGAAACAAAGCCATTATGCCGCGGGATGCGCTTTCAGTGACGCATTTGCGAAGGAACTTGATCAGACATGGAATTGTCCGGTCAAAGTGATGAATTGGGGCTATTGGGGCAACAGCGAAGCGGCTGAAGACGGGGATTTTATTCAGCTGATGGATCAGATCGGATTGGGATTGATCGAACCGGACGCTGCAATGGAGGCGCTTGAAACCCTTATGACGCTGCCGGTTGATCAGGCGGCTTTCATTCATACGACAAAACCGGTCGCAGTCGAAGGGATGAATGAAAGAGAAAAGATTTCCGTTTATCCGCCTCAGCCGCTTGTCTTTTCACAACAGCCGAAGGTCGCTCCGCCCGGCGCACGTCTTGTTAGAGAGGCTGAACATCAGGAGCTCGATGATTTTCTGTATCAGCTGTTGATCGCCCAGCTTAAAGAAGCAGACTTGCTGACGCCGCAAAGCCTTAAAGCGTATGAGCCCGAACATGAATACTTTAAAAAATGGCTCAATCAAACGATCGCTTTCCTTCTGGAACATGGCTATCTGGAAGGGAATGCGGATTCATATAAACTGTCGGCGCGAGCCGAAAACACAACCGCCTCGCTATGGCAAAAATGGGAGCGGGAAAAAGAGGAATGGCTCAATAACGCCGATACAAAAGCGATGACTGTTTTAGCCGAGACGATGCTTAAAGCACTGCCGGACATTCTGCGCGAAGACGTGCCGGCGACAGATATCATGTTCCCGCACTCTTCAATGGAACTTGTTGAAGGAATTTATAAGCACAATCAAGTCGCGGATTACTTTAACAGCGCCCTGTCAGATACATTAACGGCTTATGTGAAAGAAAACATCAGTAAACATTCAAAAGCCGAGATCCGCATACTGGAAATCGGAGCGGGCACAGGCGGCACAAGCGCAGGCATATTTGAAAAGCTTAGGCCGTATCAAAACCATATAAAAGAATACTGTTACACCGATGTATCAAAAGCTTTTCTCGTGCATGCGGAGACGGAATACGGCAAACGGAATCCTTATCTGACGTATAAGCTTTTTAACGCAGAAGCGCCGCTTGCCGGCCAAGACATAGAGCCGGGCGCATACGACATCGTCGTTGCGGCCAATGTGCTCCACGCGACGAAAGACATCCGCCAGACGCTGAGAAATGCCAAAGCCGTTTTAAAAGACAACGGTTTGCTGCTCTTAAATGAAATGGCGGGAAACAGCCTGTTCCCGCATATTACTTTCGGACTGCTTGAAGGCTGGTGGCTGCATGAAGATTCTGCCCTTCGTATTCCGGGGTGCCCGGGCTTGTATCCGGAAAGCTGGAAGCGCGTGTTAGAAAGTGAAGGCTGGCATTCTGTCTTCTTCCCGGCAGAAGCGGCACATGAATTAAGCCATCAGATTATAGCGGCAAAAAGCAACGGCATTGTTCGCCAAAAAACGTTTAAAGCAGAGGCCGGAAAACGGACCGCTCCGCCAAAAGCAGCACATGCGCCGGAACTTCAGGCGCAAACAACGGTGCAAAAAGGCGACACGTCTTTAACAGAAAAAAGCACCGAGTACTTGAAAACGTTAATCGGAGAAACATTAAAAATTCCGCCGGCTCAAATTGATCCGAAAGCGCCGCTTGAAAAATACGGAATTGATTCTATCGTCGTCGTACAGCTGACAAACGCGTTACGAAATGTATTGGACCAAGTCAGCAGCACTTTATTTTTTGAATATCAGACGATTGAGGCGCTCGTCGCTCACTTAATCAAGACGAAAAAAGACGCGATGATCAAACTGACGGGACAAACGCCTGTTCAGGAAGAACGGAAGGCATCACCAGAACCGCAGGCTGTACAGCCGGCTAAGCCGCTTCGCACTGACTGGCGGCGGAGGGAAAAACGGGCAGCCAAAGAGACCGTCCGGCAAAGTTCGGTTCGCGACGTGGCCATCATCGGTGTTTCAGGACGCTACCCGCAGGCAAAAACAGCGGCTGAGCTTTGGGCTAATATTAAAAAAGGAAAAAACTGCATAGAAGAAATCCCGCGGGAACGCTGGAACTGGCAGGATTACTACGATGAAGAGAAAGGTAAAGAAGGCTCTATTTATACGAAATGGGGCGGCTTCATTGAGGATATGGACAAGTTTGATCCGCTGTTCTTTCAGATTTCTCCTTTGGAAGCGGAGCGAATGGACCCGCAGGAGCGATTATTTTTAGAAACGGCGTATGCGAGTATCGAGGATGCCGGCTATACGCCTGACAACCTGTGCCAAAGCAGAAAAATCGGTGTTTTTGCCGGCGCGATGAACAAAAACTACCCGACAGGCTACGGCTATTGGTCCATTGCCAACAGGGTATCTTACCTTTTTGATTTCCAAGGGCCGAGCATTGCCGTTGATACAGCCTGCTCTTCTTCTTTGACGGCCATTCATCTGGCGCTTGAGAGCATATACAGCGGTTCAAGCGAATGTGCGATTGCCGGGGGCGTAAACATAGTGACCGACCCGATCCATTATATGAATCTGTCAGTCATGAACATGCTTTCCGCAGGCGACACGTGCAAATCGTTCGGAGACCGCGCGGATGGTTTTGTCGACGGAGAAGGGGTAGGAGCGGTCGTATTAAAGCCGTTGGACCGAGCGATTGCCGACAACGATCACATTTACGGTGTGATTAAAGGAAGCACTATTAACAGCGGAGGCAAAACGAACGGATACACCGTTCCGAATCCGAATGCGCAGGCCGCCTTAATAAAAGAAACTTTCGAAAGGGCAAACGTCCCGGCGCGCACCGTCAGTTATATTGAAGCCCACGGTACGGGGACCGCATTAGGAGATCCGATTGAAATCGCCGGATTAACGAAAGCATTTGAAGAGGATACAACAGATAAACAGTTTTGCGCCATCGGCTCCGCAAAATCAAATATCGGTCATTGTGAAAGCGCCGCGGGCATTGCGGGTCTGACAAAAATACTATTCCAGCTCAAAGACCGCCAAATTGCGCCGTCCCTGCACGCGGAACAGCTGAATCCGAATATTGATTTCGCGTATACGCCGTTTGCCGTTCAGCAGGAGCTCGGTGAGTGGAAACGTCCCGTCATCGGCGGCAAAGAGCTTCCGAGAAGGGCGGGGTTAAGCAGCTTCGGCGCGGGAGGAGCAAACGCCCACCTCGTCATAGAAGAATATACGGCAGACAAAGAGCCTGATGAGATGCCGGCAGATCAGCCCGCCATCATCGTCCTGTCCGCGAAAAACAGCGAACGGCTCACTGAAAAAGCAAAACAGCTCAGAGACGCCATCCGTGAAAAAAGATACAGCGGCAGCGACCTTATGAGCATAGCCTTTACTCTTCAGACGGGCCGGGTGCCGATGGAAGAGCGTCTCGGTTTTATCGTCCATTCACTTCATGAACTTGAGGAAAAACTGAATGGATTTATCGCCGGACAAAACAGCGCCGGACTGCACCGTGACGGCACGGAAGAAAACAAACGGATGCTTGCCGTATTTTCGGCGGATGATGATATGGAAACAATCATAGACGCTTGGATCAGCAAACGGAAATATTCTAAGCTGCTTGAGCTTTGGGTAAAAGGATTGGACATCGATTGGGCGAAATTATACGGAGACCGTCCTCCGGCCCGCATCAGCCTGCCTGCTTATCCGTTTGCGAAAGAACGCTTCTGGCATCAGCAGCCTGTACAAAGCAAGGCCGCGCCCGTTAACGCGCCGTCTGATGAAAGTGATCCGGCGGAACAATTTGAAGTAATGGCTTTTAGAGAAGTTCTTAAAGAACAGGTTCTGCCGGCTGCCGGAGAAAAGAAAATCAAAACGGTGATTTCTTTCTTATCTGATCAGAAGAAGCAGCAGGAAGCCGTCTCTGTGATCAAATCGTATGACAATGACATTGACGTTATTTTTATCGCTCAGGGAGACCGATATGAGGCTCTGTCCGCCGGCCGCTGCCAAGTGGTGCGGGAAGATCCGCAATCATATGTGAACGCTTTTGCGGATATTCAAAAAGAGTACGGTGAAGCTTCTGCCATTTTGTATTTATGGGCGCTTGAAGATAAAAGCTGCATCGAAGATTATTCATGTATCGTCCATATTCTCAAAGCAATGGCTGAGACCGGTCTGCAGCCGGAAAGGCTGTTATTGGCGGGGGAATATGCATCCGGTCTGGAAAGGTGCTACTTGGAATCATGGATCGGCTTTGAGCGTTCGCTCGGCATTGTTCTCCCGAAAACAAGTGTTACCGGCCACTTCAGAAAAGCCGGTGCGGCCATAACGGACTGGATGAGAACCATTTGGGACGAGCTGAAAGCTGAAACATACCAAACCGTTTTCTTGGAAGAGGGAAAACGATATGTCTATCACACCGAACCAACCGGACTAACGAAAGAAAACAGCAGGATCAGAACCGGCGGAACATATCTCATTACAGGCGGATTAGGAGGGCTCGGCTGCTTATTTGCCCGCCATCTCGCCCGGAACTACCAGGCAAATGTCATTCTCACGGGGCGGTCGCCGATCAATGAAGAAAAGAAAGAAAAAATGAAAGACCTGGAAAATCTCGGCGCGGGTGTTCTTTACGCCGAAGCCGATGTTTGTGATCCGATCGGAATGGGCGACTGCATCAAGCGCGCGAAAGAACGATTCGGAGCCATTCACGGCGTCATTCATGCGGCGGGCATCGAAAGCAGAACATCCGTCTTTGAAAATGAAATCGGGGATTTCCGCAGTACGCTTGAACCAAAAATAAACGGAAGCCTGCTTCTTGACGAGTGGCTGAAAAACGAAACGCCGGATTTCATCTGCTACTTTTCATCCACATCGGCTGTTTTAGGAGATTTCGGCTGCTGTGATTACGCGGTCGCGAACAGGTTCCAAATGGCGTATGCCCACTATAAAAACGAACAATCAGAAAGCGGAAACGCTTTTGTCATCAACTGGCCGGTCTGGAAAAACGGCGGAATGGCCGTCGGCGGTGAAGAGACGACGGGCATGTACCTGAAATCAAGCGGCCAGCGCCTGTTAGAAACAGATGAAGGCATTGAGCTGTTTGAGCGCATCATTTCTCAAGACAACACCCAGTGCCTTGTCATTGCCGGCGAAAGAAGCCGTGCCGAACGATTTTTAGGCATACGGCGGGACGATTCATCAAAACCGGATGCGCTTTTGGAAACCGTGAGCCGCCACATCCCGGAAGAAAGCGCAGAAAAACGGCTCGAAGCGGATTTGAAAGAGCTGATACACAGTCTGCTGAAAATATCCAAAGATAAACTCGTCCTGCATAAAAACTGGGCGGAATTCGGATTTGATTCCATCTATTTAGCCAAATTTGCCGCTCTTTTGACGAGTCATTACGGCATTGAAGTCACTCCGGCGTTATTTTACAGCTATGCCACGCTCGGAGACGTCATCAGCTATTACCTGACAGAACATAAAGAAACGATCGAAACGTTTTACCGAACGGAAGAAACCGAAACAGAAGCCGCCGCTCCGGATAACAAGGAGTATACGGATCAGGAGATCATCGCCATGATGAAACAGGTCTCTGAGGGGACATTAGATTTTAAAAGAGTGCAAGACATCATAGAAGGGAGTAAGACCTATGAATCATAAAGAACTTCTCGATGCCTACAGATCAGGAACGCTCACCATCGCTGAAGTAGAACAAAAGCTTCAGGCTTTCAAGCGGACAACTGCAAAACGTCCGCTTTCTGAAGGCCAGAAAGGTTTGTGGATGCTTCAGAAAATGTTTCCGGAGATGAGCGCATATAACATTCCGTTATGCTTTCGTTTTCAAAAGCTGGATATCGAGACATTCAAAAACGCCCTTTTGTCCGTGCAGCACCAGCACCCTATTTTGACCAGTGTGATAAAAGAGGAAAACGGCCTTCCGTATCAGATAGAAGATACGGATCGGCATTTTCCGATTGAAGAAATGGATCTTTCTGAATTAAGCGGGCGTGACGCTCTTTCGTTTATTAAAGAAAAAGCAAAAGAACCGTTCTCGCTTGAAACCGGGCCGCTCCTGCGTGTTCAAGTATTCCGGCGGGCGAAGCGGGAGCCGATTGTGTTAATCACCATTCACCATATCATTTTTGACGGCGTCTCTCTTATGACGTTTATGTCGGCGCTGCTGGACGCTTATGCAAAAGCAAGTGAAGGCAAAGAACCTGTCATGCTTCAGCAGTCCGCAGATTATCATGACTTTGTGAAATGGGAAAAAGAGCTGCTGGAAAGCGAAGCGGGAAAAACGCATCTCTCTTATTGGAAAAAGCAGCTGGAAGGACCGCTGCCGGTGCTTGAGCTTCCGTCGGATTATCCGAGATCATCGGTTCAAACTTGCAGGGGGCAGGCGTATCAGCGCTTGCTTCCTGATGAACTGAACCGGCAGATTAAAGTTTGCGCCCAAAAACATAATGTCAATGAATCCGTTGTGTATCTCGCTATTTTCAAAGGGCTGCTTTATCAATATACGAATCAGGAAGATGTCATCGTCGGCATGCCGACGATGGGGCGTTCTGAGGCTCAATTTGAGTCTGTCATCGGATACTTTATTAATATGATCGCGGTCAGGAGCAGGGAGACGGGCGCCAAATCTTTTACGGCGTTTTTGAAGGAGCTGCAGCTGACACTGGCAGAAGGGCTGGACCATGCCGCGTATCCGTTTCCCGCGCTTGTCAAAGAATTGAAGACGGAACGCTCGCCTGCGGTGTCGCCTGTTTTTCAAACCGCGTTTTTCTATCAAAACTTCTTCCGGACAGAAGGAGCGGAAAAGCTGGCGGAACTATATCAATCACTCGGCATTGAAATGATAGAAGACATTCATCAGGAAGGCGAATTTGAGCTTGCGCTTGAAGTCTATAAAAAAGAAACGGGAACCGTCCTGCAATTTCTGTACAATCCGGATGTCTACAGCCCTTCTTTCATCGAACGAATGGCGGAGCATTATATGAAACTGGCAGAAAAGGTGCTTTCTGATCCGGAGATCGCTTTTGAAGCCTGTTCCGGCCTGCTCAATCAAAAACGGGATGAAAGCCGTTCATCCCATCAGCCAAATGAGCGCTGCATTCATGAAGTGTTTGCGGAAAAAGCCGGACGCCACCCTGACAGAGAAGCCGTCACATTCGGTGAAAACAGTCTTACATATCGCGAATTAGATGAACGAAGCACGGCGCTCGCTGTGTACCTGCAAGAAAAGGGCGTCACACCGGAATGCCCGGTCGGCATTTGTACGGAGCGTTCTTTTGAGATGGTCATCGGCATCCTCGCCATTTTAAAAGCGGGAGGCGCGTATGTACCGCTGGACCCGGCTTTTCCAAACGAACGGATGGCGCACGTGTTGACTGACAGCGGCGTGTCAATCGTATTAACGCAGGAAAAGACGCGCGGCATGATTGAACAGTTGGCCATCGGCGGTGTGAGCACGGTGGAAATTGAAAACAGCGGACGTTCTGTCAGCGGGGCAAAACTGACGCCGCGTTCAAAACCGCATCATCTCGCTTATATTCTATATACGTCCGGAAGCACGGGAAAACCGAAAGGCGTCATGGTTGAGCACAGGGCCATCATGAATACGCTGCAGTTTTTGGAAGCTGAGTACCCGGTCGATCAAGAGGATGCCTATCTGTTAAAAACGAATTACGTATTTGACGTTTCGATTTCTGAATTATTCGGCTGGTTTATTGGAAACGGACGGCTTGTCATTTTGCCGCCTGGTGCAGAAAAAAATCCGCAGCTTTGCATGGAACATATCCAAACCCACCAGGTCACGCATCTGAATTTTGCGCCCGCCGTGTTTAATGTATTTCTGGAAACGGTAAAGCGGCATACGGCATTTACAGAAGACGGCCCTGTGAAATATGTGATGGTGGCCGGTGAGGCGTTTCCGAAAGATTTAGTCAAAAAGTCAGTTTCCACCTTCAAACATGCCAGAATTGAAAACATATACGGCCCGACGGAAACATCCATTTATGCCGCTTACTACAGCTGCGGCCAAAAGGAAATTACAAGCAGGAATACGCCGATCGGGAAACCGATTCACAATACGCGGCTTTATATCGTCGATGAAAAGCTCAGCCCCGTCCCTGACGGTGTGGCCGGGGAGCTTTGCGTGGCCGGCGCCGGTCTGGCCAGAGGTTATTACAATCAGCCTGAGCTGACGGCGGCATCATTTATTGATAATCCGTTTAGTGAAGGAGAAAAACTTTACAAAACAGGTGATTTGGCCAGATGGCTGCCTGACGGAAATATAGAATATGCCGGCCGGATTGACAGTCAGGTGAAAATTCGCGGCTTCCGCATCGAATTGGGAGCGATTGAAACGAAATTGAGCGAACATCCGGATATCCTTGACCAGGCGGTTGTGGTTCAGGAAAAGAACGGACATAAAAAGCTGATTGCTTATTATACGGCCCGCTCCGGTCATACGGCAGACGAAAAAGCGCTCCGCAACCATCTTTTATCGAGTCTGCCGGATTATATGGCGCCTGCCCATTTTATCCGTCTGGATGCGCTGCCGTTAACACCGAGCGGAAAAGTGAACCGCAAAGACCTAAAACAGCGCAAGGTAATCGTTCACCGGTCTGAAAAGACGGGCAGACTGCCGTTATCAGAAGCGGAAGCGAAAGTGACCGCAATATGGGAAGACCTGCTGAATACGGCGGGCATCAAAATCGAAGACGGCTTTTTCGATGTGGGAGGCGACTCGCTTCTGGCTGTTGCGGCGGCAGAACGCATTAAACAGGAGCTTGAATGCGATTTTACCGTCACCGATTTATTCGAACACTCTACCATTCAGGCGATCAGCCGATTTATTGTTGAAACAAAACAGGCGGCTCAATCAGTGGCGCCCGGCCAAGATGAGAGAGAAAGAGAACAAACACCGCAAAACGGGGTGCCGTCTTACTTTGATGACAGTATGGCGATAGTGGGGATCTCCTGCCAGTTCCCCGGCGCGAAAAATCATCATGAGTTTTGGAAGCAGTTAAGAGAAGGAAAGGAAAGCGTCCGGTTCTACTCGGAAGAAGAACTTCGGGAAGCCGGCGTGCCTGAAGATTTGATCGAAAATCCCGACTATGTGCCGGCATTATCGACGATAGAAGGAAAAGATCTCTTTGACCCTGAGTTCTTTCACATTTCTCCGAAAGACGCAGAATTTATGGATCCTCAGCTTCGGCTTCTGCTGCTTCATTCTTGGAAAGCCGTCGAGGATGCGGGATATGTATCGAAAGAGATTCCGAAGACAAGCGTATATATGTCGGCAAGCAATAATTCGTATCGGTCGCTTTTGCCGGAAAAAACGACAGAAGGCCATGAATCTCCCGACGGCTATGTGTCATGGGTGTTAGCGCAGAGCGGTACGATTCCGACGATGGTTTCCCATAAGCTCGGATTAAAAGGGCCAAGCTATTTCGTTCATTCCAATTGCTCATCATCATTAGTCGGTCTTTATTCAGCCTACAAAAGCATAACGAGCGGAGAATCGGAATACGCGCTCGTCGGCGGAGCAACTCTGCATGCAGCGACCGGTATCGGCTATGTGCACCAAAACGGATTGAATTTTTCAAGCGACGGGCATGTCAAAGCATTTGACGCTTCAGCCGACGGTATGGCGGGCGGAGAAGGAGCGGCCGTCATTCTGCTGAAAAAGGCGTCACAAGCCGTTCAGGACGGAGATCACATATACGCCATGCTCAGAGGCATCGGTCTGAACAATGACGGAGCGGATAAAGTCGGTTTTTACGCACCAAGTGTAAAAGGTCAGACTGACGTCATCCAGCATGTTTTAGACAGCACGAATATTCACCCGGAGACGATTTCCTATATCGAAGCGCACGGCACAGGAACGACATTGGGTGATCCGATTGAAATGTCCGCGCTGCAGCAAGTGTATAAACGTTACACGGACCGGGAGCAGTATTGCGGGATCGGTTCCGTAAAAACGAATATCGGACATTTGGATACAGCAGCAGGTCTGGCCGGGTGCATCAAAGTCGCCATGAGTTTATATCATCGGGAGCTGGCGCCTACCATTAATTACACGTCACCGAATCCGAATATCAAATTCTGCGGTTCGCCGTTTTATGTGGCGGATAAGAGAAAACCGCTGCCGGAGAGGGAGACGCCGCACCGCGCAGCGTTAAGCTCATTCGGACTCGGAGGAACAAACGCACACGCCATTTTTGAACAGTATGAAAACAAAACGATCAGCGGATCAAATGACGGACAGCCGCCTTATATCGTTCCGCTGTCAGCGAGAAATAAGCAGCGTCTTACTGCCTATGCATCTTGTTTATCCGGCTTTCTGGATGAAGCCGAAAACGATGTTTCCTTGCATGATCTGGCATTTACGTATCAGACCGGACGTGAAGCGATGGAAGAGAGGGCCGTTTTTATCAGTCATGATCGTCACGATTTGAAGCGTCAGCTGCAGGATTTCATCAACGGCAATGACCAAAACATCTTACGGGGCGAAAAAGTGAGAAGCAGAGAAGTGTCAGCTCAGGAGATGGAAGAGCTTGCGGCATGTCAGACACGGGATGAAAAGCTGAAAGCACTCGCGGCGCTCTGGGTTGAAGGAGCGCGTGTCGATTGGGGCTTATTGTATCCGGATTCCGCGCCGCAAAGAATCAGTGCGCCGACCTACCCGTTCGCAGAAGAGCGCTTCTGGCCGGAGGAAACTGTGAAGCAAACGGATACCAAGCTTTTGCATCCGCTGGTACATCAGAATACATCCGTCTTGCAGGAGCAGCGGTTCAGTTCGGAATTCACGGGAAAAGAGTATTTTATTGCCGAGCATATCATTAAAGGAATGGCGATCGTGCCGGCTGCCGTTACCCTTGAGATGGCACGGGCCGCGGCGGAGAAAAGCATCGGCGGGGCAACAGAGGAATCTCTGGGCCTGCGCTTAAAGAATATTGTATGGGTCCGTCCGGTGATAGCCGATCAGGAGGCTGTCCGTGTCCATATCGGACTTTATGAAGAAGAGGACGGACAGATTCAATACAGAATGTACGGGGGTAACGATTCTATCGGTGAAGAAGCTCCTCTTTATAATCAGGGCATCGCTGAAATCATCCGGAAGGAACCGGAGGAAGCGGCGGATATTGAGCAGCTGAAGCGCCGGTGCACACAGGGAACAATCGAATCTCAAGCGTTTTACAAAGGAATGATCGGTGCTGATTACGGGCCGGGTTACAAAGGGGTGCAGCTTGTATACAAAGGCGAAGACCGGCTGCTTGCTAAATTGAAGCTTCCTGAATCCGTCTCTCATACAAAAGCTGATTATATCCTTCATCCGAGTATGATGGACGGTGCGCTTCAGGCCGCCGAATATTTGCAAAACGTGACGAGAGCGCTGCTTGCAGAAAGCGGGGAACCATTCAAAGCCGCATTGCCGTTTGCTTTAGAGGAGCTGGACGTTCTGAATCCGTGCGCTGATGATATGTGGGTGCACGTCACATTCAGTGCGAACAATAAAGCCGGCGATCCTATCCAAAAAGCCGATATTGATTTATATGACAATAACGGCGGGCTTTGTGTGCGGATGAGAGGTTTCTCAACACGGATCATGGAAGAAAACGCGGGTGCCGGCGTTTCGGTCAACCGTACGGACACATTGCTCGCTGAACCGGTCTGGAAAGAGCAGCCGGAACCGGCCGATCACAAGCCTTCATATGAAGAGCATATCATTTTCCTTTGTGAGTACGATGAAGCCGTAAAACAAGCTGTCGAAGCAAAGCTTGAACATGCAAGCGTCATTATCTTGGACGAGCGTCCCGCATCTATTGCAGAGCGGTATCATTCTTATGCGGGCCAGCTGTTTGACCATATCAAAACCATAATGAAAAGCAAGCCGAAGGGCCGCGTTCTTTTTCAGGCTGTTACGCGGTCAGCAGGCTTACAGCGGGTGTTCTCAGGCATTACCGGCCTCTTCAAAACCGCATGCCTTGAACATTCCAAGCTGATTTGTCAAATGATCGAAGCCGAGGAGAAAGAAAGTGCTGAAGGCATAGCGGAAAAAGCGTCCGAAAACCGTATGCATGCCGTAAGCGTCCATGTGAAATATGAAAACGGCAAGCGCTTTGCCGCTGATTGGGAAGAGATGGATATTTCTCAAGCGGAGCCGGACATTCCGTGGAAAGACGAAGGCGTTTATCTCATTACAGGAGGTGCGGGAGGTTTAGGTCTGATCTTTGCAAAAGAGATCGCAAACCGTACAAAAGACGCCGTCATCATACTAACCGGCCGGTCCGCTCTCAGAGAAAAGCAGAAAGACATGCTGGAAACAGTACGTGCTGCCGGCGCTTCTGTTTTCTACGAGCAGACCGATGTCACGGACGAAGCAGAAGTATACCGATTGATCCGCAATATCTGCAAACGGCATGGCAAGCTGGACGGGATTGTTCACAGTGCCGGCATTATAAAAGACAACTACATGGTGAAGAAGACGGCAGAGGAATACCAACACGTTCTCGCTCCGAAAGTGAAGGGCCTTGTGTATCTTGATGAAGCGTCACAACATGAGAAATTAGATGTCTTTATTGTCTTTTCATCCTTATCAGGTGTGCTTGGAAGCGTCGGCCAGGCTGATTATGCGTCTGCAAATGTCTTTATGGAGATGTATGCCGAGTACCGCCGTTCTTTACAAGCCGCGGGACAAAGATACGGAAAGACGCTTTCTGTCAGCTGGCCGTTATGGAAAGAAGGCGGAATGCAGGCAGGAAAGCAGACGGAAGATACGCTGATGCAGGAGGCGGGAATCGCACCGCTCGGCACAGATGCCGGCATCAAGGCTTTATATCAAGGCTTGATGAGCGGGACAGCCCGGATGACGGTTGTTGAAGGAGATGTGAAACACATGAAAGCAAAACTGTTCCGCAAAGAGAATGATCATCCGGAAGCAGAGACCGGCGTACGTCATGACATTGATGCTGACAGCCTGCTTGAAAAAGTGAAGCATCTGTTAAAACAGCAGACGGCCTCACTGTTAAAAGTAAACATTGACAAAATTGATCCTCATGAAGAAATGACAAAATACGGGCTGGATTCCATCTCGATGACTGAGTTTACGAACCAGTTAAACAAAACGTACCGGCTTACGTTAACGCCGACGATTTTCTTTGATCATCCGACAATCCATGAATTTGCTGTTCATTTAATCAGTGAATACGAAGAGGAATTTGCCGGACGGTTTGCGGTAAATACAAAAACGGTTCAATCGGCAAGACCGGTAAAAGAGACTCAAATCACGCGCCCGGCCGTTAAGCGGCGCCGCACTCTGCCTGAGACACTTCCGCAGACAGTGCAGCGGGACCAAGGGCAGGAACCGATTGCAATCGTAGGCATCAGCGGGATTTTCCCGATGGCAGAAGACATTGAAGCTTTCTGGCAGAACCTGAAAGAAGGCAAAGACTGCATGACCGAGATTCCGAAAGACCGCTGGGACTGGCGGGACTATTACGGGGATCCCGCAAAAGAAGCCAATAAAACAAACGTCAACCAAGGCGGGTTTATTGACGGAATTGCTGAATTTGATCCGTTATTTTTCGGGATTTCACCCCGGGAAGCGGAGCAAATGGACCCTCAGCAGCGCCTCTTGCTGACGTACGCGTGGAAAGCGATCGAAGATGCCGGATATGCGTCAAAGAGTCTCTCAGGCACAAAGACAGGTGTGTTTATCGGGACCGGAAATACCGGCTACGGTTCTCTTTTAGCCAATGCCGATGCGGAAATTGAAGGGTCATCCGCGGCGAATACAAGTCCGTCTGTCGGACCGAACCGTGTCAGCTATACGCTCAATCTTCACGGGCCGAGCGAGCCGATTGATACCGCCTGCTCAAGCTCACTCGTTGCCATACATCATGCCGTTTCTTCAATTGAAGAAGGAACGTGCGACATGGCTTTGGCGGGAGGAATCAATACGATTGTTCTTCCGGATGTGTATATCAGTTTTGACAAAGCGGGCGCGCTGAGTAAAGAAGGAAGATGCAAAACGTTCTCTGATCAGGCTGACGGTTTTGCCCATGGTGAAGGAGCCGGTCTCTTTTTCCTCAAAAAGCTGAAAGCCGCTGAGGCGGATGGGGACCATATTTATGGCGTCATTAAAGGAAGCGCGGTGAATCACGGCGGCCGCGCGGCATCTTTAACAACGCCTAACCCGAAACAACAGGCGGAAGTCATTAAAGCCGCATACAAAAAAGCGGGCATTGATCCGAAAACAGTCTCTTATATCGAAGCGCACGGCACCGGAACAGAACTGGGAGATCCCGTTGAAATTAACGGCCTGAAACAAGCGTTCAGCTCGTTTGCAGACGGAAAAGAGAAAGCGGCCGGCTATTGCGGCTTAGGGTCGGTCAAAACGAATATCGGCCATTTATCCCTTGCCGCGGGAGCAGCGGGCATTATTAAAATTTTGCTGCAGATGAAGCATCGGACACTAGTAAAAAGTCTCCACTGTGAGACGGTAAATCCCTACATTCAGCTTGAAGACAGCCCGTTTTATCTGGTGCGGGAGACAATGGAATGGAAGACGCAGACGGACGAACGCGGAAACGAACAGCCTCGCCGCGCGGGCATCAGCTCATTCGGCATCGGAGGCGTGAATGCCCACGTCGTCATCGAAGAATACATTCCAGAAGACAGAGAGGAAGCAGATGATTTTCATATCGACCCATGTCTTTTCGTTCTGTCCGCCAAAAATGAAAAACGCCTGAAAGAGCAGGCAAAACAGCTGAAACGTGCGCTTACTGAAAAACGGTACGATCAATCCTCCCTCGTTTCTATGGCATATACCCTCCAAATCGGAAGGGACGCCATGGAAGAACGCCTGGCGGTTATTGCCGGATCTGCAGAAGAACTGCAGGAAAAACTGTCACAGTTTATCACTGGAGATAAGCACGCGGACTTGTACAGAGGAAGAATAGACAAAGGCACGCTGAAAATGCTGACGGAAGATGAAGAAATTCAAGAAGCCGTTGAAAAATGGATGGCACGCGGCAAATACGCGAAGCTGCTTGAATTATGGGTCAAAGGGCTGAACGTCGATTGGGCGAAGCTGTATGGAGACCGGCCGCCTAAACGCATGAGCCTGCCATCGTATCCTTTTGCAAAAGACCGCTATTGGGCGGCAAAAAGCACCGGAAAACACGAAAAAACAAGCACTGTATCTGCGGGAAAACAAGACGCGCTTCATCCGCTTCTGCACAGAAATACTTCAAACCTTGCAGAACAGCGGTTCAGTTCAATCTATACAGGAAAAGAATTTTACCTTGCGGACCATGTTGTAAAAGGCGTGCCGATTTTACCAGGAGTGGCACATCTTGAAATGGCGCGCGCAGCAATGGAACAGGCATCTGAAGTTCCGGCCGGACAAGGAAGCGTCAAGCTTAAGAATACGGTTTGGGTGCGGCCGATCACCATTGAAGACGAGCCGGTTCATGTCAACATCCGTCTCATTCCTGAAACGGCAAATGACGTTCAATTCGACATTTACAGCGGCCGGGAAACAGATCAGCCGTCCGTTTACAGCCAAGGGGCAGTATCAGTCCGCCCTGACGCCGAGGCTCCGGTCATTGATCTCCAAAAGCTGAGATCACAATCCGCCGAGACACCGTTTTCTGCAGATGAAGTGTACGATATGTACCGCAAAATCGGTTTTGATTACGGCCCGGCTTTCCGGGGTGTCAAAGCGATTTATACAGGTGATGATTTCGTATTGGGCAGACTGTCACTTGATGCGGCTTGTGCGGACACGGTACAGGAGTATGTCATGCATCCGGGCTTAATGGACTCTGCATTGCAGGCATCAAGCATATTAACCGGAACAAATGATGAAAAACTGATGCTTCCGTTTGCGGTTCAGGAGCTTGAAGTATTCAGCGCATGCGCTGCTGAGATGTGGGTTTACGCCAGACTTTCTGAAGACCACAAAGCCGGCCAGATTGAAAAACGCGATCTTGATATTTGTGATGAAAACGGCAAGGTTTGCGTAAGGCTGAAAGGTTTGTCATTCAGAACGGCTGAAAAAGAACCTGAGAAAAAAGAAAAAGCTCCGGAAACGCTCATGCTTGAGCCGGTATGGACCCGAAGCGATGAAACCGCCGTTCAAACGGAACCGGTTTTTGCCCGGCATATCGTGTTGCTTTGTGACACAGACGCCGGATTGAAACAAGCCGTTGAAGCCGCGGGAGCTGAATGTATTGAAATGACCTCCCGGCACGGGAAAGCGGCGGCGCGCTTCCGTGATTATACAGGACGGATATTGGAGACGCTGCAAAAACTGCTGAAGGAAGAGACGGATGGAGACGTCCTCATCCAGACGGTTCTCTCTAAAACAGATAAGCATCAGCTGTTCTCAGGCATTTCAGCTTTGTTAAAAACAGCCGGCCTGGAACATAAAAAACTGAAAACCCAGCTGATTGAAATAGGACCGGCGGAAAACGGCAGAATCACAGACATCATCAGAGAAAATAAAACACGGGCTGATGACAGCCATATCAAATATGAAAACGGCATCCGATACAGCGCAGATGTCAAAGAAACGGCCGTGTCCGGCGGCAAAATACGCATTCCGTGGAACGACGGAGGCATATATCTCATTACCGGAGGAGCCGGGGGCTTAGGCTTTATTTTCGCGAAAGAAATCGCCCGCAAAGTCAAAGAGCCGACACTGGTTTTGACAGGCCGTTCCGCATTAAGCGAGAATCAGCGGATGCAGCTGCAATCGCTTGAATCACTCGGAGCAAAAGCGGAATACAAGCAGGCTGACGTAACAAACGCTCAAACTGCGGCAGACCTGGTCAAAACGATTGAGACGGAATATGGCGGCCTTCACGGCATCATTCATAGCGCGGGTGTGATGAAAGATCAGTATATCGCAAAGAAAACAACCGAAGAGCTTTACAGTGTATTGGCTCCTAAAACGGACGGATTTGTCAACCTTGATGAAGCAACCGAGCATTTAGCGCTGGACTTTTTCATCGTTTTCTCATCCATTTCCGGCGTCACCGGGAATGCGGGACAGGCGGATTATGCGGCGGCAAACGCATTTATGGACAGCTATGCGGCATACCGCAACGCACTGGTTACCGCAATGTACCGCCACGGTCACACATTGTCGGTCAATTGGCCGCTTTGGAAAAACGGCGGAATGCAAGTCAATGAAGAAATGGCGAAGCTCACCGAAAAAAGAACCGGTGTAACGCCGATGCGCACTGAGACCGGAATAGAAGCTCTTTACAAAGCATGGAGCATGGGGAAAACAAGCGTGCTCGTCATGGAAGGAAACCGCGCCGTAATGCGGGAAAAGCTGCTTCAAAAGACTCCTGCAGCCGCTTTTGCACCGGTTAAGAAAACGGATGAAACGCCTGCGCCGAAAGACCTGACGGCAAAACTTCAGGAATTGCTGGCAAACGAGGTTTCCGGGCTTCTGAAAATAAACATTGAAGAAATCGATATCGAATTGGAGTTTAATCAATACGGATTTGATTCCATTACGCTGACGGAATTCGCCAACAAGCTGAATGACACTTATCAGCTTGATCTGACACCGACCGTATTTTTTGAATATGCGACGATTCAAGCCTTGGCGCATCATTTAGCAGAAGACTATCAAACACAATTTGCCGGCAGCACACAGCCGAAAGAAGAAAAACAAAGCGGTGTATCAGATGATGGCGGCATCAGACTGGCGGGGAACAAACGATTTGCAAAAACTGCCGTACAGCCTGTTCAGACGGCGGCTGAACATAAACCGGAACCGATCGCCATTGTCGGCATGAGCGGAGTGTTTCCTAAGGCCGCAAATATTGATGAGTATTGGCGCAACTTAGAAGAGGGAAAAGACTGTATAACAGAGGTGCCGGCGGATCGCTGGGACTGGCGTGAGTATTACGGTGACCCGCTTAATGAAGCCAACAAAACTAATGTAAAGTGGGGCGGATTTATTGACGGAGTTGCGGATTTTGATCCACTGTTCTTCGGAATTTCACCGCTGGAAGCCGAACAGATGGATCCCCAGCAGCGCTTGTTAATGATGTATGCGTGGAAGGCGATAGAAGATGCGGGATATTCCGCTAAAAGCCTTTCCGGCACGAAAACAGGCCTGTATATCGGCACGGGGAATACCGGATACGGCTCACTGTTTTCCGACCTGGATATCGGCGGTGCGTCAGCCGCAAATATGAGTCCGTCAGCGGGGCCGAACCGCGTCAGCTATATGCTTAATCTGCACGGGCCGAGTGAACCGATCGACACGGCTTGTTCCAGCTCGCTGGTCGCGATTCATCACGCCGTATGCGCCATTGAAAACGGGAACTGCGATATGGCGATCGCCGGCGGCGTGAATACCGTCGTCACACCGCAAGGCCACATCGCTTATGACAAAGCGGGTGCGCTGAGCAAAGAAGGGAAATGTAAAACATTCTCCGACAGGGCGGACGGATTTGCCGTCAGTGAAGGTGCCGGAATTCTGTTTTTGAAAAAGCTATCAGAAGCGGAAAAAGCGGGCGATCATATCTACGGTGTCATTAAAGGCAGCGCGGTCAATCACGGCGGACGTGCGAACTCCTTGACGACGCCGAATCCGAAAGCCCAGGCGGAAGTCGTCAGAACGGCTTATGACAAAGCAGGCGTTGATCCGAGAACAGTCACTTATATTGAAGCGCACGGAACCGGAACGGAGCTTGGCGATCCGGTCGAAATCAACGGCCTGAAATCCGCCTTTCAAAAGCTGTACGAAAAAACAGGCGATCCCGCCGTTTACGCGAGTCACTGCGGTCTGGGATCGGCCAAAACCAATATCGGCCACCTGTCACTGGCAGCCGGTGTCGCGGGTGTGATCAAAGTGCTGATGCAGATGAAGCATAAAACACTTGCAAAAAGCCTCCACAGCGAGGTCATCAACCCGTATATCAAGCTGAAAGACAGTCCGTTTTACATCGTACAGGAAAAAAGAGAATGGACGGCATTGAAAGACGAAAACGGCAATCATCTGCCGCGCCGTGCGGGAATCAGTTCTTTCGGCATCGGCGGCGTAAACGCCCATGTCGTCATTGAAGAATATATCCCGAAGGTAGAAAGAAAAACAGCTGTTTTCACACACCCTCAAATCTTTGTGCTGTCGGCCAAAGAAGAAGAGCGTCTGCAGGAACAGGCGCAGCAGCTGGCGCAAGCTTCTTTTACGGATGCGGATCTTGCCGATGTTGCTTACACGCTTCAGCAGGGGCGTGATGCGATGGAAGAAAGAGCGGCCATTATCGCTTCCTCGGCCGAAGAACTGTGGGACAAGCTAAAGAGCTGTGCGAAAGGACGTTATGATATAGCGGGTATTTATAAAGGAAAAGCGGGTAAAACCTCCCTGAAATCCATTCTGGCAGGTGCAAACGGCGAGGCGGATATCGAAGAGCTGATAAGCCGCCGAGAGAATGACAAGCTTGCGGAATTATGGGTGCAGGGCGCGGATATCAAATGGGACGGCCTATATTCTGATATCAAGCCTCAACGGATGAGTCTTCCTGCTTACCCGTTTGCGAAAGAGCGGTACTGGATCACGGACAATCGGCCGAAAGCAGAGAAACCGCAAGCTGTGCCGACGTCGCGGGTGCTGCACCCGCTGCTTCACGAAAATGTATCAGATTTAACAGAGCAGCGGTACCGATCCGAATTTACGGGACAAGAGACGATTTTCACCGATCATCTTATTAAAGGCAAGCCGGTTATGCCGGGCGTTGCCTACTTGGAAATGGCTAGGGCGGCGGTTGCTCAGGCAGTCAAAGGGCAAAAGGAACGTCCTTCTGTCACCCGCCTGAAAAACATCGTTTGGGTTCGGCCGATCGAAGCGGGACACCGCCCGATTGAAGCGCAGATCAGCCTGAACCCGAGGGGAAACGGTGAAATCGTGTATGACATTTACACGGATTCACAAACAGAAGCAAGCGGCAGGCAGATACACTGTCAGGGCGCTGCCGGCATTCTCAGCGCCAGGGAGGCTCCGCACCGTGATATAGGCGCACTGAAAGCTCAATGCGGCCTCAGTATACTGACTTCTGAACAGTGTTACGACTTATTCAGCAAAATCGGCATTGACTACGGTCCCGGACAACAAGGAATTCAGCAGATTCATATCGGAAGCAATCAAGCATTGGCTGAGCTCCGGCTGCCTTCCTTCCTCGAAGAAACGGCAGATCAATACGTTCTTCACCCGTGTATGCTTGATTCAGCTTTGCAAGCGACAATCGGTCTGAAGCTGCACGCAGATGATAACCAGCTGTCACTGCCGTTCGCCCTTGAAGAACTGGACATTTTCAGTCCATGCACGACAAGCATGTGGGCGTATGTCAGCTCCCGGGGAACGGATGAAAAAATACAGCGTATGGACATTGACTTATGCGATGAGACCGGCCGGGTCTGTGTCAAAATTAAAGGGATTTCTTCCAGAATGATGGAAGGCCCCGCGCCGGAAACATCATTAAATGGAGCAAACCTTCTGGCTCCGGTGTGGGATCTCGCGGAATTCCGTGATCAAAGCCCGGCATATAAGACGGAAGAGGTTGTCTTTATCGCGGGGGATGAGGAAAGCGCGGCTTTTCAATTGCATCATCCTTCTGCGAAACGGCTTCATATCAACCCGGAGGATAAAATAGAGGCTGTTGCGGCTGAACTGAAAGCAACAGGGTCTTTCGGGCATATCGTATGGATCGCTCCTTTTCACAGCGCTGATGACATGGTAAAAGCTCAGGATGCGGGCGTCATCCAGATGTACAGAGTGATTAAGGCCATGCTTGCTTTAGGATATGGAGGCAAGCGAATCAGCTTGACTGCAGTCACAATAAAAACACAGTCCGTACAGCCGGCGGACATTATTGATCCGGCTCATGCAGGCATTCACGGGTTGGTCGGCTCGCTCGCAAAAGAGTATCCGAACTGGCAAACAAGGCTGATTGATGCCGGCTGTCCGGAAGATGTTTCAAAGGCGGAGCTGTTCTCAGCGCCGTTTGATGAGCAAGGCAATACTTGGGCGTACCGGAACAATCACTGGTACAAACAGCGCCTCATTCCTGTACAGCAGCCGGTGTCAAGCCGGCCCGCTTACCAAAAAGGCGGCGTTTATGTCGTCATCGGCGGCGCGGGGGGCATCGGCGAGGCATGGAGCGAATATGCCGTGAAAACATATCAGGCGCGAGTCGTTTGGATCGGCAGACGAAAACATAACAGCGCCATTCAGGAAAAAATCGACAGACTCAGCCAATTCGGCCCGGCGCCGATTTATATTGAAGCTGACGCGGCAAATCCGAATGAGCTCACACAGGCGTATGAAACGATCAAACGCACGCACCCGCAAATTAACGGAATCATCCATTCCGCAATTGTTTTAGAGGATCAGAGCCTGGCAAATATGCCGGAAAGCCGTTTGAAAAGCGTGCTCGCTGCGAAAGTCAATGTCAGCGTGAATATGGCCCGCGTGTTCCAAAATGAGCCGCTGGACTTTGCTTTGTTCTTCTCATCTGTTCAATCATTTGCACGAGCGGCCGGACAAAGCAATTATGCTGCCGGATGCAGTTTCAAAGATGCCTTTGCCGCTCATTTGGCTCAAGTTCGGCCGTGTTCGGCGGCAGTGATGAATTGGAGCTACTGGGGCAGTGTCGGAATCGTATCATCTGCCGACTATCAAGAACGGATGAAACAGGCGGGAGTCGGATCAATTGAAGCGCCGGAAGCAATGGCGGCGCTTGAACGATTGCTCGGCGGCCCGTTGAATCAGTTCGTCATGATGAAACAGGCGGAAGAGCCGGAGGAAAAACCGGAAGAAATGATAGAAGTATACCCTGAACATCACGGCTCGGCGATGCAAAAACTGCGAAGCTATCAGCCTAAAGTAACAAGACATGTACAACAATTGAGTTAAGGAGGGGACGGCTTTGCAAAACACTGAAGATCTTCTTTACAAACTATTGGCAGGCCAGCTGAAATCTGTCGGATTTTTTACGGAAAACGAAACGCAGCCTGTCATGCAGGGGTTTTACGGCAGGTGGCTGGAAGAAAGCATCTCCATCTTGGTGCAAAAAGGCTTTTTGAAACAGTCAGGCAGTACGTATGTGTTAACAGGTCCGATAGAGCGTGCGGACGTTCTGTGGCAAGAATGGGATGAAAAGAAAGCTCCTTTACTCAAGGACAGCAGCAAACAGGCGATGATCACCTTAGTGGAGACCGCTCTCAGAGCTTTGCCGGATATTTTATCCGGCAGAGTTTCTGCCACTGATGTTCTGTTTCCTGATTCCTCAATGGAATTGGTGGAAGGAATCTATAAAAACAATGAAACGGCAGACTATTATAATGAGGTGCTCGCTGACACATTGACGGCTTTCATTGAAGAACGCCTGAAAGAAGACCCGAACGCGGAAATCCGGATATTAGAGATCGGAGCGGGGACGGGCGGGACGAGCGCGGCCGTGTTCAAAAGATTAAAAGAGTACAAACATCATGTGAAAGAATATTGCTACACCGATCTGTCAAAGGCCTTTTTCATGCATGCTGAAAAAGAATACGGTCCCGACAATCCGTATTTGACTTATAAGCGGTTTAATGTGGAAGAGCCCCCGGCTTTGCAGGGTATAGAGGCGGGCGCATATGACGCGGTAATTGCGGCAAATGTGCTTCACGCGACAAAAAATATTAGGCGGACACTTCGCAATGCCAAAGCGGTGCTGAAAAAGAATGGGATTTTGCTATTAAATGAGATTAGCAGCCATTCGGTTTATTCTCACCTGACATTCGGTCTTTTGGAAGGCTGGTGGCTGTATGAAGACGCCGAACTGCGCATTCCCGGATGCCCGGGGCTGTATCCTGAAGCGTGGCAGTCTGCGCTGGAAAGCGAGGGATATCGGTACGTTACATTTATGGCGGAATCGTCACACCACCTCGGCCAGCAGATCGTGGCGGCAGAAAGCGACGGCGTCATCAGGCAAAAGCAGCCGGACGCGCAGGCGGTTGAAGAAACTGCGGCTTCCAAAGAGCCGGCTGATTTCACAGAACCCTCTTTCTCAGTCACAGACCGGACTGTGCAATTCATAAAAGAAACGTTAGCCAAGTCCATAAAGCTTGCTCCCGAGCGCATTCAGCCGGAAACGAGCTTTGAAAAATACGGCATCGACTCCATTTTGCAGGTGAATTTTATCCGCGAACTGGAAACATTGACGGGCGAGCTGCCGAAAACGGTCTTATTTGAACACACGAATACGAAAGAACTTGCCGAGTATTTGCTGGAAACTTACCCGGATAAGCTGCAACAGGCATTCGGAGCCGAACAAGCGCCTCCTGAAACAAAGCATCCGGAACCTGCAATGAATGAACCGGTGCCGCTTGTCACGGAAACGCGGCGGTTTATCACTGAACAAAAAGAGCCAAAAGCGCCAAAGCCGGAAACAGAAACCGTCACCGTTAATCGTTCTGATTGTGACGACATTGCCATTATCGGCATCAGCGGCCGCTATCCCGAGTCTGAAACCCTCGATGAGCTGTGGGAGCATTTAAAAGCCGGAGACAGCTGTATTACGGAAGCTCCGGAAAACAGATGGAAATCCGGTCTTCTGAAAACAATGGCAAAAGAAACACGAAAAGAAGAACGCAAAACAAGGTACGGCGGATTTCTGCAGCATATTGACGCTTTTGACCATCACTTGTTTGACATCCGGGAAGACCATGTGATGGAGATGACGCCTGAGCTCCGTCTAAGCCTTGAAACCGTATGGGAAACATTTGAAAACGGAGGCTACTCGTTAGAAAGAGTAAACGAATGGCAGGAATCAGACAGCGGCATCGGTGTATTTATGGGCAGTATGTACAATCAATATTTCTGGAATATCCCGTCATTGGAAAAAGCTGCGCTCAGCTCTAACGGAGGGGATTGGCATATCGCCAACCGCATTTCCCACTTTTTCAATTTAACGGGCCCGAGCATGGGCGTTACGACCGCATGCTCCAGCTCACTGAGCGCCATTCATCTCGCCTGTGAAAGCCTGAAGCTTAACAGCTGTTCCATGGCGATTGCCGGAGGGGTCAATCTCACGCTTGAACCGTCTAAATATGATGCGCTCGAACGGGCGAATTTGCTTGAACAGGGAAGTGAAAGCAAAAGCTTCGGAACCGGCACGGGCCTGATGCCGGGAGAAGGAGTCGGGGCAGTGCTCTTGAAGCCGCTCTCCAAAGCGGTTGCCGACAAAGACCATATTTACGGGGTCATTAAAAGCAGCGCGTTGTGTCATAGCGGCGGAAGGCAGATGTACACGGCTCCGGATCCGAAACAGCAGGCGAAGCTCATGGCGGCTTCCATCGACAAGGCCGGAATCAATCCGGAAACAATCAGTTATGTTGAATCAGCGGCAAACGGCTCTGTATTGGGAGATCCGATTGAGGTCATTGCCCTGACAAATGCGTTCGCGCAATATACTGGTAAAAAACGTTTTTGCGCGCTTGGATCCGTCAAGTCAAATCTTGGCCATTTAGAGGCGGCTTCCGGCATGTCTCAGCTCGCGAAAGTGCTGCTGCAAATGGAGCGGGAAACATTAGTCCCGACGATTAACGCAAAACCGCAAAATCCGAATATCAACCTTGAACAAACGGCTTTTTACCTGCAGGAAAAAAACGAGTATTGGGAGCGTATGAGGGATGCCGAAACGGGGGACATCATACCGCGGAGAAGCATGATTAATTCCTTCGGGGCAGGCGGGGCATATGCAAATCTCATCGTAGAAGAATATATCAGCCCGAATTCCGATCAGACCCGTCACGGCGATGAGGAATATATTTTCCCTGTGTCAGCGAAAACAAAATGGAGTTTTGAAGCCTATCTTGACAGACTGGCGGCCTTTTTAGAAAAGACGCCATCTCTTCAACCGGCCGCCATCGCATCCGCGCTGCAAAAAAGAACACATCATTCGGAGTATCGGGCGGCATTTACGGCTTCCTCCATTCAGGAACTGTTGGAAAAGCTGGCCGCTTACCGTATGGATCAGCGGAATCTCAATTTCTCCGATTCTGATATTGGCCGACGTGCGCGGCAATGGGAAAAAGGAGAGAATATCGCGTTTGATCAGTTGCAGCAAGAGCACGCTGTTCATCTGCCGGCCTACGCTTTTGACCACGGGACTTCTTTTCAATTCGGTGAATCAGAAAACGCTGGCGGCGTTCAGGCGGTATACAGTGATGACGATCCATACGTGAAAGGGCATCAATTCAGCGGAGAACCGGTACTCGTCGGCGCTACATATAACAGTCTGGCAGTCGATCATTTTTGTGATCTTTTTCCTGAAGCGGAAGGAGGACAAATTAAAAAACTGAATTACGTCAGCCCCATTACCGTAAAAAAAGGCGATCGCATCGAGCTGAAAACAGAATCGAAACAAAATGGGAATGCATTTGAACTGAGCATAATGCACCGCAGCCGCACGTCTCCTGATTGGAGCATAGCGGCGTATGCCGAGTGCAGCCCGTATCCGTTTCAAAAGCAGCACGCGGATCTGGCGGCCATTCAGCGCTCTTACCGGGAAGTCGGCCGGATAGATGAGTTATACGGAGACGGAACGGGAACCGTCGTGTGGGGAGAAGAATTTAAAACGATCACCCGCCTGTACAAAGGCTCTGATGCCGTTTTAGCGAAAGTGAACCTGAACAATAGCGACTCACAACGAGCGCATCATTATGCCGTAAATCCATTAATCGCCAACAGTGCTTACTTGGCCTCGCTTTCTTTATTGGATCAAACGGAGGCGGAAAGCTATCTGCCGTTCGGCATTAATTCCGTCACCTTCAGCAGCCCTGAAGATCTTACCGATTGCTGGCTGCACATCAAGCTGACCAAACAAACGGGGGAAATGATTCTGATTAACGCAGATGTCATCAGCAGCCGATCGGAAGTGGTGATGCGTTTTGAAGGCTATGCCCTGAAACGGTTCCGCCCGAAAACCGAACAGATGAATCAGCCGGCCCGAACGGCTGTTAAGAATGCGGGAGCACCGATTTCTGCCGGCAGTCTGACAGATGATATCCACAGCTACGTCCTTGGCAAGCTCGCCAAGATGATGGATGAACCCGGGCCATCTCTTCGTTCTGACGCGAATATCATGGAATTGGGACTTGATTCAGCGAGCCTGATCGGGCTGACAAAAGAGATCGGCCAAGAGGCGGACATCGATGTGAATCCAACATTGTTTTTCGAGTATCCGACCGCGGAGGAGCTGACCCGCCACTTCGCGTCAGCATATGAGAGCAAGTTTTCTCAATTGCTTGCCGATCATAAGCATTCAGAAGAGGCCAGGGTCACGGAAACAGAAGAGCGCACTTTACCGAAGAAACAGCATACGCCTTGTGATAACGCCGATGTCAAGCAAGGAATCGCGATTATCGGTATGTCAGCTCAGTTTCCGCAATCCCCGGATATCCAGTCTTTTTGGGAGCACATCGTAAACGGGGATCACTGTATTACCGAAATTCCGGCGGACCGCTGGGACTGGCGCCGTTACGCCGGTGATGAGAATGACACGAGTCTCAGATGGGGCGGTTTTATTGACGGTGTCGGCGAATTTGACCCGCTCTTTTTCGGAATTTCTCCTAAAGAAGCATCACAAATGGGGCCGGAGCAGTTTCTGCTTTTGATGCATACATGGAAGGCAATGGAGGATGCGGGCCTGACAAATAAGGCGTTATCAAGCAGACCGACAGGCGTTTTCGTTGCCGCGGGCAACAGCGATCCGAACAATGGAACAGCCATTCCGTCCATCATTCCGAACAGAATATCATATGCCTTGAATTTACAAGGACCGAGTGAATATTACGAGGCTGCCTGCACGTCAACCCTGGTGGCATTGCACAGGGCGGTTCAATCAATACGTCATAACGAATGTGAGCAGGCTGTCGTGGGTGCCGCCAATATTCTGCAGTCGCCGAAGGGCTTTATCGGTTTTGATTCAATGGGGTATTTAAGCAAAAACGGCCGGGCGAAATCGTTCCAAAAAGATGCCGATGGCTTTGTCAGAAGCGAAGGGACGGGCATTATCATCATCAAACCGCTTGAGGCGGCAATTGAAGACGGCGATCATATTCACATGGTCATTAAAGGAACAGGAGTGTCTCACGGCGGTAAAGGCATGTCGCTTCACGCACCGAATCCGGCGGGAATGAAGGCCGCGATGAAAAAAGCGTACGAAGACACCGACGTTGATCCGCAAACCGTCACTTATATTGAAGCGCACGGCATTGCCTCCGAAATGGCAGATGCGCTGGAGTTTAATGCAATCAAAGCGGGTTACGGCGAGTCTGCAAATCAAGAGGAAAGCGCGCCTTGTTATATCAGTACCGTGAAACCTTGCATCGGGCACGGCGAACTCGCTTCCGGACTGGCCGCCCTTATAAAAGTGGCGATGGCCATGAAGCATCATACCATCCCGGGCATTCCCGGATTTACAGCTGCAAATGAGCAAATGGCCATTCAGAAAAGCCGCTTCCGTTTCACCGAAGACAATCAGGAATGGACACAGCTCACCGACCATACGGGCAGACCGATCCCGCGCCGGGCCGCAATTAACAGCTATGGCTTCGGCGGCATGAATGCGCATGTCGTCTTGGAACAGTACAGCCCGCGCCATAAGGACAAAGAATCTGCGCAAGAACCGCAGCTTATCGTGCTTTCTGCTAAGAGCGAAGGGCGTCTTAAGGCGGCCGCAAGTCAGCTGGCTGATTTTGTGCAAACTGGAGATACTCCATCATTGCGGGATATTGCTTATACGCTTCAGACCGGCCGTGAGGCGATGAACTGCCGCCTGGCACTCGTTGCCCGCAATCAAGATGAATTGCTGGAAAAACTGAAAGAGTACAGAGCATTTTCCGAAGAAGGCAATGGAATGAAAAGCTTCTTTACAGGCAGTCAGCAGACTGGATCAGGAGATATCGGCGTTTTACTGGAAGGGACTCTCGGTACAGTCGTCACAGAGACGCTGTTGGCTGAAAACAATCTGGAAAAGCTTGCATTTTGCTGGGTGAAAGGTGCGGATATACCGTGGGACAGACTCCACCAAGGCAAATCTGTTCAAAGAGTGCCGCTTCCGACATATCCTTTTGAAAACCATAAGTATTGGAACGGCGGTCAGTCAGAAGACATCAGCCTTGCACCGGTTTCACAGAATCCTCAGATCCGCTGCGGGAGCGCGGCTGACATTGTGGCTGACATTTTGGGGATGAAGGCAGCGGAAATGGATCAAAATAAGCCGCTGACTGAATACGGCTTCGATTCAATCTCCTCTATTCAGCTGTTGAAGAAACTTGAGGACGGAGACAGCCGCATCAGTCTGGAGGCTCTTCAGAAATGCAGCACTCTTCAGGAGATCGGCATGCTGTTAAAAACGAACCAACCGCAGGAGACGGGCCGGAATTTTCCCGAACTCGTCAAGCTGAATGAAAGAGAAAAAGGCCGTCCTGTTTTTTGGTTTCACGGCGGAACGGGAGGCGTGGAAGCATACCAGCCATTCGCCAAAAAGAGTCAGCGACCTTTTTACGGCATCCAGGCAAGGGGTTTGACAGGGAAAGAGCCGCTGCAAGGAATCGAAGAGACGGCCGCTTCTTATAAGAGAATCATCCAAGCGGTACAGCCGAAAGGCCCTTATGACCTCGGCGGATATTCCTTGGGCGGCATGCTTGCATATGAAACCGCGCGTCTCTTGCAGGAGGAAGGTCATACGGTAAAAAGCGCCGTCATGATCGACACCCCGTACAGTGAAAAATGGAAAGAAAGAAAACCATCTGTTAAGTCAGTCATGCTGCAAACGATCAATACGATGCTTACAGCATATCTTAAGCCTGAAAACCTTGAAGAGGCATTAATCAGCAGAGAAGACATTACCGTCCAGGCTGAGGAAGAAGTAATGAAAGAATTGATCGGCCTTGCCAAAAAGCGCGGTCTGCCAAAATCCGAAGAAGCAATCCGGATGCAGCTGGAGCAAATGATGAAGACGCAGCTCGCTTACGGAATGGAAGAGTATGACATGAAGCCGCTGCCTCATCCGGAAGCGCTGCAATGCTACTACTTCCGTAATAAAAGCGGTTTGTTTCTCGGAGATCTTGAACGTTATCTGACAGCAGAGGAAGAACAAATTCCGTTAGACCATGATGCGTATTGGAAAGAATGGGAACGCCAGATGAAACAGTTTCACCTGCTGGACGTTCACTCTTCCAATCATGTCACGATGCTGTCGGAACCGAAGCCGCAAAACGCCATTAAGGCATTCTGCGAAAAACTGTACGCAAACAAAGGAACGATAAGCGCAAATTTCCTTAAATCTTTCAGAAAAAAGCTGGACGAAACAAATGAGTTGGTAAAACGGTAATAGAGAACGGCCGGAGCAATCCGGCCGCTTTTTTTATCTATATAGAACTAAATTTACTATGTACTAAATTTTCATTGTTGTATTGATTTCTGTTTATAAGACATTAAAAACCCCCGATAAACAGGGGGGCGATATTAAAATCTGACAGGCAATGTTTCAAGCCCTCTCAAAAACACATTTTTTCTCCATGTTACATCCTCGGGCGCGCCTTTCAGCTCTATATTCGGAAACCGTTTTAAAAGCGCAGTAAAGGCAATGGATGCTTCTATCCGGGCGAGCGGAGCCCCGAGACAAAAATGAATGCCGAATCCAAAAGAGATATGACGGTTCGGTGTTCTCGCTATATTTAATGTATCAGGATCATCGAAATATTCCGGGTCCCGATTGGCTGAACCGATGCCGATAAATATCATATCGCCTTTTTTAATGGAAACATCTTTATAGGTGAAATCTTCAATCGCCCATCGATTTGCCATCATGATGACGGGAGAGATATAACGCAAAAGCTCTTCGATCGCCGTCTGGATATTTTCGGGCTGCCGCTTTATCTTCTCCATCTGGTCTTTGTGCAGAAGAAGCGCCAGGGTGCCGGAGCCGAGAAGGTTAACCGTTGTTTCAAGCCCGGCAACGACTAACAAAAACAGCATGGAATACAGCTCTGATTCACTCAGCTTTTGGCCGTCCTCTTCAGCGTAAATAAGCTTGCTTGTCAGGTCTTCACCCGGATGTTTTCTTTTTTCTTCGATCAGTGTTTTCATATATTGTTTAAATTCTTTGAGAGCCTGGTTGGTCGCATCTTGTCCGCTTTCTGACGTGTCGACCATTGCGTTTGTCCACACTTGAAATTTGGCGCGGTCCTCTTTCGGAATCCCGAGCAGTTCGGAAATGACGATAAACGGAAGCGGTGCGGCGAAATCTCTCATGATATCAGGGTCTGCTTTTGTTTCCATTTCATCCAGCAGCTCTTCTGTGATCTGCTCTATCCCGGTGCGAAGCTGCTCAATCATCCGGGGAGTGAACCCCTGATGCACCAAAGATCGAAGTCGTGAATGATCCGGAGGGTCTTTTGCCAGCATATGCTCTGAGACAAAATCGATATCTTCACTGACATTCAGCTTCGCGATCAGCTCCTTCGGCATGACCCGTTTTACATCTCTCGTAATTCTGCCGTCTTTTAAAAACGCCATACAATCATCATAACGCGTGATGAGCCAAGCCGGAAAGGTGCCTCCGAAACGCTGCAGTTCGAATTTATGTATGGGGTCCTGCTCTCTGAATCTGCTTAAAACCGCAAAAGGGTTTTCGTGAAACTCGGGTGAGTGTGGGTGAAACATTGTTTTTTCCATCTGGATTTCCCCGCCTTCATGTTTTTGAAAAGACATAACAAACAGCCGGTGCCTGCCGACCGGACGGCATTCCTCCTTTTATCTGCCGAAGACACTGATTACAACGGCTCATAAGTATGTCTAAAATATATAAGGAAACAGAAGCCGGTTCAATAGACAAATCGTAAAGCCGCCATTTTCGTTGATTATCAACAAAACAGCAAACTTTTTTTGCCATTTCATCATGTGTGTTAAATCCGGCTAATATACATATTTACGCTTCATATCAACTTCTTAAGGAGGATGTGAATGAATGCGTTTATGAAATGGGCGGCAAGTCTGCTTTTGGTGATCTCTCTTCAGTTCGGCCTTACGGGCGCCGGTATCCATTCGGACAGTGCTGCTCGTGCCGCATCCCGATACGATCAGGTGCTGTATTTCCCGCTGTCAAAATATCCGGAGACGGGAAATCATATAAAAGACGCCATTTCGGCAGGTCATTCTGAGATTTGTACAATTGATCGGGGCGGAGCGGAGAATAGAAGGAAAGAATCATTGAAAGGAATTCCGACAAAGCCCGGGTTTGACCGTGATGAATGGCCCATGGCAGTCTGCACAGAAGGCGGGGCGGGGGCTGATGTCAGATATGTAACCCCGTCGGATAACCGCGGGGCCGGTTCATGGGTTGGAAATCAAATGAGCGGATATTCCGACGGCACGAGAGTATTATTTATCGTTCAGTAGCTTCTCCGGTTCGCCGGAGTTTTTTTATGCTCTGAAAAAGCGGCACGCCGGCTGGACATATGAAATGGCAAAGAGTAAACTTATTATTTGGAATCAGCATGAGAAAGGATTGGATCACATTGACAGTGACTACATACCGAAATATTGCACTTTTACTTCTTTGTTTAACAGCGGGAATTGTGGATGTGATCGGTTATTTAAGCCTGGGACATATCTTTACCGCCAATATGACGGGGAACATCGTTCTGTTCGGCCTGGCGATCGGCAACTCGTGGCACCTTGCCGTACTCAAATCGTTAACCTCGTTAATCGGATTTATTGCCGGCGTTATTGTCGCGGCCCTGCTTGTGGGCAATAAAAAGAAATCATTTTGGCCCCCTGCGGTAACTGCCGCTTTAGCTATTGAAGGAGCAGTTTTGCTGCTGTTTGCTTTGTTCTCCTGCTTTTTTGCAGATGCCATTTCTGTTTATGTGCTGATTATGCTGCTCAGCTTCGCAATGGGAATGCAGACGACAGCCGCGAGAAAACTTGGTGTAGCGGGGATTTCCACGACCGTATTAACGGGAACGCTCGCTAATTTTTTTGAAGATCTCACCGCAAGGTTTTACAAAGCGGACAAGCGGAAGCAGTTTACGAGAGATGCTGTATTGCGCGCGCTTGCCTTGGTGCTGTATTGCTTTGGAGCGGTCATCGGCGCTTTTGCCGAACCGGATTATAAGTTTGCCGTGATCTGGCTCCCGATTATCATTATTTTAGGCATTATGCTTTGCGCATTCACGATGTTCCACGGATATTCAGAAGAAAAAAATCAATAAAAAAACGCCGCTGAATCAGGGCGTTTTTTCTTTTTATTGCTCTTTCCGGGTCCCGATTGTATAAACGGCCCGATCTGTATGTACCTTTAATCCGTCTTGCTCCTTTTGGATGGTGATGTCGCCGAGCAGTGGGATTTCATACGCATCTTGGGGAAGCGGGACATTTCCTTCCTCCGTATAGGTTGTGCCATGCCCTTTTAAGACGAGTTCTTCGTCCGCTACATAGTCATCGGGATGGTTTGCCCGGCGGACGAGAACATCATCAAGGTGAAGCATGATCTGATCCATATCAGAAATCTCGTTTCGGCTGTCTGTCAGCTCTCCTTTCCTGATATCAAGCGTTTGTCCGATCTGTTTTTGCAGCCATTCAGACAATTCGGTGTTTGTAAGTGCCATTGTGATTCCTCCTTTTATCTACACCATACTTATTCCCTATTTTTTTAGAAATACACTGCCTTGCATTGATCTTTTTTTCTGACAGCCGGTTCTGAAGCATTCCGAGTTCCTTCATTATAAATGTTTCATCTGTTCACCTAAAAAACGGGGTCATCTGCAGGTTTAGACGACCCCGTTCTCATGATAAAAAGGTTACTCTTTCGGCACGGCGTTTTCAGCGTTTACTGCGCCCGCTCCGTAAATGTTCGGATCTTCATTTGTCCATTGACCCGGACTTTGTTTGATCAGTGTTTTCACATCGTCAGGCGAAAGCTGCGGGTTCTGCTGAAGGATTAAGGCGGCAATGCCCGCACAGATCGGAGTGGCCATGGACGTGCCCGACAGACTGAAATACAAGGAGCCTACACGGTTTGATTTCTGTAATTTGTCAAGGTATGAACGCGGAGAACGGAGAGATACGATATCGACCCCGGGCGCAAGAATGTCAGGCTTCTCTTTTCCGTACACCGTCGGGCCGCGGCTTGAGAAAGAAGCGACCGTATCGTCCTCATTGCCGGCCGTATCATTGTCATCATAGGCGCCTACCGTGATGACCTTCTCGCTGACACCGGGGCTTGAAATCGTTTGAGCTTCCGGACCGGAGTTGCCTGCGGCGACGCAGACGACGATTCCTTCATTCCATGCCTCTTCAACGGCCTTGACGAGCGGGTCGTCCGTTTCTTTATCATATCTGAGCGCATCTCCGCCCAGTGACATGCTGATGATTCTGATCGGATTCTTTGTGTGTTCTTTATTATATTGTATGCACCATTCCACACCTTCGATGATATCAGCCAAGGTTCCTGATCCTGATTTGTTTAAAACCTTGACTCCGATCAGATCGGCTTCCGGCGCCGGCCCCTGATATTTACCGGAAGATGAAGCGCCGCTGCTTGCGATATCACCGGCGCAATGGGTGCCGTGTCCGTTGTCATCATACGGTTCTGTCTTTTGGTTGACAAAGTCCGCAAATCCGATAACTCTGCCTTCTAAATCGGGATTCTGATAGATTCCGGTATCAATAACGGCGACGGTTACGCCTTTTCCTGTTAATACGGTGCCGTTACGGGTCACTTCTTTTGCATGAGACGATTCAGCTGCCGTATCAAGGAGCGCTTTTACTTCACGGTTTAAATAGATTTTACGGATATCCCGGCATTGCGAAAGAAGCATGTGAAGGGCGGACGGAGTGACTTCGGCGCTGCAGCAATTGATTGTTTGAAACTGCTTTTTTATGGTGCAGCGTTTTTCTTTTGATAAGACCTGTCCTGTGCTGTGAAAACCGGATTCATGGCAGCCCTCTTCAAATTCAATGATGACTGACATTTTCTTTCTGTTTTTCACCTTTTTTTCGAAAAACTTGTGCAAAAAGCAAGGTGTCCATTTGAAAGGTTTATATAACTGTAATACGTTTTCTCTGAGCGGCCAGTCCAGCTTATGAGCATTTGACCGCACCATTTGTACCATTGAGTAACCAAACATATATACTTTTCCTCCCATTCTGGCGATTCTCTCTATACCATATGAACAGGCCGTATGTTCGGTCAGTTTGTTTGTCCTTCAGGAGCGCTGGTTACTTGCGGCTTTTTCAGGAGAAGAAATCGAGTTGAAACGGAACGTTTGTTCGTTTATAGTGAAGCCGGCGGAAGGAGGTATATACATGAACATAATATTGAGACATTCCTTGGAAAAACAGCTTCCGATTGATATTATATATATGAAAAAAGACGGCTCCATTTCAAAACGGACCATTATGATAAAAAAAGGGGATGAGCGGGCTGTAACGGCATTTTGCTGTACAAAAAGGCAGATGAGAACTTTTTTGACGGGCTCCATTCTGTCCTGTGCATTTGCTTCGGGAGGCGGATATTCATTTTTAAAAGCGTATTCTTGATGCCGTCCGTTTCCGGCCGTGAATCTCCCGCCCCTGAAAATTCGGGCGTTCCTCCCTTTTTTTTTGCCCTCTCTCAACCTTTTTTCACTGATGCCCGGCATTTGAGCGCTTGAACCGTGACAATCCATTGATTTTTCGAAACCGGGAAGTTTTTCACTGATGATAATGTTAATAGAATGTTAAGATAAGACCTATTGACAAAAATCCATATAATGAACATGTCATTTTTCAGAAAGGAGCAAAGAAGGAGAGCTGATGAAAAGAATTTTACTTAATGTCATCATTATCGTAGCAATGGTCTTACTAATAAGATGTGCTCATTATGCGTCAGACCCTGATCCCTCGAATTCTTCTGATACATACACAGATTTTAAAGATTTGGCTGAACATGAAGACCCCGATGATTATCATATATCGTACAATAAGCGAAAGGGGAGTCCCGTATTGATCATGTCGCCGCACGGAGGGAGAATTGAGGGCGGGGTGAGCGAGATCGTCCGCTCTTTCAGAGATGATTATTCAACCTATCTGTTTGAGGGATTAAAAACGCATGATAACCAGACTCTTCATATTACGAGCACCAGGTTCGATGAGCCTTCAGCAGTCGAAAGCATTAAGCAGCACCATTATGTTATCGCAGTTCACGGTTATAAAGGCGACGAGAAAAATACTCTTGTCGGAGGAAGCGACCGGAAGCGGGCGAAAAAATTGGTGAGAGCTCTCGAACGAAACGGATTTTCTGCAGAGTTGGCAACCTCAAAAACCGGTCTGGCCGGGGTTGACACCGAAAATATCAATAACCAGGCGCAAACCGGGCTGAGCATACAGCTTGAGATCAGCAGAGAACAGCGGGAAGCGTTTTTTGATAATTTTGATTACCGCGAAAGGGAATTCACAAAAACGGAGGAATTTTACCGGTTTGTCCGTACGATAAAAAGAGTGATCAATCAAGAGTATTCGTAAGCTTAAAAAAAGACAAACGAGTGAAAGATGAGTAAACTGAAAAAAAGGAGGTTTGTCCCTTGGCAAAACATCACTTTTATTTAAGTGCAAATTGGCCCGGAAATCGCAATGACGTCGGCGATATTAAAAGCGGCCGGCTGGAGACGGCTGTGTCCATTCCTAAGGAAATGGACGGACCCGGAGAAGGCACAAATCCTGATGAAATGCTGCTTGGAGCGGCCGCTACCTGTTATATTATAACGCTTGCGGCGATGATGGAAAGAAGCGGCCTGGATAAAGAAGATCTACATATGGAATCTGAAGGAATTGTAGACGTCACGAACGGTGTGTTCACGTACCAGAAAATCATTCACCGTCCGTTTATATTATTAAAGCCGGATGCAGCCGAAACGGACTTTACGCTCGCCAGGAAGTTAGCGCAGAAAGCGGAGTCCTCGTGTATGATTTCACGAGCGGTCCAAGGAAACGTGGAGATGGAGCTTGAGGTTGAAGTAAAAGCTGCCCGCGCTTGACGAGTTCAAACGGTCAGCTCCGGGCCGTTTGATTTTTTTTAGCTTTTTGAGACTTGGAACGGTTCAGCAGGATGACGCCCGTGATGACCAAAACAAGCCCGATCATCATTTTGACTGTCATGGCCTCCTTAAAAACAAAAAAGCCGACAATTGCCGTTAAAGCGGTGCCGACACCTGACCATGTCGCGTATGCGGCGGATAAATCAAGGCTTTTCAAAGAGAAGCTCAAAAACATAAAAGAGGCTCCGATTCCGGCAATGACGCCGAGAGCGGGCCACAGGTGCGTAAAACCGTCCGACAGCTTCAGCATCGTGCTCCCGAACACTTCTGATACAATGGCTAATGCCAAGCAAAGTAATCCTTTCATCAGCATGCCTCTCCTTTCTACCAATTCATCAAAATGACACCGGCCAATAAGAAAAAGAGTCCGATGACGGCCTGCTTGTCCAGTTTTTCATGAAACCATTTCGCTCCGATAATGGATGCGAGCACCGTTCCGGCTCCGCTCCATGTTGCATAGGATAAGCTAAGCGGAATGAGATTCAGTGTCAGTGAAAGCATATAAAAGGCCAATGAATAGCCTGCCACTACAAGCGCGCTCGGCAAAAACCGCGTAAATCCGCGGGAGACCTTCAGCATGGCCGCGCCGATTGACTCTGATAAAATAGCAATTGTGAGGAAGATATAACCCAGAATCATATCAAATCCCCCTCTCATCATAATCCTTATGCCTTTTGTTTAAGGCAGTAAAATAAAATAATATCCGAACTTTGCCTGCCAAGTCAAGACATTAGGCCTATACAAAAAGGCCCCCGAGGAGGAACCTTTTTGATTCGTCAATAGTAATACGGATAGCCGTAGCCGTAACCCCCGTACAAGTACGGATTGAATAAAGCGCTCCCGACAAGCCCCCCGACAAGCCCTCCGAAAAACGGTCCGCCGTAAAAACCAAACGGCCGTCCGAATCCATAACCAAACCAAGGCCGGCCAAATCCAAAACCCGGCCGTCCGAATCCAAATCCGAATCCGGGACGCCCGAAGCCGAAGCCCGGCCGTCCAAACCCAAATCCGGGACGTCCGAACCCAAATCCAGGCCGCCCGAACTGTCTCATATCACTATCTGCTGCGTATGCGTATTCTTCATTCATAATTAAGGTACCTCCAAGAATAAATTTGAGATGATAACAGAGTATTCAGCCCACCAATTTTTGATTGGGCGTTTATCAAAAAATAAAGGAGTGAGCTTTTGTGGGCCTGTATCAGTCCGATTGGTCAAAAAAACCTCCGCACACACACGCATACCGGGCGGTTACGGATGTAGTGCAGGGGCATTACCATTTGATTGAAGGCTTTTCGCAGCCGGAAAACGGCAGCAATACAGATGAGCATACACATTTCTATACGGGCATCACCTCGTTTGAAAACGGCCATTTTCATAGGTATTACGGCATTTCCGGCCCTGCCATCCCGAGGGTTGACGGAACACATTACCATGAGCTTTCAGAGACCACCTTTGCCGCCTACAATGAGCCGATTCAGATCCAGCACGGCGGCGTCGTTTACGATCCGCGGGAGGAAGGACGGAAAACGCACCGCCATACACTCAAAGGAAAAACGAGAGAGGTTGTCGGAAACGAGCCGATCGGGTGGTAGCGACGTTTAGCGCTCAGGAAAAAGGGCAAAATGGATAGGTGCCTGAAGAAATGAATGCTATAATTAGGGGGAGATTTATAAAAGAGAGTGATACATATTGAAAAATAAAAAACAGCCTGTCGTCATACTCGTCGGACCGACGGCAGTCGGAAAAACAAAACTAAGCATCGGACTCGCGAAAATGCTGAATGCGGAAATCATCAGCGGAGATTCCATGCAGGTATATAAAGGGATGGACATCGGAACGGCCAAAGTCACCGAAGAAGAGACAGAAGGCGTGCCGCATCACCTGATTGATATTTTGGAGCCGTCCGACACTTTTTCAACGGCGGATTATCAAAAAATGGTGAGGGGAAAAATCACCGAGATTGCCGATAGAGGAAAGCTGCCGATGATTGTCGGGGGGACGGGTCTGTACATTCAGTCCGTGCTGTATGACTATACGTTCACGGAAAACTCCGGCGACCCTGTATTCCGGGAGCGCATGGAGAAACTGGCGGCTGAAGAAGGGGCGGAAGCGCTTCATGCCAAGCTTGCGGCAGCCGACCCGGAAGCGGCGGCAGCTATTCATCAAAACAACACGCGAAGAGTCATCCGCGCGCTCGAAATCCTGCATGTATCGGGAAAAACAATGTCAGAGCATCTTAAAACCCAAAAACGGGAGCTGCTTTACAATGCGGTTCTTATCGGTCTTACAATGGACAGAGAAGTGCTGTACGGCCGGATTAACGAGCGCGTTGACCTGATGCTGGAAACCGGCCTTCTTGACGAAGTAAAGCGGCTGTATGATATGAATATCCGGGACAGCCAATCGATTCAGGCGATCGGCTATAAAGAGCTGTATGAATATCTTGATGGAAAAGTGCCGCTCCCTCAGGCTGTGGAGCAATTAAAACAAAATTCAAGGCGATATGCGAAACGCCAGCTGACCTGGTTTCGCAATAAAATGCCTGTTTCATGGACAGATATGACGCCGCCTGTTGATATTGAGCAGAAAAAAAAGGAAATTTTCGAGTGCATAGCAGGAAAACTGGAAATTTAATCGAAACAGTATTGTATTGAGAACCAAGGAGGACGAAACATGAAACCGATTAATATTCAAGATCAGTTTTTGAATCAAATCCGAAAAGACAATACGTTCGTCACGGTGTTTTTACTCAACGGCTTCCAGCTTCGCGGCCAGGTAAAAGGCTTTGACAACTTTACCGTTTTGCTCGAAACGGAGGGGAAGCAGCAGCTTATTTATAAACATGCCATCTCCACGTTCGCCCCGCAAAAAAACGTCCAGCTTGAGCTTGAATAGACTTTTTGAAAAAGACCATGAACAATGGTCTTTTTCTATGCGCATCTGTATATTGCAGGCTGTATATCGGAAACATAAAAGGGGGTTCGGAAAATCGTGTTCGAAAGTGAAAATGAACTGAGAAGAATCAGGATTACGCTCGTTTGGATCGCTGTTTTTTTGCTGTTTGGAGCTTGCAGCAATCATGAGACTGTGGTGACGGATGATGACGGCGGCTCAACGGATACCGAACCGCAGACAGAAGGCATGGTGCAGCTGGAACATAATCGTTTCGGCATCGTTGAGGACGGTTACTTAAAAATATACCGCTATGATGAAAAAACGAATAAAATCGAACTGAAAAAAGAAACGGCGCTGGATGAGCTTGAATAAATTTCACAAGCGTTCGAATTTACAAAGCGGGCCGCACAAGCTACACTAAGTACTGACATTGATCATGCAGAGGGTGAGACGATTGAAACACAAGGTGATAATCAACCATTGGGAAGAAACTTGTGAAGATGATTCCTGCTATGAATATGGAACCAGCATCATCGTTGACGGCAAAGAACTGATCAGAGAGGCTTCCATCACAAGCGCTCTGAAAGCCGTACTGAAAGAAATCGGTGCTGATGTGGAGATTGAAGAAACCGTTGAAAGCGAAAAAAAATGTGATTCTTACAAAAAATAAGAATAAAAGTCTAGACTACTAAGCAGTTTTTTTTCATGTTATGATAGACATCGGCTTACACATGACACCTTGAGTAGGATGAGAGATGATTCTCGTTCTGCTCTCTTTTTTGGGCGTTAATCGGGCCAGAGCCAAAGTCGGCTCTTTCAAAAATATGAATTTTTTATAAATTGATCTCAATATGTTGTGTTTTTCTGAGAGGTTAGTATACTATATATAGTGTTAAGAGATTCATTATTTTTGATAGGTCGTGATAAGGATGGTTCAAATCATATTTGATTCAAAGACAGGGAATGTTCAGCGTTTTGTGAATAAAACAGACTTTCAGCTGATCCGCAAGGTGGACGAAACGGACCACGTGGACACTCCGTTTGTTTTGGTCACCTACACGACAAACTTCGGCCAGGTACCGGCATCAACACAATCATTTCTCGAAAAATACGCCCATCTCTTATTAGGAGTCGCTGCGAGCGGCAACAAAGTATGGGGCGATAACTTTGCAAAAAGCGCCGATACCATTTCGAGACAATATCAGGTGCCGATCTTGCACAAATTTGAACTCAGCGGCACATCTAAAGACGTTGAATTGTTTACTCAGGAGGTAGAAAGAGTTGTCACAAAATCAAGTGCCAAAATGGATCCAGTTAAATAACGAAATCATGATCCAACAAGATGGAAAATTCCAGTTTGATAAAGATAAAGAGGCTGTACATAGCTATTTTGTTGACTATATCAATCAAAACACAGTTTACTTTCACGATTTAAAAGAGAAGCTGGATTATTTGATTGAAAACCAATACTACGAAGAGGAATTCTTAAGCCTTTACTCTTTTGAAGACATTAAAGAAGTGTTTAAGACAGCTTACGCAAAGAAGTTTCGTTTTCCTTCCTTCATGAGTGCGTTTAAATTTTATAATGACTATGCTTTGAAAACGAATGACAAGAAAAGAATCCTCGAGCGTTATGAGGACCGAATCTCAATCGTCGCGCTGTTCTTCGCAAACGGCGATACTGAGAAAGCAAAAGAATATGTAAACCTGATGATCAACCAGGAATATCAGCCGAGTACACCGACATTTTTGAATGCCGGCAGAAAACGCCGCGGAGAACTGGTGAGCTGCTTCTTGCTCGAAGTCAATGATTCCTTAAACGATATTTCACGGGCGATCGATATTTCCATGCAGCTGTCTAAATTGGGCGGCGGGGTTTCTCTTAACCTGTCCAAGCTTCGCGCGAAAGGCGAAGCGATTAAAGATGTTGAAAACGCCACAAAAGGCGTTGTAGGCGTCATGAAGCTTCTTGATAATGCGTTCCGTTACGCTGACCAAATGGGACAGAGACAAGGCTCGGGCGCGGCGTATTTAAACATTTTCCACCGCGATATCAATGATTTTCTTGATACGAAAAAGATTTCTGCGGATGAAGATGTGCGCGTCAAGACGCTTTCTATCGGTGTCGTCATTCCGGATAAGTTCGTTGAGCTTGCACGTGAGGACAAAGCGGCTTATGTATTCTATCCGCATACGATTTATAAAGAATACGGCCAGCATATGGACGAAATGGACATGACGGCGATGTATGAGGAGCTTGTCGACAACCCGCGTGTCAAAAAAGAAAAAGTGAATGCGCGCAAATTGCTTGAAAAGCTTGCCGTTCTCCGTTCTGAGTCAGGTTATCCGTACATTATGTTCCAGGACAACGTAAACAAAGAGCACGCGAATAACCACGTATCAAAAGTGAAATTCTCGAACCTTTGCTCTGAGGTGCTTCAAGCGTCACAAGTTTCGGCTTACACAGATTATGATGAAGAAGACGAAATCGGCTTGGACATTTCCTGCAACCTTGGTTCATTAAATATTTTGAATGTCATGAAACATAAATCGATTGAGCGCACGGTGAAACTCGCGACGGATTCCCTGACTCATGTATCTGAGACGACGGATATCCGCAACGCGCCGGCAGTCAGACGCGCGAACAAAGCGATGAAGTCGATCGGTTTAGGCGCCATGAACCTCCACGGCTACCTTGCCCAAAACGGCATCGCTTATGAAAGCCCGGAAGCAAGAGATTTCGCGAATACGTTCTTTATGATGGTGAACTTTTATTCCATCCAGCGTTCAGCTGAGCTTGCGAAAGAAAAAGGCGAAACGTTTGAGCATTATGAAGGCTCCACTTATGCAACGGGAGAATATTTCAATAAATACATCGAAAAAGAGTTCTCACCGGCATACGAAAAAATCGCTGCGCTCTTTGAGGGCATGCACATTCCGACAATCGAAGACTGGAAAGAGCTGAAGGCGTTTGTCGCTGAACACGGTATGTATCACAGCTACAGACTGTGCATCGCGCCGACAGGCTCCATTTCCTACGTCCAATCCAGCACGGCGTCCGTTATGCCGATCATGGAACGGATCGAAGAAAGAACATACGGAAATTCAAAAACGTATTACCCGATGCCGGGATTAGCGTCTAATAACTGGTTCTTCTACAAAGAAGCTTATGATATGGACATGTTCAAAGTGGTGGATATGATCGCGACAATCCAGCAGCATATCGATCAGGGAATCAGCTTTACCCTGTTTTTGAAAGATACGATGACAACTCGTGATCTGAACCGTATTGATCTGTATGCCCACCATAGAGGCATCAAAACCATTTACTATGCAAGAACGAAAGATACCGGGCAAGATAGCTGCCTTTCTTGTGTTGTTTGATTAAAGGAGAGTTTATAGTGACGAAAATTTATGACGCAGCAAACTGGTCAAAGCATGAAGACGACTTTACCCAAATGTTCTATAACCAAAATGTGAAACAGTTCTGGCTTCCGGAAGAGATTGCTTTAAACGGCGATATCCTCACATGGAAGTACCTCGGGAAAAACGAGCAAGACACGTATATGAAGGTACTGGCCGGATTGACTCTTCTTGATACAGAGCAGGGGAATACAGGAATGCCGATCGTGGCTGAACACGTAGACGGCCACCAGCGGAAAGCCGTGCTGAATTTTATGGCGATGATGGAGAACGCCGTTCACGCAAAATCGTACTCTAATATTTTCATGACACTGGCACCGACTGAAACAATTAATGAAGTATTCGAATGGGTCAAACAAAACAAATTTTTGCAGAAAAAAGCGCAAATCATCGTCGGACTCTACAAAGCGATTAAAAAAGATGACGAGATTTCACTGTTCAAAGCCATGGTTGCATCTGTGTATTTAGAAAGCTTCCTATTCTACAGCGGTTTCTATTATCCGTTATATTTCTACGGACAAGGAAAACTGATGCATAGCGGTGAAATTATCAACCTGATCCTTCGTGATGAAGCGATCCACGGTGTATATGTCGGACTGCTTGCCCAAGAAATATACAATAAACAAACAGAAGCGAAAAAAGCGGAACTTCGCGAATTTGCGGTTGAGCTTTTAGAAGAGCTTTATCACAATGAGCTTGAATATACAGAGGACTTGTACGATCAAGTCGGACTCTCACACGATGTAAAGAAATTCATCCGCTATAACGCCAATAAAGCTTTGATGAACTTAGGGTTCGATCCTTACTTTGAAGAAGAGGATATTAATCCGATCGTATTAAACGGATTAAACACCAAAACAAAATCACATGATTTCTTCTCCATGAAAGGGAACGGCTACAAAAAGGCGACGGTAGAACCGATTAAGGACGAAGATTTTTATTTTGGCCAAGATGAAGAGCAGATATAATATCTGCTCTTTTGGCTTGAATGGAGAGGTAAGACAGGAGGAACGGGCATGAATAAAATGGATGAAATCATCTTGGCTGCACCGCGGAGTGACGTCTTTCAAAACGAAATGCTGACATTTCAGGGAGTCAACAGCGAGGATGAACGTATCGTAAACATTATGGCTCAAATTGAGGCGCATTTTTTTGAAATCAGAAGAGGCGACGCGGAAGAGGACCCGCGATTTAAACAGCCGATTCCGTATGTCGTCATCCGCCGCGATGATGAGGTGTTTGTGTATGAACGGCTCGCCGGCGGAGGGGAATCGCGCCTCCATAATAAGCTTTCTCTCGGCTTCGGCGGACACATGAACCCTATGGAAGGGGCGGCTTCATTTTCGGAAGTGCTGAAACAGAATACCGACCGGGAGCTGGCGGAAGAACTGTACATTCGCGAGGAGGACAAACAAAACATTGTCACACTCGGCCTGATCAATGATGATGAAAACGATGTAGGGAAGGTGCATATCGGCATCCTTTCTGCGCTCCAGTTAGCGTCTGCGGCACAAGTCGAAGTGAAAGAAAAAGATCAAATCGCCGGCCGCTGGATGAAACTGAGCGAACTGAAAGAGGAAAATGTGTATCAGCGTCTTGAAGCTTGGTCTCAGTTTGTCGCCGATATACTTCAATAACAAAAAACCCCCGTTCGTCCCAAAAAAGGGAGAGCAGGGGTTTTTTCATTTAGTCTTGCACAATGAAGGCATCAAATCCGGCTTTTTCGGCCCGCGCTGCCAACGCTTCAGCATAATCTCTGGAAGAGAATGCGCCGATCTGCACTTTAAATAAGCCGCCTTTTGGAAGCACAATCGCGTCAAAACCTTTAGACACCGCATCGGCGGCAAGTGCATCAGCATTTGCTTTCACTTTGAATGCACCGATTTGCACTTTAGATAAGTCAGCCTTTTTTTTTAGACCGAAAGCTTGCTCCAAGCCCTTGGCATGTCCTCTTGCAAGGCTTTCAATAAAACTGGCTGTTTTCAGTTTGTTTGCATCAGCTGACGTATCAACAAAACCATTCTCCGTCAAAATTGCCGGCATACTTGTCTCCCGCAGCACATGGAAGTTGGCTGTTTTTTTTCCTCGGTCATTAAAACCCGATGCTTGAATCACTTGCGTGTGGACGGCTGATTGGTAAGTCGAGGTCGGCGCTCCGACACCGGGGTAAATATAGCTTTCGAATCCGGTTCCGCCTCCTGAGTTAATATGAATGGATAAAAAATAATCTGCGCCCCAGCTGTTGGCGGCATCCGTTCTTTCCGTCAGGCTGACCGTCTTATCGCTTGTCCTGCTCATCGTGACAGAAACTCCTTCATACTCATTCGTCAGAATCGTGCGCAAAGCCAGCGCGATCTCCAGCGTGACCGCTTTTTCCTGAAGTCCGTTTCCGGTTGCACCTGAATCAGTTCCGCCATGACCGGGGTCTATAAAAATTTTAACCATTCTCCATCACCTCATTACAGCATATGATGATATTCAAAAGGTGCTTGTACGGCTGTCATTCATGAAAAAAATGAGAAATATACCCAACATTTCCCGGAAAATAAAAATAAATGGTTTGTCCTCCCGTTTCTGTTGAATACAATAAGAAATGAAAAATATTTCTCGGGAAAGCGCAGGATTCAACATCATTCCCGAAGAGAACGGAAAAAGTGACAGATAAAGAGGAAAACGGGTCTCATGATGATAGGCGGATGTCACGGAACCGCTTCATCATGAGTAAGATAAAGAGAGAACAGAGAGGTGAGCATGTTGGAGCGCGCTGTAACCTATAAAAATAACGGACAAATTAACATCATTCTTAATGGCCAAAAGCAAGTGCTGACAAATGCAGAAGCTGAGGCGGAATATCAGGCCGCCCTGCAAAAAAATGAAGCCAAACACAGCATTCTGAAAGAAATTGAAAAAGAAATGAACACATTAGTGGGTATGGAAGAAATGAAACGCAACATTAAAGAAATTTACGCGTGGATATTCGTCAACCAAAAACGGGCCGAACAAGGGCTGAAAGTCGGAAAACAAGCTCTTCATATGATGTTCAAAGGGAACCCCGGCACCGGGAAAACCACCGTTGCGAGACTGATCGGCAAGCTTTTCTTCGAAATGAACGTGCTTTCCAAAGGACATCTGATCGAAGCGGAACGTGCCGATCTGGTCGGTGAATACATCGGACACACGGCGCAAAAAACCAGAGATCTGATTAAAAAATCGCTCGGGGGCATTTTATTCATTGATGAAGCATACTCACTTGCAAGGGGCGGAGAAAAGGATTTCGGTAAAGAGGCGATTGATACGCTTGTCAAGAACAAGGTTTTAACTTTTATGTCACTACTAAGATTGATATCCCTAGACCAGAGAGCAATTACACATACCAATGGCAACAGTACTCAGATAAGCTTGAACAAATAAAAAGACTTCATTTTGATGAACTTAAAACGGTGGGGGAAATATCAAAGGAGCTTAATATTCCAGACTGGAGCATTTTGAATCTTTTTAAGGCGAAAAAAGTGGACAAGCTTTCTTATCCTGAATTGTCAAAGAGGAGAAGAGCAAAGGACTTTGATCTGCTATACGATCTGCATTTCAACAAAAAAATGAGTCTAAAAGAAATTGGTCGGAAATATGATTATTCACCTCCCTATATCCGTCAAGTTTTTAAGGATCAAGGAGTCAAACACTTGGCGTTTAAAAATCAGAATAAGAATTAAATAAATTAAAGGTGACAACAATGACTGGAAATTCGTTTTGTATATCTGGGTAAAGACAACAGCCTAAATTCTGAAGAAGAGACAGAGATGATGCTATCTCTAAAAGAAAGTTCTGATAAAATCCTCATTTTAACGAAACATTTTAGATCAGCTTGCTTATTAATCTAATTTAAAGTATCCTAATTGATGTATCATAGGGGTTTAATCAGCCACTATAGACCACAGAGTCCCTCACAGCGCTCTGTGGTTTTTTATTTAGATAGAATATACCGAAATAAAAAAGAAGCCTCAGAGGGCTTCAAAACAATTAATTCTTCTCACATGCAAAGTTGTCATTATCCCGATCCATCTTAGATGTATAAGCAGGGTGAGTGCTTGGTACTCCATGCGGATATTTCTTTCTCAGCTCTGTGCAGTTTGCAAAGTGTTCTGTTCCTCCAGCAGAAGGGGAGGCTTGTGTAGAGCTAGAAGAGCTGCTTGATGCTGAACCACTTGAATGTGAATTGCTTGAGTTCGATTTATGTGTCTCTGATTGGTGTGTTGTAATGGACTTTTGAGCCGGCTTAGATACACTTACTGATTTCTTCGGTTTCGTTACGCAGCCATTAAATCCTTTATCAGTCGCATATCCATTCTTACTCCAAATCTTCAAGTCTTTATCTTTCGCAGCTTGCTCATCTTTCTTATACGTGTCTAAATACTTCGTGTTTGGCTCATATACATAAGCTACTCGTGCTAATCCTTCTTTAAGCAGTGTTTCTTGTACTGATTTGCCATCTGCATAAACGTAAGCCAACATTCTGCCATACTTATCTGTGCGATCTCCTTTATCAAACTCCAGTTGAAGTTTTCCCTTGTTAACCAGCTGTTTATTTCTTGTTGAAGCATCCTCACCATATGGTTGTACGCAAGAGTTTGGCTTCTTAGTTTCAGGAGTGTCAACAAGTAAATAACGAACAGTTTTGACTTCGCCTTTATAGTTAACTTTAATCGTGTCTCCATCAACCGTTCTGTTAAGTGTTACATCGACTAGCTTTTTCTTACTGTCAGACGCCTTTTTATCCGACGAATCCTTCTTTGAAGCATTTTCGGCTTTTTCATTTTTGTCATTTGATTGAGTGTCTGCCTTTGTCTCTTTTGCATCCTTTTCTTCTTGCTGCGTTGTTTTAGCTTTATCTGAATCTGTTTTATCTGTAGAAGCAGAATCAGATCCACACGCAGCCAAAGAAAAGCTTAGAGATAATGCGCCAATACCTAGTAACCATTTCTTCAATGTAATTCCCCCAAATTGCTTGTTCTGTCTCTATATCGGACAAACCTTCCTAATTATAAATATAAAACCAAAGATTGTAAATTTAATTTTGGATAAACATCTGATTTTGAAAATCGAACAACCTACAACTATGGTAAAATTTAGATGAGAATAAGTGGAAAGGAGATAGATATGAAAGTATTTGAAGCATCCTCGTTAATCTCAGCAGCAGAAAAGCGGGCAAAACAATACGATCAGATTAGAGAACAATTTATTAATCTCAGGAAAGCTTTTCAGGGAATGGCTGATTTAGATGACAGTGAGTTTTCAGGTAAAGGTGCTGATAACATCAAAGCATTCTTCCAAGATCACGCTGGTGTCACAGACAGCTGGCTTGATCTGATCGATATGAAGATTGCTTTTCTTAACAGTATTTCAGGAAAAGTAGCTGATGCCGGATTAGCCGATTCGTTTGTGGAAGAGTCATTTTTAGAACACGAGCTGATCCATGCGAAGAATAAATCAAAAGCTATCATGCAGGAGCAGCGCAATGAAATGAGGGATATTCTTAATGAGATAAGTGATATTGTTCATCTTGATGTTTTCTCTACAGAGGATGTCGATCAAAAGCTGGATTCAGCAGATAAAAAACGGGATGAGACCATACATAAGCTCGGAAAGCTTGATCATGATCTAACGAAAGAATACGCAGAAACCGAGGCAAACGAACATTTCATTCAGGCCGATTTTCAACAGCTCCAAAACGCTACGGGCAAAGGAAAAAACGCCACTCCGCTTCACTATAATGCCAAGGCGTACAGGGAAAGTGACATACATAAGAAAAAAGGCGAGATTGCAAGACATTCAGACACATATTTAACGTTTAAGAAGGAAGAAGCAAAAGAGCGGGAAATCAAGGATCTGAAGAAAAAGCTCGCTGACGGTGTGACCGATCCGGATGAATATTTGGAAATTGCGAAGAAGATCGGCTATGAAAACCTTGAACCTTCCCAGCAGCAATATGTCATTCAGCTTGAACAAGCAAAACAGCTGGAAGAAGCCGGAGAAGTGACTTGGGATATTTTAAAAGGAGCCGGCGTCGGTCTATATGATGTCGGGAAAGACACGGTAACCGGTTTATGGGACTTCATAACCGATCCGGGAGAAACCTTGTCAGCACTGGGGAATGCAGTACTTCATCCTGTTAAAACATATGATGCTGTTTCGGCAGCAATCGAGGAATCGTATCAAAAAGATATGGTGAACGGAGATGCTTACTCCAGATCAAGATGGGTGACATATGCTGTTGGTTCAGTGGCTGTAGCTGTTTTTGGAACCAAAGGTGCAGGAGCCATTAACAAAGCAGATGCAGCAGGCAAGGTCATAAACAAGGTAGGGCAGGCGGGGAAGAGAATTAAGGACGTCAAGATTCCAGATTTGCTTCCGTATAATCCTAAGTATAAGCTTGCTCTAGCCGATAATGTACCATACAATGTGGTTGACAGCCAAAACCTTAAAAATGAACTTTTGACCAATGCAAAGAAATTAGATGAAACAAGAAAGCCATTTACAGGTCAGAAAGTAGATGTCCCTTGGTTAAATAAAGAAAAATATGAAGCATACGAAATAGACGGTAAGGTAAAAGTTAAAGGAGAGCCTAGAGATGTAAGCCGTAGGGTATATACAATGAAAGATATTGATCTTAATCAAAAAAATCGTAAAGGCCTTACGAATCTTCAACTTATGAAAAATGGTAATGCTCCGTTTGCTAAAGATGGCACGCAAATAAATTTACATCACTTAATTCAAGAAGAGCCTGGCACTATGCTAGAGATACCTGAAAGCTGGCATAATAAGTACAGTGATGTTTTGCATGGATTAAAAGGGAATGGACAGAGTTTTAGAAATGATCCTGTGCTTGATAAACAATATAAAAGTTTCAGAAGAAGGTATTGGAGATGGAGAGCTCAGCAATTTGAGAATCAAGAATAAGAGGTGAAAGTTTAATGGATTATTCGAAAATAAAAACTTTCTTTGATGAAAATAAAGAAAATTCAATTCTCACGGGAGGAGTCACTGGAGATCAAATTAGAGAAATAGAAGAGTATCTCAATGTAACGCTTCCAGACAGTTATAAATGGTTTTTAACTGAGTATGGTTCAGGGGGAGCATACGGAACAATGATACTCGGATATGACTCTCACGGTGCTGAAGTTGTCGAACAGACCAATGAATATAAAAAATATTATAACCTTTCCGATGGTCTTGTAGTGATCGAATATGTAGATGAATTTTCTTATTGTCTTGACACTAACAAGATGAAAGGTGGAGAATGCCCAGTCATTCTTTGGGATAACCAAGAGGGATATGGTAAACAAGTTGGTAGCACATTCCTAGAGTTTTTAATAGAGGAACTAGAAGAAGCTAAAGACGACTGGATTGAGGATGAAGACTGGGACGATTAAGCAAAAGTATTGCACTTGTGTAATGGATGAATAAGAGACCGCAGGATTAAAATCTATAAATAATGGTTTTATCCATAAAACAAATGTTTTGCAAATTATTTCAATGGTTTCATTTAATGTGTTATAATCAAACTGTAAAATACAGACTGGTTACAGTGTATTTCTTTAATAAGAATTGCATAAAATAAAAAGACCAGGGTGTTGGTAGCACCCCGGCTCTGTACAAAAAGCTACCCATCAAAGGGCTTGCTCAGCAGTTATTCGTGATAGACCTGTCCCTTCAGGATTCCAGTCTCAAGGGAGGTCTATTTTTTATTTATATACGTCAACAGGGCGATTATAAACGACCCAAATGCAAGCATTAACATTAATGCCTGAAATGTTGACATAAGCATCACCCCCTTTCGTAGGGGATGAGCAAGACTCCCTTGAGTGAGCAAACTTAATGTACAGGAATCATTATACACTAATTCCAAATATATGTCTGTGATTGTAGGAGACAGATTACCAAGCTGAAACAGTCAATTGAAAATCAAAGTTTGATGATTAAGACAATATCATGTAACCTTTATTGTATAAGTGCATCTTGGCTCTTATAATTTTAAATTGTTGAAATTAACTAAAGGAGAATCTGGCGTTGGAATTTACTTTAGCTAAACAGGTTTTAAAGTTTTCATTAACAAGTGGCAAAAGGGCAGAAATAAATGTGCCTCCAGTGCTCAATAAACAAGACATTAAGATATTAAAAAGCCAATTAAGTGTTATGGAGATGCAAACAAAAATATCTAATGAAGATATGAAAAGAAAAAGGATTAGAAAAACGAAAATAAGCAGGATATAAAAAATAGCCCGTCATTTGCGTGATCCGAAAGGAAAACAATGCTTTATGTTGGAGTTTTTAAATGTGAAAATAAATTACTATGTCCCCCCTTACAAGCATACATTGTGATATGTAAGGGGGGATTTTTCTTGCCTAGATACCGGAGCGCTCTTCGCAAGAGAGGGCCTTTGCCTTTTCGATATGTGCTTCTTCTGTCGTTTGCTTTTTTTATCATATCGACGGTCATCAGCCTCTGGATGATCAACTCCTCAATCAAACCGGTGCTGATGAACATAGGAGAAATGGAAACCAAACGGGTGGCGACAGAGGTCATTACGGAATCCATTGAAGAATACATGTCTCACAGCGACAATGTGAAAGATATGGTCGATATGAAAACGGATGAAAACGGAAAAGTCACAACGATGGATTTTAATACACAAATGGTCAACAGTATGAAGGCGAAAGTGACAAAGCAGCTTCAGGCTCATCTGAAGGAAGCGGAGTCGAACAATAAGCAGCATGAAACAGAAAAAGGCGCGAAAACGGCCGATGAAATTATGATTAACATCCCTTTAGGGCAGGTCACGGGAAACAGCATTCTCGGAAATCTCGGGCCGAAAATCCCCGTGCGCTTTAACCTGATCGGAGATGCGTTAACTGATGTGAAAACAAAAATAAAGCCGTACGGCATTAACAATGCCCTGATCGATATCAGTATTTTTGTGGAAATTAAAGTAAAGGTCATTATTCCGTTTGCCAGTAAGACATCAGTCGTGACAAATAATATACCGGTCTCCATTAAAGCGATTCAAGGAGAGGTGCCGCAGTTTTATAACGGAAGCGGCGGATCAGGTGTGACGCCTTCCATTCAGCTACCGAATGAAAAACAAGAGAAATCCGGAGCCGATAAAGACAAATAAAGACACACAGCTGCCAGAAAAGAATGCGGCTGTGTGTTTACTTTTTCCTGCGGATTTCTTTTAGCTCTTGGAGAGAATTCAATGTCTCGACTAGAGAAGACCATAGCATAGGTGATGAATAGTCATTTCCAACAATTACATCGAACTATTGTTCTTGTTTATATTGAATAAAGAACGTTTGTTCTGTTAATATTAGATCAATAAAGGAGTGATTCAAAATGCTTAGAGATCGAGGGACGATCAAATGGACTTCCATGATGCTTCCAGAACATTTAACGCAATTAAAACAGGACTTGTTAGATGTTTCGAAAATGGAGAAGCCATCTTTAGATGAACAACAAATTGAGGAGATTGACATCTTGGTTTCTGAAGCAATGGCGCTGAATAAAGAACTGAAGTTTAAACTCTTTAAAAAAGGAGTTGCCGAGGATTTAATCGGCACAGTTCAATATCTCAATTACGAACAACACAAATTACATTTAAAAGATCAACACGATCAAACCGTATACATTACCATGAATGACATCATAGGAGTTGCTTACAATGATTGATTACTCACAGTTTCCACGTAAAAATATACTTTGTGTAGATATGAAATCCTTTTATGCTTCAGTTGCAGCTGTAACAATGGGATTGAATCCAATGACATGTTATCTCGCTGTAGTTGGAAACACGGATAGACAGGGAAGTGTTGTCTTAGCAGCATCTCCTGCACTTAAAAAAGATTATGGAATCAAGACTGGCTCCCGGTTATTTGAGATTCCAGATGATCCAAGAATTCACATAGTAAACCCGCAAATGAAACTTTTCATCAGAGTTTCAACTGAAATCACTAAATTGTTTTACAGGTTCGTTCCTGAAACATGTGTACACACTTACTCAATTGATGAATCTTTTTTAGATGCAGGAAAAGAAAATCCAGAAGCCATGGCAGAGGCAATTCAGAGCAGTATGAAGAGAGAGTTTGGCTTAGTTTGTACTGTTGGTATTGGTGACAATATGCTACTGAGTAAGTTAGCTCTTGATTTAGAGAGCAAGAAAACAAAGAATGGGATTGCACGGTGGAGATATGAAGATGTTCCTAAAAAGCTTTGGTGTGTTCATCCGTTATCTGAAATGTGGGGAATAGGAGGGAGGATGGAGAGGAATTTAAACCGGATGGGGATCTCAACTGTTGGCCAATTAGCTAATTATCCATTAGAGCTGCTTGAAAAACGCTTCGGCATTATGGGCAATCAGCTTTATTATCATGCCCATGGAATCGACCTTTCTGAAATTGGAGCTCCTTTGATGCAAGGGCAAATAAGCTACGGGAAAAGTCAGATATTACTTAGAGACTATACGAAGAAAGAGGATATCAAAGCAGTCCTCTTGGAGATTTGTGAAGAGGTTGCACGGAGAGCGCGAACGCATAATAAAGTAGGGCGCACAATCAGCTTGGGAATTGGTTACAGTAAAGATGAGTTCGGCGGTGGCTTTCACAGAGCTAAAACAATTGATTTACCTACAAATATCACAATGGATATTTATCGAAATTGCTTGATGTTATTTGATAAGTTCTATACAGGCAAAACGGTACGAAGTGTTTCAGTTACCTTATCCAATATTGAAGATGATGTAAATCAACAATTAAGTCTGTTTGAAAAAGATAATGAGAAGAGAAGAAAGCTTGGATTTGTTATGGACGGGATAAGAAATAAATACGGATCTAAAGCGATATTACGAGCTGTTTCCTATACACCTGGAGGCACAGCTTTGTATAGAGCAGGTTTGACGGGTGGACATAAATCATGAGAACAGAGAGTAGCTCCCTCTGTTCTCCTTACAAAGTCATTAGTTTTTTACGTTTCGGCTCTTTCAGCAACCTTGAACGTATCATTTTGTTGTTGGAGATAGGAAGCACCCACTGTTCCGGCAACGCCGAATAATAGAACTGCACAGATAAATAGTTTAGTTTTCATATTGCTTCTCCCCTTTTGATTTGTCTTCTTGCTTCATTTGCCAAACGATAAAATTCAACTGCACCCCAAGCATCCTGTTTTCCAGTGAGAAAATCTGCTACAGAGACACCATAGCTTTCCATGTCAGGGTATATACTTCTTTCTTCGAAGAACTCGAATGTTTTCCTAACTAAGTCTAAATCATAGTTCAAGAAAAGTCCTTTAACCATTTTTAACTTTTCAAGCACCATTTCATTGTTATGCCGTTCAGCCAACTGTTTGGCCTGTTCATAAAATTTTTTTGCGTTTTCAATGTCATTTTGCCTTCCCTTTAAGAAGGAGATAACAAATAATGTTTTAGCAGCGTAATCATGATTTTCCGGCTCAATGATTTGAAGTGACTTATTAAAGTGAAAAAATGCTTTATCAAGTTCTTCCATTTGATTATAACATAATCCAATATTAAACAGTGCTGAACGCATCAAATGCCCACGATTCTTTTCACTTTTGTTTAGCTCTACTGCTTCCTGATACGCTTTGTATGCTTGCTTTAAAGCTTCATCAAACTTCATACTGTCCAATAAATTACCAAATATGACGAATTGACAGCGTACCTTTTGTACCCCGTATGTAGGGTTACCGTCAATAACAGGTTGCTTTTTAAATATATCGTAAGCCCTCATGGCATAATTCATTGAAAAATAAGTCTGTTTCATGTGGTAATACACTTCTGATAATTTAAAATAAAATTCAGCTTTTTCAACTTCAATATCTTCGCTCTCGATTGAATCCAAATATCTCTCAGCTTGTCTATAGTGATTAAGGGAGAATGCCAACTCCTTTTGTCTAAAATAGAACATGCCCATGAAAAAATAATAGTAATATTCGAGCATTCCTGTTAAGTTTTCATGACCTTCATATGCTTTTAACTCACCATAATTTTTCTCAATGTCTTTTATAGCATTAGGATACATATATGCCAACATTAACTTATGTCTAAACTCAAGCAGGGAGTAGTATAGTAAAACATCTTGATTTTCTTCCATAATTTTTATTTCCTGCATAACTTCTTTCCGCATTTCTTCTGCTCTACCGACCCAATTCTTTTTAATAGCCACATACCAATGATTCATCTTTGTTGCTACTAAATCATAAGGAATGACCTTTTCACTCTTCAAGTCCTAAACCCCTTTCATATCCATTTTATTATATAGTTGCATTAGAGGAAAGAAATGTAAAGGGGATTTGAGTGAAAATTAAAAACAAATCAATAATTCGATTTTGAACGAAACGAAAAAAATACCCTCCTCGTTAGAGAAGGGTACGTGATTAGTTTGCTGTTGCTTTCAGTGAGGCAAGCCACTCATCTAATGTTCCTGAGAAACCTTGTTGAACGGCTAATTCATATGCTGATTTTCCATCTTTACCAGCAGTGCCAGTAGCACCTTTAACCCCGGTTACACCTGTAGCTCCAGTGTCGCCTTTTTCACCTTTTAATGATGCTAACCATTCCTCTACAGTTCCTGAAAAACCATTGTCCACTGCAATATCATAAGCAGACTTCCCAGTGACAATTGAGACATTAACCATCGGATTGAAGAAACTCATTTATGCGCCCCCAAAAAGTTATATGTTATTCCTGACTCAGAAATCTTGAAGCTTGTGATAGGTGAATCATGAGCGTCCATTTGAAAGCCTTGCCCAGCTCTTAAATAGATAGGATCGCCACTATTGATTGATACGTGGCATTCCTGATCATTTAAAAAGCTGAACTTATAGAAAGAATATTTAATCGTCCATGTATCAGGTGGGGAAGGGATTACTTCATGGTTAGACTTTGACTTCTCAAGCATTGGACTCCCGATATATCCAGATCCTATTTGCATGACCAACAATCATTCCTTTCTTAATTAAAAAAGAAAAAAAGGGGGAGATGAAATCCCCCGAGTTATTTTGGTTCTGTGTATTCCATTGCTTGATCACTATCTGAGATACCTGTAGTGGTTGGATCCACCACAATTCCCATGGCAGTTAAAAATGTCAGCAGTGCATTAAATTTCTCAGTGAGATCATCACTAAACACAGAAATATCGTATCCAAAAGCTGATGCAATTGCTTGTGCAAACAAAAGAGTTGCAGAGAAGATTGCAACCAGGAATGTTTTCTTTTTAAGTCTTACTTTCCAGTTAATTTTAGTCATGAAATTCGCTCCTGTTCATTTTATTTAAGCCCAAAATGTATGAGTAACCAGGCTGCGACAATAGTCGCAATTACACTGGGCAGTACCTTAAACACAAGGTCTTTAGTAAACTGAGAGGGATCAATTTTGCGAGTAGAATCAGAGCGTTCCAATATTTCAACTCGATTGTCCAGTTTTTCATATGATTTACTCAGATTTTTTAAACTGTTGCTCATTTCGTTCAGAGTGCTGAATTGTTCTCTCGATTGTGCTTGAGAATCCTTATTAATTTCGACTTGCTGCTCAACAAGCGTAGCAATACGACCAATAACATTTGTTCTTTCTTCAAGAGAGTCAATTTTGTTATCAGTGTGCTTAGCTTTTTCTTCAAGTGCACTTAATCTTGAAATGGTGCTTTGCTCAAAGTTATCCATTTGTCACCAACCTTTGATAAAATAGAAAGGTGACATTACATCACCTCCTAAAATAAGAGGATAATCATTGATATACCTCGATCAACAACAATCCTCAAAGATTTTTAAATATATTTAGATTTTTGACCCGAACTGTCCAGAGATGTAGCCACGTCTACCTTTGTAGATAACTTCCCAATAACCCTTAGCATTGTTCGAACCTTTCACTGAGCCAGAAATGTTGACGGTATCACCTAGCTTCACAGTGCCGAGATTCTGTGCTTTGTTTTTATCAGGTCTGTCCATTACGATTGCAGCGCTTTTTACACCGACAATTTTAATTTTGCCTACAGATTTGATACCACTGCTTTTAGGCTTAGAAGTGGATTTAGGCTTTGGGGCTGATTGTCCAAGCTCAGCATCGCTTTTAATGTATTTCACATTTACGTATCCGCTGTATGTAGCACCTTTGGAGTTTGTATATTTGATATATCCCCAACCGTTTTGAGTTGATCCCTTTTGATATTGGACAGTGGAGCCTTTAGGAAGAGCGAGTACAATAGAGGAGTTTGCATTGCGTTGGGTTCTCACATTAAGACTGTCAGCGATAACTGTGTTCTTAACATAAGAACCATTTGTTTTAACGACTTTTGTTGGCTTTGAAGATGAGGAAGAAGTATTTCCGCCGAGTGCTTTCAATTCAGCAGTAATAGCAGCTTTAACAGCATTCCAACGTCCTTCATCAAGAACTCGATGCGGGCAATACTTGCCAGACCAGTCTTGATGCTTTTTAACTCGATCTACGCCCCAGCCACGTTCTTTAAGGAGTTGTGCAATAAACTTAATAGCCAACGCTTCAGCTTTTCTATAGCGTTCTCCACCCGACTTGGAGTAGCAAACTTCAACACCGATTGACTTGCGGTTTCCAGTCCCGTATTCACCATCACCACAATGAAAAGCATTTCGGTTTGTTGGGAGTCCTTGAACTACCTCTTTATCGTCTACAGCGAAGTGATATGATACTGTTTCATTATTATTTCTCATATAACTGATCTCATTATTTGCGCTTGCGTCGTTTGCTGTATTGTGGAAAGTAATATACTCAGCTGTCATAGCATAGGGACCTTTGATTGAATATTTTTCTGGGGATACTAACATTTGTCTCGCTTGAATAGCCATATTAAACATCTCTCCTAAAATTAAATTTGAGCACAAAAAAGAGAGAAGGGGACAAATCCCAATCTCTCTTTATCTTACGTATGCTCTTGTTATCTCTGTTTTTGGATGTTGTAAATTGAATAAAATTTATATTTTAACTAGAACATAACCACCTCCTTTAATTTTGAGGGATTACTTAATTAAGCAGATGGCAATGCCATAGCCAAGCTTGTCTGAATATGGGGTTACAATCTCCATAGTCTTCCAAGAGTAAAACCTGTCTTCTGTTTTTGTGCCGATGCCATAATTGCCTTCAATCCGATCTCCAACAGAAACGGTGCTGTCCACCTTCACATAAACCTGTCCAAGCAATCCTACTATATTCCATTCAGGCCGTTCTTCACGAGGGACGTAATCTATTTTTTCAATCCACTCAGGGTTTACTTTAGGCAGTTTCTTAACATCACCGGTTTCTGGGTTGACCACATCTTCATATATGTATCCACCGAACTCATTCTTTAAATATCTACCTTGCCAGTGAATATCAGCTCCGCCTAAAATAGTTCCTGCAGTTTCGGAGATTACTCCGTGTACATCTTCACCTTTTCTCGCTGGGCGAATTTTAGCTCCTTCAAGAGTGACAATTGTTCCTGTCGGAATTGCTTTTCCGTCAAGGCTTTCAAAATACTCAGCGTAATCACTAAAGGTGGCTCCGCCATTCATCTTTCCTGCAGATGTTATATCCCCATTCATGGAGTTTAGCATCCATTTAATATTTGCTCTGGATGGAGTAGCGCCGTATCCGCCAACCACCATATAGCGATCATTTTCACCAAGTTTTACACCGCCAGAAGCGTGGATTTCACGTGATACATTTTGCCCCTCGATATGAGAATCATTGGAGTTGTAAACGCCGCTACGAGATCCGTCTACAGAGCTTCCGCCTGATGAGCCAAAAACGTTGGTTCTTGTTCCCTTTGCAACGCATCCTCCGGTAGTGGCTCCAACTAAAGTGGCATCTCCAAGAGCTTGAGGTTCACCCGATGAAGCTAATACTGCACTAGTATTTGTTTTAGCATAGCCAGAAGTCGTAGCCCCGCGTAGACCGCCCTTGAAGTTATTCGGGATAAACGTGTAGGCTTTTCCGGCAATTTTACTGGGGGTAGCATATTGTTCGCACATTGCAGCGCTAATATTGGCTTGTGAGTTAGTGCAGTAAATACCTATTGAACCTGCTTTGTTTGTTCCCGTCATATTAACGTTATTGATATTGACTGAGTCAACTCTACTTCCCACAGAAATACCCACTAAAGCAGACTGGTTAATGGCTACATTCGAGATGTTTACATTGTCTGATTTTTGAGCTCCGCCAATTACATAGATATCGTTACTTGCTGTTGTAAACCCTGAAACAGTAATGTTGCTTAGATTAATATTTTTGCTCTTATATTGAGTAGAGATTACTGTAGTATTCTTGTAATCATATGTCGGGTCACCAATTGCATTGAAGTTTGATACGTTGACATTTCTATAAGCGGAAACAACAAGTGCGCGAGGATTTAAACCTTGATAAAGGTCACTGAAAATAGGATGTTGTGCAGTGCAGTTAACAACATTAATGTCAAATGCACTTGTGGAGATTTTTTCGGAGGCTAGGTGGAAGCCAATATGTCTAAAGTCGAAAGCGCGGATATCATTTTCGGAATAGCAGTTTATTAAGTTTACGTTTCTTGCTGCAGGTGCTCTGTTGTGAGCTTTGACTTCAAAACCCCTGCAATTTTTTCGACTATAACAGTTCACAAGCCACACGTTTTTAGAGCCATCATCAATTTCAAAGCCGTTTGAATTTGAAGCTCCTTTACTATGTGCGGATCCATTAGCGTCATAAGCATAACAGTTAGTGAAGAAGATGTAATCAGAATAGTGAGTTGTGAAGCCATCATCACCATAATTAGTTGCAGTACAATTTTCAATCCAAACATATTTGCTTCCGTTTGGCTGATAATGATCTGCTCCATCGGAAGAAGAATTCCAAACAGGGGAGCTTACATCAAAACCGTGTACGCCTGGATTTCGAGCATTGACGTTTCTAACTCGAACAAATTTAGAGTTAACAATGCCCACACAGTTTGCATTTGTGCCGTTTGTAATGGTGTTATCCTTTTTGTCTAAATTCCAATCGAGGTCTAAGTCTTCAATTAAGATATATTCGTTTCCGTTTGTGTAGTCGCTATTGGTTAACACACAAGATGTTCCGGCAGCAGTTGGGTGAAGCTTGATAATAGACCCTGACCCAACACCGTAAAGTCTGACATAAGAGGGGATATGCAATCCTTGAACCATGTAAATCCCTGCCGGAACAAAAACCTCTCGTTTTCCACTTGCAAAGGCAGTTTTGAAAGCTTCAGTGTCATCAGTAACACCATCACCTTTAGCTCCAAAATCCTGAACATTGACACTTCGTCTGATAAATTCATTTAGGACTTTATCAACAATTGTTGCACCGGATGCAGGGATTTTTGAAATGTCTCCAATAGTGTTTGTGATATCTGTTAAGCCAGAATCGACTGTACTTATTACGTTTTTAATATCCTTAGAAGCTTTATCAAAAGCCTCTTGAATATCGTCTGCAGTATATCTAATATTATTTGATTTTAACCCTATAGCATCAATGGGTATCCATTGCTCTGTTTCTTCGTCCATATAACCCATTGTGTTTACGGGAATTAAGTTGTCGTTCAATATATACTCCTCCTTATCCTTTTCTAATCCAAACCATACTTCCGTCAGGGGGTTCTACAGAAGGTTTTATCCTCATCTTTTTGGGAGCATTGTTCGTTCTCAACCATACTGACCTGATGTTGTAAGGCTCTACATAGCTAGAAACAATGTTGAAACCATCATACTTATCTGAGACGCTAATATTTATCCAGTCAAAACCATCCCATCGATATTCAATGCCTGTTTCTTTTACAGTGACAGTCCAACCAATTTGAGGGGAAGGATAAGTGCTTAATAAATCCTGATAGGTGTACACAAACGGCAAGTAAATCTTCCTAGTGTTCTCAACTACATACTCATAATCTGATGTTGCTTGTCTGCACCAATTTGTTATTTCAACACATCGCTTGGTGACACGTTCACATTCAGCAATACGTTCGTTGATACGAATAATGGCATCTTCAGCATCATCAATTAAGCCTTGAAGTGTTTCAATGACCATATTTCCTTGCCGTTTAATCCAAATTCTTGAGGCAGGGAAGAAGGATGCACCTTCTCCTTGATATGTAAAAGTAAGTGATTTGCCTTCATTTGAACCATTGAAAAAGACAACTCCCATAAGGTAATCAACCTTAAAGTAGTTGTCTTCTAATTCACCATCTTCAATTTCTCGCCATTCTTTACTGTCACCACTAACCTCGACTCTGTACTCACGGTTAGGTACTTCTGTAAGTAAGACTCGACCATTGTAAACAGTTAAAGTTTCACTATAGCTTAAATAAGGGTCATCGATTGAACCCTTCCTTTTTTGAGAAAGGGTAGGGTCGTTATAGAGCTGAGGAAAATCCAAACTAAATTCACCGTCCTTTCTTATTGTGTAATTGATTTGAGCAATTCTTCCAAGTGCGCGACTCTCTCTTCTAAACTCTGCAGTCTTTTCTCTCTAAGCTTTTTTCCATTTGCTCCTAACAATTCCCATGATCACTATGTATACAATCGCAATACCAACAGTTACACCCTCAATTTTTATAAAAAAGCTATTCAAAATTATTAATAAAAACGCTAGTACTGACGCAAACCAGTGTATAGATTCATATTTTTTGTCACTCATTGCTGATCCCCTCACTCTTTCTGTTAAACACTTTATATACCAAAATCCATCATGACACAATTTCTACTATGGGATCAAGTGGTAAAATGGTATATAATTTACAAGGTATTTTTAAGTAAAAAAGGGGTATTATCGTATGAAAACGGTCAAGTCTTTGCATAAAAGAAGAATTTTATTTAAAAGTCATCTGTTTAGTGGAAAAATAGTCCATAGAACATTAAAATTGAATGATAAACATCAAAAAAGGAGATGGCCATGAAACTAGATGGATTAGAAATTCTTCATCAGAATATGAAAGAAAACAATTTGGAACGTGTGAAGTTTGATTTTAGAAAAAACGGAAAACTTTTTAAATCGATATTCTTAGCTGATATTGAACCATATAAACTTTTAATCGGTATACGTTCTGAATTGTTTTGCCTTTCCGTGTCCGTAAGTACTGATTATGATATAAAAACTTCCATTGAAAGAGACCAGTACAAGGCTTTAGTTGAGATTTTAGGATTACAGTACGATCCGAATAATCCTTTTAAACCAAAGTACTTTTTCGATGAATTAAATATCCAGATTCCTGAAAGGGTTAATGTTAATTCAAGAGTTGCAATTCATGAAATAGCTGAATTGAATCGTCCATCCTATGAAGATGGAGAGAAGATTTATTTCAAAGGATGGAAGGATAACAATATCAAAGGTGAAAAAGTGAGAAACCTGCAAAAAACTAAAGAGTGTTTAGGTGAAGAAGCCTACCAAATGTGTAAAGAACATAATATTAGCAGTGTTTGGACAAAGCATAAGACTGAATCAAAAGAATTTCATTTGCCTGATGTTGTAGTAGAAAAATAGGGGAGTAAAGACTGAGGTTATCGACGATTTCTTAATGATTGAAAAGGAATCTAATATATATAAATAAAGTGGGCTTTAAAACAAAAAGACGTAACCAATAGCGCCTGTTTAGTTTACATGCCTATATGCTTCCCATATATACTTGATGTTTAATTTATTCCCTCTTTGATTACTGTCTGAGCCTGTTATAAATCCTAATTCATTTATGCTTCCGTAGGTAGAGTTTCCGCCAATTAGCGATATTCCCATTTCATTTACCTGATACATATAACCCCCTGTCTCATCAATTAATAGCATTGAATCATTGGAAGACACTGGCCACACTTTCATATGTGTTGGAGTGAAAGGCAGCAATATTTGTTTACTAATTGTTCCATCACCCACATACGTTCCTTTAGCCATCTGAGGAACATCAGAGGATAGCGCATATTCTGAGTGTAGTTTACCCCCAAGAAACTCAGCGTTGCCATCTATGGAACCTATAATGATTCCTTGGTCATTACGTACAGGTATTGTATTAGGCGTGGATAGCGTTGAAGTCGTGTAACCATTTAATGAATCAGCCGATCCCGCAGAAGACACAATCCACTCTTCGCCATTAAAAAGCTCTTGTTTATTAGTCTTTGGATCGATCCAAATCGTTCCCGCTTCTGGCGCAATAGGCTTTGTCTCTGTAGATATTGTATAAAGTCCGTTAACTTTTCCATCGAGACTTCCTTTCACTTCAACGGAATTAGAGGGGAGGTAAGGATTTTCGTTTGTATGAAGAGATTTTACAATGTCAGATCCAATAAACTGAGTTATCTCTATGTCTGCATCAACTCGTCGATAGGCTTGAATGCCAATGGTGTAGTACATATTGGAGGGGAGTCCTGTAAATGTAGCAGCTCGTTTGTCATACTTTACATTCTTCAGGTCTTCACTTGCCATCTTTGAGCCGAAAACATACTCTTCATTTTTGTTGCTTCCATGCAGATAAATTTCAAAACCATCAATATTGTATTGATCTTCGTCTGATTCAACATAGTCCCATTGGAAAGTCACATCAACAGAACCGTCATCATTGGTCGTATGTGAAATAGCAGTTCCGTCCTTTGCAATAATGGGGGAGGCTGGTTTAACAGCAATCCTGTCATTACGTCGATTAAAGTTTTCAGTAACCTCATCGTACTTGATTTTCCTTTTGTTTGTCTCAGTGCTGATTTTATTTGTTCGATAAACAGTTTTCAGCATGTTTTCAAAATCCGATGAAGCTCGTTTACCGTTTGAAATTGTAACGCTCAAGCTAGACTGTTCAAAATCAATCGAAATAGCGGTTATTGTTGCTTTTACATCGGTATAGAAGCTTTTTTGTTGTACCCTTACGATATCTCCAAGAGAAAACCTGTCCCAGTTATGTTTTTCACTAATGCAATTGAAAAAGTTAACTAAACTCAATGCCAAATTAACTGCAGGAGCATTTCGATTTTCAAGCTCTTCATTTGTAGCGTCATATAATTCATTCTCATCAAAGATACTGTCGTTCGACCATTCGGCTGTAATAATGTATTTTGAAAGTTCTTTCTGGAGATCAGTGCTGAAGTTCTTTTCAAAAGACAGTTTATCTTTAAGGGCGGTAATCTGTGTTGAAATTTGTGTAATAGAAGCTTGTATTGCTTTAATTTCTTCTTTTTTTGATTCAACTTCTTTTGATTTAGCATCTCTTTGCTTTATTAGATCAGTAGTATCATCGCCGGCTTTACTTGCAACTGTAATCCTGTCCAATATCTTTTGGAAATCAAGCTGCAACGTATATAAGGCATTATTCGATGACGTTTCTTTTTCCTCGGCTTTCTTTTTCTCTTCTAAAAGTTTATAGAATGAGCTACCTTCATTATTAACCAGGTCGTTGTAATCTAAAATTGCATGACAAAGTGCATCAGACATGTAATTGCTTCTTTGAATCACATTTCGCTCCTGATCACGCTGGAAAGGGTAGAGGAAGTATGAAAAATCGTCTATGTATGATTGCCCAGTTGGATTTACGGAGTTGATGCTTAATCCATCTTTACCTGTAGCGTAAATCCTTGTAACGACATCATCCATATCCTCAATGTCATCCAGGGAAATCATATATTGGGCAGGGGTTATTTTGAGTCCCTTATATTTAGACACATCAGATTCTTTGTAAAAATCAACAGTACAGTCAATTGTATTGAAAACAGGAATCGCTTCGAATTTCTCACAAATCGAATACATAAAATCAAGCTTGTTTGAAGAAGAAATATCAAACTGTCTGTATTTTAAATTGAAGAGGGGATCAATAAAACCGATAGACCATTCAGTATTTTTTAGACAGTCGGTAGCGACCTCTTTAAGATTTTTCGAAGTTTCTTCATACTTAATGACACCTTGCTTAGAAAGTACATATTGAAGTGATTTGCATTCAACCTGGATAGTGTCCATATCATTGCTGTATGATTTGGTTTTCTTGACTACTGTAAACCAGATTGTAAGCCCATAAAATTCTGATTTTATTAAGTACCAAGGTCTCAATAGATCAACAACATGGTTCCGTTTATTTACACCATCGTAAGTAGCAGTTAAAGGGATTGAGAATGTTAATTCGTGTACATTACTGCCATGATTGAGCGTTACCATAGGATTGATTACTTCATCAATATTTGCGATCTTTGTTTTATTTGGTTTAGCTAGGGAAAGACGAATATCTTTAATTTCCGTGTCTTTACGAATTGTAATCAAATGTCTAACCCCTCCTACAAATACTTGTATCTAAATGAAAATCTTAATTTACAATTGCCTGTAACCTTTAATCTGTTTCTTCCGAAGCCCATTCTCAAGTACTGGTCATTAAAGTCATCATAGCGTTCATTCCCATAAAGATTGGATTCAATGATTTCTTTTTCGCCATTAATTTTTAAGAGTTCCTTATCTTTTAAGTTGCTGAATATGAATGGTTCAGAGAAATCGCTGAGATTTTCGATTTTTATGTCACCATCGCCAGTTTTCAATATTTCTAAAGAGGGGAAGATGTTTACATCGCCTTTATTATGCAACTCAACAATTTCAGAGCCGGAGGATATACCAAATGTATGAGTGATTGCATTTCGGCTATAAGCGTAAGGGGAGTTGCATTTCATAGTTAACCGGACGTAGCCATTACGAGCGGCATTATGAACCAAATCAGATGTATCTACAGGCATTGCATAATAAACGATATCAAGGTTTTGGCTAAACGCAAAAGGCTTGTAATCCTCTACACTTAACCAACGTTTAATTGCTCGTACATTCTTTTCATCAAAGTGATCACCGAGATAAAAATTCAATGGGAATTGCTTAGGTTCCTGTTTAACACCTTCAGTGTAGGGTTCAGGCCGACCCTTTACATAAGTTTCATTAACTGTTCTTGAGCCTAAAAACGGTTCTTCAACCAAGCCTGAATCAGTATTAACATTTGTGACTCCATAGTCACTTGATTTTTCGTCATTAAATAAAAAATAGAGGCTTTCTCTAATCAATTTTTATCACCTCAAAAATAAGAAGAGCCAGCATATTTACTGGCTCATGAGTTGTTGAAATTTATGCCCTTGTTTTTAAGACCATTTGCAAATTTATTGAATACAAAATCAGCTGTTTTCTGAGGATTTCCTGATTCGTTAATGGTGAATTCAACTTTAAAATCATTGTTGTTTATAGTGCCATTTACTGACTTAGCTGCGTCTGGTGGGGAAGAGAGGTTTTGAATGCTCGGTATCAAACTATTAGAAAGACTTGATTGATTAATATTCGGAATTATTGATGGAATAGTGGTGATTCCTTTGTTAATCAAGGCTGCTAATTTCCCATCTTGACCCCATTTAGGCGTCTCTTCACTTGGAGTATTGTTCTCACGTACAGCTTTTACTGTATCCAAGATGTTTGCAGTATCAGTTTTATTAAGGATAAGTTCTTTATCATGAAGGAAAGCGAGTTTACCTGCGCCCAGTCCTGTACCTGTATATCCACCCGATGCAAAAGAGGATACCTTTTTCCCAGTTTTATTACCTTTGGTCACAGTATTCAGGGCATTGGAGGCTTCTTTAAGCTTATCGATAAGGTTATTGGAGATGCTTTTCCCTATGGACTCCATATTGCTGTTAATGAACTTAGAGAATTCATTCAGTTGCTTAGCAATATCAGTAATCTTCCCATCCATTAGCTTTTTCTCAAGTTCCTTAAACCCACGCTCATCATTAACGAGATCATCGTATTTCTTGTTAATTGAATCTTCATCTTTTTGAAGCTGATCTTGTAACGATTCTTTTCGTTTACTGTTTTCACGATCTTTAAGAAACTCATCTAATGCTTCTTGCTGTTCTTGAAGCTGCTTTTCTAAGTCTTTAACCTGTGATTTTGCTTCATCTGAGTCATCGAGAGACAGTTTATTTAGCTTATCTTTGGTTTCCTGAATAGCCTGATTCTTTTCTTTGAGCTCTTTTTGGTATTTAGCCTCATCATCAGTTTTATCGATCTCATCAATCAAGTCTTGTGTTGCTTTTTGGTGCGCTTTTAATTCAATGTCACGCATCTTTTCGTACATCTCTTTATAGATAGAGACAACTTCATCAGCAAGAGATTTGTATACATCTTTGATTGATTTCTTTGTGTTGTAAAGCTCCAGATTGTAATCCTTCTGCTTGTCTTTCCAGTTCTCGATCTCTTCAGTAATTTGTTTCTGAATATCCGGGAACCCTTTAGCAGCTTTCTTTTGTGCTTCCAACTGTTTGATATACTTCTTCGCTTCAGTCTGTTGCTGCTGAATAAGCTTAATCTGTTGGCTATAATACTTAACCTTGTCTTTATCTTCCTCGGTCATGGATATTTTGTTGCTAACATCTTTAAGCTTAGATTCAGTTTTCTTGGTTGATTTCTCAATACCGTTAAGCGTTTGATCAACCTCAGACTGAATGAGCTGTCCTCGAAGTTCTCTTACTTCTTCTTGAAAATTGATGAGATCAATCTTAGCTTGTTTTAATTCCTCAGCAAGCTGTGCTCTTTGAGCGGCATTCAGAGTTTTGTTTGTTTTGATTTCTTTTTCAATAAAAGAAACCTTCTGACTCTGAATCTTTTGCTGTTCAGTTAAAGCTTTTTTCTGATCATTTGTATACTTGCGGAATTCTTTACTGTCGCTCAGATAATGACTAGCGAGCGCCTTGTCTTTTGCGATTCTTACATCGAAATCACCAATACGCTTGTCATATTCATCAAGTTTCGATTGAACGATCTCATATCTGAGCTCTTGTATCTGATCGTTTACTGAGTCAATATCACCTTGGAGGGAGAGGAGGTCGGATTTAGCTTGCGCTATTGCCTGTTGTCGTTCTGCTTCGGCTTGGGATGCATCTGAAATAGATGTACCGACACCTTTTAAATACTTCTCGGGGTCAATAGTCTTTCCGTTTTCCTCAATTTGAAGATGAAGGTGATTTCCTGTTGAATTACCCGTACTGCCAACTTTACCAATGGTCTGGCCAGCTTTAACAGTTTGACCGGCTTTAACAGAAGGGGTATCAAGCATATGCATATACTTAGCAACTTTTCCGTCATCCTGCTGAATGACAACCCAGTTACCGGCAGTTTTACTATAACCAGCTACTTGAACTTTACCACTTTGCAAAGACTTAATTGCAGTACCGGCTTTTGCGGCAAAATCTGTCCCTTTATGTGGGGTGGATCGGTAAGCGCCATCTTGCGCATTATATTTAGAACTTATTCTAAATGAACTGTTCTTCAGATAGTAGCTTGCAACGGATGAATTAGCAGAAGTCATTGACTTGGTGTAGTTGGACATGATCTTCTGAACATAATTCTGTGTTTCCTTGAAAGGAGGGACGCCACCATATTTAATTACATTACCAGGCCCTGCGTTATAAGCAGCAAGTGCTTTCTCAACATTGCCACCAAATTTACTTAGTTGTTGGGCTAAATATTTCGTGCCACCCATAATGCTCTGATAAGGATCATAAACATTGTTTACACCTAAACTCTTAGCTGTGGATGGCATCAACTGCATCAAACCAGCAGCGCCGGCTCCAGAACGAGCTCTTGCATTGAATCCTGATTCTTGCTGAATCACAGCTGCAATTAGCGCTGGATCAACACCATATTTACTTGCGGCAGAATTAATGTAACTGGAGTATTTACCGGAGTAAGACCCGCCACCGGAAGAATAAGAGCCACCAGAAGATGAACCAGAGGAAAGGGAAGAGGTAACTATACCGTATTGTGCAATGTTCCCTGACTTAATTTGGTCCTTGAGGAGTTTGGCTTGCTCCTGCATAAGCTTTTTCTTTTGTTGGAGAGCTTTAATTTCTTTTTGCAGGGCATTTCGATAACTTTGAGAATACTTTGGATAATCGTTTACCTGCTTATTGTACTTTTCAACTTCAGCGTTGACTTTCTCCAGAGCTTCCTTGTATTTATCAGCCACATACATAGATGTTTTAATTTCCTCAGAGGCTTTATCGCTTGAAGAAGAAAGGTCGTCAAGAGATGTTCCTGTTTCGGAAAGGGAAGTTGAAGCCAAATCGGCTAGTTTATCAAGCTCTTTAAGCTGATCGGTGATATCAGTGACCTGGTTTAAATCATCCTGTGTTTTCGGTAGGAACTGCAGCGCACCACTGTTCCCTTTTTTTAGTTCGTCGTATATCTTTTTCTTGTTGTCTTCAAGCTCAGACTTCATTTTATAAGCGTCTTGAACAGTCTTGATAGCCTGAACTTCAGACTTATACATGTTAATCTTTTTATTTAATGCATTAGCTTGATTAATTAAATCTTGTCTTACAGATTGTTGCATATCATTGTAAGCTTTGAGTTTGGTATCTCGAAGCTTAACAACTGCGTTTCTGTTGATTTTTACAACACCATTTTCAACTGAAATTGCATCAGCAAGATCATGTTCTTTCTGAATAAGCTTCATGGCTTCTGTTGCAGATATGCTTTTACCTTCAGACATTTTTTCAAGGAGGTTATTTAAAGGGGAGATGCTGTCAGACATAGTGTCATAAGCTTCATTTTGAATAGCAGATATAGCAGCATCATTTTGCTTCGATTCAACTAAGTCATCGATGATTCCTTTAATTGCTTCAAAATCACCTTTAGCCTCTTTGAGCTTGTCAGATAAATTCCCGACTTGCTCACCTAATGCATCTACACCTTCACCATTTTCATCCCAGGTTACTTTTGCAGTTTTTGCTGAATCATTTGTAGAGTCAATGGCTTCTTTTAAATTGTCATAAGAGAGAACCAAGCCATTATTTTTGTTTTCGCCAGTCATGTATTGATTGACGAGTTCTTCGAGGCTCTTAGATGCGGAAGCAAATCCGTCTTTATCACCAGAATTCAGTGCTTCTTGTATTCTTACCAAGTCATTAGAAACAGTTTTAGAAAAGGAGGTTAGTTCATCAGCACTGAGCTTAGTAAAATCAATTTTGCTAAATGCATCGTTAATGTCTTTCTTTATGTTTGGGTCAATTTTTATTGAGTTATAAGCGTCAACTGTTTTCTGAACTTGTTCCCTTATTTCAATTTGAACACCAGATAGACTTTGACCCAGTCTTTTGGCTTCTTGTTCTGCCTTAACACCTGCATTTTTGTAATCATCATCACTAGAGAAAGGATTCTCCAGGAAAGACCAAACAGATTTACCTTTTGAGTACGTATTTGCCATTTTCTCGTACTGATTGATCTGTTCTCTTAATTTGTCAAATTCTTTGAGCTGGTCTTTGAAATCACTTTTAGTACTTGTTTTGATATCTTCTTTGTTTAATTTGGCTAAGTCTTCGGTGTACTTAATGGCATCCTTTAATGCCTCATTGTTTTTAATAATAGCATTGCCCTGAGAATCATAACCAGAAACCAGCATAGGAAATGTTTGTGCTAATTGTTGTGTTACTTGTAGATATTCTTGTTCTTTTTCAGGTGATAAAGAGCCTGATTCCTTAGCTTTTTGAAGGTCTTGATATTGACTTATTAGTTTGTCAGTTTCATCTTTATTCGTTGTAATTGCTTCAATACTTGTAGACTTTGATTGCTCAAAATCCTCTTTAGCTTGTTTTAGCTTTGAATAAGATGATATAAGTTTTTCAATTACTACCCCAAGACCAACCATTGCAGCCATTGGAAGAAAACTACCCGCTAAGAATGCTCCAGTAGTCATTGCTACTTTTTTAAGCCCGGCTAGGGACGTACTAAACGCAGTTACAATTCTATTCCAAATAACTGTTTTGGCAGACGCAGTAGTTACACCTACAGTTACAGCATTAAAGTTGAGCGCTAAATTCTTAAGAGTGGCTCCCATTGTCATTCCTGAAGTAAGTGCACTTGTACGGAGGGAAGTGTTGAAAAGCATAACTGCAGCTGTAGCGGCTCCTATAACTTGGGGAAGAAGTCCAACTGATTTAGTTATTTGGGCACTTATTTGCATTAAACCTTTAAGCGCATCTGCAAAAACAACAATGCTATCTGATATGAAAGCTTCACTTGAGGCAACCGACATTTCTGTAAATGCATTTGACAACCTGTTTAATCTTGCCTGTAAGCTGTCTGCGTATTTCTGTTGCTCGCTCCATGCACTCCCAGCGGAATTAGCGGCAGTCGTTGCGGCATTCTGGGCAATAGAGAAATTATTCATCATTGCATTAAATCTTGAAAGCTGATAGATACCGGCTACGCCTATTGAGGTATTTTGCTTTTGAGCATCACTCAGAGTGTCCCATTTTTCTGCAACTTCGCCGATAAGGTCACTTGCTGACTTAGCTTCTCCACCCGCAGTCTTTACAGAAATTCCGATCTGTTCTAAGGCTTTAATTGAGCTATCATTGTTTCCAATTCGTGCGAAAATCGTCTTTAATGAGTTACCAACAATGTTTCCTGATTCACGAGTGGTACTTCCAATTGCTGTAGTGTATCCAATTAAATCATTTAATTCAACACCAAAAGTAGAAGCAGTACTTCCTGCTTTTCGAATTGAGTTGGCTAGATCAAGAGTGGTTACAGCATAGTTGTTATCTACTTCATTTAGCTTATCTGCGACTGAAATAGAATCATTAGCTGCAATATTGAAGTTTAACATTGCGGCAGTTAAAGTGTTAACTGTGTCGTCAGGAGTCAAGTCAGAGACGTTTTGAAGTACCTGAGCGGTTTTTGTTAGAGTGGACAGTTCACTTTCATCGAACCCCATTCGCCCGAAATCGCCAGTCATTTGGAGTATGTCAGTGATCTTGTTTGAAAGGGTGTCTCCTAGGTTTATTGATTCCTCGAGTAGCTCATTGTACTTATAATCAGGCTCATTCATCACACGTCTGATGTTTGTCATTAGAGTATCAATTTCAACAGCCTGAGATACCATTTCCTTGAGTCCAGATATAGCGCCGTAGAACAAAGAACCAGAGATTAAATATGTAGACATACTTTTGAAAGCTTGCGTTAGCTCCGCACCAAAAGACGAGGCTTGACTAGCTGCTGCTTGCGCATTTGAAGCCAATTCCCTGTATTGCATGTTCAAGCTTTGCATTTGAGCTCTGATATTGCTTCCGCCGGCACTTACATTAAGGCTATTAACTGCATTGAGGTACTCTTGGATAGCTTGTCTATTTCCAGCGCCCATCGTATCGCCATAACGCGTATTAAGGTTTTGTGCGTTTACCTGCGCTTGGCGTTGATAAAGCTCAATAGTTTTTCGGAGTTCATTATTTTTAGCCACAGCAGCAGACTTATCATCGAGCATTTTAATTCTGTTTTGTAATGCTTCAATTTGTTGTGCTGTTTGAGCAGTATTTAATTTCCGTCCAAGGGAAGAGAGGGTGGTGTCAGTTACAATTCCTTGCTGTCTAAGTTTTTCTAAATCCAGCTTTAATTGTTCAATAGCTTTTCGTTGCTGATCATAATTCGTTGTAACTTTTGCCGTTGTAGCGTTTGTTTTTGGGTCAGTTGTATAGGTAATATCGTCAAAGCCATTGCGGTTCTTTTGAGTAACCCTCGTCGTTTGTCCTTGAGCATTCTTTTGCTCTGTTTTCTTCTGTGCCTGACCAAGCTTTTCTGTCGCTTGAGCAAGCCTGTTAACTTCTTGCGTTTGTTCACGTAATGATTGATTACGATTGTCTATGGTCTTTGTTTCTCGCTGAATGATTTCGCCATTTTTCTTATATTGCTGCGTCAGCTTTTCGACAGTGCCATCGGCATTTCTGGTAACCGTTGTGGTTTCTTTAACTGTTTGATTGAAGGATTTGAGATGTTTTTGATAAGTGTCAACTGCAGAGGAGAAATCGTTGAGAGTCTTTAAAGCAGAGGCATCAATATTGGTCTTTAAATTGAGGGAACGAAGCTTTTTCTCTAGAGATTTAATTTGCTGATTTAACTGTTCGACAGTTTTTGAAGAAGTATCAGCTTTAGGTGTGAGTATGATCTTTAAATTTTGACTCAAATATAGGTCACATCCTTTCGAATAGGGGAGAGTGATTTTTAGGGCATATAAAAAAGCCACTCATTATTGAGCGACTTTGTTTGCTTTCCGTATTGCTATCTCCATAATCCCTTGCCATATTTCAGCCTTTGATAATGCATCTTTAACTTTTGGATCATCCTGTTTAAACCCTTTTACATTTTCTAGGCCAAATTCATCTTTGCTTGGCAGAAAATCAAATCTGTAAATAGGGGAGGAGAAATCATCGAGCTTTAATTTTAAATCAATTTTTTTGAAGTACTTTGTTTCTGTCTTATTAGAAGATAACCCACCAACTAATGCTCCAATACTTCCTGCTGCTAACCCACCAACAACAGCACCTGCTATTTGACTTCCTTTGGACACTTTTGTAACTGTGTTATCATCAATTGAAACCTCAGCTTCAATGATTTTTTCAAAGGGTATAATTTTTTCTTCTAGCTCTCCATTTTGATTGAACATATGGATTGCAAATTTATCTTCTGGTTCAACCAATGTAAGTTTTGTTGTTTTATCTGGATTTAAAATGCCCTTGTACTGAGCAGGGAAGTTCCCGGCAGTTTCAATTTCAACCAACTTTTTTTTCTCAATTTCTTTCTGTTTGTCTGTTCCAAAGTCTCCAATTATAAAAAAAGCAGCAATGATCAATAAAATAACTATTGCCCAGATCATCCAACCACCACCAGTATTATTTTCCTACATTATACCATGATTTCCAAAAGTGTAGAACCAACAAAGGGGAGAGTCACTTTCCTTTTTCGGACTTAATCTGCTCGAGTAACTCTTTAAAATATGTTGCAGTAATAACAATATCCCTATCCTTTCGTACAATGAAAAGTAGGAGAAGGCAAATGGATGTTGCGATTAGAATATACCAAAGCAAATTAAAACTAAACATAATTCTGAGAGATAGTAAGCATGTTCCTATGAGCACACTTCCAACTGTCCACATTTTTGTATGATCGAAGGATGCTTCAATTCGAGTCATACGAGAAATAGCTAAAGTTAAATCTGATGAATTAAGTGATTTCAGGATTTGAAATTTGCGTTTTTGTTCTGAGTAAGGTTCGCCTGAGTGGGGGAATTCCTTTTGTATATATTTGATTAGGTCACGACTATCCATCTGTACTAAATTGTGTTTAAGTATGGTCTTATTCATATTTTTCACCTCTCCATATTATCGTCAAATATGGAAATAAGTTTAAGGTTTTATCCATAAGCAAAACCCCTCAATCGAAGGATTTTGATTCTGCATAAAAGAGGGATTTCATAAAAAGTGTCGCTAAAGCAAATCAATTGATATGTCTCCCAACAAGCTTTTCTTAATCTTTCCGTATTCAAGTTTACCGGTGCTTGCATTGTAAACAAGAACTTTACCGTCACTGATCTTGGATTCATCAATCTGTTTAGACCCGAATTGATTCTTAGCTGCTTTAGTATCAAGCAGCCTAGTTAATTCAGCAACAGCTTCGTTCAATTCATTAATTTGCTGTTGCATATTCTCAATTGAACTTTGGTGAGGATTGAAGAGACTCATAATGTTTACGAGAAGATTTGATTCTTTTCTTCTTTAAAATCACGAAGGTCGTAATGCTTAATTGTTGTAGACACGTCATTATGCTGTGCAACATATTTACTCACGAGCTCAATCTTAATTTTCTTGACTTCAAGAAGGTAAGTAATACAGGAGGCCTTAAAGAGGTGAGGGTTAATGCGGCGACCGAGGATATCAGAAAGAACATCAGAGCAAAAATAGTCAGCCCAACCCTCTGACATTTGTCTTGGTTGGCCACCGTACTGTGTAGTAAATAAATATTCATGGTCATATCCCCGTTGTTCATGCCAAAGCTTCAAATATTCCAGAGCTTCTGTGTTAATCATGTAGTCGAGGGGTTTTCCTTCGCCTTTACCTTTTCCAAGAACTTTGTGAGCCATGACATAAGATTGACCTTCAGGTATCTCATAATTCAGGATTTCGGTTTTAAACTGAATGATTTCAGCTCTTCTGGCACCTACATTAAAGGCAGTAGCTAACCAAGCCATCCCCAAATAGTTTTTATCTTCTTCAAGCACTTTCATCATTGTTCTGTATTCATCGTAAGTAACCTTTACTTTTTCATACGTGGTTGTTTTAGGGATGGCAGGGAGACCTCTTGTGAAGTTCCTGAATGATTTGTAATTATCGTCATCTTCAGCAACAACATTTTCAATGTAGTTATTTAAAGAAGATACTCCAGCCTTTTTTAAAGCTATTCCACTTGAAGACATCCCTCTATTTTTCAGGAAGCTTTGATATCTGATGAAATCCCTTTTGGATATTTTGTAAAGCTTCTTCCCATTCAAGGAATTATGCACCCACCAGAAGAACTGACGAAGAGAGGAGTTGTATTGCTTCCTGGTTTTATCTCGGAATGAGTGGGCATCAAGAAACTCTTGAGTTAAGCTTCTATGCTCGTCATCAACCTGACCCCACATTTCATCCGTGACTTCGGGCAACTTTTCGGCTCTAGAGCGCATCATGTTTTGTTTTATTTCTCTGGCCATTAATACACCACCGTTATTCTGTTTTAATACCACTTGTATTTAAATCTTTTTTCATAGCAGCAACTAATCGTCCATCTTTTAACGATTCAGCGGTATTCTTCATAAATGGGCGAGGTTTTCCATAACCATAACCGTATTTATCTGGATACGTATATCCTTGACCAGTCTCAACAACCGTGGCAACATCCTTACCGTTGTCTTCACGAGTATTGTCTAATGAAATTCCGTTAGATTCGTTTTGAATGACGAAGGAGTCCTTCAAAAGAGACGTACGTTCATATGCAAGAGGGTCGTATGTGTCATATACATCAGATTGCACATGCTCTTGACCCGTTTTAATCATCGTATTTTTTGTGCTGGATTGCTTTTGAACGGCTTGCTTTGCGGCAAATTCAATTAGTGCTGCTATTTCTTTTATGTTCTTGGCCATTATTCAGCCTCTTGTTCATTTTCAATCTCTTCGACCCTATTAAGAATGAGATCATTTATTTCTTCTGGAGATATACTTGAAAGTTTATCTAAATTCTCTTGCATCATCTTTGTTGCTTCTCCAAATTTCTTCATACTTTCTTCAGGGAAGCTACTAATAATCAATGGGAAAAATTCAGAGTCCACAAGCTTAACAAACCACTTAACTTTGTTTTTGATATCACTTGGAATACCCAAGTCTGTAAATTCTTTAATTAGTGAAAAGAATCCCCATTGAACAGGATTTATGCTTTTAAAGTCAATGTTTTTTTCTTGAGCATTTTGTGGATCAGTAATTAATTCAGTAAGCATTTTGGTTAAGCGGGTAGGGGAGAAGTAAGGGTAAATAAAAACATGAACGTCATCTGTAAGTTGTACTCGTTCTTTCTTGTCATATTTACTTACACTTTCTTCGATTAACCCAAGATTTAATTTTTTCGATGCCATCTCATTTCCTCCTTATATATCCTCTGCACACATTAAAAAAGACACCTCAATAGGGGAGAGGTGTCTAAATAAAACTTGTATTTTATTTATAATCTTCTTTTAGAACTTTTTCTGTATAAGCTGGATTATTTGTAAATAGTCCATCAACTTTCAATTTCAGCATTTTGGAAGTAAATGTTCTTTCTTTATCAGTATCAAAAAACACATGTACTTTCATATTGTTATTGTGGACTATCTTAACAAAATCTTTATCAACCAATTTGGCATTAGGACCAACAACGTTAGAATACTTCTTAATTTCATTTAGCTTTGAATTGCTCATATTCTTAACGTCTTTATCTTTTAAAAGTTGAACAAGAGGAACATCGCTGTCAAGCTTATGTAATTTCTTTAGACTTTTGTCACTGAATGATTCTAGAACAACTTTGTTATTAGCGATTAGATTATTTTTAGAGAGTGTGTCAATTAACTTTTTCTCCATTACCAATTTGCCTTTGCTGTTTGTTCTAGTCTCGATATAATAATTTGTTGTTTGTCCAAACTTTTTAATGATTTCTTCAATCGTTAATATCTTTTGTCCTTTTCCAGTACGTAGCTTTTTAATCTGATCTAGTGTAAGATCCTCAACTTCTCCTTTACCGTTTGTGGTTCGATCAACAGTCTTGTCATGGTTTGCAACTAGATGACCGTCTTTGGTTTGTCGTAAATCAATTTCAATGTAGTCTGCTTTGTCTTTTATTGCTCGTTCATAGGAGAGTAGGGTATGTTCTGGCTCAATTTCCGATGCGCCTCTGTGCGCTATCATTAGCGGCTCGTATTTTTTACTGCTTCCTTTCCCATAGCCTAAAGCAGATGAATCAACTTCGTTAAATGAACATCCTCCTAGTATGACTAAAGCAATGGTTAATGTTATAAAATTTAGTATTTTCATAACCTAAAATTATCATATTTAGGTAGTTGGTTCAATATATTTCTTTCCAACAATTTCTTCGTACTGTTCTGGTGTAATTTTGCCTTTGACTACAGCTTGTGCTACACGATATTCATCCCACACACCATTACCGTCGTTGTAATAATCTTTTATAAGTTCATACCAATTCATTTAAAGTACACCGTCCATCATTAGTTGATATGTTAAGTCACTTAATTGTTTTTTAACCTTTTCTACTTCAGATGGCTCGGGATCAAGTGGTTTTAAACTGTCAATGTATTCTTCTGATGCAGACTCCACCCACTTTTTTGTTTTAGGGGTGAACTTTGGAATATAAAGACCATCAGAAGGAGCAATAGGTGTGCAATTATTGGGAAGCGGACTACCGTCTTCAAGTACAACAGGGGATTCGTAAATATAATTTTCGTCATATTTGTATACTTGCATCATAATATTCTCCCTACACGGCTTTAAAACTAAAGCCTAAACTAATGTAATCGTTGGGTTTGGAGGTATTTGAGCTATTTTCTATAATAACTTTTCCGTCAGTGTCAATAAGCGCTCTGTGAGTTTGCGGTACACCTGACATTCCTGATTGAGAAGCCACACCGACCCACTGAAATGCTCTTCCAGGTCTGTAGCCTTCAGGTAAGGTGAATGCTGCCACTCCAAAACCAATCGTTCCTTTTGCTATAGCGCCCTCTACAAAAACAGTTCCTGTTGCATCCTTTGTGTATCGAGTTTTAAACACTGTTTGATCTGTAGAGTTAGCATCAGTGTAATTAACCCATCCGTTTTGTAAAGTAGGAGTGTACCATGTCGTAGAGGAAAGCTTGGTATCGGTATAGGTTTTAGCTGAGTTGAGTGCGGCAGTAGCTCTTGTTTGTGCTCCGTCGGTCGTTTCATGTGTTTGCCATGAAGTCCAAGTTGAATCACTCTTTCTAAATCGGAAATAACTATGAGTTCCGTAATATGCTTCTAAAGCAAATTGGGCTATTGTATCACCATAATTCATGACAACCAAATATACATTGGACAAGTTAGCAGGGGAGTGAAGCCCTTGGTTAGCGATTAAATAAAACCCGGAGGTAATTAAATCATTGTATTCCGTTTTTTCGGAACTGTCTTTGTAGATTATCTTTCCATCATCGGCAGTGAGCTTGAAAAGTTGAGCAGCGTTCCATTTATCCCGATCAGACTTACTGATATGAACATTGGTGTCATTCAGATGATCATCAAAATCATTTTTAGCGGCTTGTTTTACATTGTCTACATTCCCAAGCCCAACCTGTTCAGCAGTAACCTTGTGTGGGTTTGATTGATCGTTAGTATGGTCAGCTAAAAAAGACTTTGACCTTGCATCGGAACTGTTCCAATAACTGCGCTCATCCTTTGTGATATGTCGATCGAGGTCTGCATCGTGAGCGTCAAAATCAATTTTCGCTGCTTGCTGAATGTTATCAACCTTAGACAAACCAACTTGGCTTTTAGTAACTGAATGGGGATTTTTCTTATCGTCAAGATGGCTATCAAAATTCACTTTTGTAGCCTGCTCTTCATTGAGTACATTTGATAATCCAATTTGTTCTTTTGTAACTTGATGTGGATTCTCATTGTTTTGAATGTGCATTTTCAAATCGAAATTCTGCTTTTCCATGAACTCATCAACTTTGTCATTCAAGCGTTTTTCATGATCTGACATATGAGATTCAGTTCTGAAAAATTGATCTTTAAGATTATTAATTTGCTCATTGTTTTGTTTGAGCTGACCTACAAATTTACTGCTACTCATTAACTCACCGCAATTCCTTTAATCGTTATATCTCCATTTACGGAAACAACCTCAACCATGAATTTGAAAACCCCCGCAATATCGAAATCCCAGTTTTCATTTGTATTCAATGTCCCCGTACCTAATTGAAAATCAGTTTTGTTTGTTCCAGCAATTTCTGTCTTTTCACCATTTTCATCTACGGCAAAGAATTTTATTTCTCTTGAAGTTGAGGAACCAGAGATCTTAACAGTAATATCCCGATAATGTGATACTACAAATTCTTCACCTTCAGACGGGGCAGTTGTTGCTTCGTGGAATGTAAAGGTTGCTTTATCTGGAATGGTTTTTAAAATATTTTCATCGGTTTCTGTCAACAACTCCACCTCCTAAGTCTGTTTAAAAACTGACTTTTATTTAAAAAGGAGAGGGGATGTATCCCCTCAAATTATTTAGCTTCAAATACTCTTATGTCTCTGTCGGTGCCGTCATTGATCACATAGACATAAAGTGTTTTACCAGCGGCGACAGGAACTGAAAAAGGTTTGTCACCGGCTGTCAATGGGATACCTGTATCAGCAGTCACAGTTGAGTTTCCTATGTAAATTGTGCCTTCTGCAGGTGGGTAAATAGTAAGTGATGTTCTGTCAGTGATACCTGCGGTAACTTTTTGAGCTGTTGAAGTAACAGTGAATTTATCCGTCTTAAAAGAGGAGAAGCCTGGATCTCTTTCATTCAAGGTTACGGAAGGGGACTGTACTTGAATCCCTTTGATAGCATCCAAACCAGTTTGAGGGAAGTCAACTTGTAGAGGCTTTTCTTGTGATTTGAGATGAATGTCGGTGATCGGTTTACCAGTTCCATCGTCTCTGGCTGAAGTGTAAATGTCTCCGTCTTTGTTTAAAAGTGCCAAGATATCAAACTCCTAACGTTATTTTGTTTCTTGCGTTGTTCCAATGTCTACACTGCTATTCGATGTCGCATCTTCTTGTTCCGTTTTAATTCCTTTTGTTCCATCAGGGTTACGCTTAACACGTGCAAAAGTACCGATCTTGCCGTTGTCATCAGCTAATGCTCGGTATCCAATTTCAGGTGTATAGGCTTGTCCAGCTTCTAAAGACATGTCTGCTTCACCAGAGAAATTAACTTTAGGTAACTGGATATAGAGATCACTATAAATTTTTGATGTTTTTGGATCGTATTCAAGTGTGTGAATTTCGAAGTAATAGTTCTCAGAGAATTTTTCACCACTAATTTCAACTGTTTCTGCATCGACTTCAATTTGATAATGAGCTGTTACAGCGTTCCCTTTAGCAGCAAACGTTTCAGGAACAGTAATTGTTTTGTCTGAAACATCAAATTCTTGCTGGTCTCCGTCTTCATTTGTAAGTGAGACTTTTGATAAAGGTGTATACGCGATTTTGACTGTGCCAGAATCACTTACAGTAAGACTTTCATCTTCCCATACAGAAATCGTCTCGTTTTCAATTTTTACACCTTGCTGCATTGCCATAAAATCAAGATCAAAGAAAGCATTTTTTACATTACCTGAAACCTCTTTGCTTGAATTGATGACATAGAGGTCTCTATTTCCCCATCCACCTTTTAAAAAGTCTTGCTGGACTTGTTGGGCGAACTGAGTCATTTGTGTTACAGAAGATGCAACAACCTTATGGTCACTAAGTCTTTTGGTTAGCACCTTACCAACTTCATGGATAACTGTTTGTTTTGCCAAGTGTTTTCCTCCTAATATAAAATGAAAAAGAGACTGAAAATCAGTCTCCGAATAATTGCTCTAAATTTTTGGCATCTGCCGTACTAAGGTGGTGCTTTTCTTCTTTATACATGTCTACATGACTATTCCAGTCACCGATTTTCACATCAGTTGCTACAGTAGCGAATAACGCAGAAGTGTTATAATTCATTATTTCGCCCATTCTGTAATATGACAGGTACAATTGGTAAATTGTCATATCGGCTACCTCTTGATATGTATATCCATTAAAAGCAGTCACACAGCTGACGATGTCCTTTAAATCATTTTGAGAATTTTGGAGCTTTAATTGATTATTTAAATCATTAAACTCCTGCAATTCATCATTTTCAACAATTTTCTCTTCAGTCAAACAATGCATCTCTAATATCAATTTTCTAACATTATTAAATGCTTTCTGATCAATAAGCTTTAGTGACTCTTTGTCCACAAATACTTTGCTAAACACTTTAAAATAAGCTTGGTTAAATTCAGGTAAGTAATCATGAACAATTTTGAAGAGGCTGTTCTTCTTCAATTCGATAATTAAATCATTTAATGAACCGTCATTGTTGATTTTTAAAAAGTTCCTAATGATTTCCTTCTTGCTCATTTTCATCATATTTAGCTCACTTATGTACTCTGGGTAATCTCTTAAGCGAATAAAGCTGATAGCACCGACATCAGTGTTAATAGGCCTTCCTAAAAAGAAAAAATCCTTTAACACATTCATTTACTTGCTCCGAAAGTGAATATCAATTTGTATCCCAAATACCCTTCAGGTGCGTTCGATATGAGCAACCTTGTGTATCTAACACTTTTACCGATACCAGCAAAATTTTGATTGAAGAGCATCCCACAAATACGATCAGTAATTTTCAGATTCCTGAATTCAGTCTCTTCATAAGTGTTAATGTGTGTATAAACATCAATCATCAAATCTTGGTCTAGCAGCATTACACTTTGATCTGAGGATTTAGGGATTCCATTGCCAAGATAAACACAAAGTCTGCAAATTGGTTGGTCGGTTAAATCATCAGTTTTGGGAGCACGTTTAATTATGGAGCTTAATATCGATGGGGAATCATCAACTGGATCATAATAATTTTCCAACGTCTGAACGTCAGGGAGAGAAGAGGAGAGAGGGTCATCTTTATAATATAAAAGACGATTCAATTCTTTATCATTCATAATAGTTCTGAATACAGTTGTGATATGTTCGACCATCATACTCATTCGCTATCACCTCCAACTTTCTTTTTGGCTATAAGTCTAATTGTTCCAGTGTCTCCATAAACCTTGGAATAGTCTATATCATCAACACGGAATTCCTCGCCATAAAAAGAAAGAAAAAGACCCTTCTTTAATTTTTCATGTTTTAAAAAGGGGATGGTAACGTGTGCCTGTCCCTCAGGAATATTTATGGCCAATTCTGATCCAATTGTTGAGGTTGTTCGTTCTAAAACACACGGGATGTCAACCTTCTCACCAGGTACTTTAATCTTTATCGGTCTCCCTGTAACTTCATCAATCTTCCCAGAATCAATTAGTTCATCAGAAGATGTTAGACTAATTGATGAATTACAAAGCCGCATAGTAGCACTGTCATTCATTTTGTTATCGGTAGGACGTGAATTAACTAGCCAGTAACTACTGTCATACAAAATCAAGTCTCCACGATTCAATAAGCCTAAAACTGTAAGGACTTTTTTTGTTTCGCTGTCCTGAGTGGTTTGAATTATTACCTGTTCAGGTTTGCCATTCAATTCAATATCGTAAGTTTCAGGTGAATTTGCTAAGATTTCCTTGAAGATTTCATACTTGTTTGAATTAAACTCTTCGTTTTCCCAGCCACTCAAATAATTTGAAGAAGAGGTTAGATACCAATCTATAGACATCTAATCACCTCAATCAAAGTTATTCATTTTTAATTTGCTCAACTTTTTTTCGATATCATCGATTAGGTCTTCGTATGCCCTGTTAACTTGAGCTTTTGTATTTGCTAACCCCGTCAATTGAATATCTCGCCCCACAACGTTATTTAATTTTAGGGCTCTGTCCCGGTATCTTCCAAGATAACCTTTATACATGAGCATTCCTAAAATCTGAATTTGAGGAGATGTGAGGGGATCTTTAAATGTATTGGACTCTTCATCAAAGCCAAGTTCCGTTAGTTCAGTTTCATATTCACCCACGGCGTTAGTGAAAAATTGCTGCTCAAGTCCATCGGGGAGAACTTCATTTGATTGAAACATTGAGTGGAAAACGTTAATTACTTTCTCATAAGGAGTCAAGATTTAACCCCCTTATGATTGAGTATCAAATTTAAATCCAGTGTAGTCTTCAATGAACTTAATCTTGGTGTAATCATTAATCTTTTCTTTTTTAGCTACATCAAACAGTTGAGCTTTTTCAGACTCAAGTAAGATTTCCTTTTGAACGTTTTCTTCGAAGGCTTTTTGTGTTTTATACCCCAAGATTTGCTTAATCCGTTCTACAGTAACAACTTCTTGCTTGTCGTCTTTATCATCAGTCTCGAAACCTAAGTGTACCCGGGTTTCTTTGTCATCGATATAGATTTTGGCATGAGTACCTTGACCGTCAGTTCCAGTGAATAGTGAGGTATTGTCATAGACTTGGGATTGCACTTCCCCAGCTGTAATCTGTCTAATTCCATTGGCCGGTAATCTGAAGTCTCCGTGAGTATCAATTTTTCGGAAATATAAATCCCATGGGCATAAATTTTTAATTGTAATCTTTTTATCTAAATTAAAAGACATGTAATCCCTCCAAAAATAAAAGGAGGGACACAGCCCTCCTAGATTTTAAATTGTTTAAATTTGTGATAATTCATATCTTGTGTCTCTGATGAGACCAATTTGATGTTCTTGTCCTTTGGCTACACCAGCTCCAATTTCCATATCAAAACGAGTAATCTCAGTTCCAGTGATAATGTCGTTACCATTCATTGATGTGAGTCCGCCTTTTTGGAAAACTTGAAGAGGAGACTTTTTACCTTGAGGAATGAAGAAGAGAAGTCCTTCAGGAAGATATGTTTTGAAGTTGTCGCTGGCTTTATTTAATTCAGTAAGATTATAAGCGTTAGGTAATTCTACAACAGAAGAACCTTTATAAGTGTTAAGCAATCCAGTTCTTCTGATCTCATCCATCACAGATTGAGGGAGCTTAGTGCTTGAAGCATCTCCAGCTACAGCCTGGAATCCCGCAAAGTCATTTAACTGAGAAACAACAGAAAAATCACCAACAATGGAAGGTTGTCCAAATCGACGAATCTTTTTGATTATGTCGTCTACAGAAGATTTAGTAATATTTTCGGTTTCAGCAAAGTATTTAACGCCTGTTGCATTTTTAATTGCATTGAACATTTCGTTTACAACATAGTACATTGCTTTGTTCATCATATCTGTTTGAACTTGTTCCATGCCTTCAGCTACTTTATCAAGATTCCCACTTTGAATCTCACGATAGTTAACAGCATAACCAGAAGAAATGGTTTGTGTTCCAATTGGGTATTCGCTCCAAGTTGTAGTAGCGAACGGTACGTCACCACGAGAAGCTTGGAATTGGCTTCGGATAGATTCATGTGCGTATGTTGTCATCATTGGTTGCTCATCATAACCAATGGGTCTGAACGTACCCATAAAATCAAATAGTTTAATTGCTGAAATAAGTTTAGGCTCAATAGCATAACGCACAATTGTGTTGATCTCAGCTTTAGCTACAGGGTTGCCCATTAGAGCTTTGGAGGCTAGTTCCTTCACATGGGTCATAGCGGCATTGGCTTTTGCTCCAAATTTGGAAAGATCTTGACCCGTTGCAGCTGCAGAAAAGATTTCTACAATAGGGGACTTAGCATTCAATTTAGCATTTGCATAATGGTTTGAGTCTTTTTGAACATTGTTTAATTCAACTGTAAACATTAATAATTACCTCCAGAATATTAATTAAGCCTGTACTGTTAGGTACAAACCTTTTCCGCCAAATGTATTTTTCTCTAAGACTTTTAGAGATACTTTAAACTCTGCAACGTCATCTCCAGCTTTAACCCAATTACCTGTTTTGTCCGCAGCAGGAACCAATACGTCATCTTTAACAAGCGCGTCATAATCAACTACCACGTCTGAGCTGAGTTCAATGGGCAGTCCTTTTAAGTCTGCTAAATTAAAAGCAAGGACATATTCACCTTTTAAAACTTTGAAGTCGGCTTTATCACGGATTTCAGGTTTATCAATAATGTTTCCAACCACATACACATCACCTTTTGCAGTTGAAGATGCGCCTGGAGGGAATGCATTACCAGATGAATCGTTAGGAATTACGACTAGACCAGGGACTAAATCGACACTAGCCTTGCAACGTGGATTATTTCGTACTTGTTTGTAAGCACCAATTGTTCCGAATTTGAACATTGAGTATTCCTCCTAAATTTTATAAAAGTGTTATTTTATCTTAATAAAGATCATCAATTGTCACTGAACCTTGTTGCCCAGAATCACGAACGTCTGAATAAATATCGAAATTTTTGCTATTAGTCTCAGAGGCTTGTTTCTTTGAGCGTTCAGCGATGAAGGATCGAGCGATTGCTGAGTTGATTTCAGAAATAATTTCGTTTTTAAGCTCGATAGAAGGGGACTTAGAGAACATTTCAATTTTCTCTTTTGCGACATCCTTTTCTTCAGGAGAATATTCCTTTAAAGCTTGGTTAAGCTCTCCTTGCATCTTTTCGGCTACCGCCTTGTTTTTGAATTCCTTTAGGGAATTAAGCTCTTCATCTGCCTTGGCTTTTTCATCCTTGGCTTTTTGCGCTTCTTTTTCTTTTGCTTCAGCCTTAGCTTTTTCATCCTTTGCAGCTTTAACAGCAGCATTCAGTTCTTCGGTTTTTTGCTTTAAGTCCTCAGTAAGTTTCTCAACTTTTTGATTTAACTCTCCAATTTCTTTATTCTTATTATCAAGTTTGTTGTTTAACTCAAGGACTACTTCTTCTTGAGATTTTGACATTAAATTATCCTCCTTTTTGTTACTGTTTAATTCAAGTAAAATGGCAGCGTCATCTGCAGGGTCAATACCTAAAATTGCATCACCTGTAAAGTCAAATTTCATAGGTATACGTCCTTGTTCTTTCCAGCCACCTTCATATTCAATTGCATCTGAACCTTCCACAGCTGCTATCTCAACCGAGGTTTCAGGGAAATCACCATCAAACATTTTTGATTTTAACCATTGAACAAATTTAGGGTAGCGCTGGTTGTATAGGAAGCCTTCAGCTATTAACACTCTTTTTGGCTCACCATTAACATCTATAGTATCAATGTAAGCATTGGTGGTCGTACCAACCACAGCGCTGTTTTCAAAGAGCGGGGTACCGTCCTTGACTTCTGTTAACCCGTGTCCGAATGGCTCACTGTTTTCATCATCCAAGAACTCTGCGCAAATTGGCATTAACTTGATTGATTCAAGGTTAGCGTTTATGTATTTCTCCAGCCAGGTAATGCCATTCTTGTTAAATTGAGTATTGTTTTCATGAATTTCAAGAACGACCCACTTGATGTATGTCTGACCACTGGTTTTTTTCTGATTGTTAATTTCTAAAATCGTGCTTTTCAAATACTAATCACCTCCTCTCAAGAGCCAGAAGGCGTTCCGTTACTGTTATTTGTCTTCGATTTAATCGTGTTTTCATTTTTCGGAGTATCGATCTCAGGTGCGCCGGCTGACTTATCACTATCCTTGCTCATTGTGAAAGAGGTTGCATGAACAGGGAACTTTTCATCAAAACCTTCGTCTTTTTCATATTCCATTAGGGATAAGTAAGCATCAGGATTCCATCCAGTAGCGGCTATCCAAGCAATAAGGCTGCCTCGACCACTTGTATAAAGGTCTTTCATGTTTTGGACTTTTTCTTTCCTGTTAACGTGGGTAAGAGGGAGGTAGTAAACCTCAATATAAGAGCGAGGATCTTTGATGATGTTGGCGTTTATCACCTTGTTAAATTCACTTTGGATTTGTTCTAACCAGGAGAATATTTGGGAAGAAACCATCTCAATATTGGTTTGTTGAGAAGAGTAGTTACCGTCTTGACCATTGAGAGCAGATCCTGCAAATCCTAAATTTGTAGTGATTCGTTTAATGAGCTCGTCTTCACCTTTTACCTTCAAGAAATCCACATTAGTTTCTAACTTGTCTAATTTTGTTCCCGAAGCCAAAGAGAAGAACTTAACCCCTTTAACACTGCCTTTGGCAACTAACGCTTTTTTTATATTCTCGTGCTGCTGTTCCTGTTGCTTTTGAGATAAAGCTGATTTACCTTTTTGATCGCCTTCAGGGAAGGTCTGGTAGATTAAAGTACTGTTAAGCTCATCTAAAATGTTCCGTTTAGTGTCAACAAAGTATTCATCATAAACCATATCAATAAATGCAGATAAACCGATTGGGCGTCCCCATTGATCTTCAATGTCGCTACTTCCTTTAACAGCAATGGTCTTATTGTTATCAAGAACTAGCCATTTTCGATTTTGATCTTTTTTATAAGCTCTATAACCTTGTCTGATTTCTTCTGGCCATCGTTTAAGCTTGAGCGACCTTCCGTTACTTGTGAACTTGTCAAAATAGGAGACATCAAAAGCTAACTGATAAGAGGAATTTTTCCTGCCGATAATTTTGCAATAATCGAGAGGAAGGGGGAGGACTGAACAATTAAAGTCGTCAATGGTATTTGATTCAGTTATTGATCCGATCTCATTGTCACTTAGAGTAGTGGTGAATGATTCCTTCCCCACAGAATCAAAATAATAAAAACCAGTACCATATTTGCTGAGCTTTCCTAATGAATCCCTGACAACACTTTTGTCACTGATTTTCCCTAAAGCCAGGTTGAACTTTTGTTTGTTCGATTTAAAATTAGTTGCTTTACTTGACCCCAATATAACTCTGTCTAAAGTAGGGAGGGCTACCATGTAGTCAATAACGTTTCTATACACACCATTTGCGTTATAAAGCAATTTAGAGGCATCTCTAATCTGTTTATTGTAGGCGTTGTGGTCTTTCAGCCATGATTTAACTTTGTCGTAAGAAATGCCGTTAAATAAATCATTAAAGAACAATGAATCAAGCGGTGTTAAATTTGTATTAAACTCATATGATGGCTGTGGTTCAGGTGTAGTCATTATTCACCTCCTCAATTTCTAATTAAAAAAGAATCCAAATGAATACTCATCATCGGATTCTTCCTTTTCTAAAAATAAAGCTATGTAGTAAAGAGCGTAACTCAATGCACTGTACCTATCTTTATCAATACGTTTAACTACTTGTTCAACGCTAATTGAGTTCTGTGTTTTCTTTAGCCTTAAGTTGGCTACTTCATCAATTAATAGTTGTGTTTGAATACATGTGGCCTCAACCATTATATCGTCGCTGATGACTTTTTTGCTTTTTATTTCTTCATATGGTCTCAATAATTTCAACTTTCCAGATTCAACATAATCTAAGAAAGTGGTAATAATCTTGTCATTAATCCCTTGAGATTTGAGGTTGTAAACAATAGCAGGGGAGTTTGGAACATCTGGCTTCTGATCAGTATTGATTGTTGCCCAGCATCCTAATTCTTCATTCGTTTCTGGATCTGTAACATCTTCTAGAAGTCTATCCACTAGTCCACTTCCGACTCCGTTTCCATCCACAATCACAGCTCTAACTCTTGATATAGATAGATCTTCATTACCTCCATAGTTTTTGAAAACCCTTTTAACCATGATCGATTGCTCTTTAAAATTCAATCCATTTGGTGGCTCGATTATATTTACAACCTGGACTTGTCTAATTGCATTATTGGAGTTGCGAATAATCTTCAGAACAATGATGGCTGTTTTGTTGTTTGACTTTTCACTTGAGCGGGCAACATCGACCCCAATCACATATTCATTTAATAAGAAATTCTTATTCTTATCTCTAGGGCAGGTCAGTTCTGGGTTTGTAATTGTCCTTGCTTTGATCAATTTGCTAATGTTGATAAGTGCTCCATCACTCGCACCAACCCATTTAGACTCATAGTTCATTGCAAAAGCAGTTGATGAGGTTGTAGGATCGTTTTTCTTTGCAAGTATTTGAGTCCGTGTTTCACCTCTGCCAAAGTGACAAGGTAACTCCCAGCTTGCTCCTAGAACAATTTTCCCTTTTAAATCAGCCATTTCATCAAGCATGTTTAAAATCCTGTTGAATTCATCCGATCCTCGATAGCCTGACGTTGTTAGGTAATTAATCATTCCGTTCAATTCAAAAGGGTTTACTGTAGCAAGCTTACCAATTGTTCTTCTGGGTACGTTTACTACTGGTTCAAGCACATCTTTAAATAGCTCGTTATTTAAAAGAGCTGATTCTTCAACATTTAGCCTTCTTCTACGCTGGCCTTTTGTAGACTGTGCATTTGCCAGTACAGAATAAACTCCTCCTGAAGAAAACTTAACCTCAACAGAGTCTTTAGTAAAAGAAGGTCTCCCAGCTAATTCATTTTTCATTAAAGGAAACCACTTCATAATTTCATTGTGTTTCTCTTCACTAATTGAAGCAGCGTTTTCTCTGGTTTGTGCTGACATGGCTATTGTGATATCAGGAAACCAAATAGCAGTATGGTAAATTGACATTAACTCAAGCATCGTTTTACCAAACCCACGAGGGAAAACTCCATACGTACTTACAAAACGACTCATACATCTTAGGAAAACCCTTTGATCTAAGTCTAGCCTCATGCCGCCTTTTTCTGGCTTAATTAAGTCGTACCATAAATCAGGAAACCACCTTGCCCATTGAACAAATTCAATCCATTTGTCTAAATTTCGCTCAAAAGTATCAACCTTATTTTGATTTGCTTGAACAGGGGAGTTGAATTCAGGGTCGCTGTCTAATCTTGAACTTTGTTTGGTGTATTTAAAATTATCTCTTTGAAAGTTCTTTCTCGAAGCCATATTTATAACTCCCTCATGGAAGGATCATTATCTAATTCTTGTTTCTCATAATCAGCTCTCCGTTCTTCATAAAAGTTGTAGATATCTTTATAATCAGCCGCAGGAAGACCTTTTAAGTCCCGAACATAATTCAAATAACACCATAGAACAACATCTGGTTTATCTTTTGGTTGAGAAACAAACTTCGGTAAGATAGGGATAATGTCAACTTTCTCTTCAACCATTCTGGCCAATTGACCAAATCCATCTAGACCTTGCGATAAATCAGCTTTACTCATTTGAGAAGGTTTTAATTTACCTGCTTCAGCTGTATCTTTTGCCATTGCAGCCCAGTCTTTAGCCTGTTTGAAATCTCCTTTTGCTTTTGCAAGTGTCTCGTATACTTTATTTACACAGTATTCTCGCAAGCACTCTTCATGCATTGTGGTAAGTAACTGAAAAGAGGGTTTGAGTTGAAGGAATTTCTTTTCGAAAAGGAGATAGTCGTCATCGGGGTAACCATATCCGTAATTTTCTTTAAGTTTCTCTAGATAATCTGAATCAATATTTTGCGTGGTTTGTTTCTCTTCTTCATTTGTTGTAACGTTTTTAATTTCTTCTTTTACAAATATACTGTCTTTCCAACCAGTCCCGTTAAATTGCTTTAATGAATTAGCCATAGTCATATAAGCGCTAAATGTATCAGTTTTTCTCTTTTCAGCTTGATCCCAATACAACGGATCAAATTTAACATCAATCTGTTGTAAGACTGTATATATTGATTCAATATTGTTATAATCAATGTTTTTCTTCAAGCAAGTCTTGCAAATAGGGACTTTTCCTGTCTTCTCATACAGGCTACTTCGTGAATTATAGAACCCCGACTCTTTGTCCTTTTCTTTTTGACAAGCAGCACAAATCAATTTTTCCTTTTCTTTGGCTTTTCTTGGCATTGGTTCACCTCCGTATTATTGTTCAAAAACACGTTTTATAAAACGCCCAGCAATAGAGAGGGGACAAGACTTCCTCAATCATCACTAGGCGTTCTAAAAAAGTATTTTATTTATAAGTTAAGGTACCATTTTTGGACAAAACAACCTTGGTTCCTTTTAATATATCAGCAAGAGCATCAAGCAAACCTTTTCCAATACCGTTTGCATCAATTATTAATTTACTCGGTCGTTTGTCTATAATCATGGCTTTTATTTGACTAGCCTGATGTTTAAACGTTCCATGCTCCACTTTCTTAGAGATGTCCTCAATACGGGAATTATTTAAATCAATAATTAAAAAGGTTGTTTCTTCTCTTCCAGGATTAATTACAGCAATTCTTTCAGGATTATGGCCCGCACTCAATGTGTAACTCGTTCCGTTTAAGGGTTTAGTAGAGAATTTGACGTCTTGGTTCAATTGTTCACTTTTAGTGGCTTTCTCAAATCCCAGGCTTTTATGCAAACTTGCTAGGGCGTCTTTTAATTCCCTGTTACACAGATAACCACTATCATTAATTTCTTTTAGTAGCTTTACATATTCCCAAAGAACTTTAGTTTCTTCTTTCAATCATCCTCATCTCTATAAAATTAAAGTTTTAACAAAATAAGAGGAGCCTGCATCGAGACTCCATTAGTTGAAAAAATAATGTCCTAATACTTCGATTAGGCTCTGTTGTGTGTATCATTCTTAAAGCGAATTATGTATGTAGCCTCAATACCTGCATCATCAAAAACCATAAATTTTTGAGAAGGTTTTGTGCCAAACCGACCTTGCATAGCATAATCATCCGCACCGACAAGCGCTCCATTTACTACAACTGTTGTGCTGCCATACTCTTTTTCATAATTGTGATGAATATGACCGCCGAATATGTAAGAAGGGATGTAACCAAGTAATTGGGGCAATCGTGTTACACACTGATCAACACGATCGTAGTGGCCGTGCACAAACACGACTTCCTGATTGTTGATTTTAGCGGGGATGAATCCGTCTTGCTCAGGTTCAATTGAGATGTTCTTTATATTCTTCAATCTGGCTTCAAGATACCAATTAATGAGGTATTCAAAGTTTTCTTTGATCCCCACATCATTCTTAGAAGGGGAGAGGCGACCGTGATTGCCTGCAACGTTATAGAACTTAACCTCTTGAAACTCACTAGCCAACATAGCTAACACCTCAGCAAGCGTTTCAGATACATATTTAATTTGTTCTACAGCATCTTCATTGGCCTGAACTCTTGTAGACACATGAATTAGGCCTCCGATTAAATCACCGAGATTTGCTACATGAAGTGTGGAAATGTGATTCTGCTTACCATACTCAATCACTTTGTTGGTGAGATGTTCTACACGCTCATTAAAGATTTCTTTATTGAATTTATTAATGCGGTTGTCAATTTCCATTCCGAAGTGCCAATCACTGAATAGAGCAAGTCCATGTTTTTCAGTAATAGCAGGTGATGGGAAGGTGAAGCGAAGGGGTCTTTTTGACTCTAGAGATGCAATAGCTTGAACAACATCATCTTTAATTTTTTCAAATCGTGCTTGATTGGCAATGAACTTGCGGTATTCTCTTTTTTGATCTCGTGCTTTGATTGTTTGTTTTTCGGTTTCAATGCGAATTTCTTCATGTTTTTGTTGAACTTCTTTGTTCATATTCTTTGAGATGAAGTAATCGTGCCAGCGTTCAAATTGTTTAAAGTCTTTACGCCATTTGCTTTCATCATAGTTGGTTCCTTGATCCTTATTTAAAAGGGATGCAATTGTTTTTGTGTCAATGTGATAAGTGTCTTTGTTTTTGAAAAGTCTAATATGATAATCAGTAAATGATTCGTCTTTTTCACGATGCAAAACAGGATCTAAAATAGCTGTCATTCAGTCACCACCTACTCATTGATTTGTGGAAGTTCGTCTTCTTCGGTAATAGAAATTTTCACTTTCCGACCATCAAATGATTTTAAGATTGAATTTAGATCATAACGCTCGATGTCTGTTTTTGTTTCTTCTTCAATAATTCCATCAATGTAAGTATAGTTACCTTTTAAATTTACTGTATGAACTTTCTTAGCCAAATTTAATTCCTCCAATATGTGTTTTATTTACGTACAATAAGCTCCTTCGGAAGCCCGATGATCCGAAGCATCGGTAACGACCGAAAAGGGGATATAAAGGAGATGAAAAGATAAGTCGGATAGGCGTTGGGGAAACGCCCGAAGGAGTTTATTGATAACTTGCGTACCGGAAGGCTCGTAAGCACATTCCGGCTGATCGGTAAAGTAAAACGCAAGCACAAAAAGACCTCGCAGTAGAGTGCGGGAGCTCGTTCTGATTGCGTTATTTGAGGTCTACTAATTTAAATCCAGGTTCCAGCACGAGCTTACCGTAAGCGTTAAGTGACCCGACAAATACTTCGCGACCTTTCCGATCCTTCCCAAAGTATTCTTCTACGTCTTCATCGAGAACTGCATCGATAATATCTCCGGCATATGTTTCGTTAATAATGTCGCCCCACTTACTATATACTGTGTCATCATACATAACTTCAACGCGAATGTTTGTGCCCATCTTTTCGTCCTCCCTTGAGAATTACACGAATTAGCGTTCTTACATATTATTCATTTACTCACGTAGGTACGCAAAATCTACAGGGAATACGCTGATTACGGGTTCAGCGATTGAAACCTTTGTAGTCGACAAACTATAAGTAAGCCGAAAATAACAAAAGACGTCATAACGACGTCTTCAGGAACTCCTTGTACACCATGGTACATGAGCATAAAAACCGGATTGTCCTTCTACACCTGGCAGATGAGCTAATTCATTTATAGGCTGCGAATGAAGGAAATCAATCCTGTGTTATTGCCAACTACTCAATCATAAAATGGGTTAAGTAGTCGCCGAACAACCTCTGAATTCGCAGTGAAACACTTGATTAGTAGCTGGCTTTGGAAGGAATCCCAAAGCTGGACGTATCGAGGTGTCTTTTGTGTCTCCCACGCGGGATTAAACGGCTACTCTCGTTTAATGAATTCAAAAACAAATTACGAGAAGGAAAGACCCTAATAAGCCTTCTCAATGGCATTTTTAATGCTCTTGTCAGGTTACACGCCTTATTGAGAAACAAAGCGTCCCAAACGCTCGCCGTTTATTTTGCACAGTTTTCTCTGACCCGTGTAAGGAGGTATGTGCATGGGAAAGGTAAGGCTCCATTCAGAACATTGAAGGAGATAAAGTGAAATAAAGTGAACGTGTTGCTAAGTGAAATTGAAAAGGCAAGACCGAAAATAATCCTTTCCTGCAAAATGGGAGCGATGATCAAGCGCCCAAAAACCATTTCACTTATTTTACGAGTATAGAAGACTCGCTAACCGGAAAAGTTTTGATTACCGCATAATAAGCATCAAAGCTTACAAGGGCATTATTTAAAGGGAAGGGAGACGCGTCTGCCTTACCTAAGTGTAAGCCGAAGCTATACACCGCAATTAATTTTCAGGCTACATGTCACCCATAATAAGACTGTGATGGGATTCACCCTACATAAACAGCATTTTTCAGCTTGTGTAGCAAAGGTCTTACCGACATGTTTAGCCTGATAATAGCCATTTACCTGTCTCTTTAAGATAAAGACATCCGAGTTAACCTCGAACCCTCATAAATGACCATTATCCGACTAACCACAATGACCAGTTGTAGTTGTAAAGTCGAATTTAATGATTTTGTTCGTATGAAAGTGAGAATAAACATGTTTAGAAAAGGCTTCATCCACGATGGGGCAATACCCCGCTAATATCCACTTATCCGAAACCCTGGCATTCCAAGTCCTCAAACAAATGAATATTAGCGGAGAACTGATATCCCACATATCAGTAAACAGCTTATTATTGACGACACCCCAATGCCATCAATAAAAGAACTCTAATTAATTAAACTGGAGATGAACACATGCGAAAAGAGGGGAGGGCGACAATTTCCTCCATAACATCTAACTCTGCCACTTTTAGGAGCATAAGCTCTATGTGACAAAGCGTGCAGGAAGCCTTTCCTGTCGTCCTCATTAATTTTTATTAAGCTTTCACTGCGTCTTTTAGAGCTTTAGCAGCCTTGAAGGCAGGTGACTTTGTAGCCGGAATATCAATTTCCTCACCCGATTGTGGATTTCTCCCTTTGCGAGCTGCGCGTTCACGAACTTCAAATGTTCCCACTCCAGGAATCTTGATTGATTCACCTTTTGTTAGTGTTTCAACGACCACATTAAATACTGCTTCTACTTTAGGTGTTGCTTCTTTCTTAGAAACTCCTAATTTTTCTGCAACTGCTCCTACAAATTCAGTTTTGTTCATGTTTTAATTCCTCCTAGTGATTTTGTTTATTTTTGTGTTAAGATATAATTACGGTAACGTTTGTGTTTCTTTTGAAAAATGGGAGACGTACTCACCCTTATATGTGGAAATTAGCTTTCTTTCTCCCTTATGGCGATTATCTCAAAAGGGGCTTTAAGACCAGTCATATCAAGGGCTCAAGGCGCTTTTTTTGTTAAACTTTTTCCGGTAAAATCGCTGTACCCCTTGGGGGAGTAAGGCTCAGGTCACTTTCTATTTAGGTAGCAGAGCGATATTTGGTTTTATTCTTATGCCATTTTTCTCTTTGTCGTTCTTTTTCTCTTTTATTAAAACAGCTAGTGCAATATTTTTTGCGGTTAGAAGAGGATTTGATTATTTTTAAACAAGAACTGCATTTAGTTGTATTCTTTAAGTTCTTACGTAAATTCACTAGGATTGTATCCCCGAAACATTCCCATAATGTTGATTTGAATTTGCTTTTCTTTTTATATAAATGCTTAACTAAAACATCAGTAACATATTGCTCGTCGCTATGAATCTTTAATAACCTGTCTTTAATGACCTCATAGACATAAAGTTTTTGTCCAGGCTTAATGTCTTCATCGTTCATGAGCCATTTCTTGTTCTGGTCTAATCGTTTGTATTCACGAATAATTGCATCGTCCAATTTAATCTCCCTGTTCTTGAGCAGGAAGCGATAATCAAATTTTCCTGCCACTGCTGCGAAATTAATTCGGTCAGAAGGGATAATGGAGTCTAACTTATTTACTGTGCTTTCATTAATTAACTCAACGCTATGTTCTTCTTTATCCTTTGCATTGATGAAGAAGTGGGGGACTTTATTTTTTATGTAATCTTTAATTTTTTCATCAACATGATCAGGTCGGGTAGGCATGAATAAGGTTTTTGCGAACTTTGATACCCTCGGTTTCCCGATATTTTATTAGGGAATAGACCATATCATCATCTGTGCTAGACAGATGGTCAGCGCTTCATAATAAGGAATTTCACCTTATTATTACTCCATAAAGGATGGTCGTTGCACCTTCATTTACAAGTGCTTCCCAGCATGATGTAAACGCTTGGCACAGGGTTTTCATATAATACATTCTACATTCATTTTACATTTTTATAGGTTCTTCCTTGTTTAATTCCATAGACAACATTGGGTTTTATGTTACACATTTTTGCAACATGGGGTGCTGATAACCCTTTTTTAAGAAGTTCTCTTATGCAAAATACTTCTTTTGAAGTAAGAGTGCTTTTCTTCTTGCTTTTGTATTTAAGAATAAAGTCGTCCCACCCAGTAACATGAATATGATTCCATACTTTACACTCTAATATTGATTTAACGATGGGGTAGGAAACACACATTGACTTTGATACTTCGAACATCTTTTCTCCATTAATCAATCGAACTTTTATCTCGTATGCTTTCGTTTCATTTATTTTTGAGGATTTATTTTTTGACCCTAAATGAGACTGACGCATCTTTAATCTAGATTCTGGCGAATGCCTTTTATTCATTCTAGATTGTAAAAGCTTTTCCTTATGCTGCGGAGAGAGCTTTCTGCCAATTCTCGCTTTACTCATTTTGGCTTTAGTCTCATCACTAAGCTTTCTTCCGGTGTTATTAATCCTATTCTTTTCCCCAATAATTCTTTTGGTGGAGTCAGACATCTTACAATTACTCTTGCCCTCTCCGCCGGTGGTCATGTTAAAGCCATTTAAATAGGCACCTAGTTCGTTTATGTAGTGAGTTTCTAATTCGTTCATATCTGAGTTTGGATCAACTGTTTGCAATACATGAAATTGGAAATCGTTTTCTCCATATTTATTCCAGGTATTCTGCAAATGTCGATTACAGTGCGAATTGTTTTTCAGCTTCCAAGTGTGATGCCAGTAACGCTTAATAAATTTCATCTTAGTTTTCCCCACATATATTAAGCCGGTGCTTATCTGCTCAATCTTATATATCCCGCTTAAATATTTATGCTCATCCTCATTTATAAACTTCACTTTGTCACCCCCTTGTTTTAAATATCATTGTTCAAAAATGTAAAATGTATTAATTAGAATTCCCCTGTTAGCACACTCATTGACGATCATTTCCTATCGCTACTTTTCGCTGAATGTACACCCTAGATTTCTAGGTTCACTGACTTTTCATCCGCATATCGCTATGCGACGCGACTATAAATTTAATCGATAGTAAAGTTATTTTCCATGCATAACCATTTGATCACGTCCAGATTTATATTGTCACTGTTCCATATCTTAGTGATGTTGTTGCTGTACTCCCCGATATTGATCCCATAAGCAAGAGTTAGTGCTTCATAGATGTTCCTGCTATTAATCTCTTGTTTCTGTGCTACAGACATTTCATAATACAACGGAACAATGTTTTCCATATTACGCTTGGCAATATTGACGATTAACTCATCAGAAATAATCAAGGCCTTATCCCCGTCATTGTCAAACTGCAGCAACTTAGATATCGGATCATGAATGCTTGTGTAAACACCTGGGGTAATGAACCACTTTTCATATTTCTCATCTTTTTTGTTCCGCCTAACACCATGTTCTCTATATAAGTGAGGGGAGCGGAGGATATCAATATACCCTTCATCATATAAAGAACAATGGACATCACTTCCTGAAAGCAGTCCTTTTGGATTCTGCATATTCAGAAATAATTTTTCGCAGAAAGCATATAGATCAGGGCATAAGTATGTATAACGAGCACCGTCAACAAGCAATTTTCCTGATTTGGCATCTTTAATCATGCTTTTCTTTTTATTTTTAATAATTTCTTTCGTGTGATCATCGTTAAGAAGTTCTGGATATAGAAGCAAAGCGTCCTGAAGAGCTGTCCGATGTTTCTTTTTCTCCGTAGCTCCAAGAACTCTTAACATGGTTTCTTTGTCAGTTCCCAATGTGGTTATTTCTTTTACAGTCTTTGAGCTCATTTGAATTAATTCTTCATCCGAGATATCTGTAAGTGTCTGGAGCATTTGATAAGTGAGTTTACCTTCAACAGAAGGGTCTTCTTCGTTGAGTTTTGCCCCTAAGCATCCATATTTTTTATAATTGCCTTGATATTCTTCCCACGATGAATAATACTTCCACATTTTAAACTGGCTTTTAGTGAAGATAATTTGAACATCATCTTTCACTACGTCCCATTCCTTGCCGTATATATCAGTTACTTTAAAAGCTTTGTTTTCCTCAGCAAATTTACGAAAATCAAAAGGGACTAATAAACCCTTTACCCACGGGAGCCTTACCATGAAGCTTTTACGACTTAGAGTGGGGAGTATCATTCCGCAGCCATCTGTATGCTCAATGGGAATGTTCATTGTTTTTCGTGTGATTTCGTAGGTGTCTCGGTCAATATAGTCAACAAGGCTTGATACATCCGTTTCTAGGTCGTTGACAACAATTGCTTTATCAATATCGATCTCCCAAGGGCTACTGGCGCTGTTTGATAGGGCCATATAGCTATTCCATTTGTTAATGCTGCTCCCTCCAAGGGAATTAATCTTTTCAATGCTCAAGCCACAGGTCAAAGCATCCTGATACTTGTCGTAGGTGCTTTTTTTAATGAAACATGATTTCTTTGTGCGAATTTGACCGGCGCTGCTCGTGAAATAAACGTATTTTTCATTGTTATGTAAAAATCCTTGATCAATAATGTCCTTCAATACTTCAAAATGATAAGTTTGTACAACCATGATTTCCTCTGAAAGGGTGTTTTCTTTAATCCCTAATGTTCGGGTCAACACTGAATCAAATAATGAAATCACTTTGTTGTCTCTTAAACTGTCAGTTCGAAGTGTTCTTATGTCATTATGTTCATCGAATGCAGAGTAGAGGCATTCTTTAAGGTATGTAATTCTTTGCGCAATGTATTTCTTATGTCTATTATGTACACTAACTAATGTCTTAAGATAATCTCTGTATCTATAAGACTTCAAAATCCTATTATGTAATGAATTTTCTTTGTCATTATAAAATGCTGATGTGTCCACACTGTATATGTGAACTTGCTTAGACAATCCATCCTTTTTTCTTTTCAATAAATCCCCTCCGTATATTTTATTTTTACTCTAAAAGTGCTTAATATTCGCTATTAAGATATTGATTTACTAAACTTCGATATGTAAAGCTTTGCTTATTAATCTTTCCGTACCATTTGTAATCCTGATAAAGGTATTCTTCTTCGGGTGTTGCTGTCCCATCGACTACTTTTCCCTCAATAAACCCCATTAAATGACTAAATAAATACTGCTTTTTCATCTTACACCTCCATACTATTTTATTTTTACTCTTAAAATGATTAAAATAAAGACCACTTCATGTGGTTGTGTTTTTATTATATATTTTATTTTTACTCTTGTAAATATAAAAATCCAAAGTTAATTGGATTTAATTTCGATCAATTCAAAAAGATCGTCAACTTTACAATTTAGAATATGTGCCATTAATAAAAGATTGTATGTACTAGGGAGGACGGTTGCAAATCCCTCGCTGTCATTTTTACACCATCTAGATATACTTGCTCTTTCAGCTTTTATTTGCTCTGCTAACCAGCCTTTTTCGATACCTTTGCTGTTTAGAAATGAATCCAACTTACTTTTAACCCTATATTCCATTTAAATCATCCTTTTGCTGTTTGAATAAATTTTATAAAATGACTGGTTTACATACAAGCAGAGTATGATTATTTGCATTAAGATACAAAAATATTTGCATTTAAATGCAAATAAACAATATAATAATCGTATATCAACCAAGATACTTCAAAATCATCAGATATTAAGGAGGGGTTACATGGATACTTATTTTGATTCAGTCATTGACAACTTAACTCGAAATGATTTGTATATTCTAGGCTTATTAAGCGATGAAGGGGCTGATTTAAAGTTTAAATCAATTAGGAAAAAAACCATTCAAGCTAAAACTCAACTAACTGATGCTACTTTTAGAAAGAGCATTGATCGTCTGGAAGCCTTGCAGTTTATTAATATAGTGAAAAACAGTAAAGAGCATACAATTTTTATTACTCAATATGGTCAAGAAGCTTTGAGTTATCAATTAGAAGGGGAGAGGGTTTGATGTTTGGATTTATTGGAGTTGGTCAGGCCGGTGGAAGTGTAGCAGATGAAGCGATGAAGAGAGGATTTCATTCTGTCGCAATAAATTATTCACGTTCAGACCTTAATTCATTGGTCAATATTCAAGATAAGCTTCATCTGGTAGGGACAGAAGGAGTAGGTAAAGACAGAAGCGCAGCAGCGAAACATATGAAAAATAACTGGGAGTCCTCAATTGAGTTTATAAAGAATACAATGGAAAAACCTTCAGTACAAGTTATTTTTGTTGTTTTCTCTGCAGCTGGTGGAACCGGTTCAGGGGTAGCTCCTATATTATTAGAATTGTTAAACGAATGTCTTACACATAAAACAATAGTGGCTGTACCAATCCTTCCTGACAATAATGAGGTATTGGTTAACCAGATGAATTCACTGGAGCTACTTGATGACTTATCTATGCCAGAAACATGTGTTTTACCTTTGGATAATCAAATGGTTTTGGGTAAATATGAAGGAAAGATTTCAGAGAGCAGGCTTTACAAGGAGACAAACAAGATGTTCCTTGATTTAATTGAAGTCTTACTCAATTACACGGATAGAGGATCAAAGATCAGTACATTAGACAGGAAGGATTTAAATCAGCTTTTTGACACACCAGGAATCATGACTATTGCTCAAACAGACCTCAATGAATTTACAAATGAGGGTAAGTATTTTGATAAGCTGCATGACGATATACAAAAGTCGTGGAACAATTCGATATTCACTCCTGTTGAGTTTACAAATGTGATGAGAGCTGGAGTTATTCTGGATGTTCATGAATTCTTAACAGAGCATATTTCGTATAATGAACTGTTTAATGTCTTTGATAACAAGATGCCCCTAGACTTATTTAAAGGACATTATGATAAAGGTAATAGGGCGATAACGATCCTTAGTGGATTAAACTGGATCAATGAGCGGATGAAGCGGTTAGATGATTTAATTGAAAATGGGAACACTGGGATTAAAGAAACAACTGTTTATAAAGCTAAGAATCGACGTAGAGAGGATTTATTTAAACCGAAGAAACTGGAGAACAAGGAATCGAAAAAGACCTCGTATATGGAGGCACTGAAGAGACTAAAACGCTAATTTTAAAGGGAAGCTACCTACTAAGGTGGCTTTTTTATTTTGATTTTTAATGACCCCCTGGTGATCGTGAGCTGAAAAAGTGCTTATCGTAAATGAAGATCGGAAAGGGGTAATTAGTTGAAATAGCAATGTTTTAGGGCTGTCAAAGGGGACAATAGGTGTTTTGTGATCGTAAAACGTAGGCAGGAGAGCGGAAAAGTGGTCGTTGAATTATAAATATGATGAAAAAGAGGAGAATGAGGGATGGAAAAACATTGATATTATAAGCTTTTACGATAGCGATTACGATGCGAAAATAGGCTGAAAAATGGGAAAGTGAAAAAATAAGTTGGGTGTGGAAATGGAAGTGCTAGGGGTACGTTTGTTCCTGTTTTTAACCCTTTAGATGTTAATATACCCCCTATATATTGGTATTGAATTCCCTATATAAGATACGTTATGTAGGGTTTTTATGATTTGGCTGATAAATTTAGATTTCTAACACAATTTCAAATGAAAAACAATATTTATTTTTGAAAAAATAATAAAGCGGTCAATTTAAAAGTGAATACCTATTCATTAAAATAAATCGTGTGTATAACGAAAGGGAACGAATCGAAGTGTTATCTATCCTATATAATTTCCATCTAATCCACACACCTATTTTATATTCACTCTAATCATATTCCCTCATCTCATTACATCTACAACATTACAGATCCTCAGCTTACCTAATCATCTCCATCCAATTCCTTCACCACACATCATCATATATCCATCCCATAACACACTAACAACACCATCAGAAGCATTCTAATACACCTAGAATCAATTTTAAATTAATCATAGTATCATTGGGTGTCCAATCCACATACACGCCTTATACAGCCTATAAACACCCATAAATAATGTCCGAAATAATTTGAAAAAATCCTTTTTAAGAGTAAAAATAAAATGACTTTGTAGGAAAAATGTGTTATAATAGAGTTATAGGAAAGGAGGTGAAAAGAGTGCTTGAGAAAGTGGGTATAACAATTGCTTTCCTTATTCCTATCACGGTTTTAATCATCAACTGTTTAACGATAGCTGAGAAGATTCAAAACCTGATGAAGAATAAGAAAAGCAAAAAGAAAAAGCGTACACGCAAGCGCCTCCGTAGCAAGAGACAACGCCAACGTATACGCAGATAACACGCTAAAGGGGATTAAGTTCCCCTTTAGTTACTACCCATATTATAACATGGACAAGCACATTGTAAATATGAAACGATTCTCATTATGGTTTACGAACATAACATTTATTGTTTTATTCTTATTGTTCCTCTTCATCAAAGATTACTTCAGCAGCGGAACACAGTCGCTTATTACAGGTATCTTCATAGTAACGTGTATCATCATCATTTTATTATGGATTGCTTACTTTGTATACGCCAAAAGAAGGTAAACAAATCTAGCTAACATCATGCTATACTAAGCTTATTAGAGGTGAGCGGAATGGAAAAGATCCTTGAAGCAATACAGCAACTTTCCAGGGATATTAACACAATTAAGCAGGACGTTAAGGATATTAAAGAAACGGTTAAACGGATCGAAGAAAATGAACCTGAAGAGGTTGTATCCATGCTTAAGATTATTAACAAGAATATTGAAAGTGACCACCGATACAATGATAAGAAATTTTCTGGACTTGAAAGACGTATTCATGATCTTGAAGAAAGAATCAACAATTGAATTTCATATATGAGAAGGAGCGGTAAAATATTTATCCGTTCCTTTATTTTTAATATTAAAGGGGGAAGTCTATATTTATTATGAATAAAATTAAAATAATTGATTCTATAATGGGATCAGGTAAGACAAGTTACATGATACAAAAAATGAATGAAGCACCTACAGACGATAAGTTTATTTTTATTACACCTTATCTTGATGAGGTAAAGAGGATCAAGGAAGCGTGTCCAGATAAGAAGTTTATTGAACCTAAGATACACAGCGTAAACGGAGAAACATTTTATAAACTGGATTCGTTACATAAGCACCTTTCAGATAATAAGAATATAGCAACTACACACGCACTCTTTAAGATGGCAAATGAGACAACAAAAGAACTCATCTATTCAGGTAATTATACTTTGATACTAGACGAGGCAATAGAGGTTGTAAAGCAGTTAAACATATCTGCAGATGACCTGGATATGTTATTTAAAAATAACTGGATAATTAACAAAGACGATCGGATAATCTGGAACATGGAGCAAGAAAAGAATATGCAAAGGGAATATGATGGAGAGTTTAAACACTTGAAACAGCTTGCATTAAATAACAACTTAATATTACATAATGATTCAGTCATACTTTGGAACTTCCCTGCTGACATATTCAAATTGTTTAAAGAGGTATACAACTTAACATATCTGTTCGATGGACAGTTGCAGAAGTATTATTATGATTTAAACAATATTCCTTATGAGAAATATATGATTAAAAAAGATAAGGGAAAATATAAGTGTGTGCCTTATGATTCAGCAGCCGATAAGCACATTAAGAATAAAATTAAAATCAATATAAATGTATATGATGGTGATCTTAATAAAATCGGTGAAGAAAAGTACTCTTTATCAAAAGGATGGTACAGAAATAAAAGGGTTTTACATAAGCGACTGCAGAATAATATCCTGAATTATTTTCAGAACATATGTAAGTCTAAATCAAACTTTAATATGTGGACAACGTTTATTGATTATAAACCAAGGCTTTCAGGCAAGGGATATACTAAGGGATTCATACCATGTAATATCCGGTCTACAAATGAACATAGTCATAAAAATACACTAGTTTATGCTATTAATCGTTATTGTAATCCCTTATTAGTTGAATACTTTAGCTCTAAGGGTATTAAAGTTGATGAGACTTATTTTGCCCTTTCAGAGATGATTCAATGGATATGGAGAAGCAGCATAAGAAATAATGATTCGATTTCAATTTATATTCCATCAAGAAGAATGAGATTAATGTTAATTGATTGGTTAAATAATGATTTATAAACCTTATTGCAAATAAAGCAATAAATCACAAAAAAAAGTCAACTGTCCCAAGGGTTTGAAGGGTGTGTCCCTTAAAGGGGAAGAGGGGTAATAATTAAATAAAAAATAATAAATTCGTCCGTAAAGAAAGTGCCTTTACGGCCGTCTCGTTTCAGCAAGCTGAACCTCGATAATATGTTTTTCTTTTTTAGAATAAAAATAAAATAACTATTGAATATTTAAAGTGATCATGTTAAAATTAAATCAAGTCAAAGGATTACATACATTTAGAATAAAAATAAAATTGTAATAAAGAATGGAGAGGTTGAAAATGACAGCTGTTTTAAGAATTAACGAAGAGTTAAACGGAATTGAACTTTATTTTGATAGTAAACCAGAACAAGAGGTTTTAACTCATCTTAAATCAAACGGTTTTCGATACTCTGGATTCAAAAAATGTTGGTGGAGCAAACGGACAGAAAAATCAATGCAGGTCGCTAATGGTGTCACTAAACAAGAAATCTCATCTTCTAAAACAATCACAAAAACCAAAAAGAAAGCTAAGGGTGTAAATATGAGTCTGTGGGATGCAACACAATGGAGTGAATTAGAAGTAAATAAGGAACAAGAAGTAAAAGAAATGGCAAAGGAAATAAGAAAGCATATAAGACAACGTTTCCCACAATGCAAATTCTCTGTTACTACTGGGGGAAGCTATTTACATAGCACTATTAACATCAAAATCAAAGCAAGCCCTTATGAAAAAGGCTCAGCTTATTTGACTGCGATTTATGATTATTGCAACAGTCTTTTAAACAATTATCGCCATTGCTACAGCCCAGCAGATCCATACACTGATTACGCAGGCAGTTACAATTTCTATGGTCGTGTTTCATTAGATTGGGAATACACAGTGACAGAACAAACAGAAGAAATTAAAGAAGATATGAATCTGTTTGATTCAAAGATGGAAGAATTCGAAAGAGCCGAGAAAGCGAGAAAAGAAAAAGAACTTCAGGAATATTTAAAAGAGCAAGAGTTTAAAAATGCTGAATATAAGAGACGGCAAAAAGAAGAAAAGAAACAAGCCGAAAATATCTATAGCAGCATTGTAGTAAAACAACTGAATGAAGATCAAGAGTATTTTGTTATTGATGCACAGTTTGCCAACTTAAACAAAAATCAAACACTTGATCAATACAAAGACGAGGTTGCTAAAGGTGACTACAGACTTGAAAATGTGAAAATTACAAAAGAAGTACATTTCAATACTGAAGAAGCTTTAAACAACTTTTCTAACTTGCTTTTAAATGATTTTGATTTTCTTGCCGAAACCGGTGGAAGTTTTACAGAAGACAACAGAATCAACTCAATGATTGATTATTACAATATGGACGATCTTGAAAAGAACACAGTCAAATGGAATTTATATGGCGTAGGAGCGTACTACGGAGGGAAATTGCAATTTATTATAGACGCTCAAGGCCATTCTTATGCGAGATATGTTGGCTTAGTGGATAATGCAAAAATTGAAAAGGCGATTTCTCATAAGCAAGCGTTAAAAGAAGAAGAATTGCAGGAGTTAAAATATCAAGCGGGAAAAATAGAAGATCTTTCTAACTCAGTCATTGAAGAATTAAATATATTTGCAACCTGGAATAATAAAAACTGGGACGCATATAAAACTTCACTTAAAGAAAAATTGAAATTGAATAATTTAAAATTGAGTAAAAATCTTATCCAACAAGTAAATACAGAAAAATTAAAAACTGCTTTATACAGAATTCTCCATGAAGTTGACAGCATTCAAGAACAATTTAAAAGCGCTGATCTTGAAAAAGGTGAAAAATATACTCTGTTTTACATATCTGATCTTGGATCTTTAATTACTGAAAGAATAACATATGACAGTTACCGGCCAACTAAATATGCCCAATATGATAATGCAGTCAAGTTGACATACCAGCCTGAAAATAAAAGAAAATTATATTATCGTCACTTCTATTCAGAATTATTGATGTTCAAAGGGTGGCACTCGCTGCCCAAAACAGTATTGAATAATGTAGAGGTTAGACCAGATGGAATGAAAATAATTCATAGTAAGTACTACTCTTGTGACAAAAGACAATTTGATGAGGTTTTAGGTTACTTAAATAAAAAAAGCTTTAAACCAATAATCAACACATATAAGCCTAATCTATAAACTAATGAGGGGATGGGGAAACATCTCATTCCCTAAAAAGGGGAGAACAAAAAATGTTTAAAGATAATCCGGATTTTTATCCAACACCACCACGGTTAATCCGAAAAATGACATCTAAAGTAGAATGGAAGTACATTAACTCTGTTCTGGAGCCGTCAGCAGGTAAAGGAAACTTAGTAGAAGCCATTTATACTCAATTTAAAAACACCAGCAACTATAGAAGGAATTCGAAATATGACATTGATACAATTGAACAATATGAAAACTTACGACACATACTTAAAGGCAAAGATTACAGAGTGATTGCAGATGATTTTCTGACGTTTAACACTTACAAGAAGTATGATTTGATTTTTATGAATCCACCTTTTAGTAACGGTGTTAAACATTTATTAAAGGCGATTGAATTAATTGAAAAGCAACAAAGATCCGGCCAAATTGTTTGCTTACTAAATGCCGAAACATTAAAAAATCCGTATTCAAATGACAGGAAATTTCTTATACGTAAGCTAGAGGAAATAAATGCAGAAGTTGAATACATTCAAAACGCTTTTTCGAACTCAGAGCGAAGCACAGAAGTTGAAACGGCGTTAATATACATAAGCATTGAAAAACAAGAATATAACAGCGTTCTAATAGAAGAATTGAAAAAAGATGAGTCCCATAAAATTAGTGCCGATTATAAAGCAACACAGTTAGTGAATGCAGACTTTATAAAAGGAATTGTAGAACAGTTCAATTATGAAATCAAAGCGGGTTTAAAATTAATCAATGAATATAACAGTTTAAAACCATTAATGCTGCATAGTTTCAATGATGACAGTACTCCAATATTGAAGCTGCTAATTGATAAGAATACCGAAGAAAATGACATAGAGAATGCATATATAAAACAAATTAGGGCGAAGTATTGGAATACGTTATTTAACAATGATCAATTTATGGGGCTCTTCACAAGCAACCTGAAACAAAAGTACTTGCAGCACGTTGAGGAATTGAAAGACTATGATTTTTCTTTATTCAATATCTATACGTTAAGAATTCAGATGAGCAAAGAGATGACCCAAGGCGTAGAAGATACAATACTTAACCTTTTTGAAGAATTTAGCCACAAGCATTACTATGATGAATCATCAAAAAATGTGCACTTATATAATGGGTGGAAAACAAATAAATCATATAAAATTAATAAAAAAATAATTATTCCACTAAACGGGTATTGTAGTTGGCTCGGTCAATATAGTCCAACAGACTACAAGGTCTTAGAAAAGTTGAAAGATATCGAAAAAGTTTTCAATTATCTTGACAATGGGTTAACAGAAGACATAAACATAGATGAAACTCTAAAACTAGCTAAGCATTACGGTGAAACGAAAAAAATAGAATTAAAGTACTTCTATGTAACTTTCTATAAAAAAGGAACATGTCATATTGAATTTAAAGATATGGAAATTCTGAAGAAATTTAATATTTTTGGCAGTCAAAAGAAAAATTGGCTTCCTCCTTCATATGGCAAAGTGAAATATCAGGATATGACAGCAGAAGAAAAAGACGTAATTAATGATTTTGAGGGTGCGCAATCTTACAGTGAAACGGTAAATAACGCTTCTTATTATATCCTGGATACATCGAAGCTTCTCATGCTTACATCATAATAAAATACGCACTTTTAGAATAAAAATAAAATTAGTATTGATTATTTAAAATGGTCATGCTATACTTAAATCAAGTTAAAACAACAGCGGAGCATACATATTTCAAGGATAAAAATAAAATAAAATTCATATTTTAAACAGAATGGGGATATTTAAAATGAAAACAACACTTAAAAAATTGTCTCAAAAAGAACTTCATAATCTAATTGGAAGTACTGTTATATTAACAGAAAATCACACAACGATTTCTGGGGACAGAGTTTTAAAGAAAAAAGGATCTCAAGGGATACTGGTTGATTATCAAATGTTTTGGGGCGAGGCCACCATCCAATTTGGCAAAAGAAATTACAAAGTTGGCATGGACATTGTTCAGCTTTTAGAGCAATCAGGGGAAATCGAACAAAAGAGCAGCGATGTATCCAAAAAAGCAGAAACAGAAAAAGCTACTGAAAAGGAGTGTATTTTCAAAGAGACAAGAACAGTAGACCAAATTCTTGATGAACATAATGATTATATGACTTTGTATAGAATCTTTAATGATGATGCTTACTTAGAAAAAGCAAGACAAACGCTACAGCAACTGAAATAGTTATAAGTGAATCAAAATAAAACAGCAGTTTCATGCCATTCCAAATAAGCAAATACCTGCCAAAAAACAGTTGACTATTTAAAGTAGTCAATATATAATTAAAAGTATAGAAAAAATTGAAACGAGGGAACGAGAAATGAAAACATTAGTTCATCAAATTAAAGAAATCAGCAACAATCAAAAAGAAGAGATTAACGGATACACAATCTTTAAAAGAAACCAAAATATTTGTACAGTATCTAAATTTGGCGAAGTGATGTTCGAAGGGACTCTTATAGAAGTTTCAGAGTATATAACAAAGAATAGAAAGGACACTTTAAATAGTTTTTCTCAAAATGAAATAGAGACTCTAGCAGAAGTAATGGGAAAAGATAAGAGAACGATTTTGTTCGATATTGAAGATAGTCGAGTTACAACCGAATTATACAGAGAAAGACTTGCCCATGTCATCTAGCTCCTCAGGGGGAGAATAAACCACATTAAGCCCTGAGCGTTCCTGCTTATGCAGGAGGTTGTTAGTATTTTTTAATTCTTGAATGGGAGATGAAATAATTATGACAACTTTAAATGAAAACGTCCTTCAATTTTTACTGGATAATGGCTTTAAATTAAAGGAGTATGAAGATCAGGGGTTAATATTTTATTCAAAAGAAATAAAAGATAGTCAAGCTTTAAAAAAATTGATTGAGTATCATTATGAGATCGAAGAAGATGAAGATATTGTAGAAGGCGATACCACCTTTATAATGGAGATTCAAACAAATGGTGAGAATCCACAATGGCTTTTTACAGGCGAACATGACATGTTCGACATTCTTGACGACCAAGACGATTTTTTTGATTATGTAAAAGGGATTGAACGATTAATTAGGCCAACTGAGTAGTTAAAGAGAGGGGAAATATAATGGCCATAAAGGCATAGAGCAAGTATACAAACAATTACAAGAAATGAAAAAGGGGTTGTAATGGGATATAGCAAAGATTTTGCAATCAATCTTGCAAATGAGAGAGCAAACAAACTTGGATTTAAGCATTATGTTATTCATAATCCTAAAGATTATAGAGAAATTTTTAATAATACAGGCTTTGTTGTGGTACAGACAGTAAAAGAAAATGAAAAGACATCTGTTGTTTACGAAACAGAATGAAAAGGGGAGATAAAATGGATAGCTTACTTATCACGTGTGAAGAGTGTGGATATAAATGGAATGGCGATGACTTTGATGAAGACTGTCCATCTTGTGAAAGCGAAAATATCAAAGTCATTGGATAGGACTCTAGTATTCTAAAGCATAACTTCAATAAAAACACCATTTCATGCTAAATAGGATTCGGGCTGCCTACATAAGAACAGCCCTTGCAGTTAGCTCGCAATCCTTGTTTTGACTGGTTTGTTTTTCTTGATATTACGTAATTTAAGAGCAGGTTTTTCCACTATTCTGTACGAAAGAAATGCGATTGCAGCAGTGACAACAATTACAACTATAATCAGCGGGTAATCAGACAATGTTTTATTAATTCCAGTGTATAAGAAGATGTTGATGATCACCATGTGCCATATGAAAATTCCCATACTGATATCGTCTAACCGGTTCAGCTGCCACAATATCTTCGGCCCATTGTAACCGAACCAAATGATTGCGTAGCTCAAAGGCACAAACCATAAAAAGCTCCATAGTGTGCTGTTTATTGAACTAAGATGTATGGGGTCTACCTTAATAAGTAAAAATAAAATAACAGAAGATAAAAACAAAACATTATGTTGCGGCGACTTGCTCCATGCCTTTGCCCAGAAGATGCCTAATGTCAAATAAAACATCTGTGGCAGGAAAGAATGTAAGTACAGGTTACCGAACATACTGCCAGGCCAGAACTTTAAAATTATGAAAGAAACCAACACACTGAAGGTGGCAACAGCAAAAGAGCAAAGAATCATTTTTTTGAATCCGAAACGTTTATAAAACCAATAAATTGCGGGTAACACCAAGTAAAAGCTAATTTGAACAGGAATTGTCCAAAGTGAATCGTTAAGGCGACCTGTGCCAATATGATGGAATATGTCAGGGAAGTATTGAGGGTATAGCACAAGATTGCTCAGAAGCCATATCCAGTACTCTTTAGCAGTGAATACTGAGAATGAAAGAGCTCCTAGAACAATTAACAGTACAGTGGAGGCAAGAGCATAGGTGTATATAGCAGGGGCAATTCTAATGATTCGGCTCCAATAAAAATCGGTTATATTATTTCCTTTAAGCTTGGATCTCTCATAAGAAGTGAAAAGAAAAAATGCGCTTAGAAAAAAGAAAATTGATATGCCGGTGTGAAATATTGCTTTACTCTCTGGGGTGTAACCAAAGACAGAAATGTTTAGATCTCTTGTAGCATGACCAACCAGCACACACAGAGCAGCAAACAGCCTGATAACAAAGAAACAATTAGAGTGTTTTACGTTCATTAAAAGAACCTCTTTCCTATACCATATGGCGAATAAGCAGTAAGGCTGCCTATAAGCAGTGATGATTATATCATAAAAATGGAAGAAATGTTCTTTAAAATGAATATTTTTGTTCTTTATATAATTTTTTGTGTGATTTATGATGATATTGATATATATAGACACACATAGATACTCATAGATACATGTATATCTTGCTGTATCACGGTGAACACAGATAAAGAAGGAGTTTCATTTCCTAGGCTAAGTACCGATATAAATCATGGAAAAGAAGCAGGTAGGAAAATACAGAAATTATGAGGTAGGTTTGGAGATGTGAATATTTTAATTTTACCCAGGAGGAGACCTTATTAAATTTAAGGCTGAAAAATAAGAATAAATATAAAATAAATTATTGACTATTTTAAGTAGTCGTTGTATACTTAATTTACAAGATGAAAATAAAATTATCGAATGGGAGAGGTCAACATGACAAAATATAAACTTTTCTATGGCGTGGGCGGTTCAATAAACGATATCACAAGAGATGAAGAAGCTTTTGATTTTGATAGTTATGACGAGGCTATTAATATTGCTAGGCAGCAAGCCTTTGAAGCGTTTGAAGATTACGAAGTGATTTGTAGAGTATTAAGTGTTGAAGAAAGAATGCAACAAGAAGGTTTAACAGAAGAAGAAGCCATTGCTGAGTACGAAGAAGATGTCGAATCTTTTATTGAATATGGCGCAGAAGAAGTAAAATAAAAAGTCTCTGTGATGACATCCTATTATAGACCACCCCCTTTTTTAAATGTAGTATAATTTGGAAGAAGGGGGTGGGGAAATGAAAAAGTTAGGTTTGAGCATTGCTGCTGTGTCTTTAACTTGGTGTTTGAGTAGCGGAAGTACTTTGGCCAAGATTACAAAAGATGAACATAAGGTCAGCTTTAAAATGACTGAGAATGAAACGGGCTTTTTTATGGCTGATGACACCAATCTCGAGTATTGGCCAACTAAGTTGGGATACAGGTTCACCATTTACAATGCTGAAGGTTGTACATTAAATTTTAAACTCCAAAGAATTACACTGGCAGGTTATGATTTTACCCTTAGTGAAAAGAATTTCACGGGTAATCATTTGAACTTGAGCGCGGCTGATAAGGTGAATGGTGATGCAAACAGAAATCATTACTTATTGATCACAAAAGGAGCCGGCTGCGGAGATGTGTGGATTAAAGGCTTTTATGGATTCGAACATGATGAGCCGGATGATGATTGGTAGGCTTAATACATAGTCAAGGTATATCCTTGACCTTTTTTATGCATATGATGATAATTTAAAGTGATCATATATAATGAATGTGGGGTAGTTAAATTGATTAAATCAAATCTAAAGCCGATATTAGACGAAAGGAATATCAGTATTCGAAAGCTGTCCAATGATATTGACCATGGTTTTAACACAGTTAGGAAGCTTTATCATGACGAAATGGAGCGGTATCCAAGGGATCTGCTTGATAAAGTATGTACATATTTAGACATTGAGCTGCATGAGCTGTTGATTTACAAAAAAGATTAAAAAGATATTGATCACTTAAAGTGATCATGTTATACTAAAGTTACAAGAACAGTAAATACTTACAAAATTTCTAGGTCTACATAAAATCGTACTTTTAACTTAATAAGGAGATAAATATGGAAACAAGAAACTCGAACCCATTTGAAGAAGTTGAGCAATTGCTTTTAATGCTAAATAATGCAAATGAAACTCTTAAGAATACTGACCCCGAGTTCTTTGATAAAGACGATTTAGAGAAGTTGATTATATTTGCTGATGAAATTAAATTGACTTCTGCAGAAGTGTTTTCCTGTCTAAATAAAGGCTAACCGAATGAAAACAAGATGGTGAGGGGGTGTACTATGAAACGCAGATATAGAGTAGTAGTGGACATTCCTGAAGGATGGGAAACCGGGGCGGCAATAGGTGATGTGTTATCCCTAAAGCATTGGAAGGGAGTGTTGACTTTGATGAAAGGTGATAAAGCTGTATGTGACGCCGATTCTAAATACGCTAAAGATTATTGCGAAGAGATTTAATAAAATCATTCTTTCATCTTAATAAATGAAGGAGAGTACATAATGTATAAGTTCATATCAGAGTTAAATTTAGACGACTCGACAATTCATAAAATGGAGATATCTAAAAGCTTTAAATATATTGGTGGTTTTTATATGTATAATCCCCGCCAAAATGAAATTCAACTCCCAGAAGGAGAATCATCTTCGCTCAGTGATTTAGCCCATTTAAGTTTTAATTCTTATGACTGTGAAAACCAAATGATTGCGGATATGAAAAGGGAATTCACTGAAGAAAAGCTATTAAATATTTTTAATTCTAAGTGCCCAGAAACAGCTTTTAATGACGCTGCTTCAAGAATCATTGAAAAATATAATTAAGGTGGGTTTTAATTGGCTAGTGATAAAGAATGGGTTAAAATAAGCGAACTTTCTGAAGAAGAAAAACAAAGCTTGACTGCCGGTACTGAAGTTTTGCTGCATGATAATTATTATAATGGGTCATCAGATAAAGCTGCCTTGATAAGAAAAAAAGGTTCTCAAGGAAAACTAGAAGGCCAGTATTACGAATTGACCGGCCAAATGGTTAGAATTCTTTTCGGAAGCAGAAGCTTAAAAGTCCCTTCTTCTTTATTATCTGTTCCAGTTACAATCGACAGGAAACAGGAAGTCGAACTAAATCTTTCACCAGTCCAAATTGTTAAAGTTGTGAAGTCATTAGAACTGTTACTAGACTTAGACAAGGAAGAATTTAAGTTTAATCGAGATGAGATTGCCCTATTATTGGGGCAGCTAAGTGAAAATCTAGATAGTAATGGTATTGATCCTGACAGAGTACTGAACGAGCTGTTCTCAAGGATTGATTAAGTTGTAATGAAACCAGTCTTTCATCCAAATATAAAAATGGAAGTGATTGATTGCAATTATTAATAGGAATCATTAGTAACAAGATATTTATAATATTGGCACTTTTGTTATTTTGCCTTTACATCAAGAACAAATATCCTTTCTTTGTATTACGTCTAATTGTTAATATCTTAATATATTTATTTGAAGCATACTTGGGTTCTTTAATTGTAATGAAAATTTTAGGATATGTAGCCGATGGAACTGTCTTTTCTTCTACGAGAGATATGATTTTTTCTTACACTGCTTATCAATTGATTTTGTTTTTTTCTTTAAAAATTTACGATTCATTAATTGAAGATGCCTTAGTTTCAATAAAAACATCCCTATATAAAATTGAAAACTACATTACTTATAATCAGACAATTCCTTCTGAATATTTGCAATTCCTTGAAAAAATTGCTCAAAATAAAGGGGTTGATTATAAAAAAGAGCACAGAGAATTGTTAAAGAATATAGTTGAGTTAACAAGAAAATACAATTCGTCAGAAATGAAAACAGATGATATTAGAATGAGGTTACGATCTTACATCATTAATATAGAGCATGATTTGAGCATGTTGAAATTTTCCTGGTCGGGATCATTGTTTTTAAGAATAGTAAAATGATAAAACTGCGATTTTAAAAGGAGAGGATGACTTATGGCAGCTAAAATGATAACTGTATGGTACAAATACGATGATAAAGTCAACGAAGCCAAGCTAAATCATATTGAAGAGGGATGGGTGAACGGTGAATATCCAAAACCTATATATCCATCATACACAAATCAAGAAGCATGGAAGAAAAGTGATTGGGAGAGGAAACATGCTTATTTAGATGAACAATATCGAGTATTGAGCGTTCCACCGGCAAATTGGATTAAATAATGAGATAAGAATAACTTATAAGTTGAAATAGGCTTGAAGACTATGTATTCAACAAGAGATTGAGATACATAAAGGCACTATCATCTGAGGTTTAAATCATGAATTTAATAATGTTCACGGCAAGTATAAGGGCAGATGTTCCAAAGAAGATATATCCATAGCTCTTTTGTTTCTTTGAAAGCAATTCCAACCCGACTATGATAAAAAGAACTGCAACTAATACCTGAAGAGAAATCAACAGGATTCCACTTTGATTAAACAGGGAATACACGGCTAGTAGTAATGCCATAAAAGAAATGAAAATTTTTGAAGCCTTTAACATGAAAACACATCCTTAAGCAATTTGATTAACCTTAACACGTTACAGACTTTTTTTGGAGAGGCGTATGTATTAAGAACAAAGAAGTATTTTGGAGGGGAGTATACATGATAAAGGTTTACACAATAGGTCATGAAATACCAGAAAAGATTAAGCCCTGCATAACTGAATGGAATTATTGGTCTTGGATTGTTGCTGCAAATAGTGAAAAGGGCAATAAAAGTGCAAAGCGGCTTATTGAAAAGATTGAATCGGATCCAGACAAAATTGCGGAATATAAAACTGAAGACGGAATTGAAGTATATGTAAGCTACATGATTCCAGTGAAATAAAAAAGAGCATCAAACTAAATGCTCTTCTTCATACCACACCTACGACACTCGCGCAAAAATACACCACTTTTCACTGAACTCTTGAATAAAGCGTAATCACAGTTGTCACAGCGACCATATTTAACATCGGGATACTCCTTATAATCATATACAATTGTTACATCGTAGCCATTAGCCTCAAAATCTTTCTCTTCCATTAAATTTCACCTACACAAAGTATTTAACACTACTATAATACCAGACGATGTATATAAGGAGGGTTTTAATTTGATTGGAATAGCGTATTTTTTAATACTCTGGCTTGGGGTCGGCTTTCTGACAGGATTTAAGGCCTTATTCGTTGATCAAGTTTATGATGAAGAATTTAAGCAGGAACTGATTGATTCATTTTCACCAGGTATGGAGCAGAATATGATTGAACTGTTCTTTAAGAATAAAATAAATATTATGGTGTTTTACATATTAATTGGATTGCTGCCACTGGTCATAAAAATTGCTGGTCTGCTGAAGAGGAGTTAGCTATGCCGGTTATCGATAACTTTTTTGTTATTCAATTTGAAAATGATGATTTCTTTAAATCATTTGAATTAGATGGAAGTGGTTATAAGACTTCTAAGGGGCTTCATGGCGCTTCTAAGTTCACTACAATGTCAGAGGCTTTAGTGGTCTCAAATGAGCTGCATATACAGTTTAAAGCCACTTCTACAATAAGACAAATTGAAGTTATTACTAGGTGAGGAGTTTTTAGGTGTACTGGATTGAATGGATTGAGGATGGGGAGAAGAAAAGCATTGTTGCGGACGGCTGGGTTGAATGGGCCGCAATCCTGGAAGACCTTTATCAGCAACGATTTGAGTATGTTGAATGGAAGCGGCTTTAATGAATAGCATGAAAAAACCAAAAAACTGGTCAGAAGAAACGTACGTTCTGAAGAAATGTACCTTTAAGATTTTAAAAAAAGGAACCAAAGGAGATAATTAATGAACAATAAGACTCAAGCTATTAAAAAAATACTAACTTTTATTGAATCAAATGAAAAAATTGCTCTAGTAACTGGGACGAACATGTATAAGAAACATGAACTTGTACTTAAAACAATAACAGAGAATTTTGTTGGATCAAAAATCATGCTTAGAACAAGTAGCTTAAATAATGCCAAGGAATTTATGCAGGCCTCACGTGCTTTAAAAACAGGAATTCCTTATAATTTGAACGGAAGCTCAATTTATATCGACACTATTACAAAAAGCACATGGGGGAATACACCGAATGATTTGGACTTTGCTATTGTTTATCCTCTTATGCCTCTGACAAAACAAAAGCTGAGAGAAGAGTTAATGCAGGATATTACCGTTTTTAAAAACATCAAGAAAATATTATTAGTGAGTTCACAAGATACATTTGATATGTCTTGGACTGACAAATACACGAAAACTAAAATTGTATATGATGTTATAGAAGAAGATCCCGAATATCATAATAGAGTTTTAGAAGATTTAAAAAGATATAATTTATAAAAATTAGGGGGGTTATAATGACCGAAGAAATAATTAAAGAAGGATATCGTATAAGTTTTCCTAACAAGAAAATATTTATAATGAGAGACCACAATTTTGCGTTTGCAGCTTGGGAGATAGGAAGATTGCGGGGGGATATTCAACCTGGTGCATCATTAATCCATATAGACGCACATCTTGATTACTGTGATAATCCAGTAAATGCAAAAGGTATTGACAGTGAATTGAAGGCAAAAGAAGTAGCATCTCAATTAGATGTTTCAGAATTTATATTGCCAGCACAAAGAATAGGGACAATAAAAAAATGTTTCACTATTAGTGACGATAGCGTGCACATTGAACAAAATGATACTTTCCAAAGAGCATATTCATATAATCATTATGAACAAAACCTAAGACACAGGTGGTATAAAGAGACGGAGGGGACAAGTGTAATCCTCGACCTCGATCTAGACTTTTTTAATAAAAATTTTAATGATTACAATTCAAACGCCGTTTTATTACCAGAAGATTCAATAATAACACAACTAGAAAATATCAGGGATAATATGTGGGTATGGGATATGATTACTGTTGCATTATCACCAGAGTATTGCGGCGGAGAAAAGGAATCTAATTATCTTTTTGAGCTTTTTTTGAATGTCTTTGGATTAAATATTGAAGAAGCAGTATCATGGTGAGTATTTAAATTGAGATTTACAAAAGGCGGAATAAAACATGAGCTATGAAGAGATTCAGAAACAATATGAATTCAATAAGCTGGAATCCGATGCTTTTAAAAGAGGATACAAAGAAGGAATGAAACGTGCTGAGCATATTAAAAAAAGAAATAAAAATATGCAAACATTATTATTAGAATGTATTGGTTATGATGATGAGTGGCTTACGACGCGTAGTGGCTATAAGAATCAAAAAAGGGAGGTGCTCATTGACATTATATTTGAGCAACGTTCGCTTATGAAATCTATATTCAATAAACTTGATGAAGATGCACAAAAGGAAATAAAAAAGAAGATAGAGAAATATTTTTGGCCAGTTATGCACGATGAGGATTAACCCTCATTGTGTTTATATAAAATACGAATTTTAATCAGATAAGGATCCTTCAAAAAATAATTAGAATAAAAATAAAATAAATACTTGTAATTCTGACAACTCTAATGTATATTATAAACAAGGGAACATTAGTTGGGAAGGGGTGGAGTAACCAATGAATCTTAAGCAGAAGATTAAGAATGAATGTGAAAAAGACAACCAGCTCGCAGCGAAACTCTCAAAAATAGCAGGTTACGAAAAGGTTAATGGCTTTTACAAATTCATCAACACCCCAGAGAAAGAAATGGACAACTTAGGCGGTTTAATTAATATTGTTAAAAGCTTGTTTCCTGATAATGAAGAGCAGCTTCTAAGTGATTACTTCTTATCATTGGATCCCAACAAAAAATGTGCTAGACAATCTGTTGAATATGCAGATTTAAATCAGTGGAATGCGTTAACTGATAAGATCGTAGGCAATCTTTGCGAATCATCTAATTCAATAAGTCGTGAATGGGGACAGGTTTATTCCCTACATAGAAAACTGAATAATAATAAAATTTCTATAAATGAAGCGATCCGGGAAACTGGGAAATATAGAATTAAATCTCCTGAAATGTATTCATTTTCGAATATTATGATTATGTATGAATACTTGAAAATTGGAGAATTTGGCTTAATGAAAAGTACAGCTCAGTTTCTGGAGATTGACGAACTGTCTGATGGATTTATAAAAGATTCGTACATTGGTCGAATTGAACTGTTAAAGGCCAATATAAGCTTAAATGATTATGAACTAGAAGAAACCCGAAAACATTGTAGCGCTGTAATTGAAGAATGCAATAATAACAGATTGATTGTATTTAGTTATTTAACACTTGGGAATACATACATTTTTGAAGATTATGATAAAGCAAAACTATGCTATGAAAAAGGCTTGAACTTTGCAAAAGACAATAACCATCATCATTATAAATTGCGACTCGCACTTTGCTTTTTAGATAATGTCTGGGTGAGAGAAAACAAATGGGTAGATTTCGAGTCTCAAGAAATACCGGATATGATTGAAGCTGCTTTTTATTTGACTAATATCAAAGAAACTAAGAAAGCAGAAGATGTAATTAAAAAAATTGAAGAACATGATGTTCTGGATGATGATTTAGGGTTTCTTTATCACGTTAAGGGCTTGCTGTATAATGATATGTCCAATTTTCACGAGAGTATAAAGAAATTCAAAAAGTCAGGCGATAGGCTCTGTCTAAATCTACCTTTGCTTGAATTGAAAAAGCGTGGATATTCAGATGAAATATTAAATTTAATTGCGCTCTAGTTTTCTTTACTTGAAAGGAGGTGAAAGAATGAAGAAATTTTATTGCGCGATTGTCATTTTACTAGCTTTAACTGTAGGATTTGTAAGTGGACAACAATCAGTCCAAACTGCTAACGGAGATATCACAGTGGCTTCAGCTAGCAGAGGAGCATAACACAACTAGGCTTTTACATAGTCAACGGCTAGACGTTTGATCCAAAGGATCAGGCGTCTTTTCTAATTTAAAGGGGAAGTTCCTATATTTTATAAAACCAAATATAAGACCATGGGGGAATTAAAATGAAAAAGCATTTCGGGAAAGCACTTTCTTATGAGGAAATGGCTAAGGGATACATGGAAATGGGAGATATTAATTTAGAAATTTCCCAGGAAGATAATCATCTTGAAAATGAAGCAGAAATGATTAGACCAAAATATAAAGCAAAGGTATCCTAATGAGGACTAAAGACAAATCAGCAGACATTTTAACACATACATAGGGGATGTGTTATTTGTCGTGAATAAAAATAAAATAAATTATTGCATATTATTGTAGCAACATATATAATGAAGTTACAAGATGAACGTTGTTGGGAGATGAAACAATGGAAACAACCAGTGCCACTCAAAAGGAAGAGTTGAAGATTACATCATTAAGACAATATCAATACATAAAACAACTAAAGAACTTCACACGAGTAAATCTCCACCTAGAGGATCCAGATGTGTTTACACCTAATAATGTAACTACAATGAGAAAAAATCATAAAGAATATAACCTCATTAAAGAACAAAAGAATTCTATAAAATGCATTTAAGGAGTAAAATTAAAATGAATAATAAATATTACACAGAAGAAAACAAGGCTAAAGTTTGGAAAAAGCATATGATCGTTTTAAAATTTCTAGAGCAGCCTGAGATAGCAGTTGCTTATAATGAGTTCTTACGAAGAGAAGCAACAAGTGATGAATGGGTTGGGTTCGAAGAGGAGCTTTATGAGGAATTGACGGGGATGCCAATTATAAACGTCTGTAAGGACGAGAGGGTAAATGTCCTAAACTGAATTTTATTATAGGATAAAAATAAATTAGGTGTGATAAAATGAATGCAGACATCTTAATTAACGCTCTTAAAGAATACGACATGTTAAAGCAAATGGAAATCTGTAACGCCAATATAATGCTGCTGAGTAATATTCAAGGTGAAAATGAATGGATTGTTGCGTGGAAAGAATTTGATCAATACTTAATGAAAAAAATGATATGAGGTGTCAGTATGGAAGCTCAAAAGAAAGCGTCAACACTAAGGGATTATTCAATATTCAACAACATAAATAGGTGGTTTGATGAATTAGATTTAAGAAACAGGGATCAAAAAACTGGAGAAATTGAAAAGTCTAATACTAGAGCCACGTATGAAAGGCATATAAGAGAGTTTTTCAACCACTATGCTGCCAAGGATATTGAATATTTAACTGAGAGTGACCTGGCGATCAAGAAGAGTGACCTGTATGATTATCGAAGCCATTTGGCTAAAAATAAAAGTAACTCCAATTCAACAATTAACAACAAGATTGCCGCACTGAAAAGTATGATTAAGTATCTTGAATCTGAACATAAGTGTGATGCATCTGTATTTAATTTTAGGCCTCTTCCAACAGAAAAGAACCCAGCAGGCTCTTTTGAAGGAATATCTGAAGCTGATGAATTTGCTGAGGCAGCGTATGTTACTGAGCGGCAGAACAGATTAATGAAAAAGATGTTTATTTTGTTTAGTGCACGCACTGGAGGGCGTAAATCAGAGGTGCTTAGAGTTGGGTGGGATGATATTACTTATTCAGAAAAGCATCAATGCTATCTCGTCAACTTTAAAAAAACTAAGCAAAAAAAGGCTAGGCCAGTTGGAATTTCCACAGCTTTTTATGAAGAGTTGTTGCTGTTAAAGCAAGAGTATGGGGAACATGAACTGTTATTTCATAAGTTAACAGTTGATTCAATACAGGATATGTGGAATCGCGTATGTAGAGTTATGGGTATTCCCAAAGAAAGAAAGATAACTCCGCATAGTTTACGCAATACTGCAACAAACTTTTCTTACAGCGTTAATGGTGATATTAAAAAAGTGGCAGCGTTCTCTGGTCACAGCAATATCAATGTTTTGAATGATCATTATTTAGTCAGTGAAAGGGATTATTCTCAAGATCCAGGGGTTTTGGTTGATCAAAAAGAAGATATGACCTTTTTAGATGATGTTACATTAGAGCAATATAAAGAATTCTTTTTAAAATCAGACATGTATATACAGAGTAAACTTAAAATGTTTTTGAATAAGTGATACAAATTATCATATAAAAGCTTTACTTGCTTATGAAAATAATGATAAATTTAATATGATTATGTGAGGTGATAATGTGTCTGATGTTTTGTTAACAACGGATAAACTTTATAAGTTAAAAAGTGAAATAGAGGAAAGGCTTATTGATATTAAAGATGATTCCAATATGGTGAAGGAATTAAAAGCTACGATGGCGGAAAAATACAAGGCACTCCCTGGTTATATCCAAGAAATTTTAAATAATAATGATAACAACGTACAGCGTTTAAACGAAAAAGAAGTCTACATTGTTTCAAAAGAGATGTATTCAATTCTTGGAGCGCCAGCTTTAGATCCGTCAAATTATTTTCCAACCAGATTGGCAAAAGAGCTTGAAGGTGGGAGAGTATTCGCCGGTGAAGAAGTAGTTAAGCTCCCATACAAGTTTAAAAATGTGATTAAAATCAAAGAGGATAACTATGTCACTTCCATTACTGCCAAAGAACTTAGTGAGTTATATAATAGCTCCATCCTGCAGTACAATTACAACACTCAGCGTGAAGGAAAGTATATTAAAGGCAGTCTTATTCCTGTCCCTAAAACAAACCCTAAATCAGTTGATGAGATCAAAGAATTGTTTATCAAAGGTGATTTAATTGTATCAATGTTAACTTTTAACGCTCGTCTTGGAACATCTGATGGTGATGAAGAAGTTGAATATGATCCAAGCACTCAAACCCTCACTGTAACACGCGGAACCTTATTAGATGCTCTAGATGGATACCATCGAATTTCAGGTATTGTTAAGGCCATTGCTGAAGTCCCTGAATTGGATCAACCATTCATTTTAAATGTACTCAATTACGATGAAGAAAAGGCTAAGGTTCACTTTGCTCAAATGAACACAATAAACCCAGTTGAAAAATCCAGAATTGAAGAATTAGGGCAAAAACGGTATTCTTCAACAGTTGTCGAGCAGCTGAAATTTAAAAGTGAACTTAAAAATAAAATAAGCCCACAAAGTGAAATTGGTATCGATAGCAATTTCCTTGTGACATATTATACTTTATCCGAAGCTATAGACGATGCATTTGAGTTGAAATCTCGAAAAGATGCGTTGAAAATTGCGAAATACCTGGTCGACTTTTTTGATAACCTTTTTTATGCCTTCCCAGATGAATTTCTTGAAGATGATTTATCGTCCATTAGAAAGCAATCATACATTAATCATAACGTAATGTTTTACGGTTATGTTTATTTGGCCAAGAAGATGAAGGAAAACAATGTAGAACTAAACAAGCTTGAAAGTATCCTTAATACAATTGACTTTAGTAAGAGCGGAAGAGTGTTTGAAGAATTAGGAAGACGAAATAATGAAAATCAACTGAAGACTGCTATGAAGAAGAAACTAAAGAGAATATTTTATGATGAAATTGCTGTTGTTTAAAGCTTAAAGGAGAATTTAATATGAGTGAAATGTATAATGCTGAATTGAAGGAAAAGTTTTTAGAGAAATACGAAAGTGAAGCAACAAGAAACCATTATTGGCTAAGGCTAAGGGATTTCTCAGCTACAGAAAAAATACTTCAAAAAGACATATTTAATTTTTCTTTGGAAGAGCTGCGTACGTTATTTTTAGATTTAGATAGCAAATCTATAGATTCACTAAGAGGAGCAAGAGCTGTAATTGGACAATACACAACATGGGCAATGGAAAATGGCTTGGCAAACAGTAATATTAACAAAGTGTATCAGATACAGGATGGTGACCTAAAGCAGTTTATAGACAAAAACAAAAAAACACTATTCACCAATAAAGAAGTAGAAGAGTATGTTGATTTTATGGTTAATTATCAGGATAAGGCCATGATACAGGCTATTTATGAAGGTATAGATGGTTATCAGCATTCTGAGTTACTGAATTTAACAGGTGATGATTTACTCGATGATAACAAGGTGAAGCTGGTAGATGATAAACATGGTATAAGAATAATTACTGTAAGTGATAAATGTTATGAGTTGCTTAAGCGTGCTAATGACCAAAGAACATATCATCTTAGCAATGGTTCTCCAGATAGTGGCCTTAAAAACAAATTTGCCACATTAGTTAAAAGCGAAAATATTTTTAGGCTAAAATATAAGAGTTCTAATCAGAGTATGAAAGCTGACAAATTTTTAGTTCACCGTTCTTTTAGTCAGTTTCAAAAATTTTTAGAAGAACCTTTCTTTACACCTAAAAATCTTATCAACTCAGGAAAGCTCAACATGGCGTATGAGATATATAAAGAGAAGGGTGAATTAAAAGTACCTGATTATAAAAAAATAACTAGACAATATGGATTCCTGAATGAAGACGCGGAGTTTAATTCACAATCACTGAGGAAAGTAGTGAATATGGAGAACTTAGAAAAATATTGTATCAAGTCTGAAGTAATTGAGGCTAATTCTTAATCCCTGTTACAGGGATTAACTTTACATAACTTTTAGAGTAAAAATAAAAACAATGTGAATTAACTCGTGATATTTTTAGAAAAATATCAGGATTTTGTTCATATTTTTCAGAATTCGACAAAGTTAGACAGAGACAAATTTGTACATATGCAGTAAAATAGTTCTATACCCTGAAAAGGGTACAAGGAGGTTCGCTAGGCCAAACTCCCTAGCGTTTAAGTCAATGTTTGATTTTCCATTCATAGAGATCTTCAATCGAACAGTTAAGTGCAATAGCAATGATTTTAGCCGTTTTTATATTCATGGAAGGTCTAAAGCCGTTTGCATAGTCACTTAATCTTTGCGTACTAATGCCTGTTCGCTTTGAAAGTTCTCCTAAGGACATTCCTCTACTTTCAAGGAGAATGGATATCAAACATTGTCCGATTTCAACCTCAAGCATCGGACAACCTCCTGTTATAGTATTGCTTATCATACTATATCAATTCTTTCCAAGTTTTTAAATGAAAGAAAAAAGATTTGCCACTAACTAGGTAAAAGGTTATAATTAAGTCAACAAAAAAGGGAACGTAAGTTCGGTTAATTACTACCAGAGAGAGGGAAACGTATGTCAGAAAAGGATTATTTTATTCAAGGGGAGCTGTGCATTCCTTTTTTCGGCAGAATAAAAGCCAAGAATGAAGAGGAAGCACTTTTGTTCGCATATCAATCAATTAAAAAGAAATTAAGAAATAAAACAGGAAAAATGGGGTTTCTTCAAAAAGATCAAGAAAAATATGAGGCACTATTTGATGTAGACATCATGTGTACAGAGGATGCAGAAATAACAACCTCTTATGCCGAAGAAATAGACGATTCGTTTGAAAATGAAGGCTATAAATCTTCTCAGCTGTTATCAATAAAATAAATGTACATACACATCTTGTCAGTCATCATGAGACATAAAAAATTGGTGACTTTTTAGTCAGACTGGAGCATACAATGGATTTTAATCTTGAAATTGACTTGAAAGACATTATGAGATCAGTTTCCATGAGTGTTGGTTCTAAGAACATACAAAGTGGAGATTACTACATAGAGATTATTTTTAAAAACAATGGGGATTGTTTGAGGATTAGAATGGATCATGCTTCAGTTTTAGAATTTAGAGACAAAATAAATGAAACTCTTTGGAAACTGGACGGCATGAAGACGTTTATGAAGACAGCAGCTTTACAGTATGAGTAAAGCTGATTTTTTTAAAATTATTTAGAGTAAAAATAAAATAATTATTTACAACATATGGTTGAGGTTATATAATCGAATTAGAATCAGGAAAGGAGATAGCTTTAATTATTGATTAATGAACCAACTAATAATCAAATAAGAACTATGGTTTTAAGGAAATATGCAAAGCTCTTAGCATCTTGCGAAAGGTCTTTGCGCAGCATAGAGAATAATGAAATCAGAATGGCAATAGGAGACCTGGACTTTGTTAAAGACAATTTAGAGGAAATACAATACATACTTCGAGATGTTGTAAATCAGCATGAATATTTTAAGGATAAAAATAAAATGTAAGTTTTATCGAGATTGAAATAAGGAGGAAGAGTATGGATAAATTAAAGGAAATTATATGTGACTTGTCATTGTGGCATTTAGCTTCTGAAGAAGAGTTGAAGCCATTTGATTTAAACACAGGGCCTTGTTACATCATCGAGCAAAGTTATGTCAAAGACATAATGATCGGTTTTATGAAAAAGCAGCAGGCTACTATCGAGGAAAACAAGCGTCAGCAGGAAATCGCGGTCAATCAGTTTCGGCAGGCTCAGGAAGAGATACAGCGGCTTACAAAAGAGAATGACAATTTCAGAAGGTTGCTTGCTACATTCACCGATGAAGAGGACGACCCTTTCGGAGTGGTAAGGAAGGCCTTAAACGGTCAGTTTCCTGCTGCATGGGAGGGTGATGCGGAATGAGCGGATTATCACAAGAACAAATTAACAAAAATTTGTTCGACGAAGTCCAGCGGCTCAGAAAGAAATCTAGGCATGACGAGGAAGAAATTCGACGGCTAAAGGTGGAGAACAAAAAATTAAGATCGGAAATTGAAGAACTGGAACAGATAACAAGAGATTTCGAATCTGCAAATAGCGATTTGGAAGATAAAATCTGGGGATTGGAGAATGATGCGGAATGAAAGTGAAACATGTTGATCAAGGTGGTTTGAAAAGTAACTGGCGGGAATTTGTTGATTTTGTTAAGTCAAATGGTACTGGCGCTTTTTTCGAATATTTCTTTGTCTTTCATGAACATGAATGTGACGAAGCCTATATATTTGAAAATTCCTTGGAACTAGACGAATGGTTAGAACAGGAATTTTCGGAGGGGAATTATTACGAGGCCGAGGATATTGAGAACTCAATGGATGAATGGATAGTATGGGGGCTTGTTCCTGCTTCATCTGTTGAAAAATATCCGTCGTTATACAAGAAAGCAAGGAAAACATCAATTGTTATAGATGGTGAGACATTTCACAGAAAAGCAGCGACGATAAGCGTTGAGCAGACAGTTTCAGTATCAGCTTCAGTCATTTAAGGGGGAACAAAAATGATGCCATTACAAGTAGAACTTCAGCGGAACGTGAAGGCCACGAAGGACGAAGCAATGACCGTCGAGCAGGCGGCCGAGCTTTTAAAGGTTCACCCGGACTACATCCCGACGCTGGTTGCTCGGTCTGACGATCTGAAAATGATTGGCGATCATACCATTATCGCTAAACGGGATAAAACAAATATCTGGCTAGTCGGGGCATGCGTGGGGCTTTTCTTCTTCGCTGTCGCTGTCCTGCCGGGATTGATGGGGTGAAATAGTGAAACAGGATTACAGGCAGGCTTTCGAACAAGCATTGGCTGTCTTCCGTGAAAAGCATGGATCGGAAAAAGGCGGCATGCTGCTTATGTGTCATGTGCATGAATTTCTACAAAATACCGTCGGCGGGCGGAAATAAGGGAGCGGAAACAATGAATCTACAAAAAATGTTTGAAATGCAAAAGGCGCTTGATGAACGGATCATCAAAGAAAAGGGGCTTGAGGGACAGGACTTGCTGCCGAATACTTATGTGGCTTTAGATACTGAGTTAGCTGAATTTGCAAATGAGGGGCGCTGGTTTAAACATTGGAGTAAAAATCAAAATCCACGGACGAAAATAGAGCATTTTTGTCCAACATGTGATGGCACTGGCGATGAAAATCACGATATTAATTTGCAATATCTCGAAGAAGGACATGCAACTGAACCTTATTCCAAATGCCAAGACTGCAATGGCTCTGGAAAGCTGGGTGAATCGAATCCACTACTTGAGGAATACGTGGACTGTGTACACTTTTTTCTTTCAATAGCCATTAAAAAAGGCTGGGAAGACGCTATGAATATACAAGAAGAAGGATTTGAGGAATTGAAGAAAAAAGGATTCGAGGGCGGTTTAACAGGTATTTTCCTAGAAATGAAATGGTGGTTGTTAAACTCTTACATGTCAAGCACTAAAAAGACCAGTTTCAGCGTGGCTTGGTCCTTGTTCTTGAGCATTGGAACTATTGGTTTCGGCTTTAAATGGGAACAGATCGAAGCTGCTTACATGGAGAAAAACGCCGTCAATCATCAGCGGCAGCAGGAGGGGTATTGATGAACACAGCATACAGAGTGTGGGACGGCGAGCAGATGCATCATTGGGATGATGAAGGGTTGAGCCTTGAAATAAAAATGGATGAATGGATTTTATGGCGCGAAGAAGGAATAGGGTGCAGGGTTAGTATCGCAGAAAGCGGAGACAGTGAATCCGTTCTCATGTGGGGTATAGGGTTGAAGGACAAGAAAGGGAAGGATATATACCAAAAGGATATTACTGAGGAATCGTTTATGAATCCTTTACTCAAAGAAAATGTTATTGACCGTTACGTTATTGAGAGACGGAAAGGTATCGACAGAATGAACCACGTCAGCAAAAAGAGTCAATTGGATAGGTTTTTATGGTATCGACTTGATGAAATCGAGGTTGTTGGAAACGTTTTTGAAAATCCTGAGTTATTGGAGGGCGCGGAATGATTGGAGTCATAGTATTCCTGCTCCTGTTTTGGGGGGGTATAGTCTGGTGGAGAAATTATTGAGGTGGATGCGCGATGAAAACTAAATCAATTCAGCTTTTCAATCTGTTTGATGAATTGAGCGAACAGGTGAACAATGTCATGCATGACGCGATGATTTTCAAAAAACGAAACAGACTCAATGTGATAGATCAAGGGGCAAAAGAGGCCGAGCGGATCACAAGAGAGATTCAAACGCTTGTCAATTCGATGCGGCGGAAGAAGGTGGACACGGAATGCCAAAAGTGAATGGAACATTAATCGGATACTATTGCGACGACTGCGAGGAATGGACATTCTTAGAAAGGCCTGCCAGCACGTCCGAAATTTATTGCCCTTTTTGTGGAGATCAAACTCTTGCGATAGATTCTGACGATTTAAGTTTACTGGAAGAGGCGATGAAGGAGGGCGCGGAATGAACGAATACACCGAATGCCCGGAATGCGGGAACGACCAGATTATTGATTATGGAGAAATGGCGGTTGAGTATGAAACGTCAGTTAAAACAGGGAAGCTGTTGAAACGGAATAAAGAAGGGCATTCAATATGGTGCGCGCAAAAGTGCCGTTGCGGCTGGGATAGTTATACCGAAAAATATGAGTGAGGAGGGCGCGGAATGAAATTTAAAAGCTTTGACATACATCGTAAAGAACAATGGGATTTAAACAACATTAAGCCGCTGATATGCATACACAAAGAATATGATAGTGGTTGCGGATGTAAAAGAGTTCTGTGCATAGGGTTCGATAAACGTAAACCTGTGTTTGTTTTTGCCAATCCGTTTAAATATAGATACTGAAGAGGAGGGCGCGGAATGAAACGTGTGATTTTACAAGAAAATATGATTGATGACAATGATCTAGTTATTTTTGAAGCTGACATTCCTTATGCAGTCGAAGACAACGCAATAAGAAATGAAAATGAAATGATGGTTCTGTTAAAAGATATTTGGGTTGAGTTTCAAATATTTGAGGAGGGCGCGGCGGAATGATGAAGACAAAAAAGAATCCGGCACGTGTTGTTGATACTAGAAATAATGCCACATTGTTCACAGGGACAGAATGGGAATGCATGGAGTTCGCATTAAAGAATTATCCTCATGAAGAATTTCCCCATGTCTTGGTTGGTTTAAATGATGATGAGGAGGACGAGGAATGACAAAGACAAAAATCACAATCAAAACAAGCGATAAGGTTGAGGTCACACGGAAACAGGCGCGGGCGATTAAGGAAGGTATGAAGTTTTATTTAAGAATGGCTGATAATGACCCTCAGAGAGTGAACGACTTAACAAATGGGGATAAAAAAGAATTTGCACGCCTTCAATTCGTCGGGAAACAACTGGGTATTAATATGGGTGTTACTTATCCGTGGACTGGATTGTTTGAACCGTTGAACAGCATGCATGCTTATGATCTTAATAAGGCAATTTTAAAGGGATATATCGTGAAGGAGGACGCGGAATGAAGAACCGTGATTTAATTAAGAAGTTACTTGAATTTGATCTAGATGATATTGTTGTCCTGTCTATTGGAGAAGAATTCGCAAGGTATTTTGAAGTTAAACAAGGATTCGACGAGCAGATACAGTTAGGAGAATAAGGAGGGCGCGGAGTGATGGCATTTCATAAAGAAGTGGTTGAGACTATATACAAAACGGTTGTTATTTGCGATAAGTGCGGTAAAGAGAAGGTTTTAAACATAGGGGAGCCGTTATCATGGGAGGGGCATATGAATGGGGCTTTGCACCGTGATTACACATTCACGGAGAAGGGGAACGGTTTTGAAACTTTATGTCCTGACTGTCAGAAGGAGGACGTGGAGTGAGTGAGATAGTTCCTTGTATCCAATGCGGAAAGATGACAGAAGCGGACATGACTATGTGTTGTGATGGATATATGTGCGGCTGTAAGGGGCTTCCTATTCACCCGCCTTTATGTGAAGAGTGTGAGAAGAAATTTTTTGAAGGGGTGCGGAATGAACCAAAATAACAAGGTACTTACAAGCTTTATCTATTATACGAATTTGTACAAACTAGCAGAATCAAAAGGATTTAAAATCCTCCCACAGAAAGACCATTTAGAGATTTTTGCTCCATTCTACGGGAGTGACCAAGGCGTAAAAATTAAAACAGATGAAGATTTAGCTGAAGTTATTCAAGACATCCTTCAGTATAAAATTTAAGCCAATAAAAGATGCCTTTTAAATAAAAATAAAAAGGATGTATGTGATAGTGGATATCAGCCTTTCTAAGACGCAAGAACAAGCTGTAGAAAGCATTGAAAAATGGTTTAAAGGCAATCAAGATCAAACATATTTTTTATCTGGTTACGCAGGTACAGGCAAAACAACATTGGTGAATTATGTTATTGAAAAATTAGGGATTAAGCTAGATGAAGTGGCTTTTGCTTGTTATACCGGTAAAGCAGCGTTAGTAGTAACACAGAAAGCACAGGGAAGATACAAAGCGAGCACTATACATAGCTTAATATACAAGGTTTATACGGATAAGAGCGGAGAAATCAAGGTTGCTAAAAAAGCTAAGAGTATGTTACAGGATTTAAAATTGATTGTTATCGATGAAGCCTCAATGGTGGATGGTCAAATAATGCAAGACCTAAAGTCTTTCGGAATTAAGATATTATTTATTGGTGACACTGGACAGCTGCCTCCAGTATCACAGAATGGGAACGAAGAGTTTTTAAAGATGTTTAATAATCCTGATTTTCAGTTGACGGAGATCCATCGACAGGCAGCTGAAAATCCAATAATTAAACTTTCAATGCTGGCCAGAACTAAGCAAGAAATTGAACCAGGCGTTTATGGGAAAGATGGAGAGGCTGTTGTTATAACGCATGCTACTTGGGAAAACGTCAAAGATAGGTTGTATAAAAAAGCAGATCAAATCATATGCGGTTACAACAGAACAAGAAAACAGTTAAATTCGGAAATTAGAGAGGTCTTAGGTTTTACAGGTGATGTACCTTTAAATGGAGATAAAATGATTTGTTTAAATAATGATTGGAATAAAAGTATTGATGATGTGAGCCTTGTAAATGGAATGACCGGGTATGTTAAAAAGGTATATAAAAGAGAGGAGATCAAAGAAAAGTTCACACACGAGGCAACAACAATTGATTTCAGACCTGACTTTTCAGAAGAGTCATACTTCAGGAAAATTACTATCCCAAATAAATTATTAACCGATCCGACATTTAAGCTGCTGCCATATGAACATAAAGTTTACAACAGTTTCGATTTTGGCTACGCAATAACATGTCATAAATCACAAGGATCGCAATGGAAAAATGTTGTTGTACTAAATGAGGTTTTAAACAAAGAAACTCATCATAGGTGGTTATATACAGCAATTACACGAAGCTCAGAAAGATTAGTTCTGGTTATTTAATATCTAAATGAAAGTAAAATTTTAATGGAATAGAAGGGAAGAGATTTTTTTGACACATTACAAGTACATTTGCAGAACTGGCTGCGGCCATACCACTATTATTGATAAATTTTATAAGAGACAGAGAGCGTTTTGTGGAATATGCGGGACTCGTTCAACAATGGAGTACATGGGTGAGGTTGAACTTAAAGAGGGTTCCTTGGATTTAGAATTAAGCATTGAAAAGATTAAGCACTATTCAAAGAAACTTGAACGATTGGCAAGCTTTAATGCAGCAGACGGTGAAGAAATCTTAAAGGATAAGTTGTTTGAAATTGACCAGATTTCAACAGATATGAACGAGTGGTGTAAAACCATTTTGTAAAATACGCAATGAATCGGAGGATTTTAAAAATGTAGAATGATGTTTCATATATGGAGTATATAATACACGATCACGAAAGTTTTGCTTGGAATAACAGAACCATCAAAAACAAAAGCAAGAAAAAAGTATTCGATCGAATTGGCTCAGATGCCTACAAATGGCGTTTAAAAATTAAAAGAAAGTAGATGAAAAAATGAAGTTTGCACCAATGGATAAAGTTAAATTAAAAACAGCTAGTCATTTCAACAAACTTCGAACTTTAAAGAAAAGAGTTCCTGAATTAGATGATCCTTTACTAGGTGAATGCTGGGAATTTGAAGAAGATGGTTTAAAACAATTTGATTGGGAGGAGAACTACGAATTTGTCGCTAGACCCAAACATTTTAATTGGGATTAAAACAGAATCTAATTGAAGTTAAATGAGCATCGGGGGAATAAAAATGGAGAAAATGAACTTGCTAAAAGAAGTAACAATATTTGACCCGGATAAAATCCAACCAGGAACTGAAGTTAAAGTGATCTGGTATAAGGGTTCAGAGATGGAGTATACGCACCATGGTGAAGTTATCATCAATAATGGGGAAAAGTTCTTCTATACTTACATTGATAAAGAAGGCCATGTAGGACACTGTCATGTGAACGCACTTGATTTGAAGAACTATCCAGACAGTCTAATTGTTGAAATTAAATCATAACAAACATATGAAATAAGGGAGGGAAATAAAGATGACGGAATCACAATTAAGGGAAGAAAATGAAAATTTAAAAAGGCAAGTCGATCATATGAAAGATGTCTATAAAGAAAATATGTATCTTCATATGGCAGTAAGACAAGGCGAACAGTTAAAGGCTAACCTACAAGCTTATTTGCGACAAGATGACCGAGTATATAGTCCTCATTTCATTACACCAAAACAAAAACAATATATCGTGACTCTGTTCAAAAAACATGGCTTGTCTCCACTCAGTAAAGCAAAACGAAAAATAGTTAGGCGTTTTAATGGGGGCGGTCTGCTTTCAGAGCACGAAGCACATCAAGTTATACAAATGTATGAAAGAAAGCAATAGTTAATCTTGACTTGGCTGTTTAAACAGTAACCAAGAAGGAAAGAGATTTTTAATTGAGCCTACAGAATCACAATAAAAAGACTGTTTTAAAGAGAAAGGAGCTGAACTATGGCAATTGATTTTGCAAAGTTAAATGATCCAGAATGGAAAAAGCAGTGGGCTGATGAAAGAAAAGAACGAGAGCGGCTTTTAGAAGAACAAGAAACACTGAGAAAGAAGACAGTTTGCTTTACCGGTCACAGACCAAATAAATTGGGTGGCTATGATATGAAAAATCCCACAATGCTCAAACTCAAAAATAAGCTGCTTGAAGTGATTGAGGAGTTAATCATAAAAGAAGAGAAGTCCAGGTTTATAACTGGTGGAGCATTAGGAACTGACCAGGCTGCTTGCTGGTGTGTACATATTCTAAAGAAGAAACACCCTCATATCAAAAACATAATTGCTACACCTTTCAAAGAACAAGACAAAGTGTGGTCTGCAGACCAAAAAATGTGGTACAAACGTATGCTTGATGTGGCAGATGAGATTATTAATGTTGAAGAATTAGATAAATATAAAGTTAGTGGAGATAAACCAGGTGAGTTTTCACCAGCTAAGATGCAGAAACGAAATGAATACATGATTGATCACAGTGAAGCAATAGTAGCTGTTTATGACGGAAGTAAAAGTGGGACAAGGAACTGTCTGAATTACGCTAGGAAAACATACTTAGGACATCAAATTTGGAGGCTGCATCCGAAATGCGAATTTGAATTGGATATAAGCTATACGCCTGGATGAGGAGGAATATATAACATGAATGAATTTAAAATTGTGAATTTAGATGGAGTTAATTGGGGATCGCATAATGACGAAACTTTAGATTTCAAAGAATTGATTACAGGAGGAACGATTGCAGTAGGCGACGTTGTTAAAGTTGAAGGACGAGGCGATTGCCCACTTCCTCTAAGGGAGAACCAATTTTGCATAACATTTAACAAAGAAAATGAGTTGTTTCTTGAAGAACCATTTACTTTAGAAGAATGCAAATCATTGTTTGGTGCAGAATTTAAATATTGAATTAAAAGGATTATTTCATTGTAAGGAGGAAGGCACATAGGTTATTTAAAGCACATAATTGATACAGCCTGGTTTAACTTAGTTTGGTTTAGATGGCATCTTGGAGCGGACATAAGCGTATTTGACGGCTGCGGATGGTATACATATAAATATTTAAAGAGTAAAAATAAAATAAATGGAGGTTATAAGGGTGATAAAGAGGAATCTGCTTAGTAACCACGTTGATGAGATTATTGGTGAATATTACGCTGCTAAAGGATATTCAGTCCAGAAAATTGACCGTCAGGAGAATGGCCAACTCATTGTTATTACGGAGCGAGCAGCTAAAGAACAGAAACAAGAAAAAGTCGATATTGCATTTGATTTTGTACATAGAAGACAGCATAAAAAGAAATGCCTTTCTTAAAACAAGAAAAAAGGAGCTAAAAAGCCCCTACCTTTAAGCTTAAACAACTTTTGTATAAATAGCCGTATAAAACTGAATTGAGTAATCGAAATAATATCTTGTAAGAGTATAAGTATATCCGTTGTATTCAATAGAAGGCTTGAAGTTTGGTATTGGGCTAATCTGATATATGGTGTCATAATCATATTCATCACTTTTTACTACCACTTCAGACGAAGAACTTGTTGCCAAGGCAGGAACAGCGGATGTTAGCATGCCAAATGTTAAAGCAGAACTCAATAAAATTTTTCGAGGGTTCAATTATATCAACTCCATTAACATTTTATACATTAATTATGAGGTAAATGGAAGATGCTTCGGAAGTGAATAATGGATCATAAATAGTTAAAATCGTGATTTTAAACAATGGGAGGAAGCGAAATGAACGTAAATATAAAACGGTTATCACCAGACGCACAGGTTCCGGCATATGCGCACGCAACAGACGCCGGCTTCGATTTAGTGGCGGCAGAGGATGTTATTATCGAACCGGGCGAGACGGCGTGTGTGCCGACGGGCTTAGCGTTTGAGATTCCGGAAGGCTTTGAAATGCAGATAAGACCGCGCTCTGACATTACGCTGAAGACGCCTTTGCGCGTGCAGCTCGGTACAGTTGACGCGGGCTATAGGGGCGAGGTCGGAGTGATTGTCGATAATATCGCCTGTGATCCGTTCTGTCCATCTACGAGGTATCTACTATTTATTGACGGGTCCCAAAAACGTAAGGATTACGAAATGCACGACGACACTTATTCTATTCGCAAAGGAGATCGTATCGCACAAGCGTTAATCAAGCCGGTCGAGCAGGCGGTGTTTACGGAAGTTGATGCGCTCGGCGATAGCGATCAGTATACGAGTCAGTCAATTTAAAGTCTGAATCGACGCTTTTTCTCAAAGTCATCGGGATACTCATTCTGCTTTGACTTAAACACAAACCAAATTACAGCTCCTAGTGAATAATCCATGACTTTATCAAAAATCCAAGTTGTGAAAAGATCCATTAGAATTTTCATTGGATTTCACCTCCGAGAATATTTGGCATCTGTCTTGCATAATGCCTTTGCAATATAAAGAGTGAAATCCAATATGAAAGTCTAAAAAGATTGAAAAAACTTTTTAAAAAAATATTGAGGTGGGATAAATGATGGAAACTAACGCAAATACCCACGTACTGCCTGACGAAACACTTGGCGGCATCAAGCGGGAATACGTAAAGGTCGATCGGAAGGCGGAGGTCGGTGAGAAGATCGTAATTATTGGGAAAGAGGAGTTCGATGAAGGTTACGAAATCGGCGATATTTTTACAGTAAATCACACTCATCACACAATGGACGGAGACGTACACAGCGACGCAGCCTCATCTGGTATTAATTGCGACGGACTTATCTACCGCGAAGAATACCACGTTCTCGAACCTACCAACATCGTGCACATTGACGGTCGACGCTACGAAATGGTCGAACGTGAGGGGGAAGTAGGCGATAAAGTTATTCATGTTTATAAAGGAGAGTCGAATGGCATTGTCCGAGTTGTTCGCAAAGCCGCCGACGATGGAGTGGATGTTGATACATTCGAAGATGAGGGAGAATTATATAGCGGTTTTTATCATGGACATTATTACGTTCTCGTCTCTCTAGATAAAGAGAAGACCTTTGAAAATAAAAATAGTATATACAAAGAAGTCAAAAACTACATACATAATGAATTAGGTATTTCAAGACAAGACGTACAAGAAATGATTAGCATTGCGGTTTCTAATGAAGTTCAGAAGATGTCTGAGTCAGGAAAGCTGGATAGTATTGCAGGAGCAAAGATTGACAAACTTATTGAAGAAGGTTTTGAAAACGGAGGTCGGCTGCTACATGGATTTAAAGAAAGGGTGTCACAAACATTTTCCGATGAGGTAGGCAAACGTATTGCAAACGTATTGAATATTAATGTGGAATCAAAGGAGGAAGGGAATTGACCAAGAACGAACGAGAAGATTATTTAAAGAGACTTGATGAATATGGATTGACAGAAGAAGAGAATGAGGAAATGACGAATATTTTAAATGATTTTGTGGGCTATGATATTTGGTAAATTATTTAGGGATCAAAATAAAATAGTTATTTTATAGAAGGAGAGGGTGTAGATGGCATCAGGAGAGCAATTGAAAAGAATGAACGACATAAACGATTTGATTAAGCTTATCGCAAGCATTGATAGATGTACTTTCTTCTGTAAGTCAATGAATCGCATAGCGTATTTCAGGTTTAAGAAGAAACTGTTTTTCGTTGATGATTACACGGGAGCTGACGTTTACCCATATGAAATGGGATACGGTAGTCCAAACGGCTTTTCACATGGAGGCAACATGTGGCAACTGGTCAACAGTTTTAGAAAGTTCATCATAACAGGGAAATTCGGTGAGCTGAGGGATTATAAAGAAATATGGGCTTACAGCTATGAAGGATGTATGAAAATCCGTCAGAAGGCAAAAGAAATAGGGTTTATACAGACTGTTGATTATCCTTATAGCTTCGATGAATGGATGGAAACTAATTGATCCATGTACTAAATTTTCATTAAGCTTTAAAGGGCTTGGCATTAAGGAGTTATGTACAGGAGAGATTATACTCTCCAGGATACGAAGGAAGGTATGCGGAGTTTGCCATGCTTAGTCTTAAATCTGTGCTTAACCTTACATAAGATAGGTTCGATAAATACATATTCATCAGATTCAGACTTTACATGTTTCATAGAGTGCAACTTACTTCGTTCCGCGTTCGGCATGAATTCCATAAATCCAGCTGCAGTTCCATCAGGATAAGACAGAAGGAATTTAATATCCTTCTTCGTGTAGCCGGTTATGAGAACTTCAGTGTAATCATAATTAATCACTTTAAGCCAATTATGCGAACGTTTATTGATCTCATAAGGGGAGTTAGCTTTCTTGATTACGATTCCCTCTAAATTCTTTTCTTTGGCCAGGTTGAAGTAAGCAAGACCGTTACCTTGAATTCCTTCGATAACACAAACATTTGGATGATTCAGTTCAAGTGAGTTCAGAACTGTCTTACGCTCAGTGAGCGGCTTAGCTGCTATTGACTGACCGTCTTTGTAAATAACATCAAAGACACAGTAAACGATCTTATGGGCTGATTTTTTGGACATGAAACGTTCCATTACAGCTTCAAAGTCAGGAGCACCGTCTGAGGCAGCTACAATAACTTCACCATCGAGCACGGTTCCATCTGGAATATCTAAGTCCAAGAGTTCTGGGAACTTACTTGTTACTTCGTTGTTGTGACGAGTGTATAGCTTAATCTGATTATCAAATTTAGAAAGGATGAGTCTTATTCCATCAAATTTCAGCTCGGTAATATAACTATCGTCATCAAATGGTTCTTTGATTGAATGCAATAACATTGGCGATACAAACAATATATCACCTCCTACTTAGAACATAATAGCTAAGCGAAGGTGATATATAAAGCAAAACGACTGTGGTACTTAATGGGATTCAATGAGCTCCGGTGAGTTGTTTTTAGGTGAGTTAACTAAGGATGAAACTTGATAAGCTTCCATGTCATTAGAGTTATACGGCAACAGTAAGCTTTGAAGATAATCAGGGTCAGTGTTTTTAGGATTTAGCCATTCCTTTTCATTCTCATCTGTAAGGATAACTGGCATCCGATCATGAATGTCTTCCATAAGCTCATTAGGCTTTGTTGTGATGATTGTGCAAGTATACAGCGGATTGCCTTCTGACGTGTTCCACTTTTCATATAAGCCGGCAAAAGCAAAGAGATTGGAGGATTTGAGCTTAATACGCATAGGAATCTTAGTCTTTGGATCAAGACGCTTCCATTCATAAAAACTGTCAGCTGGGATAATACAACGTTTGCTTACGAGTGGCTTTCGAAAGCTGGGTTTCTCGGCCAATGTTTCAGCACGAGCATTAATCATTTTATACCCGATCTTTTCATCCTTAGCCCAAGGAGGAATAAGACCCCATCTAAGCTTACCCAGACGATTGTTTGACCCATCATTAATGATTGTCAGGATGTTTTGTGAAGGAGCGACGTTATAACTTGGATGGTATTCGTCTTCAGGCAAAAATTGATCTATATTGAATTGCTCAATGATGTCATCGAACTCAGAGAATAAAGTGAACCTGCCACACATGTTCATCATCCTTTAGGGTTTTTGAATATTGTACAGGCTTGATACACGAAAATCAAAAAGGAGGAATGTGATGAAGCAACAAACAGTTGAGGTTAAAGAAGTGGATGTGTTAATTAGAGGGATATGGACAAAGAAGAGGTTCACTGATATTCAAAAGGGGCAAACATTTAAGATTAAGGAGAATGGAAGAGCAAAGAAATACATAGCAAGAACAGATCCTTATTGGGATGACATGTATGAGACTTACATAATTGATTTATTGGATAAAAATAAAATAAGTGTATTAGGGTGATGTTTCTGAATTTATTGAGAGATGCACGGATATTAAGAAGAGAACTTTTCCTTGGAGCTTTAGCGTTAGTAGGTATGAACTTGTTCGTATATTTTCTATTTGGTGGTTTAACTGCCATAGACAATCAGAGGATAATAACACGAAGAATTGGAATGTTTGTTGTAAGCATTGGAATACCATGTTCTTTTATTCTAAAGTACTTGATCGTTTGGAGACCGTTAATCCGTAAGGTAATGGAAGAGTTAAAGGAAGAAGATCAGAATGAACGTACACTCAAGAAATATGAATTTCTAAGAAAGAAATTTGATAAAACAGAGATTTTATAAGGAGAAAAATAAATTGAAAATGGAGGTAAGGAAAATGAGATACAAAGCGAAAGTGAAAGCGGTAGCCGAAATGGAGGTATGGGTGCATGAAGATGCCGCGGGAAATATCGAAATAGAATACGTTGAATATGTTGATGAAATAGAGGATTTTGAAAATATTAGGCCAATGGACGGGAGGTAAGGAGAATGAGAGAGATTAAGTTTCGGGCTTGGGACGATGTCAAAGACAGAATGCTTTATTTAGGCGAAGAAGATGACATTGTTTTTGATTTTGGTGGAAGCGGTATTGTTGCTACAGACATTACAGAAGACGAACCTAATTTTAAAACGTTGCACCATCTAATTTATTTGCAATATACCGGGCTGAAGGACAAGAACGGTCAGGAGATTTATGAGGGAGATATTGTAAGGAACCACCGTGATAATTCAAATGAGCTATTAGAAGTTTTGTGGCAGGAAGAAGTGGTTGAACATGCTTCAGACGGGATCTATTGGACAAAAGAGGTGCCAGGTTTTAGATTCAAGCGAACAAAGCGAGGCTTGACTACTGTATTTGTAGCTCATGTTGATTTAGAAGTCATCGGCAACATTTACGAAGACCCTGAGCTTTTAGAATCTAAATAAAAACGATATTTTAAACAAATTAAAGGAGGAGACAATTATGAAAGTTAAGGATATTGAATTTTACGAGAGTTGGAAGTCTAAAAATAGATGCATGTATGGCTCAGGTATATTTAAGTATGTAGAGAGATGGGCTAATCTAATGGAAAATGAGATTGCTAAAGGTGCAAAAGTAAGCGATATTGCTGGAAAATTATCACGTGAAGCTGACACAGAAGGTATTACAGGATATATGTATGGTGCGTCTGTAAGTATATTATCTCAATGTTGGGAACATGGAGATCAACTAAGAAGATGGCATTATAAAGAATACGGTTATGAAGGTTAAGGAACAGTAAATCCTGCAATACTTACGATCCAATAAAAGTGAATTGCTATTTAAAGGGGGTGATTTCAATGTGATTGATCCATATGATTTGAGTTTTAAGAATAAAACAAAAATAAAAAGGAGTGGTTATTAATTGTTAAGGATTAAAACCAGAATAGAGGATTTGTTAAAAAAGACTAAAGGAGCAGAAAAGAGAGACTTTGGACGGTACACTCTAATCTGCCCACCTCACCGCGAAGTGAAGCTATTAAAGTATATCACAGTTAAGAAGACTTTTCCAATCTTGGTGACAGCTTTGGTTTCGTTCCTGAATCCAGTGAGTATTTTAGCAGCGGACAAGTATCGTAACTTTGAAGAGCTCAAAGCGAATGAATCACCGTTCAATTTTAGCGTGTTCTCAAAAGAGCAAGACACTGATGTATTAATTCTTGCTCCCCATGGAGGTGGCATAGAAGGGGGAACAAGTGAGCTTGCAGAGGAATTAAGCGAAACATACTCTACATATCTTTTTGAAGCACTAAAGATACCAGGAGCATTTGATTTACATTTGACCAGTACGAATTTTGATGAACCACACGCACTTGAAATGTTGGAGGAACATGAGTTCACAATGTCACTTCATGGCTATGCAAGTAATGAAGAACATGTTTTAGTTGGCGGCACAGATCGAGACAAAGCTGAAACGATAACAAGTACATTAAATAATGCTGGTTACTCTGCAGAGCTTCTTGATGAAGGCACAAGGTTATCTGGTAGTAGCCCGAATAATGTTGCCAATAAAAATAAAACAGGAAAGAGTATTCAGCTTGAATTGAGTACTGGATTACGAAAATCAATGTTTAACACCTTTTCTCTAAAAGGACGCTCGGGAACAAGAAATGAAACCTTTTACAACTTCATTGACATCCTATCACGGTTTCTCAATGAAAATGTAGAAGGGAAGGTTTTGACAACATGAGTATACATCAGCCCTTATACTATTTTGTTAATGCTCTGGATTGGGGAATTGATGATAAAGGGTCAAATGCAATTGAAACAACAGAAGGAATAAACCGAGCCTTAGAGTACGCAAGCTCAAAATCATTTTATAAAGTACATATTCCAAAAGGCACCTATTTAATTGATGCAGTGAATACGTCAAGGCGGTTGCCTGAATTTGGCGGAGGTATTAATGTGCCGTCAAATATTGAGTTAATACTGCATCCAGAGGCTATATTTAAAGTGCAGCCAAATGATTCTCAAGGCTACTCCTGTTTCTATATCGGCCAAGCGAGTAATGTAACGATTCGTGGCGGTCAAATTATAGGTGACCGGTATGAACACGATTATTCAAAAGTAACTTCAATTAAAAGGACACATGAATGGGGATATGGAATTCATATTCATGGCAGCAGTAATGTGTTAATTGAAAATGTACAAGTCTCTGACTGTATTGGAGATAACATTTGGATAGCAGCTGATGGGATGATGAACACTTCAGGAACATATACGCCTTCAAAGAATGTAACCGTTCGAAAGTGCACTCTTTTAAGAGGGAGAAGAAATAACCTGGCTACCAATGGCTGTGAAGGTCTTCTTGTCGATGACTGTGATATAGAGGAAGCTGGGGGAGATACAATTGGGCCACAATTAGGAATTGATTTAGAGGGCTTTGGAGAAAACGGAATTAAATATGATCACCCGTATAAATTAACTGTGCGAAATTGCCGGTTTAAAAACAACGGACGTGGATCCGTTACAGCTCACACAAGCGGTCAAGTAATTATTGAAGGGAACTACAGTGACAATGTTATTTCTTACGGATTCAGCACTGATGTCAGCATTAAAAACAACAAGATAATCAATGATGCAGAGACTAAGAAATACGGAATTGACTCGGTCGGTGTTTCAAGTACGGAATCCGGAAACAGAGTTCAAATTGAGGGCAATACGGTAAGAGGGTTTGAAGTAGGAGTTTGCACAAGAGGAAAAGGCGTGTCGATATCAAATAATACTCTAGAAGGGATAAAGGCATGTCCAATTTCAACACATCAGGCAGAAGATGTATTAATCACAGATAACAGAATAGAGAACAGTGACTGTATTCAAGTCCAGGTTAGAAACTCAAATGATGTAAGGATTGTGAACAACAAAGGGAAAGGAACAATCTCTGCATACGCTGTAAAGATTATGGACTCTACCCGAATCAGTCTAATTAATAATGAATTTGTAAATGTGTACGGTGGAATTTATTGCGAAAGGTCTCAGTCAGTTCGTTTAAAGGGGAATGACTTATTGTTAAACGGAAGTGGATACGGCATCTTCTGGGATAAAGACTCTTCCGTCTCGCTGCAACGAAATGAAATTCATGAGCCTAGGAACGTAGCAATTAAAGGTACTCCTGAGAAGTACAGTTGTCAGATTAGTGAGAATCAGATTTATTTCTGTAAAGCATTAATCGCAATTCAATTGACTGGTGGATCAGAACACATATTAAAGGGTAATGAGATCATGTTTAACCGGTCAACAGACCAAGGATATGGTGTTTATTTAGAGAATACAAACAAGGTACGTCTCGTCAGAAACGATGCGCGTGGAATTGGAGGTAAGGTATTATCTCACCCGTATTGCACAGATAAAGCAAAGAATACAACCTTAATTCATAACACATTCGATAGTGGAACGCTGAAGACTGCAGAAGGAGATATTGTGGTCTAGATAAAACTGTAGTTTTAACAAGATTAGGAGATGGATATATGACCAATATTTTAAGCAAAGAACAAGATGAAGCAATCCGGTATTTCAAGAACAAGCTAAACATATCTGAAAAACTGTACATATCCCTGATTAATTTTAATCTGCTTAGAGATAAACACGAAGACTTTGGTAATAGACTATATGAGCTTTATAAGACAGACCCTTATCTGTATATTAGAGCGCTTAAAGAAGGTTATGTGGTTGATCAGCCAATTGAATTTAATGAAGCAATTGTAAGGTTCTATGATGGTGAAGATCTTGCTGTGATCCATAAGACTACTGGGAAGAGATATAATGTGAATGTTAAAATGAAAAAACTTCCTGATGGGTTTACGCTGCAAACAATGAACATGTGGTCTTGGAGTGAGGTTGTTTGATTATTCAAACTCCTTTGCAAATGGTATAATTGATTTAATAAAAGGAGTGGTACTATGTCAATCAATTCTATTGGAGGCTGAGTCATGGGAGTTAGAGTGGGAGGCTAATAAGATAAACATTTTGAGTTGCTATTTAAGCGGCTCTTCTTTTATGAGGTATTCTAAAAAATATCGTCGATAAAGGAGAAACTAATGAATTTCTTAACAGCAAAAAACGAGCACGGTGAAACGGTTTACTTTCAAACTCTTAATAGAAGACCTCAATTGGGTGATTTTGTGAAGCCAATCGATACAAGACGTATAGACAATGATGGTAATAGAATTGAAGAAAGTGGCAATGGTGCAAACAAATATGATGATCTAGATATGAACTCCTTTTATGAAGTATACAAGATTTTTAATGTTAAACACGTAATTATTAAAGATAAACTCGGTCATAAAGTTCAATTAGATTCAAGTCAATACCAATTAACAAAGAAAATCACTAAAGAGGAATATACAAATTTTAATGAAAAACTTCATTTATTAAAACATATGGATAACAACCTTAAAAGGATTAACAACTTTTCCAGCTAAATATAAGCACTTTGTCGAGCTGCAGATAGTAGCTCAACTCTTTTTAAAACTTTTTAGAATAAAAATAAAATAGTTATTGACCAATCTGTTTTGGTGATGTAAGATTAAGTTATCCCACAGAGAGAAAGGAGGAAAGAGATGAAAAAGGAATTAAAGATACTGAAAGTATCTGCTGAAGCTTTACATACATACAAAAACGATGTCAAAAGGAATTACGACATCGATGAAGACCAAGCAAGGAGAAAATTAACCAGGAATGTGATGTTGGTAAAGGAATTTAAGCCAAGAGGAATTAAAAGAGGTCTTTTTTCTAAAACATATTCATACGGAAACTTAAAGATCACAATCCGGCATGGAACAGTAATAAGGATAGAAAATGTAAAAGGTGATCCTGAACCTTGGGACTTTCCAAAAAAGAGATACATAGAATTAAACAAGCTACTGGGTATCAAGGATTGTAAGTTTAGTAGTAAGTCTCATTATAGGCATTTTAAGAGTAAAAATAAAATATAAACGAAAAAGAAAGAGGTTGATTATTTAAATGGCAGAAAATAAAACAGTATTACGTGAAGCATCAAATGTTGTAACTATTGAGGGGACACTTGCTGAGGTAAGACACACTGAGTGGAAAAGCGGCAAGGGGTTAAATATTGAATTAGACATTGAGGTTGCGCCAAATGAAGTACATACAGTGAAGGGCTTTTCAAAATATAAGAAAGCTGATGGCACAGATAATGCTATTGCCAAAGGTTATCAAACTATTATCAGTGATTATAAGTCCATTGCAGAACACGGGAGAGATCAAGCTGATAAAGTGAGAATTACCCAAGGAAAGATTGGATTAAACGAATATTACTCACAAGGGATTTTAAAGGCGTATCCACAGTTAACGACTAACTTTGTAAATAGACTGGACGCCAATGAAGAATTCAATCCAAGAGCAGAATTTGATGTTGAGCTGTTTGTAAAGAACGTAATCGAAGAAAAAGTAAAAGGTGAAGAAACGGGCAGAGTTAATTTAAATGGTTATATTCCTTTATATGGTGGGAAAGTAATTCCGTTTGAATTTGTAGTCACAAAAGAAGGGTCTCATTACGTTGAAAATAATTATGAAAAAGGGTCTACGGTTAACGTTTTTGGGAAGATTATTAACTTTAAAGAGCAAAAAGTAACGACCAAAACAGCAGCATTTGGCGAAGACAAGAAAGAAATAACAATTAATTCGAAAAGAGAGTACCTAATTACAGGTGGCAATGATCCATATGACGAGGATAGCAAAAATGCTTTTAATGCAGATGCAATTAAAAAAGCGTTGACTGAAAGAGAGATTTACCTAGATGAGCTTAAGAATGAAAGTGGCAATGAGAATAATAAAAAGTCTGGGTTTGGCGGAAGCGCTCCTAATAACAAGCCTTCAAAGCCAGTTGAAATTTCAGATGATGACCTCCCTTTTTAATGGATAAAAATAAAATAATTTAACTGAAAATACATAACTGGGTGGGCTTTGACTCACCCATCAAATCATAACTAAAGGAGAGTTTAAATGACAATCGATATTTTCAACCCTCAAATTTCAGTAGTAGCACAAGGACTAGAAGGAAAAAAAATACTTATTTACGGCAGTAACAACTTAGGAAAAACATATCAAGCTTCAAGAATGGAGAAGCCTTACTTCATCGCTTTTGAAAAAGGATTGGCAGCGAGAGATGGCATTCCATTTTACCCAATTAATCGATGGTCTGATTTTTCAAAAATTGTACGACAATTTGAGAAAAATGCAGAAAAAGCAAAAGAAATATATAAAACAATTGTAATTGATGGTGCAGATATTATGGCAAGATATTGCTCTAAATATATTTGTGATACATACGGTGTAAACAGATTAAAAGAAGGTAACAGTGGGTATGGATTGTGGTCTGAATATGAAACTGAATTATGGGAACAAATCGATAAACTAATATCACTTGATTTTACAATCGTGTTTATCACTCATGAAACTGAAGATGAAAATGGAAAGATACAGCCAAAAGGCGATAAGAGGTTAATGCCAACCATTCGTGATAACTGTGAATTCACTATTTATCTTAAGTCGAATGGAGTAGATGAGAATGGCACTGTAATTAAGTCAAGCGCATACCTTGCTGAAACTGATGAATTCTTCGCTCGATCAAAATTTGACTATGTGCCAACATTTATTGAGGAGTTTACAGCGGAAAATCTTACAAAGGCTATTGTTGATGGGATTGTTAAACAAGGAGAAATGGAAGGCATTAAACTGGTAACTGAAGAAGAGAAAAAAGAAGTGTATTCCATTGGGGAAAATAATTATGAAACGCTTATGGCTGAGATTAAGGAAGTCGGGATTCGCCTAAACGAAAAAGGCAAACTAGAGGAATTGAATGAAATAGTTGAAAAGCACTTAGGTAAAAATGCAAAAGTAACTGAATGCACTAAGAAACAAGTTGATGTAATGTCAGTTATTTTAGATGATCTTAAAGATCTTCTTGAGGATTAAAAATGAGGGAGTCATCTCCCTCTCTTTATGAGAGGTGATTAAATGGGTAGGCAGGTAAAGTGTCCCTATTGTGAGACTAAATTAGATAAAGATTTAGCGATTCCTTATAAAAAAAGATACTACCATGAACAGTGCTTCAACACGTGGAAGCAAGAATCAGAGCACCGAAAAGAGCTAATGCAATACATATGCAATTTATATGGCCTTTCATCCCCGACCGGTATGATGTTAAAACAGATCAAAGAGTTTCAAGAGGATTATGGTTATAAGCTAAAAGGAATTGAGCTTGCACTTAAGTACTTTTATGAAACACTAGAGAATCACCCAAGAGAGGGAGACGGCATTGGAATCGTCCCTTTTGTATATGACGAGGCTAAGCGCCATTACATAAAACAAAAGGCAATCCAAAAATCAGCTGAAGACCCTAAGAATCACAAAAGAGAAGAAATCACATTAATTATAAAAAAGGGATTGCGGAAGAAAAGGGGACTTGTTGACATCTCAACATTATAGGAAGGAGAGTCCATTTGCTACAAGATAAACAGGCCATTATTCAGGTTTTAGGAAGCATACTCAAGGATCCCACAATCTTGTCTGAAAGCAACAAGTATAGGATTACTTCGGATGATTTCCCTTCAAGATTTCACTCAATACTGTTTTTTGCTATGAGTAACTTATTCCAGCAAGGGACAGAAGTATTGAATGAGGTTGAGATAGATGGATATCTAAAAGATTACGACATCCAATATAAGATTTTTCATGATAACAATGGTCTTGAATACATCGAGAGAATTCAAGAGCTGGCTGTGGTCGAAAACTTTGATTACCACTACAAAAGACTAAAAAAGTTTAGTTTGCTCAGAGAAATGAGCGGCTTAGGTTTCGATATCAAGGAGATTTATGATGAAACTATAATTGATCCAAAAGAACAAGAAAAAATGCAAGAACAGTTTGATAAGAAATCGATTGATGAAATTCTAGCAGCTTATGAAATGAAGATTGTAGATGTAAAAGAGAAATTTCGAACTTCATCCGAAAGCGTGGGAATTCAAGGCGGAGAAGGCATTAATGAGTTATTAGATTCTTTTGAGGAGTCGCCAGATATTGGAGTACCACTAAATAGCGAAATGCTTACGTCAATTTTCCGCGGGTCTCGCAAGAAAAAATTTTACATTCGCTCAAGTATTACTGGTGGTGGTAAAACAAGAAATATGGTTGCTGATGCTTGTCGATTGAGTGCAACTGAGTTGTACGACCTTAAAAAGAAGGAGTGGGTGAAAAATCCTTGGAATGAAAGTTCTACGGTAATCTCAACAGAAATGATGGCAGAGGAATTACAAAGTTTGGCACTTGCCTATATCAGTGGTGTAGAAGAGAAAAAAATACTCAGAAATACTATTAATGAGCAAGAAAAACTGCTTGTGCGTAAAGCTGCTAAAGTTCTTCAAGAGTCCAATATTTGGTTCGAGCATCTGCCTGATTTTAATATCCAGGAGATCGAGAGAACGATTGAAAAGAATGTAATTAAAAATAATGTTGAGTACATTTACTTTGATTATATTCACTCCTCGGTGACAATTTTTTCGGAGATGAGTAAAAAAAGCGGCGTCAACCTAAGAGAGGATCAAATCCTTTTGCTTATGTCTGATAAGTTAAAGGGCTTATGCAACAAATACGATGTCTATATGATGAGTGCTACTCAGTTAAATGGTGAATGGAAAGAGGCATGGCAAAAAGGTCAAGTTATAGATGCATCTTACCTTAGAGGGAGTAAAGCTATTGCAGATAAGACTGATGCTGCAATGATTATTCTTCCTCTAAGTAAAAAAGAGAAGGATGCTATTGATCCGATTTTAAAAGCAGGTTTTTATTCAGAGCCAAATTTTGTTACACACGTGTTTAAAAACAGGGGAAATGAGTACGACAAAGTAAAAGTCTTCTCCCATATAAATATGGGAAATATGCGGATCAAGGATTGCTTCACAACAAATCTCGATAACGAATTAATTACAGTTGAAAAATTGAATGTTAAAGCAGGATAAGGGGTGTAGCACCCTTTGAAATATGATAAGGACAGAATAAAAGAAAGTCTTACGCTTGAGGATATACATAAAATATTAAAAGAATTGGGTAGCGAAAATAATCAATGGGATCAACAAGGAAACCCAATATACAGAACCGTTTGCCATAACGTTTCTGGTGGTAGCTACAAACTGTATTATTACCACGAAGCAAAGCAATTTCATTGCTATACAGAATGTGGAGACACATTCGATGTCTTTGAGCTTGTTATACGAGCCAAAAGACAAAAAGGGGTCAATATATCTTTTAATCAAGCCATTGAGTATGTTGCAAGGCTAGCTGGGGGAACATTTGGTTTCGGTAACAGGGAAACATTCACGAACAATGATTTAATTGATGACTGGGAATGGATGGGGAAGTTCAATAAGAAAAAAAAGATAGACATTGAGCTTCCCAGCTTCAATGAAACTGTTTTAGATGTGTTTTTGCCTTATCCTCATCAAATGTGGCTGGAAGAGGGGATAAGCATGCAAACATTAAATGACTTTGAAATTGGCTACTATTTTAGAAGCTACACAGAAGGTATAACCATTCCTCATCGAGATTTAAATAATAGATTGATTGGCATACGTAGACGATCTCTTATTAAAGAGGAAGTTGATGCCGGTTATAAATATATGCCTTTAAAAGTTGGGAACACCCTGTATAATCATCAGACCATGATGAATTTATATGGATTACATAAAACAAAAGATTCAATTGAAAGGTTTAAAAAAGCCTTAATTTTTGAATCAGAAAAGTCTGTTTTAAAATGCCAGGACTTTTATGGTGAAGCAAATTTCACATGTGCAGTCTGTTCAAACAACATTTCAAATTTTCACCGTGATATCTTACTTTCTCTTGGAGTGGAAGAAGTGTTTATTGCTTTAGATAAATATAGACCACCGAAAGAGCATGAGACAGAGGAGATGTATCAACGTAAACTGCTAGAGTATCAGAAAAAAATCTTGAAGCTTGCAGCAAAATTTACGCCGTATGTTCGTGTGTATGTTTTATGGGATTTTGAAAACATGTTGGATTATAAAGACAGTCCAGCTGATAAGGGAAAAGACGTTTTAGAGGAGTTGATGAGAAGAAAAATTGAAATCAATACGAATGAAGGAGGGATTTAGTGGCTTATAAGCTCATTGGCAACAATGATTATAATTTCAATCCATTATCGACAATTTTAAAAAACAGAGGGATTGAAAATCCGAAGAGCTTTATTGATGTGAACCAGAGCTCGGTCATTCATTTTTCAAAACTCGATAACATTGATAAAGCATCTGATTGTTTAATAAAGCATTTAGAGAATAAAAATAAAATATTTGTTCAAGTGGATAGCGATGTAGATGGGTACACATCCAGTTCAATCATTATCAATTATATAAAGAAGATTTGTCCGAAAGCAAATATACATTACAGAATTCAAGATGGGAAGGAACATGGGATTTTTATTGATACAATTCCTGATGATGTTGACTTAGTCATAATCCCAGACGCAGGTTCAAGTCAATTTGAGGAACATGAGGCTCTTAATAAGAGAGGCACAGAAATAATTGTTATTGATCACCATGAATGTGAACGAGAGTCTGAACATGCGATCGTAGTAAATAATCAACTTTCGCCTAATTATTCGAATAAAACTCTAACAGGTGCAGGAATGGCCTATAAATTTTGCCAGGCAGTTGATGAAAAGCTAAATAAAAATGAAGCCGAACAATTCTTAGACCTTGTATCTATTGGTAACATTGCTGATTCGGCTGATTCAAGAAACCTTGAAACCAGGTACTTTATGAATGAAGGCTTGAGGAACATAAAGCATCCATTATTAAAGAAGCTGTTTAAGAAGCAAGAGTTTTCAACCAAGGGTGACAAGAACATACAGAATACACAGTTCTTTATTAACCCTTTAATTAACGCTGCCATTAGGGTTGGAAGCAGTGAAGAAAAAGATCAAATGATGAGAGCATTCCTTCTTTCTAAAGAAAAGGTTCCCTACAAAAAACGTGGGCAAAGTGAAACAGAGCTTGTGTCAATACATGATGACACAGTTAGAATTCTAGGAAATCTAAAAGCAAAGCAGAAACGGATTGCAGATGCAGCTGGAGTGGAAATTAAAAATAGAATAGAGGAGAAAAGTTTAACAGCGAATAAAGTACTCATTGTTTACATTGAAGGAATTCTAGATAAGAGTCTAACTGGTCTGGTGGCCAATCAGCTTGCAGAAGAATATAAAAAGCCGGTCTTGTTAGCCAGAAACGATCCCGAAAAAGGTAAAGATATCTTGAGTGGCTCTATACGTGGGTATGACAAAGGGTTTATAAAGGATTTTAAGAAAGTGCTTATAGATACTGGATTGTTTGAGTTTGTTGAAGGTCACCCAAATGCAGCTGGTTTTGCAATTAAACGACAGAACTTAATTCTGGTGAACAAAGTGCTGAATGAAAAATTTAAAGACATAGATATTGAAGAAGATGTTCAAAATGTTGATTTTGAGATACCAGCTAATCAACTTAGAAAGGAATTTTTAATTAAGCTGTATAGCTATAAAGATTATTGGGGCTATAAGGTCGAAGAACCATTGGTAGCAATAACAGAACTAGAAGTTGATGTTGATCAAATTGAACACATCGGGAAAAAGAACAAGACAACAGTCAAGTTTAAGCATGGAGATATTGAATACATACGCTTTAAAAGCGATATAGAATACTTTGAGAAACTTACTCAATCAAATGGAACTTTAATACTTAATGTTGTTGGTAAGGCAAGGGTAAATGAATATAAGGGCAGACAAACACCTCAAATTGAAATTTATGACTTGGAGGTGGTTCGCACAAAGAAAAAAGAGCTTGTGTTTTAAGGGGGATGAAAATTGATTGGATGCCACTGTCACACTGATAAAAGTAACATAAGGCTTCTCGATTCAACAAATTCAGTAGGAGAATTGCTTAAAACAGCGGTTCAGATGAATTATAAAGGATTGGCCATAACTGACCATGAGGTTCTTTCAGCGCATTTGGAAGCAATTAAGACTGTCAGAGAAATGAAGAAAGAAGGGGATATGCCTGCAGATTTTAAACTCATACTTGGGAATGAAGCATATTTAGTCGATTCACTGGAAGAAGTTCGTGATAACTATAAGTCAGGACAGACAAAGTTTCCGCACTTTTTAATGTTGGCAATTGACCCTATAGGACATGAGCAGCTAAGAATACTGTCTTCACAAGCCTGGGAAAATTCATTTTACACAGGAACAATGGAAAGAGTGCCAACAGTTAAAAAGGATGTAGAAGGACTGCTTGGCAAAGATCCAGGTCATATTATCGCTACAACAGCTTGTCTTGGCTCCGAGGTGAATATCAATTTACTCAGAATCAAAGAATGCGAAGAAAACGGAGACATTCAGTCAATCAAGCAGCACAAATTAAAAATTCATGAGTTTTTAACATGGTGTATTAAAGTCTTTGGGAAAGATAAGTTCTTTATTGAGCTTCAGCCAGCTTTAAGTGAAGAGCAAATTTATTGTAATAAGAAACTTGTTGATATAGCTAACGGCTATGGATTGAAAGTGATTGTCACAACCGATGCACACTTTCTTAGACCGGAAGACAGGGCAATTCATCAAGCCTTTTTAAACGCCAAGGATGGAGAGAGAGAAGTCGATTCTTTTTATGAAGCATGTTTTGTTCAGAATGTTGATGAAATTCATGAGAGAATGGACTACATGGACGAAGAGCTCATCAATGAGGCTATTGAAAACACATTGCTAATTGGAGAGATGATTGAAGACTATACTATTGAGCACGAACCAATTATTCCAAAAATGGCTTTACCTGAGTTTGAATTATCCCATTTGTTCAAGCCGGCTTATGAGAAATATAAATATATAAAATTAATGGCTGAATCTGATGAAGAACAGGACAGGTATTTGTTAAAGCTAATTGAAGATGGTTTTAAGGCAAAGCTAATGAAAAAGGATATGTCTAAAAAAGAATTGCACTCAATTTTAAAACGGATTGATCTAGAATTGGGTGAGCTTTGGGAAATTAGTGAGAAGCTAAAACAGGCCATGTCATCTTATTATGTTACTGTCCGGGAAATCATCAATACAATTTGGGATGATGAGTGTGGAGGAGACAGCTTAGTTGGAGCAGCAAGGGGGAGCGCAGCAGGTTTCTTAGTAAACTACTTGTTAGATATTACGCAAATTAACCCAATGCAGTACAACCTTCCTCATTGGCGTCACATACATAAATCGAGACCAGATTTACCGGATATCGATATTGATACTGAAGGATCTAAGCGTCCAAGAATCTTAAAAGCATTAAGGGACAAGTTTGGAGAAAAAAGAGTACTGCAGATTTGCACTTTTGGAACTGAGAAATCTAAATCCGCACTTCAAACTGCTTGCAGAGGCTTAGGAATTGATAACGATATCTCTCAATATTTAAGTGGAATGATTCCATTTGAAAGGGGGGCAAACTGGACTCTCTCCGATTGTTTCTTTGGCAATGAAGAATTAGGAAGAAAGCCTATTAAGGAATTTATTAGAGAGGTCGAGGGATATCCCAATCTGAAAGAAACCTGTCTGAAAATTGAAGGTTTAACTAACAAACGATCTTCTCATGCAGCCGGCGTCCTAATATTCAATGATGAATACACCAAATCAAACGCAATGATGAGGACACCAAAAGGAGCATATATCACACAGTTCAATATGGGCGACAGTGAAGCAATGGGTTCAGTTAAGTATGATCTATTGACTATTGAGGGATTAGATAAAATTCGAGTAGCCTTAGACCAGCTTATCGAAGACAATCAAATAGAGTCCCAAGGAACTTTAAAAAGAACTTATACTAAGTATTTGCATCCAGACACTTTGGAGTATAACTCTAAGAGAATATGGGAAATGGCTGGCGAAGGAGAAATAATGGATTTGTTTCAGTTTGATACAGAAGTGGGCAACCAATCCGTTGTTAAAGTTAAGCCGAAAAACTTATTGGAAACAGCCGTAACAAATTCTTTAATGAGACTGATGTCAGAAGGGGAAGAACAGCCTGTAGATACATATGTAAGATTTAAAAAAGACATCGACCACTGGTATCAAGAAATGAGGAATTACAATTTAAGTTCAGAAGAAATGGATGTACTTAAAAAACATCTATATAAACCAGAAGAAGGTCTATACGGGATCGCAGATACACAGGAATCAGTTATGATGCTATCCATGGACAAAGAAATTGCTGGGTTTAGCATTGAAGAATCTAATAAGCTAAGAAAAGGGATAGCCAAAAAAATCAAAAAAATGATTGATGCAATAAAGACAATGTTTTTTGAGAAAGGGCGAAGCTTGGGAACATCTGAAAACCTTTTAAATTATGTCTGGGAAGTGCAATTTAAAAGACAATTCGGATACTCGTTCAGCAGTCTGCATACTCTTGCATATTCTATTATTGCTCTTCAAGAATTGAACCTTAACTATAAGTACAACCCATTGTATTGGAGCACAGCTTGTTTAACGGTCAACAGTGGTGGAATTGAGAGCGAAGAAGATCAGGCCACCAAAAAATCAGCCGCCACAAACTATGGGAAAGTGGCTGCAGCTATAGGGAATATCAGAAAAAGAGGAATTAAAGTTGATTTACCTGATATCAATAGCGCAAATTTTGGTTTTAAATCAGATACGGAAAGTAACTCTATTATATTTGGATTAAAAGGAATGAATGGAATCGGTGACGATGTTGTTCATCAAATAATTGCAAATAGGCCATACAGTGACTTTGACGACTTCATCGAAAGAATGTTCAGAAGTAGCATCCTTAAAAAAGGACAGGTAATCCAACTAATAAAAGGTGGTTGTTTTGATTCTTTTGGTGATAGACAAAAAACAATGAAATCCTTTATTAGTTTGATATCTGAGCCTAAAACCAAACTAACTTTATCGAATTTAAAAATGCTAATTGAAAACAATATTGTTCCCCAGGGATATGCTTTAGAAATTAGATTCTTCCGTTTCAAAGAATACATCAGCAAAAAGGTTTACAAGACAATGAAATCTCCAAAAGACAGGCTTTTCTTATTAGATGATATGTCTTCCGACTTTTACAATCAGCATTTCAGTGAAAGCGGAATCGTTGATATGATTAATGGACAACTTGTTATATCAGAAAGATTGTTTAAAAAAGAATATGACAGTAAAATGTCCAAAATCAAAGACTGGATATCGACTGAAGAAGCCTTAAGTGGACTTAACAATTGCTTACTTAAGAAAGAGTGGTCTAAGTATGCCGATGGATCTCTTGGTAAATGGGAGATGGATTCATTGAGTTATTACTATAACGATCATGAACTTTCTGGTGTTAACTTTGCTAAGTATGATATTGCTGATTTTTATGAGCTGCCAGAAGAGCCAATCAAAGGGAAACCATATCAATGGCGAGGAAAAACTCTGTATGAATATGAAACGACTAGAATTATAGGAACCGTATTAGACAGGGATAAAAACAAGCACACAATCACACTCCTTACACCTACAGGGGTGGTTACAGTTAAACAGTGGGCTGGTAGCTTTGGGCATTATAATAAACAGATTTCTCGACCTGTTGCTGGCGGCAAGAAAGAGGTTGTTGAGAAGTCTTGGTATACCAGAGGAACTTTGCTCATGTTCACTGGATTCAGAAGAGGCAACAATTTTATTCCTAAAGTATATAAGAACAGCATCTATAGCCACACGGTCTGTAGAATTGATCATGTTGACAGGAAAGGGAATATCAGTCTAACAACCAAAAGAGCTGAGGCATAGGAGGCAGGATTATCAATAAAAATTTTATGGATAAAAATAAAATAAAAACACACATTTTCAAATCTGTTTATGGTATGATGATTTTAATTCCCTTAACAACTTTTTCTTACATAAGTTATGAGCAGCATTTACATAAAACAGAGGGAAATGAAGACTCAATAAAAGAATCATTTTATAAGAAACCTAAACAGATTAGGATCCCATCAAGTGAGAATATTGTCTTGCGGTTATTTAAAAAAGCTCAAACGAACAAAGAACAACAATTAAAAAGGCATACAGAGAAGATTATCTCAGCAAAACTCATTAAACCTAAGCAAAGTAAGAAAAGGCACATGAGAGGAGGTGAAAAGGCAAAGCATAGAGTTTTTAAGAGTAAAAATAAAATTGATATTAAAGAAAAAGAAAACAAGCCGCCGGCCGCAAAGAAAACCATCCAGGTTAAGCTGAGTGCTTATATTGCCCACTGCCAAGAAGGATGCACAGGAACAACTAGAACAGGTGTTGATGTTACTCAATCAATCTATTACAAAGGGTATCGTGTTATTGCAACCGATCCAAGTGTCATTCCCCTGAATTCAATTGCTGAAGTGAGCATTGGTGGGAAAACGTTCAAAGCAATTGCAATTGATACTGGAGGCGCAATTGTTGGAAATAAAGTGGACTTGCTTGTAGCAACCGAGCGTGACGCAATAAATTTTGGCAAGCAAAATGGGACAATATCGATTATTAATTAGGAGGCGATTAATTGCCGAAGTTTTGGTCTTATCCAGAAGGGTTAAAAGTCATCATAAATGAGAATGCAAAGAACGCTTGTCCTCATCATGTTGGACGGGAAGGGAAAATTATTGAATTGCTTCACTCTGCCACATATGATTACGCAGTCAGTGATGAGACAGGTGATATTACATTCTTCAAGGAGCATGAATTAAATCCAGCTAAAGGAGGTTAATTGAATGTTTAAAAAGGGAGAGAAGGTGATTGCAGGTTTTACAGGAGAGATTGGTGTTGTTGCGCAAGTTGATAAAGGACATGAGCAATTAGAAGTTGAGTATCCAGATGGCTCATATAGAGTGATTGGCTTCAGCAATGTGAGAAGGGTGGAAGATAAATGACGATGATAATTTTAGAAGGAACTGACTGCTGCTACAAATCAACAGTGGCAGATAAGCTTAGCAAAGAACTTGGATATCCGGTCATAAAGGGATCCAGCTTTGAATTAGCTAAGAGCGGTAATGAGAAGCTGTTTGAACACTTCAACAAACTGGCCGATGAGGACAATGTAATTATTGATCGATACATATATTCAAATTTGGTTTATGCGAGAAAGTTCAAGGATTACTCAATCTTAACGGAAGATCAGCAAAGGGAGATTGAGGAGAAGATTAGATATAAAGCAAAAGTGGTTTATTTACATGCTGATCCGAAAGTTATTAAGCAGCGTTTACTTGAACGTGGTGATGAATACATAAATGATCGAGACATTGAGCCGGTCTTAGAGTTATACCGAGAAGTAATGAGCGATGTAGGATTACATACATATTCGTGGGATACAGAACAATGGAATAGTGATGAGATCGTAGAAGGTTTGATTCAATTATTTGAGTAAAAAATTGAGAGAAGGAGTGAATTAACACTCCTCAGTAACTAACGTGCTTCTACTGTTATTTTAAAAATTACATAATTGTCGTTAATGTCATACGCGTAAACCAATGCTGTGCCTAATGTTGAATGAGAGGATACAACACCACTGGAACTAATGCTAATAAGGTTGCTTCCAGAAACAATTTCCCACCGGGTGTAACCTTTTAATAGAGATACGTTAGAATTCCTAAGCATGTGTAATCAACTGTACCGAGCTGATCGCCTAGCTGCTTAACTTGGTCAACTGATTTGACAGGTGTTAGGGCTGAAGCTTGTGATGTGAATGCAGGGAGAGCTAGTGTTGTAAGCGATAGAGCAGAAACAATCAAGCCTTTGTAAAACTTTTTCATAAGAATTACCTCCTAGGTTTTGATTGTAAGTACAACCCTAGTCTAACATGTAAAAAATTTGAAATGTGTGAAGTGTTTGTGAAACCAATTAAAATATCTCTATTAAAGAGTAAAAATAAAATATAAGAGGTGGAGTCTGCGGTGAACTATCCAGAAAGCTTAAAAGAGAAAGCCGAAAAGATTAAAGACGAAGTAAGAAGCGGAAAATTAGACGAGGAGAAAATAAAAGCGATTGCTAAGTCTGCAGTTGAACTTTTAAGATCCGAAGAGAAGAGCCATACACATTATGCAGAAGTTGTCGGTGCAATTGCTGCAAACCTAGAAGATTTCTTTAAGTCTTATCTAAAAGAGGATTAATATAACAGGATTAAAAGAAAGGATAAAGGGATGTTTATTGAAAAGGTACTATGTTAGATGTAAAGATCACAAAGACGAAAATACGTCTTTAATAATTGAGGCGTTATCACCTGAACAGGCAAAAGAACAAGCATATGAAGTACATAAAGTAAGAGATATTTATAATGTGAGTCTGGGAGAAGGAAAGTCAAGGAATTATCTTGAACGAAAATATGCTCCATACATAAAAAATAACAACAGCAAGGCGGTAATTATCTTTTCATAAGGGAGGACAGATCCATGTATATATCTGATCCAATAAAAGAAACACTCGTGCAAAATATGGATCAACTTAGTAGCAGAGTTGATGAGTTGTTCATTTACCTTGAAAATGAGTTGCCTTCAACATCTGAAAGACAATGGAAAACTATAGACAAAAAATTCGGTGAGATTTTTACTAAATCTAAGGAATTACAAAATTACATAAGTTGTTTATAAAGGTGAGCAATATCCCTTTGATATAAGAACATCTGTGTTACTTAATATTCAAAATCGTCAGTATTTCTTAACAATTATTTATATGATTGGTAGCATTTATTAAAGAAAGAAGGTGATTTATGAGATTGTCTGTTTGATAAGTATTGGTGCCAGATGAGAATTATATTTTTACAAAGGGGATATTTTTATGAACAATTATTTTTATCGAACGATCTTAGCATTAGTTGCCGTATTTGTGCTGGCCTTTTCAACATTTCCTCCGAACAGTGATGCAAAGAGCACAATCTCAACAGATAATGTCGACAAGGATAAAGTAAAATCAGAGGCAGAATTTGTTGCAGATCACACTATTGATGTGAGTAAAAAGACTAAGGAAAAACTTCTATCCAAGGCAGAAAAAGCAATTGAAGATGGAGACATTAAATATCATAAATCAAACGAAAAGGTATTTGATAATGCATCAGTTAGAGCTATTAAGTATGATGATGGCACAGTAACTTATTCGGTTTCTTATTTATACGTGGACACTGAAAAAGTAGACAGAGTTAGCTCATTTAATGTTTCGTTTAATAGCGATATGAATATTGAAGAGTACTATGAAGTTGACATGAAGAAAATCAGCAGCACTCAAAACGAAATGAATTATTGGGTTAATGGTGTTAAGGATGAGGACAAGTCTGGGGTCTTTGAAACAAAACAAACTTCAGAGGACAAAAGAAGTACATCTAACATGATGAGTGCTCAGAAGAGTTGGACTGGATGCGTATCAGATTGCTTAGGTGATAAGAATATTAGCCAATGGGCAATTACCGGTTTAGCTATTTTATGTGGAGTTTCATGCACAGCTGGTGTTCCAGCAACAGCAGGGACTGCTTGCTATGCTTGTGTAAATTCTGCTGGTATTATTGGTGTAAATGCATTCTTTGATTGTATGGAGAAGTGTAAATGATCAATATCTTAAGTAAAATACTATTTATTTTGTCTGGTTGCGCTTTGTTGATCTTTGGGATAATTTTAAAGAATGGATCAATGGCTTTTGGATTGTTTGCCTTATTCTTCATAGCAGCAATAATTGTTCGTGTATTTCATAAACGAACTCAAAACCATTAGCAGCAGCCTTATTGTACTGTAGGGGAGGAAACTCTCCTACTTTTTAAAAAATATTCAGAGTAAAAATAAAATAGTTATTGATTGTTCAGGAGAAAGCGAGTATATTAGAAGTATAGGGAAGCGAGGTGATGCATTGGAGTGTGTTAAATGCAGGGATCACATTGGCGACATCGTTTATTTCATAAGAATAACTGACAACAAAGAATACAAGGAATTCCCGGTACATAAAGAATGCGGAGAAGCAATCAAGAAAGAATGCATTGAGAATTGCAAAGACATGAAATTAGAAAAGACATTGGGTTACTTGCAACTACTTTAAGAGTGAAAATAAAATATTCCTTTTATCGAGAATGGAGAGATGCTAAATGGATAAATTGAAAGTTTGTTTACATAAAAAAGGTGCTCATACGTTAGAAAGAACTGTTAATGGGGCCTGGATATTAGATTCAAAACCAATTACTCAGGATCAAGCAATTAAAGAACTAGTTGAAGCGGTTAGTGATTTAGGATATTGGTGCCAAGTAGCAAAAGATGTTTTAGATAAAGAAGATTTTAATGCAGTTCAAGAAGCGTATGAATACAAAGAGGAGGTATAAATGGCGAAATCAAGATTAAACGGTTATTGGGATAACAAGTTGGATGCCAACGAAACAGTTTATGTTGAGAGGGTTTATAAGAAAGGATATGTAACTGGATTTAAGTATTTACAAGTTGGTGAGAAAGAAGTTACTTCACCATTTAGGGCTACATATGAAGAGTTAGAGGGGAATTATAATCAACGGAAATATTCATAATTTCCCGGGGAAGCGCAGTATACGACAAATCAAAACAAATAATGAGGGGTGAGGGGTATGCAAACCTTAAATGCACCGATTTATGAAGTTAAACAGGAGAGCGACTGGTATAAAGCAGAGAAGAAACGAAAAGAGGGCATTAACAACTTCTTCGACAAGTTTGAAGAAAAGTATGGCGTCGAGGAAGGTTTCTCGTTTTATCACTCTGAATATTTCGGAGTCTATGAAGAAACTGAAGCGTATGAAGTATTTAAAAATGACATTGTTAAAAATCCAAAAGACGGTTTTTACGCTTTCAAAAAACGATCTAAGCATTTTAACGAGATAAAATCTATGATTGAGAAAATTGAAAAGGTAAGTCCTTTCAAGTCTCATGATGAACTTGGTTTAAATAACATGACTGGTCGTCAGTGGATAGACGACAGGTGGTTCTTTGGAGTTAAAAGTGAACAATTTGTCAAAGGAGACAATGTGGTTGCTATTGACTATAAGGATTATCTAAAAATTGTAATGGAGCATTTAGATTAAAATTCAATTTTTATAAAGAAAGGAGAAAACCATGAGAGACATTACATCCGAATTCACATTAAGAGGAGTAAACAGAAAAACTCTGAAACTCCTGGCAACTAAGAGTATTGATTATCCAGATACATGGGTAAAGGTGCAAATTGGAGATCAAATGGCAGAAGTTGAGGCAAAGCAACTGTTGGTGGCAATAACAGCATTTAATGAAATGTGAGAAGGGGGCAACTAAAATGAAGCTCAAAAAAGCAGCCCGGGCTATTATCCAAGAAGCGGAGGGACAAGGCTTAATGGTTGGTATGGCTGGTCTAATTGAAAGAAAGCGCACCGATTTAAACAATGAATTAAGTGATTATTTTAGAAAGCAACTCTCCGGCTATACTGGCAGCTTTGATGAAAATGAAGGGGAAGAAATCCTTTATTCAATTAACCAGTACATAACAGAAAACAATATTGATATGTATCCTTTAGACTTTCCAGTAGATGGAACAGATGTTCATTTGATTCCTATAACAGAAAATATTCAATTAAAAGTAGTTGTGGCAGATAAATATTATGGCGATGGTGACTATTCAAAATATATTATGGCAGATTTCTTCTTGATCAATGACAAGGCAACTACGAAAGACGTTGATACACTCCTTCAATTTGTAAAGAAACATCTTTTACAAGGAGGTGAATAAGTGGGACGGCATAAAGCAACATTTGAAGGGAAGGTAATTAAGAAAAGTTGGACATTAGGTCTGTGTGATGCCCTTGTCCCAATTGAGCAGCAATGTGAATACCAGCCATTTTTTGAAGGGATCATTGACTTAGACCCAATTGAAATCGAAGGGAAAGTGTATATCCCAGGGTTTAACGAATACATAGTCGTAACAGACAGGCAGCGCAACACAAAAAATGAATGGACATATCAGACTGACAAGGTCATTAAAACAATTGAGGATAAAGAGAGTCTTGAAAAAGCAATTCAAAAACAAGAAAAAATAGAGGAATTTAATCAGCAACTTAAACAAGAATATGAACGTTTTAAAGAGCAAGAAGAAAAACGTAAAACTTCCTGGTGGAAGAGGATTTTTTCTTAAGTAAAGAATGAGAAGGGGAATTTTGAATGAATAAAATCAAACTTAGTTATAAGGTTGGGGCTGCACTAAAGGAGTTAGTCAAAACGATTGGAAAAGCTGAGCTTTATAAATTTGAAAATTTATTATGCCATTACAAACACAGCAATAAGTATGAGGGAGAAACTCAAAAACAAATTTCAACAGTCGTTGATTTTGTAAGAAGTTCAGAGAAAAATCGAATTACATACTATAATGCTTTATCTAATGATTTTACGGTATTAGAAGAGGAGGGCTACAGCGGAGAGCTGTCTTATGATTTTTATAAAAATGAAGGGGCGGCTGTCTTCATTAAAGGAAAAATGGTTTTTGGAATTCATCCCGACAACCTTCACAATAATTTAAGGGCTTTGGAAAATGGAGATTTAAAAATAAAGTGGTGGCAAATATACTGTCGTAATGAAAAAAAGGAGGCATCTGAAAATGATTAAATCTCAGAAAGTTAATGTTTTTAGAGAGACGTTACATTGTGATGAATGCGATGAAGCTCCAGAGCTTGTATTTTCAAATATGATGCTCACATCAAACCCTCCGAAGTATCCGTTTCAATGCCCATTGTGCATGAAAAAAGTTTATATGAAAACAACCTATCCAAAGGTTAGATACGAATCAGTTAATTGAAATTTAATTAAAAGTTTTATTTTCAAGACATTTGACAGGAGGAAGTAAAAGTGCAAATTGAACAGTTAGAATTTTTTAATATGGGGTTATATAAATGGTTGCCGTGTGAGCCAGATATATGTTTAGTTTTAAATGATATCTATGTAACTGAAGTTGATGAAAAACTTATTATTCATCTAGCCAATAGTCAAGTGAAAAAGCTTCGAAAAGGGATTAGAAGTTCCTTTCCGTTATATTTATCTATATATAAAGATAAAGAATTCCTTTATCTTGCATTAAAAGTTACCAATGTAGAGTTTGAAAATCCTCAAGCTCCAATAACGAAAGCTGTAATAACTGTTCAGGAATTAACTGAAGATGAAAATAAGGAAATTGGATAAAAGGATGATTTTAAGGAGTTGATTAGACATTAGTATAAGTCAAAGGCAGTCTCAACGTATTCGAGAAGCTCTGATAAATTCAAACACAACTGCTGAGGAAATTGGAATGGATAAGGCATTATCAGAAGTTCTCAATCTACTCAAGAGAAGAATTTTGGAGCTGGAAACTTTGTATTATCCAGAGTGGGAATATGAAAATGCAAAAGTGAAGCTTGAAGAGCTTAGAGAAATGGTGAATAGAATTAATGCACTTCGAGGAACCGGGAAGGATGAACAAAGTGAATATGAAAATGCAGGAAGCGGTTTTACATCTCAACAAATATGACAGCAGTTCAAAAAGTGCTCAAGATGCACAGAAGTTGTTGGATGCTTTGAAGGATACATACGATGTAGTTGGTTTCCAGTTTAGACATTATAAAGGCGGTCTGTATAAGGTTATTGGAGAGGCTATTCACACTGAAACAGAAGAAAAGCTGGTTATATATGAAGACCATGACGGAGTTCTTTGGGCAAGACCTAAAGAAATGTTCTTTGGAAAAGTGATTATTGATGGTAAAGAGATTAAGAGATTTACAAAAATAGATTAGGAGTTGACGAAATATGATGAAATTCTTTGAGGTAAGCGATCCATATTACGCATTAATCAAGGCAAATACAAAGGAAGATGCAATGAAGCTGTATACAGAAGAAGTTGCTGATGATGACGAAGAGAATCTTAGCAAAGAAATGTATGAAGTTTCATTAGATCATGCAGTAAAAGCCTACATTCATAGAACTGGATTTGAACAAGGATTCTTCTTTAAAGATGAGATTACAAACAATTTAAAAGGCAGAGAAGAAGGCATAGTTGTAATGGATGGACATTTATTGTAAGAGAATAACTCTATAAAATCACAGTTTCATAGGAAGGGGAAACAAAATGAGTGCAGCAAGAAAGTGGAGAGATCTAAGAAGCAAATTAATTGGATATAAGGCATTCGGTAAGTTTAGCGATGTTGTTATTGACCATATTCTCAACGATATGGATGCGTTGGACGTAAGACATGAAAAAGATAAAAACAAAAAATAGAGAAAAGGGAGTTGTGGAATGGGAGCTGCTAAACAGTTATACGTTAAGCGCAGTCACTTTGTAACCTTGGATGAAGCAAAAGAAAATACGCAAGTACATATGAAGAATGGTGGTTCTTACACTGCTTTAAAAGGAGAGCTGATTGCGACCAATTTAGAAGGGGATCAAATGGTTATCACGCAAGAGCAGAAGGATAACTACATTCCAGTACCAATGTCAGAGCTTTCTGATTTAAAAGCTAAAATGGCTAGGGGATACATGGAAATGGGAGACCTTAACTTAGAAATGTCTGAAGCATTCCATTATGCTGAAAATGAAGCAGAAACAACCACAAATAGCTTAGTTAACGGGGAATATAAAGAATATTGATTATTACATATGAAAGCAAGACAGGTAATGTGAAAAGGTTTGCTCAAGCATTACAAAGGGAGTTAAACTTCGATGTCATTGAAATAACAGATGACTTAATTGTTGAAGAAGAATTCATACATATTACATATACGATAGGCTTTGGGGAAGTACCTGAAAGGACTTTGCATTTTATTATTAAGAATAAAAATAAAATAAAAGGAGTTGTTGTGAGTGGTAACAAGGTTTGGGGTGATAACTATGGTTTAGCTGGGGACAAGCTTTCAGCAATGTTCCATGTACCATTGTTATTAAAGTTTGAACTAAGTGGAACAAAACAAGACTTGCAGAAGATTAATCGGGAGGTACAACTTATTGACAAACACAATACCAAAGTGGATCAAGCTCAATAATGAGATCATGATTCAGAAAGACGGGAAGTTTCAATTTGAGAAGGATAAGGAGGCAGTACACAGTTACTTTGTTGATTACATTAATCAAAACACAGTCTTTTTCCATGACTTAAAAGAGAAACTGGATTATCTGATTAAAAATGATTATTACGAAGAAGAATTCTTAAGCGAATACACATTTGAGCAGATTAAATCAATTTATAAGATTGCTTACAGTTACAAATTCAGATTCCCATCTTTCATGAGTGCCTTTAAGTTCTACAATGACTATGCATTGAAGACAAATGACAAAACAAAGATTCTGGAAAGATATGAAGATCGCGTCTCAATTGTAGCTTTGTATTGTGCGGATGGTGATTATGAAAAGGCTGTTGAGGAAGTACACGCTATGATGAAGCAAGAGTATCAACCGGCAACACCTACTTTCCTTAATGCCGGCCGTAAGCGAAGAGGTGAAATGGTGAGCTGCTTCCTACTTGAAGTGGGAGACAGTTTGAATGACATCTCTCGTGCAATTGACATTTCAATGCAGCTGTCTAAATTAGGCGGTGGTGTAGCATTAAACCTAAGCAAATTACGAGCCAAGGGTGAAGCGATTAAAGACGTAGAGAATGCAACTAAAGGTGTCGTAGGTGTTATGAAGCTATTGGATAATGCTTTTAGATATGCAGATCAGATGGGTTGATTTGGCCCCTTTCGTCAGTAATGGCGATCGAAAACCTCTTTAATTCATGGGAACTCCTACAAGGACAATCATGAGCGAAGCTAGACTAAAGTCTTGAACGTGCAACGACTAGCCGAAAGGCGTAGGCTGCAAGCTATTGGCAGTCGAAACAGGAGGCACCCTAAGAGGGTGAAGATATAGTCTAATCTTCATGGTAACATGAAGCAGCCATATGGCGGGGCGTGCTTAGCGAACACGTCTGAATGGTCTGCAAAGACAAGGATCAGGAGCAGCTTATCTAAGTGTATTCCATCCCGATATTATAGACGTCCTTGATACCAAAAAAATTTCAGCAGATGAGGATGTCCGAGTTAAAACACTATCCATTGGTGTAGTGGTTCCTGATAAATTCATTGAATTGGCAAGAGAAGATAAGGACTTTTACATGTTCTATCCTCATTCAGTTTACAAAGAATATGGACAGTATCTTGATGAGATGGACATCAATAAAATGTATGAGGAGCTTGTTGAAAATCCAAGGGTTAGAAAAGCAAAGGGGAATGCTCGGAAGCTGTTGGAGCAATTGGCCATTCTGAGAAGTGAATCTGGCTATCCTTATATTATGTTTGCTGACAATGTAAATAAAGTGCATCCAAATGAACATATTTCAAAAGTGAAGTTTTCTAATTTGTGTTAACTGTAGCACCTTCGGTCAGTAATGATCGTAGCAAACCCGTCTAAACGGTGAAACTCTATTCAATAGACAATACCGTGCTAAACCGCACCTTGCGGAAATGCCGAACGACTATCGAAACCACGCATACGCGTAAGGGAGTAGAGTACATCGCAAGCATATGGCGATGGAAACGGCGGGCGGCCTTATAGGTCGATGATATAGTCTATTCTTACGAGTGATCGTAAGTAGTTCATAAGAGAACGGACGAGAGTGTTGCGCCTTTCGTTGAATATTAAAGTCAGAAGTACTCCAAGCATCACAAGTGTCAGTTTATACAGATTACGATCAGGAAGATGAAATTGGATTAGATATCTCATGTAATCTTGGATCCATGAACATTGTAAATGTAATGAGTAACCAATCAATTGCTTCAACGGTCAGAATAGCAATTGACTCACTGACAACTGTCACAAGGAAAACAAACATTGTAAATGCCCCAGCCGTTGCGAGAGCAAATACACTAATGCGATCAATTGGTCTAGGGCAGATGAACCTGCACGGTTTTCTAGCTCAAAATAAAATTGCTTATGAAAGTGAAGAAGCAAAAGACTTTGCAAATACATACTTTATGATGGTTAACTTTTACTCCCTGCAGCGTTCAATGGAAATTGCAAGAGAAACAGGGGAGACGTACTACAAGTTTGATGGATCAACCTACAAATCAGGCGCGTATTTTGATAAGTACGTGACAAATGATTATAGCCCTAAATATGAAAAGGTTAAAAACCTGTTTGGAGATCAACATATTCCTAACATTGAAGATTGGATGAAGCTTAAAGAGGATGTAATGAAATATGGTTTGTATCATTCGTATAGGCAAGCTGTTGCACCTACTGGAAGCATCTCATATGTTCAATCATCTACGGCCGGTGTAATGCCTATTATGGAGAGAATTGAGGAACGTACATACGGAAACAGTAAGACATATTATCCAATGCCAGGTTTATCGGCTCAAAATTGGTTCTTTTATAAGGAAGCGTACGACATGGATATGTTTAAGGTAGTTGATCTTATTGCAACTATTCAGCAGCACGTAGACCAAGGGATTTCATTTACGTTGTTCCTAAAGGATACGATGACGACGAGAGATTTAAACCGTATTGACTTATATGCGCATCACGAAGGAATTAAAACGCTGTATTATGCGCGAACAAAAGACACCGGCCAAGATTCGTGCTTGAGTTGCGTAGTTTAAACAAAGAGGAGGCGGAGAGATGAAGCATTACTATGAATTCAGAGAAAACGAGTATTACGCATTGGCTGTTGTGAGTGTTGAGGATAACGATCTTTATACAAAGCCGTATGTAAAGGCGACCGAACTTTATTTAGAGTGCGTTGGGGGCGAGAGTGTAGCCGGAATTTTAGAGGAGGCTCTTCCAATATTAATAACCGAAGAGCTCGCGTTTTTACGAGTTGCTCAAGATAAAGGCGTTTACAATATCTGCGTAGGAGATCTGCTGAAGGACTTCCGAGAAGCGACAGACGTAGTTTTATTGGTAGATGGATCTCTACTTTAAACGATTGGAGGACGAATAATTGACGAACGCAATCCATACGGCGGCCGACTGGTCGCGCCACGAAGACGACTTCACGCAAATGTTCTACAACCAAAACGTAAAGCAGTTTTGGCTTCCGGAAGAGATCGCATTAAACGGCGATCTTCTCACTTGGAAGTATCTTGGAACAAAGGAACAAGACACTTATATGAAAGTTTTAGCCGGGCTTACATTATTGGACACAGAGCAGGGGAACACTGGCATGCCTATAATTGCTGAACATGTAGATGGACATCAAAGAAAGGCAGTTTTAAATTTCATGGCCATGATGGAAAATGCTGTTCATGCGAAATCCTACAGCAACATCTTTCTAACTTTGGCTCCAACCGAGAAGATTAATGAAGTCTTCGAATGGGTGAAAAACAATAGGTTTCTTCAAAAGAAAGCAAGAACAATTGTTTCAATTTATAAAGCAGTTGAGAAAAACGATGACATTTCCCTATTCAAAGCAATGGTTGCATCTGTGTTTCTGGAGAGTTTCCTTTTCTACTCAGGTTTTTATTATCCACTTTACTTTTATGGACAAGGGAAACTCATGCAGAGCGGGGAAATTGTGAATTTAATTATCCGTGACGAGGCGATACACGGCGTTTACATCGGATTGTTAGCCCAAGAGATATACAAGAAACAAACGCCTAAGAAGCAAAAAGAAATGTATGAATGGGCTTTAAGCTTGCTACAAGAGCTTTATGAAAATGAATTGGAGTATACAGAAGATGTTTATGATCAGGTTGGCTTAGCCCCAGATGTAAAGAAATTCATCAGATACAATGCGAATAAAGCTTTAAACAATCTTGGATTCGATCATTGGTTTGAAGAAGAGGATGTCAATCCAATTGTTATTAATGGATTAAGCACAAAGACTAAATCCCATGACTTCTTTTCAATGAAGGGCGTTGGCTATAAAAAAGCAACGGTTGAACCATTAAGGGATTCAGATTTCATTTTTACCGAGAGAGGATGTATTCGATGAGATTAATTAAATTAGAGCAGTCTAATTGTAATCCATGTAAAATGGTGTCCAATTACTTAGAGCAAGCGAATATTCAATTTGAGACAGTTGACGTTACACAGGAACCAGAAGTAGCGTCTAGATTTGGTGTTATGGGAGTACCAGTAACCATTCTGCTGAGTGATCAAGGAGAGGAAGTAAAACGAAGTATTGGCTTTAAGCCTGATGAGTTAGATGCCTTAATAAATGATTTAAGGGGTCAATAATGGGATTATTGATATTGGCTGGAATTGTGCTTGTTATAACAACAATAGTTGTTTTAATAGATACATACGGGGAATTGATTTTATCTATAATCTGTGGATTCGTTGCTGCATTTGTTTTACTATTTTTTGTTGGGCTAATTGCGGTGTTTTTCCCCTTTGATAACCACGCAGTATTACAAGAAAAGGTAAATGTTTATTCAATTAAAGACTCCTCGAATGTCAGCGGTAATTTTGTACTGGGTTCAGGAATAATTGACGATACACAATATTTCTATTTCGTAAGCGAAAAGGAAGGGTTCAAATCAGTACATAAAGTTAAAGCAGAAGCTTCTAGAGTAAAAGAAGGAGATTATAAAACTCCATATGTGAAAAAGTACGGTTATGAATATACTAATAAATTTGTAAGGTTCATGTTTGGGGAATCTCCACCGTTTAAGGATAGCTCATATGATTTCTTTTTACCGAAAAATACTGTGACCAAGGAATATAAAATTGATCTTGAATAGTCAATAAAAGGGTAATTTTAAACAAACTTAAATTTAAAGGAGCTAATAAATGTATTTCATTGAAAATCAGGAAGGGTTAATCGGCAAAGAAGTTGCTTATGTTTGGGCAAATCAATTTTGTGAGCAAACGACTATTATTACTAAGGATGGCGGCGTGTTTATGGTTTGTCAACAATCTGACTGGGATGATGGTTATGAGACAAGAATTTTATACCCACATGAAGCTAAGAAGATATTACACCCTTTGAAAAGAGAATTGCATGAAAAAGGGGTGATCGATGAATCAGAGTGGGAAGAGTATGAGAATGAGTTGAAAAAGAAGGAAGAGGCAGAAAGAGAAAAGTATCTCAAAGAGAAAGAAGAACGTGATCGTAAACTATATGAAGAGTTGAGGGCGAAGTTCAAACAATAAAGAGCCATTTGTTTAACTGAAGAAGGTTATACAAGAACTTACAAACACTAAAAACAAAAGGAGCTAATACATAATGCAAATTAAAATCAAATACTTAGATGAAACACAAACAAGAATCAGCAAAATTGAGCAAGGTGATTGGATTGATCTTCGTGCAGCAGAAGATGTAGCGATCAAAAAGGACGAATTTAAACTTATCCCATTAGGAGTGGCAATGGAGCTACCAGAAGGATATGAGGCTCATGTTGTTCCGCGTTCAAGCACATTTAAAAACTTTGGCATCATTGAGACTAACTCAATGGGTGTTATTGATGAGTCCTACAAGGGAGACAATGATTTCTGGTTCTTTCCGGCTTATGCCTTACGGGATACAGAAATTAAAAAAGGGGATCGTATCTGTCAGTTCAGAATCATGGAGAAGATGCCTGCAGTTAAATTGATTGAGGTAGATCATCTAGACAACGAAGATCGAGGTGGTCACGGATCGACTGGAACTAAGTAATACAAGCCCTGGCTTAGATCATGATGTTTGTCCAGTGGAGGGTCTTAGCCAGGGTACAACTTAAAATACTCAAAAAATTCAACAATTATACCTACAAAGGAGATGCTGGATGAAAAAAAGATTACGTAAAAAGGCGTGGATGACAGGGAATATAAAACATGGCGAATTCATGTTTAATGTAATTGATAAGGTAAATGCAGATGGGCATGTATATTATCCAAAAGGACACTATCATGTAGACAGGAAAGGGAATATGTACAAGTTTAAAATATAGAAAAAGCGAAATTATGATGGCTAAAGTTTATAAAGAACTTAGGGATACCAAAGGGTGTCGATTGAACGAACATCTCTATAAAAGAAGACTTTTATACAAAACTTTAAGGAGGAAACCATGAATAAAAGAACTGAATTCTTAAATCCAAATGAACAGATTGCCTTCTTTTTTAAAAGAAGCGGTTATTTAGATGATTATCATGGAGACTTAAAGAATCTTAAGCTTGGGCATGTGTCTTATGATAAAAGTGTTAACGAAGAATTTGATTATAAACTGACTGCAAATAGCACACATGATGGGACTCTGTTATTTGAAATTCAAACCATTGAAGAAGCTCTAATTAAATTGATAAATCGAAAAACATATTGCCCAAACACTTTTCCAGTTGATAAAAAAATCGAAGAACTTAAAGACATTAGCTATGTAGTTGGTGACATTGAGCTGGTGAATGATTTTTATAGAGCTAAACAGAAAACTGCAGTCTCAATCCCAGTTGTGTGCAACTATGTGTTTTAGATAAAATTCCATTGATTATATGAGACAGAATCAAATTAAAGCAAAAAGGGGCAAAGGAAAAATGAACAAACTCGATCAGAAACAAAAAACAGACCTGGGAAGACAGCTAACAGATAAGCTCGCTGAAGTTTTAGAAATTGTTGAAAGGTTTAGCAATCATGGATAAACACATAGAGAAAATAAAAGCCCATCTAAAAGAAATAGAAAATCTTAAACAAGGCCTCCAATTATTCAGCGAGAATGAAGAGGAACATATAAGCTTACTAGCTAAGATTCAACATCAGTTTGATTTAATTTCAGACGAATCGATGGAAGGGTTTAAAGAGTTAACTTTACATATAAGAAATACAGGTCAGAAAAGAATACAACGAGGAATTGACCGGCTACCTCATGCAATCAAAGAAAGTGTGAGTGAGGAAATCAAAGACATGAAGAGAGCCGGAGAGTTATTTGATTAGTTGTAGTTGTTTATAGGATAAAAATAAAATAAGGAGATGTATTATAATTACATATTTTACGTTATTACTTGCAGCATACTTTTTTGCACTAAACATTAATGAAATTAGATTAGTTACTCGAGGAGAACAGAACGTATACGCTAAAGTTACACATATGCTTTCTAATTCACCGTATAAAGAACTGAAGAAAAATAAGAACCTAGTGTATGTCATTACATTGTTCAAGGGGATTTCGTTCATTATCCCCTTGGCTACTATTGGACTGATTACGCACGGTAACGTGCTAATGTTAGCTTGGACAGCTTTTGCTTTAATATATACCGGTTTAACAATGTTTAAAATTCTTGATGTTTTGGACGGTGACTCAAACAATAAACAAAACAAGTTCGTATATATGCTTTTTGTTTGCGGTAATATTGTCTTCGTGGTTAACTTTATTATTGATTGTTTCATTTAAGCGTCTAATTCATGAAACGGTTCGAGCCATTTAAGCCCAGGTCTAGAGGGATGTCTTGGTGAATTCTTAACTGTGAGAAGCCTGTTGTAATGGGTTTTGATAACAAATGCCTCGTCTTTATTTATTCCTTTTAGGAGCTGTTTAACATCGTGGCATTGCTTATTAAAACTTCGTTTATCGAACCGCTTTGGACAATCACCCCAAGCAAAGATTACCTTTTTAGATTCTTTGGCTAAATTGGCTATAATTTGATGATTAGTCTTAACAGTAGCTTCATACAGGCTACTGTCCTCTTTTTGAAGCTTCTGAATTATTGAGGACAATTCTTCTGAATTTGTTTCGTAAAAAGGATAGAGATTGACAATATGAATGGATCCAACTTCATTTAATGAGTGGCTAAAATTACATAACTTAGTTATAGTGAGGTCGGATACTTCTTTGTCAGCAATACTTGGATTTAACATAATAAACACATGTGAAGAGTCTAAATTATTATTAAGCTTTATTGATAAACAATATCTTGCTTCAATTGAGTCTGTTAATCTTTCAGTTTTACATTCCAGTACTTCTTTAACCACCGCTGGCTTGTATTTGTAAACAGACAAAAAGATCACCTCATTCCATTATGTGGGCAAGGATATTTTACCAAACAATGGAATTGAAAGGAAGGAAATTATGAGTCAATTTGATATGCAGTACAACACAATCATAAATGACATAATTAATAATGGAGTATCTGACGAAGAATTCGATGTCAGAGCCAACTGGGATACAGATGGAACCCCAGCTAATGCACTCAGTGTAATCAGCAGGAAAATGCGATTTGACAATACTGAAGTACCAATTTTAACGACTAAAAAAGTTGCCTGGAAAACAGCAATCAAAGAATTGCTTTGGATATGGCAGCTTAAATCAAATGATGTCAACGAATTAAACAAGATGGGTGTGCACATCTGGGATCAATGGAAACAAGAAGATGGTACAATCGGCAAAGCATATGGATATCAGCTTAGTAAAAAGAACAGAGTGCTAAACTGTGAAAAAGTTGATCAGGTTGATTATCTTCTTCATCAGTTGAAAAATAATCCATCATCACGCAGACATATTACAATGCTTTGGAATCCTGATGATTTAGACTCAATGGCTTTACCACCTTGTGTATATGAGAAACAGTGGTATATAAAACAAGGAAAGCTTACCTTAGAGGTAAGAGCTCGTAGCAATGACATGGCTTTAGGGAATCCGTTTAATGTGTTCCAGTACAATGTTTTGCAGCGTATGATTGCTCAAGTTACTGGCTATGAGCTAGGTGAATATGTCTTCAATATTGGAGACTGTCACGTATACACTCGTCATATAGACAATTTGAAAATTCAAATGGAAAGAGAGCAATACGAAGCACCTGAGCTATGGATTAATCCGGATGTAAAAGACTTTTATGATTTCACAATTGACGATTTCAAACTGATTAATTATAAGCATGGAGACAAGCTTTACTTTGAGGTAGCAGTATAATGCTATCTCTTATTGCTTGCTGCGATAAATCAATGGCCATTGGGTATGAGAATAATTTGCTTTACCATATTCCTGAAGACATGAAACGTTTTAAAGAACTCACTACAGGAAAGTTGTGTATTCAGGGAAGGCTTACATATGAAACGATCGTAAACATTACAGGAAAGCCACTTCAAAACCGAAAGAATATCATACTGACCAAAAATAAGGATTTCAAGCCTGATCACTCTTCATTCGTTTACCATTCGGTTGACGATGTTTTAAAGCTTATACGTGGTCAATTGGATACAAATGAAGAAGTAATGGTTATTGGAGGAGGCGCTATATACGAGGCATTCTTACCACATGCAGACAAGGTTTATTTAACGATTGTTGATTCAGTCGCTGCGAAGGCAGATTCATATTTTCCCTGGTTAAATGACGATTGGAGAGTAATCGAAAAGGATCACAGAAAAGAAGACAACAATACCACATTTAATTATTCATTTGTGACTTACTCAAAAAAATTTAAGGATAAAAATAAAATAGTTATAGACATCCGAGAAGTTGAATGATAAGATAAAGACAAGTTAAAAGCTTGTCTTTTTTTTACATACTTTTAGAGTAAAAATAAAATAATAAATAGGAGTAACGATATGAAAACTGCAACAGATTATCTTGTTTCCATTTCAAAACCTCTTGCAGCAATTGAGGAGACTAAACAACGACTTCAAAATGAAATTGATAACCTTTATAAAGAGCTCGGGAAAGTTGATAAAGAGCTCAATGAATTTTATCACAAGCTAGAAGAAGACAAATTTAATGCTTCAGAGGGATATCATCTTTCGTTAAAAGGTCAAAAGATATTAAGAAAGAGAAGGAACTTAAAACAAGAACTTCAATTATTGAACACACTTTTCGGGAGTTTAAACAATAACGGATGGACTCTTGAATCACTAAAAATTGCAGAGTATAGAATTAGCAAAAAGAAAAACAAGCACTTACAGTATTAATCAGTTTAAAAACATAATCCACATTCACATTGTGAATACATACTTAACCCTTATAAGGAGGTGATTAGTTGCAACAAAAAGAGCAAGAATTGTTGTCAAAGAAAGAGCAACTTGAAATTGATGTTTTAGAAAAGGAGGCAGCTCTACTCCGGCTAGAAGTGGAACAGGAAAATTTTAATCTCCACAAAATTGGGGAGATCGGAGTACTTAAAGATTTTCTTTTATACATAAAGAAATACAGAGCAATGTTTACTGTGCAGCAAGCAGAAGAGTTTAGAAATATGGATGGCCGGATAAAAGAAATTGTTAAAGTCCATGATGAACAAGTTATGGTTGATGAAGAAGCTTTAGAGGGATTTATTGAAGAAATTGAGAATCAAATTAATTTAATTGGAAGTGGAGGAGATAAGGAATGAAAAACGTAAATCAAACGGTGATCAATAATGCGAATACGGTATTTGAAAAGAAGGACGATAAATATTTAGGCTATAAATCTCGTTTTGGAGATGTCGTTATTGGTGGAGCATATTCATATAGATTCGTAGTTCACTACGCAAAAACGAATCAAGACGTTGTTATTATATCTGGCGATGTGACTCCGATCTGTACGACGTTAGAGGAACGTTTATGGAAGCCGGAGAAAAGCGCCCAAGCCCTACGCGATGAAATCGTTGAGATGGCAAAGGCGGACGTTGGGAATTTGAAGGCGTACGGAAAGCAGTCGTCAAGATCGACCAGGCTCGGAAATTTGACGTATAGAGAGTATTATTATTCGGTTGAGTTTAAGGTCAGTTCCAACAAGCGGAAGGTAAGCGCATTAATCTATCCTATCGGCCGTCTCGGCTTCATATCAGGTAGACCCATTCATGTCGGTCGAGCAAAAGCCGTACCTGACGACTGCTTCAACGTTCACATCGGAAAGGCGATTGCGCTAAGACGTGCGTTAGGCTTGGCGGTGCCACACGAATACTTGAACGCTCCGCCGCCGACTGAGATTCGTGTGGGCGATGTTGTTTGCGGAAAGTACGAAGAGAGCTATTATCGGTATGAAGGCAGACTTTTCGGCGACAGTTACGAAGAACAGATAAAAGAAATTGAGGACGGCAAGTTCCGATACATGAGCGGAGGTTACGACTTTATAGACAGTGCCGACCTAACGATTATCGACGACTCACGCGAAGAGGTGGGAGGTGAGTGACGTATCATAGACGCCTGAAGACGACGGTGTTTAAAAAGTATAGCGGATATGATTGGACTTGCGATGGAATGTTTCAAGCACCAAAAGTTAAAGGAAGCAACAAAAGAAGGAGATCGAAACATGAGCGAATAATCCGAAAAGTGATGGATAAAAAAGAAATTAGTTATTACGACTAAGTTAATATGAAATCTGTATTTTATGAAGAGGAGTCGCGAGCTATGGAGAAAATCAATGGCAGGTATAGGATAAAAATACCTTGTCCAAAGGGGATTTCAGGGTGTGCGGTTTGTCATTATGTGTGGATAGACGAAGAAGTATATGACCAGATTCACGATTGTTATTATGATTACTATGGCAAAAAACCAGATCCAACATCTGTAGTTCAAATACATAAACACCTGCCGAGAGATATTCATTTGTTAGCAGAAGAATGGGGATGGAATGACACAGAGGTCGGAGAAAAAATTTATAAATGGCTGAGAGAAGAATGGTTGTAGGCTTTAGAGTGATGATCGAGGTGGTTATATGAGAGTTTCCGAGGTAAATGTGATGCTATTAGTTCTATACGGATTCGGAAGAGGGGCATGAAAAAAGAGGGGGATTAACCCCTCATAAAATTAATGAAATTGACCACCCATTTGTTGTTGAGCTAAGCGAACTAAACGTTTAGTGATTTCTCCACCAACAGAACCATTGGCTCTAGAAGTAGTCTCGGCCCCTAATTGAACACCAAACTCTTGAGCTATTTCGAATTTCATTTGTTCAATTGCTGACGCAGCTTGCGGTACAACTAACTCATTATTATTGTTTGATCTTGATCTGTTTTGTTGAGGCATGTGATCATCTCCTAAATTAATATGTAAACAAGCTTGTTCGATCATATTATGGAGAGTTTTTCTGAGATTATGCATTTGATTTCAAATGACTATTGGTCGAGGATGAGTAATTGATTTCTTTAATACTAATGTTTAATGGAAGGAGGACAATATGAAAATTGATTACGTTTCTGACCTCCATATTAACCATTGGATACCTTGGAACAACAACCAAATCAAATGGGAGAAGCGGACAAGGGAGATTATTAGAAGGCTAATATCTAATGGAAATGGAGAAATATTAATCATTGCCGGAGATTTCACTGAATGGAACCAACAAACGTTATGGGTTCTTGATGAAGTAGCAAAGCATTATGACAAGGTTTACTTTACATATGGAAATCATGATCTTTATTTACTCAGCAAAAATCAGCAGCGAAAATTTTCCGATTCATTGGGAAGGGTGAACGATTTAATTAAGAAGGCTGCCGACATCAAGAATGTAACTCCACTGATTAAATCAACGGATACATACAAAGGGAAAGTCTTCGCAGGAGATGTTATGTGGTATCTACCAAAAGGAAATGAAGGATGGGATTTTTTCAAAGGAGTCTCTAATGATTCAAACTACATCACCGTTAATGGATACAGCAAAGAAGATGGAGTAAGAGCCATGTGGAAAGAGTCAATGAATTGGTATGACACTCTTGAAAACTCTCACATCGATGTATTTGTTTCACATGTCCCACCTGTTCACAATCCTTATTCCCCGTTTGAGCCTAATACATGCTATATGGTTGAAGTACCGTTCATTAACGCAAAACATTGGATTTGTGGCCATGATCATTTACAAGCTGAATTTGACAAAGAGGGAACGAGCTTTCACATGAACTGTATTGGATATCCGGATGACTATGATAATTATCCGTGTGTCAACGTGATACCCGATAGAGAAGTAGATTCATATAAAACTTTTGAAGTAAAGTCATTTGAGATTTAAATCAAAAATTTATCTTATTGAGAGGTGGTATACATGAAAGATTTTAGGCATGTAATAAATGATGAAAACAAAAAGAAAGCATTATATTTATTGTGCAATATGAGAATAAAAGGCTTTGTAGTAGAGCACGGAGTTAAAGGTCTTTATTGGTTCAATACAAAGGAAAGAATGAAAGAAAATAAGCGCGATTTATTAGTATCTGCAACAGATGTGAAAATCTTGTTATAATGTACGGAATTTTGGATTTATACAAAGGGAGTCACGAAATTGGTAGATAAAGCATTAATTGAGTTATATGATTTAGCTGACGATTTAGAAGTAGATGAAGATGTAGTAAAAATTGCAAAGAAGGCTATCAATATAATCAAGAATCTTCGGGATAAAAACAAACATTATGAGTTGGCGTTAAAAGTCTGTAGAGCAACTATACAAAAGAATTTATCGTCTGCAATGTATAAAGATGAATATGCATTATTAGAGGCGTTTGAAACCATAGAAAAGGCTCTGAATGTTAAATGAGTTAAATTAAAATAAAAGGTTGATTCTATATAGAAAGGATGATTAAGTGCATTTGGATGAATGGTGGGGAGTTACTCTATCTGGAGATAAGAAGGCTGTTAAGGCTTTAAGTGAACTGATGGTCATTAATAAAATGTTGTTCGAAAACCTCTACAAAGAGAAAGCGAACACAATTGAAGAGCACGTTAACAAGATTTATGAAAAGGTTCCTAAGTATGAGAGGTTATTCATGGATTTTGTCAGAGAGCAACTGCCTAATTTGAAAAGGTATTTACAGATGAATCTGCCCTATAACCCTCAATTGATTTCCAGTATTGAATATGACATATACATATCTGGCGCAGAGGTTGATTGTCAGTATCCTGATGATGCTAGAGGTTGTATTATCAATTTCTTTCAACGAACACCAGAAATAATCGAATTATATCGGGAGGAGTTAAATGAAGAACAAAAATACAGGAACATGGTTTGATTTAAATTTTGAAGTTAAACCAGGCAATAACATTAATGAAGCTCTTTTGAGATTGTTTGATCTCATGAAAGAGAGTCTCCACATTTATTTCAATATTGAGAACTCTTCTGATATTCATGAGTTTTTAAAAATCGCAGCAGCAAAAAACAATGTTGATTATTCCTTTATTGAATGGATTAGGGAAAAGGGCATCCAAAGATTAAAGAAAATTGATTTTGAAAATTTACCAAGCAATGATCAATTTCTTGCAATGATTGAGTTCGATGAATACTGTCTTAAATGTGAGATGGATTTTAAAGAACCAGAAGAGGTAAGGAGCTGTATCATCACGATTATTAATAGTATTCAAGAATATATTAATATCTGCAACCAGTTAATTAAAGGAGGGCGAGTGATCTGATTGTTACTGCATGGGTTTTATTAGTTGTATTTGGGCTTGTGTTTTTAGCAAATGTGGATTCCGAAGGGGATATTAAATTTGCAGTGTATATTGGTGTAATAAAATTTGTTTCAGTTTTCATTGTTGCAATTGCAGCAGGTGTAATATGGGGAGGGTTATTTCAATGATAAAGAGGATTATGAGTTTTAAGTCTGACGACTGGAGACATATTTTTTTCTTATTAAAGAGTGCGGCGAAGAATTTTTTTAAAGGTGATTTTCATGAAGCAAACGATGCGCTTTATTGGATACGGATACACTTGTCTTTTGAATCAAATAAAGTGAAGTGAACATTAGATAAAATCGGTCTTTTAATGAAAGGCATAAAGGGAGGAAGCGGTCATGTCAATAGTTAAGAAAGGGGACACAGTTAGAGTAAAAAAGGAAGCACAAGGTCATTGGGGCAACATTATCTACCCTGTTGGAAGCGAATGGGTAGTCAAAGAGGTAATTACACCTGACACAGGAACGGTTTTTTGCAAAGGGAATGATTATGGAATACCACAGACACATTATAAGGTTATTTAGGATAAAAATAAAATGAGGTGAAAGGTATAAACGAGGAATATAAAACAATTCAAATACTGTTCAACAAAATGGAAAGACAAATGGGTACGGTGAAAGAAGCTCTCGAGAACAAAGAATACGAAAGAGCCCACCGTAACCTAATCAACCTTTCGGATAATAATGAAGAATTGATGCAGGAAATCAGATGGGCTCGAAAAGGAATTAAGATTTAACTTTTCTTCTTTCTTCATGGTTCCATTCGTACAGCTCTTCAATTGAGCAACCAATGGCATCAGCAAAAGTCATTCCTGTAGCTAAGTTCATATTTGCTTTTGCTCCACTTATATAATCGTGGATACGTTGTCTCGGGTATCCTGTACGTTTGAAAAGGTCATCAACTGTGAGGTCATATTCAAACATTAATTCATTTAAACGAGGGCGCAGGGGTGTCCATTGCTTCATTTCATACACTTCTTTCAATATTAATTAACATAAAACAGTGTAGCAAAGGTCTATTCTAATTTCAATTTTGGTTTCAATAATTTAGGAGAGTGATTGATTGGGAGGTACAAACCAAGGTAAGGTTTTTGAAGCAAACATAGAAAAATCAGCTGCAGATCAAAAGCTGTTCTTCTACAGAATTAAAGATGTTAATCCAATGTTTTTAAAAAAGGGTGCAGCGGTATCTAAAAACAAATATGATTGCTTCTTACACATTAAAGGATATCTGTTTCCATTTGAACTTAAATCAACAAAGAACAAGTCTGTGTCTTTTAGTGAAAAGATCATAAAGCCGCAACAGATTAAACACTTAAAAGAGGCAGCGCAATATCCGAACATAATTCCTGGTTTTCTGTTTCAATTTAGAGAGCCTGAGAATAAGGTTTATTTCGTACATATTAATGATTTCCTTACATATAAGACCATAGCTGAAAATCAGTTACCACATACATATAAGAATAAAGTAAACAAGTCCAGCATTCCGATTTCCATATGTGAAGAGATCGGTACTGAAATACGCTGGATGAAGAAAAAAGTTAACTATACATATTATTTGAACAAACTTTGCGATGATTTGATTAAAAGATCCAATGCATTGGACAACCCCAATAAATCATACATTGATGGCAAGTCATCAATAGGGGTGATACATCAATGAGCAAGCGAAAAGAGTGCCCAGAGAATTACAAAGTAACCACAGAAGTAACAGAGAGTGTGCGTGAATGGATTGATGAGGTAATGGGGGGCAAGGAGTTTTATGATTTTGCTGCAATGCTTATGTACAAGTACAAAAAAGCCTAAGACTTAAGTATACCGTCGATTATGATGGTATACTTCTTAACATGTACAGACGTAAAAGATTAAACAATAGGGGGAAAGATGACATTGCTTATATTAAAAGGTGATCAAAAATTAAATACTGAGCAGATTATGTCCCTCATTGGAAAAGTAAATGCGCTAATTTATGCAAGGGTATCAACCACAGATCAAGCTAAAAAAGGTTTCTCAATTGAGTCACAGTTGGATAGGTGCAAAGAAAGGGCTATGAGCAAATTCGGTTACAAGGACAGTGAGCTGATTGCTTTAGTTGAACCAGGAGGAATGGGCGATGATCCTAATAGACCGGCTCTAAATCATGCTCTTTATTTACTCCAAAAGGGATTAGGTAAGAAATTTTTAGTTCTTCACCCAGATCGCTTAACAAGGGATAACACTTTACAAGGAGTTATTTCACGGAGAATCTGGGGGATGGGCGTTGACATTGAGTTTATCGAGTTTGAAGTGAATCCGAATGATCCTGAATCGATGCTAATGTACAACATTCAAGGATCTATTGCTCAATACAACAAAGCGAAAATACATGCAAACTCAAAACGTGGACGCCTTGCAAAAGCAAAGAAAGGTGAGTTTCCTTCATTTAAAAGGTTGTACGGTTACAAGTTTAATACAGTAACAGACCTTCCAGAGTACAATGAAGAGGAAAAAGAAGTATTGTTAGAGATGAAGGACATGTTGATTAATAAAAAATTATCTTCAAACGAAATTGCTAAAGAACTTTCTAGAAGGGGTGTGGCAGCTCCGAACGGTAAAACGTGGTTCCAGTCCACGGTAAGCAGGATGTTACAAAATGAAGACTATACTGGAGACTTTTATTATGGTAAGTCAAAAGTGGTTCAAGTAAACGGGAAGAAAAAACAAATAGCAACACCTAAAGAGGAATGGATTCTTATTAAAATCCCTCCGATGTGGAATCATGAGACTCGGGATCAAATCATTAAACAATTAAAAGCAAATTTCAAAGGAAGAAGTCGATCAACACGCGATTACTTACTAAAAGGAAAAGCCGTGTGTGGAAGATGTGGGGGCTCTTGTGGTTCAGGCATAACATCAAAAACGAAATCGGGAACTTATAAATATTATTCATGTCGAAATAAAAACGCAAAAGCATATCAAAATGGCAAAGAGCTATTTAAATGCCAAGGAAAGAACTGGAGAGTAGACATTGTAGACGAAGTTTTTTGGAAATGGTTTAAGAAACTAATTAAGAATCCAAAAAAATTCTTGGATCAATTCTTAGAAGAAGCATCTAATGAAAAAAGTATCGAGGAGATAAAAATCAAGATTAGTCGGTTACAAAAACAACTTGAGGAAATCGAATCGGAAATAGCCAATTACGTAATCCTCTTTGGTAAAGGCAAAATAAAAGAAAGCATGTTCGATGAATTAACAAAACCATTAGAGCTAAATAAAGAACATGTTGAAAATGAATTAGAAATACTGCAATCACAGTTAAATGCAAACAAGAAAGTGGAGGACAGAAACGAAAAAACAATCAAGTACATGAATTCTTTTGCTGAAATGGTTGACAAGGATTTATCAATGAGTGAGAAAAGAAACTTCTTAGACTTTTTCATCGAAAAGGTCACATTGTATGATGACGATCATATGGAGGTTGTTTGGAAAAACAAAACACTAAATGGGGAGAGGAGTCAAAAAGTTGATTTTACTGAGGATGAACCAGAAGAGGATTCTGATAATCAACATAAAAGATTAAACCGTATTCAAGCATATGGAAGACAAACAGCATGAATTTATTCTGATCCTGGCAGGGTACTCGAGAGAAATGACACATTTCCTGTCATTAAATCCCGGCCTGCAATCGCGTTTCCCTATCAGCATTGATTTTCCGGATTACTCTGTCACTCAGCTGATGGACATCGCAAAGCGCATGATAGCAGAGCGGGAGTATCAATTAAGCCAGGAAGCTGAGTGGAAGTTAAAAGATTACTTAATGACAGTGAAAAGCACGACAAGCCCCATTAAATTCAGCAACGGGCGCTTTGTCAGAAACGTGATTGAAAAATCAATCCGCGCTCAGGCCATGAGACTTTTAATGGGAGATCAATACTTAAAAAACGATTTAATGACGATCAAGAGCCAGGATTTACTTATAAAAGATGAGGCGGCAGCTTACGAATAGACCTCTCAGCCGGTTTGAGGGGTCTCTTTTTTATTTCTCTCTTTAAAACCCGCCGGATGTGTGGTATACGCCCTGCGGGTTTGGTATGATAGTACTACTGCCCAATACGACACAGAAAGGAACATCCATTTGAACGAACAGGAAGGAAAAAAAGAAACGGTCATTTTGGTCGGCTGCCAGCTTCCGCACATGACAGATGAGCACTTTGAACATTCCATGGAAGAGCTTGCTTCATTGACAAAAACGGCTGACGGAACGGTGCTGACCCGGATTACGCAAAAACGGAACAGAGCGGATGCCGCTACATATATAGGCAAGGGGAAAGTAGACGAGCTGAAGGCGCTGTGTGAAGAGCTTGAAGCGGATCTGATCATTTTTAATGATGAACTGTCACCGAGCCAGCTTAAATCACTCGCCACTGCAATTGAAGCGAAGATCATCGACCGCACGCAGCTTATTTTGGATATTTTCGCAAAAAGAGCGAAGACGAGAGAAGGAAAGCTTCAGATCGAATTGGCCCAGCTTCAATACGCGCTGCCCCGTCTAAGCGGACAAGGAATCAATCTCTCAAGACAAGGCGGCGGAATCGGGACGAGAGGGCCCGGTGAGACAAAGCTTGAAACAGACCGGCGCCACATTAGAAACCGCATACACGAAATTAACGTGCAGCTTTCAACGGTTATCCGCCACAGAAGCCGTTATCGGGAGAGACGTAAAAAGAACGGCGTGCTTCAGGCTGCACTCGTCGGGTATACCAATGCCGGAAAATCAACATGGTTCAATCAATTAACAAGTTCAGACAGCTATGAAGAAGATCTGCTGTTTGCAACACTTGATCCGATGACGAGAAAGATGGCGCTCCCGAGCGGCTACAGCGTCCTTTTGTCTGATACGGTCGGCTTCATTCAGGATTTGCCGACGACGCTGATTGCCGCTTTCCGCTCAACGCTTGAGGAAGTGAAGGAAGCAGACTTGATCATTCATGTCATTGATTCATCCAATGAAGATTATGCCGGGCATGAACAGACGGTCCTCGGTCTGTTAAAAGAGCTTGAGGCAGATGATATTCCGGTGCTGACCGCCTATAACAAACGTGATGAGACACTTCCTGACTTCATCCCGACAGCGGGAGAAGGCCACATCATGATCAGCGCCAGAATCGCCGGGGATGAAGCAAAACTAAAAGCGGAAATCGAAGCTTATTTGCGCCGGGAGCTGATGACGCCGTATGAAGTTCATGTGCCTGCCGCCGAAGGCAAATTGATGTCACGCATCAAATCAGAGACCATGATCGACAGCCTTTATTTTAATGAAGAAAATGAACGCTACGAAGTCTCAGGTTATGTACAGGAAGAACAAAGCATACTCGGAGAACTGAAGAAATTCATGTAAGGAAGGTATACACAACATGTTTGATACACTGACCCACGGCGCTCTTTTACAAAAAACCGCCGAAGAAACAGAAGCGGAAATCTCCGCCGTTCATAAAAGAATAGAAGAAATCAGTGAACGGAATGAATGGAGAGTCCTGCAAAGCTACAGAAAACATAAAGTAAGCGATACGCATTTTACGCCTTCAACCGGATACGGTTATGATGATATCGGACGAGATACACTGGAGAAGATCTATGCTGATGTGTTCGGAGGAGAGGCGGGACTCGTGCGGCCGCAAATCATTTCCGGAACGCATGCGATTTCAATCGCGCTCTTTGGTGTGCTGAGACCCGGGGACGAATTGCTTTATATAACAGGCAAGCCTTACGATACACTCGAGGAAATCGTCGGAGTAAGAGGCGGGGAGTATTCAGGCTCGCTTAAGGAATTTCAAATCGGATACAATGCAGTCGATTTAACATCAGAAGGCAGAGTGGACTTTGAAGCGGTCCGGGCTGCAATCCGGCCGAATACAAAAGTGATCGGCATCCAGCGTTCAAAAGGATATGCGAATCGTCCGTCTTTCAGAATAAATGAAATTGAAGAGATGATTCGTTTCGTAAAGGAAATCAAAGAAGATGTCATTGTTTTTGTGGACAATTGCTACGGAGAATTTGCAGAAGAGCGGGAACCCTGCCACGTCGGAGCGGATCTTATGGCCGGCTCCTTGATCAAAAACCCGGGCGGCGGCCTTGCTAAAACGGGCGGCTATCTTGTAGGGAAAGCCAAGTGGATTGAGGCCTGCTCTTACCGGATGACCTCACCGGGAATCGGAAGTGAAGCCGGCGCTTCGCTTTATTCACTGCAGGAAATGTATCAAGGTTTCTTTCTCGCTCCGCATGTAGTGGCGCAAAGCTTGAAGGGAGCGGTATTTACCGCCCGTTTTCTTGAAAAGCTCGGCTTTACGTCAAACCCTGCATGGAATGCGCCGAGAACGGATCTGATTCAATCAGTTGAGTTTCAGGACCCTGATAAGATGATCGCTTTTTGCCAGGCGATACAATATGCTTCACCGATTAATGCGCATGTGACGCCTTATCCGAGCTATATGCCGGGATATGAAGACGATGTCATTATGGCAGCGGGCACTTTCGTACAGGGAGCAAGCATTGAATTATCAGCAGATGGACCTATCAGACCGCCTTATGTCGCGTATGTCCAAGGAGGATTAACCTACGCGCACGTGAAAAATGCGATTTGCAGCGCCGTAAATGCTTTAATGGAAAAAGAGCTGATTTAGGCCGTTTGCAATTTTCAAAGAATTTGATGTTAAGATTCCTTACATTGTGTTGACACAAAATATAACATCACCTATAATGAGACTAAGATAAGAAAAGGAGGAAATTGAGATGAGTGATAACATTCGCCGCTCAATGCCTTTATTTCCAATTGGGATTGTCATGCAGTTAACAGAACTTTCTGCCCGGCAAATTCGATATTATGAGGAAAATGGATTGATATTTCCAGCGAGAAGCGAAGGAAATAGACGATTATTTTCATTCCATGATGTAGATAAACTGTTAGAAATCAAAAATCTGATTGAACAAGGCGTCAATATGGCGGGGATCAAACAAATTCTGGATAAGGCATCTGCCGAACCGGAAGAAAAATCCGAAAAAACCGCCAAACCGATGAAGCACAATCTGTCTGATGACGAACTCAGAAAGCTTCTGAAAAACGAACTGATGCAGGCAGGCCGTTTCCAGCGGGGAAATACTTTCCGCCAAGGTGACATGTCCCGATTCTTTCATTAATCCGTTAGCAACTGTTTTGCTATATACATTTACCTTTTAGAGGAGGAGTTTTACGAAATGGCAAAGTACACAAGAGAAGACATCGTAAAATTAGTAAACGAGGAAAACGTAAAGTATATCCGCCTTCAATTCACAGACATTCTCGGAACGATTAAAAACGTGGAAATTCCTGTGAGCCAGCTTGAAAAAGCACTTGATAATAAATGCATGTTCGACGGTTCTTCCATCGAAGGTTTCGTCCGTATCGAAGAGTCTGATATGTACTTATACCCTGATCTGAACACATTTGTAATCTTCCCATGGACGGCTGAAAAAGGTAAAGTAGCACGCTTCATCTGTGACATTTACAATCCGGACGGCACGCCGTTCGAAGGTGACCCGCGTAACAACCTCAAACGGATTCTGAAAGAAATGAAAGAACTCGGTTTCAGCGATTTCAATCTTGGACCTGAGCCTGAATTCTTCCTGTTTAAATTAGATGAAAAAGGCGAACCGACGCTTGAATTGAACGATAAAGGCGGATACTTCGACCTGGCTCCGACTGACTTGGGAGAAAACTGCCGCCGCGATATCGTGCTTGAGCTTGAAGAAATGGGCTTTGAAATCGAAGCATCTCACCATGAAGTTGCTCCGGGTCAGCACGAAATCGATTTTAAATATGCCGGTGCCATCCGTTCTTGTGACGACATCCAAACTTTCAAACTGGTTGTCAAAACGATCGCCCGCAAACACGGTCTGCATGCGACATTCATGCCAAAACCGCTGTTCGGCGTAAACGGTTCCGGTATGCACTGCAACCTATCACTCTTTAAAGATAGCGTTAACGCGTTCTTTGATAAAGACGCTGATCTTCAGCTGAGTGAAACAGCAAAACATTTCATTGCCGGTATCGTAAAACACGCGACAAGCTTTACGGCTGTCACAAACCCGACAGTGAACTCTTACAAACGCCTTGTTCCGGGCTATGAAGCACCTTGCTACGTGGCATGGAGCGCGCAAAACAGAAGCCCGCTGATCCGTATCCCGGCTTCCCGCGGCATCAGCACGCGTGTTGAAGTCCGCAGCGTAGACCCGGCGGCAAACCCGTACCTGGCGTTAAGCGTATTGCTTGCAGCAGGCCTTGACGGAATCAAAAACAAACTTGAAGCACCGGCTCCGATTGACCGCAACATCTACGTCATGAGCAAAGAAGAGCGCATGGAAAACGGCATCGTAGATCTTCCGGCGACACTGGCGGAAGCTCTCGACGAATTCAAATCAAACGAAGTCATGGTTGCAGCACTCGGCGAGCACCTGTTCGAACACTTCATCGAAGCAAAAGAAATCGAATGGGATATGTTCCGCACACAGGTTCATCCGTGGGAGCGCGAACAATACATGTCTCAGTATTAATCTCTCAATCCCTTGGCACTATTGGTGTCAGGGGATTTTTTGGTTTCTTAACAAGTTTAACATCTTAATATAAATCAAGTATCACCCACAAAACAATAAAAAATTACTCCATAATTTGGAGATATAATCCTCATTCATATGCTACACGAAAAAAAGGTATGTCATCGCTATTGATAAACTCCATATTGTATTCTCGTTTTTTATTTGTTTTAATCTCGATACCATAACAAGGGTTTTTCAAGCTTTCCTAATATTACTGCTTTCTCCATCGTATTTCGCATTGTTCCATGGATAATTTCGATGGTTCATTTACTATATTTTGTTCGCAAAGGTGGTTGATAAATTTTTGGTAGAGGATTGATTTTATGTCTAATGTGAATGTCTTTGAAGTACGGAATGATATGATTACTTATGTTTCGTTTATGTAATTCAAAAGTGTTTTTACGCACTGATCCTAATTTATACTCTTTTAACCGGTCTTGCAGGTAATTTTTAAAATAGTAGGGTTGATGATCCATTCGTTTTTCTTTTTTAGCTACAGCCAATTGAACCTCTTTTTTGTGGAAAAACCACACTTAGACTCTTCTTTAAATTTTTGAAGGAATCGGTTGACGCTGGTATCAGCCCGTTTCCTTCAATCAGAGATTCTTTCATATTAAATGAACTGAAGGTTAAGCAGATGGAAAGGGCGTTAGAAAACAGCCTGGACGATGAAGAACGCATGATCATTGAGAAAAAATACTTAGCAGCCAGCCAAACGAAAGACATTCATATTTATATGGAACTCGGCATGAAGAAGGACACCTATTATGAAACAGCGTGCCATTTTACGCATTGCTACAGCACTCGGAATAATCTGAGTGCTTTTTTGTAGTAAGCAGTTGTGTAGGTGAGATTTCCTATTTTAACGTTATATGGTGTATTTTTCATTATGACTATGTTAGTCTCCTTAAAGGAGGGATAATAATTTGAAAACAAAAATAGTAAGCTTGCTTCTTGTATTGAGTTTAGTCTGCGGATTTGCACTTCCTTCTTATGCTAAGACATCGATGAATGAAAAGGTAAAAACCAATGTTTCTGGAATGAATGTTATAAGTCAGTCTGAAGGTGAAGCATCTTATACAATCGAATATGGCGGAAAACAGTATTTTATTGATCAAAAAACTCTAGATAAAGGAACCTCTAAAGAGTCGATTAAAGTTGATCAATATTTGTTAACTGATGGCCATCGAACACTAGTCGATTCTGCTACAGTTAATATTTCCGATGAATCAAGTGAGATGTCAACTCTAGCAAAATGTAGAGGGAAACAAGGTGTTTCGGTAGCAATTCCTATAGTCAAGGTGAGCATGAATTCGTGTGTAATTAAAAAATTCTTAGATATTGTTGAGGATGCTGACGGTATGGCAGGGGCTATCGCCGGGATAGCAGCATTGATAAAAAAAATACCTGGGATTTCAGTATATGCTGGAGCAATTGCAGGGGCAATGTTTGCTGGTAAGTATGCCATAAAAAAAGTATCCGATAATGGAAAGTACGGAATTTCTTATAATTGGATAATTGGTACCCCTGTTGTTGTACCTTGGAGAAATGGTTAATTATTAAGGTGGTAATGTCAAATGAATCGTATATTAGTCTCAATAGCTATTATTATATTCCTGATTGAATATATTGTAGCTCCACTCACAGATATAGATACCGGAAAATACGGCACGTTTATAGGCTTAATATTATTGAGTATTACGGTTCTAAGGCTATCTGATAATGACAAATCATAAACTTTTGAAGGGAGCAGACTTCGGTCTGCTCTTTTTTGTTTATTTTATTTGGGTGGGAAAACGACAAATAAGCGACAAATTCCCGACAAAACAGGGGACAAATTGGGGGAGAAAAGGGGAGACTATATATGTTTGAAATCTCGATAAACTTAACCTATCAACAAAACACGGGTGACGCGCCTAACCCTTATAAATGGCGAATCCGGATACGGAACAAAGTTGTTGAGGAATGAAGTCGAATGAGAGGAACATTCTGAGCCTGGATAGCAGCTAGTCTGCGGCGGCCGTATCGGGGAATAGTATTATCGTGGTTCATTGTGCGATCTTGCTATACTTGGCCTTCCTCTCGGAGTATATGTGAGATCAATTTAATAAGCAATTAGCATAAGGAGGTTAATGATTAAATTTATCTTGAACTTTCTTTCGACAAATTTTGCATATTGTTTCTTTGTCCTTTTCTTTCACCGATAATAAGGTGGGGGCGATTAAGTTGAATTTTGAATCGAAATATTTAGTAAGATGGGGATTACCAGGATGGGTGTTTATGATATTTATAACCCTGTTGTACTTAATAAACGAACCAGGGTATATACCCCAAATTCTAAAGTATAAAGGTTTCTCGCTTGTAGGCTTTACTGCACTAGCAGCAGCACTAGGAATAATTTTAGGGCATATCATTCATCAGATTAGCTTGTTTTTGTGGTTTGTAATTCCTGAATACAGAAAAAGAAAATGGTTAGTTTACTTTGATAGAGAGTTTAAGATAGACAAGCGAATCGTTGAAGAAGAACTTGGTAAGGGAATCAAAAACATATACAGTTATCGTTTAGGGCAACTACATGGAAGAAGGGGCTTGCTTACAAGTTTAATGCTGTCATTTATGACTATAATAATCCTCTGTTGTACAGATCTAAACTTACTCAGCGTAAAAACGATAATACTTGAAAGTGGTAACGGTGCTCTAATAATGATTATGCTGATAAATTATTATTATTTTGATAGGAACCTAGAATATTTTATGGACAGAGTAAATGAGTTTGAAAATCAAAGTAATTCAAGTGATAACTCTCAATAATATAATAATGAATAAAATTGCACCTCTATTAAGGTGCTTTTTTATATTCTCTGTAAACTGCGTCCGGTAAAACTCAGGGTAGACTATTGGCGGTTAACAGTATGAGTGTGGGGAGAGGTTAAAACAACATTATTAGGCTGTTTTTTCAATCCAATAGGGAGGACGTTATTGTTTCTTAATTCCTTTTTTATGTATAATGAATAAAAAAAGGATGAATAATTTGGCTATAGTACCTCTCATTATAAGTAGTTTTGCAGCTCTTATATCTTTATCTAGTTATTTCTTAACACGTAAAAATCTTCAAATTAACGATGCTCCCCGTCTAATAGCTAGCAATATAAAAAAGAGACTCGAGAATCAAAAAGTTACTATTTCTTTTGAAGTGAAGAACTATGGAAAAGGGGTAGCTTTAAAAACCTTTTTAATTATCACCGTAAAAGGTGGAAATAAAAAGGGAGATCAACATTACTTATCTAAACCATTAGTAACTCTAGAACCTGGGAAAACAGGAGTTTTGGAAATAGTCTTTAAAAAAAAGGAAACAGAAGATCAAATCTCTGGTGCTATTTTGGTAAGTCAAGATTTTTTTGATAATTTTCATATAACAGAAACTAATTTACAATTCAACAATCAGCATTTGAAGGAGTTTAGTAAACCAGTTAAGCAGATTTCAAAAATATTAAGAATGTGTACTCATAGAAGAATAAGGAAAATGATGAACCTTGCAAGCGATCAAGGCAACACAGCTGTTGACAGAAAACAAAAAGAGCAAAAAGAAATTATTGAAGAATTACAAAAAGCATTTCGAAAGTAAAAAATCTCTTATTACTTATTGTATTTTTTAAAATTGAATCTTTAAACCTTACTATATTTAATGCTGGTGCTGAACATCATTGACATCATTACCGGTATGATAAAAGCATGGAAATTCAAGGAGCTTCGCAGCCGGATCGCATGGTTCGGCTATGTCCGTAAAATGCTCAGTTTCCTTGTGGTTATCGTGGCAAATGCTATTGATACGATTATGGATCTGAACGGCGTCATGACCTTTGCAACCGTTCTTTTTTATATCGCAAATGAGGGCCTGTCCATCACGGAAAATTTGGCACAGATCGGCGTTAAAATTCCGGCCGTCATCACTGACCGGCTTCACGTAATTGAAAGCGACAACGATCAGAAAACAGAAAAAGAGGACAAAGCTGCTGAGTAAATTCAGCGGCTTATTTTATTACTCAAAAGGAGACGATAAAACATGGTGAAAATCACTAGAGACTTTATTCCAGTGGGGCACAATAACAGACCGGGATACGCAATGAACCCGGCAACATCACAGTTCATAACACGGCAAACACGGCACAAGGGGCAAGCGCAGCCATGCACGCCCGTTATGAGAAAAATCCGGAAGCACCCACCAGCTGGCACTTTACAGTAGACGACAAAGAGATTTATCAGCATCTGCCATTGAATGAAAACGGATGGCACGCGGGAGACGGAAACCGCGGAACCGGCAACCGGAAATCTATCGGCATTGAAATTTGCGAGAATAGCGATGGGGATTTTGAGAAAGCCGTGGCGAATGCTCAATGACTGATCAAAAAGCTCATGAAGGAGCAGGGCATTTCCCTTGCAAACGTGGACCCTCACCAACACTGGTCCGGTAAGTATTGTCCTCGTAAGCTACTTGATCGTTGGGACTCTTTTAAGGCCGGCATAAGCGGTGCCACATCTTCACCTGCGAAAACAGAATTCAAGATCGGCGGGGCGACGTACACCGTGAAGAAAGGAGATGCCCTTTCTGTCATTGCACAGAAAACAGGCGTAAGCATGGCAACCCTGCAAAGCTTGAACGGTATCAAGGACCCGAACTTTATCAAAGCCGGTCAAGTATTAAAGTTGACTGGCTCGGCCAGCTCTCCGTCCAACGGAAAGAAATCATCTTACACGCTGCCGTCAGGCGTTTTAAAAGTGACAAGCCCCTTAACTAAGGGGACGGCCGTAAAACAGATTCAAACAGCGTTGACGGCTCTCTATTACTATCCAGACAAAGGGGCAAAGGACAACGGAATAGATGGCTATTACGGACCGAAGACAAAAGCAAAGCTTGAAAAATTAATTTGAAAGAATAAAAAAATAACCGATACATTAAATGGCGTGCTATTAAAAGTTAGGAGAGATATATGTGAAAAAAAGCTTGTTAGTGGTTTTTGTAATTTTAGCTTTTGCTGTGTTAGTAAGTTATGTACCAGTGCAGGCAGAACAAACATCATCAGATTCAAAAGAATGGGTGCCGAAGGCTAATTTACCTGAAAGTCGTACCTCTGCTATGACAGCAAGTGTTAACGGGAAAATTTATGTGTTGGGAGGAACCTATAACGGAAATTCTACGAGTACAACTTATGTTTATGACCCGAAAAGTAATGTATGGATACAGAAAAAAAGTATGCCTCAAATTGTATCATCAGGTTCAGCTGTTGTGGTAGGGGAAAAGATATATGTACTTGGAGGGTCTTATTGGAGCAATGGCACACGTGTTCAACTACAGACCGTTTTAATATACGATACTCAAAATGATACTTGGGAGAAAGGAACAGATATGCCTGTTAAAGGATCAAGTTTTGGTTCTGCAGCAGTTATCGGCAATAAAATTTATGTGGTGTGGGGGAACAATGAGGGTCCTTCATCTAACTATTGTTACGATACAGAGCAAAAATCATGGTCTAAAAAAATGATTTACCTTTATCAATACATGGTGCAACAGTACAGACTGTAGACAATAAAATTTATTTAATGGGCGGCTCTGATCAAAATTTGATACCTCCGAAAACAACCTATGATGTTATTTATGAGTACAATCAGAGTACTGATTCGTGGTTGGAAAAACAAAATTTAATTACTGGTGTAGCATTTGCTGCATCTACTGTATTAAATGGGGAAGTTTACATCATAGGTGGAGCAACTAGCAATAAAGAGGTTTCCGCAAAAGTCCAAGTATACAATCCAAAAGACAATACAATATCAGAGTTTAAAGAAATTAAGAATGCTAGAATGGCGGCTGGAGCAGCAACTATTGGACAGGATCTTTATATTATTGGTGGGCAATCTAAATATGATCCAATAACAAATGCAAAACTAGGTGTTTTAGATTCTGTCGAGATGTTTTCTACCAATGCTCAAACAGATGGGAATACCGATACATCAGATAAACCAACATCTGATCAGCACAGTGAGGGTGATCGAGCTATCCTTACTATAACAATGACAACAGGACTTGAAAAAGAATTTGATCTTTCGATGGAAGAGGTAAATGATTTCATTAACTGGTACGATCAAAAAGATTCAGGAACAGGCCCTTCGAGATACGAGATTGACAAGCACAATAATAATATTGGACCGTTTGAGAACAGAAAAGATCATGTAATCTTTAAGAATATCCTTACTTTTGAAGTAAATGAGTACTCAACGAATACAAGCAATAATCAAAGTGCTAAAACCACTTAACACGTATAGTCCCAAAACAGCAAATGCGGTCAAACGGTTCCAATCTATATACGGGTTAACTGCTGACGGAATTTACGGACCAAAAACGAAAGTAAAACTGGAAATATTATCGAAATAACAAAAAACCCTTCTCAAAAGGGAAGGGCTTTGTTTATATGGACTTTTTGTTTCTATTCTTCGTAGAGCTTATCTACCAATTCCGTAAACGAATTACATATGTGACTCAGAGCACCCTCTGGGTTTTCAAATGCAATTTCATGATCCCAAAAAACAAGAGGGGGATTACTATGATTCTTTCTAAAATCGTAGCAGATCTCATTACCAAACACATCATCCGCAATAGGAATTACTTTATCTGGCATTCTGCCGTCTCGATAACGATTAGAAACGTTAATTATGTATGACTCACTATCCTCATGGAAACTATGTAAGTATCCGAAAGCAATCCCTTTTCTTCCTTCAAAATCAAAAGTCTCAGGAGTTGGGGTAGCGCCAGAATAGCTTTTGACATATTCTAAATAATCTTTTGGAAACTTTACTTGTAGCGTATTTTCAACTTCTTGAATTTCTTCGTTACTGATAGGATGTTCACCGAAATCCCATTCAACCATGTTATAACTCTCCTTTATCTGTATTCGGAACCTCCGCCCCAGATATTTCTTCCGCCAGTGTGCCCTGTCTTACCATGTATATCTGAATCAACTAGCTGCATTATACCTTCATTTTGATGATGATGCCACGTAAACCCTCTTGGTTTTTTCCCTTTTATAATTTGCTTCAACTGCATTTCTGTAAAGTGATTTCTCAACTCGGGATTTTTGTTGATTTCTTGCAACAGGAGTTCGGTTGCTTTTTTAAACTGTACAGTATCTTTTTCAAGATATAATGATTTATCAATTTTCACTTCTACAACGGGATCAAATATTGGAAAACCATCTTTATCATAAGGTATACCTGTTATAGGATGCACATCATTTTTTAAATGACCATTTTTTAAGTTAGTTGTTACTGTATTTCCAAAAGCATCTTTATGTGTGAACGGCGCGGCCTGTGTCAGCATATCTTGCTTTTTTTGAATTTCTTTCTTTAAAAGCGGGGTGTTTTTTACGTTATAGGTGTTTTCAATATCTTTCGCTATTACAACAAGGGCAGGTTCGTTTTTATTTTTCAATAAAGAGTTGATATAGTCTGTTCCGTTTTTTATTCCTGTGTGTACATGGCTTGCAGCGCCAGGCTCCAATACTTTTCCTACCTTGGAGATGCCTGTTTTTGCGAGTTTGCTTGATACGTTAACCGTCGAGCCCACACCTTTCAGGCCGACAAGGCTGCCCACCGCATAGGAGACGTAGTGCGCTCTAGAGTACGTATCACCATTCACCATTTGATCATTCCACGAATCGGCTAGGTGTGTCCATATGATTTTTGCGTAAGACGGAGTATTCAATACAGTAGAAATCGTTTTAACAACCTTTTGTTCATCAGAGAGCTGATAAAAGTCCCAAGCGCCGACAGCGAGATCTTTCAGCCCTAACACAGTATCTTTCCCAACATCATAAAGGCCGACTGCAACCCCTTTGAAACCGTCTGTGAGTTCTTGCGTGTTTTGAATTTGAGTAAAGTATCGCTGCTGTTCTTTTGTCAGGTTTTCATAACCGATCGTTTTGGCCATTGAGTAGAACTCAGCAGCATTCTCATAGTCGAAATTGTTCAGTCTATCTTTCAGTTTTTCAATCTCACGTTCCCTTGCTTCTTTTTCCTTAATCGTAAGATAAGCATCAGAGTGTCTTGCAATCTCGCCTTTTTTCTTATGTATGTCGCTTTCACGGTACGCCTTGGCGTTGTAGTGAAGGGGAGTGGCGTTTTTCCCTTTGCCTGTGGCGTTTTGAAGCTGCTGGAAGTCAGCTTGGATGAACTGTTCGTTCGCTTCGGTTTCTGCGTATTCTCTGGTTAGATCGTGATCAAGCTTGCTGAGTTTATGTATTGTTTCGCTTCTTTTTTTGTCAGCTGAAGTAAGCTTCTGATCTGTGCTCTCGGTTGAAAACAAATCGAGCGAGATGATGTCTTCGATCTCACCGAGGATGGAGCGCATATCCTTTTTCTGCTCTTCCATAATCGCCTTTGATTTATTCAAGGCGTGAGTGAGCTCGTGCTCCAGAAATGATTCTTCTACATGAGACTGGGAAAGACCTGCTTCTTCGACTTTGCCGGGAAGGCTTGTGAGAAATGCGATTTTCATGTTAATAAGATCGAGCCACTGGTCGGCAAATCCAGCATGGTCTTGAAAGTACGCCTTTATATTATCCGCGCCTTTTCCGGAAAACTCATCGGCACCCAGATCGGCAACACCTTGGAAAGCTTTTTTCAATTCGATCATCTGATGCCGTAACTCTTTATACTCGTTTACACGTTTTTCTGCGGCAGAAAGTAATGTTTTCGCTTCAAAAACTTTCATAGACACACCCTTTCATATGGATTTATAACAAGATTTTACCATATGATTGACGTGCCTGCAGTTAACTGTTAACCTGCTTTGGCGGTACGAAGGGAGGGAAGTCTATGAAACTACGAGATATAAAGCCTGGGAAACTGGAAATTGCTTTTGCTTTCGCATAGTCAAAAAGGCTCTTTGAGTAAAAGAAGAGTAATGTTTTATCAGTGCTTCTGAATAATTTTTCAATTTTATGACTGACATCCTTTGCAGGATTTTGTTCAGTTTCATAAATCCCGTATGCAATGTATTCCGTTTCTGAATCTGATATGGCTTTAATAAGATGCCTGTCATATTCTTCATTGAGATCCTGACCGAATATAGTTAAGCCGCCGCTAATACGCCTTAAACTTCTATAACAATATGAAAGATACGGATTTTGCTTTATTTGTGTCAGTTTCATATTGGAATTACCCTCCGAAACATATAAGGGGAACTTCTTTTCTTCAAATTGTTCTGTTATTGCCATTAACAAGTCGCCGGAGGACGGGGTTTTTTTTATGTTTCCATACTCTTCATAAAAATGAAGGGCTCCATGCAGGTAAAATACACTCAGCTTATTTGTCTTTTCAAATACCTCTTCTGAAAAAATTACTGTTTGATCATGGTAAGACCTCCAGCCAAAGCCATCGCTTACTAATTTTTCGTCAAACATAGGAGCGCAACCCCAATATGTCAATAGATCATAATTTGTGGTAAAAATATTTTGCCTAAACATGTGAAAAGTCCAAGCTATCTTATCTTGATTTACGTCCCAAAAAGGCGGATGCATGTCCTTTACAGCTTTAATTAAAAGGTTTTTAATATTACGGTAACTTTCGTGCAGGTGATCAGACGATATTTGATATGCATTATTCACCGCTTCTGTTTTCAAGAGAGAATTAAGTACCATTTCGAAATTTGTAGTGTTTAATACTGTTTCAAACAGTTCTCTATCCACAGAAGTTAATTCATCCTTTATCTTTTCATAAAACCCTATGTAACCAAAACCGCGGTTAATAGCTTGTGAAAAACCATTGCCATACAAAAAATTATCTAATACTTCGGGATGATCTGTAACTATGTCTTCGAACTTATTCAATGTTATAACACCTCATTTTGTTTATTATGCGCCGCGTTGCGTACAAGTTAAACAGAGTAGTATACTTTTAATAACAAATTTCGGAGGTACAATAAGTGGAATACAAAACAATCACTGTTACAAAACCTCGTTTCGGAATCGGGAGAATCCTGTGTTTATTGGTTGGATTATTTCTTTTAGCCAGCGCGTTACTTGTGAGCCTGACTATCATCGGAATTTTTGCCGGCGCAGTCTTATTGATATTGAGCCTACCTTTTTTCGCTGCTGCGAAAGGCGGGGCTCGATATACGTGTCCAAACTGCGGTTACCAAAAAAATGGGGTGGCTAATGGGAAGGTAAACGCCTCCTGCAAACGTTGCAGGCAGAACATAGCTGTCAATTGGATAGACAAATCCACAAAAAATTCAGAAAGCATAAGTTAGAAAACACCCTTTCCTTAAATCGGAAGGGGTGTTTTTTACGTTTATGATATCCGCAACCTCACGAAATTACCACCCCCTCATAAGCCCTTCACGCGAAATTCCTTTCGTTTTCAGAGTAGTTCTATCAAAGAGAGGGAGCGTCTGCCCATTATTTCTTATTCCCCCCTAAAAACCTCTACTCGATTGTTTAAGGTGTTATTCCCTTTATATGTATATCTTTAGATTACAATAAAAATCCAAAAATGAATAGATGTGGGCACCCACAAAGACACCCACAAAACACCCACAAAACACCCACAAATATAATATACTTGATGATTTCTTATTCGAAGAGAAATAATAAAAAGTCTGTAATTCAACATTTATCATGCACTATGACATTGCAATATTGCCTAGGTTATAATCCGCACACAGGTTCATCCGTGGGAGCGCGAACAATACATGTCTCAGTATTAATCTCTCAATCCCTTGGCACTATTGGTGTCAGGGGATTTTTTGGTTTTGGTCATAAGATTAAAAGAACAACATTTTTGTCCTTGACCAAAATATGATCAAAAAAAATGAAGTTATGAATCTAACTCCATAATTGAGGACACGTATTTATTGTAATCCCTTATTCGGTTTAGGATGAAGGCTAAATGAAGCCAATTATGTTCTAAAAAATTGAACCGGCCATTTTTATTTTCAAAAAGCAGGAGCAGGAAATTCATCAATTTTGATACGAAGTAAACTATAAGGTTTCTGTCGTAAGTCTTTTCCATAATGAAATCTAGCCTGCCGATGTAATTGGTTCACGATGACATATAAGTATTCATCCGGACCAATCGAAAAAGTATCCGGCCATAAAATTCTCGGATCATGTGCGATGGTTTCCATTGTGCCATTCGGCAGCATCTTTCGAATACTATTGTTCTCATAATCTCCGGCATAAATGGCTCCTTTCGCATCTGTAATCATTCCATCAGACGCGCCTTTTTCTCCCCAATACGCCACATGATAAAGTAAATCCATGTCCGATATATTTCTATCTCTCAGGGCTTCTGTTGAGATCGAGAACAGATGACGGCTGGTCAGGGGACAAAAAAATAATACCTTTCCGTCGGGAGAAATCGCAATACCGTCGGATGCCAGCCTAAATGGGGAAGTTGAACCATCCCTGTTACGATTCATCAAAATTTTGCCTTCTACTTTCGGTATAAAATAGGAATCCGGTGAAGTTGGATTTGCTCCATTTAACCGTCTAAATGCGTTTCCGGTTTCTAAATCCACGACGATAATAGCTCCTGGTCCTTTGGAAGAAGAATCCGTTATATAGGCATAACCTGCAGTTCCAACACGAAAATCAAATCGGACATCATTCAGGTAAGTTGTTGGAAGGACAACATCTTCTGTAAAGGTATAAATTCTTCTGATTGTATTGGTTTTTAAATCAACAGCGACTAATTTTGCCCCGCCTTTAATTGGTTCAGAAAAATTGGGTGCCGCCGTATCTAGTACCCAAAGCGTTTCTCTTCCATCAGTAACTACACTTTGGACACTGATGAAAGTCATTTTGATATTCTCAGGGTTAACCAAATTGGTTTGTAAATCAGGATAAGGCTGCAATTTATCCCCAATTATCTCCGCCACCGTAAATTTAACATCGTCTCCCCATTTCGGAAAACAAATGAAAATACGACCAGTTTCTGAAACAGTAACACCGGTAGGCATAGCTCCATAAAATACATATACCAGTTCTAAATCCCCAAAATATTTTTCAAAAGGCAGCATAGGTTTCATAATATCCTCCTCAACCAATTAAACGGGATATCACTTATATATGATTCGCATTTTTTCAAGTGCATGTTTCTTAATAAGTTTTTCTAAACAAAAGATGATGGAAGTGCTTATCATTTAATAAATCAGTCAGGTGACACAGGGGGGTTTTTACTTAACGTCTGTCGAAGCAGTCGGCAATTACAACATGTCCTTTGCCGGTTTTAAATTCTCTGAAAAAAGAGTTGAAAAAGCAGAAAAGATTTTATAATATGAAATCAAGTTAGTTTGTTTGATCAACAAACTAATAAAACCACTTTAATTGTCCATCATGTAAAGGTCTTAAATGGGAGGGGGATAAGAGGCTCGATTTAATTGGAGGTATATAAAAAGCGAAAGCCAAGCTTTTATCCTGTTCACTGCTATCTGATCACCATTTGGATGTTGAAAATGCGCTGTGAAAGTAAACCGCTATCATTTTTTGAAAGCGCTTTTATATGCCGCTCACTGGCCGATAATTTTAAAGAAAATGTTATACCATTCATCATGTTCCTTATGTAAAGGATCGAAAAGGGGAGAAATCATGCTCAGTGAAAATGTAAAGAAGATCAGCATGGTTGAAAAAGTTGGATATGCGTCTGGAGATTTTGCTTGTAATTTAATTTATGCAACAGTGTCTACGTATCTTTTGTTCTTCTATACAGATGTTTTTGGTTTATCGGCAGCAGCAGCCGGTACGATGTTTTTAGTGGTTAGAATCATCGACGCTCTCGCTGATCCTTTTATTGGAACAATAGTTGACAGAACAAATAGCAGGTTTGGCCGCTTCAGACCGTATCTTTTATTCGGAGCTTTTCCCTTTGTCATATTGGCCATCCTCTGTTTTACAACCCCCGATTTTTCGGATATGGGGAAATTAATATATGCCTATATCACCTATGTCGGCTTATCGCTTACATACACCATGATAAACGTGCCATATGGCGCGTTAACATCTGCAATGACCAGAAATAATCAAGAAGTTGTTAGTATAACGTCTGTCCGTATGTTATTTGCGAATCTTGGAGGACTTGTCGTTGCATTTTGTGTTCCCTTACTGGCTGCTTATTTAAGCGATAATTCCGGCAGCGAATCTCTTGGCTGGCAGCTAACCATGGGTATTATGGGAGTTATAGGCGGGTGCCTTTTAATCTTTTGTTTTAAAAGCACAAAAGAGCGTGTCACGCTTCAAAAATCGGAAGAAAAAATTAAATTTTCGGATATATTTGAGCAATTTCGTGTTAATCGGCCTCTAGTTGTATTAAGTATTTTCTTTATTATTATTTTTGGAGTGAATTCAATCAGTAATTCGGTTGGCATCTATTACGTAACGTATAATTTAGAAAGAGCGGATTTAGTGAAGTGGTACGGTTTGTTGGGAAGTTTGCCTGCTTTGGTCATTTTACCGTTTATTCCAAAGCTTCATCAATTATTAGGGAAGAAGAAATTACTAAACTATGCATTATTACTGAATATGATCGGCCTCTTAGCTTTACTTTTCGTTCCGTCAAGTAATGTATTCCTGATACTTTCCTTTCGATTGCTGGCTGCTGCAGGAAGTCTCACTGCCGGGGGATATATGTGGGCGCTTATTCCTGAAACAATAGAATATGGAGAGTATAAGACCGGGAAAAGAATGGGCGGTCTCATATACGCTATTATCGGATTTTTCTTTAAATTCGGCATGGCCTTGGGAGGAGTTGTACCGGGTTTGGTTCTAGATCAGTTTGGATATGTGGCAAATCAGGTGCAAACGCCGGAGGCATTGACGGGAATTTTAATTACAACAACCATTATTCCCGTGTTCTTACTGGTTCTGGCCATGATTGATATTAATTTCTATAACTTAGATGAGAAAAAATATAAAAGCATGGTTCGAGAATTAGAGAATAGAGACAAAGTTTATTTGGATCATATTGACGATTTCAAAGCTTAAAACATGATGAGTCAACAGAAAATAGCTGAGGAGGAGTTCAAAATGAAGATTATCAATCCAGTACTTAAAGGATTCAACCCCGATCCGAGTATTTGCAGGGTTGGAGAGGATTATTATATCGCTGTATCTACATTTGAGTGGTTTCCGGGAGTCCAGATACACCACTCAAAAGATTTAGTCAATTGGCACTTAGTTGCACATCCATTACAGAGAGTTTCGCAATTAGACATGAAAGGAAATCCTAATTCAGGCGGGGTCTGGGCGCCATGTTTAAGTTACAGCGACGGAAAGTTTTGGCTGATCTATACGGATGTTAAGGTTGTAGATGGCGCCTGGAAAGATTGCCACAATTATTTAGTGACTTGTGACACGATTGATGGTGATTGGGGGGAGCCGATCACATTAAACAGCTCGGGTTTTGATGCTTCTTTGTTCCATGATACGGATGGGAAAAAATATTTATTAAATATGTTATGGGATCAGCGTATTGATCGGCACTCCTTTGGAGGCATTGTCATGCAGGAATATTCTGATAAGGAGCAAAAACTAATCGGTAAACCGAAAGTGATTTTTAAAGGAACTGAAAGAAAGCTGACAGAAGCGCCGCACCTTTACCGTATCGGGAACTATTATTATCTATTAACTGCAGAAGGAGGAACGCGGTTCGAACATGCTGCTACAATTGCCCGTTCTGCAAATATTGAGGGCCCATATGAAGTTCATCCCGGTAATCCTATCTTAACGTCATGGCATGCGCCGGAAAATCCGCTGCAAAAATGCGGACATGCATCCATTGTACAAACACATACAGGTGAGTGGTATTTAGCTCATTTAACGGGACGTCCCATTCATCCGGACGATGATTCAATTTTTCAGCAGAGGGGATATTGTCCTTTGGGCAGAGAAACTGCTATTCAAAAACTCTATTGGAAAGATGGCTGGCCTTATGTAGAAGGCGGAAAAGAAGGGAGCTTGGAGGTGGATGCGCCTTCTATACCTGAAACAATGTTTGAAGACACGTATCCGGAAGTTGATGAATTTGAGGATGCAACATTAAATATTAATTTTCAAACGTTAAGAATCCCGTTTACGGAGAAATTAGGTTCATTAACTCAAGCGCCAAATCATTTACGATTATATGGCCATGAATCCTTAACTTCGACATTTACTCAGGCATTTGTAGCCAGACGCTGGCAAAGCCTCCATTTTGAAGCGGAAACGGCTGTTGCGTTTTATCCGGAAAATTTTCAGCAAGCCGCTGGTTTGGTGAACTATTACAATACAGAGAATTGGACGGCTCTTCAAGTCACGTATGATGAAGAACTTGGCCGTATTCTTGAATTAACGATATGTGATAACTTTTCTTTTTCACAACCGTTAAAAAATAAAATTGTGATTCCTCGTGAAGTCAAGTATGTCTATTTAAAAGTGAATATTGAAAACGAAAAATATTATTATTTCTATTCATTTAACAAAGAAGATTGGCACAAAATCGACATTGCATTAGAATCGAAAAAATTATCAGATGATTACATCCGCGGCGGGGGATTCTTTACAGGAGCTTTTGTTGGGATGCAGTGCCAAGATACGAGCGGAAATCATATTCCGGCCGACTTCAGATATTTTCGTTATAAAGAAAAATAATTAGCACATGAAAAAGGAGATTTCTATTTTAGAACTCCTTTTTCATATTAGAAGGTGCCTATGTCAGTATTGATTCAGAAATACGCCTAGAATAAAAAAACCCATCTTTAAAGATGAGCGTAAAACATAGAAGTATGTACATTTCAGTTATGAACCATGTCGAGAAAATGATCAATAACAATAGAGGACATTCCTAGAGCAGGGGCAGTTTTTCCTAAGATAGATGGTAATAATTCATAGCTATTGTCTAGTTGGGAATAAACCCTGGATGACACTTCACTTTTAATTGAATGTAAAACCATAGGATGCGATTCAATGATGCTGTTTCTTAAAATGATGGCTTGCGGATTAAATGTATTTAAAATATTGGTCAGGCCTATTCCTAAATAGAAACCAAAATTCTGTAATGCCTGTAAAGTTCCAACATCATTCAGATGGGCGAGGTCTATGATATCTTGGCTGGACACTTTTTTCTCTTTCGTCTGAAGAGATGTTACTAAAGCTTTCTCTGAAGCATACAATTCCCAGCATCCTCGGTTTCCGCAGCTGCATTTAGGACCCTTAAAGTCTATTGTCATATGTCCCATTTCTCCAGAGAATCCGCCAACCCCTCTATATAAATGATTGTTGATCATAACACCGATCCCTATTCCTGTACCGATACTTGCATAAATAATGTTATCGTGATTTTTTGCCGCACCAAATACTTTTTCTCCATATGCGCCGGCATTTGCCTCATTTTCAATAAAAACGGGCACATTGAACTTCTTTTGGATGAAAGATTTTAGGTCAATATCTCTCCAGTTGGCGTTCGGAGCGAAAACAATTTTTTGATTTTTGTCAATCAGCCCGGGCGCGCATATCCCTATACCAATAAGACCGTATGGAGATTGCGGCATAATTGCAATAAAGTGATGAATCATCTCAATTAAAATATCTTTAGTGATTTCTGGAGAATTGCATTCCAAATGGTGGTGTTGATCAAGGACGATCGTCCCTTCAAGATCTGTTAAAATGCCATTAACATAATCCACGCCAACATCTATTCCTACGGAGTATCCTGCTTTTTTATTAAAAACAAGCATGACAGGTCTTCTGCCGCCGCTTGATTGTCCCTGTCCTATTTCAAATACGAGGTTTTCTTTCATTAATGTGTTTACCTGTGACGAAACAGTTGATTTATTTAATCCGGTCATTTCAGATAATTTTGCTCTTGAAATAGGTGAATTTTTAAGTATTTCGTTTAGTAATAACTTTTGGTTAACTTTTTTGACAAAGGCTTGATCAGCGATATCCACTTCATCCACTCCATTTGTATAATCTTTAAATTAAGTTGAACGTTCTGTGTTATCGTGCGAAACGCAGTACATAGCGAATCCAACCTTTATTATATCTAATGTGTTCGTAAAAAACTAAAAAAAATATTGAAAATACTGATGAGGTTATATAAGATGAAAATAAATTAGTTTGTTTAGGCAACAAACTAATGTGCAACATGACATAAAAGCATTTGTATTTGAATGATCATGTTTACAATTTATTTTTAAGGGGGAAATCACACATGGCTCACTCTCATTCCGGTTCAGTTAACTATTTTGAAAGCGTAAACAAAGTGATTTACGAAGGGAAAGAATCCACGAATCCTTTAGCATTTAAATACTATAATTCTCAAGAAGTAATTGGCGGAAAAACGATGAAAGAGCATTTGCGATTTTCTATTGCCTATTGGCATACATTTACCGCTGACGGCACAGACATGTTTGGTGCAGCTACGATGCAGAGACCGTGGGATCACTATAAAGGCATGGATCTGGCGAGAGCGAGGGTAGATGCAGCGTTTGAGCTGTTTGAAAAACTGGATGCGCCATTTTTTGCTTTTCATGACCGGGATATCGCACCGGAAGGAAGTACGTTAAAAGAGACAAATCAAAATCTGGATATAATCGTGGACATGATAAAAGACTACATGAGAACCAGCGGCGTTAAGCTATTATGGAATACTGCAAACATGTTTACGAATCCCCGTTTCGTCCATGGTGCGGCGACTTCTTGTAATGCAGATGTATTTGCGTATGCCGCAGCCCAAGTAAAAAAAGGATTAGAAACAGCAAAAGAGCTTGGCGCCGAGAACTATGTATTTTGGGGCGGACGTGAAGGGTACGAAACTTTGTTAAATACCGATTTAAAATTTGAGCTTGATAATATGGCCAGATTTATGCATATGGCAGTGGATTATGCGAAGGAAATCGGGTATACAGGGCAGTTTTTGATTGAACCAAAACCAAAAGAACCGGCCACCCATCAATATGATACGGACGCAGCAACAACCATTGCCTTTTTAAAGCAATATGGGTTAGACAATCATTTTAAATTAAATCTCGAAGCCAATCATGCCACATTAGCCGGGCATACATTCGAACATGAATTACGCATGGCGAGAGTGCATGGCTTGCTTGGCTCTGTTGACGCGAATCAGGGTGATCCGCTTTTAGGCTGGGACACAGATGAATTTCCGACAGATTTATATTCTGCGACATTAGCAATGTACGAAATCCTGCAAAATGGCGGTCTTGGAAGCGGAGGATTAAACTTTGACGCAAAGGTCAGGAGATCTTCTTTTGAGCCTGATGATTTACTATATGCCCATGTTGCAGGGATGGATACATTTGCAAGAGGGTTGAAAGCCGCCCACAAATTAATCGAAGATCGTGTGTTTGAAGATGTGATTCAACACCGTTACCGCAGCTTTACTGAAGGGATTGGTCTTGAAATTGCAGAAGGAAGAGCTAATTTTAAGACACTTGAGCAATATGCGCTGAACAATCAGCCAATTAAAAATGAATCAGGGAGACAGGAGCGGTTAAAAGCGATATTAAATCAATACATTTTAGAGGTATAACAAATGAAAAAAGAAGCTCCAGATCCCGCTGTAAAAATATGCAGGCAGCCAAGTTCCCGGAATTGCCCGTCATGAAGTTACTGTTATGGCGGGCCATTCCAATGGGGATCTATTTAGAGAGGAAGGAGTGAAAAAATGAAGTATGTCATTGGAATAGACCTTGGAACAAGTGCCGTTAAAACCATTTTAGTCAATCAAAACGGCAAGGTTTGTGCAGAAACGTCCAAATGTTACCCGCTCATCCAAGAGAAGGCGGGATATAGTGAGCAAAATCCTGAAGACTGGGTGCAGCAAACAATTGAAGCATTGGCTGAATTGATTTCGATATCCAACGTTCAAGCCGGGGATATTGACGGGATTAGCTATTCAGGACAAATGCATGGGTTAGTACTGCTTGATCAAGATCGGCAGGTGCTGCGTCATGCGATTCTTTGGAATGATACCAGAACGACGCCTCAATGTAGCAGGATAACCGAGACATTTGGCGATCGTCTGCTTGATATCACAAAAAACCGTGTCCTTGAAGGGTTTACATTACCTAAAATGTTATGGGTGAAGGAACATGAGCCTGAACTTTTTCACAAAACCGCTGTTTTTTTGCTCCCGAAAGACTACGTGAGATTCCGCATGACTGGCGCCATTCACACTGAATACTCCGATGCGGCGGGAACGTTACTTTTACATATGACCCGCAAAGAGTGGAGCGATGAGATTTGCAATCAATTTGGTATTTCAGCGGAAGTTTGTCCTCCGCTTGTTGAATCCCATGACTGTGTAGGATCGCTGCTTCCGAGCGTTGCGGCGAAGACTGGGCTGTTGGAAAAAACAAAAGTGTACGCCGGGGGAGCAGATAATGCTTGCGGTGCTGTCGGAGCCGGTATTCTTTCTTCCGGAAAAACATTATGCAGTATCGGGACGTCAGGAGTCATACTTTCCTGTGAAGAAGACAAAGAAAGGGACTTTAAAGGGAAAGTGCACTTTTTTAATCATGGAAAGAAGGATTCTTTTTATACGATGGGAGTCACGCTCGCTGCAGGGTACAGCTTGGACTGGTTTAAAAGAACGTTTGCGCCAAACGAATCGTTTGAACAATTATTACGGGGGGTGGAATCTGTTCCGATAGGAGCAAATGGACTGCTGTACACTCCTTACTTAGTCGGTGAAAGAACCCCGCATGCTGATTCATCTATTCGGGGAAGCTTGATCGGAATGGACGGAGCCCATAAAAGAGAGCACTTTTTGAGGGCGATAATGGAAGGCATCACATTCTCTTTATATGAATCAATTGAGCTATTCCGCGAAGCGGGAAAATCAGTTGATACGGTTGTCTCTATTGGCGGGGGAGCTAAAAATGAAACGTGGCTTCAAATGCAGGCTGATATTTTCAATACGAGGGTTGTTAAGTTAGAGAATGAACAAGGTCCCGCCATGGGGGCTGCGATGTTAGCTGCCTTCGGAAGCGGGTGGTTTGACTCTCTTGAAGAATGTGCAGAGCAGTTCATTCATGAAGCAGCTGCATTTTATCCAAAAGAACAAAATGTTCAAAAATATAAAAAACTATTCGAGTTGTATAAGAACATTTACGTTCACACAAAAGATCTCAATACAGCTTTAAAGAGCTTTCGACAAAAATGAAGAAAGAACCTCGCCAAATTGGCCAGGTTCTTTTTATATTGCACAAAAACAGACACGGTGATATAATCAGAACACGCGCGTTTTTTGTGTGAAAAGTCATAGTTATCCATCTTATATTATGATTATATCATGCTGGAAAGCTCTTGTCAAATTTTTTTGAAGGGGAGATATAGAATGAGTTCTTTGGTTCTCGGCATTCACGAAATTGAAAAAACACAGCCTTTGCTCGTTGGAGGAAAAGGGTTACATTTAGGGGAATTATCAAAAATTCAAGGAATACAAGTACCGGAAGGATTTTGTGTCACAACCGCAGGATATCAAAAAGCCATTGAACAAAACGAAACGTTACAAGCGCTGTTGGATCAACTGACCATGCTGAAAGTGGAGAATCGGGATCAAATTGGTGAAGTCAGCAAAAAAATCCGGCAAACCATTATGGAAACAGAAATTCCTTCAGATGTAGTCAAAGCAGTTGCTTATCAACTCTCCCGGTTCGGCGAAGAACATGCCTATGCCGTACGTTCCAGTGCGACAGCTGAGGATTTACCGCATGCCTCTTTTGCCGGTCAACAAGACACCTATTTAAATATTACCGGCGTCGATGCGATCTTGCAGCATATCAGTAAATGTTGGGCGTCCCTATTTACGGATCGCGCGGTCATTTACCGTATGCAAAATGGATTTGATCACAGCCAAGTTTATTTATCCGTTATCATCCAAAGGATGGTGTTCCCACAGGCTTCGGGAATTTTATTTACCGCTGATCCGATGACCGGAAACCGAAAGCTGCTATCCATCGATGCCGGTTTTGGACTTGGTGAAGCACTGGTCTCCGGCTTAGTCTCTGCCGATTGTTATAAAGTACAGGACGGGCAAATCGTCGATAAGAGAATAGAAACTAAAAAATTGGCTATCTATGGACGAAAAGAAGGCGGAACAGAAACACAGGAGATCGCTCTTGATCAGCAAAAGATTCAAACACTGACTGATGAACAAATTTTACAGCTGGCACGTATCGGGAGACAGATCGAAGCTCATTTCGGCCAGCCGCAAGATATCGAATGGTGTTTGGACCGCGATACTTTTTATATTGTCCAAAGCCGGCCGATCACAACGTTATACCCCGTTCCTGAAGCGAACGATCAAGAAAATCACGTCTATATCTCTGTTGGTCATCAGCAAATGATGACGGATCCCATAAAACCCCTTGGATTGTCTTTTTTTCTGTTGACGACTGCTGCACCTATGCGTAAAGCCGGCGGAAGGCTATTCGTTGATGTCACACATCAACTGGCATCCCCTACTGTCAGAGAAGTTTTCTTAAAAGGCATGGGGCAGCACGATCCGCTCTTAAAAGACGCACTTATGACCATAATAGAGCGAGATGATTTCATTAAGCCGATACCTGATAAAACGGCACCGATTCCCGGCAAAGGCAATGCAGATATGCCGGAACAAGCTGAAAACGATCCGGCAATTGTTTCTGATTTGATTAAGAGCAGTCAAGCATCGATAGAAGAGTTAAAACAAAACATCCAGACGAAATCAGGATATGATTTATTTCGTTTTATTTTGGAAGATATCCAGGAATTAAAGAAGATTCTATTTAACCCAAAAAGTTCGGTGTTGATTCGAACTGCAATGGATGCTTCATCATGGATTAACGAAAAAATGAACGAGTGGTTAGGTGAAAAAAACGCAGCAGATACGCTTTCTCAATCTGTACCCCATAATATTACTTCAGAAATGGGGCTTGCGCTATTGGACGTCGCCGATGTGATCCGCCCTTACCCAGAAGTCATTGCCTATTTAGAGAATGTAAAAGATGATCACTTTTTGGATGGGCTGGTGACGTTTGAAGGCGGGCAGGAAACCCGTGACGCTATCTATGCTTATCTCAACAAGTACGGAATGCGATGTGCCGGAGAAATTGATATGACAAGAACTCGATGGAGCGAAAAACCAACTGCACTTGTCCCTATGATTCTTAATAATCTCAAAAACTTTGAGCCAAATGCCAGCCAGCGGAAATTTGAGCAAGGGCGGCAGGAGGCATTGAAGAAAGAACAAGAGTTATTAGACCGATTGAAGCAATTACCGGATGGTGAACAAAAAGCCAAAGAAACTAAACGAATGATCCGCATCATCCGGAACTTCAGCGGGTTCAGGGAATATCCAAAATACGGCATGATCAGCCGCTACTTCGTTTATAAGCAGGCTTTACTGAAAGAAGCCGAACAACTCGCAGAAGCGGGCGTTATTCATGAAAAAGAAGACATATACTATCTCACTTTTGAAGAACTTCAGGAAGTCGTACGCACACATAAATTGGATTACCAAATCATCAGCACACGAAAAGGCGAGTATAAAGTATATGAAAAACTAGCTCCGCCGCGTGTTATCACGTCTGACGGTGAAATCGTTACAGGCGAGTACAAACGAGAAAATCTCCCGGCCGGAGCGATTGCAGGGCTGCCTGTTTCCTCGGGAGTCATAGAGGGGCGGGCACGGGTTATTTTAAACATGGAAGATGCCGATTTGGAAGATGGGGATATATTAGTTACCTCCTATACTGATCCCAGCTGGACACCATTGTTTGTATCCATAAAAGGCCTGGTCACTGAAGTTGGCGGACTGATGACCCACGGAGCGGTTATCGCGCGTGAATACGGCTTACCTGCAGTTGTCGGAGTTGAAAATGCAACCCAATTGATAAAAGATGGGCAGCGAATACGCGTTCATGGAACAGAAGGCTCTGTTGAAATATTATAATAGCGGGTGTGTGCAGCACGTCACCAGATATTTCCCGCATTTTAACTAAAAAAGACCGGAACCTCTTAAAGGAGGAATTCGGTTTTTTTATGTGAAAATGACTTAATGTGTGAACACCGTATTTTGTGGGCGGACCCTTTTTAAATGAGTGTGGAAGGCCGCTAAGATACCAAACAACAAAAAAGATTCAGTGACTAAATCTAACGAATGACAATTTTATAAAGGAGGTGAGTAATATCCTTTTTAAGTTCACAACATCTGTAATCCTGATGAATTAATAACAACTATTTAGGGGCTATGTTCATGAACAAGTCTTTATTCAAAACAAAATGACATTTTGGGTTGGCGTTAAAGATGAAGATAAGTCTGGTGTCTTTGAAAGAGAAAAGTCTGCAGAAGATACAACGGGCTCATCATCAAACATGCTGAGTGCTAAGTGTTGGACTGGATATGTATCAGATTGTTTAGGCGATAAGAATATTAGCCAATGGGCAATCACTGGTGTAGCTATTTTATATAGAACTGCTTGCGAATTGTTGATTTTCGGAATCGATTTTAAAGAATGGGTCACAACACCTTTTGGATTGTTCGCCTCATTCTTCATAGCGGCAATATTTGCGCAGGCAGGGGTGGAAACTCTCCCGCTTACCAGATTACCAGAGTGAAAATAAAAAATGTTTATCTCAGATTGGTTTTTTTAAAAAGTAAAAACGCCATAAAACTTCTTATGGCGTCTGTCCGAACTAAGGGATGCAATGTTTGGGAGACGAATATAAATCGTCAATGTGCTAGAAAAGGAATGCAGCACCTACAATGATTAACAAAATGAACAGCACAACGATCAATACGAAAGAGTTTCCGCCATAATTTCCACCGTAGTTCCCCATATTATTGCCACCTCCTGTTGTTAGGATAGTACATAATATGCCGGACGATAAAATTCGACATAGATTTAAGTCTAAATAAGAAAAAATGGATGTTATGTCTAAAATGAAGAGCTTCTAAAACAATAAAATAATGGGAGGTTAACTGAAAGAGAGAAATGGATGGGACGGTTTGCTGTTTAAAGAGGAGGGATATGGCTAAACATGCAATAAAACTGTGTATGAAAGTGGTGAGCATGAAGTTACTTCATCATGCAAAGTCACATACGTGAGGTACAGGGAAATTATAGTTAACGAAAATATTCATCATTTCCCGGGCAAGCGCAGTATACGACAAATCAAAACAAATCACAAAGGGACGGAAGGTACGATACAAGGAGGCTGCTTGCGGGTTTGTGGTGCAGATAAAGTTTCCGTTTCAAAAAGGTCGTATGTTTATTCGGAACTTTACGTTTATTCCTGCAGAATGCTTGTAAAAGAAAGTCGGCAAAACTGCCGACTTTCCTAACGGAATTTAGATCTTAACAGATCTCTAAAGAAACCATCGACACTATCACCGGTGCCGCTATCATATTTCAGGATGTATTCTCCTTTTTGGTTAACGCTGAATTCCTGAATGAACGTTTTCCCCGCATTTAATGTCGTGGAGGATATAAGGAAGAAGCTTCCTGATTGAGCGAGGGTATAACGATGCCGGGGCGGCTGCGGATCAACTGAAACGAAGTATATTCCCAGGCAAGGAGTATTTCTTTAACCTGAAACTTTTATAAAGCATTAACGTATTACTTTATAAAGGTAAATAAGGAGGCTTCTGAATGGGATTAAAAAATTTCTTTAATAATGAGTTAAAATGCTCTATCTGCGGAAAAACATTAAAATCAGGGGATGAGATAACAGCTTATCTTACACTTCCGAGTGAGAAGAAGATGCCTGTGGGGAGAATGGATAAAGTGTTAAGCAAACACTCTGATAAGGTCTGCTGTAAAAAGTGCAGTGAGTAGGTTTTTAGTGTTATGAGGAACCTCTGGCGGGTTTCCTCATAACAAATATCAACCAATTAAATTAGAAAAAAGCGAAATTGTGATGATTAAAGTAGATAAAGAACTGAGGGATACCAAAGGGATCATTTTTCGTTTACTTTGTTTTTTTGAAGGTTTGTTTAGCTCGTGGATCACTGCACCCCATAAAAGCATGGATGCTAAAATGATAAGACTCATATGTAACAACACTCCTTTGTTTCTATAAATTTTACCATATTTATCACAAGGATGTCGATAGAACGAACATCTCTATAAAAAGAAGATGTTTATCTAAAATTGTTGAGAGATTCAGTGAACTATTATGTAGATTAAATTGGGCCTCAAATTACTAGTGAAGATGAAGCTGTATACATAAGAAAAGGTTCAACAGCCGTTTTATTGAATATCAGATGAAGCAATAGAAGGGCTTATCGGTGTCGCAAAGTAAAAAGCATATGGTAATTCGACGGTTAGGTGGAAAAATTAAGCTTTCTGCGTGGTGTCTTGAAGTGACAGGAGGTGAGCGGCATAAATGTGTCAGAGCCAAAAGAGCACTTCCAACCCTAATAAGGAAAGGAATTGAGAATTGAAATTAGAACGTTTGTTATCAATCATATTCAAGCTCTTACATAATGAAATTTTATCTGCTTCCAGTTTAGCTGATGAATTTCAAGTATCAACGCGGACAATTTATAGAGACATCGAAGCGATTTGTGCAGCTGGAATACCAGTCGTTTCATATCAAGGGGCTAACGGCGGTTTTGGGATAATGAGAGGATACAAATTTGATAAAAGTTTAATCGGTTCTCATGATGTATTGAATTTAATTACAGTATTAAGCAGTTTGTCGAGTGTTTTTGAAGATAAGGAAGTTGAACACACGATAGATAGATTAAAATCTCTGGATACAAGCGAAAACAGCAGGACTTTGTATGTTAACTTGGAAAGCCTTAGAACAGAACCGAATTCATTAATCCGGCTGCGAAAAGCTATACAGGAAAAAAAGGTAGTACGCTTTGATTATGTCAGTAATAAAAATGAATTTACATCACGTGAAGCAGAACCTATCCACCTTCATTATAAGTTTCGTAATTGGTATGTATATGGCTTCTGCAGAGAACGTCAAGATGATAGAGAATTTAGAGTATCACGTATGATGAATATAACGCTTTCTCAAGAAGAGTTTTTGCGCAGTCACAAAGTGAAAGATGAACCATCTTATTCAGAATCCGACCTGGAAGGGTTTGCGAATGTAGTCATTTGGGTTAATCCTAATTCCATAGCTAAAGTATTAGATCAATTTCAGAACGCTTCAAAAGTCATGAACAGAGATGGAAGTATGACGTTTACAATCTCTGTGTATCGGCCTCAGCATGCCGGATGGCTTAAATCAATTCTTTTGAGCTTTGGCAGTGGCGCTAAAATTATAAAACCGGTGGAACTGCAATCAATTTTAATGGATGAAGCCGAAAAAATAATGAAAATTTATAAAGATGTATGACAATGTGCTGTCATATATCTTTTTTTATAATCACAAGTATCAACTTTAAAGGAGAGATGTTAAATGAACCATGCGAAAAACATGTATCAGTACCATGTTTGGGCGAATAAAGCGTTATTAGAAAGAATAAAGGAATTACCAAGTAATGTCCTTTATGAAGAGGTTCACAGTTCATATCCTACAATTGCTCAAACGTTCAGTCACATCTGCGCGGTGGATGTTATGTGGCTGCAAGTACTTAAAGGAATAGACATGCAGGAAGCATTGGAAGGTTCTATGGCTTATGCGGAAAGGGCTCATTTATATTCTGCAGATGAATTTGCGGCGTCTTATGAAGAACTGGCTTCACAGTTTGAAGAATGGATGAATAGCCAAACAGATGTAGAACAAAAAATGAACTTAAATAATCCTTGGTTAGGTTACAGAGAAACTGCTTACTCAGAAATTTTATTCCATGTTGCCAATCACGGAACTTATCATCGGGGCAGCATAACAACTATGTTAAGACAGCAGGGCTACGCTTCGGCAATGAATGACCTTGCATTATATTGGTTTCAGGATTAGTTCAGAGAATACTTGCAAAATGAATAACCGCCGAATGATCTGTAGAGCTTCTTTTCTGAACTAAATGACAAAGTCTCATTCAGTCTGGGTGGGGCGCCGAGCAAGAATCGAGATCAAAGGCTGCCGTATCATTCCCGGCAGCCTTAATGATTAGGAAGTAAAATCGATAACCATGCGGCCGGTCACTTTACCTTGCTCCATTTCTTCAAAAATATCATTCACATCTTCGATCGAGCGTTTTGTCACTTTAGGTACAACTTTACCGTCTGCAGCAAATTGAAAAGCTTCCTTCAGGTCTTCTCTGGTACCTACTAATGAACCTACTACCTGAATTCCATCTAACACGAGACGGGGAATATCTAAATCCATTTTGTCCACCGGTAAACCGACAGCGACTACGCGGGCTCCTGCTTTTACAACATCAATCGCTTGATTGAAAGGGGTTTTAGAGACAGCCGTGATGACCACAGCATCAAGCCCTAAATCGTTAGTCACTTCTTTTGCTTTAGCGACGGGGTCTTCGTTTAAACTGTTTACAACCGCATCAGCGCCTAAGCTCTTAGCAAAATTCAATTTTTCATCGCTAATGTCGAAAGCAATTACTTTAGCGTTAAAGACATTTTTTGCATATTGAACAGCCAAGTTGCCTAAACCGCCGACTCCAAATACACCGATCCATTGACCTGGCTTAATTTCACTGACTTTAACGGCTTTATAAGTTGTTACACCTGCACAAGTAATGCTGCTTGCTGCTGCAGGATCTAAATTTTCCGGCACCTTTATTGCATAATCAACCGCTACGATTGCTTCTTCAGCCATTGCGCCGTCAACTGTATAGCCGGCATTTTTTACATCGCGGCACAAGGTTTCACGGCCAGTTAGGCAATATTCACAGCAGCCGCAGCTTTCAAACATCCAGGCAATAGAGACGCGGTCGCCCTTTTTCAGACTTGTTACACCTTCACCGATCTCAGTTACAATGCCTATTCCCTCATGACCTAGAGTGACGCCAGTAACATCCCCGAAATCAGCATTTTTAACATGTAAGTCAGTATGACATACACCACAGTATTCCATCTTAACTTTGGCTTCACCATGTCGCAAAGGACGTAATTCTTTTTGTACGATCGCTATACTTTTGTCTTTTGTTGCTACTACTGCTTTCAAATCATGCACCCCTTTCGAATATTAGCAGAAATTTTTTACTTATCTTACAATTTATCACACTGCTCTCCTTTTGAAAACCCTTACATTTTTTTGCGGACAAGTGTCTCTACAAAAGTTGAGGGAGCCATGCAGGGAGGAATCTATGGATGATTTGTCATCCGAATGGTGTTTAAATGGGGGTTTGTCGTCTCCAAATGCACAGAATGCTTTGAATTTGTGGTCGTAATCTTTCTGCCGATATTTGAGCTTAAACTGCAGAGAATTACACTGGCAGGATATGATTTTACCCTTAGTGAAAAGAATTTCACGGGTAATCATTTGAACTTGAGCCCGGCTGATAAGGTGAATGGTGATGCAAACAGAAATCATTACTTATTGATCACAAAAGGAGCCGGCTGCGGAGATGTGTGGATTAAAGGCTTTTACGGATTCGAACACGATGAGCCGGATGCAGATTGGTGAGCGATACACAGTCAAGGTATTTCCTTGACCTTTTTTAATGGCAATTAAAATTTCTGGATATTAAGATAGTGAATTGATGATCTGTCAAAAAAACATAGATCTTTTAAAGTGATGGATATATACTGATTTTAAACAATAGGAAAAGTATGAGAAATGTATTCTTATAAAAAGCAGGTGAAATATATGGGAGCGGCGACTTGGAGAAAAAGGCAAAGCTATACCTACACATTGGTTTTTTCAAGTTTGTCGTATGGTTTGATCTTCGGACTATATATGTTTGTATACTCGGGTTTTGTGCCATTTGCATTGGTTACTGTAGTTATCATTGCTTTTTATGCATTTATTACTTACTTTTTGTTTGCTGTTCCTGTTCAACTATGGCTAAGAAAGAAGCCTAAAAAGTTTAGTTTGGTTCATCTTTTCATTTATACAGCAGTCGCTTTTTTAGCTGTGTTCTTGTTCTGGCACATAGATAATCCGTCAATTGATTTCACAGTTTTCAGAAGTTTCATTTATTACATAATGAGCATTGTTGCTGCGTTCATATATTGGTTCTGGGACTCTATATTTCTGAGAAATTACAATGTTCACTGCAAGTAAAGCTGATGTTTCCAAAAGAAAGCGGGTGAGGAAAAATGGAGTACATTGAGTTGACTAGGGACAATATTGATGACAATCATATTTGCTGTGCATTAGGTACGAAACAATATGAGGATGCGGTAAATGAAAAGAAGAGCTGGCTCAAAGATCGGATGATTGATGGCTTTGTGTTCTATCGCCTAAACGAACGGGCAAAAGTTTTTATTGAATATTTACCTGCAGAAGAAGCGTGGGTTCCGATAAGAGCACCTCATTTTATGTTTATTAATTGTCTTTGGGTCTCAGGTAAATATAAGAATAACGGACATGCGAAACACTTGTTAGAAAAATGTGTGTCAGATGCAAAATCCCGCGGTATGGATGGGATAGTTCATATAGTGGGGAAGAAAAAGCTCCCTTATTTAAGTGATAAGCATTTCTTTGAACATATGGGATTTGCTGTGCAAGATGAAGCAGAACCCTATTTTCAGTTGATGTCACTGACGTGGAATGAACATGCACATCCTCCTGTATTTAAAAAACAGGTGAAAAGTAATTTCGTTAATGATGAGGGAATCACAATATTTTATACAGCCCAATGCCCATTTGCAGTCGGATTGTTAAAGGATTTAAAGGAACTGACTGAAAAGAAAGGACTTCATTTTCAGGCCCGGCGAATAACGTCAAAAGATATGGCGCAAAAATCCCCGGCAGTTTGGACGACTTTCAGCGTGTTTTATAATGGGACATTTCTCACTCATGAGATGATGAGCGTGAATAAGTTTGAAAAAAAACTCAATAAGCTTGTAATGGCTTAACTTTGTTTTATTACTATTCCTCGTTTCTATATTCGATACTGAGGGTTTTTCACGAAAATTGTTCAGTACTTTACATCGCGGGCGGCAAATGAATGATTATTGTTTTTGACAAAGATGATAACGTCCATCATTATAGTAAAAATAGATTGAGATAAGTTCTTCAACAAACGAAGAAGTTCTTTTCAAAGATCGATAACAATGAAACAGGAGACTGCAAATGCAAAAAATTGAAACCCTTCGCTTAATTTTAAGAAATTTTACCGAGAGAGATGCGCAAGGTCTGTTGGAATATTCGGCACATCCGAGAGTGAATTGCTTTCTTGATGACAGAATATCTACGTTAGAAGAAGCTGCAGCAAACGTTCAAAAAAGAAGCCGAGATGACTCTTATATTGCAGTTTGTTTAAAAGACAGTAATGATCTAGTCGGAGAACTATTTTATTTAAAAGAAGAGCCAGATACCTATTCCGTTTGTTGGAATTTCAATGCCCGTTTTGAAGGGAAGGGATACGCAAGTGAAAGTGCGAAGGCTTTCCTTGAGTATCTCTTTATGCTAAAAGAAGCAAGAAGGCTTTATGCATATGTTGAAGATGATAACTGCAGGTCACAAAAATTATGTGAAAGATTAGGAATGCGTAAAGAAGGTTATTTTCTTGAATTTATTTCATTTACAGCACACGAGGATGGAACACCTAAATATGAAAACACCTACCAATACGCATTGCTAAAGAAAGAATGGTTAAAACAAAAACATAGTTAATAGAATTTGTGGGGAAATAATTTCCCCTTTGTCGAAAAAACCTTGCTGAAAGCAGGTTTTTTTGTATTTAAGTAAAATACTTCATTAGGTTACCGATCATACCAATGGATTATGGAATTGAAAAAAGTACTTAGATTAGTAACGATCAAAAAGATTAAGCTTGAAGGCTGGGAAAATCATGAAATTCATTATAGCAACGTTGTAAAATTGGAGAGAGGATGAATGTGATGGACATTTTGCAGTTTAACGACAGAAGGAGCGGGAAGTAATCGAATCAGCAATGATGCGCTCGAGAATGGAAAAGTGGTTGATAATCAAAATGTTAAAAGCTGTTCAGAATGAAATCACCAGTTTGATTATTGGAAATCCAGAATAACTGGTGGACGAGCTGTAACTGAAACCGATAATCAAGTGCTGGATATCATCAAACAAGCATACAATCTTGGAATGGTTGCGAAAGATAATATGCTTTTGAGAAATCAAGCAATTAACGCTTATAAAACATCTATTTAATTTTAAATCGGCGTTTCAGGTGAACTTTATATGATTTCTTTTTTCGTAAACATATTTAAAAACGAAATAAGAATTAAAATATGCAGACAAAGCGGCGAAGCATATCGCATAAAAGGTGTTATCAGATGTATGACCGTTCCTAAAAATAAAACTTATGAAGAAAGGAACTCTAACGTGAAATCAAATTTAGTTTCGTTTCTATTAGCATTGTCAGGATTTATATTCAGTATTTATATGCAGTCAATGGCTTACTGGAGCAATGACTCTATGCTGTGGTATTGGGTCGGTGCGGTTTTGTCGTATCTATTTGCTGCAGGATCAATGGTTACTCTGATTCTTCACAAAAACAAAGACTCAATTCTAACAATAAAGTTGTCTCATTTTAATGATTGTAACCGTTATGCTTATTTTAGTCACAACTTTTTGGACGACTTTTATCATTATTGCATGGCAGTCTGGGATGTGAAGCTAAGGGGAATATGATCTTCTTAGTATTTTTTTTATTCCTGGAATTAGAATCCCTTTTTATTATTCTTTCAAATTAAATGTAACAATTTTAATATTCATACGTTCTAAATGATAAAGGCGGGATGTCATGAAAAAACATAAAGTCATTAAAACATTGCTGGGTATTATCACTGTTCTCATAATAGCAGCCGGATTTGCACTGTTTTCTTTAATTTCAGGAGAAAAAGTTAAATATATCGGCTATAGCCAAAGCAAGACGTGGGAAGCGTCAATCGAAAAATCAGGCAAGACCTCTATCGGCCCTAACTATTTCTTGAATTTGTATTACAGAGGTAATAAAGTGAATGAAAAGAACACGGTGATTAAGAGATTAACATTATTTGTTGACGGCCGGAAATATGGTGAAGATAAAGACTATCATCTTTCAGAATACACCGGAGAGAAATTAGAAGGCGGCGGAACGGGAGAAGACCATATTCAGACGTTTGAATATATGCCGGAACATGAAGTAATCGGTCATGAAATCACTGTTGAAGCAGCATGGAAAACCGATCATGAGTCCTATTCAGAAAAATTCAATCTGAAAAGAACGCATTGGTATGACTGAAAGAATAAAAAGAGGGCGGTATAACCCTCTTTTTGACGCAGAGCCTTTATTTTTGTCTGTTTTTCCTCGATGTGCTGAAGTCGATAAAAGAGGCATTGGAGCCGATAAAATTACTTACTAAGACATACATAAAGAAACCATTAACAGCTCCCTGCCGGCATCCGTAAAAAAGAATGGATAATGAGATAAGCAATACAGCCGTAAGCAAGTCTGCAGCCAGACCTATTTTACGGTGAGACTGAAAATATGCTCTTAATCTTCTGATGTTGTTCAAAGCGGACACCTCTTGATGCTTATGCATGAGAAAATAATACCATTGAAATATATGTAATATCAATGAATAAGGTTGGAAACGGAGGGGTTCAAAGTTGGGTGATCTTATGTAAAAGAAAGGATCAGGATGAATGTGACCAGCATCCACCCTGATCAATGGGGTTCACAGTGTTCTATTTCATTGTATTCCAATCGGAATAATATTACAAGGGTGAAAAAGAAATAAGCGGAATGTTTTCGGCTTCTTCTGCCTCTGGAGCGGGAAAAGGAAAGTGAGATGTTTGAATGAAAATAAATGATTATCTGAAGGAAAGGTTTCCGACTTTAAAATTAGTGCCCGGCATTTATCATCAATGGGACGTGGGAATTCATTTTTCTCTCGGCGGCAATATATATCAATTTAATGAAAGCGGTGCTTTGAATCTTGAGTATTTTCAGCTTGTCCATCATCAAACCGCCGCACTTTTCAATGAGCTGTTTGAACATAGCGATGACTTATTTCTTGTTGCCAACGTGTATAAGCACAAATCTCAAGGTAATCATGCGAGAAAATTAAAGGTTTATCAGCCGTTTCTGAAGTGTAAGGATGACTTATATCGGATTCAAGTGAAGACCTGTTCATGCCCGGTCGAAGAAGAATATGAAATGCAGCAGTTTTCTTTATTATGTAAACGGAAAGATCTGCGTATCCCCCAATTACTTAAGGCAGCCGTCCACGAAGATTTTCCGCTGAAGCCAAGGTTCGGGGGCTGTTCCGTTGGGTATCCCGATGTTTTCTTTGTGAATATGACAAAAGATATTATTTTCTTTCTGTATGATGACAGAGGGTGTGAAGTCATTGCTCTTGATGCCGGAAGAATACGAAAGCTTTATGATCAATATCACGATTGGATTGAATTGGACTGAAAATGAACACATGAATTCGAATCCGCTTGTGCCGGCTTTGTTCTTGCCTAGTCCGGCTGCATGAGTATAATGGGCAGAATTGAAGGACGCCAGAAACTTTTTTTCTCTCATACCACCTTCTGCATGTTAAGCTTCTGTATTTATTTTGAACGAATTCCTATTTGTAAAACGGCTGAATAGAATAACATAAAAGCTTTTTTACACAGTGCAGGAGGAGAGAAATGTGAGGGCTGAACACCGTGATTGTATGGAAATTGGAATTTATTCATTTGCAGAATTATATCCCGATCCTCTGACAGGGAAAACAGTCAGCGCAAAGCAGCGGATAGATGAATTGATGAAGCTGGCGAAACTGGCAGACGACGCAGGGCTTGATGTATTCGGTGTAGGCGAGCATCATCGTCTTGATTATGCGGTATCTTCGCCGTCGGCCATCTTATCAGCGATTTCACAGATCACTGAAAATATTAAGCTGACCAGTGCCACGACTGTATTATCCACCGCAGATCCCGTCCGTTTATTTGAGGATTTTGCAACGCTTGATCTGATTTCAGACGGCCGGGCGGAAATCATTGCGGGACGGGGCGCATTTTTAGACTCGTTTCCTCTTTTCGGTTATGACGTAGGCCATTATAAAGAACTGTTTGAAGAACACATTGACCTTTTTTTAAAATTAAATTCCGGGGAAGAATCGGTTACCTGGAAAGGACGTTACCGGCCGCCGCTGCGCGAGGCAGAAATTTCTCCTCGGCCTTTTCGCGGAAGCATTCCGCTATGGTTAGGTGTTTCGGGGACTCCGGAAAGCGCAGAACGGGCCGGGCGTGCAGGTGCGGGGTTGGCATTAGCTGTACTGAGCGGTGATCCGGTGTCATCTAAGCCGCTTGTTGACAAATACCGGGAAGCGGCTTCTAAAGCCGGTCATCCTCCGGAAAATGTGAAGGTTGCCGTAACCGGACATATGTTCATTTCAAAAACGAATGAACAGGCAATACAAGAATTTTATCCGTATCATTCAAATTACTGGTCTCACGTTCATTCATATCACGGGATCGATGAGCCTTTAACGAAGGAAGATTTTGAGCGGGCGTCCGGAAAAGAAACAGCTTTATTTGTGGGAAGCTCACAGCAGATCATTGAAAAAATCATGCATCAATACGAGTTATTCGGACATCAGCGATTTCTCGCGCAAATCGATATAGGAGGTATGCCGTTTAAAAAAGCCGCGGAAAACATCGAACGATTAGCAGCGGAAGTAGCACCGGTTATCCGAAAAGAAACCGGCAAATCCAGCGAATGAAGTTCTGAGCAAAAGGGGCGGCCGGTCAATCGCGGATTCGACAACAGAATCGGCCCGGCTTTTTCTTTATGATTATAAAAAACAAAGGGAAAAGCGCCAACCTCATTGCTTTTTCCTATCAAGAAAAGGAAGGTCATTTCATCCTCTATCGTGAAGTGTATATACCGAAAGGTTTTTATTAACAAAAGAGGGAGGATGATGCAGTAATGAAGGGTTTAGTCAAAGCTGCAGTTTTAACTGTTACTCTTGGTATTGGAGGCGCTTTCTATTCAAGTGGTGCATCTGCGCACGGGTATATAAAAGAGCCCGTCAGCAGAGCGTACATGGGAGCATTAGAGAAACAAACATTGGGCTGGACGGCCGCTGCGCAGAAATATGGCTCCGTCATTGATAATCCTCAGTCTGTAGAAGGGCCGAAAGGATTTCCGGCTGCAGGTCCGCCGGATGGAAGAATCGCGTCTGCAAATGGGGGATCGGGACAAATTGACTTCGGTTTAGACAAGCAGACTGCAGATTATTGGGTGAAACAAAACATCCGCGGCGGTTTTAACACCTTTACTTGGTACTACACGGCCCCTCATGCGACATCAAAGTGGCACTATTATATCACCAAGAAAAACTGGAATCCGAATAAACCTTTGTCAAGAGATGAATTCGAATTAATCGGAACGGTAAACCACGACGGTTCCAAGGCAGATACGAATCTGACTCATAAGATTTTTGTGCCGACTGATCGAAGCGGGTATCATGTCATTTTAGGGGTATGGGACGTTGCGGATACTTCCAATGCCTTCTATAACGTCATCGATGTAAACCTTACACAATAATCTATGAATTACTGATCGGCTGCATGTTGATACATCGGCCGATCTTTTTAGTTTTAATGTTTGAATGAAAAGGGGAAAAACAGCAGAGCGCCATAAACATTTCATTTATGGCGCCGTACGATCATGGAGGTGCTGCTGACATGGATGCGGAGGTAAGAGGATTCTTAATAACCGCCGAGGAAAGAAGCCCCAACGATGATTAATAAAATGAATAGCACCACGATTAACGCAAAGGAGCTACCATAACCACCTGAGAATCCCATATAATCTCACCTCCTAAAGAGGATTAATACATATTATGCCGAAATGAAAAGTTTGATAGGGATGTTAGTTTACTTTTTGAAAAAAAAGTTTTTTTAGTCTGCATATATTTTATTCTCACATTTCTTTTAAAGGGGGACCGTAAATGCTTCCTGTAATAGAAACGGACAGACTTATTCTTAGAGAAGTTGAAAAGAAAGATGCAAAGCAAATATTTGCTTGTTTTTCAAATGCAAATGTAACACGCTATTATGGTTTGGAACCTTTTGATTCAATGGAACAGGCTGAAAAAATGATTGGCTGGTTTAAAGATCAGTATCATGATAAAAAGGGAATGCGATGGGGAATCGAGAGAAAAGATGCGAAGGGAATAATCGGAACTATTGGTTTTAATTCTTGGGTGCCCAAGCATAAGCGGGCGGAGGTCGGTTATGAGATTCATCCGAATTATTGGAGGAATGGCTATGCTTTTGAAGCGTTGGAGAATGTTCTTTCTTTTGGGTTTGAAAAGCTTGGGCTGCATCGTATAGGCGCTGTTGTTTTCATTGAGAATGCAGCGTCTCATCAATTACTGATAAAGGCGGGATTTCAATCTGAAGGAATTTTGAGAAGATATATGTATCAAAACGGACTGCCCCATGATACACGTGTATATTCTATACTGAATGAGATCGTTAACGAATAAATTGAAAATTCGTCGTTTTGTCAGGTGTTCTGTGGTATAAAAAGCCGGTGAAGACTTATTGCAGAACCTTAAAATTGATTCGAAGCCATAAAGCATTTTTTTGCTGCGCTTTCTGCAGACGGAGTTTGATTGTAAGAAACGATTCCGATAATCACTAACAAGATGATGAACACCAATATGCTCCACAATACTATTTTTAAAGACTTTGACATGGTATACCCTCACTTTGAAAGACTTTACCGGGGCTGCGATCGGAGCCCGCACTTCAAGTATAGTCGTTATAACGGTGAAAAATGTGCAGTCCAGTTAAAAAAACTTGCGGGCGCTGCCGCAAGTTTTCTCCGTATTAAGGTCTGTGGAATTCAATATGCTGATTATCACGATCGAACCACCCTCTGAATGCCCAATTGATCCAGCCCCCGTCTCCTTTGTTATCGAAGGACCCGTCTTCGAAGACCCAGATTCCGTAAGTAATACCGTCATAAACGGCTGATCCGTAAAATTGAACGCCGTTAAACCGGTCTTCATATTCTTGATTTAAATTGAACACCATGACGTTGTACTTCTGTCCTGATGCGTAAAATGTTGTTTCCATGACATTTTTTACCCAGCCGGTTCGGTTTTGATCTGACTTAACCGCTTCAGCAATGCGATCTGAGATTCCGAGAACATCTACGTTTACGTTCAGCCCGGCATCAACACCTGCTGCTTTTACGTTTTGGTCTGCTGTTTGGGATAATTTACTTTCTAACGGATTTGCAACGGGTGAAACGTGAGGCGCGTTTGCGTGTTTAGACTGACTGGCTGCTGAGGCACTGGCTGTGAAAGGAATTGTTAGAGATAAAGCTAAGCATGATCCGACTATCGTTCTGGCGATTTTCATGGCTATGACCTCCTGAGGAAATTTTTAAAAATTGTTGCAAATTCATGGTATCGCAGAAAAATTGAGCAAGCAAAGAGTAGATTTTCTCAAAAGTCATGTCATTCTATTTGTGTTGTTTTCTGTAAATGAAATACTTTTAATTAAGCGAAAAGGGAAGAAAATAATAGAGTCTTTTTATGTATTGTGATAGGATGACCGGATTTTGGGTGAAAATAGCCCGGAGAAACGCCATAATAAGAAAAACACCCGGAGTTTACCGGGTGTAAAAAGTGTTGATATGTCAAGTTAGCAACATTTTTTACATTTTTTGCATTTTCTTTTATAAACAACGATGTAATCATAATCAAGATGCTTTTTATCTTGTTTCTTCTTTTTTTGTTTAGGCTGTTTTGGGTGGTGATCATAATGTCCGTTCATATCCATATCCATTCCCATACCCATATCCATACTCATATTCCTCCTTTTTTCATCTGACGGTAGTATTCTATGACAGAAAGCATGGATGGCTTGGACAAATGAAACGGTATGCTGAAAAAGAGGCATCTCATTCGGTATAAAAAACAGGATCATACCCGCCCGATAGAAAAGAGAGGAGATGATCCTGATATTGAGACCCTATTTGATAACCGCAATTGCAATGCCGTACCCTTTTTCAGAACTGTATAAGGCTGTCAGTTTCAATACCTTCCAGCCTTCCGCGGCTTTAGTCCCGATTCCGTTATGAGCCGTGATATAATCTCCCGGGCTGACCGTACTGTCGACCCGTACGTAATGCCGGCCGTTGAGTCCGACAATGTGCCATTCGTCTCTGGCCGCGCGTGCTTCATAGTCAGCTTCAAGAGTCGGACTGCAGTCTGGGTTTTGTTTCGGCACGCGTACCGTTTCTCCTGTTTCCTCGTCAGTCACATTTTCGTATATGAAACCGCCGAACTCGTTTGTCAAAAAGCGGCTTTGCCATCCGAAGCTTGCGGCTCCTGAGATAAAAGCGGCTGTTTCTGAAATGACGCCGAGCATGTAATCTCCGACGTGAGCCGATTCAATTTTTTCGCCTTTCACTGTGACGATTGTCCCGGCGGGAATTGTCTGGCCGGTTACACTTTCAAAATATTCTCCGTACCCTGACAGGGAAGAGGTGACAGCTCCGGCGAACGTACCGTGGCCGCCCGCTGAATCCAATTTCCATTTGATGGACTGATGCCCTCCGGCAACCGTGTATGGTTCTTCCAATGTAATGCTTTCTGATGACAGAATCGTTCTGGAGACTTTGCTGCCCGTAATATGGGCATTGTTTGAAGCGGCGATAAATGCCCTTGAACCTTCAGAACTTGAACCTCCGGAAGAGCTGATGATCGCATTTCTGTCACCTCTGGCCGTAATATCGCCTGTTCCCGCAATAACGGCGCTTGTCGGGTTGAATGCAAAACCGGAGCTGGTCGCGAGCTGTGCGCCTCCCTTTAAATTGACGGGGATCTGCTCATAAGTCTGTCCTTTTATAGATGCGGCCGCGCTGTAACCTTCCGCTTGCACCCCGAGAATGACAGCCTGACTGTTAGGGGACGTAATTCCGACGGAACCGCCGTCTCCGATCATCGTACCGTTCATAATATTTACGTTATATTGGCCTCCGCCGATTGAGATGCCTTTAGGAGAAGACTTGTATATATCAAAATTTAAAATTTTAACATAATCGGTTTTATTTGATCCGCCGGATATATTGATGTCAACACCGGCTTGTGTAAAGCCGCGTATTTTAATGCCGTTAATCGTAATATTTTGACTGCGGTATTGAAGAGCCACGACTGGATTCCCGCCATAGTCGTATGAGGGATCACCAATAGCTGTGAATCCGTTTACATTAACGTTTTTATAGGCAGAGATGACCAGCGCCCTCGGGGTCACACCGTCATAGAGAGCATTGAATACCGGTTCAATCGCGGTGCAATCGGTTAAAGTAACATCATAAGCCGTCGTGCTTTCGGGATCTGAGGCCTGATGATGGCCGATATGACGAATATCAAATGAACGTACATCACGATACGAAACATGACCGATAATATGAACATTTTGAGAAGCCGGCCACAGGCTGTGCGCCTTTACCTCAATCCCGCGGATATTACCGCTCGTATAGTTATTTAAAAGCCAAACATGTTTAGAGCCGTCGTCAATTTCAATGCCGTTCGAGTTTGCGCTGCCCTCAGCATGCTCTGTGCCGCGGGGGTTTCCGGAATGGCAGTTGGAAATGAAAATATACTCGCTGTAATGGGTGGTAATGCCGTCGTCTCCGGCGCCGTATGCCACACAGTTATCAATCCATATATATCGGCAGCCGTCTTTCGTCCATTCTGTTTCAGGCAAATGATCGTAAGTCGGAGATGTAATATCAATACCATGGAGACCCGCGTTAACCGTTTCAACATTCTTAATCCAGCCGTATTGCACATTAGCAAACGTTAAACAGCTGGAAAACTGTCCTCCGGGGTTCCTGACTCCGCATTGACGATCAGGATTCCAGTCTAAAGTCATGTTCTGGACAAAAATATTACGGTTTCCATTTTCGTAATCATCGTTAGTAATGACCCATTCGTATGCGGGAGTGTCCTCATGAAGCTTAAGCACGGTAATCCCTTGTCCCTCACCGGAAATGGTAGTCCATGAGGGGAGTTTTATCCCTTGAACCAAAAATTCTCCTGCGGGAACATTTACTTTGACCCGGCCGTTCCCGATCGCTCTCCGAAAGGCTTCCGTATTGTCCCGGCCGTCAGGGATCGCTCCGTAGTCCTCCACATTCACTTCCCGGGTGATTTTATTCTTAAGCATTTCGTATTCGGTATCAAGCCGTTCTTTTAAAAGTGAGGTGACCATTCCTTCCGCCGTCACCCGGGCATCTGCGATCTCAAGATTATCATCCGTTGCGGAATGCTTAATAAAATTCTGCATCCTTGCTTTGAGATGCTCCAATTCAGAGGGCTGTGCAGGGTGAGACTGCAATGGGGCGTTTAAAGACGGATCAGGAAAGTTTTTAAATTGAACCATTCTAAAGACACCTCTTTCTTTTGATATAAGCGCCTGAGGCAGGGGACAGAAAAGAGTCGCGCGCCCTTTAAGCGCTTATTCTTCAAATTCTTTATTCAGAACGAAATTCCTTTTGAAACCAAGGTGAAATTTTAAAAACTCTGTTGAAAGAACGGATATAAAGCTTTGCATTATTGTAATTGAAGCTGTCATGTGAAAATGGAGGAAAAAACTGATAGGAGGGGCCCTCATTTTAGGTTTATTCTCATTGGCTTCGCAGTGCTTCCTCTTCGGCTGCATATACACCAAAATCAACATTCTTATCAGTTAAATGGTATAATGGGGCACGGATTGGTCATCAATACGACTGAAATAGGGAAGCAAAAGGAGCAGCGAAAATGACTTTACAAATCAAAATTAAATATTCAGATGATACGCAAACGAGAATCAGTAAAATTGAACAGGGCGATTGGATTGATCTGCGGGCAGCTGAAGATATAACAATCAAAAAAGGTGAATTCAAACTTATCCCGCTTGGAGTTGCGATGGAACTGCCGGAAGGATATGAGGCCCATGTCGTTCCGCGTTCAAGTACATATAAGCATTTCGGTATCATTCAGACAAATTCAATGGGAGTCATTGATGAATCATATAAAGGCGACAATGACTTCTGGTTTTTTCCTGCATTCGCGCTTCGGGATACTGACATTTCCAAGGGGGAGCGGATCTGCCAATTCAGAATCATGAAGAAAATGCCTGAAGTGGAGCTGATCGAAGTAGACAAGCTCGGGAACAATGACCGCGGCGGACTGGGATCAACAGGCACGAAATAAAACGAAAAAAGACTGCTTAACAGCAGTCTTTTTTTATGGAGACAGCAGTTACATTCAATTTGTTTCGGGATTCTTGAATTGGGAAATCATACGTCACGTTCGAATTTGACTTCGAAATAAGCGGCCGCTCCGTAACCGTCTATGCCGGGAGCAAATATTTGAGCCGGACGCCAGTCCAGCTCAGCATATTGATAAAATGATTTCCCAGCAGTCCTCACTCTCCTCCAAAACTAAGAAGAAGGTTTTCATTTTTATCATTTAAGCTTTCCGTCTCTTTGACAGAAAGACTTTTTTAGGTTAAAGGATAGAGGTTGTTTTGATGTTTTTATTCTTCAAGATGAACGGAGGTTTTGTCCAACGTATATAATATTGTGACAAAAGTGTAAACAAAAGAAAGGATGATGTTATGGCAAAAAGGGTTAGAAGAGTAGACCGTAAAGCAGCTGGCAAAGAGGCAGAGCAGAAGAAACCGTCCAAAGTCACCCTGTTCTGCCGTTCGCTTCAAAGGCTGAAGCATTTGTATTGTAACATAAACATACAAATGCCATCAATAACCAAAAAAGGAATTTTAGTTTTAATTTTACCGTTTTTGCTTCTGCCGTTCTTTCGGGCTGATGCCGCTTCAGATATTTACGGCAGTTTCGAGGAATTAAAGCTGAATGAAGATCCTTCCGATTTTTCCATTTCAACGCGAGAGCATGACCCTGCTGTCCTCATATTAGCTATACACGGAGGAGGCATAGAGCCGGGGACCAGTGAGTTAGCCAGAGAAATTGCCGAAAACCGGAGTTTATATTTATTTGAAGGGTTAAAATCAGCCGGTAATGCGGCTCTGCATTTGACAAGTTCGCATTTCGATGAACCTAAGGCCGTGCAAATGGTGAAAGAGCACTCTCATGTCATTTCATTGCACGGTTACGGCAGTGACGATAAAAAGATAAAAATCGGCGGTACAGACAGAGAACGGGCCGAACTTTTGACCGATGTGCTGAAACGACACGGGTATCCTGCCGTTCTTCTTGGCATAAATGATAAATATGCAGGCGTCAGTCCGAACAACCTTGCCAATCAATCTTCATCCGGATTGAGTATTCAAATTGAAATGAGCACCGGCTTCAGAAAATCACTGTTTGACACTTTTACGCTGAAAAGCAGAGCATCCACACAAAACGGGACCTTTTACCAATTCACAAAAACGATTTCTGATTTTATCAGTGACAAATATTAATAAGCACGCCTATTTTGTCGGCGGGGCTTTTTCTTTTGAAATTTATGAAACTTTAAGTTCTTAAGATCGTATACATAATTGACAGGATGAAAGAAAAGAGGTGGGCAAATGAAAGTGATGATCGGGTCTATCATTCTTCTTGTCATCATCGGATTCGGTTTATGGCTGATGCTTAGTCCAATCTTTAAACAAGTGGGAAGCGGAGCCAAAAAATTCAAAAAGTCATGGGAGGAAGAAGATCAGCATGAGCGAAAATAAGCGCGGAAACACAAAAAAAATTATCGGCGGTGTGATTATAGGTGCAGCCCTTTTAATTGCGGGCGTTACAGCGTCACTATTCATTGAAAAAATACCGAACGGTTATGTCGGGGTTGTATACTCACCGAATGGCGGGGTAAAATCCGACACATTGGACCAAGGCTGGCACTTAGTCGGATTATTTAATAAAGTAACGGAATATCCGGTGCGTATGCAGACAGTGAATAATGAAAATATAAAAGTGGCAACCTCAGACGGTAAAAATATAGAAATGGATATCGCTTATAACTATGTCGTGCAGCCTGATAAAGTAGTCGATCTGTTTAACAAATTCGGAGCGGTAGACGTTGAAACGATTGAAAATACATATTTAAAAACAAGGCTGTGGGATGCGGCGCGAAAATCAATCAGCAAATACTCGGTTATTGACACATACGGGCAAAAATCTGCAGAAGCCGCTGCCGATGTTCAAAAGAGATTTGCTGATGATATGAAGAGTCTTGGATTTTTAATTGATGATCTGACGCTTGGCGTACCGAAGCCGGATAAAGCCACACAGGAAGCTATCGATGCAAGGGTGAAGTCTTCACAGGAACTTGAACGGACACAAACTGAAATTAAAATAGCCGAAGCCGAAGCGAAAAAGAAAAAAATTGAAGCGGAAGGGATCGCTGATTATAACGAAATCATAAAGAAATCAATGTCCGATGAGATGATCAAATATAAATGGATTGAAAAATGGGACGGAAAAACGCCGAAAGCGACAGGCACAGACTCACTGCTGCAGCTGCCGCTGGACGATCAGAAGCAAAAATAAAATGAGAAGGAGGCGATTGCCTCCTTTTTATGTTTTTTCCTGAGGGTCTTTTTCCGGCACTAATTCTTCAGACGCCTCGGTTTGATAGCTCCATAGCGTGCTATCCGTCTCTGTTGTGTCCTGATAATCTTCGGGAAGTACATATTGCTGCAAATACCGGTGAAAAAATGCCTCAAAAACAGAAATGCAAAGTGCAGAGATAACCGATGCCGCGGCAGGAGAGACATTAAATCCGCCAATGTTCATAAGGAATATCCATAATATAATGAATGAAATCCCGAAATCAGCTGCAACGGCTGTGAAATTGCTTGTTCTCGGCAGAATCATGCAATCACCCGCAAAATAAGTGATTAAACTTAAGATCACTGTAATAAACAGAACGTTTAAAAAGGTTACTTGGTACATAAGATCCAGAACAATGTACAGTAAAGCAAGTGTGAGCGCCGTTTTAGAAGCGAAAGCAATTACGTGTTTCATTTGCACCACCTTCGTTATTTCGTTTAGTCTTCATTGTAAGCAATCCGCAAATTTTTAAACTGGTATATAGTGGTTATAAAGCATACGTTTTAATAAAATGTGAATAGACATCACAGGATTCACAAGTTAAAATATGTAAAAAGGGGGATGCAAATGAAAAAATACTGGATATGTATTGCTGTTTTTTTATTATGTTTTAGCGGCATACACTCAGCTAAAGCGGCTACCACTGAATTCGGATCAAAAACAAGCTTCACTTTAGAGGGAAATGCAAAAGAGTTTCATATTGAAAATCCGGGGGCTGTAGCTGCCGACGATTACTTTTTAGGATATAAGTTCACCATAATGAACAACTCTTCATGCGGTTTAAGCATGAAACTCCAGCGGATGGCGCTGAACGGGAATTTTTATACATTAAGTTCTAAAAACTACAGCGGCAGCTGGTTAAACCTCAGTGCCCAGGATAAAAAATCAATTGATCCGTATCACAAATACAGAATTCTGGTTGAAAGTTCTTCAAACGTCTGTGGCCCCGTCTATATTAAAGGGTTTTACGGTGTAGAGTATTATCATTTTGATTGAAAATAGATACTCGCTAAAGGCAGCGGGTTTTTTTATATTTAAATATAACTTATTGTACTATGTACTAAATATTCATATATAAATTTTAATGCACCCGTCCAAAGAAAACATAAACAAAAGTAAATTCATCACGCACAAATATACAAAGTTAAAAAATGAATGAAAAGTTTCTCTAAGGAAACATTATTAGTTGACTTCAAAAGTGTGATGTCGGATAATAAGAATGTAAGTTTTTCCTCCTTAGCAGATTCGTTTCTTAAGCCAGGGCGAATCTGCTTTTTTTATGCAAAAAAAACCCCTCTTTAAGGGGTTTTTTACAATAAATGAAGTTTAATAGAATTAATGTACGGCTCTGAATACGCCGATAACTTTCCCCAAAATGCTTACGTTTTGCAGGATAATCGGCTCCATCGTCGGATTTTCCGGTTGCAGCCGCACATAATTGTCTTCTTTATAGAAGCGCTTGACCGTCGCTTCATCATCTTCGGTCATAGCTACGACGATTTCTCCGTTATTGGCCGTGTTCTGCTGTTTGACAATGACGTAATCTTTGTCAAAAATACCGGCGTCGATCATACTTTCTCCCATGATTTCTAACATAAAGACATGTTCGCCCGGAGGAACCATCCGGTCAGGAAGCGGAAAATACTCGTCGATATTTTCAACAGCCGTAATCGGAATACCCGCCGTCACTTTCCCGATGACCGGAACGTTTACGACCTGGCTTTTCGGAATGTGGACTTCTTCTTCATCCAATACCTCAATCGCCCTCGGTTTAGTTGGGTCCCGTCTGATCAGGCCTTTTGTCTCCAGCCGCGCCAAATGGCCGTGCACGGTTGAACTGGAAGCCAGTCCTACTGCTTCTCCTATCTCTCTTACAGAAGGCGGATATCCTTTCGTTTTTACCTCTTCTTTAATAAAACGCAGGATATCAAGCTGCCTTTTTGATAGCTTCGTCATATTTCGCACCTCAAAACGTCGATTTTAAGTAGATTATAGCATGATTTTCCTGACAGTACAAACATAGGTTCGAAAAAAACGATTGACAGAAACGTTTGTTCGTATATACTGAAAGGTATAAAAAGCGAACAAACATTCTTATCGGAGGTTGTTTACATGGCGAAAGAATCTATTATATTTGTCGGGCTGTTTACTGCGATTTTAAGTGCCGCTATTTTACTTGTCTCATGTGCGGGAAATGATCAGTCCCTCAGCCAATATGTTAAAATAAAGGTTCAGGACGGGGATACACTCTGGTCACTTGCGGATCATGTAGCAGAAAAGAAACACATTAATAAAGAAGATTTCATTGAGTGGGTGACGGAGAATAATCATCTCCAAACTGCTGATATAAAGCCCGGAGACGAACTTATTCTTCCGGTTAAGAAAAAGCATCCGGCCGTATATCAGCTGGCCATTGTCAATTAGAGAGGAAAGAGAGAAATGAAGGCGCTCATTTATGCCCGAGTAAGCACAAACAAAGAACAGCAGCAAACGTCATTAAAAAGACAGGAAGAGGAGCTCAGTGAGATCGCTGCTGCAAACGGCATGGAAGTCGTGAAAGTCATTTCTGAGAAAGCCAGCGGTTACGAAATGGACCGCGACGGAGTATTTGAAATGCTTGATGAAATTAAAAAATCACATATTGACGCGATATTGGTGCAGGACGAAACGAGATTAGGAAGAGGAAACGCCAAGATTGCGCTTTTGCATTGCATTTACAGGGAGAACGTAAAAATATATACGACGGCTCATAAAGGTGAACTGGCGCTTTCCGAAGCTGATTCGATGGTACTCGAAATCGTCAGTATTGTTGAGGAATATCAAAGGAAAATTCACAATATGAAAATCCGGCGGGGAATGAAAAGAGCCGTGAAAAACGGCTACAAACCTGAACGGAATCTGAAAAACAGACATGAAAACAGCGGAAAAGAAAAAAAAGAGGTTCCGGTTTCGGAAATTATCAGGCTGAGAGCCAACAAGCTTACCTTTGCAGAAATCGCAGCGACCTTAAGGGGATTCGGCTACGATGTGTCCAAAGCCACGGTTCACCGGCGGTTTCAGGAATATACCGCAGACACAGAAGGCAGCTGACGCGCATCAGTTGTAAAAAAGACTGCGTTTTAGTAGTATATAATCAACACGCACCAAAGGAGCTTATTATGATTTCTAAAGAAAAAATCGCAAGAATTAACGAATTGGCTCAAAAAGCTAAATCAAACACGATAACGGATGAGGAAAAAGCTGAACAGCAAAAGCTTCGCCAGGAGTATTTGAAAGGATTCCGCTCCTCAATGAAAAATACGTTAAAGAGCGTAAAAGTGATTGATCCGGAAGGCAACGATGTCACCCCTGAAAAATTAAAAAGAGAACAACAGAAAAATAATCTTCATTAAACAGAAAGAATACGGCAATACGTATTCTTTTTTCGTATATACTAATATCAGGATGTGCTTTACGACAATTTTCAACAAGTTTATCTCAAATTTAAGCTGAAAGAGTTGAGAAAAAGTCAGCATCGCTTTATGATGAAAAGGTACAACAATAAGGAAGGGGATTATAATGGATACAATTGAAAAGAAATCAGTTGCCACCATTCGTACACTATCTATAGACGCAATTGAAAAAGCGAATTCAGGACATCCGGGCATGCCGATGGGAGCCGCTCCGATGGCATACACGCTGTGGACGAAATTTATGAATGTAAATCCGCAGAATCCAGGCTGGTTTAACCGCGACCGCTTTGTTTTATCAGCAGGCCACGGTTCAATGCTTTTATACAGCATGCTGCATTTAAGCGGATATGACCTCAGCATTGAAGACTTGAAACAGTTCCGTCAATGGGGAAGCAAAACACCGGGACATCCGGAGTTCGGGCACACAGCCGGAGTAGACGCAACTACCGGGCCGCTTGGACAGGGTATTGCAATGGCAGTGGGAATGGCAATTGCAGAACGCCATCTGGCTGAGACATATAACCGTGATTCATTCAACGTAGTTGATCATTATACATACAGTATTTGCGGAGACGGTGATTTAATGGAAGGCATTTCTTCCGAAGCCGCTTCTCTTGCAGGCCATCTTGAATTAGGCCGCCTGATCGTATTATACGATTCTAATGACATTTCCTTAGACGGCGATTTAGACCGTTCTTTCTCTGAAAATGTAAAGCAGCGTTTTGAAGCAATGAACTGGGAAGTTCTTTATGTTGAGGACGGAAACAACATCGCTGAATTGACGGCTGCAATTGAAAAAGCGCGCCAGAATGATAAAAAACCGACTTTGATTGAAGTGAAAACCACGATCGGTTTCGGCTCTCCAAACCGTGCGGGCACATCCGGCGTTCACGGCGCTCCGTTAGGACTAGAAGAGAGCAAGCTGACAAAAGAAGCGTATGCTTGGACGTTTGAAGAAGATTTTTATGTTCCGGAAGAAGTATACGGGCATTTCAATCAAGCGGTAAAAGAAGCCGGCTCGAAAAAAGAACAGGAATGGAATGAACTGTTCGCGGCTTATAAAGAAAAATATCCTGAGCTTGCTGAACAGCTGTCACTCGGCATGAAAGGCGAGCTTCCTAAAGACTGGGATCAGGAAGTTCCCGTTTATGAAAAAGGCAGCAGCCTTGCTTCCCGCGCATCTTCAGGTGAGGTGCTGAACGGGATCGCCAAGAAAATTCCTTTCTTTGTCGGGGGATCTGCTGACCTTGCGGGTTCAAATAAAACGACAATCAAAAATGGAGGAGACTTCACGGCCAAAGACTACGCCGGGAAAAACTTCTGGTTCGGTGTCCGTGAATTTGCGATGGGCGCTGCATTAAACGGAATGGCGCTTCACGGCGGCCTCCGCGTATTCGGCGGCACATTCTTTGTGTTCTCTGATTATTTAAGACCTGCCATTCGTCTGGCGTCATTGATGGGTCTTCCCGTCACTTATGTATTCACGCATGACAGTATTGCCGTAGGAGAGGACGGGCCGACTCACGAACCGATTGAGCAGCTTGCTTCTTTACGCGCACTTCCTAACCTTTCTGTGATCAGACCTGCTGACGGAAATGAAACCGCAGCTGCATGGAAGGTTGCCGTTCAAAGCCAAGATCATCCGACAGCTCTTGTATTGACACGCCAAAACCTGCCGACGATTGATCAGCAGGCTGAAGAAGCGTATGCGGGCGTGGAAAAAGGGGCTTATATCGTTTCCAAAGCCCAAACGGAATCACCGGCCGCTCTTCTTTTAGCGACAGGTTCTGAAGTCGGACTTGCGATCGAAGCTCAAGCGAAACTGGCTGAAGAAAACATTCACGTATCTGTAGTCAGCATGCCGAGCTGGGACCGCTTTGAAAAACAATCGGCCGAGTACAAAAACAGCGTGCTTCCTCCGAATGTGACGAAACGTCTTGCGATCGAAATGGGTTCAAGCTTCGGATGGGGCAAATTTACCGGTCTTGAAGGAGACGTTCTCGCAATTGACCGTTTCGGTGCTTCAGCTCCGGGAGAAACAATTATGAAAGAATACGGGTTTACTGCAGAAAACGTGGTTGACCGCGTGAAAAAACTTTTAAACAAATAACGAGACAAAAGAGGATGAGTCAAATCATCCTCTTTTTCCTGTTTATGCGACAAAAATAGAAGGGGCGGCGTAACAGTAATAGACAATTCTTTCTTTTCTCCTTTTGTATAATAGAAAGCAATAACGAAGCGCTGTAAAAGGGGATGAGGAAATGGAACGTCATTACTATACGTACCTGATAAAGGATGAGTTTGCGAACCACTACTTCGGGCGGGAAACGGCTATGTTTGAGTTGTTTCGAGACTATCATTGGACAGACCTGACACCTCAGGAATATCAAATGACAGAAAAGCAAGTTCAATATATAACGGAACCGATTCCGGTGATACATATGCATCAGCGTCTCCAGCTGCATTTAAACCGAATGAGTTACAGCCGTTTGGATTCCATTTACCGGCTTACACTGCCCGGAGAAAAGGGCCGCGCCACCTTCATGATGAAAGACAGTTTAATTGAGATTGCGGCTTCGGGAGATTATGAGGCGGAAACGATTTTCTTTGAGATTCTGCGTAAAATCAGCCCCTGTTTTCTTGCAATGGATTTCAAGACACGGCGCTATGGGTGGTTAAATCCGGTCAGAGAAAGAAATTTTGTCTAAAAACGAGGAAAAAGAGATGTAAATGTTGTATAATAGCCTTTGGTTTAGTACACTTTAAACTAGACAACATGAAGGAGGAAATAAAATGACTTTATGGGTTGGCATCCTAGTGGGCGTTGTCGCATTGCTCATAGGTGTTGCACTCGGGTTTTTTATTGCTCGTAAATATATGATGAGCTATTTGAAAAAGAATCCGCCTATTAATGAACAAATGCTACGCATGATGATGATGCAAATGGGAATGAAACCTTCTCAAAAGAAAATTAATCAAATGATGAAAGCCATGAATAATCAAGCGAAATAATACGTACAGATTATGATATAGAGATACATGGTTATAAAAATAAAAAACCCGGAGAGGGTTTTTTATTTTGGCGTCATGTTTCACCCCAACTGCCGGTGTGCAGTTCTTTTTGATATTGTATGAGAAGGTGGTCAAGCTCCTGGCTGAGTTCTATCGTAATGTTTGATGTCATTCCGTTTGTCATGACGATTTTAAGCAGCTCTGCCCGTTTTTTTTCAATTTCATTTAATAGATGCTCTCTAATCACAGGGATATATCCTTTCATACATAAATCTTTCACCTGAGTCGCTATTATTATATCCACATTTATACTGTTTTTCAAATAAGAAGGAGTATAATATCTCGATGTCAAATTAAATTATATAAGCTTTTTCTATAAAAAGTAATCCTTCTCGGGAAAGTGTTAAAAAAATGAAATGATTTTGTCATAACTCGAAGGGAGTGTGTCATCGTGAGTTTTAATTACTTTTTGACGTTTGGGGCCGGATTTTTGTCTTTCATTTCTCCATGCTGTCTGCCGTTGTACCCCGCCTTTTTATCTTACATAACTGGTGTCAGTATGGACGAGGTGAAAACAGAAAAGGTGATGCTGCAAAAGCGCGGCCTCGTGCATACACTTTGTTTTTTGCTTGGTTTCTCCGTGATTTTTATCGCATTGGGATATGGAACTTCGTTTATCGGCAGTTTTTTTACCCAATATCATGAAGCGATCCGCCAGTTTGGCGCTATCATGCTGATCCTTTTCGGGTTGATTACTGCCGGTGTGTTTCAGCCGAAATTCATGATGAAAGAGCGGCGCATTCACTTTAAACGCCGTCCGGAGGGGTTTATCGGTTCGGTTCTGATCGGTCTTGCATTTGCAGCCGGCTGGTCGCCGTGCAGCGGGCCTATTTTAGGAGCCGTGTTTTCGCTGGCCAATACAAATCCTTCTTCAGCAGTGCCGTATATGTTTTTATATGTTCTCGGGTTTGCGATTCCTTTTCTTGTTCTTTCATTTTTTATTACCAGAATGAATTGGATTCGCAAGCATCAGCTGCTTATCATGAAAATCGGCGGCATTCTTATGATTCTGATCGGAGTTATGCTGTTTTTTAACTGGATGAGCTACATTCTGATCGTTCTGTCAAATCTTTTCGGAGGATTTACCGGTCTGTAACGGATTAATAACTTTTGAACTATTATATACCCTTTTGTTTTTGGTACAATAAGACTAGTTAATGTTAAATATGTGGAGGGGAATATGACACGAGTTTTAGTTGTAGATGACGCCAAGTTCATGAGGGTGAAAATCAGAGAGATTCTGGAATCGGCGAATTACACAGTGGCCGGGGAAGCGGCTGACGGTGAGGAAGCCCTGTCAGTATATCAAAAAATCCGTCCCGACCTGGTGACAATGGATATTACCATGCCGGTTAAAAACGGTATACAGGCTCTGCAGGATATTTTAGCTTTTGACCCGAAAGCCCGGATCATCATGTGCACCGCCATGCGGCAGCAGCGGATCGTTCTGGAAGCGATTGAATTAGGCGCTAAAGACTTTATCGTTAAACCGTTTGAAGCATCTAAAGTGCTGGAGGCCGTTGGCCGGGTAACGGGAACGTAAACGTGTTCTCTTTTCAAATTGGTTTTTTTTATGTTTTTGGAGTATAGTATATAGTATCAAACTCCGTGCAAGCAAAGGAATGATAAAGATGATGATTATAATTTCATCCGTTATTGCAGCGGCCATGGCAATTTCCGTGATGATCGTCAGGATTAAATCCTCCGACAAGCCCGCTTCACCTAAAAAAATAATTCTCCCGCCGATTTTCATGAGTACGGGAGCGCTTATGTTCCTTTTTCCGATTTTCAGAGTGACGGGCGAAGAATTTTTGGAGGCCATTACGCTGGGTGTGATCTTCTCTATTTTTCTGATTAAAACATCTAAATTTGAGATTAAAAATAATGAAATCTATTTAAAACGGTCAAAAGCGTTTGTGTTTATCCTGATTGGTCTCTTGGTTATCAGAATCGCTATGAAATCCATTTTGAGCACGACGATTGATTACGGAGCTTTAAGCGGAATGTTTTGGATTCTGGCTTTCGGAATGATTGTCCCGTGGCGCATCGCGATGTTTTTGTCTTACCGCAAACTTTCGAATGAACTGAAGACCGCTGATATTCAGATGAATTAAAACCTTTCCGTCCGCCGGAAAGGTTTTTTATTTGAGCAGAGCTTGATAAGGAGTAAGATCAATCTGTTTTTCACGGAGATGCTTTTTTAAAAATTGATGATCACGCTTAGGAGTGGCCAGTATGTAACCCCTGATGATTAAATCACGGTTTATTTGTTCAGCTTCCTCCGCTAAGGAAAGTTCACCGATTTTTCCGGCGATTTTCGCTTTGGCTACATCCCGAAAGAGCTCCGGCACGGGGGCGACCAATTCATCCAAAAACGCCTTGTCACCCTCATTCCATAAGTGCCTGCTTTTTTCAATATAATAGTCCTGCCAATCCAGTTCTGACCGGCCGTCTTCTTTCGGTAAGCGTTTTAAAAATTTTCGAAACATAAAAAAACCGCCGATAGACAGCAATCCGATCATCACGATGACCCAAAATAAAATAAACCACATAAACCAGCCTTCCAGCATTGTTCTATCTCCTCCTTACTTTAACCATATTGTAAACGAAGACAGAATAGAAGAACACATGAAAAAAAGAATAGAAAAAAATGATAGATGTCCAGTCATTCCGGTTGCTAGAACATATTCTATCGTATAGTGATTCTGCTATTTGGCCATGGGAGATTCACTTTGAGGGTATATGACTGATATGACCGGACAAAAAAGCCGCTTCCATTGAGGGATGAAAGCGGCTTTTTTATGTTATAGAGGAAATTGAAAGGAAAAAGAGGCAGGAGTCTCATTTGGCTCCTTGTTCATGGAGACGGTCAGAATATGGTTGGTGAAATCAGTGAAAATATGTTTGTCATTCAGATAAAAAGGAAGCATCATTTGTTTGTTTAACGTCCGTTCAAGCGTTTTAACAGAGAGCATAAATTCATTCCCCGAAAGAGTGACGGTTATCGCTTGCACCTGCTTCAACGCCGTCAGGTCGGCTTCAATGATATATTGACGGCTTGTTTCATATAGATCGATCGGCAGCGTCTCGTCATACCAAGCATACGGGTCCTCGTAAAACTGCCGCAGCCATTCTTCCGTATCATCAAATTCTTCAGCGTTTTTTGAGTGATTCATGGAAGCATTCCTCCATATTAAAAAGCCTTGCTATAACGTATGCAGAAGCTTTGAATGGGTGAATGGCACAAAAAAAACAGACACGGAGTCTGTTTTACATATCGTGGCTTGTATTATGTTTTTGTCTTGTATGGTTGCGGTTTTTCACTTTTTTGCTTCCGCTCAGCGGTTCCGGCTGGCCGGGGTTATGGCCCTTCGGAGCATTTTTATGCATATCTTTACTCGTATTTTTATTTGTCATGTTAAAGCCTCCTTTTTAAGGTGTTCCGGCTATTGGTTTGTTTTTCTTTTTTTATTGTTCTGCCGTTCTTCTTCCGTCAGGACGAGCTGGTCATTTTCTATATAACCCGCGCCTTTGCCTTGGCTTTTCGCATCATTCATGCCGTTAATGACATGATTGGCTTTCCGTTTTACCATGATCATCACCTCAACATTAATATGGCTCTTTACAGCCCGTTGTATGAGGCGGAAAATCGGACAAAATTTACCGAAAATCACGCTGATAAGACGATCTTATTGTATTTAATAAAAACATTGATATTTACTTATGTATGATTTTATACTAAGATGAAATTGTGAGAAAATTGTGATGGAATGTGAACATTCATCTAAAGAACGATCTTGATCATTGAAGGGGGATTTTGGAGAATGACAAATCAGCAAAAAGTCGCAACACAAGACGTTTTCCAAGCAAGAAAAACATTTTCTTCAAATGGGAAAACATACAACTACTATTCATTAAAAGCATTGGAAGACGCAGGGGTCGGCAATGTTTCAAAACTTCCTTATTCTATTAAGGTTCTTTTGGAATCCGTTTTGCGTCAGGTAGACGGACGCGTCATTACAAAAGAACATGTTGAAAATTTAGCAAGATGGGGTACTGCTGAATTAAAAGATATCGATGTGCCGTTTAAACCGTCACGGGTTATTCTACAGGACTTTACCGGCGTTCCGGCCGTAGTTGACCTGGCATCTTTAAGAAAAGCCATGGCCTCTGTCGGCGGAGACCCTGATAAAATCAATCCTGAAATTCCGGTTGACCTGGTCATTGACCACTCCGTACAAGTCGACAAAGCCGGTACGGAAGACGCGTTAGCCATTAATATGGACTTAGAATTCGAAAGAAATGCAGAACGTTATAAATTTTTAAGCTGGGCAAAGAAAGCGTTTAACAATTATCAGGCCGTTCCGCCTGCAACAGGTATCGTTCACCAGGTAAACCTTGAGTTTTTGGCAAGTGTCGTTCATACGAAAGAGGAAGACGGAGAACTTGTGACATATCCTGATACATTGGTGGGAACAGATTCCCATACAACAATGATTAACGGAATCGGCGTCCTCGGCTGGGGTGTCGGCGGTATTGAGGCGGAAGCGGGAATGCTCGGCCAGCCTTCATATTTCCCTGTTCCTGAGGTCATCGGCGCGAAACTTGTCGGAAAATTGCCTAACGGAACGACGGCGACTGACTTGGCGCTGAAAGTCACTCAAGTGCTGCGCGAAAAAGGCGTAGTCAATAAATTTGTTGAATTCTTCGGTCCTGGTGTTGCTGAGCTTCCGCTTGCGGATCGTGCGACTATTGCCAATATGGCGCCGGAATACGGAGCGACTTGCGGATTCTTCCCGGTTGACGAGGAAGCACTTTCTTACCTGCGTCTGACCGGCCGTGAAGAAGAGCAGATCGATATTGTGGAAGCATACTGCCGCAACAACGGTTTATTCTATACGCCTGACGCGGAAGAGCCGATTTTTACAGACGTTGTGGAAATTGATCTGTCAAAAATTGAAGCGAACCTATCAGGACCGAAACGTCCGCAGGATTTAATCCCGCTTTCCGTTATGCAGGAAACGTTTAAAAAACATCTTGTCAGCCCGGCCGGCAACCAAGGATTCGGAGCGGATGCTGCTGAAGAGAACAAAGAAATTTCATTTAAACTTAACAGCGGCGAAGATGCGGTTATGAAAACAGGGGCGATTGCAATCGCCGCTATTACAAGCTGTACGAATACATCAAACCCTTATGTATTAATCGGTGCCGGATTGGTAGCCAAAAAAGCGGTAGAATTAGGCTTGAAAGTGCCGAATTATGTTAAAACATCACTTGCACCGGGGTCTAAGGTTGTTACTGGATACTTAGTCAACTCAGGCCTGCTTCCTTACATGAAGGAGCTCGGCTTTAACCTCGTAGGGTATGGCTGTACGACATGTATCGGGAACTCCGGCCCGCTTTCTCCAGAGATTGAAGAAGCGGTTGCTAAAAATGATCTCTTGATCACTTCTGTCTTGTCAGGTAACAGAAACTTTGAAGGCCGGATCCATCCGCTTGTCAAAGGAAACTACCTTGCATCACCTCCGCTTGTTGTCGCATACGCATTAGCAGGCACTGTGAATATCAACCTGAAAACGGATCCGATCGGTGTCGGAAATGACGGACAAAATGTTTATTTTGATGACATCTGGCCGTCCATGGATGAAATCAATTCTCTCGTCAAACAGACTGTTACTCCGGAATTATTCCGCAAAGAGTATGAAACGGTATTTGACGACAACCAGCGCTGGAACGAAATCGAAACGACGGATGAAGCGCTGTACAAGTGGGATCAGGATTCCACTTACATTCAAAACCCGCCGTTCTTTGAGGAAATGTCTGTAGAGCCGGGAAAAGTTGAGCCTTTAAGAGGACTTCGCGTTGTCGGCAAATTCGGCGATTCTGTGACGACTGACCACATTTCTCCGGCCGGAGCGATCGGAAAAGACACACCGGCGGGCAAATACCTGCAGGAAAAAGGCGTTTCTCCTCGTGACTTTAACTCTTACGGCTCACGCCGCGGAAACCATGAAGTCATGATGAGAGGAACATTCGCCAATATCCGCATTAAAAACCAAATCGCACCGGGTACAGAAGGCGGATACACAACACATTGGCCTACCGGGGAAGTGACATCTATTTATGATGCCTGCATGCGGTATAAAGATGATAAAACGGGTCTTGTCGTCCTGGCCGGAAAAGATTACGGAATGGGCTCTTCACGTGACTGGGCTGCAAAAGGAACAAACCTGCTCGGCATCAGAACAGTCATTGCCGAAAGCTTTGAAAGAATTCACAGAAGCAACCTCGTCTTCATGGGTGTGCTGCCGCTTCAGTTCAAACAGGGTGAAAACGCGGATACACTCGGCTTAACCGGTAAGGAAGTCATCGAGGTGGATGTTGATGAATCTGTACGTCCGCGCGACTTGCTGACTGTCAGAGCAATCAGTGAAGACGGTACGGTAAAAACATTTGAAGTTGTTGTCCGTTTTGACAGTGAAGTGGAAATTGATTACTATCGCCACGGCGGCATTTTACAAATGGTGCTTCGCGATAAAATGAAACAGTAGCAGAATGAACAAAGGAGAGAAAGCAGTCTGCTTTCTCTCTTTTTATGCGGGAGGCCTTGAGATGCTTGCGAAATGGCTGGGCGGAATGTTACTTATCGGGTTGTTAGTGTATGCGGGCTGGAACATTTATTCTGTACAAAAAAGTCCGAAAGAAGGGACAGAAGAAGGGATGAAAGCCCCTGACTTTACACTTGATACATTGTCAGGAAAAAGTATCTCCCTTTCTGATTATAAAGGAAAAAAAGTGCTCCTCAATTTCTGGGCGACGTGGTGTAAGCCGTGCCGAATGGAAATGCCTGATATGCAGGAGCTGCAGAAAGAATATCCTGATATTGCGGTAGCAGCCGTTAATTTTACGTCCTCTGAAAAAAATATACAGGCTGTGAAATCATTTGCTGATCATTATCAGCTGACCTTTCCTATTCTGATTGACAAAAGCGGAATTAACGGAGATTTCAACGTGCTTTCTTATCCGACAACATACATATTAGACGAAAAAGGAACCATTCAGCACATTCGCGTAGGCACGATGACAAAAAAAGAAATGAAAGAAAAACTGGATCTCAAATAGAGGTTCAGTTTTTTTATTGTGAAGGACTTAGGTTTTGAAAAATTGGAAAAAATGAATGAAAACACGGAGGTGAGAAGATTGAAAAAAATGCGAAAACGTTCTTTTCATGAATTGGTTATGGAAAATAAACGTGAGCTGATGACCAATACGGATTATTTGAATCAGCTTGAAGAAAAGCTGGAGCAGCGGTTCAAACAAAAATAACCTTTAATTTGCAGTCATGTTTGCACCTCCTTTTGCAAAATATACTCTTAAGGAGGGATGAACATGGGCATAAACAAGAAAGACGGCCAGCCGCAATACGCTCCGAGCCACTTAGGGACAAAACCCGTTAAATATAAACGCAACAAAGGGGAAAAGTTTCATGACAAGTCAAACGGACATCCGATTGTCATGCAGACGAAAGGCGAATAACATCAACAAAGGAGAGCAGACATTATGACAAACAATGATCAAAAACCAAATCCGGATGACCGTTCCGATAACGTTGAAAAGCTGCAGGATATGGTCCAGAATACAATTGAAAATATAGAAGAAGCCAAAGAATCAATGGAATTTGCGACAGATGAGGAAAAACAGCGCATTCAAGAGAAGAATGCCAGACGCAATGAAAGCATTGAATCGTTCCGCAGTGAAATCCAGGATGAATCGGCTGCAAGAGAAAACGGCTATCAATCATAATAAAAACCAGGGAAACCTGGTTTTTTTCTCTTTCCGGCTCGTTGTGATAAAATGGGGCTAATCTGATAATAAGGGAGCAGAGAACGTTGCATGTGTCAAAAAAAGAAATAGAAGTGCGTTATGCGGAAACAGATCAAATGGGCATCGTCTATCATGCCAATTACTTAGTCTGGATGGAGGTCGGCAGAACGGCGCTGATTAAGGAACTCGGATTCCTTTACAAGGATATGGAAGACAGAGGAGTGCTGTCCCCTGTATTGGATATCAGCATTTCTTATAAAAAGCCGCTCCGCTACGGAGAAACGGCTGTCGTACATACTTGGATTGAAGAATATAACGGATTTAAAACCGTTTACGGCTACCACATCTATAATCCGGATCAAGAACTTGCCATCAAAGCGACATCCTCTCATATATGCGTTGATAAAGAGAGCTTCAAACCGATTCAGTTTCGCAAGGCTTTTCCTGATTGGCATGCCGCTTACGAAAAGGCAAAAAAATAAGGAGCGGCTGCAGTTATGGCATTTGGAATTACGCGTAAGGAACTGGAAAGATGGAAGCGGGATGTATCGGAAGGGAAAATCGCTTTTTTAACGCATTACTGGCTGGACGACCGCTTTCCGGAGGCTAAGACCGTGACGAAGGCCGGTTCAAGCGATCTCAATAAACTGATCAGATGGGGAGCGGAGTACGGGCTGAAGCCGGAGTGGATTCACCATAAAAATGAATTTCCCCACTTTGACCTGCTCGGTGATACGCAAAGAAGCATATTAGAAAAAGAACATCTGACTGATCATCTCAAAAGGTTCAGGCTGTAAAAAAAAGAACGCATCCGCTGCGTTCTTTTTTTCTTACACGTAATCAAATACCGGCTCTTCTGCCTGATCTGAATATGTGACTGACAAATCGTGATTATCAAAGTACCATAAGTCGCTTTCTTCAATAAAAAAGGTAATGCCTTCAACTTCCGTGCTGGTGCCGATGTTCATCGGCCGATCTTTTAAAATGCCGAGAGAAAAGCCTTTCTGAACGTTGCTGCATCCCCCGTAACGGACAAAGAAACGGACATGGTCGCCTGTTTCCAGATCGAGCTCTTCTTTGTACCAATCCAGCGCGCCTTTCGTTACTTTCATGTTCATCCGGAACACTCCCTTTTTGTTTCTCATATAAAGAAATTATCTCTATTATAAACGCATATGGCATTTTGATGTCAAAATTGAAGTTTCATCAAAACCATTTGATCTTCGGTTCTGTTTTGTTTATAATCCGTTTGATGTTTGCCCTGTGTCTGTAGATAACAAACGCGGTCAAGAGCGTCACTACGACTAATAAATAAGGGTCTTTTACAAACAGACAGTAAATAATCGTATAAATCCCTGTTAACATTGAAGACAGAGAAACAAATTTCGTAAGGAATAAAAATACGAAAAATACTGCAACCATCGTAACGAATAACAGCGGAGCATAAAACAGCAGGACGCCCCCTGATGTGGCTACGGCTTTGCCTCCCTTAAACTTTGCGAACACGGGGAATACATGGCCGATTACTGCTGCCACCCCTGCGAGAAGAGGATGAATGGGGACGTGCAGTAAATATGGGAGCGCCGCGGCCAAGGTGCCTTTTAAAATATCGGCTGCGATGACAACAGATCCCGCTTTAACGCCAAGCGTGCGAAAAGCATTTGTAGCGCCCAAATTGCCGCTTCCGTGTTCTCTAATATCGATCCCTTTCGCAAGTTTGCCTACGATTAAACCTGACGGGATGCTGCCTATTACATAGGCCAAAATAATCAATAAAGCAATCAACATCTACATTTCTCCTTTTCAATGTCCCTTCACTCTATTTTAACACGAGTTGTTACCGTCTGATGACAAGTTTTTTGAGAATTAAGCTGACAAAGCGCTTTTTTTGATTCCGGCGAAGCGGTCATGTACAATATATCAAAAGGAGATGGTAAAGATGCAAAATCCTTCAAAATCAGAGATTAAAGAAATTCTGGACCGGAGCAAACGGATCGCAGTCGTCGGGCTGTCAGACCGTCCCGACCGGACTTCTTACATGGTTTCCAAAGCGATGCAGGATGAAGGGTATGAAATTATTCCCGTCAATCCAACGATTGATGAAGCGCTTGGCGTTAAAGCCGTCGCTTCATTAAAAGACGTGGAGGGACCGATTGATATCGTGAATGTGTTCAGACGCTCTGAGCAGCTTCCCGGCGTCGCTGAAGAATTTTTACAGACGGACGCTCCCGTTTTTTGGGCGCAGCAGGGCCTTGCAAATGAAGAAGCGTATCGCATGATTACAGACAAAGGACGGACGGCTGTTATGGATTTATGTATAAAAGTCGCCCGCGCTGTTATAAAATAGGAACAAAAAAGGCAAAAATCCTTGGCAAATCAGGGGTTTTTGCTTTTTTATTGAAAGAATACTCTTTGCGTATGATGATGAAACAGATACAATAAAGCATGAACAGCTTTTTTAGAAACCCCTTTATACAGGGGTTTACAGTCTGTTTGCGATGGCCGGCATAAAGCTATATAATAGAAAGCGAACTCATGTTCTTATTCGCCAAAAAGGGCACCAAAAAGATGAAAAGCCGTTCGAATGTATGTCTTGCGGCCTAAAAAACGAGCCATTCGCTTAAATATGTTGCGAAATCAAGCATATTGGTTATAATTGTGAGTCCGAGGAGAATTGGACCGAAGCTTGCGCATACTGAAAAACAAAGACATGAAAACATTTAAAAAAGAAAATGATTAAGAGCAGGTTTTTTGAAAGGGGTTTGTACGTTTGGCTAGAAAACAGCAATTTGATTACAACGAAGATGCCATACAGGTGCTTGAAGGCCTGGAAGCCGTCAGAAAACGACCGGGAATGTACATCGGTTCGACGGACGCACGCGGCCTGCACCATCTGGTATATGAGATCGTCGACAATTCCGTCGATGAAGTTCTTGCCGGCTACGGAGATCATATTATCGTAACGATACATAAGGACAACAGCATCTCTGTACAGGACAGAGGACGCGGAATGCCGACCGGGATGCATAAGCTAGGAAAGCCGACGCCGGAAGTTATTTTCACCGTGCTGCATGCCGGGGGGAAATTCGGACAGGGCGGCTATAAAACAAGCGGCGGTCTGCATGGTGTCGGCGCATCTGTCGTAAACGCATTATCGGAGTGGCTGACGGTTACTATTGAGCGTGACGGATATGTGTATAAACAGCGGTTTGAAAACGGCGGCAAGCCCGTGACTTCACTTGAAAAAATCGGAACGACCAAAAAAACGGGAACGCTTACCCATTTTAAACCTGATCCGTCAATGTTCAGCGCAACGGTTTATAATTTTGACACGCTGTCAGAACGTCTGCGCGAATCGGCTTTCTTGTTAAAAGGTTTGAAAATAGAATTAATTGATGAACGGAACGGCGTAAAGGAAGTATTTTATTATGAGAACGGAATTGAAGCATTTGTCGCTTATTTAAACGAGGAAAAAGACGCTTTATGCGAAGTGGTTTCCTTTGAAGGCGAGCATCATGACATTGAAGTCGATTTCGCGTTTCAGTTTAATGACGGGTATTCAGAAAATATGCTGTCATTCGTTAATAACGTCAGAACAAAGGACGGCGGCACCCACGAATCAGGAGCCAAAACGGCAATGACAAGAGCGTTTAACGAGTATGCGCGAAAGGTCGCCCTTTTAAAAGAGAAAGACAAGAACCTTGAAGGCGCCGATATCAGGGAAGGTTTGTCCGCAATTATTTCCGTGCGTATCCCGGAGGAACTGCTGCAATTTGAAGGACAGACGAAAGGGAAGCTTGGCACAAGTGAGGCGAGATCCGCCGCGGATGCCGTCATTTCCGAGAATCTTGCTTATTTCCTGGAAGAAAACCGCGATACAGCAACCCTGCTTGTCAAAAAAGCGATTAAAGCAAGCCAGGCCCGTGAAGCGGCCCGTAAAGCGAGAGAAGAAGCGAGAAGCGGCAAAAAACGCAAAAAATCAGAAGCGACGCTGAGCGGAAAACTCACACCGGCCGGTTCCAGAAATCCGGCGAAGAATGAATTGTATCTTGTGGAGGGAGACTCTGCGGGAGGTTCTGCAAAACAGGGAAGAGACCGGAAGTTCCAAGCCGTGCTGCCCCTTCGCGGAAAGGTCATCAACACAGAGAAAGCAAAGCTTGCAGACATCTTCAAAAATGAAGAAATCAATACAATTATTCATGCGATCGGAGGCGGTGTCGGCGCAGATTTTGAGATAGACGACATCAATTATGACAAGATCATCATCATGACGGACGCGGATACCGACGGCGCGCACATTCAAGTCTTGCTGTTAACGTTTTTCTACCGCTATATGAAACCTTTAATCGAGCACGGAAAAGTCTTCATCGCCCTTCCGCCTCTTTACAAAGTGAGCAAAGGAAGCGGTAAGAAAGAGATTATTGAATATGCTTGGTCCGACGAAGAAATGGACGGCGTTTTAAAGAAAGTCGGCAAAGGGTATACCATCCAGCGCTATAAAGGTCTGGGAGAAATGAACGCAGACCAGCTCTGGGAAACGACGATGAATCCCGAATCGCGAACGCTCGTCAGAGTCAAGATCGACGATGCGGCACGGGTAGAGCGCCGTGTAACGACATTAATGGGAGACAAAGTAGAACCGAGAAGAAAATGGATTGAAAAAAATGTTGCCTTCGGATTAGATGAGGAAAGCAATATTTTAGAAAATGAAAACTTGTCGGTCGCTGAGGAGGTTTAATAGTGGCACAGCCAGAATTATTTCATGATTTACCGTTAGAAGAAGTAATCGGCGACCGTTTCGGACGCTACAGTAAATACATTATTCAAGACAGGGCGCTGCCCGATGCTCGTGACGGTTTAAAGCCGGTGCAGCGGAGAATTTTATACGCCATGCACGCAGACGGAAATACTTTCGATAAAAATTTCCGTAAAGCGGCGAAAACGGTCGGAAACGTTATCGGTAATTATCATCCGCACGGTGACAGCTCCGTTTATGAAGCGATGGTGCGGATGAGCCAGGATTGGAAAGTGCGGAATGTCCTGATTGAGATGCACGGCAATAATGGAAGCATTGACGGTGATCCGCCGGCTGCCATGCGTTATACGGAAGCGAGATTATCTTCTATCGCATCAGAGCTTTTGCGTGACATCGATAAAAATACGGTTGAATTCGTTCCGAACTTTGATGACACTAGTAAAGAACCGGTTGTTTTGCCCGCCATGTTCCCTAACTTGCTTGTCAACGGATCAACCGGGATTTCAGCGGGCTATGCGACTGATATTCCCCCTCATCATCTGGGTGAGGTCATTGATGCCGTCATTAAACGGATTGAATCTCCGGATTGCACCGTCGATGACTTGATGCAGGTGATTAAAGGGCCTGACTTTCCGACAGGAGGCATTATTCAAGGAGTCGACGGCATTCGGAAGGCTTATGAAACCGGGAAAGGCAAAATTATTATCCGCGGCAAGGCTGAAGTGGAATCCGTAAGAGGCGGACGGGAGCAGATCGTCATTACAGAAATTCCGTTTGAAGTAAACAAAGCCAATCTCGTAAAGAAAATGGATGAATACCGCATAGACAAAAAAGTCGAAGGCATTTCTGAAGTCCGGGATGAAACTGACCGCACGGGGCTTCGGGTGGTCGTTGAGTTAAAGAAAGAAGCCGATGCAAAAGGCATTTTGAATTTCTTATATAAAAACACTGATCTGCAGACAACTTATAACTTTAATATGGTCGCCATACATAACCGCCGGCCGATGCTGATGAGTCTTACGGCCATCCTGGATGCGTATATTTCCCACCAGAAGGAAGTGGTGACAAACCGCTCCGTCTTTGAATTGCAAAAAGCAAAAGAGCGGCACCACATCGTTGAAGGACTGATGAAGGCACTGTCTGTGTTAGATGAGGTCATAGCCGTCATCCGGGCAAGCAGCGACAAGAAAGATGCGAAACAAAACTTAATGTTTAAATTCACATTTACGGAGCCGCAGGCCGAAGCGATCGTATCCTTGCAGCTGTATCGTCTGACAAACACGGATATTACGGCGCTAAAAGAGGAAGCGGAAGAGCTCAGCAAGAAAATTCAGGAGCTCGAAGCCATTTTAAGTCATGATAAAAAGCTGTTAAAAGTCATTACAAGCAGCCTGAAAAAATTGAAAAAGACCTATGCTGACAGCAGACGGTCTGTCATTGAAGAAAAGATTGAGGAAATTAAAATCAATCTTGAAGTGATGGTTGCCTCTGAGGACGTATATGTGACAGTCACAAAAGACGGCTATGTAAAACGAACAAGTCAGCGGTCATTTGCCGCTTCTAACGGCCAGGATTTCGGTATGAAGGATACTGACAGGCTGATTCACCAATTTGAAATGAATACAACGGATGTTCTCCTGCTCTTTACCAATAAGGGAAGCTATGTTTATTGTCCGGTTCACCAGCTTCCCGATATCAGGTGGAAAGACATGGGGCAGCACGTAACGAACATCATCACGATTGACCGTGATGAAACCATCGTGAAAGCTATACCGGTAAAAGAATTTGATCCATCTTCATATTTATTGTTTATGACGAAAAACGGCATGGTGAAGAGAACTGAAATGACGCATTACAAAGCGCAGCGTTACTCGAAAGCGCTTGTTGCCCTTAACCTTAAAGGGGACGACGAGCTGATTGATGTTCATGTCACAGACGGCGGCAGCCAGCTGTTTATCGCCACCCGCCTCGGGTACGGTTTATGGTTCGGTGAAGATGAAGTAAATGTAGTCGGTGCCCGTGCGGCCGGCGTAAAGGGCATAAATGTAAAAGACGGTGATACCGTCGTATCAGGACAAATCCTGCATGAGACAGATTCGCTTGTCCTTGTCACACAGCGGGGAGCAATCAAGCGGATGAACCTATCTGAATTCGAAAAAACATCCAGGGCGAAGCGCGGTGTCATCATGCTGCGTGAGCTTAAAAAGAACCCGCATCGCGCAGTCGGCGTATTCGCGTGCGCTTTAGCCGACATGATCGCTGCGGAAACAGAAAAAGGAGAGAGAATCGAAATCGCCGTGAAGTCCTTGCGGGCGAATGACCGATACAGCAACGGTTCCTTCTTTACCGATGAAGATGAGACAGGGCCGGTAACAGATGTATGGCGTATCCCCGCATCTGATGTTTAAGAGTAAAAATAAAATAAAAAAACCTCCGCTCATTGAGCGGAGGTTTTACTATTTAGCTTTCATGGCTGCCGAATAAGTCAGTGATAGCGTGAATGACTTCGATTCCCTGCCATACAAATAAATTCAATGCAGTGAATGAAAACAACCCTAAAATCACCATTCGTAAGATAAACAACATGTTTAACAACCTCCTCATTTTATGTTACATAGATAGGCGATGTTGAACATGAAGCTCATCGAAATACGAGGACTGATAAAATTTAGCGATTAAAAAGCTTTTCTTTCGCTGTCTTCTCCGGGAAGCGGGGCGTCTCCTGTCTGATATCACGATCAGTGAGACAGAAGCGGCAAAAAGCGCCGTCAAGATATATGAGCCCGTCAGCGATTTTTTCTCATCATCAGCATTTTGGCCGGCCTTCATTTCGTGCATTTCCTGCTGGTCGGCTACCGCTTTAAAATGATGAGCAGTATCAAACGCATGGGGAATGGAGAGCAAATGAAAGCTTGCAATCGCTAAAAATAAAATAGAAGCTTTTAAAAACAAGATTTTTTTCAAATGTTCTCCCCCCTTCATAAGTCTGAATATTTTTATTATAATACCCTAATTTAAATGCAAAGTAAACATATTTATTAAATTTAAAAAATTATTATCCTGGTTAAGTATATACCATTCCATCCATCTTTTCATCTCTTTTTTCTTAAAGACCTATTTGTTATGATATGCACGCATTCCTTATGACGTGACAACATTTTTCGGGCTGTAAGATAAAAAACGGGGCATGACAGCAAAAGACGTGATGAAGAAACCGAAACATTTTCTTAAAAAAACTTCTCAACCACTGTTGTTGTGATATAATAATACTCGTTGTGTTAAAAGATCTAACATATGCAGCAAAAATGACAGTAACAGATATGTAAAAGGGAGGTTAAACATGGAGGCTTTCATCAGTGAAATCATAAATGTTCCAAATGATTTTATTTGGAAGTATCTTGTTTATATTTTAGTCGGAATCGGATTGTACTTTACGTTCCGTTTTCGCTTTATTCAATTCCAATACTTTATTGAAATGTTCAGAATCGTCGGGGAGAAGCCGCAAGGAAATAAAGGAGTGTCTTCAATGCAGGCATTCTTTATCTCAGCCGCTTCTCGTGTCGGAACCGGAAACTTGACCGGCGTCGCGCTGGCGATTGCAACAGGCGGTCCCGGCGCAGTATTTTGGATGTGGATCGTAGCGATTGTCGGTATGGCTTCCAGCTTTGTGGAAAGCACCTTGGCGCAGCTGTATAAAGTGCGTTCCGGTGACGAATTCCGCGGCGGTCCGGCATATTACATGGCTAAGGGACTGGGCGCCCGCTGGCTCGGTATTTTATTCGCCGTATTGATTACCGTTTCTTTCGGACTTATCTTTAACGCCGTGCAGTCAAATACGATTTCTGTGGCGTTTGACGAAGCATTCCATGTGAATAAAACAGTTATCGCAATCATTTTAGCTGTATTAACGGCTTTCATTATATTCGGCGGTCTGAAACGTGTTGTTTCCGTTTCGCAATTAATCGTTCCGGTCATGGCGGGTATGTATATTCTGATCGCGCTGTATGTCGTGATTGTAAATATTACAGCGGTACCTGAGCTGTTTGCTGCGATTGTGAAAAATGCGTTCGGTCTTGAGCAGATCGTCGGCGGAAGCTTAGGAAGCATCATTATTATCGGTGCGCAGCGCGGCCTGTTTTCAAACGAAGCGGGTATGGGAAGCGCGCCGAATGCCGCAGCGGCTGCACATGTTTCGCATCCGGCTAAGCAGGGATTAATTCAGACGCTCGGCGTGTTTTTTGATACATTTATTGTTTGTACATCGACTGCCTTTATCATTTTATTGTACAGCTTTACGCCTAAAGGCGACGGCATCCAAGTGACACAAACCGCATTGCAGCACCACCTCGGCGGATGGGCGCCGACATTTATTGCGATTGCGATGTTTTTATTCGCATTCAGCTCTGTCGTCGGCAACTATTACTATGGTGAAACGAATATTGAATTTATTAAAACAAGCAAAACATGGCTTAATATTTACCGCGTATTCGTTGTAGTGATGGTGGTGTACGGATGTTTGGCTGACTTCCAGATCGTCTGGGACATGGCAAACTTGTTTATGGGACTCTTGGCTCTCATTAACTTAGTGGCAATCTTACTGCTGAGTAATGTAGCCTACAAGATCTATAAGGATTATGCCGCTCAGCGCAAAAAAGGTCTTGATCCCGTATTCAAAGCCGAGAACACCCCGGAGCTCAAGCATATTGAAACATGGGCGGAAGAAGAAGGTACAAGCCCCGAACGTAAGACTGCTAACTGAGGAAACATGCATACAATTTTCAAAAAACCTCTTACATTTTGTTGTGAGGGGTTTTTTATGTGAAAAACCGGGTTTTTTTACCGAAAACAGTTTTTTGAATTTATTGTATTTTTCTCTTGCGTGTGTAAGGGTTTTCATATAAAGTTTTACTAAACCGGTTTACCAAACCGATTTAGTCTTCAAGGAAAGGAGTATTGATGTGGCTTCTGATTATGGCATTTTTACGATCGGTGATGCGATGATCACCTTAAATCCCGCAAGCACAGGACCTTTGCGTTTTGTTACCCATTTTGAACGAAAAGCAGGAGGAGCTGAACTGAATTTTGCGATTGCATGCGCCAGATTGAATCTGCACTCAAAGTGGGTCAGCAGACTGGGGAAGGATGAGTTCGGCAGAGTGATTTATCAGTTTGCCAAAGGAGAAGGAATTGATGTGACTGACGTCTCCTATGTTGAAGACTTTCCTACATCTTTAAATGTCAAAGAGATCAGAAATGACGGTTCAGGCAAGACGTTTTATTATCGTTTCAATTCACCAATTCTGACTCTTGCACCGGAAGATATAACAGAGAATATGTTTGCCGGCATTCACATTGTTCATCTTACCGGTGTGTTCCTCGCGCTTGATAAGAAAAATCTTGAAATTGCTGAAAGGGTGCTTTCCATAGCCAAAGCAAGAGGGATTCCCGTATCTTTTGATCCGAATATCAGGCTGAAGCTGTGGACGATCGAGGAGGCGCGTGCGGCATTTCATCAAATCTTTCCGCATACTGATATTCTTCTGGCGGGCCGGGACGAAATAAAACAGCTGACAGGTATAGGGGAAAATGAAGCATTAGCCTGGTTTGCAGAGACCTATTCAATCAGTCAGCTTGTCATAAAGAACGGTGAAGCAGGTTCTGCGCTGTATCATGATCATAAGTGGGTTCACAAAGAGGCTTTCCCGGTTGCGCCTGTTGACACGGTAGGAGCGGGTGACGGCTTTAATGCCGGCTACCTGTACAGTTATCTGCATGGTTTTGAACCGGAAAAACGTCTGGAGTTTGCCAATGCGGTCGGTGCGCTCGTCACCACAGTTTCCGGTGATAATGAAGGGCTTCCCTATCTAGAAGAGGTTCTGTCATTTGTAAACAAAGAGACTGTGATTGAACGGTAGCAAGCACAACTTAAAAAGCGGGTGAGAAAATGAAAGCGGTTCTAGTACGGAAAGCATTTGATCTGGTGGTGACGGAATGTGAGAAACCGTCTGTTGTCCACGCGGATGATGTTCTTGTCAAGGTGAAGCGGGTCGGAATTTGCGGATCAGATTTGCATATTTATCATGGGACAAATCCGTTAGCGTCTTTGCCGAGAGTAATCGGACATGAAGTCACAGGGGAAGTCGCAAAGACCGGTTCTCATGTCCGGCGTTTCAAGCCGGGTGACCGCGTAGTGGTTGAACCGATATCTTATTGCGGAACATGCTATGCCTGCCGGAAAGGACGTCCGAACGTCTGCAAAGCGCTTTCGGTGTTCGGCGTTCATGAAGATGGCGGGATGCGGGAATATATCGTGGTTCCGGAAAAGCAGCTGCATGCCGTTTCCCCCGATCTGCCCTGGGAGGAAGCGGTCATGGCAGAACCATATACGATCGGCGCCCAGGCCGTTTGGAGAGGCCGTGTCGAGAAGGAAGATACCGTTTTGATTCAGGGAGCGGGACCGATCGGAATCTGCATATTAAAAATGGCAAAGTTCAAAGGCGCTTCCGTCATGATAACCGACTTGAATGATGAACGCTTGGCATTCGCTGAAAAAAACGGTGCGGACGTTACCGTCAACGCGCAAAAAGAAGATCTCGTTTTGCGGGTGAACGAATGGACAAAAAATGAAGGCGCCAATGTCGTCATTGATGCCGTCTGTCTCCCCTCAACGTTTGAAACGTCCATTGACGCGGTGTCTCCGGCCGGTCATGTTGTTGTGCTTGGTTTTGATGAGAGGACTGCCGGCATTTCTCAGCTTCCGATCACAAAAAAGGAAGTCACGATAACCGGTTCAAGATTGCAGACGAATCAGTTTCCGTACATTACAGACTTACTGAATAAAGGCATGTTAACGCACGGCGGTCTTATTACACATACATTTTCAGCAGATGACGTCCATCAAGCATTTCAGTTGATCGAACAGCACCCGGGCAAGGCGGGAAAAGCAATCATTACGTTTGATTAAAGGAGGAGCGAGAATGCTGCCTAAGTACGCCATTTACGAAAAACTTCTGCATGCACAAGTAGTGGCTGTCATAAGGGGACAAAACAGCCAAGAGGCGCTTGAAGTTTCAAGAGCGGCCATTTCAGGAGGTATCAGCGCCATTGAGCTTACATACACAACTCCTGAAGTGGAAGATGTCTTTAAGGAACTCCGGCATCAAGATATTCTTCTTGGAGCCGGCTCTGTAATGGATACAGAAACGGCGAGACACGCCATTTTATCAGGCGCCTCATTTATCGTCAGCTCTCATTTTGTAAAAGAGATAGCATCTCTATGCAACCAGTACAGCGTACCGTATCTTCCGGGATGCATGAGCGTGTCTGATATGGCTTTGGCGCTCGAAGCCGGATGTGATGTGGTAAAGCTGTTCCCCGCTAATTCGTTTGACCCTTCATTTATCAAGTCGGTCAACGGTCCTCTGCCGAATGTCCGCATTATGCCGACCGGGGGTATCTCATTAAACAGCATGAATGACTGGCTCTCTGCCGGAGCGGTCGCGGTCGGTGTGGGAAGCGACTTGACAAAAGCATATCAAAAGGGCGGCTATGAAGCTGCCGTATCCCTCAGCAAAGAATACGTCTGCCGAAAAAACGAATATACGGGGGTGTAACATGAATATCACGTTTCGCTGGTACGGCCAAGGTAATGATACGGCGACTCTTGAACATGTCAGACAAATTCCCGGGGTCAAAGGCATCGTCTGGGCTCTTCACCAGAAGCCCGCGGGCGATGTATGGGAAAAGGAGGACATTGAAGCGGAAGTCAGATTCATTCAATCCTATGGGTTTCATGCAGAGGTCGTGGAAAGCGTGAATGTTCATGAAGCCATTAAACTCGGTCATGAAGAACGCGGACAATATATTGAGCACTATAAACAGACCATTCGCAATCTGTCCGAATTCGGCGTGAAAGTCATCTGTTACAATTTCATGCCGATATTTGACTGGACGCGTACCGATATGTTCCGTGCGCTGGAAGATGGGTCAACCGCTTTGTTTTTTGAAAAAGCGAAAGTGGAAAGTCTCCCTCCGGAGGAACTGATCCGCACGGTTGAAGAATCTTCTGATTTGACGATTCCCGGGTGGGAACCGGAGAAAATGGCCCGGATCAAGGAACTGTTTGAGGCCTATCAAACGGTTGGTGAAAAACAGCTTTGGGCCAATCTAGAATTTTTTTTACATGAAATCCTTCCTGTAGCGGAGGAACACGGCATTCAAATGGCCATTCATCCGGATGATCCGCCCTGGTCAATTTTTGGCCTGCCCCGTATTATCACCGGTGAGAAAAGTTATGAAAAGCTGCGAGAGATTTCAGATTCACCCGCCAACTGTATTACGTTGTGCACGGGTTCGATGGGAGCGGATCCCGCCAATGATATGGTGAAGATCGCCAAACACTATGCGGGAGCTGCGCCGTTTGCCCATATACGAAATGTGAAAATCTGCGATAACGGTGATTTTACGGAAACTTCGCATCTTACCAGTGATGGGTCCATTGATATTACCGGTGTGGTAAAAGAATTGCACGGCCAAGACTATAAAGGATATGTACGGCCTGATCACGGCCGTCATATCTGGGGCGAACAATGCCGGCCGGGTTATGGTTTATATGATCGTGCTTTAGGAATTATGTACTTGAACGGGCTGTGGGATGCGTTCTCGTCTCATGAGAAAGGGGTGAAGAGATGAGACCGATTCATGAACGTTTATCAGGAAGAACCGCTGTCATAACAGGCGGGAGCGGTGTTCTCTGTTCAGCAATGGCAAAGGAGCTTTCACGGCAGGGGATGAAAATTGCGATCGTCAGCCGGAATGCTGATAAAGCAGAGCGTGCGGCGGACGAGATTGCTGATGCTGGAGGAACCGCGGTTTCTGTACCGGCTGATGTTTCAGCCCGTGATTCGCTCGAAAAGGCAAAAGACGAGATTATCAGCCGGTTCGGTTCTGTCAATCTTTTAATTAACGGAGCCGGGGGAAACCACCCTGATGCGATCACTGGCAGCGAGACGTATGAAGAGGATGAGCAGGGCACATCATTTTTTGATATGGACGAAACGGGGTTTTCCAGCGTATTTTCAACCAACTTTACCGGTGCATTTCTGGCATCGCAAGTGTTTGGAAAAGACCTACTGAAGGCGGAATGTCCCGCGATTATTAATATTTCTTCTATGAGTGCGTATACACCGATGACAAAGGTGCCCGCCTACAGCGCGGCCAAGGCGGCGATTCAGAATTTTACGATGTGGATGGCTGTTCATTTCGCAAAAAAAGGGCTGCGGGTGAATGCCATCGCTCCGGGTTTCTTTTTGACAGCGCAAAACCGTGGGTTGTTATTACAGGAAGATGGAAGTCTGACAGACCGATCCAATAAGATTATGGCACATACACCGATGAAACGTTTCGGGAAACCGGAAGACCTTCTGGGAACGCTCCTGTGGCTTTCGGATGATTCATGCTCGGGCTTTGTCACCGGGGTCACCATTCCCGTCGACGGAGGTTTTATGGCTTATTCCGGAGTGTGACAGAATCCATGTCCCTGTCAGATTGTAAACCATTTACTTCTGACTTATACTAGTGAAAAATGAAGACAGACGGGGATGAGTCTATGAAAACCATTACAATTTCTGATGTGGCGAAATATGCAAACGTATCTAAAAGCACCGTATCTCAATTTTTAAATCAGCGCTATGACTATATGAGCGAGAAAACGAAACAAAAAATAGAAGCGGCCATTCAAGAGCTGAACTATCAGCCGAATTTCGTCGCCCGCAGCTTAAAACAGAAATCAACATTTACAGTAGGTGTGGTGGTGGCTAATATTCTTCACACTTTTTCCACTCAGGTCATCAGGGCGGTGGAAGACTATTTTCATGAACAAGGATTTCATATTATTGTCTGCAATGCGGATGATGAACCGGAAAAAGAAAAGAAATATATTGAAATGCTGCGGGCTAAGCAGGTGGACGGAATTATTATTTTTCCGACGGGCGAAAATCTCTCTTTATATGAAAAGATGAAACGTGATACGTTTCCGGTCGTGTTTATGGACAGAACCATTGAAGAACTCGGGATTCCGACAGTGATGCTTGATAACCATCATGCAGCCGGTCTTGCCGTTGACCGGTTTATCGAGAGCGGCATTAAGAGAATTGCGATTATTACGACGTCCATTATTCGGGAAATCAGTCCGAGGGTAGAAAGGATTGAAGGGTATAAGAAGGCGCTTGACCGCCACGGAATGATGGTGCGGGACGAATATATCAAAACAGCCGATGCGGCTGATATTTCCAATGTTTTGTCAGAGCTGTTCTCACTTGAGGAGCCTCCGAAAGCGATATTGGCGGCAAACGATATCGTTCTTGTTGAGGTGCTGAAGTATATGAAGGAGCATGATATGGCAATTCCGGATAAGGCAGCCGTCATCGGAATTGATGAAGTTCCTTTTGCTGGTTTTTTTACTCCTCCAATTACGACGATCGTCCAGCCTGCGGCAGAAATGGCGCGAAAAGCGGGAAACCTTCTTCTTCGCCAGATACAAGAAAAAGATGGCGGTGAAAAACGGATTCACCGCTATAAACCGGCGCTGCTCGCAAGGCAATCCGGATAACCGGTTTCATTGCATAAATCGGTTTACTCCGGCAATTTAAATGTCTGAATATTATGAAATTAGAGGGGGATTTTATGTTCTCAAAAGATAGATTCCCTATTATTCTTCTTTTATTTTCAGCCGGGGTGATTAACTATTTAGACCGCTCAGCGCTGTCTATTGCAGCGCCGTTCATACAGCAGGATCTCACATTGTCGGCAACCCAAATGGGGCTGATCTTCAGCAGTTTTTCTGTCGGATACGCTGTGTTTAACTTTCTCGGCGGTGTTGCATCTGACCGGTACGGGGCTAAATTGACATTGTGTACGGCGATGATCGTTTGGTCTCTTTTCAGCGGAGCGGTTGCGCTTGCTTTCGGATTTGTAAGTCTATTGATTATCCGTGTTTTATTCGGTATGGGGGAGGGGCCGCTGTCGGCTGCCATAAGCAAAATGGTCAACAATTGGTTTCCTCCGTCTCAGCGCGCCACGGTCATTGGCCTGACAAACAGCGGCACGCCGCTCGGCGGGGCGATTTCCGGCCCGATTGTCGGGATGATTGCTGTGGCGTTCAGCTGGAAAGTTTCCTTTGTCCTGATCATGATCATCGGTTTAGTCTGGGCGGTCATCTGGTTTAAATTTGTCAAAGAACGGCCGGCGCCGACGGAAGACGCCCCGGCAATGAAAGCGGAGATTCAACCGCATGAGCAGCATATCCCGATGACCTTTTATTTGAAACAAAAAACGGTTCTCTTCACGGCTTTTGCCTTTTTCGCCTACAATTACATCTTATTTTTCTTCTTAACATGGTTTCCGAGCTATCTGGTGAAAGAACGCGGTTTAAGTGTTGAATTTATGAGCGTGGTGACTGTTATTCCCTGGATTCTTGGATTTATCGGTTTGGCGGCAGGCGGAATGATTTCTGATTATGTATTCAAAAAAACCGCCGGAAAAGGGGTTTTGTTCTCACGGAAAGTCATTCTTGTCACTTGTTTGTTCGCTTCCGCTGTACTGATCGGATTTGCCGGACTTGTTACCACTACCGTAAGTGCCGTTATTCTCGTTGCTTTATCAGTCTTCTTTTTATATATAACGGGCTCTATCTATTGGGCGGTAATTCATGATGTGGTTGATCAAAGGAATGTCGGGTCAGTCGGCGGCTTTATGCATTTTCTTGCAAACACGGCCGGTATTATCGGGCCTGCTTTAACCGGCTTTATCGCGGACAAAAGCGGATCATTCTCCGGGTCGTTTTTGCTTGCAGGCGGATTAGCCGTTTTGGCCTCGGCTGCGGTAATCCGTTTCGTGCGCCCGATTATCATTCAAACCGCTTCTGAAGATAATAAAGACACGATACCTTATTCATAAGTCATCAAAGCCACTGAGGCTGTCCTGCCGATAACGGGATGGCCTTTTCGTTCTGCCGCTTGATCTGTTCCTATGATAATATAGGAATTGTTTACAAAAGAAGGGAAGAGGAGGGGGCATGAAGCAGAAGCCGATATATGTTGCAATCAATATTGCATCTGATATAGAAACGCTTTGGGAATATACGCAAAACCCGCATCTTCATAAGGAATGGGATCTGCGGTTTTCTGACATTACATATCTTCATAGGCTGCCAGATGAACCGCAGAGATTTCTATATGAAACACGAATCGGTTTTGGGCTGAAGGTATCCGGCACGGGCGAATCAATAGGTGACATAAGGCCTCGCTCGTCAGAAAGAGTGTCTTCGCTCGCTTTTGCCTCTGATCATCCGCTGTCACTTATAAAAGAAGGCAGGGGCTACTGGAAGTATATAGAGCGGGATAACGGACAAACCGCATTTTTGACTCAATATCAATATGAAACGGCCCGCGGTCTGCCGGGAAGTTGGATAGACCGGTTTTTATTTCGTCCTCTGCTAAGCTGGGCTACCGCATGGAGCTTTGATGCGTTGCGGCTTTGGATAGAACAAAACAGACATCCGAAGATATCAATCCGTTTCGGGTTTGTCTATGTCTTTATGTGTCTCGTATTCAGTCTGTATTGGTTTTTTCAAGGCTTTCATGATGGCTGTGCCGATGCAGAGATCGTGAGGGGAGCGCTGGAGACAGGGTTAGGGGTATTATGGCTGCTTCCCATGCGGAGAAAGTGGCTGATTCACACCGGGCAGTCAGTCTTCTTTTGTGTAACGGCACTGCTATATTCGTGCGGCGGATTCGTGATCTCATTAGGAGTGCTTACGATAGCCGCAATGATTCTTAAGCTCAAGCTGCCGAGCGCCTGGCATACAAAACGAAAGAGAGAAGTGAAATGACGGATTCAATGTATGAAAAAGCGATTACTCATTATCAATCACTGCACCCGATGCTGCAGAAGCGGTACAGATTTGACGGATCACGCACGTTTTGCGGAGAAGGAGTTATGTCAGAAATAAAGGGAGGTTCTTTTCTTGTCAGAATGCTTTTAAAGACAGGTGTTTTTTTCAGATGTTTTTTCTCAGAGAGGGGAAACGATATCCCTTTCACTATCGAAAACAAAAACAGGCAAAATGGCGTGGAATGGAATCGTACCTTTTTCTTTAAAAGCAAAACGCGTTTTTTTGATGCAGTCATGGAATATGATGAGCGGGAAAACAGAATTCTTGATTACTTCGGCAAACCCCGCATCCTACTGTCTGAACTGCATTTAGAAGCGTCTTCAGACGGAGGGCTTGTTATTACATCCGGAAGGCAGTGGCTCCTGATAGTCGGAAAGAAAATCCCGCTTCCGGCATGGCTGTGCGGCAGTTCAACCGTTTATGAGGCTTATGATGAGGAAATGAATTGCTTCAGCATAAAGGTTCATGTGAAAAACCGGATACTCGGCACGCTTTTCTCTTACCGGGGGACTTTCCGTGAAACAGAGGGGGAAACATGCTGAAGCGTCATCTCATGGTAAGCGTGATTTGCTTTTTGGGATTTGCGGCGGCTGAAGCTCCGTATATATCAGCTGCTGAGACGTTTGTTTTATTTTCCGTACTTTTTTTCGTTCCCGCTGTATTCGATTTTGCTTTTCGGCCGTCAAAGACCTTAGAGAATGTGTTATTACGAAGTTATCCTGTTGCCGCTTTATGTGCGGCGCTTGCGCTTGTCACAGACTTCAGTTTTTTTGCCGTTGTGTGGCTCATTTATACGCTTGGGCTGGCACTGTATGCTGTCCGGCGGCTGATGAAAACAAATATTCACAGAACAGAAGAGATGTCTGTTATGGCGGGTTTCATTTATTTGGCCGGGGGCGGATTCTGGTTCTTCGCATATGTCCTTGAGATTCCCGTTATGAATTTCGGTCCGCTTATCGTTCTGCTGACGGCGGTGCACTTTCACTATTCCGCTTTTCTCATTCCGATCTTTAACGGATTGCTCGGCAGGATCATACGGGAGAAACGGGTTCTTTACAGATGGAGCACGGTCATTATTTTGATTTCGCCGATCCTTATTGCCTTGGGGATTACATTTTCAAAAACACTTGATGTGATTGCTGTCGCTCTGTATCTGGCGGCTCTGTATGTAAATGCATATCTCGTCTTTACGGTGCCGTTTGTTACGAAAACAGGCAGGATCTTGATCAGGAGTTCTTCGGCTGTGTTAATGATCACAATTGCTTTTTCTTTGATATATTCGTACGGTGTCTACCGCGAGGAGGCAATGCTCACGATCAGCCAGATGATTTGGATTCACGGGGCCGTCAATGCATTCGGCGTTATCCTTCCGGCTTTGGCGGGGTGGAGGTTGGAAAATCCGAGACCGTTTGATGAGGGCAGCGAAAGAACGTTCAGCCGTATTTACGGGAAGAGAACGATAGGCAAAGACTTTTTGACTGATATTCATGCAACAAATGACATCCATTATACCGGCCTTCTGGATCAGATGAGAGAACTGCATTCTGAAGACTTTTCAACCCAAAAACTGGCGCCGGCCGTTATTTCCTTTTATGAAGAGACAATTGATTATGACATCATGGCAAAAGTGACGTGGAGCGGATGGTTTCGTCCGTTCGCGCGCGTGTACGAGCCGTTCAGCAGAAGAGCGGGGCAGATTCACCTGTCCATGAATCCGGATTGGTATATCATGCACAGTGATATTATAGGAGTTGACTCTGACAAAGACGGCAGAAAAAATGTCCGTGCGTGGATCAGAACAAATGAAAAGCAGGAAACCGTTTTTACTGCGCTGTATTCAGCGTACAGGGCAAAAGGGGAAGGATACATGAATATCTCTCTTCCGCTGCCGTACGGCCAAATGACGGGCATTTTAAAGCCTTATGCGCGTAAGCAGAATCTTGTTTTGACAAGCAGACGGCGAAAAAGCGGAGCGGGTGATGAAGGGATTTATCTGCAGACGAAATGGGGGACGTGTCATCTTCCGCTGGCAGAGACATTTCTTATTTCAGCCCAGAGCGAAATCAGCCTGAAGGCCGTTCATCATATGTGGCTGTTCGGACTGAAATTTTTAACTGTGCATTATCGGATCACTCATGCTTCCGCAGGTAACCGAAGCAAATAACTAGCTGCAGCGCCGCCTGTTCATCAGGCGGCTTTTTCTCATCTACATGGGTTATATTCACCTTTTTATTTACGAGCTATTTTGCGGCGGATGACACGAAAGGAGCCATGCGCTGGATCTCATTTATTCTCGTGTTAGCTCAGCTGTCAGGGATGAGCCTGAGCGGTTATGTTGTCAGTGAATGGGGATGGCACGCAGCATTTTGGATCGGGAGCGGCCTCGGTCTTTGCCTGTCTTTCATGATTCGCGAAATTAAAACGACCGCTATGATTGGCTTCACAATGGCGAGAAAGAAATCAGCTTGTTGTCTTTTCGTTTATGACTAAGCACGCACTGGCTCTGCTAGTGATAGGAACTTTAGTTCGCAGGTGCGGAAACGGGTAACATTAAAGCTGTTTTACTTACTCGCAGCTGTTTTTATTTTTATCATTCCTTTTACCGTCAGCCCGATGGCGCTTTATCTCGTCCAGGTTTTAATAGGTTTTTCACTCGGGCATTATTTTTCCTTTGCTGCTTGGAATGTCGATTGAGTCTGTTCCGGCAGACATGAGAGCAACATCGACGGGGGCATACCAGGCGCTTTATGCACTCGGTATTTTCGGAGGACCTTTGGCCGCAGGATTTTTTAATGATTGGCTGGGGTTCAGAGCCGGATTTTATTTCGCGGGGTGCTCGGGCTGGCGACTGTCATACTTGCTCATATGTGGGGAGCCGATGCGAAAAAATCGTCGGAAAAGTGCAGGGAAGATGCGGCAAAGTATTACCAGACATGATTTTTTTATATGCTTGCCTAAAGAAATGATCTCATTGCGAATAAATTTCCCTTCCGTCTCAATAACTAAAGTATACTTAGTTATTGAGACAATAATTCATTCCGTCAAATCACATTACCAAGCACATTGATACATAGATTATAAAATTAAAAACAAGCATTTACAGGAGAGAATACCTCTCAAGATAAATAATTAATGGATTAATTGTTGTATTTTGGATAATTATAGGGTAAATTGGTAGTGGAAGAACAAACATAAGGAGGGGTGATTTGATGATAAAGCTTAATTCAAGAAACGCAACATGAGTCCAATGGCATATTTGACAAAATTCTGACTCTAACAGTTCGTAGCTGGCCCGTAATAGGGCACAGGAAGAAACTCTCCTAAAAATAACTGGCCTCAAACATTTAGACACCACGAAATAGCTATCAAGCTTAAGATCTAACTTCATCAATAAGAACAAACATAAATAACCCGAAAATGGAAGGAGTATGTTTAAATATGAAGGTGCATTTTAAGTTCTGGTCAATTGCGTTTGTTTTAAGTATTGTTCTTTATGGAATTATCGGGACAGGCCAAGCACATGCCGCCCAAAAAGACAATGCAACCACAGATATTACACTCGATGCTAAGAAAGAAGAGGTAGCTTCTCAAATAAAAATCTATAATGAAGAAAATAATCAGATTCATCCTTACACGTTGAAGGAATTAAAAGATATGATCAAGCTACAGGAAGAAATGCCGTTGGATGGCTCATTTCATGTTTTATATTCAACATATACAAGCAAAGCCTTTAGTTTCAAATATAACTTTTCAATTGGTGGAGGAACATACGGGAAAGCATTTAAAAACCCTGGTACTTTGTTGATTACCCCGCAAGGGACTGCGAAAAAGTTCTCGGTAGCAGCAAAGTATGACAATGGGAAAGGTGGAGTAGGGGGCCAAGCAGGGAAAGTATCATTACCCGGCGGATGGACAGGCCAGATTCATATGAACTGGACTCATTTGAAAAGAGGAAAAAGCTATCACTTTAACTTTATTAATGACAGCAGCAGTGATGTAACTGTGAAAATTAAGGAAGTAATTGTGTGGTATAACTGGTAAAGAAGAGCAGGCCCTAAAAGGGCCTGCTTTAATTATAGGAGGCTAATAAGCTTCACAGGAAACCTCTGAATACAAAAAAAGAAACCCTTTTGCCTTGTCGGGTTTCGGAACACACAGTTTTTTATTGCTTTGTATCATTTAAATATTTTTGATGTTCCTTTTCCAAGACTTTTCTATCCTCTTTAATAACTTCGATTTTGTATTTCTCTTTTACGTCTTCAGACAAATTGTCATTTAAATATTCTCGCAGCTTCGTCTCGCTTTTGGTTTTATCCATTCCAATTGAAATAACCGGATCTGTTTCTCCGATTCCGTAGCTGACCAATCCGAATTTCTCCCAAGCATTGTCTAACACTTCATCTGGTGTTTTTTGATTACCGTTTACTGCATATAGAGCAATACTAAACATGAATAAAGAAGAGGCTACAACCAAGATTCCAACTACTGTTTTTTTCATCTGTTCCTCCTTTTTCTTGAAAAGTAAATATATCTCTCTTAATCCAAAGTATATCATAGGTTATTTTGATGGCAAAGTCACACCGTACCTCAAAATGTTAAAGAACTGAAACGGTGGGACGAAGAAGTTGCTATAATAGAAGAAAGAGTACAAAGTCATACGTTGTTTTTTTATTCAATTCAGATAAAGTGGAGTTAGCAATAGATCGGCTTTTCGTAGTGGCGTTCGGCTCACCTCCATATCTGGAAAGAAGGGAGGTGAGAATATGGCAGTAGAAAGCGCACTTGGATTGATGTTTCAATTCGGAATCCTCATTGTAGGGATTCTAACGCTTGCCTATAGTTTCTCAAACAAAAAAAGTAAGAACGCCCCAGACTCCTACATCTTGGCGTTCCCACTCATAAACTAGACTTTTGGAAAAAAGCCGACTCCCTTACAGGAGCTATTCTATTGCCGATCGGAGATGTTACCAGCATCTTCGATCTTTTTTATTGTATGCTCTTTCTGTGTATTATATTCACAATATCATCAGAAAGGAGAAATATAATCATGTAATGCTTATTGAATCTATACTGATTGTATCTTTTCGTTGACCGAAAATCAACCGCAAAGATGTGAAGAATACGTTTCCATTAATTAGAATTGTGATAAAATATTAGGTAATGACAAATGAATATGACGCACATCTGATTGGGACTTCTGAAAAAGATTATGAAATAGTACGCATAATTTAAAATCAAAATTCTGAATATTTAAAGAAAGGATGAGGAAGGTGGAAACCAAAAAGATAGAGTTTGAAAAGGTTGCCCAAAGTCTTAATGAATGGTATACAGTTATCAAGCAAAACAATATCCCTAAAGCAACAGCAATGAGGGGAAAAATTGTTAAAGCATTACCTGACATGGAAGAAAATCAGAATGTGTTGCTGTACTTCAATCTCATAGATTCACGATTTAAACTCATGACTGAAAACTATAGGGAATCAGGTCATCTACTTGGAAAAGCAGATTATGAAACATGTACAGATGACATGATTCAATATTATTTTTATCTCTTTAATGGCCTGTATAACTTCTATCAGAAGGATTTTATCGAAGCAATTAACTTTTACAAAATCGCTGAAAGCAGACTCAGCAAAGTACCCGACGAAATAGAGAGGGCAGAATTCCATTATCAAACTGCGATTGCCTACTATGAAATTCGCCAGAACTTTTTCTCGCTCAACCATGCTGAAAAAGCGCTAGAAAGTTTCAGAGCAGTCGATAATTACACCAATCGTGTAATCAAATGCACCATGCTCTTTGCCATGAATAAAGTTGACCTACAGCAATGGGAGCAAGCGATCAGTTTGTATAAAAACGCAATACATATCGCTCAAAAAGTTAAAGACGGGCTTTCAGAAGGTTTAGGGCATTTTAATCTAGGTGTATGCTATGAAAGACAGGAACGCCTTGAATTAGCCAAGGAAAGCTTTTTAAGGGCTTTGGATATTCCTGAACATTGCGATTCCGTCTATTCCATTCGCTCAATGTACATGTTGAGTCGTGTTTTTTACAAATTAGGATCAATTGAATCAGCGCGGGTATGGAGAAGTAAAGCACTTGCATATGCTGATAAAGTAAACGAAGAAGTATACAGGGCAAAATTGAACCTCATATACTTTGTATACGATGCGACTGATCATGAGTCCTTTGATTTGAATATGAATGTACTGAAGGGGAAAAACTTGTGGTCGGATGTCGCTGACCTGTCTCTAAATGCAGCATTGTATTACAAAAAGCAGGAAAACGCTGATCTGTCATCTAAATACTTTGAGGAAGCTTGTACTGCTAAGGATCAAATAATAAAGTTTACGGAGGCGTTGTCATGAAAAAACGTACTGTTTTAATTACTGCTGCTATTCTCGGACTGCTTCTTGTGTCAGGAAATGATTATAGGACAAAAGAAAACGGATGGCTCGGCATATCAAATGGTTTCCAAACAGCCGAAAATGGAGCACTGGGATAAGAAGAAAAACGGATAAAAAGATCGCTGATAAAAGTATTTTAAGCCGGCCAAAGTGCCGGTTTTTTAATGAGAGAATGTCAGCTGCCAACCTTTATGTTAAAAGCCTTAATTAAGGGCTTATTTTTTGGACACTAATGAGTGAAAACTGCGAACATGAAAGGAGAGCTTATATATGAGTGCATCTAAAGAGCTTTATGCTTCTATGGGATGGAGTGAGCCGAAAAAGAAAGAAGACCCAATTTTTAAAGTCGGCCAACGGTTTACAATAAATTACGGATTTCAAAAAAACCTGAAAGGCACTTGGGAAATCATAAATGACAGTGACTCTCCACACTATGAATGTGTTAAAATTTTAAAAAACGGCAAGCTTTCAAAAGGGGAAAACTTAAACTGCAAAAGACACTTTGATGTATCATTCATAAAACAAGCACTCGAACATTCAAAACTTTAAACAAGCATAAGAGGAGAGAAAAACAATGATTCAAGAACAAAGGTACATTAAACGAGTTATATGGTGAGGGAAAATACTAGTTTGAATACATCGCACAAGGCAAAGATGCTTGTTTATGCTTGGTATCAGCTCAAAATCGATTTGAGCTAGTTCGGCTGCATAATCAAAAGGCGGAAATAAAAGTTAGCATAGATGCCAAATTCAATCCTGAGAAAATCAGGACAGATATCAAGTTAGTTATTGTTTTCACTCCATATGTTTTTGATTGCCTAAAAGGGACGTTGTACTCTTTACAATATTTATTTGCTTGTTGGCTTCCTGCATGTCTTTCAGTGAAAGGCGTAATAACTATAACAGCATCACTTTTCCTTACAGCAGAACTAATCTTCACTCCACTTTCATCACCTCTTAATAACTGATGATTGATGCCAGCTGAACCGAATAATTTTTTAAAATTTTCCTGTGTTTCGGTTGCGCCCATTATTGTCACAGTTTTATCCTTTAGTCTCCCCTCAAAAGGATCTGAAGCAGCAGTCTGTTCAGCAGATTCTTTCTTTGCAGATCTTGAAGACGAAGAAGGGCTGGTGACAAACGAAAGCGAAGAATGGTTATGATTATGTCTCCATACAATCTGTAATTTCTTTTCAGACATAAGATAGGCTACATCTACGATTGAACCCTCAGTCAAATTAAATTTTTCTTTTGTGTAATCGTTAATAAATAGGGATTTCTCCTGACCGTCTATGTGAATAGGGCCATCCAAAGCGCTTTGTTGTACAATTAGTTGATTATTCACAGCTTCTACAATGCAGTATCTAAATTCTCTTCTATCTGGTTCAATTCCATCTATATTGATTTTTTTGTAAAGCGAAAAATCATATCTTCCATCAACCTCTGCAGGATCAACTTGAATGATATCACCTGAAGCTATTTCAAGATCCCGAATTACGGTTTCTGGAATAAACAAAGAGGGGCGTGACTCTGAAAGTGATTGAAGTTCTCCGCCAACTGCTTTTCTTTGAAATTCATAAAGTGATTGGTTAACTATTTCATCTTTTTCATTAGTTGAGCTTTGATCGTTTTCGACAGATAATGTTTCCTCGACAGTCTGACTCTCAGGATCAGGGTCTTTATTTTCTAACGGCTGAATCCTTTGTAATATATCAAGCAACTCTAATCTTTCCTCAATCATTTGTTTTGATTGGGAAAAGTTATGCTTGTCTAACTCTTCAGCTATGCATTTCACTTCACTTTGAACAAAATTAAAGAGTTCCTTATACATAAAAGCACCTCAGTTTATGATTATACTTATATCATATAGGAAGTTGATTTAACCCTCAAATAGCTATAAGACACGGTTTGGGAAGAGGAGAAGGTTTTGGGCTATTACGATTAAACCTCTTGTATTCTATCAGTACATGTTAACAAGAATTATGAGTCTATCAAGCTCTGATTTGTCCATTATCTATATCCATTTTCCGAATAAATGCAAATATATTGTAAGATTAATTAAGATTCTCATTGTAAACACTTTCTTAATATGGTAATTTTGATTTGTAATACCAAATAAACCCTAATCAGAAGGAGAGATTTCATTGAAAAAGAAGGTTCTTGCTTCAATTGTATTAGGTATAGGTTTTCTAGGAGGACAAGCTGCTTTTGCCAGTCAGTCGAACGATGTCAATCATGGGGAAGTTAATCTGGACGAATCAAGAGATTTAATGAGCGCCATGAAGCTTACTAAATCAACACCGGGCGGGGGTACTTGGTATCATGGCTTCGAAAAAGGCCAAGTTCATTCCAATTACAATCATAAGAAAAAGACTCACAAATCAAGTGCTGCGGCTGGAGCAAGATTCTATGAATCTAAATGGAAGAAAAAAGATGAAGGGTATACCTACGCTGCCGTGTATCAAACCCTTTTTGGAAACAAGGCTTTTTGGGATACAAAATAAAGAAAACGATAGCAAAGTGATTTTTTAATTTTTCTTCCGGTGTGGTCAAACTTGAATACAAGACAGCACCGGATTTCTTTTTATGGAGGCTGTCCAATGAAGAAAACAATCTACATATTGTTCATTCTGGTTTTGCTCTCAATGAATATGTCAAGCTATCATTACACTCTTAACAAACAAATCTATTACACTTTATTCTCCAATAAAGAAGCATTGATAATCGATTATACCTCAGAAATTAAAAGTGAGGACTTTATAAAGAGATTGGTCGCCTTCTCCAAAGAAAACAAAGTGAATATTTCTCAATACAATTTCTTAGATGAGAAGAGCTTAAACATCTATTCTACAAACCCTAAAAATGAACCATCAATACATAACGGCAATAAGCTTGTGTCAAATTTTCTAAGAGATCATTCAAATCAGAAGATGATCGGCAGCATTTCTTTTCCACTCTCGACATGGAAAATCAGATATTTTGATTTTAACCAAATAAAGAATATAGGCATAGGAAGCAAATTTTATATTTCATCTAACGATGAAAAGGTATTGGAAAAAGCACAAAACCTTTTTGCTGACTATGGTGAAGTAAGTTTTGAAAACATCACTGAGAATACTGCTTTTATGTTTAACAAAACTTTGCTTATGCTAGTGTTGCTTTCTATGCTGATTTTGTTTATTGGTGTCCTTTATTTTGTAATTAAAAATCGCAAACGGCTTCTGCTGCAAAAGTTATGGGGGTATTCCAAGGTTAAAACACTGCTTTCTTACCCAGCAATGTTTTTGAAGCCTCTAATTATAATCATATTTTGCGGTGCAATTATTGTGGCTTTGCTAACCTTTCCTTTCAGTTTAAATGACTGGCTGGCTGCATATCTTAGAATTTACATTAGGAACGCGGTGATTGGTGCGCTTATCATGATGGTATACACCATCATTGTTACCCTAATCTTGTTTAACAACAGCGACATTAGTGGTTCGATCAAAGGCAGCACACCGATTAAAAAATTCCAATGGTTATCTGTAGGCTTTAAAATTGTTGTCACGATATTGCTTTTCAATATTGTTGCGTTTTCACTTTCTAACTTATTCGATCTCAAACAGCAGCTTGATAATCAATCGTATTGGAAAAAGACACAAAACACTTATAAAACAAGCTTTGCAAATACCGGCATCGACTATGGTGATTTAAAATTAGACAGGGAGAAAAATGTTAGAGTTCGCGCGTTGTATCATCAATTAGAGAAGCATAAAAATGCGTTTGTCATTGATGCACAAAACTATGGTTTACTAAGAAAAGACGGGAAAAAAACTGTTTATTTTTACACCTTAAATACGACAAAGAAAAATGAAATTTATTCCCCTTCTGGACGCAGCATTACAATCAGCCCTAATTATTTAAAGGTAAATCCCATTGTCGGTGCTAATGGGGAAGCCATAAGCCAAAAGCAATTAAGGGTTGATTCAAATACATTGAACCTGCTTGTTCCACAAAAGTATGAAAAATATAAAGAAAAAATAATAGCTGCATACAGGGATCACTTTTTCTTTGACAAAGTTGAATTAGATAATATGTATAACAAGGAGATTAATCAACCTTTAAACACCCTCAAAAAAGATGAATTGAAAATCAACATCATTTATACTAAAAATAGACAGGAGTATTTCACCTTTAATAGTCAACTTGGTGATGCCGGCAATAAGAATAACATTGTTGATCCAATAGCTGCTGTTTTCACAGATAACGTTGATCCATCTGTTATAGGTGCTTACTCAACCTCATGTTTATTCTTTTCAGATTCTTCAAAAGGCATGGCGTATGATCGCATAGTTCCTTATTTGGAGAAGACCAATACCAGAGATCTAATTGATTCATCAATTTCGGTTTATCAAGAGTTAAGCGACAATATAGCAAGAATTCAGAATCAATTCTTACAGAATTTAATTGGCCTAACAATAACGGTTATCCTGTCCGCAGCCTTTCTTGTCGCTTATATTTGGTCGTATTACAGCGCAAATGCATATCGGCTGTACCTTAAAGAGCTTTTTGGATATTCATATTGGGCCAGAAATAAAAATTTAATCATCTTTTCCCTTTTAACCAATTGCCTTATAGGTTTAGGATGCAGTATTTATTACAAAATCTTCGAATTAACAATTTTCATCGCGCTGTTTATTGTAATCGAGCTGCTTATTCTTTATTTTCTGAGTGTCTATTTAAACAGGAAAAACATGAATAAGATCTTAAAAGGAGATAGAATATGATTACACTCAACAACATATCAAAGACTTTTGATGAAAAATCTGTTCTTTCGAATTTCTCTCTTCAGATAAAAGAAAATGAATTTGTTTCAATTGTTGGTAAGAGCGGTTCAGGGAAGACAACCCTTCTAAATATAATAGGCCTTCTTGATACTCCATACTCAGGAGATATTGAGATTTTAGGCTTTCGAAACCCTAAACCTAACGACGTGATGAAACTACGGAGAGAGAACTTAGGGTATATCTTTCAAAATTATGTCCTTATGGACAATGAAACAGTATTAACAAATTTACAACTTTCGACGGCTTATGCAAAAGACTTTAAGAAAGAAAAGTTGACAGAAGCTTTAGAAATGGTTGGTCTGGATAAAAGCTTTTTAAAGAAAAAGGTTTATCAACTGAGTGGCGGAGAGCAACAACGTGTGGCCATCGCAAGAATTATTTTGAAGCCTTGTGATATTATCCTGGCTGATGAACCGACAGGAAACTTAGACGAATATAACAAAAGCATTATTTTGTCTTTATTCCATCAGTTAAAAGGCATGGGGAAAACGATTATTTGTGTTACACATGATCAAGAAATCGCCAATGGGTCTGACAGAGTTATTAATCTTTCATAAGGAGAGGTTTAAATTGAAACACTTTACTTTTGCGTTATCAGCAAGCATCCTGGTCATTATTACCGGGGTGGTACACAGAATAATTTTTAGAATGTTTGGTTTACCTTTTGATCAAGCAGTAATCTTCTGGGGCGGATTTGTAGTTGTTTATTTTGTACTAGCTCTGCTTTCTTCTTTACTCTTTAGGAATTTAGGTTCAAACAGCAGAAATTACGAGGCTTAATAAAGGCTTTAATGCTTCCTCACGAAGTATCAAGAAGGGTACATGTTGTTCTAGAAGAAAGGACCGGCCAACACGCCGGTTTTTTTATGTAAGCATATTTGCAAAAAGAATCGCCATAATTTTGTATTTTTCCCGAAAATAATACTCTCATCTACAAAATATTACAAATTTCCCTCTTGCAAGGTGATAAAATCAGATTGCCTGCTAAGTGAGTAAGCAGCAGGCAACAAATCAAAAGGGGGCAATAAAAATGTTAAAAAGTAAATTCAAGAAGATAGCAGGAGCTACAGCACTGGTGGGGGCCTTGCTAGTATCTGGAGTACAAGCGGCTGATGCAGCAACTAAACCAGGAAATTTAATCCCAATTCGAAACAAACAATTTGATGATAAGGTTGAAGAATACAGATGGCTTGGTAATGATACTGTTAGAATTTTCTTTAGAGACAGTGAAGGAAAATATTATTGGGAAGATTTTGAGTGTGTAACTACAGAAGGCGGAGTTTGTTACGTATATGAATGAAGAAGTCTTATTCATAGTATATAGCGAAGATAAATCGTAATAAGTCCTATTTTTTCTCATTTTGTCTCAATATCTAAGTATACTTAGGATAATGAGACAAAATTTTTTATTCACTATTCAACTTCCTAGAATATATATTATGTAAACTAGAAATTGTGAAGAGAATATAAAAGTGGATCCATATTCTAAGAACATCCCCTTTTTGTAAGGTAATATTAAAAAACCTCTACGTCCTTAATAAATTAAATTGGTCATAAAGGTTTTTCAGTTTGAGTATTTTAATCGGTTATGTCACTTGTTGCTGGTCTTCTTGATCAAGTCCACGCCATCGTATGCCAGACTTTCCACACTTGCAGCCTTCTGCAGTATGTAATGATCAAAAAAGTTCTTCGTATAGTCTGTAACAAGATTTCGCATCTCCATGGCATCCCGTTCGCCTCTAAGTTCCTCATTCACACTGGTAAACACGATGTCGCAGTAATCTAAATGCGCAGCACGATCAACAGAGAAATAATAGGTATCCATGCTATTGTTAGCGCCAATGATCGCATTCATGTTATAGTTCGGTTCAGAAAACAGCAGCAAAAAGGGTTTCTTAAGGTCGCTGCCCTGAAGGCCGAACGCTCCGCTATCCAAGCCAATCCCGCAGATGAACCGTTCGTCGTCCCGGCAAACAATCGCCGTCGTAGGCCCTCCATAAGAATGTCCGACTATGCCCATGCCGATATCAAGCAACAATCTGCCCTTAAAGATGGAATTCAGCTCTCCAGAATCCAATTTGACAAGATAATCGGCTACATACCTTACATCTTCTGCCTGTAATTCACTATACTCTGTTAACTTGTCAAGTATCGGCAGTGTAAGCACGTTTTGGCACATCTCAATGGCAGTTTCATCGTCGGGCCGTATCTCCATCTTACCAGCCAAAGCCAGCATCTCCGGATCTTCAGAAAACGCCATAATGACATCCGAAAAATCCTTTGATACATTAAACAGGCGCCCATCTTTACGCTTATACATCGTGCTATTTTGATGGCCGATGCTTACTACAACATATCCCATGCTTGCCAAGTCTGTACAGATCACTGTACCCCATTCTGGAGAACCGCCCCCGCCGCAAACATAGAATAACACCGGATAGCGTTTTTCCTTCCCGGAGAGAGCAAGGTCGTCGTAACATTGGGTCTTGATATCTATAGAGTAAGCATCCTTCAACGCAGTGAGAAGCGGCTGCTCATCAAGCATTTCGCAGACTTCAGGAAACATGTACGCTGATGTAGTCTTCCCTTCGCTGCTGTCGGACGGATAGTACACAAACGCCGTCAGTTCTCTTTTTGTATGATCTGATGCCGTGTACTCAAAATCCATCTGGGTTCGGCCGACAGTATAGCCGCCAATTGGCTCTGGAAATGCGTCATACTTTTTCATTCTCTTGTTCCCCCTTACGTAATAAAAGTGGCGGATGTGAAATACACACATTGCGCTATAAACGCTTTTCAAAACTGTGAAACGATTACATCATATGTTCAGTGAATCATAGCTACTCCTTGGCTTTCTTGAGATTGCTAACAACATTTGTACAGGCCCATATACTGTTTCAGAGTTTCATCCGCCACGTAAACCTCCTTGTATTGCTGTTTAAGATGATAAAAGCGGACATCGTTGCTGATGTCCGCCTAAAGCTTAACTAATTGGGTTCTGTTCCCCAAATCAGTTTTCCTTGATGATATAATGTGATTTTTTTCGTTGTTTTAAACGTATTTGATTGGAAAAAGGAATAATCGTCGCTTTGTGCATAATTGCTCCAGTCATCGTTGTGAAGACGAAGCTGAATATTCCCTGTGCTTGCTCCCGGTGACAGTGTTCCTTTTTTAAACCCCAGTTCCAGATAGGTATCTGCGCCTTGCATAGGTTTATGCAGCGTCACAAACTTGTGGGTCAGATTGCCGCATCCCATCTGCGCGTAGTCACAGTCAACGTTTTGGCCTTTGTTTTTCGCGTTATACCAGTAACGGGCAGTGACATCTTTTAAATCAACCGTCGCATTGCCATTATTTTTTATGTGAAGCTGCGGGCGGATTTGATTGCTGTTCACACGCCCATCCCCTGCTTTGTATTGTACAGAAACGCCTTTTTCCTGTGTGGGGTTATCTTGTGCTGGCGTTTCAGGGCCGTCCTTCGTTGAATCTTTAGTACCGCGAATGTTTTCTCTTACGAATGTTCCTGAAGCAGTTAAATCTGTAAGCGGCCAGCCGCCTGTTTTAGATGCTCCCGGCTTTAAAGCCGAAGATGATTCCTGCTTATCAGAAAGATTCCAGTTCACCCAGCTGATGTTCTTGCTGTCGAGATAATTCAGCCATTCCCGCGACTGGTCTAGGAATACACCGCCATTTCCAGACGCATCGCTTGTTCCCCATTCCGTCACGAAAATAGGCGCTCCTTTGCTGAGTGCGTAGTTTGCTTTATCCCGTAAAAATTGGCCGTGTGTGCCGGCATAAAAATGAAGCGCGTACATGACGTTTGCATCTTTTAACTGGTCATCGGCAGCATCATTCACATCCTGGCTCCATGTACCGGTTCCGACAATGATGATGTTGTCTGGATCATTTTTGCGGATAACGGAAATCACTTCTTCCGCATACGGTTTAATATCACGCTTCCAGTTCACGTCACCGTTTGGTTCGTTTGCAATTTCATAAATGACGTTCGGCGTGTTTCCGTAAAGGCTTGACATCTCCTTGAAAAATTCTTTTGCCTTCTCTTTATTTTGGTTTGGGTTGCCGTCATTTAAAATATGCCAGTCAATGATGACATATATCCCAAGTTCTTTTGCCGCTTCAACCGCTTCTTTTACTTTATTTTTCACGGACGGGTTGTCAATATAACCGCCATCTGCCGTATACATCGCCGCGCGGAAAACGGTTATGCCCCAATCGTCTCTCAGCCATTTTAAGCTGTCTTTATTGACGAAATCGCCATACCATTGCAATCCATGTGAACTGATCCCTTTCAATTGTACCGCTTTGCCGTCCCGGTTTACGAGCTGTGTTCCTTTTATGCTAAGCTGCCCATTCTTGGCTACTGGGGTTTTTGTCCCTGCTGCAGATGCCGGCGAAGCCTGCAAGCCGCCCATTGTCAATACCGTAATCAATAAACACGTAATAAAAATAGAAATTGACCGTTTCATATCTGATCTTTTCCTCCTTCGCATCATTTTGGCTCTTTCTTATGAGCTCGAACTCATTGTAAAAATCTTTCTCATGATTGTCTATCAACCTAATTTCTTGTTTTTGGGAGGTGTAAAAGCCTGTCAATTTGCCCTATCTCTATTGAATAAGACACACCTGACACATATAGAACAAAGAAAACCGGGCTGAATCGGGACTTTACACGTCATTTTTCAATCGAATCGAAAAATTAAATGTATTTCCAACGTAGACACGCTGAATGTGATGAGTCTCAGTATGGCATTGAATCTTATGATTGCTGTAAGAAGACGAGTCCTTGTTAATTTAAGGTTGATGTAAGGTTCGGATTAATACGGGTTAAGGTTCGAGTTGTACAATAAGATTGTACTTCAGTGAGGGATTCAGCCAGAAGAATTCCCCCTTCAATAAATCATAGAGGTGAAAAGGTTTGAGAGAAAATAAAATGTTGTCTTCATTATGTTACTTCAGTATATTTTTTGCGCCGTTTCTGTTTCCGATTATCGTCTATTTCTTAGGCCAGGACGATGTGAAATATCATGCGAAAAAATCTTTGTGGACGCATCTGATTCCTTATTTGATTTTTGGAATTGGCATCATCGCTTCAGGTTTACTTGGTATGAATGACATCAGGCACGCCGGGCCTTTCCTGCTTGCGACGTATGCTGTTACATTCCTTGTGGCGATCTATTTTTTCATTTGGAACATTGTCAAAGGAATCAAAGTGTTTTCGGAACAATAGGAAAAAACGGTTCTGTTTTTAATCAACAGAACCGTTTTTTTTGTATAGCCATTATGATAATTGTATATCTATCCTTGTCCCTTCTCCCGCGGTGCTGTGAATGGTGATATCCCCTCCGTGCTTTTGGATAATATCCTTTGCTATGGCCATTCCAAGACCAGAGCCTGCATGCGTCGTTCCTGTATTTGTGCCCCTGTAATAGCGATCAAACACTTTTTCCAGCTCCTCTTCTTCTATCCCTTTGCCGTTGTCCTTAATTGTCACATGGGTCCGTTCTTTTTGTTCAAGCCGTACAACGATCTTCACATCAGGATCATTGTGAACGAGGGCATTTAAAATGAGATTCGTGACCGCTCTCCTAATCAATATCGCATCAAGGTTCAGCATCAGCTTTTCCACGTTCGTTTGAAGTTCAATGGACTTATCCGCATATCTAGAATCGTTTAACATATCAATTAACGTTTCCCGCAGCAGCGATACAAGGTTTACCCGTTCTGTATGTAACATCACATCGTTGTTTTTCAGCCTTGTCGTTAAATTTAAATCTTCCATCACATCTTTCATATAGAGGGATTTACTCTCAATGATCTGGGCGTACTCTCTGACCTGTTCGACTGTGAGATGGTAATTTGGATCTTTGATGATTTCTGCATAGCCTTGAATAGATGCTAATGGTGTTTTAATGTCATGAGAAATATGACTGATCCACTCTTCACGCATTTGCTCTAATTTGTCTTTTTCTTTTTTGCTTGAAGAGAGTTGTTCCGATAAGTGATTGACATTATAGAAGACATCTTTATAAATGCCTTTGGATTTCATTTTGATCGTATAATCTCCATTAGCTAACCGCTGGATTCCTTGAATGACACGGCCGAGCGGTTTTGTGAGCTGCCGGCTGAATAGATAGCCAATGAGTAACGCGATCAATGCATCTATTGATAATAATATGATGGTTCCTGCATTGAACTTCGTCACAAATTCCTTGGTATCATATGAGAGGACAAATTTCCCGAGAGAGGGATTTTTAAACCCTATAAAGTAACTGTACTCCTTGCCGTTTACTTTTTTTCCGCCGGCGTAAATGGTTGATAATAATCGTTCATCCTTGTATTTATGTAAATTTACAATTTCAATAGGCGTATATTTTTTCTTCAGTCCTTTAGGTTCTCTATCATGATAAACATCCTGTCCGTTTTCATCTAATATTTGAATCCATGCATTCTGCTCTTTTAAAGCTTTTTGGCCCTCTTTGTTTACTGTGATACCATTGTTCGATAACGTGACATATTGTCGGAATGATCTTGTGAAAGTTTCCGGTGTACTTTCTTCGTCATGTTGGCTGTTCGCCTGGAAAACGAGCCAAAACATAAAAATAAATAAATTAATGAAGACTGTAATGATGGTCACGATAATGACAGAGACCATATATCTGCCTGTTAATCGCCAATTCATCCTTACGCATCCTTTACAACAAATTTGTAGCCTAACCCTTTCACAGTGACGAGAAAGTCTGGTTTTGATGGGGTGTTTTCTATTTTCTCACGGAGCCTGCGTATATGAACCATCACCGTGTTGTCAGAACCGAAGAAATCTTCTCCCCATACAGCTTGATAGAGTGTTTCTTTACTGATCACCCGATTGGGATGCTGCAGAAAATAGGTCATAAGCATAAGTTCTTTAGGTGTTAACTCAATAGCCGCTCCATTTTTGGTGAGCTCGGCTTGTTGTTGGTTTAATTCAAATGGCCCTTTTTTTATTACGGTTCCGGTTTGAGAAGGCTGTAAGTAAGAGACCCGTCTCAGCTGGGCTTTGACTCGATATGCAACTTCCTTAGGGCTGAAGGGTTTTGTAATGTAGTCGTCCCCGCCGATGGCAAGTCCTACAACTTTATCCGTTTCCTCCCCCTTTGCAGACAAAAAGATAATAGGAACGTGTGAAATGTCTCTTATTTGCTTGCAGATATCATAGCCTTCACCGTCTGGCAGCATGATATCCAATATCACCAGATCGGGATTTTCTTGATGAAATTGAGCCAATCCGTCACGGGCAGTCGAAGCGGTCACTACGCGATCAATGCCTTCTCTTATTAATACGGTTTTGATCAGTTCCAAAATTTCTTTTTCGTCGTCTATGATTAATACTTTGCTGTGAAGCCGTGACATATATTGATCACTCCTTGAAGTCATTGTCATTATTATACCCAATGTCTGTGTATCGTTAAAAAAATCAACACTTCTCTCCCACAGAAAATAAGCCAATTTTCTTTTTCAAGTAAGAAAATTGGCTTATTGCGATGCTGATGCCTTTAACGCTTTACAACAAATGTTGTCACGCTTTGAGCCGGAAGATGGGCCCAAAAATGATTATCCGTTACTTTGAGATCCGTTCCAGGTTGAAGATTGCTGCTGCTGCTCGTGATCCATCTGGATACTTGCGAAGCAGTTCCATTCTGCAACACAAAGTTTTGGTTGACCCCTGTGTTATTTTTATTAATGGCAACAATCACGACTTTATTGTCTCCTTTATAGGCTGACACGTAAACATTCGGTTCAGGATTTTTCGTTGCATCAATCCTTACATAGCCTGGGCGCACAAATTTTGAGAAATGAGCCATATTGTATCCGCGTTTGCTGATCATCCCATCTTCTTTCATAGGGCCGTATGATCTGCGGATGTACCACCACACATAAGCTTGAAAATCTCCCTCTACCATTGAATGATGAATATGCTCTGAAACACCTAAAGCCTCAGGCCAGCGATCCGCTGAATTGTTGTCACTATTCGGATAGTATACCTCCGTCATCCATAGCTCTTTCCCTCCTCCTTTTTGTTTGAAAAGAGGATAAGGAAACTGACTGACCTGAGTGCCGTACAGGTGGGTTCCGAGGATATCCATATTCCTAAGCGCCTGCGGATCGTTCAAAATGGGGTCTGATATATTTTTCAGGTATTGAAATGATTCTGGCGCAATCACGCGGGCATTAATGGAACCGGCATTCTCTCTCATGAAACGCAGGATTTCTTGGGGCGTCCACCATGTCCATTCGTGAGCGTAATCAGGCTCGTTTTGCATAGAAATCCCATACAGATTCACACCATTACTCTTCATGAAATTAACGAAATCGTTAAGATGCTGCGCGTATGCGGCGTACTTATCGTATCTCAGCCGCTTAGCTGTTGTGTCACCATTATGATTGAAAGTCTCAACCATATCGTTTGGCGGATTCCAAGGGGAAGCAAAAACGATTGCTCCATGTTTGATCGCACTCTTTGCAGTCTCCACTTCCTTGTACCAATTATTTCTATTTTCATCTACATGAATTCTTAAGATCGAAAAACCTAACTGATTCTGTCCATTGCCAAAAGCGGTCTCCCGTTGAGCCGCAGTCAAGTCTCCAATCCAAGCCGGGTGGTTCATTCCTCCAAAACCGCGAATCACTTGTCTTTCTGCAGATATATTAACTGTTGCATCACTTGCTGCTGAAACTTCAGTAACTCCCGGTCCTAAGAGCATGACGGACAGCATTGTGAAACATACCAATAATACACAAATTGTTTTTTTTACGCTCGACATCATTTTTTCCTCTCCTTCATATGTCGTTTATGGACTTAGAAAACGTACCTTTGTCTCCCTTTGCTTATCTTTGTGTAAACTGCCAGTAATCAAAATTAAACAAGTTTCCTGTACCAGTTCCGCTAAATACAAAGAATACGTTGTGAACACCGGATGCGCCGCTTACCGCAGTTTCTATTTCTCTCCAGGATTGCGTTCCGCCTGTGGAAGGGACATTCAAGGTTCCGACAAGCTTACCGTTTGCACTGTCTAGCCGCACTTCTATTTTCCCGCCAAGAGCGGACGCTACATTTGCTTTAAACGTTCTGGCGCCGCCTGATCCGAAGTCTGCATTTCCAACAGCAATCCAGTCTCCGTTATGAATGTTTGTGACATGTTGATTATTGAACGGCCCGCCGGGTGCTGAGGATGCCTCTGTCAAAATCCGTCCGTTCCAGGCAAACGTTTCCGCTTCTACCCGGTTATATGGATTCAAGTTGGATAGCTGTTTGACACCTGCAAAATTTGCCGCTACCTCTTGCAGAGAGCCATCTGGATTATGCACAAGCTTATTAATATGGGGAGAACGGTATCCTTTGCCGGCCCCGTAAAGAGCGGAGCTGACAGTTTGAGTATGATACACCACATACCACTCGTTTTTAAAATTGAAAACAGCATGGTGATTGTTCCCGCCGCCTCCGAAAAATGCTCCCGGATTTTTCAGAAAGTGCCCTCTATACGAAAAAGAATCCATAGGGCTTGAGCTGGTCATATAGCCGATCTCACCTGGAGGTTTATCGGCCGGGTGCGCGCCCCCGAAATTGATACAATAGGAATAGTAATATTTTCCGTTATACTTATGCATTCCCGAATCTTCAAACATAAAAGGCGCATCAATCGTAGATGCACTTCCGGCAACACTGGTCATATCAGGCCCTAATTTCATGACTCTTGCTGTTTTAGGATTGGCCCATTGCCCCTGTGTGGGATTTGAACCGCCGGGAACGCCTCCGCCGGCATATAGGTAACCGGTACCGTCATCATCTACGAATACTGCCGGATCAAAAAGCCATACAACACCGGACATTCCTGGCGTATTTGGCGTTACCAGCGCTTTTCCGATCGGATCTGTCCATGGGCCGGTCGGGCTGTCTGCGGTGAGAACCCCGATACCTCCGCCGCCGTTTGCGAAATAAAGGAAAAATTTATCCTTACCATTGATCTTTTTCACCGCGGCTGACGGGGCCCATGATGCTCCTGCCCATTTGGCAATCCCCCGGCCGCCATTCAGCCCATTGGCACCCGCTGCGGGAATCGCTCCGTGATCTGTCCAGTTCACCATATCCGCTGAAGATATGACGGATATTTTATTCAAATTGGCAAATGAATTATCCTTAATCGTTCCGTCGCTATTATATTCATAGTCATCGCTTGACATATAGATGTAGACTCTTCCGTTATAGGTCAGCGCAAACGGATCTGCGCCCAGATGATGGTCGATAAGCGGATTTGAATTCCCGGCATGTTTTGCAATTGGAGTGCTTACCGCATTCGCATATTCCCCAGGTAAACAGCTCAATAATAAAGCAAGAATCAATAAACATACGCTGTACTTTTTCATCAGCTTAACATCCTCCTGTTTCCGCATATTAGGTTTGTAAAAAATATGATAACAACAGGTCATGAAGAATGCGTAAAATGAATGATTTTTAGAGTGAAAACGTTGCAAATATCTGACCCTCTTTTATGAGAAATGCCGCCGATTACAGTCAGCGGCATTTTGCCCTGGATCATTTACATTTTGTCAAACTTCGTGTCGCCAGCAAACGATCCTATTGACAGTTGTTCTTCAAGAACAAGTCCGTGATGATGCCGTTCTTCAATCCTTTTAATAATAGATCGAATTGTATCCGTATTTTCTTCAATATTGTGAGGGTCAAAGATCGTCACATGGTCTCCTTTTAATTTGTACTCAAGGTAATGCTGTGCGGTTGATTGCTTCCATCCTCTATCGGTCAACTCGCCGCATAGAAAATGATGAATGTTGGCGTTCACCGCGCCGGAATTAATCAGTTTATTGTGATATGTGAGATAGCTTCTGATTTTATCCTTAATGGAAGGAATGGTTAATAATTCTCTATAATAATCCGGAATGATATCCAGATTCCGATGAATGATCTCTTCGGTTTCCTCTTCCGAAAAATAATTCACCGAAACGGCTCTTTTAGAATCAAGCATCATAATGTCCGATACGATGCGTCCGCGCTTCTCCAAGGCTTTGGCAACCTCAAAAGCCAAATTCGACCCCGAGGAGTAACCGAGTAAAACAAAGGGCCCTTGTTCCTGAATGCCTATCATGCTTTCTGCATACCGGTCAACGATCTCTTGCTCGTAAGACGGCTCTTCTAGGAAATCAGCGGCATAGACGGTGCAGCGGCCGTCAAGTCTTTTCGCCATTTCATTATAGACCAGCCCGTACCCGATTAAAGGCGGGAAACAGAACACAGGGATTGAACCGTTCTGATTCATCTTGACGAATACGTTATCCGTCTTGGACTCGAAAACTGCCGCTTGAATGGCGCGTGCCATTGTTTCGATGGTAGGAAAATCGTATACGGCTTGATAATGCATTTTGATTCCCATACGGTCGTTGATTTGATGAATTACTTGCAATACTTTGAGCGAATGGCCGCCAACGTCAAAGAAGTTATCTTTAATTCCCGGGTCGCTGAGAGCTAAAATGTTCTTCCATATCTCGGCCAGCTGCTTTTCAATTAACGTTCCGGGCGCTTTGTATTCGGTTCCGGTAAGTCTATTTCCCTCAGGAGCCGGCAAAGCTTTTCGATCGATTTTTCCATTTGCGGTTATCGGCATCTTCTCCATTTGGACAAAGTAAGCCGGTATCATATAAGCGGGCAGTTTATTCAGCAAATGGCGCTTCAGCTGCGCCGTATTTAATGAATCGTCTCCTGACAAGTAGGCGCACAGCTGCTTTGAGCCCTCTTCTTCAATTGCGATGACGACCGCTTCTTTGACAGATTCCAGTTGCAATAAAGCCGCTTCGACCTCGCCAATTTCAATCCGATAGCCCCGGATTTTTACCTGATGATCAATTCTTCCCAAATACTCGATATTGCCGTCAGGCAGCCACCGGGCGACATCTCCCGTTTTGTACATTTTTTCGCCTGCGGCAAACGGGTGTTCAACAAATTTCTCAGCCGTTAATTCCGGGTGGTTCAAATATCCTCTGGCCAGTCCCTCTCCTGCCACATAGAGTTCGCCCGGTATGCCCATTACCTGAATGTGCTGATATTCGTCCAAAATATACGCTTGCAGAGTAGGAATAGGTTGTCCGATGTTGCTTCTGCCCTCGTCGATTTCCCGTTCCGTGATTTCTTTATATGTGACATGAACGGTGGTCTCGGTGATGCCGTACATATTGATTAATTGGGTTAAAGGATATTTAAGCTTCCAGTCTTTCAAGAAGGATGGATTTAACGCCTCTCCGCCAAATATGATTTTTCGGATGTTTAAATTGGATTCGGGATCTGCTCTCTCCTCCTGCATCAGTTGATAGAAATAACTCGGCGTTTGATTTAAAATAGTCACAGCTTTCGATTTTAACAATTGCAAATACCTTTCCGGGTTTTTTGCTATTTGTTTCGGAACAATCACTAATTTGCCCCCATACAGCAGCGCTCCGTACATTTCCCATACTGAAAAGTCAAAGCAGAAGGAATGAAACAAAGTCCATGTGTCCGATGCATTAAAATCAAAAACATTTTTGTTGTTAAATAACAGACGAACCACGTTTTTATGTTCAATGAGCGTGCCTTTCGGATTCCCCGTTGTTCCTGATGTATAAATAACGTAGGCTAAATGATTTGGCATCACGTTCAGATTGAGATTAGATGCTTCGGCGCCGTATGATGACGGATCGTCAAGGAAGACAGTATGACTTTGATAATCGGTACCTTCCAGAAGATGATGCTGCAATAATAAGATAGAGACGTTAGAATCCTCAAGCATATAATGGATGCGTTCTTTCGGATAATCCGGATCGATCGGTACGTAAACGCCCCCGGCTTTCAAAATAGCAAGGATGCCTATCACCATCTCCGGTGAACGTTCGGCCATAATGCCGACAAGCTCCTCGGCCTGAAGTCCTTTGGCAACCAAGGTTCGGGCCAGCTGATTGGCGCGTTCATTTACTACCCGATACGTCAGCTCCTTATCTTCAAAAACAATCGCCGCTTGCTCCGGCGTTCGCTCCGCTTGTTCTTCAAACAATTGATGAATCGTCTTTTCCTTTGGATACTCAGCCGCCGTATCGTTGAACTTATCTATCAGGAGCGATCGCTCATCCGCTGTTACGATATCAAGGTCTTGAACGCGAATTTCCTGATCGTCCGCCATTTGCTTCATGATTTGCATGAAATGCGTCTGCATCCGTTCGACACTTGCTTGGTCATAAACATCGCGATTGTATACAAAACGAATGTCAATTTCTCCATCCGGCATCACTATAAAAGTAAAGTCGTAATGAGTATGTTCTTCCATATGAAAATCGAGAATGTCTAATGCGTTGTCATCCTGCTTCATATGTTCTATTTGTTTCTCAACCGGGTAATTCTCAAATACCATAATATGATTGATCAACTGCTGCTTTTGCTCAGTTTGAGCCTGAATGTCATACAACGGAAATGTATCATATTCTTGAGAAGCCAGTGCCCGCTCCTGGTTCATTTTCAATACTTGTGCAGCTGTCATTTCAGGCTGCGTATGAATACGTACGGGAATGGTATTGATAAATAAACCGACCATGGTTTCAATTCCCGGAATTTCTGCCGGTCTGCCGGATACGACCGTGCCGAAGACGACATCCTGACTCCCGTTGTATCTTTGCAGCAATAAGCCCCATGCGGTTTGTATCCATGTATTGACGGTGACTTGCTGGCGGCTTGCGGCCCGTTTTATTTCGTCTGTGAGCCGCTTTCCTAAACGAAACTCATGCTCACCTTTTTCGTATCCTTTCGCCCGGTCGGAAGATTGTTCTTGTAACAAAACAGTCTGCCCTTCATAACCTTCTAAATAGTTACGCCAATAGGCTGACGCCTGCTTGTGATCTTGTTGATCCAGCCATTCGATATATCGGCTGTATGGAGTGACGGCTCCCCGCTTCGGCTGCCTTTGCTCGAGTATCGCATAATAGGTTTCAAACACTTCTTTCGTAACAAGAGGCAAACACCAGCCGTCCATTAAAATATGATGAAAGCTCCATATCAACCGCGCTTGGTCTTCCTCTGTCCGCAGGATCGATACGCGCATTAAAGCATCCCGGGTGAGATTGAATCCCCGCGCCTTATCTCTTCTTGCAAAATCGGCAATAAACTCGCTGCGCTGATGACTGTTCATGCTGCGAATATCTTCAACGGCCGTTTCAATCGGCTTTTGCCGGAATACAATCTGCAAAGGCTGATCTTTCCATTCTGTATAAAAAAGAGTCCGAAGAATGTCATATTTTCCGGCCAGATGCGCCAAACTCATCCTGAATGCATCGATATCCAAGAAACCTTTCAGATCAAAGGCGGCTTGTTCAAAGTAAGCTTCGGAAGCTGAATCGATCAAGCTGTGGAACAACATTCCTTTCTGCATGGGGGTTAATGGGTATATATTTTCAATGTCACCGAGATGATTCGTTTGCTGTACAAATTGATCCAGTTCACCGATCGTTATACCTTTTAACGAAATATCGCTTGGCGTCAGGTGAATTTGATCTTGAGCATCACAATGTGCGATGACTTGCTGCAGGCTGCTTTTTAAGAGTGCGGCACAGGCTTCCATTGTTTCTCTTTGATATTGTTTACCGCAATAGCTGATGGCCAGCGACAATCGGCCGTCTGAAATCATGCCGTTGATATCAAGTGTATAGGTCAAGGGACGATTGTCACTGGCTGTTTTCCCGCTTGAGTAAGGGGATACCTCCATCTTGCCGTTCCGGACATCTTGATCAAATTGACCCAAATAATTGAAACGTATTTCCGGATGTCCGGTCCATTCATGTGCCTTCGGGTGATCGGACAAATATTTGATCAGGCCGTAACCTATTCCTTTTTGGGGGATCTGACGCAAATTTTCTTTCACTGTTTTAATCCGCTGCTGGATATCTTGATCAGCTTTGATTTGAAGCGAAACCGGATATAGGCTTGTGAACCATCCCACCGTACGCGAAATATCGAGATCCGGAATGATAGACTCTCTGCCGTGTCCTTCAAGATCAATGAGAATGTCTTCACATCCGGACCAACGATGAATAGCAGTTCCCAGACCGGTCAGTAATAAATCGTTCATATCGGTCGAATAAGCCCGGTGAGCGTTTTTTAATAAACGTTCGGTTTCCTCAACGGTCCATTGAACGATGACCGTTTCCTTGTCTTTGGCCAGACCGGTCTCCTGTTCATTGTCCTTTGGCAATGTATGCTGCGGATTATGTTTCTGTCTGAACCAGTATTGATTTTCCGCTTCGAATTCCTGACTTTCTGCATAACGATTCAACTGTTCAGCCCATAACAGGTAAGAGTCCGTTTTCTTCGGAAGCCGGATCGCTTCGCCATTTTGAAGCTGCTCATAAGCTGCTGCTATATCCTCAAGTAAAATCCTCCACGATACGCCGTCGATGACCAGATGATGAACCGCAATCAGCAAATGATCTCCCTCTTGACATCGGAACAATCCCAGTTTCATGAGCGGCCCTTCGGCTAAATGAATGGATTGCTGAATCTCATTGGAAATGGTTTCTATCGTCTGGGACACATTTTTTTCTTCGCGTAATGAGATCACTTCAAGGCTGAACAGATCACCTTCATCGATCCCGCGATTTCGGGCTTCATGTCCATCTTCTGTCGGAACATAGACCATGCGTAAAGCATCGTGATGCTCTGTGATCTTCTTCATGACGTCCCGAAGCTTTGATTCATCCAGTCCCTCTTTCCAATAAAGCATAATTGCTTGATTATAATGGTGTAATTCCGGGTATTTCTGGTCAAAAAACCAATGCTGAATCGGTGTCAGCAGCGCCCGGCCTTTGATTTCTCCTTGTTCTGCGATTCGGGTTACCGGCTCTACGTATGGAACAAGCTCGGAGATCGTTGGGTATTTAAACAAGTGTTTGATTTCAAACTTATACCCGGCTTGGTATAATCTTGAGGACACTTGAATCGACTTAATGGAATCGCCCCCCAATTCGAAGAAATGATCTGAGATTCCGACCCGTTCTAAGCCTAAGACCGACTCCCACACCGCGGCCAGTATTTTTTCCAGTTCTGTTCGAGGAGCTTCATAGTTCATGCCTGTAAGATTCTCTCTTGGAGAAGGAAGGGATTTACGGTCTATTTTCCCGTTGAAAGTAAGCGGCATCTCTTCCAGCTGAACGAAATAAGCAGGTATCATATAGGATGGAAGCCGCCGGGACAGCTCTTCACGGAGCTCGCCTGCAGTTAAAGCATGTTGTGCAGTATAATAGGCGCACAAGGATGTTTCCCCATCGATTTCCCGGGCGATAACGATGGCTTCTTTGATCGCCGGCAGCTGAAAAAAAGCGCCTTCGACTTCGCCGATTTCAATGCGGTAACCGCGGATTTTCACCTGGTGATCAATCCGGCCCAAATACTCGATATTGCCGTCCGGCAGCCATCTTGCCAAGTCTCCCGTCCGGTATATCCGTTCTCCTGATGCAATCGGATGGTTTACAAACTTCTCGGCCGTCAGTTCGGGACGATTCAAGTAGCCCCTTGCAAGCCCATCGCCCGCTATGCACAGTTCTCCCGCCACACCGGTCGGCTGCATATGTTCCAAATCAGCATGTAATATATACAATTGAATGTTGGAAATCGGTTTGCCTATCGGAATCGATGCATATGTTTCTTCCGTCTGGCAATCAAAGTATGATACATCAATTGTTGCCTCAGTCGGTCCGTACAAGTTGATGATTTGAGCCTGGCTCACCGATGTGATGATGCGTTTAAAGCCTGCGACATGTACAGGCTTCAAAGCCTCTCCGCTTGCAAACACATGTCTTAATGACGCTAATTTTTGTTTCAACATCCCGCTTGGCTTCTGATCCATGGATTCCAGGAAGGCATGCAGCATCGCCGGTACAAAATGCATTGTGCTGACACCTTTTTGTGCAATTGTATCTAAAATCAGCTCGGGATTCTTTTCTCCTCCGTTTGGCAACAGAACCAATCTGGAACCTGATATCGTCCACCAGAACAGTTCCCACACTGATACATCAAAGATGATCGCAGTTTTTTGCAGAATCGCATCCCGCTCATCGAGAGGGTATTTTTCCTGCATCCACACCAGCCGATTGATGACCGACCGGTGCTCAACCATAACCCCTTTCGGCTTACCCGTTGAACCCGATGTATAAATAACATAGGCCAGATGATCCGGACCAGCAGCCGGCTCTACATTCGACCCGTCTTCACAAAAGTTTTGCGGATCTTTCATATCCAGCACTTTTCCCGTAAAAGGTACTCTCTCTCGCGATTGATTCTGCACGAGTAACAACTTCGTATCCGAATCCTCCAATATGTATCGAACCCGTTCCTCCGGATAGCCCGGGTCAATCGGTACATACGCCCCGCCGGCTTTCAAGATCCCGAAGATCCCTACAATCATATCCAGGGAGCGTTCGGCCATAATCCCGACCGGCTGATCCGGCTGCACGCCCTCAGATTGCAGTGTCCGAGCGAGTTGATTCGCCCTTTCATTCAATTCCCGGTACGTCAGACGGCTATCCTCGTAGACAACAGCCGTTTGATCAGGGGTACGTTCCGCTTGTTCCTCCAAAAATTGATGAATCGTTTTTTCTTTTGGATACTCTGCAGCCGTTTGATTATAGGCGATGAGTTGATTTGTCTCTGAGTCTGACAGAATATTAAGCTGTCGGATCATAAGGTCGGGTTGGAATAACAAAATCGAAAAAATCCGGTTTACATGTTCCATCACTTGCATCATATACTGGCGATCATAAGCTTGTTCATTATAAGTTAACTTTAAATGAATCGAATCATTTTCTATAGAAAACTGAAATAACGTATCAGCAGCAGCCGTTTCTATAAAACGAATGGGGTGAAGCTGATCTAGTGATACGATCGTGTGAATCATTGGCAAATGATTTGAATCGTAGTTCAGATTTAATGGACCGGCCATTTTATCGAAAGGAACGTGCTGATGTAAGATGGCTCCGTTCAGCGTATGCTTGAATTCATTAAATATGGATTTAAACGTGCCGTCCGCATTTATGTTTTGTTTGATTAACATGACTTGATCTAAACGAAGGTCTTCATCGGTTTCGTCTTCAAAGGTCGGTACACCTACAATAACGCCCTCTTCCCCCGTATATTTGTACAAAAGACACTCGATTCCGACCAGGAGAACCATATAAACGGCCATTGGCGATTTATTCGTCATCTTCATGATGCGCAGGGATACATCGGAGCTCAATGAACTGTGAATACGGTTGGGTGCACTCGGCGCCTCGTGCTCTATTGTTGAGTCCGACATTTGAAACGAAGGGATTGCACTGGGACGATCTTCCGCATCGAACATGCTGCTCCAGAACAACTCCTGTTGCTTAAATTCTGACATTAATATCCCTCCAGTAAGTTTTAGCCGGCTGACCGCTGTCCCCGTAAAAACATCATGCCGGGGACAGCCAATACCGGCCGTTTTTAGAAATTCAATTCGATTTCGCTTGCAAAGTGTTCACTTTTGTTTACTTTCTCACTTAATTGAATTTCTTTTAAAGGAATCGATGGGTCTTTTATGATCGCCGACAGAATCATGGCGTAATCCTTGCTCAGCGTAGCGATGGTTTTCTGTTTAAACAGCTTCGTGCAGTACTCAAAGCTTCCTTGAATCTCGTGCGGTTTCATCACAAAGGTCAGCTGCAAATCAAATTTGGCCGCCGTATTTGTTTGTTCATATGGTCTGACCGCGAGAGAGTCTAATTCGATATCCGTTTGTTCCGTATTTTGCAGAACAAACATCGTATCAAATAACGGATTACGGCTTAAGTCCCGTTTCACTCCCAATTTCTCAACTAATTCTTCAAAAGGATATTCTTGATTTTCATAAGCTTTCAGCATCGTTTCTTTTGTTTCCGTTACATAGTCCATAAAGGTCTTTTCTCCAGCCGGTGCCGTACGGATGGCCAGCGTATTCACAAACATCCCGATAATATGCTGTAAATCTTCATGCATTCTTCCCGCAATAGGCGTACCGACGACGATATCTTCCTGACCGCTGTATTTGGCCAGCAGTATGTTATAGGCTGACAGCAAGATCATGTAAGCGGTCGATCCGGTCAATTCTTCCATCTGTTTTATACCCTGGACCACGGTCTCATCGAGAGCGAAATTGTATCGCTTTCCTTCAAAGCTTCGAATTCGCGGTCTGGCAAAATCTTTCGGCAGCTCAAATGGCGGGAGTTCCTCATGAAATACGTTCAGCCAATAGTTCTCCTGCCTCTTGATGCGTTCCCTCTGCTCCGCCTGCTGCTGCCATACAGTGTAATCTTTGTATTGAATCCGGAGCGGGGTTAATTCTTTGCCGTCATACAATTGAATCAGTTCTTCAACAAAAATATTCATAGAAGCGCCGTCTGAAACGATATGATGCATGTCAAACATGAAAACATGTCTGTCCTGTTCTAATTCGATGAGTCCGGCCCGAAGCAATGGAGCCTGACTGAGATCGAAAGGCCGCACGAAATTGCGGAACAGCTCCTCGACCTCTTCATCAGCTGCTTTGTACCTTTCTATAGAGAAATCCGCCTGCGGCTTGATCACCTGCACCAGCTCTCCGCGGACCATTTCAAATCCGGTTTGTAGCGATTCATGGCGCTGGATCAGACTTTGGAATGCAGATTGTAAACGATTCATGTCGATCCTGCCTTCCAATGTCAAAATCCCCGGCATGTTGTAACTTAGTTCTCCGCCTTCAATTTGTGTAGACAGGTAAACCATCTTTTGTACAGAAGATACAGGATAAACATCTTTGGCTTCTGCAACAGGGATTTCATCCGGTCCGCTGGTTTCCGCGCCTGCAATGACCCTCGCCATTTCTTCAATCGTCGGGTATTGAAACACTTCTCTCAATGAAATGCTTTTGCCGAATTGCTTATGGATCCTGGTAACGAGCGTCATCCCCCGTAACGAATGCCCGCCTAGATCGAAAAAGTTATCTTTTACGCCGACTTGTTCTACCTTCAGTACTTCTTTCCAGATGTGACCCAGCTGCTCTTCCGGTCTTGTCCTTGGAGCAACATAGTCAATCCCGGTCTGCAAGCCTGCTTCAGGCAGCGGTAACGCGCTGCGATTCACTTTTCCATTGGAGGTTAACGGCATTTGCTCCAGTTGCATCAAGTATGAAGGAACCATGTAGCCTGGTATTTGATCGGAGAGTTTTTCTTTAAGCTGATTGGTCGGCAGTGACTTCTCCCCTGTAAAATAGGCATACAAATCGCTTTGCCCCTCTGCACTTTCTCTGGCCAGGATCACCGCTTCTTGTACATGCTCGATGTTGAGAAGAGCGGCTTCCACCTCGCCAAGTTCGATCCGGTAACCGCGAATTTTGACCTGGTGATCCTTTCTTCCGGCATATTCAATGTTTCCATCCGGCAGGTAACGGGCAAGGTCGCCTGTTTTATACATCCGCTCTCCGATTACAAACGGATCGGCCACAAACTTTTCGCCCGTTAATTCAGGCAAGTTCAGATACCCCCGTCCTACTCCGTCTCCGGCGATGCACAGCTCACCTTTTACACCTATAGGCAGCATCCGATCATGGGAATCAACAATATACACACGGTTGTTGCCCAGCGGTTTGCCGATCGGCACGTAACCGCCGTCGTCAGCGGATGCCAATGTCTCCGGTACGATGTGAAAGACCGATGCATCCACGCAGGTTTCCGTCGGACCGTATACATTGGTTATGAGCGGCATTGATGACCCGTTCGAAGCAAACAATTCAAGCAATTGCGCCACCGTCGCCTGCGGGAGCGCCTCTCCTCCAATAAGCATGTGCCGGATCGTTACCCCATGAAGGCTGTCTGCAGCGATAAGCAATTGCAAATGTGACGGTGTTCCGTCTGTTACGTCAATGCGGTGGGTGCGATAATAGTTTGACAAGGCATAACCGTCTGATACTGATGCTTTAGGGACGATATACAGTGCATGTCCCCCTAACAGTGCCGCGAAAATTTGCTTGACCGATGCGTCGAAATAGTACGGTGCCAACAGAGACACACGCAATCCCGAATCATAAGCATCGTACACTTGTCCGCGGAGCCCCTCCATCAAATGAAGGACCTGGCGATGCTCGATCAGCGTGCCTTTTGGCTTGCCGGTTGTGCCTGATGTGTAAATCACATACGCCAAGTGATCCGGTCCGGCTGCCGTCACCAGATTCGAGCCATCCCCGCTGTTCATTCGTTCGTCATTCAGCAGTAAAATCTCTCCGGCAAAGGATACACGATCTTGTAAATGGGGCTGTGCCAGCAGAACCTTTGCTCCTGAATCCTCCAGAATATAGCGGAGGCGTTCCTGCGGGCTGTCCGGATCCATCGGCACATACGCGCCCCCGGCTTTCAGGATCGCCATAATCCCCACGATCATTTCCAGAGAACGTTCTGCCAGAATACCCACAGGCTGGTCAGGCTGCACGCCTTCGCTTCTTAAAATCCGCGCCAGGCGGTTGGCCCGCTCATTCAGCTCACGGTATGTGAATCGGCTTTTCTCGTAAACTGCGGCCGTATGTTCCGGCGTGCGCTCCGCCTGCTCCTCGAACAATTGGTGAATTGTTTTGTCCCTTGGGCAGTCTATCGCCGGTTGACCCCATCTCTCCACAATCTGCTCTTTCTCCTTCGCGGTGATCATCTCCAGGGATGAAAGCGGCGCCTGCGGATCATTCGCAATCGCCTCGATCAATTGGATAAAGTGCTTTGCCATGCGTTCCGCAGTTTCCTGCTTGTACAGCGCTGCCGCGTAACTGATCATACCTGTAATTCCGTCTTCATTTTCTGCCGCTTGGAACGTCAGGTCGAACTTCGCCATCGCATGGTTGTCCGGATAAGGGGTAAAACGCACATCATCGAGGGTCAATTCTCCCTGTTCTGTGTTTTGCCATATGAACATCGTGTCAAACAGCGGATGGCGGCTGAAATCCCGGGACACATTTAGCTTGTCCACCAGTTCGTCGAATGGATACTCCTGGTTTTCGTACGCTTTTAATGTATGCTCTTTGACTTCCTGCACGTACTCCCGGAATGTTTTTTCCCCGACCGGATTCGTTCGTATCGCCAGCGTGCCCACGAACATGCCGATTAAGCTTTCCAAATCCGAATGGGTTCTTCCGGCAATCGGGCTGCCTACTACGATGTCTTCTTGCCCGCTGTATTTGGCAAGCATGGTCGTATAAGCAGCCAGCAGCACCATGTACAGCGTGCTTTCGCTCTTCACCGCCAAGCCTTTCAGCTGTTCCGTCAACTCCGGCCCGATGACAAACTCGATTTGTCCTCCTTCAAAGCTCCGCGCAGCCGGTCTTCCGTAGTCGGTTGGCATATCCAGCACCGGAACCTCTCCGCTGAACACATCCAGCCAGTACGCTTCCTGTTTCTTCATCCGTTCGCTTTGCATATCCGACAGCTGCCACGCCGCATAATCTTTATACTGAACCCGCAATGGCGGCAATTCTTTTCCTTCATATAATGAAACGAACTCTTCAATCAAATTCTTGATAGATACGCCGTCTGAAATGATATGATGCATGTCAAACAGCAGCAAATGGCGGTCTTTTGCAAGCTCGATCAGTCCTACCCGCAGCAGCGGTGCTTTCTCCAAGTCAAATGCCCGCACAAACCCATGAACGAGGGCTTCCGCCTGTTCTTCTTTCGCCTGAGTGAATTCCACTGCAAATGGGACGTCGTCATAGATCCGCTGCACCGGTTCTCCGTCTATCAGTTCAAAGCCGGTACGCAGCGTTTCATGGCGCTGAATCAGCTTGCGGATCGCCTTCTCGACAAGTTCCCGATCCAGAGCTCCATCGACTCTCATGACACTCGGCATGTTGTAGCTCAGCTCACCGCCTTTCAGCTGATTCAAAATGTACAGCCGTTTCTGCGCCGAGGAGACGGCATAGTATCCTTTTGCTTCAACGGTCGGGATAGATGTATATGCTGTGTGTTTCATACCGGTAATCGTTTCTGCCATTTCTTCAATTGTTGGCGATCGGAACACTTCCCGCAGCGGCAGGCTGACCCCCATCTCTTTGTGCAGCTTCGCCGTCAGCGTCGTTGCCCGCAGCGAGTGACCGCCGATGTCGAAGAAATTGTCTTTCACGCCGATATGCGGAAGTCCAAGCACCTCTTGCCAGATATGCGCCAGCTGCGCTTCCGCCGCTGTACGGGGAGCAACGTATTCGATCCCTGTTTGCACGCCTCCTTCTGGTGCTGGCAATGCTTTGCGGTCGATTTTTCCGTTTGCCGTTAACGGCAAACGCTCCAGTTGGATAAAGTACGACGGGATCATATACCCCGGCAGTTCCTGCGACAGCGCTATTCGCAGCTCGCTCACCATCAGCTCGGTGTTCGCTGAAAAGTATGCGCATAGCTGCTTTTCTCCGTCTCCGTCTTCAAGAGCGGTGACTACTGCTTCCTGTACCGACTCTATCTTTAAGAGCTGAGCTTCCACCTCGCCGAGTTCGATCCTGTATCCTCGAATTTTCACTTGATGATCGATCCGGCCCAAATATTCGATGTTACCGTCCGGCAGCCATCTCGCCAGATCGCCCGTCCGGTACATCCGTTTGCCGGGTTCGAACGGATGATCCACGAACTTCTCCGCAGTCAGCTCCGGACGGTTCAGGTACCCCCTCGCCAGTCCGTCGCCTGCGATACAAAGCTCTCCCGGTACTCCGACTGGCTGTAGACGCATTGATCCCGGTGCCATCATATACAGCTGTATATTCGAGATCGGCTTGCCGATCGGTACCGATGCATACGCTTGGTTCGCTTCGCAGTTGAAGTACGACACATCGACCGTTGCTTCCGTCGGGCCGTACAGGTTGATCAGTTGGGCGCCGTTCACAGGCGTAATAAGGCGATGAAATCTTGCCGTATGTGCCGGCATTAATGCCTCGCCGCTTGCAAACACTTGCCGCAACGTACGCAGCTTGCTTGTCTGTCCGCTTGCCGTCTGTGTTTCCGCAAACTTCAGGAAGGCGTGCAGCATCGCCGGGACGAAATGCATTGTCGTGATACTTTGCTCTTCTATTGTGTTCCAAATCACTTCAGGGTCTTTCTCTCCGCCGAGCGGAAGCAGGCACACCTTCGCACCGGTCAAAGCCCACCAGAACAGCTCCCATACCGAGACGTCGAAGGTGATCGCTGTCTTTTGTAAAATCGTATCGCCGCTGCCGATCGGATAAGCCTTTTGCATCCACATCAACCGGTTTATAACCGGACGATGTTCAACCATAACCCCCTTGGGCTTGCCGGTCGATCCGGACGTGTAGATTACATATGCCCTATCGCCCGCACCAGACAGCGGCTCCAAGTTAGAAACGTCATCATCGTAAACGGAAGTATCATCGAGATCGATGACCGTTCCTGCAAAAGCAACCCGTTCTTTCACGTGACGCTGTGACAGCAGCAGGGGCGCCCCTGAATCTTCAAGGATGTAGCGGATGCGTTCCTCCGGGTAATCCGGGTCGATTGGCACATAAGCGCCTCCCGCTTTCAGGATTGCATAAATCCCGACCATCATTTCTAGAGAACGCTCAGCCATGATCGCAACAAGCTGGTCGGCCTGCAGGCCTTCAGCTCGTAAAGTGCGTGCTAGTTGATTGGCCCGTTCATTTAACTCAAGGTATGTCATACGCTGCTCCTCGAATATAACCGCCTCATGGTCCGGCGTCCGGAGTGCTTGTTCCTCGAACAGCTGATGAATCGTTTGTTCACGTGGGTAATGCATTTCGTTAGACTGAAAACGGCTGTGCAGCTGTTCTTTTTCTTGCTGCGTCAGAAGTTCCATTTCTTCTATTTTGACAGACGGCAGCTGCAGTACTTGCTGCATAAGCTGTTCAAAATGTCCGCGAATCCGCTCTGCCTCTGATTGTTCATATTCATTTCGGTTAAAACTAAAATGAACGGTGAGTTGTTCGCCAGGGATGACAACTACATTAAAATCGTAATGGGTGTGTTCTTCTATATGGAAATTCACGATATTTAAATCCGCAGCATCATGGCCCTCTTCAACTTGCTGCCCTATCGGATAATTTTCAAAGATCATGATATGATCAATTAAGTTTTGCTTTTGTTCCGTTTGGGCCTGAATTTCGTATAAAGGATAGGTATCGTACGATTGGGAAGCCAGCGCGTTTTGTTGAACCATTTGCATCGTATCAGCAAAAGTGCTGTCCTCATCGCAGCGGATGCGAACCGGAATCGTATTGATGAACAGACCGATCATCTGTTCCACATCAGGAATTTCCGCCGGCCTTCCCGACACGACACTGCCGAAGACAACGTCTGCGGACCCGCTGTATTTCTGTAATAAAATTCCCCATAACGTTTGGATCAACGTATTTAACGTAACCTGATGCTGATTTGCGATCTGCTGTAATTGTTTTGTCTGTTCGTGATCAAATCGGCAGATCACATTGGCATAGGCGTATTCTTTTTGTTCATGCTGCGCTATTTTATGAAGAAGCGTGGTTTCACCTTTATATCCTTCAAGATACCCGCTCCAGTACCGCTTTGCCGCTCCCTGATCTTGGCGGTCAAGCCACTCGATATAGTCGCTGTAAGGAGCTGCCGATGGCGGTTCTGGTTCCCTGCCTTCCTGTAAGGCGCTATAATGATCAAACACTTCCTTCGTGATAAGAGACAGGCACCAGCCATCCATCACAATATGATGGAAGCTCCAAATCAAATGATATTTGCGGTCTTCCATACGGAAAATCGCTATGCGCATCAGCGGATCCCGAGCTAAGTCAAATCCTTTTGCCTTGTCTTCTCTTTGATAGGCTGCGATTGCATCCTCTCTCAGGTGCTCCTCTATATCACGCAAATCTGCAAAATGAATTTGCGGTGTTTGCGTTTTATAGACAATTTGTAAAGGAGTATCGTTCCAGCCGCTGTAAAAACGGGTTCTGAGCACGGCGTATGTTTCAAATAATCGTTCAAGGCTTGCTTTAAACCAATCAATCTTTAACTCTCCCTGCAAATCGAACGATGCTTGTTCAAAATAAGAACTTGAGGCCTCGTCCAGCAGGCTGTGAAAGAGCATTCCTTTCTGCATCGGAGTGAGCGGATACACGTTTTCAACCTCACCTGCATGCGGTAGTTGAATGAGGAGCTGATCCAATTCGTCAATGGACATGCCCTTTAACAAAATATCGCTTGGCGTCAGTTCCGATTGTTCTTTATGAACGCAATGCGTAATGATTGTCCGCAGGCGGCTTTGAATCGTTTCTGATAACCGCATGATCGTTTCTTTTGCGTACTGTTTGCTGCTGTAGCTGATCGTAAGCTTCAGCCGGCCCTCGGTGATCATTCCGTTTATATTCAACACATACGGTCTTTCTTGATGTCCGCTTGAGTCTGAACCGCAAGAATAAGAAGATAACTGAACCCCATGCTGCTGTAAATCTTGGTCAAACTGTCCAAGGTAGTTAAAGCTGATCTCGGGATTGAGTTTCGATGGCATTCCGCCGCTTAAGTACCTTGCTATTCCATATCCGATCCCTTTATACGGAATTTGGCGCAATCCTTCTTTGGTCGTCTTGATATAATCAGAGATTTCTTTGCCCGGCTGCGCGTGCAGCACAACCGGATACAGACTTGTAAACCACCCGACCGTGCGGGAGATATCTATATTTTGTATAATCTGTTCTCGGCCGTGTCCCTCTAAATGAATCGGAATTTTTTCCAGTCCTGACCAATGCGATATGGAAAGACCCAGAGAAGTTAAAAGCAAATCGTTTATTTCCGTGTGATAAGCGCGATTCGCTTGTTTTAATAAGAGCTCCGTTTCCTCTTTCGTCCATTCCACAGTTGCTGTTTCACTGTCTTTTGCAGTTGTATGGGTCTCATGAAAATCTTTAGGCAGCGGTTTGACTTCGGTTTGTTCGATTTTTGTCCAATATTCCTGTTCTTGTTTTATGGTTTCACTTTGCGCATATTCTGAGAGTCTCTTAGCCCATAATTGGAAAGAGTCTGTTTTTTGCGGCAGTTGAATCACTCGCCCGTTCTCGGCTTGCTTGTAGCCGCTAACGATATCTTCCAGTAAAATGCGCCATGAAATCCCGTCTATAATCAAATGATGGATGGCAATGAGCAAATGATCTCCATCTGCGCATTGAAACAACCCGGCTTTCATTAACGGCCCATCACTTAAATGCATACTGCTTTGTATCTCATCAGCTTTGGCTTCAATTGTCCGTCCCGGATCGGGATCTTCTTTCAGATTCAGGACTTCTAAGCGGTACAGTCCGCTTTGGGCGATTTCTTCATTCTGTGCCTCACAGCCATTTTCCGTAGTCCGGAATGTCATGCGGAGCGCATCGTGATGTTCAGCAAGCTTTTGCAGGGTTTGATGAAGCTGCGTTTCCTGAAAACCTTCCGGCGCATGCAGCATGACGGCTTGATTGTAATAATGCTGATCTGTTGTTATTTGTTCAAAAAACCAATGCTGAATAGGAGTCAGGCTGACTTTTCCTTTGACCTCACCTTGATCGGCTATACGCAGATTCTGCTTGATATGCGGACTCAATTCAGCAATTGTTGCATATTGAAACAAGTCTTTGATTTCCATTTTGTATCCTTGCTGATTTAATCTGGAGGAAACTTGAATGGATTTAATGGAATCTCCGCCAAGGTCAAAGAAATTATCAAGAATACTGACGTTTTCAGCGCCTAATACCGATTCCCAGGCAGAAACTAATATTTCTTCAGCTTTTGTTCGGGGAGCTTTATACTCTGCTCTGTCCTGCAGCTCGAAATCCGGAGCCGGCAGCCCTTTTCTGTTTATTTTTCCGTTAGAAGTTAAAGGCATTTCATCAAGCTCGATAAAATAAGCCGGAACCATATAACCCGCCAGGCTGTGTGACAATTGTTTCCGGAGCCGGGCTGCCGTTATTTGTCCGCCGCTCACGTAATATGCACACAATTGTTTAAACCCGTGGACATCCTCTCTGGCTGTGACGACAGCTTTCTTGATCGCTTCTTCTTGAAGCAGTGCCGCCTCGATCTCGCCTAATTCGATACGATAGCCTCTGATTTTCACTTGTTCATCTATTCTGCCCGCATATTCAATGTTTCCGTCCGCCAGCCACTTCGCCAAATCCCCGGTCTTATACATCTTCGCTCCGGGTTCAAACGGGTCATCGACAAATTTCTCTGCCGTTAATTCGGGCCGGTTCAAATATCCTCTTGCCACACCGGCGCCGCTGATATAGATCTCTCCCGGCACTCCGATCGGCGCGGGTTTCATATTCTCATCAAGAACGTAAATGCTCGTGTTTGCCGCAGCGGTTCCGATCGGTACCGAATCCCGTCTGTCCTTTGCGGGATCATAACGGTAAATCATGCAGCCGACAACGGTTTCCGTCGGACCGTACTCATTGCATATTTCAATCCGGCCTTCGAACTGTTCATGAATGCTGCGGGCTAACCGGGTGCTTAAGTTTTCCCCGCCCACAATCATTCTTCGGACAGCCGTTTGATCGGCAATGTTCATTTCTTTCAAGACCTGCAAATGGGCCGGGGTCAATTTAATGATATCCACCCTCGGGTCCCGCACAATTGATTCAAGCAGAGCTGTTTTATCCTCTCCGTCATAGACGATGATTGCATTGCCTGTGACAAGCGGCGTGAAAATAGAAGTCACCGTCAGATCAAAAGAAATTGACGAATACAATGGGAAGTTGGCTTTCTCGCCTTTTACATAAACTTCTTTCGCCCACCAAATATAATTGGTCAAGCCTCCGTGCTCGATTAGTACGCCTTTTGGCCGGCCTGTGGAACCTGACGTATAAATGACATATGCCAAATGGCTCACATCATTTATCGGAGCAAGGTCAGAGCCATCTTGGTGATAAGAACTTTCATCATCAAGTAAAACCGTGGCGCCTTCATAGGCAAGCTGTTTCCTGACGTCCCGCTGCATTAAAACGATTCCGGCTTGGGAGTCATCCAGCATATACCGGATGCGGTCTTGCGGATATTCCGGATCTATCGGGACATAGGCTCCGCCTGATTTTAAAACGGCAAGGATTCCGACCACCGATTCGATGCTGTTTCTTGTGATGATGGCTACAGGCTGATCTGCCTGCACTCCTTTCGCTCTTAACGTTCGCGCCAGTCGGTTGGCCCGCTTATTGAGCTCTCCGTACGTGAGCTGCATGTCCTTATCAATGACGGCTGCTTGATCGGGCGTACGCTGCGATTGCTCTTCAAATAATTGATGAACCGGCGTCTGCGGAAACGGCGCGGCCGTGTCGTTAAGCGTCTGCAGAAGGGTTCTTCTTTCGCCTTCCGTTAACAATTCAACTTGATCCACCCGAATATCCGCATCTGTCACGACTTGATGCAGGATTTGCATGAAATGTTCCCGAACCCGCTCTATGCTTGCCCGCTCATACACATTTGCATTGTATTCAAAAGAGATGTTCATCTCGTCGCCCGGAATAACAGTCAAATTAAAATCGTAGTTGGTCTGTTCTTCCATTTGTACGTTGGAAATCGTGATGGATGTTCCGTTTTGGCGGCCTATACTTTCCATATACTGATCAACCGGATAATTTTCGAATATCATTAAATGTGTAATTAAATCTTGCTTTTGCGTTGTACGCGCTTGAATATCGTACAGCGGGTGCGTCTCAAATTGTTGAGACGCTACAGCCCTTTCCTGCGCCTCTTTCATAAGCTCAGCAAACGTTGTCCCGGCTTCACATCGGAATCGGACGGGAATGGTGTTAATGAATAAGCCGATCATGGTTTCCACGTTTGGAATTCCAGCAGGTCTTCCGGATACAACACTTCCAAACACAACGTCCCGGCTGCGGTTATATTTCTGCAGCAAAACCGCCCATGCCGTCTGCAGCAGCGTGTTCAGCGTGACATGATGCTTGCCTGCCGTCCGCTTCATTTTCGAAGTGAGATCGGAGCTTATGTCACACGTCACTTTTTCCGGAACGTATCGTCCGTCTTCCGCTGCATGGTGATCTTTAGGAAGGCCGGTTTGCTCCTCATATCCCTCCAAGTACTGATCCCAATAAGCCGCGGCCGCTTTCGCATCTTGCCGGCCGAGCCATTCAATATATTGACTGTACGGAGTTATTGACGATTGTTCAGGCTGCTTTTGCTGAAGCAAAGCAAAGTAATTCTCGAAAATTTCTTTTGTAATCAGCGGCAGGCACCAGCCGTCCATCAAAATATGGTGGAAGCTCCAGATAAAACGGTATGTCTTTTCATCCGTACGAAGGATAAATAACCGCATTAACGCGCCTTTTTCTAAGTCGAACCCCCGCATCTTATCTTCTCTGGCATACTGCTGAATCATCGCTTCTTTTTGTGATTCCTTCATCTCTCGTAAGTCATTGAATTGAAAACCGATTTTTTTCGTTTTGAATATGATTTGGAGCGGCTGATCCTTCCAGCCTCTGTAAAAATTCGTGCGGAAAATATCATATTTTTGCGATAAGCCGTCCAAGCTTTTTGAAAATGAATCAATTTCCAGATCTCCATGCAGATCAAACATCGTTTGCTGAAAATAAGCACCTGAATTCGGATCAAATAAGCTGTGAAACAGCATGCCCTTCTGCATCGGCGTTAATGGATAAATATTTTCCGCTTCGCCTAATTCACGCGTCTGCTCCAAAAGCTGTTCCAGTTCGTCGATTGAGATGTCTTTTAACAGGATGTCACTTGGTGTGAGAGAAGTCTGCTGCCGGCTTACACAATGTGCAATGACTTCTTGCAGACTTTCTTTCAACCCCCGGGCAAATTGAGCCATAGTAGATCTTTCGTATTGTTTGCTGCTGTAGCTCAGTGTCAGTGATAATGTCCCTTCGGCAATCATGCCGTTCAAATCAAGCACGGCCGTTCTCTCTTGGTTTTCGTTCATTGATAACCCTGTGGAAAAAGGCGAGATGCGCAAAGCTTGATGCTTCAGGTCTTGGTCAAATTGTCCCAAATAGTTAAACGATATCTCCGGGTTCAGCTGCAGGCTGTCGGCTTCCGGATGCCCGGATATATATTTGATGATGCTGTAATTCATTCCTTTGTCAGGGATACGGCGCAGCCCTTCTTTTACGATCTTGATCCGCTGCGACAGGTTTTTTCCGGCTTCCATCCTCAGGACGACAGGGTACTGGCTTGTGAACCATCCTATCGTGCGGGAAATGTCAGCATCCGGAATAATCGGTTCTCTCCCGTGGCCTTCCAAATTCACGACAATGTCTTCCGTGCCTGTCCACTTGTGAACAGCCAGCCCTAACGAAGTCAGCAGCAGATCGTTGATATCCGTGTTGTAGGCGCGGTTCGCTTGTTTTAATAATTGCTCCGTTTCCTCTTTTGTCCATTGAATCGTCACTTCTTCGCTGTCTCTTAATAACGATCCTTCGCTGATAGTGTCCTTAGGCAATGGCTGAGGCTTTATACTTGAAAGCTCAGCCCAATACGCAATCTCCTCTTCCATATCGGTTTCCGCCGCATACTTGGACAATTGATCGGCCCAGAATGGAAACGAATCTGTTTTTTGCGGGAGCTGGATCGTTTGTCCGCGTTCTGCCTGCTCATAACCGCTTGCAAAATCTTCGAGCAAAATACGCCAGGATACTCCGTCAATCAGCAAATGATGAATTGCAATCAGCAAATGATCTCCGTCCGGACATTGGAACAAACCGAGCTTCATCAATGGGCCTTTGTCTAATACCATGCTGCTTTGAATCTCATTCGCTTTATCGGCAATCGCTTGAGCCGGATCGGTTTCCCCTTTATAATTCATCACTTCCAGATGGTATAGTCCACTTTCATCTGTTCCTGTAATTCGCGGAGCGTATCCATCCGGCGTTTTTTCAAAAATCATCCTCAAGGCATCGTGATGCGACGCGATCCGTTCCATCGTCCGACGAAGCGGGCCCTCTTTAAAGCCTTCCGCCGAATATAACATGACGGCCTGATTGTAATGGTGTGCATGCGGCATTTTTTGCTCAAAAAACCAATGCTGTATCGGGGTCAGCTTGGTTCCGCCATTCACTTCTCCTTGATCAGCCACCCTGCTGACCGGTGCTACAAACTGACTGAGTTCAGCAATCGAGGGGTGTTTAAACAAATGCTTCATATCAACCTTGTATCCGGCTTGATACAATCTGGATGACACCTGAATTGATTTAATCGAATCTCCGCCAAAATCAAAGAAATTATCCAAAATTCCTATACGTTCTGCCCCTAATACTTCTTGCCAGATAGACGCCAGCAGTTCTTCTATTGTGTTCCGCGGGGCTATGTATTCGTTTTCCGCCCGCGTATTTTCGTCAGCAGCAGGCAAAGCTTTCAGATCAATCTTCCCATTGGAAGTGAGCGGAATGCGTTCCAATGGGATAAAGCGGGAGGGAATCATATAATTCGGCAGTTCCCGGGATAATTCTTCTCTGAACTGCGCAGCGGTCAAAGAAGGCTCGCCGACATAATAGGCATACAATTGTTTGGCCCCGTCTGCGTCTTCCCGCGCGACGACTGCGGCTTCACGAACGTTTTCCAGATTGAACATGGCTGCCTCTACCTCGCCGATCTCAATCCGGTAGCCGCGAATTTTCACTTGATGATCAATCCGCCCTAAATATTCGATTCTTCCATCCGGCAGCCATCTGGCGAGATCCCCTGTCTTATACATCTTTTGACCAGGGACATGCAGATGCTCCACAAATTTTTCCTCCGTCAATTCAGGCCGATTGAGGTAGCCGCGGGCCACTCCTGCTCCTCCGACATACAGCTCTCCCGGTACGCCGATCGGCTGGATTTGATGGTGCGCTCCTAAAATATAAGCTTGATGGTTGGCCACCGGGCTGCCGATTGTGATCTGTTCATCAGCGGACTGAACAGGGTGAAATGTAGATACCACGCTGTTTTCTGTCGGTCCGTATTCATTATTGATCCGAATGCGAGGCTGCAGAGAATGCAGCTTCTCAACTGTATCTGTTTCCAGCTGCTCACCGCCTACAACAACATGCTGAACATGGATGAAATCCTCTCTCTTCATCTGTTCGATCATCGTTTTCAGAAGACGGGGAGAAGTTGAAAAATGGGTAATTCTTTCTTGTTTTATGGCATTTTGAATGGCAAAAGTTTCTTTATTCTCTTCATTAGGCAAAAGGTGCAAAGTTGCTCCTGAGATGAGCGGGCCGAAGAAATTTAAAATGAACGCATCAAAAACATACGGGTACAAGACAAGCACGCGATCCGCCGGAGAATGCTTGAAAAACGACTTCTTCCACTGAAGCGAGTTCACAATGCCGCCGTGTTCAACCATGACCCCTTTCGGCTTTCCTGTTGTACCCGACGTATAAATGACATAGGCTAAATGGCTGTGTTCCGCTACTGGTGATAACAATGAGCAATCGGCATGGTATGATGTTTCATCATTCAAATCAATCACCGGGCCGTCAAAGGCGAGACTGTTTTTTAAATGTTGCTGAACAAGGAGAACGTCTGCGTCCGCATCATGAAGCAAATATTGAAGCCGCTCTTTTGGATATTCAGGATCCAGGGGCACATAAGCGCCCCCTGCCTTCCAAACAGCTATAATGGATACGATCATCTCTAATGAACGATCAGCGAGAATGGCGACTAACGTATCGGGTTGAACCCCGCAATTACGCAATGTTCTTGCCAAACGGCTCGCCTTCTCATTCAGTTCCCTGTACGTCAAATGGTCGTTTTTAAACTTGACGGCCGCATGCTCAGGCGTTCTTTCTGCCTGCTCTTCAAATAATTGATAGACTGTTCTGCTCCCGGAGAAATCTCTGACGGTGTCGTTAAAATCAAACAATAGCTTCTGTTTTTCCGCTTCCGGTAAGATCTCTGCCGTATGGATCGCGGCTTGAGGCTGAAACAGGATCACAGACAGCAGCTGATCCAAATGGGATACAATTTGATTGATATAGCGCTCATCGTACAGATTGCCGTTATAAAAAAGCTTCAAATGAATCCCGTTGTTCTCCAAATCAAAGTGAAACAGCGTATCGGTTGCAGTATCTTCTTTACATTGCAAGGAATGAATTTCGTTGAGCGAAACGACGGTATGAATCAAAGGCATATGCTCGTCATTGTATTGCACGCTCAGATGCCGGGCCATTTTTCTAAACGGCAGGTTTTGATTTTTCAGAGAATCATTAACGGCTTCTTTCAGCTGCCCGAATACGGTTTTAAATGTGCTCTCGTTTGAAAGCGTATTTTTTAAGAGGACAATGTTGTTAACGGCTGACTGGCCGGCTTTTTGCTTCGATACCGTTGGAATGCCAAGAATCAGGCTCGTTCGATCCGTATATTTATATAACAAGCACTCAATACCCGCCAATAAAATCAGATAGGCCGCCATATCGGAATGATTCGCCATTGTCATGATTCTTTGAGATACTTCCGGAGATAAGGAACGGCAGATGCAGTTTTCCTGGTAGCCGGTACGGGCCAACGACGCTTTATCCGCTGCTTTAAAGTAAGGGAATGCGCTTAGACCGTCTTCTTCATCAAACAGGTTTTCCCAGTACGTTTCTTGAGTTTTAAATACCGACATTGGAGCACCTCATTTTATATATTTTAAAGAAATAATGCTTTTCCCTAAAAGTTCAATTGAATAGAATCAAGCGCGTTCTCTTCTTCCTCATTGCTGCCGCTCAATCCGATATGTTCGATTAGAATGCTTGGCTGTTCCAAAATCGCCGATAGGATGTGTAAGTAGTCGTTTGATAAAACCTCGATTCTGCTTTTCTTAAACAGTTTTTTCGAATATTCAAACAGTCCGTGATAGTTGTCGCGGTCCGCCTGAATCGACAAGGTCAAATCGAATTTGGCAACCGGATGATGAAATGGATACGGCTTGAGTTGAAGGGAATCGAAAGTCAATTCAGCATGATCAAGATTTTGCAGCACAAACATCGTATCGAATAAAGGATTGCGGCTTGAATCTTTTGGAAGATGCAGATGCTGAATTAATTCTTCCAACGGATAGTCTTGATTTTTATAGGCGTTCAGCATGTTTTCTTTTACTTCATTTAAGTAGGCATCAAATGTTTTACGGCCCGCCGGGTGATTGCGAATGACTAACGTATTGACGAACATTCCCACGACCGGCTCTACATCCAGATGAGTCCGCCCGGCAGATGGCGTTCCTACGATAATATCTTCTTGTCCGCTGTATTTGGATAAAAGAATCGTATAGGCTGCCAATAAAATCATATACAGTGTTGCTCCTGTGTCTTCTTCCATTTGGCTTAAACGCTGTTTCAAGTGTTCGGGTATAAGAAATTCAAATGATTCGCCTTCGTAATCGCGTATGGCAGGTCGCTCATAATCCGCAGGCATATCCAGTAGAGGAATATCACCGTGAAACTGATCCAGCCAATACGCTTCCTGGCTCTTGATGTTCCGTTTCTGAATGTCCGATTGCTGCCAAACTGCAAAGTCTTTATATTGAATAGAGAGCGGGCCCGGTTCGTTCCCCTCGTAGATTCGGCTTAAATCTTTCATCAGAATATTGACGGACACGCCGTCAGAAATGATATGATGCATATCAACCACAAGCACGTGCCGCGCAGGTTCAATTTCAATCAGTCCGGCCCGCATCAGCGGCGGCTTGGCTAAGTCAAACGCTTTGATGAAATCAAGCACACGGTTTTCCGCTTCTTCTTCGCTTGCTTGAATTCGTTCTATCGTAAAGTCGACGTTCTGATGAATACGCTGTGCCGGCTCGCCTTCATATAAATCAAAGCTGGTACGCAACGCTTCATGACGCGCGATTAATTTTCGGAAAGCGGCGTTTAACCGTTCGGGATCGATCGTCCCTTCCACTTTCATGGCACCCGTCATATTGTAAGTCAGCTCGCCGCCTTCTGTGTGACTTAATAAATACATCCGCCTCTGAGCTGAAGAAACCGGATAATATGGCATTTCCTTTGCAGCCGGAATCGGTACATATCGATTTTTGTCCATGTGTAACGCCTTGTCAGCCAATTGTTCAATGGTAGGAAACTTGAATATGTCTTTGAGAGACAGATTCACATCCAGCTCTTTGTGAATTCTGGCGGCTAAGGCTGCCGCTCGGATGGAGTTGCCTCCGAGATCAAAGAAATTATGTTTGATCCCCGCATGGCTTATTCCGAGCACTTCCTTCCATAAATCTGTAAGTTTGGACTCCGTCTCATTACCCGGCGGAACATATTCAGCTGTCTGCTGCAGACTCGCTTCTGGTGCAGGCAGTGCCTTACGGTTTATTTTCCCGTTGGATGTTAACGGCATATGCTCCAGACGGACAAAATAGGACGGAACCATGTAGTCCGGAAGCTTCGATGACAATTGTTCCCTAAGCTGCGCAGCCGCTATAGGCTTGTCGCTTACGTAATACGCGCATAATTGTTTTAAGCCGTCTTCTTCTTCTTTCACTGTTACCGCGGCTTTTTGCACCGCTTCCGCGTTATGCATTGCTGCTTCAATTTCACCAAGCTCGATTCGGTGTCCCCTGATTTTGACTTGTTCATCAACGCGCCCAATATATACAAGATTTCCGTCCTTCAATCGCTTAGCCAAATCCCCTGATTTGTACATTTTCGCTCCCGGGACATACGGGTTTTCAACAAATTTCTCTTCCGTTAAATCCGGGCGGTTCCAATACCCTCTGGCAACACCCGGTCCGCTGATATATATTTCGCCGATTACCCCGATCGGAACCAGGTTTCTGCTTGCATCGGCCACATAAATATCCGTGTTGAGAGCAGGAGTGCCGATCGGTACAAATTCCCGCTTGTCCCGTTCTGCGTCGAAGTGATAAATCATACATCCGACGACAGCTTCCGTCGGTCCGTATTCATTGAAAATGTCCAGCCGGCCTTTAAACTGCTCGCTGACACTTTTGGCCAGACGGGTGCTTAAATTTTCTCCGCCGACAATCATTTTCCGTATGGCGGTGCCGCCAGCGATATTCATCTCCTTGATGACGTGCAGATGTGCCGGGGTCAATTTGATCATGTCTATTCTTGAGTCCCGCATAATCTCAGAAAGCACAGCGCTTTTGTCTTCGCCGTCAAAGACAATGATGGTATTTCCCGTAACCAGCGGTGTAAATATCGAGGTCACAGTCAGATCGAAAGAGATGGAAGAGTATAATGGAAAGTTGGTTTTCTCACCTCTTACATAAACCTCTTTCGCCCACCAAATATAATCAGCCAGCCCCTGATGCTCAATGAGTACACCTTTTGGATTTCCCGTCGAACCTGACGTATAGATCATGTAGGCCAAATCATGCGCATCGCTGTCCGATTCAAGATTCGAGTGCTCCTCATGGTATGAGTTTTCCTCATCCAAAAGCACAATGTCACCATCATACGGTAATTGATCCAGCAGGCTGCGCTGTGTCAACACAACCTCCGCTCTTGAATCTCTCAGCATATATTGGATCCGATCTTCCGGATATTCAGGATCAATGGGCACGTATGCGCCGCCGGCTTTCAGAACAGCCAAAATTCCGACAATCAGCTCGATCCGATGCGGGCAGATGATGGCAACGAATTGATCCGCTTGTACGCCTTTTGTCCGTAACGTCCGCGCCAATCGGTTCGCCCGTTCATTGAGCTGTCTGTACGTATACCGCTCATTGCCAAAAATAACGGCTTCATGATCGGGACTCTGTTCCGCCTGCATTTCAAACCACCGATATACCGTTTCCTTATGCGGATACGGCGTCTTTGTGCCATTACACTCCGTCAGCAGTTGATGCCGTTCGGTTTCAGACAGCATAGGAACAGAAGACAATGTCATCTCCGGCTGCTCAGCAAGGCTGTTTAAAATGGCGGTATAGTGTCTGGTGATCTGTTCAATGGTGTCTTTTGTGAATCGTCCCGGTTTATAATCAAAATGCATCTCTATCTGTTGACCGGCATCTTCGATCGTGAGCATCAAATCATATAAAGAGACCCCTGGATTTCGTTCTTTCACTTTAAATGTACATTCATTGTGCCGGATTTCATGAAATTCAATGTTTTGAAACACAAACATCGTATTAAACAGAGACTTTCCGGTTGTTTCCCGCTGTACATTTAATTTCTCCACAAGCCGGTCGAATGGATAGTCTTGGTTTTCGAAAGCGTCAAGCGTCTGCCGCTTTACTTCTTCCAGATAATCCGTAAACGTTCTATTGGCGTGCGGCTTCGTCCGGATTCCAATGGTTTGTATGAAAATACCGATGATCTTTTCGATATCCGGATGATTTCTTCCTGAAGCAGGCGTGCCTACGACAATGTCTTCTTGTCCCGTATATTTATGAAGCAGCACATTATAGGCGGCCAGAAGCACCGTATAGAGAGTCGTTTCCGCCTTTTGCGCCAAATCTTGAAGCGAACGGATGACATCCGGCTGTAAGGAGCATGTCACACGCTGTCCCTCAGAAGACCGTTCTGCCGCTATTGAACCGTCTGTCGGCAGGTCGAGAATGGGAATTTCGTCTTGAAATTGTTCCAGCCAATATGTCTCCTGCCGCTTCATGGCATCCTCATTCAGCCGTTGGTTTTGCCATTCTGCGAAATCTTTATATTCAAATTCAATGTCCGGTAATGGTTTCTGATGATATAAAGCCAGCAATTCATTTGTAAGGATGTTGACGGAATAACCGTCCGAAATGATATGATGCATATCGATGAGCAGTTCGGCCTGCTCGTTTTCAATCTTGATCAGCTCCGCACGAACTAACGGAGCTTGGTCCAGGCGGAACGGTTTTACAAACCGGTCTGAATAGGCATCAAATTCATCCCGGCTCATTGTCCGGACATGAACGTTAAAATCAACTTCGTTTTCAAGTTTCTGAACGATATCGCCATCTATAATGTCGAAATACGTGCGAAACGCTTCGTGCCGCTGCATCACTTGTTGAAGAGATGAGATCAGGGCTTGCTCATCGTACTTCCCTGTTATTGATATGTGGCCGAACATATTTTGCGCCAGCTGATCCGTTTCCAGCTGGTGCAGGAAATATACTCTTTGCTGTGCCGGCGATGTCGGGTAATACGCTTTTTTCTCGGCAGCCTTCATTGGGAGGTGCACGACTTTCGTTTCGTTCTGAATGAAACGTGCTAATTCCTTAACAGTCTGGTGATTGAAAAATTGTCCAATGGAAACCTTTTGATGAAATGTCTTCTGAACTTTGGAAAGCATAAGCGTTGCCTGGAGTGAGTTTCCCCCCAGAGCCAGGAAGCGATCTGATCTGCCAACCCGTTCAAGGCCGAAAAGTTCCTCCCAAATCCGCGCCAGCTGCCGTTCCGTTTCATTTACCGGCGCCTCATAGGCTTCAGTAAAATTTGCCGTATTGCTTCCTATTGAAGAGATCCGCTTCTGGTGTTCGGCGTAAAGTGCTTGTAAATCATGCTGTTCTTCATCGGAAAACATCATCATGGCGTCAAGAGGGATTGAATCTCCCTCAACCATTTTTTGCAGCAATTTTGTAAAACCCGCTCCCCACTTTTTCATGATTTCCGGACTGACGACGTTCGTATTAAAGTCGAAATCAAGAACATATTCTTGATGCGCGTCTGTTATGTTCAGAAATAAATCGTATAGGGTGCATTTTACCGGGTATGCAACGGGCTCCGCCTCCGCCTTTCCGAAATGCAGCTTTCGAAAAGGCCTGTCTAAATTAAAGATAATACGCATATCCGGCACTTGATCGTGCGGAAGCTCTCTGGCCACCAGTGTCATCGGGACGGCTTGGTGCCGCATTGCAAGATTCACGCTTTCTTTCATACTGCCAAGATAACCGGATAAAGTGCTTTCTGAAGAAGACGTGTTCTTCACCGGAATCATATTGACGCAATTTCCAATCAGATCATGCTGTTTCATATGCGATTGACCTGCTGCGGGGACCCCGATCACAAGGCCTGACTGTTTGGTAAGCCGGTGCAGAAAAAGATGAAATGCACCCAGCATCGTCACAAATACGCTATTTTTCATCTGAATGCTTAATGACCTTAAAGCCTCGCTCAATGGCCGTCCAAGCCTGACGGTACACCGGTCTCCCTCATACCCGTTCGGATAACGGACAGAATCTGTGCTTGGCAGAATTGGCTGCTGTATCGGTTCAGAGAAATGACGCCGCCAATAACGGACCCCTTCTTCATAATGGCCGCTGTCAATCTGTGCCTGCTGCCAGTCTAAGTATTGGCGAAACGAAACATCTGCCTCTTTCGGCGAAATCGGTTTTCCTTGTACGATTGCCGCGTAGTTGCTCTCCAGTTCTTGAACAAAAACGGCGATTGACCATCCATCGGCAATGATATGATGGAACGTGAGCACAATCAGATGTTCATTGTGAGCCGATGTAAGCACATGGATTCTAAACAAAGGTTTTTGTTCATGGAAATGAAACGGCCGCTTGGCATCTTCTGTCAGCCATTTTTGGATTTCCGGCTCCCGATGTTCATGCGGGTGACCGGTAAAATCAATGACAGATATTTCTATATTCATCCGTTCCTGCACTTGCTGTACCTCGTCATCGGGATGAATCACCGTACGTAAAGCTTCATGACGGTCAACGATATGCCGGACGGCTTGTTTTAATGATGTATACTGCAGTTCGCCCTTCACTTTCAGCATAATGGACTGGTTTAAAGCGGCGGAAGCTTCATTCCCGTAATGGGATGCCATAACCAACTGCTTTTGTTCAGGTGAAAGCTCGCGCGTCCCGGACTTTTTACGGCCTCCGCCATCAGGGGAATCCGGGCCTTCCGGAATAAATCCGCCTCGGCGAAGATCCTCCACCGTGTCTTTCACCGCTTGAATAATATTTTCGATATCATCCGCGGTATGCGCCGCAGACAAGAAGCAGTTGCGTCCCTCCCATACATAGACCCCTTTATAGTTGAGATGGTAAAAGAACAAGTCATTATCAAGCGATGAGACAAACCGGAATAAAGAACCGAATCGAACCATGCGGATAGGCACTTGCGCTTGTTCGAAGCAGCGATTCAGCTCATCGACCAGGTAGGCTGTTTTTTGATTAAGCTGCTCATACAGATGTTCTCCTTCGGTTTGTAAATGGCGAAGGACGGCTAATGACATCCTCATGGTAAGCGGGTGGGTATTGAAGGTGCCGGCCACAAACGTGCGTTTCGCCTCGTCTTGCGGGTAGGAATCGTCCCCATACTGCCAGGTACCCCCGTCGATCGCATTCATGAACTCAGCTTTTCCGGCAACTACCCCTAACGGCTGTCCGCCGCCGATGATTTTTCCGTAGGTCACTAAATCAGCCTGAATGCCGAACCATTCCTGTGCGCCGCCAAGACCGATCCGAAATCCGGTAATAATTTCATCCATAATCAGAGCTGTTCCGGATTGCTGCGTGATCGCCCGCAATTCTTTCAAAAATGCCTGCGGCTGCAAATCCGGTCTGCGGCTTTGTACCGGTTCCACCAGTACGGCTGCCAATTCATCACCAAGACTGCGGATCACGTCCAGCGAATCGGGATTGTTGTAATGTAAAATAATCAAATCATCCATAAAGCTCTGCAGTATGCCCGGAGCCAGCGGATTCGCAGACGCAGCCCCGCCTTTTGTGCCGGCAACCCCTAATACGCCGTCAAACGTGCCGTGATAAGATCCGGAGAACGCCACGACTTTCTTTCTTCCTGTTGCCGCCCGCGCCAAACGCAGGGCAACCATGACGGCCTCTGTTCCTGAATTATAGAAAGCGACCCTTTCCACTCCGGTACATGTGCGGATCCGGTCGGCAACTTCACCGGCGACATCTGACATCGGGCCGAGCGGAGGCAATGATGAACGGGTTGAATCATCGATAACCTGTGTAATAAAGGAAGGATGATGCCCGAAAAGGTTAACCCCGAATCCCATGGTGATATCGATATATTCATTTCCGTCAATATCCCACATTTTAGAACCGTCAGAACGTTCGGCGATAATCGGGTATACGATTTCCTTCCAATACGAACGGAAGCTGGACAAATTGCGGTTGTTTGCATGAGCAAATCGGGTGTTGTCCGTATATTGTTTGGAACCTTTCGTTTTATCGGCGTATTTCTTGATGAAATCTTCTAAGTATTGTTTTTGCCGTGCGGTATAGTGTCCCTGATCATTCAGGTTCTGAGGCTGAAAAGGAACATAGGGTTTCGCTTCTTGAGCCGCTTTCTTTTCTGCAGTGACGGTCGGAGGCCCCTGCTCGACAGAAGGAATTGATTTCTTTTGCGCTTTAGCGTATTCTTTCTCATCGGAATGATGTCCGCTGTTTCTCAACAAATTAAAACTATTTAATTGAGCTTGCAAGGTATCCTGAATTAATTGATTCTGAGAAGCGATTATTTTTTCGAGCATATGCTCTTGATGACCTTCTCTGCGATCCGATTCAGACTGCGCTTCTGAAATGACCTGTATTTCCTGCGCCGGAACATTCTCTTGAGGGGGAGCGGATGCAAAGGACGATGGAACGGTCTCAGCCAAGTAATCTATGACACTTTGAAGGTTGTTCATCGTATCAAAAAAACGATCCATCGGGATGTCTACCCCAAATTCGTCCGCAATGGCTTTTTTGACCTGTGACAGCATGATAGAATCCATTCCGAGCCCGATAAAATGAGCATTCAGATCGAGTTCCTCCGCTCTGATCCCTGAAGCGTTGCTGATTACAGTTTTCAGGAAGGATTCAATGTGCGCTTTCGATTGATTGATATTCAATGCTGCTCCTCCTTTCTTTTCGCCCTCGTTTAAGCGCAATTGGTCAGCTTCAGCCCAGCATCGGCTCCGTTCAAACGGATACAGGGGCAATGGCGTCTTTTGTACAGTTTCACCGGAATAAAGCGCGCGCCAATCGATAACGGCTCCTTGCACAAATAATTCGGCTGCGCGATTCAGCCATGTGATCCGTTCATCTTGCGTACGTAAACGCTGCTTAATCAGAGCGGCTGCTTGTTGATTCAGCTCTTCTTTATGAGCAGGCAGCATTTCCTTCATATTCTTGTAACCGATGTATACACCGGGAAGGTTTCTGTCTCCCTGAATCAGGCGGGTCAGCTTATCCGATAGTTCTTGTTTACCGGATACAATCATGGCAATGCCATGATCCAAATGAGCCCTGCCCGTACTTGCTGTATAGCAAATGGACTTTAATGAAGCTTGGCTGTCATCCGATACATATTGCCGGTACTGCTGTGCGAGTTCATAGAGTGATTTTTCAGTATGAGCGGATAAAACAAATAGGTGCGGCCCATGTTCATCCTCGGGTGCATACTCACTTTGAGAAATATATTCTTCCAATACCACATGAGCGTTCGTTCCGCTAAAACCGAACGAGCTGATTCCGCCTCGCAGCGGCTCATCACCGGATGTGAACGCTGCAGCTTCCTGATTCACATAAAATGGTGATGAGTGAAAATGAATGAGCGGATTAGGTTCATTAAAGTGCACTAACGGCGGATTTTTCTTGTGATTCAGCATGAGGACAGATTTGATCAGCCCGACGATGCCTGCCGCTTCAAACAAATGACCGATGTTCGATTTAACAGAACCAATCGCACAAAATTGTTTTTTTGCCGTATACTTTTCAAACGCTTTACAAAGTCCGTTAAATTCAACCGGATCACCGAGCTTCGTTCCGGTGCCATGCGCTTCGATGAAAGACAGTGTTTCAGGGGCAATGCCCGCGTCTTTCCAAGCCGTTTCAATGACCTCAGTCTGAGCTGCCGGATTCGGTGCTGTAATCCCGGCGGTTGTTCCGTCTTGATTCAGCGCGCTTCCCTTGATTACGCCGTAAATATGGTCTCCGTCGCGAACAGCATCCTGCAAAGGTTTTAGCAAGACTGCGGCCGCGCCTTCACCTGTGCCCGTGCCGTCTGAATCTTTGCTGAACGTTTTCGTGTACCCGTCCGAAGATTCCATATCAAGTCCGATACAGATCGGCAAGAGCGATGTCCGGATACCGCCGGCAAGAGCCATTTCACAATCGCCGGATATTAAAGATTTACATGCCATATGAACGGCGGCAAGCGATGAGGAGCATGCCGTATCCACTGTGACCGCCGGCCCTTTTAAATTTAAGAAATAAGCGATTCGGCTGGCTAGCACGGAAGGGAGATTGCCCACGATATATTGATGAAGTTCCTCCGGATAATTCGCAGAAAGGAGACGTTCATAATCGTAGCCCACCTTCGAGTACCCCGCATATACCCCGACACGGCTCCCGTTCATGCTGCCGCCGGCATAGCCCGCATCTTCAATCGCATGCCATGCAGACTGCAAAAACAGTCTTTGGTTAGGGTCCATAAACTGAGCCGTTTTAGGAGCTAAACCGAAGAACGAATAATCAAAGCGGTCGATTTCATCTAAATAGCCGCCCTTCACAAACTGACTCTCATTGAACTCGCTTTGGATGGACTTTAAATAATCCGCCGCATCTTTCAGCCGGGATTCGGGGTATTCTCGAATGCTGTGCTCACCTTTTTCAAGCAGATTCCAAAAATCACTTTTCGTTGACGCTCCCGGGACATTGAGCGACATCCCGATAATGGCGATATCTTTCGGTGTCACATGGCTTGGTTTCGCTGCCGCGTCCTGTTTGATTTCAGCCCGGCTTTCAGACAGATATGCCGCTAAATCAGTGATAGAAGGATACGTAAAGAGATCTGAAACGGCAAGCTCGCGTCCGAATTTCTGTTCTATGCGCTCGGCAATCTGCGATAACTGTAATGAATTTGCTCCCATATCAAAATAACTGTCAGCGAGGTGAACCTTTTTCCCGTTGAGCACTTCGGAAAAGATAGACAGCAATTCCGTTTCTATCTCATGAATGGGTGTCTGTCCGGATGTTTCCGGGCTGCTCTCCAAACATTCATTGATGGCGGCAGACTCTGTTGAAAAATTCCCTGCCTCATACTGTCTGGCAAGTTCGTAGCGTTTAACCTTTCCGCTGGTTGTTTTAGGGAGTTTTCGGATCGGAAGGACTTCTTTTATGCTCCAGCCGCCCCGCTTGTACAAATGCTTTTTTATCTCTTTGACAAGCGGTGCGAATTTTTCAGGTGATTTTTTGTAAACAACAAAGAGCACGATTTCTCCGCTTTGTGTCTTTTGATCATATACACCGCAGGCGGCAACCCTTCCTAAGTCAACCTCTTCCATTTCAATCGCGACCCGTTCAATATCGTGCGGGTAGATATTTTTTCCGTTCACGAAAATAATGTCCTTTTCTCTTCCGGTTACGACTAAGTTACCACTTTCACTAATGAATCCGAGGTCTCCCGTTTTTACCCAGCCGTCAGAAGTCAGCGCTTTTTCCGTACTCTCTGGGTTGTTATAATACCCTTGCGTCACATTGTCTCCTTTGATCTGGATATGGCCGATGATTCCGTCTTCTACTCTTTCATTTGTTTCATCGGAGATCCGAAGCTGACAATAGTCAATAGGTTGTCCCACCTCGACGAATGAAGCGCAATTTTGGTCCTCTTTGCTGACTTTTACAGCTCTTTCACCAAGATTTAAATAGTCACGATGCAAATAAACGGGAACGAATTCTTTACCTATTTTAGAGAACGCTGCGCCAACCGAAGCTTCCGCTAAACCGTAAACATTCAAAATGGCGGATCTTTTCAGATTGAATGCTGCGCATCTTTTCAAAAATTCGTCACATAGCTCCGGCAATATCGGTTCTGCCCCGTTTGCGATGACCTTGATGTGGGATAAATCCCAGTCTGGTTCGTTTTTCAGAAATTTAAGGAAGTAGTTGTACCCGAAATTAGGAGATGATAGAATACTGGCTTTATGTTCATGAGCTTTTTTCATCCAAAGAATAGGTCTGCGAATAAATAATTCTGTAGGCATTAGATTTTGATTGATTCCGGTTATGAAGGGAACAAGGTGGCAGGCGATGAGCCCCATATCATGCGTTAAAGGCATCCATGATAAGAAGGAGTCTTTCGAATGAATGGCTAGGGCATTCCCAATGGCGCACGTGTTATGTATTAAGTTGTGATGCGTTAACATGACTCCTTTTGGATCTCCTGTGGATCCGGAAGAAAATTGGATAAAGGCGAGTTCATCCGCATCAGGTTCATAAAACGAAGCGGGGTAATCGTAGATTTGATCTTGAATGACGTCAGATTTTTCGTTTAATTGATGATGGAAATCCTGTAAATCGTGTTCTGCAGCGTATTTCTTTATTTTGTCCAATACTTTTTCAGAGGCAATCAGAAAGGGATGATTTAATATATTCCAAATGCGCCAGACCTTCAGCTTATGGTCATCATCTTCTCCGATACTGACCGGAACCGGGATCATTCCTCCTAATATACAAGCCCAAAAAGCAACGACAAATGATTTGTTTTCTTGGATTTGAAATACAATTTCCTGCTTCGGCTTAATGCCGAGATGCTGTAAATAGCCAAGATACCCTTGCGCCTCTTCAAACAATTGGCGGTAAGAGACAACCGTCTCGTTTTTATCGGATTCGATAAAACGGATCCCGCGATCAGAGATATTGCTTCTTTCCCGAATGACATCTACTAAGGTTTGGAATTGTCTGGTATACATAGGTCCCCTCCTGGGCGCTTTATTTTAAAATCCGCAATTCTTCCCAAGCCGGAAGCTGTTTAGCTTCACAAATTAATTTGCATAAATGGATCGAATGTTCGAGTTCTTGTTCTGAAAGCACGTCTTCATGCCTTTTCATTCTCTCTTTCAGCTCTTGGATTTGCGTAAATAATGGCGTCGTCCTATTGGAATAATCCGCTGAATCCTTGTTGTAATTTCGCGCAATGACGGATTGAATCATCAATTTATTCAGTTGTTTTTTGCGTAAATGGACAATATGTTTCTTTCTTTCCGTTGAATTGGAAAGCGGGGGAACATCAGATGTCTGTCCTAAGGGATAAGGTACAATGTGATTCGTTGTTTTTCTCAGCAGACCGGCTAAGACATTGTTCGGACCCATTTCGATGACTTCTGTGACTCCATGTAAAAGCAAGTAATGCATCGATTCCGTCCATCTTACCGGCATCGTTATGTGCTGCTTGAGATGTTCGCTGATCGAATTTCCGCTGCTGTAAGGGCGCGCGGTGACATTTGAAATGATCGGCCATGCGGCATCCCGGAAGGAATACCGGTGTAATACAGTCTGGAATTGTTCGGAGGCTGATCGTATCATCGAACTGTGAAAAGGCGCACTGACATTCAAATAAGTGTATGCCGCACCCTTTTCCTCCGCCATCTTGATGACACGTTCCACAGCTTGCCGGTGTCCGGAAATCACATGCTGCTGTTCTGAATTCATGCAGGCTACATCTGCCGGAAAGTCTTCCGTCGATACTTTCGAACATATTTCCTGCAAGGTTTGGAGAGAGAGCTGTGTCACGGCGGCCATCGTCCCCTGCTGCTGGGGATCCGCATTTTGCATAAGAATTCCCCGCTCCCTTACAAGTGTAACGGCATCCTGAAAAGAAAGGGCGCCGGCACAGACAAGCGCTGAATATTCGCCTAAGCTATGGCCTGCCAGGAAGCGGGGCTTCACCCCTATTTCCTGCATATACACTTGAAAAGCAATCACACTGACCGTTAAAATAGCGGGCTGCGCGTTCATTGTCTTTGTCAATTCATTCATATCTCCGTTAAAACACAGTTTTTTTACATCCAAGGAGATCGCATCGCTCGCTTCTTCAAACAATCTCTTTGCGAGCACAAAATCATTCCAAAATTGTTTGCCCATTCCTACAAATTGAGACCCTTGTCCAGGAAATAAAAAGGCAAGATTGTTCATGAGATTCCTCCGATCATATTGAACAGGGGATACAATATCCTACAAAATATCCCTTTATCTAACATCCTAGCATGATTATAACAAATGTGTATAGAATACTTTCGGAGGAGTTATTGTTCGTTTTCACAAACGAATTAGATATATTTATTCATAAAATAAAACATGGGGATTTCACCGAAAATCAGTCTTAAAGAGAGATGATGAAAGCCGGGGTGGAGCCTGTTACCGGCTCTTCTTCACTTCGGACGCGCTCTTCATGTTTCATATGTTTTAGGGCTATTGGCATTATTGTGTCAGAAATTACATATTTTCTGTTTATTGTAAAAAATCATTTGTATATCTGTGAAAGATTGTAAACTGATTGCGCTTGATTATAAATGCGGTGCAAGAGATGGATCTGGATGGGGAAAATCCGCAAGGACGAAATACGCCGCAGAACATGCGAATGACCCTGCCCGGATACCGATTGACGCAGTAAATCGGCCTATTGAGTGAACAAGGTTTTCAGGCATAAAAAAACAGCCGTTCAGAGCGGCTGTTTTTTTAAAAAGTATAAGAACTATTGAGCGGTATACCCGCCATCCATGACTACGGCCTGACCTGTGACCCCTTTTGCTTTGTCGCTGGCCAAAAATACGGCGTAATCAGCGATTTCCTTCACTGACAGCAGCCGTTTTTGGGGAACGAGCGGAAAGATGACGTCCTCAAGCACCCGCTCGTACGGTACATTCCTTGTTGCGGAAATGTCCTTTAACTGATTGCGGACAAGCTGAGTGTCCACATATCCCGGACAAAGCGCATTGACGGTAATGCCGTCAGCCGCGCCTTCAAGTGCGCCGACTTTCGTTAAACCGATGACGCCGTGCTTGGCGCTGTTATATGCCGCTTTCCCGTGAAAACCGATCAGTCCGTTGACAGACGCCATATTAATGATTCGACCGAATTGCTGTTTTTTCATAATGGGAAATGCATGCTTCATTGCGATAAATGGCGCAGTCAGCATGAGACGAATGAGCCGTTCAAACTGTTCGGTGGGAAATTCCTCGATGGGCGCGACATGCTGAATGCCCGCATTATTCACAAGGATATCGAGACGTCCGAATTGTTTCTCGACCGTCTGCAGCATGTCGGCCACTTGCTTTTCATTTGTTACATCGCATGTGATGCTGATTGCTTCACAGCCTTCATCTTTCAGTCTTGCCGCCGCTTCTTTCCCCGCTTGTTCGTTTACATCAGAGATGATGACGGCTGCTCCTTCACGGGCGAATTCTTTTGCGATTTCAAGCCCGATTCCTCCGGCTGCTCCTGTTACAACGGCTGTTTTTTCAATAAGCAATGAATGCATGACGGCACCTCCTCATTTTGGTCTGACCCCGTTTTTTAACGACTGGCTGACAGTAAAATGACCTTCTGTTTTCTCAAAGACCTCCTCCATTGTTACACCTTCCTGCAGTTCGGTGAGCGTCATACGGCCATCATGAAAATCGAATACAGCCAAATCTGTGATCAGCCGATCGACCACCTGCCTGCCGGTTAAAGGCAGCGTACATTCCGTTCTCACTTTAGATTCCCCATATTTATTAACGTGCTCCATAATGACAATAATCCGTTTTGCTCCGTGGACCAAGTCCATGGCGCCGCCCATTCCTTTGATCATTTTTCCGGGGATCATCCAGTTCGCCAAATCTCCCCGTTCGGACACTTCCATCCCGCCGAGGATCGCTACATCAATGTGGCCGCCGCGAATCATGGCAAAGGATTCGGCACTGTCAAAATACGAGGCTCCCTTTACTTCGGTGATGGTTTCTTTTCCCGCGTTGATCAGATCGGGGTCCTCCGTTCCTTCCGCCGGATAAGGCCCGATCCCGAGCAAGCCGTTTTCAGACTGAAGCAGGACGTTATAATCATTCGGTATCTCATTGGCTACAAGCGTCGGCATCCCTATCCCCAAGTTCACATTCATTCCGTCCTTAATTTCCTTTACAGCCCGTTTGATCATTCGTTTTCTGCTATCTCTCATTCTGTCAGCCTCCTTTATCATGCTTGCCGGACGGTGCGGCGTTCAATCCGTTTTTCATGAATCCCGCCGAGCAGCACGTGCTGCACAAAAATACCCGGCGTATGAATTTGATCCGGATCAAGCTCTCCGGCATCGACGATTTCTTCAGCCTCTGCAATCGTCACTTTGCCTGCCATTGCAGCGAGCGGATTGAAATTTCTCGCCGTCTTTCTGAACATCAGGTTGCCCAGAGGATCGGCTTTCCAGGCCTTTACGATGGCGGCGTTCCCTGTAATCCCTTTCTCCAGAAGATAGGTGCGTCCGTCAAATGTCTTATGTTCTTTTCCCTCGGCTACTGATGTTCCGACGCCCGCAGGTGTGTAAAACGCCGGAATGCCCGCCCCTCCCGCGCGAATTCTTTCTGCGAGCGTTCCTTGGGGCACCAATTCGACTTCCAGCTCTCCGCTTAAAAACTGCCGTTCAAAGGTTTTGTTTTCTCCCACATAGGATGCGACCATTTTTTTGATCTGCCGGTTTGCAAGCAAGAGGCCTAACCCCCAATCATCAACACCGCAGTTATTACTGACAACGGTCAAGTTTTTTACGCCGCTGTCCCTGATCGCGAGAATTAATTGTTCCGGAATGCCGCACAGGCCGAAGCCTCCTGCGATGAGGGTGTCTCCGTCCTTGATCAGTGCAGCAGCATCTTGATAAGAGTCCATCACTTTTCCTTTTCCCATATTCGTTTCCCCTTTCTGTTTTGGCTACACAAGGCCTGTCAGACTGTAAATGGCGATGATGACAAACACAGCGGCTGTTTTAATGACGGTAATGGCAAAGATATCCCTGTAGGATTGGCGGTGGGTCAACCCGGTGACCGCGAGCAGCGTAATGACGGCGCCATTATGCGGAAGAGTGTCCATCCCGCCGGAGGCCATCGAGATCACCCGGTGCATGACCTCCGGCGGGATGTGGAATGTATTGATTGCTTCTGTATACGCTGCTGACATCGTGCTTAAAGCGATGCCCATTCCTCCTGATGCCGATCCTGTAATCCCGGCAAGCGCAGTGGTCGTCACCGCTCCGTTGACGAGCGGATCAGTAAACGTCTGCGATATGCCGCTGCTGACCATTTTAAAGCCGGGAAGCGCCGCAATGATGCCGCCAAATCCGTATTCGGCTCCTGTATTCATCGACGCCAGCAAGGCACCCCCGATGCCCTCATTCAGTCCTTCTTTCAAATTGAAGAGGACTTTTTTCCAATCGAACAAAATCGTGGTCATGATTCCGATGAACAGTGCGAGTTCTACTGACCAGATCGCAGTGACGGAGGAAAGGTCAATCTTCCCGAACGCTTCTAAGCCGAGCGGCGCAAAATCAAATCCGTCAGGGTACCAATGCGGGAGCCACATCGTGAAGCATTTGTTCATGACTCCCACAAGGATAAGCGGAACAAAGGCGAGCACTTGCCGCGCGGGGCTGGGTTGCGGTAAAACAGGCGTATGTGTTTCATTAGCCAGACCTGACGATTCCTCTGCAGCGGAAACTTCAGATTGAAATCCAGCATAGCCTTCTCCGGCATTGGCCGCTTTTTTGCGCCGGGATTCTAAATAAATCATTCCGGCCGTAAGCACAAATGCTGCACCAATCAGTCCGAGCCAGGGAGCGGCATAAATGTTTGTTTTAAAAAAAGCGGTCGGAATGACATTTTGAATTTGCGGTGTGCCGGGAAGCGCATCCATTGTAAATGTAAAGGCGCCCAATGCAATCGTACCGGGTATCAGACGCTTGGGAATATCAGCTTTCATAAATAGGTTTTTAGCAAACGGATAAATGGCAAACACCGCTACGAAGAGACTGACGCCGCTGTACGTTAAAATCGCACCCATTAAGACGATGGCGAGAATGGCTCTTTTTGCTCCCACAAGCTTGACGATTGTTTTTGCAATCGACTCGGCGAGCCCGGATATTTCAACAACCTTGCCAAAAACGGCCCCTAAAAGAAATACGGGAAAATACAGCTTAATAAATCCTACCATCTTCTCCATAAATATATTCGAGAAGAAAGGAAGTACGAAGCTTGGATCTGTCAGGAGCACGGCAAACAGCGCACAAATCGGGGCGAATAAAATGACTGAAAAGCCCCGGTAAGCCGCAAACATCAGCATGCCTAATGCCAATAAAATAATAACAATGTCCACAAATCCCCCTCTTTTCTGCTCAATATTAGTAAGCGCTTACAAAAAATCGAGAAAATAAAGCAAAAACATGCCGGTTTTGCACAGTTTCTGAGGCTGAAAAAATGTGCATCATGGTGAATGTTCCGTTTTGGCGAAAAAGGGAGACTCTTGCTGTATTAGATTGATTGGCTGAGCAGTGAGTTTTTTTAGGGATAGTGAGATGGATCAGAGAGGATTTTTGCTTTATAAATATGTATTCTTTTTTCTTTCATTTATTTCCTGCAAGAGGAACCGATAAAATCCGGCCCTCCTGCATGGTCATTCAGCCAATGACAACCGGGAGCTCTTTGAGCGACCTAAAACCAATGAGCTTGCGGTATTCAAGGCGGTGTGCAGCCAGCCGAAGCTTAGGCATCCGCTCAAACAGTGTGAGAATTGCAATTTGTGCTTCGATGCGCGCTAATGAGGAGCCTATGCAAAAATGGGCGTTCTTTCCGAATGCAAGATGCGGGTTCGGTTTTCTTTGGATATCCATTTTGTGAGGTTGATCGAATATGCTTGGATCGCGATTGGCTGCACCTAAAAGGATATATACCTGCTCTCCTTTTTTTATGGTCTTCCCATTTATTTCGCAGTCTTCTGAGGCGGTGCGTGCCGTCAGCTGCGTGGGGCTGTCGTAGCGCAGACATTCCTCAACTGCAGTTTCAATAAGCGAGGGGTTTTCTCTCAGTGCGCTAAGCTGTTCAGGGTGTTTCAATAAAGTAAACACACCGTTGCTTATGAGGTTTACCGTCGTCTCGTGTCCGGCTATGACAAGTAAGATACATGTCGCGAGCACTTCCTCTTTTGAAAGCTGCTCCTCCATAATAATCCTGCTGATCAAGTCTTGCTGAGGGTGCGCTTTCCGCTTGTGAATCAAATCTTTGAAATATGACGTCAGCCTGCCTGCGGTGTCGCTTGCTCTGACTAACGTCTTTCTTGATCGGGTAAGATCAATGGCGTGAATGACGTCTGCCGTCCATTGTCTGAATTGATATCTCTCCTCTTTCGGCACTCCGAGTATCTCCGCAATGATAAGGCTTGCCAATGGAAAGGCAAACTCTGAAACAAGGTCCGCGGTTTTTTTGATTTGGACTTGATCCAACAAGTCATGAACCGTTTCTTTTATACAGGGGCGAAGTGATTCCGCCGTCTTTGCGGTAAATTCTTTACCGATAAGCATCCGCATCCGTTTATGGTCTGATTGATTTTTAAATAACAGCATATCGTGCTGGATATGCGATAGATTTTGATATTTCGTTGAAGCTTCCGGAAGAGGAATGCGGTTTTTAAACCGAATGTCTTTCAAAATCGCTGCCGCTTCTTTATACCCGGTGACATACCAGCCCGGATATTTTAATACGGTTCCTTTATAAACAGGATCAATGGATCGCAGTTTGTCATAAAACGGGTAAGGGTCATTCCAAAAATCCGAATCCGCATGGAGAGACGGATGTGCAATCGATAGGTCCGCCGTCATCTTATACCTCCGTATTGCAGGCGGATTGCAGGCCGGCTTTCATTTCTTCAACGGATTCGACTTCAAAACCTAAATCATGGAGCATTTGATGATCCTCTGTTTCATGCTGCCCTGCTGTCGTTAAGTAATCTCCGACGAAAATCGAATTTGCGGCGTAAAGTCCCAGCGGCTGCAGCGAACGAAGGTTGACTTCCCGGCCTCCTGAGATACGGATTTCTTTTGACGGATTGATAAAACGGAACAAGGCGAGTACTTTCAGGCAATACACCGGGTGTAATTCGCTTACCCCTTCTAACGGAGTTCCGTCAATCGCATGCAGAAAATTAACCGGGATGCTGTCGGCGTCAAGCGCTTTTAAGCTGTTCGCCATATCAATGACGTCCTGTTTCGTCTCTTTCATGCCGACGATGACACCAGAACAAGGTGACATCCCCGATTGTTTCGCCGTTTCCACTGTATTGACCCTGTCGTCATACGTGTGGGAGGTCGTAATGTTTGAGTGATTCCTTTGTGATGTATTGATGTTATGATTGTACCGGTCTACTCCTGCCTGTTTCAGCCGCTCTGCCTGTTCCGGCTTCAGCAGACCGAGACATGCGCAGATTTTTAAACCGTACGTTTCTTTAATTTCTTTGACAGCATCAACAACTTGATCTACTTCTCTGTTTGACGGTCCCCGCCCGCTGGCGACGATACAGTATGTCCCTATATTCAGGTCGTGGGCGCGTTTTGCCCCCTTTAGCAATATATGCTTATCCACCAGCCGGTAAGACTCAATCGGCGCTTTTGATATTGAAGATTGTGAACAGTACCCGCAATTTTCCGGACACAGGCCTGATTTGGCATTCATAATCATATTCAGCTTTACTTTTTTTCCGTAAAATCGTTTTCTGATATGAAAAGCGGCATGCATCAGCAATAAAAGATCCTCATCAGGACAATTTAAAATGGCCAGCGCTTCTTGATTCGTTACTTCCGCCCCGTCCAGCACTCTCTCTGCAAGATCCATCCATTGATTCATGTTTATCTCCCCATTTGTGTCAGATTCATGAAAGAGGAAACATCTATATGTTTCTCAATCATGTGTTGAATGTTTTCCGGTGAAACGTGATCCAGCTTCGGTGTGATTCCCAAAATCGGAACTTTGCATAATGTTTCAATCATGCTCGGGTTTGTCTTTTCGTCCAGCCCCGGCCGGCTCCTTACGCCGTTGATAATAATGCCGAGAACCTCTATCCCCATGTTTTTCGCATATTCAACGGTTAAATATGTGTGGTTGATGGTTCCGAGATCAGGCCTGGTGACAATCACCGCCGGCAATTCCATGGCTTTTATCAGATCACTGACTAAGTAATTTTCACCAAGCGGGACGGAAATGCCGCCTGCCCCCTCAACGATGAAACACTCATGACGATTTTTGATCTTACTCCAGTGGGCCATGACATCCGCCATGCTCACGGATTTCCCCTCAAGCATGGCGGCCGTGTACGGGGCAAGCGGCTCTTTCCATTCAAATGGCGTGATTTCTTCATGAGACAGTGCGGTTTGTGACATGTCTTTCAAGAGCGAGGTGTCACTTTCCGGATGAGTCCGCGGCACACCGCTTAAAAACGGCTTAAACACTCCGATATCCGCCTGTTTCTGCCGGAATGCCGCGGCAAGACCGCAAGAAACGATGGTTTTTCCGACGCCGGTATCTGTTCCTGTAACAAAAAAACTTCTCATTTGTTTATATTCAGCTCTTTTCTAATGGAATCAAATGCTTCTGTCAGCTCGTCTATATCCTGTAAGCTGCGATCCGCCGTAACGGTCAGCCTGATTCTGCTTTCGCCTTCCGGAACGGCGGGCGGGCGGATGGCCGGGGCGCAGATTCCCTTTTTCTCCAGCAGTGCAGCGGCTGAAACCGCTGTTTTTGTATCACCGATGATAACGGGGATAATCGGTGTATCTCCGCCTCTTACGGTAAAGCCCATATCGGCCAGACGCGTTTTTATCGTTTTGACAGACGACTGCAGCTCACGGCGCGTATCGTGCATATCTGATATGATGTCAAATGCCGTATGCGAAGCCGCACAAATTGACGGCGGGAGGGCCGTCTGAAAAATAAACGTCCGCGCCTGATTCAGCAAAAAATCAATGAAAATGTTTGATCCCGCGGCAAAACCGCCTTCCGTTCCTACAGCTTTGCTTAATGTGCCGATGACAACATCAGGACAAACACCGAAATAGTCACTGGTTCCCCCGCCGTTTTCCCCGAGTACACCGGTTGCATGCGCGTCATCTGCTATCACAAATGCCTGGTACTGCTTTGCAAGCGCCATTATGCGGTCAAGAGGCGCGATGGTGCCGTCCATGCTGAAGACGCCGTCTGTGACGATAAAGCGACGGTTCCGAGCCTGGACGGAGGCAAGTTTTTTCTCAAGATCAGCCATATCAATATGGCGGTACACGATGGTTTCCGCTTTTGATAAACGGCAGCCGTCAACAATGCTCGCATGGTTCAGTTGATCGCTTAAAATGACATCGCCTTTTTGAGGCAGTGAGGCAAGCACGCCGATATTCGCCAAGTAACCGCTTGAAAACAATAAAGCCGCTTCCGTCTGTTTAAAGTCCGCGATTGTGTGTTCAAGTTTTTCGTGCCACACAGTATTTCCTGTCGTTAACCGTGAGCCGCCGCTTCCCGCTCCGAACCGGCTCAGCGCCGTTTGCGCGGCTGTGATCAGCCGCTCATCTTTTGACAGGCCTAAATAGTCATTGGACGCCCAGGTCTGCCGCTTTTGCCCCTTGGTTTTGAGAGCGGTTTCCTGTGTTCGCAGCGTCCGATACAGCCCGTCTCTTTTCACCGCATCGAGCCTTCCGAGGAGCCATCCGTCAAAATCCACGGCCGGTCACCTCGGCTATCGCTTCTTTCATAATGGAGATCATGGCTTGTAACTGATCGGTTGTGCTGGCAAGCGGCGGCAGAAAGGCGATGACGTCTCCGAGCGGCCGTGTCAGCATACCAAGCTCTCTCATTTTTAAGGACACCTTGTATCCCATCCGCTTTTCAGGCGGATAAGGCTGTCTTGTCCCCTTATCCTGCACAAGCTCTATGCCGCACATGAAACCGAGCTGGCGGACATCGCCGACATGAGGAAGCTGCTTCAGATCATGAAGAAATTTCGCTGCCGTTTTTGATTTTTCGGCGACTTGTTCAACGATGCGCTCTGATTCGAATAAACGCAGATTTTCAATTGCCGCGGCACAGCCAAGCTGATTTCCTGTATAGGAATGGCCGTGGAAAAATGTTTTCATTTTGTCGTAGTCATCGTAGAAGGCTTCATAAATGGCTTCTGTGGCAAACGTCACAGCGATCGGCAAATAGCCTCCCGTAATGCCTTTCCCTGCCGCCATCAAGTCCGGCTGGATATTTTCATGCTCACAGGCAAACATTTTTCCGGTGCGGCCGAACCCCGTTGCCACTTCGTCAACGATCATTAACACATCATATGCCGTACACAGCTTTCGTACGCCTGCCAGAAAGCCTTCAGGCATGACGATCATGCCGGATGCGCCTTGCACCATCGATTCAATCGTAAGTGCGGCAATCTCTTCGTGATGCTTTGCAAGCAGCTGTTCGAGCGCGTGAAGGCATTCATCCCGGCACTGTACGGGGTCGCCGCTTTCAGATCTGTATACATACGGAATCGGGGCTTTGTAGCTTTCAAACATCAGCGGGCCGTACACATGGTGGAAAAGTTCTATGGAGCCGACGCTGACGGCTCCGATCGTATCGCCGTGATAGCCGTTCTGCATAGAAATAAACGTCTGTTTCTCGGGTTTCCCTATGTTTTTCCAGTATTGAAAGGCCATTTTCAGAGCGATTTCCATTGCTTCCGCTCCGCTGTCGGAGTAAAAAACGCGTGTCAGCTTTTCCGGTGTGATGCCTGTCAGCATCTCGGCAAGTTCTGTTGCGGGAACGTTCGTCATACCCAGCAAGGTCGAATGAGCGATTTTTTCAAGCTGTTTTTGAATCGCTTCATCCATTTCTTTTTTTCGGTGGCCGTGTACATTGAGCCATACTGAAGAAAAGCCGTCATAATATTCTTTGCCGCTGATGTCTTTCAGCATGATCCCGTTTCCGCTTTCAATGATTAACGGATCTTCATCGTAATCTTTCATTTGTGTGAAAGGCAGCCAAAGATGCTGTTTGCTTTTTTCGATCATTGATTGTTTCATATGTTCCCCTCCCGCTGAATGAATACAGGCTGCTTCTCTAAAAAATGGATACAGCTCTCCTTATCTATGGAGCCATCTGTAAAGAAAATCCGGCATCCGCTTTCATCTCCGGCATTCTTCATCTCGGAAATCCGCTGATATCCCAGCTTCTTTGCGGCAACGTAGCCTGTTATGTAATCAGGGTCATCCGACCAGCACAATTCAGCAATAATCCCCGGATGTGCGCAAACTTTTGCCGCGATGGCATGTGCTTCTTTTATTCGTGAATGTTCCGGCATGTTGTGAGTAAAAGCCCATTTTTGAAAATCATGTGACGGCCAATCCACTCGGGATACCCGCACACCTCTATTTCCTCTGCCGTCAATGCGTTTTCCTGCCCGGATATCAAACAGGACCGCCCCTCTTGCTTCTGCATATTCCGCAATGTTTTCGTACGCTTTCTCTATCATGTGCGGGGGGATCCCCGCCTTTTGCAGAAGCTTGCGGGCGATTGCTTGTCCTTTTTCCGGCGTGTCTGTTTGATGGAAAGCAACCGGCAAAGGGCGGATCGTTTCGATCGGTTCATTAATGCTTTCAAGCTGAATCTGCATAAAATCAGGTATCCCTCTTGAGTGCGAGAAGCCTTTATGTAATAAGCCATCTACCGCTTCCTGTAAACCGCTGTAAGTGATGAGCCGTTCTCCGCCGGAAATGTGTTTTCCGCCCTGCTCATGGGGGGCGTTTCGGGAAGCTCTCATTCTGACGCTGTAATAGGTTTCTTCCCGCATATATTCCCCTCCTTTCTCTTACTTTGAAAATTAATGTTAACAAAAATTAATTTAAGGTTAACACTTATACAGAATATTAGTGCCCTTCACGGAATATGTCAACCTAAACTATCAAAATGTTAACTTAATTAGTTTTGCAAAGCCTCATTACGTTTTCATGTTTTGTTCATATTTTAGTAATTGTTTATTCAACACTGTCCGCTAAAGTAATCCATATCAACAAATATGACAGCCATCTGATTTTTTTATGAAGGGAGGTCAACACCGGATGCCGTTATGCTGAAAGAAAAAGTAAAGACAGCAGGCCGTTTTTGCACTGTAGGCGTCGGCAATACGCTGATCGATTTTGGTGTCTTCTTTCTTCTCGCCGCTTGTCATGTCCCCTATCTTCCGGCGCAGATCTGCTCCTATTCGGCAGGGATCATCAACAGCTATGTATGGAACCGGAAGTGGACGTTTCGTGTAAAACGCAAGGCTGACGGGAAAGAGATCATGCGATTTCTCATGATTAATCTTGCCGCGTCGGGAATCACCTTTTTGCTGCTTTACGCGTTTCAAAAAGGCGGCTGTTCGCTATTGGTGAGTAAGTTCGCCGCCACTATCGGCGGGATGATGATGAATTTTATCGGAAACCGAATCTGGGTATTTGGAGATTCGCTGAAAAACATACAGGATCAGGAGTGAAGATGAATGAGAAAAAAAGTGAGAAAAGCGGTCATTCCCGCAGCCGGTTTAGGAACGAGATTTCTGCCGGCGACAAAGGCGCAGCCGAAAGAAATGATGCCGATTGTCGACAAACCGGCCATCCAATATATTGTCGAAGAGGCCGCAGCGTCAGGAATTGAAGATATACTGATTATTACAGGGAGAAACAAACGCTCGATTGAAGATCATTTTGACCGGTCGGCGGAATTGGAATTCAATCTGCAGGAAAAAGGCAAAACGGAGACGCTGAAGGAAATGCAGCGGATTGCCGATTTGGCCAATATTCATTACATCCGTCAGAAAGAACCGCTCGGATTAGGACATGCGGTGCTGTGTGCGGAGCATTTTATCGGAGATGAGCCTTTTGCCGTTCTATTAGGTGATGATATTATGGTATCTGACACTCCCGCTCTTTCACAGCTCATAGACGTCTATAACCAACACGGCACAGAAACGGTCGGCGTACAGCCCGTCGATCCTGCTGATGTCAGCAAATATGGTATTATACAGACGGGGCGGCAGAGCGGTCATGTGTACCAGGTTGAGGATCTGATTGAGAAGCCTGCTGTTGAAAAGGCGCCCTCTCATATTGCCGTGATGGGCCGCTACATATTAACCCCTGCTATTTTTAAAACGCTGAAGACGATCGGAAGAGGCGCGGGCAACGAAATCCAATTGACAGACGCGCTGCGCGAAGTGTGCCGCACCCGAAGCATTTACGCGCGGGAGCTTGAAGGAAGCCGGTTTGATATAGGAGATAAAATCGGCTGTTTTAAGGCCGGCACGGAGATCGGGCTTCTTCGGGAAGAAATGAGACCGAAACTTTTAGCTTATTTAGAAGAGGTGTTAAAAAGAGAATCTGAAGAAATCGTGCGTTAAAAAATAATTTGTAACCATTTTGCTTGTCAATCAGTCATATAATTGGGTAAAAAGATAAAGAGGTTGTGAACAGTGTGGGCAATTTTATTAGTGAAATATTATCCTGGCTGACAAGTATGGGCTATTTAGGGATTGCGCTCGGATTAATGATCGAAATCATTCCGAGTGAAATCGTTCTGGCTTACGGAGGCTATATGGTGTCAGAAGGCACGATCAGCTTTATCGGCGCCATTGTCGCCGGTGTGATCGGGGGAACGATCGCGCAGTGCTTTATTTACTGGATCGCCCGTTATGGGGGACGGCCGTTTTTGGACAAGTACGGCAAGTACTTACTTCTGAAAAAGCATCATGTTGATGTTGCGGAAAACTGGTTTCGCCGTTACGGCGCCGGCGTTGTGTTCTCGGCGCGGTTTATCCCGGTCGTCAGACATGCGATCTCCATCCCGGCCGGCCTTGCGAAAATGCCTCTTTCCAAGTTTGTCATATTGACGACGCTTGCCATTATTCCGTGGTCTGTCATTTTCGTTTATCTCGGGTATCAGCTCGGGGGACAGTGGAAAGACGTAGACAGCTATGCCGGAATGTATACAACTCCGATCATTATATTGGCTCTCGTATTTATTGTTGTTTATTTTGTTGTGAAGAAAATGAGATCAAGACTATGAAAAAAGACTGCATAAGAGCGGCTGCGAGCCGGATCTATGCAGTCTTTTTTTTATTTATACCGGGTATACGGGGTGTTTCCGGTGTGTGAATGTCAGTTGTTTGGACATGTAAGCAGTGAGGCGTTTATTGAGTTCTTCCCGCAAGGAATCAGCAGGAACAATGCCGTCAATCACCATTTCAGAGGCAAGTCGGTAAAGGTTAATGTCTTCCTTATATTCATCACGCTTTTCTTGAATAAAAGCCGGCCTTTCTTCAGGGGCTAGCTCACTGATTTTGTTTGCGTAGACCGCATTCACCGCTGCTTCAGGACCCATTACGGCAATTTGCGCAGTCGGAAGCGCTAAACAGCAGTCCGGTTCAAAAGCAGGCCCCGCCATCGCGTATAATCCGGCACCGTAGGCTTTTCTGACGATAACGGAAAGCTTCGGAACAGTCGCTTCCGCCATTGCGGAGATCATTTTTGCGCCATGCCTGATGATGCCCGCCTGCTCAACCTTCGTTCCGATCATGAATCCGGGAATGTCTGCTAAAAACAGAAGCGGAATATGGAATGCGTCGCACAAAGCGATAAATTTTGCGGCTTTATCCGCCGAATCGAGAAATAAAACCCCGCCTTTGACACGCGGCTGATTGGCGATAATGCCGACCGGCTGTCCGTGAATCCGCGCAAGCCCCGTTATTAATTCCTGCGCAAATAACGGTTTAATCTCAAAAAATGAGTCTTCATCAATGACACGTTCAATTAAATCCATCATGTTGAACGGTGCGTTTTGATGTGCCGGGATGACATCTGAGAGCGGTTTTTCAAAAGCTTTCGGGTTCTTAGATTTGTTGACGGGCGCTTTTTCAGTATAATTTGCCGGAAAGTAGCTGAGATATGTCTGCGCCATCATGATTGCTTCCTGTTCCGTCCGGGCGAGGAGATCACCGCAGCCTGATACGGAACAATGCATACGGGCGCCGCCCATTTCTTCAAGCGATACTTTCTCGCCAATCACCATTTCTGCCATACGCGGGGAACCTAAGTACATGGATGCATTGCCCTCAACCATAATGACAATGTCGCAAAAGGCCGGAATGTAAGCGCCGCCCGCAGCGGAAGGGCCGAACAATAAACAGATTTGCGGAATGCGGCCCGACAGCTTTACTTGGTTATAAAAGATGCGGCCGGCTCCCCTTCTGCCCGGGAACATGTCGACCTGATCCGTAATTCTCGCACCTGCGGAATCGACTAAGTACAAGAGCGGACACTGAAGCTTTTCCGCCGTCTCCTGAATGCGGATGATTTTTTCCACCGTTTTCGCGCCCCACGAGCCCGCCTTTACGGTTGAGTCGTTTGCCATCACACAAACGGTTCTGCCGCCGATGGTGCCGATCCCGGTAACGACCCCGTCTGCCGGAAGTCCGTCTGACATGCACTCGGCGAAAAAAGCGTCTTCAACGGATATGCCGTCATCGAATAAAAGCTTCAGCCTGTCTCTTACAAAAAGTTTTCCCTTCTTTTCGTTGCTTGCGTGATATTTCGCGGCTCCTCCCTTTTCAATCGTTTTGCTGCGTGTCTGCCGTTCTTTTTCGTAATCCATCCGAGTCCCTCCATGTTTTATTTTCCTTTGTATTCAGGGGGTCTTTTTTCTTTAAAAGCGCGCAGGCCCTCTTCTCTGTCAAGTGTGGGGATGACTTGTTCATATGCTTTTCGTTCGATTTCGAGCCCTGTATTGAGATCTGTATCAAGACCCTTGTTTATCGCGGCTTTTGCTTGTCTGACGGCGATCGGCCCATTAGCGGCGATGCGCCCGGCCAGTGCTTTTGCTTTTTCCATAAGTTCATCGGCTTCACAAACATGCTCGATCAGCTTCATGTCTTTTCCCTCTTCGGCAGAAAGCCTTCGGCCGGTATAGATCAATTCTTTTGCCGCGCCGGGGCCGATAAGCCGGGGCAGTCTCTGCGTTCCGCCCGCTCCGGGAATGATCGCAAGCCCTGTTTCAGGAAGGCCGAGGCCCGCCCGGCTGACGGCTGTTCTGATATCGCAGGCGAGAGCGAGTTCAAGGCCTCCTCCGACAGCGGTTCCGTTCAGCGCTGCAATGACCGGCTGCGGGAGAGCTTCAATGGATGCGGCCGTTTCACCGATACGCCTGACGCTTTGCTTAACTTGTTCATGATTCATCCCCGCTCTTTCTTTTAAATCAGCACCGGCGCAAAATGTGTTCCCGGTGCCGGTGAGAATGACACAACGAATGGATGGCGAGTTTTTGATGTCTTCAATCACACGCTGTAAGTGATCAATCATGTCTGAAGACAGCGAGTTGGCCGCATGCGGGCGGTTCAGCGTGATCAGACCGATCGTTTCTTGACAGACGGAATACAAGACGCAATCTCCCATGGCTTCTCCTTTCTCATTTCGTTCTGAATGCCTGCAGATTTCTGCTTGGCAGGTCTTTGCCTATTTTATCCGCGATCCAGCCTGCGGCATAAAGAAGTTTATTCATGTCCGTCCCGGTATCAATCCCCATTTGTTCGAGCATATAAATGACGTCTTCTGTGGCAGCGTTTCCTGCTGATCCAGGGGCGTACGGGCAGCCGCCAAGCCCGCCTGAGGAAGTATCAAAGGATGTGATGCCCATATCAAGAGCGGGAATGATATTCGCTAGAGCCGTTCCTCTTGTATCATGGAAATGGAGTGCGATTTTTGAGGCGGGAATTCTCGGCAAAAGGGCTTCAAGCACGGCTATGACCTGCAAGGGGTTTGCCGCGCCGATCGTGTCGCCGAGCGATATTTCATCAACACCCATTTCGAGCAGGGTGTCTGACAGGCGGATGACTTGTTCGACCGGCACGTTCTGTTCGTACGGACAGCCGAACACAGTGGACAGATAAGCTCTCGTCGCCATTTTTTCAGCTTTTGCTTCAGTAATAACCCGCCTGAGCTCTTGAACGGTCCGGTCAATCGGTTTGTTTACGTTTTTTTGGTTATGGGTTTCGCTTGCAGATAAAAATACACATGCCTGATCGATTCCGCCTTCTGCCGCATGCTCCAGTCCGATGAGGTTCGGAACGAGAGCCGCGTAGACCGTATGTTCAGATCTGGCAATGCCTTTTGCGACGTCCAGGCTGTCACGAAGAGCCGGAATCCATCTCGGATGCACGAATGATGTCACTTCGATATAGGGAAGGCCTGTTTTTGACAGCATATTGATCCACTCAATCTTATCTTCTGTATCCACCCACGCCGATTCATTCTGCAAGCCGTCACGCGGTCCTACTTCATTGATGCGGACATGTTTCGGACAGTTCATGCTGCACCTCCCGTTTTATTGAAGTTCAATCAGGACCTCTCCTTCATCAGTGAAATCACCTTCTGATTTTTTCACTTCTTTCACCGTACCCGCTGCATCAGCGATAATCGGAATTTCCATTTTCATAGATTCCAAGATGGCCACTTCCTGTCCTTCTTCAATGACATCACCCGGCTTCACATGAATTTTCCACAGGTTTCCCGCCATTTGAATTTTTATGACGCTCATTTGGATGCCCCCTCGTTCATTGTTTGTAAAAAACCGGTTGTTGCCTCGCCCTTTTCAAACACTTCTGAATGAGCAATTTTTGTCAGCAGCGGAATGTTGGTTTTAATCCCTTCTACATGATATTCGCCAAGGGCGGTTTTCAGTTGTTCAATGGCTTGTTTTCTCGTATTCGCCGTGACGACCATTTTGGCAATCATCGGATCGTAAAACGGAGAAATGACGCTTCCCTTTTCGACGGCGCATTCGTGTCGCACTGACGGGTGTCTTAAAACGGAAAAAGACGAGATGGTACCGGGTGACGGGTAAAAGGTGACCGGATCTTCCGCATAGATCCGCACTTCTATCGCATGACCGCGGTGGTTGATATCTTTCTGCGAGAAAGTCAGCGCCTGCCCAGCGGCAATTTTCAGCTGTTCTTCCACAAGATCCAGTCCTGTAATTTCTTCTGTCACCGGATGCTCCACCTGCAGTCTGGTGTTCATCTCTAAAAAATAGATTTGTTTCTTTTGGTCGACGAGAAATTCTATTGTGCCTGCATTTTGGTAGCCGATCGATTTTGCGGCTTTAACGGCGGTTTCACCGAGTCTTTGTCTTAATTCATCGTCAACAAACGGCGACGGCGCTTCTTCTATCACTTTTTGGTGGCGCCTTTGGACTGAACAGTCACGTTCAAACAGATGAACGGTGTTGCCGAAAGAATCTGCGAGTATCTGAATTTCAATATGACGGGCATTTTCAATGACCTTTTCCATATACATTGCGCCGTCTCCAAAAAAGGAGGCGGCCCGCTTTTGATTGCCTTCAAACGCTTTGGCCAGCTCTTCTTCTGAATGTACGATCTGCATGCCGATTCCGCCTCCTCCTGCGGACGCTTTCAGCATGACCGGAAAACCGATGGCACGGGCTTCGGCTAAGGCGGAGTGAACATCGGGCAATGGCTCTGAAACACCGGGAACGATCGGGACCTTTGCTTTTTGCATCGTTTTTCGGGCTTCAATCTTGTTGCCCATCTTGGCGATGATATCACCGGGCGGACCGATAAATGTGATTTGTTCCTTGCGGCAGCGTTCGGCGAACAGGCTGTTTTCTGACAGAAGCCCGTAGCCCGGATGAATGGCGTCCGCTCCGGCGGATTTGGCGGCTTCTATGATTCTGTCGATATGTAAATAGCTTTCATTTACTCTCGATTTACCGATCGGATAGGCCTCATCAGCCGCTTTTACATGCAGCGCGTCCCGGTCGGCTTCTGAATACACAGCTGCCGAGGGGATGCCGAGACGTTTGCAGGTGCGGATAATTCGTAAGGCGATTTCTCCTCTGTTGGCAATCAGGACTTTTTTAAACAAATGTGAAGCACTCCTTTTTCATTAAGTTAACTTGAGCTCTTCAATCGTTTTTTCCCGCAACTTGAATTTCTGAATTTTTCCTGAGGCTGTCATTGGATATTCATCTGTAAACAAAACATACCTGGGGACTTTATAGCGGGCGATATGTTCTTTGCAAAAGGTTCTGATGTCTTCTGCGGAAGCGGTTTGTCCGTCTTTGAGCCTGATCCACGCCGCGGCCTCTTCTCCGTATTTCGGATCAGGAACGCCGACGACCTGAACGTCTGCTACCGCGGGATGCCGATATAACATTTCCTCAATCTCGCGCGGATAGATATTTTCGCCGCCCCTGATCAGCATGTCTTTCAGACGGCCCGTGATTTTGCAGTACCCGTCCTCGTCCATGACCGCCAAATCACCGGTATGCAGCCAGCCGTCTTTGTCTATCGCTTCTTCGGTCGCTTCTTGATTTTTATAATAGCCTTTCATGACATGATATCCGCGGGTGCAGAGCTCTCCTTGTTCGCCCCGGGCGGCTTCTTGGGATGTTCCGGGCCGAACGATTCTGACTTCGATATGGGGAAGCGCGCGCCCCGCTGTTTCCACTCTTCTTTCAAACGGATCATCTGTTCTTGTCTGCGTAATGACAGGTGATGCTTCGGTCTGTCCGTAGGCAATGGTAATGTCAGTCATCCCCATTTTGCCGATCACTTCTCTCATGACTTCCGCCGGGCATGGCGAGCCTGCCATAATCCCGGTTCGGACGTGGGAAAGATCATATTCAGAAAAACGGCTGTCATTTAGGAGGGCGATAAACATCGTCGGTACACCGTGCAGAGCCGTGCAGGCTTCTTGCTCCACCGTTTTCAGAACGGCCGGCGGAGAAAACTGTTCGATCGGAATCATCGCCGCACCCGCGGAAACACATGCCAGCACGCCGAGCACGCACCCAAAGCAGTGGAAAAACGGCACGGGAATACATAAACGGTCACATGAAGTAAGCTTCATGCATTCTGCGATATTGGCCGCGTTATTTACGATATTAAAATGTGAGAGCATGACGCCTTTCGGAAATCCGGTCGTACCTGATGTATATTGCATATGAATGCAATCATCCTTTTTCAGGCTGTCCATCCTTCCGTCAAGCGCTGCATCCGTTACAGACTCGGCATTATCCAGCAATGAATCCCAACGGTGCATCCCGGGCAGGCTTTTATCACCGATATATAACACCGTCCTTAAAAAGGGATAACGTTTCGAACGCAGCCTGCCGCGCTCACAAGTTTTCAGCTCCGGAATTAGCTTATTCACCATCTCAACATAAGATGTCTGCCGGTAGGAATCCATGATTATCAAGGCCGAGACGTCTGAATGCGCCAGCAGATAATCGAGCTCTGCGATTTGAAAATTGGTATTAATGGTGACCAGAACGGCGCCGATTTTCGCCGTTGCAAATTGCGCCGCGAGCCATTCCGGAATGTTGGATGCCCATATGGCAACATGATCTCCTTTTTCAACTCCCAGCTTCATCAGCCCTTTTGCGGTTTGCCGGCATAACCGGTCAAACTCGGCATACGTATAACGAAGGCCGCGCTCAGGGTAAACAACCGCTTCACGATCCGGAAAAAGCTCCGCGGTCCGCTCAAGCAGCTTTCCGGCTGTTAAATGGATAAGTTCAGCCATATGACCTGCCCCCCTTCCATCCCTGTCTTAGTAAACGTTTTCATTTCACTTCAAAAGCTGTCTTGCGATGACCATTCTTTGAATTTCTGACGTTCCTTCGCCAATCTCCATCAGCTTTGCGTCACGAAGCATACGTTCGACGCCGCATTCCTTCATATAACCGGAACCGCCATGAATTTGGATGGCCTGAAGGCATGTTCTGACGGCCATTTCTGAAGCATAAAGCTTGGCGAATGCAGCTTCTTTCGTAAATGGCAGGTTTTGATCCTTCAGCCATGCCGCTTTAAGCACCATCTGTTTGGCAAGGTCAATTTCCATCGCCATATCGGCCAGCTTAAATTGAATGGCTTGAAATGACGATATCGGACTGCCGAACTGCTTGCGTTCCTTCGCATATGACAGCGATGCCTCCAGTGCGCCTTGAGCGATACCGACAGCCAGTGCCGCAATCGAGATCCGCCCGCCGTCTAATGTATATAAAAATTGTTTAAAACCTTTTTCAGGATCACCGAGCAGGTTATCGGCAGGCACCCTGACATCCTCCAGCACAAGTTCGGCCGTATCCGACCCTCTCACACCCATCTTGTCGTACGGATTTGTGATCGTAAATCCCGGTGTGTCTGTCGGGACGATGAGAGCTGAAATGATCGGTTTTCCGGCGGAGTTCTTTCCCGTAACGGCGGTGACAATGACCGTGCGGGCGTAATTTGCGTTTGTGATCCAGCATTTCTCTCCGTTTATCACATAGTCATCGCCCTTTTTCTCGGCTTTTGTCTGGGTTCCGCCGGCATCGGAACCGGCATTCGGCTCTGTCAGCCCGAATGATCCGAGCGCTTTTCCCGAAGCAAGCGGAATAAGATGTTCTTGCTTTTGCTGTTCAGTACCGAAATAGTATAATGGGCTTGCGCCGAGTGACACGGCCGCCGCGTAGCTCAGCCCCGTGCTGCCGCAGGCTTTTCCGATTTCTTCGACCGCTGCTGCATATGAAATGGTGTCACCGCCCGCCCCGCCGTATTCTTCAGGAAACGGAATTCCGAGCAGCCCGAGTTCGCCTATTTTTTTAAATGTGTCTATCGGGAAGACGGCTGATTGATCAACCTCATGGGCTTTCGGGGCAATTTCATTTTTGGCGAAATCTCTGACCATTTCGCGCACCATCTGCTGTTCTTTTGTCAGTTGAAAATTCATTAACCTTCCTCCTTCTGCTGCTTTCTACATTTTATTAATGGGGGTCTTTATTCATTCCATCCAAATAAAGTCTGAACATTCGGACTCATCCGCTACAAAAAAACTGACAGCGCCGCAACTGTCAGTTTTATTAATAATGGCTATTTAATTGTCCGTTTTGCGGAGGGACGGCTCTCATGGTGAAGCCTGTCAACGGAAGTAACGAAATAGGTGCAGGCTTCTTTCGCCCGAATATCAGTATCTGAAAATGTCTGCGTCCGTGACGATGTTTTTCTGACTGTATCCACTAAATAAGGCTGCTTTCCCTTTTCTGCGCGGTAAATGGCGTAATAAGCCGTTTTTTTACCGTTGGATTTCGCATCTTCGATATAGAGTGTATGGCCTGAAGCGTTCTTCTCCGCCCGTTTGACAGCCGGTTTTTTTAAAGCGGAATGTCCGAGCCAAGGCATCTCCGGAATTAATGCGGGCCGGCTGTACATGTCTTTGATCAAACGGTTTTTCACATCGAGCGGATTACGGTTTAAATCCTTTAAACTGAAATGCATGCTGCCTTTAATCCAAGCTGATCCCCTGTTAAGAGCAATCTGTCTTCCGTATTCCCCCGGGTCGGCCCAGGCCGGATCAGCGTTGTTGTTGATTTTATAAGCTGCCTGCCCGATATATAAATGCACCGGCCGATTGTTCACTTCTTTTCCCCACCAATCCGCTAAGACGTCATATGCCGCCGCTTTAAATCCGATGCTCCAGTAAATTTGCGGTGCGATGTAATCAATGTATCCTTTTTGGATCCATTCTCTCGTATCAGCATATAAATCATCATAGTTCCGCACCCCTGCGGCCGTTTCGGAGCCTGTCGGGTCATCTGCGGCATTTCTCCATACGCCGAACGGGCTGATTCCGAATTTGACATAAGGTTTTTCTCGTTTGATGGTTTGGTTGATTTCTTTTACAAGCCGGTTGACGTTATCCCTGCGCCAGTCATCAACTGATGCAAAGTGAGCTTTTCCGTACCGTTCGTATTCCGCCTGATCGGGGAATTCCTGTCCGGCAATTTTATAAGGATAAAAATAATCATCCATATGAACCGCATCAATGTCATAACGGCTGACCACCTCTTTGATTCCATCCGTTATAAATTGTCTTACTTCCGGAATGCCCGGATTATAGTACAGCTGTTTTCCGTATGCAGCGACCCAGTCCGGATGCGAACGCGCGGGATGATCATCTGAAAGCGCATTCAAATTTGTGTGATTCATCGTGATTCGGTAAGGATTGAACCAAGCGTGAAATTCAAGATTCCGTTTATGTGTCTCTTCAACTAAAAAAGCAAGCGGATCGTAGCCGGGATTTTTGCCTTGTGTTCCTGTCAGATACTCTGACCAAGGCCCGTAATCTGATGGATAAAAAGCATCAGCCGCAGGCTTAATTTGGACGATAACGGCGTTCATTCCCATCTCCTGAACGTCATCCAGCAGCTTGCTGTATTCTCTTTTTTGCTCTTCCGGTGACAGCCCTTTTTTAGAGGGCCAGTCGATATTGGTGACAGACGCGATCCATACGGCTCTCATTTCTCTCTCCGGCTGAGTGCCGCTTGCTTGTGCGGATGCTGAGAATGTAAAGATGCCGGCTGTCAGTACAACGGCCAAAAACCATATCATGCTAAAACGGCAGCTTTTCATGTTTTTCCCCCTCTCTGCTTTACGGTATTCCGAAGCATTCCGGGCGGTGAATCAGAAAGCCTGCTTTGCTCCTCTCAGCCTAAAAGGGAAAGAAAAAAGTCCTAAAGCGAATCAAAACGCTTCAGGACTTTTTATGTTTCATGGCGGCGAGCACGTCAATGACCTTCGTTCCGACGCCGACACACGTTTCAAGAATGGCCTGCGCTCCGGCGATGGACAAAATGAAAATAACCGGATGTGCATAGCGGGGCCAGACCAAGTAGCAGATGCCGATCAATATGGCGCACCAGACGCCCGCACACCAATAACATTGCAGCATATAACCGAATGCGGAGGAAGGAACTTTTTTTTGGACGGCGCGCCCGTTTTGATCGACGGTTTTTTCTTGCTTTATAAAGGGTTTTCTTATGAATTCCGTAATCTTATCAAATACGATCAAATGGGTCAGCCGGTAGCTGGCAAGAATAATCATTACATACGTAAGCCAAGATAGGTTCGTCATGTCAAAGCCTCCAAAAAACTGGTTTGATTCCCCTATCTTGCCCTCTGTCATCCTGAACCATTCTGCCGGATGTTACAGATTCCGCGCCAAGCGTCTTCCGCTGTTTGCAATGATGTCGAGTATGACCTCAGCATTTTGCTGTGCAAAGGCGGGTTCAAACATATCTTTATGGGCGCCCTCGCCTTGATATTCCTGATAGAGTCCCGTTGTGGCGCCTTCCCATTTCATCGGCTCGGTCTTATCACTGTGCTCTTCCTTTATGCCGGCCTCGATAAAATGGAGGTTTGCCGCGATTTGGCCGTCATTTATCAGTTCCGCCCAGTACGTTTGATAGCGCTCTGTTTTTCGGATGACCGCTTCCCTGACGGCTTCCGGGACATTTTCCGCTGTCGCGTTTGTTGGCTGCGGCGGAAATGTGTCAAGCTTTCTGTACGCGTCTGCGATAATGACGTCGCTGATTTCTAAGCCGCGCTTTTCCATCGCTTTTGCCGCCTCGAATGCCGTATTGCCGCCTGCCGAATATCCGAAGAGAATATAAGGGCCTTCCGGCTGGATTTCCAGCATTTTATCAATGTATTGTTCCATTCTGTTGTCTTCTTCAATAAAGTTAAAACCGTACACAGCAGCCCGTTCGTTTAATGCCGCCGCAAGATCTTTAAAGAAAATCCCGAAACCTGAGATAGGTGGAAAACAGAAAAGATTTCGGCCTTTCGGCTGGTTCAGTCTGCTGATATGCTGCTCTGCAGCTTCTGTCAGTGTGTTTGAATACAGCTTTTCAGCCAATTGTTCAATTGTCGGATATTCAAATATCATTTCAATCGGCACATCCATCTGCTGCCTGGTCTTCAGCTGATGAATCACTTGCAATGCTTTCAAAGAATGGCCGCCCAGCTCAAAGAAGTCATCCTGTATGCCCAGCTCCCTGCAGCCGAGGATCGGCGTCCAAATGTCGATCAGCTCACGCTCTACCCAGTTTCGTGGCGGAACGGCTTTTGATGACGTTTTTTTCCGTTCCGGCGCAGGCAGCCCGCGGCGGTCCACTTTGCCGTTTGCGGTAAGCGGCATACGGTCAAGCTTCATCACATACTGAGGAATCATATAGTCGGGAAGCGACCTGGCCAACAGGGATCGAATGGCTCTTTCTTCAACATGTGCGCCCGTATAATACGCACAAAGGATTGCTTCTTGTCCTTCATCTGACACGATGACTGCCGCTTCCCTGATTCCATCAATTTCAGTCAAGCGCGCTTCGATTTCGGCCGGCTCAATCCGCTTCCCGCGAATCTTGAATTGGCGGTCGATACGGCTGATGTATCCGATGCTTCCATCAGGCAGCCAGTGTGCCAAGTCGCCTGTTTTGTAGATCTTTTCTTCAGGATGAACCGGGTGGCTGACAAATGCTTCACTTGTTAAGTCAGGCCTGTTTAAATAGCCTTTGGCAACCCCGTCACCGCCGACACAAAGCTCACCGGGCACGCCGATCGGCGCAAGTCCGCCATTTTTATCAATGATATACGCAGCTGAATTGCTGATCGGTTTTCCGATCGGGATCGGCTGAGAAAAATCGTGCCTGATTTCGTAAAAGGTAGAAAATGTCGTATTTTCCGTCGGTCCGTATATGTTATAAAGGCTGAGATTCGGACAGCGGTGTCTGACCTTATTGATGAGCGCCGGGGACAAAGCTTCTCCGCCGACATATAAGGTGTGCAACCCAGAAAACATCTCCGGATCTGCCTGGGCGAACTGGTTAAAGAGTGCCGTCGTCAAAAACAGAATCGTAATACGGTTGGAAGAAAGATAATTGCCGAACCTCTCAGGGGCAAGCATTGTCGAGCGGTCAACCACATGAAGACATGCTCCGTTCAAAAGTGCTCCGAAGATTTCAAACGTCACTGCGTCAAAACCGATGGACCCTGTCAGAATGAGACGGTCCGACATGCCAGCCGACGTGTAATTGCTGTTTGACACGAGCGATATGACGTTTCGGTTGGAAATCATCACGCCCTTCGGTTTTCCTGTTGAACCGGATGTATACATAATATAGGCAAGGTCATCAGGTGCTGTATCGGTATTCAGTTTTCCCGCATCAGGTGTTTGTTTTTCAGCTGCAGCCGGGATAGAGATGATGTGAGAAAAGTCAATGTCAGTCTCAATTCCTTTTTGTACCGTTAACAGCTGTGCTCCGCTCTCAGTGAGCATATCGGCGATCCTGTCGGTTGGCAGTTCTGCATCAAGGGGAAGGTACGTCCCTCCCGCTTTCAATACAGCGAGAACAGCGATGATAAATTCCGGTGAGCGTTCGGCCAGAATCCCGGCAATTCCCTTTGGCGCCAGACCGTTTTCCAGCAGGGTGCGGGCGAATGCAGTTGACCGTTCATCGAGCTCCCGGTACGTCATCGTCAGCCCGTCGGCGTGAAGCGCCTGATGGTTCGGGGTTTTCTTCACCTGTCGGCTGAACAGGCTGATGATGCTTTCATCTCTTTCATAAGTTGTTTTCGTGTCATTAAATTCGCCGATTATTCTTGATTTTTCCTTTTGTCCGAGCATCGGAAGCCGATCAGCGGGAACATCGGGATTGAAGGCGGCGCCGCGCAGAGCTTCTTCCAAGTGTCCTTTTACGCTCTCTATCCATACTTCGTCATAAACGTTCGCATTGTAGCTGAATTTGATGAGCAGCTCATCGCCAGGCGCTATGATGAGGTTAAAATCGTAGCCCGATTGTTCCGAAACGTTGACATTCCCGATCCGGAATGGTGCATCCGATTCCTTTTCCGCGTCTTTCATCTGCTGCTGAATCGGATAATTTTCAAACACGATAATATGGTCGATTAAATCCTGTTTCAGCTCAGTCTGCGATTGGATGTCAGCAAGCGGATGATAGCTGAACGCCTCTGAATCAAGCATTTCTTTCTGCAAGCGGCCCAGCAGTTCTCTAAAGCTTTCGTCACCCGTTTTAATGCGTACCGGAACGGTATTGATAAACAACCCGATCATGCTTTCCACGCCGTCAATGACGGAAGGCCGCCCTGATACGACGGCGCCGAATACGGCATCGTCCGTCCGGTTGTAGCGCTGCAGCATCAGACCCCATACAGTCTGCATAAGAACCGCAAGCGTAGCGCCCTCTTCTTTGGCGATGGTTTTCAGCTTGTCCGTCAGGTTTTGATCTAAAGAAAACAGCAGCTCTTCCTTGCGGTAGCCTTTTTCCTGGGGACGGGCCGATATTTTCGGGAGTCCTGAGGGTGTCTCGCAGCCTGCTAAATATCCTTTCCAATATTCAGAAGCCGCGTCTTTGTCCTGATCAGTCAGCCATGTAATATAAGAGCTGTAAGGCTTTGCGGGCGCCAGTGTGACAGGTGAGCCTGTTTCAATCGCCCGGTACATATGCATGAATTCTTGAAGGACGATGCCGAGGCACCAGCCGTCCATAAGGATGTGATGGTGGCTCCAGACGCATACATATTTTTCGTTAGCCGTTTTAAACAAAGAAACGCGCATCAGCATATCCTTTTGCAAGTCAAAGCCTTTTAAGCGGTCACGTTCCTTAAATCGCTGTAAATAGATGCTCTGTTCCGCTTCGTCCAAATGTGTAAGATCTTCGCGGTGCAGCCGGAATTCCCGCTCACGCAGCACAACTTGACGGGGGCCGTTCAGCTGAGCGACATGAGGTAAAAAAACCGTTCTGAAAATATCGTGGCGGCTGATGACAGACTGTACGCTTTGCTCAAACAATTCCGGACGAAGCCGGCCTTTTATGGTGAAAACGGATTGCTCGATATATGCAGCCCCCTCCTTTTGCAGAAAGGAATGAAAAAGCATTCCTTCCTGCATTCGGCTGAGGGGATAAATATTTTGGATATTTTTTGTTTTGTCCATGTGTTCCTCCCGCTCGGTTTAGTGGAAGCTGAGTAAGTCGGCAATATCCTGCAAGGCTTCCTCAGTCAGCTCCCGATCATCAAAGTCACTGACGGTCTTCTCCGTATCGGTTTTGCTGAGGCAGTGTTCCGACAGTTTCAGGAGATAATACCGGCAGCTTTCGGACAGCCGTTCGATCGTATCTTGCCGGAAGCGCTCCGTTTCATAGGAAATGCTGACGGTCATCCGGCCTTTTGCCGCAATCGCGCTGATTTCAAGTGACTGCTCCCGTTTCCATGTATCTGTCACATCATCTCCGCCTCCCAAAGGAGAAAACTGAAACGCGTCAGGCTGTTCCGTTTCTGCCGGGTTCCCGCCGGGCGCATCGAATTGTCCGAGATAATTAAAGCTGATCTCCGGTGCTTTCCCGAAAGTCATCCCGGCAAGCTTCGGCGGTGTTAAATATTTGAGGACGCCGTATCCGTTCCCTTTATCCGGAATGCGCCGCAATGTGTCTTTGACGGTTTTCAATGTGCGAATTTCATTTTCTTCAAGAGGTTCATAAACTCCGCTCCGGAAAAGCACCGGGTAAATGGAAGTGAACCACCCCACTGTCCTGCTGATGTCCGCACCTGCCTGCTCCGATTGGCGTCCGTGTCCTTCAAGGGCGATTTTCAAAGCGTGCCGCGGCGACCACTTTTGAATGGCAAGCACGGCGGAAGCCAAAAGCACATCTTGCGTATCCGTATTGTAGGCACTGTGCACATCTTTCAACAGGGCGTCCGTTTCACTTTCTGTCAGAGTGAAGGATACCGTGTTCCGTTTTTTTGCAGGAGTTTGAGATAAATCTGCCTGTTCGTAAGGAAGACTTTCTGTTTCATAGTGTTCAATCTCCCGCCAATACTCCGCCTGCTGAAGAAGCTGTTTACTTTCGGCATAATCGGCCAGCTGCTCCGTATATGTTTTGAATGACATGGTTTTCGGAGGGAGTTTGATTTCCTGTCCAGAGATGGCCTGTTCATAAGCAGAAGCCAAATCTTCCAATAAAATCCGCCATGATATCCCGTCGACAGCGAGATGATGGACCGTCAGAAACAAGTAATCTTCTGCTTCAGAGCGGAACAGCCCCGCCTGTACCAGCGGCCCGTTCTCTAAATCCATGTTTCTCTGAAGCTCTGCGACGCGGCGTTTTACAAAACGTTCCTTCTCATGCTCATTGCCTTCCATTTCTAATATGGTCAGGCTGTAAAGCTGCTCATCTGCGAGGTCAGCCGGTCTGTTGAAGAGGAGAAGACCTTTCTCTTCGTCTTTTTTGCAGACAAGGCGCAAGGCATCATGATGAACGGTAATGGCTTTTAACGTTTTCCTCAGAGCCTCTTCATCTATTGAATTTGCTCTCGTCAGCATGACAGACTGGTTAAAATGATTTGCTTCCTTCATGTCTTGTGTGAAGAACCATTTGTGAATCGGCGACCACTTCACTTCTCCTTCTGCAGGAGCTTGGCTGACCGGCTGCCGCTCTGTACGGACATAAGGCGCCAGCTCCCTAATTGTCGGCCGGCTGAAAATATCTTTTACAGCGATCTGTTTTCCTGCCTGATGTAATCGGGCTGATACTTGCAGGGCTTTGATGGAATCGCCGCCCAGTTCAAAAAATGATTGATCCGCGGCAATGTTTTCAGTTCCGAGCACTTCGCTCCAAATCGCGGAAAGTTCTTTTTCTATGTCGCTTTCAGGCTCGGTAAATGCCCGTCCGGTGTGCGCTTTTTTCCGCGGCTCAGGAAGCGCGCGGCGGTCAAGCTTCCCGTTCGGTGTGACAGGCAGGGCTTCAAGTGTTTCAAAGAACGCCGGCACCATATAAGCGGGCATTTCATTTCTGAGTGCTTGCTGCACAGTTTCACTTTCTGTTCCTTCTTCTGTCACGATATAAGCGCATAGTTCCGTTTGGCCTGCTGATGCGGGCAGAGCGGTGACGGCTGCTTCTTTGACACCTTTTATGCCTGTTAAGGCGGATTCAATTTCTTTCAGTTCCACCCGGTAGCCTCTGATTTTGACTTGCTCGTCTATTCGGCCGATATATTGCAGCGTGCCGTCCGGCAGCCATTTTGCCAGGTCGCCCGTGCGGTACATGCGCCGGTTCTTCTGGAACGGGTCTTGGACAAAGGCTTGGGCCGTTTGCTTAGGAAGATTGCGGTACCCTCTTGCAAGGCCGGAACCCGAGATGCAAAGTTCTCCCGTTACACCGATCGGCTGCGGATGATCTCCGTTTAAAATATAAACGTGTGAATGCTCAATCGGACGGCCGATCGTGATGTTCTCACTTTGTTCTATATGTCTTGCCGCTGTAGTGGCGACGCTGTTTTCCGTCGGGCCGTACTCATTGGCAAGCTCCGTGTGTGGACAAACTGATAAACTGCGGCTGATAATGTTTTGGTCGACGGCTTCTCCGGCTAATGTGACAATTCTGAGAGACTCTGCATCCCCCGGCTCCAGTACGTCAAGCAGTGTACGGTACAGTACGGGAACAATGATCATGTGAGTGATGCGGTAAGATGCAAGATAGTGTTTAATAGCAAGAATATCTCTTGCTTCATCTTCGGCTAAAACGGCCGCTTTCGCACCGGAAATCAGCGGTGTGAACATGCTTGTTACAAACCCGTCAAATGAAAATGAAAAGAGCTGAAGAATCGTATCTTTCTCATTCAGATCATAAAATCCGCTTCGCCATTGAAGGGTTTGGCTGACGGATCGATGTTCGACCATAACCCCTTTCGGCCTGCCTGTCGTTCCCGATGTATAAATGATGTAAGCCAAATCTTCCGGTCCTGATAATGACTGGACCGGCGAAGCATCCTGTTCTTGGATATCCTCCAGTGCGAGCACTTCACCGTTAAAACGATCAGGCACTTGTTCTATCGCACCGTGTGCGGTAAGGAGAAGCGCTGTGCCGCTGTCTGAGATGATATATTGCTTGCGTTCCTCCGGATATTCAGGATCTATCGGGACGTAGGCTCCTCCGGCTTTCCAAACCCCGAAGACTGCCGCTACTTGTTCCGGCGATCTTGGTATCACAATGCCGACGGCTGCATCAGGTCCGATCTGCCGTTTTTGCAGGGCTCTGGCGATTTTATTCGACCAGTCATCTAATTCTTTGTATGTGATCAATGTTTCCCCGCTGATAAGGGCCGCGGCATCAGGTGTTTTTCGCGCCTGGGTGATGAACAGTTCATGAACTGTTTTTTCAGGCAGCTGTTGATCCGTCATGCCGTTAAAGTCCGAAAGAATCCGGTTCCGTTCCGGAGCAGTCAGCATGCTGATCGCTTGTAAAGAAGTTTCCGGTTCACGGACAATGTGTTCAAGCATCGTCATAAAGTGGGAAGCCCAGCGCTGCATTGTTTCTCTCCGGAATAAAGACGCTGCATATTCAAACAGAAAATGAATCTGTCCCCCGCCTTCAGAAGCCTGCAAAGTGACATCAAATTTGGAAACCGGACGGGACACGTCCGCAGGCTGAATATGCAAACCGTCCAACAGCAGTTCCTCATGCTCTATATTCTGGACGACAAGCATGGCGTCAAACAGCGGATTGCGGCTTGTGTCCCGCTGCACGCCGATCCGTTCCACAAGCTCTTCAAACGGGTAGTCCTGATGCTCATACGCTTCAAGCGCGGCTTGGCGGACTTCCGTCAAGTAATCGGTAAACCGTTTGTCTCCTTTCGGCTCCGTTCTGATGGCCAGCGTGTTGACGAACATGCCGAGAATCGGTTCAAGGTCTTTGTGCGGACGCCCGGCAATCGGGGAGCCGACGATGATGTCTTCCTGCCCGCTCAATCTCGCGAGTAACGTATTGTACGCGGCGAGAAGCACCATATACAAAGTGGAGCCGTGATCCCGGGCGATGCGGTGAAGGCCGGATGCCGTTTCAGCGTCAAGCGCGCACGATACGCTGCCGCCCGCAAAGCTTCTGACAGCCGGACGGGGCTTGTCAGCCGGAAGCTCAAGCACCGGAAGCTCTCCTTCAAGCCGCTTCAGCCAATAAGCTTCCTGCTTCTGGTACCCTTTTTTCTCCTGAAATGACCGCTGCCAGACGGCATAGTCTTTATATTGAAGGCGCATCGGCGCAAGCGAACGGCCTGCGTACAGCTCGCCGAATTCTTTAATCAAGGTGTTGACGGACACACCGTCAGAAATAATATGATGCATATCCGTTAATAAAAGATGACGTTCGTCTGATTCTTTCACGAGGGCCGCACGGAAGAGCGGCGCTTCCTCCAGACAAAACGGCCGGACGAATGCGTCAGCTGACTCGGCCTCATCCAGCTGAAACGGCACGCTGTCATGGATGCGCTGCACCGGTTCGCCGTCAGGCCCCGTTTCAAAGGACGTTCTGAGCGACTCATGCCGCTCAACAAGCTGCCGGAACGTCTCCTCCAGCCGGCCGCGGTCAAGCGGGCCCGTCAGTTCCAGCACAGCCGGCATATTGTAGCCGACACCGCCGTCTTCAAGCTGCTGGAGCACATACATCCGTTTCTGCGCCGAAGACACCGGGTAGGTGTCCTGTGTTTGCGCAGGCTGAATCGCTTCATACGGGCTTTCTTCCAAGTCCTGAATAACCGAAGCGAGCTCTTCCACCGTCGGCCGGGCGAAGATGTCCTGTAACGGCACCTGAACACCGAACTCTTTGGCGATGCGGGAGACGAGAGCCGTCGCTTTTAACGAATGGCCGCCCCGCTCAAAAAAGTGATCCCGGATGCCGACGGGGCCGTTTTTCAGCACCTCTTCCCAAAGGGCGCAAAGCTTCATTTCCGTGACGTTCCGCGGGGCGGTGTACGCTTGTCTGTCTGCCGCTCCGTCGGGAGCCGGCAGCGCGCGGCGGTCAAGTTTTCCGCTCGGCGTGACCGGCCATTCGCTCATCTCTATAAACTGAGCCGGCATCATGTAGGCCGGAAGGCGTGTCGCAAGCTCCGCCCGCACATCATCACTTTCCCGTCCTTCGATATAGGCGTAAAGCGCGGTTTCGCCGTGTTCGTTCCGGGCGGTGACCGCGGCCTCACGAACGCCGTCGATGCGCCGGATCGCCGCTTCGATTTCCCCCGGTTCAATCCGGTAGCCGCGGACTTTCACCTGTCCGTCTGAACGTCCGAGCCATTCGACTAGGCCGTCTTCTGTCCAGCGTGCGATATCGCCCGTCTGATACATGCGTTCTCCCGGGTAAAACGGATCATTGAGAAAGCGCTCCTCCGTCAGCTCAGGCCGGTTCAGATAGCCCCGAGCCACCCCTGTCCCCGCGATGTACAGCTCTCCGATACAGCCCGGCGGCAGAAGCTGTTTCTTTTGATTTAAAATATAAAGCCGCATGTTATGCCCGGAAATGCCGATCGGAACATTGTGAAATTCTTTTCCTTGCGGCAAATCAAAGTACGCCGCTTCTACTGTCGCTTCCGTCGGACCGTAGGAATTTGTCAATTCCGTTCCCGCAAGAAGGTCATGAAAACGGGAAACCAGGTGCGGGCCCAGTTGTTCGCCGCCGGCAAAAACCCTTTTTAAGCAGGTTTTTTTGATCGGCTGTTTTCTGGAATTTATATATTCCAAGAAAGCATGAAGCATGGATGGCACAAAATGAGCCGCCGTTATGCGGTTATTCTCCAATGCGTTCAGTATCATTTCAGGGTCTTTCTCGCCGCCTTGCGGAAGGAGGAAAACAGAAGCTCCCGCGATCGGCCACCAAAACAGCTCCCAAATCGAAGCGTCGAAAGAGTATGATGTTTTATGCAAAATGATGTCAGAATCACTTAATCCATAACGCGTTTGCAGTGAGTATAAAAAGTTTACGGCTGACCGATGTTCAACCTGCACGCCTTTTGGGCGTCCCGTAGAACCGGATGTATAGATGATATAAGCCAATGAATCAGGTTTTACCGGAACGTTAGGGTTGGCCGCAGCTTCAGGGTTTCCTGTTTGTCCGCTTTTCAGAGAGATCGTTTCTCCCTCAAAAAGATCTGGTGCGAAAAGTTCTGGTTCTGCCAGTAAGAATTTCACGCCGCTGTCTTTCAGTAAAAAGCGAATCCGCTCTTCCGGGTAATCCGGATCAATCGGCAGATATGCACCGCCTGCTTTTAAGACAGCGTAAATGCCGATCATCATGTCAGGAGAACGTCGGCCCATAATGGCAGTTTTATCCTCCAGCCTTATCCCGCGCTTGATCAGCTGGTGCGCAAGCTCGTTTGCCCTTTCGTTCAGTTCCTGATACGTAATCGAAATGTCATCAGTTAAAATTGCCGGACGGTCCGGCGTTTTTTCCGCCTGCTGTTCCAGCAGATCATGAAGAGACTGATGAAGCGGAAACGCTGTTTTCTGCAAGGGGCTGAAATCTTGAAGCAGAGACGCTTCTTCTTTTTCTGTCAAAACAGAAATATCGTCTAATTCCAGGCCCGGATCAGCCGCGGCGTTTTCGGCAAGTGTCGTAAAAAATCCCGCCCATTTTTGAATCGTTTTTCTCTTAAACAAATCGGTGCTGTATTCAAACTGGCAGTATAATTCACCGGCGTTTTCAGAGATGTACAGCGATAAGTCAAATTTAGAAATCGGCAGGCTGACGTCTGCCGGCTGCAGTTCAAGTCCGGCTGCCCTAAGCTTCTGCTGTTCCATATTTTGCAGCGCAAATGTTGTGTCAAACAGCGGATTTCGGGACATGTCACGCGGCACACCGAGCTTATCGACGAGCTCTTCTAACGGGTAATCCTGATGTTCGTAAGCCTCAAGCGCTGTTTGGCGAATTTCCTTTAAATATTCTTTGAATGTCATGCTTCCGTCGGGACGCGTCCTGAAAGCAAGCGTATTGACAAACATGCCCAGAACGGCGTCAAGGTCGGCATGAGGCCTTCCTGCAATCGGAGACCCGACAATCATATCTTCCTGTCCGCTTAAACGGGCTAACAGAACTGTGTACACACCAAGCAGCGTCATATACAGTGTGCATTTGTTTTCTTTCGCCAGCTTTTTCAACTGAGCTGTATGTTTTTCATTGATGACAAATGACACCCTGTCTCCGGAAAAGCTCCGCACCGGGGGACGCGGCTTATCAGCCGGCAATTCAAGCACGGGAATCTCACCGGCAAGCCGGTTCAGCCAGTACTCCTCTTGTTTCCGATATGCGGCGCCCGCCATAAATGATTGCTGCCAGACGGCATAATCTTTGTATTGAATCCGTAACGGCGGCAGACTTCTCTCAGCATACAGCTCACTGAATTCACGTATCAAAAGATTGACGGATACGCCGTCTGAAATAATATGATGCATGTCAGCTAAAAGCAGATGCCGGTCTTTTTCTATTTGGACAAATCCCGCCCGGAAAAGGGGCGCTTTGCCGAGATCGAACGGCCGGATAAACGCTTCGGCTGATTGTTCTTTTGTAAATGCAAACGGCACGTCGTCATGAATCCTCTGCACGGGCAGGCCGTTTTTTTCTTCAAAGGACGTTCTGAGCGGTTCGTGCCGCCGGATCAGATCCTTGAACACGGCTTCCATCCTGTCTCGGTCAAACGGCCCCTTCACCTCTAAAACGGCTGGAATGTTATAGCTGACACCGCCATTTTCAAGCTGGTGAAGGACGTACATCCGTTTTTGGGCGGATGAGACAGGATATGTTTCTTTCATTTCTGTCTTTTCTATGGATGCGAACGGGTTCTCTTCTGCTTCACTGATGATTTTGGCGAGTTCTTCTACAGTCGGATGGCTGAAGACATCGCTCAGCGGGATTTGCACACTGCACTCTTTAGCTATTTTTGCAACGAGTGCCGTCGCCTTTAATGAATGGCCGCCAAGCTCGAAAAAGTGATCGTGAACGCCGATCGGGCCGCTTTGAAGCACTTCTTCCCATATGCGGGTAAGCTTCAGCTCCGTCACATTCCGGGGAGCTGTATATTGACGGCCCGCTGCGTACGCCGAAGCTTCCGGAAGGGCCCGCTGATCGACTTTTCCGTTCGCAGTGAGCGGAATCGAGTCAACAAAAGCCCATTTGACCGGAATCATATAATCAGGCAGCTCTTTCGCCAAATCTCTTCGCAGCTGAGAAGGATCAGTCGCTTGTGAGACGCTGCAGTAGGCGCATAATTCATTTTCGCCCGACTCATTCGTTTGAATCAGAACAGCAGCTTCTTTCACGGCATGATGATTTGCCAGGACAGTTTCAATTTCCTTCGGTTCAATCCGGTACCCTCTGATCTTCACTTGATCATCTGTCCGGCCGATGTATTCAATTTGGCCGTCCGCACGCAGTCTTGCCAAATCTCCGGTCCGGTACATGACGGCGTCCGTTCTGAACGGATCCGGCAAAAATTTCTCTTCGGTCAGCGCCGGATTGTTCACATAGCCTCTTCCTGTATTCGCGCCGGAAATATACAATTCTCCCGCAATTCCGAGAGGCTGAAGCTGCCTATTTTTGCTGAGAATATACATCTTGTTATGATGGATCGGTTTCCCGATCGGCGGATGTTCAGGTATGTCATCTCCCGCAGAAATCGTATACGTTGAAACCACATGAGTTTCTGACGGGCCGTAATGATTATGCAGATGCATACCGTGTAAACGGAGCGTCTGCCTGAACAAACGCGAAACGGTCAGCTGCTCCCCGGCCGTAATGACATGCTTCACACAGCGGGGAAAAGACTGTGCATAACCTTCTTCATTGAAAAGCATTTTGACAAACGCAGTCGGGAAAAACACAACTTCCGTGTTGTGCTGATCAATAAACGAAAACAGCTGAGAAACGTCTCGTTTGATTGATTCCGGCACGATACAAAGGGTGCCGCCGCTCAAGAGTACTGAAAATAACTCCTGATAGCAGACGTCAAACGCAACAGATGCGTACTGCAGCACATTTGTGCAAAAATCAATGTCTGTGTTCGTCAATTGGTGAGAAAGCAGGTTGGCCATATTTTTATGTTCGAGCAGCACACCCTTCGGTTTCCCTGTCGTTCCCGATGTATAAATCATATAAAGGAGGTCGTCTGCCGTATTAATGGATTGCACATTGCTTCCGTCCGCTTCCGTCCCGGCGTCTTCTATGTATGTAACTTGCAGCGTTTGTTCCGCGGGCACTGACTGATGCCGCTCTGTTACAACATGGACGCAGCCGCTGTTTTCAATGACATATCGGATACGCTCCTTTGGACTGCCCGGATCTATCGGGACAAAGGCGCCGCCCGCTTTTATAATACCGAGAACAGCCGCCGCTAAAGAAGGGGAACGGCCGAGAATGACGCCTGCCGGTTCCTCCCGCTTTAATCCGCGCTTTTGCAGCAGGCGGGCCAGCTTATTAGCCGATTCGTTCAGCTCTTTGTACGTCACTGACTCACCTTCATACCGAATCGCGATTTGATCTGGTGTTTTTGCAACCTGCCGTTCAAACATTGCATGAACCGTGTCATATTCAGGCTTTTCGGTCTCTTCAGAAATCGGCGCAAGCAGCTGCGCTTTTTCCCCTGGAGTGATGATTGCAAGCTTGTCCGGCGTGATGTCCGGTTTGTCGAGAACTTGGGAGACGATATGTGCCAAATGGCCTTTGATATTTTCAATAAATTGGCGGTCATACACGCTTGAATCGTATCTCATTTTCAAATGAATCTCGTCACCCGGCGCCACCATCAGGTAAAAACTGTAGTTGGTTTCGTCTTCCATGCTGAAATCATGGATGTGAAAAAGGTCTTTCGTGTCCCCCTTGCTGTTCAGCACATCAAGCTCCTGTTCAACCGGATAATTCTCAAAGACAAGAATATGATCAATTAAGCCTTGTTTTACCTGTGAATTCGCCTGTATGTCATAAAGCGGGTGATAGCTGTAAGCCTGTCCTTTCAAAGCGTCCTTTTGCACGTTTTTGATCAGCTTTTGAAACGGGATGTTTGCCCCGCTGATCCGGACAGGCACGGTATTAATAAACAGGCCGATCATTCGCTCGATGCCTTCGATTTCAGACGGCCTTCCGGAAATGACAGAACCAAAAACCGCATCTTCTGTCTGGTTATACGCCTGAAGCAAAATGCCCCAGAGCGTGTGGAAAATGGTGCTCAGCGTGACCTCTTCTTTTACGGCCAGCTCTTTCAGCTTAGCCGTGTCCTCTTTTGAAAAGGAAAACGTCACTTCCTCTTGTCTGCTTTCGCCGGCTTTTTTCTGCTTCGGCAGAACAGTCTGCTGCTCAAAGCCTTCAAGGTACCGCTCCCAGTACGAAGCGGCTTTTTCTTTATCTTGCTCCATCAGCCACTTGATGTAGGTCCCGTACGGCACAGCGGGCTCAAGCGTTAACGGTGTCCGGCGGAGCCGCGAGGCGTATATCTGGAAGAACTCTTTCAGCACGATTCCGAGACACCAGCCATCCATAATGATGTGATGGAAACTCCATATGCACGTATATTCACATTCACCGGTTTGAAGCAGCGTCACCCGCATCAGCATGTCTTTTTGCAGATGAAATCCTTTCTTACGGTCTCTTCGTTTGGCTTCTTCAATATGCTTGATTTGATCAGCCTTGTTTAAATTGGTGAGATTTTCCTCAATGATGCTGACGTTCCGCTCTTTTAATACGACCTGCTGCGGCACTGACACGTTCTGGCTGATAAAGATCGTTCTGAAAATATCATGTCTTTCGAAAAGGGCATGAACGCTCTCTTCAAACACGCAGGTGTCAACCTTCCCCGTTATTGAAAAGGAGGCCTGCTCGGCGTAAGCCTGTGATTCCTTTTGCAGGAGGGAATGAAAAAGCATTCCTTCCTGCATATAAGACAGCGGATAAATATCCTGAATTGCATTCTTTTTTGTCATGTTATAATCTCCCCGTCGCCTTTTTCTACAGTTCCTCGACAAAACTCGCTATGCTGTCCAAATCATCAGATGTTAACGTTTTGCTGCTAAAATCACTAACGGTTTTTTCTGCTTCCTCTTTGCCGGTGCAGTGCGCCATAATATCACGCAAATATTGCTGTAAAGTTTGCAGCAGCTGTTCCATCGTTTCTTTGCGGAAGCGGCTCGGCGGATAGCTCAAACTGAAGTGAAGTTTGTTTTGTGCGGCCATCGCGCTCATTTCCACCGCTTGTTCCCGCTGCCATGTCGGCGTGATGTCGTGCCCGCTTGCAAGACCGGACAGACTGAACGTGTGCTGATCTTCTGTATCATTGAATTGCCCTAAATAGTTAAAGCTGATTTCAGGCGCTTGTCTGAAGCGGATTGTTTTTTGTTCAGGCGGTGTCATGTATTTTAAAATGCCGTAGCCTATTCCTTTATCCGGTATTCTTCCGAGTGTGTCTTTGACCGTTTTTACCGACGTTCCAAGCTCAGCGCCTGCTGTGTTCAAGTCAATGAGCACCGGATACATGGAGGTAAACCAGCCTACGGTGCGGCTGATGTCGAGCTCCGGCATGATGTGCTCTCTCCCGTGCCCTTCCATCGCGATGCGCAGTCTGCCGCCCCCTGTCCAGTCCCGTAAAGCCAAAGCTGCGGCAGTCACAAGAATATCTTGCGTATCGGTATGGTAGGCCCGGTTGACCTGCTGAAGCAAAACGGACGTTTCTTCTTCTGTAAGCGTAAAGCTTACCGTTTGCCGAATGCTGTCGGCTCCCGTCTGATGCTGCGGTTTTTCATAAGGAAGTTCGGCGGCTGTTTCTTCTTCAATAAAACGCCAATATTCTTCTTCACGCATCAGCTTGCTGCTTTTTGCGTATTCTGAAAGCCTTTCAGCGTATTGCTTAAACGAATCGGTTTTTGGCGGAAGCTGAACCGGCTGACCTTTTACGGCTTGAGTGTAAGCAGCTGATAAATCCTCCAGCAAAATACGCCATGACACTCCGTCAACCGCCAGGTGATGTATGGTGATGAATAAATAATCCCCGGACCGGGTTTTGAACCAGCCGGCTTTTAATAACGGGCCTTTTTCAATATCCATCCGCTGTTGGAGCGCAGCCACTTCAGTTTCTATTTCTCTTTCCCAAGTATCTGTCTCAGACAGATCCCAAATGTCCAAGCTGTACAGTTCATCTTTTTGAATACCGTGATTGATTTGTCTGAAACTTTCGTTTTCTGCACTGACGGTGATCCGGAGTGCATCATGATGAATGACAAGATGCTCCAAGGCTTCTTTGAGCGGCTGTTTATGCAATGCGTCAGAGCTGAACATCATGACGGACTGATTGAAATGATTTCTGTTTTCCATCCGCTGTGATAAAAACCAGTGCTGAACGGGTGTCCAAGGTATGTCTCCTTCCACCGGCCGCTGATCGATGACTCTTTCCGCTTTCCGGATAAGTGGCGCGAGCTCCTTAATGGACGGATGCCGGAATAAGTCGCTTGCCGTCATTTTCCACCCATAGCGTCCGAGTCGTGCGGAAACTTGCAGCGCTTTGATTGAATCGCCGCCCAACTCAAAAAATGAGTCCTCAATCCCGACTTGTTTTGTGCCGAGCACTTCCTGCCAGATCACGGAAAGCTGTTCTTCAAGCTCATTGCGGGGAGCTGTGTACGCGGTTTGAAGCGCGAGCTCCGGTTCGGGCAGATTTTTCCGATCCAATTTACCGTTCGGCGTAAGCGGCAGCTTCTCAAGTTCCATCATATAGGCCGGAACCATGTAATTCGGCAGTTGCTTAGACAGTGAAGAACGCACTTTTTCTGTATCCATGTCCGCATGCAGACTCATATATGCGATCAGTTCTTTATTGCCGGACTGCCCGGTTCTGACTGACACGGCAGCTTCTTTCACGCCGTCCAGGCTCCTCAGTGCGGCTTCAATCTCTCCCAGCTCCACCCGATAACCGCGGATTTTCACTTGATCATCCATCCGCCCGGCATATTCGATCGTTCCGTCCGGCAGCCAGCGGGCTAAATCTCCGGTGCGGTACATCCGTTCTCCGGGAACAAAAGGATTAGGGACAAATTTTTCTTCCGTCAGCTCAGGGCGGCCAAAATATCCTCTTGCCACACCGTCTCCGCCCGTGCACAATTCGCCGATGACGCCGATCGGCTGCGGTGTTCCCCTGCTGTTTATGATATATGCGGTTGAATTTCCGACAGGGCGCCCGATCGGGATTGAATGATCGTATGATTGTTCAATCAAAAAGCAAGTCGAGAACGTCGTGTTTTCAGTCGGTCCGTATCCATTCCATACTGAGAGATGCGGCAGCGCATTCCGAACCCGGTTTACATGGCTCGGGGACAGTGCTTCCCCGCCGATAATCAATCGGGATAATCCGGAAAACACGTGTTCATTTTGTTCTGATAAATGGTTGAACAGAGACGATGTCAGCCACAGTGTCGTAATGCCGTTTTGCTGTATAAATGTTTCCAGAACATCCGAGTCGAGATAGGTTTCCTGGTCACTTACATATAAAGAAGCGCCGTTTAAGAGCGGACCGAATATTTCAAATGTCGTAACGTCAAATCCTAATGATGAAGTAAACAACAGTCTATCTTCCGGCGTAAAATCGATATAATTGCTGTTTTTCACAAGGCGGATCACGCTTCGCTGTTCAATCATGACGCCTTTTGGCGCACCTGTTGACCCGGACGTATAAATCATGTAGGCCAATGATTCAGGTCCGCCGAGCGGTTCGGGATTTTCCGAACTCAAGCCGGCCTTTGTTTGAATATCCTCTATGAATAAACGTTTTCCTGAAAGCGGCAGACCGTCAAGTTTATCAGATTGGAGAAGAATATCAGCTTTACAGTCTTTAAGCATCCATTCAGCCCGTTCCCGCGGCACATCGTCACCAATAGGCAAGTAGGCGCCTCCCGCTTTTAATATTCCGAGGATTCCGGAAGCAAGCTCTGTTGTGCGGCCGGTTAATAATGCGACAACGCTTTCCGGACCGACGCCATTTGATCGGAGAGCCGCCGCTATTCTGTTAGCCCGTTCGTTCAGCTCACGGTATGTCAAGATTTGTCCATCATATACAACTGCCCGGGCATCGGGGGTTTCTTTTGCCTGACGCTCAAATAAACGGCTGATGGTTTCGTGTCTTGGGTAATCGCTTTTCGTCTGATTAAACTGATAAATGACGCAATTTGTTTCAGCATCATCCAGTACGTGAATGTCACCAAGCGGTATCGCTTGGTTTTCAATTACTTTTGTAAGAATACGAGTAAAATAAGAAAGCCATTTTTCAATTGTCTGTTTTTGATAGATATCTGTATTGAATTCAAAATCAAAGCTGATGGAACCGTCAGACCCTTCTGACGCGTAAAGCGTGGCATCAAACTTTGCGGTTTTATGACTTGTATCCGCAGCTTGAGCCAAATGCAGTTTATTTAACACCAGGGATTCACGCTCCATATTTTGGAGCACAAACATCACATCAAACAGCGGATTGCGACTCATGTCCCGCTGCACGCCGAGCCGTTCCACCAGCTCTTCAAACGGGTAGTCCTGATGCTCATACGCCTCAAGCGCAGCCTGGCGGACTTCCGCCAAATAATCGGTGAACCGTTTGTCCCCTTTCGGCTCCGTTCTGATGGCGAGCGTGTTGACGAACATGCCGAGAATCGGTTCAAGGTCTTTGTGCGGGCGCCCGGCAATCGGCGAGCCGACGATGATGTCTTCCTGCCCGCTCAATCTCGCGAGTAGCGTATTGTACGCGGCGAGAAGCACCATATACAAAGTGGAGCCGTGATCCCGGGTGATGCGGTGAAGGCCGGATGCCGTTTCAGCGTCAAGCGTGCACGATACGCTGCCGCCCGCAAAGCTTCTGACAGCCGGACGGGGCTTGTCAGCCGGAAGCTCAAGCACCGGAAGCTCTCCTTCTAGCCGCTTCAGCCAATAGGCTTCCTGCTTCTGATACCCTTCTTTCTCCTGAAATGACCGCTGCCAGACGGCATAGTCTTTATATTGGAGGCTCATCGGCGCAAGCGAACGGCCTGCGTACAGCTCGCCGAATTCTTTAATCAAGGTGTTGACGGACACACCGTCAGAAATAATATGATGCATATCCGTTAATAAAAGATGGCGTTCGCCCGATTCTTTCACGAGGGCCGCACGGAAGAGCGGCGCTTCCTCCAGACAAAACGGCCGGACGAATGCGTCAGCTGACTCGGCCTCATCGAGCTGAAACGGTACGCTGTCATGGATGCGCTGCACCGGTTCGCCGTCAGGCCCCGTTTCAAAGGACGTTCTGAGCGACTCGTGCCGCTCCACAAGCTGCCGGAACGTCTCCTCCAGCCGGACACGGTCAAGCGGGCCCGTCAGTTCCAGCACAGCCGGCATGTTGTAGCCGACACCGCCGTCTTCAAGCTGCTGGAGCACATACATCCGTTTCTGCGCCGAAGACACCGGATAGGTGTCCTGTGTTTGCGCAGGCTGAATCGCTTCATACGGGCTTTCTTCCAAGTCCTGAATGACCGAAGCGAGCTCTTCCACCGTCGGCCGGGCGAAGATGTCCTGTAACGGCACCTGAACACCGAATTCTTTGGCGATGCGGGAGACGAGAGCCGTCGCTTTTAACGAATGGCCGCCCCGCTCAAAAAAGTGATCCCGGATGCCGACGGGGCCGTTTTTCAGCACCTCTTCCCAAAGAGCGCAAAGCTTCATTTCCGTGACGTTCCGCGGGGCGGTGTACGCCTGTCTGTCTGCCGCTCCGCCGGGAGCCGGCAGCGCGCGGCGGTCAAGCTTTCCGCTCGGCGTGACCGGCCATTCGCTCATCTCTATAAACTGAGCCGGCATCATGTAAGCCGGAAGGCGTGTCGCAAGCTCCGCCCGCACGTCATCGCTTTCCCGTCCTTCGATATAGGCGTAAAGCGCGGTTTCGCCGTGTTCGGTCCGGGCGGTGACGGCCGCCTCACGAATGCCGTCGATGCGCCGGATCGCCGCTTCGATCTCTCCCGGTTCAATCCGGTAGCCGCGGACTTTCACCTGTCCGTCTGAACGTCCGAGCCATTCGACTAGGCCCTCTTCTGTCCAGCGTGCGATATCGCCCGTCTGATACATGCGTTCTCCCGGATAAAACGGATCAACGACAAAGCGCTCCTCCGTCAGCTCAGGGCGGTTCAGATAGCCCCGGGCCACGCCGGTCCCTGCGATGTACAGCTCTCCTGCCACGCCCGCAGGCTGGATGGTTCCTCCGCTATCTAATACATACAGACGGGCACCCGGAACGGGTTTTCCGATCGGAAGCCTTGTCCGTCCGCTGTCCCGTTTTCGGTCACAGACGTAAAACGCCGCATCAACCGTCGCTTCCGTCGGTCCATAGCCGTGAATAAGCATGGTCTCCGGCAGAAGATCGGCAAACCGGGCAGCCGTAAGCGGGGAAAGAGCTTCCCCTCCGGCGAACACGCGTGTCAGTGTTCTGCCGAGGCGTGTTCTTGTTTCCGCAGGCACTGTTTCCAGCGCGTCTAAAAAGCTGTTGACCATCGCCGGAATAAAATGCGCGGTCGTCACCTTTTCTGAGGCAAACGCTTCAATCATCCGCACAGGATCTTTCTCCCAGCCGGCCGGAAGCAGATACACGGAGGCGCCGGACATCGTCCACCAAAACAATTGCCAGATGGAAGCGTCGAAAGAAAAGGATGATTTCAGCACGATAATATCCTCTTCCGTCAACGGGAACTGCCCTTGCATCCCTGATAAAAAGGCGGCGGCCTGACGGTGTTCAACAGCCACTCCCTTCGGTGTTCCCGTCGAACCGGACGTATAAATGATATAAGCGAGCGAATCGCTATCCGCTTCTTCAGAGACAGCCCCTGTCTCCGTCTTGCCTGTCAGAGCAGAAAGAGACACTTCAAGCGTCTCGCCGGAAAAACCGGAAACGGATAACCCCGGCTGTGCAAGCAGGAGACAAGCGCCGCAGTCATCGAGCATATAGCGCAGCCTGTCCTCAGGATACTCCGGGTCAAGCGGCACGTAGGCGCCGCCCGCTTTTAACACGGCAAGCACTGAAACCACCATCTCCGGCGAGCGTTCAGCGAGCACGCCGACCATGCTTTCTTTGCGGACGCCTTTTTGTCGGAGCCGAGCGGCGAGCCTGTCTGTGTACTGGTCAAGCTCGGCGTACGTCAGCATGCCGCCCGGAAAACGGAGCGCCGGACGATGCGGCGAAAGCGCGGCGCGGCGGGCAAACAGCCCGTGAAGCGTCGGAGCCGGCGGTTCAACCGCTTCTGTACGGTTAAACGCATCCAGCATATTTCTGGCTTCACACGCATCAAGCAATGCGATCTCGGAGGCGCTCATTTCAGGGTCGGAAATGACTGACTTCATCATATGCCGTAAAAATGTTTCAATATTCTTCATAAAAACACGATCGTATATACCGGTATCAAAGTTTAAGCGGATATAAAGAGAATTTCCCGGAATCACCTTTATGCTGCATCCGTAGTTTGTGACTTCCTCCATCGAGAAATCTTCTACCGCAAAATCAAATGAACCGGCCTGACTCACATTTTCAATTTCACGCTGGGCCGGCACATTTTCAAACACGATAATGTGGTCAAACAGCGCTTGCTTCAGAGGGCTTTGCGCCTGAATGTCATACAGCGGATAATAGCTGTACGCTTCTGCTTGCAGCGTCTCCTGCTGCAAATGCCTGACGAGCTCCAGAAAAGAAAATGAACCGCTTTTCACCCGCACGGGAATCGTATTAATAAACAGTCCCACCATTTTTTCCACGCCTGCGAGATCCGACGGCCGGCCGGAAACGACAGAACCGAAAACGGCGTCATCACAGCGGCTGACACGCTGGAGCAAAATGCCCCACAGTGCCTGGAACACTGTATTCAGCGTTGCTCCCGCCCTTGCCGCAATGTTCTTCAGCTCATTTGTCTGCTCTTCAGAAATGGTGAAAACCGCCTGCTCAAGTTCGCCATTTGGTTCCGCGGATTTTTTCGGAAGAGACGCCGATTGCTCAAGATCGGCAAGTCTCGTTTTCCAAAAAATCTCGGCTTCTTTACGATCCTGCTTCATGAGCCATTTAATATACTTTCCATATGGCTGAACAGGCTCGAGAGACGGGAGCCGTCCGTCTCCGAGAGATTGATAGATCATCAGAAATTCCTTCATGACAATTCCGAAGCACCAGCCGTCCATGACGATATGATGATGGCTCCAGATACAAACATAGCGTTCAGGCGCTTTTTTCAAAATGGAGACTCTCATGAGAGGGTCTGATTGCAAATCAAAGCCTTTATCTTTATCTTCTTTTCTGAACCGGTCGGCATATTTGTCTTGCGCCTTCTCGTCCAAATGAGAAATATCATGAAACTGAACGCGGCTCGGCCTGTTTTTCAACACGACTTGGCGGGGCTTCGCCACATTCTTATGAATAAATGTCGTACGGAAAATATCGTATCGTTCAAAAACAGCATCTATACTTTTTTGGAATCGTTCCCGGTCAAGCTGTCCGTTGATCGTAAACACCGCTTGTTCGAAGTAGGCTCTTGAGTCATGATCCAACAGAGAATGAAAAAGCATGCCCTCCTGCATAAAAGATAAAGGATATATATCTTGTATTTCCGGTTGCTGCCCCATTGCGCCACTCCTTTTCTATAGTTTGTTGACGGCTCCCATAATGTCACTCAGATCTTCCAGCGTTAACTCCTCGTCACTGAAATCAGCGGCGCTCCATTCACGCTCCTCTTTGCCTGTGCAATGCGAGATGATCTGCTTGAGAAAGGCATGAAAATATCCCGTCAAAACTTCAATCGTTTCTTTTTGATACTGAAAACGGTTGTACACGACATGCATGCTGAGACATTCCGACGATACGGAGCCGCTGATATCAAGTGTGTACGGACGTTCCCAGTCTGGGCTGACTTCATTTCCCGCTTTTACGGGAGAAACACCAAAGCCGCTGGAACGGATCTCCCTGTCAAACTGCCCTAGATAGTTAAAACTGATTTCAGGAGAATCGGATTCAGTCTCTTCCCAGAGTTTGCTTATATACTTCAGCACCCCGTATCCCGCTCCTTTATGCGGAATGCGGCGCATCATGTCTTTTGTCCGCTTAATGTGATAGCCGAGCCGCTCGCCGTCATCAGCCTGATCTTGAAAACTTGCGTCAACCAATACCGGATAAATTGACGTAAACCAACCGATTGTTCTGCTGATATCAAGATGCTCCAAGTGCTCTTCCCTTCCGTGGCCTTCCATGCTGATTTTGAATGTCTCGTTTCCGGTCCATCTGTTCAGCGCAAGGCTTAACGCGGCAAGCAATAATTCACCCGTCTCTGTTGTGTATGCTCTGTTCGCTTCCGTTAACAGCTGCTCAGTCTCCTGTTTCGTCAATGTAACGGTCATCACATCTGTATCTTTCAGAAGATTGGAAGAGATGCGGGCATCTTTCGGAAGCGGTTCGACCGCCGCTCTTTCTCTTTCGGACCAGTAGTCTGCTTCCTGTAACAGCCGGCGGCTTTTAGCATAATCAGAGATTTGCTTCGCGTAAGTCTGATAGGAATCGGTTTTTGCCGGAAGCGCGGTTTCTTTTCCTTCGAGCACCTGCCTGTAGCATGCGGTGAGATCTTCAAATAAAATCCGCCATGACACCCCGTCAATGACAAGGTGATGAATGGAAAGCAGCAGATGATCGCCATCATTAGCGTGAAATAATCCGACAGCTACGAGCGGACCCGTCTCCAGCCGAATGGAAGTTTGAATACGGGCGGCCGCCTGTTCAATTGCGGCGTGCTCCTCTTGTAATGACCCTTTCCCTCTCACGTCATGCGTTTCAAACGTAAAGAGTTCTTCTTCAGAAAGGTTTTCCGCTCTGTTGTATTGAGTCACCGATCCGTTTTGCGTGCAGCATACCATCCGTAATGCGTCATGATGAACCGCAAGCTGTGCCAACGCTTTTCTCATAGCAGATTCATTGATTCTGTCCGCACTGCGGAGCATAACCGACTGATTAAAATGATCATGCGGCAATGATTGCGAAAAGAACCAGTGCTGGATCGGCGTCAGCGGCACGTCTCCCGTGACGGGAGCCTGATCAATCACGCGGCGGACTTTCCGGAGCCGCATCGACACTTCTCCCAGTGTCTGATGCTCGAACAGCTCGCGGACGGTCGTTTCATAGCCCTGCTGTTTCAGCCTCGCACATACTTGCAGCGCTTTAATCGAATCCCCGCCGAGATGGAAGAAATGAGCATTGGGGCCGAGTCCTTCAACACCTAACAGTTCTTCCCAGATGTCAGCCATCATTTCTTCAGTTTCATTTCTCAGGCTGATATCATCTCCAAGGCTTTCATTTAATTCAGGCTGCGGGAGCGCCCTCTCGTCCAGCTTCCCATTCGCCGTCAAAGGCAGTTCATCAAGCTCTATCAAGCGGGCGGGAATCATATATTCCGGCAGAAAAGCTCTGAGAGAGGCCTGAATCTCTGCTTCTTTTATCTTTTCGTTCCCGTGTAAGACCGCGTATGCGTAAATGGAGTGCTGACCGTGCTGATCAGCACGTGTGATCACGGCGGCCTCTTTCACGGAGGAAAGCTCTTGCAGCGCTGATTTAATTTCTCCCAGCTCAATTCTGTGGCCTCTGACTTTTACTTGCGCATCTTTCCGCCCGACATATTCCAGCTCGCCATTTGAGAGCCTTTTGGCGATATCACCCGTCCGGTAGAGCCGCATGCCGGAAACGTGCGGATTCGTGATGAAACGGGAGGCGGTTAAATCATCCCTGTTTACATATCCCCTCGCGACGCCTTCCCCGCCGATATAAAGCTCACCGGGAATTCCGATCGGCTGCGGATTCATATAGGCGTCCATAACAAAAGCATGAAGGGTTTCCAGCGGTCTGCCGATATTGCTTTTGTTTCTCTCAATATCATCCATATTCAGTTTTTTGCATGTGACGTGAACCGTGGTTTCCGTAATACCGTACATATTAACAAGCTCCGTTTCCGGGTACTTCTCTTTCCAGCTTTTCAGCATGCCGGGCTGAAGCGCTTCTCCGCCGAAAATGACATATCGAAGCTTCAGCTTGTCCGTATGCCCGGCCTCTTCATGAATGAGTCCGGAAAAAGCCGTCGGCGTTTGGTTCAGCACCGTTACGCCTTCACTTTGCAGCAGCTGCCGGTACAAATGCGGATCACGGGCTGTGTCTTTCGGCACGATAACTACCTTTCCGCCGTATAAGAGCGCGCCGAATATTTCCCAGACAGAAAAATCAAAGCAATAGGAATGGAACAGCGTCCAGACGTCTTCAGAGCCGAAATCAAACGGCAGTCCTTTATGTGTGATAAGGCTGATGACATTGCGGTGTTCCGTCATAACGCCTTTCGGTTTTCCGGTTGTGCCCGATGTATAAATCACGTAAGCCGGCTGTTCAGGCGTTATCATTTCTTTCGTTCTGTCTGCTGAAACGGATTCAGGCTTATCGATGTATAAAACCGGCAGCCCGTCCATTCCGGATATCCCAAGACCCGATTGCGTCAACAGAACACGCGCGCCGCTGTCAGTCAGCATAAATGAAATCCGCTCGTCCGGATAGTCAGGATCAATCGGCAGATAAGCTCCTCCCGCTTTTAAAATACCGAGAATCCCAATCAGCATATCCAGAGATCGTTCGGTCATAATTCCGACAATCTGTCCGGAGCGGATGCCGTTTTCCGACAGCATATCGGCGATTCGATCCGCCTTTTCATTGAGCTCGCGGTAGGTGAGACGCTCATCAGACATGACGGCTGCAATTTGATCCGGCATTTTTTCCGCCTGTGCTTCAAATAAACTGACAATCGTTTCATGCCTCGGATACTCCGCCGTTTGATTTTCCGCTTGAAGAAGCATCTGCCGCTCGTTTATGCCCAGCAAATGAATGTCAGACAGCTTCCGCTCATCATCCGATGCGATTTGTCCTAAAAGCTCTTTAAAATGACCAGCCCACCGTTCAATCGTATCTTTTTCAAACAACGCGGTACTGTATTCAAAATGAAAATCCAGTGAGCCATCCGGCCGTTCCTCGGCATGAAGCGTCAAGTCGAATTTTGAAATGTCATGCTTCACTGCATGTGAAGAAACGGATAAGCCCGGAAGGTTCACTTCGAAATCATCACTGTTTTGCAAAACGAGCATGGCATCAAACAGCGGATTGCGATTGACTTCCCGGTGTGTATCAAGCTTTTGGGCAAGTTCTTCAAACGGGAAGTCCTGATGTTCGGCCGCGCCGAGGGCGAGCATTTTCACCTCTTCTAAATAAGCGCGGAATGTCTTATCCCCTTTCGGCCTGCTTCTCATTGCCACGGTATTTACAAACATGCCGATGACCCCGTCAAGCTCAGCGCGGCTTCTGCCGGCCGCAGGTGAACCGACGACAATGTCTTCCTGCCCGCCCAATTTAGAAAGGAACAAGGAGTAGCTTGCCAAAAGAATCATATACAGTGTCGAACCCGTCTCATCCATGAGCCGGCGCAAGTTCTCCGCCGTTTCCTTTTGAAGGCGCGTTCGAACAACGGACCCGCTGAAATCAGGAAGCTGCGGGCGCTTTTTATCGAGCGGCAGATCAAGAACGGGAATGTTTTCCCCGATCGCATCCAGCCAATAACGCTCATGTCTTTTGAATTCTTCAGCGGCAAACCGCTCATGCTGCCAGACGGAAAAATCTTTGTACTGGAGTTTTAACGGCCGCAACTCTTTTCCTCTGTACAAATCCGTCAATTCTTGAATCAGAACACTCATTGACACACCGTCTGCGATAAGATGATGCATATCAAGCAGCAGAAAATGACGTTCTTCAGTAACTTTGGCTAAAGTCACTCTCAAAAGCGGCGCTTTTTCCACGTCAAACGGTTTGACGAAAGTTTCCATCACCTCTTGAAGAAGGTTCCCGGATGGCATGTGAATCTCTGTGAGGTCAAGATCGACATGTGCATGTATGTGCTGCATCGGCTCCCCGTTTCGTAAAACAAATGATGTGCGTAACGCTTCATGCCTTTGTAACAGCGCTGAAAAGGCTTCGTGCAGCCGATCCCGGTTGAGTCTGCCGCTCAGTTCCAGACAAGCGGGCATATGATAGCCCGTACTGTCCGCTGCAAGCTGATGAAGGGCATAGAGCCTTTTTTGCGCAAAAGATAGCGGGTACAAGTCCTTTGCCACAGCAGGCGTGATTTCTGCATATTCTCCTCTTTTCCTCTGTTCAAGGAAGCGGGCCATGCTCTCGATGGTCGGATGTTCAAAAACATGGCGGACGGCAAGTTCAATTTGGAGCCGTTTATGTATGTTTGAAACAAGCGACGCGGCTTTCAGCGACTGTCCGCCGATTTGGAAGAAATCATCTCTCATACTGATATGTTCCCGTTTCAGCACTTCTTGCCAAATAGACAGCAGCTCGGTCTCAAGCATTGTGCGCGGAGCTTGATAATCACCGGTTCTCTCAGCTTCTTTCGGCTCAGGAAGTGCGGCCCGATCAAGTTTTCCGCTCACAGACAGCGGCATTTCCGTCAATTTCGTAAAGCTTCCCGGTATCATATAAGCAGGTAATCTCCCGGCCAATTCGGCATGAGGGTCAAATGTCACACCCGCGTTTTGCAGTACGACATAAGCTGCAAGCTCCTGTTCCCCGTCCGCCGTTTTGCGCACGGTGACTGCCGCCTCTTTTACCCCGGACAGACTTCTGAGTGCCGTTTCAATTTCTCCTAATTCAATTCTGTAACCTCTTACCTTCACCTGATCGTCAAAGCGTCCCATATATTCAATCGTTCCATCCGGTAAAAATCGGGCTGCATCTCCCGTTCTGTACAGCCGTTCACCTTCACGAAACGGATGAGGGGTAAAGACTTTGTCCGTCAGCTCTTTTTGCTGAAAATATCCGTCCGCCAGACCTTTTCCGGAAATACACAGTTCACCGACGGCTCCGACCGGCTGCAGCCGATCTCCGTGCATCATATAGACAGAAGTGTTGGCAATCGGGCGCCCGATCGTAATCCGGCTGCTTTTTTGCAGGTTGCGCAGAATCGTCGTGGCCACACTGTTTTCCGTCGGCCCGTATTCATTCAGCAGCTCGGCATTCGGGCATATGCCGCGGCTCGCTTCCACGATATCAGGAGTGGCCGCTTCCCCGGCAAATGTCACCGCTTGAAGCGTCTGCGCATCCTTTTTCGTCAGCGAATCAAGCAGAACGCGATACAGAGACGGAACGATCAGAAGATGGCTCACTCCGTGGCGGGTGATTTTCTGTTTTATTGAAAGGACGTCTTTCGCATCATCTTCATCAGTTAACAATACACAGGCGCCCGACAGAAGCGGAGTGAAAAGACTCGTTAATGACCCGTCAAATACGTATGAAAAAAGATGAAGCGCTATGTCCCCTTCTGTCATCCCGTATTCTTCACGCCGCCATTGCAATGTATTGCTGATCGCTTTGTGTTGTACAAGCACCCCTTTCGGCCGGCCTGTCGTTCCGGAGGTGTAAATGACATACGCCCAATTTCCGCTGTCAGATACCGGCGGAAGCGGTGAAGTCTGCTGGGAAACCGTTTCCTCCATGATGACGACGCTGCCCTTGAAATGCGGCGGAATGAGGGGGAGCAGGTCCTTTTCGGTCACGAGCAGTGAGGCTTCACTGTCTCTCAGTAAAAATGAAATCCGTTCAGGCGGGAATTCCGCATCAATCGGCATATAGGCGCTGCCCGACTTCCAAATTCCGAGCAGAGCGGCAACCGTACTCATTGATCGGCGCAGCATAACAGCGGTGATCTGGTCGGGGCGTGCGCCTTTTTCCCTTAACGCATGCGCAATCTGATTCGCCCGCTGATTTAATTTCTTGTAGCTCCAGCTTACCCCGTTATATCTCAACGCCTCTTGGTCAGGCGTTTTTGCCGCCTGTTCTTCAAACAGCCCATGAACGGTTGTCTCAGGGTATGGACGGTTCGTTTCGTTAAACGAATGAATCAAGGCTTCTTCCTCCGGAGGCACGAGACTGATGCTTGATAAAAGCCTGTCCGGATCTTCCGTTACACAGGAGATGACCTCCAGAATATGCCCTTTGATCCGTTTCATGTCTTCCCGATCGTAGATGCCCGCATTGTAGCTGAATTTCACATAAAACTCTTCTCCCGGAACGATGACGACGTTAAGATCGTAATTGGTTTCTTCCGCCATCGAAAAGTTTTCAAGTGAGAGCGCACTGCTTTCCGTTTGCTTCCAGCCGTTTACCGCAGTCTGCATCTGAACCGGATAATTCTCAAAAACCAGGATGTGGTTCAAGAGATCTTTTTGCAGGCCGCTCTCGTTTTGGATGTCATACAGCGGATAATAGCTGTGCTCTTCCGCAGCGAGTGACTCTTTTTGCACCTTTTTGAGAAGAGAAGAAAAAGTCATATCCCCAGCCGCGCGCACCCTTACCGGCACGGTATTGATAAACAGTCCGGCCATGGATTCGATGCCGGCGATAGCTGACGGCCTGCCGGAAACAACTGAACCGAATACCGCATCTTCAGTCCCGTTGTAACGATGGAGAAGCAGCCCCCAAATGCCCGTAAATATAGTATTCAGCGTGACCCCGATGCTTCGGGCAATGTCTGTCAGCTTTTGCACGGTTTCAGACTCAAGGGAAAATTGAAAATGCTCAGATGCATAACCGTTTTGCGCCGGCTTATTCTTCGTTTGCGGAACGGAAACGACTTCTCCGTAATCTTCCAAGCAGCGCGACCAGAACGCTGACGTTTCTTCTTTATTCCGGCTTCGGAGCCATTTGATATAAGAGCTGTAAGGAGCCGGACTGCCGAGGTTTACAGGCAGCCCGTTTCGGATCGCATAATACATGCTGAAGAAATCTTTCAGCACAATGCCCAAGCTCCAGCCGTCCATCATAATGTGATGGTGAGTCCAAACGCATGTATGGCGGTTTTCTCCCGTTTGAAAAAGAGTCAGGCGCATTAAGGGGCCTTTTTGCAGATCAAAGCCCTTATTCCGGTCGGTTTCCTTGAATTCCTTCATGATGCTTTGCTGCCGTTCTTCCGAATAGTCTGAAATGTTCTCAGTCTGTACGGCTGTGTCACGGCGTGAAAGAACAACCTGCTGCGGTCCTTCAAGGTCAGGCACTTCTTTTATGAAAATCGTTCTGAAAATATCATAACGGCTGATAAGCATATCCAGACTTTTTTGGAATGTATCAATGCATAAATCCCCGCTGACTGTAAACGAAATCTGCTCGACATATGCGTTTGATCCGGAATCCAGAAGCGAATGAAACAGCATGCCTTCCTGCATATATGATAAAGGGTAAATATCTTGAATTTCTGTCGCTTGTGTCACGAATGCCACACACCTTTTTATGAAATTAAAGTCCTTTTACGAGATCCTCAATGCTTGATAGTGCTTGAGCGGTCAATTCTGTATGGCTGTAATCCGTTAATGTTTTTTCCCGCTCTTTCTTGCCGGAACAGTGGGCGATGATGTCCTCGATGTGAGTATGGAAACGATTCATGAAGAACTCGATTGCCCCCGGTGCAAATACATCGGTATAAACGGCTTTTACCTCCAGTTGCCCGGCCGCCACCATCGCGTTAATATCCAGATCAAACTCGCGGATGCGCCCGGCCGCTATATCATGCTGCGGCTTGAACGGTGACATCTTCAGTGTCCCTTCAAGACCGTCAAACGCACCGAGATAGTTAAAGCTTATTTCTGGGTCTTTATAAAGAATGTTTCGCGAATATCTCAGCAGCCCGTAGCCGGTTCCGTGATGAGGAACCCGTCTCATCATGTCTTTTACCGTCTTTATGCGGTGAGCGGTTTTTTCGCCTGAGCCTCCCGGCACTCTCATATCCAAAAGCACCGGGTAAACAGATGTAAACCATCCTGCCGTTCTTGACATATCAATGTCAGGCATATGCCCCTGGCGCCCGTGCCCCTCAGTGCTGATAAGGATCTGTTCAGAACCCGTCCACTCATGAAGCGCCATTCCAAGCGCCGTTAAAAGCAATTCATGAACATCCGTTCCGTATGCCTGCTGTGTTTCCAACAGCAGCTGTTTCGTGACTTCGCTGCTTAATATCCACGATGCAGTGCGCGCGTTTTCCTGCAATCGTCCGGCGTTTTCATCAGTTATTTTCGGCAGCGGCGCTGTTTCACTAGACATCACGCTGTCCCAGTATGCGGCTTCCTCCAGCAATGCTTTGCTTTTGGCAATGTCAAAAAGTTCTTCGGCATACTTTATATAAGAATCGCTTTTCGGCGGCAGTTCAATTTGTTTGCCGTCCAATGCCTGCTGATAAGCTGTCTGCAGATCTTCAAGCAATATCCTCCATGACACGCCGTCCACGATAAGATGATGAATCGTTATAAGAAGATGGTCGGCTTCCTTCTGACGGAACACTCCGAGATGAAGCAGAGGCCCCTGATCAAGACGCATAGCCTGCTGTATTTCTTTTTCCTCAGCGGCTATCCGTTTTTCGGGCTGCGTTTCTTCTGAAAGATCTATGACGTTAAGCGTAAATATTTCTTCATACTGCTTTGTGATTCCGCGATTATATTGAACCGTTTCCCCATGCTCATTTTCAGTGAAAGTCATTCGCAGCGCATCATGATGTTCGGTCAGCGCGCAAACCGCCTGATACAGCGCATCTATTTCGAGGCTGTCTTCACTGCACAGCATGACCGCTTGGTTATAATGAAGCTCAAACGCACCCGGCTCCTCAAAAAATCTCTGCTGGATCGGTGTCAGCGGAGCGCTTCCTTCTATCGGCCCCTGATCAGCAGTTGCAACAGCCGGCGTGAGGTGCTTCGCGAGTTCTGCAATCGTCGGGAATTGAAACAAATCGCGGATCGACATGTTCCAGCCTTCTCCGGCGAGTCGGGCTGACACTTGAAGCGCCTTAATGGAATCTCCCCCAAGCTCAAAGAAAGAGTGATGGATTCCCGCTTTCTGAATATGAAGCACATCTTCCCAAATCCGGCATAACATCACCTGTTTTTCATCGCCGGGCGCGACAAATGCCTGGGATGAATGTATCTCTTCTGCCGGCAATGCCGATTTATCAAGTTTGCCGTTCAGTGTCAGGGGCATGCTGTCTAAACCGATAATATGGGACGGCATCATATAAGCCGGGAGTTCCTGCATTAGAGACTGGCGAAGTGATGAGATATCGGCCTCTTTAGGAACGATGTATGCCGCTAATCGGGCTTGTCCTTCGGCATCTTTCATCACGGTAACAGCCGCTTCTTTGACTTGATCGTGTTTCAAAAGCACACTTTCTATTTCTCCCGTCTCAATTCTGTAGCCTCTGATTTTTACCTGCTTATCAATCCGCCCTTGAAAACGAAGAGTACCATCCGGCAGCCAGCAAGCCTGATCTCCGGTTCTGTAAAGCGTTTCTCCCGTTTGTAACGGGTCACTGAATGCGCCCTCTGTCAGCTCAGGCTGTCCCCAATATCCTTTGGCGACGCCGGCCCCTCCGATATACAGCTCTCCGAAAACGCCGATCGGCTGGACCTGTTTGTCTTTGTTTAAGACGTACATTTGTACATTCGGAAGCGGAACACCGATCGGCACATCATCTTCCCGCGGCTTTTCGCTCATTTCGGCTTCATAATACGAAGAATCAATTGTCGCTTCTGTTACACCGTAGCTGTTAATGATCCGCATTTCTTTTCCGAAGCGTTCATGAAGCGTATAAAAATCCTGCGACTTGATCATATCTGAACCCAGTACCAGTATTTTTACACTTTGCAGCGCGAGCTTCCGGCGATATATATATTCCATAAACGGAACAATCAGCGCGGGTGTCGACTCCATAAACGTGATACGGTGCTGATCAATGAGCCGATAAAGCTGTTGCGGCTCAAGCCGGACGTCATCCGGACAAATGACAAGCGTTCCCCCGTTTAGCAGGGCGCGTGCAAGATCCCCTGAAAATACATCAAATGAGAAACTCGCCATCTGCAGCACTCTGACTGGTTTACGATCAAGCTCATAAATTTTTCGCCATGCAAGTGCTGCATGCGTAAAGCTGCGATTTCTGACTTCGACTCCCTTCGGCGTTCCCGTTGTTCCCGAAGTATATATGATATATGCAGTATCATCCGGAGACGCTGCCGGCTGTATATTCTTTGCACAAATATCATATTGATCTTCATGATCAAGCTGAATGAGAAATAAATTGTGATCCGTCAGCTGTGAAGCAAGTTCTTTGTATTCTGACTGCACCATCAAGACGGATGCCGCGCTGTCTTTTAATAAATAGCGAATCCGTTCCTCAGGATAATGGGAGTCAACTGGTATATACGCCCCTCCCGATTTCATGACGGCAAGAACACTGACGATCGCTTCAATCGAACGGTTTGCCAATATAGCTGCTCTTTTTCCCGGACCGAATCCATTTTTGTGTAATGTTCGCGCAAGCCGATTTGCCCGCTCATTAAGCTGCGAATAGCTGATCTGTTGTGTTCCTTCAATAACAGCGGTCTGATGAGGCGTTTCTTCTGCTTTCTCTTCAAACAGTCGGTGAAACAGTTTGTGTTTTTCCATGAATTCGGTTTGTGTGTTATTAAACTCAATCAGTAACTTTTGTTTTTCTTCTTCATCCAAAATGTCAGCTTTCGATAGTGTGACTTCCGGTTCGGCGGCAACATGGCGCAAGAGATTCAGTAAGTGGCCCATCCAGCGTTCAATCGTTTCTTTCATAAAAAGCTCGGTGCTGAATTCCATTTCAAAGCGGATGTTTCCATCGGATTCAGCCGCTGATAAGGTCAGGTCAAAACTTGATACATCATGTTCGGTATGTTCTGATCGTGACACCTTCAGACCGGCCAGATTTATCTCTTCTCGCTCCATATTCTGAAGAATAAACATCGCATCAAACAGCGGATTGCGGCTCATGTCCCGCTGCACGCCGAGCCGTTCCACCAGCTCTTCAAACGGATAGTCCTGATGCTCATACGCCTCAAGCGCCGCCTGGCGGACTTCCGCCAAGTAATCGGTAAACCGTTTGTCTCCTTTCGGCTCCGTTCTGATGGCCAGCGTGTTGACGAACATGCCGAGAATCGGTTCGAGGTCTTTGTGCGGACGCCCGGCAATCGGCGAGCCGACGATGATGTCTTCCTGCCCGCTCAGGCGCGCGAGTAACGCATTGTACGCGGCGAGAAGCACCATATACAAAGTGGAGCCGTGATCCCGGGCGATGCGGTGAAGGCCGGATGCCGTTTCAGCGTCAAGCGTGCACGATACGCTGCCGCCCGCAAAGCTTCTGACAGCCGGACGGGGCTTGTCAGCCGGAAGCTCAAGCACCGGAAGCTCTCCTTCAAGCCGCTTCAGCCAATAGGCTTCCTGCTTCTGATACCCTTCTTTCTCCTGAAATGACCGCTGCCAGACGGCATAGTCTTTATATTGAAGGCGCATCGGCGCAAGCGAACGGCCTACGTACAGCTCGCCGAATTCTTTAATCAAGGTGTTGACGGACACACCGTCAGAAATAATATGATGCATATCCGTTAATAAAAGATGACGTTCGTCCGATTCTTTCACGAGAGCCGCACGGAAGAGCGGCGCTTCCTCCAGACCAAACGGCCGGACGAATGCGTCAGCTGACTCGGCCTCATCCAGCTGAAACGGTACGCTGTCATGGATGCGCTGCACCGGTTCGCCGTCAGGCCCCGTTTCAAAGGACGTTCTGAGCGACTCGTGCCGCTCCACAAGCTGCCGGAACGTCTCCTCCAGCCGGACACGGTCAAGCGGGCCCGTCAGTTCCAGCACAGCCGGCATGTTGTAGCCGACACCGCCGTCTTCAAGCTGCTGGAGCACATACATCCGCTTCTGCGCCGAAGACACCGGGTAGGTGTCCTGTTTTTGCGCAGGCTGAATCGCTTCATACGGGCTCTCTTCCAAGTCCTGAATAACCGAAGCGAGCTCTTCCACCGTCGGCCGGGCGAAGATGTCCTGTAACGGCACCTGAACACCGAATTCTTTGGCGATGCGGGAGACGAGAGCCGTCGCTTTTAACGAATGGCCGCCCCGCTCAAAAAAGTGATCCCGGATGCCGACGGGGCCGTTTTTCAGCACCTCTTCCCAAAGGGCGCAAAGCTTCATTTCCGTGACGTTCCGCGGGGCGGTGTACGCCTGTCTGTCTGCCGCTCCGCCGGGAGCCGGCAACGCGCGGCGGTCAAGCTTTCCGCTCGGTGTGACCGGCCATTCGGCCATCTTTATGAACTGAGCCGGCATCATGTAAGCCGGAAGGCGTGTCGCAAGCTCCGCCCGCACGTCATCGCTTTCCCGTCCTTCAATATAGGCGTAAAGCGCGGTTTCGCCGTGTTCGTTCCGGGCGGTGACCGCCGCCTCACGAATGCCGTCGATGCGCCGGATCGCCGCTTCGATCTCTCCCGGTTCAATCCGGTAGCCGCGGACTTTCACCTGTCCGTCTGAACGTCCGAGCCATTCGACTAGGCCGTCTTCTGTCCAGCGTGCGATATCGCCCGTCTGATACATGCGTTCTCCCGGATAAAACGAATCATTGAGAAAGCGCTCCTCCGTCAGCTCAGGCCGGTTCAGATAGCCCCGGGCCACCCCTGTCCCCGCGATGTACAGCTCTCCTGCCACGCCCGCAGGCTGGATGGTTCCTCCGCTATCTAATACATACAGACGGGCACCCGGAACGGGTTTACCAATCGGAAGCCGCGTCCGTCCGCTGTCCCGTTTTCGGTCACAGACGTAAAACGCCGCATCCACCGTCGCTTCCGTCGGTCCATAGCCGTGAATGAGCACGGTCTCCGGCAGAAGATCGGCAAACCGGGCAGCCGTAAGCGGTGAAAGAGCTTCCCCTCCGGCAAACACGCGTGTCAAGGTTCTGCCGAGGCGTGTTCTTGTTTCCGCAGGCTCCGTTTCCAGCGCGTCTAAAAAGCTGTTGACCATCGCCGGAATAAAATGCGCGGTCGTCACCTTTTCTGAGGCAAACGCTTCAATCATCCGCACAGGATCTTTCTCCCAGCCGGCCGGAAGCAGATACACGGAGGCGCCGGACATCGTCCACCAAAACAATTGCCAGATGGAAGCGTCGAAAGAAAAGGATGATTTCAGCACGATAATATCCTCTTCCGTCAACGGGAACTGCCCTTGCATCCCTGATAAAAAGGCGGCGGCCTGACGGTGTTCAACAGCCACTCCCTTCGGTGTTCCCGTCGAACCGGACGTATAAATGATATAAGCGAGCGAATCAGCATCCGCTTCGTCAGAGACAGCCCCTGTCTCCGTCTCGCCTGTCAGAGCAGAAAGAGACACTTCTAGCGTTTCTCCGGAAAAACCGGAAACGGATAATCCCGGCTGTGCAAGCAGGAGACAAGCGCCGCAGTCATCGAGCATATAGCGCAGCCTGTCCTCAGGATACTCCGGGTCAAGCGGCACGTAGGCGCCGCCCGCTTTTAACACGGCAAGCACTGAAACCACCATCTCCGGCGAGCGTTCAGCGAGCACGCCGACCATGCTTTCTTTGCGGACGCCTTTTTGGCGGAGCCGAGCGGCGAGCCTGTCTGTGTACTGGTCAAGCTCGGCGTACGTCAGCATACCGTCCGGAAAACGAAGCGCCGGACGATGCGGCGAAAGCGCGGCACGGCGGGTGAACAGCCCGTGAAGCGTCGGAGCCGGCGGTTCAACCGCTTCTGTACGGTTAAACGAAGATAACACCCGTTTCTTTTCTTTTTCATCCACCATATCAATATGCCGAATCAGCCGGTCTGGATTTCTAACGGCATTTTCAACGATCGTCAGCAAATGAGTTTGAATACGTTTAATCGATTTTTCAGTAAATAAAGCGGATTGGTAATCAAAATTCAGCTCAATCAATCCCGTATCTGTCCGCTCCTTAATTAAAATGGAGAGCTCGTTTGCGGTATGTCCGCTGAAAAACATGGCCGTTTCATAATCGAAACCGTCTGCCTTACGCCACTCAAGCGGCTGATACTGCATCGAAATACCGATGATATTTTGCAGGTCATGATGAGTCTGCCTTAATTCATTCACAAAAAGATTGTAAGGATATTTCTGGTGCCGCATAACAGACAGCTGCTCTTTTCCTACGCTGCGGACAAAGGACAGGAACTCTGCATCAGGATCTGCCGTCATTCTGATCGGCAGTGTGCTGACGAACATGCCGAGCATATCCTTTTCGAGCCTGGAGCCCCGGTTTCCGTAATAAGTGCCGATGGCAATATCCTTTTTAGCCGTCAGACGGCTGATGCATATGTATAACGAAGCCATAAACAGAGAGATGATGCTGATATTATTTTCTTTGCAAAAAAGCCGGATTGATTGTTCTAAGGAGTGAGAAAGAGTGATTGTATCTCTGGAAGCCGCAGTGCTTTGTCTAAGATGAGAGGTTCGTTCCGCCAGTGAAAGGTGTTCCGGAACGGTTCGGTATGTTTCAGTCCAAAATGAACGGTCTTTTTGAAAACGGGAAGACTGTAAGTATTGCTGTTCTTTTTCCATGTAGCTGAGATAGGAAGGTCTGTGGTGTTCAGTTAAATCCTCGCTCCGCATGATCTTTTGGTAGATATCAATGAGCTGGTTGCCGAGCAGGTTGAGCGAGATGCCGTCCATGATAATATGGTGAAATTTTGAATAAAGCCAAACTTCTTCGTCTGACATGACAAGCAGAGTAAATTGATACAGAGGTGAATGAAACAGCTTGAACGGAACACGGGTCTGCGTGTCAATCCATGCGTCCCGCTCTGCCTGATCAGTATGAGTAAAATCAACAGTCTCTAGAGAAATCGGCCGATGCCCCGCAAGATACAGCTGGGGTTCTGATCCGTCCCCTTCTGTCAGTTGAAACCTGAGCGAATCATTTTGCGAGATAGAAAAATCTAAAGCATGGCGCAGTACGTCAAAATCGATGTCCCCCCTGAATTTGACGCATGCCGCGAGATTGCAGATACTTGTGCCCGGTTCGAGCAGCTCCGTAAACCACACTCTTCTTTGTGCGTGAGTTAAAGAATAAACAGTGTTCTCCAATGGAATCCCTCCGCTTCAATTTAAGAGGATAAGAAAGTGAAATAATTACAATTAAATTTCGACAGCATATGACTTAATCATCCATATAAGCATTATTTTAAAACATATTTTAGAAATCACAATAAAAAATTAAATTTTCTCTAACATTTTTTAGAATATAGTATATATTCCTCACTTCACTTCTTCATTTCTATAATCTTTATACCATGTAAAACGGTATGTATGCATACTGTAAACTGGTTCTTAAACACTATAATAAGGAATAAAATGTATAATTAATTGCGCTTTTAAAAAGGTTTTCCTCCCGAAAAGAAGTTTTATGTTAAAAAATGAATAATCGGTGAACATGTAAGAAAGCGATATGTAAAAAAAAGGAAGGATATTGCCGATATTACTTTTTGAAAAGATTGATTCATAATCGCAATATAATGTTTTACAGACATCAAAAAAAGCCGAATCCTCTAAGGATTCGGCCCTTCTTATTGATTTGCCAGCACGACTGCGATTTTGTCTTCAATGTCTTTTCCGTCATCTTCGTCAAGCAGCCCGTTTTGAAGCACGGAAAAAATAAGCGTATCTCCTGTTTTTGTGTCTGCATAGCCGGCAATCGAACTGACTGATGTTAGTGACCCGGTTTTCGCTTTAATTTTGCCCTCTGCCGGAGTATTCTTCAGCCGGTTCCGAAGAGTGCCTCCCGTCATTCTGTCGCTTGCACCGGCGACAGGGAGCGAACGAAGGAAAGCCGGGTACCACTTTTCTTTCTGAACCGCATACAAAAGCTCTCCGATTTGACTGGCGGATACGCCGTTAATATGAGAAACGCCGGATCCGTCTCTTGCAATCAATTTATCCGGATTGAGCCCGAACGATTTGAGCTCCGATTTCATCACGTCCAAGCCCTTTTCCCAGCTGCCCTCCCCTTTTTTCACTTTTCCCATTTCCTTGATCAGAATTTCGGCGTGCCCGTTGTTGCTCAGTTTCATAAACGGGATCAATAATTCTGAAAGAGGCATGGATGTCCGTGATGTGACGAGCTGGATACGGTGCGGCATTCGCCCTGTTCTGATTTTCCCTTTTACAGTTATACCCTGTTTAGTAAGCGCTTGTTTCCATAAATCTAAAGCATAGGACGACGGATCCCACACTGCCGCCCATTCTCTTGCCTTTGCCGAGCCGGCAGGTATGGTTCCCTTTATCGTAATCACATTGCCGCCGTGCTCCCGTTCAACCGTCAATTCTTTCGCTTCATCAGAAGCGACGGTTTTCACTTCATTTTTCACACGAACGACGTCCGTATGGGGGGAAATCGAAATGCGCGGCTTTTTACCGGGCTGTTTTGCCGGGCTGATTTCCGCAATCACCGTTCCGGTATCATAATCCTCATTTGGGGAAGCGGTAAGAGCTGATACTTGCGCGCCATAATATTGGCCTTCATCACTCCACGGAAGATCAACTGAATACCTGGTATCGTCATACCACGAATCATCCCCGATCAGATCTCCTTTAATGACATGGATGCCTCTGGCTTTGACCTGTTTAGCCATCTTCTCAAAATCAGAAGCCAATAGGGTCGGATCGCCTTTTCCCCTGAGATAAAGGTTTCCGCGCAGCTGTTTTCCTTTCACGGCGCCGTCTGCCCGTACTTCTGTCTTAAAGGTGTAATCTTCTCCGAGAACGGAAAGCGCCGCAGATGCCGTCAGCAGCTTCATTAGTGATGCAGGCCTCAGCCGCATATCTTCCCGGCTGCCGAACAGCACCTCCCCTGTTTTTGCTGACCGGACACTGACGCCCGCTGAAACTCCCTTTAAAGCAGGTTCTTCATCCAGAATGTGTTCCAGCTCTTTTTGCAAAGTATTTTTTTGTTCAGCCGCCTTAGCCGCCTCATCAATATAAGGAACTGCGGCAATGACCAAAAGCAGAATCACCGCGCACAAGCGTTTCACATATGTTTTCAATGTTATCCCGCCTCTTTCCTATTCTTCGTCATGCAAAATGGTGATCCTGGATGACGCAGCCGCTTCTTCGCCCGGTTTCAGAATCTGAAGCCCTGTCAGTGATGCAGGCTGATTCAGATTAAATGCATCTGTAACGGAAGTATAAGGCTCAAGACTGACAAACCCCTGCTTTCCGTCACCGTTATATACCACCCAATGCTTGAAAGACGTGTCTGCTTGATACAAAACGGATAATTGCTCATCCGGATGATAAATAACAGCTTCATTATTGCCGCCATTCCGTCCGGAAGAAAGAAAAACATCGTCAAACTGTTTATTTTTCAAAGACATCCCATGACGGAACGCTTCTTTATCAGGAACATCCAATAAACGGCCCGTCGGCACGAAACGTTCATTTAATTCCCACATGCGGTCAGCCGTCAAAAATAGACGGGATCGCTCTTCATTGAAAACAAAAGTTGAATGATAGCCGAGCCCCCAAGGAAAAGCCTCCGTTCCCTTATTCATAATCAGCGCCCGCTGCGTAAACACATTGTCTTTTAATGTATAGGTCATCCGGACAATGACATCGTGCGGAAATTGTTTATGAACACGGGGAATCTTTGAAAGATCAATTTCTGTTTCGACTTTCATTCCATCCCCCTCTTCTTTCGCTGCCGTCGCTTTCCAATGCTGATTGTGAAGAAAGCCGTGAATATGATTATGTTTATCCTCTTCGTTTATCTCAAATTGATACGCGCGGCCGTCAAAACGAAACGTCCCATCCGTAATCCGGTTCGGCGGGAATAAAACGGGAATGCCGTACAGCATCGGTTTTTTGCGGAATTGCTCCGCAGTTTCCGGTTCTCTCAGAAGCCGCATACCGGTTCTTTTATCCCGAAGCGATATGACATTTGATCCCCACTCCGGCACAATGATGCATTCAGCCTGATCAGTCTCCGCTTTTATGGCTGAAGCCCCTAAATAAGTCGTATGTTCAATCGTCATAAGCACCTGCCCTTTCCTTGTTTTCTAGCATGTATAGGAATTCCATTTTCTAAACTCATTTTCCTTCTCTAAAAAAAACATCGCCCGTATGAACTGAGCGATGTGCGGTAAAACCTTATTGAATCAGCCGGGTAATCTGTTTTTTCTTCCATACAAACCGGTAATATCCGTATTGCAGCAGCAGGCTGACGACAAAAGCCGCCGGATAACCGACCCAAATGCCGAGAATGCCGAGATTCGTATAATGAGAAAGAATAAAGGCCACAGGCACTTCAATTCCCCAAATCGCAAAAATACTGATAATCGTCGGCCATAACACCGTACCGCTCGCCCGCATTGTCGCTGAAACGATCTGAGCGTGACCGAAAATCAAATAGCTCCAAAGGGTAATCATAATCAGATTGCGGGCAATGTGGAGTGTATCCTGATCTGTTAAAAACAAAGCAAGTATCTGCCGGGAGAAGGTGTAAATCAGCACAATCAAAACCCCGCCGATCAAATAATTCAGGCCGATGCCGACTTTGATGACCTGTTTCAGCCGGCCGAATTGATTGGCGCCAATGGATTGGGCGGCAAAAATGGAAACGGCGATACCGAGGCTTACCGCCGGCATCTGCACATAACTCGCCACTTGGTTGACGACCCCGTAAGCAGCCGTCGCGTTTGATCCGTAATGATTGACAAATGAAATGACCGCAATTTCAGAAAGTGACACGAGAATCATATTGATGCTCGACGGAATACCGAGACGGAGTAAAAGCGCGAGCAGCTTTTTGTCCATTTTAAGAGAACGGAGCGCAGTCCGGTCAAATGCCAATGGATGTTTCCTTTTCCGCAAATAAACCATGAGTACGATAAATGTCACGATGTTTGAAATCACGGTTGCATACGCCGAACCGTAAATGCCGAACTTCGGAAGTCCGAAAAGCCCGAGAATCAATAAGGGCAAGAGCCCGATGTTTATGACTGTACTGACGATTAACGTATAAAACGGGGTCTTTGAATCTCCCGTTCCGCGTAAAAATGTCGTATACGCAAAATATAAAAACATCAGCGGCATTGCGCAAAACAAAATGCGCGCATATCGGACACTGACATCTATTACGTTTTCCGGCGTTCCCATCAACCGCAGAATATCAAGCGTAAACACACTGCCGACAACTGCCAGGACAACACCGAGCATAAAGGTAAAAGTCAGTGTAGTGCCGACAATCGCCTTCATCCTCTCTTCGTTTTTCGCGCCGTAAGCCTGCCCGATCAGAATGGAACTTCCCGAACCGATTCCGATCGTAAAGGAGATCAGCAGAAAAAACAGCGGAAAAAAAGACGATACAGCGGCAAGCGCATCGACTCCGAGCCACCTTCCGACAAATACCATTCCGACCAATTGGCCGACAGATTGCAATACATTGCTTAAAAGCAGCGGCACTAAAAACAGTGACATCGATCGCCAGACTGACTGGCCGCGGCCTTCCGCTGTTTCTAAATGATCTTGTACTTCCATATGTAGGACTCCTTTTTTGATTTTCTTCCATTTTATTATTCAGCAGACAGCTTGTAAAAACCTTTTGTTCAATGAAACTCTTTATCTTTTTCTCGCGTCTTACATGGAAATAAACCATAAAAATAAAAAGTCCGGAAAATATTTCTGAAAAGGTATTGTAATCTTACCGTAATTATTGTAACATTTGTAACATAAGAGAAAGAGATTGATAAGGAGAGATTATATCATGAAAAAATGGCTATTATTCCTCACTACTATTACATTGATTCTGTCATTGGGCACTGCGGCGACCGCAAAAAATGCACCTAATGACCTTACACAAAAACAAGCACTTCAGCTGGCCCTGTCAGCGAGAGAACATTTCTGGAACACAATGAGCGGCGGTGCGCTTAAATCAAACGCAAATTGCACATCTGAACCGTTTGAATATCAAAATCTGCAATATGTATTTATGTGCAAAGACCTCGGAACAAAAGCGAAAGCCGTAAAATATCTGACACCCGCTTTTACAAAGCAAGCGATTGACAAAGGGCTCAAAGATTACCACTTCACTGTAAAAGACGGCAAATTGGCTGTTCCGGTCGGCGACGGAGATAACCTCCTGAATTGGAAAAAAGCAAAAATGACCCTTCTTTCTAAAAAAAGAAGCATCCAAACATACCGCTTCACTGTACCGACTCTTGACGGTTCTCCGTCAGCAAAACGCGATGTAACATTCGTAAAAGAAAACAACGTTTGGAAAGTCAATCAATTTGATGCTGTCATATAAGAAAAAGCCCGCTTACAGCGGGCTTTTTTCACATCATTTCCACCAGGTTTTCACAAAATATTCAACTCAAAACCCCCTTGTATAACAAGGGGGTTTCTGTTTTACCGACATTATTAAGCTGCGCCTATCTCATACAAAAACGCTCTAGGAGAGATTCGAACTCCCGACCTGCAGTTTAGGAAACTGCTGCACTATCCGCTGTGCTACTAGAGCCTGCTTCTATTATAGTAACGCTGGCGGCCGTTTTTTTCAAGCCTACAGCCCTCCGAACACTTTATAGGCGGCTCTCGTCGTATCTTCATCTATTCCGATATAACGCATTGTAATAGACGGAGAAGAATGATTCAAAATCCTCTGCAGTTCAGCAATGTCTTTTGTCCTCTGATAAAAATGATACCCGAACGTCTTTCTAAGCGTGTGCGTTCCGATTTCCTCCAACCCGCAAGCGGCAGCCGCTTCCTTTAATATTCTGTATGCCTGAATCCGGGATATGGGCTTATTCGTCCGTTTCGATTTAAACAAATAGTCCTCCTCTTTCATGTCTTTTGTATAAGCGTATATGTCGGCCTTTAAAGACTCCAGTATCAGAATTTTTCTTTTCTTTCTCGTTTTGCTTTCGGTTGCCCACACATGGTCTTTGTTCCTGACATCCCTCACGCGAAGCGGCAGAACATCTGAAATCCGCAGTGCGCTGTTCATGCCGAAAATAAATAAAAAATAATCACGATCACTTTTCTTCATTAAATACTGTTTGACTTCCTGGATCTTCTCCAAACTTCGGATCGGCTGTACGATATGCATCAAAAAACCCCTTATAATTGGTAAAGTAACATATTGAGCATTATGTTACTATTATAGCCGAAACCCGTTGAATGATAAAGGATAAAGGGTCTTATGTAACATAATATACATAGTGTTACATAAGGTGAATCAGATACGCAGTTTCAACAAATCCCTCAAAAACATCATTTTCAGCCCGGTGACAAGCTTTTAAACAAATAGAGACTCAAGACATTAAAAAATGAAAACAACGGCCTTAAAAGGAAATCTGAGCATCCGTTTTTTTGTGAGCAACCGAAAAAAATGCAAAAAAAGACACAATATGAAATTGTGTCCTAGTCTTCATCTTTTACATCAATGTCTTCAGGAAGCGGCTCATTTAAAAACTCTTGAATCATTTCCTTATATTTTTCCAGCTGTTCGAGATGGGTTTGAAATTGTTCCTTGTTGATTAAATATTGCTGTCCGTCATGGACGGCCCTTATTTTATTCGTCAAAACAAGATTGTGCACATATTCTTCAGGAAGACTGGTAAACTCCGCTGTCTCTTTGATCGTTAAATACATGGCTCACGTTCCTTTCATATGTCATGTGAGTGAATTCTGTTTTGTTCATTGTAGCTTATTTTTTGTCTTTATGCTTGTTTCACAGCTTTTTCAGTCCGGTTTCCCATTTAGCCTATTTGCGACTGATTACATTCACACAGAAACCCCAACTTTTTGCGCATCGGACTATTCCGTTTGTCACTTGTGAAAACAGCACATTTTACTTACTCTATAATTGTAAGCGGAAAACAAAGGAGGCAGACTATGAAAAAGAAAAAGTTTATGAATCTCTGTTTTATCGTTCTGCTCAGTACGTTGCTCGCGGCCGGAAGCATCCCTTATCACGCTCAGGCTAAGAAACACCCGTTTTCCTATGACGACTACAAACAGGTAGATGTCGGCAAAGACGGCATGGTTGCCACCGCCCACCCTCTCGCTTCACAAATCGGTGCCGACGTGCTGAAAAAAGGCGGCAATGCAATTGACGCCGCGGTTGCCATTCAATTCGCATTAAACGTAACTGAACCGATGATGTCGGGAATCGGCGGCGGCGGATTTATGATGGTTTATGATGCGAAGACGAAAGACACCACCATTATCGACAGCCGGGAACGCGCACCGGCAGGCGCAACACCGGATATGTTCCTTGACGAAAACGGCAAAGCCATCCCTTTCTCCGAACGCGTTACGAAAGGGACTGCAGTCGGTGTTCCAGGAACATTAAAAGGACTAGAAAAAGCGCTCGACAAATGGGGCACACGCTCCATGAAACAACTCATCACCCCTTCCATTAAACTTGCCTCAAAAGGCTTTCCGATCGATTCGGTTTTAGCTGATGCCATCTCAGATTATAAAGACAAATTATCACACACTGCTGCAAAAGACGTGTTTCTTCCGGACGGAGAACCTCTGAAAGAAGGAGACACACTCATCCAAAAAGACTTAGCCAAAACATTTACAGCTATTAAGTACAAAGGCACAAAAGCATTCTATGACGGAGCATTCTCCAAAAAGCTTGCGGAAACAGTGCAGGAATTCGGCGGCTCAATGACAGAAAAAGATATTAAAAACTTCAATGTGACGATTGACGAACCGATCTGGGGAGATTACCAGGGCTATCATATCGCAACTGCTCCTCCTCCAAGCTCGGGCGGTGTTTTCCTGTTGCAAATGCTGAACCTTCTGGATGATTTTAAGCTTTCTCAATATGATATCCGTTCTTGGCAAAAATATCAGCTTCTCGCAGAAACGATGCATTTGGCTTATGCTGACCGCGCCGCATTTGCCGGGGACCCAGAATTCGTCAACGTCCCTCTCAAAGGCCTCTTGAATCCAGATTATATCAATGCCCGCAGACAGCTGATAGATATTGATAAAGTCAATAAAAAACCGAAAGCCGGCGACCCTTGGGCCTATCAGGAAGGTTCTGCAAACTATAAACAAGTGGAGCAGCCGACTGACAAACAAGAAGGCCAAACGACTCATTTCACGGTAACTGATCGCTTCGGCAATGTCGTATCTTATACGACAACGATTGAACAGCTGTTCGGTTCCGGCATTATGGTTCCCGGATACGGCGTTGTGTTGAATAATGAGTTAACAGACTTTGATGCGGTGCCTGGCGGCGCAAATGAAGTGCAGCCGAATAAACGTCCGCTCAGCAGCATGACTCCGACTATTTTATTCAAAAATAACGAACCTGTCCTGACTGTCGGCTCCCCCGGCGGAGCAACGATTATTTCTTCCGTCCTGCAAACGATCCTGAACAAAGTTGAGTACGGCATGGATCTGAAAGCGGCGGTCGAAGAGCCGAGAATTTACACAAACAGCATGACATCCTATCGATATGAAAAAGGAGTGCCGGAAGAAGCCCGCACAAAACTGAACGAAATGGGGCATAAATTCGGCAGCAGCCCGGTTGATATCGGTAATGTGCAAAGCATCCTGATTGACCGTGCAAACGGCACCTTCACCGGAGTTGCCGACTCAAGCCGAAACGGAGCCGCAATCGGCGTAAACTTGAAAAAATGTGAAAAATGACAAGACAAAGCCTCGTTTCTCAAGCTGAGAAATGAGGCTTTTGTTTATTCTGCACTGTATTCAGATGAGGTTTTTTCAGACGTTAATGACGCAAGCGAAAGCACGCCGCACATCGCGATGACAACACCCGCTGATCCGATCCATGTCACTGACGCAAGAGACAGATGGGTGACAACAATGCCCCCGATGCCCGCTCCGGCTGCCATAGCCAGCTGCATGACAGACTGGTTGAGGCCAAGTAATACACCCGATGATTCAGGCTCCATCGTTGCCAAATGATACTGCTGAGCAGGCCCAGATGACCAGGCGGCGAAGGACCAAAAAATAAGCACTGCCGCCGCTCCGAAAGCAGAATGTGTGACAAACGGCAATAACATGAGCATGATAGCATGAAGCGCCATTCCGCCGGTTAATGTCATACGCGCCCCCCATTTGTCTGCGCTGAAACCGCCTGCTTTAGAACCAGCAAGACTTGCAACACCGAAAATAAGCAGCAATGTACTCAGTATTCCGCTGCCGATATGAGTGACGTTCAGTAAATACGGAGAAAGGTACGTATACGCAACCGAGTAGCCTCCGAGCCAAAAAAACGTAATGGCCAGCCCGACAGCCACCTTTCGTTTCTTCAAAAGAGAAAATTGCTGAATGAGCGGCACCGGTTTATCTCCTTTTATCTCAGGCAACGCGAAACGTATAATAAGCATGGCAATGATTCCGATTGCCGCAATTCCGGCAAAAACCACCTTCCAGCCAAAAGCTTCAGACACGGTTCTTCCGATCGGAACACCGATAATGAGCGCCGCCGTAAACCCCATAATGACGGTTGCGAGAGAACTTGCCTGTTTTCCCGGGGGAGCGATTTTTGCTGCGATCGTAAGCGCGGTGACCACCACAGTTCCTGCTCCAAGCGCCATGATCACCCGCGCTCCCGCAAATAAGCCGAATCCCTGCACAAGGAAAGAAATGATATTCCCGATAACAAACAGCCCCAGAGCATAGATCATGAGCTTCCTTCTGTCCAGTTTTGCTGTAAGGGCCATCATGACAGGCGTTCCGATTGCATAAACAAGTGAAAAAATCGTAATCAGCTGCCCTGCCGCTGCCACAGTAACTCCCAAGGAACCTGCAATTTTATCAAGCATCCCTGATATCACATATTCAGACGTCCCCACTAAAAAACTGATAATTGCCAAAATGTAAATCTTCCAGGTATTTTGCACCTGACACACTCCTTCATTGATGATTTATATAAAGATATATTGTGATATATCGATATAAAGAGTTGAACAAAAAGAAACAAATCGCAATATGTCGATGTGTAGTCAGAAAAAGAAACTGAATCCCTCTTCTAAAGGATTCAGCCCTACATTTCACGCTGAAAATAATCGGCCATCGCCTTTATCGCGTCTTCATCTCTTTTATAATAGGTGTATTTGCCAATCCGTTTTGTTTGGATAAGGCCCGCCCGCTGAAGGATGGAAAGATATTGAGACGCCGTTGACTGTGTCATCTGAAGCTTATCGGTGATCTGGCTGACACACACTCCGATCTCATTCATATCAATGCCATCATGCGGTGCGAAGTGACGGTCCGGCTCTTTCAGCCATTGCAAAATCTCAGCCCGTGACTCATTAGACAACGCTTTAAAAACATCAATAGGTTTCATACGCTTTATTATATCGTGATTTTACGATATGTCAATATTGTTTTTATTAAATCTCTATTTTTTGTTTTGCCTCTCTTATGATCCGGGAAATAAAATCACTCACATTCTCTTCAAATGTGTCTTCCCGCCCGTATTGCCTTACATGTACAGATTGATGGCGGCACTCTCGATCTCCCACAACTGCAATATATGGTATTTTTTTCATTTGTGCTTCTCTGATTTTATAGCCGAGTTTTTCATCACGCTGATCAAGCTCAGCCCGGATACCCGCTTTCTTTTGAGAAAAACCGGAACGAAAAAAATTGGCGTACACAGCTCTCCTGTTTTCTCATCTTCCGTTCGGTAATGCTTTTAATCCATTCAGCAGTTCTTCAAACGCCGATGTCAAAAATAAATCACTCCGGTAGATAAATGATATATTCATATCCCGAAACTGTTCAGGGAGCTCATGAAGAAAAAGATTTTTCCTGTTTTGAAAATAATGGACGGCTGATGCAGGCAGAAAGGAAACCCCCATCCCCGCCTGCACCGCCCCAATAATGGCTTCCAACGTACCGAATTCAATGATTTTATGTGCGGGCACTGCCTCTTCTTTCAGTATGTTTTTTATTTTACGGCGGTGCGAACAGCCCGCGGCAAAATACAGAATCGGATCTCGCAACAAGTCTTGCAAACTGCCTTCCCGCTTATTTGAAACCAAGGCCAATTCTTCTTGAAATACAGCGACTTGCTCAAGATCTTCGTATTCGACCGGACCATAAACAAAAGCGCCGTCCAGCTCATAATGTAAGACGTGCTGCACTAAGGTATGTGTATCACCGGTTGACAGAGACAGCTGTACTTTCGGGCAGCGGCTGCAATACTCTGTGAAAAATTGAGGGAGATGGACGGCTGCCGCCGTTTCAAGAGAACCGATTCGAAGCGGGCCGTTCGGATCGCCTGCCTCTTGCACCGTTTTTTGCGCCTCATGCAGCAATTGAAGGATTCTGTCTGCGTCTTTCAATAAGTTTTCACCTGCGGGCGTCAGCGTCATCCCCCGATTTGTGCGGTAAAAAAGCTGTGTTTGCAATTGTCGTTCCAGCTGCTGAATCCGGTTTGTCACATTTGATTGAACATAATGCAGGCTTTCTGCCGCCTTTGAAATACTTCCTTTGCGGGCGACAGCCTGAAAAATCTTTAAGTCTCCGCTTTCCATGTAAGGGCACCTTCTTGCTATGATTTTTATTGATAGCCGGCTATCAATTTTCATTTATTTACTGCAGCTGATACAGCCTGTAAAATCTTTCTCATCAATCATAAAGGAGAGAAGAATGATGAATGCCCTTATCATACACGAAAATGGCTTTGATTTCAGGCAGGCACCTGACAAAAGGCCGGGAAACGGCGAAGTAAAAATAAAGCTAAAAACAGCTGGACTAAACCATCGTGATTTGTTTTTAATGAAAAACCACGAAACCGGAAACCATGAATTTACTCTCGGTTCAGACGGCGCGGGAATCGTAACCGAAATAGGACACGGCGTCCGGTCTCATTTACTGCATGCAGAAGTCATCATCAACCCGGTGCTGAATTGGAAGACTGTTGAGGACGTACCAGCCGTCCCTGATATTTTAGGCGGTCCGAGCGACGGAACCTTTTCACCTTATGTCATCGTTCCTGCGGAAAATGCCGTTTTAAAACCCGAACACCTGACATGGGAGGAAGCGGGCGTGCTGCCGTTATCAGCATTAACCGCTTATCGCGCCTTATTTACAAAAGGACAATTAAAAAAAGGCGAACACCTTATCCTTCCGGGTATCGGAAGCGGCGTGGCAACATACGCCTTATTAATGGCAAAAGCTATCGGAGCGACAGTCAGCGTCACCTCCCGCAGTGAAAACAAAAAACAAACCGCACTGTCATACGGTGCAGACCGGGCGATTGACAGCTACGGTGACTGGAATGAGGCGCTGAATGGCGAAAAAGCAGATATCATACTTGACGGTGTAGGCCCGGCCTTGTTTCAACACTATCTTGACATTATGAAACCGAATGGCCGGATCGTAACATTTGGCGCCAGTTCAGGCGATCAGCTCGGATTTCCTATTCGCTCGCTGTTTTTTCCGCAGATTCATATTCTCGGTACATCAATGGGAAGCAATGAGGAATTTGCGGATATGCTGGAATTGGTAAACCGCTGCGGCATCCGTCCCATTATCGACCGCATGTACCCTCTCAGTGAAGCAGCTGCCGCTTTTAACAGAATGCGGGAAGGACGGCAGTTCGGCAATATCGGCTTTCGTTTGGATGTCTAAAAAAGAGGAGCGGACCCGTCCGTTTCCTTATTTGTTTATAAGCGTTTCCGCTTGAAATTCAATATGTTTTTCTTCATCAATTAAAATCTGCCCGCAAATCGACTGCAGACACACAGAGCCCGTCAGCAGCACCGTGATCAACTGCTCAAGGCTTGCAAATCGTCTCAGTCTGCGGAAGAAAACAATCTCTCCACTCTGTAAAACAAAATTCCATATGTTATCTTCCGCGTTACCCTTGTATGACCAATAAAGGAAGAAGGAGGTTTCATTTCAATACGAAAAACCGGCTGATCCCAGCCGGTTTTATAAATAAACCCCTTTATTTACGGTAAAACAGTGCTCCCCATTAAATAACTGTCGACTTCACGCGCTGCTTCCCGGCCTTCATTAATCGCCCATACAATCAGGCTTTGGCCCCTTCTCGCATCCCCTGCGGCGAAAACACCGTCAACATTCGTTTTATAATCCCCATATGCCGCCTGAATTTTATGATTTGCCGAATCGACACCGAACTGTTTCAATAATGGCTGTTCCGTCCCTTCAAAACCGATGGCGATGAACACCAGCTGAGCAGGCCAGACTTTTTCTGTTCCGGGCAGTTCATGAAATTCATACTTTCCGAATTCGTTTCTGACTTTTTCCATTTGAATGGTGTGAATCTCTTGTAAGCGGCCCTGCTTATCGGCCACCATTTTTGTCGTCTGAATTGAATATTCTCTCGGGTCTTTGCCGAACTTTGCCTGCGCTTCTTCATAGGCGTATTCAAGGGTAAAGACGTGCGGCTGTTCAGGCCACATATTGTCGTTCGTGCGCGTTTGAGGAAGTTTAGGATGTTTCCCGAACTGGTGCACGCTGCGCGCTTTTTGGCGCAGCGCGGTTGCCACGCAGTCAGCTCCTGTGTCTCCTCCGCCGATTACGATGACGTCTTTCCCTTTAGCGTCTATATATTGTTTGTCTTTAAAGTTGGAATCTAAATAGCTTTTCGTCGCCAGTGTTAAATAGTCCATCGCATAATGGACGCCTTTTGCTTCCCGGCCTTCAATCAGCAGATTGCGCTGCTTTTGGGCGCCTGTGCACAAAATGACGGCATCAAATTGATCTTTCAGCTCATCTGCCGTTATGTCAACGCCGATTTCGGTATTTGTTACAAAATCTATACCTTCCTGCGTCAAAAGTTTAATACGGCGTTCGACGACATTTTTCTCAAGCTTCATGCTCGGAATGCCGTACATCAGCAGGCCTCCGGCTCTGTCAGCACGCTCATAGACCGTTACGGAATGACCGGCTTGGTTCAGCTGATCAGCGCTTGCCAGACCTGCCGGGCCTGAACCGACGACAGCGACTTTTTTACCTGTGCGTTTCGCTGGAATTCTCGGCTGAATCCATCCGTTCTCAAAACCTTTGTCAATGATCGTCCGCTCGATGTTTTTAATTGAAACAGCCGGATCTGAAATAGCCAGCGTACAAGATCCTTCACAAGGAGCGGGACAGACCCGCCCTGTGAATTCAGGAAAGTTATTCGTTTTCAGAAGGCGCTCCAAGGCTTCTTTCCAGCGCCCCCGATAGACGAGGTCATTCCACTCCGGTATCAGATTATAAATCGGGCAGCCGGACGTAAAACCGTTGATATCAGCGCCGATTTGGCAAAACGGTGTGCCGCAATCCATACACCGCGCCCCCTGCCGCTTTGACGCTTCATCTGAAAATGGAGCCGAATACTCTTTCCAATCCTTTAAGCGAGTGAGAGGGTCCCGCTCAGCCGGTTTTTCTCGTTTTTCTTCCATGAATCCAGTTGGTTTCCCCATGTTCCTCTCCCCTTTCTTACTGTACTACCGCTTGTTTTTGATCTTTGGCAGGCGTTTGGTGAACCTTTGTATTGGCTTCAAAAGCATACATAATTGCGTCTTCTTCTGATAAACCCGCCGCTTTTTGTTCTTCGATGCTGAGGAGCATTTGTTTATAGTTTTTCGGAATGACTTTGATAAAGGTTTCTGCGGCTTTTTCCCAATTGTCCAGGAGATCTGCGGCTTTTTTGCTGTTTGTCAGCGCCGCATGCCGTTTGACCATTTCTTCAACTTCTTTGATCTCCGCCTCATCCGTCAGCTTTTCAAATGAAATCATTTCCATGTTGCATTTGCGTTTAAATGCTTTGGCATCATCACTCAGGACGTATGCGATACCGCCTGACATTCCCGCCCCGAAGTTTTTGCCGACTTCGCCGAGGACGACAACCCGGCCGCCTGTCATGTATTCACAGCCGTGGTCTCCGATACCTTCTACAACGACATTGACTCCGCTGTTACGGACTGCAAAACGTTCACCGGCGCGCCCGTTAATGTACGCTTCCCCGCTTGTTGCTCCGTAAAATGCGACGTTCCCGATAATAACGTTATCGTGTGTTTCACAATTGAAGGCATCAGGCGCTTTCACGATGATTTTTCCGCCTGAAAGCCCTTTGCCTACGTAGTCATTTGAATCCCCGTTCAAATGAAGCGTCATCCCCTTAGGGACAAATGCTCCGAAACTCTGTCCGGCTGATCCGGTAAAATGAAGTCTGATCGTATCATCCGGCAGGCCTTCCGCTCCGTAGCGTTTAGAAATTTCACTTCCCGTCACGGTTCCGGCTACGCGATTTGTATTATTGATCTTGATTTCAGCTTCCGCTTCCTGTCCGGCTTCAATTGCAGCCTGCACCGCCGGAAGAATAACCGTCATATCAAGCGACTGGTCGATTTTATGGTTTTGCGCCGTACGGAAAGTGCGGACGCCTTCAGGCTGGTACAGCAGTGTGGATAAATCAAGCTGGCCCGCTTTCCAATGCGCTTTCGCACGTTCACTGACATGAAGAACGTCTGTCCGTCCGATCATTTCATCAAGCGTCTTAAAGCCTAACTGCGCCATATATTCACGCACTTCTTCTGCGACAAACAGCATGTAATTTACGATATGGTCAGGATCGCCCATGAATTTTTTGCGAAGCTCCGGGTTTTGCGTTGCGACACCTACAGGACATGTATCTAAATGGCAGGCTCGCATCATGACGCAGCCGAGAACGACGAGCGGCGCTGTAGCAAAGCCGAATTCCTCCGCACCGAGCAAGGCGGCCATTACGACATCCCGGCCTGTCATCAGCTTACCGTCCGTTTCCAATACCACGCGATCCCGTAAACCGTTCAGCATCAGCGTTTGGTGAGCTTCTGCAAGACCAAGCTCCCACGGAAGACCCGTATGTTTAATACTTGTTTTCGGCGACGCGCCCGTTCCGCCATCGTAGCCGCTGATGACGATGACATCCGCAGTGCCTTTTGCCACACCGGCCGCAATTGTGCCGACACCGGCTTTTGACACGAGCTTGACGCTGATACGCGCGCTTCGATTCGCATTTTTCAAATCATGAATCAGCTGCGCCAAATCTTCAATTGAATAAATATCATGGTGAGGAGGCGGTGAGATCAGCCCTACACCTGGTGTAGAACCGCGGACATCCGCGACCCAAGGATATACCTTGTTGCCCGGAAGCTGACCGCCTTCTCCCGGCTTCGCCCCTTGCGCCATTTTGATCTGCAATTCATCCGCATTGACGAGATAATGGCTCTTTACGCCGAAACGGCCGGAAGCAATCTGTTTAATCGCACTTCTTCTGTCGTCGCCATTTTCATCCGGAACGAAACGTTTCGGGTCCTCGCCGCCTTCTCCGCTGTTGCTTTTTCCGCCAAGCCTGTTCATCGCTATCGCTAAAGCCTCATGGGCTTCCTTGCTTAATGAACCGAATGACATCGCTCCTGTTTTAAAACGTTTCACGATGGAAGCAGCTGATTCAACTTCCTCTAATTTTAAAGGCTTGCGGTCTTCTTTGAAGGCGAACAGATTGCGTAAAAATCCGATTCGTTCTTCATCCGCTGCATGAGAATACTGCTTAAACAGGCTGTAATCATTTTTGCGGCAGGCCCATTGCAGCGTATGGATGGTTTTCGGATTGAAAGCGTGGTGCTCTCCCCCGTTCCGCCATTGGAATTCACTTCCCGGATCAAGGGTTTGGCTGTAATCATCCTTGTACGCCGCTTGATGGCGCTGTTTCGCTTCTTGCGCAATCGTTTCGATATCGATTCCGCCAAGCTGAGATGCAGTACCGGTAAAGTATTTAGCGATAACGTCTTCACCGATGCCGACCGCTTCAAAAATTTGGGCGCCCCTGTAACTTTGCACAGTTGAAATCCCCATTTTTGACATCACTTTCACGACGCCTTCTGTTACGCTCTTTCCGTATTTGCTGACAGCTTCTTCATACGGAATATCAAGCCGGCCTTCATCGATTTCCTGCTTATACGTAGCGTAAGTCAAATACGGATTGACAGCATCTGCACCATACCCGATGAGAGCCGCAAAGTGATGAACTTCACGCGCTTCCCCGGATTCAACGATAATGCTTGCTTTTGTTCGCAGACCTTGGCGGATCAAATGCTGATGCAGCGCACTGACGGCCAAAAGCGGCGGAATCGGCGTCAATTCCTTACTCATTGCCCTGTCAGATAAAATTAACAGAGATACGCCTTCCTTGATCGCTTTTTCCGCCTGCTGAAACAAATCCTTCAGGCCTTTTTCTAGGTCATCGGAAAACAGCGTGCGGATGTTCTGGCTCTTAATGTCAGGATGCACAAGTGTTTTCAGCGCATAAAACTGTTCGTTTGATAATACAGGAGTATACAATTTTATGCGGCGTGCATTTCTTTCACTCGGATGCAGCAGATCGCCTTCAGCTCCAAGCCAGGTCACCGTAGAAGTTACCAGCTGCTCGCGGATCGCGTCAATCGGCGGGTTTGTGACTTGCGCAAACAGCTGTTTAAAGTAATGAAACAGTGATTGGGCGCGGTCGGATAAAACGGCGAGCGGCGAATCATTTCCCATAGAGCCGAGCGGGTCCTTGCCTTCTTTAATAACAGGAATTAAATACTTCTGAATATCTTCATACGTATAGCCAAACGCTTTTTGACGGACGAGAAGATCATCGAATTGTTCCTCTTCCCGGATTTCCGGGTCAGGATTCACTTGAACCAATTCTTCTTCAAGCCATTTTTGATAAGGGAATTCATTGGCAATTTCTGTTTTCACTTCTTCATCTGAAATAATCCGGCCTTCTTCTAAGTCAATGAGCAGCATTTTTCCGGGCTCCAGACGTTTTTTATGAAGAATGTTCTCCTGCTCTACTTCAATAACGCCGACCTCAGATGAGAAAATAATATGGTCATCTTTTGTCACATAGTAACGTGCCGGACGCAGGCCGTTACGGTCAAGGATGGCGCCGATCTGTTTTCCGTCCGTAAACGAAATGGCGGTCGGCCCGTCCCACGGCTCCATTAAAGAGCTGTGATATTCATAAAAAGCCCGTTTCGCTTTAGACATGTGAGTGTTTTCCGTCCATGGTTCCGGAATCAGCATCATTGCCGTATGTGCCGGTTTCCGCCCCGCCATCACGAAAAATTCAAACGCATTATCAAGAATGGATGAGTCACTGCCCTCAGCATTTAAAATCGGCAGCACTTTGTGAAGATCGTCTCCGAAGCTTTCTGAAACGAACTGCTGCTCCCTCGCTCTCATCCAATTGATGTTGCCCCGGAGCGTATTGATTTCTCCGTTATGAATCAGATAGCGGTTCGGATGAGCACGTTCCCAGGTTGGAAAGGTATTTGTGCTGAACCTTGAATGCACAAGTGAGAATGCAGATACGAAGGTTTCATCCTGCAAATCCAAATAAAATGCGTCAACCTGCTCAGGCGTTAACAAACCTTTATAAACAATAGTCTGGCTTGACAGGCTTGCGAAGTAAAAATCAAGCTGTTCTTGAACGCCCCAATTTTCCGCCTGCTTCCGGATGACATACAGTTTGCGTTCAAAAGCAAGGCTGTCTTTCAAATCGTTTGCGGCGCCGATGAATACTTGACGCACATACGGGCAAGTGCTTTGTGCCACTGTTCCGATTTTTCCGACATTTACAGGGACGGTTCTCCAGCCGAGAACGATCTGTCCTTCCCGCTCAATGAATGCATTCACCTGTTTTTCAATCTTTTTTCTTTCCTCTTCATTTTGCGAGAAAAAGACCATTCCTACCCCGTAACGGCCTTTTTCCGGCAGTCTCATTTCTCCGCACTCTTTCTTAAAAAAAGCATCAGGGATCTGAACCATCAGGCCGGCGCCGTCACCCGTATTCGGATCACTGCCCTGTCCTCCTCTGTGATCCAGCTGGCAAAGCATCTTCAGTCCTTTTTTGACAATGTCATGTGAAGGTTTCCCTTTTAAATGGGCATACAAGCCGATTCCGCATGCATCGTGCTCAAATTCCGGACGGTAGAGACCTTGTGCTTTCGGCATTTGATTGTAAGTCATAATTCCTCTCCCCCGATCAGTTTCCGTTAATTATCGGTCATAAAATCTGACAACTTTAAATTAATTGTAAGTTTTCAAAACAATATAAACAATATATAATTTAGATCAAATACATCTCAAAATGAGATAGATAGGTGTGAACGCAATGGAATTACGCCAGCTTCGGTATTTTATGGAGGTAGCAGAACGGGAACATGTGTCAGAAGCGGCTGATCATCTGCATGTCGCACAATCCGCCATCAGCAGGCAGATTGCAAATCTTGAAGAAGAGCTGCAAGTCACTTTATTTGAACGGGAAGGCAGAAATATTAAATTAACGCCGATCGGCAAACAATTTTTAGAACATGTTAAAACGGCGATGAAAGCAATTGATTACGCGAAGGAACAAATTGATGAATATCTTGATCCGAATCGCGGAACCGTCAAAATAGGATTTCCGACGAGCCTTGCAAGCCAGCTTTTGCCGACGGTGATTTCGGCGTTTAAAGAGGAATACCCGAACGTTGAGTTTTTGCTCCGCCAGGGGTCTTATAAGTTTTTAATCGAAGCGGTAAGAAACAGGGATATAGATGCGGCGCTGCTCGGCCCCGTTCCGACGGAATTCCCAGACATAACAGGCAATATCTTATTCACGGAAAAGATTTACGCGCTTGTTCCGCTGCACCATCCGCTTGCCAAACAGAAAAATATTCATTTAATTGATCTGCGCGGCGACCAATTTGTTTTATTTCCTGAAGGGTTTATTCTCCGTAACATGGCGATTGACGCTTGCAGACAGGCCGGCTTTGCGCCGCTTGTATCGACGGAGGGCGAGGATTTAGATGCCATTAAAGGATTAGTCTCCGCGGGGATGGGAGTTACTTTATTACCTGAAAGCACCTTTGCAGAAACCACACCCCGGTTCACGGTCAAAATTCCGATTGAATTTCCTCAAGTGAAGCGTACCGTAGGCATTATTAAACCAAAAGGAAGGGAACTGGCTCCGTCTGCAAATGATTTCTATCATTTCGTCATTCAATTTTTCTCCAAACTTGAACAATATCAATAAAAAACAAACCCGAGCTTCAAAACGAAGCCTCGGGCTTTTTCATATTTTTTTAGATCTTTCTCAGCCGATCGGAATGGATAGTTCAACGTGGCAGACAAACGCTTCCGGATCAATGACTGATTGATCGGTCTGTTTGGGCGGCGTTTCTTTAAATGTCTTCAGCTGGGCTGAGGAATAGTTGACGATGCCGAGTCCGAGCTCTTCTCCCTGCTGATCAAGCAGCCTGACAACCGCTCCGCTGCTGAATCTGCCCTTAATCTGCTCGATGTCCTGCGGTGACAGCTCCATATTTCCGTTCGCGACATCGCGGCTGCTTTCTTTTTCCATCACAATTTCGCCTTCGGGGCCGGAATTAAATGCAAGCCATTGTTCTTTGTGGTTTAACGGCAGGGTTCCTTCCGCTTCAAAATACGTTCCTTCAGCCGCCTCATCTACCGCTTGAAGCAGAATGTCCGGAATGTTAGCCTGCCCGAGAAAGCCTTTAATACCGGAGGCCATCACAATTTTAAAAGCATCCAGTTTCGAACGCATTCCGCCGGTTCCCATTTCACTCCCGGCATCTCCCGCGCTTGCTTCTATTTCCGGAGTGATGTCACTTACATGACTGATTCTTTTCGCTTTCGGGTTGCTGCGCGGATTATCATCATATAAACCGTCAATGTCTGATAAAATCACAAGCATGTCGGCATCAATTAAACCTGCCACCTTCGCTGCGAGTGTATCGTTATCTCCGAATTTCAGCCGGTTGACTGTGACCGTGTCATTTTCATTAATAATCGGAATAATGCCCCGTTCCAAAAGGACGTTCATCGTATTGCGGACATTATGGTAGCGGCATTCATCGGAAAAGTCGCTTCTTGTAATTAAAATTTGTGATGCGACATAACCGTGCGCTAAAAACAGCTTTGAATAAGCCTCCATTAATAATCCCTGTCCGATGGAAGCAGAAGCCTGTTTTTCAGGGAGGCTTTCCGGTTTCTGAATAAATCCGAGCTTCCGATAACCTGCCGCCACTGCGCCGGAAGATACTAAAATCATTTCATAGCCGCTGTCTTTCAGCTGTGCGATTTGATCCACCAATGCTTCCAGCTTTCTTCTGCTGATTTCCCCGTGCAGGCTCGTCAGTGAGCTGCTGCCAATTTTCACCGCGACTCTTTTGATCTTCGTCCGAGACGTCACTGTATCACTCCTGTTTTTTAACGATTATAGTGCTGCCGTTTTTTCAATTGTTTTGCTGATCTCAATAGAACGTTCGGTCGCGTGTTTGATGGCTTTGGCGATGGCTTCTCCGCCGCCTTCTGACCTGAGCGCATCGAGGCCGGCTTCCGTCGTGCCGTTTGGAGAGGTGATGTTTTCCCGAAGCACATCCGGTTTTTCACCCGTTTCCATCAGCATTTTAGCGGCGCCCAATAACGTTTGCGCGCCGATTTTGCGGGACAGCCGTTTGTCTAAGCCGGCTTCTTCACCTGCTTTTTCAATAAACTCCATTAAATAATAAAAGTATGCCGGTCCGCTGCCTGCGATGCCGGTGAAAATGTCCATCTGATCTTCCTTGATCACGTACACTTCCCCGAGGCATTCCAAAAGGGATACCGCGGTTTTTGCTGAACCGTAAGAGACATGGTCTCCGAAAGCCGCAGCTGTTGCCGATTCGCCGATCATGCTGGATGTGTTCGGCATCACTCTTACAACCGGCTGATTATCATGTAATGATTGTTGTATAAATGAGGTTGTTATGCCTGCCAGAACAGACAGGATGATTTGATGAGGTTGAATACGCCGTTTCAGCGCAGCCAGAGCGATTTCAGCATCCTTCGGCTTCATGGCTAAAATAAAGACATCAATATCTTCGGTTTTCATGCTGTCAAAAGCAATGCCCTGAATACCGTATTGATGTTCCAATTCAGCGAGTCGCTCTGTATTGCGGCGGTTTGTCACGCAGATGTTTTGGTTGGGAATTTTTTTTGCGCGGACCATGCCTGATATCATTCCTTCAGCCATTGATCCTGCTCCGATAAAAGCAACTTTCTTTTGATCTAAGATCGGTAACATCTCCCTTGTTCGTATTTTGTTCGTATTTTTCACACGTTTTTTATGTTACCACTTCAGGAGTTGATGTCAAGTTTGAAGGTATTATTGATATGTATTGTTCCGAGCCTGCTATTATGTATAATGAATCACAGAACAAACCTTTTGAGGCCGGGTGCGTTCCGGCCGGATTTAAAAATTATCTGAAATGGCTTTTTCTATCAGCTTTTTGCAGCGGTCAAGCTCTGTCTTCAGCTGTTTTTTGTAAAGCTTCGCAGCTTCATAGTCTTTAAATTGATAGAGAACGACTTCCTGGAGTTTGGCTCCCTCTTTTTTCACTTTTACTTGCTTTAAAATCCCGTCATCCAATAGTTCGTGAAGTGAACGGTACACCTCGGTATGATTCGGCTTAAAACCGATGGGTTTAAATTCCGAACGCAGCACCTCGAGAAGCTTCAGTCCGTAAAGCCGTTCCTGCTCTGTCATTGTAATCATGTAAAGCTTTAAAAAAGCTCTTTGTTTCACTAAAAAACCGGTTGAACTTCTTTTTTCTTCTTTCAATATGTGCACACCCTTCCTTCTAACAAATTATTCCATGTACTAAATATTCTCTTTCTATCCCGTTTTCCCTTTTATTGTTCGGACAGTTTGGTTTGTATTGATTTGTTTTTTAGAGGCGGGGAAAAACGATTTTAATGAACATTTGGTACATAGTTTATTTAGTTTAATTATAGCTGATATCGGTTTCTTTTTCACTCTTTTTTCTGCAAAAACGGATCTTTATGCCCATTTATTCGGGTTGCGGAAACAAAAAAAGACCCGTCACGAAGACAGGTCCCCTTTTGTTTAAGGATTAGTTGACCACAAACCGGCAGTTTTGATGAAAATGCGCGGATGTAATTTCAATTGAGCAACCATATATTCTGCAAGATCCTCAGGCTGCATGACTTTTTCCGGATTGCCGTCTGTCAGATTTAATTCAATAGACATGTCGCTGGCAACCGTGCTCGGAGTCATTGCGCTGACACGGATATTGTGTTTTCTGACTTCCTGCATGAGAGATTCGGTCAGACCGAGAACGGCAAATTTAGAAGCGCTGTACGCACTTGTCGCCGCGGCGCCTCTTTGGCCCGCCGTAGAAGAAATATTAATGATATCTCCTGATTTTCTCTCAATCATTTCAGGAAGAACGGCGCGTGTCACGTGGTATACACCCATTACATTCACTTGAATGATGTCTTCCCACTCTTCAGGCGTAAGATCCAAAAATCCGCCGAATTTGCTGATTCCGGCATTGTTAATCAAGATGTCAATCTCACCGAGTTCTTCTTTAATAGAGGAGACGGCTTGCTCTACCTCTTTTTGGTTTTTTACATCGGCAGCTGCGAATGATGCCTTTACACCAAGGGCTTTCACTTCTTCCGCAACCTTTTCGACATTTGCTTCTGTGCGGCCGATTAAACCGATATTGACTCCTTCTTTGGCTAAAGCGATAGCGGTGGCGCGGCCGATTCCTCTGCCCGCACCCGTGATAAGAGCCGTTTTGTTCTGTATGCTTTCCACGTCTTTCACCCTTTCAGAATGTCCTTATGTACGATTTCACATTATAAGCAGAAAAAAAACAATTAGCAAATAAAATGATTCAACACGATCCGTAAAGGGTATCAACTGAAAAAAAGGAGTGAAAAGCAGATGATCATCATTTTGTATATCAGTGCTGCCGTTGCGGCTGCCGCATTCATTTATGCAGCCGTATCCGCCGTGCATTTTAAAAGAAACACAGCGCCTGATATAAAGAAGATTAACGCCGCGACAGCGTCCATGCAGACGGCCGTTGATGAAATCAAAACAGAAACCGATCTGTTATCGCAAAAGCAGAAAGAGCTGAAAGAAGATTTTCTCACTAAAAAAACAGCCGTACAAACGACGGCGGCCGAAGTTAAAGGAACGCCTCACGTCCTGAAGATGCTCTGGAACGCCGGTAAAAGTGATGTATGAGCCTGCATGTCATCCGACGTTTTTGATGACACTAAGAGAAACCGGCGGATTCAAGGAGGCATAACATGATTTGCGATCGTGAGCGGCTTGCGCATTTTTTGCAGCAGCTTAAAGCACTATCATCTTCGGGAGGGTTTACAAAATCGGATTTGCTGACTCCGGCTTTCCATTTAGCCAAGGACGGAGATCTGGATTTGTATTATTCGCCTCATAATGAATATATTAACCCTCATGCAGTCGTTGCCATTTCCGGAATCACACCCGGTTTTTTTCAAATGCAGCTGGCTTACAAAAAAGCGGCACAGCTTTTAAAAGATGGCGAAACTCTTGAAATGATAGCCTATGAAACAAAAAAAGCGGCCGGACTTTCCGGTTCAATGAGACAGAACATCATCGAAATGCTTAATGAATGCGGTCTGCCGGCCGCGCTTCACGTTGAGGATTCATCCCGGTTATTTGATTCAAAACGGGAGCTTCTTCATACAACGTCCGTTATCAAACACCCTGTTTTTTATAAACAGAAAAACTATACGGGACATCGGCCGGCAATCAGCAGGTCAGCTCTTCTAAGCCGTTACGCGCTGACATGTTTTCCGGATGAAATAGAAATGATGAAAAAGGACATTCTGCTTATCCCTCTCGGCAAAGCAGCAGAATCAGCCTGCCGCATGCTGAAGAAGAACGGCAGAATGGGTCATGCGGTCATTCTGGAAGGCTTCCCGCATCCGTCCGGAGCAAACGGACATCGTTTCAAACAATTTCACGAAAACAAACAATCGTTACGTGAACAAATTCAGCGCTTTGCCGGGTTTCTTCAGCAGCTGTAAAAAAACGCCCCGAATTTTCGGGGCGGTGCTGTTAAGAAGCGTATTCAGGCAATGCTTTATTGTGTTTTGCCGTTTTCTCTTCAGGTATTTTGATTTGATTTGTCAAGATTGCACTTACGAAATAGAGCGCTGCGAAAATCCATACAACGCCTTGTGCGCCGACAAGCCCGATGAACGCCCAGGCAAGCGCGGGGCCGACAAATGCCGACAGGCCCGCAGCCAGATTTAACACAGACATGGCAGCACCTTTATCGCTGCCGGCCGCCGTCGGCACGATAGCCCCGATCGGAACGAACCCGGCGAGGAGCCCTCCCCATATAAAACCGACAATGCTGACGAAAAGCAAGTTCCCATGTGATACAACAGGAGCATAATATAATAAAAGAGTAAAAATGCCGCAGCCCACTCCTCCGAACCACATGACAGTCTTCTTCCAGCCGAAGGCATCGCCGACTGCGCCGAATATTAAGTTAAAGACGATATTTCCGAGAAAGATCGTTCCCCAAATTTGAAGCCATACATTTGTAGAAATGCCGTGCTGCGCCATATGCATCGGAAGAAATACCGGAAATCCGTATGTACCGATGCTGTTAATGATCCGAATGATCCCCCCAGAGAGCACGCGCGGATTTTCAGCAAGGATGGTGATTCCCTTCATTAATTCCTGCGCCTTTTCCCGCTTATCTGACTTTTTCTTTTCAAAGCGGTCCCTATTTAAAATCAGGGCAAAAAACGCGCCGAGGCATACCCAGAAAATTGAACTCCACAGTGTATTCAAATAGCCGAAGGATTTGATGGCCCAGCTTGAATACCAAGCACCGAATACAAACATCCCGCAGCAATATGCAATCCAGAACCAGCCGACCGCCGTACTGAGCCTGTTTTTCGGCGACCGGTAAATCACCCATGTCAAAAAAGAATAGGCAAACAGCGGATAACCCAGCCCTTTAATAAAATACGTGACATACATCACCGGCAAATTAAGATTTTCAAATCCGTATGCGATAAACGCGGCTGTTCCGATCACGTAAAACAACAGCCCCATAAACATCGTCCGCTTTGCGCCGAAGGCTTCGAGGCAGACCCCTGAAAACCAAGACGCCACAGCGAGAGAAATACCGTAAACTGTAAACAGGGATGCTGATTGCTGTACCGTCAAGCCGTTTTCAACTAAAAACGGGCTGAGCCAGCCTTGTTCAAGGCCGTCCCCCATCATAAACAGCACGACTCCCAAAAATCCCCATGCGAGCTGTTTTGGAATTCCTATTTTATTAAGCATTTTTGTTCCTCCTCAGCAATCTTTCATGTTGTCATCTCATCCCCAAGTCAGGCTTTCACCGCCGGCTGAAAATGAGTAAATAATTTTTGCGTATGTTTCCATTCTTCATATAGGAAGAGATCCGTCTGATCCGCTTCCGGCTCAATTACCTTTGTGCGGCTCGAAAGCTCTGCTTTCACACCGAGAGCTTCGTTGCAAATCATCGCCGCTCCCATTGCGGATGCCTGGCTGAACCCCTCTCTCTTATAGATTTTCTTTTGGAGAAGGTTAGCAAGAAACTGCGTCAAAGCATCACTTTGGAAACCGCCGCCGCACACCTTCACATCATCTTGTGAAAAGGAAGCCACCTCTGTTAACGCCTCATAGTTCCATTTGATTGAAAAAGCGATTTCCAGCAGTGCGGCTTTGACAAAATGGGCTCTGCTTAAGTTTTGGGACAGCGGAGCGTCAAAAATAAATCCGCCTTTTGCCAGTGCGTTTTTCTCAGGCGATAAATAGGAGCCTAACGCAGAAATACAAGCATGATCATGTTTCGGCAGACTTGCGATTTCCCGTTCCATAACGCCGTAGGATTCATTCGGATAAAAAATGGATTTTAATTTTTGATAATTGAGTCCTGTTACACCCGGATTCGTTTCAAGAAGCCATTGACCTTCTTCTGTATGGCAATTCAGCCATGCATTCTCTAAACTTTCGGTTCCGGCCTCCGCTGTTATCTTTGTAATCGGCGTCGTCGTGCCGGATACGATGACGATATCTCCCGGCTTTGCATCTGCACTTTTGATGGCAAGCTGTGTGTCTCCCCCGCCTGCAATCACAGGCACTCTTTCAGAAAGACCGAGAACCGCCGCTTTCTTGAACGTTAACACTCCGACAACCGTCCCAGATCGGACGAGTGAAGGAAGAATGGCAGAAGGCACACCGAAGATGTTGCATAATTTCTCTGACCACGCCTTTTTCCTTACGTCAAACAGCAGTGTTTCAGCAGCCTGTGACGGTTCATAGCTTAAAATACCGCTCAGCTCAAATGTCACCCAGTCACTGATGCTTGTGATGTACTTCACTTCTTTCCATAAAGACGGCTGTCTAGCTTTTAATCCGACAAGTTTCATGGCGGAAAATAAAGCGCTCGGAAGACGTCCGGTTTGCTGATGCACTTCTTCTTTTGTCTCAATCCCGTCTTCCCATTCACGGCCTCTGTTATCAATGTTGGGCAGACCGAGAAATGCCTTTTTATCTTTATTGATCAGAACAATTCCCTGCCTCTGGCTTGTAGAGGTGATTCCGATTAATGTAATATGTGGGCTTTTGGCAATAACCTTCCTTGCCATAGCGCTGATTTGCTTCCATAACCCTTCCGGTGAGAAATATCGTCCGTCCGGATAAAGCGGATCCGTCACATATTCAATGTCTTCCCTTTCAAGCGCGGTCACTTCGCCGCCGGCAGTCACGACCGCGACTCGCGCATTCCCCGTCCCGATGTCAAATACAAGGTAGCCTTTTTGTTCAGCCATTACAGCCTCCTCCTTCCGTTTCAAGTTCTCTTTTGTTATAAAGTTCACGTATTGAGCAGGTTTGATCTTGTTTCCATTTGAAAAGCGCTTCATTTAAAATCTTCACATGATGATCTTCCACTTCAAATGTTGCGCCCGCTAAATGGGGAGTCGCTAACACATTCGGCAAAGAGATCAATTCATAATCAGAAGATTCAGGCGGTTCGTGATAAAACACGTCAAGGATCGCTCCCTTAATCCGCCGTTCTTTCAGCACCCGCAGCAGCTCTTCCCTGTCTGTAACCGCCGCTCTTGACGTATTGACAAAAACAGCTTCCTGTTTCATCAATTGAAAGTGCCGGGCGCCGATAAGGCCGATGGTTTCTTCTGTACGCGGCAAGTGAACGGAAACAATATCACTTTCAGAAAATACCCGTTCAATCGTCGTTTTTTCATACTCCCGGTTTTCATGACGGACAAATGGGTCATAGTAAAGCACCTTGCAGTCAAAAGCGGCCAATAGCCGGGCGATTCTCTGTCCGACAGCTCCGAAACCGATAAGGCCGACTGTTTTCCCCGTCAGCTCATTTCCTCTGAATTTGACATAAGCCTGCAAATAATCACCATTCCACTTCCCGTCCTTTAGCCACTGATGGGAAGAATACGTATGACGCAAAAATGAAATCACATTTCCGATAAACATTTCAGCAACAGCCTGGGCATTGCGGGCCGGTGTAAAGAAAACGGGGATTTTTCTTTTAGTCGCCGCCGCAATATTCACATTAGACGGCATTCCTCTGCAGACACCGATAAAAGCGGAATCAGGCAATATGTCAATAACACGCTCAGACACCTCATCAAGTTCAGTGATAAGCCCCGACGCGTTTGTCTCTTGAATCATTCGGATCAATTCATCTTCCCGATAGGCCCGGCCGTGCTTCTTCCACGGCCGGTGCACAGTCCGGCCGAACAGCTCAGTCAGCTCCTTCAGCCCCTCGTCGTGATATGGTGCGGTAATTAAAACCGTCATGGTGCAAAACATCCTTTTCACATAAATTTTTTCATAAAAAAATCTCTTTCCCCAAAGAAGGAAAGAGATTCATATACCGTCTTTATGCACTTGAAGCGCACAAATATGTATAGATCATTCTTTCCTATCTTTCAAGCATACGCTTGCTGGAATTGGCACAATAAATGTTGCCGAGGTTTCGTAGGGCCAGTCCCTCCACCTCTCTGGATAGAAAATAAAATGATGAAATTGTCAGGCTGTTTAAAAGAATAAACTCATCATAGAAAAGTCTTTCCGTGATGTCAACACTTTTTTTCTGAATTGACGTTCGATTTTGAAATGTTATAATGCTTACAATATAAACAAAGAGGAGAAATGGGCTATGAATTCTGCTGCAAAACAGCCGAACGGGGTCTTTAAGTCGGTATGCTCACTAGACTGTCCCGATCAATGCGGCTTGCTTGTGACAAAAAAAGATGGAAAAATCGTTAACATTCAGGGAGACCCCGATCACCCGGTCACATCAGGGAATATTTGCAACAAAGTCAGACACATGGCTGAGCGTATTTATGATGAAAAGCGCGTAACCGCTCCGTTAAAACGGATCGGTAAAAAAGGTGAAGCCGCGTTTACGCCTATTTCCTGGGAGGAAGCGATCAATACGATCAGTGCGCGCTGGAAAGAGCTTATTGCCGAAGAAGGAGCGGAAAGCATTCTTCCGTACAGCTTTTACGGCAATATGGGAAAACTGGCGGCAGAGGGAATGGACCGCCGTTTTTTCCATCGTCTCGGAGCGAGTCATCTCGAACGGACGATCTGCAGCAAAGCCGGATCTGAAGGCTATAACTATACAATGGGTGAAGGAGCGGGTACTGATCCGGAAGAGACCATACATGCAAAGCTCTTTATTTTTTGGGGAATCAATGCCGTCAGCACGAATATGCACCAAGTCATGATTGCCCAAAAAGCCCGGAAAAAAGGGGCTAAAATTGTCGTTATCGATGTACATAAGAACCAAACCGGCCGGCTTGCCGATTGGTTTATTCCCATTCGCCCCGGCACAGATGCCGCACTCGCCCTCGGTATCATGCATGTCTTATTCGACGAAAACCTTCACGATGAAGCATTTCTCACAGAATACACCGAAGGCAGTGACGAATTAAAAGCGCATGTTAAACACTATGATCCGGAAACGGTTTCTGCTATTACAGGCGTTAAAGCCGACGATATCAGACGCCTTGCGAGAATGTACGGGGACACCTCCCCTTCCCTTATCAGGATCGGAAACGGCATTCAGCACCATGACAATGGCGGAATGATCGTCCGCACCGTTGCCTGCCTTCCGGCTGTTACAGGACAGTGGCTCAACACCGGAGGAGGCGCAATCAAGCACAACAGCGCGGTATTAAACTATAACAGACAAGCGCTCCAGCGGCCTGATCTGCTTTACGGCAGGAAGCCACGATCATTTAATATGAACAGGCTCGGAAGCGTTCTTTTAGAAACAAAACCGCCCGTGCGCTCCCTGTTTATTTACGGTACGAATCCCGCAGTGGTTGCGCCGGAAGCGAATAAAGTCAGAAAAGGCCTGCTGCGGGAGGATTTATTTACAGTCGTTCACGATCTGTTTTTAACGGAAACCGCCAAATACGCGGATATCGTGCTCCCTGCTGCATCCGCTTTGGAAAACACGGATTTTTACACGTCTTACTGGCATCATTTTATTCAGCTGCAAAAACCGGTGATCGAACCCTACGGGGACAGCAAATCGAATACGGAAGTGTTCCGTTTGCTTGCCGGAGCAATGGGATTTACCGAGCAGGAGCTTCAGGATACCGATGAAGAATTAATCAGACAGGCGCTGGACTTTCCCGACAATCCGTATATCGAGGATATTGATTACGAATTGCTCTCACGCCATTCCTTCATGAGAGCCAAACGGAAAAAACCGCTTTTTCCGGGCAAGCTCAAAACACCGAGCGGAAAAATTGAATTATATTCTGAAAAGATGAAACAGGACGGTTATCCGGCGTTGCCGACGCACATCCCTCTTGAGAGCGATGGCGATTTTCCGCTTTTATTTGTCCCGGGACCGAATCATAATTTTTTAAATTCGACATTTTCGAATAATGAAAAACACGTAAAACTGGAAAAAGCGCCAAAGCTTTTTATTCATACAGAAGATGCTGTACGCCGGAACATAGAAGACGGGGAAACCGTTAGAGTTTGGAATCACCGCGGAGAGTGTGAATTGACAGTTTCGGTCGGCGAACAGGTGCTTCCCGGCGTTGCAGTCAGCCAAGGTCTTTGGGCCGATATGGATGATAAAAAACAGCTCGTCAATTCGCTCACGCCCGATCGGCTGGCGGATATGGGCGGAGGCGCTGTTTTCTTCTCCGGAAAGGTGCAGGTGGAAAAGCTCAGCAATCAAAACCGTCCGCAATAAACGCCGGGCGGTTTTGATGAAGGCTGAATCCTTTCAGCCGGCTTCACCGTATAAAAAGTGATAAAGTTTATTGGAGGTTTGCTGTATGGATGTCATACCGACATCGGAATCACTTTAGCCGGATATTTCATCGGAGACGGATTGAAAAACTTTAAATCACCTGATCCTCATGAACACACTGACCACATTCTCATTAAAGAAAAAGATTTACACTTCTATATTGGTATTATTTCGGAGTAACCAAGGAAGAAGCGAAACAAATCGTGCCCGACACCTCTGACATTCCGCATATCACGAGAAACGGAAAGCGGTATGTACAGAAAACTGCATTAAGAGAATGGCTGACTTCTATGCTGGAAAAAGAATAACAGCTGCCATGAAAAGCGGGAAGAGTTTTTCTCTTCCCGTTTATTAAGATTCGCCGCCCTGCCTCTCTTCAACCCCAAACATACGACAGATATCATTCTTACGTAACGAAACATCCCCTTCTTTAGATTTCAAATAAAACCCTTTCTTATATAACCGTATGACTTCCTCATATGTAAGCTCATGACGAAGGAGCGCCATTAAACGCCCGTCTTTTTCATCTTGTTTATTGAACCATTCATACTGTTCTGACCAGTTCACTTTCTGCATGTCAAACACCTTCTCACTTTAGATTAATGCCCTTTTCGCATTTATTATACTTATTTCCCCTTTTGTAAACACTCCGACTGCCTGTGATATTTTTGAAACAGCCGTAACCCCTCCCATTAGTCACCTTGTTGACTTGTTTCCCGTTTCGTTGTATATTATAATTGTCAACATGGTGACAATTAAGATAGGAGATACCTTATGGATATTAATTTATTAATGAAGGAACTGCATGTTATGCAACAAAGTTACGCATCATTATTTTCGGTTGTCAATAAAGTGCAGGCTCGGGGGGACGAATACTTAGAGTTGTTGACTTCCCGACAGCACATGACTCTTATTGCTATTGCCCATTTACCGACGGAAGATACCACACTTATGAATATCGCTAAAAAGCTGGGCACAACAAAACAAACCGCTAACAAATTAATTTCAAGCCTCGCGAAAAAAGGATATGTTCACACTGTGCCAAGCAAACTGGATAAACGTGCAATCAATATTGAGATTACCGCTGAAGGAAAAAAAGCGTTAATTTCCTGTTCAGAAAAATCCACCTATTTTTTAGCGGATATGTTTCATGACTTTACAACTGATGAAATTGAAACATTCTGGAGGCTATTGCAAAAACTTTATCGTTTTGATGGTGAAGAACAGGATGGTTTTGAAGAAAAAGCACATTTGAAAGTTGAAGATCAGGCACAATTCATCTCAGATGACTATGAAGAAAAAATCATGGCTGAATTTTCAAAACGGCGATATGGGAGTGCAGACGATGAATAATATGCTTTATCGAAAAGTAAAAGAAACAGAGGATAAGATGAAGGAAAAATGCTATGAGCTGAAAGATAAAATTGATCAATTTATTTCTCATGCCAAATATAAAATTCATTACAAACGTAAACTGGACCGAGCCGGCAATTATATATCAATTGCCATTGGACTCTTTATCCTAACTGCCTCATGGCTGACCGCAACACAATGGCTGCTTTGGATAGGCGCGGCGAGTATTTTGAGTAATGCCTGTTTGCTCATTATAAAGCCTGTTAAAAATTGAAAATCTGAAAAAAGCTCTCTAAAAGAGAGCTTTTTTTATTAATCGTCCCAGTCTTCATCTTCTTCCCAGTCATCTTTCGCTTCCTGAATCTTATTATAAAAAAATTCGATAAAGCTTTCTGCAGCGATATCTTGATAGCCAATTATCCTATCCCATTCCACTACAGGGCATTCTCCGTCTTTCATTTTATTCGTATCTAGACAGTAAGCAAAGAAATCAACATCTTCTATGACAACAAGACCATCAGCAAGTCCATAATGTTGTTTATATTCTTTAGTTTTATCTGCAACTGACGCATGATCGAAGTTATAGCCTAAAACTAAAACCCCGAATAAACCACCAGCACCGTATTTTTCTAAGAACCATTTATAGCTAATAGGAAGTTCGCATTGGAGGGTTTCTTCAATGCGAGTTATGTTTTCCAGGCTTGCACCCTCTGTGAATATAGCATTTTGCTTGTTTTCATTAATAAAGGTTTCAACCTTTGAATAAATCATTTAATTTAAACACCTCAATTCTCATTCTCAAATTGTTTCGCTCTCCACTTCCAATATCTCTTTCGAAAGCTTTCATATTGTGCTTTTAAAACTCTATCATTTCTAAAACTTTCACCATCAGTCTTAAGCTTATGAATAACATCACTATATTTTGTATGTAAACTGTTTGGGATTTCAAGCATTGGGCCAGGTTCTTCTTGAATCAAGTGATGTAAATTAATCTGTGTGCCATCTTTTGCATAAGGAGCATTACCGTTTTTCATAAGCTGAAGATTTGTTACCCCAAATTCTGTTTTTTGGTTCATATCAATATCTTTCATAGTATACACTCTGCGGCTTATGTCTTTAACTTTTCCCTTTGCTTTTACCTTGCCCTTAACCTCAAAGGCACCATACTTTTCTTTATTTAACCAAGGAAGGTTTATTTCTTGACCAGTAAACGGCTTTCTCGTTCCATCCGGGATTTTCTTTGCATTGGTCAAAAGTTCATTTTTAAGGTTTTGGCTGTCAACCACATTGTATGGTACGTCACCCGACAGAGCAAGATCATATTTAGAGTTATAAGGAAGCAGTTCTGGAAGTTTAACGTCTTTAATTTTCTTCCCTGCCTGTCCTGCCTTGTTTATGACCTTCCCCGCCGCATCAGCTTTGTTAACGGCTCCTGCGCCTTTCGTTCCGACGACAGCAACAGCCACTGAACCGACCGCATATGTCACCCATCTTGATCTGGAATACGCATCTCCATTTACCATATCTTTTTGATACGATTCCTCGATTGCTGCCGAAACAGCATCATATGTTTTAACAGGATGAAGTACTGCATTCCCCAGTGCTGACAAGGTTTCTCCCGGATCGGTTATGAAGTCCCATAAACCGGTTACCGTGTCTTTCCCGACATCATATAGACCGACGCCGGCTCCTTTTAAAATATCCCAAGTCACTTCTCCGGCTTCTTCCAGCTGTTTTGCTTGTTCAAGCTGAATGACATATTGCTGCTGGGAAGGTTCAAGGTTTTCATAGCCGATCTTCTTCGCAATTTCCAAATATTCATCCGGATCGGTCACACCGTCAGCGAGCTTTTTCTTCAGATCCTTGATTTCCCGCTCTTTTGCTTCTTCCTTCTTAAACGTTAAATATGTGTCTGAATGTCTTGCAATCTCGCCTTTTTTCTTATGTATGTCACTTTCCCTGTATGCCTTGGCGTTATAGTGAAGCGGAGTGGCGTTTTTCCCTTTTCCCGTAGCGTTTTGGAGCTACTGAAAATCTGCCTGAATGAAATGTTCGTTTGCCTCGGTTTCTGCGTATTCTTTCGTTAGATCATGATCAAGTTTGCCGAGTTTATGTATCGTGTCGCTTCTTTTTTTATCAGCTGACTCAAGCTTTTGATCGACATCCTCTGTAGAAAAGACATCAAGATGAACGATATCGCTTATCTCGTTAAGAATATCCCTCATTTCATTGCGCTGCTCCTGCATGATAGCTTTTGATTTATTCTTCGCATGGATCAGCTCGTGTTCTAAAAATGACTCTTCCACAAACGAATCGGCTAATCCGGCATCAGCTACTTTTCCTGAAATACTGTTAAGAAAAGCAATCTTCATATCGATCAGATCAAGCCAGCTGTCTGTGACACCAGCGTGATCTTGGAAGAATGCTTTGATGTTATCAGCACCTTTACCTGAAAACTCACTGTCATCTAAATCAGCCATTCCCTGAAAAGCTTTCCTGAGATTAATAAATTGTTCTCTAATCTGATCGTATTCTTTTGCTCGCTTTTCAGCTGCTGAGATTAACGAGGATGCTTCGAATACTTTCATTTACGGCTCCTTTCTGCTTCTTTCTGTCTAAATTTTACCATAGGATATAAGATTAGATGAATCTCTTGCATTTGTCGAACTGCTTTATTCAAGATCATAAAATTTCAAAGAAAACCTTACACGACGGAATCGGGGATCGGCAAAACAAAGCCAGATATAACATATATTAAAAAATCTCTTGCATTTCCACACCCGCCATGCTATATTGATATAGCGATGAGCTGAATTGTGTAAGCCGATGCACATGCCCTTGCGGCACACACGAATGTGGCGTGTGGTGTATCGCCTCAATACGCAAAAGACGTTTGCTTCTGCAAACGTCTTTTTTTATTATCCGATTTTCGTTCCGTTCGGTACTGTCTGCTCTGGCGTAAGCAGGACAACGTCTCCTTTTTCCGGGATGCCGCCGAGAACGAGAACTTCTGACTTAAATCCGGCGATCCGCCGCGGCGGAAAGTTGACAATAGCGGTAACCTGTCTGCCCGTCAGATCACCCGGTTCGTACCGTTTTGTAATCTGGGCGCTTGATTGTTTCATGCCGATCTCTTCGCCGAAATCTATTGTCATCTTAATGGCCGGCACCTTTGCTTCCGGGAATACTTCCGCTTTTACGACCGTTCCTATTCTAAGATCAAGCTTGATAAAATCTTCGATGACTGCCATATCAAAAACTCCTTTTTTACAATCATGATACCAAAAAAAGAAGCAGTTTATTTAACCGATTTTCAGGATTATTTATCAGATTGAAAGGTGTTTCGGAAGACGCGCGGCGTTATTCCCTTATGTCTGACAAACCATCTGGTAAAGGAAGACAAATTTTGAAAGCCGACCTCCTGACTGATGTCTGTCAGCCGGCATTTTGTTTCAATAAGCATTTGTTCCGCTTTCTTCATACGGAGCTCAGCAATATAAGCTTGCGGGCTTTTCCCCGTCTGCTTTTTAAACCAGTCGGAATAATACGCCGGGTGGTAATGTTCCATTGCGGCAAGCTCTTTAATTGTAAAAGTCTTTGAGAGATTTCGGCGGATATACGCAATTGAATCATTTGTACGGTTTTCTTGTATCTTTTCAGCAATATATTCTGCAAGCAGACTCAATGAATGAGCCGACTGCTGCTTTGTCTCTTCTGTCAGCAGAAACCGAATCGATGTCCAAAAAGGATCAAGCTTATTCAGAACGCCGGGGTCTAATGAACCTTTGAAAAAATTTGCCGGTATGTCGAGAACGAGACATTCATTTCGCTCCAAAGAACGGAACCGATGTTCATGCCCGGGCGGAATATACAACATTTGATCAGGTTTTAATCTGATTTTACGTCTTTCTGTCTCCAAGTCCAGCTGTCCTTCGAGCGGAAAGAGCATTTGGCAGTATGTGTGTGCATGAGAATCAAAAATATGTGAATAGGTGCGCCGCTCACAAATGATATGTTGTAATGAATCCATTTGTCCCTCCTTTTTACATGATGCGTCTTTTTATTTAGTTTACATAATAATATTATTGTTCCCTATCCTGCAAACCTCTTAGGAATGCAACAACTGCAAACTTCCGGCTTTCCTTAATTGATTCGGTTAATTCAAATGCACTCTGTTTTCTCAACACGGCAAATCCGTGAAGAAGGCTCCTCAGTCCTCTCGCAGCATGAATCGCAGTGTCAGACTGTGCATAACCGTTAGCAGTCAGCTGCCTGACAACAAGCTCTACAAGCAGGCTTGACAGATTCTCAATCCGCCCGTCTTTTATCTTTTGAAATGTTGCGTCATATAATCCGGGATTGGCTTCGGCGAAATTGATATAGGCATCGGCAAGAGCAAGCAAAGCCGTTTCACCCGTCAGTCCTTCTGCAGAGGCCGCCATTTTTTTATATAACATAGTTAAACCGGAGACAGCCAGCTCTGTTTTAATTCCTTGAAGGCCATTGACAAAATTGTAAAGGGAAGGCGGTTTTACGTTTAAGGACTTTGCAACAGCCGCAAGCGTCACTTCGTTCAGCCCTTTTTCGTCAGCGATGCCTGCTGCGGCTCTCAATATCATGTCAAGGCTCATTCCGACTCTCGGTGACATTATGATCGGCCTCCCGGCAGGCTTCGTTCGGCTTCCTCAGCAGCCTCAGCCATCATTTCAACGGGATTGCAGAGAACATTTCCATGTCCGGCGGCCAGACTGCTTGGTTGATGAGCGATAAGTGTTCTTGCTGTTTTTACAGCTTCTTCTTTATTCCACGTAGCAAAAGCCGGAAACGGAAATTTCCATTTCAGCTTCCCAGAAACAGCAAGGCCGCCCCGTACTTGAAAGGCATCTCCGACGATCAGCATATCATTTCTCATATCTTTAAAAGCGAGGCTTCCCGGCGTATGACCGGGAGCGGGAATGACAAGTAAAGATCCGATCCGCTCGCCGCCTTTCAGCAGGCGATCAGGTTCGGTTCGAACATTTTTCGGCACTCCCCCCTTTATCGGCGTTTGTGCTTCATGCTCAAATAATGAAGTGTCACCTTTCAGCAAGAAAGAATCCCGCTCAGAAATACAGACGGAAGCATCCGGAAATTCCGCAGCTAATGAGTCAAGCGAACCGATGTGATCCCCGTGCGCGTGGGTGAGTAATATGTCATTCAGCGGCTTCCCAAGCTGCCGCAATGCTTGTTTGATTCCTTTATGACTGTTAGGCATTCCGGCGTCAATCAGGGTTACTCCTTCTTCTTCTTCAACCAAATAACAATTCACCGGGAAGAGCGCGGGAAAAAAAGTCAGCTGCCAAACGGTTCCGTATTGTAAGATTCTCATGAACATCCTCCTAAAACTAATATCATTAGTTTTATTATAACTAATACCGTTAGTTTATCAAGAGTTTTCTGTTTAAATCCTGAAAAAGGCGCGGGCGCTTCTCTTATGCAAAAAAAAGAAACGCGCATACTGTGATAAAAGATGCTTTCAGCCTGCGAATAAATCACACTACTAAAACCAGCCGGATAAGCATACACTACTCAACGGAGGGGGAGTTTCACACCATGCATATCACACTTCAAAGCATCTGCCCTGTCTTAATGATTGCCTTTTTTCTGTATAAAAAGGTGAAACGGTCCGTCGGCTTTCAGCCTTTGAAACCCCGCTGGCTTTATACAAGAATGATTTTGTTTTCATTGCTGGCCGCAGCTCTGGCGTTTTTCAGCATCACACACCCGGCTTTATACGGCCATCTTATATTCGGCACTTTTTGCGGCTGGCTTCTGGTCCTGTTTGCCAAACGGAACATTTCTTTTGAAGAACGCCGCGGAAAAATGTATTTTCGCACTCACCTGTGGATTGAACTTATTCTATTAACGTTATTCCTATCGAGATTTGTTTATCGCGTTATTGAAATTTACCGGGTCACAGCGGACTTTACCCATCCGGAGGCATACAGCCAAACGGTCGGGGCCGATCCGCTGACCATCAGTATCTTTTATTTTATCGCAGTTTATTACAGCGGCTTCTCTTTTTATGTTTTAAAAACGAGCAGAGACCAAACCAATAACAGTCAGTACGGCTGACATCCCTGTCTAAAAAGCAGGGATGTTTTTTAATCGTGCCGCGTATGGTGAATCATTTGCTGAAGCACATCTAACACATGTTCATCCTCAGGAGAATAATAGATGGATGTTCCTTCTCTGCGTGATTTGACGAGGCGCAGATTTTTAAGAAAACGCAGCTGATGAGAAACGGTAGACTGCAGCAAATTCAGCTTTTCTGCGATATCATTTACCGCGTGCTCACCCTGTGACAGCAAATGGAGAATTCTGATTCTGGTCGGGTCAGACAACGCCTTAAAAGTCTGGGCAACCAAAAATAAAGTTTCCTCATCTAAATCGACAGCGGGGTCATTTGTGTTTCCGGATTCGTGAAATTCAGTCATATACCTCACCCTTCTTTTCTCAAGTAGCCCAATTATACCAAATGTCAATTGATGCAGATACATCCTGCGCCTGACAAAAGAACCGTTATTTTAAATTTATGTTTCAAATACGGGTTTCCGCTTGGTTTCGCGTATTCATCTGTGTCATAATGAAAAAGTCATAATGCTCCTGAAATTGAGGGTGAAACACAGTGGAGAAAAAGAAAAAAGGCTGTTTCGCTGCCGCGGGTCTTATGATGATATGTGTTTTTGTCATGGTTTCCTTCTTCCTCATTCTGTTATTTTCAAATAATGAATGGCTCAAAAGTCTTCCGTTTGATGTCAAACCGATCGTCCTTGAACGGCTGACAGATTACAAACCGCTTGTTGAAGACGAGCTGGATGAAAAAGGACTCACCAAATATACATCGCTTGTACTCGGCATGATATATCAGGAGTCAAAAGGAAGAGGAAATGATCCCATGCAGTCTTCAGAATCTCTGGGTTTAAAGCGAAATGAGATTAAAAACCCTCAAACCAGTATCAAACAGGGAATCAAACAATTCACTCTCATGTACCAAACAGGCAAGAAAAAAGGCGTAGACTTGGATACGATTATACAAAGCTACAACATGGGAGCCGGCTATATTGATTTTGTGGCTGAACATGGAGGATCGCATACTGAGGAACTGGCAAAACAATACTCCGAGCAGCAGGTCAAAAAGAATCCGAAACTTTACACTTGCGGAGGGAACAAAGACAATTTCCGTTATCCCTACTGCTATGGTGATTACACGTACGCAGAAAAAGTAAAAGCAAAAACAAAAACCGTTGAACAATCCTTAAATGTAACAACACTTGAAACGCTTGAAGAGTAAAAGGCGCCCTGATGAGGCGCCTTTTTCAATCAATAGAAAAAAGCCGCGCAGAGCACGGCTTTTTTTAATAATACGGCGATATCATTAAGTATACAATGACACCCGTCAGACTGACATACAGCCAGAGCGGCATCGTCCATCTCGCGATTTTTTTGTGGCGCTCCACTTGCATGCTGAATCCTCTGATCAGCGTAAACAGCGCAAGCGGCACGATAACGGCGGAAAGACAGATGTGCGTAATTAAAATAAAGAAATAAATCCCCCGAATGATGCCGTGGCCGCCGAATAAAGTATTTTCAGCCACAGAGTGGTATACGACATAGCAGATCAAAAACAGCAGAGTCGTCGTAAACGCCGCCAAAATAAAGCGTTTATGCGCTTGAATATTTTTTTGCTTAATCATAAAGAGCGCTGCCAGCAAAAAGATAAAAGTAAAGCTGTTAAAAATAGCATTTAACATCGGCAGAATATGAATATTGGCAATGCTGACCTGTCCCGATTTCGGCATAAAAAACAGCACCGCAATTAACCCGTTGATCAGAACGGTCAATGTCAGCACGATACCGGTATAACTTTTAGGTTTGTTTTCTGTCTGATTCATCTTATGACCTCTCTCAATTTTACTGACTATCCAAATGGTATGAGAATTCAGCTTTGATGTCAACGGTTTCGTCCGCTTCGTCAGAAATTAGACAAACTTAAGCCCTAAAAAGACCGGGTGTTTGAGACCCGGCCTTTCGTCATATTATGCTTCCTTCAACAGTTCTTCTATCACCTTATGTTCGTTTTCATTCAACAGATTTTTTGGAATGATCCGATCTATCGGTTTATTCATATGCTGATCGAGAATATCGGCTGTTTCTTTGTCCCCTGCGATTACGAGACGCTCCCATTGGTGTGAAGCGGCCTTTTGATCAAGGTTTGAAGCCAATCGTTTATACAGCCTGTTTTGGTTTTCTTCAACATGGGCTTTGGCGGCGTCTTCGTCCATCGATGCGAAGCTTCCGCTTACATCCTGCGGTTTCCACGATTCATTGATGACGTCGTATTGATAATGCTCCACCCCTTCAATTTTTCCGAGTACGGTTTCTATGATCTTCACTTCATTCTGCTGGGTGAGAATAAAAGCCGTGCTCGGAAATTGTTCACGAAGAAGTTCTAATTGATCAAGGACAGCCATCTCTTCCCAATAAAATCGTGTTTCGACAGGCACCTGCAATTCAATCGTCTCCCAAATACCGCCTTCTCCCGATGCAAAAAATACGAGACTTCGCGGCATCTCTTTACCAAGCCCTTCGATATATTGATAGACACGTTCCATGATGCGGACGAGAGATTTTTCTTCTTCCGGATCACTGGCAGACAGATACTCTTTTAATCTCCGAAAACCGGTTTTCAAGGCGATTTTCCACTCTCCCCCCTGCTGATCCGGATTTCTCATATCCGTATTGACATATAAGGAAAGCATTTTATCAGGAGATTCCGTCATTACGTACTTCAATTTGCCGATGAGTGAGTCAATTGCCATTATAGATTCCTCCTTTTTCCGCTGCTCACTGTTCCTTTCCCTATCCGCACCGCCTTAAAAACGTCAATCCACATATAAACGGCAGACTTTTCTAAAAAAGTTTTTGCAAAACCCATTTACAAACCAAGACATCATTTACTACAATGGATACTTGTGTTTGACTAAGACTTTTACGCTGTGAAAGGAGTATGATTTTGTTTACTACAGAAGAAAGAGATCAGAAAGAGCTGGAAAAAGAGCTTCATAAACTTGAATTTCAGATTTTCAGAATGCGGGAAAATCTGATAGATGTATCAAAAGACGCGCGAGTGCTTGGTATTGATCAATCGAACAATGACGATTGGATCATTGTTTCCTCGATTGATGATGGCCAAACATGTAAGATTATGCTGACTGATTGTGAATCAGCCTACCGGGGAAGAGGCTGTTTTTCACTGATCGCCTCTTATTATGACAATGCCATTCACATCGGGGACATTAAAGGCCCGCCGAACCACGGCTATGGCTCGATCTGCATGAAATTTTTAAAACATATCGCCAGAGAGCAGAATATCCCGAAAGTGACGGGCGACATCGCTAAGCGTGATTGGGATCATGTCGACAGACTCATTCATTTTTATGAAAAGCATCACTTTGATGTCTGGATTGACAATGATACGCAATCAGGCGGCATTAAATGGGTCGACCTGTAAAAAATGATAGATAAACCCTCGTTAATATGGTGTAATAGATTAAACCATTTAAGGAGGGTTTTTTTTGTATCCGGAAAAATTGAAAAAAGGTGACGGCATTCGTATTGTGTCTCCGGCCACAAGCATGTCCGTTATGTCAGATGAAAATATAAATGCCGCGAAGACAAAATTGGAGGAGCTGGGCTTTTGTGTCTCTTTTTCAGAGCATGCGAAAGAAATAAATGAATTTGATTCATCATCCATTGAATCGCGTGTACGGGATCTGCACGAGGCTTTCGCTGACCCTGACATCAAAGCGATTTTGACGACACTCGGCGGGTTCCAATCAAATCAGCTGCTCCGCTATCTTGATTATGAAAACATCAAGCGGCATCCGAAAATCCTTTGCGGCTATTCAGATATTACCGCTCTCGGCCATGCCATATATCAAAAAACCGGCCTTATTACATATTCCGGTCCCCATTTTTCTTCATTTGCCATGAAAAAAGGGCTGGACTATACGATTGACTCTTTCTTGGCCTGCTGTGCTTCTGACAACCCGTATGAGGTAAAGCCTTCATCCGAGTGGAGTGATGATAAATGGTATTTGAACCAGGAGGACAGACGTTTTTATCGGAATCCGGGACCGCTCGTTATTCAATCCGGATATGCGGAAGGAACACTGATCGGAGGAAATCTATGCACGCTGAATCTTCTGCAGGGCACCGAATACTTTCCGGAGATGGAGCAAGTGATTCTGTTTATAGAAGATGATTATATGTCGGACATTCATATGTTTGACCGGGATTTGCAGTCACTCATCCACCTTCCCGCTTTTTCAGCCGTGAAGGGAATTGTCATCGGACGTTTCCAGCATGCTTCAAATGTGTCTGAGGAGGCTCTGCGTGCCGTCATCCGTACAAAAGAAGAACTGGCATCCATGCCTGTTATCGCAAATGCTGATTTCGGCCATACCTCCCCTTTGTTGACATTCCCGATCGGAGGAACATGCAGGATAGAAGCCGGCTCAGAAGGCGGACGGATATGGATCGATCGGCATTAATACATAAAGACGGGAAAAACGCCCCGTCTTTTTATTTTGACGCCTTATGCCGCGGCGTGCGCGGAGCGATCATAATTCGTCCGCCGGCCGCTGCCGTCACCCATACGGAAGCTCCTTCATAAAAACGGCTGATCTCTTCATTATATACGGCATGTGTCAGTTCACGTTTATCATGCGTTCCGTCTTGGTTTTTTACGTTTAAAATAAGCACAAGCTCGTGCCTGCCATTCTTCATCACGCCAGTACGTCTCACCTTTTCAATAACGGCTATCCTTCCTCTCCCTCTGTCAAGCGCCTGAAACAGCCTGACAGCAGGCATAGACAGTCCGATAACGAGCACAATGGCGAAAGCGGTGCATATACCTGCTTGAAACACCGGTGATTCTGTGAAGGCATTCCATAAACATATAAATTCCGGCTCCATCAGATTCATACATCCCTTCAGATTCCGTTTTCACATCCATTCCTTATTATATTAGAGAAACGCTTTTTCTTTTTCCGCATATAACGATTATATACAGTCAAAAAAGGGAAGAAAAAAAGAACACAAAGCATTTCGCCTTGTGTTCTTCATCTCTATATGAAACTAGTCTAATACTTTAACATTTACTGTTCTGACGCCCCAGTTGTTAGCGTCACTTTTCTTTGCAACAAATACGTCAATTTTATTTCCTTTAATTGCGCCGCCTGTATCTGCTGCTGTTGCCACTCCGTAACCTTCAACATAAACCTTAGAGCCAAGCGGAATGACACTAGGGTCTACCGCGATGACTTTTGCATCAGGGTTTTTGTTTAAGTCAACACCGGTTGCCGTTACACCGGAAATGCCGCCGTCGTTAGCAGAGTAAGCAGTTGCAGTCATTGTCAGCTGCTTTTTAGGCTCTTGTTGGTTTGTATTTGATTGAACAGGCTGCTGTTTTGCTTCGACAGCCTTCGCTTCTTGTTTAGGTTGTTGTTCTTGAACAGGTTCTTGTTTAGGCTGCTCGTTTTTGACAGCTTCTTGTTTCGGCTGTTCTGTCTCGGCATCTGGTTTTTGTTCAGTTTGCGGCTGGCTGGCTTCTTGAGCCGGCTGTGCAGCCTGAGCCTGACCTTTCACATTTAACGTTGTGCCTGCGTAAATTATATCTGATTGCAAGTTATTCAAGCTTTTCAGATTGCCGACTGATGTTCCGAATTTCTGAGCAATTTTCCAGAGGCTGTCGCCCTGCTTCACTGTGTACTGCCCAGATGTGGTTGTTTCTACTGAAGAAATAGTCAGTTTCTCTCCTTCAATGATTAAATCAGAAGATAACTGATTCCATTCTTTTAAGTCCTTTAGGTTCACTCCGTTTTTTTGCGAGATCCCCCAGAGCGTGTCACCCTTTTGCACCGTGATTTCTTTAGCAGAAGCGTGAGCTCCAAATGCAGTTGTTGAAATTGCTGCAACTGCGACAAAGGACATAATCGTCTTCTTCATAAGTAAATCCTCCCTTGTTAGCTTTTTATTGGCGGCTAACAGGTGATATCGTAACATATGAAAATGTCAGTTCAATAACAAAACGATTTGAATTAGATTACAGTTCCTTTACATGAAACATTTCTCTCGCTTGGTAAGTCTTGCTGAAACCTTGATACAGCAAGGGTTTTCAAGCTTCTGATTTTCCCGGCGCCAATGAAAAACACAATGTGCAAATTTCTAAAAAAACTTTTTTTCACTCTGTTTCTCTTACATAATTTCGGATTTCTTCTAAAAAAACCGCTCCGTATTTCAATCTTTTTTGTTCCCCGACCCCTTTTACGGAAAGAAGATCCTGATCTGTTTTCGGAAGTTTCGCCGACATTTCTTTTAACGTCTGATCTGAGAACACGACAAATGGAGGCACACCCTGTTCAGCTGCAATCTCTTTGCGGAGACGCCGGAGAAGCTCAAATAATTCATCATTCTCGGTAACGGCGGCGGCCTGTAAGGCTTCTTTTCTCGAGACTGCGCTTTTTCCAAGCAGAACGTCCCTGCCTTTTTGGGTGACCATAAGCGTCGGAAATGTGCCGTCCGCCATTCTGATATATTCATCTGAAATAAGGAATTCGATAAAATCACTGATTTCCGCTGCGGATTGATGCTTCATAATGCCGTAAGTGGACAGGCTGCTGAAGCCGTTTTCCAGCACTTTTTTATTTTTTGACCCGCTAAGCACCTGCGCCACCATCGTTTTTCCGAAGCGCTCATTCATTCTGATGATGCATGACAATACCATCTGCGCTTCTTTTGTGACGTCATGGGCGGTCCTTGTATCAGTGCAATTGCCGCATGCTCCGCAAGCTTCCGCCTCATTCTCGCCGAAATACTTCAGAATAAACCGCTGCAGGCAATCTTCCGTATGACAGTAATCCACCATCTGTCTCAGTTTTTTGAGATCCTGCTTTTGTTTTTCTTCTCCGGCGGCCGATTGGTCTATTAAAAAACGCTGCACCATAATATCCTGCGGCGAAAACAAGAGCACACACTCGCTGTTAAGACCGTCGCGCCCGGCCCGTCCGGCTTCCTGGTAATAGCTCTCCATATCTTTCGGAATCTGCGCGTGTAAAACGAACCTGATGTTGCTCTTATCGATTCCCATTCCGAAAGCGGACGTAGCTACCATCACTTGTATCTGATCGTTAAGAAACCGCTCCTGCTGGTCTTTTCTGTCATCATCCGCCAATCCGCCGTGATAACGGCCGGCATTGATGCCGCTGCGTTTTAATTTCTCATATAAACGGTCGGTTTCTTTTCTTGTCGCTGTATATATAATGCCGGCTTCGTGTTTATTTTTTTCCAGATACCGCTCGATAAACCGGTCTTTGTTTTCGCCCTTTACTACTTTAAACGTTAAATTCTCTCTGGCAAAACCGGTATATACAGTTTGTTCTTTCTTAATATGAAGCTGTTTGCAGATGTCATCATGAACCTCAGGCGTAGCCGTCGCCGTTAATGCGATGATGACGGGCGGTTCTTTTAGTTCATTAAAAAGGATTTCGATATTCCGGTAACTCGGCCTGAAATCATGTCCCCATTGCGATATACAGTGAGCTTCGTCAATGGCGACAAGAGGAACCGTAATATTCTGCAGGATGTGAATGAATTCAGAAGAAGTCAAACGCTCCGGTGTGATGTAAAAGAGCCGGTAAGCCCCTTGCTTCAAACCGGTCAGGCGCTCATGAATGTCACGGCTTGTCTGGGTACTGTTAATATAAGCTGCCGCGATACCCGCTTCTTCAAGCGCGTCGACTTGATCTTTCATTAAGGAAATAAGAGGGGAAATAACGATTGTGGTTCCTTCAAACAGCAGTGCGGGAATCTGATAGCAGATTGATTTTCCGCCCCCTGTCGGCATAATGCAGACCGTGTTTTTTCTTTCCTCTGCAACTGATTGTATCGCCTGCTTTTGGCCCGCGCGAAGACTGTCGTAGCCAAAATAATGCGCCAGAAGGGATTGGGCTTTCTCCAGCATATGTTGTAAAACCTCACTTTGTCTTTGATTCTTTTATTTTATCATACTGATAAAGTACGCTGCTCAAGGGCAATTCAAAATAAAAAGCCATCTCCGCAAGGGAAATGGCTTTCGCTACGTATGCCGTACGCAAGTAAGAAAGTTTTAAACCACCACTCCTCAAAGTGGGTGTTTGCAGAAGCGTTCCTGTCGTCCTCTGCAATGGAGGCATGACATTCCGGCTTCGATATAAAACTCCCTATTACAGCTTAAAGGTTAAAACTTAATTAACAATACGAACAATGTAGCTTCTCTTATATCCTACACCATCAGTCGTATTTTGGCAAGAGGGTTAATTCTTTTACAGAAAACCTTTTTTCTTTGTGAAAAATGCTTTATTCTACATAAAAATTGTTTTTTCGACAAAATATCAATATATCAATATAAGATCAGATCGAAAGCTGCCGCCAGTTTCTTCTATAATAGAAAAAACTCTCACACCCTGTATGGGCGCAAGAGTTAATGGAAATTAGAATTTTGCAGCCAGATCTTTCGCTTCTTGCAGTCCTTTTTCAATGATCGCTTGAGCGTTATCCGGTGCAGCATTATGGCCTTCAACGACAACAGTGTGAAGATCTTGGACACCCCAGAAACCGAGAACGGTTTTCATGAAGTTTAATGACATTTCAAGAGATGCCATCGGTCCTTCAGAATATACGCCGCCGCGTGCGTTTAAGAGCGCTACTTTTTTATCTCCCATCAGACCTTTAGGGCCTTCAGGCGTGTATGTGAAAGTAACTCCTGCGCGAGACAGGTAATCAACATAAGTATGAAGCACAGCAGGCACTGTGAAGTTCCAAAGCGGGAATGCAAACACGACTTTGTCAGCTTTGACGAATTGATTTAAGTAAATGTCAGCAGTTGACGCTTGTTTTTTCTCTTCGTCTGTCATTTCAATTCCTTTTGAAGCTTTGAATGTTCCGTTAATCATATCTCTTCCGAGGTAAGGAAGGTTTTTTTTATGAAGATCAAGTTCGATCACTTCATCATTCGGATTGTTTTCTTTATAAGCAGCCAGAAACGCTTCGTATAATTTTACGGATACGCCTTCTTCAGCCGTACGATCACTTGATTTTACAAATAATACTTGAGACATTCTAAATTCCTCCCGGTAATCTTTTAATATTTACTTACAAATAGTATGTTACTTTCTTTTTTATATAAAGTCAATGATTTTATTTCGATTCTGAGATTTTTTATGGAATAAAAAAACAGGTACATATGAATGTACCTGCTGCTATTATTGTGAATCCTGCTCGCGATCCAGGATTTCGTAAGTTTGTGAGCTTTTTTGATCAACGGTTTCTTTATTTGAGAGGTCTTTCACCTGCTCGTGAAATTCTCTTTCATATGACGGAGCGTCTGTTTTCACATCCCCTTCTGTTTCTCGCTGCGCTTCGACGGTCATTCTGGCGTACGGCACGGCTTCAAGTCTTTCATAAGGAATTTCTTTTCCTGTTTTCTCGCAAATCCCGTATGTTCCTTTTTCCATTCGTTCAAGCGCAGCGTTCACCTCATCTAAAAGATTCTGATCGACACCGTCCAGCGTCTGATTCGTGACCCTGTCCAAATAAATGCTTCCGTGATCAGCTAAGTGATTATCTACTCCGTTCGACAGTTCTCCTGTGTCTTCGCTCATTGAATGATTTTCTTTTGATTCTCCCTGAAGACTTTCCTTTAAATCGATTAATTTATGATAAAGGCTGTCCTGCTGTTCTTTTGATAATGACATATTCATCATCTCCTTTTTCGTCTGTATTCTTCGCTGCATCTGTTAATACATACCCTCGAAAAAGGAGGATGAAACAATTGAGGTCAATGCTTTCTCCCCCTGATGGTGACATTGGGTGTCTGCTGCTTTGTCTGTCTTTTTTCTTTCGCAGCGTCATTTTGCCGGTTGTCCCCAAATTCTTCAGCGCAGGCTTGTTTAAGCCTGTGCGCCGGTGTATGGTAAGTGGCGCCGATATTCAGCATACCGCTCAGCTCTTCTATACTCAGCTTTTCAAAATCAATATTGTATTCAACCTTGTCCACTTTGACGTGCTCAATATGGACATATGTTTTTTCCCCTTCAACCGTTTGCGGCTCAAAATGACACTTATCCTGAAGCTCATCAAGCTGTTGTTCCACTTTCTTAAGCCGGTCTAATTCTTCTTCACACACTTTTTTGAAAATCTCTTTCATTATTTTTTTCAAAGAAAATCACTTCTTTCCCCGTCACTCTTGGAAAGTTCTATGCGTCCCGCATTGCGAATATATAAACATGATATACAAAAAGGAGGCGAATCATGATGTTTTTTCCATCCGTTATCAACTTTGAGTATATAAAAGTGAACGGAATCAGCGGCGGAGCAGCTTTTAACACCGGCTCTTCCGTTATGGTGAGAAACACAGCAGCCAATAAAAGAAATGAAGGGTATGGTGAACAAAACGGTGATTGCACCGTTGTCGTCATCCCTATCATGAGTATCGATGATTCAGATCTGATAGACGGCACAGCAAACAAGATCAGCCTTCGATAATGATCTGGCTTGCATCCCCCAGATGTTTAGCAATCGATATATATAAAATCCCGTCTTTGAATACCGCCTGCATTCCCTTCGTTCCCTGAGCGGAATGCGGAAGGTCGAGTTTTTTTTCAAAATCGCCGTATTTTCCGGTCTTCTGTTTAAAATCCTGTTCATTAAAAAAGGATTTTCTCGTGCCTTTTACGACGATATATTCTCCGTAGGACAGCAGCTGAACATCTTGTTTCCGGTAGCCGGGCAGATACAGCAAAAATTGGAGCTCATCATGGGTTTCCACAATATCTATAAGAGGAAAAGCATCCTCATTTCTTCTCATTTGCCCATCTCCCTGTTGAAAGGGAAAATGAGAATGGCCGTTTTGAAATGATTTCAGTTGTTCATCATCAAAAACGTTTTTCCAAAAGTCGCCGCCGGACATGTTTTGCGCCATTTCCATCCACTGCTTCATCTTATCGAAATCCATTTTTATCGCCCCCTATCTAAGCATACGGTCATAACAGCCGGCATACACCTGTATTAAAGGAGGTTTGCCTGTGGTTCAACCAACTCCATATATCAATATTAATATTTTCATGTTGAAAATTAATTCCTTTGAAAATGCTTCAGCGGTGAATGTCGGACAAAATTTACTGGCGGAATGGCAGAATTCTGATAAAAAGAATCAGGGATACGGACAGAACTTCGGAGATGCAAGCGGCTTCATCGGCACGAACGGCAAAGTGGATGACCGGGATCAAATTGATTCTCCATCTGCCTTTGAGTCTGCATGCGATAAAATCCCTGCCGGAAAAGGAGGCCCATTATGATGTTTTCGCCGGTTTTGGTAAATGTAGGAGGCTTTAAAGTAAATGCAGTCGACCGCGGTTCTTCCATTACGATCGGCCCGTATCAGCAAATCGATTATTTTTTATCCAATAAGATCAACTACGGATTCGGTGAAGAAAATGGTGATTTGGCGCCGATTTATATCCCCATCAGTTCTATTGCTGATCCGGATCTCATTGATTCGAACTCCGGAAAAACAAGCATTATATAATAAAAAGGCCATCCGCATGCATTCGGATGGCTTTTATGTGATATTTAACTGCATAAGTATTTTGTTAAGATGGCTTGAACCTCAGTCAAGTCCGTTTCTTTTGCAAATTCCAATTCGAAAGTTTTTCCCCTTGTTATTAATACAAGCCCGGTATCTGGATCAAACATCCCCGCTTCTTGAATGGCGAAGCTTTCAATTGTTTTATATGGAAGAAATACGCGCACTTTCTTTTTGGAGAACATTTTATTATCAAAGAAAATCACTCGTTTATTCGTAAAGCATATTTGGTCAACCCGCAGTTTATAAATCGTTTCGATCCGTTCTCCCTCAACGAGCAAAGCCTCCAGCTTTTTTGTGTCGGTTGATCTGCTGACAGAAAAAATTCCCAATGAAGAACCCCACTTTCTGCTTCTATACTATTGTTTTATTACAATCATAAAAAAATAAGTTCTTTATCCCTATATAAGAATACGACATAGACGGCATTTAAACCATTACGAACAGATTACATTTTTAGAACGTTCATCAAAAAAGCCCTTCGCGAAAGGTGCCGCTGTTATGAAGTAGTACGGTTCAGCGAAAGAAAAGGTTTCAAGAAAACGGTGTTTTTTTCGAAAAGTCAGTTTTTTATTTCCGCCATAAAAAACCGCGGCTTCTCCAATGCCGCGGTTTCAACAAAACATCAACGATCCGTATCTTCAATTGTTCCTTCTTTATAGGTATCTGAAATTTGTTCCATCGTCGTGTCGGTGCCTTCTTCAGGTTGCACTTGCTGAAGCTGATCTGATGTTTTATTTTGTTTGTCTTGCTCTGTTTTTTTCATTTTGCAGCCACCCTTTATATGTAGTCTTTTTTAGTATGGCTCAGGCAAAATAAATTCATTCAGCTTTAAACTTCTTCAAAATACTCTTTGTAGAAGCCTGCGACTTTGTTTGTATTGTCTACAACAAAAATGAATTCTTCTGTTTCATTTTTGACTTCATACTCTTTACCCGGCGTCAGCACATTTTTGACAATGTATTTTTTCGCATCTGTATGTACGCATTTGACCTTTTTGACGCTTTCTTTTGTCTGCCAATTATTATGAATCATTTATAAAACTCCTTTTCTTAATCGATAAGCTTATTGTAGCCGTTTTTTCTTGTGAATTGCAATAACGGTTATCAATTGATTTTACCGGGGCTGTTATTATAGAATGACTGTATGCGCTTACTTTGCGCGGACATCAAGATGCTCAAAACAGACCATAAAAAAATTTCGGGAGGTTTGTTACGAATGAGTTCTTTAACGATGCAGATCACAAAAAGGCTGGAAACATTTTTACAGGGCACGAAGAAACTTTATATTGACGGAAAATTTGTTCCGAGCGCTTCAGGATCAACATTTGTCACACCGAATCCGGCAACCGGAGAAACGCTGATGACGCTTTACGAGGCACAGACAGAAGACATTGACAGTGCAGTGAAAGCGGCACGCAAAGCCTTTGATCACGGCGAATGGCGCACTATGCCGGCCGCTTCCAGAAGCAGGCTGATGTATAAGCTTGCCGATTTAATGGAAGAGCACAAAACGGAACTCGCGCAGCTTGAAACACTTGATAACGGAAAACCGATTAATGAAACGACGAATGGGGATATTCCGCTTGCAATTGAGCATATGCGTTATTATGCCGGATGGTCTACAAAGATAACCGGACAAACGATTCCGGTCGCCGGCTCATATTTTAATTACACCCGCCATGAGCCTGTCGGCGTCGTGGGGCAGATCATCCCTTGGAACTTCCCGCTCCTTATGGCGATGTGGAAAATGGGCGCCGCCCTTGCCACAGGCTGCACAATCGTTTTGAAACCGGCGGAACAGACACCGCTGACCGCCCTCTATTTAGCGGAATTAATAGATCAGGCGGGCTTCCCTGACGGCGTCATCAATATTGTCCCAGGGTTCGGCGAGACGGCCGGGGAAGCGCTGACCAACCATGACGATGTCGATAAACTCGCTTTTACCGGCTCTACAGAAATCGGCAAAAAAATCATGGAAAAAGCCGCAAAAAAAATTAAACGCGTGACACTGGAGCTTGGCGGAAAGTCACCTAACATCATTTTGCCTGACGCCAATTTGAAGAAAGCCATTCCCGGCGCTTTAAACGGGGTCATGTTTAATCAGGGGCAGGTATGCTGCGCAGGCTCCCGTGTCTTCATTCACAAAGACAAATATGATGAGGTCGTCAGCGAAATGGTTTCATATGCGAAATCGCTTCAGCAAGGCGCCGGCCTTCACCAAGATACACAAATCGGCCCGCTCGTCAGTCAGGAACAGCATGAGCGCGTGCTTTCATATATTGAAAAAGGAAAAGCGGAAGGAGCCAAAGCTGTCGCGGGCGGCAGCTGCCCGTTTGAAGAAGGGTATTTTGTCTCCCCGACTGTATTTGCGGATGTGGATGACAGCATGACCATCGCAAAAGAAGAAATTTTCGGCCCTGTTTTAGCCGCCATTCCGTATGATACGGTAGATGAAGTCATTGAGCGGGCGAACCGCTCGGAATACGGCCTTGCAGCCGGACTTTGGACTGAGAATGTGAAAAACGCCCATTACATTGCTGACCGTCTCCAAGCCGGCACCGTTTGGGTCAACTGCTACAATGTTTTCGATGCGGCATCTCCTTTCGGCGGCTATAAGCAATCCGGCCTCGGGCGGGAAATGGGCTCTTACGCGCTGAATAATTATACAGAAGTGAAAAGCGTCTGGATCAATCTGGAAGATTAATCAAACAAGAAACTGCTGCCTGTCAGCAGTTTCTTTCTTTTGTCATGCCGCCTTTTACATATGAATATATATGCTTCTGAAGGAGTTGAGCGAGTGTGAGCACAATTCATGAAAACGTCAGAAGCCGCCAAAAGAAAACCATCTCCCTATTAAGAGAAACGCAAAATGCGGACGGCTCATGGTCATTTTGTTTTGAAGGACCGATTTTGACAAACGCCTTTCTGATCCTCCTCCTCACTTCTCTTGGAGACAATGATAAAGAACTGATCGCTGAGCTTGCAGAAGGCATTCGCGCTAAACAGCGCCCGGACGGAACTTTTGCCAACTATCCTGATGACCGGAAAGGAAATGTGACCGCCACTGTACAGGGCTATGCCGGCTTGCTGGCTTCCGGTTTATATAGCCGTTCTGAGGCGCATATGATTCAGGCCGAACGCTTTATCATCTCAAATGGCGGCTTGCGCAACGTACACTTCATGACAAAGTGGATGCTTGCGGCAAACGGCCTTTATCCATGGCCCGCGCTGCATCTGCCATTATCTTTCTTAGTCATTCCCCCATCCTTCCCGCTGCATTTTTACCAGTTCAGTACATACGCCCGTATTCATTTTGTACCGATGGCCGTGACGCTTAACAAAAGATTTTCGCTGAAAAATCCCAACGTTCCGTCTCTCGCGCATTTAGATCGGCATATGACTAAAAATCCGTTTACATGGCTTCGTTCCGATCAGGATGAGAACAGAGACCTCTCTTCTCTTTTCGCGCACTGGAAGCGGCTTTTGCAGAATCCTGCCGCTTTTCACCAGCTCGGTCTGCGTACGGCCAAAACGTATATGCTTGACCGGATTGAAGAAGACGGCACATTATACAGCTATGCGAGCGCCACTATTTTTATGGTGTACGGCCTGCTCGCTCTCGGTGTATCGCGCCACTCCCCCGTTATCAGAAAAGCACTTGCCGGCACGAAAGCTTTGCTCACGTCTTGCGGCGATTTACCGTACCTGGAAAACTCAACGTCGACCGTTTGGGATACGGCGCTTCTCAACTATGCGCTTATGAAAAGCGGCATCTCAGATAACGATCAGATGATAACCAGCGCCGCCCGGTTTCTGCGTGAACGGCAGCAGACGAAAGTCGCTGATTGGGCCGTTCACAACCCGCATGCTGAACCGGGAGGATGGGGTTTTTCAAACATCAATACAAATAATCCTGATTGTGATGACACAGCCGCAGTGCTCAAAGCCATTCCGCGAAAACTTTATCCCGCCTCATGGGAACGCGGACTGAGCTGGCTTTTGTCCATGCAAAACAGTGACGGCGGCTTCTCTGCTTTTGAGAAAAATGTCAATCATCCGCTGGTCCGCCTGCTGCCGCTGGAATCGGCTGAGGAAGCGGCCATCGATCCTTCAACAAGCGACTTAACCGGACGGGTGCTGCACTGTTTAGGAGAAGCGGGGCTTTCTTCTGATCACCCTCAGATTGAAAAGGCCGTCCAATGGCTGATCCGCCATCAAGAAGAGGACGGATCGTGGTACGGCAGATGGGGTGTCTGCTATATTTACGGCACATGGGCAGCGCTGACAGGGATGAAGGCTTGCGGCGTGAGCCAAAACCACCCGGCCGTGAAAAAAGCGATCCGCTGGCTGAAGTCCATTCAAAACGAGGACGGAAGCTGGGGAGAATCCTGTAAAAGCGCAGAAGTCAAAACCTATGTTCCGCTTTCTTACGGGACGCTTGTACAGACGGCTTGGGCGGCCGAAGCTTTGCTGCAATACGAAAAAACTCATCATCAAGCCGTCACAAAGGGCATATCTTTTCTTATTGAAAACCGGCATTACGAAGGCGCCGCTTTCAGCTATCCGACCGGAATCGGCCTGCCGAAACAGTTTTACATCAGGTATCACAGCTACCCGTATGTGTTTTCTTTGCTTGCGCTCAGCACTTTTATGAAAATGAGTGAAAAGGAGGAAGAAAAATGAAACGGCACGCTTATCAAACCGAGATGCTGAATTGGTGTGAAACCTTGAAGGAACAAGTCATTCAGCAAGGTCGGTTCGATCGCTTCGCGGCACAAATCGACCGGATTTTTCACACCCTTCAGGATGATGGATTAACGGAGGCGGAATGGTACGAACAGGCATCGGCACTTTACCGGGACATTACTGAACCCGAAGAGCCGGATGAGCGCAGAGCTTATGTGCCGATCGGCAAGCATGTCCTCCCTAAACTGCCTTACAGTTATTCCGCACTGGAACCGTATATTTCAAGAGAGATTATGAAACTCCACCATACCAAACACCATCAGAGCTATGTTGACGGTCTGAATAAAGCAGAACTAGAGCTCAAAAAAGCGAGACAGACGAAACAGTACGACTTAGTGGCACATTGGGGGCGACAATTGGCGTTTCACGGCGCGGGCCATTATTTGCACAGTATTTTCTGGTTTTCGATGAATCCAAACGGAAAAAGACGGCCGACGGGTGCACTCTTTCAAATGATTGATGTGTCATTCGGAAGCTACTCCGCTTTTAAAGAGCAATTTTCTCAAGCGGCGAAAAAAGTCGAAGGAGTCGGCTGGGCTATCCTAGTCTGGGCGCCGCGCGCCGGGCGGCTGGAGATTTTGGCCGCTGAGAAGCATCAGCTCTACAGCCAGTGGGACGTCATTCCTTTGCTTCCGCTGGATGTGTGGGAACACGCTTATTACTTACAATATAAAAACGACCGAGCGGCTTACGTGGATCAATGGTGGAATGTCGTTGATTGGCGGGAGGCGGAGAAACGGTTCGAGCAAGCGCACCGCGTGATATGGCCGCTTTATTAAAAAAGCCCCCGTCTTGAACGGGGGCCTGCTTCTTTTGGTTTAAAAAATACCAAGCACGTGCAGAAAAACGATAATAATGGCTACAGGAGCCACATAACGGATTAATAGGAGCCAGACTGCAAACCATTTTCGTTTTATACCGGAACCGCTTTTCAGTTCGTCAAACAGCATCTGTTTCGGGATTTTCAACGGTACGAAAACGGCAATTAAAAGCGCGCCCAGCGGCATTAAGACATTGCTGACCAGAAAATCCGCAGCGTCAAAAATACTGCGGTGAAAAATAGAAACATCACTCAAAATTCCGTACGACAGCGCCGAAGGGACCCCGACAATAAATATAGCAAGTCCCCCGATCCATGCATACCGCTTCCGTTTTGCCGAATCGCCTTTTGACAAAACAGCAACTAAAATTTCAAGCATTGAAAAAGCCGATGTCAGCGTCGCAAATAAAAACAGCAGCAAAAAGGCGAGTAAAAACACGATGCCCAACGGCATTTGGTTAAAGACGGTCGGCAGCACGTTAAATAAAAGCTGCGGGCCTTGATCCGGCTTGAGGCCGAATGCAAACACCGCCGGAAAAATCGCCACTCCCGCCATCACAGCAACAAGGACATTTAATACCGTCACCGATACGGCGGATTGAACAATATTTTCTTCTTTTTCTAAATATGCGCTGTATGTAACCATTACGGACACTCCGACGCTTAACGAGAAAAATGATTGTCCCATCGCATATAAAATGGTATTGGCATCCATCGCGCCAAAATCAGGCATAAAAAAGAATTTTAATCCTTTTGCTGCATCATGCAGTGTTACGGAGCGGATCATTAAGAGAATAAACAGAATAAACAGAGCCGGCATCAGCACCTGGCTCACTTTTTCAATGCCGCTGCTCACCCCTTTTGCCACAACTAAAATCGTCAGCACGATAAACAGCAGCTGGCCGAAAACGGCTGCATAAGGATTTGAAATGGTATCGATAAATAACGTATCAAATCCCGAAGAAAGCGATAAGCCGCCTGTAAAGCCTTTTATAATGTAGATTAATATCCATCCCCCCACTACGCTGTAGAAGGATAATAGAATAAAACACGTAATGATTCCGAGATATCCGATCCAGTGCCACTTTTTCCCCGGCGCGAGCGCCTTATAGGATTCAACGGCGTTTTTTTGTGTTTTTCTGCCGATAATAAATTCAGCAAGCAAAAGCGGCAGTCCGATTAAAACAGTAAATAAAATAAAAACAAGCAGAAAAGCGCCGCCTCCGCTGGTTCCCGCTACGTAAGGGAACTTCCATATTGCGCCGAGCCCGATTGCAGAGCCGGCCGTAGCTAAAATAAATCCCAGCTTAGATGACCATTGATTAGCTTCTTTCACTTCAGCACTCCCAATTCATTTCAGTATAAAAATCAATTGTAAGAATATATGTCTGAATAGTCAAGAAGATGTTAGTTTACATAATAATTTTATTGAAAACTTATATTTAATATTGAATTATTCAGAAAATTATTTATAATGGAATACAGAAAAGTCAGTCATATTTTCTGACTGATTTAATGTAAAAGGAGCTGTGTTTATGGAATGGCTGAAAAAAATAAGCGGGTTTGCGGGCCAAACCTTTGGCTTGTGGGTTATCGTCTTTGCCGGTTTAGGATTCGCCTGCCCTGATTTGTTTTCTTGGATCAGTTCTTATATGACGATTTTCCTTGGTATTATTATGTTTGGGATGGGGCTTACTCTTCAAGCAGACGATTTTAAAGAATTAATCAGAAAGCCTTGGCATGTCGTGATCGGAGTCGCTTGCCAGTTTACGATTATGCCGCTTACGGCTTTCTGTTTATCAATCGGGCTCCGCCTCCCCGCAGAAATCGCCGCGGGCGTCATTCTGGTCGGATGCTGTCCGGGCGGTACGGCATCAAACGTCATGACGTTTTTGGCGAAAGGCAATACGGCGCTTTCTGTTGCGGTCACCACGATCTCAACATTGCTTGCTCCTATTGTAACGCCGGCACTTATTATGTTGTTTGCGAAAGAGTGGCTCCCCGTTTCTTTCGGCTCACTGTTTGTTTCCATTATGCAAGCCGTGCTTTTGCCGATCGTCCTCGGGGTGATTGTGAAGCTGTTCTTCAAAAAACAGGTCGGACAAGCCGTGCACGCGCTTCCTCTCGTGTCGGTAATCGGCATCGTAGCGATTGTATCCTCTGTCGTCAGCGTAAATCGTGAGCATCTGCTTCAATCAGGACTGCTGATTGTGTCTGTCGTCATCTTACATAACGGAACCGGATATTTGTTAGGATTCCTGACTGCAAAGCTGTTCAAAATGGATTATGCTTCACAAAAAGCGATTGCGATCGAAGTCGGAATGCAAAACTCCGGACTGGGCGCAGCGCTTGCGACAGCGCATTTCTCCCCTTTGTCAGCCGTGCCGAGCGCAATTTTCAGCATATGGCACAATCTGTCGGGGTCTGTTCTTGCCACCTACTGGTCTAAGAAAAAAGAGAAAAACAGCGCCGAAGAAGAAGAAACGGCAAAGATTCCGTTTTCATAACTGAACAAGGATAGGCTGCTGCCGCTCCTATCCTTGTTGATTCTGCAGATCACGAATCAGACGCAAAAGCGCTTTTTTTACATCCCCCTGAAATAAACCTCCATGATAACAAATCAATTGGCGGATATCATAATCGAGCAGCCGCTGCACAGAACGGACCGCATCATCCATATGTAACGTATAGCCGGGATTAGCAAGGTTCAGCTTTCCGTCTTCAATGACGACCGCATCACCTGTGACCATAGTTTTTTCGGCAGGCAGATAAAGACTGATATGGCCGGGTGTATGACCCGGCGTGGCTACAACGCGAATGCCTCCGCACCAAGGCAGCAGCTCGCCGTCAGTAACTGTCCGGTGAACTGGAGCCGATTCGACTGATTGAAGAGAGCGGATGAACTGTTTTGCATAAGGCTTTGCATCGTCTGGCAATGAACAAAACGTTGATTCAGCCTGCTCAAGCCGTAAAGATTTTTTAGAGCCGTCAATATACGGCGCTTCACGCTCATGTACTGTCACGCTGACATCCGGATGTAAACGGTATAATGCAGCGAGTGAGCCGATATGGTCTATGTCGTGATGCGTTACAATGATTTTTGTCAATGAATGAAGCGACATTCCATGCCGGGCAGCGGCATGTTGAAGATGGTTTGTAAAACCGGGATATCCGCAGTCTATTAATATCGTGTCATGTTCGTCTTGCAGAAGAACCGGAGTGATAGAATGCAATTCTTCATTATATTCAAATTCGATCTCAAGCGGATAACAGCTTTTCATATAAATTCTCCCCTTCTCTCAATAAAAAAAGTACACTGCTTGTAAGGGCAGTGTACTTTTTGTCTGTCTCAAATTATCCTTCCAGCAACAGCTGTTCCGGATCTTCAAGCAGGTTTTTAATGGTGACAAGGAATCCGACCGCTTCTTTACCATCTACAATTCTGTGATCGTATGATAAAGCGATGTACATCATCGGACGGTTTTCAGAGCGCTCCGCATCAATCGCTACTGGGCGCAGCTGAATTTTGTGCATACCTAAGATCCCAACCTGAGGGCTGTTTAGGATCGGTGTTGACATAAGCGATCCGAATGTACCTCCGTTTGTGATCGTGAAGGAGCCTCCTTGCAGCTCACCTAATGTTAATTTATTGTTTCGCGCTTTCTTCGCAAGTTCGCCGATCTCTCTTTCAATGCCGGCAAACGTCAGGCGGTCAGCGTCACGCACGACTGGGACGACAAGCCCTTCTTCAGCCGCGACAGCAATACCGATGTCATAGAATTTTTTCACGATCAGCTCATCGCCTTGAATTTCAGCGTTAAGGAGCGGGAATTTTTTCAATGCAGCCACGACGGCTTTTGTAAAGAACGACATGAAACCGAGTTTTACTTCGTTTTGCTCAAGGAATTGGTCTTTGCGGCGTTTTCTTAGATTCATAACGGCCGTCATGTCAACTTCGTTAAATGTAGTCAGCATCGCAGAAGTCTGCTGCACTTCAACCAATCGTTTCGCGATCGTCTGTCTGCGGCGGGACATTTTTTGCACTTCGACAGGTTTGTCAAAGCTTTGCTGTGTTTTTGGAGCCTGCTGTTTCGGCTGTGCCGCAGGTTTTGAAGCCGGTTTTTCATAAGCTTCCACATCTTGTTTGCGCACGCGGCCGAGCGGGTCTCCCGTCGGAATTTGTGATAGATCAATTCCTTTTTCCCTTGCCAGCTTGCGTGCAGCCGGAGACGCTACCGTTCTGGATTTCGCTTCTGATTGTGCTTCCTGGCTGACTTCTTGTGCAGCAGGTTCAGCTTTTGCTTCCTCTTTCGTTTGTTCATTGGCTGGAGCACTTTCTGAAGGGGCGGGTGCAGAACTTTCGCCAGCGCCTTCTGTAATGGTACCGATAATTTCTCCTACTTGGACGGTATCACCCGAATCTTTCAATACCTCTTTTAGAACACCCGATTCTTCTGCTGTCAATTCAACATTTACTTTATCCGTCTCCAGTTCAAGCAAGTACTCACCCTGTTCTACATAATCACCGGGCTGCTTTAACCATTGGGCTATCGTTCCTTCTGAGATTGATTCTGCTAATTCAGGTACCTTAATTTCCGCCATTTTTTCATTTCCCCCTTAGTTTTTGCGAGTCAAGCTATCAGATACAATGCGTTCCTGTTCTTTTTTGTGGACTGTCGGATCTCCTTCTGCGGGACTGGATCGTCTTCTTCGGCCGATGTATTGGACATTTACTCCTTTTGGCGCGATTTCCGTCAGATACGGGCTGATATAACTCCATGCCCCCATGTTCTGCGGCTCTTCCTGAACCCAAACGATCTCTTGCAGGTTCGGCAGTTTGGCGAAAAGCTCCTTCGTATCTTTTGCCGGGAACGGATACAGCTGTTCGATTCTGGCAATATGAAGCCAATCCTTATCGCCTTCCATTTTGTTGAAGTGATCGCTGATATCAATTGACACTTTTCCGCTTGATAATACGACGCGAGTCACTTTTTCGTAAGCATGGGAAAGACCGGACTGCTCATAGACAGGCTTGAATCGGCTTTCGCTCAGTTCCTGCACTTCAGATACCGTATTCGGGTTGCGCAGCAGGCTCTTCGGCGTCATGATCACAAGCGGGCGGATTTCCTCACGAAGCAGCATTTTCGCTTGTCTTCTTAAAATATGGAAATACTGAGCCGCACTTGTCAGGTTGGCCACCGTCCAGTTGTTTTCCGCCGCCAGCTGCAGGAACCGCTCGACGCGGCCGCTGGAGTGTTCAGGGCCCTGCCCTTCGTAACCGTGAGGCAGCAGCATGACCAGTCCTGATTTTTGTCCCCATTTTGCCCGTCCTGCAGATATGAATTGATCAAAATAGACTTGAGCCGCATTGGCAAAGTCCCCGTACTGCGCCTCCCACATCACAAGCGTTTCAGGCGAATACACGTTGTATCCATATTCAAAGCCGAGAACCGATCCTTCAGAGAGCGGGCTGTTATGCACCGTAAATGAAGCAGCGCAGTCGTCTAAGTGATGGAGGGCAACAAATTCTTCTCCTGTTTCGCTGTCATGCAGCACAAGGTTTCTTTGAGCGAACGTTCCGCGCTCTGAATCCTGTCCGGTCAGCCGGATCGGCGTGCCGTCTTTCAAAATGGAAGCAAACGCAAGCGATTCAGCCAATGACCATTCAACTTTACGGTCATCATCAAACGCTTTTGCACGTCTTTCCAGAATTCTTTTCAGCTTGCCGAACACGTTAAAAGATTCCGGCCAGTTGATAAGTTCGCCGTTCAGCTTGCGGAGAACATCAAAATCAATGGATGTGTCAACATCTGGAAAACCGTTGGACACCGGTTCCGGCAATTCAATTTCCCGTACGGCGTCTTCTTTTTTGGCGGGCACCTTTTTATAGGCGTCTTCAATTCGTTTTGTCACTGTCGTTTCGATGTTTTGCGCTTTTTCCTCGCTGATCAGTCCTTCACTTACGAGTTTTTCCGCAAAGATCCGCTTGACAGTCGGGTGTTTTCTGACGGCGTCATACAGCATCGGCTGTGTCGTTGACGGCTCATCCATTTCATTGTGGCCGTACCGTCTGTACCCGATTAAATCGATTAAGAAATCTTTATTGAACCGCTTCCGGTATTCAACCGCAAATTTAACGGCTGACAGGCATGCTTCCGGATCATCCGCGTTGACGTGAACGATCGGGATTTCATAGCCCTTCGCCAAATCACTGGCATATTTCGTGGATCGTGATTCATCGCTTTCAGTTGTAAAGCCGATCATATTATTGGCGATGATATGAATGGCCCCGCCGACCTGATAGCCTTTCAGAGAGCTTAAGTTCAGCGTCTCGGCGACAATGCCTTCTCCCGGGAACGCTGCGTCACCGTGAATTAAAATGGCGAGCGATTTTGTTTCGTCTTGAACCGGGTACCCCTTTTGCGTTCTTGTTTCCTGTGCCGCCCGCGTGCTTCCTTCAACAATCGGATTGATGAATTCCAAGTGGCTCGGGTTATTTGCAAGCGTAATCCGCGCGCTTTTGGTTTCAGCATCCTGAAGCTGTCTGTCTGCACCGAGGTGGTATTTTACATCGCCCGTCCAGCCGTAGCTGATGCCGGTCGATCCTTCAGACGGCACAAGGTCTTTATTCGGCGCGTGCTGGAATTCTGAGAAAATAATCTCATACGGTTTGCCGAGCACATGCGCAAGCACATTTAAACGGCCTCTGTGCGCCATCCCGATATTGACATTGGTTGTGCCCGCTTTCACAGACTGGGCGATAATGTCGTCAAGAACCGGCACAAGCGCGTCTAATCCCTCAATTGAGAAACGCTTCTGACCGACGAATGTCCGGTGTAAAAATTGTTCAAATCCTTCTACTTCCGTCAGTCTTTCTAAAACGGCTGACAGTTTTTCCGGTGAATTTTTCCGGAACAGTTCTCCGGATTCGACCATTTTTGTAATCCATGCACGCTCTTCGAAATCATGCACATGGTCAAACTCGAAGGAGATGGTTCTTTTATAGGTATTGCGTAAATGCTGGATGGCTTCTAAGCCGTTTGTTATATTGGCAGGTGCGTCTTTACAGATGACAGACGCGGGTATTGCTTTCATTTCTTCTTCTGTAAGCCCGTACTCGGATAACGGAAAGAGCTCGCTCTTTTTCGGATCCTTTCTGAGCGGATTGACGGAAGCGTTCAGATGGCCATAGGTTCGAATATCTTCTGCAAGTTTAACTGCTGCTGCGATCTTTTGAATCAGATCTGCGGTGACGCGTCCCTGTTCCTTTGTTCCCGATGCCTCTTTTATTTGGCTTGGCGGAGCGCCGAGTTCGTCAAACATGTCTTTCAGATCCGGATCAATGCTGTCTGGATCTTCAGCATATTGGTCGTACAGCTCCAGTGCGTAGCCGAGGTTCGGTCCGTAAAAATCTTCCCAATTCATTCTTTGTTTCATATTATTTTGAAACATTTGAATATTACCCCCAACCTAGATAATCAAGTGATCAATTCACTATCTTGAAATAACTTTTGAACGCTGTGCCCAAAATTATGTAATAAAAACGCTTCCAAGGATATTTTACCACTGATTGCGTTTGGATTCTACCTTGATTGTTCACAAAATAGTAAAAAAAACAGATCAATACCGAAAAAATTAAATCATTTTAAAATAAAAAGCGAAAAAGCATAGGAAAAAGCCTATCCTATGCTTTTATGAAGCAGTTTTTTCAAGAGCGGATACAGCACATCGGGCAGCTGATCGACATCCGGAACAAAAATACTGTACTTTCCGTACATATCCTGAATGGTTTTCATCTGTGATTCCTCTATCGCAGTATTGGACAGAGAAACATTTATGACTTCTATCCCTTTTTTTCTCGCTTCGATGACAGCCTCGCTCGTATCGACGATGCCGTTTTGTTCGTATCCGAATGCTGCCGGCTCTCCGTCTGAAAACACGATTAAAAATTTTTGCGCCTCACTCCGCCGCATCAGCTGTTTCGTCATTTGTCTGATGGCGTATCCGTCTCTGTTATCTTCTTCAGGCGCAAGCTGCATGATCAGCGGACCCGCCGCCTGCAGCAGCGACTCTTCAAACGGAATGACGGTATTGAAGAAATTCGGCTGGCTCGTTTCGGTCGCTTCGTTTGTATCCTCCCAAAATCCGACGATCTGGTGCGGTACGGACACTGATTTCAAGGCTTCATGAAAAAGAACGATCCCTCTTTTTGTTTCATCCATTTTGTCGAACATGCTGGCCGAACAATCGACAAGCAATGTAAAAACGGCGTCAATGTCTGAAGACGGGTCCTGCTTTTTATAGAAAAGGCGCGGGTTCCGCTCCGTAAAATAGCGGATCAGTTTGCGATTCAGCCGGCCTGCGTGAAGGTCGGTCCGCGGGAGCGTTTTTTTGTGCTCAAGTGTTTTTTGTATCATCTGCTTCAGGCGTTTTTGATATGATTCTATCGTTTTTGCCTGTTCTTTATAAGATTGCTCCTCTTCAGGAGACGCTTTATGAGGCGTTTGATAAACCGGGAAGGCAAATTTGTTTTCTTTTCCGTCAGCCAGCCCCGCGCCCTCATGTTCATCCTGAATGGATTCAAGCGCTTCCAGTTTGGAGTAATCCTCTCTTTTCGTCTGACGTGCGGAACCTTGGACGGAGCCGAGCGCCTGGTCACCGTCATCGCCTTCTCTGGCCGCGTCTTTCCCAAGATCTGATTTCGCGCCGTGCTCAATATCAAATTGAAGGAAACTTTTTGACGGCGCTTCGGTTTCCCGGTGCCACGTATTCATTTTCTCTTCAAGGATTTCTTCATCTCCGTCGGAAGACTCAGGGAGCGTGAGATCGTCACTTAACGAAGGCGCTTTTTTTACACTTTCGAATAAAGGCTCTTCAGCCGCTTTTTCGTAATCAAGTTCCGGCAGAAAAAAGTACGTGTTCAGCATATCTTTCTCAAGCACTTCATCAAGGCCTTCCATGAGGTCTTCCGTTATTTTTGCGATTTGTTCCGTAGAATCCGCCTCATACACCCGGATGAGCTGACGTTCAATATACGGTATCATCATATCAATATGTTCATGCATGGAAGGAATGCCTTCAAGCGGAGACTCAGCCGTCAGCTTGACAAACATCGCGCAATACAAAGCGTCGGTGAAAATGCTCCGTTCTAAATTCAATGTCAGCTGCGTCGTGAAATATTTCCTGTACATCTCCCTCCGCTTCTGAAAAACACGTTTCGTTCCCGGCCGTTCTTTTTTGATCAGCTCTTCAATTCTGATATCCTCAAGCAGCATAAACAGCTGCTTGGCAAAGCTTTGGCGGGTAAAGTGCCGGTGAACGTCATTTAAAAACCCCGCAAATTCCCGAAATGAGCTGCTGCGTGTTCCGACAGCGCGCAAATAGACATCGCTTTTCAGGCCGGCTTCCATATCCCCGGCTGATCGGTCTTTCCAAAAGTGGCTCATGTAAATTTTCTTTTCAAAGGGATTGTAGTAAGACTGCACGCCGTATTCCACTTCAACTTCACTGCTTCTGGTCAGTGTTTTGGCCAGATCAGTCAGCATCATGAACAAAAACGAATCAATCGTGCTGTCATTAAATTTGATAAACTTCATTGTATATCCCTCATTCGAACAGCGTTTCTGCAATATTTCTGACAGCGGCTTTTTCCCTGTCGTCGTCAAGTTTTTCTACGATGCCTCTTTCAATCGCCCGTTTCGGCGGGATGTACGCAGCCAAGTCGCACGTATCAATGAGAGCCCTGATGGACGCCGCTTCTTCTGACACTTGTCCGTTATGCGCTTGTGCGATTAAATCAGAAGACAGCGTCATAAAACGCTCAATTAATTTCTCATCTTTTAAAACAGACTGAGAGGTCAGCACCTGTTTCAGGAGGCTTCCTTTAATATACGGAACATCAATGATGACAAAACGGTTTTTAAGGGCTTCGTTCAGCGGAACGGTGCCGACGTAGCCTTCATTAATCGCGGCGATAACACCGAATCCTTCGCTTGCCTTAATCACTTCTCCTGTAAAGGGATTTGTCATCATTTTTCTGTAATCTAGCACGCCGTTTAGAATCGGAAGGGTTTCAGGCTTTGCCATATTGATTTCGTCAATGTATAAAAAATGTCCCTCGTTCATTGCGGTTGTTACAGGTCCGGGAACGAATTCAATTGTCGCCTGTCCCTGTTCATTTTCAATCGTTTTATAGCCGACAAGCGCTTCTGCATCGAGGTCTACGGAGCAGTTGACGCTGTGCATCGGTTTATGAAAATAGTTCGAAAGCGTTTCCGCCAATTTTGTTTTCCCTGAACCCGTCGGTCCTTTTAATAAGATATTTTTTCCCATTGTCAAAGCAATGACGGCATCGAATACAATCGCTTTATCTTCGGCCTCATAGCCTGATGATCCGATTAAATCCCGGAATTCTTGGGAAACGGGATGATTTTGATAAGCCTGCAGTTTGTTTTGTATATCTTCCGGAAGTGATAGGTGCTGTAATTCTGAAGTCATAGGTGATGTTTCCTTTCCATTTGTATTCCATAACCGAGTATACTAAAAAAGCCCTTGTATACTCAATACAAAAGGGCTCATTCCCTGCGGGCGCTTTTTGTCAGGGGAGCGCAGGCGATTCTGGCTCCGGAATTTCCGCTCGGGTTTGTCAAATAATCGTCCGTATATTCATGAATGACGAACGCGCTTCCGTCCCGATCGAGCAGGCTGAGTCTGCTCCCTTCTTTTAATGAAGTTTGCGGCGCGTTCATAATGACATCCACTTTACCGTCAGCCCCCACTTCAAGATTGGGGAGATCCCCGGCGTGATGACCCATCGGATTGTTGAAGCCGTGTTCTTTGTTCAAAGGGTTGAACGGACCGCCGGCTGATTCGAAATCAGGTGCCTGACATGTCCCTTTTTCATAAATATGAAATCCGAGAGAAGTGCCGGGCGGCAGATGCCCCGCTGATATATGAATGTCTGACCCTTCATCATCAGATTCCCTCACTTCGATATATCCGATCGTTTTTCCGTTTTGATTAATGAGTCCGGCATGCTCACGGTATGCAGATGCTTCCAATGCGCGGCTTTCCCCATGTTTTTTGGGCGGAACAGGAGCGGGTCTCCCCCCGCAGCCGCAAAGCGTAATTGATGCGAGCATGAGAAAAAGCAAGAGACGATTCATGCTTCCTCCCCCTTATTTTTTACCCATCAGTCTTGTCAAAACGTAAAAATGGTAAACAAAAAAAGCCCCGAAAGGCTTTTTTTAAAAATAACTGCGCGCTCCTAAATAAGCTTTTTTCCAATACGGATTGCTTAAGTTTGAAACTTCAACCCCGGAGGAGCTTGCGTGAATAAAATCTCCTCCGCCTAAATACATTCCCATATGAGAAGGGCCCGCTTTATATGTCGTAAAGAAGACAAAGTCGCCTGCTGACGGCTGGCTGATATGTTTCATCGTATTCCAATATCCGGCCGTGCTCAGACGGGAAACAGAGCTTACCTTATTTAAAAGGTAATAGATGTAACCGCTGCAATCGAAGCCCGCAGGCGTATTGCCTCCCCAGCGGTAAGGCACGCCGACATGTTTTTTCGCCTCGCCTATCATTCTGTCAATCTTTGACCCTGTCACCGGAGGTTCAGGAGTATTCGGCTTGTTTGGTTTTGCCGGTTTGTTATCCGGCTGCCGCACAGGATCTTCTGTTTTTCCCGTTCCGTTAATCACCAGAACTTGTCCGATTTGAAGCACATCAGTTGTCAATTTATTTTTTTCTCTGATGAGCTGAGCGGTGATGCCGAACCGATTAGCAATTTTCCAGAGGGAATCGCCTGCTTTTACTTTGTAAGTGGATGGCTTCTCAGAAGGGTTTGAATGAGATGGCGGTGTTGTGCCGCTGTTTCCGTTATGTGAAGAACCTTTGATCTTTAACACTTGATTCGGATACAGCATGTCTGATGTTAATTGATTCAGCTTTTTCAGCTCGGCGATGGTGATCCCGGTTTGATTGGCGATTTTCCACAGCGAGTCACCCGGCTTCACAGTGTAAGTCCCTGATGCGCCTTTATCAGGCTTTGTCTGTCTGCCGCCTCCGTCGTCCGTGCCGCCGGCAGACCCTTTAATTTTCAGTTTCTGGCCGGGATAGATGACATCTGAACTCAAACGGTTCAGGCTTCTCAGCTCAGAAACGCTCATTTTGTATTTTTTTGCGATCACCCATAACGAGTCTCCGTATGTAACTGTGTAGGCACCCGTGCTTCGTTTTCCCTTTTGCCCCGTTTTATGTGTGCCGCTGCCGTCGGGAATGTGCAGCCGCTGTCCTGGGTGGAGTATCGTTGATTTCAGTTTATTTTCCGCCTGCAGGGCTGAAATACTTGTATGATATTGCCGGGAAAGCTTCCAAAGAGAGTCGCCGCTTTTTACTTGAATGGTTTTTGCTTCAGCGGGATGCACGGCGAAGGTTGAAGTCATTACTGCAGATACAGCCAGTCCGGCTGCGATTTTTTTTTTCATATAACGAAAAACCTCCTATTTATCATTGCTGAAAGGGACGTTCCTTTTCTTTGGACGCCGCCTGTTATGCAGGATTCATTCAGAAGTCGACATTAATTCCGATTCATTTGGCCTTAGATCATCACCAATGCCACACATTTTACATAAATTGAGAACATTTCACAAAAGACTTTGGAATCATTTTCATAACATGGCTTTTTTCCGCGACATTCCACCTTTCTTGTCTGTTTTTCATACAATTCTCTTTACGGCGTGAAAAATCCTCCCGAAAAACAATCAAAAAAAGCCCGCTTCCTTTAAAGGAAGCGGGTGACGGCTGATTACAGAACCCGGGTCTCGGCAGTTTTCACGTCTTCTGCTATCAATTCCGCTGCACGCTGTGCTCCGCCGGCCGCTTTCAGGGATTCTCCGATTTCAGAAGCTTTTGTCTGATATTCAGGATTTTCGCTCAATTCTTTTATTGCTTCAGTGAGCAGTTCCGCTGTTACATCTTCTTTTTTAAACATTTTGCCCGCGCCCGTGTTTTCCACTTGGCTTCCGACGGCGAACTGATCTGCGCCCATCGGAATGACGATCATCGGGGTTTTGTAGTAAAGCCCTTCGCTCGTACTGTTCATTCCGCCGTGAGTGATAAATAAGTCCGCTCTCTTCAGGATCTCAAGCTGCGGAACATAAGGCTTTACAATGACATTCTCAGGAATTTCATCAAGCTCCGCAGGATCAAGATGTTTGCCGATTGACATGACGGCTTTTCCGTTAAAGTTTCTGACCGCTTTTAAGCATTTATTAAACAATTCCTTCTGATTGTTAAAAATCGTGCCCATGGAAATAAACAGGACTTTTTCTCCTGCAAGCTGTTCAAACGGGAAATCTTGAGCCGCCGCCCTTTCGGTTATGGACGGACCGACAAAGAGATAGGAATCGCCAAACTCTTCTTCTTTCGGCTGAAACGCTCTTGAAGTAAATACGATGGTTTTTCTGCCGTCATTTGAGAAAATATCATACGGCGTTTTAATGTCTGCGCTGAATTCTTCATTGAGCCGGCTGACCGCTTCGGTATAAGCCGGATAATGAGATGATTCCTCTGATACAAGGTTTGTATTTGAAAACACTTCTTTAATAAATGCTTCATTCATTGCAAATGTCGTACAAAGTGAATATGCCGGCAGTTTCAGCTGGTTTCTCACGAGCCTTCCTGCCAGAAAATGATGATCATACAGGATGTAGTCGTAGGATTCATCTTTTACTTCCTCAAGAATACGGAGTGCGGCTTTTTTGGAAGTCTCAATCATTAATAGCAAAAACTCGGTAGCGTCCCGCTGTTCATCACCCGTTGCGTTTTTTCCGAATTCATCTTTACGGAAATCTTCATATTCACGGAATTCCGCTCCGCTTGACGCGATTTTGTTCTCATATTCCTTCACGCCGTAATATACGACATGTTCCCCTTTTGCCTTCAGTTCTTTTACGACGCCTAAAGACGGATTGATATGGCCTTCTCCCGGAAAGCCGATCATCAATACATTTGCCATCTTTCCACTCCCTATTCTTTTAAATTTTATGTATATTTAAACGATAACATCAATACAGAAAAAGGTAAAGATGTTCACCTTATTAATATTAAATGGGTACAATATTCCCATTTTCTTATTATTTCGTATGAAGCGCCCGCGGCGAAACAAGCGGATACAGTCCGCCGTCTTTAGCAAAGGACATTTTTCCCGTTTCTTCTGAAACAACGAGCACGAGTGCATCAGTCACGGCCGAAAGTCCCATCGCGGCCCTGTGGCGCGTCCCGTATTTGAGATCGACATGTTTTGTTGTGAGCGGGAGCACATTGGCTGCTGATACAACCCGGTTTTCTCTGACCAATACGGCTCCGTCATGAAGCGGATTGCCGGGATAAAAAATACTCTCAATTAAAGCTGCACTGATCTCGGCATGCAGGCTGGTCCCTTTTTGTATCATTCCGTCCAGCGGATCTGCACGTTCAATCACAATCAGCGCTCCGTGTTTTTCTTCCGCCAGATGCTGCACGGCCCTCGCCAGCTCTGTATAGGAAGGCGTAAAGTGTTCGATATATGACTGCAGGTAAAACGACGAAGCGACAGCCTGCATTTCCTGAAACGTATGTCCCAGTTCATCTAATTCGCAAAGAAGGCATTGGTCTTTTTCATTCAATGTCCGCAGTATCATTCCGGCATCCTCCGTAATTTGTTTCAAATACGTTTGAACGGCAGCGGTAAACGCGCTTTCCGTCATTTGAGTGTGGCGCATGTCACATCAGCTCCTTTCCCTTATTTTCTGCATCGTGCGCATGGATATGCGCCGCTGTGTGCACCATAATCATGAAAGGAGGCGCACATCATATGGAATTCGCACGGCTGATGCAATATATCTGCACCTTTTTAGGGGTCATTTCACTTTCATTCATTTATGCCAAGATGTTTAAAAAGCCGAAACCGGACAAAAAAGAGTAGGCCGGCTTTCATTGCTTTTTATACATAAAATGTTATAATTTCTCTCGTTAAAATAAAGAAACGGGGAACCTAACTTGAGAGAAACGAACACGATCGGCCAAAAGGTCAGACAGCTGTTACATATCTTCATTCCGATTTTAATCACACAGGCGGGCCTTTCCCTGATCACCTTTTTGGATACGGTGATGTCAGGGAAAGTGAGCGCTGCCGATTTAGCCGGGGTTGCAATCGGTTCAAGCCTGTGGACGCCGGTTTATACGGGCCTGGCAGGAATATTAATGGCCGTTACGCCCGTTGTTTCGCAGCTGTTTGGAGCCGGCAGACAAAAGGAAGTGCCGTTTTCCGTCATCCAGGCCGTTTATGTAGCGGCCGTTCTCAGTGCGGCGGTTATCCTGATCGGCTTTTTCACCGTTGATATGATCTTGGGACATTTGGGCCTGGAACCTCGTGTCCGGACGATCGCCAAACACTTTTTAGGATTTTTATCCCTCGGTATTTTTCCTTTGTTTGTGTACACCGTTTTGCGCTCGTTTATTGATGCACTCGGCAAAACGCGAGTCACTATGCTTATTACGCTTTGCTCATTGCCTATTAATTTTGCTTTAAATTATGTATTTATTTTCGGGAAATTCAACATGCCGGCATTGGGAGGAGTCGGGGCGGGGCTCGCTTCCGCCCTGACTTACTGGTGTATTTGCGCCATCAGCTTTTTTATCGTCTGCAGATTTGAGCCGTTTGCCGGGTACTCTGTATTTCGGAAACTGTACCGTTTTTCTCCGACTGAATGCAGGAAGCTTTTGAAAATCGGATTGCCTATCGGTTTTGCGGTATTTTTTGAAACGAGCATTTTTGCGGCTGTCACACTGCTTATGAGCCATTTTCAGACGGTGACGATTGCAGCCCACCAAGCGGCAATGAATTTTGCTTCCCTCTTGTATATGCTGCCGCTCAGCGTATCCATGGCCATGACCATTTTGGTCGGCTTTGAAGCAGGCGCAAAGCGCTACAGGGATGCCCGCTCATACAGCTATATCGGGATCGTGATGGCGCTTAGTTTTTCTTTATGCACGGCGGCTTTCATTTTGCTGTTCAGACCGCAAATCGCCGGAATGTATACATCAGATCCGGCGGTGCTCATGTTGACGCAGCACTTTTTAATCTATGCGCTGTTTTTCCAGCTTTCTGATGCCGTAGCAGCTCCGATACAAGGCGCTCTGAGAGGATATAAGGATGTCAATTATACACTCGGCGCGGCTTTTGTGTCGTATTGGATTATCGGGCTTCCGGTCGGTTACGCAGTCGGCACTTATACGGGCCTCGGGGCATACGGCTACTGGATCGGTTTAATTGCGGGACTTGCCGCAGGAGCTGTCGGTTTATTCTTCAGACTGATGAAGCTGCAAAAGCGTTATGTGAAAAAAATGACGATTTTATAAAGGAGGAGCAGCAATGCCAAAACATAAACTGCTGTACGATTATTTAACTGAACGGGCGGAGGACATCAGTCAGACATGGTTTGATACGCTTCATGAAACGGATCCTGATTCTGTTTATGCTTCTACTGACCCGGCTGTACTCACAAATCTGAAAAAACAAAATCTGGCGTTTAATTATCAACTCAATCGGATTTTTTCTGAAGAGAAGGAAGTATATACAGCGGCATTGGAAAAGTGGGCGTTTGAAGCCGCACGGGATAAAGAACATTTAAAAACTCCCATCCATTATATTATTCGCGAGTTTATCAGAGTTCGTGATTTGTATGTCGGCCATGTCAAGCAGTTTACCAGACTTCATGCCGACACCGTGACAGAAGAAGATGCCGAAGATATATTCCATACGCTGATTAAATCTTTTGATGTGGTCATTCATATTTTCATAGAAGAAATGTATAAAAACACAAACATTCAGCTTGAAGCGCAAAAAGAATTGATCACCGAGCTGAGCTCGCCGGTAATTGTGCTTTTTGACAATGTCGGACTGCTGCCGCTGATCGGGGATATTGACACGGCAAGAGCCAAAATGATTTTGGAGAATACGCTGCACCAGTGTTCAGAGAAGCGCATCACGCAGCTGTACATTGATTTATCGGGCGTAGCCATGATTGATACGATGGTTGCCCAACAGCTTTTCACCTTAATTGAATCACTCGGAATGCTCGGCGTGAAAGCGACATTATCCGGAATCCGTCCTGAAATCGCCCAAACCGCAGTGCAGCTGGGACTGAGTTTTTCAAATTTATCAATAAGGTCTTCGCTTGCAGAAGCGATCGCTTCCGATCTGACACAAAAAAAGGGATAAGGCATTTCAGCCTTATCCCTTTTTTTATCAGTCTTTCCACGGATATGTCCAATACACTTCTTCTTCAAACCATGTCTGAAGAACCGGCTCGTTATTTTTTATTTTTTCTTCCAGCTCTCTCAGCATGCCTTCCGTTTGGGTGCGGTGCGCTTTTAAGGCATTCATTTTAATATCGGCAACCTCTTTAATATCAAGAATAACATCAGGCTTGCCGACGGCTTCCTCCCTGTTGCGGGTGATTGCCATGCAAAGCGTGCGCGGGCGGTCCTCTTTTTTCTTTCTGTAAAGCGCTCTGATAACCGCTTCGCCGCATGCATCATGATCCGGATGGACGCCGTGCTCCGGATAGAATGTGACAATCAGACTCGGTTTTACATCGTCGATAATCTCTTCCATCATATCAGCGAGCCACTCGTCATCTTCAAATTCAAGTGTTTTATCACGAAGCCCGAGCATTCTCAGGTCAGTAACGTCCATTGCTTTGCATGCGTCGATCAGCTCTTGTTTTCTTAACAGTGGCAGTGTTTCACGGTTCGCGAAAAAAGGATCTCCCATGTTCCGGCCCATTTCGCCAAGCGTTGCGCATGCATACGTAACGGGAATATCTTTTTGTCTGTGTAAAGCAATCAGCCCTGCCACTCCGTATGATTCATCATCAGGGTGAGGCAGGATGACGAGTACATGTTCTTTCATGATTTTCACCCTTTTCTTTAAACTGTAAACGGCTTTTCGCTGATTTGAAGCGAAATCGCCAATTTTCCGCCCGGCAGATGCCCTGCCATTAACAAGCGGTTTTCGTCATCTACTGTATATTCAGTCAGACCTTCTGCGTAAATCCAGCCTTCTTCCGTTTTCAAACCGACGCGGTACGGGCCGTTTCCTTTGATTTTCGCCTGATGGTACGTCACTTTTGCATTGCGTATATAGGCTACAACCGTCATGTTTTTCTCATTCAGATGCGCTGAATAAGAACCGGTCGTTGTTTCCAAATGGATATATACAGGACGATCGGCATATCGCTCTAAAGAAGTTTGCACATCTTCTTTTATGATCGCTTTCATAGCTGCTCCCCTCTTTCTTCTTTTAAAAATTGCAAACGCTTCGTATGTAGTTCAACCAATTCATATTTCTCAATCGGCCGCAGCCGGGAATCTACAATTCGCTGCACCGCCAGAGCAAACTTATCCTCGGGTGACTTCCGGAGCCTCGGATGTGTTCTTTGATCAAGCAGTTCAAGATCAATTGCCTTCTCCGCTTCTTCAAGAGTTGAAGCCGGGAGAGTGCGGTTATTCCACAGTGCCTGATAGGCTTTTGCTATGTCTTTATCAGTGCCCATTGTACAGCTCCTTTACATACTCGTAATGATTATACATAATTTAAGCTATCGCTGGAAAGCGAAAGGCTTAGCGGCTTTTTATCGGCCGCTTCCATTTTATCTGTGAAAAGGTAAACAAAAGCAATGCTGCCCATATACAAATGAAGGTAAACGCTTTTTGCCCGGAAAACGGTTCATGATACACAAATACGCCGAGCATAAGGGTAATGGTCGGCGCTATATATTGCAAAATGCCGACTTGATACAGCGGCAGACGCTTTGCCCCCTCTGCAAACAGCAACAGCGGCAGGGCCGTAAATACGCCTGCGAAAAATAGGAGCGCCCATGTTCCTGCCCCCAAGGACCCGGAAGTGCTCCCGTCAGCTGTATATCCTAAATAAATAAGTGCAGCCGGGGTAATCAAAAGCGTCTCCAGCGTCAGTCCGATCGTGCTGGACATGCGGGTTCTTTTTTTACATAAGCCGTACAGGCCGAAGCTGAATGCAAGCAGCAATGCGATATAAGGAACCGCGCCATATTGAAACGCAGATATGATCACGGCCGCCCCGGCAATAGAAACGGCTGCTGTTTGCATCTTGTTAAGCTTTTCTTTTAAGAATAGGATGCCCAAAAGAACGGAAACGAGCGGATTAATGTAGTACCCGAGACTTGCTTCAAGCAAAAAGCCGTGATTGACGGCCCATATGTACACAAACCAATTAACGGAAATTAAAACGGAAGCGAAAAAAAGCGCCAGCAGGCCCCCTTCCGATTTCAAAAGACGCAATTCACGCCATCCGGTTTTCCACTTCTTAAGCACAGTTAAAAGCACACACATGAAAACAAATGACCATAAAATCCGGTGAGCTAAAATGTCCAATGCGGGTATTTGTTCAAGAAGTTTCCAATAGACCGGAAACAGCCCCCACATGACGAAAGAACAAGCGGTATAAATGATTCCTTTTCTTGCGTTATTCCCTTGCACGGCCTTCCCCTTCCTTTCTGTAAACAGATTATATTATATCACGGGAAGCTTCCGGCGGGCATATACTATGTTGTCCGTTAAGAAAGGGTGAGATGCCGTGTTTGATTGGAACAGATATTTTCCCTTCCAAAATCAGTTCTCTAAAGAAACGTTTAAAAATGCTGATCCGAAAGATGTCGAGACATATGTCAACCGAGTGATGGAAAGCGTATTCGGCGCCGGTTATGCCGGACAGTTCCCTTTTCGCGACCCAATGTCCAAAAAGGCCGAGCCGGTCGAAGCGGAACCGCCCAAGCCGGAAATTGACCTTTTTGAAACATCCGATCATGTTTTTGCGAAAATTCCCGCCGAACAAGAGGAACTCGACCGTATCAGGATTAAGCATACGTCACACAGCCTCGTTGTAGAGAACAGCAGTCTGGGAGAAGGAAAAAAAGAAATCGTCCTTCCGAGCCTCGTCAAACGGAAAGGAACAAAAGCAGTCTATAAAGACGGGATGATTGAAGTTATGTTTTCAAAACAGGAAGACTACAATCTATCGGAAGTGGAGATTTTAAGATAAAAAAAACGGCCCGCGCGATGCAGGCCGTTTTTTCTTTAATAAAATGGCGGATAACCGCCGGCACCCGGCCCAAAACCGCCGTATGGGACGCCTCCGTATCCGTAACCGGCGAACCCGTACGGATAGCGGGGTCTTGTGAAACCTGTGGCAATCACGCCTCCGAGAAGACCGCCTAAAAATCCGCCGAATAAAGGAGCGCCGAACAAAAAAGGACTTCTCGCCGGAAATCCGGCAGGACCGAAATTCCCGCGATACAATGCATGACGAGGGTACATGTTTTTCCTCCTTTATGTCTGCCTATTCTTAAGCGTATTCATAAAATGAGGAAATTGATTGGGCGATTGTAACAACATGTGCCTCTCTCTGATATTGCATTAATGCATAAACATTTTGGTTATAATTTGATTACATTTTGATTAAATGTTATACTTTTTTACAAGTTTCGACATTATAAAACCATCAGGGGGAATAAAATATGCCATTACTTCGTTTTGACGTTATTGAAGGCCGGGATGACGCAGCATTAAAAAAATTACTGGATACCGCCCATTACGCCATGGTTAAAGCTTTTGACGTCCCTGTAACGGACCGTTATCAGATCGTTCACCAGCATCGGCCTCATGAGCTTATCATTGAAGATACCGGGCTCGGTTTCAAAAGAAGCAAAGATCTTGTCATCATCAGCATTGTCAGCAAAGCGCGCACCGAACATCAAAAAGAAACGTTATATCAACTGATGGCTGATCAGCTTAAAACAGAATGCGGCATATCACCCGAGGACGTCATGATTTCCATTACAGAAAACGGGAATGCCGATTGGAGCTTCGGGCTTGGTGAGGCTCAGTTTTTAACCGGGAAACTGTAAAAGGCCTCCCCGCTTGTTCTGAATGATTGCAAACTGAATAAAAGAGGGATGTATGTTGGTTAGTGAGTTGTATCCTTGTTTAATATGCGGATTTAAAGGATTAGAGACAAGTCCCGTTTATAACGGCGAATATCAAAAAACATTTGATATTTGCCCCTGCTGCGGGTTTGAATTCGGCTACAGCGAGGACCATGACGTAAGCTTAGGGTTTATTGTAACGCCTGATCATTTAATTGAAGCGGCATTTCAGTTATACCGGAAACAGTGGATTGAAGGAGGAATGAAACTATTTTCTCCAAATGATGTCCCGGCGGAATATAAAAATGATCATTTCCTTACATTCGATGCTTTATTAAAGCAATTAAAAGGCTTGAACCTCAATCTGAACAATTTTGATATTAATGGTTTTTATGACGAGTAAACATGATCATTAAGAAAAGGCTGCCTTGGGCAGCCTTTGTTATTCATCACATGTGTCGTTGGCAGATCCCCCGGGCTCGCAAAAACTGTCTGCCCATTTTTGCATTTCCTGAAAAACGGCTTGCAGGGCCAAGCCTTTATCAGTCAGTTTATAAATGACTTTGACAGGTGTTTCAGGCAGCACCTGACGCTCGACGATTTCATTTTGTTCCAGCTCTTTGAGCCGCTCCGCGAGCATTTTTTGGCTGATTGTCGGTATCGTTTCGGTCATATCTTTAAATCGTTTCGGCCCGTCCATCAGTACATGGATAATGAGGCCGTTCCAGCGCTTTCCCAAAAGAGAAAAAGCGGATTCCATTTTAGGACACATTGTATATCCCACGTGAGTTCATCCCTTCATCTATGAATTGACAAGTTTTTTGTGATCCATTAAAATTAGTTTTCGAGTTACATTTAGTAAGCTTCTAACTTTTCTATTATGATAACACGTTTATCCGAAGGAGGAAACATGATGACATCCGTATTAGACGTTTTAAAAGAACGCGCATCTGTTAAAGAATACGATAAAGACGCGGTCATTACAAAAGAGGAATTAACAGAACTCCTTGAAATCACAACGCAAGCGCCTTCCGCCTGGAACCTTCAGCATTGGCATTTTCAAGTCTTTCACAGTGATGAAGCAAAAGCTGCCCTGCTTCCGGTTGCTTTTAATCAAAAACAGATTATTGATTCATCAGCAGTTATTGCCGTATTAGGCGATTTAAAAGCAAATGAAAATGGTGAAGACGTTTATGCTGAACTGGCTGAGCAAGGCAATATCACAGAAGAGATTAAACAAACGCTTTTAGGCCAGATTAACGGTGCATACCAAAATGATCAGTTTGCCCGTGATTCAGCATTTTTAAACGCTTCTTTAGCAGCGATGCAGCTGATGCTAGCCGCTAAAGCAAAAGGCTACGACACTTGCGCGATCGGCGGATTCAATAAAGAGCAATTCGTTAAGGAATTCGACGTGAGCGAGCGTTTCGTGCCCGTCATGCTGATTTCAATCGGTAAAGCCGTTAAGCCGGCGCATAAAAGCAACCGGCTGCCTGTATCTAAAGTGTCAACTTGGCTGTAAGATGAAAAAAACCCTTAGTCCGCTTAAGCAGACTAAGGGTTTTTTATAGGAATCGCTCACTGTACCAGGTTCGTGCCTGCTCTGCTTCCTGCTGTGTGAGCTGATGACCGCCCTCCTGCCAAACAAGAGAAACGGATGCATGGGCATCTGTCAGATACTGATAAAGCTCCTCCGATTCTTCTTTTGTACATAGAGGATCGCGTTTTCCTGCACCGATAAACACAGGCAGCCCTTCCATATCAGGCAGCTTCACTCCGCGTATCGGCACCATCGGATGATGCAGAACCGCTCCTTTCAGTACATCTTTATAATGAAACAAAAGACTTGCTGCAATATTGGCGCCGTTTGAATAGCCGGCAGCAATCACGTTTTCTCTGCTGAATCCGTACATTTGCGCCGCTTCATCAATAAAATTCTTTAATTCTTCCGTCCGTTCAATTAAATCTTTCTCGTCAAATACGCCTTCTTTCAGCCGCTTAAAAAAACGGGGCATGCCGTTTTCCGACACTGATCCTCTGACCCCGAGCAGACTTGCGTTCGGATCGATAAAACGTCCGAGCGACAGAAGATCATGTTCATTTCCTCCCGTTCCGTGCAAAAGCAGCAGAACATTTTCTGACGTTCCCTGTTCAAACACATGTTTCATCATCATTCTCCTTTCTCCATTTTGGGCAGAACAGCTGTAATCTGGCTGCGATGCTCTTCCAGCCATTCCGGAAGCTTCAGCTCTGTTCCGAGATTTTCAAAGGATTCATCCGTCATAAACCCCGGTTCATCGGTTGCCATTTCAAATAAAATGCCGCCGCTTTCCCTGAAATAGATTGATGTAAAGTAAGACCTGTCAAGAATGTCAGATGAAGCAAGATGAGAATCAGCAAGAATATCCTTCCATTCCGCCTGCTCTTTTTCGCTAGTGCGGAAAGCGACATGATGAACCGTCCCGTAACCGCCGATACCTGCTTCTTTCGGCGCGAGATCAACATCTATAATATGTCCGATCCGCGCCTCCGATTGCAGCCTGACAATCTGATGTTCTTCTCCTGTCTTTGAATAACCGAAGCGTTCTATGAGAAATTGAATGGTTGCTTCAGGACGGTACGAGTACAGAAGAACACCTCTCATGCCTGTGATCGCTTCTTTTTCAGTAATGCCCGCAGGAGTCCATTCACTCTGTCCGCTTCTTTCATCTTCCATTATGGCAAGCGGCAGGTCTTCTGTATCATTAAAGAGAAGCACTTGTTCAGACAGCATGATCTGTTCTTTTACAGACAAGCCGTTTTCTTCAAGCCGGCGCTTCCAAAACGCGAGTGCTCCTTTCGGCACGGAGAAATAAATTCTTCCGGCCTGCCCTTTTCCCACGGTTCCCGGGCGGCTTCCCTGAAAAGGAAAAAATGTAATGATCGTACCCGGCTCTCCGTTTTGGTTGCCGAAATAAAAGTGATAAGTGGCCGGGTCGTCAAAATTAACGGTTTTTTTAACGAGCCGCAAACCCAGCACTTCAGTATAAAACCGAAGATTTTCAGCAGGATCTTTTGCAAATGCGGTAACATGGTGCAATCCTTGTGTATTCAATGCATTCACTCCTAAATATCTCGATTTCGAGATATTAACTATTCTAATTTAATATGAATGAAGATGCAACTAAAGTGTTTCAGTTAAAAAAGTAATAGAATTCTTTTTTTTCTGAAAAATATCTTGTGATCTTATCTGACACCTGCTATGATAAGGAGCATTATCAAGTTTCAGGAGGAAAGTAAATGGTCAGAAAAGCACTAATTTTCGTTCTCATCTTAATCCCTTTCAGCCAGCTGGCCCTGCTGTCAGTCGCTAATCGGGTTCATCCGATCATTATCGGGCTGCCTTTTTTTCATTTCTGGCTGCTTTTATGGATCGCAGTCACTCCATTATGTTCGTTTCTTATTTATAGGCTGCAGAAGAAACAAGGAGGACTGGACTGATGCCCGCAAATATAACAGCATTGATCATTACAGCCGTCATCGTTTTAACCGTTGTCTGTATCGGCTTTATAGCCGGGAGAGACAAATCATCACGCACTTCTGTTGAGGAATGGTCTGTCGGCGGCAGACGGTTCGGGGGGCTCCTCGTCTGGTTTTTAGTCGGCGCGGATCTCTATACGGCTTATACGTTTTTAGGCTTAACAAGCACTGCCTACACAGGGGGAAGCGTTGCTTTTTTTGCAATCCCGTATTCTGTTTTGGCGTATTTTATCGCGTATTTCTTTCTGCCGAAGCTGTGGAAAGTGGCAAAAATACACAAATTAACGACGCTTGCCGATTATGCCCGTGAGCGTTTTGACAGTAAACTTTTGGCCAGTCTTGTCGCCATTGTCGGCGTTCTTATGCTCATTCCTTATATTTGTCTCCAGCTGAGCGGAATTCAAGATACGCTTCAGGTGGCCGGAACGGGTGTCATTAATGTCAATATGGTCGTCATCATCTCTTTTATTCTTGTAGCGCTGTATACTTTTTTCAGCGGAATTAAAGGGCCGACGTTTACGGCGATTATTAAAGACATTCTCGTGTGGGTGATTATGCTGTTTATGGTCGTGTCACTCCCGCTGATCCATTTTCACGGCTGGACGCCGATGATTCACACTTTGGCTGAAAAAGCGCCGCAAATGCTGACGATTCCGGACTCGGGGCCGAAAGGAATTCCTTGGTTTATCACAGCTTCCATCGTATCTGCGCTGGCGCTCTTTATGTGGGCGCATGCGGCAACCGGCGTATTTACGGCAAAAAGCGCAGATGCCGTCCGCAAAAACAGCATGTTTCTGCCGCTTTATAATATTGTTTTGATTCTTGTTATTTTTCTCGGCTTTATCGCGTTTCTTGTCCTGCCGGAAGATACCAATCCGCGGCTCGCTTTATTGAAGCTGATTCAAACGTCTTACGGCGGAGTCGCGCAGGGCTTTGCTTACTCCACGATTGCTCTTGCGTCATTGATTCCCTGCTCTATCATGGCCATCGGAGCATCAAACTTATTTGCGAATAACTTATATCGGGATTTGATTCACCCGAATGTGTCACCAAGCAAGCTGACGATGATCACCCGTTCAATGGTATTTGTCGTCATCGGGCTCGCGCTTTTATTCGGCATGCTGTTCCCGACTGCGCTCGTTACCCTTCAGCTTCTCGGTGTTTCCGGCATGGTTCAGATCTTTCCGGCTATCGCCGTCAGTCTGTTTTGGAAGAATCAAACGAAAGAAGCGACAATTATCGGTCTTCTCGTCGGTCTTATCGTGACATTCACGGTAAATATCACCCAATCCGCCCACGGTATATATGAAGGCTTTTGGGGTTTGACCGCTAACATGGCAGCCGTTATTATCCTCAACCCGTTTTTTGTAAAAAAAGCGGCTTCAAACGCCGTCAAAGACGGTTTATTCAATAAAGCGCCTTCTGATGAACTGAACCAAAAAGGCGCTTAACAGAAAGAAGCCGGCACGTAAATGTGCCGGTTTTTACTTTTTCCGCTTCCATTTGTAGGTAGCCACGGTTTTAGCCGGGATGACGGCTTCAAACTGCCGATTTTCTGAAACGACATGGAATTTTTGATCGGCGGATGTCTGGTTGATTACGACTGTCACAATGGATTGATCAGGATTAAGGAACGATACATTCGAGACTGTGTTTTTGGAGCCGTAATTACTTTCTATCCGCTTTGCTCCCCGGTCGATAAATTTTGAGAAGTTGCCTGTCATATGAAAGATCGGGATATTCCAATAGCGGTCAGGGTTTTTGGCATCCTGAATAAACAGCGTCGGGTCCGGGGTGCCTATCCAATGATGCGTCTTGATTTGACTGTCGAGCATCGTCACCCACGCATTGTAGCTCGACGCGCCGTTGCGGAAATACTGCGCGATCCGGTCCGCCCCTGCCGTCCCCCAGACAGACCGCTCCGTTAAGTGAATAGATTGATCAGGATATCTCTTTCCGATTTCCGACATGACGGAAAGGTCACCGTCATAATCGTGAAAAGCGATGCCGTCTGCCGCCCGGTTTCCTTTTTTATCATCTAAAATCGGCGGAATATAGTTCCACGCCCCGCTCGCATTGTGATCATAAATCCAAATTTTCGTGTCAATTACGTGTTTTTTCATTTCTTTTTTTAAGGCCAGTGCCAGTTTGCGCTGCTGAGACGGCGGCATATACATGCTCGGATAGTCGATTTCCAGCAAAGGTTCATTTTGAAGGGTCATGGCATAAATCGGAATTCCTTGCTTTTCGTACGCCTCAATAAATTTGCGGAAGTAAACGGCCAGTTCGCCGATATATTTATCTTTCAGCTTTCCCCGCTTGAGGTTTTCATTCGTTTTCATCCAAGCCGGCGGGCTCCACGGCGAGGCAATGATTTTCAGTTCCGGATTTATCGCCAGGGCTTCCTTGATGGTTGCTGTAATGTGTAAATCAATATCCTTTTGGATCGAGAAATGACGGAGCTTAGGATCTGTTTGGCCTTCAGGCATATCGTCATACGTATAAAATTCCTGTGCCGTAAAATCAGATGTCCCGATCGTTATGCGCATAACGTCCATGCCGATACCCTCTTTGGGATCAACCAGTTTTTTCAGCACTTCCTTTCTTTTTGCGGGTGTCATTTTTGACAAATTATGGATTGTGGATTCTTCCAGGGACGATCCTACGCCTAACACACTTTGATAGCGGCGCGACGGATCAATATACACAGCGGCGGAGTCAGAAGCCTTCTTTTTTGTCAATGTAAGCGGTGTTTGTTCGTCTAAGGCGTATTTCACTTCTAGCGGCCCGTCATACCACGTACGGGAAGCCGGATCTTTTTCAGAACTGAACCACACCCTTACTTTGTTTTTGTCTGAAGCCTTCCGATCAGCCGCATACACTTCGGTTTCCATGCTGCTTGATATGAAAAAGAAAAACATAAGAAAAACCAGCGTCATGTGCAGACCTTTTTTAAAAAACATGAACCACCATCCCTTTCCTTATTTTTATAAGCGATTCTAAATGAAAAGCCGGACAGTCACCTCCTTCCCGCTTAAATGAATGCGCTTTCAAAATTACTGATAAAAAGCCGGCTTCACACGACGGTGAAGCCTTCCCTTTTTACACCTTTAGGATACATATGAACCGTTTGTTTCAATCACTTTTTTATACCATTCAAATGAGTCTTTCTTAAGCCGCCTCATTGAACCGTTGCCTTCATTATCCCGATCAACATAAATCATGCCGTAGCGTTTTTTCATTTCTCCGGTTGTAAATGACACGATATCAATAATTCCCCATGGTGTATAGCCCATTACATCCACACCATCATATGTGATTGCTTTTTTCAAAGCTTTTATATGTGACGATAAATATTCAATTCTTGCTGTGTCATGAATTGAACCGTCCTCTTCTAATGTGTCGATGGCACCGAATCCGTTTTCCACGATAAATAATGGAATCTGATAGCGGTCGTATAAGCGGTTTAATGTGTACCGTAAACCGGTCGGGTCAATCGCCCAGCCCCAATCACTCGCTGTAATATAAGGATTGTCCACGCCGTTTGGCAATCCTCCGTTTACGACATCCCCGGTATTATCGTTTGATACATCACTTTTTACGGTTGTAGACATGTAATAGCTGAATCCGAGGTAGTCCACTCGGCCGTTTTTCAAAATCTCTTCATCACCGTCTTCAAAGTGTATCTGATAGCCTTCTCTTTCAAATTCTTTTAACGCATAGCTTGGATAATATCCGCGAACCTGCACGTCCGGGAAGAAAAAACGCTGTCTCATCGTTTCTTCAGCCAGCATCACATCATCGGGATGAGATGAGTACGGGTAAATCGGAACATGTGATACCATGGCGCCGATCCTGAACTCGGGATTGATTTTCCTTCCCTTCGAAACAGCCAATGCGCTTGCCAGCAGTTCGTGATGGCCGGCCTGATACATGACTTCTTTTGCGTTTTCGTTTTCTTTGACGGCGACGCCCGAGTTCGTCCATAAAAAGATCGGATTATTCACATCCATCTTATTATTGATTTCGTTAAACGTCATCCAATACTTCACCTTATGTTTATAGCGTTCAAAACACACTTCAGCGAATTTCACAAAAAATCCGACTGTTTTTCTGTTTCTGAAACCGCCGTATTCCCTCGCCAAATGGAGCGGCATCTCAAAATGTGACAACGTGATTACCGGTTCAATCCCATGTTTCAGCAATTCATCAAACACCCGGTCGTAAAAAGCCAATCCTTCCTCATTGGGCTCGGCTTCATCACCTTTAGGAAAAATTCTGCTCCAGCCGATGGACGTTCTTAAACATTTCAGACCCAGCTCGCTGAATAATGCGATGTCTTCTTTATAACGATGATAAAAATCGATCGCTTCATGATTCGGATAAAATTCCCGCTCTTCAATTGTATCTGTTATTTTCCGGGGCACACCATGCGCGCCTGCCGTCATGACGTCCACTACACTCGGCCCCTTGCCGCCTTTATTCCATCCCCCTTCAAATTGGTGGGCGGCCAGAGCGCCTCCCCATAAAAAATCTTTTGGCAATGTCCCCATCGTTTATATCCTCCTTTATTTGACTGCCGCTTGCATGCCGAATAAATGCACTGCAGCCGCTTCAAGCATCCGCTTCGCAAGTGCAGAAGAATTCCTGCCTTTATTTTCATATTATACGTTTACATTATAATTGTACCGGTATAATTTATCAATACATAAACAATTATAGTTAATTTACGAAATGGCTTTTAAAAACGATTATGCTATAATTCTGAAAGAAGCGGGACAATAAATGAATGAGGAATGTATATGTTAAAATACCAGCAAATCGCGATAGATATTGAAAAATACATAGAAGAACATCAGCTGCAGCAAGGGGATAAACTGCCTGTGCTGCAAACCTTAATGACCCGGTTTAACGTGAGCAAAAGCACGATCACCAAGTCCTTAGATTTATTAGAAAAAAAGGGGATTGTGTTTCAAGTGAGGGGAAGCGGCATTTTTGTCAGACGGAATAAAAGAAAAGGGTATATCAGTCTGCTTTCTAATCAGGGATTTAAAGAATCACTTGAAGATTTTAATGTCACTTCCAAATTATTAGCGCTGGAAGTGAGAAAACCCACGCCTGAGGCTGCCCAAAATCTGAATATGCCGCCTGACGGCGACGTGTATTATGTCAAGCGAATCCGATATATTGACGGGCTGACATTGTGTATCGAAGAGTCATTTTACAACAAATCGATTATTACGTATTTGAATAAAGAGATCGTGGCAGAATCAATATTTGATTATATTAGAGAAGGTCTCGGGTTAAAGCGCGGTTTTTCAGATTTATATCTGTACGCGGGGATGTTAAATGAGGAAGAAGCGGAGTACTTAGGTCTGTTTACAGGAGCGCCTAAGCTTTGCGTTGAAACGATTTTTCATTTAACCAACGGCCAGCCGTTTGACTTCTCAAAAGTCACCTATCACTATGAGCAATCACAGTTTTTCATTCAGGCGAACAGCCACCTTTTTGAACAGGAAACGACATAAGACGGGCTTTTCGCAAACAGAAAACACCCAATGCGCGTGCGACGCATCGGGTGTTTTTTACTATTTCATATTCTTATTTAATGTTTCAACGGCTTTTTTCATTTGTGTATCGTTGTCCGCAAGCTGTTTTTGCAGATCCGTCATCAATTTTGCCGTTGTGTCTCCCTTTATAATGCCTGTTTGTTTCAGTTTCTCTTTTGCTTGGAATTGTTTAACGGCTTGTTCAAATGCTTTATCATACGTGCCGTTTACTTTCACGCTGTACCCCAGCGCTTTCAGCATTTTTTGCGCATTGGTGACGGTGGTTCCGGAATCCCCGTATTTGTATGTTTTTTTCACATCTAAATACGGCAGGTTTGCATATTCAGGAAGCTTAACCTGATATTGCGGTTTGATGCCTTTTTTATGAATCCACTCTCCGTCCGCTGTGAGCCATTTAGCGATTGTCAATTTAACGGTAGAACCGTCGCTGTAATCTTTTGCCGTCTGCACGGTTCCTTTTCCGAACGTTTTCTCGCCGATCAGCGGAATGCCCGATGATTCATGCAGCGCAGCCGACATGATTTCCGCGGCGCTCGCGGTGCCGTCATTGACGAGGACGACTGTCGGTTTTGTCACTTTGCGCTCTTTCGTCGCTTTCATGACCTCTTTCGTGCCGTCTTTGTATTCGACCTGCATGATATTTTTCCCTTTATCGATAAACATGTTGCTCATTTTGATGGCTTCATCCATCAGTCCGCCCGGGTTGCCCCTTAAATCGAGAATGTATCCTTTCGCTCCTTGTTTTTCGAGGCTGTCAATGGCTGAATTCAGCTCTTTTGCCGTCGATTCGGAGAAGGATGTGATTTGGATTTCGCCGATGTCTCCTTTTTTCATTTCAGAGTACACCGTTTCAACCGGAATGGTGTCACGTTTGATCGACAGGTTCAGATCGCCGACACCCGCTCTGTGCAGCACAAGCTTGACGTTTGTTCCCTTTTTGCCCCGGATTAATGCGACGGCTTCGTTTACATTAAGGCCTTTAACACTTTTGCCGTTGACCTTCAAGATCTGGTCATTCGGTTTAACCCCCGCTTTTTCCGCGGGTGACCCTTTAATCGGCGATACGATCAGGATGCTGCCGTCCTTTTCTTCCACTTGTGCGCCGATGCCTTCAAACGAAGCGGAAATGGTTTCTTCAAAAGACTTTCCTTCCTGCGGGTCCATATAAGAAGAATATGGATCATCCAGGGAACTGATCATGCCTTTTATCGCTCCGTCTACTAATTTGCTGTCATCTGTTTTTTGATAGTAATCACTTTTAATCTGCTCGTAGGCTTTATTGAATTTCTCAAATTTGCTGTTCGTCAAAGCAGCCGAGCCTTGTCCGAAAATGGTCGTATTGCCCGTGATAAACAGCGTAAGCGCCGAGGCTGCGACCGCGGTGATCAATATAATAAAAAACAGTTTAAATTGCCGCTTCAAGAAAACACCACCTTTTTATTCTTACATTATTATCATAGACGAACGCTCATTCGTCAACTTCAAACGTGAGGCGCCCTTCTTTCCCGTTTACCCAAACCTATGCTTTTCTCTCAACATATGCTGAGGAAAAAAGGAGGATTCGGCCTTTGAGCAAATATTTAGAAATGCTGTCCTTATTCGGAGTCGGAGGGGCTCACCCCGGCGGGCTCGCTTTTTCCAAAGCCGTTCTCACAAAAGCGGCTCCTCCTCCTGGCGAACCGATTCTTGACGCCGGCTGCGGAACGGGACAGACGGCCGCTTATCTCGGCCACCTGCTGTATCCCGTCACCTGTGTTGATAAGGACCCCCTTATGCTTGAAAAAGCAGCAAAACGATTTGCCGCTGAAGGCTTAACCATTCCGGGCTATTTGGCGGAGCTTGAGCGGCTTCCGTTTGCTGAAAATCAATTTTCCGCCGTTCTTTCCGAATCAGTTCTCACCTTTTCAAATCTTGATTCATCGCTGTCTGAAATCCTGCGGGTCCTTAAACCCGGGGGTATGCTGATTGGCATTGAAGCTGCTTTACAAAAGCCCATGCCGGAAAACGCCATCACGCAGATAAAAGACTTCTACGGTTTTACCGTATTGCAGGATGAAACGGCATGGAAACAGAGATTGCTTCAGCAAGGCTTTCAGAAAGCGGATTTCATTCCCGCTGTCTATGAAAACAATGCGCAGGAGCCGACTACAGAAATGGATTTATCGCCCGTTATTCAGCCGGTTCACTACGATACGCTGACGGCTCATTACGAGCTTATGCAGACGTACCGTGAATATATGGGACACTGCGCTTTTGTCGCTTACAAGTAAAACGGCAATTGTCCTCCTGTTTTCGTCCAACCTTTTTACCGAACTCTATCATAAGCTGACATAGAAAGATAGGTTGGATAGGAGGAGAAAAGATGCAAAACTATTATCATCTTTGCCGGCAGCACCAGGGAAAAGTAGCAAGAATTACAGAACGAAACGGCAGAGTCCACGTCGGAAGAATCGTACGGGTGACTAACAGCAAAGTGTATATCGCCCCTGTCGGCGGCCGTCACAGAGGATACGGGTTCGGCTATTGGGGAGGCTGGGGAGGCTGGGGAGGCTGGGGAGCAGCCTACGGTATCGGCCTTGGTTTAATTACCGGATTTGCGCTTGGAGGTTTACTCTTCTGGTAATAAAGAAAGCCCGCTTTCTATTTTTCAAGCGGGCTTCTTCTTATTACACTTTCTTTACTTCATTAAAATATTCTTCAAGCGTTAATTGATGGTCATGGATGGCTTTTGCCGCTTTTTTGCCTACATAGCGTAAATGCCATGGTTCATACTCATACTTTGTGACATTTTCTTTGCCTTTAGGATAGCGGATGATAAAGCCGTATTCATACGCATGGTCTTTCACCCATTTGCCGTCCGCCGTGTTTCCGAACGCTTCATTCAGCTCATACCCGTTGCTTTTGCTGGAAATGTCCATGGCAAGCCCCGTCTGGTGTTCGCTTTGGCCTGGATATGCGACGGCTTCTTTCGCCTTTTTTTCACCTTTCAGACTGACTTCATTATCGAAAATAACTTTCTGTCTGTCATAAGAGCGGTATCCTGAAACGGCAACCAGGTCATAACCTTCTTTTTTCCCGGCGCTGAATAGTTCCGCCAAAGCATCGGCGGCAGGTTTGCGGATATATCGTTTCTCGATTTTCTCAGTAAAAGAAAATTCGACTTTCGGGATCACGAGATCATTCGGTTTATAATCTCCCGGCAGCGTGTATGTCTTATTCACGAGCGCAAGTGTATTTGTCGGGTTTTGAATGGTCTCAAGCCCGTTCACTTCTTTAATATCATTAAAATATTTGCTCTCCAATACAAAATCGCTGTTTTCTGCCTTCGTTGTTTTTTTGCTTGATGTGTCATCTGATTGTTTTGTTTCAGCTGCTGTTTTTGTGTCCTTGTGGCTGTCGCCGCCTGAAATGCTGCAGCCGGTTCCCACGATTGCGGTTACGCTGAGAGCGGCAGCGAGCGAGAACCATTTAGTGGATTTCTTCATTTTACACTTACCTTTCTTTTTTTGAATCAGGGCGATGCATAAAGAAGAGGGCTGCTTTAATCAGCAGGACCCTCATCTCAAGTTTACGAAACAGTATGCAGCGCCAGTTTAATCATATCATGAAAAGTCGTTTGACGCTCTTCTGCCGTTGTTTCTTCTCCCGTTAATACGTGATCGCTTACAGTCAGGATAGACAGCGCTTTTTTGCCGTATTTAGCGGCAAGCGTATATAAAGCAGTCGTTTCCATCTCTACGCCGAGGACGCCGTATCTGGCAAGCTTTTCGATTTGGGAGTCTTCATTGTAAAACTGATCGGCGGTGAATACGCTTCCGACCGCTACGGGAAGATTGTTTTTTTGCGCTTCCTGGTACGCTTTATGAAGCAGTTCGAAGTCTGCGCAAGGAGCATAATCTACACTGCCGAAGGCGACACGGTTCATCTGTGAATCCGTTGAAGACGTCATAGCCAAAATCACGTCACGCACCTTCACGTCATTACGGATGGCTCCGCATGAGCCGACTCTGATTAAGTTTTGAACATCATAGCTTTGAATCAGTTCATTCACATAAATAGAGATAGACGGAACACCCATGCCGGTGCCTTGGACTGATACTTTTTTGCCGTTATATGTACCCGTAAATCCGTACATTCCTCTGACTTCATTATAGCATTCCACATTTTCAAGATAAGTTTCCGCAATAAATTTCGCTCGGAGCGGATCTCCCGGCAAAAGCACTGTATCCGCAATTTGGCCTTTTTCTGCGTTTATATGTACACTCATTTCCTTTTCCTCCTGCCTATTCAAACTCCCACCCATTGTACACTGAATAACGGTAAGAGACAATCATCAGCATGATCAGGGCGATCTTGGGCAGAATATGCGGGATGACAAGCCTAAAGAAAAAGGAGTGAACATAATGGGCAAAAAACAGCGCAACCGGGTGACCGGCCAGAAAAAGAACAATCACGTGCCCGTTTCAGACGTCATTGCAGCTGATGAAGCGCATGGAAAAGAGCATTCCGCCGCTAAACGGAAGCCTTAACACTGTCTTTCCCAGACAATACGGAAGCCGGCTGAAGATTCAGCCGGCCCCGTCTTACCTCGGCTGGACGAGCAGCCGGTTAATTTTGCTCCATCCCGCAGGGTTAAGCCTGTAATAGGTCTTTCCTTTTCTTCCTTCGTCTATGAGTATGACATCTCCGGTCGCTATGAATCTGGCTTGATAGTCGTTTGGGACCGTATCAGGCACATTAAAAACAGAAAATGCCCTTTCCAGTGCGTCTTGATGATTGTCAGCGGCCAGCTCTGTCCGATAGACGACCCTGTATCCCTTTTTCTCGCCGTAGCGGGGTGTTTGAAAAATCGTCACATCATAGGCGCAAGTCTTTTTTTTAAACACGGGCAGCGATAACAGCATCAAGATCCCTCCCTCTTATTTCTTAATAGTATTAGCGTTTTTTCTCATTTCTCCTGTCTCTATTTTTGTCGAAACGGATGATACTTTTCGTCAAAGAGCGCAAAAAGCGAAACGAGGCAAAGTCCGAGACTGAATCCGGCAAGCACATCCGTCGGAAAATGCGCGCCTAAATAAATTCTGCTGAATCCGATCAGAATGACGAGAACCCCGGTAAAGACGGTGACGGCCCGTTTTCTTTTCGTAAAAAACGGAACATGCTTGATCAAAAAGTAAGCGATGACGGGATACATCACTGCCGAATTCATGGAGTGGCCGCTCGGAAAACTGTATGAGGTTTCATGGACGAGCGGTTCAAAAGCGGGTCTGGCTCTTTCAATCAATTCTTTTATTTTTATGTTTACAATCCGTTCAATGAGAAAGAGAAGCGGCAAAAAAACAACATCCGGCGTTTTTTTGTACATATACAGAGCCGCGCCTGTCAAAAGAAGAAGCGGCAAAAGCACTGCGGTCGTGCCGAGCTCCGTTATCCATAACATCAATTCATTCAGCCAGGCAGCCCTGATCCTGACAGCCGCTTCTATGACACGCTCATCAAAAATCCGGACGGCTTCTATCCGGATCGCTGCTGCGAGCAGAATAAACAATGCGAAAAGACTTGCTGGCTTGTACAACGTTTTCCCCCCATGTTTCATTCTCCCGAGCTGATTGAAAAAACCGAAGCTTTTTCACTTCGGTTCCGCAGTTTCAGTCTTCATCAAGCTCTTCGTCTATCATACATTTTTCTAATAAATAATCAAAGGTGATGTCGGCTATTTCGAAGATTTCCTCTTCACTCGGTATGTACCCGCGCATAGCAAGCTGACTGTAAAAATAATCAGCTATTTCTTCTGTGTCAATCACAAGATCTATTTCTTTCATGCAAACACCGCCTCCTTTTTTATGTTTTATGAAAAAACCGTTCAAATTATACCCGAAAGTTCTAAACGTTTTGTCCGCTCATATACTTTTAAAAAACAAGCCCCGGAGGGAGAAAAGATGATGACGAAAATGATGGCTTTATTGGACGGAGATGGATTTGATATCGTATTGAAAAAAGTGCTGAAAGGAATGTCGTTTGTCATCTTTGCCGGCTGTCTGCCCTGGTTTTTATATGTCACCGTCCGTTTTTTTGCCGGCTAGCTGAAATGCTCCCGCAGGCTTTCCAACACAAAATTCATCATATCTTTATATTCTTCGTCACCGAACAAATGATAAAGAATCTTATAATCGTTATAAATATCAAGCAGCTCATCTACAATCGATACCGCCAGCACATGCAGGGCATCGGGATCATCAGCATCGCCTTCAAACTGAAGAAGAGCAGACGCGACGGTATCCTCGCCGATCTCATGAGATGCTTCCCCAACATAGTGGACAAACAGCAGCTGATGCACAAACTGATCCATTTCATATTTTCTCAGAACCAGCGTGAGATCCTCTTCCTCCGTTTCAAGCCACTCTCCGTCTTTCAGCCGAGTCAGCTCATAAATAATATCCTCCCAGCCATCCTCTAAATATCTCCATATTTCAGTTCTGTGGCCGATGACACGGAATAATTCCTTTCCGTAGTCCTTTACATATACTACGTCGCCGATCAGAAATTCATATTCAATATCCAATTTTTCCATATCGACGATCACGCCCTCATAATCTTTATAAAGCTGGATGGACGATTCAAAATAAAGCACTTCATTATGATTGACTTCGTAAAGATAATGTTTATCAATTTGATGAACCTTCGTAATGGTGCCGACGGTTCCGTACATCACGACGACCACGATGTCTCCCACTTGAAATTTCGGTTTATCTGGCTTCATGCTGTCTCCCCCTTGCCGCGGACTGTCATACGCTATCGTATGCCGGCCGCCATCATTTCGCATGGGCATGAAAACCACAGGAAATATCTATTTCTGCACCTGTTCAAAATGGCAAAAACCGCAACATGCTTGTGCGTTTTTTCACTTACCGTAACAGAAGCGCCTGATGACATTCCGCTCTCGATCGACTGAGCAGTAACAGTGCTGAGACAAAAAGCGCCTATTTTGAATGAGTTTTTGTTTTTTCTCTACGACGCAAAGGTAAATACCCGGCCCGAAGGCATGTTGACAATATCACCGCCGTGATGTTCAAGATTTGCCGCGAAACACATCATCGAAGGTGTAGGGAGATCCAATTCCGGCTGCATATTTGCAATGGCTTGTTTATCATAAACAACCAAACTCGTTTCGGCTTTCAATGAAGGCACAACTTCAATCCGCTTCAACCTTGTCACATAAAATCCCCTATTCCGTCCAAACGTCAGTGCCTCATCAGTCTTACCTAATGGATCATTTGATTCCCCTCACTTCATTTAAATGTTTGATTATTTCTCCGTGAAAAGCGATTCCTTACCCGGGACCCCGCCGGCAGCAGGCCTGATCCGGTGAACTCTGCAGCTATACATTCTCCTGCCTTATGATACGTGCCGTCAGGAAGATGTGTTTACGTGCTGATCAAAACGGACGGCGTTGCGGGATTTGATCATACGGCACCTCATAAGCGAGTGATTTCAACAGAAAAAAACCGCACAATGTGCGGTTTTTCGTCAGGCGTGATGCACCTCGGTCTCATATTTTTCCCAAGCTTCATCAAATGTCGCCATCGTTTCTAAATAGTCGGCGCTCAGTTCTAAATAAGAACTGAGCTCGTGATAATCGCTTGACGTTTTCGGAAAGCCGTGATCTTCGTATGCCTGATTCGCAAACTGGCTGATTGCGTCCTGCGGCTTGGGATGCCTGTATTTCATCAAATAGTGATAAAAGGATTTCATGGGTTTCCCCTCCTGATGACTGTCTTTTGTTGTACTATTATACAATTCAAGTGTGAAATTACAACAAAAGAAGACTAGGAGAAGTCAAAATAATTCCGTTTCAAGATCCGTTCTGTCCCCATCAGCTCTTGATATGTGAGTGTTTCCGGTAATTTTTTTGCATTGACTAAAAAAAGCTGATTTTCGATTTCCGCTATGACCGCTTCCTCCTGATAAGTCATGCCGCAGGAGGGACAGGCGAATGCGGGTGTTTCTGTAATTTCTATGGCCCTCGTACCGTCAGGAAGCTCCCAGTACACAGCCGCCTGACAAGCTGACGCCTTCTGATTGCCGCACCACTCGCATGGCTTCACGGCGACTCACCTCCGACTTCCGATCCTGCTTTTTGCTCTTTCTTTTGCTGTGCAATAAATTTCTTTTCTTTCAATTCATCTCTTTTTTCCCTGCGGTCTTTCAGCGTTTCATGATCAGGGTTGGATGTAAACGTTTTCCTTCTATCGATCCTCGATACATTTTCCGGTGTGAACGAAACCTCTTTGTCCGCGAAAATGGCGCTCAGTCCGACCGGCTCGCGTTTGGCCATCGTTCCCGGAAAAACAGATTCAAAATAGTCGTCGGCTTGATTCGGGATATAGTTTTCCGGCTCGGGATAAGATGTAATCACCCCTTCGAAGTTTCTGATCACAACTTTCTCCGGACTTTGGGAGAGCAAGTAGTTCGGCTGCAGGGCGATTTTACCGCCTCCGCCCGGGGCGTCGACGACAAAGGTCGGCACGGCAAAGCCCGTTGTGTGGCCTCTCAGTCCTTCAATGATTTCCAGCCCTTTCGACACAGGCGCTCTGAAATGGCCGATCCCCTCTGACAAATCACATTGATAAATATAATACGGACGCACGCGGATTTTCACTAAATCATGCATGAGTTTTTTCATAATCGGCACCGAATCGTTAATGCCTGCTAAAATAACGGCCTGGTTACCGACCGGAACACCTGCGTTAACGAGCTTTTCACACGCCGCAACCGATTCTTCCGTCAGTTCGATGCTCGTATTAAAATGAGTGTTCAGCCAGACCGGATGATACTTTTTCAAAATCTGACAAAGGTTATCTGTTATCCGCTGCGGAAATACGACGGGTGCTCTCGTTCCGATCCGGATAATTTCAAGGTGGGGAATGTCACGCAGGTTTTTTAAAATATATTCCAGAATCTGATCGTTGATTAAAAGCCCGTCTCCGCCGGAAATCAGGCAGTCACGGATTTCCGGCGTTTCCCGAATGTAAGCGATGGCCGCATCAAGCTGTTTTTTCGGCACCCCCATTCCGATCTGTCCGGAAAAACGCCTTCTTGTGCAATATCGGCAATACATGGAGCATTGATTTGTCACCAGAAAAAGAACGCGGTCGGGATAGCGGTGCGTAAGACCGGGAACCGGTGAATCTTCATCTTCAAACAGCGGATCTTCAAGGTCATATTTCGTTTTGTGCATTTCTTCTGACAGCGGCACGGACTGCATGCGGATCGGACATCTCGGGTTATCGGGATCCATTAAAGAAGCATAATAAGGCGTAATGTTCAGGGGAATGGTTTTTACAGACATCCTGACGCCTTCTTCTTCCTCTTCGGTCAAATGAATGACTTTTTTCAGGTCATCGACGGTTCTTACAGTATGGGTGAGCTGCCACAGCCAATCATTCCACTTGTCTTCCGGCACATCTTTCCACAATTCAATCTCCTTCCAATGACGCTTCGGCTGAAACCATTTGTTTGTCAAACGAATTCCTCCTTATGAATGGCCAAACGTAAAGTCTTGCACCATATATTCATATTTTCGAGCCCTTCTGAAATGCGGCAGTTGTTCACAAGCCTGCCTCTGTAGCCGTATCCGGCATGATACAAAACGGCATTCATCCCGTAAGACGCTGCACGGGCCAAGGAAAAAAGATGGATGATTCCCCGGCCCGCGAGTTCCTGCTCCAACGCTTTAAACAAGTGTGCCGTTACGGAGTTCCCCCTGTAATCTGACAGAACCGCGCAATCGGTCATTTCAGCGTGCCCCAATACCGGATTGATATCTGCGCTTGCCGCCCCAATGAGACGATCCTGATCGAATGCGGCATAATAGATGGTGTTTTCTCTCATTGTTTTTTTAATATAAAGGGGATTAAAGACAGGAGTCGGATAGGTAAGAAAAACATGTTTATATAAATGCGTTAAACGGTCTGCATCATCTTCGTCCGCTTTTCTGAACATCAGCGCGCTTTCTGTCTGAGTCAGTCCCCGCCGCGGTGTCTCATATAAACGGTCAACAGTCGAATCTTCTGATACATATGAATCTGACCGTCTCCGTTCCTCTGCTAAATAGCGCACCATCACAACAGCCTCATGCCCGTTGTAATACCCGTCTATGACACCCTCAACAATAAAAAGATGCTTGACAAATTCCGGCTCATCGCCGCGCTTGGCAAAGAAAATTACCTTTTGGGCTCCTTCTTGCTTTGCTTCTGCCAAAACGGCCGGAATAAGCGCCGTGATCTGTCCGTCATAACGAATGACTCTGAGCCGCTCATTGAAACGGTCTGCATCAATCTCGGCCGCTCCCTTTTCAGCCCTCAGTTCCTTTATCAGCTCCGTCACCCCCATCTGCCACCCCGCACCATTCCATGATAAAAAGAGAAATGATTTTGACGGCATCGATTAACGCCCGGATTTCAATGTATTCATTCGCCTGATGCGCCGCCTTGACTTCTCCCGGCCCGAAGACGATGACCGGCGTCTGTCCCGCGTGCTGCAAAAGCCCTCCGTCCGTTCCCCACGGGGACGCTTCACGAACCGGTTTTGCCCCTTTCATTTTCTCAAAAGAAGATTCCAGAGCGGAAATCAGCGGATGCTCATCCGGGAGATCATTCGGAAGCCACTGAGCCCCAAACCATTCTATTTCCGCGGGGTGGTGTTTAAACCATTCATCCCGGTACTCCAAATCTTTCAGCCAGCTTGCCAGCTCTTCTTTTACTGCTTCGGGCGTTTCATCCGGCGCTATTCCGCACCTGCCTTCTATCACCACACGGTCAGCTACCGATGATGGCCACGTTCCCCCTTGGACGGTGCCGATATTAATGGGAACCGGAATCGGAACGTCCCGATAAAGCGGGTCTGTGATACGGGCGTTGCGGACGTGTTCAAGCTCTTTAAGGGCTGTGATGACATGCAGGCTTTTTTCAATGGCGCTCACCCCTTCATAGCGGGTGCCGCCGTGTGCGGACAATCCCCTTACCGTAATGCGGAACCACATAGACCCTTGCTGCTTAACAAACAGCTTTAAATTAGTCGGTTCGGGAATAAGCGCCCCGTCAGCCTTGTAGCCCCTCATAACAGCCGCCAGTGTTCCCGCGCCGCCGCACTCTTCATCTACGACACTTTGAAACAGAACATCTCCTTTTAATGTAATCCCGCAGGCTTCAAGCGCTTCTAACGCAAACAAGAGGGCTGTATTGCCGCCTTTCATATCCGTTGACCCGCGGCCGTAAACTTTGCCGTCCTTTTCAACAGCGGTAAACGGTTCATACGTCCATGCGGCGGGATTTCCTTCCGGGACAACATCAATATGCCCGTTCAGTATCAGTGATCTTCCGCCCCCGGCCCCTTTCTTTACAGCTGTGATATTCGGGCTTTCATGGAAGTCTTCGCGTTCCGATACGAAATAAGGATGCTCTTTCAAATGTTTGACACTCGGCTCCCATACATCAATATCCATGTCAAACTGTCTCAGTTTTTCTAAAACGACTGCCTGTGCGTTAAATTCATGGCCGAACGTGCTTTTTTCCCCGATCAGCCGTTTCAGCAAGCTTACCGCTTTTGCTGTGTTTTCTTCCGCCCACTCAGTGACTTTCTTTTCTAATTGATCCATGGACAGGCCCCCTTTTAAGAAAAAATTCTCCCAATCTGACCTCGGCATCCGTTGTTTGAATGACATCGTCTATGGTCGTGCCATTCAGCAGTTCCTCAAGAACAAAAGCCCCATCATCTATGCTGATGACGGCTTTCTCTGTAATGATGAGATCTGCACAGCCCGCTGCTGTAAGCGGCAACGAACAGCTTTCGACAAGCTTCGGCCGGCCTTTCTGATCGGTGTGGCTCATGACGACAACCACTTTTTTCGCGCCTTGGGCAAGCTCCATCGCCCCGCCCATTCCGGGCACTTTTTTCCCCGGCACGAGCCAATTGGCGAGATCACCTGTCCTGCTGACTTGGAGCGCGCCTAAAATGGTAATATCTATCAGCCCTTTTCTGATCATGGCAAAAGACAGAGCTGAATCAAAATAGGAAGCTCCCTTAACTGTACTGACAGGAAATCCGGCCGCATTGCATAAAAGCTCATCCTCCTCTCCGCGCTCCGGACTGCCGCCGATCCCGAGGACGCCGTTTTCCGCCTGCAGCATTACCTCCATGCCGGCCGGCAGAAAATTCGGCACTAAAGAAGGAATGCCGATCCCCAAGTTGACGATCATTCCTGAGGTAACTTCACTGGCGGCCCGCCTCGCGATACTCTCTCTTTCCGCTATTCCCAAGCCCATCTCCACTTCACTCCTTCACTTTGCACGACACCCTCCACGAAAACGCCCGGCGTTACAATATGCTCGCTGTCAAGTTCGCCGGCAGGCACAATCTCTTCCGCCTCGGCAAATGTTCTTTCGGCCGCGGCAGCCATCAGAGGGTTCATGTTGCGCGCCGTTTTGTCAAACGTCAGATTCCCGAATTCATCAGCAGTATGCGCCGACACAAAAGCAAAGTCAGCCGTCAGCGCTTTTTCAACTAAATAGGACTTTCCGTCAATCGTTACGGTTTCTTTGTTTTCACAAACGGTTGCGTTATCAATGCCGATATCAGTTAAAATACCGCCTAGCCCCGCTCCGCCTGCGCGAATCCGTTCAGCAAGCGTCCCTTGCGGCGAAAATTCCACCTCAAGCACTCCGTCAGTCATTTGTCTGCCTGCGACAGGATTTGAGCCGATATGGGAAGCGATCAGCCTTTTTACCCGCTTATGAACGATAAGCGGACCGATGCCGATTTCCGGAAATCCGGCATCATTGCAGATGACGGTCAGCTCTTTAACGCCGCTTTCCAAAATCGCTTCGATTAATGACGGAGGTGAACCCACTCCCCCAAAACCGCCGAACATGATGACAGATTCGTCCTTGACATCGGCAATTGCTTCATGAATATCGATTTTTTTATGAAAAATAGACATATCAGCTCAATCCTTCTTCATCATTTTTTCAACTTCTTCTGTAGCCTGGGAAAATAGATCTGACAGCTCATCCAGCTCGGCATATGAAATCGTGAACGGCGGGGCGATGATGACGGCGTCTCCTTCTCCGCTGTCAATACCGGGCTTTGCAGGGTAAATAAGCAGGCCCCGTTTTTTTGCCGCTTTAATGATTTTTTCGGTGAAGGCCTGTTTTTTCGAAAAAACGTCCTTCGTCGTTTTATCCTTAACGAATTCAACCCCGATCAGGAGGCCTTTACCGCGGACATCCCCAATCACCCCGCTGCGCTCTTTGATTTCTTCTAATTTCCGCTTCAGCATTACGCCTTTCTCCTCTGACTGCCGAAGCAGCTCGTGTTTCTTAACATAGCGAAGCACTTCAAGCGCAGCTCTTGCACAGTATGGGTTGGCACTGTACGTATGTCCGCTCATAATGACCCCGGAGCCCCGCTTGATCGTTTCAATGATGTCATCAGACGCAACAGCTGCCGCTATCGGAGCGTAACCGGCGCCTAACCCTTTTCCGAGCACCGCGATATCAGGTGCGATCCCCCAATGCTCAGAAGCAAGCATCCGCCCTGTTCTCCCGAGCCCCGTCATGACTTCATCCGCGATAAACAAAATACCGTGCCGGCGGCAGACCTCCTCAAGCGCTTCATAATAACCTGCCGGCGGAGTGATGGCCGCCCCGGCTGCTCCGACAATCGGTTCTGCGACAAATCCCGCGATAAATGAGGAACCGATCCGCTGAACAGCCGTTTCCAGTTCAGCCGCCGCAGCTTTCACAAATTCCTCTCCCTGCAGCTCTGAACGATACATATTAGGCGCTGAAACGGCAGGAAACCGTTCGAGCAACTGGGTGAAGCGGTATCTCCGTTCGTAGAACCCCGATAATGAAAGCGCTCCCAAAGTAATGCCGTGGTAACTGCCCCATCTTGATAGAAAGACGGATTTTTGGTATTGCCCTTTTTCCTGCCAATATTGAACGGCCATTTTCATCGCTGTTTCGACTGCCTCTGAGCCGCTGTTTACAAAAAATGACCAATTCAGCCCGCCCGGCAGATGATCCGCCAGAAATAAAGCCAGTTCTTCTGCCGGAGTACTGGTGAATTGCGAGCGATACACAAACGAAACAGAGTCAAGCTGCTCTTTTAAAGCTTGTATAATATCCTCCGTGCCGTGGCCGATATTGCAAGTGACCGCCCCCGATGCTCCGTCAAGATACTTGTTCCCCTCCTGATCATACACATATGATCCCTTTCCATGACTGACTGACGGATAATTCCCGTCAAGCTCCGGTTTGATTAAATAGCTCCCCATATCTTTCCACCTCGAAAACCCATTTGCTTCATTGTATGAACAGATGAATAACCGCATTCTTATCCTTCAGAAAGTTTTTTGCAGAAAATACCTTTCTGTAAAACAGGCTGCCGGAGATGTCCCGACAGCCTGAAAAGCGTTCTGGAAATTCTATTCCTATTGTTGATTTTATTCTTTGCTCAGCTCATTATCACATCATTTTTGATCTGAATCAGTATAAGCAGAAGGCGGAAAATTCCCGTCTTCTTTACCGTATTGAATCAATATTTCACACAAATGATGATTCACCTTTTGTAAAGTATACCTTTCGATAATGGGCTGCTCTCTGATTGATAAATTATTTTTTTCGATCTCAGAAAAAACAGTGTTCCAAAATCCACTGACTGCCTCTTTTGTATGATCAAGCAAGAAAACAGCGTACTTCCCTCCGGAAAATGTACCGATCCGGGCTGGTTCAGGCACATGGTCTTGATTGATAACAAGACAAACATCATAGCGGCATTTCTCTTTAGGAGTACGATTCGGATGATCTTGCGGAATTCCTAAAATGACAGAATGACAAAGCAGACCATTCAATTGCGCCCAGTTTTTAAATGACCTCCATCAGTTCTTTGTTTTGCTTTCCGCCATACTCTCCGATGTTTCGGAAATAAGCAATTCTGGATTCAGGTAATTCTTCAATCGTTATGTTCACATTTTCGCCCCCTTCTCCAGAAAGGTAGTATGTATTAAAATGTTTTTCAAGCTGATTTTTCAGCATGGAAATAACAAAAAGCCTGCAGAAAGTGATGTTCTCTGCAGGCTGATTTTCATTATAGGATTTTTTTCAGTCTAACAAATAAAAGCCGCACCGACGATGATTAATAAAATAAACAATACCACGATCAGCACAAAAGTGCTGGTTCCGCCTCCGCAGCCGCCGTGCCCGTAACCATAGCCAAAACTGCCGCAACCGTAGCCATATCCGTATCCGTACATACGCAAATCATCCTTTCTTCTTACGATATACGGCATTGTATGCGGGCCAACTCCCAATTGGTTTATGCGAATGCCCAACTATGTAAGAAAATAATGAAAAATTGTATGCACGCGCCGAAATCTTTTGAAGCCGAGTTTTTCATAAAAGCGGTTTACACCGTCCATCCCGGACGTCACAAGGTATACGGTTTCCATGCCGTTCAGCTTTGCCGCCGCCATCAGCTCATTCATCAATATCGATCCGTAGCCTTTTCGTTGGAATTGATCCAGAATTGCGACTTCTTCTATTTTTGCGGTTTTATCTGCTTTGTTGATGAAAAGCTCTCCGCAGCCGATCGGAATCGTTTGCGAGGCGTCGCTGTAGCACACAACAAGCATGACCGTTCCGTCCTTATACAAAGGATATTTCCGCTCAAGCTTTTGTTCGGCCGCCGCCTCGCCAATGTAAAGGGCGTCATAGATGTTCATAATAGACGACCCGTCGGCGAGGCTCTTTTCCGTCCCCCAAGCAGTGAGCGGGTGTCCCGCCTGCAGGTCCCCATTTTCCAGTTTCCTTGCAAAAAACAGCTCATCTTCCACTACGCAGCCCTGCTTTACGAGATTTTGTTTCAGAAGAAGCGGAAACGCGTGCTCCGGAGCCGCTTTCACATGAATATAATTGGCTTGAAGCAAGCCCGGAACGGACGAAAAAAACGGCAGCAGTTTGTCTAACGGAAATATACGGTGCAGCTGAACAAAGTTATGCGAAAAAATCTGCGGCAAAAAAGGGTCCGTATATACACTGAAATGCTCGAACCTCTGAATGCCGGAAGTAAGCTCTATATACTGCTTCTCGGTTTTATCAAATTGATCGGTCATAAAAGCTCTCCTTTTCCTTACACATCCAACTGCATCTCTCAACCTTTTGTTATATTGAGATTTCTCATAATTTCATCGTACACCGGATAGAACGGCATTCCAATTGGTAATTGTTTAATTTGCTGAAAGGAAATGGGTATCGCCTTCTGATTCGCAAAAAAACGTTTCGCTACGTCATGACTGATCGGATGGAGAACCCCTCTCAAATAAACATAAAATTCCCGTTCAATGCGAAACAGCATTCTCCCGGGCAGATGTTGAATACACCCCGATGTCCCCCGGGTGATCGGCGGACCGTCCGGAAGCGCTTGTATTTCGTCCCGTTCTAAAGCCGGGATGTCATGCCGTTTAAATCGGTAAAAGCGAAATGCGCTATGATCAACCAGTCTTTTCTCCCCGTCTTCTATAAAATAAACATGAAACTGATCCCTGACGAGCTGAAAATTCGGAATACTGACGGAGTTCTCTTCCTCATATTGAAATAAAAACGGATCCGGAATGACGACGGTTCGGCCTTCATATAACGTATGCCAGCGCTCATTTACAGGCTTCCTTTTATTTCGGTCAAGCTGATATACTTTCTGATCCGTCCCCTTTACAAAGGATCCGTCGATCAGGACAGACGGAAGCGATTGATACGTGTTCTGAAATGAGTGGGGTGTTTTATAGGTCGTATCCAACACTTCTTTTATCGGCAGAAATGATGTAAATGTGTTGAGCCTGCTCCAAAAAACAGAGTCTCCGTGATTCCAATGCATAACATCTTCGTCCCAAAAGCTGCCGAACTTCTCTTTCACACGCTCAAGCAATGATCTCCGGTGCATCACTGAACAGTGATCAACGAGAAAAGCGGCCTGATCAAGCACCTCTTCAGCAAAACGATAGAAGTGGAATTGTTCTGTTCCGCGCCCGTTTACATGTATCACCTTCTGGCTGGAATAGACGGCATCAAACTCGCTGTATTGATTAAGCGCTTCCGCCATGCGGCTGAGCCTATCCGGATGAAATACGGTGTCGTCTGTCAAATAAGTGATGTATTCGCCTTTAGCCCGTGAAAGCGCATCATTAATCAAAACGGCATACCGGGTGGACTTCAGCCGTTCGGCAGGATTGATAAAACTGTTGTCATAATATATGCGAGGATCTTTTATATACGTACTGATGACAGCCGAGGTTTCTTCATTTGAATGATCATCCATCACAAACAGCTCCCAATTGCTGTAGGTCTGATGCAAAACACTTTCAATCGCCTGTTTCACAAGATCCGGTTTGTTGTAACTCGTTAAGATAATTGAGATCTTCTTTTCCATCCCATCACCCCTTCTGTAAAACATAAAAAACGGCTCCGAAAGAGACAGAGCCTGATATCCGTTATTAAAAAGCACCCCAGCTGACGATGCTTGAAATCGCGACGTTTGATCTCGTATGATTGAGCGGATTTTGAAAAACGGCCAAATCTGACAGCACTTCTTTGACTATTACGTTTTGCAGTGTGCTGCCGTTAATCAGATTGACGCGTGATACAGGAACCCCAAGCTCTTTTGCCATTACAAGCTGACGCCGCAAATCTGAATGATCTCCGGACGGCTGACGGGATAACAAAAGAAGAAGAAGCAGTACGAGCTGAAATTCCTCCTCAAAACCCCCGTGTTTTACAGTTTCTTCTGAATCCAAAGTATTCCTCTCCTTCATTTTTTAATCTATACAACGTATGTCATACTCTTACAAACCGCATAGGCAAACAAAGCCTGATTCGAAAATTCAGCTGTTTGATTAAATATTGAAAAAAACACAAGCAAAACGGCATTCGACTTATACCAATCTCTTCAATCAGGAATATGAATAAACGTGAGGTTGAAATTGTTAAAGGAGGTGTATGTTCGCATGAGCGAAGATCGTTTGGAGCTTAAAAAGAACTTATTGAAAACTCTTTTAGCCCCTGTATTTGACAACAGCGCTTTATCTAGCGGTACAGATGGAGGAGATAACGTGAAAAACAGCGTAAAAGAATTATTGGAAGCGGCAATTGATGCAAAAGTAGATGAAGCAGCGGTGAAAGACAGTCTCAGCGCACAATCTGTATTGGGAAGCGGTATTTCATTAGCGGCGAGATGGATTTTTGCAAGAATTCAGCCCGGCACTGTCATCAGCATTGTGATGGATTCAGGAGACATGATCGGCCCGGTTCAATTTGTTGCCTTTGACGAAATTCACGGAATCGTTTTTGTTACGCAGGAAAATTCCGTTACACCGGCAGGCTCTGCTACAACATTGCTTGACGTCGACAAAGTTGAAAGTGTCACGTTCACTTCGTAACAGCATATGAACGTTTTATATATCCGTTCAGGATATAAAGGCATATACACGTATTTTGACCGCTGGATCGAGGAAGGCTTTTTACAGTCTTCCGTCCGCTTTTTTTCTGTTTCTGAGTTTGAGGAAGATACCATCCGCAGTATACGGGCATTCAAACCAGACATCAGTCTGATGATGACGGGAGACCGTATTCCGTCTGAATGGCTTCAATGGCTGAAGACAGAACAGATTCCCGTTTATCTATGGATGACGGAAGATCCTTTTTATTTCGATGTGAGCATGACAATCGCCCCTTTCGCCGATGCCGTTTTAACGATAGAACAAAACGCGCTTGATGCTTACCGGCAAATGGGCTTACAGCACGTATATTATGTCCCGATCCCCGTTAATCAGCGGCTTTTTAAGAAACAACCTGCTGAAGCTTCTCTTCACACAAATCTGCTTCTGATCGGATACCCGTACCCGAACCGCGTTGAACTGGTGAAAGCAGCGGCGAGGCTTCCGTATACGCTTCGTATCATCGGGAAGGGATGGCGCAGATATCTGCCTAAAAAAATCGCCAGGCAGCAAAATGTGCTCGTAATGGATGAATGGATTGCACCCGAACGTGCCGCATTATATTACAACAGCGCAGACGTGGTCTTAAACCCTCACCGTTCTTATCGGTTTGCGCTCAATCAGAACGGACGCGGCATCGAAAATATCAGTTTAAATACGAGAAGCTTAGACATTGCGGCTTGTCAGGCCTTTCAGCTGACAGACCTTTCTCCCGCGCCCCCGTTTTCATCCTTTGTTTCTTACAGCGGGCTTGCGGATTTTGCGGATAAAATCCATTTTTATATGACAAACCCGGGTGAACGTAAACAAATCGCGGCGCTTAATTATCAAGAGACAGTACCGGCGTACACGTATGACCAGCTTCCGGCTGTGCTTGCGGCTATCCGTTCCAAGACTTTCTCATGAAACGCTCTTCACATCAAAAAGCAGCTTGGATAAGCTGCTTTTTTCATGTTTATTTTCCGCTTCTGTCAGTCAGTTTTCTCGGGTCAACCTGTTTATTGACCTGCGGGTGAAAGCCGATTTTATCAGCGATTCTTTCCCAAGGCACCATTTTAAAATTTTGATTGGCCTTTTGGCCGTGATCTATATTTTCTCCGTCCTGTGCGACAAAAAGGCCGAACGGATATTCAGGTCCCAGCCCGAAACCCAGAACGTCAATTCCGTCTGTATCGCTTGTGCCGTCTGTCTCAGGCCCGTCTGTTATCTGAAAGTCCGCAACATATTTGTTCTGTCCCTGTCTTTCATAAATCGCGTAGCTGCTGTTACCCTGGCTTGATGCAAGCAAATAACCTTTCCCGTCAGCAGCGTAGTAAATCGTCAGTCCTTCAATATCAGGGGTTAAATGCCTGCCGTCGGCACGATCGATAACCGTTCCGTTACTGCCGCCGTCCGGCTCAGCGCTGAACTTCCAGATGGCCTCATCTTCTTCTGCGATATAAAGACTGCCGTATTCATCGTCTGCTGCCATCCCTTCTGTCTGAGAATTCATTTTAAACGCCCTTACCTTTTTGCCGGATATGTATCCATTTTTATCAGCATTTAATTCGTATTGTTCAAATTCGCCTTCTTTCCCTGTCACCATCGCGTAATATTTTCCTGTTTTTTGACTGTGGTACAAGCTGAAACCGTATACTTCATCAATTGCTGATGAAATCGGGCGGTCTGGATCCGTAATGCTTTGTAATGTGCCGTTTTTTCCGTCGATGGCGTAAATCTCAATGGTATTCTTTCCTTCAGACCGATTGGATGCCGCCGCAATATCAACTTTTTTTCCGTTCAACGGAAAATCATAGCGGATATCAACATTGTTCAGCTTCCCGGTAGGATAGGAATGAAGCATCTTTCCCTCTAGGCTGTACACGACTAAGCCTGATTTTTTATTGGTTGTGATCAATTTGCTGTTCTGAGGATTCTTGGGGTCCAGCCAAATCGCAGGATCATCAGCTGCATCACCTGCTGTATCAACCGGCTCCGTTTCCGCCGCCGCATTCACGGTAAAATGATAAGGATCAGACAGCTTATGCTTGGCCTGGGAAGAAACCGCACCGCATGTGAGCATCAATCCGGCTGCCGCGGTTAACAAAAGTGTTTTTGAATGATTCATTTTCCTTCCTCCTTTTATGAAAGTGTACTTTAATTGTAAAATACATACAGGAAGTTCAGTGTTAAGTTTTTGTGAAGATTGTCCGCATGTGAGAATTTATGAAGAGAAAGAATTGACGTGAGCAAATATTTAAAATGAACATTTAGTACAATATTTTATTTGTGATTTTTATTCTATTAATCGGGTAAAGCGATATAAAAGCGCATCAGGTTAATGTTTTTCTCTAATTTTTGATTTATTGGTTTCTTTCATTAACTCGCTGAAATTGTTCAACATATGATGCATGGTAGAGAAACGAGAGTTGGAGGATAAGCCATGCCTAAACAGCAAGCAGTAGAGCTACAACCGTTTTTTCACGATAAAACTGTTCTCGTCACAGGCGGGACAGGATCAATCGGAAGCCAAATAGTAAAACGCCTTTTGCTCTTAACCCCTAAAGAAGTCATTGTGTTCAGCAAAGATGACAGCAAACAATATGTGATGAAACAAAAATACGCGGATGAACAAAGACTGTCGTTTGTGCTCGGCGATGTTCGTGACTACAGAAGAGTCAACCAAGTGATGAAAGGTGTTGATATTGTCTTTCACACAGCTGCGCTGAAGCAGGTTCCGACATGTGAGGATAATCCCTTTGAAGCCATTCAAACCAACCTTATCGGCGGACAAAATGTCGCAGAAGCCGCTTTGCTGCAAGAAGTGACGCATGTGATTAATATCAGTACCGATAAAGCCGTTTATTAAGATACTTACTACAAACAAATCAAAAAAAGAAAACAAATCAAAAAAAGAAGCTTACTCTGCACTCCTTTCCAAAGCAGCCTCCAATAAATGCTGAGCAAATTGTTTATAAAATTCATCTAAGTCATCACTGGCTTCATCCTGTTCTATATAGCGGATACTGTAATTATCTTTATGGACAACCTTTATTGTTTTCTTCTTCAATTCCTCATAACGTTGGTAAGGTTCCAAAACTACACCCCCGCTTTCACAGGAGTATTATATGTATGTAATGGTTCGTCTCTTGACTGTTCTTTCTTTATCAAAACCTCGCAAGCTTGTTCAAATGTACGGTTAACTTTTTTCTTTATCCAGCGTTCAGTACCGATCTCATCTCATATGAATACGGGAATGCTGGTTTTATTCAAGGTGCCCAGTAATTCAAAAATGTGTTCTTGGCATGTGCCTTCTCTGCACTTGAGTCAACAATCGTCAAATAAATCTTGGGGCAGGATTAAGCCACCGCGAATGAGGTAAGGTTTGAAGACATTATTTCTGTTCAATATGCCGCTTCAGTTTTTTCAGCGGTATTCCTAGGAATTACAGAATATGTACTAAATACTTTCAAACTTTGAGATGTTTGTTTTTGGCGGTGAAGATTCATTTAATTTTTTATACCAAATACGAATTTTTTGTCCTTTGCTCAAGTCATCTTTATTGTTAAGTTGACTAAGTCCCAGTAATACTATATCCGATCTATACTTTTCAATAATCTCTTTTTCACTAAGATTTTCATAGTCTTTAACATCAGCTTTTTCATTAGGTATGAGAATTGCTTGATTCTCTCTTTTTAAAATGACATAGCCGACCATAGTTTGCTCAGCCTCCATAAAATGTTTGTTATGTTGATTTTGACACCCTAATGGTATACATAACGAAATGAACAACAGTAAAAACACTCTATACAAAATCAAACCGCCCTTCTTGCGTATTTGTAACAAGAGTAAAACACTGTTTAGGAACTGACAGACTAAAACGCCTCATTTTTAACGGTTTTAAACAACTTCCCCGAAGTCATGGAACACGGCGATATCTTCACCATCATAGAACCGCACAATTACATCACTAAATCCAAATTGACTGATCAACCACACACATAACCTTGGTAAGGTCTGACTTATAAGTCTATACAGCCTTTCTGCAAAATCATTTTGCTTATCTCTAAGCAGTTTACATTAACTAAGGATATGTACAGTTTTTCAGACATGTTCAGCTTGTCCTTGAAATGCCGGATTGCTTTATCTTGTTCTTTACTTAAAATGTTTATCATTTAATCATGCTGACTTAATATAATGTTTAAGTGTTTTTATATGGGGGGAATATGTGTAAGGAGGCGGTTTATTTGAAAAACGATCAGAAAATAACACTAAACTCTTCTTTTGCGTTATCCACTCTTATTGTCTTACTTATTGCATTGTACCCGTCCTATTCTTCTTGGTTTGTCACAATATTCTTTTTAGGATTTGCACTAATATACACATTTGAAAAAAAGAGCAAATCTTCAAAACTAATTGCTATTATCTCTTATCCACTATTTATTGTTGCGTTTGTTTACAGCTTAATAAACAGCATGTAATAATCCTCCCACCTAAGGCAGGATTATTTTTTATCACATTGCAGCAACTTTTGGGCCGCCTTTGTCTGTGATGATAAAGCTGTCACTCCCGATTTTTTCTTTCGATCCTTATCTTCATCAATCGTTACAAGGTGTTTTGTCATTAAAGTTGCCCCTGCCATCTTAAATTCCTGCCTATCCTTAAAGTAAACAATTTACATTCACCTAGAATGATCATATTAGCTAATCCAGCTAAATAAGATGACCAACCCCCTGTAGGCAAATTTAAAAGCAAATCCTATGTTTGAACGACAGCGGCAGTTGAGTACTTTTCAAATTTGGTATCCCGTATGTAGTTCCGGCATCCTCCCAATCATCTGCAGTTGTCGAGTAACTTAGGGTCTTAATATTTGAGGCGGTTTTAAGTTAAGTATATTGACTGATTGATTAAAGGTAGATGTTGCTTTCAGTATCATTCCTAGTCTGAGTTAGCTCTTTCGCATTAACTCCTGCCCAAAATCATAAAGCAAACCACTCCAGTAAAATTCCAATCTTGTCAATGGTGTTTCTCAAACCTAATTCCCCCTTTGAGTGTTTTAATGATATTACACTCAGACGTTACCCTGAAAATATCCATAAAACCATATTGTATTTAATTTGTTTTTGTTAAAATTACAGTTTTATTGAATCTTCTCCACGGCATAAAATGGGCATCCCCAATGAGACTTTCGGTTCTTTTTTAAAAAAGTTGTGTCTCGTATAATAACAAAAGTATGTTTTTAAAATTCTTGTTCCTTCTTTTATAACTGAAAATTTTCAGGTAATATATTGATTTTATTACAAATATCCAATATAGTTGTAAATATATTAAATTAATGGTTATTTAAGGATGGCGAAGAAATGAAGAAAAAACTTATTTCATTTATCATGGTGTTCACGTTGGCTGTGCTGACTATATCAGTTGTTTCTCCTGGCTATGCAAGTGCAGCAGAAAGTAAAAAAGCACCTGTAGTTCAAAATAGCGTACAGGCTCCTTTAGCTTCAAATTCTGAAGTACATACACAGGGCATTCCTTTCGCTAAACAAATATTAGTAAAAGCACTTAGGGTTGGCGGTCCCGCTTTAGGAAACCTTATTAAAAAGATCCCATATAAATGGGCTCAAAAAGCTGGTGATGCTTGTTCTAAGTGGGGACACAAAGCGGCGGACGTTATAGATGAACTTACAAATTTCGGAGAAACAGCTGTTACGGTGGCCTTAGTGAAAGCCGGAATTCCATTAGCTGATGCACAGTTAATTGCGAAGGTTGTTGTGTTCTTTTTGGTATAACTATACATTAAAAACAAGAGAGTGAGGCTTACAACCTTCACTCTTTTGTTTTAATTAGGTAAGGAGAGATCACCATGAATCTGCTTGTTATGACGTTATCAATTTATCTTTTATCTCTCATCGTCTTTTTTATTTTTATGTACAGAGGAGAAAAGAAAGAAGCTGCAGAAAAAAACACAAATGAAAAATTTTTATTATCTACAGTAATAGGAGCTTTGGTTTTATCACTCATTCCTACTGCAGTCATAATGGTGATAATCTTATTTGCAACAGGATCAGCAAATGTGCTTGTAAGCTTCTTTGAATTAGAAATAGAATTTAAACAGATTGTTATAACAAGTGTGTGTATGGTTGTTTATTCTTTTACTTTTGATAATATTTTTGTGGCTGTTGGAAGGCATCTCATTGGGGATAACTTCTTCAAGTTTATATTTGCCTCATTGTTTAGGTTTTTATTCATTTATATAGTGGGTATCTTATGTTCAATTGGGAACAGCGACAATTTTAAATTATCATTAGGATTAACTTTATTTTTTCTTTTGTTAGAATGTATTTTCCCTAAAAAGTCTGATCGTGCCCAGAATTTAAAATCTTAAGGACGGGCATTTGGTGAGAACATAATGCATATAAAAAAGGAATAATGTTCAAAAAGATAAAGCAGGCTTAATGTCTGCTTTATTTAATTAAAATCCCTCTTCATACAGTGCTTTCTCTAAGAAATTCAGCTCCTAAAGCTCACACTGAACCTTCATGCTTTATACTTCGTCACCACAATAAAGTAACAAGCAAGTTCCCAGAACTCTCGAATCTTGATATGCTCAATGGTACTGTTGTTTTTGCAGCCCAAGGTGGTGTTCCTGGCTTTGAGACTGTAATGGGACGCTAGCTTACTTTAATCTGCCAAAGAAAAGCATCTTGAAGGAATCGTATTAAAAAAGCCCCCATGAGATTAATAAACATTCTTATAGCTGGCTGAAAGTGATTATAGATTTAAGACTACATGGTAAACCCCGCATACATTCCTTTGAATCTTGGAGAGTATAATCTCTCCGTTACATAACTCCTTAATGCTTAGCCCCTTAAAATGAACTGAAAATTTAGTACATAATACAATAAGTTATCCTTCACCAAATGCTCTTCATATTTTGTGACAGATTCATTCCAGTTTGAATAAACCTATTGACCTCCTAAAATTAAGTGTTATTATTTACTTGAGTTTACAAATAAAGGAGTGTTTAATTTGAAAAAGTTGTTTAGTTTTATTGTTTGCACCATGGTGGCCATTCTTTCTCTGAGCTTTGCCACTGCCGCATCTGCTGAGACCGACAATTCTAGGTTTTCAACTAAGCTTACTAGCTCTGCCGAAGGTGAATTTAAAGCTTTTGGTCTTAACCCTCCTAATTCAAATAGCATTGTAAATCTTACGAAAAACAAATTGACATTCGCTGGACAAGCAACTGGCAATACATTATATTCAAACAGTTATTTTCAAGGAAAATCTTCGATAAGCTATTCAATTACAAACAATATTGGAACTAAACTAACTGTGAAAGTTTGGAATGATTCCGACTGGATTTTTGCTACTGAAACACTAACTGTAAATGCTAACGGTACAGCTACAGGAACAATAAAAAATCTAGATGCCAATGCGCTTTACTATCTATCTTTCTCTGCTCCGAGCGACTTTTCTGGCTATGTTCAATAAAACGTAATTTAAGCTCCATTCGTGGGGCTTTTTGTATTCATTAAAAACTATCGTAAGACAGAAATGGATTATTTGTAAAAATATGATATATTGGTAATACAATCGAAGATTCAAGGCTCCTACACAAAAAACAAGCCAGTGATAGAATCCTTCTTCTTTTATCTAGACTTGTTCAGCTCTCTCCAACATTTCAAAGAAATTGTGCCGCAATTAGTTTGGCATTGTAGTCTTCAACCTCTTTCTTTGTGCTGCCCAATTTATCAAAAGCTACTCGCCAATCACCATTATGAATCTGATAAAAGATTTAATCCTCAAGCCATCAAAACAAACATCTAAAATTAGCCTGTTGCCTGAAGTGCCATCAATTTTGCTAAAGGCAGCTTCTTTATTGTCACCAGCATAATGCACCTCTTTAATTGATTCATTGGTAAAGTACTATTTCCCTGGTTGCTACATAGGTTTCATTTCTTCCTCTTACTCCGTTTAAAATCACGATTTCATCTTCACGTCCTAGTGATCTTAAGTCCTTTCTCTATATATACGCAGAGCGGTATTATGAGTTCGCACAGTATTTAATGAATTGTATTTGATATCAATCACTTCAATATTAATTGACTCTGCTCTTATGAAACCATTTAATAGCCTATCAATTTCAACCCATTCATCATTGCAATATTCATCTTGGAATAACGTTATTTTAATCATTGGCTAACCCTTCCTTTAATGAACTGCTTTCGTTTAACTTACGGAAAACATATTAATCTGCTAACATTAATAGCTCATCGACTTTATCATTGTATTCACCATATTCACCAGAGTCCCATTCAACACCTACAGAACCTCGATTTGTCGTCCACAATATAATTCCCATTTCCTCCTCCTCAAAGACCTTACTTGCTCCCCTTTTTGACAACCGAGCATATTTCAACCCCTTTCTTAAAATAATCACATTTTTAAGTTAACTTTAAACTGCATTATGTTGAGAATATCACCTTTAATTGGTAAGCTGACATCTAAGGTCATACTTATACAAAGCAGGTGATATATTGAACAAAATAATCGGAATGACCGGATTAATTATCTCCTTACTTGTGCAAGGGTTCTCAGCAAGTGATTCATTGACTCATAAGATCGCCATGGCTTGTCTATTTTTGTTCTTATTGGTTTATAATTTTAACCATACTAAGGAGTTCTCTAAAAAGTCTCTGGCGATTATAGGCGCTTCCTTTATTGTGCTAATGCTTGGAATTTATCAATTGCTCTTTTTTACTGGTGATTACTTTGAAAGTCGCGGTTTAAATTTTGGATTTATCCTCTTACTTGAAATTGTTTTAGTTATTGGATTAGTGACTGCTGCGCTGAGTTTAATTAAGCATATTGCAGACCGCTTAAGGAAAACACCTGATGGTAAAGAGCGTTGACTCTTTGCCTTTTTTTAGCTAACCATTTCTTTTTATGCCGTCTTTCTATGTACAAAATCAAACGCAATATCGACTTTTGCCGGCTCTCTTCTGTCAAATGATGAATTGACTCCAGACATTCCACCTTAATGGACTCTTTTTCATTTTTCACCAGAATTTCTTGATCAATTACCTTTTTGACACTTTACAAAAGATCCAGTCGCATTTCTCTCTTTGATAAGAGCTCTACATTTCTAATAGCAAGATTGAATATTGTTTGTTAATACACTTGGCCCCAACTTTTGTGTCTTAGAATTTGAAAGGCGTACTTGCACTTTAACATTTGTCATTTCAGCCGATATGGAATCAATCCTTCCAGCCCAATTAGGACTCTCTCCCTCGGGAGTCGGATATAGTTTAAATCGCCAACTGATTTCCCCTGTTTTGGCGGCAAATCCTTCATAACCGTCGTAGCTTCCATAAGAAGATGGCTGAGGAAGGTGGACAGCAAGAATACTCATATTCGTTCTTGCAGCACTTGGCGGGTATAACTGCACTTTATAGATTAGTGCCGCACCCTTCGCATTTTTCAGTTTTTGATTTACCGGTTCGAGTACTGCACTACAAGGCATTGGACTTGCTTTCATTTGAGTTGGAGAGGCAATAACAGCAGCCAATAACGGTATAACCAAGATAAATCGTTTCATCTACATTCCCTCACATTTTTTTGTTAATTTCCCTTACTCCCGCCTTGAATATTCATCACTTTTGAATGGTTAGCTTCATTAAAAGGTGAAAAAGGCAGTACTGGAGCTAAAGGAGCTACTTGCGCTGCCGGTAAAGATCGAAAATCAGCATATGAATTAGCCGTTCAACAAGGTTTCTCTGGAACATTAGATGAGTAACTTGCTTCTCTGAAAGCAACAGCAAACTGATCACGTACCCTTCTCTAACAAGGAGGGTATTTTTTTCGTTTTTTCAAATTAGAAAATCCCAAAATCTCTACATCCTTTTACAATTTTTTCAATGACTATGTTATGATTATTCCCAAAGGATTTTTGAAATTTTCAGAAAGATGGGTTTGGATGAGTAAGATCGCTTCAGAAGTTGTTGCTACTACACTGAATGATTGGTACATTGCTATAAAGAAACAAAAGGTACATGAGTCAATAAAATATTACTCAGAGATTAAAAGCCTGTTCGATGATATGGAAGAGGATCAAGAAGTTCTTGCATATTACAGTTTATTAGAAGAAAGACACAAAATGTTGCTACACTCTTCACGCGGAGAGCCTTTACAAAAGCACACTTATTTCACTGAAGAGAATGAAAATTTCATAAAAAGAACGAACGATAAATTGGAATATAACTTTTATTTATTCGAAGCAATGTACGAGGCATACAACAAAAATTATGATCGAGCAATTAACTTATATGGATTAGCAGAGAAAAAGCTTGCAGAAATTCCGGATGAAATTGAAGCAGCTGAATTCTACTCCAAGGTCTCCTACTTATACACTCTTGTTAAACAAAGCATTGTGGCACAACACTACATCAAGAATGCAATTGCAATATATAAGCGACACCCTGATTATAAATGCAAACTGGCAACTTCAACAATGATTGCTGCTGCAAACTATTCCGATATGAAACGGTTTGAAGAGTCAGAAACATATTATTTAGAAGCAATAGACATTGCACAAGAAACAAAGGATGAATATTTGGAAGCTCAGTTATATCACAACCTTAGTATCGTGTATTCTGATTGGGACAAACCTGATAAGTGCATTAAATCTCTCGAAAAAGCTATTGGAAATGAATCTTGGATGAATTCAAATTATTATATAAATTCTTTATTCATGATAATTAAGGAACTATTTAAAATTGACGAAAAAATGAAAGCCATTAATTTTTACAATAAAGCACAGGAAAGACTCATATTAATGGAGAATAAGATATACGAAGCCAAAATTAGCATCCTATACAACCTATATTGCGGTGAATTAAAAAACAACTTCAATAATTGCATCCGTTATATTGAGTTTTTAAAACAACAAAATGACCTTGAAAGTGTAGATGAATTGTCCTACATAGCTGCAAAAAGGTTTGAATCAATAGGTGCTTTTGAAGAAGCAACAAGCTTTTTCAATGAAAAAATTTGGGCTGAACAGAAAATGAATCAGGTGGAGGGAATCTTATGAAAAAAATTGTGCTTTGCGTATCTATTTTAACTGTAATTTTAAGTGGGGTAGCTTTAACGCAATTGAGTACAGATTCACCATCTAACATCCAGGTAGCTGAAAGGCCAGTCGGAGGTTAAAAATTAATTTAGCCCTACTCATATGAGTGGGCTTTTTATTTTATGATTTGTGATCACCTGTCAAACCTGTTCTATGCAAAGCTGTGCCTCCAGGTGTATATGAAACAGCTCGTAAGATCGCTTTAGATCCGTATTTATTTCTTATCCCATCCATAACAAAATTATGGAAGCATGGGCTGGAAAAGGGGTAAGGAATTATCAGAACAACTGGGGTAAGCGATTCAAAAGCAAAAAGAAACAGTATGTTAAGGGCGCAGATATCTATGATAAGGTAAAGGCCCAGAGATATGCTAGTAGTAAAACAGGTAAGTCTTATTCAGTTGCTGCAACCAAAAAAATACAAATAAATATTATTGCTCTAAACTTGTGTGGCAATCATACAAAAATACAAAAGGAACCGACCTAGACAGTAATAGAGGCGCACTTGTCACACCTGCAGATATTGATCGTTCATCAAAAACTGTTAGCTACTAATCATTTTACTTGCAGATTTATTCTGCAAGTGTCTTTTTATTTTATATAAAAGATAAGGAGCGTTATATGAAAAAGTCTTATGTTTTATATGGGATTTCAGGAGTTCTAATTGGTGCAATAGTTATATTGTTGATCAATGCATTCTTTATAAATAAAGGTGAACACTCTGTAAGTACTTCTAAAATTAATCCAACCGAGGATAAAATCTTTTTTATCTATTCAAATCCACTTATCAAGAAAAGCGTACTCATATCCACATCACAAGGAGAAGAATTTAATAAACGATACTTTAAGGTACCGGATATACCATATATCCAGAAAAAAACCCCCTCTTCAGACGATATCGTCTTGTTAGCTGAACATGAACCATATTATTACACATTAAAAAACAACACCATTAAAGAACATAAATTATCCAATCCATTTGCTTTTTGGTATCAAGGAGAAGATATTTCTGTAAAAGCCTATAATGTCGACACCAATGGAAATGAACTGAAAGTAAATGATAAAAAGTTCAATAAAAAATATAGCCTGACTTTGCCCTCCCTAGTAACCATGGGAGAAAGCGATGATAAGTATATTTACGTCATTCAAGGAATGTCTTTGTACGTCATTGATAGAAAAACAGAAGAGATTATTAAAACGATTGGATTAGCTTCCTATGGAGATGTATTTGATCACTCTGAAAAATATGTTGTGGCTAGCTCAGAACATGAACTAACTGTAATCGAAAAAGGATCATGGAAATCAAAATTCATAAAATATCCTGATGATCTCGAACAAGCGGACGCTGTGTATTACGACAAAAAAAACGGTAAATTTTACGTTACATATATTAATAAATCCGGATACGCCTGCTTACTTGAGTACGATAAAGATTTTTCTTTTGAAAAATTCGATTTAAAATTTCCGTATATGAATGCAAAGTTTAAAGATCAAAAACTTTATGTGATTTCACAAGAGGAAAACAAAAAAGGCATTGGTGGCTATATGGGGATTTTTGATATCCGTACTAAAAAGAAACTTAATAAATTTGATTTGCCTGAAGAAGAAACAAAAGTGCAGGACTTTATGGTTTTAGATTAAACATAAAGAATAAGTTGCAAAGCAAAAGCCCCTTCCTGAATAAGGGGCTTTAATTTTAAATTAAATAGATGTTTTATACGCGTTAATGGCTTGATTTCTCAAAAGCATATTATCTTTCGTCACCATTCCAAGATTGTATGCTTGTTTGATGATATCCAGCACTTGATTATCGGTTTCAGTTACAGCTCGTCCACCCGTTATTCTAGATTTCCAGTAATCGAACTGGTGATTTAATTCTGAAGTGCTTTTAAGGTTTTGATTATCAACCACTTTTCCGTTCTCGAGCGCATCTTTAAATTCATCAAAATTAATTGAACATTGCTGATTCGAATTACTTCCTGCGCCTTCTGTCGCTAAACTGCAAAATGCTAAAAACTTAGGGTCTTTCGTAATGTTGTAAGAGTTATTAAGGCCTTCCATAACATTCACCCTCTCTCAAATTTTACAACGTTGCTGTAAATGATTTTCATGTTTTTCCCAAGTCCTTCAACTTGAATCTCTCATTTGAAGGAAGTTCGTTCATTGGAATTTCAATGTATTTGTCCCATCCTATCACTATCCTGTTTTGCCCAAGTAGAGCATCATATTTGTATATGTTTGCTTCACCTTTGTATAACAAATTCCTTCCGTCTTTGGCATTAATGACGGTCGAATTTGTATAGTCCATAAAGCGAACTTTAATATGCAGCTTGTCACCTTTCAAAACATTTGTTGCATTTGGTTTGCTGCTTGTAAGGGATTCCCAAGCAAATTTGTTGCCATCTGTGACGGAAAGAATCTAAAAACTGTAAAGCGGTGCTGCTTCAACTGCTTTTGCTTTCGATGTGTGAATGGAAAACATCGTTGTAGCAGCAAGAAGTGTAATTGTTACTAAAATAAGCACTTTTTTCAATTCCTTAACCCTCTTGGTATTATTCCACATGTCATTTATCGGTAATTCCAGCGAGGTATTTAACTTAAATACAAAAAAAGAACCTGATTCTAACTTGGTTCTTTCGTTTTAGTAACTGAATGGGTTTTTGACGACATATAAATGGAACTAGTGTATAATGTTTCCTGTACATTAAAGCATGCTCACTCAAGGGAGTCTTGCTCATCCCCTACGAAAGGGGGTAATGCTTATGTCAACATTTCAGGCATTAATGTTAATGCTTGCATTCGGGTCGTTTATAATCGCCCTGTTGACGTATATAAATAAAAAATAGACCTCCCTTGAGACTGGAATCCTGAAGAGGTCTATCACGAATAACCGCTGAGCAAGCCCTTTGATGGGCAGCTTTTTGTACAAAGCCGGGGTGTTGGTAGCACCCTGGTCTTTTTATTTTATGCATTTCACAAATCAAAATGCACAAATAATCATATAACTGTATTACCTACACTAATTATAACCACATAAAAATGGTATTTGCAATACTATTGCTTTATGGATTAAACCACTTTCACTTTGATTGAGAATCCTTGCTCCTGCTTACCTCATCACAATTGCAATACTTTTGCTTAACTGTTTAATAAATCATCATCTAGCTCAATAGATAAAATACCATCGTCTTCATCATCCTCATCTGATACCTCTTCAATAAACAGACTTTGAATGAAGTCAGAGAAAGAATTTGCGACCAAAAATGTGTCTTTTACTCCATTTGTCAATTCATGATCCCAAAAATAAACTTTCCCTGTTTCTTCTCCCTTCACACCCAGACAAATTTGGTCTCCTCCATCACCATCAGCAATCGGAATAATCCAGTCTGGCATTTGTTCTTCATAAGTTACTGTCATTGATTTAACATCAAAGTCAGTATCATCTACCCCAAACCCATAAAATAGCCCTAATCTTAAATGATTATTACTAGCCAATGGATTTTCTTCTAAGCTTGGAAATAGCACATTGTCTGCTTGTATCGTGCTTCCTCCATATCTTATTACAAATTCTTTGTACACCTCATCGAGATTTATATTTAATTCGTTTTCAAATGCTTTAATTTTTCTTTTGCTTTCTTGTTCATTTCTTGATGTGTAATGATTCAAATCAAAATTGTTCATTTTTTCAGTGATATCGTATATGCTCATTCCAAAATCCCCTCTTAAATCGGGTTTTCAGGATAATCAGCTTTATATTCCTCAATTATCCCTTTTAGAGACGCATCAGACGGTTCCTCACCTAGATACTTATGTTTCCAAATGATGTGTTGATCACTGAAGCTATAATCAGTGCTGAACCAATCAGTGTAATCAAAACTGATATTTAATTTACCTGTTCTTTCAAGGCTTAGCGTAAACGAATACCATAATTCTTGATCGTTCTCCTTGAATACTTCTCGTAGCTTCTCACTCAGATCAAACAACTTTCTCTTTTTCTCAGTAAAGTCATCTTCATCAATTGTAAAAATAAAAGGTACTTCTAAGCTATACTTGTAATTTTGTGGCTCGTCAGGGGTATTGTAATAAAAATAAGTTCCTCCTCCTGTTTGCGAAACTTGTGCATAAAACCAAAACTTTTCCCATTGCTCGGGGATCATTTCATTTATTGTTTCTGCAATCTCTTTATATAGATTGTTCAGCTCAGTCTCCGTCATATGCATCGCCCAATGTAATAAAATTATCACTTAGCCAATACCAATGCCGTCCCTTATTATCAAGCAACCGTTGAAGTAAATCAGTAAATGAAGTGGCTATTACCTGTGTTTCACCAACAATTCCATGTCGATCAAAAAAGCTATCGTAACACTTACCTTTACGATCTTCATTTAAATCAATTGTCAGATATTCTCCTTTTCCATCCGTACAAACAATATACCACTCGGATGAAATATCTTCTTCACAAAGTTCTCCAACAATAACGGGGTTAGCCAATTTAAACTCATGTGGACTTACTATATATATTGGATAATCCGCATTTTCGAATAAAACTGCTCCGCCGCATTGCTCATAAAATTCACTAACATCTCTTGGTAGTTGATGCTTCTCGTCTATTGTCGGGAGACCATCAGCTTCAAACAGCCGGCAGTCTGATGTAGAAGCAATCTTCTTGATTAACATATGAATACTCAAGTCCACACCTACTTTCTAAAATTGTATTGATTAAATGCATTATAATATTGCTGTCTCGCTTCTATAGGAACATTAGCAGCATCAAACATTTTCTCAGTAAGTTCTTGTATTTCTCTAGGGGATACTTCTTTCCAGTTTACTTTGCCGCCAACTTTCTTCCCTGTTTTTTCGAACAACCATTCTCTATATACTTTCTTGGTAGCGTTGTGTTGTTCCTTAGTTAAAGCTACTGTTGGTGTGTTACTCCCTCTACTCACATAATTCGGAACATTGTATTTAGCCCATACGTCCATTACACCGTGATGATTCTCTAAGGGACTGTTACTTGGCCTATAATCTACAACATCGAAAGGTTTTACTTCTTTATCTGACTTTTTAGCAAAACTCATTAGTTGATTTTTTAAGTTTGCTCCATCCACTACATTGTATGGCACGTCACCTGTCAGAGCAAGCTTATACTTAGGATTATACGGAAGCAAATCTGGAATCTTGACGTCCTTAATTCTCTTCCCTGCCTGCCCTACCTTGTTTATGACCTTGCCTGCTGCATCTGCTTTGTTAACGGCTCCTGCGCCTTTCGTTCCGACGACAGCAACAGCCACTGAACCGACCGCATATGTCACCCATCTTGATCTGGAATACGCATCTCCATTTACCATATCTTTTTGATACGATTCCTCGATTGCTGCCGAAACAGCATCATATGTTTTAACAGGATGAAGTACTGCATTCCCCAGTGCTGACAAGGTTTCTCCCGGATCGGTTATGAAGTCCCATAAACCGGTTACCGTGTCTTTCCCGACATCATATAGACCGACGCCGGCTCCTTTTAAAATATCCCAAGTCACTTCTCCGGCTTCTTCCAGCTGTTTTGCTTGTTCAAGCTGAATGACATATTGCTGCTGGGAAGGTTCAAGGTTTTCATAGCCGATCTTCTTCGCAATTTCCAAATATTCATCCGGATCGGTCACACCGTCAGCGAGCTTTTTCTTCAGATCCTTGATTTCCCGCTCTTTTGCTTCTTCCTTCTTAAACGTTAAATATGTGTCTGAATGTCTTGCAATCTCGCCTTTTTTCTTATGTATGTCACTTTCCCTGTATGCCTTGGCGTTATAGTGAAGCGGAGTGGCGTTTTTCCCTTTTCCCGTAGCGTTTTGGAGCTACTGAAAATCTGCCTGAATGAAATGTTCGTTTGCCTCGGTTTCTGCGTATTCTTTCGTTAGATCATGATCAAGTTTGCCGAGTTTATGTATCGTGTCGCTTCTTTTTTTATCAGCTGACTCAAGCTTTTGATCGACATCCTCTGTAGAAAAGACATCAAGATGAACGATATCGCTTATCTCGTTAAGAATATCCCTCATTTCATTGCGCTGCTCCTGCATGATAGCTTTTGATTTATTCTTCGCATGGATCAGCTCGTGTTCTAAAAATGACTCTTCCACAAACGAATCGGCTAATCCGGCATCAGCTACTTTTCCTGAAATACTGTTAAGAAAAGCAATCTTCATATCGATCAGATCAAGCCAGCTGTCTGTGACACCAGCGTGATCTTGGAAGAATGCTTTGATGTTATCAGCACCTTTACCTGAAAACTCACTGTCATCTAAATCAGCCATTCCCTGAAAAGCTTTCCTGAGATTAATAAATTGTTCTCTAATCTGATCGTATTCTTTTGCTCGCTTTTCAGCTGCTGAGATTAACGAGGATGCTTCAAATACTTTCATATCTATCTCCTTTCCACTTATTCTCATCTAAATTTTACCACAACATAAGGCATCTAAAGGACTTCTTTCTTTTTGTTAAAGTGCTTTTGTTTAGGATTCAGAACCCTTTAACAAAACCTACAGTTTCATCCGATGGTTGTACCGAAAACCTCCTGAACTTATAGTACTTCTTAATTGACAATAATGATTAGATGTTATATTATTTGCTTGCGCAAGAAAATACATTTCTGAGTTTGGAGTGGTTTGATGTCGGAAGTTAATGAGATGGATTTACTTAAATGGTTACAAATTATGCGTCGATACTATATAAAAAAATTAGATCAAAAACTCATTTCACATCATTTAAATTCTAGTCTTTATTATTATATTGTTAAATTATTTGAATTTGGTGATCTCCCCCAAGAAAAAATTGTGCAGCTTACAGGAGTAAATCCTAGTAATGTAACAAGGGCAATAAAAAAATTGATTGAGCTGAATTTTATTTGTAAAAAAGAAAATCCTAATGACCGAAGAGGTTTTTTATTATCTTTAACTAAAGCAGGGGAAAAAATGTACCCAACGATCATGGAAAGTATCGAAGAGGTAAACAATGAGTTTCTGTCTTCACTTTCACAAAAAGAAAGAAAGTATTTTATTGAATCCATAAACAAATTAGCAAATAAGTAAGGATGTCCTATTCATGAATAAAGAAGAAAAAATTCAACAAGTCGTAACTATTCCTTCTCATTATCGATTAGTGGAGAAGCGAACAGAAACAAGAAATGGTAATAATGTAACTATTTTACGCTATCAAAAAAACGGAAAATTCATTTTAAATGGACCAAGAATTATTGCTGTATTTGAGGGAGACGAAATGATCAGTTTGAAAAATCTCTCAGTCGTTCCCGAAGGTAAGTTCCTATCCACAGACCGTGCAAAAGAAATGGCTGAAGGGATTTTTTCAAAGATAAAGCCCAGTTATGCAATGGGATTGTCTTTTATAAGAATTGATAATCAACAACGTCAGTTTATTGATGAGAATGGAAAAGTTAATCAGTTCCCTATCCAATGGATTAAATTTGGTCATAGCAATGGTAGCTATAACTGGGTTACCTTAGGAGCGAACGGATCGATCATTGAAATGGAAATAGATTCTCACTGGGATTATTTCCGAGGCCGTAGAAAAACAGAAATGTGGGACAACGATGATTGGGTTCTTGCTAGAGAAGGAAAAGGCCCACAACTTCCAATTCCTAATGCACTAGCATAACAAGCAAATTTATACCGGGGGTAATGATTCATATGAATGAATTGCAATATGAAAAACAAATTAATCAGCTAGGTCAATTAAGAGAAAGACTTCGCCAACTTGAAGACGTTGATTACGTGACCGCACATTACAAAGGTTATAGCACAAGCGGAGCAACACTAGAAGAAATTAAAGAAGAAATAAGTATTTTAAAGGTAAAAATATCGAAACTTGAAAAACAGCTAGACGATATCGGTTGGTAAAAAGTATGGCAAGAAAACGTGGGTTAAATTTGAGATTCATCATCAACTTCCAAAAGAATAATGGCGGTGGAAACTAGAAAAGCAATTTAATTCCTCTTGATGTAGGAGTGAAGTAGATCCAGTGTGGCTTCCTATACAAAAAAGAAATAAGAAACAAATAATTGAAAGACTCCAAATCGGAGTCTTTTATTCTGAAACATGTTTATAATACTCTTGTATATTCGGACTCACTTCCCAATATTTCGTCCCGTTAGAAGACACTAACATATCAAACCATATCTCAAAATTAGAATCTAAGTTAACTGCATCTTCAATATCATCAATTGAATCTAGATATAGCATATAACCTAATCCGTTTCTTGATTTGTTTGTGTCTATTACATATCTTCCATCATATGATATCCAATTAGGACGTATCCCTCGGGGAAATCTTGAACTTCATTATATTCAATAATTCCTTCTGTGCTAAGTAATTCAACACCATTAAACATTTCCATTCCATTGTGTTTAAACAAAAACTCTTTGTAATCATTAGGGAAAGAAACTCCTAACTTCTTTTCTAGATTAGTTACTTCTTGAGGGTTTGCTGGATCTCTGAAATGAAAAGTAGCATCTTCCATGACATGTCCCCCATGATGAAACATAGGAAATGTACCATATTTAGAAACTGCTTTCTTAATACCATCAAGAGTCATGTGAACTAACTTTCCTTCTTTCATAAAATCTCCTCCTTCACAAACACGTCCACTAAATTTTACCACACAAAAGATGAGAACTTTTAAATAAAACCAATTTTACAATCATTGGTTTTATACTTATAATTAGGAAGATTTGTCCGATAAAGAGACAGAACAAACAAATTTGGGGGAATTACATTGAAGAAATTGTTGTTAGGTATTGGAGTTTTGTCTCTAAGCTTTTCTTTAGCTGCGTGTGGGTCTGATTCTACTTCTACAGATAAAACAGATTCCGATACAGCTAAAACATCGCAGCAAGAAGAAAAGGATGCAAAAGAGACAAAGACAGACACTCAATCAAACGACAAAAGCAATAACAAGAATGAAAAAGCCGAAAATGCTTCAAAGAAGGATTCGTCGGATAAAAAGACATCTGACAATAAGAAAAAGCTGGTCGATGTAACACTTAACAGAACAGTTGATGGGAATACAATTAAAGTTAACTATAAAGGCGAAATCAAAACAGTTCGTTATTTGCTGGTTGACACTCCTGAAACTAAAAAGCCAAACTCTTGCGTACAACCATATGGTGAGGATGCTTCAGCAAGAAACAAACAGCTAGTCAACAACGGCAAGCTTCGACTGGAGTTTGATAAAGGAGATCGTACAGACAAGTATGGCAGAATGCTGGCTTACGTTTATGTGGATGGCAAATCAGTACAAGAAACACTGCTTAAAGAAGGATTAGCTCGAGTAGCTTATGTATATGAGCCAAACACGAAGTATTTAGACACGTATAAGAAAGATGAACAGGTTGCTAAAGATAAAGACTTGAAGATTTGGAGTAAGAATGGCTATGCAACTGATAAAGGATTTAATGGCTGCGCAACGAAACCGAAGAAATCAGTAAGTGTATCTAAGCCGGCTCAAAAGTCCGTTACAACACACCAATCCGAGACACATAAATCGAGCTCAAACAGTTCACATTCAAGTAGTTCAGCATCAAGCAGCTCTTCTAACTCTGTACAAGCCTCCCCTTCTGCTGGAGGAACAGAACACTTTGCAAACTGCACAGAGCTGAGAAAGAAATATCCGCATGGAGTACCAAGCACTCACCCTGCTTATACATCTAAGATGGATCGGGATAATGACAACTTTGCATGTGAGAAGAATTAATTATTTTGAAGTCCTCTGAGGCTTCTTTTTTTATTTGGGTATTTTCTTAGGCTAAACAAAAAAAACATAAGCGTATGAGCGAGCTCTTTAGCCCAACACTTAAAGAATACAGCCCCTACAATATTTATTACGTTATTTTCGTATTCAATGTCAGACAGAATATTGTACGAATACTTCTCTTTTTACAGTAAATACAATAAAGAGGAGGTGCTGATTTTTTGGAGTTAAAAAACATCGTTCATTCTTACAACATTACAAATATTTTGGGTTATCTTAGACGCTCTCGTCAGGATATGGAGCGAGAAAAAAGAACAGGTGAAGATACGCTAACAGAACAAAAAGAACTCATGAATAAAATACTGAAGTCGATTGAAATCCCCTATGAATTAAAAATGGAAATCGGGTCTGGGGAAAGCATTGAGGGCCGCCCTGTTTTTAAAGAATGTCTTAAAGACCTCGAGGAAGGCAAGTACCAGGCAATTGCTGTTAAAGAAATAACAAGACTCAGCCGCGGGAGCTACAGTGATGCGGGACAAATTGTTAACCTTCTTCAAAGCAAGCGATTGATTATCATTACACCATATAAAGTTTATGACCCTCGAAACCCTGCAGACATGCGTCAGATTCGTTTTGAATTGTTTATGGCCAGAGAAGAATTTGAAATGACCAGAGAGCGTATGACAGGCGCTAAATACACATATGCGGCACAAGGGAAATGGATTTCCGGACTAGCGCCTTATGGATACCGGTTAAACAAAAAAACATCCAAACTAGTCCCAGTCGAAGAAAAAGCAAAAGTCGTTCAATTCATCTTTAACATCTTTTTAAATGGGTTGAATGGAAAAGATTATAGTTATACAGCGATTGCTTCTCACTTAACAAAATTACAAATACCGACTCCATCAGGAAAAAAGCGCTGGAATCAATACACAATTAAAGCAATTCTGCAAAACGAAGCGTATATCGGAACTGTTAAATATAAGGTTAGGGAAAAAACAAAAGACGGTAAACGAACAATTAGACCTGAAAAGGAACAAATTGTGGTATCGGATGCACATGCCCCTATAATAGATCAAGAACAATTTCAACAATCACAAGATAAAATTGCAAACAAAGTCCCCCTGCTGCCTAATAAAAATGCATTGGAATTAAGTGAATTGGCAGGCGTATGCGCTTGTTCTAAGTGCGGTGAACCATTATCTAAATACGAAACTAGGAGAACGCGAGAAAACAAAAACGGCACGGAAAGTGTGTATCACGTTAAATCACTCACTTGCAAAAAGAATAAATGCACTTATGTAAGATATAACGATGTTGAATATGCCATTTTGGATTACCTCTCTTCTTTAAGCAACTTAGATAATAAGACTTTAACAAAACATATCACTTCAATGATTTCTAAATACGAAGACGTAAATAGTAATGTGAAAACAAAAAAGCAAATGTCTGAACATCTTTCACAAAAAGAACAAGAGTTAAAAAACAAAGAGAATTTTATCTTCGAGAAATATGAGAGCGGCATTTACACTGATGAACTTTTTTTGAAAAGAAAAGCTGTTTTAGATGAAGAATTTAAAGAACTCCAGATTGCCAAGCATGAGCTCAATGGAACTCAAGAAGCGCAATCAGAAATAGACTGTAATACAGTCAGAAACAACATAAATAAGATAATTGATCAATATCACATTGAATCAAGCACAGAGAAAAAGAACGCGCTATTAAGAATGGTCTTCAAAGATGTTATCGTTACGATGACACAAAAAAGAAAAGGGCCGATTCCGGCTCAGTTTGAAATCACCCCTATCCTGAGGTTTAATTTTTCGCTTTCGATCTCACCGTCACTGATAGTCCCTCACAATACAGTAAATACCTTAAAAAACCGATAAAGCCGTTTCCCCGGTAAACACAATGGGAGCTACGAAGCTGTTGTCCGAGAAGCTGTTTCATCAGGCGAATCATCATGTTCAAAACCGCGGTACGGTATTTTGTTCGGTCCGCTTCGGCAATGTGCTCGGTTCACGCGGTTCTGTTATTCCTATTTTATTTGAGCAATTGATGGCAGGCGGTCCGCTCACCATTACGGATAAAAACATGACGAGGTTTTTTATGTCGATTGATGACGCCGCAACGCTCACCCTGCAATCTGCGGCGATTACAAAGGGCGGAGAAACATTTATTTTTAAAATGGAGTCCCTGAGGCTTGAAGAATTGCTTCACGGGTTTGAGGAATATGCGTCCCGGCACGGGCTGCCGCGCCCCGCCGCTGTTGAAGTGGGAAAACGCCCCGGTGAGAAGCTTCATGAAGAACTGACCTCTCCTCATGAGACGGAATCTTTATATGAATGGGGCAATCTTTACGCGATATTGCCCGACCCCGCCAAACATCCGGAATTTCGGAAGGTCAATCTCCCCAGATATCAATCCGATCAGGCGCCGCTCATCACAAAAGACACAATCGTAAATATTATTGAACGATTACATGAAGAAAAAAAAACATAGAAAAAAGGCCTGTCTGATAGGCAGGCCTCATTGCTGAGCTTTATTTTTCAAATAAATGCAGACAGGCTTCATAGCCCTCTTCCTTCAGCTTGTCTTTCGGAATAAACCGGAGTGCCGCAGAGTTAATGCAATAACGGAGACCGCTTGGCCCCGGACCGTCATTAAATACGTGGCCTAAGTGGGAATCAGCTGTTTTGCTTCTCACTTCCGTCCGGATCATCCCGTGGCTTGTGTCCAGTTTTTCGTCAACCTCTTCTTCCTCAATCGGTTTTGTAAAACTGGGCCAGCCGCAATGCGAATCGAATTTATCCAGAGAAGTAAACAAGGGCTTTCCCGATACGATATCAACATACAGCCCCTCTTCTTTGTGATCCCAGAATTCATTTTGAAACGGCGGCTCCGTTCCATTATTTTGTGTGACTTCATATTGCATGCGGTTTAATGATTTGATTTTTTCTTCTTTATTAAAAGCCATCTTATCTGTCCCTCCAATGCTCATCCAGAAAGCCTTGACGTCCGGAACCTACACGGTAGCGCCCGTAGTGATCAGGATTTTTCTTATAAAAGTGCTGATGATAGCCTTCCGCTTCATAAAAAGGCTCAGCCTTCAAGATGTCTGTCACGATCGGCTTTTTAAATATGCCGCTTTCTTCAAGCTGTTTTTTTGAGGCTTCAGCGATTTGTTTTTGTTCATCATTATGGTAATATATCGCCGCCCGATATGAACTTCCGCGGTCTGCAAACTGGCCGCCTGCATCAGTCGGGTCGATCTGCTGCCAAAACAGCTCGACAAGCTTTTCGTACGGATAAATGTCAGGTTGAAATGTGATTTGAACGGCTTCTCTGTGTCCGGTCGTTTCACTGCACACTTCTTCGTAAGTCGGATTCTCAGTATGACCTCCTGTATAGCCGGACACCACCTTTTCAATCCCGGGCTGTTCGTCAAACGGCTTCACCATGCACCAAAAACAGCCGCCTGCAAATGTGGCGATTTCTTTTTTTTCTGACATACGGGTGCCCTCCTTTGTTCATACGTGGTATTATTATATTATAGCATGTATAAACAGAATAAAAATAATTCTGCTTTCAGGGGAAGCTGAACGAATGCCACGCTGACTACATATTGGAGGTTCATGATTTGAAAGTAAGGACACAAATGATGTATGATATGGAAGCTTTGCTTCGAAAAGTGTTTAAACAAATCAGAAATGAAGTTAATGAAATTCTAGATAAAGAGCTGTCCAGGAACGAATTCACTATTTTGCGGATTCTCAGTGAACAAGGGCCTAAAAAAGTAACGGAATTCGCCCCCATTCTTGAGGTCTCCGCAAGCCATATTACCGCAGTGACCGACGCTTTAGTAGAAAAGGAATGGATCACCCGCATCCGTTCCAAAGAGGACAGGCGAATTATCAGAATCCATATTACGGAAGCCGGGGAGAAAATTGTCGATCATTTCAACCAAAAAAAAACAGAATACTTTTTTAAACGGTTTGACTGCTACTCTGATGAAGAGCTCGCAACGTTAATCAAACTGTTCAGCAAGCTGGACAAAAAACGCTGACACGAAAAAACACAAATCCCTGAAAGGATCTGTGTTTTTTTTATGAAAACTTATTGTTTCGGATGATAATAGGAAAATTCAATTTCATCCGTGTCGAGATTGATTTTATCCGCTTTTACATACATGCCGTTGTCTAAAGGCATTTCCGACAGACGGATCTCGATGCTTTTATCCCCGGAATGAACGTGCACAAATGACGGGAGTTCATAAAAGCTGTCCATATAATTCAGCACAAAGCTGATCGGCAGGCTTAATTCGCCTAAGGAAAACTTCGTCACTTTCAAAATCACATCTCCGTTCTCCTGTACGGACGGTTCAAATGTGACGACCGCGTTAATGGAGGTTGAGAATGCTTTGATTTTACCTGCCACGTGCACATCGTTATTGATGTCCACTTTGTAGTCAAGCTGATTCGATGCCTTCTCTTTTAAGTACGCATTCACAAACCTGGCAAGAGATTCTTTCGAGCTCGTGATATGAAAGCCATACTCACTTTTTGTCTGATTTTGTATTTTCGCCTGCTCTCCCGGCATAACCAATAATGTCACAATTACCGCGGCGGCAATCACATTGAGTGCGAGAAGAACAAAAAACAGCGATTTCCACTTTTTCATCATTTCACCCTATTCTGCTGGTAACCCTTGTTTTTCAATGATACCGTATAATCGGTCGGCGATGAGTGCATACCCTTTTGCGTTCGGATGAAAATCATCATCCTTTGAAATCCGTCTGCTGCCGCTTTTTTGACTGAACAAGTCTTCAACATTCACCGCGGCGGCGTGAGGATCTTTTTCCAGCTCTTTTGCGGCGATCTTGTTCCAATCCGTTACAACCCCATTAATTTCTTTTAATTCAGGCAGCGTAAACGTGAATGGGTTATACATGCTGACATACACCAGCTCCGCGTTTTCATTATATTTGCGGATTTTTGAAACGATCGCCTTGAACCGTTTTTCAAAAGGTTTCTCTTCCTTTTGGAACGGCTGAACCGTCAGCTGCATCATATTCTGGCGGAGCACCTTCATTAAGTCATTGCCGCCGATGGTAAAAAAGATATAGTCGGCGCTCTTTAATGATTTCTGAACTTTTTTATTATCAAGCTTTTCCAGCAGGTCCGACGTTTTGTCACCCTGCACCGCATAATTTTTAATATCTACCGTTTTCACATGTCCCTTTTTCTTAAGAGACTCCGCTGTCCTGCCGACGTATCCTGAACCGTCAGGATCTCCTACTCCTTCAGTCAATGAATCACCGACCGCAGCTATGACAATATGATCTTTCGTTTTCGGTTCTTCAGCGTCAGAACCGGTGCGCTGGACAGAACAAGCTGATAAAAGCAAGGCCAGTCCGGCGATCAATGAGAACATTCGCAGCTTCAATCTGGTTGCTCCTTCCCCGTCTACTAGTGGAAAGTGTAACATGTTTTTTCAGATTTGAAAATGTCTAATCTGCCAGTTTACTTGAGCTCCTCAGCCGCTCTGACATCTGAGAGGATGTCATCATACGGAACCTTCTGCACGCCGTCATAATCTTTAAGCACCTTTCCGTCAGGTCCGACTAAATAAAAAGAGGTTTTATGTATGACCTGGTCCTCTCCCTCCGGCTTTTTGACGATTGCTTTAAAGCTGTTCAGGGCAAAATCTTCAATGTCCTTTTGGCTGTAACCGGTCAGAAAATCCCAGTTGCGAAGCGAAAGCGGATATTTGGAAGCAAAGGCTTTCAGCTGTTTCGGCGTATCCTTTTCAGGATCTACACTGAACGACACAATCCGCACGTCCAGATTCTCAGCCTTCAGTTTTTTTTGCAGTTCGGTCATGTGGGCCGTCATCGGCGGACAGACCGTATTACAATTTGTAAACATAAAGTCGGCAATCCAGACATGCCCCTTCAGGCTTTTCAGTGACACTGTTTTCCCGTCTTGGTTCTGGTATGAAAACGGTTCAATCTGATAGTTCAGCGGGTCTTTTATCGTTTTCCCCCCGCAGGCGCACAAGAGCAGCAAACAAAAGACGGCAGCGAAGATTTTCATTTTTTTCATTTCCATTCCCCCCATGGATAAAACGCTTACAGCATTCATCATAAAAAAATTCCCGCACCCTCCCTTATCAAAAGGAAGGCGCTAAGGAATATGCACCGTTATGCGTTATGTTTTAAAATCTCTTGGTTGAAAACGGCCTCGTAATCTTTCCACTTCATACGGCGCTTGACATATTGTCGGAATGAATACACTGTTCTCACACTTTGTGAAGCAAAAACCTCTCTCAAATAAAGCTCAAGGTGCTGATGAATTTGAAAAAAATAATGTTCACCTTCCGTGACAACCGGTATTTCTGTCACTTTTACCTGAATCCCGTCCTGTCGTTTGAACTCTAGGCTTTTGAGTAACAAGATATCAATCCTTCTTTTTCGATTGTTTTCTTTTTATTATATACAATCTGAGAAAGCGTGTCTGTCATTTTGCGCGGCCGTTCTAAAAAAAGTCAGATTAACAGGTGGAACAGATCCTGATCTTTATTCACCTCTACGTAATGAAATCCTTTTTGATTCATCCGGGCAATGAGCGCGCCGTAATCTTCCCGATGCTTAAGCTCAATGCCGACCAATGCGGGGCCGCTGCTTTTGTTATTTTTTTTCGTGTATTCAAACCGGGTGATGTCATCATCAGGACCGAGCACCTCATCAAGGTATTCGCGAAGCGCTCCCGCCCTTTGCGGGAAATTAACAATAAAATAATGCTGCAGCCCCTCATAAATCATGGAGCGCTCCTTCATCTCCTGCATTCTGCCGATGTCGTTATTCCCTCCGCTGACCACGCAGATGACGTTTTTCCCTTTAATCTCTTCCTTGTACAGATCAAGTGCTGACACGGACAATGCACCCGCCGGCTCCGCTACGATGGCGCATTGATTATATAATTCGAGAATCGTGCTGCACACTTTTCCTTCCGGGACAAGCACAACGTCATCGACGACGGTTTCGAGCGTTTGAAAGGTTTCAGCGCCGATTTTTTTTACGGCCGCCCCATCGACAAATTTATCAATTTTCTCGAGTTCAACCACTTGTCCGGCTTTTTTCGATTCAAAATAGGAGGCTGCGCCCTTCGGCTCAACCGCTATGATTTTTGTATCCGGCGAGATGTTTTTCATGTACGTGCCGAGCCCGGACAGGAGTCCTCCTCCCCCTACGCTTGCAAAAAGAAAATGCGGTTCAACGTCAATGTCATTTAAAATTTCGATGGCAGCCGTTCCCTGTCCGGCCATGACATCGGGATCGTCAAACGGATGAATAAACGTGCGGTTTTCTTTTTCACAGCATTCCGCAGAACTCTTATACGCATCATCGAAAGTGTCACCCGTCAATATGATTTCAACAAATTCTTTTCCGAACAGTTCCACTTGGGATACTTTCTGTCTCGGTGTGGTTGACGGCATAAAAATCTTGCCGTGAATGCCGAGGTGTTTGCATGAAAACGCAACCCCCTGCGCATGGTTTCCCGCACTTGCGCATACAATTCCGTTTTCAGTCTGCTCTTTTGAGAGCTGCCTCATTTTATTATAAGCCCCTCTGAGCTTAAATGATCTGACCACCTGCAGGTCTTCTCTTTTCAAATAGATATTGCAGCCATACCTCTCAGAAAGTCTGTCATTCCTCTGCAAAGGCGTATGTATCACAACGTCCTTTACGTTTTGGTGCGCTTTTAAAATGTCTTTTACCTGGATGAGAGAGTCTTCTTTAAGCAACGGTTTCATTTACAGAGTCCTTTCTTATTTAAATCCCTATTTAATATGCCATTATAACATGAATATTCAAATAATAAGATAATTATTTTAATTTTGTAAATAAAAATAAATGAACCGATACAAGAGAAAAAGATTTTTTCGATGGCATAAACATGTTATACTTAAACCAATTAGAACCAAAAGGAGCCAATTCATGAGTGTAATTGAACAAACTGATCCTTTTTATCAGCTGGCCGGCGAACATCACACCTTTTCAGAAGCAAAACGATTGGCCTCGCAATTTGCCTTATCTGATTTGCCGGTCTTCATAACAGGTGAAGTCGGAACCGGAAAAAAACAAATGGCCAGAGCGATCCACCATAAATCCCGCAGAAACAGCGAACTATTTATTACCGTTCACTGCAGCCAAAGCGAAGAGCGGCTCGAATATGAACTGTTCGGCGCTGAAGGCGCATTAAACAGGGCCAGCCGCGGAACATTATTCTTATATGAAATCGGAGACATGCCGCTCTCGGTACAGGCCCGCCTTCTTTCCGAGCTGGATGCCGGGCTTTCCGCCCGCATCATTGCTAGCAGCACGGCGGATCTTGGCGATACCGGCGCAGAAAATACGTTCAGCCAAGATTTATTTTACAGGCTTCACGTGTTATGCCTTCCGCTCCCTGCTTTATCTGAACGAAAAAGCGATATACCGCTTCTTCTGCAGCATATGCTGACAGCCTCGGGGCAGCATATTCATATCGATCCGTCCGTTTATCCGCTGTTTGAGCGGCACACCTTTAACGGCAACATCAGAGAACTTGAAAATGCGGTGCACTATATGGCCGCGGCAGCATCCGGCAGCACGATTTATCCCGATGATGTCCCGCTATATATCAAAAACAGCCAGAAAGCGAAAACAGCTAAGAAAAAAGAAAAACGGCTGACATTGATGGAGAAAGAAGAGTTTTTGTTTATTTTGGAATCAATTAAAGACTTAAATACAAAAGGCGAACCCGCCAGCAGACGGAGCATATCCGAATTAAGCGAAAACAGCACAATGACATTATCGCCCCAGCAGGTCAGAAACAGGCTTGATTACTTAGAAAAGATGAACTATGTGACAAAAGGCCGTGGACGCGCTGGAACAAAAATTACATTAGAAGGGTTGAGCTTTTTGCAGTCACTGCAAAAGCAAATCCTTTAAAAAGGAGGACATTTGATTGTTCACAATAAAAGAAGAAATCGCAAATGCCGTCACACACGGAATCGGTGTATTGCTGTCGATTCCGGCGCTTATTTTTCTCATTATCTTCGCGGTGAAATACGGCTCGCCGACAGACATCGTCAGCTTTTCAATCTTCGGCGCTTCAATGCTGCTGCTGTATCTCAGCTCGACTCTTTTGCACAGCATTCAGCATAAAAAAACGAAAGACATTCTTGAGATTGTGGATCATTCCGCGATATACGTATTAATAGCCGGAACATATACGCCATTTTTATTAGGACCCCTAAAAGGGGCGCTCGGTCTGACCCTTTTAATTATTGTTTGGTCGCTTGCCATCGGAGGCATCGTGTTTAAAATCTTTTTCGTGAAGCGGTTTATCATTTTTTCAACGCTTGTCTATTTAATGATGGGCTGGCTGATCATCGTCGCCATTAAACCGCTGTACGCTTCGCTGTCAGGCCCCGGTTTCGGCCTTCTTCTTTTCGGCGGCTTATTGTATTCCGCCGGCACAATATTTTATATTTGGAGAAAGGTTCCGTATCATCACGCCATTTGGCACAGTTTTGTTTTAGGCGGCAGCGCCTCGATGTTTTTCTGTATTTTATTTTATTGCGTCAAAGTCCCCTTTATCTGAAATAAAAAGCACAGCCTCTCTATAGAGGCTGTGCTTTTTTTATGCACGAAGCCGTTTCTGACCGGCCGGATAATAAGCGGGCTTTATATGTAATTCAATGTCAGCCGGTTTCAGCCGTTTCAGTAATCTGCCCCGCAGCAGCCGGTCTGTTCCCGAAGTGCTGACAGGCACAATCGGGAGATCGAAACGAAGGGCCAGTTCCTCCGGATTGATTTTGCCGTCTTCGGACAGAATCAGGCTTTGCCCTTTTTGCAGACGGACTTCTGCCTCCTGAAACACGGCATCCCGGCTGTCTCCGTCACAAATGACACCCATCAGCCGCAGCCAATTTCCGAGAAACGGCATCCGGAAAGCTTTCTCGCCAGCGATAAAACCAGCCGGCTCTTCAATATGTCCCGCAAGCAGCAGAAGATCAGCCGGGCGTAATCTGGGATGCACATACAATACGGGGCCGTCCGGGATCGGCTGATCATGATGAATGCCGATTGCCGATCCCGACACGTCAATGCAGCCTCTCATAAAGGCTTTCGGCCGCTCATACACCAGCCTCATCTGTTTTTGAAAAGAAAGCCGCGGGTCAAGCTCTTTTTGATTGATATATTCCTGAATATTTTTCATGAACATAAATACAACGTACATCACAAGGCAGCCGTAACGAATCAATTCTTGTCCCCCTGCTTAAACTCAATTCTTTTTCTCGTATACAAGATACTCATAATCGTAAGGGTTTTTTTCATCTTTTACTCCCTGTTTGCGGGATGTCAATTCCCATTCAGCTTCATTAAATTCCGGAAAAAAACGGTCTCCTTCAAAGACATGGTGAATTTTTGTCATGTAGAGTCTGTCCGCATAAGGAAAGAGCGCACTGTACAGCTGGGCTCCGCCGATCACAAAGCATTCTTCATCCGCCGGGATCAGCTTGAGCACTTCCTCAGCCGAGTCGGCGGTAATACAGCCTGGGAATAAAGATTCGTCCCGTGAGGTTACAACGATGTTACGCCGGTTCGGAAGCGGGCGTCCGATTGATTCAAACGTTTTCCGCCCCATTACAATGGTGTGACCCGTCGTCACTTTTTTGAAATATGCGAGATCATCGGGAAGATGCCAAGGCAGATCGTTATCTTTTCCGATCAGCCGGTTTTCATCCATCGCAAAAATAAACGAAATCATACGCTGACAGCTCCTTTTATGTGCGGATGCGGGTCATAATCCTCAATGATAAAGTCTTCAAACGTAAAATCAAAAATAGAATCAACGTTTCGCGCAAACCGCAGTTTCGGCAGTGGACGGACATCCCTTGTCAGCTGCAAATTCACCTGCTCCACATGATTTTGGTAAATGTGGACGTCTCCGAATGTATGAACAAACTCACCCGGTTCAAGCCCCGTCACATGCGCGATCATCATTGTTAAAAGCGCATAAGACGCAATATTAAACGGCACGCCGAGAAAGACATCCGCTGAGCGCTGATAAAGCTGACACGACAGTTTTCCGTCCGCGACATAAAACTGAAACAGGCAGTGGCAAGGCGGAAGCGCCATATGATCAATTTCGCCGACATTCCAGGCGCTGACGATTAAACGTCTGGAATTCGGGTTTGTCTTGATGTCGTGAATCAGCCGGGAGATTTGATCAATGGTCTCGCCGTCCGCTCCGCGCCATGAACGCCATTGAGAACCGTAAACCGGTCCGAGTTCTCCGTTTTCATCCGCCCATTCGTTCCAGATGCGGACTCCGTTTTCCTGAAGGTAGCGGACATTCGTATCTCCATTTAAAAACCAAAGCAGTTCATGTGCGATGGACTTAAAATGGAGCTTTTTCGTCGTAAGCATCGGGAAACCTTCCTGAAGGTTAAACCGCATTTGGTAGCCGAACGTGCTGATCGTACCCGTTCCCGTACGGTCTCCTTTTTTTTCTCCGTTTTCTAACACATGACGGCACAAATCTTTATATTGTTTCATTTTTTTCATCCTTTTAAAGTAGTCTTTTAGTAGTGTAACACAATAAAAAATCATTTCTGCAAAATTTCTCAGAAATGATTTTTTTATTTCTTCTCGCTATTACACGCTCATCCAGTCAGGCGGCGTATTGCGGTCCCAGTAAATGCTGCCGAGCTCATGATGTGACTGAAATCCGTCTTCAGCGGTATGGTAATGAAAATTAAACCAGTAGCCGTCTTGCGGAGGATGATCCCGGCGGACGTGGAACCTTAAAAGATCTTCACCCGTCAGCCTGTTATACACATGAAAAATTTTTTCAGTTTTTCCGGCCGACGGTTTGCTGGAAATAACCACATCCTGATACGCTTCATCATCTTGAAACTTGGCTAAATGTCCTGTGATCACATCTTCGATTTTCGGCAGAATTTCACTTCTGTAATCATCTTCAATGACCGGAGAGATTTTGCTGCCGAATTTTAAAAATGATTGATTTTCAGCATCACCGAGAAGCTGCTGCTGATACGATTGAAACAGTAATTCAGGCTCCCGCCCTGCCTTCTCTTCTCCCGGCAGGGCGTGTTCATCATAAAAAGCGGTGTAATCATTCTGCTCAAGACTGCTCGACTGTCCTGAAGGCTTGTCTGTCATCAAAGCAGCCGGAGGAGACACGAGTCCGAACGTTACAATGGTAAACAGAACCACAAGGGTCTTTTTCATCCACAATTTCATGACAGATTGTTCCCCTCTGTTTTATTGTCCTCTTTTCCTTTATTTTAGCATAGATGAAAGCGCGGCGTCATGTCCGGCAGCGTATTATCATGCAATATGGGAAATTGGTAACTGTGACCGAGCGGATAAACCGCTTACAATAAGAAGGAGAAAAAGGAGGGGATGAGATGATTAACGTTTTATTTGCGACAGTATCACTTCTCACGCTGCTTTATTTTGTCGTTATGGAAATCACTGATTAACGAAAAAGAAGCCCATGATATCATGAGCTCACATGGATGACACCGAAGTGGAAAAGCGCCGTCTTTCTTTTCAGCACCTTGAAGCCGTATCGTTCAAACCGCGGGCTTTTCCAATGGTCTTTAAGCACTACGCATTTTTTCGCCGCCCGGACGGCTTGCGTGATGCACTCTTCGTTAAAACCCTCTTCTGCCAGCGCGCGGAGCGGTGCAATGCCGTCTGACGTTTCAACAGGTTCGTGAAACATCGGGTCAAAATAAATGACATCTACCGATGAATCAGGAAGCTCCCGCAAATAATCGGCGCAGTCGGCATGTTTGACCTGAATGCGTTTCATGGCGGTTTGGAGCTGCTCCATTCCGGTTTCCCACGTTTGAAGTCCTGTTTCAACAAGCAATGAGACAAGCTTGTTTTTCTCCAGGCCGATGACTTGTCCGCTTTTTCCGACTGCCAGGCTTGCCAAAATCGCATCGGATGCCAGCCCGAGCGTACAATCTAAAAAGGAATCCCCTTCGCGTAATCCGGCTGCTTTTAACAACGGCTCGGCTTCCCCTCTCAAAAACCGCTTTGCGCGGAACATCGCTGTATTCGGGTGAAAAAAGAACTTCTCCCCTTGCTTCGTGTAAAGTTCGAACCGTTCCTTTCCGATGACTAAAAGATCGCCAGCCGCTCGTTCCAGCATTTTTTCAATGGGCTGTTTATTGCGGCTGCAGTAAGTGTCACCCAGCCTGACACTGAGTGACTGCGCTGTGTGTATCGTATATTCGCTTGGTCGGTAACTCGTTGTGATCATCTTTTTCTCCAAAAAGAAAATGCCCGGAATTCGGGCATTTCAGCAGTGCGCATCGAAGGCATCCGTCAGATTTTTCATAATTTCCTCCATGTCATGCCCTTCGATTTCGTGACGGGGAATAAAATGAACGACCTCTTTCCCTTTTAACAGCGCCATTGAAGGCGAGGAAGGTTCCTGCCCCGTAAAATATTCACGCATTTTTGCAGTTGCGTCTTTATCTTGACCGGCAAATACGGTAACCGTATGATCAGGCGCTTTTTCATGCTGTAAAACAGCCTGAGTCGCAGCCGGACGGGCAAGACCGGCTGCACAGCCGCACACGGAGTTGACAACGACCAATGTCGTGCCCTCTGCCTGTTCCATAAAGCTTTCTACTTCTTCAGCAGTCGTTAATTCCTGAAAACCCGCACCCGTCAGCTCACGGCGCATCGGCACGACCAGCTGGCGCATATATTCTTCATAAGCCATTGACATAAAAAAGCCCCCTCTAAAATCCTTATATGAAGTCAAGGATACTATAGAGGGGGCCGGAATTCAATTGTTCAGGCCTCTGTTTTATATTTTCATGATTCCGCCCGTATTGGCGCTTGTTACGAGTTTGGAATACCGGGCCAGATATCCTGTTTTTACTTTCGGCTCGAAGCCTTTCCATTCGGCCTTGCGTTTTTCCCATTCTTCTTCAGGCACTTGTACGTCCAAAATCCGTTTTTCTATGTCAACGATGACATGGTCGCCGTTTTCTACGAATGCGAGCGGGCCGCCTTCAGCCGCTTCAGGCGATACGTGCCCGATTGAAAGGCCCCGGGACGCTCCTGAAAAACGGCCGTCTGTAATAAGCGCCACTTTCGGGCCAAGCCCCATTCCGACAATCTGAGACGTCGGAGCGAGCATCTCTGGCATGCCCGGGCCGCCCTTTGGCCCTTCATAACGGATAATGACAACATCTCCTTCTTTTACTTTGCGGTTTATAATACCTTCAAGCGCGGCATCCTGGGAATCAAAGACGACAGCGGGACCTTCATGTCTTGTAATCCCGTCCTGCACCCCGCCTGTTTTGATAATGGCGCCGTCCGGAGCCAGATTCCCAAACAGGACGGCCAAACCGCCTTTTTCGGTAAACGGATTGTCAAGCGGATGAATCACGTCATAATCCTTTACTTCATGACCCGCAATTGTTTCTCCGAGTGTGCGGCCTGTTACAGTCAGCGCGTCAAGATGAAGCGCCCCTTCTTTTTTCGCCAATTCATTAAGGGCAGCCGACACACCGCCCGCTTCGTGCAGATCTTCAATGAAGACGTCCGAGGCCGGCGCCAATTTCGATAAGTGAGGCACTCGTTCAGCCACTTCGTTAATGCGTTCTAAAGAGTACTCAACCCCAGCTTCATTGGCAAGCGCAAGCGTATGAAGCACTGTGTTGGTTGAGCCGCCGAGAGCCATGTCTAACGCAAATGCATTGTCAATCGCTTTTTCGGTGACGATATCGCGCGGCTTAATGTCTTTTTTGATGGTCTCCATCAATTGGGCCGCTGATTTTCTCACAAACTCTCTTCTCTCCGGTGAAGTTGCTAGAATTGTTCCATTGCCCGGAAGCGCCAGACCGAGCGCTTCAGACAGACAGTTCATGGAGTTTGCCGTAAACATGCCCGAACAAGATCCGCACGTCGGGCAGCCGAACTGTTCCAGCTCCTGCAGGTCGCTTTCACCGATTTTCCCGGCTTGATATGCGCCGACGCCTTCAAATACTGAAGAAAGCGAAATTTTGCGGCCGTCGCTTGTGCGGCCGGCTGCCATCGGCCCCCCGCTGACAAAAATGGTCGGAATATTAATCCGCATAGCCGCCATCAGCATTCCCGGCGTAATTTTGTCGCAGTTCGGAATGCAGACCATTCCGTCAAACCAGTGCGCCGAGACGACCGTTTCAACTGAATCGGCAATGATTTCGCGGCTCGGCAGCGAATATCTCATCCCGATATGCCCCATCGCGATTCCGTCATCTACTCCGATCGTGTTAAATTCAAAAGGCACACCGCCCGCTTCCCTGATTGCTTCTTTTACGATTTTTCCAAATTCCTGCAGGTGAACATGCCCGGGAACGATATCGATGTATGAATTACAGACCGCGATAAACGGCTTGCCGAAGTCTTCTTCTTTTACGCCGGCAGCGCGAAGAAGGCTGCGGTGCGGCGCTCTGTCAATTCCCTGTGTGATCATGTTGCTGCGTAATTCTGCCATGGTGATCCCCCTACTGTTTTTAGACTGTGCACTATTTTTAAAATTTTCAGTTTATTTAAGGGCGCGTTCTGCAAATTACCTGTTTACAGTGTCTTTGCCCTGTCTCGCTTTTCTACTCTTTCTGTATTTCGATAAAAACCCTCCAACAATTAATATTGTACTTACTATATAGAGTTTTGAATCATTTTTCAACAATATTCTAAATAATTTTTATAAAAAGTGAATTCAAATAAAAAAGGTGCATGGCGCACCTTTTTGTTATAACTGTTCTTTTTTTCTGCTTTCAGTCATCTGTTTCCAGACTGAACCTTTCGCCTCTTCTCCGTGCTCAATCCGTTCAATCGCCATTTTGACTTGCAGGCTGACTTCGAATTCCGGATCGTCTTCCGCCGCTTTTAATGCTTCCAGCGCGCTTTCATCGCCGACTTCATATAAAAACATGGCCGCGCGCCAGCGCACGAGCTTGCTTGAGTCACTGAGCGATTTCATCATGGCCGGGATGGCGCTCGTATCGCCGAGATCCGACAGACAGTCACCTGCCGTCCTTCTGACCGTCACCGTTTTGTCTTCAAGCGCTTTGTATAACAGCGGAAGCACAGACGGCTTTTCGATCATTCCCAAATAAACGACGGCTTGTCTTCTGATCGAAGTCTTCGGATCATGCAGCGCCTTTTCCAATACTAGTAAATCGTCTTCATCCGGATCCATTTGCTCAAGATGGGCATAGCGCTGTTTCCAGTCTTCGTCATCGAGCATTTCCAAAGTCACTTTATAAGCTTTCCGCTGCACTGCCGGTTTGGCCTCACCCTTTTGCTGTGCGGCTGCTTCTGTCAGGCGTTTGAGCCGCTCATCACTGTAGGCGGCCTGAAGCTCTTCTGTGACATCGTGTCCGATTTCGGTAAAATCCCCGAAGCGCACGCCTTGTTCTTTCCAAGCCCGCTCAAATACAACATTTGAAGCTTCGGAACGCAGCTTTAAAATGGCTTCTTGGAAACGTTCCGGAAGGCCGAAGCGTTCTTCACGTTCGCCGTCCGTCAATTTGACCTGCATCGGGATTCCGCTGAACATTTGTACGAAAACCTTCACTTCACCGAACGATTCCTGTTCAGAACGGCTCTCAGACTGCTCCGTATGTTCCATTCCGAAAGCGGAACGGACCTGAGGCAGAATTTCCTTCCAGTCAAAACGTGCGTTTCTCTCCACAGCCAGGAAATCGGCAACGTGATAAACGCCCTTTACTCCTTCAATGTTTAAAATATCACGTACGACAACCGGAGCATCATCTGCCTGACCGGGCTTGTAATTGTTGCTTTTCCCTGCCGGAAGCTCTTCAGTCAAAATCACTTTCATCGTGTTCGGACTCGGCGTCGGTTCTATTGATTTAATCTTCATATTGGTCCTCCTATGCACAATCTGACACTTATTCTAACATAGTCGGCACAAGCGTTCTATTGCGCCGCTTAGCTTTTGCAAATGCCGGCCTCTTTTTGGATACGGGCGGCAAACTGCAAAAGAAATTGATGTCGCTCCTCTGCTAAACCGGTCCCCGCTTTTGTATTCATTAAGCCTTTAAGCATGATTAATTTATCCTCTATATGGGCCAGCACACTTGATTGAGTTCCGTACATCGGGTGACCCTTCGCCCCGGCAAACATAAAAGCCCTGCCGATGCCCGCTGCGCCGATCGCATCAAGCATATCTGCATCCTGAACAACTTTCCCCTCCAATGAAAGCGGCCGCTTTATCAGCAGTTCCCTGTGTCTGAATGACATTCTCGTGATAATATCCGCGATCTCCTGAATGGAGCCATCCGCAATGTTGAAAGCAGCCAGCCGTTCTGTCACTTCGCCTGCCGTCAGCCTTTCGCTTTTTTCGAGCTTGGCGTCAATCAGATCATGAACCAGCGCGGCCGTCTCAGTGATAAATAAGTCGGCGCCTTCTTCTTTTGCCATATAAACAGAAAGTGTTGCGACCCGGGAAATATGAAGCCAGTCATGGCCCGTTCGTTCATTGATAAGCTTTTCTCTGACCCAATTCCTGACGCTTTCCAGCTGCTCTTTTTCGTTCACCGTATCACCTCTTATCGGGCCAAAAGCCTCTGCACCGTATCTTCCAGCTCTTTTGGGTTGACGTTCGGTGAAAAACGCCCGGTGACTTCACCGTTTCGGTCCACGATAAACTTAGTGAAATTCCATTTGACCGCTTTTGTGCCGAGCATCCCCTTCGCCTGCTCCGTCAGATATGTGAAGAGAGGATGAGCGTCTGCTCCATTGACATCAACTTTCGCAAACATAGGGAATGTGACTCCGTAGTTTTTCACACAGAACTCTTGAATTTCCGCTTCGTTTCCAGGTTCTTGGTTCATGAATTGGTTGCAGGGAAATCCCAAAATTTCAAGACCTTCCTCCCGATATGTATCATAGAGCTCCTGAAGCTGCTTGAGCTGGGATGTGAACCCGCATTTGCTTGCTGTATTCACAATGATCATCACCTTGCCTCTGTAAGCCGATAGCGTCATGTCTTCGCCTGTTATGGTCCGTACGTTTATATCGTAAATTGTCATCTGCGGCCCTCCTTTTTACATTCTTCATTTATTTTACCTGTTTTACACTGCAAAACAAACGGCAACCGCTTTTTCCTTCCACTTAACGGAAAACGTTTTTTTCGAGGAACCAAACGGCTCTTTACCCGTCATAATAAAGAGCCGCTCCGAATTTATGTCCATTTGCCGCTTTTATCCCTGTCATTATGCGTTAAATGCGGTTTATTACGCCGGGATGGATTGAAAAATGGCTTAAAAATTTCTATAATGAAGAAAATTAACGGGGAATAACGGAGGTGGCATGTTGCCTATTAATATACCAAATCACCTGCCCGCTAAGCAGGTGCTTGAAAGTGAACACATCTTTGTAATGGATGAAAGCCGGGCTTTTCATCAGGATATCCGGCCGCAGAAGATCGTGATTTTAAATCTGATGCCGAAAAAAATCCAAACGGAAACCCAGCTCCTCAGGATGCTTGGGAATTCACCTTTACAAGTTCACTTTACGTTCTTAATTCCGAGCACACATACTCCAAAAAATACGGCCAGGCAGCATCTGGATGAATTTTATACGGATTTTTCCAGCATCCGCCACAAACGGTTTGACGGAATGATTATTACCGGGGCTCCGATTGAGCACCTGCCGTTTGAAGATGTTTCTTACTGGGAAGAATTGAAGGAAATCATGGAATGGAGCAAAACGAATGTCACTTCAACCCTCCATATCTGCTGGGGCGCTCAAGCCGGTTTATACTATCATTACGGCATTGAGAAAGTGGAGCTGCCGAAAAAAATCTTCGGTGTGTTTGAGCATACCGTTCTTAAAAAACATGAGAGATTGGTAAGAGGATTTGACGAGCTATACTATGTGCCCCACTCACGGCATACAGATATTAATACGGAGCAGCTGCAATCGGCTTCGGATCTGGATGTGCTCAGCGTTTCAGAGGAAGCGGGGGTCTGTTTAATCGTTTCAAAAGACGAAAAACAGATTTTCTTAACGGGTCATCCGGAATATGATACCGATACGCTACTTCAGGAGTATGAGAGAGACATAGAGAGAAATCTTTCAAACGTAGAAGCTCCTAAGCACTATTTTGCGCCCGGCGGGAAAGAACCTGTTAACCGCTGGAAAGCTCATGCAACGTTATTGTTTATGAATTGGCTGAATTATTACGTATATCAGGAAACCCCGTATGAATGGGATTAATTTTTGTTTTGAGTGATACGGTGACAAAAATATGATAAAATACTCTTGATTCAGTATGCGTATAACAAAACTTTAAAATAATGGAACATATCAATTAAATTTAGTTTAAATATGTTGCCGCGCTTATTATAAAATGATGCACTTGTGTTATGTTTATCTATAGACAATAACTCCTTACGATGCATGAAGCTTGCTTGTTGTTGATTACATTGAGGTGAATTTACTTGAATACCAATAAAAAAGTATTAATTTTGACTGCAAATTACGGAAACGGGCATGTTCAAGTGGCCAAAACGCTCTACGAACAATGTCTGCGTCTCGGCTTAGATGTGACGGTTTCCAATTTGTATCAAGAGTCAAATCCGATTGTTTCAGAGGTTACTCAATACCTTTATTTAAAAAGCTTCTCAATCGGGAAACAGTTTTATCGTTTGTTTTATTACGGAGTTGACAAAATCTATAATAAACGCAAATTCAATATTTATTTTAAAATGGGAAATAAACGTTTAGGCCAGCTCGTCGAAGAGCATAAGCCGGACATTATTATCAATACATTTCCGATGATTGTCGTACCGGAATACAGACGGAGAACCGGAAAAGTGATCCCGACGTTCAACGTTATGACCGATTTCTGCCTTCACAAAATCTGGGTTCATGAAAATGTTGATAAATATTATGTCGCCACAGATTACGTGAAGGAAAAACTGATTGAAATCGGCACTCACCCGAACAACGTAAAGATCACGGGCATTCCCATCAGGCCTCAATTCGAGGAATCGATGCCGAAAGAGCCGATTTATAAAAAATACAATCTCTCTCCCGACAAAAAAGTTCTTCTTATTATGGCGGGAGCGCATGGTGTGCTGAAAAACGTAAAAGAACTGTGCGAAAATCTCGTTCATGACGATCAGGTGCAGGTTGTGGTGGTATGCGGCAAAAACAGCTCGCTGAAAGAATCCCTCAGCAGCTTGGAAGGTGACAATGCCGACCGGCTGAAAGTCCTGGGCTATGTAGAAAGAATTGACGAGCTGTTCCGTATTACGGACTGTATGATCACGAAACCGGGCGGCATCACACTGACGGAAGCGACGGCGATCGGAGTACCCGTTATTTTGTACAAACCGGTTCCTGGACAGGAAAAAGAAAATGCCATTTTCTTTGAAGATCGCGGTGCGGCTGTCGTGGTCAACCGCCACGAAGAAATTTTAGAGTCTGTCACCTCCCTTCTCGCGGATGAGGAGAAGCTGAACCGGATGAAGGACAATATTAAAAGCCTGCACCTCCCTAACTCCTCTGAAGTCATTTTGCAGGACATTATAAAAGAATCTGAAATGATGGCCGAAAAGGCGAATATGGCATTATCGTAAAAGAAAAGCACACGAATCGTTCGTGTGCTTTTTGTTTTTTTCCGGTTAAGCTTTGTGACTGGAAAAATAAAGATAAAAAATAGGGAGCGGCCGCTTGACGTCCGCTCCCATATGGTGTATAGTTGAACCATCATTTAACAACGTTTACATACGTACGGTTGGATGATGACAAAATTTTTTTTAGCACGAAGGTGCTACAGTACTAGGAGGAATTAAGCAATATGCAAAACGGTAAAGTAAAATGGTTCAATAACGAAAAAGGATTCGGCTTCATCGAAGTTGAAGGCGGAGACGACGTATTTGTTCACTTCACTGCTATCGAAGGAGAAGGATACAAATCATTAGAAGAAGGACAAGAAGTTTCTTTTGAAATTGTCGAAGGTAATCGTGGACCTCAAGCTTCTAATGTTGTAAAACTCTAAACTCAATACATGTTGATCAGATGACAAATAGAGGAGAGGCGTATGCCTCTCCTATTTGATTGCCGTCTGAATCTCAATTGCGACAAGATTCTGCTTGCAGCGCTGCTCAATTTCTTCAATTTGTTTCTCCATTGACGGCATTCCTTTTTTTGCCATTTCTGCTAAACTTCCCAAATCACCGTATATTTCTTTAAATGTCTGCTGAAGGATTGTTTTTAAATCTTTATCATTCACGGCTGGTTTTTCCCTTCTCTCCCAAGATACCCTGAATAATAGTAAATAAGCCCTAATTAATCAGGTTCAATAGTTATATCGGCTTATTTTCTATATTTTTTTCTATTTTCCGTACATATTTCTAAAAAAAAATCTCCAAACTATTTGCGGAGGTGTTTTTTAATGGACTCTGAATTTTTCCCAAACGGACTGACGGATAAACGCCAGCTTGAATTAGCGGTGGAAACGGCCCAGAAAACAACGGGAGCGGCTACCCGGGGCCAAAATTCAACTTTGGTGGAATCTGCTTACCAGGCGATTCAGGATGCCAGAACAATGTCACAATCCAGTGAACTGCAAGCTCTCGATCAGGATTTTCTGCAAAAGCAGCGAATGCTTCTCGACGATTGCCAGCATCAGCTCGATGAATTCGAAAAATAAAACCGCAGAAGCTGCGGTTTTATTTTTTATTGATTTGTCAGCACCTTGCCGTAGGCTTTCAGCTTCTCCCCCACCGTGCATTGCTTGATGCAGAAAGAATGAGCGTGCGTTTTTCCAAACTCTTTGCGGAAATGCTTTTTTACGAAACAGTCTTTGCAATATTCATCCTGAAGCTCTGTCAATTCTTTATAAATGCTTTTTTTATCCAATATCAGTCATCTCCGTTACCTTCTAATGTTATGCGGCTTTCAATCTGCCGGTCCGAGAGAATTTTTCTGGCAAGGTCATCCGCTTCTTGATTTTCCTTTCGGTTTACGGCTTCATATGTCGGTGTCAGCTTTAGGGATTCGAGCAGCGCTTCAATTTTATCCAGCCATTCGTTTTGCGTTTCATCATAACACGGCCAGCTGCCGTCAAGCTGATGTAAAACGACGAGGGAATCCCCTCTTATCGTGATTGAATTTCTGCTTGCGCCAAGTTCCTGCACTTCCTTAAGCGCTTCGTACAAAGCGGCATATTCCGCCTCATTGTTCGTCTGAAGCGTTAAGCTTTTGTTTTTCCGTATGCGGTGCCGCTTGCCGCCGAGAGAATAATACACGACAATTCCGAGTCCGGCGCGTCCGCTTGTTTTGTCAAAGCCGCCGTCGAAATACACTGTAATGTCGTCAGGTTCGTGCGCAAGCTCTTCAGTAAGCTTTTCTAATTCTTTAAGCGTCCAGCTCGCGCCTTTTTCATCCTCAAAATAAATGTCTTTTATATAAGGAAAGCGGCTGACTTCTCTTGCAAGCATGCGCGCTTTCGGAACGGTCAGCCAATCTTCGGAAAAAAACGCGACAGGGCCTGTTCCTTTTGCTTCTATTTCGATATACGGCTTAAGATTCATTGAAATCACCTTACCATTCATTAGTTGACGGGCGTGTGCTATAATCAAACCATTCTCAAATTGAAAGGAAGTCAGCAGGTTTTGTTTAACGATGTGTTATGGATCTTATTTGCGGTCATTCATTTTATCATTGTTCTTCTGTTTTATAAAGGATTTGGCAAAACGGGCCTATTCGTATGGATCGGTTTCGCCACGGTGTGCGCCAACTTGCAGGTTGTCAAAACAGTCGAGCTGTTCGGGCTTACGGCGACACTGGGAAATATCATGTACGGCACCGTTTTCTTCGCAACGGATGTGCTGAATGAAAAATACGGTCCCAGGGAAGCGCGCAAAGCCGTCTGGCTCGGGTTTTCCACTCTGCTCGCTTTGACATGCGCTATGCAGGGGGCTCTTTTATATAAACCGGCTGCGTCAGATATCGCACAGCCTGCCCTTGAGACGATTTTCGGTTTTCTGCCGCGTGTTGCGCTCGGAAGCCTCTTGGCTTTTATTTTCAGCCAAACGATAGATGTTTATGTATATTCAGCCATTCGGAGAATCTTTCCTTCAGACAGGCTTCTCTGGCTCAGAAACAGCGGAAGCACGGCGCTCAGCCAGCTGCTGGATACATTTATCTTCACTGCCGTGGCCTTTATCGGCGTTTATTCCGCGGGCGTATGGTTCAGCATCTTCATTTCAACTTACCTGATTAAATTTGCGGTATCACTCATTTCTGTCCCTTATGCGTATATGGCAAAACGAATGACACCGAAGGGAGAGTGACGGATGATGCCCGCTGAAATTTACGTGGACGGTGCAAGCGCCGGAAACCCGGGCCCGTCCGGTATCGGTATTTTTATTAAACATGATGGGAAAACAGAATCTTTCTCAATTCCGATCGGCGACCATTCAAATCAGGAAGCTGAATTTCTCGCTTTAATTGAAGGAATGAAGCTGTGTGCCGCCCGCGGATATGAGTCCGTGTCATTCCGGACGGATTCGGATATCGTGGAGCGGGCCGCAGATCTTGAAGCGGTTAAAAACAAGGCTTTCCAGCCGTTTGTTGACGAAATCATCCGCTTAAAGGTCCAATTTCCATTATTTTTCATTAAGTGGATTCCCGGCAGACAAAACCAAACAGCCGATCAGCTCGCAAAAAAAGCGATTCGGCTGAATAAATAACCGGAATGAAATTGCGACTCACTGTTCATCCTACAAATGAGGTGAACAGCTATGAGAAAAGAAAATAAAGGCCGGCTGACGGGGGGCGTGAATCCTCAGGGAAATATGGAAGGAAATGCGCATAAAGACCCGAAATCAGCCCTTGAAAACAACGCAAAAAAAAGCAATACAAAACGCTAGAGGGATCAGCTGATCTCTCTGGCGTTCAGCTTTTCGAGCATCCTTTCAATTCCTTTTATCTGATGACGTCTGAGCATTAATGCCGCCTCTTCCATCTTTAATGAAAAAAGCGCTTCTTCAAGCGTACAGACTAACGGCACCTCGCAATGTATTTCAGCAAGCTGCCTTGACAGCTCCAATTCTTTCAAGCTTTGCTGAATTTTCGTTTGCTGGCCCTTCGGCAAGAGAGCGAGGCTTTCTAATAAGCGGTCTATGTTTTGATATTCACGGATCAGCTTGTACGCCGTTTTTTCCCCGATCCCTTTAACGCCGGGATAGTTATCGCTCGTGTCTCCCATCAGCGCCTTAATGTCAATCAGCGCTTTTGGCGGAACTCCCGTTTCTTCTCTGAATATCTCATCTGTATATACCTTATAATTGCCGATACCCTTTTGCAGCAGCGCTACTTGAACTTGATGATTCAGCAATTGAAGCAGATCTTTATCACCCGTTACAATCGTAATTTCCGCTTCCCCGGAAAATAGGGCAGAAAGCGTACCGATACAGTCATCCGCCTCATAGCCTTTTATGCCGATGTTTAAAAAACCGAGCTCTCGCGCTGCTTCTTTCGCTAGATCAAATTGCGGAATCAGCTCTAGCGGCGGTTCGCTTCTGTTGGCCTTATAATCTTGAAACAAATCATTGCGGTACGTTTTGCTTCCCATATCCCAGCAGCAGACGACATGTGTGGGCTGAAACGTATCAACCGCCGTAATAAGATGCTTTAAAAAACCGTTGACTCCGTTTGTGGGAATTCCGTTTTCATTTATCATAAAATTGCGATGAACGGCCGTCGCGAAAAACGAGCGGAACAAAAGCGCCATGCCGTCAACGAGCAGTAATTTGTTATTCATATATCGAAACTCCTTTTTTATTCAATGTTCCTATTTTACCAAAGAAGGCGGTAAAAAAACAGCATCCCCCCATTTGGAAGATGCTGCCGTCACGTTACTCACCGTGTCTTTTATTGCTTGCCATCAGCTTTTCAGCTTCACGGCCGGCATAAGAATCAAATTTCTGTCCGAAGCCGTTTTTCTTTTTGGCATTGTTATTCTGCTGAGCATTTCTGTTTCCCAGTTTTGTTCTGCCCATGGTCATATCCCCCTTTAGAGAAGATACGGATAGTATGTACAGCAAGCGCTGATGACACACGCGGCAGGTTCATCCATTACTGTCTGCTGACGAATTCTTTCACCATCTCTTCACTTACGAATCGTCTTTGCGGCACGATGCCCTTTTTCGCCAGCTGGTTCATTTTTGCAGTGATGCCATTGATGGCATCTGTCGTGAACGGTTTATTCTGTCTGCATTTTACAATGGCTTCTTCAATGGCCTGTTCACGCTCATAGTCAAGCTGTACAAATGTTTTGACGTGCTGATGCTGTTTTGCGGAATGTGCTGAAATTGCTTTATGGACTTCTGACATAAAAGGTTTCATCTCGCTTTTTTTCATTTTAGTCTACCACGACTGTTATCTGCCCGCCAACCGGATTTTTAAATTTTCAGCATTTCATCTTTCTTTTTCCATGCTTTTTCGGCTTCGTAAAGGTGTTCAATTTCCCTTGCACTCGTATTTTCCGCGAGACCTTGTAAATAAGTGTCCCGCTGCTCGCGGATCTGGGACAGGCTTTTATCCGCCATGTTTTCTTGCAGACGGCGCACCTGCTCAGCATATCGCTCTGAAAGGCTTTCTTTCTCCTGCTCAAGCCACTTTTCTGTCACTTTTTGCAGGCTCAGCCTGAGCCCTTCTACAAACGCTGCTTTTCCGTTCTGTTCAAAAAACTGCTTCGGTGATTTAACTTCCTTTACGTGATGTGAGAATGCCGAGACGTCAATGACCGGAGCGACCTCTTTCAGCTGAACGGCAAATTCGTTTTCACCGCTCACATAAATGGAGAAATCTCCGTCTTCCATAAGCTTCTTCTGACAGTTTTCCATCCATTCCTCAGTCATATGGCGCTCAATAAAACCGGTCATCCGGATATCGAGCGTTTTCAGCTCTTGAATATATTCAAAACGGAATTCCTTGATCGCTTCATTCAGCGCCGCTGATATATTTTGTTTCCAATCACCGTTTTGAAGACCCGGATGGAAGGCGGTTTTCAGCATATCATTCGCATAAAACGTCAGGCGGTGTTTAATGTGATAGAGCTGTTCTTCCGTATCTTTCATCACTTTTCGAATGATGACCTCAGACGTACGGCGCTTTGAAATGTCAGCGAGAGCTTTTTCATAGGAAGACTCCAGACGCTGTTTCTTTTTCTCTTTTTCTTCTGCCGACTGGTGAAGAGATTCGTGAAGCTGTTCCACCATATCGCACAATTTGTCCGCCTCTGTTTTCAGCTGGGCGCAGCTGGCCCTCATTACATCTTCCTCAATAAAGTGCTCAAGCCCGGTTCTTACTTCAGAGAACCTGTTATAAAAAGCTGCTTTTTTACCCGCAAGCTCTTCTTTACTTGAGACATGATATAATTTCGGCCGGTTAATTCCCTCTTTTGAGAGTTCTGAGCGGACATAGTCTTTGACGGTTTCCAGCTCGCTTTCGGTTTTGGCCAGATCGGCGGCGTTAATGACAAAAAACATTTTATCCATGCCGAATGATTCTTTGACGAGGCCGAGTTTCTTCAGAAAGGACCTGTCTCCTTTTGAAAAAGAATGCTGATAGTACGTCATATAAAAGAACGCGTCAGCATCTTTTATATATTGAAAGGCAAGCTCCGTATGGCGCTTGTTTATACTGCTTGCTCCCGGCGTATCAACAATGGTGATGCCTTTTTGCGTGAGAGGCGAATCATAATACACGGTGACTTCTTTTACGCAGCAGGCCGTTTTTTCTTCGGCTGCGTACGGTTTTAAACCTTCAACCGGCACCGTCAGTGTCAGCCTTTGACGGATCTGTTCTTCATACGCATCAAACGCCTGCAGCATCGTCTGAATCACCGGGATGAGTTCATCCGGAATTTTCCCCTTTTTAATGGCATAATTCCATCTCTCTTTCAGTGAACGCCCCTTTACGTCAGCGTCTTTCAGCTCAGTCAGCTGAAGCATTTCAGCATCCAGCTCCTCTTCCGTTTTAAAAACGATCTCCGCAGATTTATGCGGTTTGCCGTCTTGCGGTTTCGTTATTTTGTTGATCGTAGCCGTTGTGGGCGTCGGTGATGACGGAAGCACGTATTCACCGACAAGCGCATTTGCAAATGATGATTTACCGGAACTGAATCCGCCGAATAACGCCAAGGTAAACTGACGGTTTTCAAGCCGCTCAATCCTGCTTCGAAAGGCTTCTGCCTGTTTTCCTAATATGTTCGAGGATTCAAGAATCCCGGCAAGCTCATAGAACCGATCAGTCTGCTCTTTTATAGGGAGTTCCTTCATCGCATTTTTTTCGGGCTTGCTTACTTCATGCTGTACAGCCTCTTTTGGTTTCTCTTTTTGGACGGGCACTTTCGCAAGGCGTTTTTTTCGCGTATACCAGTCGCCGCTTCCCGTATCACAGGTCAATTCTTCTTCCCACAAAGCGCGGACGCGGGCTGCTTTTTCCAAGGCATTGCGTTCTTCTTTTGCCGATTGCGCGAGCTCATCCCTTATTTTCTTTTCTTTTTCGAGCCGGTTTTTCAAGTTCTCAATGAGCGGTCCGTTTTTTGTCTGAACATAAGCGGTCAGCTCCTCAATGAGTTCCGCTGTCTGTCTTTTGGCTTCCCTTCTGATCATTTCAGCGAGGTCTTTCGTATAAGTTAATACGTATTCAGATGAAAAGGCCGCTCCCTGCTTAAGGGCCTGAGCGGTGATATCATCAGAAAGCGGTGTGCGGTACGCCTGGATTTTCTTGATCAGTTCGTCCGAATCCGCTTCATACCGCTTGGCCGCTTTCGTAAATGTGTCGATAATATGCCAATCCGCTTCCCCTTCCGTTCTTTTTTTAATATCGGCAAAAAATTCAGCATGCCTTCTTTCTTTTTCCGAAGCTGTTTTCGCTTTTGAAAAGAATAATCCGGTTTTAAATGAGGGCTGCTGTGATTCAATATAAGCAGATGCAAGCTCCCTCATCTCAAAGGGTGTCAGATTAGCGTTTTGCAATATGTTCTGCACGTCTTTTCTGATGTCTTTCTCTGCTGTTTCAGCCTGTTGAACGGCTTGTTTAAGCTCATCTTCAACAGAACGGACAAGTGCTTCTTGTTTGTCAAACTGCTCTCCGCTGCCGTTTTTATCTTCTTTTACGAGCATCTCTGTATGCTCTTTGACTAAGTGTGCAACTTTTCTCTCCGTTAAGGACCATAAATTTGTTTTTGCCTGCTGTTTCAGCTTCCACAGATGTTTTTTCAGCTGTTCCATGTCGTTTAAAGGATGGTCAGGCTCAGTGACAGACGTAAAGAAAAGCGATTCTTTCGGTATTCCCGCGCCTTCAAGCATGTCTTCCACCTGCCTGCGGTACTCTTCAAACTTCGTTTCAGTTTCATCATGCCTGTCAATTTGGTTGACGATCAGAAACAAATTCGGAATACGGTCTCTGATGGAGCTGAGAAACAGCATATTTTCTTCTGAATGAACGTGATTATAATGAACGACGTAAAATAAAGCGTCAGCCTGATGGAGAACCGAAGCGGCAGATAAAAAATGCGCTTCGTCCGTCGAATCAATTCCCGGTGTGTCAATGTAGGCCGCATAAGGCTCTGACTCCTTAAAGCCGGCATAGACTTCCACCGTTTCAATTTGCTCACCGTCTTTACAGAATTGCTGCACTTGTTCTTTATCGTAACTTCCTTTAATTTCTGCATAAGTCCCGTCCGTCGTATGAAGCACGACTTTATCTTCACCGTGCCGGATGACAACGAGGTTGGCGCTTGTGGGAATCGGGCTTGTCGGCAGTATGTCTTCACCGAGCAATGTGTTTAATAAAGAGGACTTTCCGGCCGAATAATGCCCGGTAAACGCGATATAAACCTCTTCATCAGCCGCTTTTTTCATAATGGCCGCGAGCTGATCGGCCCGTTTTTCATCCTGATGATCCAAAAATTGTGCGTATAAGGCACCCGTTCTGCTGAAAATCTCCCTGTTATGGCGTTCTTCTTCTGTCATGTGTCTTTACCCCTTTGTGTCTGTCGCATCAAATGACGTTTTTCATTTTTAGAAAGCTCTGAAAAAAACCTCTCCCCCATTTTACACAAGAATGGCTCACTTTTCTTCAGGAAACGCAAAAAAGCCGCCGATATCGGCAGCTGATAAAGAAAAAACACCCGCGGCAGGAAAAACCGCAGATGTTTAAGAAGACATCGATTTATTCGAAACTTTTTTCAATACGAAACCAATTAAAACACTGTATGTACAAACGGCTGCAAATAAAAATAACATTGTCATTTTCGGCACCACCTTGAATGAGAATCATTTTCATATTTACATCTTATCATGAGTGAGAATGATTTTCAATCTCTATTTTGCGGTGTTTTCTTCTAGCGCTTTCTCTTCGGCGCGAATCCTCACAGTGAGCATGCAGGCATTGAGAATCGAAAAGAGAAACAGTGTCCAATACGCTCCGTATAACAGCGGCAGAAAAATAAATTCTAAGATGACGACCGCGTAGTTCGGGTGCTTCATCCACCTGTACGGCCCCTTTCTGACAAGCTCCGCATCCGGCACGACAAGGATTTTCGTATTCCAATACCGCCCTAATGATAATAGAGCCCAATACCTGATCCCCTGTACAAATAAAATAATACATATAATGGCGGCCCACCTTGGAGAAAGCGTTTTTTGAAACGCCGCCACCTCAGCTGTAAGAGAGACGAAAAAGAGCACGTGCATCAGGACGAGAAAGGGATAATGTCCTTCTCCGTATTCGACTGCGCCTTGCTTTTTCACCTTTTGCTCATTGCGCCGGGCCACGATCATCTCCGCAATCCGCTGGGCCGCAAGCAGCATGATAAACAGCCAAAACATTAAGAAGCCCCCTTTTCCCAGCTGAACAGCAAAAGCTCAGACGAAAATCCCGGCCCGAGAGCGCCGATCAGCCCTTTTTCGTTTTCTTTCTGCCGTCCGTTGAGCAACTGTTCTTTTATCACATGAAAAATAGTTGCGGAAGACATGTTCCCGTGTTTTTGCAGCACCTTCCGAGATGCCGCAAGCTGCCCGGTGCCCATTGAAAGACTCGTTAAATAGGCGTCAATGACCTTTTTCCCGCCTGGATGGGCAAGAAAGGTTTTAATGTCGTGAGGACTGACACCATATTCAAATAAAAATTCATCAACATTGTCCTTCAGCCACTGTGAAACCAGGGTGGGAATGTCTCTTGAAAAAATGACTTGAAAACCGCTGTCGGTGAATTCCCAGCCCATCACATCTTCCGCATCCGGCATCATCACCGATTGAGTGGCGAATATCCGCGGAAGAAGCGGCTGTTTGACGTCGTTTCGGTTCGCCTTTTCTCCTCCCATTAGTACTGCGGCAATCCCGTCCGCAAACAGGGAAGTTCCGATTAAGTTGCTTTTTGACTTGTCGTTCGGCTGAAACGTTAAGCTGCAGAGTTCAGCCGCGATGACAAGCACGTATGCTTCAGGATACGCGCGGCAGTATTCGTACGCCCTGGACAGGCCGGCCGCTCCGCCCGCGCATCCTAAGCCCCAGATCGGTATCCGTTTTGTTTTCGCAGAAAACGGAAGCTGATTCATCACTTTCGCTTCAATGCTGGGAGTCGAAAGCCCGGTGCTGGAAATAAAAAAGATCGCATCCACTTTTTCATATGGAAAGGGATTTGTTAAACAATCCGGGTTTGTTAAACAATCAAGTGCCGCATCCGCACTGTGCTTGACGGTTTCTTCCGTATACAGCCGGTTTTTTTCTGAAAAACCCCGTGCCGTTTTATACCATTCAATCGGCCGGACAAACTGCCTTGATTCAATTTCGCCGTTTTGAAAGGCTTTTAACAGCCGATCAATATCCTTAAATGAATCGGCAAACATCCCTCTCGCAAAATCCGCCGCCGTTTCTTGCGAGACATGATACTTCGGAATGCTCGTTCCGACAGATAACACATATGCCATGCCCATCACCTCTTTACATAAAGGTTTCCGCTTTTTTCCTGAATGTATGCATAAGTTTGAATCGAGGATTTCACTGACATGCCATTTTAATAGGAAATTGGCCCTTTTGAATAAGAAACCGTTCGGCTATACTTGATCCATTCATAAAAAAGGTTGTGATTGGGATGCTGACACCTGTCATTCTTAAAGGGTCACTCGTTCAGTTAGAGCTGCTGACGATTGATCACTCTCAGGCACTTTGCGAAGCAGCTTCAGAAAATAGGACGACTTATGCTTACACCCATGTCCCTGACGGAATCGAAGAAACAAAGCGTTATATTGAGCGTGCGCTTTCCGATTATGAAAAAGGACTTGCATTGCCTTTTGCAGTACGGAGTCTTGAAACAGACCGAATCGTCGGAAGCACGCGGTTTATGGTTGCGGAAGTGTTTACGCGGCCGGCGGACGCAGCTCCGGAAGTGTGTGAGATTGGCAGCACATGGTATGCCTCTGCCGTGCAGCGGACTGGTGTCAATACGGAATGTAAACTTCTGATGCTGACTCATGCGTTTGACGTGTGGCAAGCTGTCAGGGTGACGCTGAAAACCGATGTTCGCAACCAGCGCTCACGGACTGCGATTTTGCGGATCGGAGCCCAATTTGAAGGGATCCGCCGCGCACACATTCCGGCTGTCGACGGCGGTCTCAGAGATACCGCCTACTACTCCATCCTTCGGGAGGAATGGCCTTATATCCGGCAAAACCTTTCTGGCCGGCTCAAAGCATATAACTGAAAAACCTGCCGATATACGGCAGGTTTTTTTACATATTCGGATCATATAGGTATAAATTGAGATCGATCCGTCCGTCTGACGTGACCGCTACCCCCTCAGCTTCAAGAGACAGCTTCTGTACAGAAAACATCTCTTCGTCTCTCAATCCGATTTCGCCCTTTGCATTGATGACCCTGTGCCAAGGAAGACGATGCTTTTTACTCATGGAGTGAAGAATCCTCACAACCTGCCTCGCTCCCCGCGGACTTCCCGCAAGATCGGCAATTTGACCATACGTCATCACTTTTCCTTCAGGAATCTGTTTGATAATGGCTACGGCCCGTTCCGTAAATGTCATGCAACTCCTCATTTCGCAAGAGCAGATGATTTTTGAGAAAATCAGCCACTTTCTGATCTTATATTTATAGATGATAATTGCTTCATCATCATACTTATTTCATCTCTGCGTTTAAATAGATTATCTGTTTGTTCACAAAAAATTAACAAAGATAAGCATGTACATATTTAACATAATATGTAATAATACAATTGTGTTAAAAAAGAAAAGGAGTGTTTACAATGAAAATGAAAAAAGCTTTAGCCGGCTCAGCCCTATCACTCGCTTTACTCTGTTCTGCCGCCCCTGCTTTTGCCGCAGGTCCTGCTGATACACCTTCTGCAGAAAGTAAAACGAAGGAAGTATCTGCTTTGGCGACGTTCATACTTAATGGTTCCGGCCCTGATTATCCTACTTCAATTTACCGGAATGGAATCACCTATTATTTAGACAACATCACCTTCCATGGTGCTGATGGCACTTGGACAGCCGTCTACAAAAGCTGATTTTTCATGACGCGGAATGTTTGTTCTAAGTAACAACTAAAAATAATCCGTATGTTACCGTGCCGATAAGAGAATAAATGATTGCTAACATGTACCTAAAAAGTGTCAAAATTAAAAATTGTGACAGATTCTGAATTATCTCTTGCTCTACTTGTATCAGCACCTTCTGCTTTTGCAACTGCTGGACGATATCAATTGGTATCTAAAAGGAGTTTCTTTCCGGAACGGAATCTGGTATGGGAATGATGAGCGCTGTTACTAATATGAAGGGGGCTTTGCCCCTTTTTCTAGTTTCACTTCCTTTTATAATTGATCCAACATACAGCACCTAGGTGCGTAATTTCATTTCACCCGATGATCATTATCAGTCGTACTGTTTTCTGCTTTTAGACGCAAAAACACATAATCTAAAATTCTCTCCTGCCATAGGTTTTTTGATCGGATCCTGCAGCACTTTAGTGAATCACATGTCTATCCAAAAGCCGAGCCTCAACTCTTTACGAAGAATCAATCCAGATCCTTCAGAACATTTCTATGGACGCCTGAGTTCCCCAGCTCATGTTAAGGTAACTCTATTCTTGATATATGCTGACGTAAACAAAAGGCCATGGAATGTTTTTCCTCCCCTCTTTAGTTATCAAACCTTCTTTTGGACGAGGGGCGCAGGACATCCCCGATCAGAAAAACACCTGAAAAATAAGGGCAATAATTTTTCGTGAGCAAGTACCTCATAAAACCTCTTACTTGCTCTTTTATTTTTGATAGGACACAACCCAGAGTGATAACATGAGATTTGCTTGGGAAGAATTAATTATAATTGTATTCGGAATGATCTTACTGAGAATTTCAGGGAGAAAATCCATTGCACAAATGACCATTGCACAGACACTGGTGATGATTTCAATCGGTACGATTATCGTTCACCCCATTTTAGAAACCAGTTTATTGAAAACATTAATCGCTGCGTCTATCCTTTTTAGCGCTTTGATTTTGATGGAATGGTTTCAAGTAAAAGTAAACTGGATTGAATCTTTTTAACCGGAAAATCTAAATTCGTTATAGAAGACGGCCAACTCAATATAGAAAACTTAAAGAAGCTGAGACTGACAGCAGATCAACTCGAAATGCGTTTAAGACTTCTTGGCATTTCAAACATAAACACAATTAAATATGCCACTTTAGAAGCTAATGGACAATTAGGCTACGAATTAAAAGATGACTGTAAGCCTTTAACCATCAAAGATATTAAAAATGTGATCGATCCAAAATTCCTTAACAAAGAGTCTCAGCCTCAAAAAGATGATCAAGCCAATCTATTCGAGGAAATCAAAAAACACCAGACTCAGCACAAGCCAAAAAATCTTGAATAATTCGCTGATTAGTAAAGCCTTTTGTTATTCAAAACCGAAACCGAATCAGACCGTTAACCGCCATTTTTTACCGAAACCGGTTTACAAGAAACAAAAAAAGCATCTGAAGCAGATGCCTTTTTCAATATATATTGCGACGATGAAAAGAGTCGGCAACCCCCGTATTTTCCGAAGAGGTCCTTGTATGCGCCTGAATTTCAGCCGCCTATCCCTACCGCCGGCCTTAGCCATAATGTTAATCAGTTTGTTTTTATAAAATCATTGATTAATTGATCAGTCGTTAATATTGTGGCAAATTCATCATGCAACGTGGCCAGAGATATATTATGAATAGTCTCTGCATCATAATATGTATCATTTTGGTCTCTCATTTCGAAGGCTGCTGTTGCATCTGAAATGAGGTATGTATCAAATCCTAAATTACCGCTCATCCTTGTGGTTGTTGAAACACAGTGCGGCGTAGTCAAGCCAGTGATTACGACAGTTGTTATATCATTTGCTTTTAAAAGCTCTTCTAGATTAGTCCCAATAAAGCTGCTGTTTACTTTCTTGGTTATAATGACTTCTTTATCCATAGGTTTAACGATTTCCTTTATAGCAACCCCCTCATTTTTTGGATAAAATAAAGAACCAGGTTTATCAGAAATATGTTGTATGTATATGACTGTCCATCCTTTTTCTCTCCATAATTTCAGTATTTTGCTGATATTTTCTTCCGCCTTTACGTTATTTCGGTCTCCCCACTTTTTATCATCAAAGGCTTTTTGTACATCCACAATGATTAAAGCTTTTTTCTTTTCTGCCATCAGATAACCTCCTATATTGAAAATCCGTATTTATAACATTTTAAATAAAGATTTTACTTTTGTACAATTGTTTCAGTGTTAAATTTCATATCGCACCTTCCCCGTTGGAAAAGCGCTGGAATAGCTAAAGCAAGCACTGACTCAAAGGCTGCATCTCACCAGAAGCCAGCAATATTCAACTCTTTTTCTCTATATACTTATCAATATTCTGAAATAAGCCGCAACAGTGAATGAAAGGATTGCCCCTAACTACATTCACGCTCACAAAATATTAACAAAAAAACCCTTGGTTATTTTTGCATTGTATGTAATAATACAAGTGTATTAAAAAAAGGAGTGTTTAAAATGAAATTAAAAAAAGTTTTAACTGGTTCTGCCTTGTCTCTCGCTTTACTCGTTTCCGCTGCCCCTGCTTTTGCATCTAGCCCTGGTCATACAAATAGCGACTCAACTCAAACAAAAATTTCGACACAAGCGACCAAAGATTCTTTTACAATGGATTACCTTCATAGATGGGATATCCCAAATACAACTGTTAAGAATGGTGTTACATATTACCTTAAGAAAGTAGAGATAATCGAAGGGTTCTATCGCGCAACTTTTGAAGGATGGATTAATTAAAAGAAGGGGCTTTCCCTTCTTTTCACTCTCATTTGTAAGGATCCGTGCACAAGATACTCGTTCACGTACATATAGTCCAGGACGGTTTTTCGGCGAAATAAGGCGGATGCCTCATCACTCAATTTGTTTCTTTTCAAACAATGAAACTAATAAAAAAAGAGAATGCCTCGCAAAAAGTTCATCAACTTTCGGAAGCATCCTCGATCTGGATAAAATAAGATGTTATTTTAAAGAAAAACGGATAACTAACCCTCTTGAACCCTTGTCACATCAAGGGTTTTTTTCGTTTTAGGAATCATATTATAAATAATATTCAAAAGGACGGCGGTAAAGCTTCCGGCGACGATTCCGTTTGTGGTCAGCAGATTTAAGTAAGACGGCAGGTGCTTAAACATATCGGGAACGACGGTTACACCGAGTCCCAATCCGACCGAACACGCGACAATCAGAAGGTTTTCCTGCTTTTTAAAGTCAATTTGACTGAGCATTTTAATGCCGTAGGAGATGACCATGCCGAACATGGCCACCATCGCGCCTCCCAGTACGGAAGACGGGATGATGGTCGTGAAGGCTGCGATTTTCGGAAAAAGGCCGAACAGCATTAAAAGTGCGCCCGTGACACCGATAACCGCGTTTTTCTTAATTCCCGTCAGCTGCACGAGGCCGACGTTTTGGGAATAAGCCGTGTACGGAAAAGCATTAAAAATGCCGCTGATGAATACCGCCAGGCCTTCCGCACGGTAGCCTTTTGCTAAATCACGTTCAGACAGGCGCCGGTTTGTCAGGTCACCGAGAGCGAAATAGACGCCGGTTGACTCAACAAGGCTGACAATGGCAACGATGGACATCGTAATAATCGGTGCCGCATGAAATGTCGGCGTCCCGAAGTAAAACGGTTTAATCATTTGAATTGCGTCAGCATTCGCCACATTGTCAAATTGCACTTTTCCCATAAAATATGCGATGGCCGTCCCGATGACAATGCCGATTAAAATCGAAATGGATTTCAAAAATCCTTTTGTAAACCGATAAAGCAGCACGATGATGACGAGCACCGTAAATCCGAGGGCAAGGTTAGCCGGATCACCGAAATCCTTGCTGCCTTCCCCGCCGGCAATATGATTCATCGCGACCGGCATTAAGGTCATCCCGATAATCGTCACGACAGATCCGGTTACCACAGGCGGGAAAAAGGATACGAGCTTGCCGAAGAAAAACGACAGCAGAATGACAAGCAGACCCGATGCCAAAATGCTCCCGTAAATGGCTGAAATCCCGTACTCCTTACCGATGGAAATAATCGGCGCTACCGCGGTGAACGTACAGCCGAGCACAACAGGCAAGCCGATGCCGAAACATTTATTCCTCCATACTTGAAGCAGCGTAGCCGCCCCGCACATAAAAATGTCAATTGATACGAGATATGTCAGCTGTTCTGCGTTCAGTCCCAATGCCGCTCCTACAATTAAGGGAACGACGACGGCGCCGGCATACATGGCAAGCACGTGCTGGATACCGAGGGAAAGTGTTTTGGCATAGCCGTTTTTCATGAACGGACCTCCTGTACAAATGTCACTTTTCCGTCTTCAAGCGATTGAATTCTCGCCAGTGATTCGACCCGGCATCCTTTTTTCACCAGCTCATCTCTTCCCGGCTGAAATGACTTTTCAATGACGATTCCGATCCCGCAAACCGCTGCGCCTGCTTGTTTTACAATGGATAAAAGTCCTTCTGCCGCCTGTCCGTTCGCTAAAAAGTCGTCAATGATTAACACGCGGTCATCTTTCGACAGATGATTTCCGGAGATTGCAATCTGACTTTCTGTTTTTTTCGTGAAAGAATAGACGGATGCCGTCAGCAGATCATCCGTTAATGTGAGAGACTTCCTTTTTCTCGCAAAGATGACGGGAACGCCGAGTTCAAGGCCGGCCATCACCGCAGGGGCAATGCCCGAAGATTCAATTGTGACGATTTTGGTTATCTCGTCTTTTTCAAAACGGCGCGCAAATTCCCGGCCGATCTGCTGCATGAGAACCGGATCAATTTGATGGTTTAAAAAAGAATCCACTTTCAGCACTTGATCAGAAAGAACAATTCCGTCTTCTGCTATTTTTCGTTTTAATGCTTCCACAATGATTACCCCCGCTTATAAAAAAATAAAAAAGCATTGCCCGCTCTCCAAAAAAAGAGCAAGCAATGCCGAATGATCTACACGCAACGGCCGAATAAAGCCGTTCCATTGCTCACTCATAGTCGGACATTTACGGTGACCGGTAGAAACTTGCGTGCCATATCCACGCGATTATATGAGTGTTCGTATGATATTAATCAAATTATAACAAGATACACTTCTTTTGCATAGTGAAATTTGAATATTTCCGAACTTTTACAAAGAATTGGTTTTCGATTATTCGTCTTTTTAGAATTTTTAGAAAAACACCCGGTGTATGCCGGGCGTTTCGTTTATAAATATAAATTTGAATATTTGCCGACGAGATACTCAATGAGATATTGAACGTTCAGCTCTTCTCCCGTTGCATCTTTTATGATGTCAAGCGGCATTTTGCGTCTTCCGTGCTGATGAACCTTTTCTGTCAGCCATTGTTTGATCGGCTCAAAATCGCCCCGTTCTATTAATTGGTCAAATTCGGGCAGATCGTCAAGCATGGTATGCTTCAGCTGTGCCGCATACATATATCCGAGCGCATAGGAAGGGAAATAGCCGAAATCGCCGCCCGCCCAATGTACGTCCTGCAAAATGCCTTTGGCGTCAGATGGCGGCGTAATGCCTAAATAATCATGATATTTTTGATTCCACAATGCAGGCAGTTCTTCCACTGTCACTTTATTGCTGAAAATCGCTTTTTCAATTTCATAACGGATAATAATATGAAGCGGATATGTCAGCTCATCGGCTTCAATTCGGATAAATGTCGGTTTCGCCTCATTTACGGCGCGTACAAAGTCCTCTCTTTTCACATCTTGAAATTGATCAGGCGAAGCCTCAACCATTTTTTCATAATAGGCGGTCCAGAAATGTTGATTTCTGGCGATAAAGTTTTCATAAAATAATGATTGGGATTCATGAATTCCCATGGATGCACCATCAGATAAGTTCGTTCCGCTCAGCGCTTCGTCAATATTCTGCTCGTAGATCGCATGCCCGCATTCATGAATCGTTCCGAAAATTGCCGTGCGGAAATCGTTTTCGTCATATCTGGTCGTCACCCGCACATCGCCCCGGTTGATTGTCGTCGCAAACGGATGCACCGTCTCGTCCAGGCGGCCGCCGTCAAAATCATACCCGAACTCTTTTAAGAAATACAAGGAGAGGGCTCTTTGTTGTTCTTTCGAAAACGTTTTCGTTATAAAGGAAGTGTCCGGTTTATTTCCGGATGCCGTCACTTTTTTGACAAGCGGAATGATCGCTTCCTTCAATTCAGAAAACAACTGATCCAGCACCTTTACCGTAACACCCGGTTCGAAAATATCGAGCAATGCGTTGTATGGATGGTCTTCATAGCCCCAATACGAAATAAACCGCTTATTAAAATCAATCAGCTTCTCAAGGTACGGAGCAAACATAGAGAAATCAGAGGCCGCCCTTGCATCCTCCCAAGCCGTTTCAGCTTTCGATGTCAAAATGACATATTCTTTATACTCATCTTCAGGAATTTTTTTATTGTGATCATAATCTTTTTTCGCAAGTTCCGCCGCTTTCACTGTATCTTCAGAGAGCTCCTCTGCATGCGCGAGAAGGATGTCGATCAGCTCTTTCATCCGGTCGGATGTCTGGATTTGAAAAACGTCAGCCGACAGCTGTCCGATGCTTTCCGCCCGGTCATCAGAGCCTTTTTTTGGGGCTCCCGTTCTTAAGTCCCAATGCATAAGTGCAATGGCTTCGACATAGTGGGATACTCTTTTTAACAGATCAAAAAACTCTTTTTCATAAGTATGTAAATCCATATCCGTTCCCCTCCCTTTTCACTATCAATTACAGGCTAATGGAATGCCGTGATAAAGTCAACTTCCCGGATTTAAAAAAGCCGCAGGATAAGAATCCTGCAGCTTTTGTTTTTATACGATTTTCGGTGTAACAGGCAAGACCTTTTTGACTTCGGCCAGGACCCGTTCACTTTCTCCGCCCGCATAAATGGATATGGTTCCGCTGTCCTGATTAGAACGGATGAGGCGGCCGATTCCCTGCCGGACTCTCAAAAGCATGTACGGCAGATCAACTTCCTCAAACGGATCTTTTTTCGCTCCGTTCCGCTTTGCGGTAAACACGGGATCATGAGGCGGATACGGCAATGCCCAAATGGTCACATTCCGGAGCGAGTCACCGGGAATGTCAAGACCTTCCCATAAGTGGACGGAACAAAGCACGGATTCTTCATCCCGCTGGAATTTTCCGACCAGACTGGAGATCTCTTCGTCACCTTCGTAGTATATCGGATACGGCAGCTCCCACGCGGCAGCCTGTTCTTTAAATTCCTTCATGTCTTCAAAGGAAGGGAAAAGAACGAGGGTGCGTCCTTCATTCTCCTTAATGGTTTCAATCGTTTCGGCAGTTTTCTGCTCAGACGTCATGTCACCGTGAAGCGCAACAGACATTTGCTCCTCGTAATCGTACGGAGATTCAACGGTAAATGATAAAGGATCACGGATTCCGAGACTGTCAGCGATATAATCAAATGAACCGCCCTCAGAAAGAGTGGCCGATGAGAAGATATAAGGAATCTTTTTAGAAAAGACCTTTTCTCCCAAAACTTCGGCTACTGTTCTCGGCATAACGACAAACGTTGAGTCTGTATCCCGCGTTTCAAGCCAGCTGATGGCATCCTTTTGATACAGCGACAGCGAATATGCCATTTGTTCGACGTATTCTTCTACAACTGACAGTTCGTACTTATCGATCGTATACATTTCCGATTCAAATACGAGCGCCTCGCCGATTTTATCGAGCAGACGGCACAGTTCGTCAGCCGCACGCTTAACACGCTGGTCGTTTTGGATGTCCAATCGGTGAGAGCCGGCGATTTCCTTCGATTCCTCTGACAGCACATAGAAAAACTCATCGTTTGCGGCAAGGGCATCTTCAATCAGTTCGGCGAATTCCTCTCTGATGTCATTTTGAAGCAGACGCTCTAAAAACAGCTCAAGCGTCGACTGCTTCACACGATACGTTAACGCTTTTTGCGCGGCGAATTCCAGCAGATGTCCTTCATCAAATACGACGGCGCTGTGATCCGGCAAAAGCGGCAGCTGTCCTTCCCTTTTGCGTGATTCTTCCGTCCATACATGCTCCATGTAGAAATCATGGGAGCAAACAATCAGATCCGTTGATTTTCTGTAATGATCTCTCGAAAGTGTTAAACCGCATCTATGTCTCATATCACAAGTTAAACAATCTTGGAAGGAATCATAGCTGACGCCTGCCCACTCTTCATTCGTCAAATCAGCGTACTGTTTGCGGTCGCCGTACGGATAAAAGCGCTGCATCGCTTGTGATTCGTGTACGAATGAAGGCAGCGACTCATAAAGATCCAGCCACTTTTCATCATCAGAACGCTGCATCGTTTTCTCAAGCTTTTTCAGACACAGATACTGCTCATGGGATTTGGACAGCCGTGTATCAATCTGCAGATCCAAATGTTCTGTCAGCTTGGAAATGTCGCCTTCTTTTTTGACAAGCTGTTCAATTAACGTTTCATCGGCGCATGCGATAATGGCCGGTTTACCCGTATATCTGGCATAGCTGATGGCAAACAGCAGATATACCAGCGTTTTCCCCGTACCGACTCCTGCCTCAGCGAACATGACTTTTTTCTCTTTAAATGCCCGTTCAAGCTGAAACGCCATAAATACCTGCTCATCCCGAAGGTCAAAGCCTTTCTCGGGAAGGATATCGTAAAACACGTCACCAATCCAATTGTTCAATTCTTCGTAAAAATTCTTTTCTTTTGTTAAAGCAAAAGGCAAACGTGATGTTGTCACCCAACTCCAACCCCTAACTATTCGGCATTCAGACCATCTATAATATCATTTAACCCTTTTCAATACAACAAAAAAACTTGGCCTCGCCAAGTTTTTGCCATTATCATTTCCGGTTAATGATATGTGTACATAGGAACGGATGGTCTGTTGAATGTGTATGTTTTACCGCATTTTCAAGTTCTTCCTGTGCGTGTGTCATGGCGGAAGGACCGAACTCCGCTCCGGCTTCTTCCAGCCGGAAAGCAGTTGCGTCTAACGCCTTTTGTATTTTACTGAAGTGCTCGCTGTTCAGCATAAAATAGATCACCTCTCAAATAGAAATAATCATCATTCTATGCCGATGCTTCACTTTCTATACATGCCATTCTGAATGATCCGCACCTGACCTGCACAAACTACAACAGATATTCGATCGAATATCCATCTTCACAAAATTATTCTATCCGGGAGTGATGGTTACATGAGTTATAAAGATCGATTAGATCAGCATTCTGAATTGTTTCATCACAATTGGACGCGGCCGAAACGCTCTAAATCGCAAGTGAACGGCCACACCGAAATGTCCCAGACCAACATTATTTTACGGAGCAACGCAAAAGCGCACCGCTGGTAATGGCAGAATAAAACGTAAAGATGTCGGAGAAGACGCTGTTTCAGGCGTCTTCTCTTTGTTGCGGCTTTTTCCGCTGCGGCCGCACTTTAGCCCAGTACTGATAATAATCCGTTTTGATAAAACCGTTAAAGAGCTTCCGTTTTTTGGTTGCTTTTCTTCCGTAGACCTCTTCAAATTGTTCATTTGACGTTAACATGTAGACAGACCATGTATCAAGAGATTCAAATGCCCGGCCCATTTCTTTATACATCTGCTCGACTTCCCTTTTTTCGCCGAGCCGTTCGCCGTACGGAGGGTTTCCGACGATTACGCCGTATTCGAGCTTCGTCGTAAAATCCTGCACCCGCATTTGCTTGCATTCGATCAGGTCACCAAGTCCCGCTTCTTCTGCGTTTTCTTTGGCGATGTTTACCATCCGGTGATCTACGTCACTGGCAAAGATCTGCAGCGGCTGATCATAGTTCGCCTTTTCTTCCACTTCAAGACGCGCCTTGTCCCACAGTTCTTTTCCGATCCATTCCCAGTCTTCTGAAACAAAATCACGGTTAAAACCGGGAGCAATGTTTTGTCCGATTAAAGCGGCTTCAATGGCGATCGTGCCGGAACCGCAGAACGGATCGACGAACGGACGGTCAGGCGTCCAGTTGGTTAACTGAATTAACGCGGCAGCGAGCGTCTCTTTAATCGGAGCTCCTCCCTGATCAACCCTGTATCCCCGTTTGTGAAGGCCTGTTCCTGATGAATCCAGTGTAAGCACGGCTTTATCTTTTAAAAGGGAAATCTCCACCTTATACTCGGGGCCCGTTTCTTCAATCCACTCATTTTGTTTTCCTGATTGAAGTTTCAGCTTTTCCGCTATCGCCTTTTTGACGATCCGCTGGCAGTCAGGCACACTGGCAAGCACTGATTTCACGGATTTTCCGATAACGGGGAACTTTGCGTTTTCCGGAATGTACGCGCGCCAGTCAATCGCTTTTGTTTTTTCAAACAGCTCATCAAACGTTTTCGCCTGAAACTCGGCGACCTGTACTTTGATGCGGTCAGCCGTCCGCAGCCATAAGTTAGCGCGGCAGATCGCAAGCGCATCTCCTTCAAAAATGACTTTTCCGTTGTCTACTTTGCATTCATAACCTAAATCACGCACTTCTTTGGCGACGATCGCTTCAATTCCCATCGGCGCCGTCGCTATTAGTGTGTACTTCTTCATCGTATCACCCTGTCTCTTTTAAGCTTTCGTCTCATTCAAGATAAAAGCTCCCCTTTAAAGGAGAGCTCTAATTTGTCATATCAATAATGTTTAACGTTCTGTAAGCCATGTTTTGTTCCGTCGTACTGCAATCGGCTCATCACCTCGTACTCAGGCGGCAATCATCTATCTACAGAAAGCATTCTGTCCTTCTATCTGTTCAATTCCTTCAAGAAGGTTCCCCTACCAAAATTTGGGTTTCTCGCTCGAGGGGTTTACCGCGTTCCACTCTCACCATTTCTGATGAGACTTCGTCACTGTGGCACTTTCAAGGATACTCAGCCATATCCGGAGACGTAGGCTTTTTTCCTGCCGTCAGCCTATCAAGGCTGCCCTAGCTTATTTCTTCGCTAGGCACGAACACTACGGGCATCTCAGCACCGTGCGAGCATGGACTTTCCTCTACAGATTCAAAGATCTGCAGCGATTACCCGAACGTTAAGAACACTTGTTCATTATAAAGCAACTTGTCTCATTTGACAAGTGCATCTGCCCTATTCGTCATAAAGTTTGCTGCCGAATACATGTTTCTCAAGGTTGGACAGCCTTTTCAGAATGTCAAAGTTGGTCGTATTGGACTGCACCGGCTGTTTTTTGCTTGCTTCTTCAAGCTGTTTTTTCAGCTGCAGATTTTCTTGCTGCAGTTCTTCAATTTCTTGATGAAAGGTTTCATAATCCTTAATAATCATATCTAAAAATTTGTCAACGTCTTCTTGTCTGTAACCTCTAACGCCTGTTTTAAATTCTTTTTCCAAAATGTCTTTCGCAGAAAGCTTTACTTTATCAGCAAGCATCTTTTTCACCTCATATCGTGAATCATCATGTTATATTTTATTCAGAAACACGTCCCGTTGTCAAATATTCTCTGACGTGTTATGTAAAGAAATCTTCTTCTTCAACGGCGGCACGGAGATCATCCATCGTAATCGAATAAATCGGATATCCGTCTGTTTCACGGCGTTTTTCTGCCTGCTGCAGCATATATTTCGGCGATCCTTCCATTTCAGGATCATATAAAAGCAAAAGCGCATCTGACTTTTCAATAAAGAACGCGTTTTTCTGCCGGAATTGGAGCGGACTTTCGTACGGCCGATGCGTCAGGCTCTCCTCATAATCTGCCTGAGCAAGCACCGCTTCATACATTTCTTTATTCGGTTCCTTCCACTTTTCTTCTTGGCCGTAGAAAGGCGTGATAACGGCAACCTTTAATTCCGGATACTCTTCTCTGAGATCGTACGCCGTTTCAGCCGCCCAAAGCTCAGTCCCCAGCTGTCCGGATATGAGAATCCATTCCAAGCCTTCGTCAATAAAGCTTCTGAGTCTGGTTTCTATCGCCTTTTTTATATAAACAAGCGCCCGGTCATCCTGTTTAAAAATTCCGAGTTCAAACGGCTTGTATCCTGTTACGGCTAATACTTTCAATTGATCACCTGCTTAAAAAATGGGGCTCCCCATCGGGCCCCATTTTGATTTGCTGATATCCTAACCGATCTTGCTTAAGCGTTCAATACTAATGATCGCAGCAAGGGCTTCCGCACTGAAAATGCTGGTGAGTTGTCGGGTCAACATTTGAAAAAGTGTGCGGATAGTAATGAACGTGCTCAAAGTTGTGGTGATTTACGTTAGTTGTATGTTGCGGATGAATATGCGGCACAACTGTGTTAGAAAAACAATGGTGTTCACAGCAATGAGTCGGATGGACAATCGGCGGCATCACGTTTGGTCTGCAACAATGATGATGAAACATGCTAAATCCCCTCTCCATTAACTTATATTACACTGTTAGGTTATGAAGAAAAGAGGGTGCATGTTCTAATTCAATCACCCAATTTAAAAGTGTGTCAGCAAGCTGTCTTTAAAATTCGAAAATACAAACGCAATCAAAAAAACCACGACAAAGAACAAGTAAAAAACACCTTTATACATACCAACTCTCCCCTATAAATAACTAACGCTATTTTACAAGATGCGGCACCATTCTACAACAAAATCGATGCGGATTCAGAAAAAAATATTTTTGGCGAAACAGCTCGGCTTTTGCGCTTTCCCGGGCAATATTTCAAGAAGAATATTTCCTCTTAAGCCGGGCAATTCTCACATGGAGCTTCTCGGCTTCTTTTTCCGATATTTCCCCGTCTTCTGCCGCCTGCTGTGCGGCCTGCAGAGCTTTTTTATAATCTTTTGCGTGATGCTCAAAATAGATCGCCAGCTCTACCGCTGATTGGTGTCTGCATATGTGAAGATCAGAGCCCGTCAGTTTCTCCCAAAGGGGCACGGCGTCTTGCCTGCGGTTTTGTTTTTTATAAAGCATTGCTAAGTCAAAAAGGGCCCGATCCGAATCTTCAAAGTCTTTGCCTTGCAGCGCTTCCAGCTGTGAAACAGCCCGATCGGTTTCTTTATGAGCGATAAACCATTTCGCCATGGCGTATGCTTCCTGACGTTCTGACGTCTGATCAGAAGATGCAAAAATCTTTTTTGACATATGGATGTAAAGAGCGATGAGGGAAAGCACATCTTGTTCATTATGCGAGAGCACTCCCTTTAAAAGAGCCGGATCCTCCGCCTTTAAAAATTGAAAATACAGCATCGGCGCCAAATAACCAGGTGTGTCTTCGTCCCTTTTAAAAGCAAGCTCTTCATTTTCAACCGCTGAAAGCGATACACGCTCTAATTTATGTTTCCAAAGCCGCCTCGCTCCGTGCAGAAGATCAAAGTGACCGAAGTCAGGAAGTTTCGGAAGTCTGTCCCGAAGCAATGTATGCCTTGTTTTTACTTGCGGCCAGTCAAAGGCTTTTCCGTTATACGTAACAAGAGACGTAATGTCAACCTCACTTAAAAAGCTTTTGTAAAGAGCCGTCTCGTTTCCCGGTTTAGGAAGCAGATGCTGTTTAACCGCGACACGGTCTTCATACACTTTTGCATGACCGAGCAAAAAGATCATATTGCCGGCCCCGCCGCCGAGGCCGGTCGTTTCAGTATCAAAGAAGAACAGCTGGCTTTTTTCGTATCCTTCTGCTGATAGAGTATGCGTCAAACCGCCTTTATTCCATAATGCCATGACGTCATCAAGTTCACTGAAGCTGTACCGTCCGTGGCGGTGCGAAAGCGGATAGACGGTTTCGCGGATAAGACAGTATTCATCCTCAAAAAAGAAAGGCTTCACTCCGAATGCCTCCCATTCTTCTCTAAATGGGACTTGAATATCCGGGACCGAAAGTTGTGAAGCTGCCGGCTTTTTTTCAGCTTCCGGCACATTCAGGTGGTTTTTCATCCGCTTTAATTTATTTTTCAAGGACATCTTTCGTCCCCCTTTTCTTTTACACGTAATTCAAGAGCCGGAGTATCGCTTTCTTTGCATCTATTCCTTCTATTTCGGAGCCGATGCAGGAAGGACATCCGTCTTGACATGGACATTGTCTGATCAGGCGCTCAGCCCCTTCATTGATTTCATCAAATCGCTTATATACTTCATCGGCAAGTCCGATTCCGCCCGGATAATGATCATACAGAAAGATTGTCGGAAGTCCGGTATGTGCGGCTTTGATTTGCGGCACGACATGCACGTCATTTCGGTCGCACATGACGTATACAGGCACGATATGCTGCAGGACGTGGGCAATGCCTAAAAGCAGCTGTTCAAGCGTTTTTTCGCCGATCTCCGAATCCGTCTCTTTCAATTCAAGCCAGGCAGCACTGGTATGCAGTTCTTCTTCTGGAAGATGAATCGGCCCTGATCCTATATTTTCAAATGTCGTCATTTTAATTTTTTTAAATATTGTCGGAAGTGCGTTCACGGTTACATCGCCGAAATGTAAGGCCGTTTTCTTTCTGCTGTCCGTTCTGTCAATGTCCAGCACTTTCAGCTGCACCGCTAAATTGGCATCTGTATAATATTCGACATCGACCTTTCGCACGTACGCTTTTTTATGATCCCAATCAAGCTTTTCAACCTGATACTGCACCCCTTCATGAAGATAAATCGCTTCATCATGAAGAAGCGTCATCGCGCTGAAGCGGTCCATTTCTCCGATGATTTTTACATCAGCCGTCTCTGACCGGTCAACGATGACCACGTTTTCCTGTGACGCCGAACGGAGACTGATGTTGGAGGCGGGAAAAGATTCGCTCGCCCAGTGATAGCGTTCGCGGTTTTCGTGAAGCACCCCTTCTTCTTCTAAATACTCGAGAATGTCTCTTGCATCATTTTCTCCGAATGTTTCATCGGCTCTGAAAGGCAGCTCATACGCGGCGCATTTCAGGTGATCGACCAATATAATGAGATTATCGGGATTGATCCTTGCAGATTCAGGCGAGCGTTTAAAGAAATAATCAGGATGGCGCACAATATATTGGTCAATCGGATCAGAGTTCGCCACCATCACGATAAGCGCCTCTCCCTGCCGCCGCCCGGCCCGGCCCGCCTGCTGCCATGCGCTCGCGACACTGCCCGGGTACCCCGTCATCACGCAGACCTGAAGCTGGCCGATATCAACGCCGAGCTCCAGCGCGTTTGTGCTGACAACGCCGAGAATGCTGCCGTCTCTTAACCCCCGCTCTATTTCTCTTCTTTCTTTCGGAAGATATCCGCCGCGATAACCTCTGACAGACTTCGCGCCGATTTCTTTTTTTACGATCTCCTGAATGTGGCTTAAAATAATTTCAACCCGGACACGGCTTCTGGCAAAAACAATCGTCTGGATCTTATTTTTTAAAAAAGTTTTGGCAAGTTCGTTCACTTCCACGGTGGCGCTTTTTCGAATATGCAGCGGTTTATTTACAATCGGAGGATTGTAAAAAGCAAAGTGCTTTCTTCCGGCCGGGGCGCCGTTATCGTCAATCAGGCGCACTGATTTTCCCGTCAGCTGCTCCGCCAATTCCCTCGGATTGGCGATTGTGGCGGATGTACAGATAAATGACGGCGTGCTTCCGTAAAAAGCGCAGATTCTCATTAAACGGCGGATGACGTTCGCCACATGGCTGCCGAATACGCCCCGGTACGTATGTAATTCATCAATGACGATATATTTCAGGTTTTCAAACAGACTCACCCATTTTGTATGGTGAGGAAGAATGGCTGAATGAAGCATATCAGGGTTTGTGATCACAATATGCCCGGCTTTTCTGACTTTCTGCCTGATGGCCGGTGATGTATCTCCGTCATAGGTAAAGCTTTTAATGTCCATGCCCGTCTCGTCTATGATTTCGTTCAGCTCGCTTTTTTGATCCTGCGCGAGCGCCTTTGTCGGAAATAAATAAAGCGCGCGGCTTGAGGCATCTTCCGCGATAGACTGAAGAACCGGAAGATTATAGCACAGTGTTTTTCCGGAGGCCGTCGGTGTGACAGCCACAATGCTTTCTCCGTTTTGAACCGTCTGAAAAGCGGAGTATTGATGTGTAAAGAGCCGCTCGATCCCCCTCTTTTCGAGGGCCGCCCGAATGTTCGGATCTACTTGTTCCGGCATCGGCATGGTTTTCGCCTCCCGCGGTTCCTCTTCATGCCAATGCACAATATTTTCATGATTTTTTAATTCCTGAATCAGTTCGCTCAGTGATTTTTTCTTCATCGTTCACACCTCTTTATGAGGTACAGTTTACCGAATATTTGTTTGCCTGGCTAGATGAAAATCCTGCACAAGAAAAAAAGCAGGGAATCAGCCCCTGCCTACTTCATTTTTATCGTAAAAAGCTCTGTTTGTCCTTTTTTCGCTTCATTTGCGCCTGCAAATTGCAAAGGTTCTGCGGCATCGCCATTCATAATCACCATAGGGATGACGGTGCTGCTTGCTTTTTCTTTTATTAAATCCAGCCGGCACGTTAAAAGCAGATCGCCTGTTTTCACTTTGTCTCCTTCTTTTACATGCGCTTCAAAGCCTTCGCCGTTCATATTGACGGTATCCAAACCGACATGTATCAAAAGTTCCGCTCCGGAAAGGGTGCGGATGCCGACAGCATGTTTTGTATGGAACAGCTGAATCACTTCTCCCTCAACCGGTGAAACAATGTCTCCGTTTGCAGGCTCGACGGCGATCCCGTCCCCCATCATTTTTTGTGAAAATACGGGATCCGGCACTGAAGCCAAATCCATCACCGCTCCGTCAGCCGGAGAAAAAATCACTTCCTCGGCCGGCTTTTTCCGGCTGTCTCCCAATCCGAATAATTTTTTCAGCAATGTGTGTGCTCCCCTTCCTAAATGTGAATCCGTTACCAGTTTATTCTCCACTATTTAACCATACTTTCTTTTTTCCTTCAATTCTTAACCATACGGCATAACATCGCATAGTCTGTTTGTAAAAAGGCGGTGGTCATATGGATCAATCACAAAACGATAAACTTGATCCGCAAAGTAATGAGGACATCATCAGCCATGCGATGGACCAATTTTTTCACTCAGGTCCCTTCGCAGAATTGATGCAGGGTTTTCAGCACCTTGTCAATTCGGCTTTTACTGAAGCGCAAGTGACGATTGACGTCAGAGAAGAGCCGAAGGGCCTCGCGGTTGATATCGGCGTTCCCGAGACGTTCCGTGACGGGGATATGCTGGTGGAAACGAAGGGGTGCTACCTTCACGTTACAATCCGCTACGATCATAAACAGGCTCATTCATCCCATGTGTCTTCAAGCATGACAAGAACCGTTGTCCTCCCGTATAAGGTGAGTGAAGAAGATATGGAAACATCCTGGAATGAACAGACGCTTACCCTCTTTTTCCCTAAAAAATAAGCATGAATGATGGATATCATTCATGCTTTTTATTTGAAGATACTGGTGAAGCCTTTCACCAGCGATCCGACCTGATTTACGGCGCTTACCATCTGCCCCGTTGTATCTATCATTTTATTAAAGTCAAACTGTCCGTTCGTTTTTTTAAACTGGGAGAGTATGCCTGAGAATTGGGAAGACTGCTGCTGATTCGGTCTGGGAACGGGGTAAGGATTCACAAACCCCGGCTGCCCCCCGGGCATGGCTGCCTGAGGAGGAGAGGGAGCAAACGGCTGCTGCATATGACCGTATTCCTGATTCGGATAAAATTGCTGCGGGTACTGCCCTTGCTGATGATATGGCGGCTGTAGCGGCTGTATCTGCTGCGGATACGGCTGCTGTAATGGCTGTATCTGCTGCGGGTAGAAATATCCCGCCGGCTGCTGGTACATATTTTGATATGGCTCTGCTCTCCATTGCATACGACATTCCCCCTTGTCTCTCACTAAGTTTCTGCTATATATGTATGAATTCCGCCGTGGTTATGTGCTTTCGGTGATTCTGATTTTTGTCAAATGCTGTCGAAAGTCTTAATTTTTTAAAAACAGAAAAAAGTCGAATCGTTATGTTACCATAATCTCAACATACATGAGAGGGGATGCACCATTATGAACGTATCATACTTAAGAAAGCGTTTTGCTGAAGTGAAAAAATATGAAACAGATTGTGCAGATAAACTGATGGACTTTGCAAAATTCCTCTATATTCAAGGCCATCTCACCGCAACCGAATTTCGAAACAGTATGAAGGTTCTCGAAGCAAGTGGAGCAGAAAACCCGGCGTATGAATAACATACCCGACCCCTTTATATAAAAGAAGGCAGCCGTTTTCAGCTGCCTTCTTTTTCAATTTCATCCCTTAATATACGAAGCGTATATAAAACAGATTCAGTTAAATCCCTGTATCTTTTTTTATGAATATGATGAACATATGATTGGAGCATCAGCTCTCCGAAATTTTCTGTAACGGCCTGAATTTGTGCGTGATGAACGTATTTCGGACGGTTTTCCTGAATAAACGCAAGCGCTGCTTCTGTCCAAAGCGCGCAAAGCCGGTCTCTTTTTTCAACATCGGGTTTAATAATCTCAAAAAAATCATATGAACGGCCTGACTCTTTTCCATCCTGATACCTTTTTTCGGCTTCCAGAACCGCCTCTATCATTTGTTCTGTCAGCTCCAATAACGACTGTGTCTGCAAACGGACTCACCTCAGTACATATGGTACCAAAGTTTTTGCATAAAATCAGCTGATCCGGCAGGCTCTCGGCAAATCCTTTTTACGCCGGTCAGCCAAAAACAGGTCATCAATACAAACATGAAGCTCCCGCGCCTCTTCCTCAAGGCGGGAAAGTTTCTCCTGTCTGATTTCTTCAGCTTCCGCCTGACAGGATCTGACTGCTTGGGTAAGCGTCTTTTCAGCAGCAGAAATCCGGAATTCGATATCAGAAAGCAGACGGAGAATATCAGCCTTGCTCGTGTAAACAGACATTCATGTTCCTCCCTTTTATCACTTGCGTTTCTTTAGAATATAATTCTCGTTTTCATACCGCTCTCCTTTGCACATGACAAAACTAGAAGCAGTTCGGCAAACAAACAGAGATTATCCTAAAAGGCGTGCCTTTCGACAAAAAAGTGCCGCAAACTTTGTATGAACCGGCACGTTAATGCAAACGATACAGTTGAGGAGGTGCCGTATGAAAACGAGACCGAAAAATGCAGGTAAACAGCAAAAAACCGAAGCAAAAACGACTGATACGCTTGATAAAAAATTAGGCGGCCCAAACCGCCCTTCCACGTAACACATCAGCAGCCCGAAACCCCAGCGAACGGTTTCGGGCTTTTTCATTTCTTCAGCCACTCTTTAACCGCGAAGAGCGCATGGAGCTCCCGTCTTTTCTGGAAGTACCAGTCCGTCAGTTCAAGCTGTTTCGGCATTTTCTCCTGTAAGAAAGCCCCTTTTCTTAACCTTTTTTGAAACCAATCCGCCCTTTCGCCGTCTAATGGGTGGGCAACAATGGGATAGGTTGTCCTCAGCATCGGTGATGTTCTTTTTTTGATGCCGATCATTTTCTCCATATCAAAGCGTGAACCGGTATGAGGAACGGTATCAAGAAAACGGTAAAAAGAAGCGTGAAGATCAGGGCTGAACAGTAGGCGGGCCAGCTGTTTTCCGAGCGTAATTCTCTCTTCGGTTTTTGAAAACCGTTTGACGGAAATTCCGTATAATTGTCCGTCAAATGAAGGGAATATCACCGTATTAAAGTGAAACCAATCACTTAAATAAAAAGGAATCGTGCCAAAAACATTCTTTTTAAACGAAGGATTTTGTATAATAGGTGCTTGGATAGTGTTTTGTTCATTTATAATAAGAGCATACATGAGCCGTTCCGTATCTCCGTCACGCCAAAAGCGGAACCATTCTTCCTGCATAAAAGCCGAGACGCGGAAATAAGGAAGATGACGGAAAAGAGGTTCGCCGATTTGTTTTGACCACTGGTAGACCAGAAGCTGAGGATAAGCATCAGAAAAAATCAGCCAATTCGCCCTTTCATACGAAAGGAAAAACCAGTTTTTCTGCCTGCTGTCAAGGCCCTCCTGATAAAGGACGCCTCTTAAATCAGTCATCGACCAGCCCGCATTGCGGGACACAAAGGATGCCAAAAGCGGCCACTTGATCTCAGGATGGCGGTCATAATATGCTTTATAGGCATTCGTCCGGGAAATATTATCGGCATTTTTTATTTTCGTCTCTTTTTCGATCAGGCGAAGAATGGCGGTTACGGTCTGTCGTTTATGCACGTTCATTCACTTCCGTCACTATTAGTTTGATAAGGAGGATGGAAAAAGTGATTCGGTACCCGAATGGAAAAACTTTTCAGCCGAACAAAACGGTTTCATCCCAAAACAGCCAGAAACGGTCTCATTCATACAGTAATCGCGGCATGACCCTCGAAGACGACCTGAATGAAACGAATAAGTATTATCTGGCTAACCAAATTGCTGTCATTCACAAAAAGCCGACACCCGTCCAGATTGTAAACGTCCACTATCCGAAAAGAAGCGCCGCAGTCATTAAGGAAGCTTATTTTAAACAGTCTTCCACAACCGACTACAACGGCATTTATAAAGGACGCTACATTGATTTTGAGGCAAAAGAAACAAAAAACAAAACGGCATTTCCCCTGCAGAATTTTCATGATCATCAGATTGAGCATATGAAGCAGGTGGTCAGGCAAGACGGCATTTGTTTTGTTATTATATCCGCTTTCGGAAAGGTTTATTTCCTCGAAGCCGACAAGCTGTTTGTCTTTTGGGAGAGAAAGGAGAACAATGGCAGAAAATCGATTCGCAGAGACGAATTAGAAGATGCTTCCTTTCCGATTTCCCTTGGATACTCACCGAGAATTGATTATATTAGTATTATTGAACAGCTTTATTTTTCGCAGGAACAGTAGACTGAGCGAAAGGTTGATAAACGAAAGGTTGAGATGTTATGTCAGATCAATTTACGAGCCGTGAAGAACGCCGTAAGGCAAGGCAGACGAAAAGCACTAAGCCTTCTTCACCGAAAAAAGGCAAGAAACAGCGTAAAGGCGGTTTATTCAAAAAGATTGTACTGTCCTTGGTTATTCTGTTTGTCCTTGGCATAGTCGGCGGAGCGGCGGCATTTGCCGTTTTGGTTTCCGGCGCGCCGTCTTTGGACGAAGCCAAGCTGAAAACGCCTTACTCTTCAACGATTTACGATAAAAACGGCAAAGAAATCGCGGAAGTGGGCGGGGAAAAACGAACCTACGTCCCGATTAAGGATATACCCGATGTTGTGAAAGAAGCATTTATCGCAACTGAAGACGCCCGTTTTTATAAGCACCACGGTATAGACCCGATCCGGATCGGAGGCGCCTTGGTCGCCAACTTTACGGATGGATTCGGTTCAGAGGGAGGAAGCACAATCACCCAGCAGGTTGTGAAAAACTCGCTTTTGACCCATCAGAAAACGATTAAACGGAAAGCACAGGAAGTGTGGCTTTCACTGCAGCTGGAGCGCCATTATTCTAAAGATGAAATCTTAGAGATGTATTTAAACAGAATTTATTTCTCACCGCGTGCCTACGGCGTCGGTAAAGCGGCTGAAGAATTCTTCGGCGTAAAAGACTTGAGCAAGCTTACGGTTGAACAGGCAGCGACGCTTGCCGGAATGCCGCAAAGCCCGACCGGATATAACCCGGTTAAAAACCCGAAGGCTTCTGAAAAGCGCCGAAACATCGTTCTCAGCTTAATGGAAAAACAAGGATTCATCTCAAATGCTGAATACCAAAAAGCAAAGAAAGTGTCCATGAAAGATGAAGGCGTCGTCAGCCAAAAGGAATACGATAAAAAGGACACAAATAAATACAGCGCTTTTGTCGAAGAAGTCATGAAAGAAATTGAGACAAAAGAAAAGAAAGACGTCAATATTTCAACTGACGGACTGAAAATTTATACAACCCTTGATACGAAAGCACAAGATTATCTTGATCAATTGATGAACGGAGACACGGCCGGCTTTTCGGAAGGCATGCAGGGCGGCGTCACCCTCCTTGATACGACAAACGGAGAAATCCGCGCCATCGGACCAGGACGGAATAGAACTACCGGGGGATTCAATTATGCAACACAAGGTAAAACCCAGCCCGGTTCAACGATAAAACCGATTCTTGATTACGGACCGGTCATTGAAAATAAAAAATGGTCGACTTACGAGCAGATTGATGACTCGGCTTATACGTATTCTAACGGCACACCGATTCATGATTATGATAATAGATACAGAGGCCTAATATCTATGCGAGAGGCTCTCGCAGACTCACGTAATATTCCGGCACTGAAAGCATACCAAGCCGCCGGTAAAGATAATGCCGTCGACTTCGCAAATGACTTAGGACTAGGATTAAACAAAGAGAGTGTAACCGAATCTTATTCGATCGGAGGATTTGGTGAGGATAACCGCGGTGTATCTACTATGACCATGGCGGGCGCGTACAGCGCTTTCGGAAATAACGGAACGTACAATGAACCGCACGCGGTTACATCTATCGAATTTAATGACGGCACAAAGCTTGATTTAACACCGAAACCGAAAAGTGTTATGAGCGACTACACGGCGTTTATGATTACAGATATGCTCAAAACAGTGGTGCAATCAGGAACAGGCAGACTGGCTCAAGTGCCGAATGTGGAAGTCGCCGGTAAAACAGGTTCAACTAACTTTACTAAAGGCGATATTCAAAAATACAACATTGCTCCAGGCGGAGTCCCAGACTCCTGGTTTGTCGGATACACCCCTCAATATACAGCGGCGGTTTGGACTGGTGTAGAATCTGGTAACAAAGCAGGAAAGAAATCACTGTCTTCTGCAGACCAGCAAGTCGCAAAACGGATTTTTCAAAAGCTGATCTCATACGTTGATGACGGTAAAGGAAGCTTCAAGCAGCCTGACAGCGTCGTAAAAGAAACAGTTGAGAAAGGCTCGAATCCTGCCGCTTTAGCCGGACCGAATACGCCGGATGATAAAAAAGTGACGGAGTACTTCGTGAAAGGAACGCAGCCAACTGCCGTTTCTAAAACGTACACGAAAGAAAAAGCCGATAAACCGACAGGATTGCAAGTGAAATACGACAAAGATAAAAAATCATTAACCTTAAGCTGGAATTATGACGGTGATGCAACATTCAATGTCAAACAATCCGTTGACGGCGGAAGCTACAGTGACATTCAAAACAGTTCGGCAAAAGAAGCCGTCATCTCAGATGTCACGCCAGGCTCCACATACAGCTTCCAGGTGACAGCGGAAAACGATGACGGAAAAAGCGATACGGCATCAGCATCTTTCAAAGTCCCGAAAGATGAAGAAGACGATGCGGATAAAGATAAAGCGACTGACGATGAACAGAAGTCTGATGAAGATAAAGATAAGGACAAGACACAAACCGATGATTCAAACACAGATGACAATCAAACAGATACGTCTGACGGATCGGATCAAACACCAACTGAGGACCCGGATAAAAACCAGGATCAATCCGATAAGGATCAAACAGATAACAACAATCAGAATCAGCCCGGTAACGGGACCGATAACAACGGACAGCAAGATAACGGCTCTGATAATGATTCCGATTCCGGTTCAGACGGCTCAAATAAACCTGACAGCGGTCAAACGGACAAAAACCAAGACTCATCTTCAAATATCAACGGGCAGTCCAATTCGTCAACCATCCAGTCAAATCCCGCTCATTAGCGGACGAAATCCTTCACCTCAACCAGGTGAAGGATTTTTTTCACACAAAAAACCTCCTTATGAGAAAAGAAGGTTTTTAACCTTTGTTCATGGCTTCATATTTATGATATTGTTTCTTCATCTCCGTCATCAATTCATCAAGCTGAATAAACGAGTGATATTGAGTCGGTTTTGTTAAAATAAACGCCATTCGCTCCGCCCAATTGATCGGTTCGGCGGGAAAATGCTTTGTTTCAAGCACAGTCCAGTCGAGTGATGTAACCCGCTCCCCTGCCGTCCAGTGAAAAGCGGCAATCAGACAGGCAATTCCCTTCAGCATGTCATTTTGATCACATCTCGATTTTCTTGTTTGAAAAACGGGAAGCAGCGTTTCTTTCGTCTCGTTCCAAATCTGAAACAGAAACGGGACATATTCGCCCCTTTCCCTCCATGGCTGCACGGTTGGCTGACCGCTGAAATCCATATACAGCGGATGGCGGCGCAACGCCGTTTTGACCTCGAGGCTTTCCAAGTCCGTAAGGCTGCGCAGGTATGTTTCATAGCCTGCCAGAATGTCAATCGCCGTCACCGTTTCACCAGCCCTTTTTTGTCACGCTTCTGCCCTTCTCTGCATAGCGGAAGCAAAGGACATTCCGCACAGCGGGGAGATTGCGCTTTACAATGATACCTGCCGAAAAATATTAATCTGTGATGCGTAACAGACCAATCCTCTTTCGGCACTTTTTTCATTAATGTTTTCTCTACTTCCAAAACAGAGTCCTTCCAGCGGCAGATACCGAGCCGTTTAGAGACCCGCTCCACATGAGTGTCTACTGCGATCGCAGGTACGCCGAAAGCAACAGACACGACCACATTTGCCGTTTTCCGTCCGACACCCGGCAGATTCACAAGCTCATCCCGGTCTTTCGGCACTTCTCCGCCGTACTCTTCGATGATCATTTTGCTCAGCTTTTGAATATTTTTGGCTTTATTGCGGTACAGGCCGATTGATTTAATATCCTGCTGGAGTTCTTCCAGCGATACGGCAAGATAATCTTCGGGCCGTTTATATTTTTGAAATAGCGTTTTTGTCACTCTGTTGACGAGAGCATCCGTACATTGCGCGGATAATGCGACTGCCACAACCAATTCGAAAGGATTTGAATGGACAAGTTCACATTCTGCGTGCGGAAACATATCGCCGATTTTTTCAAGACAATATTCAATCTGCTTTAAATTTAACACGTTTCTCCCCTTCTCATGTTATTGTTCCAGCCAATTGTAAAAAGGCACCTGCCTCGTATACTCTTTTTGCGGATCATTTTGTTTCGTTTGAACACGCCGGAATTTTTGGCTGTGCGCCTTCGCCTGCTCAACCGTTTTGAAGCCGTTCTTTTTCCATTCAAATAAAATCCGGTCAATATAGCGAAAACTGAGTTTCCCCGATAAAACGGCTTCTTTTAAGGCGTGTTTAATCAGAATCGCATCATGCTGATCCTGGTCCTGCCATATGGCCAGCGTCTCGCATTCAAGCGGCGACAGCGGTCTTCCGAACTCTTCTTCAAAGATGGTATACAGGCTTTTTTGTTCTTTTTCTGACGTTCTTTCCTGCGTTTCATTTTGAGAATGCTGCATGTAATCATACAGCTTCGCCCATAACGGCTGCAGAGAATATTTTTCAAACTTTATGCCGTTATGGTCTTCACATTCTTCAATAAACAGAAAACCTTTTTGAATAAACATTCTCAGGCAGCTTGTACATTCTTCAGCAGAGATGGACATGCCTGACTGAAGTTCAAACGGCGTCGGAAAATAAGAGCCCTTTTCCAAATGCATTTTAATCTTCAAAAGCAGGATCAATTCGGTTTCATTCAGCCCGAGCTGCCGGTAATGTGTCAACAGCAGGTTGGGAATGCTTGAAATGCCAAGTTCCTGCATATCTATAAATTGCTGTTTTTTCATCCTTACACCTCTTACTGTAAAAGGTTATCTCCGGGAGTTTTCCCCTTTACTTAGAAAAAGTCTCCCTTGCAGGAGACTTCGTTTTTCATAACTATTACGGATACAGACGGTTCAGAAGTCTCGGGAACGGAATCGTTTCACGCACGTGAGGCGCTCCGCTGATCCAAGCCACTGTCCGCTCAAGTCCGAGGCCGAAGCCGGAGTGCGGAACAGAACCGTATTGTCTGAGTTCAGCATACCATTTGTAAGCATCTGAATCCAGACCGTGTTCTTTTAATCTTTCTTCCAATAAATCCATATCATGAACGCGTTCTGAACCGCCGATGATTTCCCCGTAGCCTTCCGGAGCGATTAAGTCGGCACATAACACGACATCGTCACGATCTTTGGCAGGCTGCATATAAAACGGTTTTAATGACGTCGGGTAATGAGTGATAAACACCGGTTTGTCATAGCTTTCTGCGATCGCTGTTTCATGCGGCGCACCGAAGTCATCTCCCCACTCAATATCGTCAAAGCCTTTTTCTTTCAGGAATTCGATCGCTTTATCGTACGTAATGCGCGGGAATGGCGCTTTGATTTGTTCAAGCTTCGATGTGTCTCTACCTAATGTGTTCAGCTCGATCTTACAATGTTCCAGCACACTTTGTACGATGTATGCAACATAATTCTCCTGAACTTCAAGGTTTTCTTCAAATTCAACAAATGCCATTTCAGGCTCAATCATCCAGAATTCGATGAGATGGCGTTTCGTTTTCGATTTTTCCGCTCTGAACGTCGGTCCGAAAGAGAATACTTTTCCGAGCGCCATTGCAGCTGCTTCCATATACAGCTGGCCGCTTTGAGACAGGAAGGCGTCTTCATCAAAATATTTTGTCGCGAAGAGCTCAGTCGTGCCTTCCGGAGCGCTTCCCGTCAAAATCGGCGGATCAACTTTCACGAAGCCTTCTTTATTGAAAAATTCATAAGTCGCACGGATGATTTCGTTGCGGATTTTCATAATTGCGTGCTGGCGTTTCGAACGGAGCCATAAATGTCTGTGATCCATTAAGAATTCCGTACCGTGCTCTTTAGGCGTAATCGGATAATCAGTCGCTTCGTGAATGACTTCAATGGATGTAACAGCAAGCTCATAGCCAAGCGGTGAACGCTCGTCCTCTTTCACAATTCCTTTTACATAAAGTGACGTTTCCTGTGTCACTGATTTCGCGATTTGGAAGATGTCTTCTTCTACTTCAGCTTTAACGACAACTCCCTGAATGAAGCCTGTACCGTCTCTCAGCTGTAAAAATGCGATTTTACCGCTTGAGCGTTTATTAGCGACCCAAGCTCCAATCGTTACTTCCTCGCCTGTGTGTTTATACACTTGGTTGATTGTTGTTTTCAAACTCTTTCCCTCCAGAACAAGAAAGACATTCAGGAATCTGCCTGAATCTCTTTTTTCATCACTTTATTATACCCGTTCTACTCTAACGGGGTCAATGCAAGTGAAAAGCGGCTTTAAAAGCCGCTTTTTCAGAATCAGCTGTGTTTTTCCGTGAAGCGGCGGATTCTTTCGACCGCTTCTTCTAAAAGATCGAGTGACGTTGCGTAAGATAAACGGACGTTGTCCGGTGAGCCGAAGCCCGAGCCCGGCACGACGGCGACTTTTTCTTCTTCCAGAAGCGCCTTGACGTATTCATCGACATCTTTGAATCCGCAGTTTTCTGCGGCCGCTTTGGCGTTAGGGAACAAGTAAAACGCCCCTTCAGGTTTGACACAGGTGAATCCGGGAATCTCACTGAGCTGAGCGTAAATGGTGTTCAGTCTGTGCTCAAATGCCTGTCTCATCTCTTCCAGCGGCTCAGCCGGACCGTTATAGGCCGCAATAGCGCCGTATTGAGCGATAGACGTCGGATTTGATGTGCTGTGGCTCGCAAGGCTCGTCATCGCTTTAATAATCGTCTCCGAACCCGCCGCATAGCCGATCCTCCAGCCCGTCATGCTGTGAGATTTCGACACGCCGTTAATGATGATCGTCTGCTCTTTCAATTCATCTGAAAGCTGTGCTATTGAGACGTGTTTTTTTCCTCCGTATGTAAGCTTCTCATAAATCTCGTCGGAAACGATCAGAATGCCATGCTCCAGACACACTTTTCCGAGTTCCGCAAGCTCTTCTTTCGTATACATAACACCTGTCGGGTTGCTCGGTGAATTGATAATGAGCGCTTTTGTTTTCTCGGTGATAGCCTGCTTCAGCTGCTCCGGTGAAATTTTAAACTGATTGGATTCCAGCCCTTCTGCATAGACGGGACGCCCCCCTGCCAGTTTCACCTGCTCAGGGTAGCTGACCCAGTAAGGAGTCGGTATAATCACTTCGTCCCCTTCATCGAGAATAACCTGAAATAATGTATACAGAGCGTGTTTCGCTCCGGTGCAGACAATGATTTCTGACGGCTTATATTCAATCCCCTGGTCGTTTTTGAATTTTTTTGCGATACTGTCTTTCAGCGCCGGCAGACCGCCTGAAGGCGTATATTTCGTATGGCCTTCATTCATGGAACGCACCGCGGCATCTATAATGTGCTGAGGCGTATTAAAATCCGGTTCTCCTGCTCCGAGGCCGATGACATCATGGCCTTCTGCTTTCAGCTCTTTCGCTTTTGCAGTAATTGCAAGTGTTGCAGACGGTGTTAATGCGGATACTCTTTTTGCCAATTTCAACTTGAACTCCCCCTAATACGTCTCACGGTGTGATGTTTTTGAGAATCTTGCCGCTTGTAAAGTCCACATAACTAAAGCTATACTGCCCGCTTTTGTTGATATAGGTCACTTCCCATAACGGAACATTGTTTTCTCTCGCCGGGTGAACACCATTCAGCTTGGAAACAAGCCCTTCGTCCCGAACGATCTTGGCAGCCTTGCCGCTTGAAATGCCGTCACTGGCTTTTTTTGAGAGAATTTTTGCTTTTTTGTCGGCCGGAACCCATACATACATATCTTTTCCATGTTTATCCGTTCCGGTAACAACATAATATTTCTGTTTGCCGACAAAGGTCTCCACTTTCTCAGCATCTGTCAGATCCGTTTTTTCTTTAGCGGCTGCGGCAGCTGTTTCGTGGCCTTCTTCTTTTTGGGCCATTGCAGATTTAAAAATGCTGGCCGAAAATAAAAGAACTGCTAAAAAAATAATACCAAATACGGCTGTAAATATTAATGCTTTTTTTCTCATCTTTTTCACCTATGTGCGATAAATGGTGAAGACCGCTTCATTTTGATTTTCTTCGTCGAGCGCAAGCCCGAACATCAGATTGTCCCGTTTCAAAGTCCGATTTAATGTATCGACGATTTTATATAAATCATCTGAATGCTCCACATTAATCGTTGACAGAATTTCAATTTTGCTTTCCATTTTTATACCCTCCATCGGTCGAACAAATTTTGTTAGTCATAACGGGATGCGCCCGCGGCATAATAAAATCACAAGGCGGCATGAACCCGCTTTTACTATAAAAACAATTCCTCATCCCACACCACGAAAGCCGCGTTTATGCGGCTTTTATTCCGTTTGGCTGACATAATCCCCGAGTTCGGCATCCGTCAGCTCCAAAAGAGATGAAGTCGGGAGCGCTTCAAGAAACAGCCGTCCGTATCCCGCCGTCTTTACACGCTGATCTAAAAGAACGATTGTTCCCTTGTCTCCCGCCGTACGGAGCAGGCGCCCGATCCCCTGTCTGAACGTTAACACAGCCTCAGGCAGGGAAATCGTCTGAAACGGATTTTTCCCCTGCTTCTTGGCAAATTCGCATTTTGCGGCATGAAGCGGATTGTCAGGCGCCCTGAAAGGAAGTCTTGCGATCATGACGGTTGACAATTCATCCCCCGGAAAATCAACGCCTTCCCAGAAATGATTCGTCCCGAGCAAAATCGCCCGGCTTGCCGTTTTAAAGGTTTTCATTAATTTACCGGGACTCCCGCCCGAAATACCTTGGGCGAGAAGCTGAATGCCTGATATCTCCATACTGAGTTTCAGTTCCTGATACACTTTTTTCAGCATATCATGAGACGTAAACAGGACAAGGATCTTCGGCTGTTTTCCCTTTGACATGATTTCTGCATACTTGGCAATATGCTCAATGACTTCCCGCTCTCCGTCATATTTAACGGATTTCATCTCTTTCGGAATGATGACGTTCATCTGATCATCGTAAGAAAAAGGAGACGGGATGCTTTTGGTGCGCGGATAAAAATCCGCAAGTCCGAGCCTTTCAATCATAAATTGAAAAGAATGCTCCACCATTAAGGTCGCTGATGTGAGCACAACGCTTTTTTTGCGGGCGAAAAACTGGTCTGCCAGCATTTCACCGGGCTCCAAAGGCTGCGCATAGATGCTGACGGCATTTTTTGCGCCCTTCGCGTCAATTTCAACCCAAACGGCTTCTTTCTCATCATTTTCAAACAGCAGCCTGCTGAACGTATCGCGATATTCTTTCAGCCCCCTGATACACTTTACATATTCGGCCGCTAAAAAAGCCGCTCCGCTTTTCATCTGATCAAGCTTTTGATGTAACAGTTTCTCCTGTACTGAAAACATGTCAAGCAGCTGATCCAGCATCGCACAAAGCCGCTCCGCTCCGTCCGTTATCATGTGAAACCCTTTATCCTGGCTTTTATGATTGAGACTATAAACGAGACGGTTCAGATCGTCTTTAGGTTTTCTTCGTTTGACAAAAGAATGCACTGAACTGAAAAATGCGTCGCTTTCCGATTGAATATGCTTCATCCACTCATCGGCGTCAAAAAAACTTTCCGCCGGCAGTTCATACGTATAAAACAGTTTTCTCATCCGCTTTAACAGTCCGTGTTCCTTTAAGGTTCCGATTCGGCTGAGCTTTGTGTGCAGTCCGATGTATGAAGCTCTCTTCCCCAGGTGCTCGCTGGCAGCGCGTTCGAAATGATGCGCTTCATCAATGATGATCGTTCCGCTTGCAGGCAGTTTTTTCGTTTCACTGCTTTGATCTGAAAACAGCAAAGCATGGTTTGTGATAATCAGATCTGCGGCCTGCGCCTTTTCTTTAGCCCGTTCATAAAACCCGGCAGCCGAGTCCTTCCCTTTTTTCAAAAAAGAATTCTCATCGTAAGCCATGCGCTCCCACAGCAATCTGCCGCCTGATGGAAGATTCAGCTCAGCGGCGTCGCCCGTTTCAGTCTCCGTCAGCCAGACGAGAAGCTGCGCTTTCGTCAAAACCGCATCATAGTTGTCATCTTCCTCATGCAGAATATGTTCAAACTTAGGCAGGCACAGATAATGTGATTTCCCTTTTAAAATAGCGGCTTTAACCGGCCAAGGAAACATACGCTCCAAAAGCGGAAGATCTTTAGACATGATCTGCTGCTGCAAAAGAGTAGAGTACGTGCTGATAATCACGGGAGTTTGCTCCGCTTTGGCAAATAAAACAGCCGGAACGAGATAACCGATCGTTTTTCCGATGCCGGGTGCCGCTTCAATCAGCGCATGCTCCCGATTGCGGAAGGCGCCAAGCACTTCATCCATCATCGAAAGCTGCCCTGTCCGTTTTTCATAGCGGGGGATGATACCGGATAAGATCCGTTCTTTTTCTTCGTTCCACTTTTCAAGGTCAATGGCCGCATTCACCGGACGGGAAACCGGAATGTGATCGGGCTCTTTAATTGAAAAAGAGGCGTATGGAATGCAGCGCTTTTCTTCCGCCGGCCTGCTTTCATGTATAAAAGAATCCAAAAGCAGCGTCAAATCGCTGATAAAATGCTGTGAAAGCCTTCTAAGCTGCTTTAATGTCGGTAAAGGCAAATGTTTCAGTTTATGTAAAATGTCTAAAAAGACCAGTCCCGTAACCTCCGCATCGCTGTCTGCGCGGTGAGGGCGGTCATGAACAATATTCAGCTCCGCGCACAACTCACCGAGCTTATATCCTTCAAACCCCGGGAAAACAATACGCGAAAGCTCAACCGTATCAAGCACTTCACAATCCGGCAGCTCATAGCCCGCTTCGCTCAGTTCATACCGGACAAATCCGAGGTCGAAATGAATATTGTGGGCAACAAAATACGCGCCGTCAAGCAGATGAAAAATCTCCTCTGCGACCGCTTCAAACGGCAGTTCATTTTCAACCATTCCGGACGAAATTCCGGTCAGCTGTTCAATAAACGGCGGGATGGCCTGATTCGGATTGATATATTTTGAAAACCGCTCAGTTATTTGTCCATTTTCAATGACAACCGCTGCGATTTGAATGATTTTATCGCCCTTTTTCGGCGAATTTCCTGTTGTTTCGACATCTATGACAACGAACCGTTGTTTGTTCATTAAAATGGACACCTCAATTCTTGCATACGAGAAAAGTGTAACACGTTTTGTTGAGAAATGGAGCGGAAAAACAGCTTTTGCCCCTAAATCTTAAAAGAAAACCCCCATGAAGGGGGCTCTTTTACAAAATCGTGTGTGCCGGCTCCTGGCCCAGCATCTGCTCGATTTTATTCTGATCATCCAGAACGGCCACCTTCGGCTGATGGCTTTTTGCTTCCTGATCAGACATCATTTGATAAGAAATAATAATGACTTTATCTCCTTCTTGGACGAGACGGGCGGCAGCTCCGTTTAAACAGATGACGCCGCTCCCCCGCTTACCGGGAATAATATACGTTTCAAGTCTCGCTCCGTTATTATTATTCACAATCTGAACTTTTTCATTAGCGAGCATTCCGACGGCATCTAAAAGATCTTCATCAATCGTAATGCTGCCGACATAGTTTAAATTGGCTTCCGTCACGGTAGCACGGTGCAGTTTTCCGGCCATCATAGTGCGGTACATATTATGATCTCTCCCATTCATCAATATCAATAATGATATTATCAATCAGTCTGGCTTTAGAAAATTGGACGGCGCAGGCCAGAATGACCTTGCCGTTTAATGTTTTAAGCGGAGTCAGCTCCGGATAAGCGTACAGTTCGGCATAATCAATGACGCCGCTTGTGTTTTCGATGATATCGGTGACGGTTTTTATAACGGTTTCCGGATTTCTTTCACCGTCTCTGATCAGTTCGGCGCCTTGCTGTAATGATTTATAGATCATCGGCGCTTCTTTGCGTTCCTGCTCAGTCAGATAGACGTTGCGAGAGCTTTTGGCAAGTCCGTCTTCTTCTCTGACCGTGTCCACTGCAACCAATTCGATATCCATAAAGAAATCCTCAATCAATCCGTCCACAACCGCTGCCTGCTGGGCATCTTTCAGGCCGAAGTAAGCGCGGGTCGGTTTAACGAGATTGAAAAACTTCGTCAGCACAGTGGCCACTCCGTCAAAATGGCCGACGCGGGAGGCGCCGCACAACACGTCAGTTCTCCTTTTCACTTGCACGGCAACATTTTGCTCGCCTTTGTACATATCACTTGAAGACGGCGTAAACAAAACATCTGCCCCCGCCTGTTCTGCAAGCCGGGCATCGCGCTTTAAATCTCGCGGATATGCTTCGTAATCCTCGCCCGGTCCGAATTGAGTCGGATTGACAAAGATGCTCATCACAACAATATCGTTTTCTTTGCTTGCTTTTTCAACCAGCGTCAGATGTCCTTCATGAAGAAAACCCATTGTCGGGACGAATCCGATCGTCCGGCCTTCTGAGCGGTATTGTGCAATCAATTCTTTCAGCTGTTGAGTTTCTGTCAGTTGTTTCATCGCTTACTTTCCTCCGTACAAGCCTTGCAGCACAGTTTGGTTTATCTGAAAGGAATGCTTTTCTTCCGGGAAAACCCGGTCTTTCACATCACGGACGTAATCGCTGAGGGCCGACTCAATCGTGCCGTCGATTTTGGCGTATTGCTTCACGAACTTCGGTGTTCTGTCCACGCCGTGGCCGACAACGTCATGATAGACAAGGACTTGGCCGTCCGCTTTTGAACCGGCTCCGATTCCGATGACGGGAATGGATACTTCTTCTTTTATTTTAGCAGTCAGTTCAGCAGGCACGCATTCAAGCACGAGCATCATCGCTCCCGCCTGCTCGCATTTGATGCTGTCTTCAATGAGCTTTTTCGCGCTTTGCTCATCTTTTCCCTGCACTTTATATCCGCCTAATACGCCGACAGACTGCGGTGTGAGGCCTAAATGGCTGACGACAGGAATTCCGCCGAGAGTCAGCGCGCGGATGGATTCGAAAACGCCGTCTCCGCCTTCAAGCTTTAACGCGTCCGCGCCGCTTTCCTGAATAATGGCCGCGGCGTTTTTCAATGTATCCTCTTTTGAAAGATGGTAAGACATAAACGGCATGTCAGTTACGATAAACGTATTTTTCGCACCGCGTTTTACCGCTTTTGTATGGTGAATCATGTCACTGACCGTTACGCCGACTGTTGAATCGAGTCCGAGCACGACCATTCCGAGCGAATCCCCGACTAAAATCATGTCGACTCCCGCCTGTTCCGCAAGCTTTGCCTGCGGATAATCGTAAGCGGTCAGCATCACGATCGGCTCTCCATTTTCCTTCATTTTCATGAAATCCAGTTTTGTTTTCATTCTGTTTCTCCTCCTCTAAACGGTGAGGAGATGAGCCGCCAATTCTTCGCAAGCAAAAAAGCCTTCTGTAAAATAAGAAGGATTCCCACTTGTTTAACGTTCGGCGAATGTCATCCCTCTGTCCCAGTCCTTTTTTGGATCAAGGCAGACTTTTCGTAATCTCTGTTCTGCTGATCAGGTGCAGTTCATTATGATACTGCCCATAGGAAGTATACCAAATTCACGAGGCTTGTACCAACTAAGATTAATTGAGCTCAATATCGGCAGAATATATCTTCTTTATACCGTCTCTCGTTTCCAAGAGAAGAACTCCCTCATCATCAATGCCGAGCGATTTCCCGTAAAACGTCCCTTGCAGCGTTCTCGCTCTGAGCTCGTTCCCCAGTCCGACCGCATAGCTTTCCCATAACAGCTTGATCGGTGTAAAGCCGTGCTTCAAATAATCCTGATAGCGTTTTTCAAAAGTCAGCAGAATCTCTTGTATCAGACCCGCTCTGTCAATTTTTTCGCCGGCTTCCATGCTCAGACTCGTCGCAATGTCCTGAAGCTCGCCGGGAAAATCGGTTTCCTGCTGGTTCACGTTGATGCCGATGCCGAGAATGACCGAACGGACACGGTCTTCTTCTGCCTGCAGCTCAGTTAAAATCCCGACGGCTTTTTTGCCGTGAATCATTAAATCATTCGGCCATTTAATGGCGGGCTGTACACCTGTAAAGGCCTCGATGGCCTGTACGACCGCAACGGCGGATAACAGAGTGAGCTGCGGCGTTTTTTGCAAAGGAACGTCGGGTCTCAGAATGAGGCTCATCCAAATCCCGTTTCCCTCCTGTGAATGCCATACTCTGGCCATTCTTCCTCTGCCTGCCGTTTGTTTATCGGCGACTACGAGCGTCCCTTCCGGCGCGCCGTCATTGGCAAGTTCATGAGCGGTTTTTTGGGTGGACGGCAGGACGTCCCGGTAATGAAGCTGTTTGCCCAAAACCTCTGTTTTCAGCCCGAAACGGATTTCGGATTCACTGAGTTTCCCCGGTTTTTTAATGAGCCTGTACCCTTTTCGTCTGACCGCCTCAACCTCATAGCCCTCTTTGCGGAGCTCCTCTATATGTTTCCAAACGGCGGTTCTCGAGCAGCCGAGCGCGTCACTTATTTTCTGCCCGGAGATAAAGCCGTCACCCGCCTCAGAAAATAAATCAATTAATTGGGTTCTTAATGTTGATCCCATGATGCGAGCCACTCCTTTATGTCATGTTTTCGGTTAGGGAGCTTCCCTGCCAATACCGCTTCTTCAATCCGGCGAAGTTCTTCGGCCACCCATTTACCCGCGCGGCGGTTTCTGAGCTCCATCAGATCAGCGCCTGAAATGTCGAGGTCTCGAAGGCTTTTGATCGGCAGCTTCTCATACAGGCTCTGAACCTCTTTCAGCTTTTGTTCATCAATCGTCTTATGCTTTTTCAGCATCCCGATTTTAACGGCTGATAACAGCGCCTCTCCCGCCCGGTACATCGCTTCCGCTTCCAGCTGCGCCGGATAAACGCTTATGATCTGCACCGCTTTTTTTATGACTTTTCCCGGCAGTTTCCATTGTTTTAAAAACGCCTCGGCGCTTTTCGGACAAAGACCGAGAAACAATAACAGCGCTGCCCAGCGTTCTTCGCGTGCATCTAAAGAAGAAAACGGAAAGCCGCTCGCTTCCAGCATTTGCTGCTCATAACCGGAAAGGCCGGGCAGCTCTTGTATCAGACCTGTCTGCACCATCGTTTGAATTGCATCCTGTGAGAAAGCGCCCTGCAGCAGCTTTTCAAACTCGACGGTCTTTCGTTCTACTGATACATGTGCCAAAAGCTCCCTGTCTTTTATGACGGCCTCTCTTGTTTCTTTTTCTAACAGAAAGCCGAGCTGACTCATAAAGCGGACGGCTCTCATCATCCGCAGAGCGTCTTCCCGAAAACGGTCTTCAGGATTACCCACCGTACGGATCAGCTTTTGTCCGATATCATGTGCGCCTCCGAAATAATCAAGCAGCTCTCCTTCGGCAGACATCGCCATCGCATTAATCGTTAAGTCTCTCCGCTTTAAGTCTTCTGATAAAGAAGTAATGAACCGCACAGCTTCAGGGCGCCGGTAGTCCTTATATTCTGATTCGGCACGAAAAGTGGTGACTTCATAGGTTTCATCTTCCCACAGGACGATGACGGTGCCGTGCTCTTTTCCTACATCGACAGTCCGCTTAAAGAGACGTTCCACCTCATTCGGCGAAGCGCTGGTTGCGATGTCCACATCACCAATTTTTCGTTTCATATAGCTGTCTCTGACGGCTCCCCCGACAAAGTACGCCTGATGGCCCGCCTTCATCAGGCGATGAAGGATGGGGAGGGCTTTGACAAATTCCTGTTCCATAAGATCACTCCGGTCCTGCCAATTCGTCATAAATCCGTTCATACTGACTGACGATTCTTTGCGAAGAAAAGGCGGTCTCCACCATTTTCAGCGCATGATCAGTCAATCGTTTGCTGAGCTGTTTATCTTCTAAAACGGCAAGCGCTTTTTCAGATGCCGCCTGAATATCGCCGACTTCCACCAGAAAACCGCTTACTTGATCTTTAATCACTTCCGGGATTCCGCCGATATTTGTTCCGATGCACGGCACGCCGCAGGCCATCGCCTCAAGGAGGACGAGTCCGAAACTTTCTTTTTCAGACAGAAGAAGCTTAAGATCGCTGATAGAATACAGCTCTTCCACCCTGTCCTGATTTCCGAGGAGCAGCACTTGATCCTGCAGTCCGTATTTTTCGACAAGCTGCCAAGCGACGCACTTTTCCGGCCCGTCGCCGACAAGCAGGAGCTTCGCCTTTGTTTTGGCTGCGATATTACGGAAAACGCGGATGACATCTGTAACACGTTTTACCTTTCTGAAGTTCGAGACATGGATGACGACTTTTTCATCCGGCAAAATGCCATGTTTCTCTTTTATACTCTCTGTATTTTTCTTAAGATAAACACGTTCATCAATAAAGTTGTAGATAGTTTCAATTTTTTTATCCGGCTTGATTAAGTCATATGTTTCTCCGGCAAGCGCGGTTGATACCGCCGTCACTCTGTCGGACGCTTCGATGGCAAAACGGATTAAATCTTTTAATGACGGATCATATCCTAAAACGGTGATGTCCGTACCGTGAAGCGTCGTCACGATGCCGATGTCGCGCTTGAGCATCTGTTTGGCGAGATAAGCGCATACCGCATGCGGCAGCGCGTAGTGCGCGTGAATGATATCAAGATTTTCCCTCGCGGCAACCTCGGCGATTTTGCTCGCCAGCGTAAGGTCATAAGGCGGATATTTAAATACCGCGTATTGGTTGACTTCCACCTCATGAAAATGAATATTCGGATGATATGTATTTAATCTGAACGGGATGCTTGATGTGATGAAATGAACCTGGTGCCCTTTTTCTGCAAGCAGCTTGCCGAGTTCCGTCGCAATAATACCCGAGCCTCCGACACTCGGGTAGCATGTAATCCCTATTTTTAATGGTCTCATTGTCCGCCCCCAAAAACATCATCATTCAAAACGGGAAGCTGTTTTGAAAAGAAACCTTCGGCATACCCCGTCCCGGCTTCTTTGCCATACAGTCTTTCCCGCGCTTCCACCATTTCGATATAACCGTTGGTCAGCGGTGTGTTCACTGACTGCGCCGTAGGAATAAACTGGCTTTCATAGGCGTGCAGGCTTTCTTTTTTCAGATCGATGGTTTCCGTTATGTCGATTACAAAGTCCGGACGGTGAAACCCGTTGATCATATAATAGTATACGCGCTGGGCCTTATGAGCCGGCAGTTCCTGGTGATCTCTGTATTTATGAATTCCAGCCGAGAACACCGCTTCTTCGACCAAAGCCGCCGCATTGCCGTGGTCAGGATGGCGGTCTTTCGGATAAGGCATGAAAACGGTTTTCGGTCGGCAGGCTCTGATGACACTGACAATCCGGCGGATGCCGTCCTCACTTTTCAAAAGCCCGCGGTCGGGAAGCGTAAGCTGGATTCTCTCTTTTACGCCGAGAATTCGTGCCGCCTCTGCCGCTTCTTCTTTTCTTATCCCTACCGTTCCGTTGGATGATAGTTCGGCCTCGGTCAAATCGCATATCACCGCGGTTTTTCCTTGAGCCGTAAATTTTGCGATCGTGCCGCCCATACCGATCTCGACATCATCACTATGGGCGCCGAACGCCAGAATATCAACGTGTTCAGACATTCGGCTCTCCTCCGCGCACAAGATTGCGGAAATCAAATGCCCCGCCGTCCAGCGTCCGGACGAGGATTTCCGCTGTTCCCATATTTGTGGCGAGCGGGATCGCGTATACGTCACACAGCCGGATCAGCGCCGAGACATCCGGTTCGTGAGGCTGCGCAGTTAACGGATCGCGCAAAAAAATGACGAGATCCAAGGCATTTGCCGCAATCAATGCGCCGATTTGCTGATCTCCGCCGAGCGGGCCGGATTGGAAACGTTCAACGGACAATCCGGTCGATTCCTGGATTTTTAAGCCTGTCGTACCTGTCGCGTATAACTCATGATGGCTCAGTATATCTTTATATGCGGTCGTAAACTGAACCATATCCTGCTTTTTTTTATCGTGAGCAATCAAAGCAATTTTCATTTGATGTTCTCCCCCTTGCCGATTCAGTCGATAATATTTTCGAGTCCGTATACAAGCTGGTCGATTTTCATCACTTGCTCCACTGACAGCTTCACTCCTGACATAAAGGAAGCCCGGTTATAGGAGTCATGGCGCAGTTTCAGCGTCTGGCCGTCCATGCCGAACATGACTTCCTGGTGGGCGATAAGGCCCGGCAGACGCACGCTGTGAAGGCGGATGCCGTTTAATTCAGCACCGCGGGCGCCCGGCAGAATTTCTTTTTCATCAGGATGGCCCTGCTGCTTTTCTGTACGAACGCTTGAGATCATTTCCGCTGTTTTCAGCGCCGTTCCGCTCGGGGCATCCAGCTTTTGATCATGATGAAGCTCAATGATTTCTACATCTTCAAAATAGTTGGCGGCCATTTGTGAGAACTTCATCATCAGTACCGCGCCCAATGCAAAGTTCGGAGCGATGATGGCGCCGATTCCTTTTTCTTCAGTCAAGGCTTGAAGCTCCTCTAAATCCGCTTCAGAAAATCCGGTCGTTCCCACAACGGGGCGGACGCCGTGTTCAAGAGCGGCTTTCGTATGTTTTTTGCCGATTTCAGGCGTTGTCAAATCGATCAGCACATCCGGTTTTGTTTCTTGGAAACATGCGCGGATATCCGTATAAATAAGAGCGTCTGAATCAGCTGACATCACTTCCCGCAATGTTTGCTGATCGTATGTATGGTCAATGGCGCCGACAAGCTCAAAATGAGGCGTGCGGACGGCAAGTTTTACGGCCTCCTGGCCCATTCTGCCTCTCGGTCCGGCAATGACGACTTTAATGGTTTCATTTGACATGGTTTCTCCTACTTTCCTTCTTCTTTTCTAGTCCAGCGGTCTTTATCACGTGTATTAAATTTATGCATGACGCGGTTATGAGCTTCCTCCAATGAAATATCAAGGGAGTTGGCGAGGCAGATCAGGACGAACAGCACATCGCCCATTTCCTCTTCCATGCTTTTCTCATTTTCCGTCGTTTTCTTCGGCTTTTCCCCATAATAATGGTTGACTTCTCTTGCAAGTTCGCCCAGTTCTTCCGTGAGACGGGCCATCATGGCAAGCGGGCTGAAATAGCCTTCTTTGAATTGGCCGATATATTCATCGACCTCAGCTTGTAAGTCTTTCATCGTTTTGTCACTCACTGTGCGAATACCTCCTGTCATCTCTTCCATGTTAGCTAATTCAAGTACATTTGACAAATGTTAAAAACGGCAGTTTGCTGTTTTCTTTTGTATCCACTATAATATTTACGCAATCTTATGGAAGGAAAAGGGGTTTGATGCAATGCTTGGAGAAATCAGAATTAAAAACATTTGCTTTATTTTAATCGGCGCCGCTGTTTTTTCATTCGGACTGGTTCACTTTAATATGCAGAACAATTTGGCGGAAGGCGGATTTACCGGCATTACGCTGCTTTTATATGCGTTATTCCACATCAGCCCTTCTATTTCCAACCTGGTATTGAACATTCCTATCTTTTTCATCGGCTGGCGTATGCTCGGCCGGACGATGTTTGTCTATACCCTGATCGGCACCGTCTCTCTTTCTGTTTTTCTGAGTGTTTTTCAGCGCTACGAAATTCATATGCCGCTGTCCCATGATTTAGCGCTGGCCGCCTTGTTCGCCGGAGTATTTATCGGCGCGGGTCTCGGTATTATTTTTAAATACGGCGGCACGACGGGCGGGGTCGATATCATCGCCAGGCTGATCAACAAATTTTTCGGAATCCCGATGGGCCGGACGATGTTTGCCTTTGACGCCTGTGTCATTCTGCTTTCTTTGTTTACGTATCTTTCTTACAAGGAAGCGATGTACACGCTTGTAGCCGTTTTTGTCGCTGCGAGATTGATTGATTTTATTCAGGAAGGCGGCTATGCCGCAAAAGGGGCAACGATTATTTCTTCGAAAAACGATTTGATCCAGCAAAAAATCATTGAAGAGATGGAGCGCGGCGTCACCGTTTTAAAAGGACAGGGATCATATACAAAAGAAGACAGGGACGTTCTTTACTGCGTCGTTCCGAAAAACGAAATTGTGCTTTTGAAAAGCGTCATCACTTCCGTTGACCCGCACGCCTTTGTTGCAGTAAGCGACGTCCATGATGTGCTCGGCGAAGGATTTACGCTTGATGAAAATAAAAATCCGATCAGACGATAATAAAAAGGCGGCTTTTGCCGCCTTTACTGTTCGTGTTTCCATTTGACAACCGGTGATTTTTTCTTTTTCAATCGGCGGGCGAATGCCGGACTGACATTGAGCGTCTGCTCGACGAAGCGCTGCGGCGTCAGTGCCAGCCATTGGTTTAAGGAGACGTCTTCGAAACGGTCGCTTTTGAAGATTTCCAGAAAGCGAAGCACGGTCTCACCGGTATTCTGAACATAATGTCCCATTGTAAAAGGAACATATCCTACGTCACCCGCTTGATAGTTAAATGTCCGCGCTCTTCCCTCCGCCGCAAACACCGTCATTTTCGCTTCTCCTGAAAGATAATACTGCCACTCGTCCGTATTCGGATGCCAATGCAATTCTCTCATGCCTCCGGGTTCGACCTCCACAAGAGCTGCGGCAATCGTTTTTGACACCTTAAACGTTTTTGAATCGACAATCTTTACTCTTCCCCCGCTGGTAACAAGAGGCTCCTGCCGGGAAAGCTTGTAGCTGAACGGCTCCAAAACGGTGCCTTCCGGGGAAGAAACTGCTGCCTGCTCAATAGGGGGAGGCGGTTCCAACTGGAACATGTAACGCTCTTTCTTATGGATGTAAGCCAAATCATATCCGGAAACACCAAAGTTCGCCTCCAGCACGCTGCGCGGGGTATGGGCAAACCAGTCCGTTACTGAAAAGGTGCTGTTTTCTGAAAAAGAGCCGTCATCAAAGACGAGCAAAAACTCACTGCCCTGCTCTAATCCTTGAATGGAATGAGGAATGCCGGAAGGAAAATACCACAGATCCCCTTCACTTACGTTGTCAATAAAATTCCTTCCATTTTGATCGACCGCAGTTAAACGGACTCCTCCGTTAATCACATATCCCCATTCGGCTTCTTTATGCCAATGAAGCTCCCGCACAGCTCCCGGCTTCAGTCTCATGTTCACCGCCGCGATGTTTTTGGATACCGGCAGTTCCCTGACCGTCACCTCTCTGGACCATCCGCCGTCTTCAAGCCTCATATGCGTATCAGAAAATGAGAATTTCAAGTTTTGAACCGTTCCTGCATCCGTTGAAGGCGGAACGAGCATGTCAGGATTCTGGAAGTCACGCGCGAGGTTTCGCGGTCCTTCGTCAGTCGCCCCTTTTCTGCCTCTGATCGGCTGCGGGAGGTGTTTTGAAGCCAATTGCTGGATGAGTTTTTTCACTGCCTTAGCTCCTTTACAGCAATTTGTGTTTATTTAGACTTAGGATACTCACGCTTTTTCTCTTTCTTTTTTTCCGCTCTGTATTTTCGGTAGCCGACATATGTCAGCGCAGTAATAATGATACCGCCTGTTGTCAGAATGACCCAGAGCAGCGAAGGGTCAGCGTCATCCCGCTCCACCTTGTCAAAAACCCGCTTTAAATCCTGCTGCAGGAGCGTCAGACGCTCAAGCTTTGTTCCTTTTGTCATCTGCTGAAACCCGTCCTGCTCAATCACCTCGATATGTTTCGCCACCGTATCAAGCTGGCCGGCCGACACATCCATTGTCAGGCTGGGATAAATTAAATCATATAATGATATAAATTCATTCCACTTTTCATTGAAATTTTCACTTCCGTTTCCGCTGACATCTTCTTTTAAGGCGCTGAATGTCGCCATAATCGGTCTTTCAAGCGAACCCCACAGCGGATCGGAGTGGTCTTCCATCGCATCCATTACCAACCTGAACTGGGCGGCTGCCCGGATTTTTTCGGTATCTGAGGCGTCTGCCTGTTTTAGAACGCGCACTAAATCATTGAAACCCAGAGTCACCTGCCTGACTTCGGCGCCGCTCAGTGAGTTTACGTGTGTCATTTTTTTCTTAAAGTAGCCAAGCACTTGCAGAGCCTCATCATACTGCGAATGCCGCGTCATTTGGAAAACGGTATCCGAAAGGTCGTTCAGTTCCTTGAGACCGCCCTCATCTTCAGCTTTGGCAGTTGTGATGAAACACATAAGAGCAAGTAAAAGACAGATCGTCAGCTTTCGTTTCATAGAGGTCCCTCCCACTCCTTCTCTTTACAGAATATGAGGAGCGGGACAAGGTTAGACCAAGATTCTATCAGTGTAAGTCAAGCTTTATCCGTCTTTTGGAAATCACCAAGTAGTATGCAAGGCCGAGTGAAAATATGCTCAGCCAGAATGTAGCATAGCCGATCTCTTGCATATAGTCATTGAGCATTGAGTAGCGGGGCATCATGCCGAAAAGATAATCAATGACATCATTATGAAGCGTCCAAACAGCGGCAGCGGCAAGATGCCATAACCGGAACCGAAAATACGGGCTGTATAAAACGCCTTGAACGGCCATGGCAAAATGTGAAGCAATCAGCATGTACCCTTCCCAAGGCATCTGCCCCATTTTGACCAGCACAAAGACATTCATTCCTACCGCCCACAGCCCGTATTTTACAAGGGTTACAAGAGCCAGCGCTTCAAACAGCGGCGCGTTTCTTCCCATGAGAAATGCCAGAAGCACGAACAGGAAAAAAAACGTCGCCGTCGGGCTGTCAGGCACAAATATCAGAAATCGGAACGGCGTGTCCGCAAGCTGCGGCAAATACCAATAATAGCCGTACACCGTACCGATAAAATTAACGGCAAGAACAAGCAGAAGCATGCCGCGCAACCCTAAAAGATAAGAAATCCACCTCATACCATCAACTCTCAGTCCGTAAAAAGTATGTATCATGCAAAAAAAGCTGACATCCGGTCAGCTCTTTTCATAAAAGTATATCCTGCTATTGTCTACTTCACAATACGTTATTTCGCTGTCGTTTCAGAAATGAACTTCGCCAGCTGATCAAGCTGTTTGTCATTCCCTTTAAAAATACCGGCTGGCATCTGCCCTTTCCCTTTGACGGCGATTTTTTTAATTTCTTCCGGGCTCAGCCCGTTATCGACCAGAGACGGACCGGCGCTTCCGCCTTGAAGATTATCCCCGTGACAGGAAATACAGCCTTGTTCTTTAAATACCTTATAACCGTCTGATTCAGTATCAATGGCGGCTTCTTTTTTGATTTTCCCTTGCTCCTCCGCCTTCGCCCAGTCATGCGTCGCGACTGACTGCCACGTTAAAAAGACCGTAGCGCAAAGCGCCAAAAGCATCATGCCGACCGCAACCGGACGCTTCCACGGCCTTCTTTCAGACCCCCTGTCGAGAAACGGAGCCAAAAGCAGCGACCCGAAGGCAAGACCCGGTATAATCATCGCGCCGATAACGGTGTAGCTCCCTGCGGCATATTCATATTTTAATAGCTGGTATAAAAATAGAAAATACCAATCCGGCAGCGGAATATACCCTGTATCCGTCGGGTCCGCCACCCGTTCCAAAGGCGGCTCGTGCACAATCGTTAAAACGAGAAATCCGACGAGGAAAACGGCCCCGACCATCCATTCTTTCAGCAGGAAGTTCGGCCAAAACGCCTCTGTCTTTCCAGGATACTCTGAATAGTCTTTCGGTATATTCGGTTTTTTTTCAGCCGGTATCCTTGAATCTCCTACAAACTTCATTCCTTTCCCCCGGTGCATGTCATCCCCTCCCTTTTATATCAGATTTGTATTAAAGCGGTCCTGAAATTCCCTGCTTGCGGATCATGACAAAGTGGGCGCCCATGAGCGCAAACAAAGCGGCAGGGAGAAAAAATACGTGAATCGCAAAAAATCTCGTCAGCGTTTGGGCGCCGACAATATCGTGGTGGCCGGCAAGAAGAGTTTTCACCTGCGCTCCGATCAATGGCGTCGCCTCCGCAATCTGAAGACCTACCTTTGTCGCAAACAGCGCCTTCATATCCCATGGAAGCAGATACCCTGTAAAACCGAGACCGAGCATCACAAAAAAGATCAGAACACCGACGATCCAGTTCAATTCCCGAGGCTTTTTATAAGCTCCCTGAAAGAAAACCCGCAGCGTATGTAAAAACATCATCACGATGACTAAACTTGCGCCCCAATGGTGCATACCCCTTACAATCTGCCCGAAAGCGACTTCATTCTGCAAATAATACACAGATTCCCACGCGTTTTTTATATCCGGCACATAATACATCGTTAAAAACATCCCGGACAGCACTTGGATAACGGTTACAAAAAACGTCAAACCGCCGAAACAATAGACAAAAGCCGAGAAATGGTGAGCGGGATTTACATGTTCCGGCACTTCATGGTCGGCGATATCCCGCCACATCGGCGTAATATCGAGACGTTCATCCACCCAGTCATAAATTTTGTTCAGCATGTCACCCTTCCCCCCTAGGCTTTGCTTTTCCAAGATACAAAAAGCCGTCCTTTACTTTTTGCTCATAACGGTCAAGAGGCGCGAGCGGCGGCGTGCCCGGAACGTTCGTGCCGTCTTTTTCATACAGCCCGTAATGGCAGGGACAAAAGAACTTGTTCGGATTTTTAGGATCATTGTTCCAGTTTACGGTGCAGCCCAAATGCTTACAGATCGGAGAAAGCGCTATAATTTCATCCCCATGCTTGTAAACCCAGGCTGACCTGGATTCTTCCGATTCGTACCAGGCGTCGACTTGATGAATTTTAAAGTCAAACCGCTTCGGCTCCTTCGTCAGCTCATCCACACTGACAACCTGCACCATTTTTTGATCTCCCGTCGGTTTTAATACCGGGTCCAGCGCAAAACGGACCATGGGCATAAGCGCACTGGCGGCCATAAATCCCCCCACGCCGGTGAGCGCATAGTTTAAAAATTGTCTTCTTGATATATCTTGTTTTCCGCCCATCTCTTCCCCCCCTAAAGATTGACCAAAAATTAACTAAAATAGAAAATAATTCTGAGATTTGACACCCTCATAATATATGAATCTTTCAGCAAGGTCAACAGAGGCAAAACGGGTGTTTTGCGGGATGCCTGGTGTTTTTAAGAATTGTTCCACTTCTGTAACAAAACGTTCAAAATTTCTCCGCACTTGTCATCCGCAATTTTTCTCTTTAAAGAGTCTTTCATATGTTCAAACGGAACGGCAGGTATGTATATGACATCAGACCCTATTTCAGAATCCTTCCATTTTTCGTCTGCCGTCAGAAACAAGGCGTGCCGGAAGTTGGTCATCACCTCTTCTTTGAGTTTTTGAAGCAGGGCGATTTGTGATTGGTCTATATCAACATATGTATAAGAGGGGAATAAATATACCCGTCCCTTCAATTGGCGCTCAAGCTCTTCAGAAAGCAATTGAGTGCTTTCCCCCTGTTCAACGGCCTCTTTTAAGCCTCCTGAAGACGTTATGGAAATTAACGGAATGACAGCGGTATCAATGTAATCCGCAGATTGTATATAGGCATCGGCATCAGCGGCCCTCCATCTCATGTCTCGTTCCTCCTCTTTACGCAACAAGCCTTGCATATTCTGCAAGGCTGTCATTTATGTGAGCTGATTCAATTGGCGGGAAAGCTTTTCAAATGTTTCTTTGTCGTGGCGGTCCAGCGCCTCGTCGATATCTTTAAGCAGCTTTTCCCGCTGGAAAGTGGAAATGGCATGTTCTAATATTTTTTCGGCCATCCCCTGATCCTGTTTATTTTCAAACAGGTCTTTCGGCAGATGCGGATTTGATTCAAGAACAGCGGCATATTCCGGTGAGCTGTAGGCCGAACGGAAATTCAGCTGGATAAATAAATCCTGCTGTTTATTTAACCGGATGTCGTGAAAAGATTTTTCCGCGTCCGTAGTCATGACATTTTCTTTATAAAACCTAAACGGCACCTCATCAACGCAATGAGTAGACATGATAATGCCTCTCGGGCAAAATTCGGCTTGTTCTACAAAATGGACTTTTTCCATTAATGAATCATGACTCATTAAATAATTTAAAATCCAGACGCACTCCCGGCGTTTAAGCTGATAATGATTTAAAAACCAACGGATAAAATCCTTTTTTTCATTGACAGAAACAGGGGTCTGCATGTAATTCCCTCCTCTATCGATCGTATAATCTGACATCACTTATACATTCAGCAAGCATGGTCCAAAATCCTGCTTATCTTAAAAATTCATCCTCTATCCGTAAGATTGTTTCTTCAAGCTCTTCGTTTGTTCCATCCATTGAAAGCACTTGTTTTAAAAGCGGCAGCGCTTCTTTCTGGAGACCCTCTTCCAATAAGAAGTGAGCGTATTCATATAAGAAATCCCGATCATCCTGATAATGGAGATACGCAGCTTCGAAGCTTTTTTTCGCTTCAGCGTATTGCTCAAGGCCTGTATAGGCACCCGCCAAATACCAATTGTATTTCGGATCTTCTTCTCCGTAGCCGCGGACTTCCTTAATCAGATCAATAATCTCTTCAAAGCTTTCTTCTTTATGATAGACGGCTAAAAGCGTATGGAGCGCTTCCACGTAACCCGGATCGAGCGCCAGCGCTTCCTGAAGAAGCTTTTTGCCTTCCTCTTCGTTGCCGAGCTTTAACGCCATTTTCGCCGCATAGAGAAAAAGCTCTTTATTGTATTCATCGTAAGTAATACCTTCTTTAGCGGTTTTTAATGCATCTTCATACATGCCTTCTGCCTCATAGCTTTTTGCAAGCGGCATATAAAGCGATGAATAGGAAGGATCAAGCCCTTTTAAATCAGACAGCTGCTTGATGGCTGTTTTGACCATTCCCGCCTGATAGGCTGTGAACCCGTACCCGAAAATCGTATTCGGTTCTGTATGTTCTGCCGCCGCTTTTTCATACCATGAAATCGCTTCCTCAAATTCACCCGCCGCGCTCAATGACTCAGCCAGCCTCTGATGAACATTTACGCCGCCGATTTCGTGCCGTTCTTTTGCCGTCTCTTCATAGTAAGGAACGGCTTTTGCGTATGACCCCTGAGTGAAGTATAATTCCCCCAGAGCGAAATCAATAACAGGTTCATCTTGTAACATCGTTTTCGCCTGTAACAGCTTTTGCTCACTTACTTCAAATAAGCCCTGCATCTGATACAGATCAGCCATTAAAAGAAGGCTTTCCGCGTAAGACGGGTCTTCCGGAGAAATTGTCTCCAGCACCTCAAGAGCTTTTTCTTCTTCATCAATATCTATTAACAATTCGGCGTAAAAATTCGTCAGCTCAGACTCATCCGGATAAAGGTCATGCAGATCACTGATCAGCGCTAATGCTTTTTCGGCGTTTCCCCATTCATAGTAGAGCTGGGCTGCAATGGCTTTGTCTTCGTCATGAAGCTGCGTTTCAGCTTTTGAAAGCGCTTTGAGTCCCTTTTCGGTTTCACCTGCTTCAACTAATTTTATGGCTTCTTGAATCAATGTATTCAAATCAGACCGGTCCTTTCTTTTCCTATACCTCATCAACCAATGAAAAGGGTTTTTATTCGGGTTATTCTTATCATAATTCAGACAGGGCCTGCCCGCAAATAAGATGCTTCACCCGGCATTATAGTTTATCAGAAAATGGTTAAGAGGAAAACGGCAAAAAGGGGGACGGCATCTTTATACGCAAACAGCGCAATTTGTTCCGGCTGTTTCTGTAACGAAAACGCATTCCCCCTTTCTTTTATTTTTCTGTTTAAGACAAGCTATGTCAAAGCCCAAAGTTTTATGACACATGAAGAAAAAAGCCCGAAGAATCGTCTTCAGGCTTTTTTGGCTAATTGATCTAAATGCTCAAAAAATGTCGGATATGAGACATGGATCGCCTCAGTATCACGGATGTCAATCGGCTCTTTTGTAAGGCACGAAGCGATACCGAGCATCATGCCGATGCGGTGGTCGCCGTGGCTTGACACATCGGCTCCGCCCGCAAGCATTTTTTTGCCGTGTATTTTCATGCCGTCTTCAGTCGGTTCAATGTCTGCGCCGATTTTCCGGAGCTCTGATACGACGGTGTCGATCCGGTTCGTTTCCTTCACCTTCAGCTCCGCAGCGTCTTTAATGACAGTTGTGCCTTCAGCCTGCGTTGCCAAAAGGGCGATAATCGGGATCTCGTCAATTAAACGGGGAATGATTTCTCCGCCGATTTCTGCCGCTTTCAGATCTGAAGTTTCAATAACCAGGTCTCCATAAGGCTCAGCGCTGTCCGCTTCTGAAGGAATCACTTCAAGTGAAGCCCCCATTTGCTTTAAGACATCAAGTATTCCCGTGCGTGTCGGGTTCAGGCCGACGTTTTTCAGCACAATCCGGCTTCCGGGAACGACAGCACCTGCCGCGAGGAAAAAGGCCGCTGAAGAAATATCGCCGGGCACGAAAATATCAGCTCCCCGAAGCTTCTGACCGCCCGTTACGGAAGCGTTCGTCTCCGTTTCCGCAAGCTCGGCGCCAAAAGCGTTCAGCATCCGTTCCGTATGGTCTCTCGATTTATGAGGCTCAGTGACGGTCGTCGTCCCTTCTGCCTGCAATCCGGCAAGCAGCACGGCGGATTTGATCTGCGCGCTTGCAACAGGGGAGACGTAATCAATGCCTTTCAATTGTCCGCCTCTTACGGATAAAGGCGTAAATCCTCCGTCCGCTCTTCCGTCAATCGCGGCTCCCATCTGTTTTAAAGGCTCCGTCACCCTCTTCATCGGGCGCTTTGCAATACTTTCGTCGCCCGCTACCGTACTGTGAAATGGGCGTCCGGCTAAAATGCCGAGCATCAGGCGGATGGTCGTGCCGGAATTTCCGACATCAAGAAGGCTGTCAGGCTCAGAAAGTGCGTCAATGCCCTTTCCGTATATCTTTACATCACTTCCGTTTTGTTCAATGGAGACACCCATTTTTCTGAAGCAGGCAATGGTGCTCAGACAATCGGCTCCGGGCAAAAAGTTTTTTACCGTTGTCGTTCCTTCCGCAAGCGCTCCGAACATAACAGAACGGTGGGAGATGGATTTATCCCCTGGAATATGAATTTCACCGTTTAAAGACGTCACTTTTTCTCTTTTCAATGTTTTCCACCTCAGTCAGCGTAAAATGTGTCATATTTGGCGCGGGATTGAATGCAGGTTTCCGCGCGCTTCCGGTCATCATCAGTCTGGAAACTGATTCTGAGAATTCCGTTAATATCTTCTCTTGTTTCGATAATGCGGATGTTGGTGATACTGATTTGTTCTTCTGCCAATATCGCCGTAATTTCCGAAATGACCCCCGGATGATCGGGAACATCGACATAAAGGTCATAAAAGGATGGGATCGCTCCTTTTTGACGGAGCGGCAGACCGTCGCGATAATCTTTCGCTTTTTTAAAATATCCGAACAGGCTGTCCGCATCTTCATTTTCTACATAAGATTCGATCGTGTCAATCTCCCGTTTCCATTCTTTGAAGCGGTCAAGCAGTTTATCTTTGTTATGAAGAAGTATGTCCCTCCACATCGCCGGACTGCTTGAGGCGATCCTGGTGATGTCCCGAAAACCGCCGGCTGCGAAACGTTTCAAAAACGGATAATCTTCTTCAGCATGATGAGCCTGATGTACGAGGCTTGCAGCAACGATATGAGGGAAATGGCTGATGACGCTCGTTACGCCGTCATGCTCCTCGGGAGTCATCTCCACAAAGTGGGCGTTTGCCGCTTTCAAGAGTTCCTTCAGATGCGTTACTGACTCTTTAGAAGTTGATTTTCCGGGTGTTAAAATGTAAAACGCATTTTCGAATAAAAATTCTTTCGCGGCAGCGGCCCCGGATTTATGAGATCCCGCCATCGGATGGCCGCCGACAAATTGATAGTGAGCCGGAAGCACTTTGTCAGCGTAGCTGACGACTTTCTGTTTCGTGCTGCCCACATCCGTAATCAGGAGTTCATGGGTGATGTCTGATGCGGCCAGCACATCGAGCATTTTCAGCGTTTGGGCGACAGGCGTGGCGATAATGACAACAGACGCTTGCTGCGCCCCTTCCGTAAATGAGCCGGCCCGCTCGTCAATAATTCCGAGCTTCAGCGCGGCAGTGAGCTGTTCTTCCGAAATATCCACACCGATAATCCGTTTATGCGGATGCTCCTTTTTGATGGCCAATGCGATCGATCCGCCGATCAGCCCGATCCCCGCAAGCAATATAGTATCCTTCATTTCACTCATTTCCTTTTTCAACTATTTTAATAGAGCAAAGAGGTGATGCCTGATCACCTCTTATAATATTTCAGCTAAAATTGTGAGAATTTCCTCATTCTGCTCTTGCGTACCGACCGTAATCCTTAACGCTGTCGGAAATCCGAGCGCCTGTCCTGAGCGGACGATATATCCTTTTTCCAACAGGGCTTGGAACAGTTCATCCGCCGGGCGGTTAAAATCAATGAGCACAAAGTTGGTTTGTGAAGGATAACAAGTTAATCCGAGAGTTTCTGCAAAATCATAATACTGCTTAAGGCCTGCTTTATTTTTCTCGACGCATTCCTGAATAAATGTCTGGTCATCAAGCGCTGCCAGTGCCGAAGCCTGACCGATTCTGCTCGTATTGAACGGCTCTCTCGCCGGTTCAATCTGGCGGATCAGCGCTTCGTCCGCAATGCCGTATCCGACGCGCAGCGCGGCAAGTCCGTACGCTTTAGAGAAGGTGCGGAGGATCATAACATTCGGATATTGCTTTACAAGCGGAATGCTTTCTGGGTAATCTTCCGCCGTAACATACTCGTAGTACGCTTCATCAAGTACAACGAGTATATGCTCGGGAACTCTGTTTAAAAAGGCAATTAGCTCTTGTTCAGAAGTATATGTCCCCGTCGGATTATTGGGGTTGCATACCCATATGACTTTCGTCTCGCCGTCAATTGCTTCCAGCATCCGGTCCAAATCATGAGCGCCGTCACTGCGGAGCGGCACCTCGCGCACCTCAGCGCCTTCAATCACCGCATTGTGTCTGTATTGCGGGAAAGTCGGGGCGGCGGTAATCGTGTTTGCCTGATCATTTAATAAAGAACGGCAGATAATCTGCACTAGCTCATCAGAGCCGTTGCCGAAAATGATCGAAGATTCACTGACCTGCAGATGCTCACTGAGCCGCGTTCTCAAGGCGGCACTGTAACCATCGGGATACAGCGCAAGCTGCTCAATCTCCTGATGAAGCGCATCTTTAGCGGCCTGTGAACAGCCGAACGGATTTTCGTTAGAAGCGAGTTTTACTACTTTCTCAAGCCCGTATTCCATTTTCACTTCTTCTATTGGTTTGCCCGGCTGATACGGTTTCAGCTGCCGCAGCTGTTCTTTTATCTGCAAATCCAGTCACCTCATTTTACACTGTACAGTCGTCCGAACGTCTTTGCGTATTCTTCAAATTCAAGAAGCGCATCAGCTCTTGTTCCGGGATTCACAAGCTTTATTTTAAGCTCTTCAACTTTTTTGACAAGCGCGCTGCCGACAACAACACCGTCAGATATTTCATTCATCCTGTCAACCTGTTTGCGGTTCGAGATGCCAAAACCGACCGCCACCGGAACAGAGCTGAATTCTTTCACCTTACGGATGAAAGAGTATACAGACGGATCGAATTCGCTGCGTACGCCCGTCACTCCTAAAGAGGATACACAATACACAAAGCCGCAGGCCTGTTCAGTAATTATTTTCAAACGGTCTTCACTTGTCGGCGCAACCAGTGAGATATAAGCGATATTCTCCTTTTTGCATGTCATTTGCAAAAGGGAGCTTTCCTCTAATGGAAGGTCGGGTACAAGCAGACCGTCTATGTCGTTTTCCCGCAGTAAAGCGAAAAAGCATTCTTTTTCTAATTGTAACACAGGATTGTAATACGTAAAGAGGATAATTGGAATATGAACGCCGTTTTTTTTCATTTTGCCGCCAAGTTCAATTGCTTTTACGATATTCATTCCGTTTTCCAGAGCCCGTTTTGAAGCCCGTTGTATGACGGGTCCGTCCGCAAGCGGATCTGTGTAAGGAACGCCGATTTCAAGGGCAGAAGCGCCTGCGTTCTGCAATGATATTGCCAGTTCAACAGAAATGTCAGGAAGCGGATCGCCCGCTGTGATAAAAGGGATAAATAATTTTTCAGACTCTCGCAGATTAAACATGTGTCTCCACCCCGTTTTCCAAAACATTCATCAGCGTATGAACGTCTTTATCTCCTCTTCCCGATAAACTGACGAGAATGATTTTATCTTTATCCATGTCTTTTGCCATTTCAAACGCTTTTGCCAGGGCGTGGGCAGATTCAATAGCCGGAAGAATACCTTCTGTTTCAGAAAGCAGACGTAACGCGGCAATCGCTTCTTCGTCTGTCACGCTTTCGTACGTTACACGGCCGCTTTTATGCAGATAGGCGTGCTCAGGGCCGATCCCCGGGTAATCAAGGCCTGCTGAAATGGAATACGGTTCGATAATCTGCCCGTATTTATCTTGTATTAAATAGGTCATTGATCCGTGAATCACCCCGAGCGTCCCTTTTGCGATCGTTGCCGCATGCAGCGGCGTATCAATTCCTTTTCCGGCCGCCTCGGCGCCGATCAGCTCAGTATCTTCGTCTAAAAAGGCCTGAAAAATGCCCATCGCATTGCTTCCGCCGCCGACACATGCAACAATCTTATCCGGGAGCGTTCCTTCAACCCGGCGGAGCTGTTCTTTCGCTTCCTCTCCGATGATTTTCTGAAATTCGCGAACGATATACGGATACGGATGCGGCCCCACTACAGAACCGATAAGGTAGAAATGATCTTCACAATGCTGGACCCAATACCTGATCGCCTCATTCGTCGCATCTTTCAGCGTGCCGTTGCCGCTTGTGACCGGCACCACTTCCGCGCCGAGCAGTTTCATCCGGAATACGTTCAGCGACTGGCGCGCAACGTCTTCTTCACCCATAAAAACCGTACATTTAAAACCGAATTTTGCGGCGGCTGTCGCGGCAGCCACACCGTGCTGTCCCGCGCCGGTTTCGGCGATGATTTTCGTTTTGCCCATCTTTTTAGCAAGCAGAATCTGGCCTAACGCGTTGTTAATTTTATGAGAGCCGGTATGGTTTAAATCTTCTCTTTTCAGATAGATTTTCGCCCCTCCCAAATACTCTGACACCCTGTCTGCGAACGTTAATGCAGTCGGTCTTCCGGAGTAATCAAACAATAGCTTTTTATATTCGGCATGAAAAACGGGATCATTCTTTAATTCTTTGAAAGCCGTTTCGATTTCCTCAAGGGGCCGCATCAATGTTTCAGGGACAAATTTGCCGCCGAATTCGCCGTATCTTCCGATTTCATTTGGATATGGATACATAGTGGTTCATCCTTTCTTCTAGTAGCCGGATCAGTGTTTGATCCTTTTGTCCGTTTTTTTCAATTCCGCTGGCAAGATCTATACCGCACGGACGCGATCTCAGTAAGCCGGTAATCGTTTCAGGATTAACGCCGCCCGCGATAAAACAGCGCTTGTTTGCATTTTGAGCCTGCTTTCGGTACAAGGGGACACGGGCCCATGAAAACGCGATTCCCGTGCCGCCTCTCATTCCTTTTACTGAAGAATCAATGACATAGCCGTCGACAGCAGGTGCAAATTGAGCCATCTGACGAAGCGTCCCTTCCCCGTGATGGAGCGCTTTCCATATCTCCGAGCGCACAAGCGGACGGAGACGGAGGGCATCCTCAGGCGATTCATCACCGTGAAGCTGGATGGCGTCAAGTGCCAGATCAGAGGCGATTTGCGCGATGTTTTCTATCGTTTCATTTACAAATACTCCGACATGTTTCTTGTCTGTCCGGACCTGCTCTTTCCATTTCCGGACCTCATCCGGCGTTACTCTCCGTTTGCTTGCGGCAAAAATAAATCCCAGATAATCCGCTCCTGAAGCTGCCGCAAGTTCGTAATCACGCTTCGATCGTATCCCGCAGTACTTTACCTCAGGCTTTTTCATATCATCACTCCCCGAACAGTCCGCGGATCGCCTTTTGCTGCGAATCCTCTCTCATTAAGGATTCTCCGACCAATACAGCCTGCGCCCCGTGCTTGTTGACGAATTGCAGGTCAGCCAAAGAACCGATGCCGCTTTCGCTGACCAGCAGGCAGCCGTCCGGTACAAGCTGCGCTATTTTTTCCGTTTGCGAAACAGAAGTACGGAACGTTTTTAAGTCCCGGTTGTTTATGCCGAGAATGTCCGGCTGAAACACTTGTAAAATCCGTTCAAGCACAGTTTCATCATGGACTTCAACGAGAACGTCCATGCCCTTCTCGCGGGCTTCCAGATAAAGCTCATGAAGCTCTGAAGGTTCCAGCGCTTCCCCGATCAGCAAAATGGCATCGGCGCCGATCCTGAACGATTCCTCCACCTGAAGGGAATCAATAATAAAATCTTTTCTCAGCACGGGAAGAGACACGGTTTGTTTAACATCTGTCAGAAATTGATTTCTCCCCTGAAAAAAACGGGTATCCGTGAGAACCGAAAGGGCGTCGGCTTTAGCCGCTTCATAATCCGCCGCAATCGTTTCCGGAACAAAATGCTCTTTAATCAATCCTTTAGACGGCGAAGCTTTTTTCACTTCGGCGATCAGCCCGATAAAACGGTTCGGGTTCAGGAGCGCTTTTTTAAAGGATCTCCGTTCAATTTGACAGGTTTCCGGCAGCACGATGGATTTGATTTCTTCTTTTTTCTGCTGAATGATTTGATCAAGCATACATTTCTTCCTCTTTCTGTTTCAGACGTTCGAGCTGCCTTTTGGCATCTCCGTTTTGAATCGATTCTAAAGCGGTTTTCGTTCCTTCTTTCAGATCGTTTGCAAGACCTGCCGTATAAATGGCCGCGCCCGCATTTAAGGCGGTAATATGCAGAGCGGATGACGGAGCTTCATTTGCAAAAATATTCTGAATGAGGAGCGCGCTTTCTTCCGATGAACTCACTTGAATATCCTTTAGTGAACCTTCTGCAAAACCGAATTGTTCAGGTGAAACGGAATATTCCAGACGTTCACCGTTTTTCAGTTCAATAATATCGGTCGGTGCTGTGATGGACAGTTCATCTAATCCGTCACGGGCCGACACAAGCATGACGTGTCTGACATCAAATTGTTCCAACGCGCTTGCCATCAGGCGCGCTTTATCTAATGAATAGACGCCGATCACCTGCCGCTTCACCTGCAGCGGGTTGCTGAGCGGGCCCAGCAGATTAAATACGGTTCGGAAGCCAAGCTCTTTTCTTGCGGCGGCGACGTGCTTCATTGACGAATGAAACAACGGCGCAAACAAAAACCCCATTTGTTTCATTTCAATGCTGCGTTTGACGCTGTCTGGTGTGGCTTGAATGGAAACCCCCAGCTTTTCCAGCACATCCGCGCTGCCGCTTTTAGACGAAACGGAGCGATTTCCGTGCTTGGCAACTTTAGCTCCGGCGGCAGAAGCTGTAATCGCCGCTGCCGTGGATATGTTAAACGTAGAAATCCCGTCTCCGCCTGTTCCGCACGTATCAACGACATCCGCCAAGCCACCCGCCGTCTGTGCCCGTGCCCGCATCACTTTTACAAATCCGGCAAGCTCCTCCGCCGTTTCACCTCGATGGGCTAACACCGATAAAATCCCGCCGATCTCAGACTGCGACATGTCCCCGTTCATCATCATCTCCATCAGCTTTTCGGCTTCTCCGGTTTTCAGCGTACGGCCATTAACGCACGATTGCAGAAATTTGTTCATCCGTCTTCTCCTCCCCGCCAGAAAAGATGTCTTCTGCGATTTGAATCGTTTTTAAAAGCGCCCCCGCTTTGTTACAGCTTTCTTCATATTCGGCTTCCGGGACGGAATCGGCGACTATTCCCGCGCCCGCCTGCACCGATGCCGTACCGTTTTTGACACTCATAGTGCGGATGGTAATACACGAATCAATTGACCCGTCAAATCCGATATAAGCGATACATCCGCCGTAGGTTTCTCTGGAAGTCGGTTCTAATTCATTTAAAAGCTGCATCGCGTGGATTTTCGGAGCGCCCGTGAGTGTTCCTGCCGGGAATGCCGACATCAGCGCGTCAACGGGATGGACGCCCTGCTTTAAACGGCCGGTTACAACAGAGATGATGTGCATCACATGTGAAAAAGAAACGACCTTTGTGAATTCCGGAACGGCTACGGAACCGTACTCCGCAACTCTGCCGATGTCATTGCGCGCAAGATCGACGAGCATGTAATGTTCAGCTTTTTCTTTTTCGTCATTCATCAGCTCTTTTTTCAGGCGTTCATCCTCTTCTTTTCCGGCGCCCCTTCTTCTCGTTCCGGCAATCGGATGAATTTCCAGGTGCCTGTCATGCACGCGGATCAGACGTTCAGGCGAACTCCCGACAATGTCTCTGTCAGGCAGTTTGATATAGTACATATAGGGTGAAGGATTGATGATGCGGAGCACCCTGTACAGCTCAAATGAATGTCTGGATACCGGAATGTCAAACTTTTGCGAAAGCACCCCTTGAAAAATGTCTCCCGCTTTTATATATTCTTTCAGTTTATTAACGCCGGCCATAAACTCCTCTTTCGTATAATTGGATGTCACATCGGCAAAACTTGGCGTGTCAAACGTTTCTTTAGAAAAAAACGGCTCTTTCATATCTTTCGATTCTGTCAAAATACCGATAAGCTTACGAAGCTCCGCGCAATTTTCTTTAAAAACGGCCCGCTTTTCTTCCTCCGTCTCCCGGCCGTTAAGCTCCGCATATTGAATGAAATGCACTTGTTTCGTTTCGTGGTCGTACGCGATGATTTTCCGGCAGACAAACAGCATACATTTTTCGAAATCTGTTACTTTCGCGTGGCTTGGCACGGAAGGCTCAATCAAAGGAATCATGTCATAGCTCAGATAACCGACCGCCCCTCCCGAAAATGGGATATCAAGCTCGGGTGTTTTAATGCGGAAGCTCTCATTCATCCAGTCAAGCACGGCTTTTAATTCTCCGGCTTCAAACAGCGTATGCCCGTTTGGATCAGTGGCAGTGAATGTGTTATGACTCTCTTTAATGGTGATAAAAGGATCAAGGCCGATAAAAGAGTATCTCGACCAGCTTGACGACTCATCCTTGCTTTCTAAAAGATACGTAATGTTTCTGTCCAGTTTTTCAACCATCTGAATGGGTGTGATCGTGTCGACCGTAAAAGTCTCTGCGATTGGAATGGTGCGGTGTGTCAGACTGTCCTTTAAAAATAAAGAAACATCCGATTGTAAATTCATGATTCTCCTCCTTACGGTAAGGAGAATGAGATGAAGAGTGAGAGGAGTCTTGCGTATAAGAAATAAACCCAAAAGAAAGGCTTCTTTTGGGCAGAATAAAAACGTGTTTATCTCAGCTCAGCTAAACTCATTCTCTGCTACCCTATTCTAAACTCAACTGTTCAATGTCTTACTTACCAGCTCTATACACACTCTTGTGTATTTCTAAGCTTTGTTTATCGTATTACATGTCAGTATTTTTTGTCAATGATAAATCCGGCCTTAACACAACGGCTTTTTCTAAATAGACATGCTTGATTTCATCCTGAGGCGTATCCGTCTGAACCGTCATCAGGACACGGATACACTTTTGCAGAGCGCCGGTGACATCCATTTCCTGCATGCACGTCACCGGGACGTACTGCCACCCGGAAAGGCGGCGGACCGCTTTTGCCGGAAATACGGAATGGATATCAGGCGTGGCGGATAACAGGATCTGTACAACGTCTTCCGGCTTGCATCCATTTTGTTCAATGATTTTTTCAAGCAGCTGCTGTGTTTTTTCTAAAATTTCTTGTTCGGTGTCTTGTTCCACCGTTGTTGCTCCGCGAATGCCGCGTATCATCATGCTGTTTCCTCCATTCGCCATTTATTCAGCAAATTTTCGAGCTCATCTTTTGAAAGCATGCAGTCCCGCGCTTCGCCTAATTCTTTTAACACGATGAACTGTGTCATGCCTCCGCGCGTTTTTTTATCATTCATCATCCGGGCGGAGAGAACCGGCGTTTCAATATCTTGTCTGATGCTTCCCGGGTAGCCGAGCCCAATCAGCCATTGTGTGAGTTCTTTCCTGTTCATCTTGCAACCCGCAACCTGTTCACTCACGTAAAGGGCAAACTGCATGCCGAGGGCGACCGCATCTCCATGTGTAATCCGTCCGTAGCCGTATTCCGCCTCAACGGCATGGCCGAGCGTATGGCCGAAATTCAGAAAAGCTCTTATCCCCTCTTCCTTTTCGTCCTCACGCACGACGGCCGATTTGATTGAAATTCCTTTATAAATCATTTCATTCAGCTCAGCGCTTGTCAGTCCTTGCAACGTGTCAAACGTGAGAAGTTTTTCTAAAAAAGCATGATCGGCGATAAACGCGTGTTTGATCACTTCAGCCATGCCCGATCTCAGCTCTTGTTCCGGCAGGGTTTTCAGAAGCTCCGTATCGTAAATCACCGCTTTCGGCTGATAAAACGCGCCGATTAAGTTCTTTCCGAGTTTATGGTTGACGGCCACCTTGCCGCCGACCGCGCTGTCATGGGCAAGCAGTGTTGTCGGCATTTGAATGAAATCAATTCCGCGCATAAAAGTTGCTGCGCAAAAGCCGGCCAAATCACCCGTCACGCCGCCTCCGAATGCAATCATACATGAGGAGCGGTCCATATGGAAAGCGATCGCTTCCGTTTGAATCCGTTCATACTCTTTTAGAGATTTCGCTTCTTCTCCGCTTGGAACGATCACCTTTTTCACGGGCCATGTTTCGTTTAAAAGCCGGAACATCTCATCACCGTAAAGCCGGTCAACTTCAGCATCGATGATGAGAAGGATCTTTGTCAGCGGCCTGTTCAGTGAAGACAAAAGGGCAGCGGCCTGTTTCCTTATGCCTTCACCGATATACACGGGATATGCGGAGGAAGCTGTCCGAACCTCAAGCTCTTTCATCAGAATTCCCTCGATAGTTTTTTCATGTTTTCAACATTTTCTTTAATGCGGTCGATCTGGTCAAGCCCGAATTGTTCGACGACTGCATTTGCGATTTCCCAGGCCACTGCTGCTTCAGCCACTACGCTTGCTGCCGGAACCGCGCAGCTGTCTGAACGTTCAATGCTCGCTGTAAACGGTTCTTTCGTTTCAATGTCGACGCTTTTCAGCGGCTTGTACAAAGTAGGGATCGGTTTCATAACGCCGCGGACGACAATCGGCATTCCCGTCGTCATACCGCCTTCTAATCCTCCGAGCCTGTTTGTGGCGCGTGTATAGCCTTTCTCTTCATCCCATACGATTTCATCATGAACTTCACTGCCGTTTTTGCCGGCCGCTTCAAAACCGATGCCGAACTCTACGCCTTTAAACGCGTTAATCGACAGAACGGCAGCAGCGAGCTTGCTGTCCAGCTTACGGTCATAGTGGACATAGCTTCCGACACCGACCGGCATACCTTCGACGATCACTTCAACGATTCCGCCGATCGAGTCGCCGTTTGCCTTCGCTTCATCAATGGCTGCCATCATTTGACGGCCTGCTTCTTCATCGTAGCATCTGACCGGTGATTCTTCCGTTACCCGTTTGAGATCCTCAATGGATGTGTAATCGGTTTTCTCTGCTTTTACGCTGCCGATTTGCAGGACATGCCCGGCGACTTTAATGCCAAGCTCCGCTAAAATCTTTTTAGCGACGGCTCCGGCAGCCACGCGAACCGTTGTCTCACGCGCGGAAGATCGTTCTAACACATTTCTCATATCACGGTGATTATATTTAATAGCACCGTTCAAATCTGCGTGTCCCGGTCTCGGTCTTGAAATCTGGCGTTTCATTTCACTTTCTTCTTCTTCTGTAATCGGTGCTGCGCCCATAATTTTTGTCCAGTGGGTCCAGTCTTTATTTTCTACAACGAGCGCGATGGGTGAACCGAGTGTCCGGGCATGCCGCACGCCGCTTGTGATCTTCGCTCTGTCCGTTTCAATCTGCATGCGGCGTCCGCGGCCGTGCCCTTTTTGACGTCTGGCAAGCTCAAAATTAATGTCTTCTTCAGTTATATAAAGCCCCGCAGGCACACCTTCTATAATTGTCGTCAGCTGCGGACCGTGTGATTCTCCGGCTGTTAAGTATCTCATTTTTTTCTTCTCCCTTCATCGCATTAACGCTTTTAAGTAAAACTATACCACAAGTTTTCATTAAATGTCTTCTATCTTTTTTGATAAAAAAATGTATCAGTGCTCTCAAGGCCGAATTTTTCCGGGCTGAAAATTTGTTCTGTACTGCCTACAAACAGAATTCCGTTCTTTTTCAGACTGCCCGCCATTTTCACATACAGCTCTTCTTTTGCTTTTTCAGTAAAATAAATAAAGACGTTGCGGCAGACGATCAGATCAAAATCCTGTTCATAGCTGTCGGCAAGCAGGTTGTGCCGCTTAAACCGGATGTTTTTCTGAATCTCTTGTTTTACTTGATAACTGTTGTCAGCCTGCTTAGTGAAATAACGGCTTTTCACGGAAGCCGGCACCTCTTGCAGCGAGCGTTCCTGATAGATGCCCCGCTTAGCTTTGCTTAGCGCCTTTTCATCAATATCTGTCGCCAATATATCAAATCCGGCCAGTCCCGTCTGCTGATTGAGAATCATAGCCAAAGTATAGGGCTCCTCTCCCGTTGAACAGGCCGCACTCCATATTTTTAACGGTTTTTTATGCTTTATTAACGGAAGAATTGAGGTTTCAAGAACTTCCCACCGTTTATAATTTCGGTAAAATTCAGAAACATTGATCGTCATTCTGTCCAATGTTTCGTTTAATAAAAGCTTGTCCTTTTCCAAAGCGGCGGCAAATTCCTGAAAATCTCTGAACCCCTTCTTTTCATAAAGGGACGTCAGCCGCCTTTTCATCTGTGCTTCTTTGTATAAAGATAAATCAACGCCGGTTATTTGTTTCCACTTGGTGATAAAAATGTCGTAAGGCTCCATTGCTTCTCTCCCAATCTCGCTGTCTTTTGTCCTAGTATAGCCTGTTTTCTTTCTAATTTGTACGATTTCAATAAAAAAATCAGCCCGCAGGCTGATTTGTGAGAAATGAAAAGACAGGGCAGCACAGCCTCTGTCTTTCTTAAAATATGTAAACCTTTTCATAACAAGAGAAAAAGAAAGGCTGACGGCTTAGTACACCCAGTCGGCCATTAATTTTTGATACGGTACAAGCTCTTCCTGTTTGAAGAAAATGTCAATTTCCCGCTCAGCGCTTTCTAAGGAGTCTGAACCGTGAATGATATTTTTGCCGACAAACATGCCGTAGTCACCGCGGATCGTGCCCGGCAGTGCATCTTTCGGGTTCGTTTTTCCGATCAGCTGTCTTGTGATCTCTACTACATTTTCCCCTTCCCATACCATTGCAAATACGGGTCCTGATGTAATGAATTCCACAAGCTCGCTGAAAAACGGCTTCCCTTTATGTTCAGCATAATGGTTTTCAGCCATCTGTTCTGAAACTTGCATTAGCTTGGCTCCTGCCAATTGTAAGCCCTTACGCTCAAATCTGGATAAAATCTCTCCGATTAGCTGGCGCTGTACGCCGTCCGGTTTTACCATGATAAAAGTTTTTTCCATAAGATTCTCCACCCCATCATTATGTATAGGCTTTCAAGTTGCACACCGAAATCGTAACATCTTTCTGACAATTAATCAATCCAGGGCGGAGAATGTTCACATCTTGTTCGTAAAAGGAATTTAAAATTTCCGTTTGCCGATATATTTGGCGATGGCGGCCAATGATGAGCGCGCACGTCCTCTCGGCAGTGTATTCAGTTTTTCAAACGCTTTTTTTAAGTACCTGTCACTGACGGCTATTGATTTTTCAATCGCGTCTGTGCGTTTAATATTTTCAATAATGGGGGCGAGTTGCTCCTGTGTTGTTTCACTGTTAATTAATTTCAGCTGATTTTTCAATTCAGGCTGACGGAGCGCGTACAAAACGGGCAGAGTGACATTTCCTTGCAGCAGATCCCCTCCGACCGGTTTTCCCAGTTCCTCTTCCGTTGAAGTGAAATCAAGAATGTCGTCAATAATCTGATAGGACATGCCCACGTAATAACCGAACCAATATAATGCTTTGTGAATCTTCTCATCAGCTCCCGAAGCGATGGCGCCGAGCTGGCAGCTGACGGCAATGAGAAGAGCCGTTTTCCGTTTGATGCGGCGCAAATAGGTTCTGAGGTTTTGTTCCATATTGTATTTATCTCTGATCTGTTCAATTTCTCCGAGGCATACTTCTACGATGGTTTTGGACAGGATTCGGTGGGCTTTCGGCTCATCCAATCTCGTCATCATCTCAAGTGAGCCCGCTAGCATATAATCACCGGTATACATGGCGATGCGGTTGTCCCACTTGGCTTTGATGGTCGGTTTTCCCCTCCGCAGCTCGGCGTCATCAATGACGTCGTCATGCACGAGGGACGCCATATGAATCATTTCCAGCGTCACCGCAACATATTTTATTTTATTAATGTCATAGTCGCCAAACATGCCGGAAAGCAATACGAAAACAGGGCGGATCCGCTTGCCGCCCGCCTGGAGCAGGTGGAGCCCGGCTTCACTCAGCAAAGGATAGTCTGACCGCACCGTTTGCTCAAGCTCCCTTTCGATCACATCAATATCGTCATTTAAAAAAGAATAGGCCATTTTAAATTTCATATCATTCACCCAAACATCTGTATATTCATCATTTCCAACCGATATGCGTAGCGGCCACTCCGCCGGTAAACGAATGGTATTTGACATTCGTCAGGCCCGCTTCTTCAAACAGACGCGCAAGTTCTTTCATACCGGGAAATTCTCTTGCCGATTCTTGAAGCCAAGAATATTCTTTATAGCTCTTCGCAAACATTTTTCCGAAGAAAGGCATGATGTATTTAAAATAAAGAAAATACGCCTGTCTGAATCCGAACATTTCCGGCTGGGATGTTTCCAGACATACAACCTGCCCGCCCGGTTTGACGACCCGCCGCATTTCTTTCAGCACGGTCAGATAGTCGGGAACGTTCCGCAGCCCGAAGCCGATGGTGACAAAATCAAAAGAATCATCAGCGAAAGGAAGCTCCATCGCATTTCCGTGCAAAAGCTCAATTTGGCTGTAACCGCCCTCTTTCACTTTTTTCTCACCGATGCTCAGCATATTTTTGCTGAAATCCAGTCCTTTGATTTCGCCGCTTTTTCCGGCCGCTTCTGCGAGGGCAATCGTCCAGTCAGCCGTTCCGCAACAGACATCAAGCGCTTTTGCGCCTTCTTTTACATTCATGATCTGCATCGTTTTATCGCGCCATTTTTTATGCTGCTGAAAACTGATGACAGAGTTCATTTGGTCATAATTTTTATAGATTTTTTCAAACACGCCGTGTACGCGCTGTTCTTTTGACTCCTGCATGTTGATTACCCTTCTTCCACTTTCTGATGATATGTTTTGTCCTGGCTGATCGCTTTAAGCCGGTTCAGCATGAGGTTTTGGATTGGTGAATTGAGCGGCAGCAGCGTTTCAATGCTTTGCTTTGCCTTTCGGAAGCTATCTTCCATTATGTCAGCCTTTGATTTCCCTGACTTTACAATATTGCCGATGACATCGAGAAATATAGCATTGCCGTTCATCAGCCGCTTATATACAAAAAAATCACTCGCCAGCTCTTTCCAGCGCGGAAGATTAAAGTGGTCTGACACTCTGTGAAACAGGGCCGCTTCCACAATCGCCATGCTTTCGATCAATTGATTCAAGTCATTGACAGACCGATCGTACAGACGGATTTTATGCTCATTGATTTCTTTAATTGCCGTAGCGAGCGTCCGAATCATATAGATATCCTTCATTTCAGATAAAAGCGAATAATACAGTCCGCTGAAATAGTCGCCGGCAAGCACGGTGAGCTGCCGGTTTTTATTTTCGTCTCGCTTTAACGCTCTGGCTGTTGTCACTTCATCGTGGGTATCAAGGGCGCTTTGGACAAGCATCGCAGTTACTATGTAATTTTCTCTGTCGTTGTTCTTAATGTCCGCCTCTTCAAACAAAGCGTGAAAAAGAAGAAGCTTATCCTCATCGATTTTAGGCGCAGAAATATGTTTCGCTAAATAAGGATGAGACAGCTTTTGTTTTAATTTCGTATTTAGATTCGCTAAAGTTCCGTAGATGTCTTGCAAAAATATCACCCTTGTCCCCAAATTCACATTTATTCTAATATGTATGAGATTTACTCGTCATTATTATACGCAGGTATCATTATAGCATAAAAAAAAGAAATTGGCTGTATTCTCCCGCCGTTTGCGGGCATTTGGCAAAAGCGGGAAACAGCCGGCTTATTTTTTTTCGCTGTTCATTTCTCCGTAAGCGGTCTGGATGAGGGCGTTGCCTCTCACTTTGATGGCAGAGGTATGCTCAGTAAACTGAGCGATAATCACTTCGCCTTTGTCCAGTTTTTCGGAATGGTGAAATTTCGTATCCGTTCCTCTCGTTAAACCGATGACGTTCACGCCGTCCTCGACCGCTTTAATGACGACAAAATCACTTGAATGCTTTGAATTCATATCTGCACCCTCTATCATTATTAATCCGCACGTTTAATATGTTCTAACACTTCGGAACGCGCCGCTGCGTCATCTTTAAAAATACCTCTTACAGCGGAAGTCACTGTTTTTGCACCTGGCTTTCTTACGCCCCTCATTGTCATGCACATATGCTCAGCCTCGACGACAACCATGACGCCGTGGGGATCTAAGGTCTCTACGATGCTTTCTGCAATCGTTGAAGTGATGCGCTCCTGCAGCTGCGGGCGTTTTGAGACGGCTTCCACCGCCCGCGCCAATTTACTCAGGCCCGTCACTTTGCCGCCGCGCGGAATGTAGGCAATATGCGCTTTTCCGTAAAAAGGAACAAGGTGATGTTCACACATGGAATGAAACGCGATATCTTTTACAAGAACAAGCTCCTCATGGTCTTCTCCGAAAACGGTTTTAAAGTGTTCTTTCGGGTCTTCATTTAATCCCGAGAATACTTCCGCGTACATTTTCGCCACGCGTTTCGGCGTATCTAAAAGCCCTTCCCGGTCCGGGTCTTCTCCAATCGCCTCTAAAATCTGGCGAACCGCCTGTTCAATCTGTTCTTTATTAACTTCTTTCATTGTCTGTGTCCTCCACCATTGAATACATTTAATTTCGATTCTAGCACATTTGCCGCGCCAAAAGCAAAACGAAAGTCCTGCCCGGTGACCGAGGCTGCTTAAATATGAAAAGCCCCTTTATCAAGGGGCTTTTCTGTGAAGAAACAAAGTGTATGTATCAGATGCATACACGATCTATATTCACAATTATTTTCCTGCAACAGCGTCTTTAAGAGCTTTACCTGGTTTGAAAGCAGGTACCTTGCTTGCAGGGATTTCGATTTCTTCACCAGTTTGCGGGTTACGTCCTTTACGTGCAGAGCGCTCGCGCACCTCAAAGTTACCGAAACCGATCAGTTGGATTTTATCACCGTTTTTAAGTGCATCTAAAATCGTATCAAAAACAGAATCAACTGCTTTTGTAGCGTCTTTTTTAGACAATTCGCTTGCTTCAGCAACCGCATTGATTAGTTCTGTCTTGTTCATGCCTTTCACCTCCTCCCAAAAGGGTATCAAATCAGCAGTTTATTATCATTTCTTCACAGTTCAGCCTGATTCTAAACCTGTCTGATAAAAAATCAAAGCAGGGAAGAACAGACAAGTAAACGGCTTTTCAAAAGAAAACAGACACTTTGAGGAATGTTTGTCCAACAAAGTGAAGATTTTCTGTCTGTAGAGTAACACATATAAAAAGCCATATCAAGCATTTTAAAGCCTCAATCCCTTGCTCGTCAAGGTTTTCACGTGTTTTATCGAACAAATATTCCTTTTTTTGCTTTTTTCCTCCTAATCCTTGATTGATTTCCAGTATCTAAAAAGAATAAAAAAAGACCCCCCGTTTCAGGAAGAGGTCCTTCAGCTTACAAAATAATGGCGATCAGGCCGCCTGAGCCTTCGTTAATAATTCTCTCCAGCGTTTCTTTCAATTTATATCTCGCATTTTCCGGCATGAGTGACAGTTTTGCGGAGATTCCTTCTCTTACGATAGAGCTCAATGATCTGCCGAAAATATCGGAGTTCCAGATAGAAAGCGGATCATCTTCAAAGTCCTGCATTAAGTAACGGACAAGTTCTTCACTTTGTTTTTCCGTCCCGATGATCGGCGCGAATTCACTTTCCACATCCACTTTGATCATATGAATGGACGGAGCGACCGCTTTGAGCCTTACTCCGAATCTTGATCCCTGTCTGATGATTTCCGGTTCATCAAGGCTCATATCGGCTAAGGCCGGGGCGGCAATGCCGTAGCCGGTCTGTTTCACCATTTTCAGCGCATCTGATACCTGATCATATTCTTTTTTCGCGTGGGCGAAGTCCTGCATTAATTCAAGCAGGTGGTCTTTCCCGCGGATTTCAACGCCGACCACTTCTTTTAAAATCTGGTCATATAAATGATCCGGCGCATACAAATCAATTTCTGCGACACCCTGGCCAAGTTCGATTCCGGCCAATCCGGCGCTTTCAATAAACTCAAATTCACTGAAGTGTCCGACAACCCGGTCGACATCGCGCAGGCGTTTAATATCTTTTACGGTTTCTTTCACTGATTCCTGGTAGCTCTCTCTGAGCCAGTGATTTTCTTTCAGCACCATGACCCAGCTCGGAAGGTTGACATTGACTTCCAGCACAGGGAACTCGTAAAGCGCTTCTCTGAGGACGCTTAACACATCTGTTTCCCGCATGCTTTCAACACTCATGGCGAGGACGGGAATATCATATTTCGCGCTTAATTCAGCTCTGAGCGCTTCTGTTTCCGGGTGGTACGGTTTTACCGAGTTGATAACCATAATAAACGGTTTGCCGACTTCCTTCAGCTCGTCGATGACTCTTTCTTCCGCTTCCACGTAATCGCCCCGCGCAATATCGCCGATTGAGCCGTCTGTCGTAATGACGACCCCGATTGTGGAGTGTTCCTGGATGACTTTTCTCGTACCGATTTCCGCTGCCTCATGAAAGGGAATCGGTTCTTCGTACCAAGGTGTATTGATCATTCTCGGGCCGTTTTCATCCTCATATCCCTTCGCCCCGGGAACCGTATATCCCACACAATCCACAAGACGGATGTTGACATCAAGTCCTTCCGCGACATGAACGGACATGGCTTGATTCGGGACAAATTTTGGTTCTGTGGTCATTATCGTTTTTCCTGCTGCGCTTTGCGGAAGCTCATCCTGCGCCCGCGCTCGGTCGGCCTCATTGCTGATATTCGGGAGCACCACGAGCTCCATAAATTTTTTAATGAATGTAGATTTCCCTGTACGGACAGCGCCAACGACTCCTAAGTATATATCGCCCCCTGTTCGTTCAGCGATATCCTTGAAAATATCGACCTTTTCCAAGTGATCCCCTCCCGGACTTCCTATCCTTATCATTTTTCATTCACCATTCTCCAATCAAATACAGGACACTATATGTGTATGACGTTGTCCTATTTCAATATGACATCTTTAAAAAATTTTCAGGCAGTCTTTTCTATCAAAATCAAAAAAACCTTTCTCCCTATTTGTATGCGCGGGAAAAAGGTTCATTCCTGTTTCGTTTGACTTTCTAAAAAAACGGGTTCCTGTTTTTCATTTACGGTGTATGTGACTGAAAAGGCCGGGACGAAAGGAGTCTCTTTCCATAAAATATCTTGAATTTCCGCGCCCGGTTTGATTTTCTTTTTGTTTTCCTTCAGGCAGCGGGCGAGATCGACGCGATAGTCGGCATAGATTTCTCCGTCAGCGCCGATTAAAAGCGGCAGAGACGTGCCTGAAACCGGACTTTTGACTGAAGGAGAGTCTTTCATGCCGAGCTTTTTTTTATTTAAAGTGAACAGCCCTTTTGAAACGGCGTCCTCATAGGGAGGATATGTATGCTTTTCCTGATACATTTTGACACGCAGCTTCATGTCGCGGATTGCTTCCGCCATTTGGAGATCGACCAGCTTGACGGTCGGCTTATTTTCCACATCGACAAGCACGTATTGGTACATTCCTCCGCTTTCATAAGCTGAGGCCGGCGGCTCCTCTATGTATCTGGGCGCGAGCCGCTTAAAATCTATCGGATATTTTTGATAGAGCGGTGTTTTCATATCTTTTGTCTGAATCGGCAGAAGTCCGCCGTTCGCCTTTTTAAATTCATCCACTGCCGCTTGCACCTGCTGAAGCTGATGTTTGTAAGATACTTTATTTTCAGTTTTTTTTGCTTCAGGGTACAGACAGCCGGACAGCAGAAGCACCGCCATTGCCGTTATGACGGCCATTTTTAACTTATGCATTCCGCGCCCCCTTTTTGCTTTATTCATTGACAGGCCCGCTGAAAACGACCATTAACACGATCAATCCCGAGATGACCATGCAGGCATAAGCGAGTGAAGAAACTGCTGCTTTTATCAGTTTGTTTTTCACTTTGTATCTGCTGACATAAATAGAGGCCACCGCAACAAACATTAATCCCATAGCACCAAGCGCAAACCACATTTTCATCAATGCCACACTCACGTTCGTGCCCCCCGTCCCATCATTGTAAGCGTTATATTTCATTTTAATATACAAATGTTGAAAAGATCAACAGGTTTTCCATCTATTGAAAAAACAAAAAAAACTGAAGCAAAGAGGGGGACTTTGCTTCAGTCAAGTTGACTATATTCACCTGTACGTCTGAGATACACTCTCTTGGACTTCGATGCTATAGTATGCGCAGATGCATACGTCTGCATCCTCTTCTGCCTAAATCAGCAAATGTTTTAAGCGATTTCAGCCGGAGAGTTCTGCGTTTTGGACTTTCGTCACTTCAGAATATGCTGACGGCATGTTATTGTCACTTCACCCGGTTTTCGAATGTGTTGACCAAGTCTTCCATCTCATGGGTTTTCACTCTGGCCATTAAGGATTCTACGGCCGTTTCTACCTTCTGCCCGTTAAATAATACTTGGTGAAGCGCCTCTGTGATCGGCATTTTCACTTGGTATTTTTGAGACAGCTGATACGCAGCTTTCGTCGTCCGCACGCCTTCAACAACCATCCCCATCTTATCCAGGACAGCTTCCAGCTTGTATCCTTTGCCGAGCAGGTTGCCGGCGCGCCAGTTTCGAGAATGAACGCTTGTACACGTCACGATTAAATCGCCTACGCCGGTCAGGCCGGAAAAGGTGAGCGGATTTCCGCCCATCTTTGTGCCGAGTCTGGCGATTTCAGCAAGACCTCGGGTGATTAAGGCCGCTTTTGCATTATCTCCGTATCCCAATCCGTCTGTAATCCCCGCTGCAAGAGCGATGATATTCTTTAACGCTCCCCCTATTTCAACACCGATCATATCCGGATTGGTATAGACGCGGAAATGCTGGTTCATGAATAAATCCTGAACCGCTTCTGCAGCCTTGATATTTTTTGAAGATGATGTAACAGTCGTCGGGTGTCTTAATCCGACTTCCTCAGCGTGGCTCGGCCCTGAAAGCACGACGATGTCTTTTCTGTACTCCTCAGGCAGCTCCTCTTCCATTAATTCTGAAATGCGGAGAAGCGAATCCGGCTCAATTCCCTTGCTGACATGAACAAAAATCGATTGTTTCGGGATGTACGGCAGAGCCTTTTTCAGCACTTCCCGAATGGCTTTTGTCGGAACTGCCACAATGATGAAGTCAGCTCCTTTTAAAGCCTCGCTTAAATCAGCTGTACCGATGATAGAACTTGATAGCTCCACCCCCGGCAGGTAATCTTTGTTTTCATGCAGTTCGTTGATTTGATCGATCAATTCGGCACGGTGTCCCCACATCATGACTTGATGTCCGTTATCAGCCAGCACTAAAGAAAGTGCAGTGCCCCAGCTTCCCGCTCCAAGCATTGCCACTTTTTTCATCTCTGTATCACACCTTTTTATTTTCTTGCTCTTGCAAATATTTTAATTGGCGTACCTTCAAATCCGAAAGCATCCCGGATTCGGTTTTCTAAAAAGCGTTCATAAGAAAAATGCATCAGTTCCGGATCGTTGACAAAAACAACGAAGCTCGGCGGCTTAACAGCGACTTGAGTCGCATAATAAATTTTCAGACGGGAGCCGTTGTGCGTCGGAGTCGGATTCATGGCGACCGCATCCATAATGACATCATTTAAGACATTTGTCTGTACGCGGAGAGAGTGGTTTTCACTCGCTTTAATAATCGCAGGCATGAGTGTATGAATCCGCTTTGTCGTCAGTGCCGACATAAACAGCACCGGCGCGTAATCGAGAAATTGGAAATGTTCCCGAATATTCTGTTCAAATTCTTTCATCGTGCGTTCGTCTTTATCAACGGCATCCCATTTGTTTACGATAATGACGACGGCTTTCCCGGCTTCATGGGCGTATCCGGCGATCCGCTTGTCCTGCTCAAGGATGCCTTCTTCTGCATTCAGCACAACGCCGACGACGTCTGAGCGGTCAATGGCTTTTAACGCCCGAAGCACACTGTATTTTTCTGTTGTTTCATATACTTTACCCTTTTTTCTCATTCCCGCCGTGTCAACGATTACAAATTCCTGCTGATTGTAGGTGAACGCCGTATCCACAGCGTCTCTAGTCGTTCCGGCTACGTTGCTCACGATAACCCGCTCTTCGCCGAGCATCGCATTGACAAGGGATGATTTTCCGACATTCGGGCGGCCGATCAGGCAGAATTGAACGACATCATCACTATACTTCGTCTCCGGAATGTTTTTAAAATGCTCGGCACAAGCATCGAGCAAATCTCCCAATCCTAAACCGTGTGTGCCCGAAATCGGATACGGTTCTCCAAAGCCGAGCGCATAAAAGTCATAGATGTTCGCTCTCATTTCGGTATTATCTAATTTATTTACGGCTAATACGACCGGTTTTTTCGTCCGGTACAGTATTTTTGCCACTTCTTCATCCGCAGACGTCACACCTTCGCGGCCGTTCACCATAAAGATGATCACATCAGCCTCGTCCATGGCGATTTCAGCCTGCTGGCGGATCTGTGTCAGAAACGGTTCGTCTCCGATATCAATTCCGCCCGTATCAATCAGGTTAAAATCATAATTCAGCCATTCCGCCGAACTGTATATCCGGTCCCGCGTCACTCCGGGGGTATCTTCTACTATTGAAATTCTTTCACCCGCAATCCGGTTAAAGATTGTAGATTTTCCCACATTCGGTCTTCCGACAATGGCTACGACAGGTTTACCCATAGTACCCTTCCTTTCAATCCAGCCGCTTACATTTTCACAAAAAATTGTTCAACCGGTTATTAAAAATCATCTTCGCTATGAAAAGAACCCTTCAAACAGAAGGGCTTAACTCATTTATTATATCAGTTTTCACTGAGATCACAATGTATTCTTCAAAATGTTTCGCATTCATGTAACAGTCTCCGTCTGTTTTCAAGACATTTTTGTCGCTCCTTTGCCCTGCTTTTTGCTTTTTTGGCTGATGCGCGCCGCAAGCTGTTCATATGTAGTCAGCCCGACGAGGAGAATCACTCCCGCCGAACAGCCTGAAAGCCATTGATAATCCCCGACGGCTGCCGCACCCGCAATGTTGCGGATGACCGCAGCATACAATAGCTCCCCCTGGCACATGCCGAGAACAAAAAGACAAAGCCTCTCAGGGAACCGCCCCTCAACGGAAAGCGTAATAACGGTAAGCAGTATAACCGCCGCCCATTCAGGTTTTATGATAAACCAAACAGGATCATATAATGCAAAAAGAAAAATAAAGCCGTACGCCGCAGACGCCGTCAGATGAATCACAATATTACGGAGCCGTTTATGCATGCCGAGGCTTCCCGCATAAACAAATGCCGCAGCAAAAAACATGACATATGCCGCATTCAGCGTAAAATAAGCCGTAATCTGATGTATGCTTGCCATCATATTAGTCAAAATAAAGACTGATACGTAAAAACGGCTTTTCGTTTTGGCAAAAATAAAAGTCGCAAGTATCCATAAAAACCACATTGACCAGTAATAATAAAACGGTTCCATAATCGCTCCTCCTCTGATCAGTATGGAGCGGGAACGCATTTTTTAAACCAATTATGCCTGAAAGGAGCGGATAAGGATGGGAAAAGACAGACAGGAGAAAAAACTGAAAGCCTCCCGCCGGGTGGAATCTGATCGCGATGATTCGATTCACCATAAAGGAGCGACAAGCCTTGAGCAGAACGGGGAATTCCGAAAAAGAAAATCGTAAAAAACAGAAAAAGGCATGCGGGTTCGCATGCCTTTTAACGTCTGCTGAAACGGGATGTGTCAATTCCCCGTTCAGAAAGCCAGTGATGTGTGTCACCTTTTATGACCAAAGGCGCCTTTTGCAATTGGGCAACCGATTGGCATCCGAGGGCGGTCATAATCATTTTCAGCTCTTGTAAAAGCGCCGTCATCTCGTCAAACAGGCCCTCTTCTCCTTTAGAGGTGAGAGCTTTCAGGAAAGTGCCCGCCATTCCCGCACTGGAAGCGCCGAGGGCAATTGATTTGGCGACATCCAGGGCACTTTGCAGCCCACCGGATGCGATAATTGATCGATCAGCGGAGAGCGAGTAGATTTCCGCTAAGCTTGCGGCAGTGGAAATTCCCCACGTATTAAAAAAATGAAGCGCCTTCTCTCTGCGCATATTTTCAATCTTAGAGAAATTCGTACCGCCGTATCCGCCGGCATCAACTGCTGCTGCGCCAGCATCAAATAACTGCCGTGCCGATTCCCTGCTCATTCCGAAGCCGACTTCTTTGACAAAAACGGGCACTCCCGCTTCCGCCGCAATCCGCTCAATGCGGCCGAGAGCGCCGGTAAAGCTTCTGTCACCCTCTGGCATGACGATCTCCTGAATCACATTTAAATGAATCTGGAGGGCATCTGCTTGAATCATATCAACTGCCCTTTTCGCCTGCTCGGCATCCGCCTCGCTGCCTAAATTGGCAAATATCAGCCCGTCCGGATTCTCTTTTCTGACGATCTCGTAAGAACACCGTTCGGAGGGATCTTTTAAAGCTGACATTTGCGAACCGACAGCCAGCGGCATGCCGGCTTTGCGCGCGGCTCTTGCCAGCGATCTGTTAATTTCGTATGTAAGTTGTCCGCCGCCGCCTGTCATCGCATTGATAAAAATCGGCGAACTGCTTGTGAGTCCGCCGATTTTCGTTGAGATATCCACTTTTTCCAATGCTAGGTTCGGTAGGCTGACATGAACAAACGTAATATCATCAAGCCCCGTTTCCCGGTTTTGGCCGGTAGACAGCGCATGATTTATATGTTCTCTTTTTCGTTCTGCTCGTGTCACGTTTTATCACCAATTTATTTTAATTTATTAAGCTTGTCTCCGATTAAATCGCCAAGCTGGAAGCCGGTGCTCGGCTCTTCTTTCGCCTGGTATTGGCGGAAGTCCTCCTGATCGGCTTTCGGCGCTTCTTCAAGCTCACGCATGCTTAAGGAAATGCGCTCTTCGCTTTCGTTCACGTCAAGCACTTTCACTTTAACAGTCTGTCCTTCTTCAAGCACTTCATGCGGCGTTCCGATATGTTTATTGGAAATTTGCGAAATGTGCACAAGTCCTTCCACGCCCGGAAGAATTTCAACGAAGGCGCCGAAGCTTACAAGGCGCTGCACTTTTCCTTCAAGCACATCTCCCTGTTTTACCTTTTCGCCGATCTGGCTCCAAGGTCCCGGCAGCGTTTCTTTAATAGATAAAGAAATACGTTCGTTATCGCGGTCTACGGACAGTACTTTCACTTTTACGTCCTGACCTTCTTCCACCACGTCAGACGGTTTTTCGACGTGTGAATGAGACAGCTGCGAAATATGAACAAGCCCGTCAATTCCGCCGATGTCGACAAATGCGCCGAAATCAGTCAGACGCTGCACTTTTCCTTCAAGCACGCTTCCAACCTCAAGTGTTTGGAGAAAATCATGCTTTTTGGCTGTCTGTTCTTTTTCCACTACAGCCCGGTGTGACAGAATCACCCGGTTTTTATCACGGTCGAGTTCAACGACGATAAGAGAGAGGGTTTTCCCTTTATAGTCAGTGAAATCCTCGACGAAATGAGCTTCGACAAGTGATGCGGGAATGAAGCCGCGAACGCCGATATCAACGACGAGACCGCCTTTCACCACATCTTTCACTTCAGCTTCAAACACTTCTTTTGTGTCGAATTTTTTTTCAAGGTCTTCCCAAGCGCGGTCAGCATCAACGGCACGTTTAGATAAAATCAAAGCATCGTCTTCCACTTTTGTTACTTTCAGGTCAAGCTCGTCGTCAACTTTTACGACATCCGATGCTTTCTCTACATGAAGACTTGATAATTCACTGATTGGAATGATTCCGGACTGTTTGACATTGACAATTTCGACATCTACATGCTTGTCCTCTACCTTTGTCACAATCCCTTTTACTACATCTCCAACCTCTGGCACTTGAACATCAATTTGATTCATTTCCTCTGTCATTTGAATAACCTCCTTGGTCCAAACCTACACAGCTTAATTAATACGGTTTGAAAGCTGAACATGTGAATGTCCGCTTTTCAGCCGAATATGTATTAAAGAATCATCCAAAAAGATTTTGAATGATCAATAAAAAGTTTTATTAGTATTAACTTCTAATAAATGGACTGGTTTGTCAAGCAATAACATCTTGTCTTTCGAAAAAAATTATAAAGCGCTCCGCCCGAAGTTAACGTGATTTCTGTTCGACGATCTCCAGAATTTTTCCTGCGACTTCGGCAATGCTGAGTGACGTCGTATCGATTTCAATCGCGTCTTCCGCTTTGCGCAGCGGGGAAACTTCCCTCTCTGAATCGAGTTTGTCGCGTCTGGCAATTTCTTCAATGAGCGTCTCGTAATTCACGTCATAGCCTTTTTTCTTATTCTCTTCATATCGGCGCTTCGCTCTTTCCTCTACGGACGCGAGCAGAAAAATTTTCACTTCGGCATCAGGCAGCACATGAGTACCGATATCACGGCCGTCCATGACGACACCGCCTTTTTGTCCGAGCTGCTGCTGTCTTTTGACCATTTCTTCTCTGACGCCTTTATGCTTGGCGGCGATTGATACTTGGTTGCTGACTTCGTCTTTACGGATTTCTTCTGTCACATCTTCTCCGTTTACCAGAACGATTTGTCCTTCCGGAGCGGATACAAGCTCAATTTCCGTACGCTTCAGCAGCTCTGTAAGCGCGGCTTCATCAGTTAAATCGGCATTCTGCTTGAGCGCCGTATATGTAATGGCACGATACATCGCTCCTGTATCAATGTACACATATGATTTTTTCTCAGCCACTATTTTAGCAACGGTGCTTTTTCCGGCAGCGGCCGGCCCGTCGATCGCAATTGATAATTTCTTGTCCATAATCTCTCTCCTTGCTCTTTACTCCTCTATGGATTGTATCATGAACTGCCGGAAAAGGGGCGAAAAAATTGAGCTGATTTACCGCTTTACCGTTTCAATCCATTCTTTTTTCTCCATTTTATCAACTCCCTCATATTTCACAGCTTTCGAAATATAAGGTTCAATAGGCTGATAATGAAGCAAGAACTGCACCGTGCCCAAAATGATAAGCTGAATGCAGACCAATTTGACCAGCAGACGTTCAAACGTTTTCATACACGCGCACCTCCATTATGATTAGTATGGAAAAGTGTGCTGCTGTTTATTCCGACAGACTGTTTCTTCTCTGCTGCAGCTGCGCGCGCATACAATATTGGAGTAAAAGCTGCTGTGAAGCGGGATCGATTTCTGCAAATTCAAGCGTCATTTTTTGTTTATCCGCCTTTTCATCATAAAAAATCCGCTGGGTAACAGCCTCGGCCGTAATATCGGCTGTATTTTCCTTGCCGGGAAGAGAAAATGAGACATACAGCTTTTCACCTGGTTCCGCGGAAATATGCTCAGGCATCACAACAGCGATTCCGCCGGCGCTGATATTAGAGGAAACCGTTTGGAAAGCGGTTTTTTCCGCTTCCATTTTGACGGATACATCCAATACTGCGTCTGCACGGACGTATCGGCGTCTTTGAATCCGCTTCATTTCCTCCTGAGGGGGGATGTCCAATCCGATCATCGGGATGGGGTCTTTTTTCTTTCCTTTGATTATGCTTTTAAATTGATACGGCACGCGGCCATTCCCCATAAATTCCGCTGTTATTTCCAATCCTTTATGCAAAAAGACCGTCCGTCCCGAATCCAGATCGACGGGATATGAGATGTGCAGTTCGCCGTTTTCAACGCTTACTGCTTTGCTCCTCGCTTTTTTGGGCTCATTGTTCTCTATGTATTCAATCCAAATATAATCTCCGACAGCTATCATGGGCCTTCACTCTTTCATTATTTATGCTTTTATTAAAGCATGTAACGAAAAAAAGGAAAAGACTTTTAGTCCTTTCCTCCTTTATTTTTATAGGTCTTTATATATAGGTTCTGCACTTTTTAACTTTTCTATTTTTTCCTCTTTTCCGTCGTCCGCATTAATGAACATTTGATACGTGTCTTTCCCGATCGTCCCGAGCATTTCGTAGCAAAGCACTTCCTGACCGAGCTCATTCGTGATCAGCGCCTGCCGGGTCTCCCGCACTTCAACATTTTTATTCAGCTTCGCTTTCGCTTCATCAGCTGACAAAGAGGGAGCCGGAATCGTTCTCGTGCGGTGCGCCGACAGGTAATCACGCGCGGAAAAACCGACGACTTCACCATCATCCAGCGCCACTTTCATTCGGATGGCTTCCGGATAAATGCGGACGTTTTTCTCCACGGGAATAAAAGAAAAGACGCCGATGTTATTATATTGCGCGCTTTCATCAATTTCGAGACCTTTTGTTTCATATCCGTTTTTCTTTAAAAACGCGACAGCCCGGTTAGATGCTTCATTGAGGCTGATCTTTTGTTTCTTCACGGCCCGTTTTTGAATCAAATAGACAGGATGTCCCCCTTTTTGGGTAATATCCATATAGATAAAAGATTTGTTGTCGGCGTCTTTCATGCGGATGCTGTATACGTCCCGATTCGTTTTCCTGCCGCTTTTGACCACTTTAATTGAATAATTATGATCAGGCGCAAACCGTTGCGCGATTTTGACCGCTTCTTTTTCCGTAATTTGTTTTCCTTTCAGATGCGTAAAACCTTTTTGTTCTGTATTTGCTCCTGTAAATGTGGGGCTGATGCTGTCTTCAGAAAAAGCGCCTACATTTTTTTCGACTGTTTTAAAGCTGTCGACGATCGTATTATCGCTTTGTTTTTTGTCAGAGGCGAGCGCCATCTCAACATCCATCCACCGTAAATTTTTGCTCATGACGAGATGCTGAACGCTGCGGAGCTGGTTTTGAATGTTCTCCGCCTGTTTGTACAGGCTGTTCAGTGTTGTATATTCTTTCTTATCAAGCGGTTTTTGGTCTAAATCCCGGACGGATGTTTTATAGCTGAAATCTCCTATGTTGGATAAAAACTCCTCCGTCTTATTAAAAGGCATGAGAGTCAGGGGCAGCTGGCTCACATTGTTATGAGCTTCAGATGTTATTCTCCATACATCAATGAGCGCCGGAGACAGAGATTTTTTACTGTTCATCGCAAGCGTCGTCCCGATTTTGTCGTGAAGCTGATCTACATGGTACGTTAATTCATGAAAAGCCCTCTGATAATTATTTTCCGCATGCAGAAGGACCGCATCTTTTTCCTGATGCTCTTTATATCCCCAATATCCGGTTGCGGCGATCGCGACACCGAGAACAGCGATAATGATTCCTCTAATCATGTTAACACCTCATTTTGCGTACTTTTACTCACAGAAAATGTGTTTTCCGATTCTTTTTATCTGCGGACGTCCCCAAATCCATTTGCTTGTCGCCGTATCAGGATTAAAATAATAAATTGCGTTTTCAGAAGGATCCCAGCCGTTGATCGCATCAAGAACCGCTTCTTTTGCTCTTTCATTCGGCTGCATATATATTTGGCCGTCGGCAACGGCGGTAAACGCGAGCGGTTCGAAAATGACGCCGGCCACCGTATTCGGAAATAACGGGCTTTTAATACGGTTTAAAATAACCGCGGCGATGGCAACCTGCCCTTCAAACGGCTCACCGCGCGCTTCCCCGTACACAGCCTGTGCCAGAAGATTGATGTCGTTGTTTGAGAAACCGCCAGGCATATTGGCCGCTGTCGTATTTTGCTTTTGATTTGACTGACCGCCTTTATTGTTTTGCGGCTTTTGAGCAGGCTTATTCGTTCCCGCCGGCTTCTGCGTTCCGGCCCTCGGTTTTGTTTGGTTTTCCAATGGGACGTTGCCATAATGAGTGAACGTATTCCCTTTTTGGATCTGCTCCATTACATATTCACGGTAATATTTTGATTTTGAAATCAGCACCTGTTTGGTTTTCGCGCCGACGAGGCCGTCAACCGGTTTCATGCCGAATTTCTCCTGAAAATTTCTCACGGCCCAGTATGTGGTCCAGCCGTAAACACCATCGATTTTCCCGTTATAAAATCCGTTATATTGAAGACGGGCCTGCAATTCTATAACATCATCACCCGTCGCGCCTCTTTGAATCACTTGATTTGAAAACGCATGAACCGTTTCATGATGATCGAAGAAAGCAGCGGCGAAAGAAAATAGAATGAGACATGCCATAAAGGCTCCTTTGCACTTCATCTCTTCAAGCCTCCTACTGCAAAATTTAAAGTGTACCCGTATTGTCTGTCACGAGGTTATTTTTATGCACGTTTCCTTCTTATCCCCTGTCAAGGCATAAAAAAGAAACCGCACGCGACGCGCGGTTTCTTCACACTTGGATCATATTGACGGAGCGTGCTTTTTTTGCCTTTCGCAGCCCGAACCACCATAAAAACAGCATAAACGGCAGCATATAATATACCCAATGATTGAGGGCGGTAAGAATAAAATCGTAAGAACCGTGCAGACATGAAGGCACGGCCAGCGAAATCACAAGCCATTTGACACGGGCTTTTTTCTGCGAAAAGCGGGCTTTTCCGAGATAAAATCCCATAATCACTCCGATCAGCGCATGGCAGGAGACCGGCAGAAGCGCCCTGATGAAAGCATGCTCAACGCCGTGGCCGAATAGATACAGAATATTTTCAAGCGTGGCAAATCCTAAAGACACACTGGCCCCGTAAACGATTCCGTCATAATGCTCATCAAAATGAGCATGCGGATACACACTGATCATCAGAACGAACCATTTCACCGATTCTTCCAGAAATCCCGAAGACAAAAACGAAACGAAAAAGCTTCCTCCCCCCACATGCTCTTTTTCAAGAACATATTGGATAAACATGGTCGGAAACACAAGGACAACCCCGAGAAAAAAAGACCTCAGCACCATATGTACGGGTTCATTGTCATACTGATCTTTTAAATAAAAATAGCTTAACAGCGCAATGCCGGGAGCAATTCCTGCAGAGATGATTGCAAACATCAGGCAACCTCTTTCCTTTATATTCCTATATCTATCGTACCATGTTGTTCATACTTTTACATCTTTCAATTTTTTTAAAAAAGAGCATATGAATGATCATATGCTCTCTGCACCCAGCCGTTTTGATATTTCGTTTGCGATCAAGCCGCCGTGAAAACGGCCGTTCTCGATAAAAATTTCGTTGGCGTTATTTCCAGCCGCAATGACTCCGGCGATAAAAACACCGTCAACATTTGTTTCCATCGTTTCTTCCCGGAAAAACGGCCGGCCTGATTCCGCATCAATCCGCACACCGATTTTTTCGAGGAAACCGTGATCGGGATGGTATCCCGTCATGGCAAATACGAAATCGTTTTTCAGCCGGACCGTCTCATTTCGGCCGGAGCGGAAAATGATTTCATCTTCCGTCACTTCTTCAAGACAAGCGCCGAATTCCATCCGGATTGTGCCGTTTCTGACGAGGGCCTCAAACTCAGGCAGAATCCACGGCTTGATGCTCGGGGAGTACTCATGTCCTCTGTAGAGCACCGTGACGCGCGCACCGGACTTCACGAGTTCCAAAGCCGCGTCCACACTTGAGTTTTTCCCGCCGATCACAGCAACATCTTTATCAAAATAAGGATGGCCTTCTTTAAAGTAATGAAATACCTTAGGAAGCCCTTCACCCGGTATGTTCATATAATTCGGATGATCATAATATCCTGTCGCAATGATACAAAACGGAGTGAGGTAGCGGTCTTTTGATGTTTCTACAAGAAAACGGCCGTCTTCCTGTTTCGTTACGCGCTCCACCGTTTCAAAGGCGTTTACGCGCAGCTCTTTTCTTCTGACAACCTCTCTGTAGTAAGAGAGAGCCTGTATTCGGACCGGTTTTCTGTTTTCCGTAATAAAGGCGACATCGCCGATCTCCAATTTTTCACTTGAACTGAAAAAAGTTTGGTGGGTCGGATAGTTATAAATGCTGTTTACGACATTCCCTTTTTCGATCACAAGCGCGTTCACGCCAATTTGCTTCAGATGTATAGCCGCCGATAATCCGCAAGGACCTCCGCCTATTATAATTGCTTTTTCTTCTGTCATGTCCTTCAACTCCTGCGATTGGCATTTCCATCATAAGTTTCCACTCATATAAAAAATCTCCTATATTATCATAGGAGATTTTTTTTGTTTATGCAAACGATTGGTTTATATCCAGCCTCTGAAACGCGAAGCCTCCGCCATTTTCCGCACGCCGACCATGTAAGCCGCAAGCCTCATGTCAATCCGGCGGTTTTGGGACATTTCATAAATATTATTAAACGATTTTATCATCATATTTTCCAGTTTTTCCTCGACTTCTTCTTCACTCCAGTAGAAGCCTTGGTTGTTTTGAACCCATTCGAAATAAGAAACCGTTACACCGCCGGCGCTCGCCAGAACATCGGGAACCAGCAGCGTTCCTTTGTCTGTCAGGATTTTCGTTCCTTCCAGTGTCGTCGGTCCGTTTGCCGCTTCTACAACGATTTTCGCTTTGATGCGGTCAGCGTTCTCTTCTGTAATTTGGTTTTCGATCGCCGCCGGGACAAGTATATCACAGTCCAGCTCAAGCAGCTCCTGATTCGTAATGGTGTCATTGAAAAGCTTCGTCACCGTTCCGAAGCTGTCTCTGCGGTCAAGCAGATAATCAATATCAAGACCGTCCGGATCGTAAAGGCCTCCGTACGCGTCAGAAATTCCGACAACTTTCGCGCCGGCGTCATGCATAAACTTGGCCAGATAGCTGCCCGCGTTTCCGAAACCTTGTACGACGACGCGCGCGTTCTGAATATCGAGACCTTTTTTCTTGGCCGCTTCTTTTATGCAGATGGTGACGCCTTTTGCCGTCGCTGATTCCCTGCCGTGGGATCCGCCGAGTACAAGCGGTTTTCCCGTAATAAAGCCGGGTGAGTTAAATTCATCAATTCTTGAATATTCATCCATCATCCAAGCCATAATCTGTGAGTTTGTAAATACGTCAGGTGCCGGGACGTCTTTAGTCGGTCCGACAATCTGACTGATTGCTCTGACATATCCCCTGCTCAGCCTTTCAAGCTCTCTGAATGACATATTTCTCGGATCACAAACAATTCCGCCTTTACCACCGCCATAAGGAAGATCAATAATTCCGCATTTTAAACTCATCCAGATGGAAAGTGCTTTCACCTCTTTTTCAGTTACATTCGGGTGAAAACGAATGCCGCCTTTTGTCGGACCTACGGAATCATTGTGCTGCGCACGATAGCCTGTAAATATTTTCACAGACCCGTCATCCATCCGAACAGGAATTTTAACCGTTAATAATCTGAGCGGCTCTTTCAGCAGTTCATACACTTCTTCTGGATACCCCAATTTTTCCAGAGCTTTATGTATTACGGTTTGGGTTGATTTTAATACATCATGTTTGTCTTCTTCATTATGACCGGTGAATCGATCGGCTGCCATTTGAGTTAACCTCCTAAAATCTTCTGTTTCTCTCATGCTCCCTTTCAGTGACTAGTATACACCTTCAATATCTCCGTGCATAGAAGAAAGACAATGATTTTTCCATTATTTCGCTTAAAAAAAGACGGCCGCTGAAAACAGCTGCCGTTTCAAATCTTTTTTATGAAAAATGTTTCTGGATGGTCTCCACAGCATTGCCGTCCATGATGAGTTTTCCGTACTCATGGAGCCTGTAAATCGTAATCGTCGCCGGGTGTCCGTATTCAGCCAGCACCGCGATGACGCCTTCGGCGGAACGGGAGCCGAGGTCTTCAAGGCTTACATAGTATTGGTTCTCATAGTGGTAGACGGTGCCGCCGGTAATCCCGATTCGGTGAAGGCTTCCGGCAAGCTGAATGATATCTTCAAACGAATGGAACTGATAAATAATATCCGGACTTTCGTCAAGTTTGACCTGCATCTCGATATAATCATCGTCATATTCGTCATCTTCTGCGTCCGCGTCATGATTTTTCGTTACAATCACAACCATGCCTTGTGCCTGAAGAGAATATACTTCCACCGCGATCGGACCATTCGCTTCAAAGCCGAGCTCTGTATTTGCTTCATTCATCATATCTTTAAATAACTGGTGGACTTTAAACGAGTCCTTCCAGAGGTCTTCTTTTGTCAGTCCCCGATCAGTCAGATCGTCGAGGGTTAAAAAGATTTTAATCTTATTATAGTTCAGACGCTCAAGCCGCATAATGTTCCCTCCTGCCTCTTCTTGCACACAAATCATATAACACAGTATATGAATAAATGAGTCATAGGTTCTTAATTTGTTATCAGTTTACACCGTGTACAGCGGGAAGACAAGCAGAATGCCGTTTTTTATCACCGCGGCCGGGTTTGTTTCAGGAAGACGGCTCATCCGGTCCGCACAGTGTAATCATATGCGTCTCCGGTTTCGCCCCGAGCCTCAGCGGAACTTTTGTCGTCCCGTAGCCGTTGCTGATCAGGTAATGCGCTTTTTTTACCGTTCCCGTCCCGCCCAATTCGTACGGCCCGAACCGGCCGAAACGGATTTGGCCGCCATGCGTATGGCCGCTGAACACAGCGTCAATCCCGTCTGACTCCCTCATCTGCTCATGAATGTCCGGGTTATGGCAAAGCAGGAGGTTTACTTTGTCAGCATCCGTATATCTGATTGCAGCATCGTAATCATCCATCATCATCCTGATATCATCCACGCCGCAGATCGTAACGGTTTCTCCTTTATAAGCAAACTGAAACGATTCATTTCTCAGCGGGATCACTTTATATGCCCGTAAAAGAGAGAGCAGTTTTTGCTGGCTGACCTCGTAATCGTTATTCCCCCACACATACATGACAGGCGCAAGAGCCGTCAGACGTTTGATGTTTTCTTCAATTCTGGCGTAAGGAACTCCGCCCTCCGCCAAATCACCGCCGAGCAAAACGGCATCCGGCTTATAACCTGCCGCTTCGCGGAGAAGCTTTTCATCAATTAAACGGCGGTGCACGTCAGATATAAAGAAGATGGTGAGCGGCTTCATCCCCTTCATTTTATCAAGCGTAAATGTATGTGTTTTCAGATGGCTGCCGTTTGCCGTTTTGTACATAACGGCCGCCATAACCGCAGCCGCTCCCGCCAATGAGCCGAGAATTCCCGCTGTAAGCTTCATAAACGCACTCTCCATTCTGTCATTGTCTTATATTAGACGGACAAACAAAAAAAGACGTTTCTATCCTTTCCGGAAAACGCCTCATTTTATTTGCTTTCAAAATAAAGATTGATATCATACCGATGTTTCATCAAGTGAAAAACAGATTCTCTCGCCCTCCATTTTTCAGGCTGGGGCCATAAATCCGTGCTTTTTTGGATAATTTCACATCTCAGTTTATGAAATTCACCCTCAGCTTTTTCTTCCTTTTTTTTAAAATAATAAGAAGTGCAATACGCAAAAGCGGAAGCCATAATCCAGCACAAGTAAACCGTATGGCCTAATATTTCCTGCAGAATCAGCTGCGGAGAGGCTTGGGGGGCACTAAAGCTTTTAAACATCAGCAGTATGCACATCAGGGAAAAACAAACGAGGGACGCCCACTGCCATCTTCGGCATTGTGCGGCATAATTTTCGTATTTTAATTTCCGTTTCACCAGCGCCTGAAGCATTTGTTTCGTCGGTCCGTCAGCAAATCGGTCTAATTGCTTCCATAAAGAATCCATGCGCTTCACACCTTGTCCGTTTTCATTGGTACACTATATGAAAAACGCGGTGAAAACATGCATTTATTTTAATCAGACAGCGGAATGTTCAGAACCTGGCCGGTGTACACGTCGTTTCCGTTTAATCCGTTGTAGCTGCGGATTTTTTCTTCGCCCGCCCGGCTTTTATAATATTTCATTGAAATGCGGTAAAGTGTTTCTTTCGGCTGTACAGTATGCTGTACGGTCCGCACATTTTTCGGGACAGTCCCGGCTTGATCACTCGCGGCAGCCGGAGCTGCTTTTTCACGGACAGCCGGCGGAGACTGCTGTTTTGTCTCCGCGTATTCGGTGTCTGTCGGCTTTACTTGTTTTTCTGAGGGCGTTTCCGTTTTTTTAGGTGTTTTTTCACTTGGTTTTTCTTTCGTTTTTTCAGGTGCAGCCGCTTCTTTCTTATCTTTGTCGTCAGACTTTTTTTTCGGTTGTTCTAAAAGAGCAGTTTCTGACGTTTCTTTCTGAGCGCCTTTCGGAATAACGGCAGGCGCGCTTTCACTGTGGTCTATGAAGACATCTTCATAGTCCTTCGGGTCAAATCTGCTGCTGTTCGTCATATAAAGAAGACCGAAAAAGACACCGATTGTTACGATAATGAACAGGACGGTCAGAAAAGTGAACAGCGGCGTTTTTGTTTTGGTTTTTTCCTTCACCTGCTCTTCCTTTTTTTTACGCTCCTCTTTTACAGATTGTCTTGTCGGGAGGCTGTCTTCAAGATATTCAATTTGTTCATCCGCGGCCGCGGCAACCTGCTGCTCGGCACGCAGCTGAGCTTTTCTTCTTTCAACTCTTGACATTTCCGTCATGCAAACCCCTCCTAACATATTGAAAACGGATCTGACAGGCAAATACCGCATCAATAATAAAATGCGCTGTAACCGGAACGAATAAATTGCCGGTCCATTCATAGATAAGCCCCAGCAAAAGACTGATACCCGCAACCATCATAAACAGAAGCCACTTCGCCAAGTATCTGAAATGAAGCACGGTAAAAATGAAGCTGGCGGCCCATAAGCCGATATGTGTCTGCAGAACGCCTCTGAACAAAATCTCTTCGCTGAACGAAATGAGGAGCGTCAAAAACAAAATATGCAGCACCGGCCTGTTCTTAAAAAGGAATACATTAATGCCGCCGTCATCATATAAATGCGAAGGACACCATTTCATCACCGCCAGATCGGCAAAAATGACAAGGACGGCAAGAGTTACACCGTACCATATGATATTATCGTCACGTATATGCCACAGCTTTAAAAAATCGTGAATGTCGGTAAAAAAGAAAAAGCCGATAACAGCTGAAACCGCCAATATGAGCAATTGGGTGGCGTACAGCTGCATCACAATCTCCCGGTCTGAGAGCTGCCGGATCAATTCGCTTTGCCGTCTCAGCTGAACTCACCCGCAGACTCTGATCCGAAAATCCGGCCTAATTCCAGCTTCCAATCTTCAAACCGTTCCATATTTTTACGTTCTCCTTTTTGCTCGTACGGAGCCAGATCAAGTCCGCAGCTGCTGCAGCATTGTCCGGTTTGACCATCAGGCTCATACGGTTCATCAAAATAAGACAGCAGCGCTTCTCTTATACATTCTTTCCGCTCTAATAACGCCGAAAAACGATTCATTTTACGCAGCTTCTTTTCCACGCGGTATGTCAGTTCTTCCTGCAGCTGGTCTTTTGTGGTTTTTCCTTGCAGATACAGATGGACGGCCGTTCGCGCCTGTGTTTCCTGGACGCCCTTATTGATCAGAACGTCCCGAAGCTTTCGCTCATCACTCGTACCGGCATCCCGTATGACGGCCAGAATGCCTTCCAGGTCATAATCAGACAGGCTTTCTGTCTGAATAATCTGCTGCTGAAGCTCGGTATCGCCGGGCGCCCTCAGCAAAATACTGACACTCGGGCTGCCGTCGCGTCCCGCTCTGCCGATTTCCTGCATAAAGGCCTCGGCCGTTTGGGGAGGATAAAAGTGAATGACAAAGCGGATATCTGACTTATCCACACCCATGCCGAACGCATTGGTGCAGCAGATGCAATCAAGCTGGTTATGGATAAATTGCTGCTGGATTAAAATCCTGTCGCCTGTATCCATTCCGCCGTGATAATAATCCGTCCGCTTTCCCGTTTTTTCGTTCAGCTCAGCCGCAAGCTCTTCCGCCCATTTTCTGGTCGGACAATATATGATACCCGGGCCTTCAAGCTTTTCGGCAAGCTCCGTGAGCCTGCTTATTTTTTCGGCATTATCAGCCAAATGTTCTGCCGCCAGGAGAATATTCGGCCGGTTGACTGAATAAAGATGACGCACCGCATGCTCAAGTCCGAGCACATCCGTCACGTCTCTGAGCGTTTCTTTTGTCGCTGTTGCGGTCAGCGCCAATACAGGCGGCTTTCCGAGTGCCTGCCTGAAAGGTCCGAGCTTCGAGTAATCAGGCCTGAAATCATGTCCCCATTCTGATATGCAATGAGCCTCATCAATAACAAATAAACTGACCGGGACGTTTTTCAAGCGGTTCAGTACATAAGGTGAAGAAAGGGCTTCAGGAGACATATAGAGAAATTTATACCGGCTGATGTTGCTGAGGATAAAATGCCGCTCTGCGGAATTCAGCATGCTGTTTAATGCCGCAACCCGCTTTTCCCCTTTCGCTTTCAGCTGCTGCACCTGATCTTCCATTAATGAAAGGAGCGGCGAAATAATCAGCACCAGCCCGTCCATCATGTAACCCGGGAGCTGATAGCATAATGATTTTCCCCCGCCGGTCGGAAGCATGGCGATCGTATCTTTTTTTTGGAGCACGCTAGTCATAATCTCTTCCTGCCCTTTTTTAAAGGAATGCAAACCAAAATACCTGGATAAAGCTTTATGCAGCTCAGTCATGCTGATTCACCGTCTTTGCCAGCGCCAGCCTGATCTGAAAATAGCTGAAGCGCATCTGCATTCCTTCGCGAATCCGTTTAATTTTATTCGTTTGATGCTGTTTTGCAAATGCCGTTATCATACGCTGTTCCTCTTCAGAAAGATACTGTTCTGTAAAAAATGCAGGCTGATGCAATGATATTTCTACGATATGATCTTCGATTGTGGCGGTTTTTAAATTTCTGACCGCGGCGATCCGTTCAATCGGAAACCCTTTTTCCAACAGCTCAAAGGTTTTTCTGGCAGACTGTGTCAGCGCGCTTTCCGCCTGCAGATCGGACAACAGCTCGCGCAGAGCGGGATATGCACATTGCGGAAGCGATTGAATAACATAATGTACCGCTCCCCAAAACTGGACGGACACATACCATTCATCTTTGTTCAGCTGGAGAGCAAGCTGCTTATTCGTTTTACCGATTCTGTTGAATGAAGTTAAAGAATAGACAAAAATAAGCGCCTGCCGTTCACTTACGCCTTGCAGAAGGTGAAACAGCGTCTCATGCATTTGGACGGAGAGCTCTTTAGCGTCTATGTTTTTCTGCATGAACCGTTTGACCCATCTCAGCGTCTGCACATCGTTTGTAACCGGGATATATTGATTACATTGATGCTCTTTGTTTGACAGGACTTGAATGAGCAGGGAAAGCCGCCTCCACAGGGTAACAGCAGGCGTTTGATAATTCGCGCCGTGGCAGTGCTTCGGCCAAGGCCGCTCGGCAAACGCCCGTTCAAGCTTTTGAACGCCGCGCGCAGTCACTTTCCACGTTCCCTCTTCTTTTCCGGCTGTAATGTATGAGTTCTCGGTGAGTTTATGCAAAGAAGCCGCAATATCGCCGCGTTCACAATGTGAAGCCATGCCGAAATATTTAGCGATCTGAAATAAGCCGGCATCCTGAATGGTTTGAGACGACTTTTTTCCTTTTAATAAATGAAACACAGCACTCGGAGTCCGTTCGCCGTCTATTTTGTCCAGACAGTCGAGAACCACGGTATCAAAGTAGTTTATCGCCAATCTAAACACACCTACATTTCTTCTGTGACAAGTTTCGTTTTTTGGTTCTTTTTATTTTAACAGATTTTCATATAAATTTGACGTTTAAAGTCATCTTTTAGGGGGAAGTGCTAAAGAGAATCCCTTATGTGATAAGCATTCTCAATCATTTTTCTGTTGAAATTTGACACTAACATCATTACAATAAGTAAGAGGAATAGGTGTTATATTTAAAAATATATAAGGTAAACCATTTGTTCCAACACGAACAATCTGGGAGGTTTTATTCATGGCAAAGTACACAATTGTAGATAAAGATACGTGTATTGCATGCGGCGCCTGCGGAGCTGCGGCACCAGACATTTATGATTATGATGATGAAGGCATTGCGTTCGTTACGCTTGACGAAAATAAAGGCGTCGTCGAAGTTCCGGAAGTTCTGGAAGAAGATATGATTGACGCATTTGAAGGATGCCCTACTGATTCAATCAAAGTTGCGGATGAACCGTTCGAAGGCGACCCGCTGAAATACGAATAAAAAAGCCCTCCCCGTGAGAGGAGCTTTTTCGTCCTGAATAAGACTCCGGCTGTTATCGGCCGGAGTCTTATTTTTTTTGCGTGATCAAACAATCAAAAAAGCGCCCGGTCTGTGTTTTACAGAGCGGGCGCTTTGGAGTGGTTATTGTGTCTGGATGCTGCGTTTTTGTTCAATCCAAGGTTTCAGCTTCGTAAAGATGAACGTAAAGACAATGGTGATGATAACACCTTTTACAATGTTAAACGGCAGAATTCCTGCCACAACCGCCGTTTTTAACTGGCTGTTTGACAATGCCGGTGAATGTAAAAACCAAGTATACGCGGGCAGGATAAGAATATAGTTCAAAATACTCATCAATACGGTCATCGCCGCGGTTCCAGCCAGCAGACTCACTGCAAGCCCTTTTGTCGAATTGAGCTTTTTAAACATAAACGCCGTCGGCAGAATAAACAGCGTTCCCGCGATAAAATTGGCTGCCTGCCCGACAGGCACGCCGGCCATGCTTCCTTGAATGATATACTGCAGAATATTTTTAATCGCTTCAACCGCAATTCCCGCCGCAGGCCCGTAAACCAAAATGGCGATAATTGCAGGAACGTCACTGAAATCAATTTTCAAATAATCCGGCAGACCCGGAAACGGGAAATTTAACAGCATAAGCACAAAAGCAATACTGCTAAGCATACTGATGACAACTAATTTTTTTACTTTCACAATGCTCTCTCCTTTTCGATCAAATCTCTCGAAAAGAGGAAAGGTTCTTTTGCGCCCCAATAAAAAAACCGCTTTTGTTAAAAAGCGGGAGCTTACTAAGGCTTGGCAAAGAAACGTTTGATATAAGCATCAAAACGTCTGCTGAACCTCCATCTTCTCCCATCCAGACTATACTGTCGGCTCCGGAATCTCACCGGATCCTGCCGCCGAAGCAGCTCGCGGGCTTAGAGCATGATGCTCATCACCGCCGGTAGGGAATTTCACCCTGCCCCGAAGATTGATCTTATGAATTTATTCACATTATATATGATCAAGTTGCAATTGTATAGAGAACTGCTCAAATTTAAATAAAATATTGGGGAAGCCCAATTTAAGCTGATTCAGCGGTTTCCTTTTCTCCTTTACTGCGTCAATACACATTGACACTCTATTGAGAATATGATAAATTATCAGATATTTAGTCAGCTAAACTAGGAGGAAATCTAACAATGTTTCGAGTTTTGGTCTCAGATAAGATGAGCAATGACGGCTTAAAGCCGCTGATGGAATCAGACTTTATAGAAATTGTTCAAAAAAACGTCGCGGATGCAGAAGATGAATTACATACCTTTGATGCCCTGTTAGTCCGCAGTGCCACGAAAGTAACCGAAGAATTGTTTAAAAAAATGACCTCTTTAAAAATCGTCGGCAGAGCCGGTGTCGGCGTAGACAACATCGACATTGATGAGGCTACAAAACATGGGGTTATCGTGATAAACGCGCCGAATGGAAACACCATTTCAACGGCAGAGCATACATTCGCGATGATTTCTTCATTAATGAGACACATTCCGCAAGCCAATATCTCAGTAAAATCAAGAGAATGGAACCGGACGGCTTTTGTCGGGGCGGAGCTCTACGGAAAGACTTTAGGCATTGTCGGTCTGGGCCGGATCGGAAGCGAGATTGCCCAGCGCGCCAGAGCGTTCGGTATGACGGTTCATGTATTCGATCCTTTCTTAACCGAAGAGAGAGCCGGCAAAATCGGCGTAAACAGCCGGACATTCGAAGAAGTGCTTGAAAGCGCGGATATCATTACCGTCCACACGCCTTTAACAAAGGAAACAAAAGGACTGCTTAACAGAGAAACCATTGCCAAAACGAAAAAAGGCGTCCGTCTTATCAACTGCGCAAGAGGCGGCATTATTGATGAAGCGGCGCTTTTGGAAGCGCTGGAAAGCGGCCATGTCGCAGGCGCTGCCCTTGACGTGTTTGAAGTGGAACCGCCAGTTGAATCAAAGCTTCCCGACCATCCGCTGGTGATCGCCACACCTCACTTAGGCGCTTCAACGAAAGAAGCACAGCTGAATGTCGCTGCACAGGTTTCTGAAGAAGTGCTGCAGTTTGCAAAAGGTCTGCCTGTCATGTCAGCGATCAACCTGCCTGCGATGACGAAAGATGAATTCAAAAAAATCCAGCCTTATCACCAAATTGCTGATAAAATCGGAAGTCTCGTGTCACAATGTATGAAGGAACCCGTCAAAGATGTTGCGATTCAATATGAAGGCACCATCGCCAAACTCGAAACATCATTTATTACAAAAAGCCTGCTATCCGGTTTCTTAAAACCGCGTGTAGACTCAACGGTCAATGAAGTGAACGCCGGCGGTGTAGCAAAAGAACGCGGAATCAGCTTCAGCGAGAAGATTTCCTCCAATGAATCAGGATATGATAACTGCATCAGCGTAAAAGTAACCGGAGACCGGAGCACATTTACGTTAACGGCTACGTATATCCCTCACTTCGGTGAACGAATCGTTGAACTGAACGGCTTTAATATTGACTTAAATCCTGCCGGCCACCTCGTTTATATCCAGCACCAGGATACGACCGGTGTAATCGGACGCGTAGGACGCATCCTCGGCGATAACGATATCAATATCGCTACCATGCAGGTAGGCCGTAAAGAAAAAGGCGGAGAAGCCATTATGATGCTTTCTTTTGATAAACATTTAGATGATAAAGTCGTCAATGAGCTGACTTCAATTCAGGATATTGTTTCCGTTAAACTGATTGACCTTCCGTAACCAACAAAAAACCCAAAACATTCATATGTTTTGGGTTTTTTTACGTTAATGGCTTGGAAGCGGATTAGGCGCGGCAGGCACAGCGATAGGTTTTGTCACATCATAATTACCGATTTTCTTTGTATGCGCATGTGTGAACAGCACCTCAGAATAACCGAATTCCTTCGCAGTTAACAGAAGCCCTTCGATCATTAAAATCCCTTCCAGCGAATCTTCAACCTTATGTTTTTCGGACAATTGAATCCGCAGCTGCTCGCCGTCTTCCCTTTCCGATACCGATGCAATCGCATCGGCTTCTATAATGCTCGCAGTCTGTGAGCCTCCGTCTGTTGTCTTCATCCCGTCAATAGCCTGATATACTGAATAATAGGTTTGTTCAGACGGGATGAGATACTCTTGTCCCAGACTGTCGCTGTAAGAAAAATACGCCCGGTTTGTCTGTTTATGTACGGACATTTCAGCGGATATGCCGTAAGATTTATAAAAATCCTGTCCGGCTCCGTTTTGAACCTTTTTCAATTTAATCCGCTCGTAAGGACTCCATGTCAAAGTCTCTTTCAGCATCTTTTTCAATAAGTCAGCATCGGCAACTGATTCGATAGAAAGCCGTCCGTTTACCTGCACAAGCAAATCCTTCTTATCCGCCGTTACCTGCACACCTTCCAAAAGGTTCGGCACAGACAGGAAGGATTCGGGCACTTCTAGGTTTTCCGCTTCGGATAAAGCCTCTGATACCGATTCATCCGGCTTCTTTTTTTCAAAACTGACCGGTATGACGGCGGATGTTTCTGAATCGGCAAATGCCAAAGTAATGTAATTGTTTTTGTTTTGGTTTGAGACGACGAACGTCTTCTGATCCGGCGGCTTGACAGAAGCTGACTGACTGGCTTTTTCAGTCTGGCGGCTGTCAGCGGTAAGATCACCGGAAGATTTGTTTGTCATCAGGTGAGGAGATATAATCAGAGCGATGCACAATGCGCAGACGCCGGCTGCGGCGGGGCCGATCCAGCTTCGGGCCGGTTTTTTTCTGTACGGTTTACCCGTTTCAATATTCCGGTAAATGGCCTCGGGTGAACGATGATCTCTAACCGCCGGAAGTTGTCTTAACAACTCCTCTACTCTTTCTTCGTTCCAATATGACTTCATCATCCATTAGCTCCTCCCTCAAAAGCTCCATCTGTTTCCGAAGTATTTTGAGCCCTCTGTGTTGGGTCGTTTTGACTTTGCTTTCCGAGAAGCGGAGAGCGGCGGCTGTTTCCTGAATGGAATATCCCTGAATAAATCTCAAGATAATAACAGCTCTTTGATCAATAGTGCAATGATCAAGCGCGGTATAAATTTCCCGGACGTTTTCATGCTGTACGGCGAGTTCGTCCGGAAGCAAATGCTGATCTCTGACATCTTGTGTATCCCAATCAAACGTACCCATAATACGCTGTCTGATCGTCTGCTGCTTGCGGAACCAGTCAATCGCCACATGGCGTGCGATGGACAACAGCCATGTTTTTTCACTGCTTCTTCCTTCAAATGTATGATAGGAATTCAAGACGCGGATATACACTTCCTGCGTCAAATCTTCAGCCTGCGACTTATCTTTTACCATATAAAATAAAAATTGATATAAATCTTGATGGTATGCATCATATAATATCTGAAAGGTTTCTTCCATGGGAAACCCCTCCGTTCACTTTTTTGTCGTAAAAATGCGTTGAAAAGTTACATTACAACTATATTACGAGAAACTGGAATTTGGAAGGGAATTTATATTAACATATTCTTAAATTTTTAAAGGAGAAACAAATAAAAAACACCCGCAGAACATGCGGGTGTTTCGTATGGAACAAGATTGTTCGTCAATTTCAGACGTCATCCTGCACTTTTGTCGGAATATAAAATGTAAACGTCGTCCCTTTGTCGATGCTGCTGTGAACCGCAATTGAGCCGCCGTGGGCTTCCACGATATTTTTTACGATGGCGAGCCCGAGTCCGGTTCCCGCCCTGCCTCTTGTTCTTGCTTTGTCCGCTTTATAAAAACGTTCAAAAATAAAAGGCAGGTCCTCTTCCGGTATACCAGAGCCGGAATCTTTGATATCGATCTTCAGTCCGTCTTTTACGGTCTGAGCCGCGATATGAACGCTTCCGCCTGACTCCGTATGGCGCAGCGCATTATCTATAAGGTTGGTAAACACCTGTTCCATTTTGTCTTCATCAAAGACACACTCCGGCTGAGACACTGAGATGTCCTCTGTGAGCGAAACGCCTTTTTCCTTCGCTACCCCGGAAAATTTGCGGGAGATCTTCTCCAGAAATTCATGCAGGTTTACCGTTTCATAGTGCAGGCCCGTATGTCCGGATTCCATTCTGGCCAAATCCAGCAAATCATTGACGAGCCGGCCCATGCGAAGAGATTCATCATAAATGATCTGTGCGATTTCTTTTTTCTCCTCTTCGGTGCTTGCAATGTCGTCCACTATTGCTTCGCTGTATCCCTGCAGCATAGAAATCGGGGTTCTGAGCTCATGACTGACATTGGCAATGAAGTCTTCACGCAATTTATCCAGCCTGCGCTCTTCGGTCATATCACGGAGCACGGCCACGGCGCCGCGGACGTGTGATTCCGCATAAAGAGGCGACATCAATAAAACCCATGACCTTCCTTGAAGCGTCATTTCAATCATTTGCTCTTTTTCCGTGTTCACTGCATTTTGAAATAGCTCTTTTGCTTCAGGGGGAAGGTTGTCTCCTTCTTTAATGTTCATGTTCTGCTCATAATACCATGCCTGCAGAAAACGTTCGGCCGGCGGGTTGGTCACCAAAATGGTGCCGTCGATATTAATGGTGATGACCCCGTCTGCCATACTGCTTAAAATATTGGACAGCTGTTCTTTTTCCTGATTCAGCGCGTTAATATGGAAATTGAGCTGCCGTCCCATCTGATTAAAGGCAATGGCCAGTTCCCCGATTTCATCTTGGGTCAGAATCGGAATTTTTGTATCAAACTTTCCTTTCGCCAAGTCTTGGGCGCCTTCCCGCATTTTCCGAAGGGGATATGTCACCCTGCTGGATAAAAAGAACGCGAAAAACGTTGTCAAGACGATGGCAATGCCCGCCGCAAGAAAGATATAGCGTGTCGTATGTTTCGTCGTATCTTTGACGGCAAGCAGCGATTGGGATAAAAAGACCATGCCTTTTTTGCCGTCTTTTTCATACGGCACTCCGACGATCAGCCGTTCGTTATCCGAACCGGCATTGTTGGGGACCGCGCGTTTGCTTACTTTTTTGCGGTCTGTCAGCGCCTTGTGCAGATCCCGGTCATGTTTGATCTGCTCTAATGTAATAGAGGATAAATGATTATCGTCATTGGGCGAATACCAGACATGCTTATCATCCTGAATGATCGCGATGCTCGTTAAATTGTCCGCCAGTTCCCACGTGATGGATCTGGCAAGCGGCTGGTCTTCATGATTTTCTATTATGACCGCAATTTTGTCGGCAAGCTGCGTTAAATCTTTTTCCGCTTCTTCAACGTGGTAATTTTCTATAAATTCCAGAAGCAGCACCGTTAAAATAAATAAAACAATTAACACGAGTGAAAGAATGGTAAACCAGAGCTTACCTACTACGCTTTTCCAAAACTTCATTCAGCGCCTACCTCAAATTTGTATCCGACTCCCCATACGGTGACGATTTTTTTCGCCGCCCCCGGGGACACTTTATTTAATTTTTCACGGAGCCGTTTGACATGGGTGTCCACCGTTCTGAGGTCTCCGAAAAATTCATACTGCCACACTTCTTTTAAAAGCTTTTCCCTGTCGTACACTTTGTCCGGTGTTTTCGCCAGAAAGTACAGCAGTTCATATTCCTTCGGCGTCAGGCTCACCTCCGTGCCGTCCGCAGTCACCCTGTGAGCATCGTGATCAATGGATAGATGCGAAAAGACGAGCACATTTTTTGTCGGGGTATTTGCTGTCAGATAAGATGTTTGGGAAGCCCTTCTTAAAAGCGCCTTTACCCGAAGCACCACTTCTCTCGGGCTGAAAGGCTTGACGATATAATCGTCCGTACCCGCTTCAAACCCCTGGACGCGGTTGGCTTCTTCCCCTTTTGCCGTCAGCATGATAATCGGCGTCGCTTTTTTTTCTCTGAGCTGCCGGCATACTTCGATTCCGTCCGTTCCCGGCATCATTAAATCCAAGAGCACCAGATCATAATCTGATGCCAGCCCCATTTTAATGGCCTCGTCGCCGTTTTCCGCTTCTTCAATCACATAGTTTTCCCGTTCAAGGTACATTCTTAAAAGGCGTCGAATTCTGGCTTCATCATCTACTACTAATATTTTAGTTTCATTTGTTTGATCCATCGTTTTCCCCCTGCTTTCCTTCTGTTACTTTCATTTTAACAAACTGTGCAGCAGCTTGAGAACTGTATCGGCTTTTTGCATCTATGCGTACGAATGAAGTCCGGCAAGCACGAGATTCACAAAAATTAAGTTAAACATAATAATGGCGAAGCCGATGACGGCAAGCCACGCGGACTTTTCGCCATGCCAGCCTCTTGACAGCCGCAAGTGCAAATACGCTGCGTAAAATAAAAAGGTGATCAGCGCCCATACTTCCTTCGGGTCCCAGCCCCAAAAACGCGTCCATGCAAGCTGCGCCCAAATCATCGCAAACACAAGCGCGCCGAGTGTGAATACCGGAAAACCGATGGAAACAGCGCGGTAGCCGACTTCATCGACCAAGTCCAGATTCACATTTTTGACGAGCGGGCTGATAAGAGCGCTGATTCTCTTTCTGAATATCAGCCTGAGCGCACCGTATAAAACGAGGCCTGCGCCAAACGACCAGATCACCGTATTGACCTTTCTGCCTGAAAAAATGGCCGGAAGCTCAATAAGCGGCTTCATTGCGCCTTCCGTAAGCAGTTCTCCCTCATGCGGGCCGACAAGCGCAGGCATATCATATATCATGACGCTTTTGGCTTCTTTTTTATCCACCCAATTAAATTCAGCTTTGTAGTCCGCCAGCCGGAATGCCGACGTGACGGCGATAAATGCCACGGTCGTTACGAGTATAAACATGATGACTTCAAGCCAGAACGTTTTTTTGCCCGGTCTGGATTGATCGACATGCTTTAACAGGAAAATGACGCCGGCTACAAAACTGATCGCAAGAATCGCCTGCCCGAGCGCCGCCGTCGTGACGTGAATGTACAGCCAATTGCTCTGCAGTGACGGAATAAGCGGCGTAATGTCTGTCGGAAACATGCTTGCATATGCGATAAGCAAAAGCGCGATAGACAATGTGAACATGCCTAATGAAGGCAGTCTGTAAATAAAGTAAATAATAATAAAAGCGAGAACAAGCATCATGCCGAATGACGTCGTAAATTCAAACATATTGCTGACAGGCGCATGTCCGCTTGCCGACCATCTCGCAATGAAGTAGCCGAGATGACAAAGAAATCCGAAAATGGTTAACGTGATTCCGATAGCCGACCAGCGGCCCTTACCGTCCTTAGCACCTTTTGTTCCCCGGATGGCGCCGCCGAAAACCGGGACGGCAATTAAATAAATCAAAAAGGCAGCATAAAGAAAATTTGCGCTCAGCTCCGCCATGACACCACTCCTTTTTCACTAGGCCTGATTTTTGGCCAATTCTTTTTGATCGGCCGGCTCTTGAATCCCGGTCCCGCTAAGAACAAATTCGATATCTTTTTTCAGACCGAACCAGTTTTTGTTCGTATGTCCCGCCACAAGCACTTCATGATCACCTGTTTTGATCCAGATCCTTCTGTGCTGCCAGTACATTCCTTGAATGACGCCGATCATAAAGATCGCGCCGCCGACGGCAAGCACCCATAAGGTTAAATCTTTTCTGACGGTGAGTCCTGTAATGTTTTTCGTTTCCACATGGTCGAATTTTAATTTGTACTTGTTACTTTCGGAACCTTCAACAGTCTGCTGAATCGCAACAAAACTTTTCTCCCCTTTCGGCTTGTCAGGAGCCGTGATTTTAAAGACAAAAGCCGGATTGTTAGGAACCTTCGTTTTCGTGCTCGGTTCTCCGTCCTTGTTAAAATAAAAATCAGGAAGATAACTGGCGATCTGCACTTTGTAACCGTTACCAAGATCATAGTCCGTGTCGGGATCGAGAAGATTGATCTTCAGTTTGCCGAATGACTGTTTTGTTTTTTGGTCGATCAGCTGAAATACCATCTGATCGAGCTGGTTTTCTTTATAGTCCACCTGATACACAGAATAGGAGTCAAAGCGCAGCGGTTCATTGACGCGGATATTGTTTTCTTTGACTCTTTTAAGCTTCGGCTTTTCACCGAATACAATGTCGCCTTCCCTCTTGTACAAAACCGCGTCCGTTGTGAAGGATTTGGCGACTTTGCCGTTTCCGGCTCTGTCAATGGCGTCGGCGAATACTTTTTTCTCAGTGTCTTTGTTATATGTCTGCATCGTGAACCGGTTGTTTTTTAAGTAATATTTGCCGTCGGTACCGGGGATCTGAGCGGTTTCGCCTTCACGGACCCAGAGCGTTTCATCGACATACATACCGGGTACAAATCTCAGCATGGCTCCGATCAGAAAAATGATCAGGCCGATATGATTGACGTAGGGCCCCCACCTTGAAAAACGGCCTTTTTCCGCCAGAATGCTTCCCTCTTGTTCTCGCACTCTATAATGCTTTTTTTTCAATCGTGTTCTGAGGCTATCAGCCGCATCCCCGCTCAGCTCGGTTTCTGTCCGGCTGTATAGACGCTGCCTCTTCAAAAAGACCGGATTCCGCCGAACTCCTTGATTTTTCAGCGCCCTGTACAAAGGAATCACCCGATCCAGGCTGCAGATGACCAGTGATATGCCAATGGATGCGATCAGGAGCATATACCACCATGAGCCGTACAGGTGATGAAATCCCAACAGATAATACATTTGGCCGATTATGCCGTACTGCTGTTCATAATATGTATCCGGCTGGGCGCCCGGCGGCAGATAAGCTTCCTGCGGAAAAACCGTGCCGAAAGCAGACGCCGCCAGAGTAATGACGATCAGCCATATTCCGACTTTTACGGAAGAAAAGAAGTTCCATACCTTATCTACGATTGTTTTGTTATATGTTTGCGAACGCCTTGCGCTGCCGTCGTACCGCATATCGGCAAGCGGCGATTTTTGATCATCAAGCGGCTTCCCGCACGACTCGCACAAAACCGTCCCGGCTGGATTCACGTGCCCGCATTCACATTTGACCTTTTTCATGAAGACGCCTCCGGCTTAATTAAATTCATATAGTCATGAACCATGCGTTCTGTCATCGTGCCGGTCACCACTTTCACGACTTTTCCGTCGGGATTGATCAAAAATGTCGTCGGAATAGGTGATACGCCGTACGCGTCCAGCACTTGCCGGTCAGTATCGAGCGCAACCGGGAAATTGACGCCGTATGTTTTCATAAAATTATGTACTGCAATTTTTGATTCGCCGACATTTACCGCAACCACCTCGACACCGAGGTCTTTAAAATGCTTGTATTGATTCTCCATGTAGGGAAATTCCTGCTTGCACGGCTCACACCACGTTCCCCAGAAATTCAGAAAAACACCTTTTCCTTTTAACTGACTCAGTTCTATGAGTCTGCCCTCTGTATCTTTCAGCGCGAAATTCGGGGCTTTGGACCCCTCAGATATACGCTCACCGTTTGTGTATACGGCATTATAGATAGTATATCCGAGCGCGCAGAGTAAGATGAGAAGGATGCCGGTCCGAATGAATAAACGCCGCCGTTTTTTGTTCATTGTACACTGCTCCCCTCCCCTGCCTGCAAATCCATTCAATTATATCATCAACACGTTTTGTAATTTTTGAAGGTTATGTGAAAATTAGAAAGCGTTTTTACCGTGTTCAGCTAAAGCCCGCAGCCTTTTCACCTCATGCGGCGACAATTCTCTTGCGTCTCCTGTGCGCAGGCCTCTTAAATCTAAAAATGCGTATTCTTCACGTTTTAGTTTCAGCACGTCATGACCGATCGCCTCGAACATGCGGCGGACCTGTCTGTTCCGGCCTTCATGAATCGTCAGCTGAATGATGCTCGTCTGCTTTCTTTTGTCCAGGGAAAGCATTTTCGCTCTGGCCGGCGCCGTCTTGCCTTCTTCAAGCTGAATGCCGCGCTCAAGCTTTCTCAGAAGTTCCTTGGAAGGAATCCCCTTCACTTTGGCGACGTACGTCTTATCAATTTCGTATTTCGGATGCATGAGTTTGTTGGCAAACTCGCCGTCATTTGTCAGCAATAAAAGTCCGCTCGTATCATAATCAAGCCTGCCGATCGGATAAATGCGCTGCGGCACTTCTTTGAAAAAGTCGGTCACCACTTTCCGCCCTTTGTCGTCATCAGCTGCTGAGATCACTCCTCTCGGTTTATAAAGCAGAAAGTACACGGGTTCTTCCCGCTCCACCTTTAATCCGTTTACTTCAATCTGATCAGAACCGGTCACTTTTACGCCGAGCTCTGTTATTACTTTTCCATTCACCTTTACTTTTCCTTCTTTTATCAGCTCTTCCGCCTTTCTGCGTGATGCCACGCCGGCATGAGCAATAACTTTTTGCAGTCTTTCCATGTCGTTCACCTCAAGTATAATCTTACTTTTTTCCCCTTGAACAAACAAGCTTTTTCAAGGAGAGTTATTCTGATATATAAAAAGCGCCTGATTTCAGGCGCTTCCAAATAATAACGTAACTATGATGATTGATGCAACCACCCCGATCAAATCAGCAAGAAGACCAACCTTTAAAGCATCCCCCATTTTTTTGATGCCGACCGCCCCGAAATACACCGTCAGGACATACAGCGTCGTGTCAGTCGATCCCTGCATGACCGAGGCCAGTCTGCCGATAAATGAATCAGGCCCGTACACGGCGATCAGATCAGTCGTCATGCCGAGCGCCGCCGTCCCCGAAATCGGGCGGATCAGAGCAAGCGGCACAACTTCTGCGGGAATGCCGAGCGCTGTAAAGAAAGGCTTGCACAGCCCCATGACAAAATCCAGCGCGCCTGAGGCCCGGAATACGGTAATCGCCACCAGCATCCCGACCAAATACGGAATGATGGAAAACGCAATTTCAATTCCTTCTTTTCCGCCTTCAACGAATGATTCATACGTCGGCACTTTTTTGATCGTGCCGTATATCAATATACCGGCGATAATAATCGGAATCATGGCTAAAGACAGCCAATTCACCATTTCCATTCGCTTACCTCCCTTTTCTTTTGCGGCGGTACCAGAAGTAGCGGTCAATGAAAATCGCGCCGATTCCCGAAATTAAAGTCGCTAAGATGGTCGGCCCGACGATATCGGTCGGTGATTTCGCCGAGTAAGCCATGCGCACGGCAATGACGGTTGTCGGTATCAATGTAATACTCGAAGTATTTACCGCCAAAAAGGTAATCATGGAACGGCTGGCCTCAGACTTACCTCCATTCAGCTTTTTCATCTGCTCCATGGCTTTAATGCCGAGCGGTGTCGCCGCATTTCCCAGTCCGAAAAAGTTTGCCATGAGATTTGATAAGATGTATCCCATCGCCGGATGATCAGGGGGAATATCGGGAAACAGCTTAGAAATAAACGGGCGGCACATTCTGCTGAATATATCCAAAAGGCCGGACTGCTCGGCTATTTTCATCAGGCCGAGCCAGAACACGAGAACGCTCATTAATCCGAACGAGATCGTAACCGCTTCTTTCGCTCCTTTAAAAACGGCTTCATTCACATCCTGCAAGGTACCGTTAAACATCGCAAAGACAAGCCCGATTACCGTCAGACATACCCAGATTAAATTGACCATGACGAACCGCCCGCCGCGCTCATAAACAGGCTCGTAAACGTCTCAATGAAATGCTTTTTCGGTTTTTTATGGCGCTCGTTTTCATAATAGACGGGGATCTTGGCGATCACTTTCCCATCATGCATAACAGTCATCCGGCCGACGACATCAGGAATGAGAGAGGCGTCCTTTTTCCAGGCTTTTTTCGGTTTTATTAAGGTTGTGCTGATTTTTACATCGTCGATTTCATCTTTTTTTAACAAATATTTGACATCCCGGGCAATAAAAGCGCGCTTTCCGTAAAACGTCTTTTTCAGCTTCGGAATGCCGCCTTTTTTGGCGATGACATAGGTTTTATAGTAATCAAAGACATAATTAAACATATTCATATGATCATCCCAATCATCCGGATCATTTATGGTGACCGCGATGAGATCCGTACCGTCTTTTGAGGCCGTCGAGACGAGCGTCCGTTTCGCGATTTTTGTGTAACCCGTTTTTCCGCCTGTGCTGTAACGGTAGAGCCCGGTCAGAAGCTTGTTTTTATTTTTCCATACCCGGTCCATCGTTTCCGCCTTATACACTTTTGTGCCTGAAACGGTCCGGTATTCCTTGATTTTCATCGCGTATTTAGTCAAAAGCGCCATGTCATACGCCGTTGAATATAAATTTTCATGGTCGTCCAGCCCGTGCGGATTTTGAAATTTTGTATTTTCCATCCCGATTTGCTCGGCTTTTTTGTTCATCATAAATACAAAACCGTCAAGGCTTCCGCCGACATATTCCGCTATTGCCGCAGCGGCGTCATTTCCTGATCTCAGCATAAGCCCGTATACGAGATCTTTCAGCTTTACTTTTTGTCCCGGCTGAAGATAAATGGCTGAGCCTTCCGTTTTTACGGCATTCGGGGAAACCGTCACGGTCTCTTCCATCTTCCCTGATTCAATCGCCAGCACCGCCGTCATGATTTTCGTAATGCTTGCAATCCGCCGCTTATGATGTTCATCCTTGGCGAATAACACCCTGCCAGATGCTCCGTCGATTATAATCGCGCTTTTTGCGCTGACATGTATTTGGGCATGTGCCGTATTGCCGTCTGTAATGGAAAAAAGAATAACAAAAGTCAAAAGAAATACGGCAGCTTTTTTGAGAAAGCGCATGAATGCTCACGTCCTTGTTGTGGGTTTGTACAAGTTTATGCGCATGTCCATGACTTATGAATACCAATTGCATCACTTTCACATAAAAAAACTCTCCCAAAAGGAAGAGTTTTTATCTGATTGATGCCATATTTGAGCCTGATGCTTCATATTGCGCCAATTCTTCCCGCATCCGCAGAAATTCACTGCTGAGCGAAAGCAGAAGGCTCCGCAGCGAGTCCGGCACTTGCTGGTAGAATTCAATCGCGCTTTGGCCTGTATAAGCGGCGCGGCTGTTTTCGTACCATGTATCCTTTTTCGGCATGAAAAACTCTTCCACGCACTGATGATATACTTTATACAGTGTTTTTTCCGCTCTCGCCTCATGAAACGGCTCCTGCATTAAAAGCCGCCTGCAGGCTTCCTGGGCGCCTTCGCAAAAGACGGTCATCCTCCTCAGCACACTGAGCACGTCGCGGCAGTATGCCTCATCCGCCTCTCCTTGAGCCCGCATCTCCGGCAAAGTTGTATGATTTAAATAGCTGCTGACCATCGTGACAACCTCGGCTAAAAATTCACCAGTTTCTTCAGTATGGGCCCTCACAATCGAATTTCCCATTTCCGTCCGTTTCCTTCCTCTCTTGTACGTCGTCATTTGCGTCATTCATCAATGGCCTTTCCCTACTATCGTATGATGAAAAACGATTATTATTTAATATCCTCAAAAGTTTGGTTGAAGTTTTCAAAGAATAAATCGGCTTCCTCCTGGAGAACGTCTTCCTCCGCATTTTCAGGAAGCGGCGGGAGCTCCTCCAATGTTTTTAAGCCGAATTGTTCAAGAAATACCGGTGTCGTGCCGTATAAAATCGCCCGGCCGGGACCGTCGGCGCGGCCCACCTCACACAGCAGCGCTTTTGACACGAGGCTGTGCAGAATCCGCTCAGACTTCACGCCCCGGATATCTTCAATTTCCGCCCGTGTGATCGGCTGCTTGTACGAAACGATCGCCAGTACTTCCAAAGAAGCCTGTGACAGCCCTTTTGACGGCACTTCGATTAGTTTTTTCAAATAAGGCACGAATTCTTTTTTCGTTCCAAGCATATACGTATCCGCATATTCGGTAAGCTCGATGCCTCTGTCGTCTTCCTTGTACTGAGCGGCCACTTCTTCCATGATTCCGGCCAGTTCCGCTTCTTCTATTTCAAGCACCGTCACCAATTGCTTTTTGGTCAGCCCTTCATCACCCGCCGCATATAGCAGGGCTTCCACAATCGCTTTCCAATTCACGATATCAAGCGCCATGAATGGATTCACTCCCCGTAATGTATATATCTGAAAAGTTTTCTTCCTGTTCAATGATAATCTGCTGATTTTTCATCAGTTCCAGGACTGCTAAAAACGTCACGACGAGATGGTCCTTTTGCCGAGAAGGAAAAAGCTCCGTGAAGTTTATTCTTCTCCCCGCCGTTTTTAAGCTTTTTACGATTTCGTTCATTCTGTCTTCAATCGGTATTTCCTGCCTTGTAATGGTCGTTTCTTTCGGCCGCGTGATTTTTTTACGCTGAAGCACCTTTTGAAACGCGCCGATCATGTCATAAACGGTCACCGACAGTTTCTGCTCCGTCTGTTTGATTTCTTTTGCATACTCACTTAAATCACTCGGCGGCTTTGTAAATGACTTTTGTCTTTCTTCTTCCCGCTCTTTTAAATCCTTCGCAGCGGTTTTATACTTTCTATACTCAATCAGCTTTTCAATCAGCTCGTCCCGAGGGTCTTCTTCTTCAAGCATTTCGTCTTCAAACAGCTCTTCCTCTTGTTTCGGAAGCAGCATTCTGCTTTTAATGCTGAGAAGCGTCGCCGCCATGACCAGATATTCACTGGCGACATCAAGTTCAAGCTCTTGCATTGTATGTACATATAATAAATATTGTTCAGTAATGGTTGCCACGGGTATGTCGTATATGTCGATTTCAAGACGGTTAATCAGATGAAGCAGCAGGTCCAATGGGCCTTCAAACGTATCAATTTTCACTTGATATTCTACCATTATCTCACCATTTTCAATATCACTCTCATTGCCGGAAAAACTGGCTACCCTTTAGTATAATCCACCGAAATGCTCTCGTCCAATACTTTTATACACGTCATCCGTTATTTAGAAAATACTGAAAAAGAAGATATACGCCTATACCTTTAAAGGCGGATGCACATATGATAGCCGTGTAAACTTGAAACAAAGGGAGGCTGATTTCACATGAGCGGAGCTTGTTTCGGCGGAGGTTTTGCATTAATTGTCGTTCTGTTTATTTTGCTCGTTGTCGTAGGAGCATCTTACATCTGCTAGTTCCTCAGGCTTCAGACACCAAGCCGCTCTTTTTTCCTTTTCATAGCGCTGTGGTACACTGGTTTTAGCATAAAAGGAGGAAGCGGCTTGTATCCTAAAGCTTATATCGGCTTTTTGGCCGAATTTCACGCATCAAGAGATTATTTTGAGTGTCATGAACTGTTAGAGGAATATTGGAAAGAAAGCCCGGCTGAAAAGCGGAGCGTTCATTGGGTCGGCCTGATTCAGCTTGCCGTCGCTCTGTATCACCAGCGCAGGGGAAATGAAGCCGGGGCGAAACGGCTGATTGCCAACAGCTTACGTATTCTCCGGTCTGAAAAGCAGGCGGTCTGTTCTCTCGGTCTCAGCCATCCGAAGCTGATTGAGCTGATAGAAACGCTGTCAGACGATATAGAAGCGGGCCTGCCTTACAGAAGTGTTATGCTGCCGATTACAGATGAAGCCCTGAAAGAAGCATGTCTTGCCGAATGCCGCCGAAAGGGCTATACATGGGGGCAAGACGGCGTATCAGATACCTTTCTTATTCATAAACACCGCCTGCGGGACAGGACGGATGTCATTAACGAACGCGAACGGGAAATTGAGAGAAGAAAAAAAAGCAGAGGCTGACGGTCAGCCCTGCTTTTTCTATATCAAAACAGCTCCCGAAACCGTGAAGATTCCGGGAGCATTTGTCAGTTATTATATGAGATATCCTGATCTTTTTGATGTTGACAGCGTTCAAAAAAGCTTTGCGTTAATTCATTCGGAACGAGTGCCTCCGTTTTGAACAGACGTTTTAAGGCGTCCATCATTTGCTTTCCGATTCCTTGATGGCGGTGAGAAGGATTCACGCTGATATGCCGGATTTCAACTTCTGAGTCCTTTTTTTCGACTCCGATCGCTCCGACGATATCTTCATCCTCTTTCCAAAGAAAGAGCTGGCGGCCATTATCCGTTTCATAGTCCTTTATTGTCTGCTGAAGCTGCTTGAGATCTTTTTCATTCGGCATAAATGACAGAAGACCCATCGCAATCTTTTCAAACGATTTTTTATAACGAATTAACATAAAAACCCCTCTATATCCAAAATGTCCATTCATGTCCTATCAAACGGATACATAAAGGCGATCCGTTTCCTCACATTATATCATTTTCGCCGCTGTTTTAAACGCTTTTCAACAAATTATTCAAATGAACGGTTTAAATTTGCCATTTCAATGGCAGATACTGCGCAATCCGCTCCCTTATTTCCGGCTTTTGTTCCGGCTCGTTCGATGGCCTGCTCAATGGTTTCAGTCGTCACGATGCCGAAGATAACCGGGACGCCCGTCGCCGTTCCCGCCTGGGCAATGCCTTTTGCCGCTTCATTGCAGACATAGTCATAATGCGTTGTCGCTCCTCTGATAACCGTGCCGAGCGTAATGACGGCATCGTATTTTTTCGTTTCCGCCATTTTCTTTGCCGCAAACGGGATTTCAAACGCTCCCGGCACCCAAGCGACGTCAATGTCGTTTGATTCTACACCGTGGCGAAGCAACGTGTCTTCCGCTCCGCTTAACAGCTTGCTCGTTATAAATTCATTAAATCTGCCGACGACGATTCCGATTTTAAGTCCTGTTCCTACTAGGTTTCCTTGTATGATATTCATATGTTATCCATCCTTTTTTGTGAGATTTGTTTTTAGAAATGAAGCAGATGTCCAAGTTTTTTCATTTTGGTCTGTAAATATTGCTTGTTATGCTCACTCGCGTCCATTTGAAGCGGCACCCGTTCTGAAATGCTGAGACCGTATCCTTCGAGGCCGGCGATTTTCCGGGGGTTATTGGTTAAAAGTTTCATATGCTGAACCCCTAAGTCGCGGAGAATCTGGGCGCCGATGCCGTAGTTGCGCAGATCAGGCAGAAAGCCGAGCGCTTCGTTCGCTTCAACCGTGTCATACCCTTGTTCCTGCAATCGGTACGCCTTCAGCTTATTGATTAAACCGATTCCTCTGCCTTCCTGGCGCAAATACAATAGAACGCCGCGGCCTTCTTCAGCAATTTGCGCAAGCGCGGCATGAAGCTGAGGTCCGCAATCACAGCGATGGGATGCAAACACATCGCCCGTCAGGCATTCTGAGTGCACTCTGACAAGAACGGGTTCGCTGTTAAACGGGACATCCCCCATGACAAAGGCGAGATGTTCTTTTCCGTCAACCTCGTTTGTATATCCGTAAACTCTAAACGTGCCGAAGTCAGTCGGCAGCGTAATATCAACTTCTCTGTTCACAAGTGTCGTAATGTTGTAACGGTACTCTATTAAGTCTTTTATCGTAATCATTTTCAGCTGGTGGCGTTCGGCGATTTCGGCTAACTCCGGCACTCTGGCCATTGTGCCGTCTTCATTCATAATTTCACAAATGACGCCCGCTCCCTGAGATCCGCAGGCTTTTGCAAGGTCAACGGCTGCTTCCGTATGGCCGGCCCGCTTCAGGACGCCTCCTTTTTTTGCAATTAAGGGGAAAATGTGGCCCGGACGCTGAAAATCGTCAGACACAGATTCTTCGTTCAACAGCGCCTGAATGGTAAAGGATCGTTCCTGCGCGCTGATGCCCGTTTTTGTCAGCCTGTGGTCAATACTGACCGTAAACGCGGTCTCATGTGAGTCCGTATTATGATCGACCATCGGGTGAAGATCCAGCCGGCCTGCGATGTCCTCAGACAGCGGCGTGCAGATCAGGCCTCTCCCATGGGTCGCCATAAAATTAACCACTTCCGGCGTGGCATGCTCAGCCAGCGCTACGAAATCTCCTTCGTTTTCTCTGTCTTCATCATCGACAACAATGATGACTTCACCTTTTTTCAGCGCCTCTAACGCCTCTTCTATCGGATGAAACATATCGATCTTCCTTTCTAAAAGCCGTTCTCGCTTAAAAAGGCTTCCGTGATAGTTTGATTGCTTTTCGTTTGTTCTGTTTTGTGCAAAAAGCGGTATAAGTATTTGCCGATCATGTCACACTCAATATTTACGATCGATCCGACTGTTTTCGTCTGAAAAATCGTTTCTGAGATGGTATGCGGAATGATGGATACCGTCACGCTTTCGTCTGATAAACCGAAAATCGTCAGGCTCACGCCGTCTACCGTAATTGAACCTTTCAATACGAGCGTTTTTGTCAATTCCGGCGAAAGTTTTAAATCGTAATAGACCGCGTTGCTTTTTTTCTCGATCCGCGTAATTTCCGCCGTTCCGTCCACGTGCCCTGATACAAAGTGGCCGCCGAACCGTCCGTTGGCGGACATCGCTCTTTCCAAGTTTACTTTACTGCCTTTTGACAAGCCGTTCAGCGAAGTGGCTTTCACTGTTTCCGGCATGACATCAACCGTAAATTGATTGTCAGAAAATCCGGTTACGGTCAGGCAGATGCCGTTTACCGCAATGCTGTCGCCAAGCTTCACGTCACTTGTCACTTTTGAAGCGGCGATGGTTAATGCCATGGAAAGGCCTGTCTTTTTGATTGCTTGGATCGTGCCTGTTTCTTCAACGATTCCTGTAAACATCGTCACCATCCTTTCCATCTTTAGGTATGGCCGTCAGTTTTATATCCGGCCCGATTTGGGTGATTTGTGTGAATTGTAAATGGGGGACATCTTTCATTGATTGAAAACCTTCACCGGAGATCAAGCTGGGAGCAAGCGTTCCTCCGATTAATTTAGGGGCGAAATAGAAATGAAGCTCTTGGAAACAGCCTTCCTTGACAAAACTTCCGTGTACGGATGCTCCGCCTTCCACATAAACGGACATTATGCCGTTTTCAGCGAGAATACTGAGCACCTCAGGGACGTGAATGCGGTCTGTTTCCAGCGGAATAACTTTTATTCCGAGTGCGGTCAGCCGGTCTTTCTTTTGCACGTCTGCACCTTTGGCCGTAAATATCCATGTCGGCGCAGCGCCGTCAGTGAGCACATTTGCCGTTTCAGAAATGGTCAGCTTTGTATCGAGAATTACTCTGACCGGCTGCTTCACCGCATCAGGAAGCCTGCAGGTCAGGCTCGGATTATCGGCTTTGACTGTGCCTGCTCCGACAAGAATGCTTTGATGCGATTTCCTGTATTGCTGGGCATCAAGCCTTGCCGCCTCTGATGTAATCCATTTGCTGTCACCGGTTTCAGTCGCTGTTTTCCCGTCAAGGCTCGCGGCCGCTTTCAAGGTGACATACGGAAGTCCGGTCCGCATGAAGTGAAGAAACATTTTATTCAGCTCTTCTGCCTGCTGCCTGAGAAGTCCGGTTTTCACTTCGATGCCCGCTGCTTCCAGCATTCCGATGCCTTTTCCGGCTACAAGCGGATTCGGATCTTTCACAGCGATAAACACCCTTTTTATCCCCGACTTTATTATCAGTTCGGCGCATGGCGGTGTTTTTCCGTAATGGCTGCAAGGCTCCAGCGTCACATACAAATCGGCGCCTTTTGCGTGTCTGCCGGCCATATGAATCGCGTGAACCTCGGCATGGGCTTCTCCGTATTGCAAATGGGCGCCCATTCCGACGATCTGTCCGTTTTTGACGACGACAGCGCCGACAAGAGGATTGGACTGTGTCTGTCCTTCACCGCGTCTGGCAAGTTCTATTGCCGTATTCATATAATATTCTTCCATCGTTATCCCTCCCTTCTTCCACGCAATTTGGCGTCAAAAAAGCCCCGAATGTTTACACAGTTCGGGGCTTTGCCAGTTTTAATCCATAGGAAATAAGACTATACAGTAAGTTTATTTTTTGCATAGCTTCTCTCATCCTTCTCCCATCCAGACTTTCACTGTCGGCTTCAGCTTTTCACTGAATCCACCGTATACAGATGCATACGGGTCACGGGCTGTAAAGCGCAAAACGCCTTATTACCGCCGGTCGGGATTTTCACCCAGCCCCGAAGGATACAATCAATATTTTTTTGTCCTTATCCGCTATTATAACATCCTTTGCGGCAGGCGCAATGAATTTGCACCTAATTATTCAGAAAAATAAAAAGCGCCCTTTTCCCATAAAAGGCGCCTTTATTTATTCGTTCACTTTGACGACCTTCAATAAGCCGTCAATCCGGTTTGATTTGCTGAAATACGCTTTAATCTTATCTCCCTTTTTCACATCGGAGAGATCCTGCTTCAGCTTGTCGCCGTTAAAAATAATTTTTGTGCCGTTTTCTGCCGTACCGTGGTACTCAGTTCCTTCGATTTTCGTAATTTTATATGTTTTGACTGTATATTCTTCTTTTTCCTGGGACAGGGTTTGTCCGATTGCAGTCGGCACGTCTTTCAGTTCAATATCGTTTATGACCATATAACCGCCCGCTAATAACAGCAGCAGTACAAGTAAAATGGCTGCTTTTGTTTTAATTCTTCCCATTTTTCTACCTCCAGCCCGTATCAATCTATTCATTACTATGTCATATTCCTTTTTTTCATGAATAGAAAACCGTTCTTCCCTGCGTGAGTTATTCATATAACGTTTCATAAAGGGAAGATGTTTCATGTATCTGTAAAACTTTCTATCTATTAAATAGATATACGAATTTATGTTCTGTTTTTGAGGGTGGAAAGATAAATTTATATAAAAAAAGCAGTTTTCCTCATGAAGAAAACTGCCTGTACGGTTTATTTCGTCTTGCGAATTTCGTTAAACGGGAAGAAGACGAATTTTGATGTGCCCGCTATTTGTTTTTTCGTAAAAAGACCGAGGCCGTTGCGGCTGTCCATAGATTCTCTGCGGTTATCACCCATGACGAAATATTTGTCGTCCGGCACCTTCACCGGGCCGAAGTCTTCTGTCAGCCGGTCATAGCCGTCTTGCTTCGCCTTGTGCTTGTTTGCCGCTAAATACGGTTCGGACACTTTTTTGCCGTTGATGTACAGCTGATCGTTTTTCATTTGTACCGTGTCGCCGGGAAGTCCGATAATCCGTTTGACATAGTGCTCATTTTCTCCGTTCAGCACGACGATCTGGCCGCGTTTGAAGTCGCTTATGTATTTGACCGTCATATTGACAAAGATTCTCTCGCGGTCATGCAGCGTCGGATCCATTGATCTTCCATCAACGAGATAAGGGGCAAATAAAAAGTTTCGGATGAGCAGTGCCAGAACGACAGCGATGATAATGGCTTTCGCCCAATCAAGTACGGCGCTTTTTTTAGAAGTTTTTTCTTTTTCTGATTTCAAGTGATTTCCTCCCATTAGCCATGGTCGTTTTTATTTTACCATGAATCCCTGCACAGAGGGCAAATAAGCCCCGCACCTCATCCATTTTTTTCATTTTATAAGCCGGATCTGCTGATTTTACGGTATTTCACGAAGCTTCCGATCCGCCAAATGCACAAATACACAAAAGCAAGTTCCATCGTTAAAACGGCGAATTCCGCCGCGTCAATGTTTTTGAAATATTGGCTGAGCACGATACGGATCGCAATAATCGCGATAATGACATATTTAAAGTTTTTATTCCGCTTGGAGTAGACAAAACCGTCTTCCCGGATTTCATAGGCGGTTTGCGACAGCATGATGACGCCGAATACCGCGCCTAACAGTCCGGCGATGGCGAGCTCCCAAAGAGCGGGAAAATGAAACGGCTTTCCCGGGATATTCATGAGCTGGCTGATGCTGAATGTAAAAATGACGGCGATAATCAAAAGCGGGAGAATGATGCCGAAGCCGCCGCCTTTAATCGGCCTGTTTCCCTTTTTCACCCTGAACCAAATCATAAGTGCGAGAATGATAATGACAAATAAAACGGTTGCCAATTGAACCAACGTTTCTACCTCTTTTCATTGTTGTAATCGGTCTTTTTCACTATACCAGAATGATCGCTGATGTTCATATATGTATTTTTTCATGATTTACACATGAGAATTTTCATATACATAAAAAAACCCGCCTGAAAAAGGCGGGTTTTTTGTCATTATCCTTCTACACGGATTTCTTTCATTTTGTCTCCGTTAGACATGTTTTTCGCATGCTCTAAACCGCTTGTCACTTTTCCGAATACAGTATGAACGCCGTTTAAATGCGGCTGCGGCTCATGTACGATGAAGAATTGGCTTGAACCCGTGTCTTTACCGGCATGCGCCATTGATAAAGAACCGGCTTCGTGCTTATGCGGATTGCCTTCTGTTTCACATTTGATCGTTTTTCCGCTTCCGCCCATGCCTGTCCCAGTCGGATCTCCGCCTTGGCTGACAAAGCCCGGAATCACGCGGTGGAAAATAACGCCGTCATAAAAGCCCGTATTCGCCAGGTTTTCAAAGTTAGCGACTGTATTAGGTGCTTCATTCGGATAAAGTTCAAATTCAATTCTGCTGCCGTTTTCCATTTCGATGTAACCAGTTTTCATTCTCATTCCTACTTCCGTATTGTTTTTTGTCAAAGCCTTCTTCAATATGAATTTCAATTGTAAGCCGGCTTTCTTTTTGATATTCTTTTGAAGGAAGAGGCCTCTGCTCTTCTTTTCGCGGCTATTATACCACACCTTCAGCCGGAAAACGAATCTCCACGCTTCCGCAGAAAGAAAATGAAACCAGAACAGCTTCACAGCCGTCTATGTATCGGAACTGCTTCACGCAGGTCCTCACAAACCGCTTCAAAACGGCATTTGTGAAAAGAAGGAGGTTAACCGCTTTGAAAAAAATGTGGATTGGATTGCTGGCGGCGGCCGTTGTATTGTGCACAATACCGAAAATCAGCCTGGCCGATGCCGCAGTCGGAGATGTCATCGTCACACTGGGGGCGGATCTGTCAAACGAAAACCGTCAGAAAGTGCTTGACGAATTAAATGTCCCTGATAACGCGACAAAAGTGACGGTTACGAATAAAGAAGAACATGAATATCTGGGAAAATATATATCGAATGCCCAAATCGGCACAAGAGCCATCTCTTCATCATCCATCACGGTGGCAAAGAAAGGGTCCGGGCTTGACGTTAAGACCCATAATATCGATTCCATCACGGATGAAATGTACTTAAACGCCCTGATGACAGCAGGAGTGAAAGATGCGAAAGTATACGTGACGGCGCCGTTTGAGGTATCAGGCACCGCAGCATTAACGGGAATCATCAAGGCATATGAAGTCTCATCAGACAAAGCGATTTCAGAAGATGTAAAACAGGTCGCCAACCAAGAGCTTGTCACCACTTCAAATCTCGGGGATAAAATCGGGGATAAAAACGCCTCCGCGCTCATCGCAAACATTAAAGATGATTTCGCGAAAAACGGTGTGCCCGATACAAAAGAAGGAATCGAGAAAAAGGTCGATGATGCGGCTTCAAACCTTAACATTACACTGACTGACGCTCAAAAAGACCAGCTCGTTTCATTGTTTAATAAAATGAAAAATGCCAAGATTGATTGGGGCCAAGTCGGCAGCCAGCTCGATAAGGCAAAAGACAAAATCACGAAGTTCATTCAATCCGATGAAGGCAAAAGCTTTGTTCAAAAAGTCATTGATTTCTTCGCTTCGATTTGGAATGCGATCGTGTCTGTATTTACAGGAGACAGCGGATCAAGTTCTAACAGCTGAATGCAAAAAGAGACCGGACGCCATTGTTCCGGTCTCTTTTTTATTTATTGTTTGACCCCCGTCTTAAACGGCAGATCCAGTTTTACAATGTCTTCATAAGTTTCCCTTCTAATGACAAGATGCGCTTCGCCGTCTTCCACAAAAACGACGGCGGGACGCGGAATGCGGTTGTAGTTGTTAGCCATGCTGTATCCGTATGCTCCCGTGCAGAAAACGGCGAGAAGATCGCCTTCTTTCACTTCCGGAAGATCTATATCCCAAATGAGCATATCACCGCTTTCACAGCACTTACCCGCGATGGATACCGTTTTATCGTGGTGTTCTCCGATTCTGTTTGCCGATACGGCCTCATATTTCGCCTGATACAGCGCAGGACGGATATTATCGCTCATGCCCCCGTCAACCGCTGCATATTTACGGGTGCCGGGCACTTCTTTTTGCGAACCGATGGTATAAAGCGTCGTTCCGGCGTCTCCGACGAGCGAGCGTCCCGGTTCAATCCAGATCTCCGGAATGTCAAAAGCGTGCAGCGCTGCGTTTTCTTTTACCGCTTCGATAATTTTTTCCACATAGACGGCGGGATGAAGGGGTTCATCCTCCTCCGTGTAGCGGATGCCAAAGCCGCCCCCTAAATTCAGCACTTCAGAGACAAAGCCGAATGATTCTCTCCATTCATTCAGTTTTGTGAAGATTTTTTCTGCGGCCAGCACAAAGCCCGCCGTATCAAAAATTTGCGATCCGATGTGGCAGTGAACGCCGAGAAGGCGGATATGGTCTGACTGTAATACTTGTTCAATCGCCTTTTCTATTTGCCCGTTATGCAGATCAAAACCGAATTTGGAATCTTCCTGTCCCGTCGTAATATAATCATGCGTATGCGCCTCTACCCCCGGAGTGATCCGCAGAAGCACATCCATTGTGCGCCCTGATTTGCGGCACAGTTCCGCGAGTAAGGATATTTCATAAAAATTATCAACGACAATGCAGCCGATTTGATGATCGAGCGCCATTTTCAACTCTTCTTCGCTTTTGTTATTGCCGTGAAAATGAATCCTGTCAGCCGGAAAACCAGCCGCAACCGCCGTAAACAGCTCTCCGCCGGATACAACGTCCAATGAGAGCCCCTCCTGCTCAGCGAGCTGTATCATCGCAACGGAAGAAAACGCCTTGCTCGCGTACGCGACCTGCGCCTTTAAATCCGCGTCAATGAATGCCTGTTTAAAGCTTTTAGCGCGCTCACGTATTAAAGCCACATCGTAAACATAAAGAGGCGTGCCGTAATGCTCCGCTAAATACAGCGCGTCCACACCTCCGATTTCCAAATGACCTAGTTTGTTTTGTCTGCTTGTGCCATGTAAGAACAATGCTCATTCCCTCTTTCTGATCCGCATATGGGTGAAAAGGACAGCTTCTTTTGAGCTGTCCTTATACAAGTCCCGTATAAGTTAAGACATACAATATCATAATCTTCTGTCGGTTTCAATGCGATTATGAACCGCTTGGCTGTCTTTGACGGTCTTTCGGGTGAACAATGCTCGGTCTGACTTTCGCTCCCGGCACTGTCGTCCGGACGAGCACCTGCCACAGCGCCTTGCCGTTAAACGGTAAAAACGGCCATAAATACGGCGTGTGAAACGAGCGGATATTCGCCATTATGATCAGCAGCAATGTAAAGCCTATCACAAAGCCTTTTACTTGGAAAATGGCCACGAGCACCATTAAGATGAGGCGTATCATTTTATTGGCGAGGCTGAGCTCATAGCTCGGCGTGGTAAATGATCCGATGGCGGCGATCGATACGTACAGAATCACTTCTGCTGAAAACAGCCCCACCGCTATGGCGATTTGACCGATCAGCACCGCCGCAATCAGACCCATGGCGGTGGATAAAGCGGTCGGCGTATGGATCGCGGCCATCCTGAGAAACTCAATCCCCAAATCGGCCAAAAAGATTTGCAGAATGATCGGGATGTGCGTATTTTTATTTAAACCGATAAAATCCAATCTTTCAGGCAGAAGAGACGGTTCGAGAACAAAGAGGAACCAAATCGGAAGCAGAACGGTTGAAGCGATAATACCGAAAAACCTGATCCATCTTAAAAATGTGCCCACTGAAGGCGCCTGCCTGTATTCTTCCGCATGCTGAACATGGTGAAATATTGTTGTCGGCGTTATGATCACGCTCGGTGACGTATCGACGACGATGATGACGTGCCCTTCCAAAATGTGATTGGCGGCCACATCCGGCCGCTCCGTGTATCTGACCATCGGAAACGGATTGTAGCCTTGTTTGACGATGAATTCCTCCACCGTTTTATCAGCCATCGTCAGTCCGTCAATGTCAATCGCATTCACTTCGTTTTCGACGATGCTGACAAGGTCCGGGTCCGCGATGTCCTCTATATACACAATCGCAAGATCGGTCTTAGAGCGCTCGCCGACTTTCGTAATTTTGACGCGGAGCCTTTCGTCCCTGATTCGTCTTCTGATCAATGCTGTATTAATGACGATATTTTCGATAAAACCGTCTCTTGCTCCGCGGACGACCTTTTCCGTATCCGGTTCTTCAGGTGTGCGTCCGGGGTAACTTCTGACGTCAACGATAAAGGCGAAGCCCGCGTCTTCAACGATAACGGCGACAAGTCCGGAAAGCACCTGATCCGTTACTTCGTCGAGCGTTTTGACTTTTTGGACCTGCTGATTGACAAGCCTGTTTTCAACAACGTCAATCGCTTCATCCGCATTCTCGTCATAATTATTGATGTCGACGAGCTGTTCCATTAAATGAACGATAAACAAAGTATCGGTTAATCCGTTGACAAAGTAAATCTGGACTTCCCGGTCTAATACTCGAACTTTGCGGACGCCGACATCATAGCTCGTTCCCATACCGACGCGGTCTTTAAAAAATTGTTCATTTTTTCTAGGATCCCGGTACACCTTGATCATGTTTTCCGGTTTTTCCGGCATGGCTTTCGCTCCTTTCTAAAATGAATTCGACCGCCTTCATCGTGATCGGCGAGCCTTTGGATATGTCATCTTTTCTCCCCATCTTTCCTATGTCGCCGATGCCCACAATGAGGGGAACGTCCAATTTATCCAGACAATACACCGTATCTCCGTTCATTCTGTGCTCGTCCATTTCTCTCATTCCGGTTTTATCGACGCCAAACTCCGTCACTTCTCCATCACGGTCAATGGAGACATCGACTTTCGTCCATTCAGCCTGATGGGTCTTAGAAGCGACCGCAATCACCCCCAGCACTTCAACGTCCTGATGTGAGGCGACATATTTCAGCGCCGTTTCGCCCGGCCCTTCCCCTTGCAGGCCTGAATCGTCAAACATGACAAACACCGGGTCATTCGGCGCGGCTTTAATCAGCTGAACAAGTTCGGGGCCGCTTCTCGTTGACGGATTGCCCTTTGATTGGGAAATACACCGTCCGCCTGCTTTTTCTGCGGCATATTCAATTGTTTTGGCGGCGTATACGTCCCCGTCTGTCACAAGAATGACCTTCCGTTTCGTCATCAGGCATTATCCTTTCGGTTTAAAAATAACGGCTACAAGAAATGCGAATAAAATCGCTGAAGATATACCGGCGGAAGTAAGTTCAAAAATCCCCATGGCGATCCCGATAAATCCATGCTCGTGAGCTTGATGCATGGCGCCGTGCAATAAGCTGTGACCGAAGCTGACGATGGGAACCGTCGCGCCCGCGCCTGCGAATTCGATAAATTTGTCATAAATTCCGAACCCATCTAACAAGGCGCCGATGACGACAAAAGTTGTCATCACATGGGCGGGTGTCAGTTTAAAAATGTCAAGCAGCAGCTGACCGATAATGCAAATGATTCCCCCGCAAACAAAAGCCAACAGATATTCCATTTATGATGCACCTCCCGCCCGCTCAAATACCACACCGTGCGCGATGGTCGGAATGGTTTCCTTCTGCTGGATCATTGTCGGACTCAAAAGCGCTCCTGTCGCGACAACGAGTACCCTGTTTAGAGTCCCTGCTTTTAATTGATTAAAAATATGTGTGTACGTAACAAGCGCAGAGCAGGCGCAGCCGCTTCCGCCCGCAAACACCTGCTGGTCCGGCGTATAGATGAGAAGACCGCAGTCATCGTGTTTCGTTCCCACGGGATAGCCTTCTTCTTTGAGCAAATCTTTTACGATCGGCGAGCCGACGCCTGAAAGGTCTCCCGTTAAAATCAGATCATAATCATCCGCCGTGCGGTTTAAGTCCTGCAGGTGCTGTTTGATTGTGTCGGCGGCAGCGGGCGCCATGGCGGATCCCATATCGAACGGATCTGTTATTCCGAGGTCGCTTACTTTTCCCACTGTTGCGCTTGTAATCTTGATATCAGAAGGGTTTTGACTGATGATGACCGCCCCGCCCCCCGTGACCGTTGAAGTGGCGGTATCCGGTTTTTGCCCGCCGTACTCCGTCGGATTGCGGAATTGCCGTTCTGCCGTCGCGTTATGGCTGCTCGTGGCTGCGATCGCCCGGTTCGCAAAACCGCCGTCAATGAGCGCGGATGCGACGGCAATCGTTTCCATTGATGTCGAACAGGCGCCGAACAGACAGAGGAACGGAATTTTCAGATGTCTGGCGACGTAGTTGGCGGTCACATTTTGATTTAAAAGATCCCCCGCGAGTAACAAATCAATATCGCTCTTTTTCAAATTCTGTTTTTGCAAAGCGGAGTTGATGGCATCTTCCATTAACTGACGTTCCGCCATTTCCCAGTTTTTCTGATTGCAATGCATTTCATCGTATGTCTTATCAAACAGCGAACCGAGCGGGCCGTCTTTTTCTTTCGGTCCGGCTGCCGTCCCCGCCGCATTTACAAATAACGGGTTTTCAAACACCCAGGTTTGCTTTCCGGTCAATTTCATTTTTTCTCCTCCTACGAAAACAGTTTTTCACAAGCAAACCGTATCAGGCCTACGATATAGGCTGCCACCACGCCGAATACAATGACGTTTCCCGCCAATTTAAACATGTTTGTCGCTACTCCGAGCACGAGTCCTTCACTTCTGTGTTCGAGAGCGGCGCTTGTCATACTGTTTGCAAAACCCGTCACCGGCACGGCTGAACCCGCTCCGGCAAACTGCCCGAGTCTGTCATAAATGCCGAATCCGGTCAAAAGGGCGGAAATTAAAATAAGAGTGGCGGCCGTCGGGTTGCCTGCTGTTTTTTCATTAAAATTAAAAAAGTGGATGTAAAAGTCTTGAAGAGCCTGCCCGATCAGACAGATCAAACCGCCGATTAGAAAGGCTTTGACGCAATTCCAAACATATGGCGGTTTCGGCTGATAGTCTTTCACTTTTGTTTTGTAATTTTCTTTTAAGTTTGTCATGTCGGTTCCTCCTTATGAATGATGGATAAAATACAGCCAATGAAATAAAGAGCCGGCTATTTTGCCGAACACAATGGCCATCAGCAATATGATGATTTTGCTGCCGAAGCCGATCCGTTTGGCAAGAATGGGAAGCACATTCAGCACTTCTGTAAGCGCGGCGGCCAGCATGCCGACAAACATGCCGGCCAAAAGCCCGACCGGAACGGCCAGCCATTCAGATAAAAAAAAATGATTCATATTTAAGGTTTCCCAGCCGCCGAACACAGCTCCTGAAATAACAGCTCCTTCGTAAGCCTGTACAAAGCGCATTGTTTTTGTCAGCTGCATAAGGCGGGGGACGATTCCCATAACGGTTAAAAAAGCCACAAAGCCCGCACCCACGGTCAGCCCTCCGCCAAGCCCGACAAATATAACGAAAAGAATGCTAACGATCATGCAGATCTTTCATCGTCTCTTCATTTTCGTGCATTGCGACATAATGATCGAGATCAAGCTGATAATTAAACATCTCGACTTCCAGCGGGCTTGGCTCTTCATTCAGGCGTTTTTTGAAGATGTGATTAAAAAAGACGATCATACCGAGACCGAGGCCGATGCTGTATGGAATCTGAAGCAGATACGGATATTCATTCCGTTCGCCCGTTATGATTTCATATAAGGCGATATGAACTTCTCTCATACTGACATCTTCATGAAAATTCATAATGGCAAGACATGAACCGATAAAAAGCAGGAGCCAGACACCGACGAACAAAACGGCTGACAGCTGCTTTTTTTGGTAATGGATTTCCACTATCGTTTCAGCTCCGCCGACGGTCTGTACATCAAGAGCGGGAAAAGCGGTATGAATGGTTTTCAGCACTTTTATGATGTCCAGCACGACGATATTTTTATCTTTTTTCGTGACCTTATACAGCGGCAGTGCCGACAGTTTTTTTTTCAGCTTTTGCTGTCCCGCGATCTGCGCGGCATCGCCGATTGTGATGATATCTCCGGTATGAGCCTTCACGCGGTGGCGAAGTCTGAGAAATATTCGTCTTTCCATCTTGCATCACCATCTTTCGGGTGGTTATATATGTAGTATGCGGTTCACTTTTGTTCTCATTCATCAGCGGCAAAAGACCATAAATTACCACCGATGCACAAATAAAAAAAGCCGGCCCGTAAAAGGTCAGCTTTCCGTATGATCCATTTGCACTTTAATCTGCTTTAATATTTTTTTCTCCAGCCTCGATACCTGGACTTGGGAAATCCCGAGCCGTTCGGCTACTTCCGACTGTGTCTGATCTTTATAATATCTCAGATAGACAATGAGTTTTTCCCGTTCTTCCAAATCACTGATCGCTTCCTTGAGGGCGATTTTGTCAAACCACTTCTCTTCTGAATGATCGGCGATCTGATCAAGCAGGGTGATCGGGTCTCCGTCATTTTCATACACGGTCTCATGAATGGATGAAGGCGCCCGCACCGCTTCCTGCGCAAGCACCACATCCTCCGCATCAATTTCTAAATGGTCCGCGATTTCCTGGACGGTCGGCACTCTTCCGTATGTTTTTGACAGTTCATCTTTCGCCCGGCGTATTTTATTGCCGAGCTCTTTTAAAGATCTTGAAACTTTGACGGTTCCGTCATCGCGGATGAAGCGCTGGATTTCTCCGATAATCATCGGCACGGCATAAGTTGAAAAACGGACATCATAGGACAAATCGAATTTATCAACGGATTTTAACAATCCGATACAGCCGATCTGAAACAGATCATCCGGCTCATAGCCTCTGTTTAAGAACCTTTGAACGACGGACCACACAAGACGCATGTTTTTTTCTATGAGGAGGTCTCTTGCCTGCTGGTCGCCCTCTTGGCTCTTTTTGATTAATTCTTTGACTTCATGGTCCTTGAGCTGCGCGTTTTTGCTGTTTTTCTTAACCTCCACATCCATAACAAATCTCCTTAATTACAAAGCGCTTTGCTTTTTGATAGGTGTTTTGTTAAGCGTATCGTCGTTCCCATCTCCGGCGAGGAATCAATCGTGACATCATCCATGAAGTTTTCCATAATGGTAAAGCCCATTCCGGAGCGCTCAAGCTCGGGTTTTGTCGTAAAGAGCGGCTGGCGCGCTTCCTCAAGATCCGTGATCCCGAGGCCTTCGTCACGTATGGTCAGATAGACGACATGATCCTCCAGCGTAACGGAGATGTACACCTTTCCGTCACAGTTTTCTTCATAGCCGTGGATGATCGCGTTTGTTACCGCTTCTGATACGACGGTCTTGATTTCCGTCAGCTCATCCATCGTCGGGTCGAGCTGTGCGATAAAAGAAGCAACTGTTACGCGCGCAAACGATTCGTTCTGACTGAGGGCTGAAAATTCAAGATGCATCTCGTTTTTCATGATGCCACCCCCAACGTTAAAAGCGCTTTTTGTTCTGATTGTTCGAACCTGATGATTTTAAACAGGCCGGACATGTCAAACAGACGTCTCACCGCGGGTGAAATCGCGCACACGACCATTTCTCCGCCGAGCTGTTTAATTTGTTTATAACGCCCTAAAATCACACCGAGGCCGGAGCTGTCCATGAAGGTAAGATCTTCAAGGTTCAGCACAATGTGACGGATGCCGTCAGCCTCCAGCGATTCAGTAACCTTTTGTTTTAATGATTCTGCCGTATGATGGTCGAGTTCACCTGTTAATCGAATACAAAGCACGGATTCTTTGACATGAAAGTCAATTCCAAGGCTCATGCTCATTCCTCCTTGATATGATCGGATAATGAGTGTTTCGATTTTCGGGAAAGCAATTCCTTCACTATGACAAAACTAGTGCCCGTTCGCCACGATTATTTAAATTTAGTCCAATCTCCCATCGTCCGCTTCAGAAAAGTGAGAAAACCCGCTTTTTCCATGTCGTCTTTTGCCGTGACCGGGCTTTCAACGAGCACCTTTCCGTCTTTTTTCAGAACGAGGCTGCCGAGCACTTCTCCTTTTTTAACCGGAGCCGTTACATTGCCGTTGATTTTCACTTCTTTTTTTACTTTGTCCATGTTCTCTCCCTTTTTGGCCAGAAGAGAAATCGGCTCAGATGTGGTCAGCTTGATCAGTTTCTGTTTTCCTTTTTTCACTTTTACCGTTCCGACGATTTGATCCCGTTTGTACAGCGGGTGTGTTTTAAACTGGCTGAAGGCGTAATCAAGCATTTTGGTCACTTGGGCATTTCTTTCTTTCGGAGTGCTGGCTCCGAAAACAACAGCAATGACCCTCATATTTCCTTTTTTAGCGGTGGCGGTTAAACAATACTTCGCTTCGCCTGTAAAGCCCGTCTTCACGCCGTCTACACCCGGATAAAATTTGATCAGCCGGTTTGTATTGACGAGCCAGAACTTTTTGTCTGTATTTTCTCTTAAATAATCCTCATACGTTCCCGTAAATTGAGTGATTTTATCATACTTTAATAATTCCTTCGCCATTTTCGCCATGTCATAAGCAGAGCTGTAATGGTCTTTTTCAGGCAGTCCCGTCGGGTTTTTGAAGGAGGTATCTTTCAATCCCAATTCTTTTGCTTTTTTGTTCATCCGGCTGACGAAATCCTCTTCTGAACCGGCAATATACTCCGCCATTGCGACGGATGCGTCATTTCCGGAAGCTATCGCAATTCCTTTGAGCATTTCTTTTACCGTCATTTCTTCTCCGGGTTCAAGGAAAATCTGTGATCCGCCCATGGACGCGGCATGTTCACTCGTCCTGACTTTATCGCTCATCTTTATTTTCCCTTTGTCAAGCGCTTCCATGATTAAAAGCATGGTCATAATTTTTGTCATGCTTGCCGGCGCCAGACGCTCCCGGCTGTTCTTGTTATAAAGAATGCTTCCCGTATCGCGTTCAATCAGCACGGCGCTTTTGGCTTCATGAGCGAGCTCCGATGTATGTTTTCCGTCCGGCTTTGCAAAAGCGGACGGTGCTGATGCCGTTAATAAAATGCCAATCAACAAAGTGGATATAAGACGTTTCATCTCCAAAGCCCTCCATTTCATAATCCTTTTTATTTTTTCCAAATCCGGTGGTTTTATACGCCTCATCTGGAAAATGTTTCGTGTTGAGGGCACAAAAAAACAGCTGCTTCCGAAGAAACAGCTGACTTATGCTGACTTATTTTTGAGATCGTGCGACTACGGCTTTTACAAGCTTCAAGAAGCCGCCTTTTACTTTTTCCGTCATTTCCATTACTTCTTCATGGGATAACGGCTGGTCAAGAATACCTGCCGCCGCGTTGGAAATGCATGAGATGCCGAGCACGCGCATCCCCGCGTGGTTGGCGACGATGACTTCCGGCACGGTCGACATGCCGACAGCGTCAGAACCCATCGTTCTTAAAAACCGAACCTCAGCAGGCGTTTCGTAAGACGGCCCCGTAACAGCTGTATACACCCCTTTTTGAACAGGAATGCCCAGCTCATCGGCCGTTTTTTCAGCCAAGCCTGACAGCTCTTTGTCATAGGCTTCTGACATGTCCGGGAATCTCGGTCCGAATTCAGCTTCGTTCGGCCCGATTAACGGGTTGGTGCCCGTAAAGTTGATGTGGTCTGTAATAATCATCAGATCGCCAGCGCGGAATTCAGTGTTGATACCGCCGGCTGCGTTCGTCACGACAAGAGATTCAACGCCGAGCGCCTTCATCACGCGGACGGGAAATGTGACCTGATCCATTGAGTAGCCTTCATAGTAATGAAAGCGGCCCTGCATCGCGATGACCTGCACGCCTTCAAGCGTTCCCATCACAAGCTGGCCGGCATGGCCTTCTACCGTTGAGACCGGAAAATCAGGGATCGTTTCATATGTAAGCTTGACAGCTCCTTCAATTTCATCGGCCAATACGCCGAGCCCTGACCCTAAAATCAGACCGATCTTTGGTGTTTCTTTCACGTGTTCTTTAATAAATGCAGCAGCACGTTCGATCTTTTGTTTCAAAAAAAGTCCCCCTACTGTAATCTTGATAAAAAGCTTTTTCCGTATTTCGGCTTTTCCGTTTTGAAATTATCCGCAATGGTTGCGCCGATATCGGCAAATGTATCCGCAAGCGGCAGCTGTTCAGTGTGTTTGTGCTTTTTGCTGTACACAAGAAGCGGCACATACTCCCGCGTGTGATCCGTGCCGTGATGGACAGGATCATTGCCGTGATCCGCAGTGATGATAAGCAGATCGTCTTCTTTCATTTTCTCAAACACTTCCGGAAGCCTTGCGTCGAATTCCTCGAGCGCTTTTCCGTACCCTTCCGGATCGCGGCGGTGTCCGTACAGCGCGTCAAAATCAACGAGATTGGCAAAGCTCAGGCCCGTGAACTCTTCACCGAGCGTTTCAATCACTTTGTCCATGCCGTCCATATTAGATACCGTCCGGCGGGAAGATGTAATGCCTTCTCCGTCATAAATATCAGAAATTTTGCCGATGGAAATGACGTCTAATCCGCTGTCTTTCATTCCGTTCATTACCGTGCGGCCGAACGGTTTGAGCGCATAATCATGACGGTTCGGCGTGCGTTTGAAGCTGCCCGGTTCTCCGACGAACGGTCTTGCGATAATCCGGCCGACCATGTACTTCGGATCAAGCGTCAGTTCTCTTGCCGTTTCACAGATGCTGTACAGTTCGTCAAGCGGAACGACATCTTCGTGAGCCGCAATCTGCAGTACGGAATCTGCTGATGTATAAACGATCAGCGCACCCGTTTCCATATGTTCTTTTCCGAGCTCATCCAGAATCGCCGTGCCTGAAGCCGGCTTATTTCCGATGATTTTCCGTCCTGAACGCCGCTCAAGTTCCTGAAGAAGTTCATCCGGAAATCCTTCCGGGAACACTTTAAACGGTTTTTCAATGTAGAGGCCCATAATCTCCCAGTGCCCCGTCATCGTATCTTTCCCGTTTGACGCCTCCTGCATTTTCCCGTAATACGCAAGAGGGTGCTCCGTTTTTTCCACGCCCTTAATGTCTCCGATCAGTCCGAGACCGAGCTGCGCCATATGGGGCATATGTAAGCCGTTCATGTGCTCTGCGATGTGTCCGAGCGTATTTGCGCCTATATCATTAAAATCGGCGGCGTCCGGCGCTTCACCGATTCCGACAGAATCCATTACGATCAAAAATACCCGGTTATATTTGTATTCAGACATCATAAAAGCCTCCTTTTCTTCCATCTGTCCATTGTAGCTTACAGAGGTCAGACAACTCAAGTATAAACCGTTTACATTCTTGTTGACAATGCCGATTCAAATAATTAGAACCTTCTCTGTATTCCGCCAATCCGGCAAAAAAGCCGCGGCCCCTCTGGCAGCGGCTCCTAAGCGCGCGGATGATACTGTTTGTACACGTCCTTCAGCCTTGTTTTCGTCACATGCGTATAAATTTGCGTCGTGGAAATATCGGCATGTCCGAGCATCTCCTGCACGGCGCGCAGATCCGCCCCGTTTTCGAGCAGGTGCGTTGCAAAGGAGTGCCGGAGCGTGTGCGGTGTCAGCTCTTTTTTAATCCCCGCTTCAAGGGCGATTTTTTTCAGGTTTTTCCAGAATCCCTGACGGCTGATCTGCCTGCCGTGATGATTCAAAAAAAGCGCTTCGGTTACATTTTTCTTTAATAATTTCCCTCTGGCTTTTTCAATGTATGCTTCTATCGCATGGGAAGCGGCTTCGCCAATCGGCACAATCCGCTCTTTCCGCCCTTTTCCGAAGCAGCGGACAAATCCCATCGTCAAATGGACGTCGGATAATTTCAGCTCGATCATCTCGCTGACCCTGATGCCGGTCGCGTACAGCAGTTCAAGCATGGCTTTATCCCTGAGGCCGAACGGACTGTCAAGCTTAGGCGTGTCCAATAACCGCTCAACTTCCTGAAGCGCCAATACTTTCGGAAGCGTCCGCTCTGTTTTTTGTGTTTCAATATGTACCGAAGGATCTTTATCCGCGGCTTTTTCCCTTAACAGAAATTGATGAAAAGACCGGATCGACGCCAAATGCCTCGCAGACGTCTTGCCGGATTTCCCGGAGTCCTTTATATGCTTTAAATACTGAATAATATGAAGACGGGTCACATCATTCCATGAAGTGATCTGAAGGGTTTCAGTTAAGAAGAGAGAATAACTTTTCAGATCACGCTCATAGGACATCATCGTATTTTGGGACAGCCCTCTTTCAACCCTCACATAATGGATGAAATCCTTAATTTGATCCTTCACTCTTGATCTACTCCCCGTTTTGGTAAAAAAAGATCAATCGGCCGAACCAGCCGTCTTTCTCCTCATGTTCCGTTTTGGCCACTTTGACGGCGGAGCCTTCCGGTTTATCGTACCGATGATAGTTTTCATACTCTGAATTCACCCATATCATAGCATAATAGAACAGCGCGGTAAAACCCGTGAACAGAATAAACACTTTGATCGTATCCGCGGCTGTTTTTAAGAATCTGCCCATCTTTCGATCGACCCTTTCTGTTGGCGGCTGTTAGTACACCTTATGCCAATTTCAAAGGCTTTTATACATAAAAACAGCAAAAAACCCTTTCCTGGCAGAAAAGGTTCGTAGGCTTTTACTCTGTTTCATCCCCGCGGCAGCGGTGGCAGATTCCGTGAAAAGTCAATCTATGATCTTTAATTTTAAATTTCCAATCACGTTCAATCACTTCTTCAACGTCTTCAAGCAGATCTTCTTCAATTTCATCGACGGCTCCGCACTCCATGCACACCAAATGGTGATGAAAGTGAGCCGCGCCTTCTTTGCGAAGGTCGTAGCGGGATACGCCGTCCCCGAAGTTAATTTTATCAACGACTTTTAATTCTGTTAATAATTCTAATGTACGGTATACTGTAGCGAGACCAATTTCAGGAGATTTCTCTTTTACGAGGAGGTATACATCTTCTGCGCTTAAATGGTCTTCTTCGTTTTCAAGCAGCACTCTTACCGTTGCTTCCCGCTGTGGCGTAAGCTTGTAGCTTGACGAGTGCAGCTGCTTTTTAATTCGATCAATACGGTTTTCCATGTCTTTCCCTCCTACGCCGCATTCCATGACTCATTATAACAAAATACGCGCAGAGTTCCAACTATAATTATTATAAACTGATAAATAAAAGTATTATTTTGTGATAATCATTCTAAAATATGCGTGATGACAGCTTTTCCATAAACAGCGGAGACACGTACGCCTCGAGCAGCGAAGCGATGACCGAGAAGAAAACGATGAGAATCAGCACGAAGGCGTAGCGTCCGAACCATTGGATCGGCGCGTCATGAAGGCTGCGTTTGACAAACAGCTGCCGGATCAGTTTCAGTGAAAAAGCGATAGAGCATGTCCCCATGATAAGATACGCCGGAATGAGAACGACGTTTTGCGGCAGAACCGAAATAAATGACAGGAAAAACCCGTTCATCCCCATTTGATTCACTAAAAAACCGACCGTGAAGCCGACGACGATTCCTTTTAAAAACACCATAATGAAAATAACCGGAAGACCGATCACGGAAATACCGAGGATCCACATCAGCCCCAAATATTTTACATCATGAAAGACGGCCTGCCAAAACATTTCTGAAGCGCCGGCATGTTTTCCGTCAGACAGCTGTCCGAAAAACTTGCTTAAATAGTAATACAAATCTTCTTTCTGCGTGATGGTCATGCTGTTGACGATGATCGCCCCGAAAATGACTCCCATCAAAAACAAGACGAACACAAATATATAAAGTGACAGATGATCCTTTACATGGCGAAAAAACAGTTCTTTGTACGATTGTTTTCTCATACCGCTTTCCTCCCGCTAATCTATTGACTTGATTTAGTAGATTGTATGAAAGAAAAGAGAAAACATGACAGAGAAATCATAGAAAGGCGCGAGATTCGGGCATAAAAAAAGAACCCCGTCATCACTCCGGTGATCATAGGGGTTCCTTTTTTTATGCTTTATTCTTTCAAGCCTGTCTTTTTTGGTTTTCGTCACTCTTTCATGGGTGCTGAAAGACGGCGCCGTCCCCCTTGACAGGACTGCGTCACGCATTCCGTTTCTTTTGAGATGCTCCCGCATTTTTTTCGTTTTGCTCTTCGCCATGTGCCAATCGCTCCTTTTTCCCTTTTCTTTATCATAACAAAAAAATCCAGATGTGTTCATGAATACGGCTCATGTTTCGACCGGTAAGCGCGCAGAGACGTTTTGGCAGATGAATAGCTCCCCATGGCGGCGTATCCGTAAAAAAACCCCATAAAAATCCCCGCATACACGTGTTCATGATGACCGAAAACGATAGACACAACATTTCCGGCAGCAAGGGCAATCGTGGGAACGAATATGCCCGGAACCCGGCAGAACACTTTGATCAGCTGTGTGACGCATAAGACGACCGGCACGCCGATCACAGCATCCCAAATATTTGTATGGATCAGCGGAAAATAATCCACATCGACACCTCTTTATTCCGTCTTTTGCTATCTATTAGCCTGCCTAAGAATTCCGCTTCCTATTCATGATAAAAAAACAGCACCGGCACATGTCCGGTACTGTAAAAGTTGTTTATTTTCCTGCCGCGGCCCGTTCTACGGCTGCTGATACGGCTTGATGCACGTCCGCATCCAAAGGCTGAGGCACGAGATCGCCGTGTTTTGTGCAAGAGGCGATGGCTTCTGCGGCCGCCACAAGCATTTCATGGTCGATTTTCTTGCTTTTGGCGTTCAGCGCGCCGCGGAAAATCCCCGGGAAGCCGAGAACATTATTGACCGAACGGCCGTCAGCTGCATAAGCGGCTCCGGCTTGTAATGCCTCTTCCGGTTCAATCTCCGGCTTCGGATTAGATAAAGCCAGAATGACGTGTCCTTTTCTGACATCCTCTTTTTTAATGAGACCCGGAACTCCTGTGGTGCTGATCACAATGTCACACGTGTCCATTAATTCTTTGATGCTTCCAAGCGGCTGACCTCCGTACTGAGCGAGGCGGTTCATTGCGTCTTCTGACTTATCCGTTCCGCAGACCGCTTTGACTCCGTATGCCATAAACATGCGGCAGATGGCGACGCCTGCCGCGCCGAGACCGATCTGACCGACTTTCGCTTCTTTTAAATTAAGACCGGCGCTTTTACAAGCGGAAATGGCGGCGGCGAGCGTGACGACCGCCGTGCCGTGCTGGTCATCGTGCATAACCGGAATGTCCAGTTCTTCTTTCAGGCGGTCTTCAATGTCAAAGCAGTGGGGCGAACCGATATCTTCAAGCAGAATTCCGCTGAACCCCGGGGAAATATGTTTTACCGTGCGAATGATTTCTTCCGGATCAGAGGTATCGAGCAAAATCGGAATTCCGCTGATACCCGCCAGCTGGTCAAAAAGCGCGGCTTTCCCTTCCATTACGGGCATTCCGGCGACAGAGCCGATATTGCCGAGGCCGAGAATCGCCGTTCCGTCGGTGACAATGGCGACAGAATTGCTGATTGTCGTATAGATGGACGCTTTTTCAGGCTCGTTTTCAATCAGTCTGCACACATCGGCGACGCCCGGCGTATAAACACGGCCAAGCTCAGCCAGTGTCCGGATCGGCATTTTGCTTTTCATCTGAATTTTGCCGCCTTCATGAGCAGAGAGCACTTCATCTGAGACTGTATGAAGCCGGATGCCTTCACCCAGAGCTTCAATGGCTTGAATGATTTCCTGCAGCTGCTCTTCATTTTCGGCCTGCACCGTAATGTTGCGCATTGTGTAGTTCGGGCCGACTTTAACGGTTTCAACTTCCCCGATATCTCCGCCCATCACTCCGATGGCGGTTGCCACTTTTCCGAGATTTCCGGGAACAGTCGGCGTTTCAATCATTAACGTCCGAATCATATGCTTTGTAATCATGAAATGAACCTCCTAACCCAATTTTTGAGATTGCAAGGATTTTTCTTTCGTGTACCAAATGAATTTCCCCGTGTATCCGTACAATATTGCCAGTCCGATAGATACAAAACTGAGCCACATGAACGGCAGATAAGAAAATGTGGATACGCCGAGAATGCCGGCCATATAGATGCCGTTATCAGACCACGGCACCATCCCTGAAGTAAGCGTGCCGCCCACCTCTGCGTTCCGGGATAAAACTCTTCTGTCAAGTTTCAGTTTATCATAACTGTTCTCCATGATTTTCGGCGTCAGGATCAATGACACGTACATCGCACAGCCGAAAATGTTTCCTAAAAGGGCGACGATCAATGTCGAAAGCGTCACATTTCCCGGTGTGGTCAGCTTTTTCTCAAAAGTTGAGACAATCACTTTTAATACGCCGAGCTTCTCAAGAATTCCTCCAAAACCAAGACCGAACAGGATAACGACTAACGTATCCAGCATACCGGTAATGCCTCCGCGGTTTAACAGGCCATTTAAAAATTCGACGTCCGTTTTAATAGAAAAACCATTATAAGCAGTCGCGATGGCACTGGCAAAATTCATTCCCTGAAAGACGGAAGCCCAGATTGCGCCAAGCAAAGCACCGATGACGATAACGGGCATAGACGGCTTTTTCAAAATCAGAAGGACAACGACGACAACAGCCGGAATGAGCATCCATATATGAATGTCAAACGTTTTCTGCAATGAAGATTTTAAAAATTCCACTTTGTCGAGATCAATATTTTTTCCGCCGTATATAAATCCCGTTACGGTAAACAGAATGGCCGTAATAATATAGGACGGAATTGACAGATACATCATCGCTCTGACGTGTGACAGCACATCCACCTTAGAAAGCGTGGAGGCAAGCACCGTACTGTCAGACAGCGGTGAAAGCTTGTCTCCGAAGTAAGCGCCGGACAAAACGGCTCCCGCTACGATCGGAAGCGGTATACCCATTCCCTCTCCGATGGCAATCATGGCGATTCCCGCGGTTCCCACGGTTCCCCACGACGTTCCGGTCGCAACGGACATAACGGAACAAATAACCAGTGTAGCCAGAAGGAAAATATGAGGATTAATAAACTCTAAACCATAATAAATTAACGTCGGCACAACGCCGCCGGCAATCCATGTCCCGATGAGCGCACCGACCGAAACAAGAATCAACACCGCTTCAAGACCGTTTGATATCCCGGTGACAATCGAATCCTGCAAGTCTTTATATGAATATCCCAGCCTGACTCCGAGAATAATAGCGAAAAACCAGGATATTAATAGAGCTAGCTGGATCGGCAGGTCTAAAAACACTGTGAACGATAAGACAAGTGCTAAAAACCCGAATAATAAGATAATAATTTCCAATAAATTTGGCAATCTGACCTCTTTCACAAGAAAATCCCCCTAGAAGAAAAAAGCTAAAACGCTTTCATCAAATGATATAACAAATTATACTATACTGCCTCATCCCTTTGTATGGCAACCGCCTATTCACTAAAAAACGTGAAAAGGCGGCTGTTGTTGCTTTAAAATTTATTTTTCTAATAGATCTTTTCCGGCAATCCCCGGTTTTGTCATTTCATACGGATTCAAAATGATATCCAATTCTTCTTCTGTCAGTACATCATTTTGAAGGCAAAGATCTCTTACAGATTGCCCCGTCATGATTGCTTCACGGGCAATTCGCGCAGCCGCTTCATACCCAAGGTGCGGATTGACCGCTGTAATGACGCCGACGCTTTTTTCCACGTATTGCTTCAGACGTTTTTCGTTGGCTTCAATTCCCGCCAGACAATGATCGGTAAATGAACGGAACCCGTTATTCATGATGCTGATGGATTGAAGCAGGTTAAATACGAGTACCGGCTCCATTACGTTAAGCTCCAGCTGGCCCGCTTCTGAAGCGAGGCAGATCGTATTGTCATTCCCGATGACCTGGAAGGCGATTTGGTTGATCAGCTCTGCCATTACAGGGTTGACTTTCCCAGGCATAATGGATGATCCCGGCTGACGGGCGGGCAATGAAATTTCCGCAAGTCCCGCGCGCGGACCTGAAGCCATTAAGCGCAGATCGTTGGCGATTTTAGACATGTTCATCATGCATACTTTCAACGCGGCTGAAACTTCCGTATACGCATCAGTGTTTTGTGTGGCGTCAACCAAATGGCCGGCGCCGACAAGCGGCAGTCCGCTGATGTCAGCCAGGTGCTTCACAACCTGTTCTATGTAGCGCGGATCGGCGTTAAGTCCCGTACCTACGGCCGTTGCCCCCATGTTTACTTCATACAGATGCTGGCGGGATTGTTTAATTCGCTTTATGTCACGCTCAAGCACGCGGCTGTATGCTTCAAATTCCTGTCCGAGACGGATCGGCACAGCGTCCTGAAGGTGTGTGCGCCCCATTTTAATGACAGAATCAAATTGTTTCGCTTTATCTTTAAAGACACTGAGCATATGCGCCATCGTATCAAGGAGCTTATCCAAAAGTTTCAAGGTTGAAATATGGATTGCCGTCGGGAACACGTCGTTCGTCGATTGTGACATGTTGACGTGTGTGTTCGGGCTGAGGTGAATGTATTCACCTTTTTTATGCCCCATGATTTCAAGAGCCCTGTTGCCGATTACTTCGTTGGCATTCATGTTCATGGACGTTCCGGCTCCCCCTTGGATCGGATCGACGATAAATTGGTCATGCCATTTTCCCTCAAGTATTTCATCTGCGGCCTGTACAATCGCATTTCCGATTCCTTCATACAGCCGTTTTACATCCATGTTGGCAAGCGCCGCCGCTTTTTTGACGATGGCGAGCGCATTAATCATTTCTTCGTGGATGCGGTAGCCGGTAATCGGAAAGTTTTCTTTCGCGCGCAGCGTTTGTATTCCGTAATACACATCAGCTTCAATTTGTTTTTCTCCGAGGAAATCTTTTTCCTGACGATATTCTTTTTGCGCGTTTGTCATGCTAAAACCCTACTTTCTCTTTGTGGTAGTCATGTTTTTACAGTACAACGTCGTCTGCGATCGGTGTCTCCATAATGTTTTTGACTTCAGCCAAGTTGTGAGACTGGCCGAGCGCCCACATTAATTTCGGCACGATGGCTTCCGTGTTCATATTTCTGGAGCGGATAATGAGATCTTGATTGACTCTTCGGCCGACTTCATAGACGCTCATGTCCTCTCCTTCTTCAAGACATTGTGTCGTAATGACGACGACAATGCCGCTTTCAATCATTTCATTGACTTTGGCGAGAATGTCTCTTCCTTCAAAAGGCACGCCGCCGCTGCCGTAGCTTTCAATGACGATTCCTTTGTACATGCCCTTTAATGCGTCAAACATTTCCGGTTTCAGCCCCGGGTGGAGCTTGAGCAGGCACACGTCCGTGCAAAGTGAAGTATTGACCGTAAAAGCATCGTCTTTTGGGATGTGCACTTGTTTGTTGTATTCAATTCCGTTTTCGGTAATAAACGCGATATACGGATAGTTAATGCTCTCAAATGCATCATAGCTTTTCGTTCTTAATTTAATGGCGCGTGTGCCTTGAATGACTCTGCCGTCAAATACGACGTATACGCCGCCTACCCCTTCACATGCGAAGCGGATCGCGTCCGTGATATTTTTTTTGGCATCGGTTTTTTGAAATGTAATCGGGATTTGCGAACCCGTAATGACGATCGGTTTATCAGCATGCTGAAGCATATAAGACAGTGCCGCTGATGTATAAGCCATTGTGTCTGTCCCGTGCGTAATGACGAACCCGTCATATGCGTCATATTTTTCTTTGACAGCATTTGCGATTTCGGCCCAGTATTCAGGCTGCATATTTGTGCTGTCGATGTTCATTAACGAATGGGTTTCCATCGTGTAATCGTTATCAAGTTTTGATACGTAGGTTAACAATTCGTCTGCTTTCACCCCGGGTGCAAGCCCGTTTTCTCCTTCGACTGAGGCGATTGTTCCTCCGGTTGTTAACAGCAATAATTTTTTCATACCCTGCACCTCTTCATCCATTTCTCAAGATGTGTTAAGCATTCGCTTTTCGCATACTTTTAATCAAATTATAGACAGACGAATGAAATTAATCAAGTGATTATTATTCAATTCGCGTACACTTTTGCATATCGATATGATATAATTTGCTCAAGTGAAAAGGAGCGGTTTTGAATATGAATTTAGATCGTTTAACTGAACTGAGAAAAAAGAAAAATTGGTCTCTTCAATATACGGCTGATCGTCTCGGCATCGCCAAAAGCACGTACGCCGGGTATGAATCAGGATACCGGCGGCCGTCATTCGAGGCGCTGGGCACGCTTGCCGATCTGTTTGACACGACGTGCGACGATTTACTCGGGCGCACTGAAAAAAAGGCGGAGCCGTTTGCCCAGACCATCGAATTAACAAACGCCGCACAAGGCCGCGGCACACTGACCGTTGACGGACAGCCGCTGAACCAGGATGAAATCATCGAATTGATTGCGTTTGTCCGGACGAAAAAGAAGGTGCAGGAGGAGCTCCGCTAAAAACCGGCTTTTACGGCTTGATTCTGCCGTACGTCCCTCCGCCCCCGGCCTCAAGGACGAGCTGCCCGGTACGCGCTTTATGAATGACAGCCGCTATTTTAGGCTGGACGACACGCGCCAATTCCTCTTCTTGCGCCTGATGAAGAATCGCCATCTCCGTCCCGAAGGCCCGCTTCAGTTTTTCTAACGTTTTCGGCCCGACCCCGGGAATGAACTGCAGCGGGATTTGATGAATATACGGCGGCCGCGGCATGCGGCTTTTTTTCGGTCCGCTCAGTTCCTCCAGCCGTTCACTGACCCCTTTTGTCATTGTTTCCCCCCCGCACTCCGGACATGCGGAAGCTCCTTTTTCAACCGGGCTGCCGCAGCGGTCGCAAGCCGTCCGGTAATACTTCCCGAGCTTCGGGTTCAGCCCGTAATTCGCCGTGATTTTTCTTCCGTCTTTCCCTTTTAAAGCCAGCGAAAATTCCGTGAAATTCGCTTCTTTAAGAAGCATTTCATTATATTCTCTGCCAATTTTTCCTAAGGAATGCGCATCAGAATTTGTTAAAAATGTATACGGATCAAGTTCTGTTACCCGCGAAGCCATGTCGGTGTCACAGCTTAATCCGAGTTCCGCCGCGTCAATGAGCGCCGGGTCGAAAACTTCTGTCAAAGAAGATATGACTCCTTTTCCGTACAGGCTTTTATGCGGGGTGAACATATGGGCGGGAATAAACAGCCCGCCCAATTCCTTTGTTTTCCTTTGAAGATTCAAACCGGTTTCATAAATGCGCTGGGAACTGAGATGGATATTTTTAAGCCTTTTTGCAAGCCACTCAGAAAACATCTTCATTTCGGCAAGAGACGGCATAAAGACGAGAACGTGAATCGGCCCGCGGCATGTGTGATCATAGATTTCAAGCTCACTGCCCAACAGAAGCGTCGTATTCCGATACCGGATGCCGCCTTCTTTCAGCTCACGGTATCTGCCTTCATCAATTCCGCGCTCGATTTCTTCTATGACTTCCGGGGAATGGCAGTCGATGATGCCCAATAGTTCAATTCCCTTCCCCTCACTGGCTTCTTCTAAAATCCGGTGCAGCGTCAACGTTTTGGCCCCGGTGATTTTGACCGGTTTTCCCGTATAAGTGCGGCCGATATGAATATGCAGATCCGCATAGATGGTTTTCATCATTTTTCCTTCAGCGCTGCTTTCAGCTGGAGATACTGAATCGCGTACGCCGTTTTTGCGTCATACACCCTGCGGGATTCAATCAGCTTCACGGCCTCTTCAAGCGTGACTTGCATGACTTCGACAAATTCATCCTCATCCAGCTCTCGTTTTTCTTCCAGCGGCGAAAGCCCTTCCGCAAGAAAGAGATGCACGATTTCATCAGCAAACCCGGGTGATGTATAAAAAGCGGTGATTTTCGTCAAGGTTTCCGCCGTATATCCCGTTTCTTCCTCGAGCTCTCTTAACGCCGTATGTTCCGGCTCTTCCCCCTTTTCAAGCTTCCCGGCCGGAATTTCAACGATTGTCCGTTCCAGCGGCTTTCTGAACTGGTTCACCAAAATAATTTTTCCTTCCTCGGTCACCGCAAGTACGGCCACCGCTCCCGGATGTTTGACGATTTCCCGCTTGCTTGTTTTTCCGTTCGGGAGCTCTACATCCTCTAAGTAAAGATCTATGACTTTCCCGTCATACAGCTTTTTTTTCGCAAGTGTTTTTTCTTCTAAATGTTTCATCATGTCATCTCCCGTTCTGTCTCTCTATTATGCCTCATATATTTTATCATACATGCATGAGAGGGAGGTGCTTTTCGATTGAAGGTGTACCGGAAGGATAAGAGTATCGTATTGGTCGGAAAGGCGTGGGAAGTGCGGGCTAAACTGAAAGAATACGGACGGACATTCCGCTATGTCGGAGATTGGATCACCGGGCCTTAACAGTTGAAAACTTCGCGCCTTTATATTACGGTCAATAAAAGACTATAAAAAGGAGCGAAACGATGAGAAAACGCACACTGGGACATTCTGATTTAGAAATAAGCGAAATCGGGCTCGGCTGTATGTCGCTGGGCACGGATAAAGCTAAAGCGCTGTCTATTTTGGATGAAGCGATCGAGCTTGGAATCAATTATTTAGATACCGCTGATCTTTATGATTTCGGCAGAAATGAGGAAATTGTCGGGGAGGCCGTCAAAAACCGCAGGCACGACATCATTTTAGCCACGAAAGCCGGAAACCGCTGGAATGATGATAAAGACGGCTGGCATTGGGACGCTTCCAAAGGCTACATAAAAGAAGCGGTTAAAAACAGCCTGCGCCGGCTGAAAACGGACTATATCGACCTTTATCAGCTGCATGGCGGCACGATGGAAGACCATATTGACGAAACGATCGAAGCATTTGAGGACTTAAAACAGGAAGGTGTCATCCGGTATTACGGCATTTCCTCGATTCGTCCGAATGTTATTAAAGAATATGTGAAAAAATCAAATATCACCAGCGTTATGATGCAATACAGCCTGCTGGACCGGCGTCCCGAGGAGTGGCTTCCCCTTTTAGAGGAGAACGGAATCAGCGTAGTCGCAAGAGGGCCTGTCGCTAAAGGGCTTCTTACGGAAAAACCGCTTGATCAAGCAGCCGCAAGCGTAAAAGAGAACGGCTATTTAACATATTCTTTTGCAGAACTGGCAGAAACCAAAAAAGCGATCAGCGCTGCCGCACCTGACTTGAGCATGACGGAGCTTTCTCTTCAATACTTACTGTCACAGCAGGCCGTCGCTTCTGTCATCACCGGAGCCAGCTCACTTGAGCAGCTGAGAGAAAACTGTTCGGCTGCAGAGGCCCGGCGTTTAAGCAGCCAGGAAATCAAAGCCTTGCAATACCATACAAAACGGGACGTATACGAAGCCCATCGTTCTTAAATAATAAAACCGGCACCTTTTCAGATGCCGGTTTATTTATATTTGTGCCAATCGAGACTGCTTTCATTCAGCAGCTCTTCAAAGCTTTTATGTTTTTCTTTTTCTTTTCGTTTTCTGATTTGTTCCGCCTTTTGCTGCGCCTGTTTTTTCTCGTCTTCTTCCTTCAGCTCACTTTTCATTTGCAAAAGCCTGGCCTTCAGATCTTCCTCCAGATCGTCTTTTAAGCTGTGTTTTTCTTTAGGCAGCTGCTTTTTCATCATCACGCCCCCCGTATCTGAATATGGTGAAGCAAGTGTACCACGGAGCGCCGGAGGCCGGCAACGTTCACGGTCCTGAAAAGCCGGAGGAAGGATTTTTCATATGAAAGGAGGGTGCCTGTGTGAAAAAACGGCTGGCGGTGTTCGGTTCGGCTTGCGCAGTCTTTTTGGCTGCCGGATTCGCTTTTACGAATCTGATTATGTTTATGAAGAAAAAGACGGATGAAGATATCATGAAAAAAGAAACGGCGGACGGGCATGATAGATTTGATTCCTTTCAGGCCATGGAAAAAGAAGAGGCTGTCATCCTGTCACGCCACGGGTATGAGATCAAAGGCTTTTACGTCGCCCCGCATCATACGGCAAACACCATGATTATTTGTCACGGCGTTACCGTAAATTCGTTCAATTCATTGAAATACATGGATTTATTTTTAGATTTAGGCTGGAATGTGCTCGTATATGACCACCGCGGGCACGGAAAAAGCGGCGGCAGAACGACGAGCTACGGCTATTTTGAAAAAGATGATTTGGAAGAAGCCGTGAATTGGGTGAGACACAAAACCGGAGACGGCGGTCAAATCGGCATCCACGGGGAATCGATGGGAGCGGTGACGGCCTTATTATACGCGGGCGGGCATCAGGATGAAAACGGCGCTGATTTTTATATTGCGGACTGTCCGTTCGCAAGCTTTCGCGATCAGCTCGCCTACAGGCTGAAGCGGGAGTTCCGGCTGCCTCCGTGGCCGCTTCTGCCTTTGGCTGATTTCTTTTTGCGGATGAGAGAAGGATACCGTATCCGTGATGTATCGCCTCTATCGGTTATCAGCCGAATCCGGCAGCCCGTGCTGTTTATTCACAGTAAGGAAGATGATTATATACCTCCCGCTTCTTCCGAATTGCTGCACCGCAAAAAACGCGGCCCTAAGATGCTCTATCTGGCCGAATCGGGCGGGCATGCCATGTCGTACACCAAAAATCCGGAGAGCTACCGTAAAGCCGTTCAAACCTTTTTAGATACCATGACGCAAACGTAAAAAAGCGAAAGAACGTATGCTGGTTCTTTCGCTTTCACGTCATAAAACGTCGGTAATCTCGTCCATATTTTCTCCGATCCAGTCAATGGCGAGGTCGATTGTCGTAAACTCCTGCGCTTTGAAGGTCATCTCATCCTGAAGCAGCCAGACATCCTTCTGAACGGATTCAGCGCCTCCGATGGACCAGTGCAGCAGACTGTACGGGTGGTTGTTGTTCAGAAAGGATACCCACGTTTTATGCTGTGCCGTCTGTTTAATGGCTTTCAGCTTTTGATTCACTTTCCGTTTCTCCCTGCTTTACTAATATGCTCATTCTCGGGCTCAGCATCTCTGCCGGGCTTTTTAAGACGAGCGTTTTTGCCTTTTCATTGTAATCGATTGTCATTTCCTCGTCAAAAAACACTTTTTGTGAGGTCTGGATGTAAAGCGGAAGTCCGTTGGTTTCAATGGCTTCGCATTGTCCCGTTAATTCGTCCGCCAGCCAGATGGTCGGCACGCCGCTCACCGCGCACCCGCAGCCTTCTGCGTCATAGCGGAGCTGCGCTTTTTTCCCCGGGTTGGCGTCCATTGCCTGCTGAAGTGTGTGTTTCGCCGCATCCGTCACATGTATTTGCATAGATGATCCTCCGTTTTTCATTTTCGCCATTGTAGCATACCGAGCCGCTGTATGCATTGTTTCTGCTTTCTTTACAGCAGCCCGCTCTCCCAGACCTTTGCCTCTTGTTCAGCCGCCTTGATCCAGTCATTTTTCCCTTCACTATACTTTGCCATATCGTATGGGTACGTCTTAGCGAGGTGCCGTTTCAGTTCCATGTATTGAGCCGCTTTTTCAGGCTTTGCGGTGAGGTAATCCCGGAACAGCAGATGACGCTTCACGTCCGGATGCCCTGTTTCGTATATGTGAACGTGGTGTGTGCGCCTGTTGCCGCCTTTTTGAAAGAAACGCCGGCCCTCTATCCCGTTTTCCCCTTTCGCCTCATAGCCGAGTGCTTCCAGCTGCGGACTGAATCGGTCAGCGTCCGAAATATCTTTAACCTCCGCCAGTATATCGATGACGGGTTTGGCGGTCATCCCCGGGATGGAGGTGCTGCCGATGTGGCTGACAGAATGAAGTGCTGGGCCGAAGATTCGGATCAAGTCCGCCTTCTCTCTTTCAAACATTCCTTTCCATTCCGGCTTGTACGGAACAACTTCCGCTTTCCTCTTCGGATAAAGATGAAAAAACGAGAGGGTCAGCCCTTCCGGCGTCTCTATCTGTCCGGCTTCTGTGAACCCGGTTTTTAAATAGAGAGAGACTGCCGGAACGTTTTGGCTGGCGGTAGCCGCCTCTATTTTTTGGGCGTCCCGGTTCTCGTCTATCACAAATTGAATAAGCGCCCGTCCGATTCCTTTTCGAAAGCCGGACGGGTGCACCGTCAGCCTGCATATGACAAGGTCATATCCCTTTTTTTCATACGAAATGACGCCTGCAAGCTGATCTTTTTCCTTGAAACCGGCAAACGTCTCCCGTGACCGCTGTATATCATCGGGTGTTTCATGCAAGGCGGGGATGCCGAAAAAGCCGATCAGCTCTGCTTCTTTTTGATAAGAGCAGCGCTGAACCGCCGCAATTTCCCGCGCGGTCTGTTCTTGTGTATGCTGTAAAAATGTAATCAATCTTCCGCCCCTTTTGACGCAAACATCCGCTGTGACTCCGTCTTCGTAATGCGGACCGCGTACGCTTCATACCAGGCGGTTTTTCCTTTTTGTTTTGCCGCCTGGTGGTCAGTATGATCTTTCCACCTTTTAATCGCCTCCAGGCTGTCCCAGTAGGAAACCGTGATGCCGCAGCCGTTTTCCTCCCGAACGCTTTCCGTGCCTAAAAAGCCCGGCTGTCCGCCTGCCAAATTCATCATGCGCTCTGCCGTATGTTCATATTCCTCATCATATTTTCCCTTTATTGATGAAAAAATGACCGCATAATAAGGCGGTTTGGGCGTGTCAGCTAAAAAACCCATATTCATCCCCCTCTACATATATTTCACAAACAGAATCCGGTCTTCTCCCGGACCGTCATAATTCGCAAAAACAGGGATTCCGTTTACGGTTTTGGTTCCTTTTTCAGCTTCAAAGCCTAATTTTGTATGATAAGCGATTGATACTTTATTGACAGGCGCCGTCACGCAATTGACTTTTGTGCAGCCCCTTTTTTTCACCGTCTCCATAAATCGATCGTAGAGCTGTTTTCCAATTTGCATTTTTCTGAAATCCGGATGCACACCGGAAAAATGAATGTAGGCTGTCTCAGGGTCTGATTGTGACTGAAAACCGATTAAAAAACCGGTCATTCCCTCCGGCCCGTACGTGATAAAGCTTGTGTCCTGAAAATGTTCAAAAAACAAGCGCGGCAGTTTGTCTTTCATCTGCCTGCCGCCCCACCATTCATTCAAAACAGACGTAACCATTTCATAGTCTTCAGAGGTAATTGTTCGAATATCCATTATCGATTGACTCTCCTTTTCGTCCGGCAAAATGAATGTCAGCTCTTCTCATTGGAATATAAAAAATTATATGTGGGTTGTTTGCAATTGTAAATGATTTCTTTTCAAGCAAACGAATCAGCACGTCTTCCAGCCAGGGAATGATTTACCAGTATAAACGTGATCATTGTTCGGGTACAATGAAAAACAGAACAAATGTTCCCGGAGGTTTTTTTATGGCTGATATTCTTCTTGTAGATATGCAATCGTTTTATGCGTCTGTGGAAAAAGCGGAAGCGCCTCATCTCAAAAGCCGGCCCGTGATTGTCTCGGGAGATCCCGAAAGACGCAGCGGCGTCGTGCTTGCGGCTTGTCCGCTCGCCAAACGATACGGCGTAAAAAATGCCGAACGGCTGTGGGAAGCGCAGGCCAAATGTCCCGATGCCGTTATTGTCCGTCCGCGGATGCAGCGGTATATTGATGTATCCGTCATGATTACCGAACTGTTTGAACGGTATACCGATCTTGTAGAACCCTACTCCATCGATGAGCAGTTTCTCGACGTGACCGGGAGCAGGCGGCTGTTCGGTGATCCTTTTACAATTGCCAAAAGCATTCAGCAAGCGATTATGCGTGAATTCGGAATTTATGCCCGTGTCGGCATCGGGCCGAATAAGGCGCTCGCGAAAATGGCTTGCGACCATTTTGCCAAAAAAAACGCATCCGGCATCCACAGATTGGATATGTCAAATATCAGGCAGGATCTGTGGCCGCTGCCGGTCGGAAAATTATTCGGCATCGGAAAACGGATGGAGCATCATTTAAGACGGATGGGCATCAGCACAATCGGCGGGCTTGCCGGACACCCCGCCGAATTGCTGAAAAAACGCTGGGGCATTAACGGCGAATTGCTTCAGCGGACAGCCCGCGGCATCGATCCCTCTCCGGTCACCGTCAACACGCACAGCCGGCAAAAAGCGATCGGCCATAACATGACCCTCCCGAGAGACTACAGCCGCTTTGAGGATATCAAAGTCGTGCTGCTGGAGTTAAGCGAAGAAGTGGCCCGCCGCGCCCGTTTCAAACAATACATCGGCCATACGGTTTCGGTCAGCATCAGAGGCGCTGATTTTGAATTCCCTTCAGGTTTTCACAGACAGAGAAAGCTGGTGTCTCCGACTAATTTCGGAATGGATATTTTTAAAACGGCGGTCAAGCTCTTCAAAGAGCATTGGAACGGTGAGCCCGTCCGCAGCGCCGGCGTCTCCCTTTCCCAGCTGGAGCCTTGTGATTATGTTCAGCTGAGCCTGTTCGATGCCCAGGAAAAAAAGATCAGTCTCGGCAAAGTATTGGATGATATTCATGAGCGGTACGGCCCTGCGTCGCTCCTCCATGCCGCTTCACTGACAGAGGCCGGCCAAGCCTTTCACCGGGCTGAAAAAATCGGCGGGCATTACAAATAATTTGAGGTGATATACATGAATCCGAACAAATTAACACCCGGGTATAATGTCATGTGGGAATCAAGCCGGATGATGCTGCCCGAACATCGGGAGCAGCTGCTTGCAAAAAAACGAAAAGAACGGGAATTCCGGCCTCCGGAACTGAGCGAAGAGCAACTGAACGACATGAACCGCATCATTGCGGCGTCAATTGAAGAAGACAGGGCCATTTCGGTCACCTACGCTTCCGCACACGGCCCCCGCCGCTTTTGGGGCTGGGTAAAACAAGTGATGCATGACGAAAAGCGTTTAAAAATCATAAACGATGAAGATGCGTTAACGCTGCCGTTTCATCGTATTCTCTCGGCTGAACTGGAATAAAAGCCTAAATCGTCCTGACAGAAAATATGATAGAAGAGTGGGAGGATCACATGATATTTAGTAGAATAAAGATGAATGACAAGAATAGGAGAATATATGATGGATCAATTTATAGAAAAAATGCTGGGACAAGCCCTCCGCCAGTATGGACGGAATGTGTCGACAGATCCGCTGAGCCCCTATGAAAAACAGAGTTTAAAAAAAGCTTTAGAAGAAAGAAGGAATGAAGAACCCGATGAGGATCTCCATGCCCATGTAGAAGATATTATCTACGATTACGTCACCAATCAAGGGCAGTTTTCCTGACACGGACGTTTATGCACCGGGCGATAAGGGAAATGTCCGAGAGTAAACCCTTAAAGATTGCGTGGTGCAGGATATGCCTGTCGGGCCTTATTTCAGGATCGGCTATGCCGTTCTTCTGTTATTTCTCATCATTTATCTCGGAACATTAATAGACTTTTTGTTCCAGCCTGTTGTGATTACGGTTAAAACCTTGTTTCCGCCCATTGTATTATCGGGCGTCCTTTACTATTTGTGCCGCCCGCTCGTCAGAGTGCTGCATGCGAAATTAAAGCTGCCCGAAGGAATCGCGATTTTAGCGATTTATGCGGGAACAGCCGGCCTTTTTGTCCTCTTCCTTTATACGGCGGGCCCTGCCGTTCAAAAACAGTTTACAGCCTTCACAGATCATATTCCGGAGCTTTCCGCAAAAGCTGAAAATTGGATCGGGCATCTCCAGGACAGCAAATGGTTTTCCCGGCTTCAGCATGGGGATTCCTTTAAAAAATTAGCAGACAAAGCCGCAAATTATTCCGGTTCAATCGCTGATTCTCTCAGCAGCCTGGCCGGTACGGCTGCCAATGCCGCCATCACCGCAGCCATTATTCCGTTTGCGCTGTATTACATGTTAAAAGAAGGAAACAAAGCCCCCCGGCGACTGCTGCGGCTTCTTCCGGAAAAACATCAAAAAGAAGGAAAACAAATCCTTCGGGATATGGATGAAGCTCTCAGTTCATACATACAAGGACAGCTGCTCGTCAGTTTCTGTGTCGGCGTTCTCGTCACGATCGGCTATTTTATAATCGGGCTCGATTATCCGCTCGTTCTGGGCGCGTTCGCCATGGTGACAAACCTGATTCCGTTTATCGGGCCTTGGATCGGCACATTTCCCGGAGTCATTGTCGGATTGTTCGATTCACCGACCGAGGCGGTGCTGGTGATTACGGTCGTCGTCATTGTCCAGCAGCTTGAAAGCCAGCTGATTTCCCCGCAAATTATGGGTCGGAAGCTGGACATTCACCCGCTGACCATTATTTTTCTTCTGCTTGCCGCCGGCAAATTCTCAGGAATTGCCGGGATGCTTCTGGCCATTCCGGGATATGCGGCCGCAAAAGTGGTCATAAGCCATATGCAGAAACTATTCATTCTCAGAAAAAAACAAAGCTAGGAGAGAAATGATTCATCCCCCATGTCTTCATATCGGTCAAAATGAAAAAACGGCGGGCTGAAGAAGCCCGCCGCACACGGAGGTAAAAAAGATGAACATCGGTGATGTCATTTTTCAATTGATTTCATTTACTGCAGCCGCATTTTTCCTGTTTGCCGTGATATACGTATTCAGAAGCTTGAACAAGCGCCGCATACAATTGGACAGAATCGAAAAGAAACTCGACGCGCTGCGCGAAGAAAAAAACGAAAAGTTATAGTTCATTCAGAAGCAGGAGCAACGAGCTCCACTTTTATCCGATCCGGGTCCTCCGTGTATACGGCGTAATGCGTGCTTCCGCCTGCATATGGATGGCGGTCCCTGTAAAGCACGGGGCATCCTCTGGCAAGCAGCTTTTCTGTCATCTCGTCAACCTGCTCTCTTGATGCAGCATGAAAAGCCAGATGGTTCAGCCCGACCCGGCATCTGTGATACTCCGGTGTTAAAAAACGCTCCTCTGTCTGTACAAGCACAACATAAAATCCTGCGTTTTTCCAGCTGATGCCGGAGTCCCAATTTTGAAATTCCCTATAACCGAGCTCATCTAAAAACCATCCCCAAAACCGGGCGGAGGCTTTCAAGTCAGATACATACAACTCAATATGATGTATCATAATATTCGCTTCCTCCTCACATCACACCCGCCTTACCAGCACCTCTTCAACTTTATGGCCATCACCTTTTCTCAAAATCAAATCCGATCTGAATTTTGTCGGCAGGATATTTTCATACAGATTCGGACGGTTGACGCTCTCCCAAATGGAGGCGGCCATGGTATCCGCTTCTGCATCAGACAAATCCTTAAATTTATGAAAATAAGAAGCCGGATCCTGAAAAGCGGTTTCTCTTAAGAGGCGGAAACGCTCCAAATACCACGTGAAAATCCGGCTTTCTTCGGCATCCACATAGATCGAAAAATCAAAGAAATCCGATACAAAAATCCGCGGATCTTCCCTGTCGTCCTCTAAGGTCGGCGACTGCAGGACATTGATTCCTTCGATAATAACGATATCCGCACCTTCGACAACCTCGACGGCGCCCTCTTCCCTGTCATACGTAAGATGGGAATATACGGGCGCCTCCACTCTCTCTTTCCCCGACTTTATATCGTTCAGAAACTCAAGCAGCGCTTTCACGTCGTAGCTTTCCGGGAATCCCTTTCTGGACAGAAGGTTTTTCCTTTTTAATTCCTCCGTCGGATACAAGAAACCATCGGTTGTCACCAGGCTCACCTTCGGCCTGTCCGGAAGACGGGAAAGAAGCTTTTGCAAAATTCTCGCCGTCGTGCTTTTGCCGACGGCGACGCTGCCCGCGATTCCGATGATAAACGGGATTTTCGCTGAATGCGGATGCTTCAGAAACACATTGACATGCTGATTCCGTCTTGCGGCAGACGTGACATGAAGATGGAGAAGGCGCACAAGCGGAATGTAGATCGTTTCTACTTCTTCCACCGACAGGTAGTCATTCAGCCCCTCTACCGCCTTGGCTTCTTCCTCTGAAACGGCAATGGAAAGATGGCCGCCGAATCCGGCCCACGACTCGCGGCTGTGCTGCGTATACAATGTATGTAAGTTCAATTCTTTACTTTTCACAATTCACACCAATCTCTCTGTATGGCTTTCCGATAAAAAAACAAACGCTTACAAAGATTGTAACGGAAAACCGCTTCACTGTCTGCCCATTTTTTTCAAAAATGAGGAACCGATCCGGCTGTACTCTTCCATTTCCTCCTCCGGAACCATGCTTCCGCCGGTGCTCCACACAAGGTGCACGGCATTTTCCATCTCAAGCCCCCGCTCTTTTATATAACGGTTTCCGGCTTCGGTCTGAACGACCTTGACGGCTCCGGCCAGTCCGGCGAGTGCAGAGGGTTCAAGGCTCTTATTCTCGGCCGCCCTTAATTGATAAAGCAGCGAAAAAAGCGTGCCGTCATCGGCGGTATAACAGCCGCTGATTATAGGCTCCATCAGAGGGCCGGCCAGTCCGGACGGCCTTCCCACCGCGAGTCCGTCGGCGGCCGTTTGATTATCAAGACCGATATCCTGCACGCTGATTCCGTCATGCAAGCCGGAAAACAGTCCTAACAGCATACACGGTGAATGCGTCGGCTCACCGAAAAAAATATGGACATGCTCGCCATAGATCAGCTTTAGCGCAAGCGCGACGCCGCCCGGGCCTCCTCCGACCCCGCACGGCAAATAAACGAAAAGCGGTTCATCTGCATCAGGCTTTATGTTCATTTGGTCGAGCTGCTTTTTCACACGGCTTCCCGCAACAGCATACCCCAAAAACAGATCCCGGGAATGCTCATCATCAATAAAATAACAATAAGGGTCCTGCTTCGCCTGCATGCGCCCCTCTTTGACAGCCAGACTGTAGTCTGCTTCATATTCGATGACGCGAACCCCCTTTTCCCGGAGCAGCTCCTTTTTCCACTGCTTTGCGTCACTGGACATATGAACGGTCACACAAAAGCCGAGCTTCGCGCCGATTATGCCGATACTCAGACCTAAATTGCCCGTAGAGCCGACGGCTATAGAGTATTTTGAGAAAAAAGCGGTAAACCGTTCTTCAGTCAATATGCTGTAATCGTCGTCTGCTGAGAGCATTCCCGCTTTTACCGCGAGATCTTCGGCATGCTTCAGCACTTCGTAAATCCCGCCGCGCGCTTTAATGGAACCGGAAATCGGAAGTTCGTCGTCGCATTTCAAAAGCAGACGCCCGGGGAAAGCCTGAGCGGCGCTGTGTTCCAGATGCTTCTTCATTTCATTAATCAAGACAAGCGGAGATTCAATGAGGCCTTCCTCCGCTTCCGTCTCCGGAAAAGCCGACGCGATATAAGGCGCAAACCGGCGCAGCCTTTCTTCCGCTTCGGCAATCTCCTTTTTCCATTCAGCGCCATGCTTTACTGGATCATCGGTTTTATGCGGATTGATCCAAAATACTTCACGCGCCTCCGCCATTTGCCTGACTAGAGGCTCTGCCATCAATGCCTTGTGTATATCCCGGTCGGACATTCCTTTTTCCCCCTTGTTACTTTTTCTTTAATGCGCGGCCTGCCAGTTTTTCTGTAAACGATGGGAAAAGCTGATACAGCTTCGTCCCGAGGCTCATCCATCGCGGAAGATTCATTTCCCGTTTATCCGTCAGAATCACGGATGTAATACGCTCTGCCACATGGTCGGCATCAAGCATCCATCTGCCGACGCTTTTCACATAACCGCCCTCTTTATCTGCAATTGTAAAGAAGTCTGTTTTGATCGGACCGGGATTAACCGTTGTCACAGCTACACCCGTACCGTCCAGCTCAAGCCGCAGCGCATTGGAATACCCTAACACGGCGTGCTTCGTTGCGGAATAAAGGCTTGATTTCGGCGTCGCCAATTTGCCGGCCTGTGAGGCGATATTGATAATATGGCCGCTTTTCGCATGAAGCATCACAGGAAGACAGGCCTTCGTACAGGCGATTAATCCGAAGACGTTGACTTCAAACATTGCCTTCATATCATCCAAAGATGAATCAGCGGCCGTTTCAAAAATGCCGAAGCCGGCGTTGTTGATTAATACGTCAACATGACCGATCAAACGCCTTACGTTTTCAGCCTCTTCTGCATGCCGGACGTCAAACGGAACGACATCACACTGTCCGCCGCGCGCGGTAATCGTCTTTTTCACTTCCTGCAAGCGGTCCTCCCGCCTGGCGGATAAAAAAACATGAGCCCCTTCTGCCGCGCAGGAATATGCAAGCCGTTCTCCGAGTCCGCCGGATGCTCCGGTGATCCAAATCCGCTTATCCGTTAATCTGCCCATTTCCTTCACCCCTTCACAGCTTTAAACTTCAGAGTGTTCCCCGACTGAAAGGATACAGCCTTCCCTTCGGCGGCCAGCACGTCAAGATGGCCGATCGTTTCTGACATCGTTAAAAACAATTCATTTTCATACACAGCCGGAAACAGCCGCCGGCATACCTGGAAAGCCGTCAGCGTTTCCTCTGACAACAGGCGCAGCACATATTCCGACCGACTTCTCTGTTTTTCAAGCCGCCTGTCAAAAGCAGGCTTTACGTCTGTCAGCAGATCGCCGTGTCCCGGATATAAAAAGGACGGGTTTACGTCATAAAGCCGCTTCATTGAGTTCAAGTAGTCGAGCATCGGGGCCGCGCGCACGCCCCCCTTTTCCGGAGCTTCCAGAATCGGATTGGTGGAGCTGTTGGATAAAAGCAGATCGCCGCTGAACATTTCACCGCTTTTTTCATGGTAGAGCGCAATGTGAGAAGCGGCATGACCCGGGATTTCGAGCACCGTCCAGCCGTTAAGCCCGTCAATTTTTCCGCCTTCCCTCACTGTTTTCGTTAACGGACGGTTTGCAGAAAATAAGTATGACAGCTTAACTGTTTTATGTATGTCTTCAGGCGTCAGGGGAACGTCCATTTCAGTCATAAGCGACAGAAAAAAGTCCTCCTGCCGGGCGATATACGACTGATCCTGAGTAATGTACCTGTCATTCAGCGGATGCCCTATTACTTCCGCATCATCGGAAAAAAGGTGCAGCAGACCTGAATGATCTGCGTGATGATGAGTGAGCACCACCTGTTCTATATCTGCCGCAGAAACGCCGTGTTCCTTAAGCTGCAATGAGAGCGATTCAGCCGCTTCCTTTGTATTCGGGCCGCAATCAATAAGGGTTAAGGCTTCATCTTTTACTAAATAAACGATAACGTCGCCGACTGCAAACGGAGTCGGCACACGTATCGGAATGATCTTTCTCGCTGCCATGTTTACGCTCCTTCGTTCTTTTCATTCCTGAATAATCATATTTTAGCGTTTTCTTTTCACTGTGTCATTATTGCCGCATATCGGAAAAAAAGATTGACATCCCGCTCTTGCGCATAGCATAATGAACAACAAACTAGAAAACACGGAACGCGATGACGAGGAACTAGTATATAAACAACGGCAGCAGAGAGCAATGTCCCCGGCTGAAAGACATTGCGGCCCTCTTGTTTACAGAACCTGCCCTCAGAGCGGTTAGGAAAACCTAAACGTATCCCCTCGTTACGGGATTTGAGCTGAGCACGGCTGATTCGTGCTAATGTAAGGTGGTACCGCGAAACCTTTTCGTCCTTTTTGACGGGAAGGTTTTTTTGTGTTTTGAGAAGAAGGAGGATTTATATGAAGAAAATCGGTTTTATCGGGGCCGGAGCAATGGCGGAAGCAATGGTGAACGGACTGCTGCAAAGCGGAATGACAGCCCCCGGACATATATATATGACAAACCGGTCAAATGACAGCCGGCTTGAAGAGCTCCAAAAAACGTACGGAGTAAAACCGTGCCGGGATAAAGAAGAGTTTTTCAGCAATACCGACATTCTCGTTCTCGCCTTTAAACCGAAAGATGCGGCAGAAAGCATTGAGAACATTCGCGAATACGTGAAAGATCAGCTTGTGATTTCTGTCATCGCAGGGCTGACGATTCACACGATTCAGCAATATTTCGGCAGAAAGCTCACCATCATCCGGGCGATGCCGAATACATCCGCGGCCATTCAGCAATCGGCGACCGGTTTTTCCGCAAGCTCCGAGGCGAGTGAAGCTGAAATCCGGACGGCAAAAGAGCTTCTGGAAACAATCGGAGAAGCGACGCGCTTTGAAGAAAAACACCTTGACGCCGTCACAGCCATTGCCGGAAGCGGTCCCGCCTATGTGTACCGGTATGTCGAAGCAATGGAAAAGGCCGCCCTTCAAGCCGGCCTGCCGGAAGAAACGGCAAAAGAGCTGATTTTACAAACCATGGCCGGGGCGACGGAAATGCTCAGAACAAGCAGCAAACGGCCTGAACGCCTGCGCAAGGAAATCACAAGCCCGGGCGGCACGACTGAAGCAGGCCTTCGCGCATTAGAAGAGCGCCGCTTTGAAGAAGCCATCATGCACTGCATCGCAGAAACCGCAGCCCGGAGCGCCGAAATTAAAGAACAATTCGCAGGCTCCGTTCTGCAAAAGACGGACCAGTGATAAAGCATGGGGCTTCCCATGCTTTTTTCATTCTGTTTAACTGCCGTATAAGCGGCTGATTCTCTCTTTTACTTCAGGAAGATGGAATGTGGCTTCGTGCATGTTCACCTCTTCCTCAACCGCTTTTGTCAGCTCTCTTTTGATCCGTGCCGTCACATTGGTTTTCAGCGCAACCAGTGAGGCTCTCGGTTTATCCGCCAGCAGCCGGGCCAATTCGCGGCCTCTTTGAAGGACGTCTTTTTTCGACAGCACTTCAAACGGAACTCCCCGTTTTTCCAGAGCGGCGCCGCTGAAATTCGCGGCAGTAAACAGCATTTCTTCCCCGAGGACAATTCCCAGTTTTTCAGGCACAATATACGTCGCGCCCATTCCCGGTGTAAATCCGTACTTCATATAATTACAAGAATAAAAACTCTCTCTGCTTAAAATCACAAAATCCGAGCTCAGACCGATCGTAAAGCCGGCTCCGATCGCATGCCCCTGCATGACGGAAATCACGGGAATCCTGCAATCCAATAAAAGACTGTGAAGCTTTAAATCTGTAAATTGGAGCTTTCCGCTCTGAATGGTCAAAAGCCCCTCCTGCGTTCCTCCCGTGCAGAAATAATTTCCGTAACCCGTCAGAAGGACGGTTTTATAGGACGGATGGGCATTGATGTCTTGGAATACCCGGTGCAGCTCTCTGACAAACTCTTCTGACAGCCCGTTTTTCCCGGCCGTATCCTGCATTGTGACCTGCACAATGCCCGGTTCTGTTTCCTGTACATCAATCATTGGATTCATGTTTATTCTCCGTTTCTTTAAAAATACTCAAGCCTTTCCGGCTCTGAGTGTTTCTGATATTAAGTCGTCCATTCATACTTTCTGTGAAACTCTTTTATTTCAGTCAGCACCAATCGCGTTTTTCCTTGATGCGCATTCGGGATGTCTGCTGCGGGCGCGGCATTTCTTGTGCCGAATTTTACAATGCCGCTGTCTTGGAGCAGCCGGTCGTAATCAGCCATCGATAAACGGACGCGTTCATCCAAATGCCGGCTGATTTGAAATTGGTTCTGCCGCGTACGGCTTTGCGGCATAACGACACCGCTGTAAAATTCAGAGCAGCAGCCCGAACCGTATGAAAAACAGCCGACGCGTTTCGGCGTTTCAAAAGAGCCGTTATCAATCGTGCTGGCAAGAGATAAAAATACGGTAGCCCCCATGATGTTGCCGACGCGCTGGCAGTATTGAATCCCAGGCAGCACGCGTTGCTGAAAATCCGCTTCAATGTCTTGCGGCTTAGCCTTTGCTAATTTTCTCATCATCGTCCGATGCGCTCCTTTTACCATTCCGCCAAACGGAGTATGAAAAGAAAGGTATTGAAATGTATTCTTATAATCCGCCCCGCTCACACGCTTTCGGTATTCCTGAAATGATTTTTCACAGCAGTCCAAATAAGACATGAGCGACAGATCAGCATCCCCCGCTTCACTATCCGGAATCGGGCGGCAGGTATCCATGACTTCATACCCGTAATACCCGCTTGCGCCTTGATCAAGCAAAAAGACATGAGGGGTGCTGCTGACTAAAAGCGCCACAGCTCCCGCCCCCGCACTCGGTTCGGCATAGGACCATTCCTCCGTCAACGCGTCACCGCCTTCAGCCACTAAAAAGCGGGAAATATCCGTTCCGATGATGAGCGCTTTCGCTCCCGGCGATGTTTGCGATAAGATGAAATTCACGCCCATTTGAAACCCGGCCGTTAAAGAATAGCAAGCCTGTTTCACCTCAAATAACCGGCAATTCCGCTTCAGCTGCAAATAATCATGGACGTATGTACTGATGGATTTGCCAAAATCAATCCCGGATTCCGTACAGGTGATGACCATTTCAATCTGATTCCGTTCCTCTTCTGACAGAGAATCGATAATCGGTTTTGCGGCATTTACGGCGAACGTAATCGGATCTTCAAACGGAAGCGCCACCACTTTTTCTTTCATCAGCAGGTTCTCAAACCTTTTTTTATCCAGGTTCCGATGTTCCGCAAGCTCCATGACGTCTACATACGCGGTTCCGCCAAACACGTTCATTGCTTCGATTCCTACATTCATTTCTCCAAGCCCCCAGAGTAAAGAGGCTTCCTGTGGAAGCCTCTTTTATTTTTTCGTTCAAAACTCAACAAGCAGCCTGTCAACGCCGTGAAATACAGGGCTCGGAACCAGATTCGGCTCTTGATCCTCAGTAAAACGCCATGCGGACATCTGTTCAAAAAAGTGGGAAAGCGCGATTTTCGCTTCAAGCCGGGCCAGCGGCGCTCCTAAACAATAATGGCTGCCCTGACCGAATGACAGATGCTGATTCGGCTTTCGTCCCAAGTCAATCTGATCGGCATTTTCAAACTTCTTTTCATCTCTGTTCGCCGATCCAATCCACGCATACACTTTTTCTCCGGCCGGAATCGTTTTTCCGCCAATCTCGCTTTCAACCGCGGTGTAGCGGGTTACCCGCTGAATGGAAGGTCTGAGGCGGATGACTTCCTCAATAAAGTCAGGAAGGAGCGCCTTGTTTTCAAGCAGCCGGGGCAGAATGTGCGGGAACTCCTTGAGACTGAGAAATGAATTTCCGATCACATTTTCCGTCGTTACGTGCCCCGCGACGATCAACAAGCCGCAAAAACCGATTAATTGCTTGTCTGACAGCGGCTCTCCGTCTAAATCAGCTGAAATTAAATGGCTGATTAAATCATTTTGCGGCTGTTTTCTCCGCTGTAAAATAAACTGCATGAAGTATCCGATCATCTGCTTTTGCACTTCATTCATTTTCTTTTCATCTTTTACATTCTGGCTTTGGTCGACCCAGCTTTTAAAGATATCTCTGTCTTTCGGAGGGAATCCTAAAAGCTCTGCGATCACGATAATCGGAAGCGGAAATGCGTAATCTTCAATAATGTCCATCCTGCCTTTTGAACGGACGGCCTGAAGCAGGTCATCAGCGATAGCGGCTATACGCGGTGCAAGAGTCTCAACCGATTTCGGCATGAACGGCTGATTGACCAATTTTCTGAAGACGGTGTGTTCAGGCGGGTCCATTTTCAAAAGGCTGTCTTTGTTAATATGCCGGATCATTTTTTCCTGTTTGTCCGCACTTAAGTATTTATGATCGGAAGAAAAATGACTGTAGTCAGAAATCACCCGCTTCACTTCATCATAGGTGAAGATTTCCCAGCAATCTTCCTTTTCATTGTAATGAACGGGAGAGGTTTCTCTCATCGTTTGGTACCACTTGTACGGCTGCTGCTGTCTGATTTTTGTTAAACTGGTCATTTTCATTCCTCCAAGATGTGTCCAAGATTTGAAATGACCCGCCAAAGCTTACGAGTAAACCCGGCGGGCGGATATGTGAATTTACGGTCTTGTTTTGGCGGGCTGCTTCAGCATCTCACCATGCACGTTCAGTATCTTTTCCTGCAGCTGCAGGAAGCTGTGTTCTGTCATTCCGTCTGCCGAATATAAAACGCCGCAAAATTCAGAAATCGTTTCGGCTGTGCTGTCTTCTGCCAATAACGTCATATGGTTGGATACCGCCACATCCATGATGGCGATGTTTGTCATATGCTCTTCCCACTGGCTCCAATAGTTGACGAAATCAGCGGATAAAATATCGGCCCTGATCGTAAAATACGGATCAAGCTCACCCAAGAAAATACCGTTTTTATTTCGGAAATAATAGCATGTCACCCCGTTCGGATCCGGAAGCGGCAGGAGTTCGTAATCAGTGATTTCGTAAGCGTCCTGAACATTTATATTCTGCCTGATCAGATTTTTCACCAATGTGTCCGTCTTCGTTAACCCCCGCTGTTTGGCTTTTGCGATTAATTGCTCTAAAAATATGTCTTCATGAAGATCGGCATTCAGTTCATCACGATGAATTAACGTTTCAGATATGCGTTCCGGATGTTGATAGATCGGTGCAAATAAAGCCATGTTCACCGTCTGCAGCATCATATTTTTATCAAATAATTCATCAGGAATGTTTATTTCCCGCGCACCCGCCGCGTCAAAGGAGTCGAGCATGACGATTGACTCAACGGTTTCTCCAGCCAGCTGCAATTGCCGGGTGACTTCATAAGCGAGCATGCCCCCTAATGAATAGCCGCCTACATCGTAAGGACCCCGGGGCTGCACGGTACGTATGAGCTTAACGTAATATTCCGCCATGTTTTTAATGCCGCGGATCGGTTCCCGGTCTGTCATCCACCCTCTTGCCTGAATTCCGTAAAAAGGACGCCCGGTCCGTTCGGCAACAGGCTGGTACAGCTCCACTGCCCCCAGCGCGGAATGAAACCAGAAAATCGGTCTTCCCTTTCCCCCCGGGTTAAGACAGATCAGCTCGGGCGGTTCTTGATCATCTGTCTCTTCTGATATATCGTTTTGTTTCGTATGTTCCCCATGTACTTCCTCGGTGTCTTTTTGGACAGAACCGGTCAGATACCCGGCTAATGTTGCGATTGTCGGGTATTCATAGACCAGATTTGCCGTAATAGACGCTTGATAGGTTTTATTAATGGACTGAACCCATTCCACACCGATAATAGAATCCAGCCCCATCTCAATGAATGCCTCATGCTCATCAATATCTTCCGGCTTCAGAAACAGGATGTCCGCAAGGCTTTCTTTGAGCTCTTTGCGCAAAGTGCCGTCAGAGATGCCGGCAAGGGGAGTTTCTGCTTCCGGGATTTCCGGACGTACCGCGGTTTCCTCCGCTTCAGCATACTCGGGTTTCTTTATTTGTCCCGCTATATATTCCGCAAGCTCTTCAAGCGTCGGGTGTTCATACACCTTATTGGCAGTAATCTCAGTGTGGTACGTTTTATTTACTGTTTGTATCCATTCAACCCCGATAATGGAGTCAAGACCCATATCGATGAAAGGCTCATCAGCATCAATATCTTCCGGTGACAAAAATAAAATATCTGCCAGGCTTGTCCTCAATTCTTCAAGCAATGTTCTATTGTCTTCGGAAACGGCTTTTTCCGGCTGCTGGACAGAAACAGTACAATCCAAAGGCTGTAACACGATTGGCTTTTGCAATGTCTCCGGTTCAAACGCTGTCATTTCGATCTCAGTTAAAGGACTCAGAGAAATCAGCCCTTCATGTTCAGGCTGCGGCGAAGACGGGAGAACGGTTTGCGTTTCAGACTTTTTCATGGCTTGGCCTGGTAAAGAACTGTTTACATCAGCCGCCCAATACCTTTCTTTTAAAAACGGGTAGGCCGGCAGCGGCGTTTTATAATATTGTCCTCCGTCAAAAAGCCGTGTAAAAGGAAGATCATACCCTCTGCAAAAAAGGTCAGCGATATGTGCCAGGTTTTCTCTGTACTGTGCGGGCGAAGCTGCCGAGCGGCACTGTTCAATGCATTCCATTCCGAATGTTTTCATTCCGGCTTCTTCTGCCGGCTTCTGATCCTTCAAATTGGACATAAACACACCCGGAAGCTCTCTTTTTACAAGCCACTCCGATAATACCCGCTTCAGTTCGTCCGCACTGCTTACGATACAGGCAAACCGGTGATGTAAATGCTTTCTGCCGAGCAGGAGCGTATAACTTATATTTCCCAGATCGCTGTCTTTGTTCTTGCTGAGTGAATCCAGCAGGCGTTCTGCCTGAATTTCCAGCTGACGCTCCGTCCGCGCAGATAAAGGAATGAAGCAGACCGGTTTTGCCGGCGACCGGCGCACGGTTTGCGGCGCCTCTTCAATCACAAGATGGGCATTTGTTCCGCTGAATCCGAATGAACTGATGGCGGCTCTGCGCGGTGCATCCGGATTCCGTTCCCACGGTATCAGCTTTTCATTCACAAAAAACGGGCTGTCCGCAAATTGAATATGCTGATTGGCTTGATGAAAATGCAGGGAAGCCGGAATCTGCCGATGCTTCAGCGACAGCAGGATTTTAAACAGTCCGGCCATCCCCGCGGCCGCAGCGGCATGTCCGAGATTGGTTTTCACAGAGCCGATGGCGCAATATCCTTTTTTATCCGTATAGCGGCGGAAAGCGCGCGTTAAGGCGCCGAATTCGATCGGGTCGCCCAGTGCAGTGCCCGTTCCGTGAGCTTCCACCATTTGAATGGTTTCCGGATCAATGTGAAAAGTATCATAGACATGACGTTCCAATCGTTCTTGAGAAAGCGCGCTTGGAGCGGTGATTCCGTTTGTAGCGCCGTCCTGATTCATTGCAGATCCTTTTATGACGCCGTACACATGATCTCCGTCACTAACGGCGTCGCTAAGACGTTTCAGCACCACCGCTCCCACGCCTTCACCCGGCACGAACCCGTCCGCGCTTTGATCAAACGTATGGCAGCGTCCGGTCGGTGACAGCATATTCGCCTTATTTGACGATTGATAAAAAGCGGGAGTGGATTGAATGAAAACCCCGCCCGCCACCGCCATTTCCGTTTCTTTCGTCCAGAGCCCCTGACATGCCAAATGAATGGCTGTCAGCGAACTGGAACATGCTGTATCAACAGTGATCGCCGGCCCTTGTAAATTAAGATGATAGGCGATCCTTGCCGGAGTGACGGAATTGTGATTGCCCCAAAACGCCTGCGCGGGCCCCTGCTGTTTAAAAATGGCCTGGTAATCTCCGCCGCAGGAGCCGGCATACACGCCGCATTCCCGGCCTCTTACCGAGTCTCCCGCATATCCCGCATCTTCAAGCGCTTTCCATGATTCTTCCAAAAACAGCCGCTGCTGAGGGTCCATATAGGTCGCTTCACGTCCCGATATATGAAAGAAAACGGGGTCAAAACATTCAATGTCCTCTATAAAACTGCCATACTGGCATTGGCTGTCAGAGATATCCCATCTGTCTGCTTTTTTAATCAGATCCCGTCCGGCGGCTAAGTGTTCCCAAAACTCATGGAGATTCTCCGATTCAGCAAACCGCCCGCTCATCCCGATAATCGCGATCGGTTCTTTTTCAGGTAACACAGCTGCTGATTTTACTGTATCGGCCGGATCCTTTTGTTCGGGGCGGTACGTCATTTGATACGGCTCAGAAACGCTGATGACGATTTTCCCGATATTTCCGCGGTCATCCAGACAGTGATACGCTTCTTTTATGTCTTCAAAGGAAAAGATTTTTGAGATGACAGGCTGAATGACTCCCTCTTCCGCCAGCCGCTGCAGTTCCAATTGATAGTCCTTGACCTGGTCCGGATTTTGAAGGGACAGCTTCCGCAAATCCACGCTGTGAAACGATTGATTGTTATGAAGGACGGACAAGTCGACTGATTTAGCGGATTTCAGCGCAGTCATGGCAATTTCGATATATCTTCCGCCCGGCGCCAGGCAATTCATTCCTTTTTGCAAGGCATCACCGGCCAGGGTATTAATGACAACATCCACCCCACGGCCGCCGGTCATTCGCATGATTTCCGTTTCAAAATCTTCTTCTAAATAGCAGATGGTATTGCGGACCCCGAGCGAATGCAAATACTCAATTTTTTTCTGTGATCCGGCCGTGGCATATATTTCCGCGCCGATATGCCGGGCCATTTGCACCGCGATCAGCCCCGTTCCTCCCGTCGCGGTCTGAATTAATATTTTTTCGCCTTTTTTAAGTCCGGCTTTCCGGAAGGCGTCTATCATGGTCACCGCCACGGTGGGAAGAGCGCATGCTTCTTCAAAGGTCAGCCGGGCCGGTTTATGATAGACTTGATGTTCTTTACATGTGATGAGATTCGCCTGAGATCCAAATTCCTCTCCCATGCCGACAATCACTTCATCACCTGGAATGACGGATGTTACATGCCTCCCTGCCTTGATCACGACGCCGCTTGCTTCAAATCCCGGAGTGAACGGATAAGGCGGCATCGTCGGGTACAGCCCTCTGACACAAAGCAAGTCTCCGAAGTTTAAAGAAAAGGCGCGGACGGCTATTTGAACTTCGTCATCTTTTGTCTCGGGCACCTCACTGCGGGCAATCGTCAGATCTTCAATGCCGCCCGGACGGTCAATCACAACCCGGAACATTCCCGAGTCATCGGACTTTGCGAAAGAAGGCGGCATACGTTCTTGTTTCGGTTTCTGATAACCGTTTTCCTTTCTTTCCGTCTGCAGAGGTTTTTCAGCAGGCCGTTCTTCCTGAAGCGCCGGGCGGATTTTCGCTCTATCGGTCTTCAGAGACGAGGCTATGATGGTTTCGTATTCTTCCGAGATATAACCGGTCAGCAGTTTCACATGATAGTAATCAAATAAAATCGTTGTCTGCAGTGTAAGATTCAATCGCTTATTAATCTCGTTAATCACATTGACGGCCAGAATGGAATCAATGCCGTATTCAGAGAAGTTCAGTTCTTCCTGAATATCCTCTTCTTTCATTTTTAATACATCGGCAATACTTGTTTTGATGACAGAGCGGACATGGGAAGCGACCGATTCCCCATCAGCCTTAACAGCTTGATGCACCTCTGGCGCGCGGCTGCGGGAAACAGGCTGCGCGGGCTTTCGGAAAACTTCGGCCGGGGCGGCGTATGGCTTTCTGCCGTCTCTGATCCCTTGCATCCGAACGAGTCCGTCACTCTCAGCTGCGATAATCTGCTGGCCTAAATCATGAGCCGTTTCAGCAGGGAAACAAACCGCTCTGTATCCTTCCGAATGCAGCACACGCTCCCACGATTTTGGATATAGGCCGGGACTTCCCGGAATCCGAAGCTCAGCATCCTCATAGGACCACCAGCCGTCAAGCAGCCCGAAGGTTAAATGGGTAAAAACAGAACGATCGCTGATTTCGTTTATCAAAATCATCCCGTTGTATTTCAGGAGCGCTTTCAGACGGCGCAGTGTCAAACCGATATTTTTTGTGGCGTGAAGCACATTGGCGGCGATGACAATATCGTAAACACCCGTTTTGATATTTTGTGATTCGCAAGGCTCCTCTGCATTAAACAAGGCTGTTGTCAAATACGGCACATCAGGTCCGTATTCCTGTTCGGCATGCATTAAAAAAGCTTTAGAAACGTCCGTATAACAATATTCCGCAATCTGTTTTGCAAATGGTTTCAGTTTTGTAAACAGCATGGCGCTCGTTCCGCCCGTCCCGGCCCCTACTTCTATCAGCCTGATACGGGCATCGGGGTGTTCTGTAAGATAGGCTTTCAGGTAAGCGGCCGCGGAATCTGCTAACACTTCATTAAAATAATCCGCGACAGGATTATGCTTATAAACACCTTCAACGAGCCGCATTGATGAATCGGGAAATACGATATCCGTAGCCGGACGTTCTCCTTTTAAAATGGAAGGCATCGCTTTTATCGTCGCCTCGGCCAATTCAGCTTGCGCAAGCTCCCCATTGGGAAGCAGGCGTTTATGGGCATTCCACTCATTCCAGACTGTGCGGCCGTCCGGGCGCTGATCCGTGAGAAGAGTGACCGTGTATCCGTCATACGCGATATATCCGTTTTCTTTTAATAGATTCAGGCTTTCTTCCAGCCATCTGCCGTATGTGCCGATCACGCCGGCGCTCCGCATGGATGCTGCAGGTGTAGTGACAGGCTCGCTGAAAAAACCGATTGACTGTAATTGGTAAAAGAGCAGTTTGCAAAGAAGGCTGTTCATATGCGCAACTCCATTTCTCGTTTTAAAGTCTCAAGCCGTTCATTCCGATCCGGATTTTGCCGCTTGACGCTTTCCATAAATGAAGGCTTCGGGCCGGATACAACCGATATTGCATCTTGATCCGTCAGCGCGGCTAAGCCGTGCGGAGCAGCTTTGATGAATGCCGCTTGGCTGAACGGTTCTGATAGTAAGACTTCCAGCGCCTCCATTGCTTCATCGGGTTCAATAGAACCGATCCCTGACGCCTCCATCCGTTTTCTGTAAGACGGGTCTGATACAACACCCAGACTGCCCCAATATCCCCAATTCATGACTTTCACTTCACAATCAAGCAAGGAAGCGATATGGCGGGCAAAGGCGTCTTGAAATGTACACCCTGCCGCATAGTTGCTTTGCCCGGCATTTTTTGTGAAAGAATTAACGGATGAGAAAAACAGCACAAAATCAAACGGTTCTTCCTTAAAAGCTTCGATCATTCGGACGCTCGTATTCACCTTAGCTGAATAAGCGTTTCTGAAAGAAGCTTCATCCATATTCGCCATACTTTTGTCGGCAAGCGTTATCGCGGAATGGATGACTCCCGTTATATTGCCGTATTGCTCTCTTACGGAACGGACGGCCGCTTTAAGCGCTGCGGCATCTTGAGCATCAGCCTGTATATAATGCGGCGCGGGGCCTGATAGCGCCAGCCTGTCTATTTTGCTCTGAATCTCCTGATCCTTCGGCCGCCTGCCGATCCATATCATCCGTGCCTTGTAACGGGTGATCATGTATTTGCTCCATGCTTCTCCGATGCCGCCCGCTCCGCCGATGACAGCATAAACGCCGCCTTCTCTGTACGACATACGCGGAGCGGAACTTGTCAGCACCCGGACTGTTTTTTGCTTGTGCCAAGCTCCGTTACGGTACGCGGCAGCATTTCCGTCCGGATCTGGAGGAAGGCGCCAGATGTTTTTCATCTCAGACGAATCACTGCCTTCTTCTGCATCAATCAGCCTGATGTCCCAGTTCGGATATTCTTTTGCCAATGAACCGATCAAACCGTGTACGCCTGCATGCTCAGGCTGCGGCAGATCACCCGGATACACGGACTGTGTCTGCCGGGTCACCGCCGTAAAGCTGATGTTTCGGTTTCCATACCCGAGTGACAGCAGCGCTTTGATGAAACGGAAACATTGAATCACCCCATTCTCCTGCTCATCAAGCATTTCCTGACTGACGGATGCGGGTGCGAAACGATCCGGCGCAATCCATAAGAAATGGCGGATATCCTGATACCCGGCTGTCAATTCACGTAATGTTTGCTCGCTTGAATGATCCGGCGTCTCCGCCAGATGGGCGCGGGGCCACATTTTTGCCGCAGCCTTTATGGTATTTCCCGGCTTTCCGATGATCAGCAATTGTTCCTCAACCGCTCGATTTTCTTCCAGAGAAAAGAAAGTTTTGTCCCAAACAGGGGCAAGCATCGCCGTCTGAACTTCCTGCCGTTTGCTTTCGGTTTGGTTTGTCTGCTGGACAGCCCGGCAGGAGAAGCCTGTTAATCTCATACAAACAGCGCCGTTTTCATCACATAAATCAATATCCAGCGTCAGCGCTCCGTTATCTGACCGATCGCTCTGTTTGCGGACAAGCGCCCACATCGTTTTCTGAGTCGGCTGAAATATTTCTGCCTGCCGCAGGGAAAACGGCAGCATCGGAGTGTCTCCGGCAGTATCTGAACCGGCACCCAGTGACGCCTGAAACGCGGCATCTAAAAGACTCGGATGGATGACAAACTGATCGGCGGTACTGTCTGCCGATTCCGGCAGCGACAGCCGGGCTGCAGCTCCCCTCTCTCCGATCATCAGCTGATCAATTCCTTGATGGCTCGGCCCGTATATCATACCCGCATGCCGGAAAGCCTGATAAACCTCATCAGACGTCATAACCGATTGGCTGCAGCCGGACAGCCAGCCCTCTAAGTGAACTGACGGAACCGCTGCTATCTCTCCTGATACCGCGGTGCCTTTACTGTATATAATCCGTTCTCCCCCGGGTTCTTCCGATAGGCTGTAAATCGTAAATTCAATGTCTTCATTTCCCTTAAGGATAAGGCTGATATGGACTTCTACATCCGTCCCCTTATGAACGACAGGCCTCATCCATATGAGATCTTTCAAATACATTCCTTCACGTCCGTCCGGCACAGCGTATGCGGCACGCTCAACGGCCGCCCTGGCCATTTCGATCACGGCGGCTCCCGGGAGCACCTTCTCCCCATTGACTGTGTGGTCAGTGAAAAAGAATTCCCGTCCGGTAAAAACGGATGTGAATTTCAGCTCCCACAGATCGGATGTGTTTTCATGAAGCAGCGGATGGATCACCGTTTTGCCGCCATCCCTTTTTGAAACCGCCTCTGCTTCATCTTGAATCCAGCATCTGACCTTTGCAAACGGATAGGCGGGAAGACTGATTCTCCGGGGTTTTTGTCCCGAATATAACAAGTTCCAGTCCACATCGACTCCCTGCACCCACATGTTCAGCAAATGACCGTACTTTCTCTTTTTCAGCCATTTAACCATGGCTTCCTGCAAATCTTCATCAGATTCAAACACAGCCACTGTCTCATGATTTCGCTTCGCCCGCCCCCTGTAAAGATGCGGTGCGTTTTCATTTTCCAAGTACGATCTGAGCTTGTCCTCCAGCTCCTTAAGAGAGTCCGCAATGAAAGCCAGCCGCTCATCCATCGCTTCCCGCCCCGCTTGTAAAGTGTATGCGACATCAAATAAGTCCGGCTTATCCGTATGCTTCTTTTGAAGAAAAGCAAGAAGGCGCTCCGCGTATTCTGTCAGACGCTCCCCATTTTTCGCAGACAGCAGAATGACAGCCGGCTCTTGGCTGCTGATTGCTTGTTTGACAGGAGCCTCATATTCTTCAATAATGATATGCGCGTTAGAACCGCCCGCACCAAAGCTGCTGATCCCCGCCCTGAGCGGCTGTTCTGCTCCGTCTGCGGCAATCCGTTTCCAATCTGTTAATTCCCGGCAGACGGAAAACGGTCCTTCGTCAAATTGGATATTCGGATTTAAAACATCTGCATGCAAAGATGGGGCGATTTGTTTGTGCTTCATCTGCAGCAGCACTTTTGTGACAGCGGCGATGCCTGCTGCCGATTCCCCATGTCCGATATTTGATTTGACAGACCCGATGAGACATGTTTCAGGAACATCACCGAATGCATCGGTTAAAGCCCGGATTTCAATCGGATCGCCTAATTTCGTCCCTGTCCCGTGCGCTTCCACATAGCTGATCTGGCCCGGAGAAACCCCCGCCTCCTGTAAAGCTTGAGAAATGACTTCGCTTTGCGCCTTGGGGTTCGGTACGGTGTAACCGCTCGCTCTTCCGCCGTGATTAATGGCAGCTCCCTTAATGACGCCGTAAATCCGATCTCCGTCTTGTACGGCGTCTTCTAAACGTTTAAGAAGCAGCACCCCGACCCCTTCTGCCGGAATATAGCCGTCACCCCCGGCGCCGAAACTCCCGCAGTGTCCTTTAGATGAGATGAACTGCCCCTGGCTCAGCATGAAGTACTTGTTAGGATGAACGGTGAGATTCACTCCGCCGGCAAGCGCCGCGCGAATCCGATGATCCCGCAGATCCCGGCACGCCATGTACAATGAAGTCAGCGAACCCGAACACATCGTATCGACCGAAATGCTCGGCCCTTGAAAATCACAAAAATAGGAGACACGGTTAGCAATGGATGAAATCCCACCGGGGAGCCCGATATGCCGTCCTTTCACTCCCGCTTCAGCGGCGAATAGCGGGTATTCCTGATACATGACACCGGCATACACACCTACCTGACGGCCCAGTTCAGGTGATGTCCTCGTATATCCCGCATCCTCCATGGCCATCCACGCATGCATTAAAAACAGCCGTTCCTGAGGATCAAGGTGTTCCGCTTCACGGGGGGAAATCTTAAAGAACTCAGGATCAAAATCGGCGATCCCGTCAATGAATCCGCCCCATTTGCTGTAGATCGCTCCCGGCGCCGTCCGGTCCTCGGAAAAGTAATGTTCCCATTTCCAGCGGTCTTTCGGAATTTCGGTAATACAATCCTTTCCTTGTTTGAGATTTTCCCAAAACGCATTGATATCATCGGCCTGCGGATACTTGCCGGAAATCCCGACAATGGCAATATCCAGCGGTTTTCCTTTCGTTTTCTGACGGCTTTGATTCCCGGACGGGGCAAAAGACGCATTTTCAAGCCGATTTGGCTGAAGCACTTCTTTCACAGACGCGTTTTTCAATTCCGCCAGCTGTTCCCCGGTATGACTGAGGACTGCGGCATCAAATGAGAGAAACCCGTCTTTTTTATGTTTGATTGTATTCACCACATAGGCGGTATCAGACATGACAGGTCCGTAAAGCGTCAGCCTCTCAATCATGAGCGGGACGTGAATCCGCTTTTTCAGCTGCAATTCTTCTTCACCGAGCGACATATAACAAGAATTCAATATAAGCGGGTCAAATGCAAAGTGACGCAGATCGCCTTTTTCTTTTTTTCCTGATAAGTCCAGCTGCAATAAAAAGGAGCTCTCACTCATTTTGTATCCCGCCGTTACCGTTTTCAGCATCGGGCCTATCGTGAAGTCGGCAACCGAATCGTACAGACGGGAAATAACATCCGGCGCCACCTTTTGTGCATGCGCCTTCATTTGTTCAACGTCATACGATTTTTTTACGGGTGCCTCTGTATATCTGCTTATTTCTCCTTCGGCACACGTCTTCCGGCTTTCTTTACCGGAGACAGTGCAGCTTGCGGTAAAGCGTTCGGCACTCTTTTCTGCCGCAAATGAAATGTCAATCTGTGCGGCCTCTCCCGGCTCCAGCGTGACGGGCCCGCCCGTAAAGCGGATATCTTTCAGCTCGGCGGGATACGTGCCGGAATGAGACGCTCCGGATGCTTCAAGCACCAGACACGGATACACTACACCCATCAGTGCCGGTTTGCCGAAAACCAGATGATCCTGAAGGAATGCTTCATGTTCATAGAAAGTAAATGTCTGACTGACTGATTGCGTTTCAGAGACCGGTGCTGCATCCGCGACAAGGCCGGAAGATTCTTCTGTTCCTTTTGTTTTTATGTCTTCAAGCAGTTCGGATATGCTGCTGCACTCAAATAAAAGAGTCGGATTCAGCCGCAGATCAAACGCCCCTTCGATGTCTTTAATAATGGCCAGAAGCTGTGACGATTCAAGGCCTAATTCAAAAAATACGGTGTGCGCATCATTTCTTGTGACAGGACGGCCTACGTATGTTGAAAAAATGCGGTATAAGGTTTCCTCCATCTGCTGAACGCCTGGTATCAGCTGCCGGTCTGTCCGCACCTTTTTGGCTGTCAGGCCGAGCAGTGAAGCAATATGCGCACCGCTGGGGTTGTAAAAGTCAATATCCATTTTCACCATTTCAGAAGGCGTGCCGAATTTTTTCGAAATCACCGCGTAACAGCGCTCCGTAACGGTTTCAGCGGCAATAAACGAATCATAATAAATCGGTAAAAACAAACCGGCGCCTGCAGCTGTCTGCAATACGCCGGAGGCCATGGCGGCACCGTCCATCAGCGCGGGATGAAAGAGAGCGCCGGGGAGATTTTCCTGGCATGAATCAGACTGCCGAATATCAAGGAAACATTCCTCTTCATTTGCATAGATCTCTCCCTCCGGCTTCATCAGCCCGTCATGCGACAGTCCGCGGCTTCTCGCGTCTTCGTAAACCGTATGCAAGGAGACTGATGGAAGCGCAACTTGTTTTTTCTCTTCCGCGTCAAGGCGCTTATCTGATGAGAAAACCCCTTCATGCACCTCCGCTGATAAGAAAACCGTCCCGGAATCCGCCCCGCAAATCGAGGCAGTCCAGAACTCCTTTTCTTTACTGAATATGACACTCACATCAAGCCGCTCTGACCGTTTCACTGATAAAGGATGATAAATGGTCACCCGTTTCAGACAGATGGAACGGAATGAAAGATCAAGGCTTTGCTTTGCCAGCTGATACAGCATATCAATATAGGCCAGACCGGGCATGACAGATTCTCCGTGAACAAGATGGTGTTTCATAATGGGATGTTCTGCGGTCAGGCGCAGATTCACTGTTTTTTTCATGGTTCGTCCCCTTTTAAAAACGTCACGTTGTCACCTGCCAAAACGAGTCTGCAGGTGCAGTGCTTGTCTCTGCTTTTTTCTCATATTTCTTTAAAAGATCCGCAATGTCTGTTTTTTCATTACTTGTTTTTTCCGCTTCATTCTCCGTGCTGTTCCAGCCGCCCAAAAGCGGGTAGTGTTTTTTTCTGAATTCCGGCGGCTGAGGCGCCCGGTGATGTTCCCCCTGTCTTTCACCTCTGTATTCTTCAACGAGGATATGAGCATTTGTCCCGCCGTCAGGAAATGAACTCTGAGCTGCGACGCGGGGTTTCTTCTCTGAATGCCAATCAACGGGTTCACGATTAAAATGAATACGCGACGCTTCAAAGTCATAATGTTCAAATGGCTCACGCGCTGATAAGAAAGGCGGAATCTGCTTATGATAGACGCTCAGCACACATCGGATGAAGCCCGCAAGACCTGAAGACAGAAGCAAATGCCCCACATTCGGTTTCACCGATCCGATCCGGCAGGGCAGAAGCGTTTTCCGGTTCAGCTGATAGACATCTGAGAGTGCCTTGATTTCCACCGAATCAACGATTGGGGAACCGCCTCCGTTCACTTCTATATACCCAATGTCTTCGGGCGACTTTTCCGCCATGTCAAGCGCAGTTTGAATGGCGTCTCTCTGCGCTCTTATATTCGGTGAACCGGGACCGAGCGTCCGGCCGTCATTGTTTACCGAGACGGCTTTTATGACGCCGTAAATACGGTCTCCGTCCCGTACCGCATCGCTCAATCGTTTGATAAAAACCGCCCCCGCTCCTTCTCCGAGCACTTCTCCCGCTGATTCACGGTCGAATATATGAAACACGCCGTTCTCATTTAAAATATGGCGCGCTCCGAATAACCGGTGCGCGGACGGAGATAAGAGCAGACTCACCGAACCGACTAAGGCCGCGTCAATCCTTCCGGCCAAAAGGGCGTCTTTTGCAAAGGACAGCCCGATCAGCCCTGAGGAACATGCTGTATCCACGACAAGGCTCGGCCCTGTGACATTCAAAAATCGTGAAATGTTGGCCGCCAAATAGTTTTGTCCCGCCCCCAAAATCGGGTTAGGCGCCTGCAGGATATGTTCCATACCGGCTGAAGGCTGCGCCCTGCCGCCGATGTACACGCCGACTTTCCGGCCCGATAAATCCTTTTGGCCGTACCCGGCATCATAAACAGAATGAACCGCTTCTTCTAATATGATCCGCGCCTGCGGGTCCATAATTGCCGCGTCTTTTTCAGAGATGCCGAAAAAGCCCGCATCAAACATGTCGATATCATCAATCCACCCCGCATAATCCTTTGCATGTGCTGTTGCATGCCAGCGCGATGCGGGAACAGGCCGAATGGCGGTGTTCCCTTTCATCAGCAGCTCCCAAAAAGCATCCGTTCCGCCCGCCCCCGGAAAACGGCAGGACATGCCGACGACGGCAATATCGTCTTCGGTATCCGCTTTCGGCTTCATGGATGTTCTCTCTTCAGCGGCGGCGGTTAAATCAGGCTCTACGTCCCTGTCTTGAACGAAACCATTTTCTTTTGTCACAAAATCAGCTTCATGATGCGCTGCGAAATAGTCAACCATTTCTGTAATCGTTTGATATTGAAGCATTAAGGACGGTGTTAACTTTATGCTGATCCGTTTTTGCAATGATTGAACCAATTCCGCAAAGAGTATTGAGTCAATCCCGTATTCATCAAACGGCATATCATCTTTTATCTGCTCATCCGTCATTTTCAGTTCTTCGCTGAAAACGGTGCGCACCCATTGACGAATCATATCCTTCACCTTTTGGTCACCGGCAGTGCTTTTTTTCATGGGAGCTTCAGCTTTCTTCACCTTCAGAAGATCACCAAAATCAGGCTCACTGTCTTCGGGAACACAAGGAATTCCGCAGCTTTGTCCGTTTAAAATGATGTAATCTAAAAACTTCAGTCCGTCTTCGGCAGACAGCCTGGAAAGTCCTGATTTTTGATAAGCAGGTGTTTCCGGCAGGCCTTCAGCCATGCCGGTTTCTTTCCAGACGGGCCATTGAACGGCTTTAACAAACACGTTTCCTTTACCTGCTTGATGATTTGCAAAAGAGTCCATAAATGAATTAGCCATCGCGTAGTCACTTTGCCCCGCAGCAAGCGAAGGGATCAGGCCCGAAACGGATGAGAACAAAATAAAAAACGACAGCGGCTCATTCTGAACGGCTTCATAGAGACCGCGAAGCCCTGTTACTTTCGGCTCACAAACGCTTTCGATTTCAGTTTCGGTTTTGTTATAAAAAGCGGGGTGTTCTCCCATTGCGCCCGCGCAATGAAAAACGCCGGTAATCGGCCCCATCGTGCCGCGGATGCCGTCCGTCATGTTCCGGAGCCCCTTTTGATCCGTAAGAGAAACGCTGTAATAACGGATCTCCGCGCCCCGCTCGGCTAACCTCTGCATCCGCTCGGCTTTTTCCGGGAGAATGCCGTCCTTTTTCATGTCTGCCCACTCTGAGGAATCGGGAAGCGGCTCCCGCCCCATGATGACCAGTTTCCTGCAGCCGCGTGAAACGGCATGCTCCGCCGCAATTGCGCCGATTCCGCGCGATCCGCCCGTTATTAACAGCACATCATCAGACGAATAGGAAAGCTCAGGCGCCGCCGAAACATTCATACCCTGCTTCAGAAACGGCACATAACGGCGATTCAGCCTGTAGCAGCATTCACTGACGCTTTTGGCCCGCGGCTGTAAAAATTCAATCTCAATCTGTCTGCTTAATTCTTCTGTATGCTCAATCTCACAATCGCTATCTATCGTAAAAGAATGAATGTTGGCATACTCAGCGCCCAGCATCCGGTACAGCCCCGCCGTTTTCGCCCCTTGCATCAGAGGTTTACTTTCCTTGAAAGGCTGGAGGCGGTGTGTCACTTGGCTGAACACAGCGCCGCTATGACGGAGTGATTCCAGAGCCTGCTGTAAAAAGGCAAGCTTTCCGTGTTCTATCTCTTCCTGCCGTTCATATTCCGCGTCATATGCGGTTATGTCGACGACCCCGAGTATCTGTTTGTTTTGAAGAGACTCCCGCACTCTGCCGTAAAGGTTTCGCCCCGATGCGGCGGCATAATAATCGGCGCCGTCTTTTGCCTGATGGATGAAGCAGATCGTTTCAATATGGCCGTTTCCTTTAAAAAGAGCATCGGCCAATCGGCTCGTCTTATCAGTTGCAAGTATCATTACTGTTCCTGATAATGCTTCAGATTCCGCCGGATCTTGCTGCTTCCAGTCTTTTTGAAGAATGATCTTTTGGTTTTCCGCCGGTTCGTCTGTCTGTTTCCGGATATCCGCAGGCACAGGCACCCAATACCGCTCCTTCGCGAACGGATATACAGGAAGGCTGACCCGTTTCGGCTTCTCTCCTTCGTATAACAGGCTCCAGTCAACGGCGGCTCCTTTTGCCCACTCAGTGAGCAATCTGGAATATTGCTTGTTTTTCAGCAGCTCGGCCATTCCACTTGATGAAATATCATCTTGAGCACGTCCGCGGAAACATCCTTCAATTTCTGTTTTCCGTTCAAGCACATCCTTCAGCTTCGCTTGCAGGCCGCAAACGGATGTAACGATAAATGCCAGCCGTTCAGGCATCGCTTCTCTGCCAGCTTGAAGCGTGTAGGCCAGGTCTTTAAGGTTGACTTCTTTTTCCCGTAAAAAGCGGTCATACCGTTTGACATATTCTAATAGGCGTTCTTCATTTTTTGCCGAAAGCAGAAACAGAACCGGCTCGTCTTCCCGTATATTTACCGATTTCTTTTCAGCCTGCGGCGGCAGATATTCTTCTATGACAAAATGGGCATTGCTCCCGCTGGCGCCAAAAGAACTTAAACCCGCTCTTCTCGGCTGGTCAGAATGTGACGGCCGTTGCCATTCTTCCAGCCGGTCCGCCACATAAAACGGCGTGTCCGGAAACGGAATATGGGGATTCAGCGTGTCCGCGTGCAATGACGGAAAGATTTCTGCATGCTTCAGCTGCAAAAGCACCTTTGTTAATCCGGCGATTCCGGCTGCTCCTTCTAAATGGCCGATATTTGATTTGGCAGAGCCGATGGCGCAAAACCGCTTCTTGTTTGTCCATTTGCGGAAAGCGCGGCTCAGCCCTTCAATTTCAATCGGATCACCCAGAGACGTGCCTGTTCCGTGGGCTTCAATATAGCTCAGTGTCTCCGGATCAATGCCGGCACCCCGAAAAGAATCTGTAATGACTTCCGCCTGTGATGCCGGATCAGGCACGGTCAAACCGGATGTTTTTCCGACATGGTTTAAAGCGGAGCCTTTTATGACGCCATATATCGGACAGCCCATTCTTTCCGCTTCTTGAACGGTTGTCAGTAACACCGCGCCGACGCCTTCTCCCGGCACATAACCGTCACCGCCGTCGGCGAAGCTTTTGCAGACGCCTTCTGAAGACAGAAATCCGGCATTCGCCAAAAACGCATATTTATGCGGGTGTGTGACCGCATTCACACCGCCGGCAAGGGCGAATTCGCACTCCCCCCTTTTAATGCTTTCACATGCCAAATGTATGGATGTGAGCGAAGAAGAGCACATCGTATCCACAGCCATTGACGGTCCCGTAAAGTTCAGGCAGTGAGACACGATATTCGGAACAGAGGCAGGCGTCACGCCCATAGACAGCGGTGTGCCCCGCTGTGTGATTTCAGCCCCGAACAGCTCATAATGGCTCCAAAACACACCTGCGAATACCCCGACGCGTTTTCTCTTTTGCGAAGATGGCCCGCGCGCCGTTCTGTCCTGATAAAAACCGGCATCTTCACAAGCTTCCCAAGCCGTCTCTAAAAACAGCCGCGCCTGCGGGTCCATCATTTCAGCCTGGCGAGGAGTCAGATTGAAAAACAGCGGATCAAAGCTGTCTATGCGATCTAAAAATCCTCCGTAACGGTAGAACTGATCTGCTTCATATGAGAAAGGATAACCTTTCCATCTGTCTTTCGGCATTGTTGTGATGCAGTCTTTCCCCGAGCGCAGATTTTGGTAAAATTCATCAATGCTTCCCGCCTGCGGGTATTTTCCCGCCAATCCGATTACCGCAATATCGCGCTCTTCTGTATGTCTCTCTTGTTTTCGGCTCCTTCTCTTTACAGCTGCATGGGATAATGAAGAGCGGTTCTTGTCTGCCATCGGAACCAATCGGGCCATGCTCTCAGTTACAGCGGGCTCCTTCCCGTATAAAATAACGGATTGCAGCTTGCCGAGACGCAGCATATATTCAAGTGCAGCCATCCCTTCCCCGGCCGGAAGCGGGCTGGTGCCAGTTGCATCATTCATGATCTCTTTCATCAAGCTGTCAACCTGCATGCCACCATCTTCCCAAAGCGGCCAGTTGATCGTCATAGAAGCCCCGGTCCGTTCGCCTTTTTCCGCTCTGCAATCGCGATATTTCATATATTCATCCATAAAAGCGTTCGCTGCGGCATAATCTATTTGGCCCGCATTTCCGGCCAACGCCGAGAATGAGGAAAATACGGCGAAAAACTCAAGCGGTTCATTCCGTGAAGCTTCGTCCGCATGAATCAGGCCGCTGATTTTCGGCAGGAACACCCCCTTCAAGTCAGAACTGTCTTTTTGGATGATAAATTGATCTTTTAAAACACCGGCGCAATGAAAAATGCCCGTCAGCCGGCCGAAGGTTTCTGTAATCTGAGCAAATGCCCGCTCTGTTTCGGCTTTGCTGCCGATGTCCGCTTGAACGTAAAGAACTTCTGCGCCCAATGCTTTCAGTCTGCTGATCTTCTCAGACTGTTCCGGCGAACGGCCGATGAGTGCGAGCTTCACTTTTTCTTTTTCTGCAAGGTGACGGGCAAGCAGAAATCCAAGACCGCCGAGGCCTCCTGTAATGACATATACGCCGTTTTGTTTCCAAGGAGACTGTGTCTGCCCGTCCAGTTTCTCAATACGTTCGAACAATCTGATCTGCCGCATATTGTCTTTATACCGAATGTCTGTACATCCTGCATGAGAGCAGTCTGCTTCTGTTCTAATGATTGCGGCCGTCTCACTTGGCAATTTCTCATTCTTTTCACAGAAGGTGATGACCTGAATGCGAAGAGCCGGATTTTCCAGATGTGCCGTTTTCAGCATAGCCCCGAGAGCGGAAGACAATGCCGCTCCATTCTCAACGGCGCATACAAGCTGAATCAATGTATGTTCTTTCGGATGGTCTGTCAGTTCCCGTTTGAGCATACGAAATATGCGCTCGGCATCTGCTCCAAACTGCTCATCTGCAGCCTCATGCTCCCTTTTCAGTTCTATCACTTCCGCTTCCGGGCAATGTATGACGAGTTCACCTGTGAGACGGGGTTCTGCATCGGCAGCGATAATGAGATGACGGGTGTGTTTTTGCCCGTTCTGCACCGCCGTTCCCAGCGGATGATCTTTCCAGGCGGGTTCAAAAAACAGAACTTCATCAGCAATGTCAGCGTCTGATGTATGCCGTTCTTTTGCCGAACCTTTCAGCACACAGCCCGCTTCATTGATAAGGTAATCCGCAAGGCGGCGGACAGATGAATATTCAAAAAGCAGTGTCGGATAAAACTGCTGCTGAAAAGTCTGCTCTAATATCTTTACAAGCTTCAGCAAATGCGCCGAGTCAAGCCCCATATCATAAAAGCCTTTCCTCACATCAATATCCTGTGCCGGACGATTGACCAGCCTGGCGATTTCCGACTTTATGTAAGTCACCATGTTTTGTTCCGGCGTTTGCTGTTCAGACACGTCTTCTGCGGCCACAGAATTTTCCGACTCACCACGGCCGCTTCTGTTCTGCTGAGGCGGCTTCTCTTTGTCTATCAGATGGGTAATCATATTCGCTTGTCTGACCCTTTTTACTGTCAGTTTCTCACATTCGGCCAATACGTTCCCTGCCCTGTCGTAAATCGTGAAGTCGGCCGAATAAACATCAGGTTCGCTATCTGATACGCCGCTTTCAGTGCGGCTGTTTTTCGCAGAATAAGTGTAAATCGTTTTCGGAAACGGCTGATACATGCAAAAACGATTGATCATAAAAGGAATATAAGGTGTGTCATTCTGCTTTTGGGCCGACAATGCAAAGGAAGAGCCGGCAAGGGTGGACGCATCCAAAAAAGCCGGATGCGCCTTAAATTTCTCCCGGAATCCTTCAGCCAAATCACTCAGAGTAAGCTCCATTAATTCTTCTTTATCCTGAAGCTGATAAACGGCCCCTTCATTTTTCATAAACTCGCCATGCTCAATATGGCTTCTTCTTGCAATTCCATAAATGTCATGCATGTCCCATTTTCGGCTTGCGTTTTTCATGAACGCTTCAATATTCAGTTCTTTTGCCCGCGGCGTGTCTTCTTGCAAATAAAGCTGGCATTCCATATTCTCATCCCGGTTTCCGCCAAGCGGTGTGCCGTTTTTTGCTTTTTCGCTAGTAATCTCAACTTTCCAGCTGTCACACGCCGGCGTAAAGGTCACATACAGGTGTTTATCAAACTCTTCAGATGTTACAACAGGCTGCTTAAAAATAATCTGTCTTAATTCTATAGGCCGTTCACCGAGATACCCGGCGGCGAGCCGATACAGCATATCTATTAAAGTCACGCCCGGGAGGACGCGGATTTGATGAACGCGATGATCCCGGACGATATAATTCGTATGGCTGATTTTCTGCAGGAACGTTTTGACTTGATCGGTGGCAACTGCCAATCTATCACACCTCGCTTATTTCAAACATTGCTTCTGTGCCCGCCTCATTTTCTTCCGCTTCGGACAACTGTGCTTTTTCAGGCCAATACCGTTGTTTTCGGTATACTGTCTGGCCGCCTTTCGGTTCCATGGCCGCTTTTCGCTCTTTCGGAATTCCTTCGTTGCTGACAATGATATGGGCGTTATTCCCGCCCAAACCGAACGCGCTGACCCCGGCCCTGAGTATCTCTTTTTTTCCGTTCCACCGCTTCAGCTCAAGCACAGGATAAAGCGGAGAATCTTTAAATTGGAAGCGGGGGTTCGGTTTATGGCAATGCAAAGTCGGCGGCAGTTCTTCATTGGCAATCGCCAGCAAAACTTTGATGATTCCCGCCGCGCCCGCCGCACTCAGCAAGTGGCCGATATTGCTTTTGACGCTTCCTACACCGCAAAATTGTTTTTCATCGGAATAAGCAGACAAGACATTGGTTAATCCCTTTAATTCTATCGGGTCGCCGATCAATGTACCGGTTCCGTGCGTCTCTACGTATGTCATGGTGTCCGGCTCGATTTCCGCTGATTGAACCGCCTGCTCAATCAAGTCCTGCTGCGCCCGGGGATTCGGCGTCGTCACGCCCATTGTGCTGCCGTCATTATTAATCGCAGAGCCGTCAATAACGCCGTATATTTTATCTTCGTCTTCTATCGCTTTTTCAAGCGGCTTCAGCATCAGCACTCCGCAGCCCTCTCCGATTCCTGTTCCGTCCGCATCGGCATCGAAAGATTTTGAACGGCCATTTGGCGATAAGATTCTCGCCGCGCTCATTGTGAGAAAAGGTTTTTCATCAAGCAAAATGTCAACCCCGCCCGCAAAGGCCGCTTCCGCTTCTCCATTTTGAATAGCCTGCACGGCCAAATGAATTGCCGTAAGCGAACTGGAGCAGGCTGTATCCACGACCAGGTTGGGCCCTGTAAAGTTATAAATGTGCGCCATGTGTGCGGTAATAAAATTTTGCCCCGCGCCAATAATCGCGTCTTTTTGCAAATATTGAAATTTCTGATGAAACGCACCTGCCCTTGCACCGGCAAAAACGCCGATACGGCGGCCCCAGAGATCCTCTTTTTGATAACCGGCATCGGCCAAAGCTTCCGCGCTCACTTCGAGCCACTGCCTTTGCAGCGGATCTATCATCGGTGCCAGCGTTTCTGAAATATTGAAATACTCCGGGTCAAATTGATCAATATCGTGAATAAAACCGCCCCATTTACTGATGCTTTTTCCCTCTTGGTATTCACCCGGCTGATAGTGTTCCCCAGCGTTCCATCTGTCCGGCGGAACTTCAGTGACGGCATCCGTTCCGCTGCGGAGATTCTTCCAAAATTCTTTTATATCCCCCGCTTCCGGAAAATGGCAGGCCATGCCGATGATCGCAACCTTTCCCCGTTTCCCGGGGTTATCTGCCGTTTTTTTGCTCCGTTTCGGCGTCTTCTGCAAAGGGACCTTCTCCGCGGGAACTGCTGCATCTGCCGAAAAAGCTTCCGGACAATGTACGGCTAAATAATCCGCGAGCTGTTCTATGGTAGGGTGTTCCAGAAGGACAGTCGGATCAATTGAAACGGACGGCAGTTTTTGATCGATCTTTGTCAGCACTTGCGCCAGAAAGATAGAATCCATTCCGTATTCCTGAAAAGGCACATCGATATCCATATGCGTTTCATTGATACTCAGCTCTTTTGCCAAAAGCGACCTCAGCCAAGATTGAATATCAATCCGGTTATGTTCCCGTTTTTTTGTTTCAGGAGGTTTGGAAGCTGTTCTCATTCCTTTATGGGCGGCTGGCTTGGCATTTTCCAGCGCTTTGGCGTCCCAATCATGTTTCACTTGTGCCGGCAGCACGACAGCTCCGGGTCTTTTTCTTAAAATGTAATCAAGCATCTTGAGACCTTCCGCGTCAGAATGCCTCAGCAATCCCGTTTGCTGATATATCCCGCTTTTTGTATCCCTGCTCATGCCCGTCTCATCCCATGCCGGCCATTGTATGCTAATGATGCCGCTCTCATTGTTTTCTGCAAAATAGTCCATATAAGAATTAGCCATCGCATAATCGCTCTGACCCGCCGCAAGAATCGGGACGGCTGCCGAGACAGATGAAAACAGGACGAAAAATGCCGGCGCACCATCCTTTACACTCTCATACAGACTGTGAAGGCCGTCTGCTTTCGGGGCGAGCACCCGCGCAATACTGTCTTTGGATTTGCGGAGAAAAGCAGGGTTTTCACGGTCCGCAATTCCCGCGCAATGCAGAATGCCTCCGATAGGCCCGAGCGTTGAGGTTACCTCTTTTATAAGCCGTCCGACGGCCTGCTTATCCGTCAGATCAACTGCTGAGACGCACACTTTTACGCCTTGTGATTCCAGCTGCCGGATAAGCTGTATTTTTTCCGAAACGACAGGGTCTGTTTGCTCAAGATCCCACTCGGTTTTCGGCGGCAGCTCCTTTCTGCCTGTCAGAAGCAGTTTCTTCACACCGTATGCGGAAACGAAATGCTTGGCGCATAAAGCGCCGAGTCCGCGCGTTCCTCCGGTTATCACCAGGACGGCGTCTTTTGGAAACACAGTCCGGTCTGTTTGCACGGCTTCTGGTTCAATCTGATCAGTCTGCCGAAGAACATAGCTGAAGCGCTTGCCGTCCCTATAGCAAACAGCAGACTCCGTTAAGTCTGATTCAATTTCTTGTTTAATAAAAGCGGCTGTCTGCTCCAGCGGCCCTTCAGGATCAATATCGGCGTGACAGGTGAGAATATGGCTGTATTCATGCCGCAGCATGCGATAAAGCCCCGCTTTTTCAATACCATGCATAACGGCAGCCTTATTTTTGAAGGCTTCAAGCCCTTTTGTAAGATAAAGCATTTTCATGTTTTCTTGTCCGCGGCCGTATTCAATCAGCTGCTGCAGCGATGCCACCCAGCTGATGTCCTGCCGCTTTTGTCGGGAGCCGCAGCCGGTGAAGTCAATAAACCCGGAATAGATGGCCGCGTTCGGACCCTGTAAGAAAGAGATGAGCTGATTTTCCTGCACAATGTCAGCATCATTCAGCTGTTTTTTCACCTCGGCGGCAAGGTCTTTTGTATCTTCAGAGACGATGAGCGCTATTTTGTTGTTGAACGGCTCGGATGAAGACACTGCCTCGCACGGTTCCCATGTTTTTTGCAATAATACTGTTTTTTGATTCGAAAGCGGCAACTGCTCCCGTTTCGGCACCCAATAGCGGTCGGCTCTGAACGGATAGGAGGGCAGGCTGATGCGGCGCGGCTTCCTGTCCGTATACAGCTGCTCCCAATCCGTGTCAAATCCGTTTGCCCAGAGCCGCAGCACTTTCCTGTATTTCTTTTTCTCAAGCCAGGCGCTGACGAGGTCAGCAGCGTCTTTATCGTCTGAGAACATGGAGATCGTGTTATTCTCGCGTTTTTTACGGCCGCTGATGATATCTTCGCTGTTTTTTCCCATCAGAAACGCGTTCAGTTTTTCAGTCAGTTCCTCTGCGGAGCCTGCAATGATTCCCAGCCTCGCTTCCATCGCATCCCGTCCGGTCTGCAGTGTGTATGCGGCATCTGCAAGATCGATATGGCGGGATGATCCGTTTTTGATAAAGTCGCGAAGGAGACGCGCTCTTTCTTTCAGCCGCTCTTCATTTTTAGCCGACAAAACAAAAAGAGATGACGCTTTCTCACGGGCTTCCTGCTGTTCCGTCTCACTTCTGCCCATGTATTCTTCAATAACGATATGCGCATTGACACCTCCGAAACCGAATGAGCTTACACCCGCCCGGCGGGGCAGGACCCGGCCGTTTTCATCACGCAGCGCTTCCCACTCCTTTGTTTCTGTCACAATGTAAAACGGGCTGTCCTTCAATTTGATATGGGGATTGATGTTCTCGCAATGCAGACTTTTGGCGAGCGTCCGATGTTTCAGCTGCATCAATACTTTGATAACGCCCGCAATACCTGCTGCGAGCTCCAAATGTCCGATATTTGTCTTCACTGAGCCTATCCCGCAATATCCGCCCGGCGCCCCGTCTGTTTGGAAAGCTTTTTTCAATGCATTGATCTCAATCGGATCTCCGAGTGCCGTTCCGGTTCCGTGCGCTTCTATATAAGTGATCGTTGAAGGGTGAATACCGGCTTTTTGATAAGCGCTTTTCAGCACATCCGTCTGAGCCTGCGGATTCGGCGCGGTAAGTGACGCTGAGCGTCCGCCGTGATTTTCCGCTGTACCGCGGATGAGGCCGTAGATGTGATCCCTGTCATGCTCTGCCTCTGAAAGCTTTTTCAAGACAATCATGCCGGCACCCTCTCCTCTGACATAACCGTCAGCCTGATCGGAAAATGTTTTGCAGCGCCCGTCTTCACTGAGCATGCCTGCTTTTTGAAAACCGATATGCCCTTCAGGCGTGACGATCGTGTTGACGCCCCCTGCGACCGCCATATCACAATCTCCCGTTTCAATGGCTTTTACCGCGCGGTGAATGGCGACTAAAGAGCTTGAACAAGCGGTTTCTACCGGCTCGCTCGGCCCGTGGATATCAAGAAAATAACTCATCCGGTTCGGCCCGACGGACGGCACGATTCCGGTCATCGTATACCCCTCGACAGGAAGACCCGCCTTATTGATTAAAGTTTGATATCCGCTTCCCAGTGTGCCGGTGAAAATGCCGGTTTTTGTTCCGGCAATCCGTTTTGCTGAGTACCCCGCGTCTTCAATGGCTTTCCACACATACATCATTAATAGACGCTGCTGAGGATCCATCATTTCAGCTTCTTTCGGAGATATCCCGAAAAACAGCGGGTCAAACCCGGCGATTCCATCTATGAAACCGCCCCATTTAATTGACGTTTTATTTGCATCCGCTGCCGGATCGCCGTAATATTCGCGCCAATCCCAGCGATCTCGTGGAATTTCTGTGATGCAATGCTCTCCTTTTTGTAAACGTGTCCAGAATTCATCTATGTCTTTCGCTTGCGGAAAAATACCGCTGATTCCGATAATGGCTATCGGTTCGGTTTTTTCTTCTGATTTTCCTTTTACGGATACGGGCGTTTCCCGCTTGACATGAACGGCCGCCGGAGCTTCAGCTTTTCTTATTCCGGCTTTTGGAGCGGTTTTTAAACGCTCTCTTTCTAAGCCGCTGAATGCTTCTTTCCATTCAGATATCAAATGGCCGCTCAGTTTGCGCAATGTCGGAAATTCAAAGAAGATAGTCGGGCTGAGCTCAAGCTGATAAGACCGATTTAATAGATTTGTAAATTCAGTGAAAATGATCGAATCAAATCCGTATTCCGTCAGTTCGCTGTCAGCCTCGATATCTTTCATGCTTACCTTTAAAAGATCTGATACATGCCGCTTTAGTTTCTCTTGAACCTGATCTTTCAGATCTCTTGCATCTGCCACTGCCGGAGCTTTTCCGGCGGCGCTTTGTTCTTCGCCCAGATCGAAAATATGGCTGCGAATCCGTTTTTCGTCGCCTTCTGCCACCATGACCTGGTGTTCTCCGGAGGCAAAAGCGGCGTACAGCGCTTGGATGCCTGAGGCCGATCGCATGGCTTTCATTCCGGTCTGTTCATACATCAGCCGTTCGGTCTCTTTGTCCACGCGCATACCGCCTTCTTCCCAAAGCGGCCAGTTGACAGACAGGGTCTGCCCGCTCCGCTTGTTGTCCCGCACGAGACGGTTCCGGCGGGCTGCATAAACATCCATAAATGCGTTGGCTGCCGCATAACCGGCCTGCCCCGGATTTCCCATGCCTCCCGCCAAGGAAGAAAACAGAATGAAAAAGTCCAGCCGCGCATCTTTCGCTGCTTCATCAAGATTGATAAGCCCTTTCACTTTCGGCGCCATGACGGTCTTCCGTTCGTTTTCTGTCTGGTTCAGAATGTAATTGTCAGCGATTACGCCGGCGCCGTGAATGATCCCGTCGAGTGTTCCGTGCTCCTCCTGTATGCCGCGGACGAGGGCGATGACCGCCGCCCTGTCTGTCACGTCAACCGGTTGATACAATACGCGGGCACCCGACGCTTCCAAGCGCCGTAAGCGGGCGGAGCGGTCTTCATCAAGCGCTTCCGCCCTTCCCGTTAATACGAGGACGGCGTTTTTGACGCGGGAGGCTATTTCTTCAGCGAAAATCAGTCCGATGCCGCCCGCTCCCCCTGTGAGGAGGTAGACCCCTTCGTCTTTCCACGGAACGGCGCCCTTTTGAGGCGCCGGCAGAGGACGCCAGTTTCTGACGAGACGTTTGCCGTCTTCATAACGGATTTCCGCTTGTTCAGGATGCGCCCGGTTTTCTTTCAGCTTGGCAAGAAGCGCCGAGGCTGACTCGTCCGGATCGGCTTGGATGACTTGGCCGTACAGCTTCGGATGTTCAAGGTGAGCCGTTTTCAGAAAAGCGGCCAGCCCCGCCAATACATTGTCTTCCCCCCTGTCGGGGACAAGAAGCTGGATCAGCGTTTTTTTCTTCTGTTTTTCTTTGATAAGACGCGTGACGATCGCTGACAGCTCCGCCGCGCAGGCATCATAACGGTCTTCAATCGGACCTTCGCCGTCAGCCGCACATACGGCGCCGCTTATGTCCTCAGCGTTCATTCCGCCATACAGCGTCACGTATCTGAAAGACTCTTCTTGTCCGCCGCCTTCATCCGGCGGTGATTCCTGCCACTTTGGCTGAAGCAAGAGCGGTTTTTCCTCCGTTTCCTCTTCCAGAAAACGGGCGGTGAGCCCCGTCAATCGGACACATACCGCGCCGTTTTCATCACACAGCTCAATATGATAGGCGCCGGCCGCTGAGGAAAGCACCGCCCACATCGTCTCCCGGCACGCAGAAAACACCTGCATATCCTGGAGGGCAAACGGCAGAAACGGCCGTCCGGACGCGGAACCGTCTGAGAGCACGAGACCGATAGAAGCCTGAAGGGCGGCGTCCAGCATGCTCGGATGCAGGATGAACGGCTCCTTTTCTTCGCGGGCGGACGGCGGAAGAGTGAGCTTTGCGAGCACTTCTCCGCTTCCGGCATAGACGGCGTCAAGCGCCTGATGAGACGGTCCGTAGGTGATGCCGAGGCTGTCGAACGCTTCATAGCACTCAGCCTTTGACAAGTGACGGCCGCCGCAGCGCGCCTGAACCGCTTCTACATCGAGAACAGGAGCACGCTCCGTCTCTTCGAGCACGGCCTTTCCCTGGAAAAAGACAAGCGGGTCTTCTCCTTCGGCATACGCTTCAAAAGCGATGTCTCCGTTTTCTTCCGGCTGAAGCTTTACATGAAGCGTCACTCCTTCAGAAAGCGCCGTCACCGGACGGAGCCAAACGATCTGTTTGAGCCGGACACCCGTTTTCCCGCCGGGCAAGTCTTCGGCGGCAAGTGTAACGGCGGCCCGGGTCATTTCTAAAGCAGCCGCGCCCGGAAGCACCGGTTTTCCATTGACGATGTGATCGGCAAAAAACGGTTCGTGTCCTGAAAAAACAGAAGTAAAGCGCTGGGCGGTAAAGGTCGATGTATTCGCATGGAGCAGCGGGTGAACCTTTTCACGTTCAGCTGAATTCCGGCTTCCAATCTCTCTCTGTAGACGATCGGACGCCCAATACGTCTGCCTGGCAAATGGGTAGCCCGGCAGATTGCCGATTCGCGGCAAAGGTCCGCCATAAAGCAAGTCCCCTTCGATTTCATAACCTTGACAATAAAAATCTGCCAGCACGCATAACAGCTCCTGATATTTTCTATGGTCAGAATATGAGGCGCTGCACTTGCCGAGCACTTCTATTATGTGCTCCTGAATATGCTGACGCCCTGCAAAGTGCTGCGGTACTTTTCCCGAAAACACATAAGGATGATGTTCATTAAGCTTTGCCTGCTTCCATACATACACTGCGTCATCAGCATCTTGCACCACGATGGCGGCGCGATGGTTAAAGTGATGCCTTCCTTTTAACAACGTATAGCTGAGCTGGGCCAGATCATTTTCTTTCAGTCCGCCATTTTCCGCCCAAGTGATCATATCTTCGATTTTTTCCTGAAGGGCCTCCTCTGTTTTTGCAGACAAAGTAAGTAAATATGCAGGGGCATCACGATGAGGTGAAACGCTGCGCTTATAGCTTTCCATAACGACATGGGCGTTTGTTCCGCTCATCCCGAATGCGCTGACTGCCCCCATTCGGTTTTTACCCGGCAGAGAAGGCCACGGTTTACCCGTTTTATTCACATAAAAAGGACTCTTCTCCCAGTTGATATAGCGGTTTTCCCCGCTGCAATGCAGACTGGCGGGAATCATTTCACGGGAGAACGCCTGTAAAAGACTGATCAAACTGACAATGCCTGACGCGGCAAACGTGTGGCCGATATTGGTTTTAATTGATGTGAGCGCGCAAAAAGCTTCTTCGTTTGTATAGGCAGAAAATGCGTCATAAAGCGCGTTAATTTCCACCGGATCACCGAGTTTTGTACCTGTGCCGTGTGTGACGATATATTCGATATCTTCAGGGTTGATACGGCCCCGGTCATAAACGGAAGTAAGCAGCCGGGTCTGCGCGACGCCGCTCGGAGCGGTAATTCCGTTTGTTTTCCCATCATAATTGATGCCGCTCGCCCGAATCACCCCGTAAATCGGATCACCATCTTTTTCCGCCTCTCTCAGCGGCTTCAGAACAACCGCCGCGGCCGCTTCCCCCGGAACCATGCCGTCAGCCCTTTTATCAAACGCGAAGCATTTCCCGTTTTCCGACAGCATTCCGGCTTTATCTATCGTTTCAAAAAAGTCCGGGGTATTCATGATATTCACCCCGGCCGCAACAGCTGTTGTGCACTCTTTATTCTGCAGGCTTAATACCGCCTGATGGACAGAAACGAGCCCCGAAGAACATGCTGTATTTATCGCCATCACAGGACCGGATAAATTCAAGTGATAAGCCAGCCGCGCCGCCAAAATACCGTTATGATGAGACGTGACATTGCCTTTGTCCCGTGTTAAAAGGTGATAATCTCCTTCTTCCGCCCCCACAAACATACCGATCGTCTGCTGCTTGATGTGACTGGCGCCGTAGCCGGCGTCCTCAAGGGCCCTCCACGCTTCCTGAAGAAGCAGCCGCTGTTTCGGATCCATCGTTTCAGCTTCCCTCGGCGATATTTCAAAAAATAAAGGGTCGAATTCGGCCGCCCCCGGTACAGCGCCGAGTTTCCACTTTGAACTTGTGAAGCCTTTTTTTGCGACCGGTGCGACAACGTCCTTTTCCTGAAACAGAATATCCCACAGCTCGTCCGCCGTGCGCGCCTGAGGAAATCGGCCGCTCATGCCGATAATGGCAATGGAATCAGCTGCCTGACTGCCCTCGGTTCCGGCGTTCAGCTTATTTCTTCCCCTCTGCTTCTTTCGCTTTTCCGTTCCTGCCTTTTCAAAGACAGATTGATCTGCGGATTCAGGTTTCTTTTCTTCATAGACATGCCCCATGACGGACTGGTGTTCCGTCAGAAAATAGCGGACGACCTTCTCCAGTGTAGAATGTCCGAAAAACAGGGCCGGTGTCACTTCAATTCCGTAATGGGCGGACAAAGAAGAGGCGAATTCCGCCAAACTGATAGAATCAAAGCCGAAATCAGCCAGATTGTCAGCGTCCGTCAGTCTGTTCTTGTCTATTTTCAAAAGCCCCGCCGCCAGTTCTTTCACATCCCAGCTTACGCATTCTTCCAGTGTAAAGCCTTTCATTTCACTCCGCCTTCCTGAAAACGGGACGTTCCTGTTTACAGAACCCGAAATCGGCCGTTCGCCTTGATCTATCTGCAGGAAGCGTTTGGCCCTCGACGGAAAACCGGCCAGGACGAGATACTGGCTGGACGGCTGGACTAACAATGTTTCAAAAGCTTCGAGTCCTTCCTCAGTGTATAAATAACGCTGTCCGCTTGATTTTAAATACATATCGGTGCTTTCCGCCGTGCCGACATGCATCCCCCCTTCTTTCCAAAGCGGCCAATTGATTGCAAGTGACTTGCCGCTTCTGAGTCCGAGGCTCACAAGTTTATCCCGGTGACGGACAAAAGCCATTTGGAAGCGGTTCCCCATCGCGTAGTCACAAGAACCGAAGTCTCCTAAAATCGCTGAAGAAGAAGAGAAACAACAGAAGAAGTCAAGCGGCTCCCGTGACAGAACCTGATCTAACACCGCGGTGCCGTCCGCTTTTGGCGATAAGACTTGCTGAAAGGTTTGCAGATCTTTCTCCAGAATGCTTTCAGTGCCTTGAAGACCTGCAGCGTGAATGACACCGTGAATCGGCCCGCATCCTTTCTCTTTCACTTCTTGCAAACCTTTCTCCATCTGGGCCTGATCTGCGGCATCCGCCTGCACGTAAAACACCTTGGCGCCTGATTCTTCCAATCTCTTTATCTTGTTCAGCACCGGGCCGTCTGCCTCTGATCTCCCCGTCAAAATGAGCGTAACCGGTCCTTTTTCAGCAAAATATCCGGCAAATAACAAGCCTAATCCCCCGCATCCGCCGGTAATCAAGTACGTTTTTCCGCTCTTTATCACACGCTTCTCAACAGGGGCGATATCCGTCTGCTTCATTTCCATGACGTGGCGGATTTCCCCACTGTACATGACACTGCGGAACGACTCGCTGTGAAGTTCTTCACATACGTTATGGATCAGCTTTTCAAACGGTCCTTTTTGTCCAAAATAAACCGCGGCCGTATCCGTCTCCGGCAAGATCAGTTTCAGCGACCGTTCCAGCCCGATCCATGACTCGGCGTAACTGATATCGGTATCGCTCCCGCACTGAGCGGAAAGAAGGATCCGCCTCGGTTTAGAACGCAAAGAAGCAGCTGCGCGGATCACATGATACAGAATGGAATAGTCTTTCACGGCCTTTTCATCTTCAAGCGGCCATCCATATAAAACGGCATCCGCTTTGCCTGCAGCCGTTTCAATATGCCGAAACGTTTCTTGATATGCTTGTCCGTCAGTGATTTTAATTTGATAATGCGTGTTTGAAAGCTTTTGAGTTTCCTCACCCTGTGAAATAAAAAACACGCCGGCTCCCGGATAAAGGGATTGTAAAGACTGATAAGCATGCTTTCTGGCAGCTTCTCCCGTAAGAAAACAGATAACCGTTTTCAGCTCTTCATGAATGGATTTCTTCAGAGGCTGCGGCTTCCACATTTCTTCAAATATCATCATCTCGGATTGTTCCTCTTGCCCGTGATCCTGCTGAGACGGCTGTCTCATTCTTATCCCTTTGATTTCTGCGCAGACAGTGCCGGTTTCGTCACAAAATTGAATGTCACAGCCGGTTTGATTCTTTTTATTAATATACATCCACATGCCGGATGAGCACGGACGCATGACGCGCAGTTCTTCAACCGCTTCAGGCACGATATGGACTGACGGCTCCGTTTTTGCCAGGACATGAAAAGCTGCGTCCAGAAATTCCGGCGGCAGATGATATCCCGGATTACGGCCGCTTTCATCTGTGAGAGCAAGCTTCGCCCAAACCGCACTTTCTCCCGCATAAAGCTTTTCAACGGTGCGGAACTCCTTACTGATCGTTACACCTGATGTGCCTGGTGTTTCATAATCGAATGACAGCGGGCGGCAGTCTTTTTGTAAGGAGGCAATATCAAGCACGCGGGATGGCTGTATGTTCCCTTGTCCGATGATTCCATAATGATGCAGCTTCTCTTCGTCACTGTATATTTCATAATGGATGCCTTCCTCGTCTTCAGACAGAAGGGAGAGATTGACGCCCGCACCGTGATGTCCGCCGGTAATCGGGTCAGTCCATGCCGCCGTTCGGATCCATATCTCTTTTTCTTCAGAGCTGTCTGCCGCATGATGAAAAGCCGCAAGCGCCATTTCTAAATAAACGGCTGCCGACAGAACCCGCTCCCCGCTCACATCCTGGAAAACGTGTTCCCGGCCTGTAAAAGATGTATGATAGCTTTGCTCCGCCAAGGTTGACGTATTTTCATGCAGGAAAGGATGCACATATTCAGTTGTTCCTGTTTGTGGTTCTTCCCGCTTCATCCAGTAGCTTTCTTTTGCAAATGGATAAGACGGCAGACTGATACGATGCGGCAGCGCGCCTTTATATAAAGATGCCCAATCGACGGGCGTCCCGTGAACCCAGGCATTCAAAAGACTGTCAAATTGACGTTTTTCCATCCAATCACTGATAGTGCCTTCCGTCTCCGTGACAGCACTATCACTCCGGCCCGTAAACACCCCGCTTACGGAACCAGCATTATTCAGAAAAGCAATCAGCTTCTGTTCCAATTCAGAAACAGAGTCCGCTGTCATCGCCAGCCGTTCTTCCATCGGGACCCTGCCGACTTGAAGGGTAAATGCCGCGTCAAGCAGATTCGCATCTGTAATTGTTCCGTGTCCGGCGGCATCCGACAGCAACAGAGCCCGCTCGCGCAAGCGGTCTTTATCTTTTGCCGATAAAACAAAAAGCGCCGGACGGCCGGTGTCTGCCGAAGTCATTTCAGCCGGTTCATACTCTTCTATCAGCAGGTGGGCATTTGCACCGCCCGCTCCGAAAGAAGATGTACCCGCCATTCTCGGATATTCTCGTGTTACTCCTTCAGATTCTATGACCGGCCGTCTCCATTCCGCTGTTTCCTGCTGCACGATAAAAGGAGAAGTTTCAAAATCAATTTCCGGGTTCAGCTGCTTTGAATGCAGCGACGGCACCAGATATCCGTGTTTCATCTGAAGAAGAATTTTGGTGACCGCAGCAATGCCCGCCGCACTTTCCAGGTGTCCGATATTGGATTTAACAGAACCGATGGAACAAAATTGCTTTGCATCCGTATAGCGGCGGAAAGCCTTGGTTAACCCTGCGATTTCAATCGGATCTCCCAAGGAAGTGCCGGTGCCGTGGGCTTCCAGATAGCTGATTGCTCTCGGGTCAATCCCTGCCCGCTCCATCGCGTCTGCGATCACTTCTCCTTGTGCTTTCGGATTCGGAACGGTGAACCCGTTCGTTTTGCCGCCGGCGTTCAGAGCGCTTCCTTTAATGACACCGTATATATGATCATGATCTTCAACAGCCTTTTTCAACGGCTTTAACACGATACAGCCGACGCCCTCTCCGTCAACAAACCCGTCAGCCTTATCACCGAACGCTTTGCACGCGTTTGACGGTGACAGCATTCTCATAGAAGAAAGTCCGATATAATGAACCGGATCTGTAATCAGGTTTACGCCGCCGGCAATCGCGCATTCAGATGCACCTGTTCTGATGCTTTCTGCGGCGAGATGAATGGCGGTTAAGGATGAGGAGCATGCGGTATCGACCGCGATGCTCGGACCGTGAAAATCAAACACATAGGATACGCGGTTCGGGATAAAGTGGTAGTGGGCCCCTGTCGGATAGTTGCCGTTCATAACACCCGCAAAGACACCAACCTTTTTACCGGCGCATAGTGAATCAGGGGTATATCCGGCATCCTCCAGGGCCGCATAAGCGGTTTCCAGAAACAGTCTCTCCTGCGGGTCCATGCGCTCCGCTTCTTTCGGGGAGATTTTAAAAAACAGCGGATCAAATTTATCAATATCTGTTAAAAAGCCGCCCCACTTTGTATACATCCGGCCTTCCTTACCTTTTGTCTCATCATAGTAGTCCCGCCAATCCCAGCGGTCTTTCGGAATTTCGGTGATTCCGTGTTCACCGGTCTTTAACCGTTCCCAGAACTCATTAACATTTTCAGCCCCGGGATACCGTCCGGCAAGACCGACAATTGCCACTTCAAGGTGTTTTGACGGCGGTTCGGAAGCGGGCGGCGCTTTTTCAGAAAAAGATGCCGCTTGGCGCTTCGTCAATCCGGCGCTTTTTTTACGGCTTTGCTTTTTCTGTAAAGTGTGCGGCGCCTTTTCGGCTTCTTTATTTGTCTTGAAAATCCCAGCCATATCTTCCTGTCTTGAGCTGACGAGATATTCCGCTAATCCGCCGATTGTCGGATACTCGAAGAACAATGTGCTGCTGATATCAGGTATGTCTTCCCGCACGCGGTTGGTCAGCTGTACGATTAAGATGGAATCGATTCCGTATTCTTCAAGGGGCGTATGGGCTTGAACGTCCTCAATCGGCATCTTTAAGATGGCGCTGACGATCTGTTTCAAATACTCTGTGCTTTTTTCAAGCAAAGAGCCGGATGATGCCGCTTCAGTATGACGGACTTCTTCAGAAAATCGCGCATGCAGTTCGCGCTCCTTCGTTTCAGCCAAGAATGCGGCAAGCTCTTCTATCGTCCGGTATTCAAAAAACAGCGTGCTGCTGATATCAGGGACGAGATCCCGCAGCTCATTCGTCAGCTGAACGATCAGAATAGAGTCAATGCCGTATTCATCCAGAGGAGCCAGCGGATTTATCTCTTCTGCCGGCATTTTTAATACTTTTGCCGCAGCCCTTATCAGAAAAGCCGCTGTCTTTTCCGAAAGCCCCTCTCCCGCTTGTTTGATGGGGAGCTGACGATCAGAGGATGTTTGCGGTACGTTTGATTGGCGCTTTTGCGCGGTGTAAGCTTCCCTGCTCTGCCTGATGACTCCGTTGCTTTTCGCCGTGATAATCTGCTGGGTGTGCAGACGTTCGTTTTCAGCCGGAAATTGAATGGAATGGAAACCTTCAGCTATTAAAACGGATTTCCATGTTTCCGGATAAAGACCGGGGCACCCCGGAATCCGCAGCGCCTCGTCTTCGTACAGCCACCAGCCCTCTAATAAGCCGAATGTAACATGTGTAAACGGCGTATGCCCGCCCAGTTCATTAACAAGCAGCAAACCGTCCTTTTTCAATACGGCTTTTGCCGTCCGTAAGGTTTTCCGGATATTTTTGGTGGCATGCAGCACGTTTGCAGCGATAGCGATATCGTAGGTTCTCAGATGTAATCCCTGGCCCGCCGCAGGCTGCTCCACATTAAACAGCTGATACGTCAAATACGGATTGTCCGCGCCGTATTCCTTTTCGGCATGCATTAAAAAAGCTTTTGACAAGTCGGTATAACAGTATTCCTGAATATGGTTTTGATAGGGGCGGAGCTTTTTAAACAGTGTACTGCTCGTTCCGCCGGTGCCCGCTCCGATCTCCAGCAGACGGATGTTTGCATCAGGATTGTTTTTCATTACATTTTCCACATACATACACGCTTCATTTGCCAGCACATCGTTGTAATAATCAGCGAGAATGTTATGCTTATAGATTCCTTCAACAAGCTCCATTGAAGAATCGGGAAACATCACGTCAGTGGCTTTTATTTTGCCTGTTAAAATGTCAGGCAAAGCTTGAATGACGGTATCCGCCAGCAGAACCTGCGCTTTCATATCCGGATCTTTCAGCCATTCGTTTTTCTTCTTATGCCACTCTTCCCAAACCGCGGCCGTTTCACCGCTTTTAAAATCGCTGTCTAAAAGACGGATGCTTTCTTCCAGCCAGCGTTCATATAAAGGCAGACAGGAAGCCGCCGGCGCTTCGCCGGTCAGACCCATTGAACGCAGCGTCACCCGCAGCACTTGCAGCAAAAGCCGATTCAATTCTTTCATTTGATTGCTTATTTCTGTTCTTAAGGATAACTGTGTACGGTCTTTTTGTTTGTCTCCCTTACCCAAAACCTTATCCTCCTAAGAAAATTAAATTTGCTCCGTCATTTTGACAGGCAATCAGATAGTCACAAATTCATGAGGGTTCATTCCCTCGATCGGAATCGGCTTGGTCAGCTTCATCAGCCCCATGCGGGAGATCGGCTGCGTCAGCAGAGTTTCCAGCGCCTGCATCCCTTCCGCCCGGCTGATCAGCCCGAGACCGATTGCACTCAGTCTGTCAAACTCTTCAGAAATGTGATTGTCAGCCCGCTCCCAATAACCCCAGTTCATCACTTTGACCCGGCATGACAGCCGTCCGGAAAGCTCATGGGCAAATGCGTCTTTAAATGCGCATCCCGCCGCATAATGGCTTTGATTCGGATTCTTAATATATGAAATAACCGAAGAGAAAAAGAGAATAAAGTCCAAAGACTCTTTCGCAAATACTTCGGCAATGTTGACGGAAATATCCACTTTCGCCGCAAGGCCGGCGTGAAACTGTGATTCTTCCATATCTTTTACGCTTTCATTCGCAAATACCATCGCTGAATGAACGACGCCGCTGATGGTGCCGTATGTGTTTTTAATCTGTTCATAGGCGCGCTGAAGCGATGGAAGATCAGAAGCATCTGCGGCTATATATTCGGGAGCCGGGCCTGATGGCCGGTACCGGTCTATTTTTTGGCGTATCCGGCTGTCCAGCGGCCGCCTCCCGATCCAGACGACTCGGGCTTTATACGTCGTCACTATATAATCTGTCCAAACCTCGCCGATGCCTCCCGCACCGCCGATGATGACATATACGCCTCCATAGCGGTAAGGAACACTTTCAGACGGCCCGCTTTGGACCGGAAGCAATTGAGGCCGGTACCATTCCTGATGTCTGCGCACCCATGCTTTACCCGTACGGTCGCGGGGCAGGCTGAATATGTCTTCTGCGGGAAAATCCCCCCCGTCTTCAAGATCGGCGAGACGGATGTGCCAGCTCGGATGTTCTTTAGCGAGAGACCCGACGAAACCGTGCACACTGGAATGAGCGGGACGCACCTCATCATATTGGGTAATAGGCTGTGCTTGGTGCGTAATCACCGTCATCCCGAGCTGCTCTTTTCCATACCCGAGACCGATAAGAGCTTTGGCCGCTCTGAAAATTTGCAGCACCCCGCTTTTTTGATCATGGCTGTCAGAATCAGCCGGCTGAGGGGCAAACCAGATCATATGCTGAATCTCACCGAGACGGCGGAGCCGATCAGATATCACTTCAACGGAAGCACTTTGGCCGATATCAAATCGCACAGCTTTAGGAAACAATCGTAAAACCGCGTCCGCCTGCCCGTCTGTACCGCCTATGATGACAGCTTTTGCTTCAGAAATGGGGAAGCCGGTTTGGTTGTCTATCGGTTCCGCGTCCCATACCTGCATCAGTTTGACGGCTCCGGTAAGGTTACCCGGGAGATCGTATTGCTTATTATCGGTAACGGCCGGTTCACTTTCGGCCATCCGGGCAGAAAATCCTTTTATCCTTACACACACATTGCCGCGTTCATCACATATATCAATGTCCATTCTTCGCACGGCCGGTGTTTCATGCGTCACAAACACGGCAGCCCACATGTTTGGCCTGCACGGATGAAAAACGGTCAGTTCATGCAATTCAAAAGGCATTAACGGCTGCTCCGGATAACCCGCTTGATCTTCATTCATAACGCCGATGGCCGCCTGAAAAGCGGAATCTATCAGACTCGGATGGAGCACAAACTGTTCGGCCTCATCAGAAACGGAAGCGGGGAGCACCAATTTAGCCAAGGCTTCTTTTTCCCCGCAATAAATATGATCAATTCCTTGATGTGAAGGTCCGTATACAATTTCCGCCTTTGCAAACGCCACGTAGCAGTCTTCTTTTGACAGCACTTTTTTGCGGCATCGCGCTTTCAGCTGTTCAATATGCAAAACCGGCGCCTCAGACAGCGGCTCAATCACAGCACTGCCTTCACAATAAATGTCTGAATCATTTTCACTGCTGTACACTTGAAATGAAACATTGCCGTTATCCTCCAAAGAAAGCCCTGTCGTCATACGCAGCGTCTCTTTTTTGTGAACGGCCTGGCGTATCCAGCTGATATACCGCAGCGAAATGCCGGTTTTAGCCGTGTATTCAGCGGCTAACGGCGCGGCAGCCAGTTCAGCCGCGGCTCTCGCCATTTCAAGATAAGCCGCCCCGGGGAGAACACGCTTGTTTCGGACGATATGATCGGCTAAGAAGAATTCATCTCCGTTCAGTATCGTACTGAATTTTTGTTCTAGCAAATCTGATGTATTGCGGTGAAGCAGCGGGTGAAGCCTGCTTTCTGTATTTACGGAAGTGACGGGATGATCGGGCTCCGGTATCCAATATCGTTCCTTTGCAAACGGATACGTCGGCAGACTCATCCTGCGCGGTTTCTCCTCCTGATACAGCCTCGTCCAGTCTATCTCAAATCCTTTTGACCACAGCTCCGCAAGTTTTTTGTAAGTGCCGCTGTCCATCCATTTTCGGATCAGCTCCTCCGTATCCTGATCATCATTCAGGAAACCCCTGATTTCCGTTCCGCTGTCAGACCGCCCTTGAAAGCAGCCGTCAATCTGCCGTTTTTGTTCTGTAAATTCAGTTAATTTCCTGATCAGGTCTGCTTGATCGTTCACTAAAAAAACAAGCCGCTCTTCCATTGCCAGCCGTCCCGTTTGCAGCGTATACGCCAGTGACCGCAGGGAAAAAGATTCACCAGACTGCTTATCTAAGCCCGGCTGGCCGAAAAGACCGGAAAGAATATTCTTATGTTTCTCATCGTTTGTCAGACATTCTGCTAAAGTCCGGACGGAAGTATGCTGTATGAGATCAGTCATGTCTATTGCCAGCCCGTATTGATCCGTCATCAGCTCAGAAAACTGTGTCAGCTGCATGACATCCAAGCCGAATTCCTTCCAATCCTGTTCATCATCTACCGAACCGGCCGCAACATGCAGAACTTCGGCCAGAACACCTCGCAACGCATTTTCCAGCTTATTTTGCATTGTATCTCTTTTGTCATGAAGCGGACCGCTTCCTTCAAGCGCTTTATCTTTGAGAAACATCAGCAGGCGGGCAGCGTATTCCTTCAGCCGCTCCGGATTTTTCGCTGACAGAGGCACGATATACGGTCTCTCTTGATCCTCCGTAATACCGGGGTTTTTAGGCCTGTACTCTTCTAAAATGAGATGAACGTTTGAACCCGTCGCCCCGAATGAACTGATGCCTGCGCGTCTCGGACAGGAATGTTTACGGCCGTTCTCTGTATACGCCGGCTTTTTCCATGACTCGGTTTTTTGCTGCACGTAAAATGGCGAGTCCTCTAAACGGAGATACGGATTAATCGTCTCTGAGTGCAAAGAAGGGACAAGCGTTTTGTGAAACAGCTGCAAAACCGTTTTATGAAGCCCGCTGATCCCGGCAGCTGATTCCGCATGTCCGATATTCGATTTAACGGAACCGATCGCACAAAATTGCCGATCCTCCGTAAACGTGCGGTAAGCTTTAACAAGACCTTGTATTTCAATCGGATCTCCTAAAGAAGTTCCGGTTCCGTGCGCTTCCACATAAGAAATCGTCCGGGGATCGATCCCCGTCTTTTCAAGACATTCAGCTATCATATCCCCCTGCGCCACGGGGCTCGGCACGGTAATCCCGCTGACGGTCCCCACGTGATTGACGGCGCTGCCTTTTATCACCGCATAAATATGATCCTTATCTTCTTCGGCTTTGTGGAGCGGCTTCAGCAGCACGGCTCCGATGCCGTCAGCTGAGACATAGCCTGTGCCTCCTTCGCCGAACGTGCGGCACAGCCCGTCACTCGAATGCATATCCATCAAGCCGTATGTGATATATTTTGTCGGGTGCAATGATAAATTGACGCCTCCGGCAAGAGCTGCTTCACATTCACCGCGTCTCAGACTTTCCGCCGCCATATGAACGGCCGTCAAAGATGACGAACACACCGTGTCAACCGCCATGCTCGGCCCGTGAAAATTGCAAAAATATGAAACCCGGTTTGCGATCGGCGCATAGTTCAAGGGATAAGGAAAGACCAGCCCTTTAGCAGCAGCTTCAGCGCCGGCGAGAGAATAATCCATATGCATCACCCCGGCAAACACACCGACGTTCATTCTCTTATTCGGCCCTTTCGGCTGAACGATTGTTTCCGGGGTGTAGCCCGCATCCTCAATCGTTTCCCAGCATGTTTCTAAAAACAATCGTTCTTGCGGATCTTTAGCTTCTGCCTCCCGCGGAGAAATCCGAAAAAATTTCGCATCAAAACAATCCGGATCGTCTATAAAACCGCCCCATTTGGAAATCGGCTTGCCGGACGGCGATCGCAAATGCTCATATGTCCTCGTATCCCAGCGGGAACGAGGCACTTCCGTTACGCTGTTTTCTCCATTTTTTAAATTTGTCCAAAATTCACGAAGATTTTTGGCGCCGGGGTACCGTCCCGCCATCCCGACGATCGCAATATCTCCATTCTGCGTTCCGGCTGACGCCGATTTTTTCACGCGGATTTGGGTCGTCCTCTTTTTTTCCCGGTGCAAAGGCTCAGCACTTGAATGCCCGCTTTGAGCATGGCCGAAACCGGCTCCGTAATGTTCGCACAAATATCCCGCCAATTCCGCGATTGTCGTGTATTCAAATAACAGTGTCGGCAGAAGCTGCGTTCCGATTTTTCGTTCAATTTCCTTTACCATGTCCAACAGCCCCGGAGAATCCAGCCCCATTTCATAGTAGCCGATATCAGGGTCAATCTCTTTCACAGGTTTGTTCAATCGGGCGGCAAGCAATTCTTTTAAATAAAGGATGCACTGTTCAGTAAGGCCGGCGGAAGCCTCCGCACGGCGGGGCTCAGAAGGCGCCGGTTCCGCTTGCGGAGCCGGGACGGCATTCCGCCCGTCAGGTTCTTTCTTTAGCCGTTTCTGATTGATCAGTTCCGGGTCCCTCACCAGTTTATTGGCGAAGTTTTTCAGTTCGCCGACTTTTCTGCCTTCCTCATTGAAAAACTCCATTGTCACGTAAACGAGATCTTTCTTACGGGTGACGGATTCTTTTTTTATCTTGGTGATACATGTTGTCTGCAGCAATTCGGTGCAATAAAACGATTCATAAAACAGCGGCAGAAATAATTGCCCCTCCTCCCTCGTCAAAGGAGCGAGATATACATTGGAGCCGATGCTGCTCGCATCTATCAATGCGGGATGAAACATCGCCTCTTCTGCATGTTCCAGCTGATCCTTTTGCACCGACAGATCAATATAAATCTCTTTTTCAGTTTGGTAGACGCTTCCGCAGCCTTTCATCATTCCTGAATGAACCAGTTCTTGATCCCTGCATTCCGCGTAAATGTCCTCAAGCGGTATTTCTGCCGCCGTTTGTTTTACGGCATCCATCCGGACGCTCTCTTGGAAGCCGGCGGGATTGACGGAATGCATTTGCGCCGCGGCATATACCTTTGTCTCTGCTGCTTCGTCACCTTGTTTTTGCCCTTTCACCTCTACCTTCCACTGCTCTTCGCCGTTCTCTGTACAGTCAACGGAAAGCAGGATTGTTTCTCCCTGTTCAGGAGCTAAAGGGTGAAAAATCGATAAGTGCCTGAGTTCAAGGCCGGCATGAAAAAAGCCGTTTTCTCTGAAAGTCTGATAGATCAGGTCAATATAAGCCAGACCCGGCAGCAGTTCCTTTCCATAGGCTTTATGATGTTTCAGAACGGGATGCTGATTGTTAATAAGAAGCTGCTCTTGCATATGAACTTCCTCCATATCGACATTCAATTTTCAGCGCAATCAGTAAGTCTTCATTTGTTTCCAAAACGTATTCGGACGGGACTTATGTGCGTTTTCATGCAGGCTTTCGGCTTTGTCCGGACGAATGGGCCGGCGTTTTAATTCCTGTCTCGGCAAAGGCTTTCTAACAGGGGTATACGCCTCTTGCTCCCAGGCTTCCACTATGACATGAGCATTCGTCCCTCCGTCAGCGAAGCTGCTGACAGCGGCAATCCGCGGTGAATCCGTCCATTCACGCAGAGCGTGCGAAAAATAAAACGGCGAGGCGGACAGATCGTAATGCGTCATCGGCTCTTTGCCCGAAAGGAAAGGCACACGCATTCGGCGCGAGAGCATAAGCACTGTTTTAATGAATCCGGCAATCCCTTCAGCGCATAACGGGTGTCCGATATTCGGCTTCATCGATCCCAATTCACAAGGCGCGCTGTTTTGCATACGGTAGACCGCTTCAATCGCCCTCAGTTCCAAAAGGTCGGTTACTTCAGAGCCTGAACCGTTTGCTTCAATGTAGCTGATATCCTCCGCTTTTCTGCCGCTTTTGGCAAGCGCCTTGGCCATCACTTCTTTCTGCGCCTGTATATTCGGTGTGGCAGGCCCCGCGGTTCTGCCGTCATTGTTTACGGAAATGCCTTTAATGACCGCATGAATCCGGTCACCGTCTTTTACAGCCTGGGCCGCTGTTTTTAAATACACCATTCCGACGCCTTCTCCCAATACGATGCCGCCGGTGCGGCGGTCAAAAATATGAAACGCAGGCTCTTCGCTTAGCAGTTTGCGGAGTTCGAACATCCGGTGGGTTTGACCGGATTCCAGCAGACTGACTCCCCCGACCACCGCTGAGTCGATTTCACCGCAAGAAAGCGCTTGTATCGCCATATTCATACCGACAAGCGCTGAAGAACAGGCCGTATCCAAAACGAGACTCGGCCCCTTCAAATCAAAGAACTGAGAAAGATTGGCCGCTAAGTAATTCGGACCGGCTGCGACTATCGGATTTTTTGCATGCTTCAGACGGTTTTCATCAGGCATACTGCCGCCGCGTCCTCCTAAATAGACACCGGCTGACCTGCCTTTCATTTCTTGTAACGAGTACCCGCTGTCTCTGAACAGATGAAGCGCCTCTTCTAATATAAGAAAGGACTGGATATCCATTGCCTTGATGTCTTCTTCGGGAATAAGGAAAAACTCCGGGTCAAAATGCGTTACATTTTGTAAAAGGCCCGCATAATCCGCCTTCTCCGTTTTCCAGCGCTCTTTCGGAACTCTTTGAATGGCTGACGTTCCTTCAGACAGCAGCTTCCAATAAGCTTCAATTGATTCAGCTCCCGGAAAACGGCAGGACATTCCGACAACAGCGATGTCTTGCGCCGCTGCAGCACCAGAAGGCTGAATAACAGCGGCTGCAGTTTGTTTGGGAACGTCCGGGATTACAGGCTGAACCGGTTTTGAAACGGCAGCTTTGATTTCGGGATATGCTGTTTCAAGCCATCCCGCCAGCGCAGCAACCGTAGGGTATTCATACAGCACCGCCGGGTCAAGGTCAGCTTTGATCCTCTTTCCGATCGCTCTGGACACTTGGGCAAGCATAATGGAATCGGCTCCGTAATCTTGAAACGGTGTATCAGATTCAAATCTTGACGGCTCCAGTCTTAATTCCCGGCAGCAAATGCCCGTCAGCCACTCCTCAACGCTTTCTGTATCGGCCTGTTCCTGCTGCTTTGTTTCAGTAAGGCCGGATGAAAGCAGCAGACGGTCAGGCTCCCATTTTTCCGGGTGAATGACGGCCGGCATAATAACAGATCCGCAATCGCCTGCCATGATGGCATCAAACAGGCTCAGCCCTTCTCTGTCAGTGATGCTCTTTAAACCGCTTTTCTGATAGGCCCGGCTTTTTGATTCGCCCATACCCGTTTCTTTCCAGCTCGGCCACTGGATGCTCAGCACCGGAAAACCTTTTGCGGCCGCAAAATAATCCATATAGGCGTTAGCCATGGCATAATCACTTTGTCCCGCTCCTAATTCCGGCATCACGCCGGACACTGAAGAAAACAGCGCAAAAAACCGAAGAGGCTCCTTGTGCAGCGCTTGATACAAAAGGTCCAGTCCGTCTGTTTTAGGCTCAAGCACGGGCATCATCTGTTCGCTTGTTTTGCGGATAAAGGCCGGATGATCGAGATCTACCGCTCCCGCTGCGTGTATCACGCCTCCTATCGGCCCCATTTGATCTTTCACACGGCTGACGGCCTGCTCATATTCAGGGCCGGAAGATACAGACAGCACTTCCGTTCGGATACCTTTTTGTTCGAGCTCTCTGATTCTTCTCACCTTATCGGAAAACAGGGAATTCCGTTTGATATGATCATCCCATTCCGCTTTCGGCGGCATTGTTTCTTTTCCGGTAAGCACGAGTTTCGTGACTCCGTAACGTTCGGCAAAATGCCGGGCGAATAAATATCCGAGTCCCCGGGTCCCTCCGGTGATCCAGAGCACATGGCCTTTCGGAAATGAAAATTCTTTTTCAGCTAAGCTGTTTGTTTCCTTTAACCGCGCGTGATAGCGCACACCGTTTCGGTAACACACTTCGATGTCTTCAGAATCGCGAAAAAACTCCTCTGCGATCTGGTTTGCCAGCTCAGGATCTTCGGCAGTCCGTTCTGCATCCATATGCCGCGAGCGGATATCCTTATACTCACTTTGGAGCATCCGGTACAATCCGGCCTTTTTTGCACCTGAGAGATTTATCGTTTCATTTGCAAAGGGTTCAAGCCCCTTTGTCACACAAAGCAGCTGAAGCTTTCGGCCGCGGTTTCTGTTGTCAATGAGAGACTGCAGACGATGAATCCAGCCGTCATCATGATTGATTTCCGTCCCGCATCCGGTCACATCAATCAGACCGCCAAATCGGGCCGCGTCTCCGGATATTTCCGGTGATGCAGCGTCAATGATTTCAGACTCGGGGAAATAACGGGACAGCTCAACGGCTAAATTTCCTGTCTGGTGATCAGCAGCTATTCCGATGACGCCCCGCACTTCCTTAGCCGGAACACTGCTGCTTTCTGCCCAGCTTTTCTGTAAAAAGCGGATTTCACGAAATGTTTCAGAATGTGTTTCAGCATCACGAACATTGTCCGGCGCTGCATCGTCCGGCCAATACCGATCCTTTATAAATGGATAACCGGGAAGGCTGATGCGATGCGGCAGGCTGCCGTTATAAAGCTCTGACCAATCAATCTTCAGCCCTTTTACCCAAAGTTCCAGAAGCTTCGCGAATTTTTTTCTTTTCATCCATTTACGGACGGCTTCCTGCATATCTTCATCCTTAAAAACGGCTAGAATGTCTTTATACTGTTTGCTTTTTCCCCTGAAGCAGCCGTCTGTCCCGCCGTCAATAAAACGCTGCAGTTTTTCCGCTAACTGCTCTGTCGACGTCACGATAAACGCAGCACGTTCTTCCATCGCTTCTCTTCCGGTTTGAAGGGTGTAAGCCGCATCCCGGAGGCTGCGGTCTGTGACGTCATTTTTTCTGATCGCTTGAAGAAGCTGCTGCGCCCGCTGCTTCAGGCTGGCCTCCTGTTTGGCGGATAATAAAATGACTGCGGGATCTTCATCTGTGAATGGCTCATAAATCTCCCTATCAGGTTCAATATATTCTTCTATCAATATGTGGGCATTTGCCCCGCCCGCGCCAAAAGAAGAGATTCCCGCGATTCTCGGAATCTCTTTTTGCGCTCCGTTTTCCTCAATGACCGGCTGTTTCCAGTCTGCCAATTCACGCTGCACCACAAACGGCGTCCGGTCGAATGCAATATTCGGATTCAATTTCCGGCAATGTAATGAGGGAGCCAGCTGTCGTTTTTGAAGCTGGAGCAGCAGTTTCGTTACACCGGCAATGCCTGCCGCGGCTTCCAAATGCCCGATATTGGATTTAACTGAGCTGATGGCGCAAAAACCTTTATCAGACGTTTTCGTTTGAAATGCGCGGGTCAAACCGTCAATCTCGATCGGATCTCCGAGTTCAGTACCCGTGCCGTGTGCTTCGATACAGCTGATCATCCGCGGATGTATTCCTGATTTTTCAAGCGCGCCGGAAATCACGTCAGCCTGGGCGCTCGGACTCGGCACTGTATACCCGTTTGTTCTGCCGCCGTGATTGATATGAGTGCCGCGAATCACCCCGTAAATATGGTCCTTATCAGCCATCGCTTTTGACAGCGGCTTTAACAGCACGGCCCCGACACCTTCACCGGGAACAAATCCGTCCCCGCCTTCACCGAAACTTTTGCACGTTCCGTCTTTTGAAAGCATTCGATAGGCGCTGAGCTCCGCATAAGCCGAAGGATGCGTATACACATTCACACCGCCGGCAATCGCCATGTCGCATTCGCCGCGAAGGATGTTTTCACACGCTTCGTGAATTGCAGTCAGCGAAGACGAGCACATCGTGTCGACCGGCATGCTCGGCCCTTTCAGATTAAGAAAATAGGAAACTCTGTTGGCCGCTGAACTGAACGACGTTTTCGGCTGCAGGGCGCCGCCGTTTTTCCAGTACATTCCGTACCCGTTTTTCGTAATGCCCGCAAAAACGCCGACCCGGCCGTTATACAGATTCTCAAGCTGTTCCTTCGTATAACCGGCATCCTCCAGCACCTGCCAGCACATTTCAATAAAGAGACGCTCCTGCGGGTCCATATTCAAAGCATCACGGGGTGAAATTTGAAAAAACAGCGGATCAAAGAAAGCGGCATCTTTCAGAAATCCGCCCCGCTTACTGTAACTTTTCCCTTCTTTCACGGCCGTTTCGGGATCAGGGTTGTAGTACTTGTCCTGTTCCCAGCGCTCTTCGGGAATTTCCGTCACACAGTCTTTTCCGGCCGCTAAGTTATTCCAGTACTCTTCAAGTGTTTCAGCTTGCGGATAACGTCCGCTGACTCCGATAATCGCAATCCCTTCTTTTGTCTGGTTCTCATTGGAAAAAGAAGGCCGTTTCTTTCGCTTGATAAGCGACGGAAGCACCGGAAAATCTTCATTTGCCAAAACCTGTTCTGATATGCCTGAACGGTGGTCATCATCATTTGTCCATTTTCGGCATTCATTCGGATAATCCGTGACAAAGTGAGCTGCCAGGGAGCCCAGTGTCTTATATTCGTAAAAAACCGTTTTGGAAAGGTCACCGAAAAGCAGAGACAATTCGCGGTTCAATTTCGTCACAGTAACTGAGTCGATTCCGTAGGTTTCCAGCGGCTCTTCAGTGTCTATGTTGGAAACAGCAATTTTTGCAGTCAGGCCAAAAAGCGTTTTGAGCTGAAGAAGCGTTTGTTCATACAAACGTTCACTGCGGTGTTCGGCATTGGTTTTTCCGTGAGCGCCCGTCTTGATGACAGGCTGCAGCTTCAACCCCGACAGGGAAGCCCATATTTTCCCTTCTTCGTCACATAAATCAATATAAAAGCTCCCCGCCTTCTCTTGTATCTCGGCCCATACCTTGTCAGGACAAGATTCATAAAACAAAAGCTCGTCCAATGAAACCGGGGCGAGCGTTTTATATTCTCTGCCGCCAAGCAGCGCGCATGCCTCTGTCACACTTTGCATCACACAGGGAGGGAGGCCGAATCGGGCGGATTCTTTTTGGTTTGTCAATGGAATTGATATGTCTGCCAGCATCCGTCCTGCTGAGGCGTAAATACGCTCAATTCCTTTCATGTGCTCACTGTATTGAACGGTATCGTTCTGAGTGATGGCTTCAATTTGCTGCTGATCCATCAGGAAGCCGCTGTTTTCCTTCAAGCGGCTGATATCCAGCATGCCGGGCGCAGCATCAACTGGCTGAATCGTCCCTTGGCTGTACACATCATGATGACTGAAATCGGCAGAAAATGGATTATAAATCTCAAACCTTTTAGCTTCACCCTCTGCGGGTATCAGCCTGATTTCGATATGGAACGGCTCAGCCTCAGTCAGAATGGGCTTTGACCACACGATATGCGTCAGCCGGACAGCCTCAGTCTCCTTTACTGTCAAAACAGCCGCAGCTCTCGCCATTTCCAAAAGAAGTTCTCCGGGCATAAGCTTTTTACGCTGTAAAGAAACATCAGCGAGAAAAAATTCCCGGCCGCTGAAAGCTGCCGAGAATCCCTGTCCCGTTTCATCGGAAATATGCTGCTGAGCAAGCGGATGGAGGGAAGCAGCTTGGCGAAGTCCCATCCGCATATCATAATCGCGCAAAATGCCGATCGCATCCTGTTTTGTCATTTTTTTATTTTTGACGTCAGAAAAAACCCGGTGCAGAAACTCTTTCATATGGTTTCCTCCATTACGCTAATCCCTGTAAAAACCGATCGTTCTTTTTACAGCGGTTTCTATGCTTATTTCGTTTTTCTCCAATTCATCAAGCAGGCGTTCATAAGTCTCAAGCGGGGACGTATCAATCTCATAAGTCTCCCGGTGCCTTATATGCTGCGCACTGTGCGGTATCCAGCAATGTGTTTTCGCAAAAGGATAGACGGGCAGGCTGACTTTTTTTGGCCTTTGGTCCGGATATAATTTATTCCAGTCGACATGTAAACCTTGCACCCATAATTTTGCAAGCATTGTATACTTTCCTGCTTCAATCCATTGATCTACGGTCCCGCTCATTTCTGCGTTGTCTGTCATCTCTGTAAACAGCTGTTTCATCGCTTTGTTCCGGCCTATAAAGAAATTCTGCCCCGTCTCCTTGCCGCTGAGGAAATCATTCAGCGCGTTCGTAAGCTCTTCTTTTGTTTCAGCAATAACGGCAAGGCGCTCTTCCATTTCATCCCGGCCAAGCTGAAGCGTATAAGCGATACCCGCAAGAGCTCCGTCAGCTGAATGTGTCTTTTCCAAATATCTGCGCAGCTGTTCCGCACGTTCCTTCAGCTGTTCCGCCGTCTTTGCCGAGAGAATGAATAAGGACGGCTGAAGTTCACCGGCCGTCCATTGTTTCTCTTCAACAGGAGAAACATATTCTTCGAGCACGACATGAGCATTGACACCGCCAAATCCGAACGAGCTGACACCCGCTCTCCGCGGCAGTTCATTTCCGCTATCATCAGTCGCCGCTTTCCATGGCTGAGTGTCGCGGACGAAGTAAAACGGGCTGCCGTCGAGGCTGATATACGGATTAACGGTTTCACAATGCAGACTTTTCACAAGCGTTTTGTGCTGCATCTGCAAAATAATTTTTAAAAGCCCGGCCATGCCGGCGGCAAGCTCTGTGTGGCCGATATTCGTTTTGACGGAACCGAGGCCGCAATGAGGCTGCTTGGGTGCCGTAACTCCGGCTTTCTGATAAAGCGCTGCAAAAGCCGCTTTGAGTCCGTTGATTTCTATCGGATCTCCGAGCGCCGTTCCCGTGCCGTGGGCTTCAATATAACTCACTGTACGGGGGTCGATGTTCGCTTGCTGATAAGCTTTTATCATGACTTCTGTCTGTGCTTTCGGATTCGGCGATGTAAGGGAAGCCGCCCTTCCGCCATGATTTTCCGCCGTTCCGCGAATAACGGCATAAATACGGTCGCCGTCACGTTCCGCATCGGATAATGTTTTCAAAACAATCATGCCGGCACCTTCAGCTCTGACATACCCGTCCGCTTGATCCGAAAATGTTTTGCAGCGCCCGTCTTCACTGAGCATTCCCGCTTTATTAAAGCTGATATGCATATCCGGCGACACAATAGCATTGACGCCTCCTGCAATCGCGATGCCGCAGTCTCCGGCCTGAATTGCCCTGACCGCACGGTGAACAGCGACCAATGAGCTTGAACAGGCGGTTTCAATCGGTTCGCTCGGCCCATGTATATTCAGAAAATAGCTCATACGGTTCGGACCGATTGACGGAACCGTACCGGCGGCGGAAGAACCCTCAATCTCTATATGGAACTTTGAAGCTTCCTGAGCGTAACCGCTGTTTGTCGTGCCTGCAAAAATGCCTGTATTTGTACCTGACAGGCTTTTGGCAGAGCAGCCGGCATCTTCAATCGCTTTCCATACATGCATCATTAAAAGTCTTTGCTGAGGATCCATCATTTCGGCTTCATGCGGAGAAATACCGAAAAATAAAGGATCAAATTGAGCGGTTTCATCAATGAAGCCGCCCCACTTTACATTGCTCGCATTTTTATCTTTCTGCGGGTCTCCGTAATACTGTCTCCAGTCCCAGCGCTCCGGCGGTATTTCAGAAATGCAGTCCTTTTCTCCGGCTAAATTCTCCCAAAACATTTCCGGATTTTCAGCCATTGGAAATGCACAGCTGATTCCGATTATCGCCACGGGCTCAGGTGCAGCTGCGGTTTTTGTTTTAGGAAGGCGGGACGGAATCAAGAATGGCTCCGTCTTCATTTTTTTACGCACAACCGGTTTCTCCGTTTCTGTTTCTGCCTGTGAGCCGAATGTATCCGGATGTTCCGTCAGCAAGTATTGGGCAAAACGAAAAACTGTCGGATATTCAAAAAACACGGCCGGTGTCAGTTCAAGCCCATACATTTTATTTAGTTCATTTGCAAACTGCGTGAATGAAACCGAATCAAAGCCATAATCTCTCATCTCTGATTCAGCATCTATCTCGTCTTCTTTCACCTTCAGAATGCCTGATATCATATGTTTGAGTTCCGCTTGTACTTTATTCGGCATATGGACGGGCGTCTTCCTTGACACATGAATGCGATTGGACGGTTCCGGCGTTTCAGGCATCAGGTTTTTTCGAATCCGTTTTTCGTCGCCTTCTGCCACCATGACCTGGTGTTCTCCGGAGGCAAAAGCGGCGTAAAGCGCTTGGATGCCTGACGCCGATCGCATGGCTCTCATTCCGGTCTGTTCGTACATCAGCCGTTCGGTCTCTTTGTCCACACGCATACCGCCTTCTTCCCAAAGCGGCCAGTTGACAGACAGAGTCTGCCCGCTCCGCCTGTTGTCCCGCACGAGACGGTTCCGGCGGGCTGCATAAACGTCCATAAATGCGTTGGCTGCCGCATAACCGGCCTGCCCCGGATTTCCCATACCTCCCGCCAAGGAAGAAAACAGGATGAAAAAGTCCAGCCGCACATCTTTCGCTGCTTCATCAAGATTGATAAGCCCTTTCACCTTCGGCGCCATGACGGTCTTCCGTTCGTTTTCTGTCTGGTTCAGAATGTAGTTGTCAGCGATCACGCCTGCGCCGTGAATGATCCCGTCGAGTGTTCCGTGCACCTCCTGTATGCCGCGGACGAGGGCGATGACCGCCGCCCTGTCTGTCACGTCAACCGGTTGATACAATACGCGGGCACCCGACGCTTCCAAGCGCCGTAAGCGGGCGGAGCGGTCTTCATCAAGCGCTTCCGCCCTTCCCGTTAATACGAGGACGGCGTTTTTGACGCGGGAGGCTATTTCTTCAGCGAAAATCAGGCCGATGCCGCCCGCTCCCCCGGTGAGGAGGTAGACCCCTTCGTCTTTCCACGGAACGGCGCCGCTTTGAGGCGCCGGCAGATGACGCCAGTTTCTGACGAGACGTTTGCCGTCTTCATAACGGATTTCCGCTTGTTCAGGATGCGCCCGGTTTTCTTTCAGTTTGGCAAGAAGCGCCGAGGCTGACTCGTCCGGATCGGCTTGGATGACTTGGCCGTACAGCTTCGGATGTTCAAGGTGAGCCGTTTTCAGAAAAGCGGCCAGCCCCGCCAATACATTGTCTTCCCCCCTGTCGGGGACAAGAAGCTGGATCAGCGTTTTTTTCTTCTGTTTTTCTTTGATAAGACGCGTGACGATCGCTGACAGCTCCGCCGCGCAGGCGTCATAACGGTCTTCAATCGGACCTTCGCCGTCAGCCGCACATACGGCGCCGCTTATGTCCTCAGCGTTCATTCCGCCATACAGTGTCACGTATCTGAAAGACTCTTCTTGTCCGCTGCCTTCATCCGGCGGTGATTCCTGCCACTTTGGCTGAAGCAAGAGCGGTTTTTCCTCCGTTTCCTCTTCCAGAAAACGGGCGGTGAGCCCCGTCAATCGGACACATACCGCACCGTTTTCATCACACAGCTCAATATGATAGGCGCCGTCCGCTGAGGAAAGCACCGCCCACATCGTCTCCCGGCACGCAGAAAACACCTGCATATCCTGGAGGGCAAACGGCAGAAACGGCCGTCCGGACGCGGAACCGTCTGAGAGCACGAGACCGATAGAAGCCTGAAGGGCGGCGTCCAGCATGCTCGGATGCAGGATGAACGGCTCCTTTTCTTCGCGGGCGGACGGCGGAAGAGTGAGCTTTGCGAGCACTTCTCCGCTTCCGGCATAGACGGCGTCAAGCGCCTGATGAGACGGTCCGTAGGTGATGCCGAGGCTGTCGAACGCTTCATAGCACTCAGCCTTTGACAAGTGACGGCCGCCGCAGCGCGCCTGAACCGCTTCTACATCGAGAACAGGAGCACGCTCCGTCTCTTCGAGCACGGCCTTTCCCTGGAAAAAGACAAGCGGGTCTTCTCCTTCGGCATACGCTTCAAAAGCGATGTCTCCGTTTTCTTCCGGCTGAAGCTTTACATGAAGCGTCACTCCTTCAGAAAGCGCCGTCACCGGACGGAGCCAAACGATCTGTTTGAGCCTTACACCCGTTTTCCCGCCCGGCAAGTCTTCGGCGGCAAATGTAACGGCGGCCCGGGCCATTTCTAAAGCAGCCGCGCCCGGAAGCACCGGTTTTCCATTGACGATGTGATCGGCAAAAAACGGTTCATGTCCTGAAAAAACAGAAGTAAAACGCTGGGCGGTAAAGGTCGATGTATTCGCGTGGAGCAGCGGGTGAAGTCTGGCTGCTTTCTCACTTTTCGCTGAGCCTGTTTTGTCAAGTGACACATCAGCTTTTGTGACCCAATATCGGTCTTTGGCAAAAGGGTAGGCCGGGAGACTGATGCGGCCCGGGTTGCACTGATAAAGAGCTGACCAATCGACGTCAAGTCCTTTAACCCAAAGGTCAAGCAGCTTTCCGTATTTCCCTTTTCTCAGCCAGGCATTTATGGTAAGCGCCATATCTTCATCAGAAGTGAGCGAAGCCGCCAATGAATGATGTTTGGCTGTCCTGCCCCGCCAGATATGAGCATGTTCGATATTATGATCGTTTGAGAAACTCATAAGCTTCATTTTCAGTTCTTCTATCGACTCGGCCGTAAATGCAAGCCGCTCAGCCATCGGTTCTCTTCCCGCCTGAAGCGTGTAAGCGATCTTGGCCAAATCCCCGTCAGAACGTTTTTTTCTTATGACATCATCCAGAAGCTGGCGGGCGCGCTCTGATAATTGCTGCTCATTTCGCGCTGATAAAATGATAACAGCCGGTTTTTGCGGAGAAACAGACGCGTTTTCCATTGGTTTCAGGCTGTCAGACGGCACATATTCCTGAATGATGACATGTGCGTTTGAACCTCCTGCTCCAAACGAGGAAATGCCGGCAATTCTCGGATATTCCTTCATTTTACCCGTGATATTCAAGACAGGTCGTTTCCATTCCGTTTCTTTTTGCTGTACGAAAAACGGAGTGTGCTCAAACTCAATATTCGGATTCAATTCCGCCGCATGCAATGAAGGGGCAATCCTCTTATGTTTCAATTGCAGAAGCAGTTTGGTGATCCCCGCAATCCCGGCAGCGCTTTCTAAATGTCCGATATTTGATTTAATGGAACCGATGGAACAAAACTGCCGGTCTTCTGTTGTCAGGTGAAAAGCTTTCGTTAACCCGTCGATTTCAATCGGATCACCGAGCGCAGTGCCCGTTCCGTGGGCTTCCAAGTAACTGACCGTTCTCGGGTGAATGTCTGTCCGTTTCAACGTGTCTGCGATCAGATCAAACTGCGCTTTCGGATTTGGCACCATATAAGCGTTTGTCCTGCCTGCTGCGTTCAGCATGCTTCCTTTGATAACGCCGTAAATATGATCGCCGTCTTTCTCCGCTTGAGCAAGCGGCTTTAACACAATCGCCCCTACTCCTTCACCGTCAACAAAACCGTCCGCACTGTCTCCGAAAGATTTGCATTTATCACCGGGAGACAGCATTGAAAAAGCGGACAGCCGCTCATAGTGGGCCGGATCAACGATAAGATTGACTCCGCCGGCAATCGCTGTTTCACTCATTCCGCTCCGCAGGCTTTCTGCGGCGAGATGGACAGCTGTTAAAGAAGAAGAGCAGGCTGTATCCACAGCCATACTCGGCCCTTGGAAATTGAACAAAAACGATACTCTGTTTGCGATAGACCAGTCGCTGGGAACAGTCGGGTAATTGCTGTTCATCACACCGACAAAGACTCCGATTTTCCGGCTGTCACAAAGCGTGGCCGGGGTGTACCCCGCATCTTCAATGCTTGAATAAGCAGTCTGCAGAAACAACCTTTCCTGCGGATCCATCCTTTCAGCTTCCGCGGGAGATATACGGAAAAACAGCGGATCAAATGTATCAATGTCATCGAGAAAACCGCCCCATTTTGAATAAATGGACCCCCATTTTCCGCGTTCCTCGTTATAAAACGTTTTCCAGTCCCAGCGATCTTTCGGCACTTCAGTAATAGAATGCCTGCCGGCTTTTACATTTTCCCACAGCTCATCAACGTGATCGGCGCCCGGATACCGGCCTGACAGACCGATGACAGCGATATCCTGGATATAGGGATCTCCGTTCGTCCTTTCGCCTTCCTCGTTTTGAGGAATCTTGTTTTGTTTTACATTCAGGTTATCTATGTGATCAGACAGCTGTGCCTCACGCACACCCATCGCTTTCATAAATGCTCCCCGCTGAGAAAGAAGCAGGTAATCCGCGATTTCTTCTATCGTCTGATATTCAAAAAAGAGGGTGCTGGTCATTTGGTCAAACACGTTACGAAAGGCATTTGTGAGCCTGACGACCAGAATAGAATCCAAACCGTATGCGGTTAAGGAAACCGACGGATCCATTCTCCCGCTCGGAATCTTCAGCGTTTTTCCTATTAATTCCGTCAGATATGTGATGCCCCGTTCCCTTACGTTTGGAATCGGCGCGGCGCTTTCTGCGGGAGCCTGCACCCGTCCGGCGTTTTCGGGATGAGGCCGTCCATTCCCGAATTGCCGCTCGAGCGCTTCTTTACGGGAAGACAGAAAGTAATCAGCAAGCTCATCAATGGTTTGATATTCAAAAAATAAAGTGCTGCTGACAGAACCGAAGACGTCTTTTAACGCGTTGGTCAGTCTGACGACCAGTATGGAATCCAATCCGTATGCGGTTAAAGGTTCATGGGATAAAAGACGATGCGCCGGCACTATAAGCGCTTCACCGATGACCTTCTTCATCAGTTCAACGCTTTTTTCTCTCAGGCTGACATGCAAAGTATCATCCGAAAGACCTTCTGCGTCATACGGACGGCGCTCCGGCTTCTCTTCTGACGCCTGTGTGAGAGCAAGCCTGACCGTTCCGTCACTTTCAGCCGCTATAATCTGCTGGCCTAAGTCGTGTGCGGTTTCAGCCGGAAACAGGGGATGGACGAATCCTTCAAGCGAAAGCGCTTCCGCCCAGCCGGCCGGATCAACCCCCGGACAGCCCGGAATCCGTAAATCATGATCCTCATACAGCCACCAGCCTTCAAGAAGGCCAAACGTCACATGGTTGAATATGGTGCGGCTGTTGATCTCATTTATAAACAGCTGGCCGTTTTTTTGCAGCATTGCTTTCGCATGGCGCAGCGTAGAGCGGATATTTTTTGTCGCATGAAGCACATTGGTCGCGATCACTGCGTCATACGTGCCGATGTCCGGCGCTTCTGTTGATACCGGCTGCTCAGCGTTGAATATTTTATAAGTGACATAAGGATATTCCGGACCGAATATGTCTTCTGCATGTAAAAGAAATGCTTTAGAAATATCCGTGAAACAATATTCGGCAATATGCGCTTCATACGGTTTCAATTTTCTCATGACCGCAGCGCTCGTCCCGCCCGTTCCGGCTCCGATTTCTAAAATGCGGATTTTCGCCTGCGGGTCTTTTTCCAGACGTTCCTTCAAAACTGCAATCAATGTGTCAGCAAGCTTGTCATTGAAAAAATCAGAAATGATATTATTGCGGTAAATGCCTTCCACAAGACGGAAGGAGGAGTCAGGGAACATCACTTCCGTTGCCGGAAGCTTTCCGGTTAAAATGTCTGGAAGCACACGCAATGTCTCTTCTGCCAATCTGACATGCGCCCTCATGTCTTTCTGGCGCAGCCAAGTCTCTTTTTTCCGCTCCCATTCCTCCCACACCTGCCCTAGATCCGTTTTTTCCGGAGTAAGCGCTAATTTATTCAGGAGGACAAAGCTCTCTTTCAGCCATCTGCTGTATTGTTCCGTTATGCCGGCAGCCGATTGAAATAACGGCAAAGCCTGACCAAGCCCGGCTCCCATCTCATAAAGGGTTGATACAAGCATTTTTTCAATAAGGGACTCCATCTCTCTCATGCAGCTCATGACACTTGATGCTTTTAACCGCTCAGCTTCGTCATTCTGCGTGATGTTAACCGTTAATTGTCCGAGTGCGGAAGGAATCTTTTCCGGATAAACCGTTACTTGTTCTTTCAGATCGTCTTTCATAAAAACCGGATCTGTCGTTTTGATCAGCGCCAGCTGGTCATGAGGTCCGGAAAGCAGGGTTTCCAGCGTTTTCATCGCTTCGGGCGCCTCAATAGAAGCGATTCCGTCCCGCTCCATCCGTTTCCGGTATTGTTCTGAAGCGACAACGCCGACACTTCCCCAAAAGCCCCAATTGACAACTTTTACGGCATACGGCGCTTTCTGTGAGATCCGCTTAGCAAAAGCGTCTTTAAACGTGCACCCGGCGGCATAATTGCTCTGTCCCGGCGCTTTTTGAAACGACATCATCGAAGAGAAAAACAGCAAGAAATCCAGGGGTTCCCCTTCAGCTACCCGGGCAATCTGCAAGCTCACATCAGTTTTTGCAGAAAGTGAAGCGCGGAACTGATCCTCTTCCATATTGGCAAAACTTCGGTCTGATAACACGATGGCGGAATGGATGATTCCGCGGACCTTTCCATTTTCCTTTACAATGGTGTCATACGCCCGTTTGAGAGAGTCATAATCGGCAGCATCCGCGCTGAAATATTGCGGTGCGGGGCCTAAAGCCGCAAGTCTTTTCAGCTTTCTTTCAATCTGTGTATCTTTTTTCCGCCTCCCGATCCAGACAATTTTCGCCTGATAGGTCTGAATCATATATTCAGTCCATACTTCTCCTATTCCGCCTGCTCCGCCGATAATCACATAAACCCCGCCGTGCCGGTATAATGAAGGCTCATCTGCATGAGGCCGGCAGACGGCCAATTGCTGGCGGTGCCACTGACCTGCACGAAAGACCCACGGATTTCCCTCGGGATCCGCCGGTAAAGAGAAGACATCGGGAAGATGCCGGTCTCCCCTTTGAGATTCCAAATCAAGAAGCCGGATGCTCCAATTGCTGTATTCTTTTGCGAGCGACCCCGCTAATCCGTGTATGCTTGCATGACTCGGATTGACCTCATCATGTTCATGAATCGGCTGTGCTTGAAACGTGCAGATTGTCAATGATAGTTGTTCCGTGTCAAAATTCAGAAGCAGAAGCGCTTTTACCAGCCGGAAAAGCTGCATGACCCCGTGCTCCTGTCCGTCGGCCATATCCGCATCATAAACGGATGGAATGGGATGATCCGGCGCCGCCCATATCATGTGTTGAAAAGAACCTTGCGCTTTCAGTGTTTCAGCCATTTGTTCCGCGCTGTCCAAAGAAGTGATGTCCGGAAAACGGACATCGGAATACATCTCTTTCAAAGCCTGCTGAAAATCCGGCCCGGCCCCGATGACGATTATTTTTTCTTCACGCATGAAAGACATGCCGGTTTCCGGAATGGTGACGGTGTTCCAAACCGGTGTCATAAGCAATTCCGTTTCACGGCTTGTCTTCGGCGTGACGCCGGCTTTTTGGTTAAACCCGGCGCTTTCCTGCACCTCTTTTATGATAAAATCTTTCACTGCCGCCAACAGCACGCCGCGCTCATCACAAATATGCAGATCAAATTGGTGAACGGAGGCCGCTTTTACCTCCGCATGCACAAATACGGTTTTCGCTAACGGTTCAAGCAGCTGTATTTCTCCGAAGGAAAACGGTACGATAAGCGCAGGCTCTTTTTGAAATTGCAGCACATGCGCCATTGCAGTTTGAACAGCGCCATCCATTAAGGACGGATGTAGGATGTACTGTTTAAAATCGGCTTCCAAGTGTGACGGGAGCATTAATTTGGCCAGTGCTTTCCTTTCTGTATAAGAGAATTCGCGGATGACCTGAAAACTGTCCTTTTGCACGATTCCCGCCTCAGAGAACGAGTGATAGATATCTTTCGGCTCCGTTCTCTGCGCAAATGGCGCCGGGAGCTGAAAGACCGGGGCCTCAAAAGATGCTCCTTTTTCTTTACAAATCACTTCTCCTTGCGAAAAGAGGGTGCCGTCCGCTCCTTTTTCTTTAATGACATAGCTTATACGCTCTTTTTCTGCTTCAAACTCTATCATGACGGATGTTGGGTCTGTCCCTGTCACAATCGGCTCCATGTACCACACACTTTGAAGAGAGACGACCGGGCGTTCTCCCCACAATCCCGCGCCGTATGCCGCCATTTCCAGATGACAGACTCCGGGAAGCACATATTTTTCGTTCACTAAATGATCTTTAAAGAAATATTCATCCTTGGAAAATATCTTTTGAAACGTCCCTTTCCGGGCGGATGAAATATTCTCATCAAGCAGAGGATGCAGCGCTTCACGCCTTTTGATATTTTGGGGCTTTTTTGTATACCGCTTTTTTTGATCGGTCAGCCAGGACGTTTCCTTTAAAAACGGATACGTAGGAAGCGGAACTTTCTGATACGGCGTTTCCGGCTTTTTGCAACCTTGAAGGCCTTTCACCCACAGCGCGGCAAATTTCTCAGGATCTGAAACGGATTGGCCTGAAACGTCCGGACGCCCGGGTGACGCTTTTCCGAAGTACATATACCTGCCGTCGCTGTGACCGCTTACAAATCCGTCCAATCGCCGTTTCAGCTCAGAAAGGGATGATGCAATGACAGCAAGCCGGAAGGAGAAAGGCTCTCTGCCTGACAATAAGGTGGCAGCGATATTTTCCAGACTGTATCCGCCGGCAGAAGGCAGGTTTTCCAATCGGTCAAGAAAAGAGCTTAATTTCCCGGCATATTCTTTCAGCTGCTGTTCGGAATGTGCGCTTAATACGACGGCATGCGGTTTTTGCTCAGTATTCCCATCCGCTTGCCGTTCTGGCTGATAAGCACCTACGATCAGATGGGCATTAGAGCCTCCTGCGCCGAATGAACTGATTGCGGCGATTCTCGGTTTATCTCCTTCAGCCGGCCACGGCCGGTTGTTTCGGACGACATAAAATGGCGAATCAGAAAAAGAAATCTTGCGGTTCAGTTCCTCGGAGTGCAGACTGGCGGGAAGCGTTTCATGTTTCATGCTTAAAAGCACCTTGATTAAACCGGCGATCCCTGCAGCCGCTTCCAAATGTCCGATATTGGATTTCACCGAGCCGATTCCGCAGTAGTTTTTCTCATCGGTCTGTTTATCAAATGCCATAGACAGGCCGCGTATCTCAATCGGATCGCCGAGCGCCGTGCCGGTTCCGTGAGCTTCAATGTAGCTGATATCCGCCGGACTTACCGCGGCTCTGTTTAGAGCGGATAAAATCAGGTCCCGGTGCGCTTCCGGATTCGGCACCGTATACCCGGTCGTTTTGCCGCCGTGATTAGTGGCTGACCCCTTAATGACACCGTAGATGTGGTCTTTGTCCGCAATCGCTTTTTTCAATGGTTTTAACAAAACGGCTCCCGCGCCTTCGCCGGGCACGTAACCGTCTCCGCCTTCACCGAAACTGCGGCATTTTCCTTCAGAAGACAGAAAATGTGATTGGCTTAAAAACATGTATTTTTGCGGATGTAAGCTGAGGTTGACGCCTCCGGCAAGCGCCATTTCACAGTCGCCCGACATAATGGCCTGACAAGCCTGATGGACGGCGACAAGCGATGAAGAACACGCCGTATCAACAGCGATGCTCGGGCCATGGAGATCAAGGAAATAAGAAACCCGGTTCGGAATGCTCCAATATAAGGAGCCGGGGCCTTTGTACTGATCTTTGAGGAAACCTTCTTCGTGTGCAATTAATGAATATTCATTCCAGGTCACTCCGGCGAATACACCGATTTGATCCGTCGGCCTGGCCGCCGGGTTCCCGTAACCGGCATCCTCCATCGCTTCCCAGCAGCACGTGACATACAATTTTTGCTGGGGGTCCATTAAATCAGCTTCCCACGGGGAAACAGAAAAAAACAGCGGGTCAAATTGATCCGGATGATCAATAAAACCTCCCCATTTACTGTATGACGCGTATTCTGCCGTTTTCTCTTCCGAGTAATAAGAGCTGTCCCATCTGTCCTCTGGGATTTCAGAGACACAATCTTTATTTTCCATTAAATTGTTCCAAAAATCATGCTGGTTTTCCGCTTTCGGAAACATCCCGCTCATTCCGATAACCGCAATATCAGAGCTCCCGTCCGTTGCCGGTTCAGGCACCTTTTCAGCCGCCTGTACGGGAAGCAATTCTTCTTCCTGCGGGCTTCCCGTATCAGGCTCCGTTTCTTTGAATTCAAGAACGCTTTCGGGATTTCGTTTCTGCGCACTTAAAAACTCACTCAATTTCTCAATGTTCGGATATTCAAACAGCAGCGTTTCAGAAAGGCCGGTAAATTCTTTATGCAATATGGTCATGATTTCTTCACTGATGAGAGACGTCACGCCAAGAGTAAAAAAAGCGGTTTTATCTTCCGCTTCGGTCACCTCGGCACCCAGCTTTTCCGCTATTACCGTTCTTAAAAATTCGTTAATACATTTCATGAGGATACCATCCCTTGTACAAAAGAATTTTTCTGTGCTTTAACAAGTTAATCCGCCGTCTATTGCCATTGTCTGTCCGGTCATAAAGGACGATTCAGGAGAAAGCAGGAAACGAACGAGTCCGGTCATATCGTCTGTTTCGCCTAAACGCCCCATCGGCGTCCTTCTGATAATCTGCGATTTTTGTTTTTCCGGCATATTTTTCGTCATATCGGTGTCCACAAAACCGGGCGCAAGTGAATTGACACGGATTCCTTTAGACCCGAGCTCCCTGGCCAGGCTTCGCGTCAAGCCGTCAAGAGCCGCTTTGGATGCGCTGTAAACTGAAGTGCCTTTAAATCCTCTTGAGCCGATAATGGAGCTTATGTTAACGATTGATCCGGAATTTTGTTTCAGCATGACACGGGATACGTTTCGGGTCAGCTTGATGACTGAGCCGATATTCAGATTGAGGATGCGGTCAATGTCTTCATCATTGGTCAGGGGCAGCAGCTGATCAAGGTTCAAACCGGCGTTATTGACCAAGCCGTCTATTCTGGAAAACTTGCGGTATACTTGAAGAACAAACTGTTTCATGGCGGCATCATCCGCCGCATCCGCCGCTTCCCAATAAAAGCGGCCGCGGTACTTTTCACTCTCTCTCAATGTGTTAATAAAATCAGATTCACTGCGGCTGAAAGCGGCTACTTTGTAATCCTCATCCAAAAGCGTCTGTACAATCGCTTTTCCCAGCCCCCGGCTTCCTCCGCTGACGACCGCTACTTTTCCGTTATTCATATTTGCCTCCTGTTTTACACGTTTCTTATTTTTTTAAATCGGTCATTAGACAGTTTCCGATCTGTAACAGAGATGATCTGCGGTATCTTATATGGCTGCAGCTTCTGTTTGCAATGAGCTACGGCCCGCTTTCTGAAAGATTTGATATCTTCCTCTTTTTCAAGCACGGCCTCTGCTGCGACAATCTCGCCCGTAATCGGATTTTTTCTTCCCGTTATGAGAACATCCCGGACATTCGGTATCTCCAGAAAGACGCTTTCCACCTCTGCCGGAAACACTTTCTCTCCGCCCACATTAATGATTTCACTCTTTCTTCCAAGGATTCTTATATATTCGCCGTCTGTTTCCACCTGGTCACCGGTGTCATACCAGCCGTCTTCATCGAAAGGTGACGGTGCGTTTAAATAGCCGAGCATCGCCGACTCAGAACGGACCCAAAGCGTGCCTCCGGTAATTTTGGTCTCTGTTCCGGCACCGCCCACTTTCATCCAAGTGGATTGGCTGTCTTTTGATTTCGTTGAGAATATACCCAGTTCAGTTAATCCATATGTTTGTTTCAGCCGTACATCCGGAAACAGCCGGTGAATGCCGCGCAGCGTTGATTGGGGCATCGGTTCTGTGCCGTAAGTGATCAGCCGGAGTGAAGAGAGGTTATAGCCGGCATCCGCCTTGGACATCAGCAGCATGTTTAAAAAGGTCGGGGTGGCGGGGAGCACTTGGACAGCATGCTTGTCGACCGCCTGATAAACGGACTCCGGCGTTCTGCTGTCTGATGTGACGATGGTCCCCCCGTTAAACAGAATCGCAAACAGCGTATTAATGCCGCCGATATGATCCAATTTCAGAAAAATGAGCGTACGCAGCGGTTTTCTCTTCGCCGTTTTATATTTTTCAAGCAGCCGGCCGGCGCTTAACACGGATGCTTTGCTTTTGCCGGAAGTTCCCGATGTGAAAATAATAATGCCTGACTCCCCTCTCTCGCGCAGGTCATCAAGCAGAGGGTGAGAGGCGCTTTCAGAACCTCCGCGAAGCGTCCAGCTGTCATTTTCATTTATTTCAATGATTTGATTCACTTTCGCGTCTTCAAACATATCGAGATGCTTTTCCCTTGATTCATTGCTTAGAGGGACAACGATATTTCGGTTTAACAAAAGCGCCATCAGCAAAAAAATAGCGTTCGGGGAATAATCCCCGATAAGCGCCACACATTCTCCTTCACGTATTCCGTTTTGTTCAAGTTCTTTCTGAAAAAAGCTAATTCGTGCCAGCAAATCATCATACGTAAAAGTCTGCCCTTTAAAAATGAGAAACTCACTGTCTTGCGTTTCCCTAAGCTTATCAGTCACCCAGCTGATATCTCCCCCGCTTTCTGTTTTCATGATTGAGCACTGTCCATATATTTTTGATAAATATCACAAATGCTGCCGACGGTTGTAATGCTTGAAATTGTTTCTCCTTGGGAAAAAGGATCTACTCCGGTTTCCATCTCCATCTGTGCGACTAATTGAGCGATATCCAGTGATGAGAAGCCCAGATCCTCTATGACTCTCACATCATCTCCCGCTTCGACGGCCCGATATGACTGCTGTTCTTGAATGTCCTGAATGATTTGAGCGATGATCTGCTTCATTTCCTTGGTTTGTTCCATTTGCTTTCAGCTCCATTCTTCATTTTATAAACTTCTGATGACCCGCTTATAATCCGGAATATGATCTTGTGAAGAGGTCGGCACCGCCAGCAGCTTGTCCACCTTGGAAATGGCCAGCAATGTATGATTTCTTTTCATATAGACTTCAATCTGATAGCTGATTTTCGCCACTGAGATCATACCGAGGGACTCACCGTGAAAGTCGGGATCGCATTCTTCAATGTGTCCCGTCATATAAATATCAAGCTCTTCATCTGCAAAACAATTTCCGTAATAATACGTCTCTCTTTCAAGCAAAAATAAATGCCGCGCGATTGAAACCGGAAAACCCGGCTTCGACCGGCGCGTCATCCATTCAAATTCCGCCGTATCCATTATCTTGCTGAATTTCGCAAACACCATGGCATGCCCGGGCGCAGCATCCTGATCAATAGGAACCCGATATGAAACGGGGTCTGCTGTTTTGAGATTGCCCGGCTTCATACCGAAGGCGTCCGTTCTGATTTTCTTTGACCGCATCAGCGCGTAAGGCGGCTTGGCTAGCTTAGAAAGTTCCGCAATGCATTCAGCCTTAGGCGCTGAGACTTTGCGCGTCGAACCTTCTGTTTGTGTGACGTCGACGACAATTAAACTATTGGCTTTCATAGAAGGAAACCGTCCCCGGTCCCACTCGCTTTTATCAGAGCTGACCGCTCCTTTCGGCCCGAACAAATAATCAGATTCTAATATGGTTTCTCCAAACCGGGAGATATCGACTCCGACGGAAACCTCGTCCCATAATCGGTACTGATCAAGAGGCTGATCTGAAGGAACTTTGAGATGTGTCATAAAATAAGCCGGATACAAAATCAGCCCTTGGTGATCGGCCATCTGATCAGGCCGGAATCCCGTTCCGTCCGTTAAATGGTGACTGTGTGCGTTGCCGAATAACAGCAGCAGTGCGTACTCATTCAAATTCCCTAACCCGACATGGCTCATCGTTAATTCATGATTTTCAATCAGCATGGTCTGTCCTCCGCAGAAAAAATGTAATGGCTGGTCATACTCAGCCTGTAATCGATACCAGCCTTTGCGCAAGAAGGCCGGCTGTTTCTTCCATGAGCTGTTTGCCGATCAGATCGACATGCCTGTTTCTCCAATTTTCAAGCGGGGTTCCTTTCACCCATTGATTAAACGCGCCGAGCGCAGGGCCGCAATGAATTTGGTAATCTATTTTACTTTCGCTTTTTCCTTCCAGAGCGAGCCTTGTCGTATGAGAAAAATACCATTTAAATACCATCGCCATTTTGTGTTTCGGATTCTGTTCGGCTTTGGCGATCTGCTCAGGAGATTTATCACGTTTCAACTGCTCATACACTTCTTCAAAACCGCACTGGAAATACTTTTCTTCAATTAATATTTTCGTTTTTTCATCTATTTCATCTAAAGAATTGTATTGTCTGTACAAGTCAAAGAGTTTATTGGCTCTTGCCGGGAAAAACAGGCCTTTTTTCAGCACCTGCACCCTTGCTCCCGCTTCAAACATATCTCCTGCGGGAGCGTATGACGTATCCTGCACGTTCGCTTCCTGAAGCAGATCTTTCACTGAATCACTTGTCCCGGCTTCGACCGTGCATTGATTAATAGAACCGGTTCCGATAAATTCGGCGCCGAGCAGAAACGCGGCAGCAGCCGCTTCCGGAGTGCCGATGCCGCCCGCTGCGCCGATTCTTACTTTTTTCGCATAACCGTGCTTCTCCATCATGCGGTCTCTGAGTCTGATCATGGCAGGCATTAATGTATACGGAATCCCTTGGTCGGTATGCCCTCCTGAATCCGCTTCAACGCAAATGTCATCAGCCATCGGAATTTCTTTTGCAAGCGCCGCTTCCCCGGCTGTCAGCCGATTGTCAGACACAAGTCTTTCCAGCACATGAGCCGGAGCCGGATTCAGAAAGGCCTCAGCGACTTCAGGCCGGGATACTTTCGCGATGATTCTGTTTTGAACTGACACCGACCCGTCATGATTCCTGCTTAGTCCCCTTGCCCTGTATATAACAAGAGCGGGGGTTATGCCCATAAATGCCGATGCTTCAATAAGATGAATGCCGTTTTTCAAATATAAATCTATCATTCTGACTTCCTTGTCAGGTGACATCATATGATGAAGAAGATTCATTCCGAATGTTTCCCCTTGCCGCAGTGCAGACCGGATGGTTCCGATGGCCTGTCCGATCCGTTCGATACTCAATCCGCCCGTTCCGAAAAAGCCCAGCATTCCCGCTTTTGCCGCTTTAATGACCATCTGTTCCGAAGCAATTCCCCTGTACATGGAGCCCGTCATGTAAGCATATTGGATGTTATAATCTTTTTTAAAATCTTCGTTCCCTAATCTCATTCCCGCCGTTTTTTGCGGATCAGCTGCCGATGCTTTAACATCAGCAGTATCAGACTCTTCTTTCGGCATAGGTAATGGGACGGCATCTTTTTTAATCTGACGCGTCAGTTTTGTCAGCACTTCCCCGGGCCCGACTTCTGCAATTTCATTATTTTCAAGTCCCATCAGACGGCGTATCGTGTCCGTCCACTTTACCTGATTGGTCATTTGCAAAGTCAGATTTGTTTTGATTTCATCATTCTTATAAGGTGCGGCATGAAGATTTGAGATCACCGGAAAACGAAGAGGCAAAAACGCCGTTTCTTCTAAATAATCCGCGAACTCTTTTTCAGCATCTTTCATATAGCGGGAATGGAAGGCGCCGCTCACATTTAAAGGAAGGTACATTCTCACGCCGGCTTTTTCAAAGACGGGGCCCGCTTTTTCAATGTCTTGTTTCGTTCCGGCGATCACAATTTGCGAAGGTGAATTGTGATTAGCGATATCAATGCCGGTCAGATGATAATCGGATAGAACCTCTTTTACTTGTTCAGCCGTAAACCCCAAAACCGCTGCCATGCCTCCGGGAGCTGCCTTGCTCATGAGCTCCCCTCTTTTTTTTACAAGCTGCAAACCGGTCTCAAAATCAAAGCAGCCGGCCGCAAATAACGCATTATATTCTCCTAAACTGTGCCCTGCGGCGTAATCAGGCTCTCTGCCGGACTCTTTCATTTTCTTTAAATAACTGAGTGCACTCACCGTATATAACGCCGGCTGGGTAAATTGCGTTTTCCCCAGCTGGTGATTCGGATCCTCCAGACACAATTCTTCTATAGAGTAGCCTAATATGTCATCAGCCTGACGTGTCAGATCTTGAAATTCATCAAACAGTCCGGCTCCCATTCCTTTAAATTGAGAACCCTGCCCCGGGAACACAAACGTAAGCATCTTATCCTCATCCTTTCCGCATCGCCAATTTTGTACATCACATGTGGATCTCCATACAAAAACGTCTCTTATTTCATATATTGACTGGTGTAAACACCGGCATAAAAATAAAAACACAAACGCGTTTGCGATTCAGCAAAGGTTTAAAAATCGCAAACGCATTGTGTTTTCCTTTTCTAACATAATTTATATAAAGACATCTTGCTTGTTTACTGAATGTTTCGCATGACAAGCTGCAGTGCCAATATGCCCGAAAACAGCCATGACGGCACACTTCTCCCTTATCATGTATATGTAGATATATACACTACAATCATTTTTATAATCCCTATTTCCTCTTCAACGTGCCGAAACAGCGATTGAAATTTAATAGGTGCTTTACATCAATTTAATAAATTTAACAAATAGTTGCTATTTAAAGAGAATAATATCAATTTATAGATAATAATGTCAAGGATTTATTTCGTTATTTTCTGACATTTATTCCACAGTTTTATGTTCGGTGGACAGTCGGCATAATTGTTTCGGGATAAATGTCAGATAATTCCCTGAACCCTTTTCATGTCAAAGAAAATTTCATCGCTTCTCTGTCAATTGGGTCTATACTTATTTTTCATTTTCATATATTATGTAAAAAAAAGACGAATTAGAAAAATTTTTAATCACTTTAAATACTATCCATTAAATACTTTCTTTGTATAATAATTTCTTATTATTCTAAGGAGGACCCAGTCATGAAATGGTACGCACTTTTTGTAGAGTCCGGAAAAGAAGAAACAGTTCAAAAATTTCTGCGTCTGCAGTTTGATGAGCAGGCTCTCTACTCAATCATACCCAAGAAAAAAGTCACAGAACGAAAAGCCGGAATCAAATACGAGGCACTCAAAAAGATGTTTCCGGGATATGTGCTGTTTAAAACGAAGATGACAGAGCGGACATTTCATAAAATCAAAGAACTCCCCATTTCATGCAGAATCGTGAATAACGGCGCATATTATTCCAAAGAGCGTAAAACCTATTTCACGACAATTAAGGATGAAGAAATCCTCCCTATCATTAGGCTGATCGGAGAAGGAGACACTGTAGATTATTCAAAAGTCTATATTGAAAATTCAAAAGTAACCGTTGCCTCAGGGCCTCTTAAAGGAATGGAAGGCATTATTAAAAAGATCGATAAAAGAAAAAGACGCGCCAAAATCTGCCTGTCTTTTATGGGACTGGACAAAATGGTCAACGTCGGAATTGAAGTGCTCTCCAAACCCTAGCATTTCAAAAAAAGCATCAACAGCATGTGCCGTTGATGCCCTTTTTATATACAAACGAAAGCCCGACACCGAAATAACCCCGCTCACCACCGTCACGGTCAAACTTTTTGACATAGTTGACCTGAAGCCGGGCTGCGCCCATGAGGCAAAATCACATTTAGGGGAAGATACATTTTAATCAAGAGCGGTGAATTGACGGTTGAGCTTGATGACGAAAAGCATGTGCTGACTTCGGGCGATGCCGCACAGTTATTTTAATTCCTCGGATGAACCGGTGACATATTTTATGCTGGTCTACTATGCTGAACCGGCTTAAACGGTTCATCAGGCTTCTTCAGACAGAAGCCTGACGGACCGCAACCCATTCTTGTATGCATTGAATCAGTTTCTGGACAGAAGGTGTCTGCGTCTCCTTTGCATGAGCTGTCAAAATGCCGAGCTGCCTGGAGACATACCGGTCAAACCGTTTGATGAGCACATCACAATCATTCACCAAAAGCTGCGGCAAGATGCTGATCCCCAGATTGTTCCGCACCATTGCAATAATCGCTTCATCCCCTCTGATTTGATAAGCGACCCGCGGCGTAATCTTTTCTTCCTTCAGCACTTTCAGCACATCAAAATGTGTCTCCGGATAAGGCACGATACATTTGACGGACTCCATGACATGTAACGGAACCGTTTCACATTGCGCCAATTCATGCTGCGGGCTCATCACCGCTACAATCGGATCCTCGGCCAACGGGTAAAAATGCCACTTCTCGCTGTGGGATGTCCCGATCGCCGCATCAATCCGGTCATCTTTCAGCCATTCTTCCAGTTCAGTAGAATTTCCTTCAAACAAATGCACCTTAATGGAAGGATACAGCTCATTAAATTCCCTCAAAATTTTCGGCAGCCATTTTACCGCCACGCTCGTAACAGTGCCGAGCCGGACTTCCCCTCTTTCTAACCCATTAATATTATCAACGGTTTGAGACAGTTTTTCATAGTTTTTTTGAATTTCCTTCATAATATGTAACACTTTCAAGCCATTTGCGGTGGGCCTCACTCCATGCCGCTGTCTGATCAAAAGCGGAAAACCGTACTCTTCCTCTAATTTACTGATCATTTGGCTGATGTTCGGCTGTGTGTAATTCAATATGGCAGCGGCTTGGGTCAGGCTGCCGCTTTCAACCGTTTTAATAAAGGCTAAATGCTTCTTTAAATCCAACCGGCTTCATCTCCCAGATATCATTCTTTATTATCCAATGCATTAGTTATATTTAGTTTACTTATACATCAATCAAAAATAAAATGGCAATGTTTCCATCATTATACTTGATCACAAACAGAAGGTGAGCGTTTCAGCATGAGTTTTCTCATTCAATTTTTTATCGGCGGCACCGTTATGGTGGCCGCCGCGTATTTAAGCAAGTCGAAATACTTATTTTTATCAGGCGTTGTCACATTGCTGCCGATCATGACGTTACTGAATATTCATATGCAGCTGAAAAATATGAGCCCCAACGATTTCAGAGCCGCTCAAAAAAACGGAATATTCGGTGCCTTCGGCGCAGTGATCTTCATCAGCAGTATTTTCATCCTGACAAACTGGTTCAAAGGAGGCCACGCAGTCATCGGTGCGTTTCTCATCTATATTTGCTATATGATCGGCTGTAAATGCCTATTATGAAGATACGGCCCCGATGTGTATAAAAAAATGCCCGTCCAGAACAATAAGAACGATGTGTTCGGTTGTGAGCAGTTTATATGACTGAATGATCATGAGTTGTTATAATCAATGTCTAAAAACATTCCGGGAGGCGAAATAAATGGCGAGAAAATTATTCACACCATGGACCGTTAAAGATGTAACGATCAAAAACCGTATTGTTATGGCACCGATGTGCATGTATTCCTCACATGAGAAGGACGGAAAACTGCAGCCTTTTCATATGGCGCACTACATATCGCGTGCAATCGGACAGGTCGGCCTGATTATCGTGGAAGCGACAGCCGTTAATCCGCAGGGGCGCATTTCCGATCAGGATTTGGGCATTTGGAGCGATGATCATATCGAAGGTTTTGCCAAACTGACGGAACAAGTGAAAGCGCAAGGATCTAAAATCGGCATTCAGCTTGCGCACGCCGGACGTAAAGCTGAGCTTGAGGGAGACATTTACGCTCCGTCAGCCATTCCGTTCGATGAGCAGTCCAAAACACCGGCTGAAATGACGACAGAACAAATTAAAGAAACCATTCAGGAATTCAAACAGGCAGCGGCGCGCGCGAAAGAAGCCGGCTTTGACATTATTGAACTTCATGCGGCACACGGCTACTTAATGCACGAATTTCTGTCCCCTCTGTCCAATCACCGTACAGACGAATACGGAGGCTCACATGAAAATCGCTACCGCTTCTTAGGCGAGACCATTGAAGCCGTCAAGGAAGTCTGGGACGGCCCGTTATTTGTCCGTATTTCTGCATCGGATTATACAGACAAAGGGCTGGACATTGCGGATCATATCGGTTTTGCGAAGTGGATGAAAGAACAGGGAGTCGACCTCATTGATTGCAGCTCAGGCGCACTCGTTCAAGCTGATATTAACGTCTTCCCCGGCTACCAAGTGAGCTTTGCGGAGAAAATCCGTGAACAGGCCGAAATCGCAACAGGCGCCGTCGGTTTGATAACGACGGGAACAATGGCCGAAGAAATTCTGCAAAACAACCGCGCTGACCTTATTTTTGTCGCGAGAGAACTTCTGCGCGATCCGCATTTTGCAAGGAGTGCAGCGAAGCAGCTGAATACTGAAATACCGTCACCGGTTCAATACGACAGAGCATGGTGATGAAGTGACAGCCGGAGTTTTTCGATCCGGCTGTCTCTTTTTTTATTTTTTGAGAAACGATTGCCGAAGCTTCTCCGTCTTCCCTATAGAACCAATTAGAGGGGATGACTCCAATGAAAGCAGCATGGATGGAAAGGACATATCTGATTGACGGGTGTCCGTTTTATACGAAACACCGTAAAGGCGCCGGCGAAGTGACGATCGTCTTTGAAGCCGGTTACGGCACTTCTTCTGAAACATGGACATCATTACTCGCTGACATAGATGAAGAATTTGGGGTTTTCACATATGACAGAGCCGGAATCGGCAAAAGCGGACAAAGCCGAAACAAGAGAACGGCGGACCACATGGTACAGGAATTAAACACTCTTCTTCTGAAGGCCGGCGTCAAGCCTCCTTATCTTGTCGTCTCGCATTCATACGGCGCGATTATCAGCAGACTTTGGGCGAGCCGGAACCGCCGGGATATTCTCGGGATGGTGATGCTTGATCCGGTTTCTGAGGATCAGGAGACGAAAGTGCTTCCGCTTCTTCCCGAAGAAATGAAAGCCGCCTATTTGAAACAATTCATATTGGAAGGATCACACGCGGAATTTTTGACGAGCCTTCGTCAGATCAAGCATCAGCAGATTCATTTCGGCGATATGCCGCTGTTGATTTTATCATCGGGAGAGCGGGATGAGCGCTTAAAGCACGCTCATGAACAATGGGTGAAACTGCACAGAAGCATGCTTGATGTCTCTTATCAAAGCGGATGGATTCAGGCCAAAAACAGTTCTCATGCCATTCACCACGATGAACCGCACATCGTCCACCTTGCCATTTATGATGTTTGGTGCGCGGTGCGCCAGCAAATGAATGCTCCTGCCTATCAGGCGGTAAACTGATAAAACAAAAGCCATTGTGCAACGACACAATGGCTTTTGTTATCGTGATCTATTTTGTCTCACGATGCAAAGTATACTTTTTCAACCGGGGTGAATACTTTTTCATTTCTAACCGGTCCGGATTCGTCCGTTTGTTCTTCGTCGTAATATAATTTCTGTCCCCTGTCTCTGTACAGGCCAATGTAACATTCACACGCATCATTTTCACCCCTTATACAAATCGTAATTATTACGCTTTATTATATCTCATCAGAAAAAAATGTCAAGCGTCCATTTTTTAAGACCGCTCCACAGTGACCTCCATGAAGTCAAATGCGATCTTACTGTTTTCAAACACCGCTTTCGCCTCATGTTCGAGACGCTCTATCGGCGATTCACCCTGATACCTTGCGCTGATATGAGTTAAGATCAGCTGTTTGGCGCCTGCTTTTTTTGCCGTTTGCGCAGCCTGTTCTGTCGTCGCGTGATAATAATTATGTGCGAGCTTTGCATCTTCCTTGGCAAACGTCGCTTCATGAACAAGCACATCCGCATTGCGCGCCAGCTCCGTTACCCGCTCTGATGCCCTCGTATCCCCGGAAAAAGCGACGATTCTCCCTTTTTTCGGCGGTTCCAAAAAATCCTTCCCGTTGATTATTCTGCCATCGTCAAGTGTGACCGTTTCGCCTTTTTTGATTTTCTGATAGACGGGTCCGGGCGGGATATTCATTTCTTTCAATCTGCCGGCCTGCAATGCGCCGGGAATATCCTTTTCCTGAACCCGGTAGCCGAACGCTTCCACGCCGTGAATGACGGATGCTGCGGTAACAATGAATTGCTCATCTTCAAAAACCGTCCCCTCTTCGATTTCATGTACAGTAAGAGGATACGTCAGATGAGTCGCCGTCACGTTCAGGCTTGTTTCGATAAAGGCTTTAATGCCTTTTGGCCCGTAAATCGTCAGCTCTTCTTCACCGCCCTGAAATGAACGGCTCCCCAACAGACCCGGAAGACCGTAAACATGGTCGCCGTGAAGGTGGGTGATGAAAATCTTTTCAATTTTCCTCGGTTTGATTGTTGTATGTAATATCTGATGCTGAGTGGCTTCTCCGCAATCAAACAGCCATACGGAACGCCTTTCTTCAAGAAGCTTCAGCGCGACGGACGTTACATTTCTCGTCTTTGCCGGCATGCCGGCCCCCGTCCCTAAAAATAATAATTCCACAATGCTTCCTCCTAGATCTTTGTACTACTAAGGATACAGGATCAGGCTGAAAATGTGAATTCACCCGGGCCTTCTCCGGCCTGATTAATTTTTTTCCGCAAACCGCAAAAAACAGGCTGAAATGTTTGCTTTCAACGAATTTTAGATTTAAAATGAAGGAAATATGCGGGGTTTTAAACCATGCTTCAGATAAAGTGAGGTACTCTAAGTGAAAACAAACGACAAACCAAAAGCAGTAATTGTAATATTTGGTGCCACAGGGGATTTGGCAAAACGAAAACTTTACCCATCCATTCACCGTTTATATAAAAATGGTCAAATTGGTGAAGAGTTTGCAGTTGTAGGTGTTGGAAGAAGACCTTGGTCAAACGAGGACCTCCGGGAAACCGTTAAAACGTCTGTTTCTTCTGCCGGGCAAAAAGACATAGACGATTTCACATCTCATTTTTATTACCATCCGTTTGATGTAACGAATCCGGGTTCCTATCAGGAGCTGAATGTCCTGCTTGATCAGCTTGAACATACATATGAAATCCCGAACAACAGAATGTTTTACTTGGCGATGGCTCCTGAGTTTTTCGGCACGATCGCAAAATCACTTAAAAACGAAGGTGTCACAGCGACAAATGGCTGGTCCCGTCTCGTCATTGAAAAACCGTTCGGCCATGACCTGCCGAGTGCGAAAGAGCTTAACAAAGAAATACGCGAAGCTTTCACGGAAGATCAAATTTACCGGATCGACCATTACTTAGGCAAACAAATGGTTCAAAATATCGAAGTCATCCGGTTTGCGAATGCGCTGTTTGAGCCGCTGTGGAATAACCGCTACATCTCAAACATCCAGATTACGTCAAGTGAGGATCTCGGCGTTGAGGATCGTGCGAGATATTATGAGAAATCAGGCGCACTCCGTGATATGGTTCAAAACCATATTTTACAAATGGTCGCTCTCTTGGCGATGGAACCGCCGATTAAACTGAACACGGAAGAAATCCGCAGCGAAAAAGTGAAGGTGCTGAGAGCTCTCCGCCCTGTCGCCCCAAACGAAGTGAGCGACTACTTCGTCCGCGGACAATACCAAGCGGGAACGATTGACGGAAACTCCGTACCAAGCTATACAGATGAGCATAATGTAGCACCGGATTCCAATACGGAAACATTCGTGTCCGGAAAGCTGTTGATCGATAACTTCCGCTGGGCCGGCGTTCCGTTTTATATCCGCACAGGGAAACGGATGAAAGAAAAATCAACGAAAATCGTCGTTCAATTTAAAGACATTCCGATGAACCTTTATTACGGCAATGAAACGAATGTAAATCCGAACCTGCTTGTCATCCATATTCAGCCGGATGAAGGCATTACACTATATCTGAATGCTAAAAAATTAGGCGGAGCCGCTCATGCTCAGCCGATTAAGCTGGACTACTGCAGCAACTGCAGTGATGAAATGAACACACCGGAAGCCTATGAAAAATTAATCCATGACTGTCTGCTCGGTGATGCGACAAACTTTGCCCATTGGGACGAAGTGGCGCTTTCATGGAATTTCGTCGATGCGATTTCCGAAACGTGGGCAGCCGACAAAACCCTTTCTCCGAATTATGAAGCCGGGTCAATGGGACCGAAAGCTTCGGACGATCTTCTTGAAAAAGACGGTCTCCACTGGTGGAATATATAAGAAAATATCAAAAACCGCGGCGCCGTTCATGACGGCCCGCGGTTTTTAATATCAGAAAAGCCCCCGCAATAACTGCGGGGGCTTCTTCATTACTTCATCCATTCAGTATGGAAAATACCTTCTTTATCTGTGCGTTCATACGTATGCGCGCCGAAGTAATCACGCTGCGCTTGGATCAAGTTTGCAGGAAGCACTGCCGTACGGTAGCTGTCGTAATACGCAAGTGCGCTTGAGAACGAAGGTACCGGCACGCCTTGGGCTACGGCAAGTGAAATCACTTGGCGAAGGGCGCCTTGGTAGCTTTCTGCAATGTTTTTGAAGTAGCTGTCTAACAGCAGGTTGTCAAGCTCCGGTTCACGGTCATATGCGTCTTTGATCTTTTGCAGGAACGCCGCGCGGATGATACAGCCGCCGCGGAAGATCATCGCGATTTCACCGTATTTCAGATCCCAGTTATATTCTTCAGACGCGGCTTTCATTTGGGCGAAGCCTTGTGCGTAAGAACAGATTTTACTCATGAAGAGCGCTTTTCTGACCGCTTCAATCAGCTCTTCTTTATTTTCAGTGACCGGCTTAACGTCTGGTCCGGACAGTAGGCCGCTTGCTTTCACACGCTCTTCTTTCATTGCGGAAATGAAACGCGCAAAAACAGATTCAGTGATAATCGGAAGCGGCACGCCTAAGTCAAGAGCGCTTTGGCTTGTCCATTTACCCGTTCCTTTTTGGCCTGCTTTATCAAGGATGACATCAACAAGCGGTTTGCCCGTTTCTTCATCTTTTTTAGTGAAAATGTCAGCCGTGATTTCGATCAGATAGCTGTCAAGCTCTCCTTTGTTCCACTCAGCGAATACTTCGTGAAGCTCTTCGGCAGACAATCCGAGCACCTGTTTCAGAATGAAATATGACTCAGAGATCAGCTGCATGTCACCGTATTCAATACCGTTGTGCACCATTTTTACATAGTGCCCCGCTCCGTCCGGGCCGATGTATGTCGTACAAGCTTCTCCGTCCACTTTAGCAGAAATGGCTTCTAAAATCGGTTTTACGAGTTCGTGCGCTTCCTTTTGGCCGCCCGGCATAATAGAAGGCCCTTTCAGCGCTCCCTCTTCACCGCCTGATACACCCGTTCCGATAAAGTGAATGCCGCTTTCGGCAAGCTCTTTGTTCCGGCGCTGTGTATCTTTATAGTATGTATTTCCGCCGTCAATCAAAATATCGTCTTTTTCCAGATGAGGAAGAAGAGATTGAATCGTCGCATCCGTTGCAGTTCCCGCTTTAACCATTAATAAAATTTTACGGGGTGTTTCAAGAGACTGGACAAACTCCTCAATGCTGTATGTACCGACAACATTTTTGCCTTTTGCCTCTTCTAAAAACTCTTCCGTTTTGCTGCTTGATCTGTTGTATACAGACACAGAAAATCCCCGGCTTTCGATGTTAAGAGCCAGATTTTTACCCATTACCGCAAGACCGATAACTCCGATTTGTTGTTTTGACATATTCTAACGTCCCTTCTTCAAACGTTTAACCATTTTAAAATTTAAATTAAAATAAAATGATATTTATACTAAAGAAATTATCATACATAACCCCTTTTTTCAAGTTATTCACCTTTTCTTTTCATCCTGGAAAAAGTCTCTGTTAAAGCTCGTTCCCCTTGTTTTGCTTTCTTCTTTTTTTATAACGGCGCCTTTTCTGATCAGGTTTTGGCCGTACTTTTCATTCAGCTCGTTCATCATCTGAAAAATCGGCTCATCCTTTGCGTCCTCCTTGAATGAAAACAGATCAAGCTGTTTATACGCCTGCTGTTTTTCAACCAGTTCCGTTCCGGTGATGCCGAGAAGCCTTACCGGGTTTTGGTTCCAGTGCTTGTCAAACAGTTCCATCGCCGCTTCCATGATGTCTTTTTTCTGATCAGCCGGATTGCTGAGGGTCATGCTTCTTGTGACTGTTTTCCAATCCGCATACCGAATCATGATGAACAGCCGGCAGGCCATGACCTCCTTACGCTGGAGCCGTTCGCTCACAGACAGCGCGAGCCGGTCAAACACGCCCGTTAATTCATCCCAGTCAGCCGAATCATGCGACAGGGTGGATGAGTTGCCGACGCTTTTAAATTCATAAATCCGCTCGGGATTGACTTCTGCAGGATGGATGCCGTTCGCTTTATCCTTCAGCCTCGGGCCGTTTATGCCGAGAAGCGTTTTCAGCGCATGTTCATCTCCTTTTGCCAAATCACCGATCGTTTTGATGCCGAGCGTTTTTATTTTTTCCGCAGTTTTCGTTCCTATACCGTGCATCTCTTCAATCGGAAGAGGCCATAATACGTCCGGCAGCTCTCTTTTTCTTAAAATGGTGATGCCGAGCGGTTTTTTCATGTCAGAAGCCATTTTAGCGAGAAATTTATTCGGGGCGATGCCGATGCTTGACGGAAGCAGAAGCTCTTTTTGCAGTCTCGCCTGAATGTCTTCGGCTGTCTCATACGCCCTGTGGCTGTGCGGTGTGTCCGTAATATCCATGTATCCTTCATCAATAGAAACAGGCTCGACTAAATCCGTATACTCCCTCAGAATGCTGAACATTTCTTTTGACGAACTCCGGTAGCGGTCAAAATTCGGAGGCACGACGATGAGTTCCGGACAGAGGCGTTTTGCCCGCCACACCGGCATGGTGGTCTTTACGCCCCGCGCTCTCGCTTCATAGCTGCAGGTGACGATGATTCCTTTCCGTTCCTTCACGTTTCCGGCAACGGCGATAGGTTTTCCTCTTAAAGACGGATCATACGCCATTTCTACGGAGGCATAAAAACTGTTCATATCGATATGAAATATAATTCTCCCTTTTCCGGCCACTCCCGGCGCCTCCTTTCCTTTCATAGACAACCTTATATATATGTAGTAAAATAAGAGCTGAATGGATGTGATAAAATGATTCTTGAGTCAATGAATGACTTTTTATTTTTAGTCGATTTTTTCACAATTATTCTTCCCGCTCTGACCGCGATCGGCATCGCTTTTCTTTTGCGTGAGCGCCGCGCAGGCGAGCATTGGAGAACGAAACGAATAGATGAACATCAAGCAGTCGTTCAGCTGAACCGAACAGACTTTCTTATTATTATATATCATCGCATTACAACTTGGATACGTAAAGTCATCCGCATGAATTCACCGGCGAATGATGATGAAGATGTCAGCTTCCTCCTTTTATAACGGCAAGTGAAGATAAAAAGGAGGAGACATAATTGTCTAAAACATATCAAAAATGGATCGCATTCGGATTGTTTTTTATCGTACTGTGCACAGGCCGCTCGGCTTTTGCGGCGACATCTCAGACTCAGACGGGAGGCCTCGGGAATATCGGTTTTTTCCACGATTACCTGATCGAGCCGTTTTCGGCACTTTTAAAAGGTGTGGCGGGCCTGTTCCACGGTGAGTACGGATTGTCGATTATTCTGGTGACGATTATCGTCCGGATCGTTGTATTGCCTTTGTTTGTGAACCAATTTAAGAAACAGCGGGTGTTCCAGGAAAAAATGGCTGTGATCAAACCGCAGGTCGACAGCATTCAGGCTAAAATGAAACAAACGAAAGATGCGGAGAAACAAAAAGAACTGCAAATGGAAATGATGAAGCTTTACCGTGAGCACAATCTGAATCCGATGGCAATGGGATGTCTTCCGATGCTGGTGCAATTCCCGATTTTGATCGGTTTTTATTACGCCATCCGCTCAACGCCGGAAATCGCTTCACACTCATTTCTGTGGTTCAGCTTAGGGCATTCTGATATTCTTGTATCACTGTGCGCGGGGGCCATGTATTTCTTACAGGCTTATATTTCCCAAAAATTAAACGAGAAATATTCACCGGCTGCTCAAAATCCGGCCGCGATGCAGTCAGCAAAAATCATGGTCTTTATTTTCCCTGTCATGATGACCGTTTTTTCACTTAACGTACCGGCTGCGCTGCCGCTTTACTGGTTTACAAGCGGACTGTTTTTGACAGTGCAGAATGTACTTTTACAGCAGACGCATCATAAAAAGAAACAAGCTGCGGCTCAGGCGGAGCCCGCCAAATCATAATACTGAAACCCTGCCCGAACTATCCGGCAGGGTTTTTTTCTTGTATCTGCAAGGCTTTAAACCAATTATCATGAAGAATGAAAAGCACCCAATCAACTGGGTGCTTCGTTTTTAGTTGGCCGCTGTTTCGATAATGGCAACGACCATTTCCGCCGTTTTGACGAGCTCTTCAATCGGCATTTTTTCATTTTTCGTATGGATTTGTTCATAGCCTACTGACAGGTTGACTGTCGGAATGCCGTGGCCGGCAATGACGTTTGCGTCACTTCCGCCGCCGCTTGTCTGAAGTTCGCTCGGCCGGCCGATTTTTGCCGCCGCTTTTTTCGCGACTTCCACAACCTGATCGCCGTCCTGATATTTGAAACCCGGATACATAACCGCGATGTCCACTTCCGCGCGGCCTCCCATCTCAGCTGCAGCAGATTCGAAAGCTTCTTTCATTTTCTGCACTTGCGCTTCCATTTTTTCAGGCACTAATGAACGCGCTTCAGCCAGAATATCAACCTGGTCGCAGACGATATTGGTTTGCGTGCCGCCTTCGAAACGTCCGATATTAGCCGTTGTTTCTTTATCAATACGGCCGAGCGGCATTTTAGAGATAGCTTTTGATGCGATTGTAATCGCGGAGATGCCTTTTTCCGGTTCTACCCCCGCATGAGCCGTTTTCCCGAAAATGGTTGCTCTCACTTTCGCTTGTGTCGGCGCGGCTACAATAATGTTGCCGACTTTTCCGTCTGAATCAAGCGCAAAACCGTATTTCGCGGTAATGTCTGAACGATCCATTGCTTTTGCCCCGACTAATCCCGATTCTTCTCCGGCCGTGATAATGAATTCAATGGTGCCGTGCTCGATGTTTTGTTCTTTCAGCACTTTAATGGCTTCAAACATTGCGGCAAGACCCGTCTTATCATCAGCGCCGAGAATCGTCGTGCCGTCGGATTTTACATAGCCGTCTTCCACAATCGGCTTAACGCCTTTGCCCGGGACAACCGTGTCCATATGCGATGTGAAATAAATCGTATCCGCATCTTTTGTGCCCTTTAACGTACAGATTAAGTTGCCGGCTCCATGCCCCGTCACTTCTTTTGTATCATCTTCTTTTACGCTCAATCCTAAATCAGTGAATTTTTGTTTAAGCACCTTGCTGATTTCCGCTTCATGTTTTGTCTCTGAATCAATTTGAACGAGTTCAAGAAATTCTTCAAGCAGACGTTTTTCGTTTACCATTTTCAGTTCCCTCCGTTTAAAGCGGTATATTACCGTGCTTTTTTTTCGGTCTTTCCTCTTCCTTATGCGCAAGCATGTCAAATGCCTGAATCAATTTTTTCCTCGAGTCTTCCGGCCGGATGATATCATCCACCATTCCGCAGGCCGCCGCTTTATACGGACCGGCGTTTTCCTTTTCGTATATGGCTTTTTTTTCGCGCTTCGTTTTCTCCGGGTCGTCAGAAGCCTGTATGTCTCTGCTGTATAAAATCGACGCCGCGCCTTCCGCTCCCATCACGGCGATTTCCGCATTGGGCCAGGCGAATACAAGATCTGCCCCGAGCCCTTTCGAATTCATGGCGACATAGGCGCCTCCGTAAGCTTTTCTGATGATGAGCGTCACTTTCGGCACCGTCGCTTCGGCAAAAGCATACAGCAATTTTGCTCCGTGACGGATGATTCCCGCATGTTCCTGCTGAAGGCCCGGAAGAAACCCAGGAACATCAGCGATCGTCAATAGCGGAATATGAAACGCGTCACAAAAACGGATGAATCTCGACGCTTTGTCAGCAGCATCAATCGTGAGGCTCCCCGCCAAGTGTTTCGGCTGGTTTGCGACAACACCGACTGTACGCCGTCCGAGTTTCAGAAAACCGACAGCAATGTTTTTGCCAAAATACGGCTGAATGTCAAAAAACGTTCCGTCATCCGCCAGCTCTTTTATTACCTGTAACACATCGTAAGGTTTCGAACTGTCCGCGGGAACGAGGGTGTTTAATAACGGTCTGGCGTCTTCCTTTTTAACGGGCAATGCCGTCTGTCCGCCGTGCGGGAGATAAGAAAGCAGGGTTTTCACAGCGGAAAGAGCCTCTTTTTCCGTTCGTGCGGAATAGTGGGCATTTCCGCTTATCACATTATGTATTCCCGCACCGCCTAAACTTTCCGCGTCAATCTGTTCACCCGTCACCTGTTCAATGACTTTCGGGCCTGTAATAAACATGTGCGACGTATGTTCCGCCATAATCACAAAATCCGTCAATGCGGGTGAATAAACAGCACCGCCGGCACACGGCCCAAGGATGACAGAAATTTGCGGAATCACTCCCGAGTAAAGGACGTTGCGCCTAAAGATATGACCGTATCCATTTAATGATACCACACCCTCTTGAATTCTCGCACCACCTGAGTCGTTCAGCCCGATGATCGGAGTTTTATTTTTCGCCGCCAGATCCATTACCGCCGCGATTTTTTCCGCATGTGTCTCGCCGAGCGTCCCGCCGAGTACGGTAAAGTCATGGGCAAACAAATACACGGGCCGTCCGTCAATTGTGCCGTATCCGGTAACAACGCCGTCTCCCGGAGCATTCTGGCACCCGGGCATGCGGCTTTTGGCAAACGGCTGCAGCTCTGAAAAACTGTCTTCATCCAATAAATAGTCAATTCTTTCTCTTGCCGTCAGCTTGCCTTTTTTGTGCTGTTTTTCATTTTTTTCCGCTCCGCCGCCGTTTGTTAAAAAGGAACGTCTTTCATTTAAGTGTCTGATATGATCACTCATGCTCATCTTGAGTTTCTCCTTTTTCAATTGTTTCACAAAGCTCAATCAGGACCCCGTTCGCCTCTTTTGGAGAGAGAAATGCGATCTTCTTCCCGCCCGCTCCGTTTTGCGGTTCATGATGGATCAAAGTCATGCGGCATGCTTCAAGCTCCTTGATCGTTTCCTTCATATCGGCGCAGCGGAATGCCAAATGATGCAGCCCTTCGCCTCTTTTCTGTAAAAAAGAGCTGACGGGAGACGCGTCCGACAGCGGCTCAATCAGCTCAAGCTTTGTGCCTCCCGCCTCTAAAAAAGCAACTCTCACATTTTGGCCGCTTACCAGCTCGTCTCCCATATACGTAAGCCCGAGCATCCGTTCGTAAAATCCTCTCGCAGCTTCAATAGAGCTGACGGCAATGCCGACATGATCAAGTTTTTTCATAGCGCGGCCACCTGCTTTCCGCCATAGGATATGGCTTGTTCATACAAGCAAAACACGTTAAAATGATAGACAGTAATCTTAAGGAGTGAAACAATGTCTCAAAAATTTATGAAAAGCGCCGTTATCGTCATTTTGGGCGTATTTATACTTTCAACCCTCCTCTCAGGCATTATGATGTATTTGCGTTAAAAAAGCAGGCGCCTCATTGCAAGGGGGTTTCCTGCTTTTTTATGAGGGCTTTCCGCTCTATTGCAATGTCCTCGAATGAGCGGTTTTCTTTTGTAATCAATACTTTCGTTCCGGGAGGGATAATCCGGAAAATACGGATGACATCCCGGTTTTTCATACGGATGCAGCCGTTTGAAACAAACCCCCCGATCAGCTCTTCTCTGTTTGTTCCGTGAATGCCGTATATCCTGCCGTCGGTGCCTTTCGCGTCAAAACCGATCCAGCGGACGCCGAGCGGGTTTTCCGGCGCGCCTCCCTCTACATTTTTCTTCCGGTAATACGGATTGACGGCTTTGACCGTTACCGTAAATTCTCCTTCAGGCGTCAAATCATCCGTTTTTCCCGTCGCCACCTGATAAATGCCTTCTATTCGGTTATCCTTCACAACAGCAAGCGCATTTGTGGCTTTATTGACGATAATATAAGGGTCACCCGGCAAAGGGTTCGCGCCAAGCGGCCAAAGCGGTGACAGCAGCAGGACGGCTGACAATAAAAAAAATCGCATGGGCTCCCCTCCTTTTTTCATTAGAATGACCAATGAAAGGAGGACTCATGCGATTGATCCATATGTTTTTTACAGCTTGATGCCTTTGAAATAACTTTTAATCACAAGATATTGTTCCATCTCACCGAGGAGGTGGAACAAAGCCGCCCGCGCTTCAAACTCCTCGCGCGTTGCCGGGAGCGGCATTTCTTCAAATTCCGTTCTCATTTCTGCAAGTCTTTTTAAAAATTTATGAGCGGTATTGCCGGGGTGAATGGCTTCCCTTAATTCATGGATGAAATGGGCGATTATTTTGCCCTGCTCCACCGTTATTGAAATAGAGGTAATCTTCGGCAGCAGCCGTTCAATGATTTCAAATTGTTTCTGTCTCATCTTAAAATAATGATAGTAAAGATTTTCATGGCGCAAAATATGATTCTGAACGTCCCGATAGGCGAGGTTTTTCGCCTCTTGAATCATCTGATGCGTCTCCGGTATTTCCTTCCCCGACCAATCTTGCTCACCAGTTAACAAATACCGTTCGATTTCGGCGAAGATGACGGAAAAGTTGTCCTCAATTTTTTTCCGGTACGCCGCGAGTTTTCTGTCGAGGCTCGGCATATACAGATTCATTAACAGCGCGACGCCGATACCTACGGTGATCAGCTGGAACTCATTCCAGATAAACGCCATCGTAATGCCGCCGGACATGTATAAATGAAGAATGATTACTGAGCTGGTGACGATCCCTTCGTTTATTTTTAAAACGACTGTAGTCGGAATGAACAGCACCAGCAATATTCCGATCGCAAACGGATAATAGCCGATCAGCCCGAAAAAGACATATGAGAAGACGATCGCCAATAAACAGGCGGCAAATCGGGCCCACGAGGCCTGAAGCGACCGCTTTTGCGTAATCTGGATGCACAATATGGTGATGATTCCTGCGGATGCGAAGTTTTGCAGATGCAACAGCTGGGCTAAATAAATGGCCAGCGCCGTTCCAAGTGCGGTCTTTAGTGTGCGGTAACCGATTTTAAACATTGCTTGCTCCATTCTGTTTGTTTCTTTCTCAAAAAAAAGAAGAAGAGCATTCTTCTTCTTTTCTTCCAGTTATATTTTATAATATTTTTTCTAAAAAGTCCTGTGCTCTTTTTGACTTCGGAGAAAGAAAAAATTCTTCCGGCTGCCCGTCTTCCACGATCGTCCCTTCATCCATGAATAATACGCGGTCTGCCACTTCTTTGGCAAATCCCATTTCGTGCGTTACGATCACCATCGTCATGCCCGTCTGCGCGAGCTCTTTCATCACCTCAAGAACTTCTTTGACCATTTCCGGGTCAAGAGCCGAGGTCGGTTCATCAAACAGCATGATGTCAGGATTCATGGCAAGCGCCCGCGCGATGGCGACCCGCTGCTTCTGTCCGCCTGACAAACGGTTCGGATAGTCGTTCCGTTTGTCAAGCAGTCCGACTTTTTCAAGGAGGGCGCACGCCTTTTCCTCCGCCTCGTTTTTAGACTCTTTCTTCACGCTGACCGGCGCGTATGTGATATTTTCAAGCACCGTTTTATGAGGAAACAAATGAAAATGCTGAAATACCATGCCGATATTTTCCCGCACTTTCAGTTTATTCGTTTTAGCTGCGGTAATTTCATTTTCTTTAATGGCAATCGTTCCGCCGCTCGGGGTTTCCAGCAGATTTAAGCAGCGCAGAAACGTTGATTTGCCGGAACCGGAAGGGCCGATGACAGCGACGACTTCCCCTTCTTCGATCTGTGTTGAAATGTTTTTCAGTACTTCATGTTTCCCGAATGATTTTGACAGGTTGTCGACCTTAATCATTGGCTTTCAGCTTCCTTTCTACGCCTTTTCCGATGAATGCTAAGATCAAAACGAGCACGTAATAGATTAAGCCCGCCACAATAAGAGGTTCTAAATAGTTGTATGTTGCGGCGCCGGACTGGTAGGCCCGTCTCATAATGTCGCCAAGACCGATAACTGTGACGATCGCCGATTCTTTCGTTAAGGTGATTAATTCGTTAATAATAGCCGGAGAAATGTTTTTAAACGCCTGCGGCAGCAGCAGATCTTTCATCATTTTTCCGTACGGCACGCCGAGAGCGACGGCAGCCTCTTTTTGTCCTTTGTCAATTGCGTTGATTCCCGCTCTGATAATTTCAGAGACGTAAGCGGCTGAATTGAGCGATAATGCGGTGACCGCCGCCCAAAATTGATCGATCTGAAAGCCGAGGAGCTGCGGCATACCAAAATAGATGATCATCAGCTGCAGCACGAGCGGTGTGCCGCGGAATATCGAAGTATAAAAATCCGCAATCCATTTCAGCGGACTGATCGTGCTGATTTTAAATAAGCTGAGCACGATGCCTAATACAAGACCGATGACCGCCGAAACGAGCACAATTTTCAATGTGACCGCAAGGCCTTCCAATATAAAAGGAATTTGGGGGATTGTTGCTGAGAAATCCAAATTCATACGTGTGATCTCCTTTGTCTTTATTCAAGATAAAAAGCTCAACGAAAAGTTGAGCTTTCTTTTATTTCTCGTTGGTGAACCATTTTTTCTTCAGTTTTTCGATTTCTCCGTTTTTCTCCATTTCTTTCAGCGCTTTGTTGAACTTCGCTGTCAGATCACTGTCTTTGCGGAACGCAATCGCGGAGCCCGATTCGTCTGATTTCGCATCTGCTGACGCAAAGCCCTGCAGATCTTGATTTGAACTGAAATAGCCTTGTGCTACGATGTCTTCGATAATCGCGGCATCAAAACGCCCGGATTTGATCTCTTCGGTTAAGTCTGAGATCCGGTTGCGGTCTTCGAGCTGAAAACCGTATTTCGAAGCGAGCTTCTTGCCTTTTTCCTCTTGAATGGAGCCGAGCTGAACACCGACGGTTTTGCCTTTCAGATCATTCAGGGATTTCATGCTGCTTCCCTTTTTCGTAACGATCATATTGTTAGCAGTATAATAAATATCAGAAAAATCAACTTGCTTTTTCCGTTCCGGCGTAGGTGTCATTCCAGATAAAATCATATCTACCTGCTTGGACTTCAAGGCTGTAATCAGGCTGTTGAAGTCCATGTCCTGCACCTCAACGTCATAGCCAGTCTTTTTGCCTAGAGCTTTTGCCAGATCAACGTCAAACCCGGTGATCTGATCGCCGTCTTTATATTCAAATGGTTTATAGTCAGCCGATGTACCCATAATCAGCTTGTTCTTTCCGCCCTCTGAGCCTGAATTGCCTGATCCGCAGGCGGACAGCGCAAAGGTGATACATGCGGCAGCTAATACCAACAGCCATTTCTTCATGATTCATTTCCCCCATATCTACTGATCTCTTAAATTTGAATATTTATTCGTTAACTTGTATTTTAAACACTTTTTAATTGTGATGCAATACTATTTTCGAAAAATATATTTTCCTTTCTGTGTTTATTATAGTCATTGTTTTTCAGATTAGTGACAGCTGAACGCCGATGTATATATATTTATATTTATACAGATTCCATATAAAAAAACCCCGCAAGCGCTTGGCTCCGGGGTTTTTCTTTCACTTATACTTCTTCACAATATTCTTCAAATGCTTCCTGCAGTTTTGTGACGACGGCCATCGGCTCATGGCCTTCAATTTCATGGCGTTCCACCATTTTCATGATTTTCCCGTCTTTTAAAATGGCAAATGACGGGGAGGACGGCGGGTAGCCTTCAAAGTATTCTCTCGCTTTGGCTGTCGCTTCTTTATCCTGTCCGGCAAATACCGTCACAAGCTGATCCGGGCGTTTATCGTAATGTACGGAATGGTACGCGGCAGGCCGTGCAATACCGCCTGCGCATCCGCACACAGAGTTGACCATGACGAGTGTCGTTCCTTTTTTCGAAAGCGCTTCGTCCACTTCCTCAGCGGTTTTCAGCTCTGTATACCCGGCGGCCGTGATTTCCTGGCGGGCTTGACGCACGACATCATTCATAAATAAATTAAAATCCATATTCAACTGGGACATCTCCTTTTTGATCATCTCTTCTTATGATAGCAAGGAACCTCCCTATCGGCAAATGACACCGCTCATATCCAATTGTTTTTTGTCCCTTTTATGCTCCCGATGTAAGTTTATGACCCTTTAAAAACGGGAAACTTGTTAAGGAGATTGTCTGAAATAAAGGAGCAGTCATATGAGCCAACGGAAAGCAGTTTTAATTTATAACGGAAACGCCGGTCAAAAACAGATTGATAAAACGCTCGGCACGGTCGCCCCCATTTTGGCCCAGTCAGCTGACGAACTTTTGATTAAACCGACCAAACATCAGGATGATGCCCGTCAGTATTGTGAAAATCTCGACAGTTCAGTTGACCATTTATATATTTTAGGCGGAGACGGCACTGTGCATCAATGCATCAACAGCATCAGCAAGCTTGATCACAGACCCGCTGTCGGCATTTTGCCGGGAGGAACGTGCAACGATTTCTCACGGGCGCTCGGCATCCCGCAAAACCTTCAAAAGGCCGCTGAAGCGCTCGCGGCCGGACATAAACGGATGATTGACGTCTGTAAAACGGATGACGGCTATTTTCTGAACTTCTGGGGCATCGGACTGATCACCGAAGCATCAAGCCATATTAATGAAACTGAAAAAGCATGGCTTGGTAAAATCAGCTACTTCACGAGCGCCTTGCGGACGATGACAAGCGCGAACCCGTTTCCTGTCAAATTGACGATTGACGGCGAGGTGAAAGAAGACGAAGCCGTAATGGTGCTTGTCATGAACGGGCATTATATCGGGACAAACAGAGTTCCCCTGCCTGATGCCAGCCTCCGGGACGGCTTAGCCGATGTGTTAATCTGCCGCAACACAAGCCTTGCCGCGCTGCGGGAGCTGATGACGATGGAGCAGGGTTCGTTTGATGATTTCAAAGGGGAGCTGTCCTATATCCAGGCCTCCAGAATTGAAATCGAAACCGCACGTGAGATGGACGCGGATACAGATGGCGAGGTATACGGAACAACACCTTGTACGATCGAAGTGAAAAAACATCATCTCACTATGATTGTTCCCGAGGATTCACAATGAAAATAAAAAAGCTCCTTTTGCCGCCCGGGCAAAAGGAGTTTTTTTTAATAGACGGAAGTATGTTCATCAATGTTTTCTAAGATCTCTTTGACGCGTCCGAGGAATCGGCCGCACACGAGCCCGTCGAGCACTCTGTGATCTAAAGACAGGCAAAGATTAACCATATCACGAACGGCGATCATCCCGTTATTCATGACAACCGGACGTTTGACGATAGATTCTACCTGAAGAATCGCCGCCTGCGGATGGTTGATAATGCCCATAGATTGAACTGAGCCGAAAGATCCCGTGTTATTGACGGTAAATGTGCCGCCCTGCATATCTTCCGCAGTAAGTTTTCCGTTTCTCACTTTTTTCGCAAGGTCCGTTATTTCTCTGGCTATGCCTTTAATCGTTTTTTCATCAGCATGCTTAATAACCGGAACAAACAGCGAATCTTCCGTGGCAACGGCAATGGAGATGTTGATGTCTTTCTTTTGGACGATTTTGTCTCCCGCCCACATGCTGTTCATCTGCGGGAACTCCTTGAGAGCCTGCGCCGCCGCTTTTACAAAGAAAGCGAAAAACGTTAAATTGAAGCCTTCTTTCTGTTTAAATGAGTCTTTAATGCTGTTTCTGTACGCCGTCATGTTCGTGACGTCGACTTCCATCATCGTCCAGGCATGCGGAATTTCTGTTTTGCTTTTATGCATATTGGCGGCGATGGCTTTTCTGACACCTGTAACCGGAATTTCAATATCACCGGCTGACAGAGCGGGTGCCGGTGCTTGTTTTTGCTGTTGTTTCGGCGCTTGTTGCGTTGTTTGAACGGCTGCCGGCGCCGGTGCTTCCGACTTCTGCTGCATTCCCGAATCAATGATTTTTTGAATGTCTTTTCGCGTAATTCTTCCGCCTGCACCCGTTCCTTCAACTTCTTCAAGCTGAATGCCGTGTTCTCCCGCTAATCTGAGCACGGCCGGCGAATAACGCGCTTTATTTGACTGATCTTTACCTTGACGGTTTGCACCGGTGTCTGAAGGGGTATTCTGCTCTTCTTCCCGCTTCGGCGCCTCTTCGGTTTCCGTTTCTTCTGTTTCAATTTTGCAGATGATCTCGCCGACTGCAAGAGTCTGGCCTTCTTCTCCTACAAGTTCTGTAATCGTACCGGTAAAAGAAGACGGCACCTCCGCATTCACTTTATCCGTCATGACCTCCGCGATGGGGTCATATTTATTCACTTGATCACCGGGGGATACCAGCCACTTGCTGATCGTCCCTTCCGTCACGCTCTCTCCGAGCTGAGGCATAGCCATTTGTTCAATCGCCATGTCAAAAACCTCCTTACGTCTTTAAAACTCCGCTAATTCTCTCATCGCGGCTTCTGCTTTGTCAGGATTCATCATGAAGTATTTTTCCATTGTCGGCGCATAAGGCATTGCCGGAACGTCAGGACCTGCAAGCCGCTTGATCGGCGCGTCTAAATCAAATAAGCAGTTTTCAGAAATAATGGCGGCGACCTCGCTCATAATACCGCCTTCTTTCGTATCTTCTGTGATCAGCAATACTTTTCCTGTTTTAGACGCGGCTTCAATGATGGCTTCTTTATCTAACGGATAAACCGTACGCAAATCTAATACGTGTGCAGAAATCCCATCTTTTTCAAGGCGCTCGGCAGCCTGCAGAGCAAAATGGACGCATAATCCGTACGTAATAACAGTAATGTCGCTGCCTTCGCGTTTTACATCCGCCTTTCCGATCGGAAGGACGTAATCATCCGCAGGGACTTCGCCTTTAATCAGACGGTACGCCCTCTTATGTTCGAAAAACAGCACCGGATCTTCGTCACGGACTGCAGCTTTCAACAGCCCTTTTGCGTCATAAGGAGTTGAAGGCATGACAATTTTAAGGCCCGGCTGGTTGGCAAAAATGGCCTCCACAGATTGGGAATGATACAACGCGCCGTGCACGCCGCCGCCGTAAGGCGCTCTGATGACCATCGGACAGCTCCAATCATTGTTTGAACGGTAGCGTATTTTTGCCGCTTCTGAAATGATTTGGTTGACCGCAGGCAGAATGAAATCGGCAAACTGCATCTCGGCAATCGGGCGCATGCCGTACATCGCGGCGCCGATGCCGACACCGGCAATCGCTGATTCAGCAAGCGGCGTATCCATCACCCGCTCTTCTCCGAACTGTTCATAGAGACCCGCCGTGGCTTTAAACACGCCGCCTTTTCTCCCGACGTCTTCCCCGAGAACAAACACGCGCGGATCTCTTTCCATTTCTTCTTTCATTGCTGCATTAATACTGTCAATATAAGACATTACAGACATAAGTATTCCTCCCTACTTCGCATAAACGTGATCAAGCGTTGATTCAGGAGATGCGTATGGCGCTTTCTCCGCTTCGTCTGTCGCTTCGTTTACGATAGCCATGATGTCATCCAGCATGGTCTTTTCTTCTTCTTCACCTAGAAGCCCGGCTTCTTGCAAGTATGCTTTGTATAAAAGAAGCGGATCTTTTTTCTTTGCTTCTTCTACTTCTTCGCGTTCTCTGTAGCTGCTGTCGTCGTCATCACTGGAATGCGGTGTCAAACGGTAGGAAACCGTTTCTATTAATGTAGGGCCTTCGCCTTTAGACGCCCGTTCGCGCGCTTCTTTTACGGCCCGGTAAACTTCCAGCAGGTCGTTTCCGTCAACAGTGACTCCCGGCATGCCGTAGCCTGCCGCCCGGTCGGATATTTTCTCGCACGCCACCTGTCTGTCATACGGGACAGAAATGGCATACTTATTGTTTTCACACATGAAAATGACCGGCAGTTTATACACGGCGGCAAAGTTTGCCCCTTCGTGAAAATCCCCCTGGTTGGAAGATCCTTCTCCAAAGGTAACGAAAGAGACGATATCCTTTTTATCCATGCGTCCCGCAAGCGCAATTCCGACTGCGTGAGGCACCTGCGTCGTAACAGGGGATGAGCCCGTTACGATTCTGTTTTCCTTTTGCCCGAAGTGGCCCGGCATCTGCCTTCCGCCTGAGTTCGGGTCAGCTGCTTTCGCAAAACCCGACATCATCAAATCCTTTGCAGTCATACCGAATGCAAGCACAACCCCTATATCTCTGTAGTACGGAAGCACATAGTCGGTATCACGGTTTAAGGCATAGGCCGCGCCTACTTGCGCCGCTTCCTGTCCTTGACATGAAACAACGAACGGAATTTTGCCCGAGCGGTTTAAGAGCCACATTCTTTCGTCGATTTTTCTGGCTAACAGCATGGTTCTATACATTTCAACGGCTTCTTCGTCAGAGAGCCCTAATGCTTGATGGCGGTTTGTAGTCATTCAAACCCCTCCTTCTTTCCTTTTAAAAATGAATCGCGTTTCCGTCTGCGGCTAACGCAGCTTCTCCAATCGCCTCTGATAGGGACGGATGCGGATGTATGGACTGGCCGATTTCCCAAGGCGTCGCGTCGAGCACCTTGGCAAGCCCCGCTTCAGAGATCATATCGGTGACGTGCGGGCCGATCATATGAACACCGAGAATATCATCTGTATTCCGATCGGCGACGATTTTGACAAAGCCGTCGCTTTCTCCGTATACAAGAGCCTTTCCGATCGCCATGAACGGAAACTTCCCGATCTTCAGTTCATGCCCTTTTCGAAGAGCTTCCTCTTCTGTCAGGCCGACGCTCGCCGCTTCCGGATTTGAATAAATACATTTCGGCACAAGAGCGGCATCAAGCGGAGCCGGATTAAGACCCGCCATATGCTCAACGGCAATGATGCCCTCACGGGAGGCCACATGCGCAAGCTGCAGCCCGCCGACAACATCACCGATCGCATAAATGTGCGATTCCTTCGTCTGCCCGGCTTCGTTCACGATGATAGAACCGTTTTCCGCTTCAATATCCGTGTTTTCAAGCCCGATCCCTTCAATGTTCGGCTGGCGGCCGATGGAAACAAGCATTTGTTCCGCGTGATACGTTTCTTTTTTTCCATTCTTTTCAGCGGCAATTGAAACGCCGTCCGCTTTTTCCAATGTATCCGGAAGCACTTTCGCACCCGTCACGACCTTAATTCCTTTTTTCGTTAACAGTTTTTCCATCTCGCTTGAAATATCACGGTCTTCCGTCGGCAAAATGCGGTCCGCATATTCAATCACAGTGATATTGACGCCGAAATCGTTCAGCATGGATGCCCATTCAATTCCGATGACACCGCCGCCGACGATCATCATGGATTGGGGCAGACGTTCAAGCTCTAACGCTTCATCTGATGTCAGAATATATGTACCGTCTGCTTCTAAACCCGGCAGCATTTTCGGCCTTGAACCGGTTGCGATAATCAATTGTTTCGGTATCAGCATGTCGTTTTCTTCACCATTTGCGTATTCGACGGAAACCGTACCGGGAAGAGGTGAGAAGATGGAAGGGCCGAGCATACGTCCGTACCCGTTGAATACATCAATCTTCCCCTTTTTCATCAAGTGGGCGACACCGCCGGCCAGCCGGTCAACGATTCCCTGCTTTCGTTTTTGCACGCTGTCAAAGCGGAGGGAGACACCTTCCGTTTCAATGCCGAATGCTGCCGCTTCCTTTGCGGTTCGGTACACTTCCGCGCTTCTTAACAGCGCTTTACTCGGGATACACCCTTTATGCAGGCATGTTCCGCCGAGCTTTTCTTTTTCTACAACGGCCGTTTTTAAGCCGAGCTGGGCCGCTCTGATGGCGGCTACATAACCGCCCGTGCCGCCGCCCAGAATGACCACATCATACTCAGTCGCCATTTGTTTTCACTCCTTCGCCGATCTGATATTGCTTTGACTGCTCCTCACCGGCTAAAACCCGAAGCGCGCCTTGCGCGAGAGATTGCAGTTCATTTTCTCCCGGGTACACCAGTACATCCGAAATCCAATCTATGTACGATCTGATGGCGGATACGAAACTTTTCCCGTACGCCAATCCGCCCGTCAGGACGATAATGTCTACTTTTCCTTTTAAAACGGCGCTTGCCGCCCCGATTTCTTTTGCTACTTGATAAGCCATGGCGTCATAAATGAGACGCGCATGCTCATCTCCGGCCTGAATGCGTTTTTCCACCTTCACCGCGTCCGTTGTCCCCAGGTAGCCGGAGAGTCCGCCCGTGCCGACAAGTTTTTTCATCATATCGGCTTTTGAATACTTGCCGGAAAAACACATTTCTACCAAATCACCCGCCGGAACAGTTCCCGCGCGCTCCGGGCTGAAGGGTCCTTCTCCGTGAAGCCCATTGTTGACATCCGTCACCCGTCCGCAATCATGGACACCGACTGTGGTGCCGCCGCCCATATGAGTGACGATCATCTTCATCTGTTCATACCGTTTGCCCAGGGACGCCGCCGCCTGACGGGCAACAGCTTTTTGGTTCAAAGCATGGAAAATGCTTTTCCGCTTGATCTCAGGCATTCCTGATACTTTAGCGAGCGGAGTCATCTCATCCACCACGACCGGATCGACGATATACGCGGGGATATTTAATCCGTCAGCTATTTCCCTGGCAATAATTCCGCCCAGATTAGAAGCATGCTGGCCGTTGTAGCCGTTTTTCAAATCAGTGATCATGGCGTCATTCACTTCATATGTGCCGCCCTCAATCGGTCTGAGCAGGCCGCCCCTGGCACAAACGGCATCGAACTTTGAAATGTTGATGCCCTGTTCGTGCAAAGACTCAAGAATGCTTATTTTTCGAAATTCGTATTGGTCGATGATGCTGTTAAATGTTTTCAGCTCTTCTTCGGGATGCCGCAGCGTCTTTTCAAAGATACAGCGTTCATTGTGAAAGACACCGATTTTCGTTGATGTTGAGCCTGGATTCAGAATGAGAATGCGTTTTTCCTTTTCGAACATTTTCATACCTCCAGATCAAATTCCTATCGTCTGCTTAATATACTTTGGCCGTTTTGCAGAAACTGGCTTCTTGAACGGCGCATGCGCTCAATTCGTTCCTCAGCCAGACGGTCGGCCGCTAAGTATGTCGGAATGCCGTCACGCGCGGAAATATCGAGCACCCGCTCAATGTTTGCATAGATGCCTTCAACTTTTTTCAAAGCCCGCTCAGCATTGTAGCCGTAAAGCTCATCGGCCACATTGATGACGCCGCCTGCATTGATGACATAATCCGGAGCGTACACGATTCCCATTTCATGAATGGTATCGCCGTGACGTGTTTCTTTCAGCTGGTTATTGGCCGCTCCCGCAATGACTTTCGCCTTCAGCTGTTTAATCGTGTCATCGTTAATGACGGCGCCGAGAGCACATGGGGCATAAATATCGCACGCCTGTGAGTAAATGTCGCCGGGATCAACTGCGCGGGCGCCGAAATCCTCAACGGCACGTTTAACAGATTCTTTATTGATATCCGTTACGATTAAAGAAGCGCCTTCTTCGTGAAGGTGGCGGCATAGATTGTAAGCCACATTTCCCACGCCTTGCACGGCAATTGTTTTACCTTCCAGTGAATCAGTGTCAAACGCCGCTTTCGCTGCGGCTTTCATCCCTTTGTAGACGCCGTACGCCGTAACGGGAGACGGATTTCCTGATGAACCGAAAGCCGGAGAAATTCCGGTTACATAGTCTGTTTCATCATGAATGATGTCCATATCTTCAACGGTCGTGCCGACGTCTTCCGCCGTAATATACCTTCCGTTTAAGCCTTGGATGTACCGGCCGAACGCGCGGAACATTTCTTCATTTTTATCTTTGCGCGGGTCTCCGATAATAACGGTTTTCCCGCCGCCTAAGTTTAAACCGGCAGCCGCATTTTTATAAGTCATGCCTTTTGCAAGTCTTAGTGCATCTTCAATCGCCGCTTCTTCACTGTCATATGTCCACATTCTTGTTCCGCCGAGTGCGGGGCCGAGCGTCGTATCATGAATCGCGATGATCGCTTTTAATCCGGATTGTTCATCTTGGCAGAATACCAATTGTTCGTAATCATAAGTCTCCATATATTTAAAAATTTCCATTGGTTCGTTCCTCCTACTGTTCTTGTGATGCGCAAATCGCAAGCGCAATTGAATACAGTTTATTTTCTGCGGTATCCGCTCTGCTCGTTAATGCGATCGGCGCTTTTGCACCGGCGATGACGGCAGCAACACTTGCTTTCGCAAAATAAATCATTGACTTATAAAGCATATTTCCGGCCTCGATTGAAGGAACCAAGAGAATATCCGCCTGGCCCGCTACGCTTCCGGAAATTCCTTTTTGCAGCGTAGCCGCTTGGGATACGGCATTATCCAAAGCAAGCGGTCCGTCCGCAATGCAGCCGGTAATCTGTCCTCTATTGCACATCTGGACGATCGCAGCCGCGTTCAGCGTTGCCTCCATTTTCGGATTAACCGTTTCAATAGCGGCAAGGACTGCGGCTTTCGGCATAGGATTCCCTACTGAATGTGCGACATGAACCGCATTTTGCAGAATATGCCCGAGCTCTTCAAGAGACGGGGCAATGTTCAGCGCTGAATCAGTCACATACATCAGCCGGTCATAGTCCGGCACCTCAAAAACAGCTACATGTGATAACACCCTTTTTGAACGAAGCCCTTCATGGCGGTTTAAAACCGATTTCAGAAGAGTAGAGCTCGGGAGATTCCCTTTCATTAAAACGTCCGCCTCTTGTTCACGCACTGCGCGCACTGCTTTTGCCGCAGATTCTTCGGGTGAATCGGCGTGGATGATTTCAGCATTGAACTTCGGCTCATTTGCCAGAAGCTCTTTCAGCTTTCCGCTGTCACCCGTCAGTAAAAATCGTGCCGACAAGTGTTCTGCCGCCATTTTGACGGCCTGGATCACTTCTTTATCTGCTGCGTGGGCCACTGCAATGGTTTTTGCGTTTTTTGCCGCGGCTTTTTCAACTAGGTCTCTCAGCTTCATTTTTTACCACCTTCCTTGTGCGAATCCGCTTTTAACAATGCAAGTTCCGTGCCAAATATGCGGGAGGGTTTATTCCGGCTTTCTTCAAGAAAACATGCAGCTGTTTGCGCTTTCTCTGCAATTTATTGCATGCCGTCATTTGCAAGGCCGTACTTGTCCATTTTGTAGTACAGATTCCGAATGCTGACACCAAGCGCTTTTGCCGTTTTGGTTCGGTTGAATTTATGATTTTCAAGCGTTTTTTGAATGACGTGCGCTTCAAATTTTTCAACAGCCTGAGACAGCTTTTCCCCTTCCACATCCGGAAAATCACTTTGGGTGCCGTTTTTTTCATTCAGCTCTGATTCAAAAACAGGCAGGTGCTGCTGTTCGATCCGTTCCATGTGCGGCTCTAAAAATATCATTGCCCGTCCGAGAACATTTTCAAGCTCCCGGACGTTTCCCGGCCAGCTGTAGGCTGATAAAGCTCGCAGCGCGTTCGGCGTGAGCCCCTTTACATTGCGGCCGTAATCCTGATTGATTTTTTCAATGAGCCGAATGCTCAGCGCTTCAATATCTTCTTTGCGCTGCCGAAGCGGCGGGATTGAGATCGGATAGCGGTTAATCCGGTAATACAGGTCTTCACGGAACGCGCCTTCCGCCATGGCCTTTTCGATGTTGACGTTCGTCGCTGCGATAATTCTGACATTGACAGAAATCGCTTTAGTGCCGCCGACTCTGATAATTTCTTTTTCCTGCAGAACTCTGAGCAGCTTTGCCTGGGTGCTTTGGGTCAGCTCTCCGATTTCATCTAAGAAAATGCTGCCGTTATTCGCTTCCTCAAAAAGTCCTTTTTTGCCCCCGCGCCTCGCGCCCGTAAACGCGCCTTCCTCATAGCCGAAAAGCTCGGATTCTAGCAGGGATTCAGACAGGGCCGCACAATTGACCCGGATGAACTTATTGTATTTTCGGTCGCTTTCATTATGGATGGCGTGGGCGAAAAGTTCTTTTCCTGTGCCGGATTCTCCCCGCAGCAGAATCGTCGCCGGCGTTTTCGCCCCGAGCTTCGCCTGTTCAAGGGCGACCAGCATTTGTTCACTCGTGCCGATAATGTCGTCAAACGTGTATTTCGCTTCAAGTGTGCGGATGATCTGGCGCGCCCGATTCAGCTCAGCAGTCAGCGTTTTAATTTCTGACACGTCGTGGATGACGCCGACGCTGCCTTTTAAAATACCGTCCACAATAACGGGGGCAACATTTACGATAACATCCTTTTTATTGGGGCCGACCTTCATTCTCACACCCCGCACGGGCCGCCTTGTCCCCAATACTTTCAGGTGCATGCTCTCCCCTTCTGAGATATCGGTGGAAGCGGGTTTTCCGATGACTTCGCTTTCTGACAGCCCGGTCATTTTTGTATACGCTTTGTTGATTAACATTCCGATGCCGTTTTCATCAACGACAGAAATGGCCTCGTCTGATGATTGTATAATCGCTTCAAGCATGGTGCGGATTTGTTTTAAGTTCGTGACCTCTTCCGCCAGTTCAACTGCGTCGGTGATGTCTTTAAACACGCATAACGCGCCGAGAAGTTTTCCGCCTTCATCAATGATCGGCAGTCTTGTCGTGACAATCTGCAGGTGCTTTCCGAGAAGCTGCTTCTGGTTATATTCCGGCTCTCTCGTTTCCAGAATTCGCGGCAGCTTTGTGTTCGGCACTACATCTTTAATTTGGCGGCCGATGACATCCTCCCGTTTTTGGCCGACCATTTTTTCTGCCATCTGATTAAATAAAATGATCGTTTCGTTGACGTCTATAAAAATCATGCCGTCGTGCGTTGAATTAAAAATCCGGTCATGCTTATACGTCTGCGACTTCAGCATTTGGATAAGCTGCTGTTTTTCCTCCATCAGCTGAAACACCATGTACGCCAATTTTCCCGGCATGACGATGGTTTGTTCTTTTTTCTCATGGAGCAGCTCATCCATGACCGCTTTATCGCCTGTTGTATGGATGATAATATCTATATCTTCAGTTATGTAGGGTTTCCAATCTGATGAGGTTGCAATTCCATATCTCCGGGCTTCTTGCAGCCCTTGCGCCTCCGGATCTTGATCAACCACCGCAATAATCCGGATCAGCTTTGTTTTCATCAAAATCTGTAGGAGCGCCGTGCCTCCTTTACCAGCACCTATAATCAGCACCTTCTGCATCCCGATACCCCTTTATATGAAAAAATTTGCACACCTGTATTTCCCGTTGCAATAATTTGCACAACCCCTATGTTACCACGTTTTGATCTCTTGACAAAATATTTTTTCGATTGGACAATAAAGGAAAACAAATCGTAAAGGGGTTTTCTGAATATGAGCCGGCTTGTTGCGCTTTTGATTCTGGTCCTCCCCGGCGCTGTCGCGGCGCTCGGCATTAAGCTGATGAGAGATGCATTATTCGGGCATGCGTTTTCCCCGTTTCCGTCCCTTTTTCTTCAGGGGGCGGCCGGATTGGCGTTTTTTTTGTTCGGCCTTTATGTTCTGGCCGGGTTTATTCTGTACAGAGATCGAAAACGCAATCAAGTCAGCCCGCGGTTCAGGAAAAAAAAGCTGTAAAAAAAGCCCTTGCAAAAAAAGGGCTTTTTCAGTCGTCCGGCAGTATCGTTTTGGCAATGGATTGATCCAGTTCTTCATAGTCATCGTAAGCGATCGTTTCATATAGTTCTTTTCTCGTCTGCATATCCGAAAGCCCCTCTTTTTGCGAGCCTTCTTCTTTCAGAAGGCGGAAAATGCGCTCAAAAGCCTTGGCCGCCGTTCTGAGTGACGTGACCGGGTAAATGACTATCTGACAGCCCATATCGGAAAATTCATCAGCACTGTAATACGGCGTTTTTCCGAATTCAGTCATGTTTGCGAGAATCGGCACACTGATTTGTTTGGAAAACGCTCTGAATTCACTTTCGGATTGGAGCGCTTCCGGAAAAACAGCGTCAGCACCCGCTTTTATATAAGCGGACGCCCTTTTTAATGCCCCCTCCAATCCTTCCTGCTGTCTGGCGTCTGTTCTCGCAACAACAAGAAGAGTCGGCGCGGCCCGCTTGACCGCTTGGATTTTTTGCGCCATTTCTTCAATCGGCACGAGCTGCTTCCCATTCAGATGTCCGCATTTTTTCGGCAGGCGCTGATCCTCCATCTGGACGGCGGCCGCGCGCGCTTCATACATTTCTTTCGCCGTCCGGGCGGCATTCAGCACTCCTCCGAAACCCGTGTCAATATCGACAAGGACGGGCAGATCAGACGAGCGGACCAAATCTTTAACCCGTTCAGCCATTTCCGCCGACGTGATGATCCCTAAATCGGGCAGCCCTCTGCTCGCCGTGTAAGCCGCACCTGATAAATAAAGAGCCGAAAACCCCGTTTTCTTGGCGATAAGAGCGGCCATCGCATCGTGAGCGCCGGGGATCTGCAATAGATCCGGCGCTGCCATCAGCGTACGGAACCGCTCTGCAAGCTCCTCTTGAGACGACTGCTTGCTGACGATCCACGTCATGTTTGTCACCCTCCTATTTTATACGAGAAATAAGTCCATAAATTCACTGACGCTGAGCTTCTGCATTCGGCCGCTGTGTTCGCAGGCCTCTTCGATTTTACGCTGCTGCTTCAATGAAAAATGAGTGCTGATGTTTGCTGAAAACTTGGCAAGAATCTTCGGAACGGCTTCTTTTCTGCGGAACCGGTGCCCGAGCGGGTATTCACATTCAATCCGTCCCGTAGCCGTGCCGTCTGTAAAATGCACCTGTACGGCATTTGATATGGATCGCTTATTCGGGTCTAAGTAATCTTTTGAGTACGCTTTGTGTTCCGTCACCTCCATTTTACTCCGCAATGTATCAATTCGCGGGTCAGACGCCGTTTCCTCTTCATAATGATCCGCCGTGATATCTCCGAAAAGCAGCCCGATTGCCGTAATGTACTGGAGGCAGTGATCCCGGTCAGCCGGATTGTGAAGCGGCCCTTTTTTATCGATAATCCGGATTGCCGACTCATGGGTCATAATCGTGATCCTATCAATGTCTTCGATGCGGTCTTTCACCTCCGGATGAAGCCGGACCGCGCATTCCGCCGCTGTCTGGGCGTGAAATTCAGCCGGGTAGGATACTTTAAACAAAACATTCTCCATCACATAGGACCCAAGCGGGCGGGCAAGCTTTATTTCCTGCCGGTTAAATAATACGTCTTGAAATCCCCACCCAGATGCGGTCAGAGCCGTCGGGTACCCCATTTCACCTTTGTGTGCCATAAGGGCCAAATATACCCCTCTGCTCGTCGCGTCGCCGGCCGCCCATGATTTGCGTGATCCGGTATTCGGCGCATGACGGTACGTTCTGAGGCTTGAATTATCAATCCAGGCATGAGATACGGCGTTATTGATTTCCTCTTTTGAGCCGCCCAGCATTTGCGCGCAAACAGCCGCAGTCGCCACTTTCACAAACAGCACATGGTCAAGCCCCACTCTGTTTAAGCTGTTTTCCAAAGCGAGAATTCCTTGAATTTCGTGCGCTTTGATCATTGCGCAAAGCACATCGCGCACGGTAAGCGGTTCTTTCCCTTCTGAAATCCGCACTCTGGATATATAATCCGCACAAGCCAATATGCCTCCGAGATTGTCAGACGGATGACCCCATTCCGCCGCAAGCCACGTATCATTATAATCGAGCCACCTGTTGATACAGCCGATATTAAAAGCAGCCGTGACCGGGTCTAAAACAAAAGGCGTGCCCGGGACTCTGCTGCCGTTGGGGACGGAGGTTCCCGGGACAATCGGGCCGAGCAGCTTTGTACATTCGGGATAGCTGAGCGCCAAAATCCCGCAGCCTATCGTATCAAGAAGCACATGTCCTGCCGTAGTAAAAGCTTCTGAACTGTCAATCTCCTGATGGAGCACGTAGTCAGAAATCTCTTCGATTACAGCGTCCATTCGGCGGGGTTCTGTCATGTTTTCATCTTCCTTTCTCATCTGTTTACAGGCGCGCTCCGGTATAGCGGACACGCGGGCGGAAAAGCCGGTTTCGGCTGTGCTGTTCAATGACGTGGGCACACAATCCGACCGTCCGTGCACTGAAGAATATAGGCGTGTACAGCGATATTGGGATGCCGAGCATGTAATAGACCGGCGCTGCGTAGTAATCTAAATTCGGATAAAGGCCTTTTTTCTCCCGCATGACGGTTTCGCCGGCTTCACACATATGATAAAGACGGAAATCACCTGAAAGATCAGACAGCTTTTTTAACGCTTCTTTCATCATGAGCGCCCTCGGGTCCATTTTTTTCATGTAGACACGGTGGCCGAAGCCCATGATTTTTTCTTTGTTTGCGAGTTTTTGAGTTAATAATTGTATAAACCCGTCTGTATCCTTCGCTTCCTCAAGCATGTACATAACCGCTTCGTTCGCTCCGCCGTGAAGATTTCCCTTAAGCGAGGCGACGGCTCCGGTCAGCGCACCGTAAATATCCGATTGCGTCGAAGCGATGACACGGGCCGTAAACGTTGAGTTCGGCAATTCATGCTCACTGTATAAAAGAAGCGACCGGTCGAAGATTTCTTCTTCCAAAGATGACGGTGTTTTTCCGGTAATCATATATAAAAAGTTTGCGCTGTATGATAAGGTTCCGACCGGCGCCAAAGGCTCCAGCCCGTTGATGACTCGATAGCTGTTGACCGTCAGATTCGGCATTTTGCCTATCAGTCCGCGTACGCGGTGCTGATTTACGGAAGATGAACGGTCATCGATGTCCTTGTCAAAGCCTCCAAGCGCGGACAAACCCGTCCTCAGTCCGTCCATCGGGTGAGTATGTTCAGGCAGCAGACGGCATATGTGCAAGATTTCCTCGGGAAGGTGCCCGCTGCGCCGAACGTCTTCTTCAAGCGCCGCCTTCTCTTTCGCATCAGGAAGTCTGTCTTCCAATAAGAGATGAACAATGTCCATATAGCCGGCCGTTTTAGAAAGCTCAATCAGATCGTGGCCTTTGATTAAAATACTGCCCTGCTGTGTATCCAGGAAAGAAATCCCCGTTTCCACCGCAATGACGCCATCTAAACCGGGAGAATAAGATTCCATGGTTTCGCTCCTTTGCCCACTTTTTATTGAAGAAGATACTTAGAAATAATCAGCCTTTGAATCTCATTGGTTCCTTCATAGATTTGCGTGACTTTCGCATCCCGAAATAAACGCTCCGCGGGATACTCTTTCATATAGCCGTAGCCGCCGTGAATCTGCACAGCCTCCACCGCCGCTTTCATCGCCGCATCGGACGCGAATTGCTTCGCCATAGATGCTTCTTTTCCGCACGGAAGCCCTCGCTGATACAGATCAGCAGCATGATAGACCAATAATTTGGCAGCTTCCGCATTCGTCGCCATGTCAGATAATTTAAATGAAACGGCCTGATTCGAAGCGATGGGTCTGCCGAACTGGCTGCGGGTTTTGGCGTACTCCACCGAGCAGCCGAGCGCCGCTTCGATAATCCCGAGCGCCTGAGCCGCTATGCCGATCCGTCCGACGTCAAGGTTTTTCATGGCGATTGAAAAGCCTTCACCCTCTTCGCCGAGCCGGTTTTCAACCGGAATTTCCGCTTGGTCAAACTGCAATTCGACAGTATTGGAACCTAACAGTCCGAGCTTTTTTTCTTTTTTTCCGACAGAAAAACCGGGTGTGTTTTTTTCAACGATAAACGCTGAAATTCCCTTTCTCCCTTTACCCGGATCGGTTATGGCGAATGTCAGATACAGATCTGCCGCTCCGCCGTTTGTAATAAAGATTTTTGAACCGTTCAGAATATATGAACCGCCTTTTCGCACGGCTGTTGTTTTCAGGCTGCCCGCATCAGATCCGGATTGAGGTTCAGTAAGCGCAAAAGCCCCAATATATTCGCCCGCTGCCAGCTTCGGAATATACGTTTGTTTTTGGACTTCTGTCCCAAAATGCAAAATCGGGATTGTCCCTACCGATGTGTGGACGGACAAAATGACGCCGACGGCCGCGCTGACTTTTGATATTTCATGAATCGCTAAAATGTAAGATGTTGTATCAGCACCCGCCCCGCCGTAAGCTTCCGGGACGGGAATGCCCATCAATCCCGCTTCGCCCATTTTTTTAATCAGCCGCTCCGGAAATTCATCTGTTGATTCCATGAGCTCAACCACCGGCGCGATTTCCTTGCGGGCAAAATCACGCACCATTTTTCTCATCATGATGTGCTCTTCTGTAAAATGCATGGCTGCCGTCTCCCCTCATGATCTTTACGTCATCTGCCGTACTCATAAAAACCGCGCCCGCTTTTTTTGCCGAGCCAGCCGGCGCTGACATATTTTCTGAGCAGAGGGCATGGGCGGTATTTCGAATCTCCGAGCCCCGCATAGAGAACCTCCATAATGGAAAGGCACGTATCCAGCCCGATGAAGTCAGCTAATGTTAAAGGCCCCATCGGATGCCGCATGCCGAGCTTCATCACCTCATCAATCGCTTCCTTTGAAGCTGCTCCTTCGTAAAGGCAATAAACGGCTTCGTTAATCATCGGCATTAATATGCGATTAGATATAAAGCCCGGGAAGTCATTGACTTCGACAGGGGTTTTATTCATCCGGACAGCAAGCTTCTTTACTGTTTCCGCCGTTTCTTCCGATGTGGCGAGTCCTCTGATGACTTCGACAAGCTCCATGACAGGAACCGGATTCATAAAATGCATGCCGATTACTTTTTCAGGCCTTTTTGTGGCCGCGGCAAGCTCCGTAATGGGAAGAGAAGACGTATTGCTTGCCAATACGGCATGAGGGGGACAGATTTTATCTAGTGTGTCAAACAATTCTGCTTTTGCTTTTTTGTTTTCGGCAATGGCTTCAATTACAAAATCAGCATCTCCCGCTTCTGTGAGCTCTGCCGGGGAAATACGGCTGAAAACGGCATCTGTCTCCTGCTGTGTCTTCCGTCCTTTTGCCTGCTCTTTCTCCAGGTTTGTCTTTATGCGGTGAAGACCTTTTGTTACCGTTTCCGGCTCCCAATCGTATAACTTGACGGCAAACCCGGCTTCTGCAGCCGTCTGCGCGATGCCTGCTCCCATCTGACCGGCACCTGCGACCATGATTGTTTTCATCTTCATCCGGCGCTCCCTCCTTTAATCAGTACACCTCAAGCAAAACGGCATCTCCTTGAGCCGCTCCGCTGCATATAGCAGCTATGCCTAAACCTCCTCCGCGACGCTTTAATTCGTATATTAAACTCATGATGATTCTCGCTCCGCTTGCGCCGATCGGGTGGCCGAACGCAATCGCCCCTCCGTTTACATTCACTTTTTCCCGGCTGAACCCGGCTATTTTTTCACTCACGAGCACGACGGACGCAAATGCTTCATTTACTTCAAACAAATCAATATCGTCAACGGACAGTCCGGTTTTTGTCAAGAGCCGGCTGATGGCCTCTCCCGGCGCGCTTGCCAGCTCGCACGCTTCCAATCCGACTGACGCAAAGCCAAGTATCGCTGCGAGCGGCCTGACATGCTGCTTCGCGGCTTTTTCCTCTGACATCAGCACAAATGCTCCGGCCCCGTCATTTACACCGGGAGCGTTTCCGGCTGTAACCGTTCCGTCGGCTGTAAAAATTGGCTTGAGCGCTGCAAGCTGCTCAAGGCTCGTATCAGGGCGCAGCCCCTCATCCGCTTCAACGGTATGCTGTTTGCCCTTTTTGCCGGTCCAGGTGACGGGGACAATTTCTTCACGCAATTTGCCCGCCTCGGCCGCCTCAGCCGCGCGTTTCTGACTCAAAAGAGCGTAATGATCCTGTTCATCCCGGGAAATGCCGTACTTTTTGGCCGCAGTGCTTCCGTGGACAGCCATATGCACCTGGTCGAACGCACAGGTCAGCCCGTCATGAACCATTAAATCCTGAAACACCCCGTCCCCCATCCTCACACCCCAGCGGCCGGCCGGAATGGCGTACGGAATGTTGCTCATGCTTTCCATTCCGCCTGCAATCAGCACGTCCGCATCTTTCGCCCGGATCATTTGATCACAGATGGTAACGGCCCTGAGCCCCGATGCACAGACCTTATTAATGGTTTCAGCCGGAACGGACCACGGAAGCCCGGCATACCTTGCAGCCTGCCGTGCCGGAATCTGCCCGGCACCCGCCTGGACGACCATTCCCATCACCGCTCCTTCCGCTTCGCTTTCACTGATAGCGGCGCGCTTGATTGCTTCTTTTATGGCAATGCCGCCAAGCTCGGCTGCCTTTACCTCTTTTAATGCGCCGCCAAATTTTCCGAACGGCGTTCTTGCCGCACTGACGATAACCGTTTTTCCCACAATTTTGCCTCACTTTCAATAAGATAAAAGATAACGCTTACACAAAACGCCCTGTTACAATATATGAACCGGCTGACCGAGTTATGAGTGCACCGCCTTTTTCCAGCCCATAAAAAAAGAAGACTGTCTGAACAGTCTTCTCAGCTGCGGCATTCTTTTTTTATAGAAACGGCCAGCTTTGGATAATCGGTAAAAATTGCGTCTGCTCCCGCTTTCATCAGCTGCTTCATATCCTCAGGACGATTGACGGTGAACGGACGGAGCGCCGCTTGGTGTTTTGCAAGATGTTTGATCACTTCAGCGCTCACCGCCGGCGTACCGAGCTTCGGATGATAACCTGAAGCGGGAATGGCGGCAAGATACCGTTCAGGCCGGTACAGCACATCCATTGTCAGCACCGCCCGTTCAATTTCAGGCGCCAAAGCGTGGCAAACCGCGAGACTCTCATGATTAAATGAAGAAAAAATAACGCGCTTTTCCAGTCCGTAATATCTGACTTTTTTAATCACTTCTTCTTCCATTCCTTCGTAACGGAATACACTGTTTTTCAGCTCAATGTTTATCAGAAAATCAGCACGTTCCGCAAAACGCAGCACATCTGACAAAAGCGGAATTCTGACACCTTTAAAAGCATCTTTCCATTTTCCGGCGGCATCGGCGGTTCTGATTTTGTCATACGCCGTATCTTTCACAAATCCTTTCAAAGACGTCGTGCGGTCGAGGGTTTCATCGTGAATGACCACGATCCGGCCGTCTTTTGTCATCTGTACATCAAGTTCGATTCCGTCAGCCCCGTCCTCAATCGCTTTTTTGAATGCGGGCATCGTATTTTCAGGGCAGTCGCCCGACGCCCCCCGGTGGGCAAAAATATTCGTCATATGTGTCACCTCAGGTGTTTGTCATCGGTTTTCTCTATTATAATCGTTATGCACATAAGGAGGGTGCTATTTACACATATTTTATAATTACCGTCCGCTGTAATAGGTTTCGATTCCGTTTACAACGGCGTCCGCGGCGTGCTCTTGTCCGTTATCGCTTTTCAGCTTGTCCGCATCTTGAGGATTTGTGATAAAACCTAATTCAGCCAGCACACTCGGCATCTTTGAATATGTAATGACATAAAAAGGAGCTTCTTTTACGCCTCTGTCCTTCATCCCTAAAGACGTGACAAGCTGCTGCTGGATGTCGGAAGCAAGCCTTTCGCTGTCTGCTCCTTCATATGTCGAATTAAAATACGTTTCCGTGCCCGATGCCGTTGATACGGCTGAATTCGTATGGAGGCTGACGAATAAATCGGATTGGCTGGCGCTTGCTTTCGCCACCCGCTCGTCCAAACGTAAAAAAGTATTGTCAGTCCTTGAAGCAACTGGTTTCGCGCCTTCTGTCTCCAATTTGGCGATCACCTTGTTTGACACCGCTAAATTGATGTTTTTCTCAAGCAGTCCATTTCCGCCGGCCCCGCTGTCTTCTCCGCCATGTCCGGCATCGATATAAATGGTTTTCCCTTGCAAAGGTTCAGCTGCATAAGCAGACGGCGCAAGCAGAAGAAGAGCGGCACCTAAGGCAGCAGCGCTTTTTGTCAGTAAACCCACGTTTTTTTCCTCCCCGTTTTCACATATCTGTTTCTTTTTTCAGTTCCTCAAGCCGTAATTGTCCGTTGCTCTCTTTTTTATAGGTGATTTGCACCGCCGTATGTTCAGGCAGAGACTGACATTCAAACCGCTTAGCGAAAGGCACCTTCACCTCTTGCCTTTCTCCGTCAATTTCGACCGCGATCGTATCGTTTCCGGCCGCTTTTATAAATGTTCCTTCCTGAGTAAATGACGGCGCCGCATCAGCCTCCGCGGTATACTCGCAGCCTGATAACAGCCATGCGGTGAAGATCAGAAGTATGACAGACTTCACACAGATCACCTCACGTTTTCTCATTCGGCTTTATCTTTTAACAGAATGGCCGATTTGTAAAGGGAGCCTCCATTCCTCCAGCGCTTTTCCATATTTGGAATGAAGGCTATCTGACCTGCTGTTTACCTGAACTTAGAAAGAAAACAAGCTGATCAGTCTATGAAAAAGGTTCTGTCTGAAGGCTGAATATGCAGAATTTAACGGAAACGGACGACTTTCTGTTCATTTTGAAAAAATATCAGATCGGCAAAAAAAGAGAGCCGCGTCATGCGCTCTCCCGAATAGAAACATTCATATTTATTTTGAGCTTTTCATAAAATGAACGGGACAACTTAAAAGAGCAGCGTATTGGCGGCAATGATGAGAATAATCACTCCGCTCAGCACCGTGCTGAACTGTCCGACGTGAAAAGAACCGATGCGCAATGACGCGGCTTTTTTTCCAAGCGAGCAGCCGATCCATATGGTCAAAAAGCTTCCGACCGCCGCAGTGATGGAAATGGCAGCGGGAGAAAGCCCGATCAACCCCGCGCTTAATCCGTTGGTCAGCGCATTTGCGGATACGGCCACCCCGAGAACCATGGATTCCAATATACCGATTTCTCCCGAACCGTCGGCATCCGCTGCCTCCGGATTTTGCAGCAGACCGGCAAAACGGCCTTTTTTTTCTGACGCGCCAACACGCGCTGTTTTTCTCGGCACAGCCAGCAGAATGATGCGGATACCGATGACAGATAAAATAAACGCCGCCAGCAATACAGGAAGAAAGCCCGGTAAAACGGCTGAAATCCATTTGCCGAAATAAATTCCGATATAACTGAATACAAAACAGATAAAAGCGATCATCATATTTGACGCATGCGATATTTTGATTTTTCTGATGCCGTATGACATCCCCACTCCTAAATTATCAATGCTCGAGGACACTGCCAAACCTAAAATCAATAACCAAGCCATGTTCGTTTCTCTCCATTCTTTGATGTCTTTTCAACATGTTGTGCCGTTGAATCTACACTATCCTATTCAGCAGCACAGAAAAGGTACCTTTTCTGCAAAAATTATTGATTAATGATCATCATTCCGGCGGAAACGAGGTGACACCCTTGACAGAAAATAAAAATACGACACTGGGGCCCCTTTTAAAATCACTGCTTGATAAGCACTCGCTCTCCATGAGAAAACTCGGCGCCTTAACAAACATTGATACGGCCACCATCTCCCGGATTATAAACGGCAAGCAGAAGGCCAATTTAAAGCATCTTCAGGAATTTTCAAAACATCTCCGCACCCCGCTGGAGGAATTGCTTGAGGCGTCAGGCATAGACATCGGCCATGAAAAAGAAGCTGCGCCGCAAGACCCGATGCACGCGATTCAGGATATGCTGAATATGGCCGAGATGTTTGATCAGCCTTTTTCCCGGGAGCAAATTGAGCGCGAACTGACCAGATATGAACAATATGCCAAAACCCAGCAGGGCCATCGCCTGATTTGCGATGAGTTTCAAAAGAAAATGGACAATGAAGAAAGCGTCGGCCCTTTTATTGATCATTTGAAAAACATGCATCATCAGTATATGGATGAATCAACACCGGCTGAAGACCGCGCGATTCTCGGGAGCGCGCTGCTGTATTATATTTTAGCGACCGACGTCATTCCGGATTACATGTTTCCGATCGGCTACCTGGATGACGCCATCGCCGTTCAAATCGCTTTGAACCGGCTGAAAAAAAAGTAAAGGCGCTTAAAAAAGCGCCCTTTTTGTGTTGAAAAATATGAAACACCGCATTACGGTTTTGTCAAAACAGAGACAGCTGTCATATGATACATCAACCTAACAAAAAGGAGGGTGTCTTCTATGGACAGCAACACAGTTGTGGCAGTGTGCGCTCTGTTAAGTGTTGTGATTCAGATCGGAACGATATTCGCCGCAGGAAAGTGGAAAAAAGAATAAACAAATTGACGGTTTTTTCGCACAAGCGTATGCTTATAAATAACCTTGTAAAAGATAAGAAAGAAGATATGTATATGAAAAAAATCATTCTCCTCTTCGCCGCCGCTGTCATATTCAGCTCGATCGGCCATCAAATTTCAGGAGGATATAAAGATCCTGAAAAGGAACGGAGAAAACCGTTTCATTCGTTTAAATGGTTCAGCCGGTCATAACCTCAGGAAGAAGAACAAGCAAAATAATTGCACACAATTAAAACATAAGCTAGAATACGGACGAGTTAAACTCCTAAGGAAGAAGGCGAAATGATGAAGCAAACTTATAAACCGCTGTTTGAACCTTTTACGTTCGAAAGCGGCGTCACTATACCAAACCGTATTTCAGTCGCACCGATGACACACTATTCATCAAATGATGACGGAACGATTTCCGACCGTGAATTAAACTACATTACTCCTCGTTCAAAAGAAATGGGCATGGTCATTACGGCATGTGCAAACGTAACGCCGGACGGCAAGGCGTTTCCAGGCCAGCCCGGCATCTATGATGATTCTCACATTCCCAGCTTGAAAAAACTCGCTCAGGCGATCCAGTCTCAAGGAGCGAAAGCCGTTGTGCAGATTCACCACGGAGGATTGGAATGCCCTCCTGAACTCGTGCCAAACAACGACGTCGTCAGCCCGAGCGGCTCAGAAGAAGACGGGAGACAAACGTCCCGGGCTCTCACCGAACAAGAAATTGAGCACATCGTGAAAGCATTCGGCGAAGCGACACGCAGAGCGATTGAAGCCGGCTTTGACGGTGTTGAAATTCACGGGGCAAACGGGTACCTGATTCACCAATTTTATTCACCGAAAACAAACCGGCGCACAGACCGCTGGGGCGGAAGCGATGAAAAGCGCCTTGCGTTCCCGCTTGCAGTCGTTGACGCTGTCAAACAGGCAATTGATACACACGCTGAAAATCCATTCGTTCTCGGCTACCGCCTGTCACCGGAAGAGCCGGAAACACCGGGGCTTACAATGAAAGAAACATTCATGCTCGCCGACGCGCTTGCAGAAGAGAACTTGGATTATCTGCATATTTCACTGATGGATGTCAATTCCAAAGCCCGCCGCGGGGCGGATACTTCACGGACGCGGATGGATTTATTAAACGAACGCGTCGGCCATAAAGTGCCGCTGATGGCCGTCGGTTCCATCTATACCGCGGACGAAGCGCTTGCTGTATTAGAAAGCGGAATTCCGCTGGTGGCTCTGGGACGTGTCATTTTGATTAACCCCGAATGGGCGGTGCTGGTCAAAGAAGGCCGCGAACAGGAAATCGAAAAAGCCATTCAAGCATCTGAAATTGAGAAATACCGACTTCCTGAACCGTTATGGGAAATGATTCAGAATACAGGCGGCTGGGTGCCGTTTGAAAAGTAGACTAAAAAACTGCCGGATGTCCGGCAGTTTTTTTGATTCACAAGTTTTTACCGCTTTGTTTACTCCTATTTCTAACACACAGCGTACATATAGTAAATAGATTAATAGAAAGGAGACCGTATATGATGGGTGGTTTTCCTATTACGATTAATAGTCTTTCCGGAAACGGGGTTGTCAATGTCGGCGGTGCGTTTTCGATAAGTCCTTTAACCGTATCAAAAACCGTCTACGGCTCAGGTGGGGGAAATACGGGGATGGTCCTGCAAATGAATCAATCCAGCACATCTCAATCTTCAAGCTCACAATACTCTGATCAAAATGTAACGAAAACATTATGACATCCGTATTTCCCTCCCTTTCCGGCTGGCAGCAGCCGGATTCTTTTTGCCGTTTTGTTTAATCTTATTCCATATCACAGCGTACATATAGTTAGTAGACTGTGAGAGAAAGGAGAAAAAATAGAATGAGCGGTTGCCCGATTACGATAAACAACGTATCAGGAAACGGAGTTGTCAATGTTGGCGGCGCCATATCCATCAGTCCGCTGACTGCATCAAAAACTGTTTTCGGTGCCGGAGGGGGAAATATCGGCATTGTCATTCAAAACAATGCTGTAAGCCAGTCCAAAATGTTTGAACATCAATTTTCAGATCAGAATATTGTAAAGTCAATTTAAGGGCTGCCAAGCAGCCCTAACTGCATAAATAAAGCAGGCACACTGATTTCCCGAAAACTTGATTTTAAACATCAGCGATCACCTTTCCATGTTTTGAATGATTTCAGTTAAAGATGAATAGAATGCAGATTGAAAGCATGAGTACTGAATCTCATTAAGGAAAGAAGGAATCGTGATGAAAAAACTTTGCCGGGAAGTTTGGATTGAAGTTGACCTTGATGCGATAAAAAAGAACGTACGGGCGATCCGCCGCCATATTCCGAATACGTCTAAAATTATGGCCGTCGTAAAAGCGAACGCTTATGGCCACGGCTCTGTGGAAGTAGCGCGGCAGGCACTGGAAAGCGGAGCGAGCGAGCTCGCTGTCGCCAGCGTCGAAGAGGGAATTGTGTTACGGAGAGCGGGAATTACGGCACCTATTCTTGTGCTCGGCTTCACAGCTCTCAGCTGTGTGAAAAAATCTGCCGTTTGGAACATAACATTATCAGCGTTTCAGGTCAGCTGGATCAAAAAAGCGAATCGGATATTGGAAAAAGAAGCAGATTCGAAACGGCTGTCCATTCATATCAATGTGGATACGGGAATGGGCCGGCTGGGTGTGCGTACGGAAGAAGATCTTTTAGCAGTGGTGAAAGCGCTCAAGTCGAGTACATATCTGTCATGGGATGGCATCTTTACACATTTTTCAACAGCGGATGAACCGGACACTGAGCTGACGATGCTGCAGCACGAAAAGTTTATCAGCTTTCTCCGCTTTTTAAAAAATCAAGACATTACGCTGCCTACCGTGCATATGTGCAATACAGCCGCCGCTATCGCATCCCCGGAATTCAGTGCCGACATGATCCGTTTAGGCATTGGGTTATATGGTTTATATCCGTCCGCCTCGATAAAGGAACTGAACCTCGTGGATCTCACACCCGCACTAAGTTTAAAGGCGCGTATCGCTTATGTGAAAGCCATGGTGACAGAGCCCCGGACCGTCAGTTATGGTGCCACATATATCGCCGAACCGGGTGAAATCATCGCGACGATTCCAATCGGCTATGCTGACGGCTACTCCCGCGCCCTGTCCAACCGCGGGTTTATTCTTCACCGCGGCAGACGGGTGCCGGTGGCGGGGAGAGTGACAATGGATATGATTATGGTCAGTTTAGGTGAGAATGAGGGCAAACAAGGAGAAGAAGTCGTCATCTACGGCAAACAACAAGGAGCCGAGATTTCCGTTGATGAAATTGCCGAAATGCTCGGTACGATCAGCTACGAAGTCTTATCTGTGTTAAGCCGCCGCGTCCCCCGCTTTTATTTCAGAGACGGCAAAATCATTAAAATATCAGCTCCGGTATTATACGTGTAGACGGCATAGATCCCGCATTTATGTATAGAACAAGTACCGGCGTGAGTGATTTCCATTATTTTCGTCAGCAAAATTTCAAAACGCCTTCTCTTCCGCGTTCATGCACGGAATAGAAGGCGCGAAAAAGACATCTAGCCAAAAGCTTGCGTTACGAAGCTTTATGCTCCAATCTCAGCTTGTCAGCAACCATCGCGATGAACTCTGAATTGGTTGGCTTTGCTTTTGTCATGCTTACCGTATATCCGAACAGTGAAGAAATGGAATCAATATTTCCCCTGCTCCATGCGACTTCAATGGCGTGGCGGATGGCCCGTTCTACACGGCTTGCGGTCGTGTTGAATTTTTTGGCGATGTCGGGATAAAGGACTTTTGTGATGCTGCCGAGGAGTTCAATATCGTTATACACCATGGAAATGGCTTCACGCAAATAAAGATAGCCTTTGATATGGGCAGGCACACCGATCTCATGGATAATGCTTGTAATGCTGGCATCGAGATTTTTCCGCTTCGGCTCAGGCTGGCTGCGGATAATGCTGCTTTGCGCAGACGGCGCACGGTGTGTGACACTGCTGACATTTCCGCTTACCTGGCGGATATGGCCGACAAGGTTTTCCATATCAAACGGCTTCAGGATGAAATAGGACGCGCCTAAATCGACGGCTTTTTTCGTAACGTCTTCCTGACCGAATGCCGTCAGCATGATGACGTTCGGCTGCTTCTCGAGCTCTGATTCCCGCAGACGCTCCAAAACCGCAAGTCCGTCCAGATGCGGCATGATAATGTCTAAAACGAGCACATCTGGATTCTTATCTTTAAACAAAGAAAGACATTCCTGTCCGTTATAAGCAACGCCGATCACTTCCATATCATCCTGTCCCTCTATATATTCACTCAACAGGCTTACAAGCTCTCGATTATCATCAGCAACACAAACTTTAATTTTCTCCACGTTTCTTCCTCCCCCAATGTATTAACAGGACGCAACCCATTTGACTGCTACATGTTACATTCGACAAAACCACTACTTCCCCTTTTAAAAAATCCATATTTACCAATAATAGTGGTATATCTTTGTTTTTCTAGCATTTTCTAGGTTTTTCGACTAAAAATTAAGTTTGACAAATCAGGAAACGTGAATTTGTCGAAAAATCTTCATGTCTTATTTTACATGAATCCAGGAAAGAAGTGAAGAACGCATCACATAAAAAAACTGCCGGATCATCCGGCAGTCAGCTTGCTTTGTCTTTCCCGTAAACATCAACACCCGCTTCAGACAGCATCCATTCGATATGAACGCCGTAGCCGCTTGTCGGATCATTGACAAATACGTGGGTTACGGCTCCGACGACCTTTCCGTTCTGGATGATCGGGCTTCCGCTCATCCCCTGAACGATTCCGCCGGTTCTTTTCAGCAGTTTCGGATCTGTCACTTTCAACACCATTCCCTTTGTCGCCGGGAATTTTTGCGGCGTGGTGCTGACGATTTCAATATCAAATTTCTCTACTTTATCGTTTTCGATAACCGTCAGCATTTGCGCAGGTCCTTTTTTTACTTCATTTGACAAAGCAATCGGAAGCGCTTTGTCGGAAATGTTGTTTTTAATCGGCTGATGCAGTGTCCCGAAGATGCCAAACGGGCTGTTGCGGTTAATATCGCCGATCGTTTTCCGTTCTGACGAAAACCTTGCCAGTTTTTCGCCGGGATTGCCGCCTTTTCCTTTTTCAATCGATGTTACAGTTGAACGGACGATTTCTCCGTCTTCTACAACAATCGGTTTTTTTGTATCCATATCAGAGATGACGTGGCCCAATGCGCCGTATTTTTTTGTTTTCGGTTCAAAAAATGTCATGGTGCCGATGCCGGCTGCCGAATCGCGGATATAAAGGCCGATTCGATATTTCCCCTCGGCTTCGTCCTTTGTCGGAATCAGCTTTGTTTTGATTTTTTGCTTATCGCGTTTCACCAATAAATCCAAAGATTCACCGGTTTTGCCCGCTTTTTGAATAAACGGGGCGATATCGCTCATTTTTTCAATTTTATGTCCGTTCATTTTAATAATGATGTCGCCAGATTCAATTCCCGCTTGTTCTCCCGGAGACTTTTTCCCATCCTTTGTCATCACTTGGTGAAAACCGACCACCAAAACACCGACTGAATGCAGTTTTACACCGATGGACTGTCCGCCCGGAATGACCTTCAATTCTGGAAGGACACGCACTTTCGTTTTTTTAATGGGAAATCCGGCAAGATCATATACTACTTCTGACCGGCCTTGTGTTTGCCCTGTTATGTTTGCATGGCCGTGCTCTTCTTTCAGCGTAAAGGCTTCTGATAATTCGCCCTTTTCAGCGCTTATTGATGCATTAACCGGAACGGCCTGTGTCTGGTTTTCAAAGACGCTCATTTCTGATGGTATCAGTAAATATTCTTTAAATGGCTTAAAAAAGCCTACACTTAGTAAAGAAACAAGGAGAATTACACCTATTGCTTTCCTCATGTTATCGTGCATTCATTCCTTCACTCTCCTCGCTCCTATCCCACACCACTTTCTTTTTCTGCTACATCTATACTTTTGCCTTCCTGCGCTTGATTTATAACCGGCATACGAAGAAAAACATTGGATACACTGTTAGAGAAATGGAACAAAAAAATAAGCTGCCTGTATCAGCAGCTTATCCTGTCGTTTTTACCTGTCCGGCCTGTTTTAAAAGCTCTTGTGCATGCCGTTTTGTCAGATCGGTCACTTCGACGCCCGCAATCATGCGGCCGATTTCCGCTACCTTGTCCTGTTTAGAAAGCGGCGTGACATGCGTTGTCGTCCGGCCGTCTTTGAATTCTTTTGCGATCAGAAGGTGCGTATCCGCCATAGCGGCAACCTGCGGAAGGTGTGTAATGCAGAGCACCTGTGAACCGGTCGATACTTTATGGATTTTTTCCGCGATGGCTTGGGCAACCCGCCCGCTTACACCGGTGTCCACTTCGTCAAAGATGATGGAGGTGACATCCTGCTGGGAAGAAAAAATACTCTTCATCGCCAGCATCACCCTTGAAAGCTCGCCTCCGGAAGCGACCTTTGACAGCGGTTTTAAAGGCTCACCGGTGTTTGTTGAAATTAAAAACTTCACAAGGTCAATCCCCTTTTGGGTAAGCTGCACGGGCTGCCCGTTAACAACCGGTGCTTCACTGGCTGACGGATCGGTTTTCACGAGAAATTCCGTATCAAACGTTGATTTGCCCATATACAGACTTTTTAATTCCTGATGAATCGCTTCCGCCAGTTTCTTAGCCCATGCTTTTCTGATTTTTGATAAATTGGCGGCTTCTACGGCCACATCTTTGCCGACCGACTCCAATTCCTTCTTCAGCGCTTCAAGGTGGCTGTCGCGGTTCTCGATTTGATCGATTTCCTCTTCTATTTTGGAGCCGTATTCCAAAATGTCTTCTACCGTCGCTCCGTATTTGCGCTTCAGCTGTTTGATCTCATTTAAACGGGTTTCAATAAAATTCAGCCGTTCCGGGTCATATTCCAGATCATCTAACAGATTGCGCATCTGAAAGGTTGCATCCTCCAGCAGATAATAGGAACTTGACACACTTTCTGACAGCTTTTGCAGCGGTTCATTGATATCCGAAATATCTTCAAGCTGGGCAGAGGCCATTCCGACCCAGTCAAGCCCCCCCTGCTCGCTGCGGAGCGCATTATAGGCGTTTTGCAATGATTCATAAATTTTTTCAAAGTTGGATATCTGCTTCCGCTCTTCCTGAAGAAGTTCGTCTTCATTCAATTCAAGCTTCGCCGACTCGATTTCTTCAAGCTGAAATTGAATCAGGTCTAATCGATGCGCCATTTCCTGCTCGCTTTCTGACAGCTTCTTCACTTTTTTGAGCAGCTTCATATAACGCTCATAGCCTTCATGGTAAGCCTGAAGCGCGGATTCGGCCTCAGCGCCCGCAAACCTGTCCAACAGCTCTAAGTGTTTATCGTCCTCCATTAACAGCTGGTTATCATGCTGTCCGTGAATATCTAATAAAAGTCTGCCGATTTCCCTCAAAGCCGCAATCGTCACTAATTTTCCGTTGACACGGCAGACGCTTTTTCCTCCGGCATTAATGTCCCTTCTCATGACAATCATGTCGTCAGATGCGTCTATTCCCTGCTCACGGCATACTTCAAAAACAGGATGACCGCTGTCCAAAAGAAACAGTCCTTCAAGCTCGGCCTTTGTTTCACCGTAACGGACAAATTCAGACGAGCCGCGGCCGCCGACTAATAGGGAAACGGCGTCTATAATAATTGACTTGCCGGCCCCTGTTTCTCCCGTCAGGACGGTGAGCCCCCGTTCAAACGAAATCGTCAGTTCCTCTATAATGGCAAAGTTTTTTATTGATAGTTCAGCTAACAAACAGCATTCCACCTTTTATCTGATAATTACGCTACAGCAGCTCCAAAAGACGGCTTTGAACGCCCTCAGTATCTTCAGGCGTCCTGCAGATGATTAAGATCGTGTCATCTCCGCAAATCGTGCCCATGATTTCTTCCCATTCGAGATTATCCATCAGAGCGCCGATTGCCTGAGCATTGCCCGGCATCGTTTTTAATACGATCATATGGCTTGCTGAGTCAATTTTTACGAACGCATCCATTAATGAACGCTTCAGTTTTGACAGCGGATTGAACCGCTGATCCGCCGGCAGGCTGTATTTGTAGGAGCCGTTGTTTGTCGGCACCTTTACGAGATGCAGCTCTTTAATGTCTCTGGAGACAGTCGCCTGAGTTACCTTATATCCTTCTTCTCTCAGCATGTCAACTAAGTCATCCTGCGTTTCAATCTCATGGCTTGTAATAAGCTCTCTGATTTTTATATGCCTTTGGCCTTTTGTCATGTAAGCACCTCTGTTTTCAAGCTGTTCTTGTCATTATGTTAACCGCTTCTTGATAAAAAGTACATGATGGCAGAAAAAAGGAATAATAGCCCCCTATTATTCCGGTACATCTGTCTTTTTGGCTTTTAATGTCTCATGTGCTTCGCGGACGGTACGGAGAATGTCTTCTTCCGGCAGTTCAGTGCCGTTTCCGTCTTCTCCGCCCCATTCCAAATGAAGCAGAAACTCAATATTGCCGTCTCCCCCTGTAATCGGTGAGAAGGACAGTCCTTTCACTGTATATCCTTCAGAAGCGGCAAATTGATTCATGCGGCGGAGAACGTCAGTATGAACACCGGGATCTCTGACAATGCCTTTTTTTCCGACGGATTCCCGTCCGGCTTCAAATTGCGGCTTCACCAGTGCGATACAATCGCTCCCCGGTACAAGCAGCGTTTTTAAAACCGGCAGAATGAGGCGGAGTGAGATGAAAGAAACATCGATTGTCGCAAATTCCGGCAAACCCTCTGTGAAATCGGAAGGCTCGGAATAGCGGAAATTCGTCCGTTCCATGACGACGACCCTCTCGTCCTGTCTGAGCTTCCAGGCAAGCTGATTATAGCCGACATCCACTGCGTAGGACCGCTCGGCTCCGTTTTGGAGGGCGCAATCCGTGAATCCCCCTGTAGACGAGCCGATGTCAATCATCGTTTTGCCTTTTACCGAGACGGGAAACACTTCCAGGGCTTTTTCAAGCTTTAATCCGCCTCTGCTGACGTATTTAAGAGGGTTTCCTTTTACCGTTAACGGAAGATCCCGGGCGATTTTTTCACCCGGTTTGTCCAATCGGTTTTCATTTGAGTATACGATGCCCGCCATAATGGCGCGTTTCGCTTTTTCCCGCGTTTCCGCAAGGCCTTTTTCTACAAGAAGTACATCTAATCGTTCTTTTTTTGCTGTCATGATCCAATTCCTTTATGTGTCTTCGGCGGCATCAGCAGTTTGATCCGGTTCATAACCTCAGCCTTCGTGAGACCGATTTCTTCAAGCAGGGCGGTTACGCTGCCGTGTTCAATAAACCGGTCTGGGATGCCCATTCTGTCAATCGGTGTATGATACATGCCGAGGTCATGAGCGTATTCAAGAATCGTGCTGCCGAATCCGCCTTCAAGCACGGCTTCTTCTATCGTTAAAATCGGCAGACCTTCATTAAGAATGGCCTTCATCATTTGTTTATCAATCGGTTTTATAAACCGCGCATTCACGACACGCACGGACAGGCCTTCTTTTTGCAGTTCTTCAGCCGCTTCCAGCGCCATTTCAATGGTCGTACCGAATGTTAAAATGACCGCGTCTTTTCCGGGACGGAGCACTTCCCATGTTCCGATCTGAATGGTTTTCAGCTCTTTATCCATCTTTACGCCGAGCCCGTTTCCGCGCGGGAAGCGCATCGCGATCGGACCCTCCTCATAATTAAGGGCTGTATTGACCATATGGCGGCCTTCATTTTCATCCTTCGGCATCATTAAAACGAGGTTTGGTATATGCCGCAAAAAGGCGATGTCAAAGACGCCTTGATGCGTCTCCCCGTCGGCGCCGACCAAACCGGCGCGGTCAATGCCGATAAATACATTCGCGTTTTGACGGCAGATGTCATGGACGACCTGATCGTACGCCCGCTGCAAAAAGGTCGAATAAATCGCAAGAAACGGCTTCATGCCTTGGAGCGCCATTCCAGCCGCCATCGTCGCCGCATGCTGTTCTGCGATTCCGACATCAAACATGCGTTCAGGGAATTCTTTCGCAAACCCTTCCAGTTTAGAGCCGACCGGCATGGCCGGTGTAATGGCGACAATTCTGTCATCCTCGCGCGCCAGCTCCTGCACGGTGCCGCTGACAAGTCCGCTCCATGAAGGCGCCGCGGCTTTCGGCTTGACGAAATCACCCGTATTGATTTTATAAGGACCCGTTCCGTGCCATGTGCCGATTGTGTCGGTCTCAGCCGGTTTATAGCCTTTGCCCTTTTTCGTAATGACATGTAAAAGGACAGGGCCTTTCGTTTTTTTGGCGTATTGCAGGTTTTCAAACAGTTCGTGGTAGGAATGACCGTCAACCGGGCCTAAATACGTAAAGCCCAGCTCTTCAAAAAACATGCCTGACACAAGCATATATTTCAAACTGTCTTTTATCCGTTCAGCTGTGGCGGCCAATTTTCCGCCGACGGCCGGGATGCGCTTAAATAAATATTCAAGCTCGTCTTTTACCCATTGATATTTGCCGGCCGTGCGAAGCCGTCCCAGCATAGAATGAATCGCCCCGACATTCGGCGCAATGCTCATCTCATTATCATTCAGGATGACGATCATGTCTTTCTTCTCATCACCGATATGGTTCAGCGCTTCAAGCGCCATTCCTCCGGTTAAAGCGCCGTCTCCGATAATCGGGATGATATATTCTTTCGATCCTTTAATATCACGGGCGGCAGCCATTCCCATCGCGCCTGAGAGCGAGGTTGAGCTGTGGCCTGTTTCCCATACGTCATGTTCGCTTTCGCTGCGTTTCGGGAAACCGCAAAGCCCTTTATATTGGCGCAAGGTTTCAAACTCCTTGCCGCGCCCGGTTAACAGTTTATGAACATAGGACTGATGTCCGACATCCCATAAAAATTTATCTTTCGGACTGTCAAATTCTTTGTGAAGCGCAATTGTCAGCTCGACAACCCCGAGGTTCGGCCCGATATGGCCGCCAGAGGCAGACAGCGATGTGATGAGGAAATTGCGGATCTCCTCACTCAGCTCTTCCAGCTGTTCAATTGACATCTTTTTAAGAAATGACGGGTCCTGTATTGATAAAAGATCCAAAGCGGATCAACTCACTTTCAGAATGAATTTCTGCAAATTAAACAGTGTCTTTTTGAAAAAAGAAAAAGACTCCCTTTGTATTTTCATCGAAACTGCTTACATTTTACCATAGGAGCGGCAGCCCCTTCAAATCAGGACCGTTTTTAATGATCTCTCGCCGCGATTAAATCACAGAGGTCATGCAGCAATTCTTTCTGAAGAGAAAGGCCGCTGATGATCTGTTTCGCCTCGCTGATATGATACGCAAGCTTTTCTTTCGCACCTTCAAGCGTTAAAAGCGACGGATACGTTGATTTTTCATTCGACGTATCTGAGCCGACCGGTTTGCCGATCCTCTCCTCATGCCCTTCAATATCAAGGATGTCGTCTCTGATTTGAAATCCGATGCCGATATGGCTGCTGAACAAACGGAGCTTTTCGACTTCATCCTCCGGCGCATCTGCCAAAATGGCGCCCGCCGTCACGGAAAAACCGAGGAGCTTGGCCGTTTTCCGCTCGTGGATGGATTCCAGCTCCTCAAGCGTTATCCGCTTTTGCTCCGCTTCCATGTCGGCAGCCTGTCCGCCGACCATTCCTTCCGTTCCCGCCGCGCTGATCAGCTCATCGACGAGACGGAGCCGTTTTTCTGCTGAAACCGCCTCAGACACATGAGATGTGATCAATTTAAAGCTTTCTGTCAGAAGCCCGTCTCCGGCCAATACGGCTGCCGCTTCTCCGAAGACTTTATGGTTTGTGGGCTTTCCCCGGCGCAGATCATCATCGTCCATGCAAGGCAGATCATCATGGATTAAAGAATACGTATGAATCATTTCGACAGCGCATCCGACCGGAATCCCGTCTTTTTCATCTTTTCCGTAAGCATTCAGAACGGCTAAGACGACGAGAGGGCGCAGCCTCTTTCCGCCCGCTTCCAAAGAATACAGCATAGATTTTTTGAGGGTTTCCGGCATCGCAAGCCGTTCTGTATACAAAGAAAGCTGCTGTTCAATCAGTTGTTTGCGCGATGCTAAAAATGCGTCCAGTTTATTTGTCACCTTCGTCTTCCTCCTGAACGCTGAAAGGTGCAAGTTCGCCGTTATCTTTTAAAATAAAGTCCATTTGCTTTTCGACATGCTGCAGCTTTTCATGGCACATTTTTGAAAGGGCCATCCCTTCCTGAAAATAATTAATCGCCTGCTCCAGCGGCACGTCTCCTTCTTCAAGCTTTGCCACAATGCCTTCAAGGCCTTTCATCGCCTCTTCAAATGTCAGCTCTTCACTTTTTTTGGTTTCTGTCATTATCGTTCGCCTCTCTTTTGCAATACTTCACACGTCAGAACGCCGTCTGTCATCTTTACTTCAAGCGTATCATGTTGTTCCACTTGATCAACGCTTTTGATCAGCTCTTTGTCTTTATAGGCCAGACTGTATCCTCTCTCCATCACCTGAAGGGGACTTAATGCATTCAGTTTACCAAGAACCGTCTGAAACTGCGAATGAAGCTGCTTCAGCTGGACATTCATGCTTCGGGCGAGCTGATTTGAGCGCTCCTCGTACCGTTTTTTCGCCTGTTTCAGCTGGGTTTCAGGGTGGAGCGCCGTTAATCTGTACGTATTCCGCTCAAGCTGCCTTTGTTTCCTGTCCGTAAGCCCTGTGAGCTGTGATTGGAACTGCTGATACAAAAGGTCAAACTGCTGTTCTTTTTGGGTATACAATCGTTTCGGAAAACGGAACGCGTAGGATGACTGGAGCGATTGAACCCGTTCTTTTTTCTTGCTGATATGCTGCTGCATCGCTCTTGTCAGGCGGACTTCCGCCGTTTTTGTCCGTTCCATTAAGTCCGTCGTGTGGGGGACGGCGATTTCTGCCGCTCCTGTCGGCGTTGCCGCCCGGATATCCGCGACGAAATCACTGATTGTAAAATCTGTTTCATGTCCGACGGCTGATATAATCGGAATGGCGGAAGCAAAAATCGCCCGGGCCACGATTTCTTCGTTAAATGCCCACAATTCTTCGATCGAGCCCCCTCCCCTTCCGACGATCAGAACGTCACACATTTTTTGTGCATTGGCTTCTTCAATGCGCTTCACAATCGATCTGCTGGCATTTTCACCTTGAACGAGCGCGGGAAGCACAATGACTTTCACAAGGGGGTATCTTCTTTTGAGTGTGGTAATGACGTCTCTGACGGCTGCTCCCGTCGGTGACGTGACGACCCCGATCGTGGCCGGAAAAGCGGGGATGGCCTGCTTATGCCGGTCATCAAACAACCCTTCGCCGGCAAGTTTTTTCTTTAATTCTTCATATGCTAAGTAGAGCGCCCCCACACCGTCCGGCTGCATTTCTTTCGCGTACAGCTGATAGCTTCCGCTCGGTTCATAGACGGAGATGCCGCCTCTTACGATGACCTTCATTCCGTCTTCTGGCTTAAACGCAAGCCTCGAACTTTGCCTCTGAAACATGACGGCCTGCATGCGGGCATGCTCATCTTTTAATGTAAAATAGATGTGGCCTCTCGTATGAATTTTAACATTGGAGAGCTCACCCTTAATCCAAATGTCTTCAAGATGAGGGTCCACATCGAATTTTCGTTTAATGTATTTGGTCAGCGCGGAAACCGTGACATATGCCGCTTCACTCACATCCTGCACTCCTTTCATAAAGGCTTTTTGCCCTAAACTAAGAAAACCCGCTCTGGCTGAAAGGAGCCTTAAGAAGCGGGTATCGTGCTCATTGTCACACTTTTTGTGACTGTCTCCGGTTATCTATGATAACGTACGTCTGGCAGATTTAACAGTATTATGCGCAAGCATTGTGATGGTCATCGGACCTACTCCGCCCGGCACCGGCGTAATGAAAGATGCTTTTTCTTTCGCTTCATCAAACTGAACGTCTCCGCAGAGTTTTCCGCTCTCGAGACGGTTGACGCCGACATCAATGACAATGGCGCCCTCTTTGATTTGATCAGCTTTGATGAAGTTCGCTTTACCGACCGCTACCACAAGAATATCTGCTTTTTTCGTATGCTCAGACATATTTTTCGTCCGGGAATGGCAATATGTGACGGTCGCGTTTTCGTTCAGCAGCAGCTGGCCGACCGGTTTACCGACAATATTGCTTCGTCCGACTACAACAACTTCTTTGCCGGAAAGATCTACGTTCGTCTTTTTCAATAACTCGACAATTCCGTGCGGCGTGCATGGAAGAAATGTATCTTCTCCAAGCAGCATTTTCCCGACGTTGAGAGGGTGGAAACCGTCAACATCCTTATCAGGGGAGATCCGCTCGATTACGGCTTTTTCAGAAATATGATCCGGGAGCGGCAGCTGGACGAGAATGCCGTGGAATTCCGGATTTTGATTATACTGATCAATCACTGTTAAAAGCTCCGCCTCGGTTAAGCTTGAGTCAAAGCGGTCAAGCTTAAATTTCATTCCCATTGTTTCAGCGGCTTTTTTCTTGCCTGTCACATATGAAACAGAAGCGGGATCGTCTCCGATTAAAATGACCGCCAATCCAGGCACTACGCCTTGTGCTTTCAGCTCTTCTACTTCTTTTGCCAATTGTTCGCGTTTTTCTTTAGCCGTTTCTTTTCCGTCGATGATTGTTGCAGTCATTTTCTTTCCTCCTATGATTCGATATCAGTTTTAATGTTAGAAAGAACCCCGTTTACGAATTTTGCAGCTTTATCGTCGCCGAACCGTTTTGCCAGCTCGATTGCTTCGTTTAATGACACGTTAGCAGGAATGTCGTCAGAATAAACCATTTCATACACCGCCAGACGCAGGATCGCGCGGTCTACGTTTGCAATCCGGTCAAGCTTCCAATTGACGAGATGGCCGGAAATCATTTCATCAAGCTGAACCTGATGTTCGATCACTCCGTACACCAGCTGTTCAAAGAAGGCATCTGTTTTTTCACCATCAAGCGCGTGCTCAATGGCATCGTTCGGTGCAATATCGCTGACATCAATCTGAAAAAGTGCCTGCAAAGCTTTTTCTCTAGCTGTTCTTCTTTTCATTTTCTTTCTCCTTCAGATCCGCTTTATCCGCTTGTCGTTAAGCTTAAAGAGATCATAACATATTTTTTTCTCAATCGCATGTCGAAATTTAGGTTTTTTACCCTAATGCCGAATATTTTCACAAAACGCATTAATTTCATTCGGATTTCACAGCATGAAGAAACTCGGCTGCCGTTTGTAAGCCGGCTTTCTTCATGCCTGAAATGACGGGAAACGTATAAAAAACCAAAGGGCTGCCCATCCCCTTGGTTTTTATACGCTCATTACATTTCTTCGTCGGTTTCGACTTCTTGGGCTTTCGTGTCAAATTGAATGCCGACGATATGAATATTGATTTCATTAATGGTCAGAGACGTCATGTTTAATAAGGTTTGGCGGATATTCTCCTGAACGCTTGCCGCCACTTTCGGGATCGAGATCCCGAATTGAACGACGCAATAGACGTCGATGGTAATCCCGTCATCGGCTAAATCGACCTTTACGCCTTTGCCGTGATTGATTTTGCCGAAGCGTTCTACGACGCCCGTGGCGAAATTGCCGCGCATTTCAGCAACTCCTTCAACTTCGGAAGCGGCGATGCCGGCAATGACTTCAATGACCTCAGGAGCAATTTCAACCTTGCCTAAATGAGCCTCATCATGATCCATTTTAAGCACACTGTTGTCTTCCATTCAATTCACCTCCCGCAAAAATTATGAGCCCATTACATCATATGTTTCTAAAAACTTTGTATTAAACTCTCCGCTGACAAATGTTTCGTGTTCAAGCAGTTTCAAATGGAACGGAATCGTCGTTTCAATACCTTCAATCACGAATTCGCTCAGCGCGCGTTTCATCCGTGCGACTGCCTCATCACGCGTTGTTCCGTATGTGATGACTTTAGCAATCATACTGTCATAGTACGGCGGGATCGAATAGCCGGGATATGCGGCTGAATCCACGCGTACGCCGAGTCCGCCCGGCGGCAGGTACATGTTAATTTTACCGGGTGAAGGCATGAAGTTTTTCGCAGGATTTTCAGCGTTGATGCGGCATTCAATCGCCCAGCCGTTAAATTCAACGTCTTCCTGTCTGAGCGAGAGCTCCTGTCCGGATGCCACTTTGATCTGTTCTTTGATCAGATCCGTTCCCGTCACCATTTCTGTGACAGGGTGCTCTACTTGAATACGCGTGTTCATCTCCATGAAGTAGTAGCGCTGTTCTCTGTAGTCATAGATGAATTCTACTGTGCCGGCTCCCGTGTAACCGACGGCCTTCGCTGCTTTTACCGCTGCTTCACCCATCTGCTCCCTGATTTCAGAATCAAGCGCAGGTGACGGTGACTCTTCAAGAAGTTTTTGCAGACGTCTTTGGATAGAACAGTCACGCTCTCCGAGATGGATCGTGTTTCCGTAATTATCCGCAAGCACCTGAATTTCTACATGGCGGAAATCTTCTATGTACTTCTCGATGTACACACCCGGATTTCCGAATGCCGTAGCGGCTTCCTGCTGGGTAATCTCAATGCCTTTGATCAGTTCTTCTTCTGTGCGTGCGACCCGGATGCCTTTTCCGCCTCCGCCCGCAGTGGCTTTTATAATGACAGGATACCCAATTTCACCTGCAAGCGAAACCGCTTCTTCCGTATTTTTTATGATTCCTTTTGAACCGGGCACAATCGGCACGCCCGCCAGCTGCATCGTGTCGCGGGCGATATCTTTTGTTCCCATTTTTGAAATGGCGTCAGCCGTAGGGCCGACAAACGTTACGTTTAATTCTTCGCACAGCTCGGCAAAATCGGCGTTTTCAGCTAAAAACCCGTATCCCGGATGAATCGCATCCGTGCCGGTCAGCTTTGCGACGCTGACGATGTTCGTTACATTTAAATAGCTTTCTTTTGATGTTTTCGGCCCGATACAAAAAGCCTCATCGGCCATTTGGACATGCAGGGCGTCTTTATCTGCCTCAGAATAAACGGCTACAGTTTCAATGCCCAGCTCTTTGCAGGCCCGGATGATTCTGACGGCGATTTCTCCTCGGTTGGCGATCAATAGCTTTTTAATCATAATAGCAGGTCTCCTTACTCAGCTTTTACAAGAAATAGAGGTTGTCCGTATTCGACCAGCTGGCCGTTTTCAACTAACACTTCAACGATTTCTCCTTTTACTTCGGCTTCAATCTCGTTAAAGAGTTTCATTGCTTCTACGATACAAACAACTGTATTTTCGCTCACTTTTGAACCTTGGTTTACGTAAGGGCCGGCTTCCGGCGATGAAGAAGCATAAAACGTTCCGACCATCGGAGACGTAATTTTGTGCAGGTTTTCGTCTTGTTTCGGCGCTTCCTGAGCAGGGGCGGCTTCACTCGCTTCCGGTTTTGCAGCCTGCGGAGCAGGTGCGTAAGCGGCGGGAACGGCTTGGGCTTGTCCCGTTACATTCACTGCCGGCGCTTCATTTTTTTTCAGTTTGAGGCTTACGCCTTCAATTTCGTAAACAAATTCGTCGATGGAAGATTCATCGATTCTTTTTATCAGTTCATGAATTTCGTTGATTTTTAACATCAGTTTCCACTCCTATGTATAAAAAATAGAAATTTATGGGTTGCTACTAAAAGTACATACTATGTTTATCTTACAGGAGCGCTTGTGTAAATTCAACACTGATCTAAAATGACATCAGAAAAGCCCGCAGCGGGTGCGGGCGGTTCAGGTCTCTTATTTTGTCGGTTCAAACGTGACGGCGACGTCTTTCATCGTCTTGATTTCTTTTTCCACCAGGTCAATGATAGCGGAAGCTTTTGCGTTTGAATGTTTGTCAGACATGACGGTAATGTTGATTTTGTCTCCTTCAGCATCCACGAGCGCATCTTTGTAGCCTTGTGTTTTAATCAGCGTTTCCAGCTGTTTTTCCGTCCCTTCAGCATTGCTCAGCGCCGTCATTTTATCGTAGGCTTCGCTTTTTTCCTTTGCGGTCGCATCATCGCTTGAAACAATGCTGTTTAACTGTTCCCTTTCTTTGCTTCTCGCGTCTTCAAGCTCCATGCGGTATGCGGTAAATAAGTTTTCATCAGCTGTTTCTGTGGCGACCGATCCGTCTTTGTCCGAAGCTTCGGCTGATGTTTCTTTATCCTCTTTTGTGCCTTTAGAATCTTTCGTTCCTTTTGTACCGTCTTCTTTTTCCGTGCCGCTTCCGCTCTTATCTTTCGTTTCAGGAGCCGGCGTTTTTTCAGTGGCGACTTCTCCGCTGCTTTTTTCGCTTTTCATCTGCACGGCATTTTTGCTTTCCGGCGACATAATATAATAAACACTTAATACCACGACGAGACTGAGCATTGTTAAAAGCCAAACCGTTTGTTTTTTCAGCATGATTTATGAATCCTCCTTGATTTTTTTAGGGGCAACCGCTACACGGTAGCTCGGAACATCAAGCACCCTTGTGACGGCATCAATGATGGTTTTTTTTATTTGAACGTTGTCCACTCCCTGAGCGACAACGAGTACACCGCGGATATCGGGCTTTTTCGTCTGGACGACGACCGGGGTTTCCTGGTCCCCGTTTCGAATTATGACAATTTGTTCTTCAGAGGTTTGATCGGTTACGCTTCTTTTGCCGCCTTCTTTATCGGTTTCTTCAGTGGTGGTGTCTTTTTTCGTTTTATTTTTCTCAAACACTTTCAAAGATGTTGCGTCTACGTTTACGACAATTGAGACATCCTCCACGCCGATAATCGTTTCAAGGATTTCTTTCAGCTGGTTTTCATAGTCTCTTTCGTAATCATCGATCGTGGTTTTTGCGCTGCCGTCTTTCGATGCCTTAAAAACAGGTGCGCTTTTTTGCCCGCTTTTGTCTTCCGTTCGGCCGGACATGACGGTCTGCACCGCTTGGTCCTTCCCGGTTTTCTCCGGTGAAGAGAACAGCTGGCTGACCAGCATAAAAGATACCCCGAGCACAAACACGAACAGAAAGTAATGATATTTTGTCAGTTTTGGTTTTTCTCCGTCTTTCGCCTGTCCGATCATCAGCTGTTTTTTGAGTATGGTCCATAGTCCGTTTTTATTCATGGCCGTTTTTCTCCCTGCCTTCCATATAAACCGTAATTTTCTCACTGCCGATTTCCCATATATCCGCAAGTTTTTCTTTGATGTCTGCGGCCTCTTTTTTGTCGGCTGCGCCTTCCGGTTCGTATTTGCGGTCTGTGCGGATGTCGATCGGTGCGACGGTTTGCACGGTTTTTTCAGAAGATGGGGCCATATACACGCTGATCGTTTTTACATCTTCTTCTGAACGAACCTGTTCTTCCGCTGTAAGGCGGATGTCGTCTATTTTGTATTCGTCATGACTGAACATCTCCTCCGCTTTCTTTTTTAGTTGGACAGCCATTTCTTCTAAAACATATGCGCGGTTTGATGCTTGTATTTCTTTTTTTTCTGATTTAATTTGATTTTTTATATCAGCGGATTGAGATTGCTCTTGTTTTGTCAAATAATCGAAGATGATTTCCGGGTCTGTTTTGAAAAGTTTGAATATCGGGTTGAGCATGACAATGATTAACAGCAGACTGACAACCATCTTTGCGTATTTTTGCATACTGGAGCTGGGCAGCAGCATGTCGATGACGATGGCGAATAAGATAAATAAAATAATGCTTGTCAGCCATTCTGTTAAAAAGCTCATATCCAATGGGCCTCCTTTATTTCATCATCATGGTGAGGTTGCCTGCTGTAATAATGACTGTGATGCTGAGGAAAAACATGAGAGAGACGATGGCGAGCGCCGCGAAAATATACAGTACGCTTCTGCTGATGACGCCGAGGCACGTAATGACGGGCCCGCCTCCGAGCGGCTGCAGAATAGCGGCCGCGAGCTTATAAATAAAAGCGAGCGAGAGCACTTTGATCGCCGGAAACGCGGAGATGCAGATCAAAATTCCGACTCCGAGGATTCCCACGGTGTTTTTTAATAGGAGCGAGGCGCTGATGACCGTATCCGTCGCATCCGTAAACATCCGGCCGAGCACGGGAATAAAATTGCCTGTTATAAATTTTGCAGTCCTGAGCGTAATCCCGTCCGTCACGGCAGCCGAAGCCCCCTGTACGGAGATGACGCCGAGAAACACGGTGAGAAATACGGCAAGCGCGCCGATCGCGATATTTCTGAGCAGATTGGCAAGCTGCGTGACTTTATATTGATCCGTCATCGTGCTGACGATGCTTAAAATCGCTGACAGGAAGATAAGCGGCATGACGATGTTTTGAATGAGAAGGCCGCTCGTATTCATCAGAAATAAAATAACGGGGTGAAAAAAAGCTGCGGAAACGGCTCCCCCGGAAGACGCCAAAAGCGCAAGTAAAAGCGGGATGAGCGCGAGAATGAAGCTTGTCATCGTCTGGATCGCTTCACTGGCATAATTAACGGCAACATGAAAGCTGTTTAAAGCGAGAATAATCAGCACCATGTAGACGATTGCATAAGCCACTTTGCTGACGGTGCTCTGCTGGAACGCATTTTGCAGGAGCTGCAGAATGACACAAAAAATGGTGAGAAGAATCAAAGTTCCCAGAAGCTTTCCGTTTGCGAGCACTTCATGAAACAAGTATGAAAATAAAGCCTTCAGCCATGCCTCCGGCGAGAACGTTTTTTCTCCGTTAATAAAGTCGATGATGCTTCCCTTTTGGCTTTCAGGCAGAAGACCGCCGTATTCTGTCATGATGTCGTCCCAAAATTTTCCGATGCCTTCTGTTTTCAGCGCTTCGGCCTGCTTTTTCGCCACTTCATCAGCGGATTCTTGGTGAACTGCGGTTTCCTGCGACGCACCGTCTGTTCCGGCAGCTTGTACACATTCAGTCTGAAAAAATAAGAGGATGAACAAAAAAGCTCCCGCCCACCGAAAGCGCTTCATTTTTTGTGCCCCCCCTTTCCATTTTATTTATGATCAAGAAGGAATAAGTCCGAGAATCGTTTCAATAATGACGGTGAGTATCGGCACGGCCATTACCAGTATCAAAATTTTTCCGGCCAGCTCTATTTTCGAAGCAATCGCTCCCTGGCCCGCATCCTTTGTAAGCTGCGCTCCGAATTCAGCGATGTAGGCGATGCCGATAATTTTTAAAATGGTTTCCACATAGACCATATTGACATTTGCATTGACGGCTATTTTTTCTATCATTCTGATAATGTCGTAAATCTGGTCGATGAGATAAAGAAAGATCACGCAGCCGCTGAAGACGACAATCATAAACGCGAAAGTCGGTTTCTGTTCTTTTACGATCAGGGAGAGAAATGTGGCGATCAGGCCTAAACCTACAATTTGAACAATCTCAATCTGTAAGCCCCCCTATCCTTGGAATAGAAACACAGCTTTGATCTTTTTGAACAGGTCATCGACAATCGTCGCCACCATAAATAAAATATAGATAAAGCCAAGCAGCGTCACCCACTGGGCGTATTCTTTTTTTCCCATTTGATCAAGTATGGTGTGCAGAAACGCAACCACGATACCGACTCCGGCGATTTGAAAAATGACATTTACGTCGACTCCCATTTTATGTTTGCTCCCCTCATGTTTACATCAATAGAAGAATGAGTAACAGTCCGGCTAAAAATCCTAAGCTTTTCACCATTTTTTCATTTTTCGCCTGCGCCCGTCCGGCATCCGCTTCCGCCGCTTCCAAATGTGTAAGCGCAAGCTTGATATGTTTCTGCTGAGAAACACGGTCATGGAGCCCGAGCGTCTCTCCGAATTGCTTCAGCACATCATATTCGCTTTTTTTCATCGCCATGGACGACCAATTATGTTTCAAGCTCTGTTCCCAAGCCGTTTTGGCGGAATCGCTTCCCTGCTCAAGCCTTCTGCTGAAAGCTTGAAACAATAACGATACAGGTTTGGAAAGCTGTGCGGCAATTTGTCCCGAGGCGGTATGCAGCGGTGTATGCCCGAACATGATTTCCGCTTCAAGCGATTGGAGCGCCGCGCGCAGCTGACGGATCTGCCTCGGCCTTTCTATATACATTTTGGCGATCTCAAATCCGGTCCAAGTCGTCGCTGTCAGAATAAACACGGCACCCAAAAGCTTCAGCATGTCATCACGCTTTCAGCATGCGGAACAGGTTCCCCGTCCTTTCCGTACATCCTGCTGATCGTTCCCGGACCGCGGCGCCTTGACAGTTCAACATACCGGTCAAACACGTTTTCCTCCCAAAGCATTTTCAGCGACGGCCTCTTTACCAAGTCTTTCATATTCCACCCGTGCGCAGATACGATAACGGATACGCCCGCATGGAGCGCCTCCAGCAGCGCTTGTGAGTCTTCCATTCTCCCGATTTCATCCACAATTATGACATCAGGACTCATAGAGCGAATCATCATCATCAGCCCTTCCGCCTTCGGACAGGCATCAAGGACATCGATTCTGCGGCCGAAACTGTGCTGGGGAATGCCCCGCAGGCAGCCGGCAATTTCCGAACGTTCATCTACGATACCTGTCTTTTTTGCGGGAATGCGTTTTGATCCGGTGCTGGAAAGCCGGGCCAAATCACGAAGCAAGGTCGTTTTCCCCGTTTGCGGAGGACCGATGATCAGCGTATTCAGCCAGTTTTCTTTCCATAAGAAAGGAATGAGCGGTTCTGCGATTCCCAGCTTCTCCCGGGCGATTCGGATATTAAAAGAAGTAATATCCCGGAGTCCTTTGACGGCTCCGTTTTCGACGATGACTCTTCCGGCCAGCCCCACGCGGTGGCCTCCTCTGATTGTGATATATCCTTTTTTCAGCTCTTCTTCCAGCGTGTACATACTGTAATTGCTGAGCCGGCTGAGGATCAGCTGTGCGTCGCCGGCTGTACAGACATATGACAAATACAAAGGTTGTCCTTTTTGGATCAGTTCAACCGGCCTGTCGACGCGGATTCTGATTTCTTCTGTATCCCGTCTCGCTTCTTCGGGCACAGCGGAGATGGCATCTCTCAATAATTCAGGGAGAACCTCTGTAATCTCATTCAATAGAGTCTCCTCCTTTTTTACCGATTGGCTTCTTTAAAATGTATGATCCGGGACAGACTTTATGACACCCCGGCCCTCTATTTATGCACACCGGCCAAAATCAGCACCACTCCCGCAAAAATCAATATTAATTTTGCATATGAGAGCTGTCCGGCAATCTGATAAATGCCGATCGTCATTGTGATGATAAAGATCAGCGGGCCAACGATTGCCAAAATACTATTCACCACAACTGCCTTTCTGATGTCGTTTGTCAAAAGCATGATAATAGCGGCCGATAATTCAATGAGCGAGGACAAAACTCGTAAACCGGCCATCGTTAAAACAGTAGAATTGATTGAACCAAACAAAAATTTCATTGCAATCCCCCAACTTCAAGCATTTTGTTACACTATATGCTCTAGCTGACGGAAGTAGTCTCACTATTTTCATATAGAAGAAAGATTCTGAGGCAGAACGCAAAAAAAGCCTGCCCCGTAAAAGGAGCAGACTCCGAATGTCTTTGACTACGCTCTTGACACGTAAGAGCCGTCTGATGTATTTACAACCAGCGTATCGCCTTCGTTCACGAAAAACGGTACGTTTACGACAAGACCTGTTTCCGTTTTGGCAGGTTTTGTGCCGCCTGACGCCGTGTCGCCTTTAATTCCCGGCTCTGTTTCAACAACTTTCAGTTCAACTGTGTTCGGCAGTTCAATACCGAGCGTTTCAGACTGATACATCATGATGTGCACAGACATATTTTCCAGAAGATATTTCAATTCTTCTTCGATTTGGTTTTCGTTCAATTCAAGCTGTTCATATGAGCTTGTATCCATGAACACGTGCTGATCGCCGTTGGCATAAAGATACTGCATCGTTTTTGTTTCGATTTGAGCTTTCGCGACTTTTTCACCTGCACGGAATGTTTTCTCCTGAATAGCGCCCGTGCGGAGGTTACGCAATTTAGAACGGACAAATGCCGCTCCTTTTCCCGGCTTTACGTGCTGGAAGTCAACGACGCGCCAAATGCCGCCGTCTACTTCAATCGTTAGTCCTGTACGAAAATCGTTAACTGAAATCATGTTTGATGTCCTCCTATATTCCGATCACAAAATAATTAATTCTTTAGGGGAATGCGTAATTGTCCGGTTGCCGTCGTCAGTGATGATGATATCATCTTCGATTCTTGCGCCCCCAACTTCCGGTATGTATATGCCCGGCTCAACCGTTACCGCCATGCCCGGCTCAAGAACGGCCGATGACCTGAAAGACAGCCCCGGTGATTCATGGACTTCCATTCCGAACCCGTGTCCTGTCGAATGGCCGAAATACTGTCCGTAGCCTTTTGCAGTGATGTGATCCCTCGTCAGGGCGTCCGCTTCTTTTCCCGTCATGCCGGGTTTAATATGCAGGACACCAAGCGCTTGGGCATCGTATACGACCTGATAAATCTCTTTCAGTTTATCACTTGGCTCTCCGACCGCGACGGTGCGTGTGATATCAGAACAATAGCCTTTATAATAAGCGCCGAAATCGAGCGTGACCAAGTCTCCCTTTTCAATCAATTTGCCGCTTGCCACTCCGTGGGGAAGGCTGGATCTGACTCCCGAGGCGACGATCATATCAAAGGAAGAGCCGTCTGCTCCTTGACGTCTCATATAAAATTCAAGCTCGTTTGCAACTGAAATCTCTGAGATGCCCGGTTTGATAAACGTCAGAATATGTTCAAACGCATCATCCGCAATCTTCGCAGCTTCCTCTAATATCTTAATCTCTTCACTTGACTTAATCAAGCGCAACTTTTCAACGGAATCCGCGACGGGAACCATCTCCGCTTCCTGCAGCACCGCTTGGTAGGATGCATATGTTCCGTACGTCATGCTGTTTTGCTCGAAGCCGAGTTTTTTAATGCCGTACTCAAGAATCGTATCCGCAGCCGTTTGGATTAAGCTTCCGCCGTGCTCGATAATGTCAAAACCCTTCACTTGCGTCTTCGCCTGCTCGGTGTAACGGAAATCCGTGATAAATGCCGCACGTTCTTTCGATATGACCGCAAGGCCTGACGAACCCGTAAATCCCGTCATATACTGCAGATTGGCGGAGCTTGTCACCAACATTCCGTCTATATCCAGCTGACCGAAAAGATTTCGCAATTTCTCAAGTTTCATTCCCTTTCTCCTCCTCGCCGATTCTTGACTGCCGCCTGACAACGCGGGAGCATCCCCGCCCGGTTTTCAGCATAAAAAATGTTCACTTCTCGTGAACATTTTACCATACCGGACAGGGATTATACACTTATTCACTTGTTGCCAAGCGCCCTTGCAAGCTTGTCTGACGTAAGTTCATTGTAGTTGAAGGAAATTGAGTAGCCGACAAACAAACCGTACAGAATGTAAAGGCAAAGCGTCGTCACGATTGTATCTGATTTCAATTCAGTGACGGATTTCACATCTTCGAAAATCGGATTGAATAAGAAAAAAACCGCACACCATAAAATGACGCCGTACACCATCCCCGGCCACATGGTTTTAAAACGTTTCAGGCAGACGAAATAAATAAACGCCCCGGCAATTGAAATGAACCCGATGACAACGATGCTGACCATCGTGCCGAGCCATTGTTTTTTCCATTCTCCGATCATAAACGGCTGAAGAATCATGTTGGGGCTGATCTCTGAAAAATGAAAGACATACCCGAGATAGCCGATCAAACTCCAAAATACACCGCCGGCAAATCCGATACCGCAAATTCTGCCGGTAAATGAAACAGGCTGCTGATCATCATCCTGCTTCTTTTTTTCTTCCTGTTCTGAATGTTTTTCGCTTGTCATCATGGCACCTCCAGTCATAGACTGCCCCAAAATTGAAAAGTCATAAAAAGCTGCGCCATATTTTCATTCAATGAGTAAAATCTAAAGAAACGGGGTATACTGCATGTAGAAAAAGCATTGATTTTCCGGCTGTCTAACTAGAGGTTTACCGCGGTTTCCTGTACAATAGAGTGAAAGGAAATGGTTAGTAAATCCTAAAAAAACAGGCAGGTTGATAAACAATGTCCAAACAAAAAACGCCCCCTGCTTACGGCGGGCAGGCTGTCGTTGAAGGGGTCATGTTCGGCGGCAGAAAAAATTATGTTACCGCCATCCGCAGGAATGACGGAAGCATTGATTTTTTCAAGCTTCCGAGAGTGCCGAACGCCAAGCTTTCGGCTTTAAAAAAGATTCCTTTTTTGCGGGGAATCGTCGCCATCATTGAGGCGAGCGCCAACGGCACAAAGCATTTAAACTTTTCCAGCGAACGTTACGGGCTTGATCCTCAAGATGACGCAAAGCTGGAGCAGGAAGATAAGAAAGGTTCGGGCTTATCGATGTTTTTCAGCCTGGCGGTGATCGGCGTTCTGTCGTTTTTGTTCAGCAAATTCGTTTTTACGCTCGTCCCGGTCTTCTTAGCGGAGCTTGTAAGGCCCGTATTTTCCTCAGACGCCGCGCAGATCGGAATCGAAAGTCTGTTTAAGCTTATTCTGCTTCTCGGCTACATTTATTTTTTATCAATGACGCCGTTAATTAAAAGAGTGTTTCAATATCATGGAGCCGAACATAAGGTCATAAACTGTTATGAACAGAATTTGCCAATCACAATAGAAAATGTTCAGAAACAGTCACGGCTTCATTACCGTTGCGGTTCAAGCTTTATTTTATTTACGATCATTGTCGGCATGTTCATCTATTTACTCGTTCCGACAGATCCGCTTTGGGTGCGGATTTTAGACAGGATTGCGCTTATACCGGTCGTTCTCGGCATCTCCTTTGAAGTGCTCCAGCTGACGAACAGAGTGCGGAATATCCCCGTTTTGAAAGTGCTCGGTTATCCCGGCCTGTGGCTGCAGCTTTTAACGACAAAGGAACCGGCGGATGACCAGGTCGAGGTTGCCATAGAAAGCTTTAACGAGCTTCTCAGACTGGAAGACATTTCAGAACAGAGCGAAAAACCGTCTCACAACGTAATCTGAACCGTTACCGTTATTATTTTGGAGGTGGGCAGTTATGAATCATCGTGTACAACCTTTTTTTGCTGTATTGATAGCGCTTGGCGCATTCGGTTTCATTTATGCGGCGGTAACCAACCCCGGGCAGATGATTTCAAGAGCGATCACCGTTATTATCGCAGGCATCATTATTTATTTTATCGTGAGGACGGTCCTGAACCGCCGCACCGGCCGTGACGGAACCGCTTTCAGAAAAGCGGCCAGACAATCGCGGCTCCGAATGAAGGAGCAAAAAGCGAAGCACCGCGCCGGACACAGAGGCCGGGTCAGCCATTTGCGGAGCGTGCCGAGCAGCAGCAGACCGAAGCCGATGATTCTTAAGAAAAAAAGCCAGACCCAGCTTACCGTCATAGAAGGCAAAAAGAATAAAAAGAAAAACAGAGCGCTTTTTTAATAACTCCATTGCTTCAAAAATTGCTCTGTTCTGCTTTTTCCTAGCTCAATGAGAGCTAGTTTTTTTTGCGGTGTGAGATGAAACTCCGTCGCCATCACATGTTCCACCGGAATAAAAATAATATTTTGTTCGTACTTTGTCGCGATATGCCTGGCATCATGAGCGTCTTTCATCGTTTCAAACAAAGCCCCGAACAGCTCAAAAGCGTTGCGGATTGTTTTTTTCGGGCGCTCTTTTTCGTTGGGCGAAAGCGAAATTCCGACGACCGGCCGTTTGCGTTCTTTTGAATACAGCCAAATCGGGAAATTGCTTAACACGCCGCCGTCAACAACCGTTGAGGTGCCTTTTTCTGTCTTCAGTTTTATCGGTTCAAAAAAATAAGGAATGCTGCAGCTCATTCTGACGGCTCTGGCAACCGGGAACATCTCCGGATTTAATCCGTAGCGGGGAAGATCGTCAGGAAGCACGATCATCGTTCCGTTCGTCAGATCTGAAGCGATGAGACGGAGCGAGCCTTTTTTCAAATCGCCGAACGCGATGATACCCTTCGCTTTTAATTTATCCGCAATCCATTTTTCCAGCATATCGCCTCTGTATAGTCCGAGGCGCCAATATATCGACACCCACCGCAGGATTTTCAGCGGGAGGAATGAGTATCTCTGATCAAGCAATTGCCTTCCGTCCACCTCATCTATGATGGAATGAACCTCTCTGCTCGTATAGCCCGCAGCGATAAATGCGGCAATAATTGCGCCGGCGCTTGTTCCGGCGAGCCTTTCAAAGCGAAAGCCCTTTTCTTCCAGCGCTTCATAAGCGCCGGCAAGCGCCACCCCTTTTATCCCCCCGCCCGAAAATACGCCGTCAATCTGCATAGCGCGCCCTCTCCCTTCCATCTCAAGGTGTATTATTATTTTAAGAAACGGCTGGGCGAAATAGACCAAAGAATGAAGACATTAAAAAAAGGGCGCCCCATTTCGGGCTGCCCTTTATTCACCGGGATTTTCGGTTTTTTTCTGTACGGATTTCAATTCTTTTTTCCGGCTTTCGTCATCTTCAAAATACTGAACGAGGTCGCCGATGCGGTCAATGCTGTTCCAGCTCAGATGATGTTCGATTCCTTCAACATCATTGTAAATCTTCTCTTCATCAACACCAATGATTCTTAAAAACTGCTCAAGCAATTCGTGTCTGTATACGAGCCGTTTGCCGATCTTTTTGCCTTTTGACGTCAATACGAGCCCGCGATATTTTTCATAAATCAAATACTCGTCTTTATCTAGTTTTTGAACCATTTTCGTTACAGAGGAGGGGTGGACTGCCAAAGCTTCCGCGATATCAGAAACCCGTGCATATCCTTTTTCTTCTATCAGCATATAAATCTGTTCAATATAATCTTCCATACTTGGTGTTGTCATAAGTAACCCTCCCAAAAAGCACCTTAACTTTATAAACCATTACAAGTTTACACTAACGGTCATGAAAAAACAAGGATGCTTCCGGTCTGTCAAGCCTTATCAGCGCTTATAATTCCATTCATCAGACGCGTATTTCGTCTCAGCCAGCTCATTGACAAATGCAAGCTCTTCAGACGTGAGTGTGTAAGGCTCAAGATGAATGTTCAGCCCTTCCTCAAAACCGGCTTTAAAAGCGATTCTGGCCTCATCCATCGTTACCCGTTTCGGCGCTAAGGCGTTGATGGCTACCGCCTTGTTTTTGAAATTCCGCTGCATGCGCTCACGGACTCTGTCGCTCGGATATAAAAACAGATCAAACAGCTTATCCTCATCAATGTCAAGCAGGATGGAACCGTGCTGAAGAATGACGCCTTTTTGGCGTGTCTGTGCGCTTCCGGCAACTTTCCGTCCTTCGACGACCAGTTCATACCACGAAGGCGCATCAAAGCAGACGGACGAGCGCGGATTTTTCAAGCTTTCTTTTTCTTTCTCCGTTCGCGGAATCGCAAAGCAGGCATCAAGTCCAAGGTTTCTGAATCCCTGCAGAATACCTTCTGAAATCACCCGGTACGCCTCTGTCACCGTGGCCGGCATTTCCGGGTGATCCTCTGAAACGATTACGCTGTATGTCAATTCTTTATCATGCAGAACACCCCGTCCGCCTGTCGGTCTTCTGACAAACCCGAGGCCGTGTTTATGTACTGCGTCAAAGTTAATTTCCTTCTTAATATTTTGAAAATACCCGACAGACAAAGTTGCCGGATTCCAGCCGTAAAAACGGATCACCGGTGGAATTTTTTTTTGGCTGTGCCAATATAAAAGCGCTTCATCCAGCGCCATGTTAAATGCCGGGCTTTCGTTCCCTGAGTCAATAAACCGCCATGTTTCTTTTTCCATACACTGAACCCTTCTTTATCGTTTTAATAAAATCAGTTTAACAAACTGCCTTGAAAATGAAAAATATTTCGTTTCATTAAGGATGACAATCGCTTCATGCTTTACTATAATAGTATTTGTCCCAAAACGTCCGGTAAGCCTTGTTTTCAGGAAGCAGGGTTTTGATTTTATAAGTTAAAGGAGTAGAATCGCATTGTCTAATATGATTGCTTTAATTATTGTTGCGGCGTTTATCGTTTATATGATCGTGTCGTATTTTTACCAGCAGCGTTTAATGAAAACACTTACGGAAGAGGAATTCCGCGCGGGCTACAGAAAAGCGCAGCTGATTGACGTCCGTGAACCGAATGAATTTGAAGGCGGCCATATTCTCGGCGCGCGCAACATTCCGCTGTCACAGCTGAAACAGCGCAAAAGTGAAATCCGTCCTGATAAACCCGTTTATCTGTACTGCCAAAACAATGTCCGCAGCGGACGCGCGGCACAGACGCTCCGCAAACACGGCTGTAAAGATATTTACAACCTGAAAGGCGGATTTAAAAAATGGGGCGGAAAAATTAAAGCAAAAAACTAATCATAAAAAAGAGCTTCCGTATAAAACGGACAGCTCTTTTTTTTACACCGTGTCAGCGGATGCCGTCAAGTGTACGTTCGTATTTTAAAACGGGCTTTCTTGCCGCCTTGGTTTCATCCATTCTTTTGACAACTGTTGTATGCGGCGCTTCCTGAACGATTTCAGGCGATTCCTCCGCTTCCCGCGCAATTTGAATCATGGCATCTATAAACGCATCTAGCGTTTCCTTTGATTCCGTTTCCGTCGGTTCGACCATGATGCTTTCTTCAACATTGAGAGGAAAATACACAGTCGGCGGATGATAGCCGAAATCCAAAAGCCGTTTGGCAATATCAAGCGTTCGTACGCCGAGCTTTTTCTGCCTTCTTCCCGATAACACAAATTCATGCTTGCAATGACGGTCATACGGGAGATCATAATAAGGCGCGAGTCTTCTCATCATATAATTTGCATTTAAAACCGCGTTTTCGGTCACAGCTTTTAAGCCGTCAGGCCCCATGGAACGGATATACGTGTAGGCTCTGACATTAATGCCGAAGTTGCCGTAATAAGGTTTTACGCGCCCGATCGACTGCGGCCGGTCATAGTCAAAAGTCAAACGGCCCTCTTTTTTCGTGAGTACGGGTTTCGGCAGATACGGAATGAATTCTTTTTTCACTCCGACCGGACCTGAGCCCGGTCCTCCCCCGCCGTGCGGCCCGGTAAATGTTTTATGCAGATTAAGGTGAACGACGTCAAATCCCATATCTCCCGGTCTTGCTTTACTTAAAACGGCATTTAAATTCGCTCCGTCATAATAAAGCTTTCCGCCGGCCTGATGGACGATTTCAGCCATTTCCGTAATGTTTTCCTCAAATAATCCAAGGGTGTTCGGATTCGTCAGCATCAGCGCCGCTGTTTCTTCGTTTACCGCTCTTTTCAAATCTTCAATGTCAACCAGCCCGTGCTCATTTGACTTGACGGTAATCGTTTCAAAACCGGCGACCGTGGCGGATGCCGGATTCGTACCGTGGGCTGAATCAGGGACAATCACCTTCGTCCGTCCGAAGTCTCCCCGCGCTTCGTGATAGGCGCGGATCATCATCAGGCCGGTCCATTCGCCGTGAGCGCCCGCCGCAGGCTGCAGCGTCACCTCGTCCATGCCCGTAATCTCCTCCAAGTGTCCGCTTAAATCGTATAAAAGCTCAAGCGCCCCCTGAACCGTGTCCTCGTCCTGAAGCGGATGAATAGCGGAAAAACCTGCGATCCGGGCAATTTTTTCATTTAATTTCGGATTGTATTTCATCGTACAGGAGCCGAGCGGATAAAAGCCTGAATCAACTCCGTGGTTCCTCTTAGAAAGAGCGGTATAATGCCGCATAATATCGAGCTCTGATACTTCCGGCAGCTTTGCGTCTTCATCGCGGATATAGTCACCGGGAAGAAGGCTTCCAAGCTCTGTTTCCGGCACATCAAGCTCCGGAAGGCTGTAACCGATACGCCCTTCGCGGGACATTTCAAAAATAAGCGCCTGATCTTGATTATTCATGTTGATCCCCCAATCCCGCAATAAGCGAATCGATCTCTTCTTTTGTTCTCAGCTCTGTGACGGCAATGAGCATATGCTGATTCAGTTCCGGATACGCAAGGCCTAAATCATATCCGCCGATGATGCCGTCTTGCAGGAGCCGCCGGTTTGCTTCCTTGACGGGAAGATTCAGCCTGACGGCAAATTCATTAAATATCGGGCCGTCAAATGCTACGTGCAAGCCGGCTTTTTCCGCTTGGCGTCTCGCGTAATCAGCTTTCAATATATTTTGGCGGGCCATGTCTTTGACGCCGTTTTTTCCGAGCGCCGTCATCGCGACTGAAGCCGCTAAAGCATTCAGCGCCTGATTTGAACAAATGTTAGACGTGGCTTTGTCTCTTCTGATATGCTGCTCGCGCGCCTGAAGAGTGAGAACAAAACCTCTTCGCCCGTTTTCATCTTCCGTTTGGCCGACAAGCCGGCCCGGCACCTTTCTCATCAGTTTTTTCGTTACTGCAAAATAGCCGCAGTGCGGGCCGCCGAACGCCGCAGGTATGCCGAAAGGCTGCGCGTCCCCGACAACGATATCAGCTCCGTATGCCCCGGGCGGTGTCAAAATACCGAGCGCGAGCGGGTTTGAAGAAACAATCAGCTGGCTGTTTCCTTTATGTGCGAGCGGCTCAATGTCCTTTAACGGCTCGATTTGTCCGAAGAAGTTCGGATACTGGACGATCACGGCGGCCGTTTCATCACAAACGGCATGTTCCAATGCTTCAAGATCTGTGACGCCGTTTTTCGCGGGCACCTCTACAACCTCAATATATTGGCCCTTTGCGTATGTTTTCAAAACATCCCGCGATTCCGGATGAACGGCTGCGGAAATGACGATTTTTTTCTTTTTCGTATGTCCCGACGCAAGCATCGCCGCTTCCGCCAGCGCCGTTCCCCCGTCGTACATAGAGGAGTTTGCGATATCCATTCCCGTTAATTCACAGATCATCGTTTGAAATTCAAAAATCGCCTGCAGCTCTCCTTGTGAGATTTCAGGCTGATAAGGCGTATATGCCGTGTAAAACTCTGATCGGGATATCACATGATCGACGATAACCGGCTGGTAGTGATCGTACACTCCTGCGCCCAGAAAAGATGCATATGTAACAGCGTCTTTATTTTTCGCCGCAAGCTTCGTCAGCTCTCTCGTCAGCTCTGTTTCTGATTTTGCTTTTTTAATTTGGTAGTCTTTTTGAAACCTCACATCTTCCGGAATATCGGCAAACAGTTCATCAATTGTTTCTGCGCCGATGGCTTTCAGCATTTCTTTTTTATCCTGTTCTGTCGCGGGCAAATATCGATGCTTCATATGACTCTCCTTTTTCAGCTCTGTTTTGGACGTTTATAAAACGGTGTGCGGACAATCTTCGCTTTTACCGTTTTTTTACGGATTTCCACTTCTACTTCCGTTCCGACTTCACTGAATTCCGTTTTGATTAAGGCAAGGCCGATATTTTTCTTTAAAGTCGGAGATTGCGTGCCTGTTGTGACTTCACCGATCGGAACACCGTCTTTTTTCACGGCGTACCCGTGTCTCGGAATCCCTTTTTCAATCATCTCAAGTCCGACCAGCTTTCGCGGGGCTCCTTTTTCTTTCTGTTCGCGCAATACAGACTTCCCGAAAAAATCGGAATCTTTCTTGTGTTTCACGGCAAATCCGATTCCGGCTTCAATCGGTGTAATATCTTTCGTCAATTCCTGACCGTATAAAGCAAGCTTCGCTTCAAATCTCAGCGTATCACGGGCGCCGAGGCCGCACGGAACGAGGCCTTCATGCTCTCCCGCTGCAAGTATCTCCTTAAATAGATGAACCGCATCTTCATTGCGGCAATATAACTCAAATCCGTCTTCACCGGTATAGCCTGTTCTTGAAAGCAGGACTTGGCGTCCGGCAACGTCCGCCCCATCAATAAACGTAAACGGCTTTAAGGAGGACAAATCACATTCAGTCAGCTTCGTAAGAACCGACTGAGCATTCGGCCCCTGAACGGCAAGCAGTGAAATCCCGTCAGACTGATTCGTCAGCGTGACATCGCCTTCCGTATGTTCCGTCAGCCAGGCGATGTCTTTTTCAATATTAGACGCGTTAATCACGAGCAGATAGCAGCTCTCGCTTTTCTGATAGATCAGCAAGTCATCGACCGTACCGCCGTCAGGATAACACATGGCGGTATAGAGCGCGTTTCCCGGCTTTAAATCGGCAACGTCATTTGTCATCATTTTTTGCAGAAAAGACAGGGCGTCTTTACCGGATACTTCAACTTCCCCCATATGGGACACATCAAACAGGCCCGCTTTTGTGCGGACGGCTTCATGCTCCTCTTTAATAGAAGAAAATTGAACCGGCAGCTCCCATCCTCCAAAATCAATCGTTTTTCCGCCGTATTCTTTATACACGTCATAAAGCGGTGTTCGTTTCAGCATCATCTTCCCCCTTCAGTCATTGGCGCATTGTAAAAACATATAAAAAAGGACAGAGAAACACCTCATGAAAATGAAGGTTTCTCTGTCCCGGCACCTGAAAGTTTACTTTATGAACATATCATAAAGACGTCCCCTTTGGTGGCCTGCTTCTTCTAAGTGCAGACACTCTCCAGAGTTGCGTCGAGCAAGAGTTCTTTTGCCTGAGAGATTCACTCCGCAGTTTGCTCCTTCGGCGCCCGGACGCCCATCTTTCGTCCGAGTCTCTCCCCTTGCTGTCATTCGCTCATATTTACCAATTTTATGGACATACTAAAGCAATATCTTTTAGTGAAATCATTACTTATATCCTACCACCCTCATTTACGTCCGGCAACAAAAATTATGATAAATCAGTTTTTTAAAAGAAAGGCGGTTTTGTTACATATGACAGCAGAGATCATATTTGATGCAAACTGGCCGGGAGAGTTTTCTGAGCGGCTGAAAACGGACGGTCCCTGGTCAAATTGGGAGATGTACAAACTGTCGGCTGAAGTCCAGCAGACCCTTGCCATTCCTGAATTTGAAGGGTTGAGGGCTCCTTTATACCTGCCCGATTTCACTCCGCTCCCCCATCAGCTTGAGGTCGCGCAGAAAGTCGTTGAAAAAATGAACGGCAAGGCGATTTTGGCTGATGAAGTGGGGCTCGGAAAAACGGTGGAAGCGGGCCTGATTTTAAAAGAATATATGATTCGCGGGCTGGCCAAAAAAATCCTGATTCTTGTGCCGGCATCACTCGTTTCCCAGTGGGTGAAAGAGCTTCAGGAGAAGTTTTTAATACCCGCTGTTGAACAGAAGAAAAGCTATGTGTGGGAACAGTGCGATATCGTCGTTTCTTCTATTGATACGGCCAAACGCTCGCCTCACAAAGACATTGTCCTTTCTATTCCGTATGATCTCGTCATTATTGACGAGGCGCACAAGCTCAAAAACAGCAAAACGAAAAATTATGAATTTGCGAGAAGTCTTGTGAAGAAATACTGCCTGCTTCTGACGGCGACGCCGATTCAAAACCGGATCGAAGAAATCTTCAATTTAGTGTCACTGTTAAAGCCCGGCCATTTAGGAAACGAAAGCGGATTTCAAGAAACCTTCAATCAGAAGGACGGGATTGACGCTCATGAGCATTTGAAAGAGCTCGTCAATAAGGTGATGATCCGCAACACGCGGAGCGACACCGGCCTTACATGGACGAAGCGCCACGTGGAAACAGTGCCGATCACCTTTTCACCGACGGAACAGGCGCTTTACGATGACATCGCCGCACTGAAAAACGGCACGGAAAAGCCCGCCAGCGCATTTTCCATTATGACGCTGCAAAGAGAATGCTGTTCAAGCAGGGAAGCCGTGTATATGACGCTCAAAAAAATGCTTGACCAAAAAGACAAACAAGCGCCCGCATTCGATGATCAGACGATTGCTAATTTAATGGACCGCATCAATCAAGTCACGCAAAACTCAAAAGCGATTCAAGTTGTTGACTTGATCCAAAAGATTAATGACAAAGTCATTATTTTTACTGAATACAGGGCGACACAGATTTACCTGCAATGGTTCCTTCAGCAGAACGGCATAAGCTCCGTTCCGTTCAGAGGCGGATTTAAACGCGGAAAAAAAGACTGGATGAAGGATCTCTTCCGCGGCAAAGTGCAGGTGCTGATCGCTACAGAAGCCGGAGGCGAAGGGATCAACCTGCAATTCTGCAACCATATTATCAATTATGACCTCCCGTGGAACCCGATGCGGCTTGAACAAAGAATCGGAAGGATTCACAGACTCGGTCAGGAAAGAGATGTCCATATCTACAATATGGCGACAAAACATACGGTGGAAGAGCATATCTTAAAACTTCTGTATGACAAAATTCAATTATTTGAAAATGTCGTCGGAGAATTAGATGACATCTTAACAAAAATCAAAGTGAGCAATTTTGAAGACCATTTGCATGATATTTTATGCCATTCGCTGACAGAGGAAGAAATGAGAATCAAAATGGACAATCTCACCTCTTTTCTGTCGTACGGTACGGAAAAGCCCGCCAGAAAAAAAGGATCTTAATCTAAAAGGAGGAAGCGCGACATGAGACAGCAGGAGGTTCACGAATTTTTACTGCGCTTTTTTGAAGCGAACCACTGTCCGATTACAGAACACGGGCCGGGTTTTATGACGGTTCAGTTGACGGTCGAGATGGACAAACAAATTATGAACCGCCCGTTTTATTGGCATTGGCGTGAAAAAACGGGCGGCGAACCGAACCCGATGAAGATCACGTTCATCACTGATAAAGAAACGGCTCCGGAGGATATGGACGGCGAATTTATTTACTTTGGAGCCCCGCGCCTCTTTCAAATCTTTCAAGCAGTTAAACAAAATGGGAGATTTACAAGAATATATGAGAAAATTGTATCAGCCGGAGCCAGAGTGCCGCTTCAGCCCTGGCTTGGATTAAATGTAGTGATTTCATACCAATCCGACATGAAAAAAGACAGACTTTTGTCTTTAGGCCTGCATCTTGTTTCTGGAACAATTATAGAGGGGTTTCAGCAGAAGCTTGCACCGCTTCCGCTGACCTCGCAAATATCAGACTATTGCTTTACCATATCGCCGATGATTAAGCCGGAAAGCGGAATTAAAAGAATGGAGCATTACTTAAAAGACGCTGCCGCCAAAGAGCCGTCCGACTGGGCTGACAGCGCGATCGCCAGATGGAAAAAGGACCTCAGGCTGCTCGATCAGTTTTATGAGCAGACAGAGGAAAAACCTGAGGAATACCATTTGGAAAAACAAGCGCTGAAAGCCTTATATCAGCCGAACATTCACATTCAGATTGAAAACGGCGGTTTATTTTTCCTGCAAAGTAATTTTTCTGGATAAGCGTTATCCATTCGACACCTTTCCCGTTTTTTCTGGAAATTCTATATTATAATAAAAGTATATAGAAAAAATTTCTGGCGTTTCGCATGCGATGAATCACTTCCAGACATGTAAAGATAAGGTCATGGGCGGATTGGCTGAAATACATAAACAAGTATTTTAGGAGGAGAAAATGCATGAAAAATGCAAAAATGGAATTTTCGCAATTAGATAAGGAATGGGTTGAGCTGATATTAGAAGCCCAAAAAGCAAATATCAGCCTAGAAGAAATACGCAAATACCTGCTTTCGCATAAAAAGTCTTCTCAACATATCCAGGCAGCCAGAAGTCATACCGTAAATCCTTTCTGAATGTGCTATAATATCACAAGGAAGGTGATGACATTGATTGGCCAGCGTATTAAACAATACCGAAAAGAAAAAGGCTACTCACTATCAGAACTAGCTGAAAAAGCTGGGGTAGCGAAGTCTTATTTAAGCTCAATAGAACGAAATTTACAGACGAACCCCTCCATTCAATTTCTCGAAAAAGTCTCCGCTGTTCTGGACGTCTCGGTTCATACTTTACTTGATGAAAAACATGAAACCGAATACGATGGTCAATTAGATAGTGAATGGGAGAAATTAGTTCGCGATGCGATGACATCCGGGGTATCAAAAAAACAATTTCGTGAATTTTTAGATTATCAAAAATGGAGAAAAGCGCAAAAAGAGGAGTAGTGCCGCCATATGTGCACAACTCCTCTTTTAACTGTCCGACTTTCGGATTAGTTTTTATCCTCACTGTGAGCCTTTTCATTTTCCTTGACGTAACCGTCTTTATCCGTATGATCTTTCGTAATGGTCAAGCCGTTCCATTGCGTTGCTTCAAAAGAGAATTGAAGAGAAATCGCATTGCCTTGGAACTTGTTTTGCACACTTAATCCGTCCGCAGTTTTTGCGGTGTCATTTTTAAATTGGATTTCCATTCTCACCTGGTCATAATCAGCAGGCGTTTTCGGAACTCCGTCGTACTCAGGAGCTGTTTTGCCGTTAATGGTTGCTACATTGACTTTTCCGCTCTCACTCAGGAATTTCGGATCAATGTGCTTGCTGATCGCTTCGGCAGCTGCTTTATCCTGTTTTGTTGACATTAAGTATAAGTCTTTCAGGCTGGCCGCCTTCAAAATGATATTTTTAGGATAACCGTTGCCCCCTTCTTTACCGACTGTCAGAACCGTAATTTCAAACTGACTGAGGAAATCCTCCGCAGATTCATTTCCTTTCTTTGCTCCTTTAAAGTCAGTAAAATTCAAAGCCATCAGCACTTCTTTAATAGCAAGTGAACCATTGTTTCTGAATTCAAAATCTTTCGTCAATTTATCGCCTGGTTTTAAGTTTGACAAATTGACATTGGCTGATTGTTCTTTAGCCGATAAATCAAGTGTTCCTGACGCAAATGTAGCGTCTGTCGACTTCACATCATTAAATGCGGCCCATGTGCCTCCTCCTACTAATGCTAAACCGAGTGCGGCTGAGGCAACGCCCAAGCTTAATTTCTTTTTCATACCCATGTTTGTACTCTCCCCTTACTTTTTATTTTTGTTATCAAATCCTGTCGCCAGGTTGCAACCGTATTCATGTGGAGATGGTTCCCTTTTTCGCATGTTCTTCCAGCGCTTTCGTTTTCCGCTCAATATCGCGGAGGGCGCTGACAATGACTGTTATTGAGTAAATCAAGAGCATGACGCCGGGAACGATTAACAGAATCGCCGTTCCGATCGGCTGGCTGGCCAAATGTATGACATATCCGGCATACGGAAGCTGATATCCCGTATACTGGGCCGCCACTTTTTCAGCTTGAACGGGTGCGGCATCCGAGGCGGCATTATGGTCCCCTTTTGTCTCAAACAGCAGGTTCCCGTCCTTTTTTGTGATCCCGATTATTCTGTGTGTGACGGCTGTTCCGTCATCTTGGGTAAAGGTGATCACATCCCCTTTTTCTAAGTCATTCACGTCAGAAATTTTCTTTACCGCTATGAGCGAACCCGTCTTAAATTCCGGGTCCATTGAACCCGACAGCACGGATTTCAGCGTATAGCCGAAGATGGCCGGCTCACCCCCGGAAGCCCGGGTCGAAATCACCGTTAACGTCAGCACAATAATCAAGCTGAAGATGACGGCATACAAAATATTACTGATCAGTTTCAGCGTTTTTTTCATGTTCTTCCCCGCTTTCTTTTACCGGCTCAGCCGGCTCTTTCTCCGTTTTCTTTAGATCGGAAACGGTCGCCTGTTCCCGGCATTTGACGAGTTTCATCGGTTTTGACCACTCAAATTTTTCTTCGTCCGCCGGATACCCTTCAGGCTTGTAAACCTTGAATGCGTATATGCCCGGCTTCAAAGACCGCTTTGACTCAATTTTATAAATCGTTTTGCTTTTTTTATCAGTAATAAGCCCTTTATCCACAACATTGCCGTTTCGTAAAGGCTGCTGCTGAGAAGCAATTTTATGGAGCTCCCATTTCCAGTCAGAAACAGTCCGCTCTTTTCCCTTATTCTCCAGCTCGGCATAGAGCTGAAGCGGCGCACACACGGTGCCTGACGTATCAGTTTGATTTGTTATATGTAAATCACTTTGATCCCAGCGTTCGTCATAACGGCAATCGTCATCCGTATATTGAAAATCTCCGCACGTTTGAACCGGGAGACTGAAGCTTTTCACATCATTGAAGGAGGAACTTGTATCACCTGTGAACTGAGCACATATCGTCACGGACAGGCAAAAAATGAACGAAAGCCGTAACAATAGCATCATCCGCCATCTCACCTTGCCCTTTTTTTCCATTCGCAACAATCGGAACATGCCTTCCCCCCTGTAAAACTGTTAATAAATATGACAACCGTTCTCTTTAAAGAACCGTATGAACAAAGTATAATCAAGGATTATCGTCTTGAAAAATGTCAAAATCGGTCAAATTGTTCGTTTTTGAGAATGGTATCTTTTAAAAACAGCGTTTTGCTTCAAATTACACACCTTTTTGGAATTTTTTCTAATAAAACGTGAGAAAATAACGAGGTGCCTAGAACAAAATGGCAAGTATATACAGCGAAAGGACGAAGAATGATGATCAAACAAAGTCTGATTTGCCTTTCTCTTCTTGTTTTCGGGGTTTCAGGAACAGCTCAGGCGGAAACGGTGCCTTATTATGCTGTTCACCATAAATCAAAATGGGAAAAGTTAGCAGAAAAGGAAGCTAAAAAAAGATATCCGCTCGCCCAAACGTTATTTATTCAAAAGGTGTGGGATCGGAAAAGAACGGACGAAGCAGTCAAGCAATACCACTTGACATTGCGGGATGGCGCAAAAGAATTTGGTGTGTTTGTTACGATTTCTTTTAATCCCTACAGCCAAAAGGTAAATAAAATTGCCGTCATTGAGGAATACCAATAAGGCCCTCCTGTATCAGGAGGACCTTTCGTGTGATTCACTTTATTTTTTCCGCTGCATCCACAGCTTAAAACTATACGGCAATATTCCGAACCAGTGCTGAGAAGCCGGCACTTTCTTTTCTTTCCGCACTTCTTTTCGCTCTCTCCGTTCCTGTTTCGGCGTATCGAAATATTTAACGAATTGCTCAGTCATATATTTTACATAATCATTTGTTTTCACGGCTCTCACCTCATAGTGCTGTCTTTACTATGAAGTGTTGTCCCGCCGCCTCTTTTTTATACTTCCGTCCATTGAATCAGCTGTTTCTTCTTCTGATCGAACAAAAGGTGAGCCTCCCGTCTCGTACCTGTCGTGGTTTCCGCCTGAATTGTAACCTGAACCGTTTCCCGGCGATCACTCCCCGTGATGTGAAAAGAAACGGTGCCATACGGAAAACGCTGTGTACCAGTTTGGACCTTTTGTCCCTGTGTCATATGGCGGCTTGACAGCAGCGCGCCGTTTTGGAGCAGGTTCTCTCCGATCCAGTACTCCCCGGCCTCTTTTGCAAATGTTTTTCGGGTGATGAAATCAGAGGAAGTATAGCTGATGACAAGTAAAACTGCGGCAGAAACAAACAGAACCGCGGGATATATAAAACCGTCAGATTTGTACATTTAATCACCTTTAAAAGAGCTGTAAACCGGAATGACCGCCTGATTCTTTTTACCTGTAACGCTTGAGATCTCTAATAAGAGCAGGCCGTTTTTCACATCAGCCGTTAATGATGCCGCGTTTTGCAGGATCGGCACGTGGCCTTTTCCGTTTACTCTTTTCCTTATCATCTTATGATAAATTTCAAAACGCACTTCTTCGTCTCCTGTTTTCCGGCATGCTAACGCCCGTCCGCCGTCCGCCGGCTTCACAGTCTCAGCCTGTTTACATTCGTTCATGATCTGCTGAACGGCAATTTGATGCTCCCGGCTGTCTAATCCGCCGTTATCGGTCCGGTTTGATAAAAACAGATGTAAAATCGGACCCAGGGTGCCTGATAGGAAAAGACAGACTGCTAAGGAGAACAAAACATTAAGAAGCGTAAAGCCAGTCTGTTTTGAGAATGCTGAGGCACATTTCTTTTTCGCCGCGGTCAGCCGCACACACTTTGTAATACTCACCATCCTCCTTCCACTTCACACCGGGAGACGGCGGCTTTTTTCCGGTCATCATATAAGTGCTGATATGTTTCTGAAGAAGCTGGTACGCTTCCTGGCGATCTTCTATTTTCAGACCATCTGTCAGCATGGCCGTCCAGACCGGAATGATAGACGTCATAAGGAACAGCCAAATGGCCATTGCTGATAGTGTTTCAATAGTAGAGAACCCCTTATTTCCGTTTAGCATGGACATTTCCGCTCCCTAAGTAAACTGTTATCTCATAGGTGAACCCGGCGCTCTTCAATTGAATCTTTCCTCCCGAATTCGGATGGCCTTTTTCGTTAAATTCAAGGCTCTCCGGTAAAGTCACAAGTGTAATGTGAAGCGAATCAAAGGAACGCTCGACAATCCTTCCGCCTGACTGCAGTTTGTATTTATGCTCTTTTGGAAGAAAAGTGATTTTTGTTCTTTTATGTTCTGCGATAGCCGTTTCCTGAGCAAGCTGAATATCTTTTTGGAGCTGTTCTGTTTTTTGCCGCACGGCAAGGTGGGTGTAGGCCGGTGGAACCGTCGTGAACAAAACCGTCAGCAGGACGGACGCCAGGCTTAACACAATCAGGCTTTCAAGAAGGGTAAACCCATTTTCTGTCCGCCTGTTATTGTTCAACTGTAACTTCTCCGCCACTAATTAAGATCTGTTTACCATTCGGGCAGGCTGTATTCTTTTTGATATACCCTTCTGATTGTAAATCGTTCATATCCGGCATTTTACCTTCATGGTCGATTTCGTACGCCGTCACTTGGGCTTTCACCATATTCTGCAGTCCTTCACAGCCTTTATGCTGAATGCTTTGATTATGTTTTGTAACGTTAGGAATGGTGATTAAAAGCAGAATGGAAACGATAAATAAAACGATCAGCATTTCAATTAAAGTAAATCCATCTTGATTTTTCAGACGAAGCACTCCCTTACATTTGGTTCATCATCTGGTACATCGGCATCAGCATTGACATGTAGACAATTAAAATCATACCGGCCACAACACCGTAAATGACAGGCTGGAGAATGCCGGTATACTTCGCCGCGTTTTGTTCAAGACGCTCCATCATAAACTGGCTGTACGTATAAAGTTCGCGGTGAAGCCGGCCGTTTGCCTGTCCGTGGCTGACTGCAGCCGCAAGATCTTTTTCATAACACGGATGCCCGGAAAGAGCGGATTCTATGGTTTCTCCGGCTTTCAGACGTGTTATGAGCATCTCTGCTTCTTCACGATAAAAAGGCAGAAAAGATTGTTCTTTAAAAGCTGTTAAGCTGTCATAGATAGAAAGGCCGGATTTCAGAAGACTGCTGAGCTGTAAAGAGAAAAAGTAGCTGTTAAAAAGAACGGCCGCTTTTCCTAATAGGGGTATTTTCACAACAATCAGCATTTTATCTTGCGGGGATTTTTTCTTACATAAGAACCAAACGTACAAAAACAAGCAGAAAGCGGCGGACAGCGCCAGTGCGCAGGCTTCATGAAAATGCCGAAAAAACACAAAGATGAAAGCAGTTGCACCGGATGTATTCATATTCATTGATTGATAAATCCCAGAAAACTGCGGAATGATTAAACTTTGCAGGATATAAAACATGACACAGACGGAAAAAATTAAAAACATCGGATACCGGAGCATTTTTTTGATTTGATTCGTCTGCATGAGCTTTCTCTGTAATAATTCGCCGCTTTGTTTCATCGCCCCCGGCAATTCTCCGTGTTTCTCCGCGAAATAGCAGATAGAGACGGCTTCTTTGTGGAAAGACAGTGCCTCAAGCACTTGGTAAAACGCATCACCTTCTCTCAGCCGGCGGATTCCTTCCTTCAGCTCTGCAAGCTGACGTTTATGCAGCTGGAGTTGCAGCAGTCTGAGCCCTTCAATCAGGCTGTATCCTTTTTCCGTCATTTCACCGAGCCTTTTCAAAAAAGCCGCTTGATCCTTCAACGGCCATGTTCGTTTAATCCGCTTCATGATACACCCACCGATCGTAATTGTCGGTCGTGACATAGCCGAGCGCGATTCCTTTTCTGATCAGCCTGCGGAGCGTCTGATATTGAAAATTGGCGTGCTCTCCCTTTGCTTCCTGAAAGCATTGGGTGAGGTTTTTCCCGTAGAGCAGTTCATAAATGCCCGCACGGCGTGTCTGCCTGTACATCCGGCAGTACACGGAACAGTTTTCCTCTTTGCAGAACGGACATGTTAAATCAACCAGACGCTGAGCGGCAATAGCAATGACGGTTTGTTCAATTTCTGTCATGTTCACGCCGAACTCCAGCAGCCTGTATATGGCGCCCTTAGCATCTCTTGTATGCAGGCTTGAAAGAACGAGGTGTCCCGTCATGGCCGCGCGGACTGCGATTTCAGCCGTCTCGGCATCTCTGATTTCCCCTAAAATGATCATATCGGGATCATGTCTTAAAATCGCTTTTAAACCGGCGGAATATGTGACTCCGGCTTTTTCATTCACCTGAACTTGCAACACATCCTCATCTCTTGTTTCTACGGGGTCTTCAAGCGTGACAATACGCCGGTTGAAATGCCTTTTTGCATAGTTGACAAGCGAGTAAAGAGTGGTCGTTTTTCCAGATCCGGTGGGGCCGGTAAACAGAAGCAGGCCGTGCGAATGCTTCAGAAAGGACAATAGTGCGGCGCCCGCCCCCCGAAATAAGGACAGTTTATCCAGAGGGGGAATCTGCCGCTTAGGCAAAAGCCTGATGACAAGACTTTCATCATTCATTGTCGGCAAGGTTGACATTCTCAAATGAACGGTTTCCGTGGGAAGCGGCAGAGACAATGACCCGTTTTGCGGCTTACGTCTTTCTCCTATATCCATGGCCGATAAAAACTTAAAATGAGAAATAAGCCTTACGCATTCCTCTTTTTTTAAGACTCTTTTTTTCACAAGAGCATGGCCGATGCGAAAATGAATGAAAGCATCCTTTTCTCTCGGCACAATGTGTATATCTGAAGCCCTTGCCATATAGGCCTCGTTTATGATGTTCCTGCTGTATGTTTCTATATTTTTCACAAGACTTCCCTCCTTCCGCACGTATTGTAAATCAGATACACAAAAGCCGGCAAAGGAGAGATTATGCGTTTTACAGTGTGTAAAACGTAAAAAAATAAAAAATAAGCCCCCTGACATTGATTTACCGAATGAAATCCGGAACCATTCGGCCATTTTCTGCCATCAAAAAAAGCAGGCGTATGCCTGCTCTTCTTAGCGTTTCTTTTCTTTCCGCAAATATTTTTTTTGATGCTCCCTCAAAATGTCCCCTGTCCAGCCTTTCTGCCGCAGATAAATATAAATCAGCAGGGTTGATACAATAATGAGCACGATGGAACAGATATACGCATATTTCCAATGAAGCTCCGGCATGTTATCAAAGTTCATCCCCCAGAGAGCTCCAAGCGCCGTCATCGGTGTAAAGAGAGTTGTAAAGATCGTCAAGGCTTTCACAATTTCATTTCCTCTTTGGGAGGTAATGACTTCCTCGGCGTGCAGCAGATTGCTCAGTTCCTGATCAAACTCATTGATATATGTAATTCCTCTTTCCATCTTTTGATGAGCTCTGAGGTAATCTTTCTGCCTGTCATTTTTCGGGAGAAAAGCTTCTTTTAAAGCCATTTCCACTTTTTGAGCCCCCAGTGTAAGGCCTTTCCAAATGAACAGCTCATGGCGCAGTTTATGCACATTTTCCAAGATTCCTTTGCTGTTGTCATCATGAATCTGCCATTTCAGCGTCCGCTGCTTGACTTCAAATTCATCCAGTCCGATCAGATAGGAATTCATCAGCTCTCCCAGCAGAACAAAAAAGCCTTCAATCGGATTTTCACAGGTTTGAATCTGCTGTGTGGCATGCTTTTCTTTTACACCGCGCAACAGCGAAAAATCAAAATTAATTGTAAAAAAGAAGTCTCTCGTAATATAAAAGTGAAATACGGTATGGTTTTTTTCATCATCTAATCCTTGATGATAGATTAAAGAACCGAAAACCGCTTCATTATTCTGATCATTTGTATCTGAGCGCAGAAAGTTTATATGATTTTCATGTTCAAACCACTTTTCGCATTGCGGCCAGTGATTGTGATGGATCATTTTTTTCGCTTCTGTCTTTTCATGCGGACCGAGCTGGTACCACAGCCAGTCCGCACCCGAATGTACCTTCATCTCTTGTCATCCTCCAGTATCGCTTTCTTGTTTTATTACCGTAAATGAAGAAGGCTAAACCAGGTTCGATGTTTGAGCAGCTTTCTACAGTGGTATTATTCCGAAAAAAGGGAGGTGCAAGCCTTCCTTCGCGGAAGGCGTTACATTGTATATCATCAAACTATCTGCCATCGTACTATTTATTTTATTAACGGCATGTTTTGTCGCCATAGAGTTTTCAATCGTTAAAGCAAGGCGCTCCCGCATTAATCAGCTCATTGAGGAAGATGTAAAAGGAGCAAAAGCAGCCAAGCATGTCATTACACACCTCGATGAATATTTATCGGCATGCCAATTGGGCATCACCGTCACCGCTTTGGGAATCGGCTGGCTGGGTGAACCGACAGTCAAAGCGATGCTTCAGCCGTTATTTTTAAAGACCGGAGTTCACGAAGCGGTTGCCCAAGTCCTGTCATTGATCATCGCCTTTCTGCTGGTTACATATGTGAATGTCGTTATCGGCGAACTCGCCCCGAAAAGTTTTGCTATCCAAAAAGCCGAGCGGATTACACTTTTGTCTGCCAGACCGATGATTTTGTTTTATAAGTTAATGTTTCCGTTCATCTGGCTGCTCAATCATTCCGCCCGCCTGATTACAGCCATGTTCGGCTTGAAGCCTGCTTCCGAACATGAAATGGCTTATACGGAAGAGGAATTGCGGGTGCTCCTTGCCGAAAGCTATCGAAGCGGCATGATTAAAAAAAGCGAGCTGCATTACGTAAATAACATTTTTACATTTGATAAGCGCACTGCCAAAGAAATTATGGTGCCCCGGAATGAAATGGTGAGCCTGCCGTTAGACAGCGGATCGGGACATATGCTCCGGGACATTATCAAAACAAATAAATATACCCGGTATCCCGTAGTAAAAGGAGATAAAGATCATGTAGTCGGCATCATCAATATAAAAGAAGTTTTATTCAGATTCCTGTCAGAAGGAGCGGCGTTTACAAAACACGAACTCAGCCCTTACATCCAGCCGGCGATCCATGTGATTGAGACGATTCCGATTTATCAATTATTCGTTAAAATGCAGCGGGAACACGCCCATATGGCCATTCTCATTGATGAGTACGGCGGAACCGCGGGATTAGTAACGGCGGAAGACATCATTGAAGAGATCGTCGGCGAAATCCGCGACGAATTTGATACGGATGAAACACCTTCCGTTCAAAAGCTTGGGAAGAACCGCTATCTCCTGAACGCCAAATTGCTGATCAGTGACGTCAATGATGTACTCGGAACAGAGATTACGGCTGATCAAGTCGATACACTCGGGGGCTGGTTTCTTACTCAGCATATTGACGCGAAGCCCGGGAGCACCATTGATTTTGAAGGCTACACATTTACGGTAAAAGAAATCGACAGCCATCATATCATTACGATTGAAGCTGAAAAAGCTGAATAGCTGAGGGAGACATCCCTCCCGGCCATTCAGCTTTTTATCATCTTAATGATTCTTTTACGATAAATCCGTTTTTTGCCAGCGCTTTCGCCAGACTCTGCTCCGTTTTCACCTGAGAAAAATCGATGCCGAGCTTCACGACGGTCTGCGCGATTTCCGGCCTGATGCCTGAGATTGTCGTTTCTATGCCAAGAAGTTTTGTGCTGTCAATCACTTTAAAAATCTGATAAGCGACCATCGTATCCACAATCGGCACACCTGATATATCTAAAAATAAATAAGAAAGACGGAGTGAAGAACATTGGTCAAGCACCGATTCCAAAATCATTTTTGCCCGGTAGGTGTCAATTTCGCCGACGAGCGGCAAAATTCCAATACCGTCGGCAATCGGCATAATCGGCGCACTTAGTTCGTTAATCATTTCTTTTTGGGCGTTTAATTGTGTAACCGTCACTTTATAATATTCCTCTGTAAATACTTCAATCATATGGTCAATTGCTTTGTTCAGCTTCTCTCCCCAATGGAATACCGCATTCGCCCCAGGCTTCTCAGACATTGTTTCACAGCACGTCTGTATGCGGTTCCAGACCAATCTTCGGAATTCTTTAAAGCTCGTGACGCTTTCATAGACCGGTACTTCATGGACGGCCCGGTCCCTTGCGAACTGAAGCGCCCATTTCGTCAGCTCCTCTTCCCCGCCGTCTTTTTCCGATAAAATGCCGGCAACGATTTCAATTAACAGACGGTGCTGCATTTCCGCTTTCTGATCATCTGTAGGCCGCCCCGATTTTGGTATGAGCAGCCACTGGCGTGTGATTTCACCTGATTCTTCAATTAAGGTTCGAGATAATGCTTCACTCAAATGTTTCACGGGTCTCCTCCATTCAAATTCCTTTGTATGTATAAATCGGCGCCGGACGCACATACTGTAATTACATCCGATGGGCTATAGCCAAGCGGTAAGGCAATGGACTTTGACTCCGTGATCGTTGGTTCGAATCCAGCTAGCCCAGTCCCGCAACCGCAAAAAACGAAGATTAGCTGATAAATTTTGATCAGCGGATCTTCGTTTTTCTCTTATGATACAGATTGATGTACCGTTTTTTTCTTCGTCAGCTTCATCAGTTCTCCCGGATTGTATCCGATAACGAGTTTATTGCGATCGATCAGAATCGGACGCCGCAGCAGTTTCGGCTTCTCAGTCAAAAGCTTCAGCACTTCATTTACAGTCATTTCTTCAATGTTCAGGTTGAGATTTTTAAATGTTTGACTTCTCGTCGCCAATATTTCATCAATTCCTTCAGTCGTTAATGATAAGATCTGCTTCAATTCATCAATTGTCGGTGTCTCCCTGAATAGATGGCGCTCTTGAAAGTCAACATTGTGGGCTTTTAACCAATGTTTCGTTTTTCGGCATGATGTGCAGCTCGGGTATGAATAAAAAATAACTTCTTTCATTTTTAAAAATTCCTCCCTCGGATAATCCGTCTCTTTGTTAACATAAGTACCCTGAACTTTTTTTCATTAAACATATTTCAAAAAGATTTTTCGGATCTTTTTCAGAGAGCGGCATAAGATATAAAACACAGGGAAAGACATAAATTCCACAATAAATATAATCATGAAAATGTTTACATTTTGAGTGCCGATCTATTATAATAAACTTCAGATAGACTCTCGGGAGGGGATAAGGAATGAATCGCATGTTCCGGGTGTTAGGATTTTGGACGGGGATATTTGCAGTCATGTTTTTTTTAGGGGGCATGAAAGACGCTTCACTTTTGTTTTTTGGACAGACGATCTTTTTCGTATTTCTTTCTTATTTGAATCTGACTGAGCGGATGTATATTTATATTTTCGGAGCTTACTTAACCGTATTTTTCGCCGGATTTACATATTACTCTATTTTTATTATGACACCGGGCGGCGGAACCCACTGACAGAAAAAGACAGACCGATTATGGTCTGTCTTTTTTCATTTACAGTGAAAAACCATTGATAAACGGGTTTCGCTCCTGCTCTGTCTGAATATCCGTTTCCGGCCCGTGCCCGCTTAACACAAGTGTATGTCCGGGAAGCGTGAGCAGTTTTTGATGAATGGAATCAAGCAATACGTCCTGACTTCCGCCGTGTAAATCAGTTCGGCCGATGCCTCCCTGAAAGAGCACATCACCTGAAATCACCAGATCCGCGTCCTTCACATAATAAGAAACGCTTCCCGGTGAATGTCCCGGCGTAAACAATGTCTCCAAATGGAAAGGCCCGATGTCCAATATGCCGTCGCCTTCAATCAGCCGTTCGGCGGGCCGTGCCGTTACGGCGATGCCCCGCAATATGCCTGATCCGTTTAAGGAAGAGTCCTCCAGCCACTTTTCTTCATTTTTGTGAAGATATACGGGAACATCCCATCTGTCTCTTACTTCGTCAAGCGCGCCGATATGGTCAAAATGGGCGTGCGTCAGTAAGATGGCCAGCGGCTTCAGATTGTTTTCTTTTATGTAATTGTTGATTTTGTCCGCTTCTCCGCCCGGATCAAAAATAAGACAGGACTGATCCTCACTGACAAGAAAATACGCGTTTGCCTGAATCGGACCGGCCGGCATTCGTCTCCATTTCACTTTCATCACCTCTTTATGTATATGCCCTTATTATGAAGGTTTTCTGCGGAAGATTCAATGAATGCGGCCGGGAAAACGCTATCGACAAACAAAATGAAAACGGTTAAAATGAAATGGAAAGATTTTCAGGTTCCAATGACAAAGGAGGAGCATGATGTTACTTGTTGTAATCTTCGGCCTTGTCGCATTATTAGCTGTATTAGGAGTCCTGCGGGCTGTCAGACAGAGAAATATCCTGGGATTTTTGTTAGCCGCCGCCACGCTGGGCGTGTTTGGCTGGTTTACCGTAATGACCGTTGTAACCAGCGGCTATCCGACTGCACATTAAAAGCCTGTATCCATTGGATACAGGCTTATTTTTTATTGCTGCAAATGTTTGCTGACACTTTTGATTTTGCTCTCCAGCGTCGTTTCTTTATCACGTCTGTCATCAATGCGGATATTTGTCGCCACTCTGTGCAGCCCTTTTTGGAACGGGGCTTCGTGAATGTCCTGAATGACTGCGAATAAGTCGCTCAGCTCACCTTCAATCAAAGTGTTCATCGGCGTGAGCTGAAATTTGATTTTGCCGGCAGCTTTGTAACCCTCCAAAATGTTTTGCACATCCGCTACATACTCACTGACGCTCGGTGTTTTTGTTCCGATCGGAATGATTGTCACATCTGCAATTGCCATTTGATTCAAACTCCTTTTTCATTTGTTATGATTGGTTCTGTCATGCCTGTTTTCAGTGAAATCAGACGGTCATACGTAAAGCCGTATAAAGCGTATTCCCCGTTCGGAGAGATCTGAATCGGCTCCATTTCCGTGTTTTTGAGCACCGTCCGCTCCCGTTCATCTCCTAAGTCAAAGCTGATCAGATTGTAAGAGCGGCCTTCAGGCTTAAATATGTAAAACCGCTTGTGTGTCTGATCGTAATCATATTCCATCGGCGCAAAGCTCTGATACTTTTCTTGGAGAGGAAAGCGGTGCGTCACGGATGCCGGCTTTTGGAAAAGGAACTCGCCGTCTCCGTCCGATTGATCCGTTTGTCTGACGGCAATCGTCATGCCCGGGCGGGAATCGGCCCAGATGACGTGATGAAGCACTCTTTTTTCTTTTTTCGTCTGCAAGTCATAAGAATATAAAGGACCCTCTTCCTCCGTTTTTCCTTGCTTGATATATTGGAATTCATCAGTGGAGGTCCAATGGACAAAAGGGGCCTGAACGGGACTCTTTTTTAAAATGCCGTTGTTCATATCGGCCGTATAGGCAGTGAAGTCCCATGTTTCAGTAAAAACGGTAATCATCATTTGATACGGGTCATACGGATTCCAAGCCGTCTCAAGCTCATAAGAGTTAAAGGCTTTGTGATAAAGTCTTTTCCCCTGCTTGTTCATAAGCACAAGCTCAGTCTGACCGCTGCTTGTCACCTGTACGAGAATCAGCTGTTTTTTCCGGCTGATCTTTACATTGACAATATGGCCCTTTGTTTCATAGAGCCGTTCGGATTTTCCGCTGAAAAGATCATATTTCATCAGCTGATGATGTGCTGTATACAGAATCGTTCTGTTATCCAGCCATCCTTCCGTTTTCTCCGCTTCCTTTTTACTGAGCGGAACGATTTTCTGTTCTGCCGATTTTGCCGAAACGCCTGTGTCTTGCTGCTGATGAGATGGTTCACAGGACGCTAAACACAGAACGAATGCGGACAGCAGAACACAAACCAAGTATCTCACCAGCCTTCCCTCCATTCTTTTCTATTGTCCCATATTTGTTTATGTAAACAAATGAGAAATTTCACAGATGTCTCAAAAAACAAGCGACCTCCACAAAATACCTTCCGTCGCTTGATAAATATCAGCAAACTGATGAAAAGGCAAAGGGTTTTTTCCCTTCCCGAGCTCAATGGTATAGCCCTCTTTTCCATACTGCTGTATAAACCAATCCCTAAAACCGGCATGGCTGTCAATGGTTTTAACGCCTTGATAGCGGTTTCCGCTTATCGCTTCAAACTCCCGAATCATCCGGGATGATTGCTCCGGTTCACATCCTTCGTACCCCCAATAAATCTCTTCTCCCTGCGTATGAAGAGCGATCAGCCGGTCAGGCGGCTGTTCCGTTATCAGCCGGTGCATCGCCTGCGCCTCCGGTTCAGTGAGCGGCGCCGTCCCCGGAAAATCACGGTGTGAAGGGGCTTTCGGTTTGCGCCTCTGTTCAATATCCCAATTGGATGGGAAATGTTTATTTAAATCCACACCGTTTATATTCGCCTTCCATTCGCGGAAATCCGGGCGGTGTTCATTTAATCGATTAAGAAATTCATTTTTTTCTGATAAATCTTCACATCCGTAAAGTACGAGATCAACACCGTCGGGATTTACGAGCGGAACGAATGACAATGATGTCAGGCTGAATATATCAAGCGCAGAGTGCCCGAAAACGGTTTTATTTTCGCATAATCCCGCGCAATATTCTTTACACCATTTAAGCGCGACCGAGGTGGTGATCCATTCATTGGCATGAAATGAGGCGTTTACATGGACTTTTCTTTCGGCCGTATCCGCACCTATTTTCAGCTCATAAAGCGGCTTTCCCAATACGGAACTGCCGATTTTACGGCACGTGACAAACGGAAAGACATCCGTTATTTTCTCAATTTCTTCATAAACCGATTGGGACCCGTACACCTTTTCTTCCTTCACCCATTGATCAGTGGAAAGAGTCCTTTCACAGTGCCGGATGTATCGCGAAAGCCCGCTCAGCGTCTCAAGCGGCGGACCCTCTGACTGCCCGCTCACGGCAAAGCCGGGGCAAAATAATTCATCGTTTTCCGCCGTTTTATCAGCGGCTTTCAACAGTTTTTCATCAATTGAAAGCACCTTTGCAATATCTTTCATATGCTGTTTCAATTCAGGTTTGACACGAATTCCCGCCATGTTCATCCCCCTTTTTTAAAAACTATATGACAGGGGAGATAAAAAAAGAAAGCCGCCCGCGATATGGGCAGGCAGACTTTCTTCAGCAGTTTTGATGTTTGAGCCATTCATTTTTGGCAATCCACGCCCCGCCGATGACTCCGGCGTCATTTCCAAGTGCCGCAATCGAAATATCCGCCGCTTCCGCAGAACGCGGGAATGCGGTGATTTTGAAAGTCTCTTCCACTTTTGACCGCAGGATTTCACCCGCTTTAGACACGCCTCCGCCGAGCACGATTTTCGTCGGATTCATGGCGCTTGCCAGATTTCCGAGCACGAGGCCTAAATGTTTTGCGACATAATCGACGACTTCAAGCGCTGTCTTATCCTGCTGTTTAGCCGCTTCGAACACGTCACGTGCCGTCAGATCATCCACTTGTAAGAGCGAAGAGTCGGAAACCGCCGCAAGCTTTTCTTTCGCGATGCGGACGATGCCGGTTGCGGACGCAATCGTTTCGATGCAGCCGGATTTTCCGCAGTTGCACGGAGCTCCTCCTTCCGGAATACTGCAAATATGACCGATTTCTCCGCCGGCCCCGTTTTTACCGTGAACGATTTCTCCGTTGACGATGATGCCTCCGCCGACTCCGGTTCCGAGCGTCACTAAAATGACATCTTTGGCCCCGTCACCTGCACCCTTCCACATTTCTCCGAGCGCCGCGATATTGGCATCGTTTTCAATGACGGCCGGAATACCCGTTTCCGCCTCGAGATGGTCTTTCAGCGGATAGTTTTTCCACCCCATATTTGTCGTCTCATAGACCACTCCCGTCGCCATTTCCACGGGTCCGGGCGCTCCCATTCCGATCCATTTTACGATCCGTTTCGGCTTGTTCAGTTCTTCCAGCTTCTGATCAAGCGCTTTGGCGATCGTGACCGTAATTGTGTTTCCTGATTTATCGGTCGGAACTTCCCATTTATGCTGAATTTCACCGTACATGTTGATGAAGGCCAGCTTGATGGTTGTCCCGCCAAGATCAATCCCCGCAAACCATGTATCTTCCATAATAATCTCCTTTTCTTATTAAAATCCTGCTTTGTTATCTGCCTTTGATCCGCTCCGATTCTCTCTGAAGAACACCGGCGGCTTTTTGCCATAATTCTCTTTCAATCACGTTTGACAAGTACATTTCCTTTAATTCATCTTTCATAAAGTCTATTTCGGCTTGTCTGTCACCGAAATAAACGATATGTCCGAATGACTTAAACAGCTGCTGCACGTCATAAAATGAATTCATCTGCTTCACCATTTCTATTCTTCTTAGTATAAGCGTATTTCATCACTGATCCGGGCGTCAAGCAAAAAACGATTGGAGAAAATATCCTTGTATTATTTTCATAAATTGTATATTCACAATTGTAAAAAAACACTCATTTAAGCGTTTTTCTGTTACAATACTTTCGTGCCCAAAAGCACAAAAGGATTAAAGTTTGATGGGGTGTTGTTTTGAAACAAGAAAAAAGGCTGACGTTCATCTCAGCCATCAGTTTATTTGTCTTGATGTTAGCAGTCATTATGTCCTGCCTGTTTTTCTTTCATACAGAGCCGCATATGCCGCTGTTCTTTTGCGTCATTATTCTGTCTCTGGCAGGTTTGTGGCTCGGTTTCTCGTGGGAGAGTCTTGAAAAAGGAATTGTCAGCGGATTGAAAAACGGTGTGCAGCCGATTATCGTACTGGCTTTGATCGGTATGCTGATCGGCGCCTGGATGTACAGCGGCGCCATTCCCACCGTCACCGTTTACGCTTTGTCAATTATACAGCCGAGTCAGCTGCTTTTGACCGCATTATTTTCCTGCATGATTATCAGCACGCTTGTCGGCTCAAGTCTGACAACTGTCAGTACAATCGGCGTCGCGCTGTTAGGGGTAGCAAGCGCGGCGGGAGTTCCGCTCGAATGGACGGCGGGAGCAGTCATTTGCGGGGCTTGTTTCGGTGATAAAATGTCACCGATGTCCGACACGACGAATTTTGCCGCCGGAATCGGCGAAATTCCGATTTTTAAGCATATTCGCCATATGATGGGCACTACCGTTCCGGCACTGCTGATCACGATTGTTCTTTTTTATATTCTCGGTTCATCGGTTTCAATAAATGCCGCTTCAACGCAAAATATTGAGGCGGTCATTTCCGGAATGAAAGAGGCCGTGCACATTACGCCTTGGTCGCTTCTTTCACCTCTGTTGGTGATCATTTTAGCTGTGAGACGGATTTCCGTGATTCCGGTGCTTACCGCCGGTATTATTTCCGCAGGGCTTCTGACTGCTGTTTTTATTCCTGACAGCAGCATTCAAGGATTTATATCCGCCCTGCAAAGCGGGACGGCGTTTAAAACCGGCGACCAGGCTGTGGCCAGCATTATCAACAGAGGCGGGCTCCAATCGATGATGGGATCAGTCTCTCTGATCATGATCGCCTTTGCGCTCGGCGGCCTGATGGAAAAAACGGGCCTGATCGCGGCGCTGCTTCAAGGATTGATAAAAGGCGTGCATACGAAAGGACGTCTTGTCATGGCGACCGTCTTCTCAAGTATAGGCGTAAACCTTGCGACAGGTGAGCAGTATTTGTCGATCTTAATTCCGGGTCAATCTTATAAACCTTTATATGACAAGCTCAGCATTAAGCGGATTCACCTTGCGCGGTCGCTTGAGGACGGCGGAACATTGATCAACCCGCTGATTCCCTGGGGAGTAAGCGGCGCTTTTATGGCAAGCGCACTAGGGGTTTCCGTCATCGACTACCTGCCGTTTACCTTTTTCCTGTACATTTCTCCTATGATCTCAATTCTGCTCGGTTTCCTGAAAAAAAGCTGACAATACGAGAAAACCTGCCGTTTTTTACCGGCAGGTTTTCTTATGCAAAAAATCCCGCTGAAAAACGGGATTTGTTTAAAATGCCTGCTGAATGAATTTGTTTCTGATAAACGGTATTTTTAAAAAGAAATGAATGAATGACCGTCTAATCCCCGGCTGGCTGAGCACGCTGTTCATCAGACGGTAGCGGTTTTGGTAAACGGCTAAAACAGATACGGCGCATAATGAGTAGATCAACAATTTTTTCATCTTATCCCTCCTGCCCCTATCGTTTGTCAAACAGCGAGAATTATTCCGGTGCAAGAAGTTTTTATGCGATTAAGCGATGGTTTCAGATTCAGTCACGATCATATCGACCGGAATATCGTGGGGCATGCGGGGAATGCGGTCTGTCAGCTGGCAGTCAAAGAGAAGCGACACGGTACGGCCTTTATAACCGGAGAGGTACCGATCATAATATCCTCCGCCGTATCCGATTCTGAAGCCTTCCCGGTCAAAAGCCACGCCGGGCACAATCACAAGGTCAATGTCATTTGGGGCGGCTTTTTCCGTCTGGCTCTCGATCGGTTCACTGAGGCCCGCATATACGGTTTCCAGCTGATCATACGCAGAAAATGTACGGAACTCCATCGCTCCCGTCTGCGGAAAGCATTTTGGGATACAGACTTGTTTTTTCTCTTTCCAGGCCTGTTCAATAATCGGCCGTGTCGGAATTTCCAGGCGTGTCGAGATGGTAAGGGCGATCACGCGGGCCTGTTTCCATTCTTTTAAAGAAAACAGCGTTTCACGCATGCTGCGGCATTTTTTCTCCCATTCACTTTCTGTCATGTCAGAAAGCTTTGCTTTGATAGCGGTTCTGATTTGTGCTTTCACGTTTCTCAAACCTCCCTGAAAGACAAAAAAGCCAGAACTTTATTGAAAGCTCCAGCTTTTTCCGCTGTTTTAAACAGCTTATTTTGTTTCACGGTGTAACGTAGATTTTTTATCACGTGGGCAATATTTTTTAAATTCAACGCGGTCCGGATTGTTGCGTTTGTTCTTTTTAGAAATATAGTTACGCTCACCACATTCAGTGCAAGCCAAAGTAATATTAACGCGCATTATTTTCCCTCCAAACTAAATATCATTTACTTATTCAGACTTATATATAATACCACTATAATGGACGGAATGCTAGAGTGATTTACATGAAATGTTGTTTAAGTGCAGAAAACATCAGTTTATGCTTCTGATCCTCTGAATGAGCTTGCGCCAGGTGAAGGGAAAATATGACGAAACAGGACAAAAAAGGACTTTCTGATGCGAAATCTATAGAGAAATAACCGTTTGCTCCCCGAATAAAAAAGATTTCCCGACAAAATTCCGTTTTTTTCTCTATTTCCTTTAGAATGGCGGCGTTTTATGGTATAAAAAAGAAGGGCAAATTAATAATAGAAGGTGATGAAACGTGGAAATTGCTATTATTGCGTTGTTTATCGTCAGTATAGCGCTTATTGCATTCTCATATTCTCAAAGAGATCCGATGAAAGACGTGGAACAGGAGCTTGAAACGCTTCAGCTTTCCGCCATGCAGGAAATTTACAAGTTGAAAAAGAAAATGACGGTGCTTGAAGAAGAATTGCTGGAAACCAACCTCGTGATCCGCAAAGCCAAAAGCAGCGGCATTAACCAAAAAATCGCCAAACAAATCATTTCAAAATATAACAACGGAATGTCTGCGGAAGCCATCGCAAAAGCGGAGCACGTGTCTGTCGAGGACGTCAATACCATTATTAAAGATAATGAGAAGGTGCTCGTATGACAAAACGGGGCATTCAGGCTTTTGCAGCAGGCATGATTTTAGCGACGGCCGTTCTCGCCGCTGTCTTCTATTTGACTGACCATGACCAGGCAGCCGCCGTTAAAACCGAAAAAACAGCATTGACAGAAAAAGAAGTAAACAGCTACCTCGACGATCAGCAAAAAGTCTCCGTCAACCGGGATGACTATCAAAAACTGCTTGATTCTAAAGAAAAATCGTTAAACAACGACCAAAACACAGACGCCAAAAAGAAAAAAGTAACATACAAACTGACGATTAAAGACGGAATGAGCACTGCTGATGTGTCATCCATTCTTGAAAAAGAAGGGATTATTCCTTCAGCGAAGGACTTTAATGATTACGTCATTGACGCAGGCTACCATAAAGAAATCCGCGCCGGCCATTTCAAAGTCGACTCAGATATGAGCTTTAAAAAAATCGTCAAAACATTAACCCGCTAAAAAAGCTTGCAGGCATCGTCCATTCAGATGGATACGGCCGGCAGGCTTTTTTAATAGGGAGTATAAAACGGACCCGGTCAATGGCCGGGTCCGTTTTTTTCATCCGAATTTTCCGGTGATATAATCATGTGTTTTTTGATGATCCGGCTGAGAAAATATTTTGCCCGTATCGCCCCACTCTACCAGTTCGCCCATATAGAAAAACGCGGTTTGATCAGAGACCCTCGCAGCCTGCTGCATGTTGTGCGTCACAATGACGATTGTATACTTTTCTTTCAATGTCAAAATCAGCTCTTCTATTTTCCGCGTGGACACGGGATCAAGAGCGGACGTCGGTTCATCCATCAGAAGGACGTCCGGTTTTGTGGCGAGCGCCCTTGCGATGCACAGCCGCTGCTGCTGACCGCCTGACAGTGAAAGCGCCTGCTGGTGAAGGCGGTCTTTCACTTCATCCCAGAGCGCAGCTGCCTTTAAAGATTCCTCGGCGATTTCAAGCAGTTTCTTTTTATTTTTTTCGCCGTGAATTCTCGGACCGTACACGACATTCTCAAATATTGACTGGGGAAATGGATTGCCTTTTTGAAACACCATACCGATCTGTTTTCTTAATTCTGCCGCATCCGTCTTTTCTTTCAGCAGATTGCGCCCGTTATAGATCATGTCGCCTGTCACTTTGACATTCGGGGTCATTTGCAGCATTAAGTTTAATGTCTTAATAAAAGTGGATTTCCCGCAGCCGGACGGACCGATGATCGCAGTTACCTTCCGCTCCTCAAAACCGATCGTAATGTCTTTTAAAGCCTGGTGGGCTCCGTACCATACGTTCATGCCGTGAATATCAAATAAATCCTGTGTGTGCACCGCTTCCTTCACAAGGCTCACAGTCCTTCCCCCTATCCGAACTTTCCGTTAATGTAGTCATCTGTCTTTTGCGCTTTAGGACTCGTGAAAATTTGTTCTGTCTGCCCGTATTCCACCACTTCCCCGTTTAAAAAGAAAGCCGTTCGGTCAGACACCCTAAGTGCCTGCTGCATGTTATGCGTAACAATAATAATCGAATAATCTTTTTTCAGTTCTGTCAAAAGCGTCTCGATTCTGGCGTTTGAAATAGGGTCCAGAGCTGAGGCCGGTTCATCTAAAAGTAGCACGGCAGGTTTCATCGCAAGCGTACGGGCGATACAAAGACGCTGCTGCTGGCCGCCTGATAACGAAAGAGCCGATGAATGAAGCCGGTCTTTGACTTCATCCCAAAGCGCCGCCTTCGTTAAGCTTTCCTCGACCGCATCATCCAAAACGGCTTTCCTGCGTTCCCCCGCATACTTCAGCGCATGTGTGATGTTATTGTAAATGGATTTCGGGAACGGATTCGGTTTTTGAAACACCATACCGATCTCCCGTCTGAGAGACACGACATTAATCGCTTCCCCCAAAATATTCAGCCCTTCATAAAGGATCTCTCCCTCGCTTCTTGCAAAAGGAATGGCATCGTTCATTCTGTTAATCTGTCTCAAAAATGTTGATTTCCCGCAGCCGGAGGGACCGATCAGAGCCGTCACCGCATGTTTTTCAATATCCATGTTTACATCTTTAACCGCTTGTTTGTCACCGTAATAAATTGATAAATGCTTCACTTCCAAAATTGAAGACTCCGGCGAACGCTTTGTCTGTTCCGCTTGTTCCCTGATGATGTGATCAATCATGTTTTCGCCTCTTTCCGATTAATTTGCCGTAAGCTTTTTATAAATGACAGATCCGAGCCATCTTGCACAAAGGTTAAACAAGAGCACCGAAATCACCAGCACCGCCGAGCCGCCGTTTGCAATCGCTTCGGCGTCAGGGATGATTCCCTGCGTATTGACACTCCATATATGAACCGCCAGCGTCTCAGCCGGCCTGAAAATGTTGAAAGGAGATGATTCAGAAAACGGGTTCAAATCCGTAAAATTCAGCCGCGGCGTTGTCAGTCCCGCTGTAAATAACAATGCGGCCGCTTCTCCGAATACTCTTCCTGATGCGAGAATGGCTCCGGTTAAAATCGAAGGAATCGCACTCGGAATCAGCACCGTTTTGACGGTATGCCATCTCGATACGCCTAAAGCGAGAGAAGCTTCTTTCAGCTCCTTAGGAACTGCAGTGAGCGCGCCTTCTGTCACCCGGACCATAACGGGAAGGTTAAAGACCGTTAATGCGAGCGCGCCTCCGATAATCGTGTAGCCCCATCCGGTCAGGTTTACAAACATCAGCATGCCGAACATCCCGATGACAATGGACGGAAGCGAAGACAGAACCTCAATACACGTTCTGATAAAATCAGTGATTTTATTTTGGGGCGCATATTCAGCCATAAAGACGCCGCCCCCCACACCAAGCGGTATCGTGATCAGCATGGTGATAAACAGAATGTAAAAGGAATTAAAAAGCTGATCCCGTATTCCGCCGCCTGACGCAATGGCGCTCGATTTTGACGTAAGAAAATGCAAGGAGATTTCAGAGACGCCGTGAATAAGAATGTACAAAAACAATCCTGCCAAAATCGCCGCAATTACAGCGGCGCATAACCCGAATACACCGGTGGCCAATTTATCCGTTATTTTCCGGTTCATTACACTTTCCTCCTAGACGACAAATAGCGTATGAGCAATATAAACAGAAACGACATGATGAGAAGAACAAGCCCCATAGACCATAACGTATTATTTTCAATACTGCCGTATGTGGTATGGCCCATGTTTAACGTAATAATCGTCGTTAATGTTCCCGCCGTATCAAGCAGGCTTTCCGGCAGAAGCTTTGTATTTCCGATAACCATCTGTACGGCGAGTGCTTCTCCAAACGCTCTTGCCATCCCGAGCACGACAGCGGTCAGCAATGTCGGAAACGCCGCCGGGATAAGCACCTTTCTGATTGTCTGCCACCTCGTCGCACCAAGCGCATATGAACCGTCGCGAAGGTGTTTCGGAAGTGACGCAAGCGCATCAGCGGAAATCGATGTAACAGTCGGCAGAATCATTACCGAGAGTACGATCGTCCCCGCCAGAAGGCTGTGACCCGTTCCGCTTGATTTAAAAGAGCCGATAAACGGAACCAATACTGTAAGACCTATGAATCCATAAACGACGGACGGAATGCCGACAAGCAGCTCAATTACCGGCTGCAGCACCTTTTTTCCCCAAGTCGGCGCAATTTCCGTCATAAACACGGCACCCGCAATACCGAGGGGCGCTGCGATCAGAGCGGACAGAACCGTGACCGCAAATGATCCGAAAATAAAAGGCAGCGCGCCGAACTCAGGTTTTGCCTGGGTTGGATTCCAATTCAGACTTGTTAAGAACTCAATCGGGCTTACACCATTTACAAAAAAAGATTGCAGCCCCTTTATGCCGAGAAAAATTGTGATCGCCGCTGATGCCGCAATGATAATCGCGGCACACACAGACACAATCACCCTTCCGCGGACTTCATCCATTTGCCTGTTTTGTTTTGAGCTTATTAAGCGTTCGCTTACAGACTCTTTTTCTCTGTGATTTATCATTTGTTTACACTCCTATAAAGAAGAAGAGGCGGGGAGCCCGCCCTCCCCTCAGCTTTGCTTGCCGTTTGCGTCACGTGTGACTTTCATATCAGAGATCGGAATGTAGCCTTGATCTTTTACGATACTTTTCTGTACTTCATCGCTGTTCATATAGTCAAGAAACATTTTTGTAAGGCCTGACGCTTCACCTTTCGTATAAGAGTGCTCGTAAGCCCAAATCGGATACTCGCCTGTGACGACGTTTTTCTCTTCCGGTTTGATGCCTCCGATCGATAAAGGCGTTACTTTGTCATCGTTTATATAAGAGAATGCCAGATAACCGATAGCTCCCGGCGTTTCCGCAATGATTTTTTTGACTGTATTGGAGGAATCCTCTGTGATGCCCTCAGCAGGATCTGCTCCGTCAAGCGCGTATTTGACGAACGTAGCGCGTGTTCCTGATGAATCAGGACGGTTCACGAGTGTAATTTTTTGATCTTTACCGCCAAGCTCTTTCCAGTTTTTAATTTTTCCTGTAAAGACGTCTGTCAGCTGTTTTTTGGTTATATCCTTTACGCCCGCACCGGGGTTGACCGCAGCCGCCATCGCCACTACCGCTACTCGGTGGTCTTTTAGGGCTTTCGCATCAATGCCTTCTTTTTCTTCAGCAAAGACATCTGAGTTGCCGATTTGCACTGCCCCTTCAGACACTTGCGAAAGACCTGTTCCTGAACCCCCCGCTTGCACCTGCACATCAGCATCCGGATGTTTTTCCATAAACTTTTCCGCCGCTGCCAGTACTAACGGCTGCATGGCTGATGAACCAGAAATGGTTAAAGAACCTGATGCTTTTTTATCCTCACTTGCAGATTGACTGTCTGTCTTGCCGCTTTCCTTTGCATTTCCGCATGCTGCAGCAACAATCATAACAGCAGCCATCAGAAGCATAAGCATCCATTTGTTTTTTTTCATTTCCTGAATTCCCCCTGCATTTAATGTGTAATTTGTCCTACACGTATAGAGTAAAGGGTTCTTGTAAAATGCGTATAAATCAAGTGTTAAGGTTTTGTAAATCCGGATGTTTTTTTGTATAAAAAAACGCTCACAAGTTGTGAGCGTTTTTCTGTTAGTTGTTTGTATTGCCGTTTTCAGCGTCTTCCTGAATTTTATCTTCGTTTTTCTGCTTCGTATTATTATCTTCTTGTTTCTTTTTCAGCTCAAAGTATTTGTCCAGAGCTGCTCTTCCTATATCATCCGTAATCGAATATCGATCGCTGTAATTAATATAGGCCCAAGGAACGACTACAGAAATAGCCACTTCCGGATTATCAGCAGGTGCATATGCGACAAGAGTCGTGTTATATGTTGCTTCACCCGTCTCTGATTTGTCAGGACCGTCATAGAAAGATTGCGCGGTACCCGTTTTACCGGCAGGACTGTATTTCGCAGTCGCAAAATCAGTTGCGGCTGTCCCTTTTGTCATGACGCGTCTGAAACCTGCCTGCACTTCTTTAATGTCTGCATTATTCATATCAATCTTGTTCAGTACTTGGGGCTGAACAGACTCTACAACGGCTCCGATTCCTTTTTTCGAATCAGGCTGCCTGACCTCTTTTACAAGCTGAGGCTTCAAACGATAGCCTCCATTGGCAATTGTAGATACATACTGCGCCATTTGCAGCGGTGTAAACGTATCATACTGCCCGATGGCAAAGTCTAACAGAAGACCGGAGATTCGCTGTGACCCTTGGTACCCGGTCGCTTCATTCGGAAGATCAATCCCCGTCTTAACTCCGAGTCCGAACTGATTGAAGTAGTATCTGAAAGTATCGAATGCCTTCATATCAAGCGGCAGGGACTGGCCTTTTTTGTACTCCCCTTTACCGACGGCAATCGCCGTTTTGAACATGAACACGTTTGATGATTCCTGAAGCGCTTTTTGGATATCTACGGGACCTAAATTCGTCCATGATTTTTTCGGGTTTTTACTTCCCTTGAAATACATAGGTTCATCCTGGAAAACGGTGTTCAAATTAATCGCACCCGTCTGCAGTCCGGTCAACACCGTCGCTCCTTTGACCGCCGATCCCATTGCGTAGGAGGAAGTCATTGCGCCGAGGGCATAATCATTAATTTTGTACTTTCCATTGTCATTCGTAATCTGTTTACCGGCCATCGTCAGCACTTCTCCGTTTTTCGGGTTCATCATGACGACGAAGGCCCGATCAAGAAGCTTCGTGCTCGGTCTTGCTTTTGCCGATCTTAAATTTTTCTCAATGATTTTTTCAACGGATTTCTGCAGGTCCATATCAATGGATAAAACAAGGTCTTTGCCGGCCTGTCCTTTTGAAATCACTTTGCTGCCCGTGACATTTCCGGATGAGTCGGTTAAGTTCTGCACTTTCTCTTTTTGACCCTGCAGCAGGCTTTCATATTGATATTCTAAATAGCTTTTTCCGACCCTGTCATTCCGGCTGTAGCCGAGTGACAGATAGTGATCCAGCAGGTTGGAAGGAAGACCTTCGTTCGCACTGGATACACTGCCGAGCAACGTCCGGATCAGGCTTTTATAAGGATAAGACCGTTCCCAGTCAGACGTCACGTCAACTCCCGGCAGTTCATCCAAATGTTCGCTGACGACGGCCATTTCTTTTGCCGACACCCCTTCATTTTTGATGTATTGAGGCGTCAGTGAGTAGCCTGAATCCATCTGCCTTTTGATCGCAAGGATCTGCATGTCTTTTGAAGTGAGCTCATTCAGCTGTTTGTCTGTGATGCGTTTCAGCTGAAGCTGATATAAATCATCGTCAGACAGTTTTTTGTCTTCAGCTTTTTGCTTTTCTTCGGCCGTAATCAGTTTTTTCGCTTCATCAGGCCTCGTTAACATCCAATAGTCTTTTTTATCCCGCTCAGTCACCTTTTTGGTGCTTACCTTAATCATACCCGACAGTTTTTTTGCGATTTTTAAACGCTGCGCCTGGGTGGTTGAGGCTGAACGTGTATATGTAATCGCATTTAATGCTTTATTCGTTACGATGGGATTTAGGTTCCGGTCGTATATTTTACCTCTCGGAACCGCCGTGCTGACATCAGACTCCTCCTGCTTATTAGCGGCGTTTTTATAATCATCACCCTGAACGATCTGCTTGATGCCAAGCTCGACGATAATCCAAGTGAAAATAAGAAACGCGGCCAAAAACAAAAAATTAAGCCGGATCGGCAGTGATTTTTTCTTTTCTTTGTTTACAGCTATTTTCTTTTTATTTCTCCTCATGACATCACCTTTTCTTATTTACAGAAAGAAATGACACCTTCTGTTCAGGTGCCATTTTTCATTCTAAAGGTTTTTTCGATATTTTTCTACAGATAACCCTTTTATCTTTCTCCTTTTATAAAATTCGGTTCCGCCGCCTGTTTTTGTCGGTCTTCTTCTACTGTTTCATCAGAAGTTTCCGTATCCAGTTTGATGTCTTTTATAAAGTAATAAATCAGCGGATGGCCGGCTCCGAGCAGCACGAGCGCCGCCGGTATTCCCACTTTTTCCTTGAACAATGTAACGATTACAAGGAAACAAAGGATGGAAACGATCCGGCCCGCATTTAAAAATAACTCCCTGAGCACAATGTATTCAATTCTGGCTTTTCTGGCAAGCCGCGCCCGGCCTATCACATCATATGTAAGCGAGACATACGGCACGAGCAGAACTGGATAGCCGATCGCAATAAACACTCCGTACAAAAGGAGCGTCGTGAAGCTCATTTTAAAAATGATGAGAAACAGGGCGCCGTACAAGATCAATCCGCCGATAAGAATCGCCTTTTTCCGCGCTCTTTTTTTAATGAGCCTTGATGCAAAATAATAGGCAAAAAAAGAAACCGCGGAATTGACGAGACCGAATGTTCCGAGCGCCAGCTCACTGTTTGTCGCAATGAATACAAATACGCTGATTAAAAAAACAAAAATCCCTTCTCTCAAGCCTTGAAAAAAGTGCGCGTTGGTAATCCGGCGCCAATTCAGATTCGTGTGGCGCTCATCAAAAACTTTTTTCAGCATAAACCGGCCTTTCGACTCCCTCCGCTTCAGAAAAAAGCTCATGACCACGGCAAGGGCAAATAAGCCGAGCGACAGGCTGAAAATGATTGTATAACCCGTATTGTTTTCAAGTCTTGAAATGACATATCCGGCCACAATCGGACCGATCATGCCCGCCGATGAAGACAAAATGCCTAAAAACCCGTTAAAAAAATCTCTCGTTTCCGGTTCCGTAATTTCGAAAGTCAGCACATTAAAAGCCAGCCAGTAAAAGCCGTATCCAACTCCGAGCACGGCCCCTATCAAAACGAGACGGGAAGCCGCAGTTTCTCCGGCAAGCAGCACACTTAAATAAAAAGCGGCCAAAAAGATAACGCCGAACCTTAGAATAAACACCCTGTCAATTTTTTTAGCCAGCCGGCCCGCCAGCAGAAAGGTAACCGGCTGCATCGTCACGACCGACAAATTGTATATGGCCAAATCAATAAATTTTCCCGACTGCTTCCACAAATACACGTTGACAAATGTATTTGACAGCGCGATGCCCAATGAGTAAAGGCCGCCAATCGTCAATAACAGCAGCAGCCCTTTATTTATTTCGATGTCGCCGATAATTTTTTTTATTTTGCTCATCATTGACTCCCCTTTACTACACATTAGTTTGTCTCACTCAAACTGAGATATGTAAAAGGAATCAAAGTCAATAAAAAAACAAGGCCTCCCGCGGGAGACCTTGTGATCATTCAACTCAATTATTTTGCTTCGCTGTAAAGACGGGCAACTTCATCCCAGTTCACAACATTCCAGAAAGCTGAAATGTAATCAGGACGGCGGTTTTGGTAGTTCAGGTAGTACGCGTGCTCCCAAACATCAAGACCGAGAACAGGTGTTTTACCTTCTGAAAGCGGTGAATCTTGGTTTGGCGTGCTTGTAATTTCAAGTTTGCCGTTGTTTACAACGAGCCAAGCCCAGCCTGAACCGAAACGGCCTGCAGCTGCTGCGGCGAATTTTTCTTTAAATTGATCGAAGCTTCCGAACGTGCTTTTGATCTCTTCAGCAAGCTCACCAGTCGGTTCGCCTCCGCCGTTCGGAGATAAAAGAGTCCAGAATAAAGAGTGGTTTGCATGTCCGCCGCCATTGTTGCGGACTGCCGTGCGGATGTCCTCCGGCACTGCGTTCAAATCAGCAACAAGCTCATCTACAGATTTCTCTGCAAGCGCAGATCCTTCGATCGCTTTGTTGAGGTTTGTCACGTATGTGTTATGGTGCTTCGTATGGTGAATCGTCATCGTTTCCTTATCGATATGAGGTTCTAAAGCATCATAAGCGTAAGGCAATTCTGGAAGTTTGTAAGCCATAATTTTTTCCTCCTTTAAATATATGTACTGAAATGCCGCTTAACGCGAACTTTTCTAATCTCAATGTAACAAAAGAAAGCGTGGTAATCAATGAAAAAGCTCACAATCCGGCGATTCCAGCAGACATATTACACTTTATCCGTTCACGGCCGAAATTAAACCTTTCTAACTAAAGCACCGTCCATAAGAAATATCCGATCATAAAGAGCTGAATGACGCCTTTTGCCGCCACGCTTGTTAAAAAGCCGATTAACGAGCCGAGCCCCACTTTTGCCGCGGACTTGATATCCTTTTGATGAACAAACACCTCAGCGCAGACAGCACCGATAAACGGGCCTAATATAATGCCTGCCACGGGAATAACGAAGGGCCCAATCAATAATCCGATCGTGCTTCCCCAGATTGCCGCCCTGCTTCCTCCGTACCTTTTAACGCCAAGTAAATTTGACACATAATCAGCTGCGAATAAAACCGCCGCAAATACCGCCTCAATGAGCCAAAACAGGTAAGAATAAGGACTGAAGGAAAACAAAAATCCGTAGAGAAGAAAACCGGCCACAATAAAAATAACGCTTGGAATCACCGGATATACAAGCCCGATAAAAGCAATGACGAAGACCGCAATGATAATCAGCCAATACAAAACACTCATGACAAAAACACCCTCCTTTGTTTTGCGGGAGATCACCGCTTCCCACTTTATCTTATTATGTATGATTCCTTATCACCGCTTTAAATACTCTCACTTGTGTTCATCCCCTGTGAACGATACAATAAGCAACATATACCAGTTTAGGCTAGGAAGTGAAGATGTTGAACATATTTACGGCTTTATTGAAAAGTACATACTCTCCGGCAGATATTGCAAAAACACGGTTTCAGGGGATAGGAAAAGCGATCCTTTATGTCTTTTTGCTGTCTGTCCTTTTTACGCTGCCAAGCGCTTATTACCTTTGCTCCGGCACCGTAAACTCAATGAACGGTTTCAAAACCGTGTTAAAGAAAGATTTCCCTGATTTCAGCATTTCAAACGGAGAATTGCAGACGAAAGCGTCCGCCTCTAAGGAAACGGAAGCGAACGGGTTCGTCATCGTGTTTGATCCGACAGATGCTTACGGCGCTAAACAAATAGCGGCGAAACAAAATGCGATCGGCATTTTGAAAAATAAAATGGTGCTTGCTGTAGACGGACAAGCGACAGAAATGAATTATTCGCTGATGCCAGCTGATATCACAAAAAAAGAAATCATATCAGCATTAAACCAAAATAAAACGATGATCGTCACCGTCCTGTCCGTTTTGCTGTTCATCATGACAGCGGCCGGAAAATTTATTGAAGTATCATTTCTCGCCGTCATCGGCCTGATATTGAAAAATGCGCAAAGAAAGACATTAAATTACCAGCAGCTCTGGAAGCTTTCGGCTTATTCCATTACACTTTCGACCATATTCTTTACAATCATGCGCGCGCTTGTTATTACAGTGCCGAGTGAATTTTTAGTGAATTGGTTTGTAAACTTTATCATCCTTTTCCTCGTCTTAAAAGAGATACCGCCAAGAAAAACAGCTGTGTAACAAAGACTGCCCCCGGCGGTCTTCTTTTTTGTCATGAACAAAATGGGACAAGCATACAATGAAGTAAAAATGTATGCGGGAGGCGGTTGGAATGAAGCGGCTTACTTTTGTATTCGGCAGTTTATTTGTGATATTCATTATCTTTTACGATCTTAAAATCGGCACGATCCCTTCTCAAGACCTTCCAGCATACACAGCTGCTGCACAGCCAGCCCGACAGGAATCTTCATACAGAACGGTTACGGTCAAAAAAGGCGATACGGTGATGTCGATAGTCGGCGCACATAAAGCGCCAGATGATATTGCACAAGATTTTGAAGCGCTGAATCCGAATGTAAAAGCAAACGCCATTCAGGCAGGCACCGCTTATAAATTCCCCGTCTACCGCAATTAAACGTTAATTTCTTGTCAGTTCGGCAAATACACTGTTACAATATAACATGTAAATAGAAGTTGCCTGACATGTAAAAGGCTCAGCCTGCAAAAGCGGTAACTACAATTAAGGAGCGATTGACAAGTGAGTGAAATCACACATCGTACAAAAACGCGTCCCGTCAAAGTGGGACCTTTAACAATAGGCGGAAATAACGAAGTCGTCATTCAGAGTATGACGACGACCAAAACACACGACGTAGAAGCAACAGTTGCGGAAATCAACCGTTTAGCCGAAGCCGGCTGCCAAATTGTCCGGGTGGCATGTCCGGACGAACGCGCCGCTAACGCGATTGCCGACATCAAAAAACAAATTTCCATCCCTCTCGTTGTCGATATTCATTTTGACTACAAGCTTGCATTAAAAGCAATTGAGGGCGGGGCCGACAAAATCAGAATCAACCCGGGAAACATCGGCCGCCGCGAAAAAGTGGAAGCCGTCGTAAAAGCAGCGAAAGAAAAAGGAATTCCGATCCGGATCGGCGTAAACGCGGGTTCTTTGGAAAAACGCATTTTAGAAAAATACGGCTATCCGACTGCTGACGGAATGGTTGAGAGTGCGCTTCATCATATCAAAATCCTGGAAGACCTTGACTTTCACGACATCATCGTCAGCATGAAAGCGTCTGACGTCAATCTAGCCATAGAAGCATACGAAAAAGCATCAAAAGCATTTGATTATCCGCTCCACCTCGGAATTACAGAATCGGGCACGCTGTTTGCCGGAACGGTAAAAAGCGCGGCCGGACTCGGAGCGATTTTAAGCAAAGGAATCGGAAACACGCTCCGGATCTCTCTGAGCGCCGACCCGGTTGAAGAAGTAAAAGTAGCCAGAGAACTGCTGAAATCATTCGGTCTTGCTTCAAACGCGGCTACGCTTATTTCATGCCCGACATGCGGACGGATCGAAATTGATCTCATCAGCATCGCAAATGAAGTGGAAGAATACATTTCTAAAGTCAAAGCGCCGATTAAAGTAGCCGTTCTCGGATGTGCCGTTAACGGACCGGGCGAAGCAAGAGAAGCTGATATCGGGATTGCCGGCGCGCGCGGCGAAGGACTTCTTTTCCGCAAAGGCCAAATCGTCCGCAAAGTCCCTGAAGAAACCATGGTCGAAGAGCTGAAAAAAGAAATCGATAAGCTGGCAGAAGAACACTACGCAAAGCTTGAAGCGGAAAAAGCAAAAGCAGAACAAGAAACACAAAAAGCTTGACGGATATTCCGCCAAGCTTTTTTTTGCGTTGTGTTAAAAAAACGGTGTAATGAAGATGCCGAGCACAAGGGAAACAATACCGATTCCCATCGCCCATCCGCCTAAAGCGCCTGCTCCTCTTCTTCTGGCGATATAGCCGACGATAATGCCGCATGCCCCTAATAAAACAGGGAGCACAAACAGGGAAATGATAGAAATAGCCAATGCTGCATACCCTATCCCCCGGCCTTCACTTACTCCGTCCCGATTATCATCACGGTCTGCTGCCCGGTCAGAAGCACGATATGGCTCTGAGATTTCGGCCGCTGTTTCTTCTGAATAAACATCACGCGTGATATCGGTTCCTTCCGATCCATGATCCACGTAGTAGTCGTTGCCTTTTCGATTTTCGTAATCGTATGCCACCTTCAATTCCCCCTTTTTCTTTTATGAAAGGAGCTTTTTTAGTTTCCGCGTTTTTTACGGATTCATGTTTGCTAAACTTTTCTGGTATTGTTAATTGTTTATGTTACACTTGAAGGGATGAATTTATAGGAGTGTGGACATGTTACGGTTAGGTATAGATATTGACGGCACAGTTACGGCACAGGATACATTTGTCCCTTATTTAAACCGCTCATTTCATCTTTCCATTACCTTGGATGATATGACTGATTATGATCTGACGAAGCTTTTGAACATTACAGACGAGGAATTTTGGGAATGGATGAACGTTCATGAAGCAGCCATATATAAAGAAGCGAAGCTCGCGGAATTTGCCAAGCAGGCACTGGACGGACTGAAAGAAGAGCACCGTCTGATCTACATTACGGCAAGACGCGGCCACTTAGAAGATGTTACGCTGGACTGGTTTGCAAACCGGGACATTCATTACGATCACATTGAGCTTGTCGGAGGCCATCACAAAGTGGAAGCCGTCAAAAAACACGGCATTGATTTATTTTTCGAAGATCACCACGGCAATGCGACAATGATCGCAAAAGAAGCAGACATTCCGGTTATCCTTTTTAACTCCCCATATAATCAGCTCCCCATCGATTCCAATATTATCAGGGTGCAGAATTGGCTTGAAGCCGTCGCCTGGATTAATAAAAACAAACATAGCTTTCAGCATGTCAAAAGCTGAAAAAACCTCCTGTATAAGCAGGAGGTTTTTTATCGGCACGCCGGACAGGTGCCGTAAATTTCAAACTTATGGCCGCTGATTTCATACCCTTCCAAATCATCGTGCAGCTTATCCATCGGACAGGACTCAATTTCCTTCGTTTTCCCGCAGGTTAAACAGATAAAATGGTGATGATGATGGGTATAAGAGCATGTAAAACGAAACAGTTTTTCTCCGGAAAGCTCCGTCGTTTCCAAAATGCCGAGTTCTTCATATAACGAAAGATTTCTGTATATGGTATCAAAGCTCAGACCCGGATAGTCGTCATTTAATGCGGCAAGCACGTTTTTGGCGGTCAGATATTTATCAGAATCAGCAAAAAGCTGCAGCATGTCTTCTCGCTTACTCGTATATTTATACCCTTTTTCTTTCAGCAGGTTCAACGCTTCTTGTACGTTCATGAGGACCTCCCCTTTACAACACGGTATCGCTCCAAAAAGAAAATGGCAGCTGTCTGAACAGCAGGCCATTTTCTTATGATGTATCAAATTATACCTATAAAATGATGAAAAGTAAATGAAAGCCTAGTGAATCGCGGTTTTGAACTTACCGCCCCTCGTTTCATGGGTATTCATGATCGTAATAAAGGCGTTTTTATCAATTTCAAACACAATGGATTTCAATTTAGTCACTTCAAGCCTTGTCACGACCGCGTAAATGACTTCTTTGGTTTCATCCGTATATCCGCCTTTTCCCTGAAGCTTAGTAGTTCCCCGTCCAAGCCGGTGCAATATAGCATCTGAGATCTCAGCATATTGCTCTGCAACAATAATGACCGCTTTTGTTTCATCAAGCCCCTGGATGACGGCGTCAATCGTTTTCATGGCAATATAATAAGTCATGAAAGAATACATTGCCTGCTCCGGACCGAACACAAAACCGGCCCAAATGAAAATAAACACATTGATGAGCATAACGAATTCCCCGACTGAAAAGGGCAGCTTTTTCGTGAGAAGGATACCGAGGATTTCAGTACCGTCCATCGAGCCTCCGTTTCGGATGACAAGGCCTACCCCGAAACCGAGCAAAAGCCCCCCGAATACCGTCGCCAAAATAGGCTGGGTCGTAATGGCCTCCACATGGTGCAATGAGGATTCAATCAGCGCTAAACCGACGATTCCGATAACAGTAGAGATGAGAAATGTTTTTCCGATATATTTATATCCGAAAATCATAAATGGAATGTTGAGTAACACAACGAATAAGGCAAAATTGAGGAGGGGATTGGACATAAAGAGGTGGTCTAAAATTAATGAAACACCGATAATGCCTCCGTCGATAAAATTATTAGGGACCAGAAACAATTCAATACTTACGGCGGCTGAACCCGCCCCGATCAGAATCATAATGACCCTGAAGATAAAGTGTAAAAATGATTCTCTTTTATGCTGTTTATTTGGGGTCATAAAATCTCCTTTCCTATAATAACTATTTTAAACAGTAAGCAACTTTATTTTACCATTAAAAGCTGTAACATTTTAATGATCTGCTCAATACATTATGTCTAAAGAGGTGAAAGTATCGATGATTTTAATACAAAGAATTATTTTGCAGCGGCTCAATCAAGTCACTGCGGACGATCTGCTGAAATATTCCAAGCAATACGGAATCAGCATTACAAGAAGTCAAGCGGCTGAGGTAGCGGCTCTGATGCACGGAAAAAACATCAATATTTTTGATGAACAGGAGCGGCTGCGCCTCCTGAAAAAAGTGGAAACGATAACCTCAAAAGAAACGGCGCGGAAAGTTGACGAACTTTTCAATCAATTCTCAGGATAAGAAAGGAGGGACACCCGCCCCTCCTTTCTTTCTTATTGAGCTGATATTTTTTCAAGAAGCTCCTTATCAAACTGCTTTTCTTTCAGCATTTCGATTTCAAAACGGTACGGCGGCTTCTTATTTTTCTTGTCTTCGCCTACATACGGTGTTTCGAGGATTTTCGGAATATCGGCAAGCTGCTCGTGATGAACGATGTACTGCAGAGCGTCAAAACCGATCTCTCCGAACCCGATATTTTCATGGCGGTCTTTCCGGGCGCCTTTGATATTTTTACTGTCGTTCACATGAAGGACTTTTATCCGATCGATGCCGACGATTTTATCAAACTCGTTAAGAACACCGTCAAAATCATTAGCGACATCATACCCGGCGTCATGGGTGTGGCAAGTGTCAAAGCAGACGGATAGATGTTCATTATGCGTGACTCCCGCAATGATCTCGGCCAGCTCTTCAAAGCTTCTCCCGCATTCTGATCCTTTGCCCGCCATTGTCTCCAGCGCAATCTGCACGTTTTGCCCGGGAACAATCACTTCGTTTAAACCTTCAATAATTTTTTTGATGCCCGTCTCAGCCCCGGCTCCGACATGCGCTCCTGGATGAAGCACGATCTGTTTCGCGCCGATCGCTGCCGTTCTTTCAATTTCAGAACGCAGAAAATCAACGCCCAGCTCAAACGTTGCCGGATTTGTCGTATTTCCGATGTTAATGATGTACGGCGCATGCACGACAATCTCGTCGATGCCGTTTTCCTTCATATGGGCGCGGCCCGCTTCGATATTCAAGTCTTCAATTTTTTTGCGGCGCGTGTTTTGGGGAGCGCCCGTATAGATCATAAATGTATTCGCCCCGTACGAAACAGCTTCCTTGCTTGCGGCAAGGAGCATATGTTTTCCGCTCATTGAGACGTGTGAACCTATTTTCAGCAACCCGATTCCCCTACTTTCCTTTGTTAGATTTGTTTCTTCTCTGCTTTCTTTTTATCTTTTCCATTTCGTAGCTCATTTTCTTTTTATAGCCCGGCTTCACTTTTTTCGGTTTTTTCACGAGGCGCTTCGCCATTTGGTCGGCCTCATTCTCCGATTTTTTGCGTTTTTTGCGGCGGTGGCGGTCATCGCCTTTCTTCCATTCGCCGTTTACAAGCTCCGCATAGTCAAACACAATGCCCATCTTTTCGAGTCTTACGAGCGCATCTTCGTCAGAAAGCTCATAAATGGTCAGTGCTTGGCCTGATGAACCTGCGCGTGCAGTTCTTCCGACACGGTGAACATAAAAATCCAGATCGTCCGGAAGCTCGTAGTTGATGACGTGGCTTACGCCTTTAATGTCAATTCCTCTTGCCGCAAGGTCTGTTGCAATGACATAAGTAAATTCCAGATCATTAATCTGCTTCATTACCTTCTTACGCTCACGCGGCGTTAATCCCCCGTGCAGAAGACCGATCCTCATGCCCTTTTCAGTCAGGTATTTCGCAATATGGTCAGCCGTGTTTTTCGTATTTGCAAACACAATGCCCAGATAAGGATTCAGATGAGACATCATATCAAAAAGCAGTTTGTCTTTATCACGCTGTTTAGAAGGAACCAACACATGTTCAATCTTTTCGGCTGTGATTCTTTTCGGCTCAACATGCGCGTACTTCGGATTTTCCATATACTTTTTCAAAAACGGCTTCAGCTTTTCCGGAATCGTAGCTGAGAACACAAGCATCTGCAGTTCTTCCGGCATACGCGATCCGATGTAATCAACGTCTTCTAAAAAGCCCATATCAAGCATCAGATCAGCTTCGTCAATGACGAGAGACTGCGCTTTATAGACGTTCAATGCCTGCGCCTTAATCAGATCCGCGATCCGGCCCGGCGTTCCGACGACGAGATGAGGCTGTGTTTTCAGCTTATCAATTGATTTTTGCTTGTCCGTCCCGCCGATGAAGCATTTTGTCCGGATCGGCTCATCTTCCGCACCCTGTGTGATTTTGAGCGCTTCCTGATGAATCTGATTGGCAAGCTCTCTCGTCGGCGCCGTGATAACAGCCTGTACCGTATCAGAACCCGGATCAATCCGATTCAAAATTGGCAATAAATAGGCGTGAGTTTTCCCCGTCCCCGTCTGGGACTGCCCGATCACGCTTTCGTTTTTCAGTACGGCAGGTATCAGACGCTTTTGAATATCTGTCGGTTCATAAAAACCAAGGCGGTGAACTGCATCTATAATAAACGGTTTTAAGTTGTATCCATCAAATTTAGTTTCTTTCATTTTTCCCAGCTCCTTAAAGCGGCACATTCTGTGTCCATCATCACATTATAACCGATTTTACTTAAAAACACCATGTCTTGGGGGAATCCTGTTTTCGAGACAGAAAAGCAAATGCCCCCTCCGATGCATATTGTAATAGCAGAGAGACAGAAAGGAGGTACAAGTATGTTTCCACAGCAGCCGATGAGAAATATGGCGCAGCAGGGCCGGCCGTTTATGAATCCGCGTATGATGATGGGAGGAAGACCGTCATTGCCGGGACGGCAGCTGATGCAGCAGGGACGGCAGCTTTTCCCTCAGCAGCAGATTGCCGGAGCGGGCCTGAGAAACGCAGGCACGGGCGGAGGGGGCTTAAAAGGGATGCTTTCCCGTTTTTTACCCGGTTCAGGAGGAGGAAGCGCTGCCGCGTCGGCACCGGCGGCGGCCAGCGGAGGAGCAGGTGCAGGACTGCAGGGAATACAGAACCTGGCAAGTCCGGCATCCCTGTCGAGCATGCTCGGCAACGTTCAGAAGGTGCTCGGCGTGGCGCAGCAGGTTACGCCGATGATCCAGCAGTACGGTCCTTTAGTACGGAGTCTGCCCGCCATGATGAAGCTTTACAGCCAATTAAGCAGCAGTGATGACGAGAATGAATCTGACGAGACGAAAGAAACAGACGAACAGGACAAAAAGGATGAAGCTGAAAAAACAGATGAAACAGAAGACGAAAACAAATCAGACGCCTCATCCAAAACATCAAAGAAGACGTCTGAAAAAGCATCCGCTTCAAAAGAAAAAGACGCCGCACAGGCGGACTCAGCGGAACAGCCGCGTCCAAAAAGAACATCGGGCAGATCAAAGCCGAAATTATATATTTAACATTCTTTGATATCTCACGAAAGATTAGCTATAATGAGATCAGAAGAATGCAAGATTTGAGCCGTTTAACTACGGCTTTTTATATTGCCTCTACACTCACTTTTGATAGGAGGACATCTACATTGGACGTTATCAAAATATCGCCGCGCGGCTACTGTTACGGCGTTGTTGATGCCATGGTCATAGCCAAAAACGCGTCACTCGATAAAACACTGCCAAGACCTATATATATACTGGGAATGATTGTTCATAATAAGCATGTCACAGATGCGTTTGAAGAAGACGGCATTTACACGCTTGACGGCACAAACCGTCTGGAGATTTTAAAGCAGGTGGAAAAAGGAACCGTTATTTTCACGGCTCACGGGGTATCTCCGGAAGTAAGAAAAGCCGCTGAGGAAAAAGGGCTTGTTACGATTGACGCCACATGCCCGGACGTCACGAAAACACATGACTTAATCCGAAAAGTAAAAGCTGAAGGTTATCACGTCATATACATCGGTAAAAAAGGCCACCCCGAGCCTGAAGGAGCCGTCGGCGTCGCTCCTGAAATCGTTCATCTCGTTGAAACAGAGGAAGACGTGAGAAATCTCGATATTCAGGCTGAGAAATTAATCGTTACAAACCAAACGACAATGTCCCAGTGGGACGTCCACGATATTATGGAATCAGTCAAAGAAAAGTACCCGTACGTGGAATACCATCAGGAAATCTGCCTGGCCACACAGGTTCGTCAAGAAGCTGTATCAGAGCAGGCAAAAAAAGCGGACTTAACCATTGTTGTCGGTGACCCGAAAAGCAATAACTCCAACAGACTGGCGCAAGTGTCAGAAGAAATCGCCGGAACAAAAGCCTACCGAATCGGAGACATCAGTGAACTGAAGCTCGAATGGCTGAAAGACGTCAATACCGTCGCCGTTACCGCAGGCGCATCAACACCGACACCGATTACAAAGGAAGTCATCCGCTTTTTAGAGCAGTTTGACCACAACGATGAATCGACATGGCAGCTTGAACACAGTGTGCCGCTTAAAAAAATCCTTCCGAAAGTAAAAATAAAAAACTGAGGCCCGGGGCCTCAGTTTTTTATAAGAAGGTAAATGGGTTTGTATCTGTTTCAGAAGCGAAAATGCGCACATCATAGTTTTTCTCCCCGGCCATTGCCGTAAGCTTCTCAGCCGTGCCTTTTCTCATGATCTTTTCAGCATAATGCCCCGGATCCACAACGTTTAATCCCATCATCATCGCATCATGCGCTACATGGAAATAAAGATCGCCCGTCACGTAAACATCTGCACCCTTCCGCTTTGCCTGATAAATATATTTATTTCCGTCACCGCCAAGAACCGCGACTTTTTTCACCTTGCTGTTTCGCTCTCCGACCATCCGGACTCCGTTAACGTCAAACTTTTCTTTCACAAACAGCGCAAACTCTTCAAGCGTCATGTCTTGCTGAAGTTTTCCGATGCGGCCGAGCCCTTTTTCAAGCGGAGACTGCTCCACTGGATAAATATCATATGCCACCTCTTCATACGGATGGCTTTTTTTCAGCGCTTTTACGACGGTTTTCTCCATACTTGCCGGAAAAACGGTCTCAAGTCTCACTTCATGGACGAGCTCCAGCTCTCCCGTCTGTCCGATAAACGGTTCTGCCCCGTCCAGCGGCTTAAAGCTGCCGATTCCCTCAGAGGAGAACGCGCAATGGCTGTAATTGCCGATATGTCCCGCTCCGGCGTTGCCAAGTGCGGTTCTTACAGCTTCTTCATAGTCTTTCGGAACATATACGGCAAGCTTTTTCAACGGGTCCGAATATGTCGGGACGAGCACTTCTGTGTCTGTCAGGCCGAGAGCTTCGGCAAGCAGGTCATTCACACCGCCGTCCGCTACATCAAGATTCGTATGAGCCGCATATACGGCAATATCATGCTTTATACATTTCTCAATCAGTCTTCCGCCAGGCTGATCAGTGGTGATCTGTTTAAGCGGCCGAAAAATCGGCGGATGGTGGGCGATAATTAAGTCAACTTTTTTCTCAATGGCTTCATCTACCGTTTGTTCCAGAACATCCAGTGTCACCATGACATTTTTCACCGGCTTATTCAATGTACCGATCTGCAGGCCGATTTTATCTCCTTCCACCGCAAAAGCCTTCGGTGAAAATTGTTCAAACAGCTGGATGATTTCCTGTCCGTTTACATGTTTAGGCATGTCCGATTACCTCCTTCAGCAGAGAAATCCGCTCTTTCAATTCAGCTAATTTTTCATGACTTTCATGCTTTGCGCTGCGGCTGATCTGTTCATAAATTTGTTCAGTATGCTTAAGTTCCTGGCTCCATTTCCGAAGAAACACTTCATTCCTCTCTTTTAATAAAAACGGACCCGCAAGCATTCCGGCAGCCATCGGCACGTCCCGATACGGCGCATCACGGTCGCCAGTTTCCGCAACGAGGATCTCATAACACTTTCCGTCTTCTTCGAGAATCACTTCATCAATCAATTCATAGCCTTCCTGATACAGCCACTCTCTTATATGAACGGCATGAATATTCGGCTGCAGAATCAGCCGTTCACGCCCCGTCAATTTCGTTTTTCCGGACTCCAAAATATGAGCGATCAGCGCTCCGCCCATGCCAGCGATTGTAATGGCGCCGGCTTCTCCTTTTTTAAGGACGCTCAGCCCGTCACCTTTCCTTACGGAGATAAGAGTGCTTAAGTCCAGTTTTTCCACCTGCTGTTTGGCGGATAGAAACGGTCCGTCTGTAATTTCACCGGCGATTGCCCGGCTTGCCAAATGATTCAAAACGGCATAGCAAGGAAGATACGCGTGGTCCGACCCGATATCAGCAACCAGGGCACCCGGAGGGATATATTCCGCCACAGACTGCAATCTTTTAGATAACTTCATTTCATTCACAATATCACAACTTTTCTCAGGTTCTTTTTCCTTTACTATCATATAAAAAAACCGCCCGGAATCCAAGCGGCGGATAGAGTTTTTCATATGTCTTTTATATAGGGACCGGTAAAGCTTTATTTAATGTCAGAAACCCATTTTGCCATGTCATCCAGTTTTTCGGCCGGCACAAGGCCTGCGGGCATCCCGTTGCCGCCTTTTTCAATTTTTGTTTTAATCTCAGCGACATCTTTTCTTTTGCCGACGCCTTTTAAGTTCGGCCCTGAAACACCTTCATAGTTTTCCCCGTGACAGGTGATGCAGTTCGCTTTATAAATCTCTTCAGGTGAAGCGTTTGCAGTTTCCTTCTCGGCATTTTTGCTTTCACCGCCGCTTGCGATCTGATGCGCATCTCCATTGCCTTTTACAGCTAAAAAGAAAGTCAGCCCTATTCCCAGCACTGCAATGAGCAAAAAAGGAATCAGCGGATTCCACTTCATATCTCCATCCCCCTTATTCATTCTCCCCCTATGTAAACACTTCTAATTCTAACTTATTTTTACAAAAAGTAAATGGTCTTGCTCAGCAATTTCATTGATTTCACAATTTATACAAAAAGCAAAAATAACTGTTTTGTTTATCACAAAATTATCTTTATTCTATTGTATAATGAATTGTATACGCTTACAATAAAGAATATAAATAAACTTATCTCATTTTCCCCCTTTCAGGACATGCCGCATTTTTTCCAAACTCATTTGCAAAACATATGCTTATCCAGTAAAATAAAGGTATATTATCCATATATCTTATACATAAAAAAGAACGGATCAAAAAGACCCGTTCCATTCTATTCGAGAAAATCCTTCAGACGTTTGCTTCTGCTCGGATGTCTCAATTTGCGAAGCGCTTTTGCTTCAATTTGGCGAATACGCTCTCTCGTTACTCCAAACACTTTGCCTACTTCTTCCAAAGTTCTTGTGCGTCCGTCATCCAGACCGAAACGGAGACGCAGCACGTTTTCTTCACGATCTGTCAACGTATCCAGCACATCTTCCAGCTGTTCTTTTAAAAGCTCATATGCCGCATGATCCGACGGAGATGTCGCTTCCTGGTCTTCGATGAAATCACCGAGATGTGAGTCGTCTTCTTCACCGATCGGCGTTTCTAAAGAAACAGGCTCTTGAGCAATTTTTAATATTTCACGGACTTTTTCAGGTGTAAGATCCATGTCTTCAGCAATCTCTTCCGGTGTCGGCTCTCTGCCAAGATCCTGAAGAAGCTGACGCTGCACCCGGATTAATTTGTTGATGGTTTCCACCATGTGAACCGGGATACGGATTGTTCTCGCCTGGTCAGCGATGGCGCGTGTAATCGCCTGTCTGATCCACCAAGTCGCATACGTACTGAATTTATATCCTTTACGGTAGTCAAACTTCTCGACGGCTTTCATGAGACCCATGTTTCCTTCTTGGATCAAGTCTAAGAAAAGCATGCCGCGGCCGACATACCGTTTAGCAATGCTGACAACTAAACGAAGGTTTGCTTCAGCCAGTCTGCGTTTAGATTCCTCGTCACCCTCTTCAATTTTTTGAGCGTAGGTGATTTCTTCTTTAGCAGAAAGAAGATTTACCCGTCCGATTTCCTTAAGGTACATGCGGACTGGATCATTGATCTTTACGCCAGGCGGTACGCTGAGGTCATTAAGGTCAAATTCTTCTTCGGCTTTGGCAAGCTGTTGAATATTAGGATCTTCCGTTTCTTCATTTTCACTAATTAATTCAACACCTTGTTCTCCTAAAAATTCATAATACTCATCCATTTGGTCTGATTCAATTTCAAAGCTGGACATGCGTTCAGCAATTTCTTCATATGTTAAAACGCCACGTTTTTTTCCAGTTTCAGTAAGCTGTTCTTTTACCTGGTCTAATGTAAGTTCTGTTTCTGTTTCGTGGGTTTGTTTATCAGCCATTATGGATCCCTCCTTCCAAAGCTTGCAACGAATTCTAAAAGCGGTATGTTTCTTATCCGACCCGGAAGCCTTCTCTCTTTTTCAGCATGCAGGGCTGCGGATAATAAATGACAATTCATGATGAGGTTAAGCGATCTATTTGCTCCTCCGCAAGGAATCATTGCCAATCAGAACGCAAGCCTCTTTGTGGTGTTACTTTAATGATCGGTTCAATGCAACAATTTCTTGAGCCAGAGACGCAGCTTTCACGAAGTCTTTCTGCCTCTCCGCATCCGCTCTTTCTGCTTCTTTTTCCTTTATCATTGACCATTTTCGGTGATCCAACACTTTTTTTACGTAATCGGATAACTCGGCCTCTGAGAGCTCCTCGTTTACTTGGAGCATCCCTATATCTGAAAGCAGCTGGCTGATTTCCTCATCCTGCATTCTCGCCATAAGATGCTGCGGCGTCATGTCAGCGCCCTCTTCATAAACAGCGTACAGGTATGCTGCCAGCGCACGATGTCCGTCAATGTTAAATTCAAAGCCGACACGCTCAATCACTTTCTTTATGACGTTTCGGTCTCTCAGCATATGAGCGAGCAGAAGTCTTTCCGCGTTCTCATAGGCGGGACGGAGACGGCGCCGTTTTGCTTTTGTCGTCACCCGGGCCCGTCTTGTCTGCGGTTCGGCGTTTTTGTCGCCGGGGGCGTTTTGTCTGGCGTAGATGGAAAGCTGTTCCGTCAAAGATTCTACCGAAAGAGAAAATTCTGAGGCGAGCTGCTTCACATACATTTCCTGCTCAAGCGACCCGGAAAGAGCGCTGATTTCTTTCAGCACTTCTTTCATGTAAGCGAGCCGGTCTCCTTCGTCAGATAAGTTTTTCCCTTTGCGGAAATATTGCATTTTAAAAGCCATGACCGTAACGCTTGCATCAATGATATCGGTCCGGAATTTTTCTCCGCCCCGGGTTCTGATATAATCATCAGGATCAAGCCCGTCAGGCAGCATGCTTACTCTTACCTTACAATCGGCTTTCTGAAGCAGGCCGGCCGCTTTCAGCGTAGCTTCGTACCCGGCTTTATCCGAATCGTAGCAGAGAATGACCTCCTGAACATTTCTCCTGAGAATTTTCACATGTTCTTCGGTGAGCGACGTCCCCATTGTGGCGATACTTTCTTTTACGCCTGAGCTGACGGCGGATATGACGTCAGCGAAGCCTTCAAACAGAACGGCTCTCTCCTCTTTCCTGATCGGCAGGCGCGCTTTATGAAAGTTATACAGCAGCTTAGATTTATGAAACAGCGGCGTTTCCGGGCTGTTCATATATTTCGGCTGCTGGCTTCCGAGCGCCCTTCCTGAAAAAGCCGCCACGGCTCCGTGGTGATCATGAATGGGAAACATAATTCTGTTTCTGAAACGGTCAAAATACCCGCTGCCGTCTTCCCTTCTGATCAGCAGACCCGCTTTTTCCATCAGTTCTTCCTCAAAACCGCGCTTTTTCAAGAATTTCGTCATGAAATCCCAGGAATCCAGCGCGTAGCCGATTTCAAACTCATCTATGAGCTCTTTCGTAAAACCCCTTGATAAAAGGTAATCTAACGCTTCCTGGCCTTCCTTTGTATTTATTAGCAAATGATGGTAAAATTTCTTCAAAAGCTCGTGGGCTTCCGCCATCTTCTGCTCTCCGGAAGATTCCGGCCTGGATGCAGAGTGAATCGTTATATCATCAGGGAAATCAATCTGATATTTATCCGCAAGGTGAGAAACAGCTTCCGTAAATGAATAGCCTTCCATCTGCCGTAAGAAAGAGAAAACGTTCCCGCCCGCCCCGCATCCGAAGCAATGAAAGATCTGCTTATCGCTGGAGACGGAAAACGAGGGCGTGTTTTCCCCGTGAAACGGACAGAGCCCAAAGTAGTTGCGGCCTTGCTTTTTCAATTGGACATAATCACCTATGACTTCAACAATGTCTGCTGACTGCTGCACCTGATTAACTACTTCATCTGGTATGCGGTTTCCCATCTTATAACACTCCGTCGTACATTATTCGATGCTTTGATTTGAAATCCCTTCATCATTCGACAGGATTTTTTTAAGCAGGGTAACAAATCGATTCCGATCTTCTTTATTTAATTTTTTAGGTCCTTTGGAATGAATGCCGCTTCTTCTCATTTTGCCTGACATATGACGGCTCATCAGAGCGAAGTCAATCGTGTCTTCAGTATAAGAACGGCCCCTTTCCGATAAGACGGCAATATTTCTGTTCAGCAAAAGAGAGGCTAAACCGATATCCTGCGTGACTACGACATCTCCCGATCTCACATGGTTTGCGATATATAAATCTGCCGCTTCTTTATGAGGATCAACGTATACCCAGTTCTCGTCTTTGCTTCTGGAAAGCTGGTAGTGTTCAAATGATGCGACGAAAATAACCCGAACGCTGTATTGCGATGCAATGAGCATTATTTCCTCTTTTACGGGGCATGCGTCTGCATCGACAAAAATCGTCTTTTCTTTTTCATTTAGAAGACTAATTCTCCATCCCTCCATCAATCTCCTGCATAAAAACAAGCGAAATCGCATATGCTCCATGACTGCGGATCTATTTTGAGCTTTGTCGAAAAATTTCCGGGAGTTATTCTTGACATCTTACCCATAATAGTTTATTCGTATCACACGAAGCTTAAACCTAAAAATAAACATTTTATCACAATTTTTTATTATAATACAAACTTCGCGAAGATGCCATCCTTTTTGTTTATTCCCTATTTGCATACCCAAAAACCCAGGATAAAGCGTCCTGAGTTATCGGCCCTTTGTTTTGAGGTGATGAATGATGTTCGCTGTTTCCTCGACCGCTTTATTCGAAACGTCAACGACTTGGCAGCCGATCCGGTCCACGATTTTCTCAAAATACTCCAGCTCTTCTTTAATTCTGTTGATATTGGCGTAAATGGCTTTGTCATTTAAGCCGAGAGATTTTAACCGTTCTTTTCGTATATGGTTCAGTTTATCAGGGCTGATTTTTAAGCCGATGCATTTTTTCGGATCAACGCTGAACAGTTCTTCCGGCGGATCGACCTCAGGAACGATCGGCACATTGGCCACTTTCAGACGCTTATGGGCAAGATATTGTGATAATGGGGTTTTAGACGTTCTGGATACTCCGAGCAGGATGATATCGGCTTTTAAAATGCCTCTTGGATCTCTGCCATCGTCATATTTGACGGCAAACTCGATCGCCTCGACCTTTTTGAAATAATCTTCATCAAGCTGGCGGACGCGGCCCGGTTCATATTTAGCGGTCAGACCGTAAGCCGATTCCATTTTATCGATGAGCGGACCGATAATATCGTAATACAGCACATTCGCTTTTTCCGCTTGTTCAACCAGGTATTTGCGCATTTCAGGAACAACGAGCGTAAAACAAATAATGCCGCCGTCCGCTTTGGCGAGAGACACGACTTCATTAATGGTGCCGATATCTTCCACATAAGGTATTCTTCTGATATGCGTATCATCTGCTGAGCCGTTAAACTGGCTGAGCGAGGCTTTTACAACGAGTTCGGCGGTTTCTCCGACTGAGTCTGATACTACATAAATGATGCGATTGTCCATGTTATCCCCCCGTTAGTTTTCAAGCTTATATGATTTCATTTTCTGATAAACTGACAAGTATCCTAGTCATATTCGTTTTGGTAAACCGGCCGATGACCTCAAAGCCTTTATCCGTATCTTTAATAACGGGCAGGGCATCGATCTGTTTTTCAATTAAATACTTGGCGATGTCCATCACATAATCGTCACGCCGGCAGACGGCGATATTCGGCATTCTTGTCATGATAATATGAACCGGTATTGAGGCAAGTTCCTGCTGGCCGATGCTCGCCCGCAGCAAATCTTTGCGTGACAGCACACCGACTAAGACAGCATCACGATCTACGACAAATAACGTGCCGACATCTTCTAAAAACATTGTGCAGATGGCATCGTATACCGAGACATTCTCATTGATGACAACAGGGATCGATTGAAAATCTTTCACTTGCAGCTTTTTCAGTTTATCCGCAAGCAGCTGATTTCCCGTTTTCCCCGTATAAAAATAACCGACCCGCGGACGGGCCTCTAAGAAGCCTGACATGGTGAGTATGGCCAAGTCCGGCCGCAGCGTGGCCCTCGTTAAATTGAGCTGTTCTGCGATATGCTCTCCGGTAATCGGGCCGTTTTCCTTTACAATCTGTAAAATTTGTTCTTGCCGTTTATTTAATTCGATCGTACTCACCACCTTTATGGAAGGGTTTCTTTATCTATGTTTTCATTCTGTGATGTTTATGTAAAAGGGGAAAAGACGATTGCCGATCACACAGCAACCGTCTTTTTCTTTATTTTACAATAAGATGATTCATATTAGCAAAAGACTTGATCACATCTGCAAGAGCGGTCATTTGCGCTAAACGGTTGGTTTTTAATGCTTCATCGTCCGCATTTACCATCGTGTGATTAAAGTAGTCTTCAATCGGCTCCTTTAATCCGCTGAGCACGGCAAGCGCCTGTTCATAGTTTTTGGAGGCAAAGCTTTCCGCGACACTGTCTTTTGTTTTTTGATAAGCGTCAAACAGCTTTTTCTCCTGTTCATTTTCAAACAGATCCGGATTGATATCGCGGCTCTCGCCTTTTTTGCTGATGGAGATGACCCGGCCGAGTGATTCAGCCGTTTCTTTAAATCCGGGTGTGCCGAGGTGCTTCTCAAGCACTCTTGCTTTATGAACGGCTGCATACGGCTCAAGCTCTGTGCTGTCCAGAACGGCTTCGATAACGTCATGACGGATGTCTTCAGCGTTTAAGACGTATTTCAGACGCTGTGTAAAGAAATCGAGGAGCTCATTTTCTTTTTCCGTTTCTGTCAATGACAGCAGCTCTTTAAAAGAAATGCCCCAGTTGCGGTCGATCAGAATGGAAACGATGCCGCTTGCCTGACGACGCAATCCGTACGGGTCCTGAGAACCTGTCGGAATCACGTCAATGCTGAAGAAGGAAGCAATCGTGTCCAGTTTATCAGCTAACGCTACAACCGCGCCGGTGAAGGTTGAAGGCACTTCTCCCCCGGCCGCTCTCGGCATATAGTGCTCATTGACAGCGGCAGCGACGGCTTCATCTTCACCGAGCATGCGCGCATATTTTTCTCCCATCACGCCTTGAAGCTCAGGGAACTCATAGATCATATGTGTAACCAGGTCAAATTTAGAAATCTCTGCGGCGCGCTTCACAAGGTTTTGCGTCTGTTCATCCGCTTTCAGCCGGACGGCAAGTTTGCCCGCAATGGCGGCCACTCTTCTTACTTTATCTCCAAGGGAGCCGAGCTCTTCATGGAAAACGATATTTTCCAGTTTCTTCACGTTTTCATCAATGTTGAGCTTTTGGTCTTCTTTGTAGAAGAACGCAGCATCTGAAAGCCTTGCTCTCAGCACTTTCTCGTTTCCGCGGGCAACATTTTCAATTGCATGGCTGTTCCCGTTTCTTACCGTAATAAAATGAGGAAGCAGATTCCCGTTTTCATCTTTTACCGGGAAGTAGCGCTGATGCTCTTTCATTGTTGTTACAAGCACTTCTTCAGGAATAGAAAGAAACTCGGATTCAAAAGATCCGTAAAGCGCCGTCGGGTATTCCACCAGATGGTTGACTTCGTTCAGCAGGTCCTCATCGATCGGAATGTTCCATTTCTTCTCGGCTGCAAGCGCGTCCAGCTGGCTTTGGATCATTTGTTTGCGTTCTTTCGGGTCAGCAATGACGCTTTGTTCTTTCAGCAGCTTTTCATATGATGACGGCGCATCAACAGATACTTCTTGGCCGAGAAAGCGGTGTCCCTGTGTGTTCCGGCCCGTCTCGACATTTGTGATTTCAAACGAAATGACGTCTTTTCCAAAGAGAGCGATAATCCATTTGATCGGACGGATATAGCGCAGATCCTGCGTGCCCCAGCGCATGTTTTTCGGAAAATGCATTCCGGCAATCAAATTTTCCAGCTGCGGTAAAAGTGTCTTCGTCTCTTGTCCCGCCTGGAATTTTTGAACGAAGACATATTCCGTGCCGTTTACATCTTTTATATACAGATCATCCACTCCGGCGCCTTGGCCTTTTGAAAATCCGATAGCGGCTTTTGTCCAGTTTCCGTCAGCATCCAGAGCAATTTTTTTCGCAGGGCCTTTTGCTTCTTCCTGAATATCAGCCTGTTTTTCTGCTACGTCTTTTATATATACTGCCAGACGTCTCGGCGTATTAAAAAGTTTCACTTCGCCATGGGCGATATTTTTTTCAGCCAGCCAGCCGGTCAGCTTTTCACCGAGCTGCACCATGCTGTCATGTAAAAACCGCGCCGGCATTTCCTCGAGTCCGATCTCTAAAAGCAAGTCTTGTTTACTCATGGGAAGAGCCCTCCTCTTTAAGCATTGGGAACCCTAATTTTTCCCGTTCTTCATAATACGTTTTTGCCACTTTTCTCGCTAAGTTGCGGACACGGCCGATATAACCCGTCCGCTCCGTCACCGAGATCGCGCCTTTTGCATCGAGCAGATTAAATGTGTGAGAGCATTTCAGCACATAATCATAGGCCGGATGCACGAGCCCGTTATCCATTTGTCTGATCGCTTCTTTTTCATAGGTGCTGAACAAATGGAAAAGCATATCCACGTCAGATGTTTCAAAAGTATAAACGGAATGCTCATATTCAGCCATCATAAATAAATCTTTCACAGTAAATCCTGACGTCCATTCAAGATCAAAGACGTTTTCTTTATCCTGAATATATGACGCGAGACGTTCAATGCCATACGTGATCTCAACGGATACCGGTTTACATTCAATTCCGCCCACCTGCTGGAAGTATGTAAACTGAGTAATTTCCATCCCGTCAAGCCATACTTCCCAGCCGAGACCTGCACAGCCTAAAGACGGGTTTTCCCAGTTGTCTTCTACGAAACGGATATCATGTTCAAGCGGGTCAATGCCGAGCGCACGCAATGAATCAAGGTAAAGCTCTTGAATGTTATCAGGCGACGGCTTGATAATGACTTGGAATTGGTGATGCTGATAGAGCCTGTTCGGGTTTTCACCGTACCGTCCGTCCGCAGGCCGTCTGGACGGCTCAACGTAAGCCACTCTCCACGGTTCCGGCCCGATGCTTCGTAAAAATGTATACGGGCTCATTGTGCCTGCGCCTTTCTCCACATCGTACGACTGCATGAGCACACAGCCTTCATTCGACCAGTGCTTCTGCAAGGTTAAAATCATATCTTGAATGTTCATTTCAAGCACCTCCACTTTCTCCATTCTTTTACAAGTGCGGCGGCAACCAAAAAACTCCCGTCTCTATGCTTGCCGGCCGCAAACATAGGGACGAGAGTTCTCCCGCGGTTCCACCCTAGTTGCTGAGGATGTGAATCACTCAGCCTCTTTTTAAAGGGTTGCTCGAGAATGCCTTTCGTTGCGCGCTCATCCTTAGCTTACACTGCCCTAAGGTCGCTTGTATGAGTTGGACGCAAGTACTTCTTTCTGTCACTGCAACATATTTTATAATAAATGATCATATAAAAAGATGGGCAGAATGTCAACTTTTGTTTTCATCCAAAAGGTTCTTCATGCTTTCCATCTGATCTAAAAACCGTTTTGACTTTAAATAAAGTCCTGAATATTCTTCGTAATACAGATCAATGACCCGTTTAATTTCATTTTTGGTTTCCTGTTTTAACGAGACGCTGCCGAGCCTTCCGATATCAAAGTAATAAAAAAGCCTTAGCAGCCTTGCCGTTTGCGGCGAAATCGGAACTCTGTACGGATCCTTTTCAAAGCAGCGGTGGCAGATAAACCCGTTATCTCTTATCGAAAAATGAAACGTCCCTTCCCCGCTTTTGCAGTGGACACAATGATTCAGCTCCGGATACAGCCCCATGACGCCGAGCATTTTCATCTGCACGATGAAGGTGATCACGTCCGGGTCAGTCCCGTCATTCAGCCTCTTAAAGGATTCGAGAATCAATTCGAATAAATAGGGGTTCGGTTTCTTCTCTTCCGTTCCTTTGTCAGTGAGTTCAGCGATAAAAGCGGCATACGCCGTCAAAAATAAATCTTCTCTGATCGTTCTCATGCTGAGAATCATTTCACCCTGCTGGAGCGTGCCGAGTCCTGATGTTCTTTGCATTAAAAATGACCCGTACAAAAACGGCTGGCTGACTGCTGACAGCCGGCTGGCTGACTTCCTGGCGCCCCTTGCCATGACGCCGATTTTGCCGTGTTCCCTCGTCAGCAATGTCACGATTTTATTCGTCTCCCCGTAGTCATTCGTACGGAGCACGATTCCTTCACATTTAGTCAGCATTTCCGCACCTTCCAACAATGGGAGGGGCCAAGAGGTTTACAAAATTGGAAAATCAATTCGGGCTAGCTCATCTTCCGGTTCTTCGGGTCTTTCCAGGTTCTCTTTTTCCAGTTCTTTAAAAAGAAGGTACGTATCAACACTTCCTGTTTGAGAAAATACGTTCCAGGTAAAATTCAACACAAAAAACCCACCTTTCATCATTAAACTAGCTTGCCAATCCAAATTCTTACCCTTATCTTGACCTGATGTCCTCCTTTTCATGTTAAACAAATTTTGCTAATGAATCCCTGCTTCTGTGAGGTAATCTCACACCTCAGGCATGCGCCTTAGATGAATTAATATTCATCCTCTTTGAAGCCGAAATCACGCAGCTGAGACATTTTATTCCGCCAGTCCTTCTGCACCTTCACCCATAATTCCAGGTAAACGCGTGAGCCCAAAAGAGCTTCAATATCAGCCCGCGCTCTTTTGCCGACTTCTTTCAGAAGCGCTCCTTTTTTACCGATGACGATGCCTTTTTGAGAATCCCGCTCGACCACAATGGTGGCGGCGACATGGACGGAGCCGTTTTCCTGCCCTTTAATGGACTCGATAGCGACAGCGATGCTGTGCGGCACTTCTTCCCTTGTCAGATGGAGCACCTTTTCTCTGATCAGTTCAGAAATAATGAACCGCTCGGGATGGTCAGTCACCTGATCGCTCGGATAGAACTGAGGCCCTTCCGGTAAATACGCTTCAATCTGCGCGAGAAGGGTTTCGACGTTGTTCCCTTCCAAAGCTGAGATCGGCACGATTTCCTTAAACGGATAGCGCGTACGGTACTCATCAATTAAAAGAAGCAGCTGGTCAGGGTGGATCTTATCAATTTTGTTTACGATCAGAAAGACCGGTGTAGACGTCTGTCCGAGCTTTTCAATGATAAACTCGTCGCCTTTTCCGTACCCTTCTTCGGCGTTAATCATAAATAACACCAAGTCAACTTCTTTCAGTGTATTCTGCGCCACTTTCATCATAAAGTCGCCAAGCTTGTGCTTTGGTTTGTGAATGCCCGGTGTATCAATAAAAATGGTCTGCGACGTGCCGGTTGTCAGCACCCCTTGGACTTTATTTCTTGTCGTCTGGGGTTTGTCGCTCATGATGGCGATCTTTTGACCGATGACCCTGTTTAAAAAGGTAGACTTTCCTACATTCGGCCTTCCGATGATAGATACAAATCCTGATTTAAAGCTTTCGTTCGTCATGTAAATCCTCCGATGAAAATGCGCCCGGCAATAATTCTTCCGCAGTCATTTCTTTTATTTGTCCTTGTAAGTTGGTCAGAATAACAAGCATATCCTTTGAGCACAGCTCGGAAATTACTTGTCTGCAGGCTCCGCACGGCGAAACCGGTCCCGGAGTATCCGCAGCCACGGCGAGCATCGCAAATTCCGTATCCCCCTCGGAAACAGCTTTGAATATCGCCGTGCGTTCAGCACAGTTGCACATGCTGTATGCCGCATTTTCGATGTTGCAGCCTCTGTACACTTTTCCGTCTTTGGTAAGAAGAGCGGCTCCCACTCTGAAATTTGAATACGGCACATACGCTGTGTCCCGCGCTTTTAATGCTTCTGCAATCAATTCTTGTCTGTTCATGTGTACTTAATTCCTCTCTTACCTTTATCCTGTATGATACCGCTGTCACTTTTATTTTACATAATTATGATTGGTTTTTCACGCCCATTTTTGGCAATGTAAAATAATTGTAAGAATCTTCTGCTAACATATCTTCGGCAAGAAGATGAGTAAACCAATGATACACGATATCACGGCAAAGACGCAAACGGCTCCGGCGGCCGCGTCCTTTGCCGCTTTTGCGAGCGGGTGATACTGATCGGTAACTAAATCCACAACATGCTCTATCGCCGTATTTAAAAGCTCCAAAGCAAGCATTCCTCCGATCAGCATCAAAACAACGGCCCATTCGGCTGTGCTCAGCCCGGTGAGAAAACCGCAAACGATAACGGCGCAGGCCGCGGTAATATGAAATTGAAAATTCCGCTCTGACCGCGCCGTTTTCCAGATTCCCCTCCATGCATGGACAAAGCTCTTCAGGAACCTGCTCCACTCGTTTTTATGATCTCGTGAGTCCATACTCATCCAGCAAATCCTTTTGCTTTGAAAACATTTCTTCCTCTTCTTCTTTTGTCATGTGATCATAGCCAAGCAAATGCAAAAAGCCGTGCACGGCCAGAAAACCGAGCTCTCTCATAAACGAATGGCCGTACTCTTCCGCCTGCTCTTTCGTTCTGTCAGCGCTGATGATAATATCTCCTAAAACAGGCGGCATGTCGGCGCCTACGATTTCAACCTCGTCTTCGCCTTCTTCTTCAAGCGCAAACGAAATGACGTCAGTCGGAGTGTCTTTTCCCCGGTAGTCTCTGTTGATTTCTCTGATTTCCTCATTTGTCACAATCGTGACCGATACTTCAGCCTGGTCCTGAACGCCTTCTTTTTCCGCCGCGAATTGGAGCAGCTTCTCCACTTCTTGGAGCGCATCAGCTGAGACGCTGTTCGTTTCATCAACAATATCTATGAGTAAACTCATTTATTTCACCTTCTTCGTAGCCTCCGGATATTCAATCCGGGAGTGGAAAATTCCTTTTAAAGTCGCACATAGTGTTTTTGCGATCGTATCCAGTTCTCGGAACGTGAGATCACATTCTGAGAATTGTCCGTCCTGAAGCTTATCGGATATAATTCCCCGCACCAGTTTTTCGATCCGCTCGGGATTGGGATTATGCATGGAACGGACGGCGGCTTCAACGCTGTCGGCCACTGAGATAATAGCCGCTTCTTTCGATTGCGGCTTCGGCCCCGGGTAGCGGAACTCTTTCTCTGTAATCTGGTCGCCCTTTTCTTTCGCTTTATAATAAAAGAATTTTAAAAGGGACGTTCCGTGATGCTGCTCCGCGATATCCACAAGCTCTTTCGGAAACTTATAGCTTCTGAGCATATTCGCACCGTCTGTCGTATGTGCGATAATGATATTTTTGCTGAGCTGCGGAGACAGCTTGTCATGCGGATTATCCATATTCATCTGATTTTCAATAAAATATTGCGGACGTTTCGTTTTGCCGAGATCGTGATAATACGCTCCGACCCGTGCTAAAAGACCGTTTGCCCCTACGGCTTCACAAGCCGCTTCCGACAGATTTGCCACCATGACGCTGTGATGATATGTACCGGGTGTTTCCGTTAAAATCTTTCGAAGCAGGGGATGATTCGGATTAGACAGTTCAATCAGCCTCATTGTTGAAAGAATGCCGAATCCCGTCTCAAAAAACGGCATCAGACCGATAATCAAAACGGATGAAGCAAGTCCCGAGACGACCCCCATCAGCATAAGCGTTCCGATTTCAACCGGTGACAGCGCCGTATTTTGTATTAATAAAAGCGACAGCACGATAATCATATTAATAAATGAGACGAACAGTCCCGTCTGCAATATTTTTGATCTCGCATTATGTTTTCCCAAAAACAAAATGCCTGAAATGCTGCTGATTAAATAGTAAATGCCGATGACGTAATTAAATGTTCCCGTCACACCCTGATTAAACATCATACTGCCGCAGATCGCCAGAATGATGCTTCCTAAAATGGCGAGCCTTTCATTGAGCAGCAGCCTGATTAAAATCGCGCCGGCGGCGATCGGCACAAGATAGCCGATATTGGTGTATTCAATCTTCTGAAAGAGACTGACGACTTCCATAATGACGAGAATAAGCGTTGTAATGATAGAAAACAGCAAAAGAGATTTATTTTTCAGCTTAAGCTCCTGCTGCTGTTTCTCAAAATAGTAGACAAGCGTGGCAATAAACAGGCCGATCATCAGAAGGAGACCGCTGATCGGTTTTAACAGGTTGGAATTATTCAAAAGACCCGTCAGTTCAAGCTTCCTGTATACTTCCCGGTCAATCAGGTCATTCTCTTCCACGAGAACCTGTCCCTGTTTGATCTGTACCGGCTGGACGCTGTCTGACGCTTCCTGGCGTTTTTCATCGGTCGCTTTCGGATCAAAAACGTAATTCGGGATGACCGCGTATTTTCCGATTTCAGTCGCAGCCGCTAAATATTTTGACGGCACAGAAGCGCTTTTCAGCTCTTTTGCGACCTTATCCTTCGCTTCAGCAAGCTTTTCAGAAGGAATTTCACTGCTCATCACCGTATTCACCGCGGTAATGACGGAATCCCTCACAAATGAGAAATCTTCATTGTTTGCATGGAGAAGCGATTTAATGGCATCTTCCGAGACGGATTCATTGACATCCTGTGTCAGCTTGTTTTTCACCGATTTTACCAGTGATTTTTCCGAAGGTGACTTTTTGTCTTTTTCCGCATCTTTTTTCACTTCGCCGATGCTGTCAAAAATGGAAGTGATCAGGTCAAGCCGATTGTCGGTATAGCCTTTTTTCAGGGTGTATTGATCTTCCACCGCATCTTCGGCCGCCTGTTTTTTCGATTCCGTCGCCTGCTGATCTTCAACTGTGGCGGGCGCGTAAATCGTTTTATCACTGACTGCAAACAAATCCAAATTAAGTGATTCAGGTTTTACATGAATAAAGAGCAAACCAAACATGATCGCTGAAAGCAGCAGGTACAGCAGCACATGGGCTGAGCGGGCATGTCTGAAACTGCGGAACCGTTCCCGGGCGCTTTTGCCCTTTCCCTTCTTTTTCAAAACAAGAACCTCCTCCCTGAAACATCAGGAACACATCATATAAAAATGACCCGATAACGGGAGATCGGGTCATTTTTGCATTACTTTTGCTTATCATAAGCTTCAATAATTTTTGCAACAAGCGGATGCCTGACCACATCTGTCTGGTCAAGTTCAATCACGGAGATGCCGTTTACGTCCTTCAGCATGTCCTTCGCTACTGCAAGTCCCGATGTGACGCCTTTCGGCAGGTCAATTTGGCTTACGTCGCCCGTAATGATCATTTTAGAGCCAAAACCCAATCTCGTCAAAAACATTTTCATTTGAGCGGGAGTGGTATTCTGGGCTTCATCAAGAATCACATACGCGTCGTCAAGCGTCCGCCCTCTCATATAGGCAAGCGGGGCGATTTCGATAACCCCTCTTTCCATAAGACGCTCCGTATGGTCGCTTCCGAGCACATCATGGAGCGCATCATACAGCGGGCGCAGATAAGGATCTACTTTTTCCTTTAAATCTCCGGGCAGAAAACCGAGGCTCTCGCCGGCTTCCACAGCGGGTCTTGTTAAAATGATTTTTTTAATGTGGCCGTTTTTTAAAGCATGCACCGCTTTTACGACCGCCAAATAAGTTTTGCCGGTTCCCGCCGGCCCGATGCCGAACACCATGTCGTTTTTCTTCATCGCCGCCACATATTCTCTTTGGCCGATGGTTTTGACACGGATCGGTTTGCCTTTTGCCGTTTTCGTTATTTCCTCTTCATACATGCTTTCAAAATAGTCCAGTTCATCTTTTTTTGCCATTTTCACGGCATACAGCACATCACGTTCCGAAATCTCGATCCCCTTGCGAATTAAAGTAAGGAGCGAGCCCAATAATCTGTCAGCGATCTCAAATGTTTCATCATTCCCGGAAACGTAAATGGTTTCACCGCGTGTGATGAGGCTAATGCCCAGATCCTTCTCCATTAAATGTAAAAAGGCATCTTGGCTGCCGAACAAAGAAAGTGCTTCGTCCGGGCTTTTCAGTTTGTGATTAATCGCAAGTAAATGTTCTGCCATTCTTTAGTCTCCCTGAACAATAGGTGTGGTTTGAACGATATCTTCTATAACTTGGTAGAGAATAATCAACTTTACTTTACCATTCTCAACGGATTGGTGCAAAACTTTTTCACTTTCCACCTCTCCGCTGCCGTTTAATCGCTTTTCTACATCTTGTCTTCCCATTTTGATACCGGCCTGAACCGCTTCGCCTTTCGTATAAGTCCGCACGGATGTTTCACTTTCTCTTGTCTGTTCTTGAACGTAAGAAACCGGAAGCTTCATCCCCAGAAATTGAAACGGATGCTTTTCTTCCTCTGTTTTCGGATGTTTCAGCGGCTTCTCATTAAATTCAAAGCCCCAAAAAGGAACGCCCCATGATCCGAAAGACAGCTTGTGCTTCGTCCTTACTTTACCCGTATATAGCGTAAATGATGTTTCAAGAGGCACGGTTACTTCTGACTTGTACCATGTTTCTCCGTAAATTTCCGCTTTTGAGGCGACTTTCCGGTCTTCATTTCCGATCAGTCCTGAGACGAGGAGCTGTCCTTTGTCAACATGATCGTTCACAAAAGCCATCGGCTGCCCCTTTTGCACGAACATCCTTTTGATGACCGCCTTCTTTTTGGCAACGATATGGCGGGGGCTTACGTACTTTTCTTTTGTCGGTTCGTTCTTTTCGACCACTTTCATATGAAGGGCTGTCCCGTTCAATTCCACACCGACCCACGTAATATTATCGATGCCGTTTGTTAATGATTTTTGAATTTTTTCCGGCGTCATCATTAAAAATTGCAAACGGCCTTTTTTCACACCGATTTCTTCAAGGTGCTTTACCATCTGATGCTCGGTTTCTGGCTTGGCCCCTTTAATATCAATTTCCCAAATCATGTTGGACAAAAGAAACAATATAACAAAAAATATCACAAATCCCGCAGTGAAGCCCAGATTTAACTTTGATTTGAGAAGCAGAAAGGGAAGACCCTTTCTTTTTGTAAAGCTTGCTTTGCATTCATGTTTTCTGATGACTCTTCTGAAAGCATGTACATCTTGAAGCTGAATCATCAGCAGAACACAGTCTTGCTTTTTTTTCACCGCAAAGATGGCGATTCCGTTTCTCGTGCATTCATTCAGCAGCCGTTCAATCCCTTTTCCTTTGACTTCCATTTGGACTTTACCCGAAAAAAATGACAGCCATTTGTTTTTCACATTATTTCCCCCCGGCTTTATGAATCGACATATCGTACGTGATCTATCGTGCCTTCCAAAAGGATTTCCTCAGGAAGGATTGCCTTAATGACCAAGTTTTTTCCTGATATGATACACTGCCCCTGCTTGAGCATCAGCCTGACTTCTTCTTCACTGAACAGCAGGAGGCCTCTGTGATTCTCTATGTAGATATGAAGTCTGCCGACCATCGTAATACGAGGCAGATCCATCATAACGTCCGGGGGAATTTCCAATGCTCTTGTCAGCCATGCCTTTACACGATTCTTTCTTTGCCCCATAAAAAAAGAACCCCCTTTCATCTCATATGTATGATTTGAAAAGGGGTTCTAACACTTTATTTTTTACCGATGTTCCGCATGGTCCGGTGCGGTTTTTTTGCACGGGGCGGACCCAAAACCTCACTGAATATAATGCCTTGGACCGCAGTTTCTTTATTTATTTTGAGGGCTGATTTCTTCAGAGACGCGTTTCGTGCGCGTGCGGATGTCAGCTTATGTTCGAGCCCGTTAAACATCTGCTCCGTCTCCGCTAGGCGCTTTTCAGCTTCCCTTCTTTTTTGCTCAAAAGGGTTCTCTTCTGAAACGGCAGGCAATTCTTCCGCTTCCGGCTTATGCTCTTTCTGCGGCTGTTTTTGATCCTGCTTTTTTGCCTGATTTCCGGGACGTGTACCCGGCGGACGTTTTTCATCTTTGTTTTTCTTGCCGAATATTGCCGATATAATGCCGATGACGGCGGCAATGACGAGCGGATTTGTCAGAATCTCGTGCATATAGCGGCTCCCTCCTTAATAGAGAGGTTATTGTTGGTCTTCATCTTGCTGGTCATTCGTCAGCTTGCCGATAGAATCCCTCATGTCCGTATCCGCGTCGATATTTTTTATGTTCATATAGTCCATGACGCCGATGTTTCCTTCACGCAACGCTTCTGCCATCGCAAGCGGCACTTCGGCTTCTGCTTCTACGACTTTCGCACGCATTTCTTCTACGCGAGCGCGCATTTCCTGCTCTTGGGCGACCGCCATGGCGCGGCGCTCTTCGGCTTTGGCCTGCGCAATGTTTTTGTCTGCTTCTGCCTGATCCGTCTGAAGAATCGCTCCGATGTTTTTGCCGATATCAACGTCGGCGATGTCAATCGAAAGAATTTCAAATGCGGTGCCTGAATCCAGCCCTTTGCCAAGTACGGTCTGAGAAATCATATCAGGGTTTTCAAGCACTTTTTTATGATTGTGTGAAGAACCGATTGTCGAGACAATCCCTTCTCCGACACGGGCGACAACCGTCTCTTCTCCCGCTCCTCCGACAAGGCGCTCAATATTGGCTCTTACCGTGATTCTGGCTTTTGCTTTTACTTCAATTCCGTCCATGGCGACACCCGCGATAAACGGTGTTTCAATGACCTTCGGATTGACGCTCATCTGTACGGCTTCCAATACGTCACGCCCGGCCAGGTCAATGGCTGCGCAGCGTTCAAATGACAGCTCAATATTGGCGCGCTGTGCCGCAATCAGGGCATTGACCACCCTGTCGACATTACCTCCGGCCAGATAATGGCTTTCGAGCTGATTTGTTGTTGCGGACAGGCCGGCTTTGTGCGCTTTAATTAACGGATTGACAACGCGGCTTGGTATGACGCGCCGCAGCCTCATCCCGACCAAAGTGAAAATGCTGATTCTGACTCCTGCCGCAAGCGCCGAAATCCATAGCATCACCGGTACAAAGGTGAAGAATATGGCTAACACAATAATGGCAGCAGCAACTAATGCTAAAATCGCCAAACTTGACAGTTCCATCTAATTCCTCCTCAAGGTTATCATCTATATTTCTCTCACGACAATGCGTGAGCCTTCCGCTTTCACTACTTTCACCTGTCTGTCTTTTTCAGTGAATGATCCTTCCGAGACGACATCCAGACGTTCATCATCAATTATGACGGTGCCTGACGGTCTGAGGGCTGTAGCGGTAACGCCGACTTTTCCCAACAGCTCCGTCCGGTTCTGATTTGAAACATAACCGCTCTCCGTGCTTGTTGAATCAGTTAATATTAATTTTTTAAAGAATTTCATTCGTTTCCCCAACACCCTTGTTAATATGATAAAGGCTGTAATAGACACAGCAATGGCGATCAAGAGAGAAACCGCCATTACGGTAAAGCTGCCCGCAGCGAGAAAGAGGCTCGCGATGACGCCTGCAATACCGATAAGACCGATTATGCCTCCGGGCAGAAATATCTCTAAAAGGATAAAAACCAAGCCCGCGCAAAATAAGAATACGCTGTCATAGCCGGCGAATCCGGCAGCGATATGCCCGGTGAAAAACAGCAGCATGGCTGTCAGTCCGACGGCACCCGGTATCCCGAGGCCCGGCGAGAACAATTCAATGGTCAAACCAAGCAAAGCAAGCGTTAATAAGACGGGGACAACAAACGGATTTGTCAGCCATCTGCCCAGTTTGCCGACGAAACCTTCTTCTGCATGGTGAACATCCGCTTTGTCAAAACCGAGCTTTGTATATAAAGCATCAAGGTCTGAAACCGTGCCCTCCGAATATCCGACTTCCTTGGCTTTTTCAGCTGTCAGTGTCAGCAGTTTTCCCTTTGGGGCGCCCGCTTCCTTTGCATTAATGGCGGGATCTGCCATGGCCAGGGCGTATTTCGGATTTCGGTTGTTTTTAACCGCTGCGTCCTCCATTTCTGCATGCCACAGTGATTGGGCCTTTTTGTCTGCCGCGTTTCCCTTTCCGTCGATGATGGCTGCGGCACCCATTTTTCCGCCCGGCGCCATATAGATTTCATCTGCCTGGAGCGCTATATACGCTCCGGCAGAAAGCGCCCGTTTATTAACGTAAGCGGTAACAGGCACATCCGCGCGGCCGATGATATCCGCAATATCCAAGGCTGATTGAACGGCGCCTCCCGGTGTATTGATGTCAAGAATAATGTGTGACGCGCCGGACTCTTTCGCTTCTTTGAAAGAACGCGATAAAAACGAGGCGAGCCCCTGTTCGACATTTTTCTCAACCGGGATGACATAAACCGATGGGTGATCAGCTTTCGCGTTCAATTGAACCCCTAATAAAGATAATACAAATAAGCCCAATAGAGCAACAGCAATTCCGGTTTTTTTTCGGAACAAGGCAAATATACCCTCCTTCCCGTTTCGTTCTTCTTTATATACGTAACAAATGTACTTTAGTTTCATTTTTTTATGTATAAAAAAAGACATCTCTCAAGGAAAGATGTCTTTTTTCTTGTCAATTAAGATAATTGACTGCTGACAAGTCTGTTAATTACGCTGCCGTCAGCTTTACCTTTTACTTTAGGCATAATAGCACTCATCACTTTGCCCATGTCCGCTTTGGAGCTCGCACCGACTTCAGCGATGGTTTCATTTACGATTGTCTGCAGCTCTTCTTCAGAAAGCTGCTTCGGTAAATAAACTTCTAAAATGTCCAGCTCTTTTTGAACTTTATCTACTAAATCTAAACGATTAGCGTTTGAAAATTCATGGAGGGAGTCTTTACGTTGCTTAAGTTCACGAGATAGGACAGTAAGTTCCTCATCCTCGGTCAAACTGTCTTTCTTAAGCTTAATTGCTTCGTTTTGAAGTGAAGCTTTCACCATTCGAACGACAGTCAGTTTGTCTTTCTCACGGCTTTTCATATACAGCTTCATATCTTGGTTAAGTCGCTCAAGAAGACTCATAAATCCACCCTCTTTTAGAATTTGCGTTTTCTAGCAGCTTCTGACTTTTTCTTGCGCTTTACGCTAGGTTTTTCATAAAATTCGCGCTTTCTTGCTTCTTGCAAAGTACCTGTCTTTGATACACTGCGTTTGAAGCGACGAAGAGCATCTTCAAGCGATTCGTTTTTTCTAACGACCGTTTTTGACATTCTCTTTCCCTCCCTCCGAATACACCAATCGACTACCTTTAAAAAGATACATATATAAACATGTACTTTGACATTATAATATAAGCCATCAGTCAGGTCAACTAAGCGAGCTCACTTTTCCGTCATGAATAAGGCTGCTTGTCTATATAATGATGGAAAGGGGTGTTTCGTTTGATGATACTGATTCTCTTTACCGCACTTATCCTGGTTTTTTTACTCGGAATGAGCCTGCTCAGGCAGGGGCTGATCGCATTAACGTATTCAAAAATTGAGAAAAGCCTGCTCTTATTTACCGACCACCCTTTGAAAGCTTTTCTCATAAGCATCGTGTTCACCGGTTTTCTTCAGAGCAGCTCAGCCTTCATGGTCATTGTCATCGGCTTTGTCAGCGCAGGCGCTTTATCTTTTAAACGGACCATTCCGATGATTCTCGGTACGAATGTCGGCTCCACGTTTACGACGGAGTTTTTAGCCATAAAGATGGATGTGCTCATTTGGGTGCTTTTTATCGGAGGCCTTGTGTTTATCCTCCTCCGTAAATATCCGTTCAGGCAGATCGGCATAAGCTTCCTCGGTCTCGGCATCATCTTTTTTTGCATCACATGCTTCAGCCGGCTCGCCGTTCCGCTGACAGAAATGAAGGCGGGGGCGGAGGTTTTGCGGTATGTGAATGATTCGAGCTGGTCCGCTCTTTTTATCGGCATGATATTGACGGCAATCATTCATTCAAGCTCCGTCTGCATCGGCATTTTGATGAGTTTTATGAACGAAGGGGTGATCGGCATTGAACAAGCGGTCAGCGTCGTTCTGGGATCTAATATCGGGACATGCGTCACGGCCGTCATGGCTGCTGTTTCAGGCGGTTATGCCGCCAGACAGACCGCCGGTGCTCACGTTGTGTTTAATATTCTCGGCGTGCTGCTCGTATTTCCCTTCCTGTCCGCATCAGCAGGTTTTACGGAGCGCCTGTCTGATGATCCCGCGCAGATGATTGCGCATTTCAGCCTGTTATTTAACGTAGTCACCGCCTTATTGTTTCTGCCGTTCACACATTTGTTTTACCGGCTGATTGACAGGCTGATTCCTCCGAAACCGTAAAAAAACCGATGCGGGAAGGCACCGGTTTTTTTATCTGTTATGAAGACATGCGCATGTTCCGGGTCATTTCATCCTCAACGACGCGGACGAATTGCCCTTCATTATACGGATAGCCCGCTTTTTGAATTTTGACTTTGACAAGTTTGCCGATTACATCTTCCGTGCCTTTGAAGACGACTTTCATGTAATTGTCCGTATAGCCGACGAACATGCCGTCTTCATCAGACTCTTTAAACGCCTCTTCCGGAATGATTTCCAGAACCTCTCCTTCATAATCGGAGGCGTATTCTTTTGCAAGCTGGTCAGACAGCGCGATCAGCTTATGCACCCGTTCGTTTTTCACGTTCTCGTCAACCTGGTCTTCCATTCTGGCCGCAGGTGTTCCGGTGCGTTTGCTGTAAGGGAATACGTGAAGCTCTGAAAACTTATGTTCTTTAATGAACCGGTATGTTTCCATAAATTCTTCTTCCGTTTCTCCCGGGAAACCGACGATGACATCAGATGTGACGGCAAGACCCGGCAGCGCTTCTTTCAGCTTATTTAAACGGTCCGCGAAAAATTCCATCGTATATTTGCGTCTCATCCGTTTCAGAACGGTGTTTGATCCTGACTGAATCGGGATATGAAGGTGACGGACGATTTTATCAGACGCATCCAGCACTTCAATCACTTCATCAGTGATTTGGCTTGCTTCAATAGATGAAATTCTGATCCGCTTCAGTCCTTCTACACGTGTATCAAGCTCGCGGAGAAGCTTGGCGAAATTATAATCTTTCATATCTTCGCCGTAGCCGCCCGTATGAATCCCCGTCAGGACGATTTCTTTATAGCCGGCATCCACCAGCTGCTGCGCCTGTTTAATGACTTCTTCCGGATCGCGGGAACGAAGCAGGCCGCGCGCCCAAGGGATAATGCAGAACGTACAGAAGTTGTTGCAGCCCTCTTGGATTTTTAACGACGCTCTTGTACGGTCAGTAAAAGCGGGAACATCCAGCTCTTCAAACACGCGTGCTTTCATAATATTGCCGACGCCGTTGATCGGCTGGCGCTCTTCCCTGTACTGCTCAATGTAACCGAGCATTTTTTCACGATCCTGCGTGCCGACGACGATGTCAACACCCGGGATGGCCATAATTTCCGCCGGAGAGGTTTGCGCATAGCACCCTGTTACGCAGATGACGCCGTCAGGATTTTGGCGGATCGCCCGTCTGATGACTTGACGGCTTTTTTTATCTCCCGTGTTTGTTACCGTACATGTATTAATGACATATACATCTGCTGTCTGTTCGAATTCTTTTCGTTCATAACCCGCATCTTTAAACAGCTGCCAGATTGCTTCTGTTTCATAATGGTTGACCTTGCAGCCAAGGGTATGAAAAGCAACAGTTGCCATTACTGATCACCTCTTAATAACTCTGTATGATAGGAAACTGCGCTTAACGCGTAAAGAGGCGCAGTTTCAGTCCGTAAAATTCTCGGTCCGAGGCCGCATAAGACGGCGCCTTTTTCTGAAAGCTGATGAACTTCAGACTCAGTCAGACCGCCTTCAGGGCCGAATACGATTAAAAGAGACGAACCTTGCGGAAGGCTTTTGAGCTCCGCAGCGAAAGCGCCCGTTTCTCCCTGCTTTGATGACTCCTCGTATGCAACGACACATTTATCGACATTCTCCGCCATTTCAAGCAGCTGCCGGAACGTATGAACGGTTTTCACTTCGGGAATTTCATTGCGGTACGATTGCTCCGCCGCTTCCTTCGCGATTTTCGCCCATCTCTCCCGCTTTTTCTTTGCCTTTTTGTCGTCTAGCTTAACGACGGATCTGGCGCCCTGAAAGGGGATGAACATACTAGCCCCCAGCTCGGTCCCTTTTTGGATAATCCATTCAAGCTTATCGCCTTTCGGGAGGCCGCTTGCGATCCTGATCTTCAGCGGCAGTTCACGGTTTTCACCCGTCCACTCAGCAATGCTGCATGATATATGATCTTTAGAAACCTCTTTAAGCAGGCATAACGCTTCATGGCCGTCTTTCGAACAGCAGATAATCCGGCCGCCCGCACTCATTCTCATGACGTTCGCTATATGGTGGACGTCTTCCCCCGTGATTTGAAAATCGGGAGTTTCGTCCATCTCCTGCTTCGTGAGCTCGATAAAATATCGTTGCATACGCTGTGACACCTACTAACTGTTATTTTTTCGCGATGATGCTGACCCAATCTTCCATAGACAGAATTTCTATGATGGTAAAGCCGGCTTTTTCCAACGCTTCTTTTACTTCCTGTTTTTTCTGGCCGATAATGCCTGAAGTAATAAAATGGCCTCCGTCTTTGAGCAGGTCGTACGCCTGTGATGTAAAGCGGAGAATCACTTCCGCCAAAATATTTGCGACAATGACATCATGTTCGCCCGTGATGCCGTCTAACAAATTGTTCTGCTTCACTTCGGCCGTATCACTCACTTTGTTCAATTTTACATTCAGACGCGCGCTTTCAACAGCGACCGGATCAAGGTCATACGCATGAACCGATTCGGCCTCAAGCATGGCGGCCGCGATGCTTAAAATTCCTGAACCGGTGCCGACATCAATGACACGGTCGCCTTTTTGAACGATACGCTCAAGCGCCTGAATGCACAGAACGGTTGTCGGATGCGTTCCCGTACCGAATGCCATACCCGGATCCATTTCGATAATCAGTTCATCTGTATGAACAGGTGTGTACGTTTCCCAAGTGGGAACGATCGTGAACTTTTCAGAAATTTTCACAGGATGATAATACTTTTTCCAAGCTGTCGCCCATTCTTCTTCATTAACTTCAGAAATGGTGATTGTGTTTCTGCCCAAATCAATGTCGTACAAAAGCAGATTATTAATCGTCTCTTTAATGCCGTCCACCGTTTCGCCGAGGAAACTGTTGATCGGCAGATACGCTTTGACAATGACACCCTCATCGGGGTAATCATTGGGGTCGAGCTGGTAGATTTCCCCGTAAACATTCTCACGCTCTTTCATTAAATCAAGCGGATCTTCGATGACAACCCCGCTCGCACCAGCTTCATGCAAAATATTTGAGATGGGTTCGACCGCTTCATGTGTTGTGTGAATGCTGATTTCGGACCATTTCAAAACTACCAACTCCTATCCAATCATTACTCGCCTTTAAATGCGCGTTTTACTTTGTCAAAGAAACTCATTTCTTGTTCATCCGGCAGGTTTCCGCTGACTTCAGCGAACTCGCGGATGATGTCTTTTTGTTTGTCTGTCAGATTCGTCGGTGTGACGACGCGGACGACAATGTGCTGGTCGCCTTGTCCGTAGCCCCGGACGTTCTGAACGCCTTTGCCTCTTAATCTGAATTTCGTGCCTGTTTGTGTGCCGGCAGGTATTTTCAATTTCACTTTTCCGTGAAGCGTCGGCACTTCCACTTCGTCTCCGAGTGCCGCTTGGGCAAACGTTAACGGCATTTCGCAATAAATATCGTCTCCGTCGCGCTCAAAGAACTCGTGGGCGCGCACATGGAATACGACAAACAGATCTCCCGCAGGCCCTCCGTTTACGCCCGGTTCACCTTGGCCCGGAACGCGCAGCTGCTGTCCGTCATCCACACCGGCAGGAATGGTGACATTGATTTTTTTCCGTTTTTTCACTTTGCCCGTGCCGCCGCAGTCAGAACACTTGTTTTTGATGATTTTTCCTGTTCCTTCACAGTGGTGGCAGACTCTTCGGTTAACCACTTTGCCAAACGGCGTGTTCTGTTCGACGTTCAGCTGGCCAGAACCTCCGCAGTGCGAGCACGTATCCGGCTTTGTTCCCGGCTTCGCGCCAGACCCTTTACATGTTTCGCAATTCTCTTCGCGCGGAATTTCAATGATCGTTTCTTTTCCGAAAGCCGCGTCTTCAAATGACAGGGTCATTGTATACTGCAGATCCGCGCCTTGCCGCGGCGCATTCGGGTCACGGCGTCTCGTGCCGCCTCCGAAGATGCTTGAGAAGATGTCATCGAAACCGAAGCCGCCGAAGTCTCCGCCGCCTCCGAAACCGCCGCCGAATCCCTGGTTAGGGTCTGTATGGCCGAATTGGTCATATTGAGCGCGTTTTTGGTCGTCTGAGAGCGCTTCGTACGCTTCTTTTACCTCTTTGAATTTTTCATCTGCTCCGGATTCTTTATTGATATCAGGATGATATTTTTTTGAAAGCTTCCGATAGGCTTTTTTGATTTCATCCTTTGAAGCGCTCTTACTTACCCCAAGCACTTCATAGTAATCACGCTTACTCATCTCGCTTCACTCTCCCGAATTTCTCACATAAATTAGATTGTATCATTTTGAATTATGTTTTTTCAATTCCTTTTATCCCGGGCAAGAAAAAAAGTCAAAGCCAAGAGATGCCTGACTTTGACTTTCTGTCTGTTGAATCAGAATATGCTGTGTGTTCTTCCGCCTATAGTCTGTGCGGGAAAGAACTTATTTTTTCGTTTCGTCGTCTTTTACTTCTTCGTATTCCGCATCGACAACGTTGTCATCCGCTTTTTTGCCTTCAGCGTTTGCTCCGCCTTCAGCCTGCTGCGCTTTCGCCGCTTCTTCGTAAAGCTTCATAGAAAGCTCTTGAACGATTGTTTGAAGCTCATCTTTTTTCGCTTTGATGTCTTCAATTTCGTTTTTCTCGATAGCGGCTTTCAGCGCGTCTTTCGCGTCGTTTGCTTTTTTCACTTGCTCTTCGTCCACTTTGCCTTCCAGATCTTTTAATGTTTTTTCCGTTTGGAACACAAGCTGGTCAGCTTCGTTGCGGACTTCGATTTCTTCTTTTCTCTTCGCATCAGCGTCAGCGTTTTCTTCCGCTTCTTTTACCATGCGTTCGATCTCATCATCAGAAAGACCTGAAGAAGATTTGATTGTAATGTTTTGTTCTTTTCCTGTGCCTAAGTCTTTCGCTCTTACGTTTACGATACCGTTTTTGTCAATATCGAAAGAAACTTCGATTTGCGGTACGCCGCGCGGTGCAGGCGGGATATCAGTAAGCTGGAAGCGGCCGAGCGTTTTGTTGTCGGCAGACATCGGGCGCTCACCTTGAAGCACGTGAATGTCAACAGCCGTTTGGTTGTCAGCTGCAGTTGAGAATACTTGAGACTTGCTCGTCGGAATTGTCGTGTTGCGGTCGATCAGTTTCGTGAACACGCCGCCCATTGTTTCAATACCGAGAGAAAGCGGTGTAACGTCAAGAAGAACAACGTCTTTTACGTCTCCCGTGATGACGCCGCCTTGAATCGCTGCACCCAGTGCTACAACTTCATCAGGGTTTACGCCTTTATGCGCTTCTTTACCCGTTTCTTTTTTGATTGCTTCCTGTACGGCTGGAATACGTGTTGATCCGCCGACAAGGATAACTTTGTCGATTTCGCTCGCAGAAAGATCCGCATCTTGAAGAGCCTGACGGACAGGAGCCATTGTGCGCTCAACAAGGTGAGCGGAAAGCTCTTCGAATTTAGCGCGGGTCAGTGTCAGCTCAAGGTGAAGAGGGCCTGCTTCTCCCGCTGTGATAAATGGTAAAGAAATTTGTGTAGATGAAACGCCGGAAAGATCTTTTTTCGCTTTCTCAGCCGCATCTTTCAAACGCTGAAGCGCCATTTTGTCTTTTGAAAGATCAATGCCGTTTTCTTTTTTGAATTCTGCTACGAGATGATCGATGATGACTTGGTCAAAGTCGTCCCCGCCAAGACGGTTGTCACCGGCAGTTGAACGGACTTCAAACACGCCGTCGCCAAGTTCAAGAACAGATACGTCAAACGTACCGCCGCCAAGGTCGTAAACAAGAATCGTTTGGTCTTCGTCCGTTTTATCAAGTCCGTATGCAAGCGCTGCTGCAGTCGGCTCGTTGATAATACGTTCTACTTCAAGACCGGCGATTTTACCGGCATCTTTTGTCGCTTGGCGCTCCGCATCGTTGAAGTATGCAGGAACCGTGATAACGGCTTTTGAAACTGTTTCGCCGAGGTAGCTTTCAGCATATGCTTTCAGATGCTGAAGGATAATAGCTGACACTTCTTGAGGCGTGTAGTCTTTTCCTTCGATTTCCACTTTATAGTCAGTACCCATATGGCGTTTGACAGACATGATTGTGTTAGGGTTTGTGATGGATTGGCGTTTTGCCACTTCCCCTACTTGGCGCTCGCCGTTTTTAAATGCAACGACTGACGGAGTCGTACGGTTTCCTTCAGCGTTGGCGATAACTGTAGGCTCTCCGCCTTCAAGCACTGCCACACATGAGTTTGTCGTACCCAAGTCAATTCCGATTACTTTACTCACTTTGAATTACCTCCTGCTATGTAGTTATTGATTCACTTTTACCATTGAAGGACGAATGACGCGATCCTTCAGTTTGTAGCCTTTTTGCAGTTCTTCGATAACAATATTGCTGCCGAAGTTTTCATCTTCCACCTGCATGACGGCTTGGTGAAGGTTCGGATCAAATTCCTGGCCGACAGCTTCGATGGCTTGAACGCCTTCTTTTTCAAGTGCGTCCATCAGCTGGCGGCGGACCATTTCCATACCTTGCAGCAAGCTTTTTGTCTGCTCGCTTTCAGCTTCTACCTGTAACGCCCGTTCAAAGTTGTCGAGCGCCGGAAGGATTTCCGTTACGACGTTTTGAGAACGGTATTTCTGAGCAGCTTCCATTTCAAGGCGGCTGCGTCGTTTATAGTTTTCAAAGTCTGCTTGAACACGCAAAAGCTTGTTTTCTTTTTCATCAAGCAAACCCTGCAATTCATCAATTTGGTGCTGAAGGGCTTCTTCCTGACCTGCCGTTTCTTCATGCTGCTCTTGTGAAGCGGCTTGTTCTGCCTGTTCTGTCACTTCTTCTTGTTCTGCTGCTTCAACCTGTTCTGCGGTTTGTTTTTCTTCTGACATTGTGTTCACCTCCCTCAAATGCTGTAAAAAGATGACTGAAAATGATTGCCAAAATTCCCTTATTCATCATACAAACTTGTGAATGCTTTTGACAAGTCCGAAGTCACGTGCTGCAGCAGGCTGACGACTCTTGAATAATTCATGCGCGTCGGCCCGATAATGGCGATTGATCCGATCTGTTTCGTATCAACTGTATAGGTGGCCGTGATTAAACTGCAGTTTTCCATTTCTTCGTAGTCGTTTTCTTTCCCGATTTTGATTGAAATCCCGGCTTTTGATGACTGAAACAGCTTCAGAACATCCTGCTCTTTTTCAATTAAAGATAAGAGCGAGCGGACCCTTTCAATATCATGGAACTCCGGCTGATTCAGCATGTTGATCTTTCCGCCGAAAAACAATTTCTCAACGTGGGCCGCCGGATGGAATGTGGAGCGGAGCGATTCAAGTATGCTGTCATAGTTGGCGATATGCTGCCTTAAATATGTGACAACCTCTTTGAAAATGCGCTCATTCAGTTCGTCCATCGGCACGCCCGCTAATCGATCGTTTAGTATATTGACCAGTTTTTCAATATCGGCCAAATCCACTTTAGCCGGGAAATTGATGGTGCGGTTTTCGACATGCCCCGTGTTCGTGACGAGGATGGCGACCGCCTTATCCGGCTGGATCGGAACGATTTGAATCTGTTTAAGATAGTTCTCGCTCAGCGTCGGCCCGAGGACAATCGATGTGTAGTTTGTCAGGTCGGACAGGATTTGCGCTGATTTTTGGACTGTTTTTTCCAGCTCGAAGATTTTTTCTTTAAATATCGAGTGAATTAAATCCAGATCGGTTTTTGTCAGCTTGACGGGTGACAGCAAATGATCGACATAATACCTGTACCCTTTTTCCGACGGAATCCGTCCTGAGGATGAATGGGTTTTTTCAATAAAGCCCAATTCCTCCAAGTCAGCCATCTCGTTTCTGATCGTTGCAGAGCTGAATGTAATCTCGTCTTTTTTTGAAAGAGTTCTTGATCCTACAGGCTGCGCTGATTGTATAAAATCATTAATAATCACTTGCAGGATCAACAGCTGACGATTTGTTAACATCATCATCACCCCTGTTAGCACTCAAGGTCAGCGAGTGCTAATTCTATATCAAAAGTAACAAACCAAAAGAAAAATGTCAATTATAACTCACCCAAAAAAGCGCCAAAAACCTCATTTCCTAATAATTTGCCCTCATGCGTTAATGCAACCGATTCTTCCGTGTCACAGATCAGGCCTTTTTCGGTTAAATCTTTGAGAACATCGGGAAACAGTTCGTCGACCGAGCGTCCGAATTTATCGAGAAAAGCTTGCTTTTGTACGCCGGACATTTTTCTGAGACCGAGGAACATTTCTTCTTCAATCTGCTCCTCACGTGTCACCTCGTGCGTGTCACGGTAAGGCAGCCCCTTTTCTTCGATGAGCTGCATGTAATGTTTCACAGGCCCGGCGTTGACGGTGCGCGTGCCGCTGATATATCCGTGAGCGCCTGCGCCAAAACCGAAATACTCTTCATTGCTCCAATACGTCAGATTATGCTGGGACTCGTATCCGGGCTTTGCAAAGTTACTGATCTCGTATTGACGGATGCCCGCTTCACTCATCTGCCTCATGACCGTTTCATACATCTCGGCCTCTTGTTCTTGCGCCGGGAGATGCAGGCGGCCTTTTTGCATTAAATTATAAAACACCGTTTTCGGCTCTACGATCAGCGAGTAAACGGAATAGTGCTCCGCATCAAGAGACAAAGCCGTTTTGACGGAATTGTCAAGATCGGCCAGCGTCTGACCCGGCAGGCCGAACATTAAATCGAGACTGATGTTGTCGAAGCCGAGAGCCCTCGCACGTTCAAATGAAGTGAATACGTCCTTTTGTTTATGCACTCTGCCGATTTTTTGTAAAAGCTCATCTTCAAAGGTTTGAACACCGAAGCTCAGCCGGTTGATACCGGCATTTTTCATGATTTTTAATTTTTCCGGGGACAAATCATCCGGATTCGCTTCCGCGGCAAATTCTATGAGTCCGTCAGAAGGCTTCAGCACGCGGTGAATGGAATCCATCAATTTTTCCAGCTGGACGGGTGAGAGCGATGTCGGCGTGCCTCCCCCGATAAAAATCGTGCGGAGATCAGGGCGTCCCGTCCGTTCTATTGTATTTATCATTTCCTTTTCGAGTGAGTTTAAGTACTCATCGACAGGCTGGCTCTGAATAAAATATTTATTGAAATCGCAATAGTGGCAGATATGCTCACAAAACGGAATATGAATATAAGCTGATTTCATTTTGAAACACCTTCTTCTTTACAGAAAGAAGCCGCAGCGCGGGACTGCGGCGGCTTCCGTTATTTTTTCGGGCTGTCATCCATTTTAAGAACGGCCATAAACGCTTCCTGCGGCACTTCTACTGAGCCGACCTGCTTCATCCGGCGTTTTCCTTCTTTTTGTTTTTCAAGAAGCTTCCGTTTCCGCGAGATGTCTCCGCCGTAACATTTAGCCAATACGTTTTTACGCATCGCTTTAATGGTAGAGCGGGCCACGATTTTCTGGCCGATCGCCGCTTGAATCGGTACTTCAAAGTGCTGGCGCGGAATGAGCTCTTTCAGTTTTTCTACAATTACTTTTCCGCGTTCGTACGCGTAATCGCGATGCACGATAAATGATAGGGCGTCGATTTTTTCTCCGTTCAGCATAATGTCCATCTTGACAAGTTTAGACGGTTTGTAGCCGATCAGTTCGTAATCAAAGGACGCGTACCCTTTCGTGCTTGATTTCAGCTGATCAAAAAATTCATATACGATTTCCGCTAATGGCATGTCATAGACAATGCTGACACGATTTGCGTCTAAATATTGCATGTCGATAAAATTGCCGCGTTTTCCTTGGCAAAGCTCCATCACCGCACCGACATAATCGTTCGGCACCATCATTGTCGCTTTTACATACGGCTCCTCGATTCTTTCGATCTTTTGTGGGTCAGGCATGTTGGACGGGTTGTCAACAACAACCTTTTCGCCGTCTGTCATATACACATCATAGATAACACTCGGTGCCGTTGTGATCAGGTCGATTTTAAACTCACGCTCAATCCGCTCCTGAATGATTTCCATGTGAAGCATACCTAAAAATCCGCAGCGGAAACCGAATCCGAGCGCTTGGGATGTCTCTGCTTCATATTGAAGCGATGAGTCATTCAGTTCAAGCTTCTCAAGAGCTTCCCTTAAATCATTGTATTTGGCCGTATCGATCGGATACAAACCGCAATACACCATCGGGTTCAGCTTGCGATACCCAGGCAATGCTTCGACAGCCTGATTGGCCGCGCTTGTTATCGTGTCACCGACGCGTGTGTCACCGACATTTTTGATCGCAGCAGTTAAAAAGCCTACATCGCCGACAGTCAGTTCATCTGTCGGAGTTGCTTTCGGCGTGAACACACCGACTTCTGTCACTTCAAACTCTTTTCCGGTTGCCATCATTTTAATTTTCTGGCCCGGTTTGACCGTTCCTTCTACGACTCTGATATACGCGACGACTCCGCGGTACGCGTCATAAAGCGAGTCAAAGATGAGCGCTTTCAGCGGAGCTTCCGGATCTCCCGCGGGAGCCGGCACTTTTTCTACGATCTGTTCTAAAATGTCTTCGATGCCGATGCCCGCTTTCGCTGAAGCGAGGACGGCGTCTGAAGCGTCAAGGCCGATAACGTCCTCAACCTCTTGACGCACACGTTCTGGCTCTGCGCTCGGGAGATCGATTTTATTAATGACAGGAAGAATCTCAAGATCATTATCAAGCGCCAGATAGACGTTCGCCAATGTCTGCGCTTCTATTCCCTGAGCCGCATCAACAACGAGAATCGCGCCTTCACAGGCAGCCAGGCTTCGCGATACTTCATATGTAAAGTCGACGTGTCCGGGCGTGTCGATGAGATGAAATATATATTCTTCTCCGTCTTTTGCTTTGTATTTCAGCTGAACGGAATTTAATTTGATGGTAATTCCCCGTTCGCGTTCAAGGTCCATTGAATCAAGCAATTGTTCTTTCATTTCCCGCTGGGTGATCGCCGATGTTTTTTCTAAAATCCGATCCGCCAAGGTCGATTTGCCGTGGTCTATGTGGGCGATGATGGAGAAATTCCGGATTCTTGACTGCCTCTCTAAACGCTTTTCTTTATCTGTCACAATCTATCACTCCTACTATTAAACGCAAAATACACTAGCTTAGATTATATCAATAGGATTGTAAACATTCAATTAAAACAAGAAAGAGAAAAGCTTCCTTTAAGGAATCATCCGCTTTTCTCTTCATCAATGCTAACGGTTCAGTTTCGAAACCCACTCATACATCGCCTGCGCCGAGTCCGTCACGGTATTTGAAAGGGTTTCTCCGACTTTTGAAAACAGGTTGAAGGTTTCCGCCTGTTCCAGCTGTTTTTGTTTTTCTTCCAGATCTTTCGCCGTAACGGTTTGCCCCAAAATGGAAGCTTCTTTTTCCTGTCCTTCTCCGCCGCCGAGCGTGAATGCTCCTTTTAAGGAAGGGTCTTTGTATCCTTTCATATCAAGCATTCCGCTGTTTGCCTGCTGCATGCCGAACAATACGCCGAAAAACATGACAATGGCGATCAGCAGGCATTTGCCGGTAAAACGGATCATTCGAATCACCTGATTTCTATTGTTTTTTCTTCTCTCCTGATTGCGAGCTGACCTTTTCTGCATCCCAGTACAGTTCGCTGAACACATCGGCCACGGCATCTGATGCGCGCCTCAGTTCTTCAAGATTGTTATCCACGCCCCCGAATTCCAGCAGAAGCGACCGGTCGTTTAAATCTTGGTTGTATACTCCATTATCTCCCGGAGAGCCTTTTGATAAAACACCGACGCTTAAGCCGGGGTATTTTTTCTCCATCAGCTTATGAAGTTCACTTGCGAGTTTATAGTTTTCTTCAAAATTAGCGCTTTTTTTGCCGACGACGATGGCGACTCTGGCATAGCTTTTTCCTTTGATGTCGGCTGTCGTATTTTTCTTGCGGCGGGAATCCCGGTGAATGTCTATGGTATATTGCAGGTTTTTATTTTTGGCGAGCGCGCTTTTTACGACCGGCCTTGATTCGTCGTAGCTTCGCGCATAATTTAAACCGTCTTTGTTCAGGCGGGCCTGAATGTCGGTTTTATCTACGGTCGCTCCTACACCTTGCGCTTCAAGCGCTTTTCCGAACATATCTCCGACAAGCGTGACATTGGCCTTCGAATGGCGGGCGTTATCCGGATTTGTTTCCCCCTTTAACAGAGGAAGATAGGATTCGGTATTATGAGTGTGGTAAATAAAAACGACTTTTTTGCTGCCTGTTGAATGTTTCGGCGGCGCCGTTTCTTCTTTTTTCGTTTTGTTTTCAATTTCTGCCAGGTTCACTTCTTTTTCTTTTTCCATCACCTTTGACGGCGGCGGAGATTCAGCCGGCATATTCGTATAATCCGTCCCCTGCCCCGCCAGAAGGATCTCCGTATCATATTGGGCAAATCCCGGCAGCTCACGTCCCAAGAAACTCCGCGGGTCTTCCATATTAATGCTTGTCGCCAGTTTTAAGGACAGCCGGGACAGCTGAAAAGAGTCTTTTTCAGGAAGCTCTGAGGCGAAATAATGATTTTCCATGCCGAGGAGGTGTGCAAACGCGTCACCCGGAAGTTCTCCGGCAATTCCGTGAAGAGAATCCGAAGAAAGCCTCAGTTCAGGGCGAAGCGATGTGAGCACACCCGATAATACGAAAATAACGATAAGGCTTGTCATAAACAAAAACATGCCCTTGAGCGCATTTCCACCGTTTACTGCAACGACAATTTGACGGTTTCTGCGTTTTTTTCTCATGATTTGAATCCCTCCAGCGCTTGTCTAGTAATTACTCTATGAACAAGCTAGAGGAGGTAGAACCATTTTAATGATTATAAGAACCTTTGTTATCTTGTGACACTTTTTCATGAAGGGCGGTGTTTAACCCGTTTGCAAGTACGTTCGCCATATCATCAATAAAGGTGTCAATCTCCTTCGGCGTGACCATCAGATTATGGCCGAGCGGAGAAAGCACTTCGTGAATCAGCTGGCGTTTTTCGTTTTCGTCCAGCGTGCCGACAATACCGAGAAAGGATTGGCGTTCTTTTTCTCCGGGAAGGTCTTCGTCTGTCAGCACCTTCTTTTTGCCGAAGTTCATTCCGGCGGGCACCAGAGATCTTGACGGGCTGTCATCTTTCATCTCTCTTCCGAAATGTTTTAATATATAATCCACCGTATCGCTTGCGATCGTAACCGCATCAACGACAGTCGGTACCCCGATTGCGATGACGGGAATGCCGAGCGTTTCCTTGCTTAATTCTTTTCTCTTATTGCCGACGCCTGATCCCGGGTGAATGCCCGTATCAGAAAATTGGATGGTCGTGTTCACCCTTTCAACGGCTCTGGCCGCAAGAGCGTCTACCGCGATCACAAAATCCGGCTTTGATTCTTTGATCACACCTTGAATAATATCGCTCGTTTCAATTCCCGTTAATCCCATCACACCGGGAGCAAGCGCGCTGACCGGCCTGTACCCTTCTTGCACGTTTTCCGGCTGAAGCCTGAACAGATGCCTTGTCACAAGAAGGTTTTCGGTCACGAGAGGGCCGAGCGCATCCGGCGTCACATTCCAGTTGCCCAGACCGACGATCAAACAGCTTGCATCCTTTGGAATCTTTAATGCCGACAGATAGGCGGAAAATTCCTCGGCAAACACTTCCGTTACTTTTTCCTGCATGTCAGAGTCGTGTTCCCGAACCCCTTGAGCCTCGATCGTGACATAGCGTCCCTGCTTTTTCCCCGATAGCTCGGCGCCTTCTTTGGTAATATCGACGGTTCTGACTTTAATGCCGCCCTTGTCGCGTTCTTTTTCAATAAACCCGTTTATTTCTTTTTTCTGACCGGCTTGTCCGTCTTTTACCGCCTGTTTCGTTTCTACCGCTAAATCCGTCCGTATCAGAAATTGATTGACATCCAGTTCGTTGTTTTTCACAGGGAAGACCTCCTTCAATCATCGTGGTACATAGTGTGGCCATTTACAAAACGAATCATGCGAATTTACCCATCAACGAAAAATACTTTACATTTATATTGCAATCTAAAGTTCTGTTTGATAGAATACAATTTGTTCTATTGTGAAGAAGATTTAACCTTAAGACACTGTGCTACAGGTTGTATCTTAGGAGGTGAAACACATGCCAAACATTAAATCAGCGATTAAACGTACAAAAACAAACAACGAACGCCGCGCTCATAACGCGACAATCAAATCTGCTATGCGTACTGCAATCAAACAAGTTGAAGCTTCTGTTGCTAACAACGAAGCGGATAAAGCGAAAACTGCTCTTTCTGAAGCAGCGAAACGCATTGATAAAGCAGTGAAAACAGGTCTTGTACACAAAAATGCCGCAGCTCGATACAAATCTAGACTTGCGAAACAAGTGAACGGACTTTCTGCATAATACAAAAACGATCCCTTTAAAGGGGATCGTTTTTTTCATTCAGTCCGGAGAAGCTCAAGGAGAAAGAGCTCCAGCAAGAGCTGCTTGTCCTTTTTCCCCGTTTTCATTTCATAATCCATCACTGCGAGTCTTTCTATAATACGCCGCAGCTCTTCTTCAGAAAAAAGCGTCGCCTGATCCATCGCCAGTTTTACCCGGAAGGGGTGCACCTTTAAGTTGGAAGCGATTTGCTTTTGGCCGTATCCTTGTCCCGCAAAATACTTTGTCTGCATAATCAGACGGAATTGGTTGGCGATCAGCGCCATAATTTTGATCGGTTCTTCGTTTTGTTTTAAAAGATCATAAAATATTTGAAGACTTTCCGTCCGTTTTCGGTTCACGATTTTGTTGATCAGCTCAAAAATATTCTGCTCCAAACTTCTTGCGACGAGCTCCCGGACATCTTCAAGTGTGATCTCATGTCTGTCACCGGTGTAGGCAGAGAGTTTTTGTATTTCCTGATATATGGATGACAGATGGCCGTTTGCAAGCAGAACCAAATGCTCGGCAGCTTCTGTATCGATCATTTTATTTTCGGATTTCGCCAGATTAATCGTAAAATCAGTTGTCTCCTTTGCATTCAGCTCCTTAGCTTCAATCATAAGGGCTTTTTGCTTCAGCGCTTTCGTCAGCTTTTTCCGTTCGTCCAGTTTCTCATACGGAGCCACAATCACAAAGACCGTGTAAGGTGCAGGCTCCTTCAGATAAGTCTCCAGAGCGGCTGTATTATGCTCTATTTTTTCTTTCTTTTTTTCCCCTGTTAAAAAAGACGGATTTTTTACGATGACCAGCCGCTTCTCTCCCATAAACGGAAACGTTTCCGCATCGGTTACGGCCTGGTCAAGCGGATCCTCTTCAAGATCAAAAACAGACAGGTTAAAATCCTTAGTCTCCTCATCAACGACAGCTTGTCTAATCCGGCTGACAGTTTCTTGGAGCAGATACGTTTCTTTTCCGTATAAGCAATAAACGGAGCGGACATCCCCTTTTTTCAGGGCTTTCCAAACATCAAATACCATGATCGTATGACTTCCTCTCTTTCTTGATCCCCTTCTATCCTAAATTGAGTTTGGCAAATAGTAAAGAGGAAGCTTTAAGGACAGCTTCCTCATTTATAATAAACGCCTGATTCACAAGCTCCCGGGTCTGCTTGTAAAAAGGCGATAATCACAAGAACAGAAAACGTTACCATCACTTCTAGATTTTTCAAAACAATTCCAGTATACTTAGGGAAGTCAGGAGGGATGAAATTGAATGATTTTGAAAAAAACGTTCAAAGCAAACGAAATGATGCTGTTGACTCAGCTGTCGGTTTTGTCGTGTCCTTCGGATTTTTCGCCTTTTTGTTCGTGATGGCAACAGCCATCCATCTTATCGGCTCTTAGCCGCATTCCGGGCTGCTGTCAATCGGCAGTCTTTTTTACTTCTTGCGCCCTGGTTTCTTCTATATCATATGGAGGGAAGACGGAAAACGTTCCGGCGCCTTTTTTAAATCTGTATTGAATCGTTCCGCTGATATCGGTGCGAAGCACATTGACAGAGTACGCCTTCAAACGATCCAGCACTTCTTCATGCGGATGATGGTATCGATTCTCTTTTCCTGCTGAAATCAGCGCTGCTTCCGGCTGAAGCTGCTTCAAAAAGGCTTCACTCGTTGAGCTTTTGCTGCCGTGATGACCCGCCTTCAATATATCAGCCTTCAGATTCGGATACGTTTTCAGGACTTCCGTTTCGCCGTCCGATTCTAAATCTCCCGTCAAAAGCCAGCTCACTCCGCCAAAAACCGTCCAAAGCACCAGTGACGAATCATTTTTACTCCTTCCGTCAGACGACTCCGGAGACAGCACCTGAAACTGAAGATCTCCGGCTGTAATGGTGTCGCCCCGCTTTGCTTCGGCAACGGGAATGTTGTTTTCTTTCGCCATATTTAATATGTTCTGATCTTTCGGTTCTTTTACGAATCCTACGGGGACAATTAACCGTTTGACTCTATGATTTTTGATTAACACTCCGGCTTCCCCGATGTGATCTTGATCCGCATGGGTTAAAATCAGTGCATCCAGCTTTTTCACCCCTTTTCCGTTTAAAAACGGAATCAAAACCTTCTCGCCGATAGAATACGGGTGGCGTTTTTCTTTCCATGATTCTCCGGGATAAGCAATCACTCCCCCTGTATCAACCATTACGGTCCCTTTGCGGTGCGGCGCGCTTATAAACAGTGAGTCTCCCTGCCCGATATCAAGCATATCCGCTTCTCCCCATGGACTGAAATACGGACGGCATATTAAATAAGCCAAAACCGCGCAGAAAAAAAGAGCCGATTTCCTGAGTTTTAAAAAACCTCCCTTTTCCAAAGCCGCAAAAAGCGTAAAAACGGAAACCGCAAGCAGAAGAAGGGAAAGAAAGTCAGGCTTTGACACAATCATAGTAAATAAATCAACGGATGCCGCATATGTAATGAAATCATGCACAGGCTTCATCACAAGGTCAAACATACCAAACAAACATTCTCCCATCTGCCTTGAGAGTAAAAGAAGAAGGAAACCGATGACAGAAACCGGAATGACAAATAACGTATAAAAAGGCACCATCACCATATTCATCGGAAAACTGACAAGTGAAATCTGCTGAAAATGATAGAGAAGAAACGGAAGTGAGCTGAGCTCCGCAATGAATGAAGCCATCGCAAGCCCGGCAAGTCTGCTTTCCCCTGCTTTCTTTAAAATGGAGGATGACAGAATTAAAGAGGCGCTTACCGCAAAGGAAAGCTGGAAGCCCGCCTGCCAAAGGAAGTAAGGATTAAACAGCAGAAGCAGCAGATAAGACAGGGACAATGCAGCAGAGGAATGAATGCCGCGTTTAACAAGAGTTCCGGCGATATAAAACCCCAGCATGAGGGATGCGCGCAATACGGATGGGGCGGCACCGCTCAGCAGCGTATACACCGGCAAAAACAGCAGCAGCAAAATTCCCGCCTTTTCTCTTGTCAGCCCGATTCTGATCAGAGCATAAAATAATCCCGCCGTAATAAGACCGACATGCATTCCGGAAATCGCCATTAAATGAACGACTCCCAAATTTTGATACGCACTCAGTATATCGTCCTCTATAGAAAATCTTTCACCTAAGGTCAGCGCTTCAACAATTCCGGCGGAAGATTCAGGCACGTGATTCCGAATGATCGAAATCAAATTTTTTCTGATGTTCAGCAGTTTAAACAGCGGCTGTTTGGATTTTTCACACTGCTCAATGGAAGTCACGGAAAATAACCAGTGAATCTGCTGAGAGTAAAGATATTCCTTATAATCAAAACCTCCGGGAACCGTCGCATGTGCAGGCTGTTCCAGAGAGCCTGTAAACGTGCAGCGCATCCCCGGTTCAAGCTGTTCAATGAGTCTTTTTTCCTCAAGAGAACGGATTTTGTACGAAGCCGCCCATTTTTCCTTGTCATGTGTACGGATAACAGCTGACATTTTCGCTCCGTCAACCTTCGGAATATTAGTGATGACGGCCTGTTCAGTATAACTGCCGGCCTGATAGCGCGTTACATTCGCAGCGTCACAAACCGTATAAAGAAAGAAATAAAGACAAAAAGAAACGAGGCAGACGATAACCGGAGCATACTGCTTTGTTTTTACAATAATAAAGAGAAGATACAGAAGAAAAAGGAGCAGAACCCAGAAGACATGAGCGGCGGCAATTCCCGCAGTTGCAGAAACCGCCGCCAGAGGCAGAAGAAGGTATTTATATTTCATTTATACGTAACTGGTAAACAGCTCATTGGCCTGTTCATGAATTTTTTTCAGTTCATCTGCCTTAACCCCCGCATCAGATAATTGCTGAATCAGACCTGCTACAAAAGACAATTTTTCACGGTTTTTCAGATCGATGATCATCTCATCAAGTTCGACCTGCTCCACCTTGACTCCGGCTTGGCTGAACAGCTCTTTTGCATAAGGCTGTGTTTTGTAATCTTCGGCATAATAGACCGTTTTGATGCCTGCCTGGATAATTGATTTGCAGCATTGAATACAAGGATAATGCGTCACATAAATTTCGGCGCCTTCCGTCGGAACACCGAACTTAGAACATTGCAGAATCGCATTCATCTCTGCATGTATGGTCCGCTGGCAATGATTATCTATTAAAAGGCATCCTTCATCAGCGCAATGGACGCCGCCGGCGATTGAGCCGTTGTATCCGCCGGCAATCATACGCTTATCTCTGACTATGGTTGCCCCGACTGACAGTCTCGGACATGTGCTTCTCAGCGCCAGCAAATGGCTTTGCGCCATAAAATATTGATTCCATGAGATTCGTTCCACAAGTGTTCCCTCCAAAAAGTCTTGTTGCTTTTCTAAGTTTACATAGATTTAAGCAGAACCGTCAATTCACTTTACCGTAATGGAAGTTTTTATCCGCTCAAATGACTTCTCTCCAAAGCCTGATACATTCATCAAATCTTCAGCAGTCTGAAACCGTCCTTTTTCTTCTCGGTAAGCGATAATCGCTTCCGCTTTTTTCTGCCCCACCCCGGAAATCGCCTGAAGTTCGTCCAGAGATGCCGTATTGATATTGACAGCTGCATTCTCCTTTTCACCCGCCGCTGTTTTCGGGCGATTCTCCTCTTCGCCTTCACTCGGAATATAAACAATCGTCCCGTCCTGCAGCTGCTCTGCTAAATTAACATTCAATTCATCCGCCTTTTTCTTCAGGCCGCCGGCTTTTTCAATGGCTTGCGTCACTCTGTCTCCCGCTTTCATTTCATACACGCCGGGATTTCGGACCGCGCCTTTCACATCAATCATAATCTTGTCGTCTGCGGTGTCTTTTTTGTCCGCGACGGATGCTGAGGCTGTTTGGCCGAGCACGGACTGCTGTTTGACCGGCTCTTCCTTTTCAGAACGAAACAGCCAAATGCAGATAAAAACCGCCCCTGCTACAAGACAAGCGCCCAGAATTTTCAGGTTCCGCCGCAGCCGCTCCGTCATCATCGCTTTCGTCATATTGCATTGCCTCCCCGCATAAGGTTTAGAGGATTAAGGGAAAAAGGAGGGGAATTCATTGAAAATAGGCTTTATCGGCACCGGAAACATGGGAACGATCCTGATTGAATCGTTTATCGAATCAAACGCTGCCGATCCCTCACATATCACCATCACAAACAGAACAATCGAAAAAGCATTAAAACTAAAAGAACGTTTCAGCGGCATCCATGTCACCGAGGATCAGGAAAAGCTCGTACAGGATAATGAAATAATATTCATTTGTGTAAAACCGCTGGATATATATCCTTTGCTGAAAAAACTCACACCGCATTTACGGAAAGATCACATTTTAATCTCCATTACCAGCCCCGTTCAGACGGATCAGATTGAACATACGGTTCCGTGTCAGACGGCCCGCGTCATTCCGAGCATTACGAACCGCGCCTTGGCCGGCGTCTCGCTTGTTACGTTCGGCAAAAGCTGCAGCGAGGCTGCAAAAGCGGATATTCAAACGCTGTTCACTCATATTTCAAAACCTGTAGAAATCAGCAGCGGCATTACAAGAGCGGCGTCAGACATTGTCAGCTGCGGGCCCGCTTTTATGAGTTATCTCGTTCAGCGCTTTATTGACGCGGCAGTGGAAGAAACGGACATCACCAAAGAAGAAGCCGTGATAATGTCGACGGAAATGCTTGTCGGTCTCGGAAAGCTTCTGGAAACAGGGCATTACACGCTTTCCGCCTTGCAGGAAAAAGTATGCGTAAAAGGCGGCGTCACCGGGGAAGGACTGAAGGCTCTCGAAAGCGGTGTTCAGGATATGTTCAACCGTGTCTTTCAGCGTACACATGACAAATACGATGAAGATATATCGTTAGTGAAGAAGCAATTTCACGTGTAACTGAGTATGCCATAAAGTGCTTTATCGCGCCAATCGCAAAAAATGCATTTTAAAAACCATCGTTCACGTTTAAACGATGGTTTTTGGTTTGCCTGCCGTAAAGAAAAGACGTTCAGACTCTGTTGAAGGAGGCCGGTCTGTAAAATCAGCCGTCACCTTCTTCAGTTCAAATCCGGTCTCTGCAAGCATTTGTTCATATTCTTCAATGTAAAATGTTTTTTGCTCATGCGTCTCGTCATAACGGTCATAAGATTGTCCGTTCCATACGAAAAAGGACATATCATGGATGACAGAAAGCTCTTCATCGCCGGCAAAGCTTTGCCAGATATAGCTGATCTGCTCATCCTGATCCGCATGGGTGCTGTCCGGAAAAAGCTCCGTCATTTTAAATGGGGAATGGACGTCAAACAGAAGCAGGCCGCCCTCTTTCAAAACTTGAAAAACACTTTTGAAGGTGCTTAAGACATCACTTTTCGTTTTTAAGTAATTTAGGGAATCACAGCAGATGACAACGGCATCAAACTGTTCTTCAAAACCGGAAAGCTCTCTCATATCCTGCTGGAGAAAAAGAATCGGCTTTCCCGTTTTTTTCTGCTGGGCACAGCTCAGCATATCTTCACTCAAATCAATCCCCGTGACTTCGCAGCCTTTTTCAGCAAGCCTGATGGATATTTCTCCGGTTCCGCAGGCAAGATCAAGCACCCTTCCCTTTTCCGGAAGAGACGCTTCGATCCAGCCCGCCCATTCATCATACGGCGCATGTGACATTAACTCGTCATATACGCCGGCGAAGCCTTGGTAAATCATGAGTTCAAGCCGAGTTCAAGCTCTGCGAGCGGCGCGTCGCCCCATAGCTTTTCAAGATTGTAGTAGCTTCTTTCATCTTTATGGAAAACGTGGACAATGACGTCGCCGAGATCAACTAAAATCCAGCGGGCCTCATCAAACCCTTCCATCTTTTTGACATCAATGCCGTTTTCTTCTGCCTGATCTTTAATTTCACGCGCAATTGCCTGAACCTGCTTATCAGAATTCCCGTGGCAGATTAAAAAGTAATCCGCTATAAGTGAGATTCCTTCCATGTCCAGCGCTAAAATATCTTCTGCACGTTTATCGTCGCATGCTTTTGCCGCGATTTTTAATACGGAAGCTTGATTCATTCTTTAAATTCCTCCTGTCAATTTTGAGACACCAGCCAATTATAGGTTGCAAACGTCTCCGGAAAGACCGGCTGGTTTTTTTTCATCAGAAATATCATTGTATTTTTCATTGCTTGTATGAGCGCTTCGTTCAGATCTGTTTCCGCCAGACGGCGCACCTCTTCCACTCCGGGGAAATGGCGTCCGGGTTCAATGTAATCCGCAACGTAAATGACTTTGTCTAAAAGGGTCATTCCGGGACGCCCTGACGTGTGATAGCGGATTGCATCCAAGATCTCAGGATCAGTGATCCCCGCTTCTTTCTCAGCCAAATACGCTCCCACAGGGGCATGCCACAGCTCGGCATTGTAATCCAAGAGCTCAGCCGGCATTTTTTCCCGCACGATGATCTGCTTCATTTCTTCTTTCGGCCGGAATTTCGCATAATCATGAAAAATAGCCGCCATTTCCGCTTTTTTCGGGTCTGCTCCGAACCGGCCTGCGAGAATAACCGCCGTATCTGTCACGCCGATTGTGTGGATGTAGCGATGCTCGGTCAGCTGCTCTTTGACGCAGGCAAGTGCTTCCTCACGATTCATATAAATCATTCTCCTCTATATACTGCCTCACTTTATCCGGCATTAAGTATTGCGTCGGCTTTTTTGCTTTGAGACGTTCTCTCAGCATCGTTGACGAAACGTCAAATTCCGGAACGTCGGCAAAAAGCAGCGGGTACGGTGTCTCAATATGATACCCCGGGCGCCGCACTCCGATAAATTGAATGAGCGTGAGCAGTTCGTCCAGTTTGTACCATTTCGGGAGATATTCAATCATATCCGCCCCGATAATAAAGAAAAGCTTGTCGTTCGGGTGCCGCTCCTTCAGTAAACGGACGGTATCATAGGTATAAGAAGGGCCTTTCCGGTCCATTTCCGCAAGCTCAAGCTTAAAGCCGGAATTAGAGCTGATGGCAAGCTTCAGCATCTCCACCCGGTGCCGGCTGTCTGTAAAGTCTTCATTCTGCTTATGCGGAGGGATTTTATTGGGCATAAACCAAATCTCATCGAGCTCCGCCTGATGAAGGACTTCATTAGCCATCAGAAGATGTCCGTTGTGCGGAGGGTCAAATGTGCCCCCGAATATTCCGATTTTCTTCATGTCAACCACCTTACGGAAGCTCGATTTGTTTATTTTCCTTTGATTCCTTATACAGTACGATCGTATTTCCGATCGTCTGCACCAATTGTGAGCGGGTGCCTTTCACAAGGGCTTCTGCGACATCATTTTTATCGTATTCGCAGTTTTGAAGCACGCTGACTTTAATCAGCTCTCTTGCTTCTAAAGCCTCAGCAATCTGTTTCACCATGTTTTCGTTGACTCCGCCTTTTCCCACTTGAAAAATAGGCGTTAAATGATGCGCTTTTGAACGCAAAAACCGTTTTTGTTTTCCTGTTAACATTGTGTTCCTCCTAGTTTTCCTTCAACAATTGCTCTCATTAAGCCGCTGTCAGGCTCTTGTCCCGTCCACAGCTTGAAAGACAGTGCGGCCTGTTCCACAAACATGCCGACACCGTCAAGGGTTGTTAAACCTCTTTTTTCAGCTTCTTTTAAGAACGCCGTTTGAATCGGGTTGTATACGATATCACAAACAATGGCGCCCGTTTTGGCCCGTTCCAATGAGAGCGGCACGGCATCCGTTTTCGGATACATGCCGACAGATGTTGTATGAATAATGACGTCATATTGTTCAAGCTGATTTTCAGCTTCTTTTAAAGTAAGGGCGCGTTTCTGCTGAAAAGAGGGAGCAGCCGCAATCAGATTTTCTGCTTTTTCCGGCGTGCGGTTGCAAACGTCAAATTGTTTCGGCTCTCCGCGGACGATCGTCGTAAAAATCGCTCTTGCCGCTCCTCCCGCCCCAATCATGAGGATGGAGAGCTCTGATATCGGTTTGTCCAATACTTTGACTAAGGATTTATAAAACCCATCTCCGTCAGTATTATACCCGATGAGCCTGTCTCCCTCTCTTTTGACGGTATTTACGGCCCCGAGTACTTTCGCGCTTTCATGTATTTCATCCAGATGCTCCATGATCGCGACTTTATGCGGGACTGTGACGTTCACTCCGCAGATGCCAAGCGCCTTGATTCCGTTAACGGCGTCCTTGAGATGATGAGGTTCCACCTGAAACGCAAAATACTGCCCGTTGATGTTCTTATCTTGCAAAGCCGCGTTATGAATATCGGGTGACATTGAATGCCCGATCGGATTTCCGATTACTCCGTACAATTGTTTCATGCTCCCTCTCCCCTTCTCTCTATATTAATGAACGGCGGACAAATACGTGTACGCCTTTCGGAGCGTATGCCGTTATTTTTTTATCTGCTTGCTGCACCGTGACCCAGCCGAGACCCGAAAAAACGATATCCGTCTTTCCTTCTTTAATCGAAAACGTATGGGGTGTAAGCTCCGGAAATTCATCCAAATAATCTTTTCCGGGCGGGGTAAGCAGTTCTCCCGCATGCTTTTCGTATAAGGCATCAGCATTTTCAAGCTTTGTTCTGTGAATCATCAATTCATTCGGCATATAGCAGACAAACGCCGTTTTATCGCCTGATACATAGTCAAACCGGGCAAGCCCGCCGAAATAAAGCGTTTGTTTTTCATTCAGCTGAAAAGTGCGCGGCTTCAGTTCTTTTTTCGGTGTCAGCACCTTTAAGTCACGCTTGTCCACGTAATGCGCCATCTGGTGATGGTTAATGATTCCCGGCGTATCATAAAGCGCAGATCCGTCATCGAGCGGGATTTCAATCGCGTCAAGCGTCGTACCCGGAAATTGAGAGGTGGTAATAATATTCTCTTCCCCTGAGACCTCTTTAATAATCCGGTTGATAAATGTGGATTTGCCGACATTGGTACAGCCCACCACATACACATCGCGCCCTTCGCGGTAATGTTCAATGGCGTCAATGACTTCCTTCATCCCTTGTCCGCGGGAAGCGCTGATTAAAAAGACATCAAGGGGTTTTAAGCCGTATTCTTTCGCTTCGCGTTTCATCCATTGAACGAGCCGTTCCCGTTTTACGGATTTCGGCAGGATATCGGCCTTATTACCGACAAGAATGATCGGATTACCGCCGACAAAGCGGTTCAGCCCGTTTATCCAGCTTCCGTTAAAATCAAAAATATCAACGACTTTGACAATAAGAGAGTCAGTATCGCCGATTGTGTGCAAGATATTTAAAAAGTCATCATCCGTTAATGAAACATCTTGAATTTCATTGTAATTTTTCAGTCTGAAGCAGCGCTGGCAGATGACATTCTCTTTCGTGAGCGATGCCTTTGGCGCGTATCCGAGACCTTGTTTATCCTCGGTCTGGATCGTTACTCCGCAGCCGATGCAAACAACCTTTTCCATTTCTAATCCTCCCACTGAATATGGCCTTTACGTTTCAAAGAACTCAATATTCTCCGTTCAATCCGGCGGTTAAAGCGCGTCATGACTCCGTCAGAGGAAGCGACAGGCACGACGAGGATCGTATGATACCCGTTTCTGTTTCCGCCGAGAACATCAGTAAGCAGCTGATCGCCGATGACCACACAGTCTTCTTTTTTCAGATCCATGCTGCTGACGGCTCTTTTAAAGGCGCGCCCCATCGGCTTTCTTGCCTTATAAATAAACGGTATGCCAAGCGGCTCCGAGAATAATTTCACTCTTCGTTCATTATTATTGGAGACGATCGTGACTTTAATGCCGTGCTCCTTCATTTCTTCAAACCACTCGATTAATCGAGGTGTCGCACTCGGTCTGTCCCACTCCACAAGCGTGTTGTCAAGGTCTGTAATAATTCCTTTCACATTGCGTTCTTTGAGCTTTTCCGGTGTGATATGAAATATATTTTTCACAAATTCGTCAGGTAAAAAAAACTTTTTTAACAAAACCCGCACCCTTCCTTTTCTTTCTATCATCTATATGTCGAAACCTGTCAGATTTAAAAACAAAGTCGGACTCAGTAAAAAAATTTCGACAAAAATTGGGTTTCTTCACCAGTTGTGGATAAAATTACACACATTATCCACTCTTATTACATCCGGATTTATCCAGATTATAAACAAGATACTAACAAGTTATCCACTTACGAGTGTGGATAACAGAACGATTGTTCTTATTTGTATTTCATGGTAGATTAAAGATAACCTCACCATGATTGAAACGCAACCTTCCATCATATGCTTGCGTCTGATGATTGATTACAATTGTAAGGAGGTGCCACTCCCATTAATTGGGTCCCCGGCATGAGAAAGCTTTCTGATGAATTACTAATAGAATCTTATTTCAAAGCCAATGAAATGAATTTGAGCCGTGAATTTATCGAGTTAATTGAAAACGAAATCAAAAGAAGATCGCTCGGACACATTATTTCCGTTTCTTCTTAAACAGAAAAAAGTTCCCGGGCGAATTTCCTTTTTTTACTCAGATGACTGATATTATATCACTTCGGTTATGCGCATTACTACCACTTTCAACAAAAAACACCCCTAAAATAGAGGTGTTTAAGAGGACGGCTGCTATATATTGAACCAATACAGACCGCCCAGGACGAGAATGACGACGAGCAGCACAACAAAAAATGCGTACCAGTACCCCGCATTCACCCGAGGAGGCGGGCATACAGGATATTGCGGAGGGAAACCGCGGTTCATAGCAATCGCCTCCAAAGAGATGTTTTTCTACAGGCTATGAAGCAGAAGCAAAACGGTTTAGGCAGCTGACGGCGTCAGCGTTCCAAAACCCGCCCATTTTTTATGCCTTCAATTAAGATTCTGGCGCCTTTTGGCGTCATATGATTTCCGGAGGGATCTATCAGTCCGGATTGGATCAGCGCCCGGTCTGTATCTTTGCCGCCGTCCACGCGTATAAAGTGTTTCCAGTTATCCACCAGCGGCACTTTCAACTCAGCTGCAACCTGCCTCGTAACGCCGTTATAGGAATTATGCCATTTTCTCGCGCCGCCTTTTTCTTTAAAGGCTGAGGCTTTATATCTCGAATAGTAATAGAGATGATGCGTTCCGTTTCCTTCTATAACCGGGATGCACGTCATTAAAATCGGCTTTATGCCGTGATTTCTGCTTTCGTTTATGAAATAAGTCAGGTTTTCTTTAAACCGTTTCTTTGATACCCGCGGCTGATCGCCCGTCAAAATGCCCGCATCATTTGTTCCGAACATGATAAATAAATATTGGGGCTTACGGTCCAGCACGTCGCTTTGAAAGCGCAGGCGCGCATCCTCAGTCGTCTGACCGCCTATTCCCGCATTTATAACCGTAAGACGGCCGCGTTCCGCTGTTTTTAAAATGTTTACCCACTGCTGCGCCTTCGGATAATCACGATAATCCCAGTTGGAACCGCGCGTATTGCTGTCGCCGAACGCGACAACACTTTTTTCTTTGCCCGCGGCGCATCCTGATAACAGACAGATTATCGTAATAAAAAGAACAGCAAACTTCATTTTCTCTCCCCCCAAACCTTACCTCCTATGGTACACATCTCTTTGGCGGCTTTCAACGCGGCGCTCTCTTTACTGGATATGAAAAGGGCCGGAATCCTGTCCGATCAAATCCGAAACCTTAACAAACGTGTAGCCCTGCTTTTTCAGCTTGGGAATGATTTCTTTCAAAGCCTCAACCGTCTGGCGCCGGTTTCCTCCGCCGTCATGCAGAAGAACGATATCTCCATCTCTGGCATGTGAAACAACGTGCCTGACGATTTTTCCTTTCCCTGGCCTTTTCCAGTCCCTCGGATCTTGGTTCCATGACCACATGATGATATGATAGCCCTCTTTTAAGATGCTTTTGAAAGCCGTATGATTCAGCGACCCTCCCGGCGGGCGGAATAACTTGTCCCCTTCCGGCTGCAGCGATGTGATATGATGCGCGGAGCTGTGAAGCTCTTGTAAAATGTCTTTGCGTTTCAGTCGGTGAAAATAAACATGGTTCATCGTATGGTTGCCGATTTCATGCCCTTCTTCAACGATGCGTTTTGCCGTTATGGGGTATTTGTCTATACGGCTCCCGACACAAAAAAAGGTTGCTTTAACATTGTGCTGTTTCAGCACGTCTAACACAGCCTCCGTATAGACAGGATGGGGGCCGTCATCGAAGGTTAAAGATAGTTTCTTTTTTTCAGACCTTATATCCCAGTACACGTTTCCCGTCTTCTCCATGTCACTTCTTTTTAAAGATTTCGCATCGGCGGACACGGCAGTGAGACTCGTGAGGACGCATATCATGATGATCAGATGAAAGCATCTCAACGTTTACACCTCCAGTAAACACTACTGTTAACGTGTCCCCTTTTATAAAAATCATTCTCTGCATCAAATGATGCACATCACCCGCTTCCCGCTTGTTTTTGTCCAAACCCGGGTGCCAGCCGTTTCTCATCAAACGGCAAATGCTGATAAATCAAATACGCTTATCGGACAGCTTATTTTAATAGAAGGAGATAGATTTGTGCTGTATACTAATTGACAAGAGGTGAACGTGCAGATGATAAAAAAGGGATTCAGTCTTGCCGTCATCATTGCTGTCGTGATGATCGGCTTTTTGCAAAAAGACGTCTGGCTCAGCATGATTCGCGCGGGCGGCATGTACGCCGTGCTTATGAGTATCCTTCTGGTCGCAGCTGACGTATTTTTTCCGATTGTTCCATTCGCCATTATCGCGGCCTTAAACGGAGCGGTTTTCGGGATTGTAAACGGGGTGTGGATTACATTGTCAGGCGCGATGCTCGGAACAATGGCATTGTTTTTTCTCGTCCGGTACGGATTCAGAGACTGGGCCAGAAAAAAGCTGCTGGCTTACCCGGCAGCGGCCCAATATGAAGATTCATTTCATCAGCACGCGTTTACGGCGGTGCTTTTCGGGCGGCTGATTCCGATTATACCGTCGCTTGCCATGAATACCGTCTGCGGGCTGAGTAACATCCGATGGCCAATCTTTTTTTCTGCGTCGGTGCTCGGCAAAATTCCGAACATTGTGATCGTGACGGTCGCAGGCGCTTCATTTACAAGCAACAAACTGCTGTCTTTCGGGATTTACGGAATGTATATGCTCGTCTTAATGGCGGTCATTTATAAGAAGTTTCCCGGCCTTTTAAAAACAACGAAAAAATGAAGCGCGTACCGCTCCCTATTCCGGCGGTACGGCTCCTCTCATTCTGAGAACTTTTCCGTTACATTCTGAACCGATCACTTCCATGTTTTTCTTTCTGTAAAATGACAGAGCCGCTTCATTGCCCGGCGAAACTCTCAGGTGATATTCCGAAACACCGTTCGCTCTGAAAAACTGATTCGCGTATTGATACAGTTTTGTTCCGCACCCCCTTCCCCTCTGCTGCTCAGTCATATAGTAAAGGTGCATATAACCGGTTTTTTGGCTGCGGTAAAATTTGATGGAAGCTTCAAGCTGTCCGATCGGCTGCCCGTTATGAAGAAGCAGCTTAAAATTGTCGGGTGAGTATTTGATTTGGGATGACAGCCACCTGAGATATTCCATCCTTATTAAAATGATCCGCCGTGCCAAAGCTGACGAAAAACGAATCCTCACGAAATGAAACGGCCGTCTCTTTATGTTTGTTTACATTGATCCGCTTGAAATACATCGGGAGTCCTCCTTTTTGAGGCCGCAAATAAGAACGACCATAAAACGGCTGCCAACGCCAGCATAACAGCAGCCCCTGCGATGACGATGCCGCGGACGGAAGAACTGACAGCCGCCGCTCCGAAAACCGCCGTTACCACTATAATGAAGACGGCTTCGACTAATGAATAAAAGCTCCCCACTCTCCCCATGATGTCCACCGGAACATTCTTTTGATAAAACGTCAGAAAGCCTGTATTGGCAAACGCCAGAAAAAAAGCGAGAAGGAAAAATCCGAAAGCAGCCGTCCAAAAAACGTCAGAAAACGCATAAATCATATATCCGGCCGCTGTGAATAAAGAGCCCATTCCCATCAATAAAGAAGCCGGCATTTTTTTATTAAAGAACACATTGACAAGCGCCCCCGCAATAATGCCTGCCCCTGAGACACTGACGAGAAAACCGTAATCGGCATCAGTCAGCTGAAGAACCTCTTTTGCAAAAGCGGCTTCAAGCGAATCAAGCGCGGATGGCATAACGGTCATGACCAGACTGAATAAAAAATAAATGATCATGACGTTTCGCGCCGTGCGGCTGAAGCGATAGACGAGCTTCCAATCTTCTTTGTACACTGCCAAAGAAAGCTTCTGTGCGGGAGAATGTACGTGGGGCTCATTTTCAAGGTTCGGCAGCATCATCGTAATGAAACCGGACAGCACTAAAGCCGCCGCATTCACCCAAATCGCAAAAATCGGCGTGCCGGCGATAAAAAGCAGCCCGGCCGCAGCCGGCCCGAGGAGAAAAGCCCCTGATTCCGACAAAGCCCTTAGTGAATTGAATCGTTTTCTCCTTTCAGCCGGAATAAGCATCGTCACATACGCCATGGAACACGGACGAAACATCGCATTGGCCATTTGAATCAAAAACACGATACAATAAATGGAAAATAAAGACCGTACAGTAAACATCAGCGGCAGAACGGCAATGAATGCAGCCCTGATGAAATCAAGCGACATCATCATATTTCGTTTGTTACACCGGTCGATGATGCTGCCCGCCCACCCATTTGTCATCAAAACAGCCGCAGGCCTGATTAAATAAAGGATGGAAACCGCAAAAGCAGACCCCGTTTCTTTTAAAACAATAAGATTAAGAGACAAAAAATAAATCCATTCACCAATATTTGCTATCCCGATTCCGGTTAACAGAAGCATCGGGTACCGCCAAGACTTCAGGTTTTTCATCTTATCCCTCCCTTAAAAATAAAAAACGCCCTCAAGACAATAAAGTCTTGAGGACGGGAAACAGCCCGCTATGCCACCTCAATTCGGTTTGGTGCCGGCCTAAGCCGGGTACAAAGCTTACTCGGTAACAGGAGTATCCGCCGCATCATCCTCGTGTTTCATGATTCCGATGCGAAGCTAAGAGGTTTGTTTCAACACATCCATTCATACTCCTTCACAGCTCCCGGAGCTCTCTGTCATGAATGATATCTGTCTACTCGTCTCTTCAGCGCTTTTCGTTATATTTTTTTCACCCTTACTTTTTTTAACAATATACAGGCTCAATCAGCAAAAATCAAGAGGCTGTAAGAAATAAAACCTGCCTTTGATTAATTTCCCTGTACAGACACAAACAGCCTGACTGCCACATACAGTTACATATAGGCTTTTGCCTACATAACTTTGTGGAGGTGAGGACGGTGACAGGTGTTTTTGCAGCGCTCGGGTTTATTGTGAAAGAACTTGTGTTTTTAGTATCATACGTGAAAAATAATGCCTTTCCACAACCGCTCTCAAATAATGAGGAGAAAAAATACTTAGACCTTATGGCTGAAGGAGATGAACACGCCCGCAACATGCTGATCGAACATAATCTCCGTTTAGTCGCCCATATTGTGAAAAAATTCGAAAACACGGGAGAGGACGCGGAAGATCTGATCTCCATCGGTACAATCGGGCTGATTAAAGGAATTGAAAGCTACTCAGCCGGAAAAGGCACGAAGCTTGCCACATATGCCGCACGATGTATTGAGAATGAGATTTTAATGCATCTGCGCGCATTGAAAAAAACGAAAAAAGACGTCTCCCTTCATGATCCGATCGGCCAGGATAAAGAAGGGAATGAAATAAGCCTGATCGATGTCCTCAAGTCGGAAAGCGAAGATGTGATCGACACCATTCAGCTCAACATGGAACTTGAAAAGGTCAAAAAATATATCGATATTTTAGACGACCGCGAAAAAGAAGTCATCGTCGGCCGCTTCGGGCTTGATTTAAAAAAAGAAAAAACGCAGCGCGAGATCGCAAAGGAGCTCGGCATTTCAAGGAGTTATGTGTCGCGGATTGAAAAACGCGCATTGATGAAGATGTTTCATGAGTTTTATCGGGCGGAGAAGGAGAAGCGGAAGAAGAAGGGAAAGTGAGCGAAAAGCCGGATCTGACATCCCGGCTTTTCCTATTTTATCTTTTTCAATCATGACTATAAACAGAATATGCGTAGCGCTCAGTATGAAGGGATAAATATACAAACTGTTTAATCGCGTCAAGGCCTGTGATGAATTCATTTGTCATACGGCCATTTTCAAAATCAATTTTGTAGGTTTGGAGGGCTCTATAACTTCGCTGTCATCTTCAATATCATCAATTCAATTTCTGAGGAAAGGGGCATGATAAGATCACTCCTATAACGTTCCTCCATTTATTGATTGAATGAACCATAATAAAAACCGCTCCTAAAGAGCGGTTTTAAAATATAAGAAATAATCATTCTAAGAAGAAATCGAAAGGGATTTATTTACTGCTTTTTGAGCATGGATTAAAGTCGTATCAAATAATGGCACCTCTGAATCCTCTACCTTTACTAATAGTCCAATTTCAGTGCATCCAAGAATGATTCCTTCTGCTCCTCTATCCACCAAATTATTTATGATCTTCTTATAAATGTTTTTGGAAGACTGTTTAATTTCACCCAGACACAGTTCTTGATAAATAATATTATTTATCAATTCTCTTTCATCATCATCAGGAACAATGACATTAATATCATGAGACGCAATACGTGATTTATAAAAATCTTGTTCCATCGTATATTTAGTACCTAGCAATCCTACTGAGCGAATGTCTTGTCTAATAATTTGTTCTGCAGTTGCATCGGCAATATGCAAAATAGGTATAGTGATCATTTCTTGGATATATCCAAGAACTTTATGCATAGTATTTGTACATATTACAATAAAATCTGCACCTGCTTTTTCTAATGATCTTGCAACTTGACCTAAAGCTTCACCTGCTTTATCCCAAGCTCCTATGGATTGATAATGTTCAATTTCCTTAAAATCAACACTGTATAAAAGGCATTTTGCCGAGTGAAGCCCTCCTAACTTCTTTTTTATTTCTTCATTGATAATTCGATAATACTCAGCTGAAGATTCCCAACTCATTCCGCCAATAAGACCAATAGTTTTCATAACCCACCTCGGATGAAATTTTCAAAATATTATAGTTATTCTATAGCATAGATTAGGTCTTTACAATTATTTATTTTTTCAGGATTATTATCATAAATTTTATCGAGAATAAAAAATGATTGCCCGCCCTTTAAGGAGACAACCATCAAATTCCCACCCATTTTCAGTCCTTCATCTTCTCCAGAGCGCCACCGTTTAGGAATAATAATCAAATCAGCAGGTATTATTAATTTGTCATTTCCATTATGCCTTATTTCAATAGATGAAACGGAAATCACTTCAGCCGGCATAATATCCACCGGTGACTCAGAATCAATAAAGTCAGAATATAGAAAAAGAGATGTGACAGTTATGAAAATCATTTTTCTCATTCGTTACTGCATTTTGGTATCAAATGATTTGACTTATAAGTCCTTAACTTGGTCCTCTCTCAAACGATTCAACGCGGGACGCTCTAAAAAGCTCCTCAGAAAATCCTTCACAGGCATACCTCAGTCCCTGCTTTCTATATGCAGAAGATGCGCTCGCCCAGCTCGAAGAAGCCAAACAGCACATTGCCCATTTGGAACAAAAAACCGCCCTATATCAAGCCATTCTGGAGCACCGCTCTTTTGATACAGCCAATCCCGCCAACTGGGAAAAAATACAGCATATGCATAGTGACGTATTTTACTCGCCCACTGTCCGGTAGGTGTGAAAGATATTTATGAGCACATCAATGGCTCTTAAACTCCTAAATTGGAATCCATATTGAGTATGCTAAGTTTGATGACATATTATGAGCGATTAAATTTGTTTATACGGCTATAGGGCTGCAAGTCCTTAATTTTTTTCTTAAGGTTACTTTCTATTAATTAGAAATTGATAGAAGTCGCATCTGTATGCGACTTCTTGTTCGATGTTATTTTCAAGTGTGTCAGTTGTTTCCACGATTTAATGGTGTTCACTGACACTCCGTACTTCTCGGCAAGGTCCTTGCATTTCATACCTTTAAGGTAGTCTTTATGCGCTTGAATGTTCTTTTCTGCCATCTACATCCACCGCTGCCTCCTTTGAATTGAGTTGTTTTGGAAGCTAATTTCTAAAACAACTCAATTCATTACGTTGACTAAATTGCATATTCTGAGTATTAAAAAGTACAAAAAAAGATACCCTTTGAGGTATCTAGTTTATAAAGTACTAAAAGAAGCCATTGACATAAAAATAGAGTTTAAGTGTCTATTGTCCTTATTTAGATCAACAACTTCTTCGAGGCACTGCTCATAAAATTTAGTTCCAATTCCGGTTAACTTCCTTATTACGTGTTCATTCATTTCATGTTTCAACATATTTACCACGGAGTATTTTATTAGACCATTTAAATCACTTCTATCTATACTATTCTTTAAGAAGTTAGCCGTATCAGCTGTAATCTTTTTTAATTGCTCTCCCTCAAATTCAATAAGTAAAAAATCGTTATCTTTTTTAAAAGTAAGTTCATTTGCTAATTTTAAATATTTTTCAAATTGATCTCTGAAATTATTAGGTAAAGGCACAGAATAATCATTTATCTTTAAATTGTTATATTTAAGGTCTAGATTATTTTTTTTCAAGTTGCAAATTATTTCATAGCGTACCCCAGTTAATATTATCAATTTAATGATTATTGCTGATCTAAATTTATTAAAATATCTTTTCTCTTCAAAGGCATTTATATATATATCATCTGAATTTAATGTTTCATCACATTGCTTAATGAGATCATTAACCTCTTCTTCAAGTAATGTATTAAAACCGCTACTGTCTTTTAATATAGAGTTGTTTGAGATAAATTCATTCATTTTATATCTATATGATGAATGATTGCTAGCTGATAAATTTAACTCTCTTTCAAAGTCGAGGTTCTTGATACAATGTTCAGATTGGAGATACATAAAAAATTTTTTTATAACAACACTATACATATAAGCAGTTTCTTTTTTTAAAATTTTTTTCTTGCTCTGTGATCGATTTTCAATATTGAATTTTAAAGAATCAATTATCCTTTCTGTTCTAACACCTTGGAGAAAATCTATAATTGTATCATCAGTGACCTTTAAATGTCTCAGATAATCTTTAAAAGCCTTCAAATGAGTGAAATATGTATAAGGTACACTTTCAAGAAAAGACTCAAATATTTGTTCCATTTTACTCATCTCCCATCTTATTATCGACGAAAAACAATAATAATGGAACCATTTGCAAAATTTGTCGACAAAAAAGCACCCTACAGGATGCTTTATTTTCTGCTCTTGATGTAATCTTCCTTACTGATACCTAAAAGCTCCGCAGAATGCTCATCAGCTGAATGTTCTAAATGGTGCATTTGGTATTTAACGAATTCTTCTGTAAATACCTTTTTGCCGATGAGAATATCAATAAGAGCTTCTATTGTACATTGACGGTTTACCGATCCGCATGCTAACTATTCTAACAAATGTTGTTGATTAACATTAATTGTTCTTGTCATGCTTTCACCTCCTACCTTAATATCGGCAAGAGATTATGACAAAGAACATTGTGCAGAATTTGTCGAACGATTATGCATTACACAGATCCTTTTTTATATTAAAATTATTTCAAGCTTTAGTAAGCTAGGTGGGCGCGGCTCTCACGGTTAATCCGACCAAGTCGAAATCCTTACTCGCCTAGAGGGGGGTGTGGTTATGGAAATCCACATCAAAATTTCCCGAGAGTTTGCAGTCGCTATTTTGATTGCAATCGCTCATGCCTTTCTCCGTTAGGAGAAAGGTTATTTCTAACGCGAATGATTCGCATTTGACGCTACAGGTTTTTTCAGATTCAACAAACGCTCAAAGTAGCAACCTGGGTATAAATGGATGATGAACTCATCTTTCATTTTGCGTACAGTTTCCCTTGAAATGCCAAGGTGAAGGCCAATAGCACGGTAACTCACCCCCTCCCTCATGCAATCATAAATAACTTTGTGTTGCTCTCCTTTGGTTTTTCCGGCGCCTAACTCAACTGCATATACTCGTTCCTCATAGTATTTAAGACGTTTGAAAAGACGCTCTTCTCTCATATCCATTTGTCGCAACTCAGCCTGACTCTTCCCAAGACTTCCTTTTGGCATAGCTGCTTCTAATCCATATTGAGCAACACCCTAATTTTTCATAGGAATTGTTGAACCATAAAGTACCCTTTGCAATCGATGAACATCTTTCACCATCCAGTGATAGCTATTGATTAGATTTTAAATGCCTTTTCGATTCATGAATAGGTCCTCCTTTTCCAAATAAAAACGACACTAAACAAACAGCGTAAATAATACTATAAGTTCAGTGTCCACAGGCTCTCCGTCTTGGGCTTAATCTTTTAAATTTAATAATAAATCATTCAAATCGCAAATAAATTTGTAAACAACTTCGTGAAATTCTTTGCAAAATTCCCTATTTAGTATATGTATTCTGTCACGGTCATCAATTTCAATATAATTGTTTTTTCCAATAATTTGAATTAATTCTTTTTGCTTTGTTTCATCTGGTATCATTGTTATTATTCCTGAATTGTGAATATAACAATTTCTAATCTTAGAATAATCAACTATTTTATTCCAAACATTGTTCGAGAATATTTCTGACTCATTAAATTTCTCATTACTTTTATATCTTAATTTAAAATAACTTTTGGCTTTAAAAATCCCTCTATCATACTTAACTTTGTCTAAAATTGCTTTATCTAAACATCTGCTTATAAGGTGGTACTCTAAAAAGCTATATATACTCGTGAATACACTACTTCTCACAATTGAAGGATATGTGCTATTGAAGTCATGATATTCATCAATATAATAATCCCAATAATCTTCTTCAATTTCTGGGCTCAATTCTTTTGCTTCATTTTCATACCGCATTTTTGATTTTTCAAATCTGTCTTCAACATCATCCAAATATTTAATAAACTCATTTAAAGGTGACAAAACCCTTAAATAGAAAGCAACACCTGATTCCTTTAAAAACATACTATCCTCCAGCGTTTTTGTTTATTTTACTACAAAACCACTTTAAAGTGCCTTTTTAATAAACTATCATGCATTTTAAACCCTATCTCATGATCAACCCGCGCAAAGCTACCCTTTACAGTTTGAATCACTGTTTCACGGAGCATCTAAAACATGGGCAGTTCCTTGATTCTCATCTAAAACAATGATCTGAACTTTTCTGGGTCAATTTTCTGCTGAATAGTGAAGTCTTTTTTGAATTTCTCTTGGATTGTACACTCAAAGCGCCCCCCTGTGTTATGATAGAAGGACCAGTTCATATCAAGAACACTGAGGCTAAGCGTTTCGGTGTTTTTTATTTTTAGGCAGAAATCTCTTTTATCTTGATCTCCACTCTCAGCTCTGCGCTATAAAACTTGCTTACTTTCAGATCCACAACCTGACTATCATCTTTGTATATCAGATGATTCAAGGCACCTTTTACACCCTTTACATAGTTTTCAATATCAGGCTTCGTTTTTCCGGTTCGTCTTTGTTAGAAGGCTCGGAATCGATAATTTCTGAACTGTCTGCTTCATTAATAACTGCTTTTTAGAAAGAATCCCCACTTGCTCAAAACTGCTTTTCATACAGGCTTAAGAGCCATCGCATCCCAGTCATTTTTCCATCCAACATCAGACTTACTGAATTTCTTTTTGTGCTTTTCTACTTGTGCCTTTGTCCAGTACACAGTTTTTCGGAAGCCATTTATCAATTCAAAATAAGCTGCATAACCAATTACCGCATCTGATTCTCGTTTTTCAAAATCAATCTCGATCTCCTCAGTCAGCGGATTCCACTTCTGCAATTCGCTTTCATGAATCGGTATGAAATTGATGGACTTATATTGGCCTGTTCGCAAGGCAAGCTGTATGTACCCTTTGTAGCCAAGCTGGAATTGAGCCTTTCCTTATAAGGAACTATCCAGGCATACCCTAAGTTTTTATGTATAGGCAGGTCGAGTGTAGCTGCCACAGGAGCGCTTTTCATACATACTAATAATAAAAATAAAACCTAGTTGAAACTTTACAAGACAAGCTGAATTGACTATAGTCTAATTAGACTAAAATATTGATGTAAAGAAGTGAAAAATTAGATGATAAAGTCTTTTTTAATGTTGGGGCAGTCGAATATGGCGGGCCGTGGATTTTTGAATGAAGTAGACCCTATCTATAATGAAAAAATAAAAATGCTGCGCAATGGACAATGGCAGATGATGACAGAGCCGATTAATTACGATCGTCCGGTTTCCGGCGTTGGCCTGGCGGCATCTTTTGCAGATGCATGGTCGAAAGCTCATCCCGATGAAGAAATTGGCTTGATCCCTTGTGCGGAAGGCGGCAGTTCATTGAATGACTGGCATTCGGAAGGCATCCTTTTTCAGCATGCTTTGTCCGAAGCCCGCTTCGCCCTCCGATCCAGTCAAATTTGCGGAATCCTTTGGCATCAAGGTGAGAGTGACAGTTATCGTTCGCTGCATGAAACTTATTACGAGAAATTAACTCTTATCATCGGGACGCTAAGAAACGAGTTGGAATTAGATGAGGTACCGTTGATTATTGGAGGGCTTGGTGACTTTCTTGGGAAGACTGGTTTTGGACAGCACGCGACTGAATTTCGACAGGTTAATGAACAATTGCTGCGTTTTGCTGATCAACAACAGAATTGTTATTTTGTTACTGCAGCAGGTTTGACTGCGAATCCTGATGGCATTCATTTAGACGCAGCTTCACAACGCAAATTCGGTTACCGCTATTTCGAGGCTTTTTCGAAAAAGTACCATATCCTGAAACCCATTTCGGGAGAGGAGCAATCACTGAAAGTGAATGGTGACTATTCTAAAACAGAACAGATTTACCTTCATAGTATGGATTTGGCTTCGGGTAAAATCACGTACGCGGAATTTGAAGCGCGGATGGCGAAGGTGATGAAACCATGATTCCCTTACTTATCCTTGGCTTGCTCATCCAAAACCCCGGAGCTCACGGCTATGAACTTCTGGCCTTAATGGAAAAACGTCATTACAAGTACATCGTTAACTTCACGAAAGGTTCATTTTATTACAATCTGCAGCAACTTGAAGAAAAGTGTTTGATTGAACAGATTCAGCAGAAACCCTCAACCGGCGGGCGTGAAATCCGTAACTTTAAAGTCACAGATTCGGGAAGGGCAGAATTCGAAAAATTAATGATCAAATACGGCACCAAATCGGAATATGTGAACCTGCAATTTTATGGGGCGTTACTCTTTGCTGATGAATTCGACAAAAATAAATTACTGGATCTGATCCAATCACAAATCGATCAGACTAAAACTCGAATCGAGCTCCTTGACGAATACCTGTCCATCACTCAAGAAATTCCCGGCACAATCGATTACTTTCGCCGTATGAATGAAAATTCCCGTTCACATCACTTGGTTAATTTAGAGTGGTTCGAAAAATTGAAAGCAGAAATAAAGTGAACTATTGCATAATAAAAAATGCAATGTTGCATATATAAGAATATTAGTTACCTACATATAAAACCTGTGTCGCAGATATCTAGTAACACCATTGATACAGATTTTATACTCCTTCTTTAATTAAACCAGTAATAGGGTTGTCAACACTTGCCCCAAACAAGAGCAAGTGAATCTGCTGCGTGTTCTTCTTTTTCAATCCGTATGAATAACCGCTTTTTACACCTATTCAGTATTCAAGTAAGTCAACTGATTTTTCTCCTTCTTCCGCTAAACTGTTGCTTTCGTCGAATAAGAAAAAGTGATCTCCCTTAAGGAAGAATCACTTCCTCTAATTGAACAAGCAGTGAAGGTGAACACCGTTCTCGACATAACTAAAATTTTTTATCTACCTCTGCGTAAGCAACTTTCAATTGATTGATAGTAAACCCCTCCAACAAGAAAACTCCGGATTTTTCTATTTTTTCAATATAAAACAATGATAACTTTCTTTCATCTTATGCAACCCAAAGCAGTTATGAGGTGTTTTCTTTATCTGTACAAATACAGGTGAATCACTTAATTTATTACATATAAGTTATCCTGCAAAACTGTGCACGAAATGTCGGGTAGATACATTTCGCTCCTGTTATTCTTTTGTGAAAGGAGGTCAAATAAATGGATTCGCTTAAAAGGATGAACAGCGCATTAACGTATATTGAAGAAAACCTCACGAACGATATTGATTTCAAAGAAGCAGCAAGGCTTGCTTTCTGCTCTGAATATCATTTTAAAAGGATGTTTTCCTTCCTTACAGGTATTTCATTATCGGAATATATTCGTCGACGACGTCTTACTCTTGCAGCTTTTGAACTTAAAGACAGCAGCGTAAAGGTGATTGATCTTGCAATAAAATACGGTTATCACTCACCAGATTCTTTTGCACGAGCATTTCAAAATCTGCATGGCATAAGACCATCAGAAGCTAAACATAATGGCCATTCACTTAAAGCTTATCCGCGAATGACCTTCCAGTTATCAATCAAAGGAGGAAATGAAATGAACTATCGCATTGAAGAAAAAGAGGCATTTCGCATCGTCGGCATTAAAAAAAGAGTCCCTATTTTGTTCAAAGGCGTGAATCCTGACATTGCATCGATGTGGGAAAGTTTAGATGAAGCAGCAATCAAACAACTAAAAGAGCTTTCTAATGCAGCGCCTGTAGGACTCATTAGTGCATCCACGAACTTTTCTGACGGCCGGACAGAGGAAAACGGAGAGCTTGATCACTATATTGGCGCAGCCACAACGAAACATTGCCCAAATCATCTATCACAGCTTGAAGTCCCTGCCTCAACGTGGGCTGTATTCGAAGCAGCCGGATCATTTCCGGATGCACTGCAGGAAGTATGGGGGCGGATTTATTCCGAATGGTTTCCATCGTCACATTATGAACAAATTGAAGGCCCAGAAATCCTGTGGAATGAGCATAAAGATGTAACATCGCCATCTTTTAAAAGTGAAATTTGGATACCCATTTCAAAAAAGTAATATATCTTACAATGAAATTAGAGGAATTGAAGGTTTTAAGGAAGGGGTCTCATCCCTTCCTCTTTAAGTTACTAACCCGATCTGCAGCATTATTGATGCCACTAATCTACGAATTGAGTTTTTTAATGAGCAGAGCCGTTCTTACTGAAAATCTAAATTGAGGTGTCCTATTGCGTTTTGATGATCTGCTTCTCACCTCTTATTTTCCGCCTTAACGTCCGATCCTTTCTGCAATTGCTTCTGCAAAGTCGGACGTTGATGATTGACCGCCAAGATCTCCCATTTTGATTCCTGCCTTCACGGTTTCCCGAAGTGAGTTTTCTATTAATTCCGCTGCTTCTTTCAGCTTTTTATCACGATACTGTGTACTGAGCCATTCAAACAACATAGCAGTTGAAAGTATAATACCGATAGGATTCGCAATATTTTCACTGCAATGTCAGGTGCCGAACCGTGAGCAGCCTGGGCCTTGCCTGCTTTCCCATTTGTATTAATTGACAGTGCAAGCCCCAAGCTGCCGACGAACTAAATGTACCGTCATTGCATCGATATGATAATCATCCACTTCAGGGTATTGTTCGCCACTTCTCGGCACGTATTCAAAAAGAGTCCCGAGCCATGTAACCTTCTTACGGCGTTCCATCGCACTTTGAAAGGCTGCATGCGCAATACGTGTAATAGCCTTTTTAGTGAAAACTCCAGTCAATACAGCCACTTCCGGGGTTACCTGCCATACATATTTCGGCCAGCGTAAAAGCCTTCCGTATTTTCACGGTAAATGACCAAATTAGCTTTCCCTGCAATACTTTTCATTCCAGGTATTGTCTTTGCCGGCGGCAATTGCTTTTCACTCAATGGTAACCAGCTTAAACGCTGGCTGGACAGGTTTCAGGGTGTATCTATTCATTGGAGTTCCGTTTCTTGCAACTTAACCAAAAACTTCCTCACGAAGAACAAATCACTTCTCTATTGTGGGATGCTGCCGAAAATAAATCACTTCACAACAGAGAAACTGAAAGCGGTATAAAAAAACAGCTCCGTTAAAATGGAGGGAACTGTCTTTGAATTTTGGATTTTGCAGTTATCCCCATCCGTTAGTTTAATTAGAATTCAGATAATCCAAGACACGATCAACTCTTTCATTGACTGAGTAATCTCCTTCAATTTTTAGCAATGGACAAGATAAATCTGCCATCCAATGTTCGTGTAAAGCTTTGCTTCTAACTTCCATTCCAGCATTATCATATAAAGAAGCCCACTCTAAAAATGTTTTTGATTGTTCATATTTACTGCCGCCGGCTAACACTTCGTTTCCATAACGCTGAAATTCCCTATGCCTTAATCTCTCAAGCCGTATATCTTGCGGAATCCATAAGAAGATGACAAGGTCAAAATAACTTTTTAGATCATCACCCCAGCCGCACACTGCGCCAGAAAGAATCCATTTCTCATTTATTGTCAAGTCTTTTTCAAGCAACTTTCTTCTTTCAGGAATTTCTCTTTTCTTAGTGAATTTGTCTGTCCAATAGTAATCATCAGTATCAAGATGTGTATGAGGCAAATGCTTTGATAATGCAACACCCAATGTTGAAGTTCCGACTCCGGAGGCTCCCAGTATGTGAATATTTTTTTTCATAGTTCCCTCTCCTTATAAAGCAACGAAACTCCCTGTCCGCTGCACAAGGTTCTTACAATTTTAACACAACTACCCAAAAACCTTTACTCTTTGCCAAGGGAATCCAGATGCGTGTTAAAACTTTACTGCTTACGAACTTCATGGTCATTTTCAAACAGAATGATTAACTTTCTCTCCGGCCTTTTTTAATATCCTCATACACTTTCTCAAAAGTCTCGATTGGCAGTGAAAACTTGGTTGTTTTCTCGTTACGATAATTGATCATGATCTCAATTTGATTATTTTTTTGTTCAAACTCAATAAGTGCATTCTCCCATTTATCTCTGATTGAAATGATACAATTTCCATTTTTCTTTTCCTTTTTCTTATAAATGTAATTCACTTTAACTCCCCTTTCATTGATCGACAAAAGGTTTCGGAATAAGGAAGCTCCTCAAAAAAAGGATCAAAACTTTTATCAAGTTTGATTCTTTTCCCTTTTTAGTCATTTCTTTGCGAACGTTTATAGACATTCATGGTTACCAGCCAGCTCAAAACAACGATTCCTGCAAAAAGAATGAGCATATTACTGTATAAGCGGAATGATCAGCGTTAACAGGCAGCAGCCTTTGATTCAGCAAGCGGATCGATAATAAACCGCCTGCAATCGAAATACCCGTCCCCTCACTGACAAAAAGCTCGTAAAATTAAGCAGACTCATTCCGGCGCCGGCTTCCTTTTGTTTCAAACTGCCAGACACAATTGTAGATATAACCGTTTTTGTGAAGGAGAGCCCCCCAAAAACAAAAACGATGATAACGGACATGAGCCATGGTGTCGCATCTATAAAAAAGGCAGCGATTAAAAAGCTGGAAAACATCAATGCAATCCCAATGGTCAGCACATATAAAGAACCTTTCCGATCAACAAGCCATCCTCCAATGTAACCGAAGATGATGACGCTCATCGTTCCGGGAAACATAATCCCGCTTCCAATTGCCGCAGTACTTAATGGTGAACATCTTTCATCATATAAGGAACCATAGACACAAATCCTGCAGCAGTGCCGAATATCAGGCCTCCGCAAAGGACGCCCATCATAAACAAGACATTTTTCCCCAGTGCAGGGTCAACAAAGGATTTTGCACTTCATCCATAACTCCCCCTGCATTGATTGATATACCTTATTATAAATCCTCAAGCCGATGTTTTGAATACTTTGCGACACACACCCGCTAAATGACGAAACATCAAATACTGTTATATTTAAAATTTACAGTACCAAAAAACCGCAATTTCATTTGCTGTTGAAAAATTGGAATAAAGCATTGTATCGACCGCTCCTATGACAAAGTTATTTTTGGCATAAAAATGACAAGCTGAAACATTAATATCTTGTGTTTCAAGCATAAGACCGCATAAATGATTCTCCTTTGCCCACTCAATCACTTTATGCAATAAAGCCGTCCCGACACCATTTTTTCTATAATCTTTTGCAACGGCAATGTCTTCAATCAGTGCGTATCCATTCCAATTAGAACGAAGCTTACTCCGGCCGACACAGTCGTTCTCTGCGTAATAAAAAAAGACAACTTTATCCTCTTCTTCAATATAACTGACATCAATGTCTTCATCGTCATATTTTTTGACATAAGGCTCAGCAAATTTCTCCTCTGTATATGTCCAAACATTGTCCTCAAATGAAGGGATGATTCTCCCTGAAACTACGAAAGGTTCGTTTGGTTTATTGAAGTCTTTCATATTGAATCGCGTCATTTTAGTTATCATCATAATCACCTTTCTGCATTTATTGACCTTAATTTACATCTATTGAACTGTTGATTCGTCTGCATGTCATGGATACCGGTTTAATCACTCTAAGACTAAAACAAAAAAGATACCAACATCGATTGGTATCATCTATTCATTCGAGCCCTTACAACAATATCCTATTTCGGAGCTTCCAAACCGAATTTAATCCATTCCTCTTTTGCCGGACCGTAAATACCCGGAACAGGTAAACCTGCTTGTCTCATAAGGACAGTCATTTGTCCTCGATGATGGTTTTGATGTTGAATTAAAAACATCAAAAGTGAACCATTTGGCAATTGCTGACCAATAAAGTTGACACATTCTTGAAGTGTATCGTCAGTCCATTGCGTTTTTAACGCCTGTACAAATGCATTACTGGCTTGATGATAACTCTCAGCAATAAACCGCGCCGATGCAGGAACAGGATAATCTTCGGCCGGAGCGTGAAACGTTAAATCTGTGTTTGAGGTAATGATGTGAATGGCAGCGACAGTATGCCATGCAATACGGCCTAAAGTCCAATGTTGTGAAGTGATTTCTTGTTTAAGTGATTCATCAGTCAGATGATTCAGCAGTTTCTGTGTCGCATCGGCTTCGAACTCCCAAGATTTCAAAAAATGGTCTAAGGTTTGAAACATAAAAATCCTCCTTATCCTTTTTTGTTTTTCTATGTATCTACAGTTCAATTATAGTGCTCCGCTTAGTTAAAAAAGAACAAAACGATAGACAGACATTTTTAACAGAAAGCCCGATCTGACAACAACAGACAAAATATAAGAACATAACGGATAACTCTATCTTTCTTTTTCTTCAATCGACAAAAAAAGGATAGCTGTTCAAACAGGATTCTTCTGTCTAATATTTTCTCTTTGCAAAAGTCCATATCGCCTTAGTGATTGAACCGGAGACAAAACAGCTCCCCGTCATCATAGCCACCCAAATGAAAAATGTCGGTTCGGCACCTATTACAATAAACATGAATATCAAGGACAAAATGAAGACAATAACAACCATCATCCATACTTTTTTAAAGATGAAATACCCTAATATCCCTAACAGAAAAGAAGCTGCCGGAAGAAAAATGAGAATGATATACGCGGGACTCAACAGCGGGCTAATACAAACACCTCCCAATTTATTTAAAAACGAGGAAGTTCCTACTTTTTGTCTGATATGAAGTGATTTTTTTCATCTTGATATTATGCCGTTTTATTCATTTTATACATATTATACCAATACAATCGAGTCAAATATAGATATTTATTCATTTTAACATATTTTAGGAAAATCAGGAGTGAATTAAAGTCTGAGGATAGCCCGCTTTTTCTTTCCCTAATAAGTCCTGCCGCATTGATTTTAGCCCATCATTGTTTTTGCAGCGCTAATATTCTCATAATCGTGTGCATGACGCTGCTTTCCTCATTTGATTTGATGACAAAGTGCGCCGCATCTTTTATTTCGTCAATGGCATTCTTAACCGCAAAGCTGTAGGATGCCGCTTCCATCAATTCTTTGTCATTGCGGCCGTCTCCGAACGCCATTGTTTCATCAGCCGAAACCCCTAATAATCGCTGCAGTACTTGTACTGTTGTTCCTTTATGTATTCCGATATTTGATATGTCCATCCAGGTATCCTCTGATGCTACGATATATAATTGGTGAAAAAATTCATGCAGCTTTTCTCTCGTTTCCGGACAGTTGGCGTCGGGGTCATGAACCGTAATCTTGATAAAATCGTCTTTTATCTCAGTAAAATCAGTTATTTTCGTTACATGTGCATAAGAGGCATTTACATATTTCATCTCACTTTCAGACAGATTTTCTTTTACGATCGCGCCATTTTTTGTGCATGCGATAATGCTATGCCCGCAGCTGATTTTTTCTAAAGCGCCTATAATTGACAGTCCCGCTTCATTGCTGATCAAAGATTCATATACGAATTTGCCGTTCTTTTTTATACGTGTGGCACTGTCTCCTAAAATCCAAAAATCTTTCGCGTCTTCTCCGAATAAAGCTTCCACCCTTTCACACTGCTTCCCGGTGCAGATGGCGAAAGCGACATGCTGTTCCTCCATTACTCGTTTTGTCTTTTCAAATAACGTTCTGTCAAAATCGCCTTGATTATTTAAAAATGTACCGTCTAAATCAGTAATCACTAATTTAATCATCGTTCAGCACCTCCGCAGTTAAAATGTCTTTTTCAGACAAAGGGTTTTTCACATTTGAGGATGGAATCAATCGCATTTAAGACCCCTTCTTCATTGTTTGATTGCGTGATATGCGCCGCAGCCTGTTTAATGCTTTCATGTGCATTATCCATGGCGACTCCATATTTCACGGCAGACACCATCTCCAAATCATTGCCGCTGTCTCCGAAGGCCGCACACTCTTCATCGCCCATCCCCCATTGTTTCTGGAGAAGCTTAATCCCGCTTGCTTTATGAAGCCCCGGTATGATCAGATCTATGTCACCGTGCCCGCTTGATACAGGCGTGACGAAAGACCCGATGGCGTTTTTTAAACGGCTCAGAAGTGCGGAACAATGTTCAGCGGGAAAGCTGATGGAAAATTTCAAAATGTCATCATCGATGTTTTCAAAATGCGGCACCCTTTTTAACACATAATAATACTTACTGGAATGCAGATATTCATCTTCACCGGCATTTTCATGAATATACGCGCTTTTTTTTCCGCAGGCAATGACGTTTTTCACCTCATACTGCTTTAAAGCACGGATCACTGCTTTTATAGTGTCTTCAGACATCCTGCCCGCGAATAATTCTTCTCCGGCATTCACGACGAAAGCGCCATTCTCGGCAACGAAAGCGATTTCACTTTTGATTTCCGGAAAGAAGGATGTAAGCTGCGCATACTGGTTTCCGCTTGCTACGGCAAATTTAATTCCCCGCGATTTTAATTCACGATACTGATTCATAAAACGCTCTTTGTTATATGCCATTTCATCATTCAAAAACGTTCCGTCCATATCAACCGCTATCAGTTTGATACTCATATTGTCCTCCTTTTTTCGGCCGCTTTTGTCAGAGACCCTTGAAGAGATCATGCATAAAGCGTATGAACGAATTATATCCGCAGTTGTTTTGCGCCGTAAATCATTGGCTGACGTCTTGTTTTGAATGACACAAAAAGTGATTTGTCACATAAATATAACACTATGTTTCTTTTAAAAATGATATGTTACGATTAGATGTACATTCACCATTCTCATAAAAAGGAGAATCCCCCTGCATGTTCACACACGAAATGATTGCTTCATTTAACGAGCTTGAAACTTCTTTATACAACTACATCTCCCTAAACAGCGAGAAAGTCGTCTATATGCGAATCCGTGAATTGGCAAATGAAACCCATGTATCTACGGCTTCTATTTTACGTTTCTGCAAAAAAATAAACTGTGAAGGGTTTTCGGAGTTTAAGGTGAAGCTGAAAATGTATACGGAGGCAAATAAAAAAACGATTTTAAAGAGTCCCCATCATTCCGTTGCCGAGTTTTTTGAAAGAACAGTAAGCGGAGGGATGGAAGAAAAGCTGAAGGAAGCAGCAGCCCTTGCGGCCGATGCAGAAAGCGTTATTTTTATCGGAGTGGGAAGTTCAGGAATTCTCGCCGAATACGGAGCCAGATATTTTTCGTGCTTAGGGAAACTTTCAATGTATATTAAAGATCCTTACTTTCCGGCCCATTCCCATTTCCGTCATAACAGCATCACGATCGCATTATCGGTTTCAGGTGAAGGAGATTCTACGGTGACTCATCTGAATCAGCTGAAACAAGAAGGCAGCCGGGTCATCAGTATTACAAATCATAAACATTCAACCATTGCCAAAATGGCCGATGTGAATATTTCATATTACGTGACGGAAGAATGGGTTGAAAATGCGAATATCACCACCCAAATCCCCGCTATGTACATACTTGAATCAATGGCTCGGGAGATATACAAATTGAGAGAATAAATTCAGGAACGAACCACTGATACGCTGGAAATTTCGGTATTTTTGCAAAAGTGATGAGAAACCCTTCTCTGATGCCAGAGAAGGGTTTTGAAGATCACAGATGAGACACAATACAATTTGCATGGCCTGCCAGTTTATATTCTCCCAAACCGGAAGGCAGGAGAATATGATCTCCTTTTCTAAAGAGATATTCATGACCGCCTGCAATCATTATTCCGTCTCCTTCGATCACGCTGACAAGAAGGAAGGGATGATGCTGGAATAGATTTGCTTCACCTTTTACATCCCACTTTTCGACTGAAAAATAAGGACATTCTATTAAAACAGCTGCCAGCAGATCATCTGTTTGTTTATATTGAACGGTCGGCCGTTCACGGACAGATGGAATGTCTATCACTTCTATACTTTTTTCCAAATGGAGCTCGCGCATCCTGCCGTCCGCATCTTTTCTTCCGTAGTCATACAATCTGTAAGTCGTATCTGAATTTTGCTGCGTCTCTAAAATAAGTGTGCTCTTTCCAATCGCGTGAACAGTGCCGCTTGGGACAAAGAAGAAATCTCCCGGCTTTACCTTAACTCTGTTCAGGAGCCCGTCCCATTCTCCGCGCTCAATCATGGATATCAGTTCTTCTTTTGTTGTTGCGTTGTGGCCGAAAATGATCTCCGCATCTTTTCCACAATCAATGATATACCAGCATTCGGTTTTTCCAAGTTCCCCGTTTTCATGCATTTTGGCAAAGTCATCATTCGGATGCACCTGAACGGACAGGTCTTGGTCCGCATCCAAAATTTTTGTAAGAAGAGGAAAACGATCTCCTTCAAGGTTTCCGAATAAATCTCTGTGATGCTCCCACAATTTACCGAGCGTACATCCTTTATACATGCCGTTTCGAACTGTGCTCTGTCCATTTTGATGAGCGGCGAAGGCCCAGCACTCCCCTGTCCGCTCGGACGGAATATTATAGTGAAAATCACGCAGGGCGGCGCCTCCCCAAATCCTTTCTTTGAAAACCGGATTGAAAAATATCGGTTCAGTAGACATGATCATCCCCCGCTTTATTCGATTTCTTCCAGAAGCTCATACGCCTCTTCTTTTGTCCGAACGGAGAGCAGCCTTTCCCGATAGCTGTCATCCATCAGTTTTCGGGATAACATCTGCAATATTTTCAGATGCTGATTTCCGCCGCTTTCCTTCGGTACGGCAATCATAAAAATCAGTTTTGCATCAGAACCATCAAGGCTGTTCCAGTCAACACCCGAACGCCTTATTCCGAATGCGACACCCGGCGTTTTGACGGTTTCAGACTTTCCGTGCGGAATGGCGATATTCATACCTATCGCCGTGGTTCCCTGCTGTTCCCGGCTCAAAATGGCCTGCTTAAATCCGCTGTCAGACAGCAGCATACCTTTACGGGACATTTTCTCGATCATTTCATCGATAATGTCATCCCTCGTTTCGCCGGATAAATGCGGTTCAATCAAGTCCGTACTGATAATGTCAGTCAGTTTTTTGATTTCGGTCATCCCGGCTTTTCGGCTGTCAGCCTGAGATGGTTCCTTTCTTTCTTTTGCCGCTGCAGCTTCATTTGGTTCGGCAGACGGCAGCACCTCGCCGGGCGCGGGGGATTTCGCCATATCTTTCTTCAGTACATTAACCAACAGAGCGGTGACAAGAGAGCCTGCTGTTACAGCGATAAAAAACATCAGTACATGATCTACTGCTCCAAGTACAGCAACGATGGGGCCGCCGTGTGCCACTCTGTCCCCCACATGGCCGATCATCGCTATCACCGAGCCGGTCATAGAACCCGCCATAATACTCGGGATCACACGAAGGGGGTCTTGGGCCGCAAATGGAATGGCTCCTTCCGTGATACCGAAAAGGCCCATCGTAAATGATGCTTTTCCCATTTCTCTTTCTGCGGCGGCGAATTTTCTTTTTCCTAAAAACGTTGCAATCCCAAGCCCTATCGGCGGTATACAAATGGAAACGGCAATCGGGCCCATAATTTCATAATTTCCTTCTCCGATCATTGCCGATCCGAAAAGAAAGGCCACCTTGTTTACGGGTCCTCCCATATCAAAGGAGATCATCGCTCCTAAAATCAATGCCAGGAGAATTGAGCTCGAACCTTTCATTCCCGCAAGCCAAACCGTTAATGATGCGAAAATATGAGCGACGGGGGCGCCGATCAGAAAGACAAACGCCAAACCGACGATCAGTGAGGCAAACACCGGAATAATAATAATCGGCATAATCGGCTGAATTGCTTTAGGAACTTTACATTTTTTGATTCCAAGCGCCGCATATCCCGCCAAAAATCCCGCAATGATTCCTCCAAGAAATCCTGCGCCGCTTGCACTGTCGTAAAAGCTGCCGGCTGCCGCAATATATCCGCCGATCATTCCGGGGACAAGACCCGGCTTATCAGCGATGCTGAACGCGATGTACCCGGCTAAAATCGGGATCATGAATGAAAAAGAAGCACTGCCGATCTGTTCAATCGTTTTCCAAAAAGACTCGTCCGGAATGACTAACCCCTTTGGTGTTTTTTCTCCTCCAAGCGTCAATGCAACCGCTATTAATAATCCGCCGACGACAATGAAAGGAACCATAAAAGAAACGCCGTTCATTAAATGACGGTAAATCGGGTTTTGTTTTTTGCCCTGCTGACTTGCGGATTCAGCTTTTGAAGCAGATTGATAGACCGGCACTTCACCGCTAAGCGCTTTTTGAATTAATTCTTCCGGTTTGCGGATGCCTTCCTGAACCCCGACAGCCAGCAGCTTTTTTCCCGCGAATCGGTCTTTGTTCACCGAGCGGTCCGCCGCGATAATGATTGCGTCTGCTTCCCGGATTTCCTCTTCGGTCAGCCTATTTTCCACCCCGATTCCGCCCTGGGTTTCCACTTTGATCTCAACGCCTAATCTGCCGGCTGCTTTTTGTAAATTTTCAGCAGCCATATACGTATGGGCAATGCCGTTCGGACATGATGTAATCGCTAACAGTTTCATATAAATCCTCCTTTGCAGTCTGAATTTCAAGATCTTGTCTCAACTTTATACTGAAATCAGCCTGTGATAAGCGCGTTTTTTTACCATAAGTTCCGGAAATAACGGCATTTTTCCCTATAAACAGAAAAAAAGCAGGGAGATATTCCCTGCTTTTAATAGTTTAAATACGATAAAAACGTCATCACATTTTTTTCTTCCGTCAGTTTTTGAATAAATGCCGGCTGCTCGCTAAGATAGGAAAGCTCACTGAATAATTGCTTTACCTTGTTTTGATCTTCGTGTTTGACGGCAAGCATAAAAACGAGCGACACCTTTTCTGTCCCCCACTCAATCGGCTCTTTTATGGTGGCGATTGCAATGGCTGATTGTTTGATATATTTAGAGTTCGCGTGAGGGATGGCAATACCCGCCCCGATATTTGTCGCCGACATTTTTTCTCTCATTACTGCATGAATGCCATACTCTTTTTCTACATAGCCTTTTTCATACAAAGCCTGCGCCAGCTTTTCAATGACCTGATAACGGTGCTCTGTCTCTTGCTGTAAAAAAACGAGAAACGGAGTCGTATCGTTCAGCATTTTAAACGTTTTTTGCTCCCGGCGGTGTGATGTATCAAGCTGTTGCAGAAATGCGCTGAGCTTCTTTTCATCAGCAGACTCCAAAAGCGGTGATACGATAATATGAGGGATCGTTACATTTCCAAGCCCTATCGTAGAAATGACGAAATCTATATCTTTATGCTTTTTGATATACTCTGTCAGCTCCGCTTTTGCGATACAGTCTTTTACCGTAATGTGATGAAATTTGCGTTCAATTTTAGTCCGCAGCAATTGCGACATGCCAATGCCCATATGGCAGACGATGATCGTCCTTTTAGGGTTATGACTGCTTCGGCGCAGCCGTTCGATCGCTGCCTGAAAATGCAGCGTCAAATAGGCCGCCTCTTCTTCAGGAATATAAAGATCAAATGTTTGATTGATGTCTTCTAAAACGTCAATGATAAGATGAAACAAATAAGGGTACATTTTCTTGATGTCGTGAAGCATGGGGTTTGAAACAGAGAGATCATAGCTCAGCCGCTTCAACACCGGATCGAGATGAATGTTCAATCCGTTGATCAGTTCCTGGTCTTTATAAAAATCCAGCATTTGCAGTTCTGAAACACGATTGATCAAATGCCTGACGACTTTGGAAAGCTCAGAATCTTCAAGATCAAGCTTCTTTTCTTGCTGCGATGGATAGCGGACTTTCCCGCCTATTATATGTAAAGTTAAATAGACGGCTTCTTCCTCAGGAAACCGGATGGCAAATACCGGCTCAAGCCGTTTTAAACAAGCCAGTGTCCATTCATATTCTTTCTTCTTTTTTACCGCGTCCAGCTGTCTTGCAGAGATGGCGACCGGCTGTTTCATTTTGATACGGCGGATAGTCAGCAATGTATGCAGCAGCAAACTTTCAAATGTTTCATCCGTAAAATAGATAGAATGTTTTTTTTGTAATAACTTGATTTCTTTTCTTACAAAGTCCGCTTCATAACTTAAAAACTTACTTTTTATAAATTGGCTTGTAAATTCCGCATTATCAATCAAATCTGAAATTCGCGCCAATGCTTTTCTTTTGTTTTTTTCGTCCCCTTCAATCTTTAAGCCGAGCCGCTGTTTAGAAACCAGTATGAGATCAAATCGCTTCAGCCACTCTTCAACCGCACTTACATCCTTTTTAATGGAAGCTCTGTTTACAAAATGCTGTGCGGCAATTTCTTTTGCGGAAACGGGCTTTGAATTCATTAATAAATCATAAGCGATGTGAAGTATTCTTTCTTCATCGGTCTTGTGCCTGCACGTAAAGTGCTCATTATAAATTTGCCGGATTAACCGTGACCTTTCCTGTTCAGATATATGTAAATAGACGCCTAATCCCGGTTTGCGGATCAGCTGAGCTTGAGCATGTTCATTCAGGAAATCTTCAATCGTTTTCAAATCATTCCTGATCGTTTTTTCAGAACAGCGGACCCTGTCTGCGAAATCTTGCACAACTAAGTAGTCATCAGGTTCAGATAACAACAGATACAAAATCTTTTTCTGCCTTGAATTCATGTATTTCATCTGTTTTTCTATCCTTCCTGTCCGTTTCTGCTGGAGCAATTGTGATAGGTTAAATATACTACACATACGAAACCGTTTTCATTTTATAATGAAACAAAAGAGTAAAAAGTTTTGTTTTTTACCGCAGATTCCGGAAAAATCATGTTTTATACTAAAGCTGTTCACCTTTGGTTGACAACAAAACACCAACCGTTTTTAAACGATTGGTGTCGGCAGCGAAAACCTGCTGTTAGAGCCAAAATGTTTCGCCAAGCGCTAATACTTTCAGGTTTTCAGGAGGTAATGCAAGCCGATACCACTCGCCGTGCAGTCTGCTTAGTGCTTCCGGGCCTGTATCATCAGCAAGCCGGAATGCCCCGTAATGCATGGGAATGAAGCTGTCAGCCTTCAGCTCCAAAAACGCTTTCACGGCGTCTTCCGGATTGATATGTGACACTTGCATAAACCATTCCGGTTCGTATGCTCCGATCGGCATCAGAGCCGCCTTAATACGAAACCTCTCTCCGATTTCTTTAAAGCCTTCAAAATAGCCTGTATCTCCTGCAAAATAGATGGACTCGCCGTTTTTGCTTTCTATGACCCAGCCTCCCCAATGAGAGGTATCGGTATCCCAAAGCGTTCTCCGTGTCCAGTGCTGGGCCGGAACAAATGATATGTTCACCCCCCGCATCTCAAAACGATCCCACCAATTCATTTCATGGACCTTTTTGCGGTCTTTTTTGTTGAACAGCTTTTTCAGTCCCGCAGGCACGTAAAAATCCGGGTTTCCTCTCAGTTTTTTTATACTCGGAAAATCAAGATGGTCATAATGCCCATGTGAGATGAGCACGGCATCAATGTCAGGCAGTTCGCTCAATTCATATCCCGGCTCTGTCAGCCGTTTTTGAAAACCCATCCTCCGCGCCCATACAGGGTCGGTCATTATGTTAAACCCCTGTATTTGGATCAGAAATGAAGAATGGCCGATCCATGTTATGGCGGTTTCCGTCCGATTGACGGCAACATCACGGACATCCCTTGTGACCGCTTTCGGAATGTTCTCGCTTAAGTCTTTACTTTTTTCTCTTCGTTCTTTCATCCATTTCCACATGTCCCTGAATCCATGTTCATTCTTCACGCCATTCAAGTTTTCATATCTTTTTTTCATTATCATTCTCCCTTGACACGTGTTCCATTAGATTCATCGGACATTTATACAATGTCTGTAAATACCGCCCCGCTTGCTTTGGCCAAATCTTGAGGCGCTGCTTTCAGCTGCATTCCGATTTTCCCCGCACTGACAATCATAAACTCCAGTGTTTCAGCGGATCTATCAATAAAAGTCGGAAACCTTTTTTTCATGCCGATCGGAGAGCAGCCGCCGCGCATATAGCCGGTTACTCCCAAAAGGTCCTTCGTGGCAATCATTTCTATTTTCTTCTCACCTGCCGCCTTCGCAGCTTTTTTCAGATTCAGTTCTTTTGCAACGGGAACGACAAAGACGTAATAACGATCAGTTCCTGCAGATGCCACTAAGGTTTTATAAACATATTCGGCAGCGTATCCGATTTTTTGTGAAACGGAAAGACCGTCTGCGGGCTGTCCCCCTTCTGTTTTGTAACCTAATAGCTCATAGGGAATGTTTTGCTGCTCAATGATACGGACAGCATTTGTTTTCACTGTTTTTTTCGCCATGGTTTTCCTCCGTTTTCTGTATTTCTTTCTGCTTTATTTTCAACTTCGATTTTAATAAAATGACCGCTCAGTTGCGTGCTTTGTAATACTCAAGTGCAAACTGTTTAAAACGCTCAGCAGCGGGAGAGAGAGCATGGTTTTTCAGCTGGGCTAACGCTATGGTGCGTTCGCATTGGTAATCTGCAACCGGAAGAAAAACGACCGGAAAGTATGAATGCTCCGCGGTTTTCGGCAGCACTGCAGCCCCCAGACCCGCGGCGGTCAGTCCTAATATGGTTGACACTTCCTCTCCTTCAAATGCGAGATGCGGGTGTATATTCAAATCCCGGCACATCAGATCAAACATATACCTCAGCCCGTATCCCGGTTTAAAACCCACAAAATCCTCGTCCTGCATCTCTTTCATTTGAATGCTTTTATTTCCTGCAAGCGGGTGGTTCTCAGGTAGCACCGCATAAAGAGGCTCTTTCTCCAGCACTGTCCATTGTAAAAGCTCGCTGGGAAGCGGCGGAGAGCTGAGACAGATATCCGCATCTCCCGTTTCCACCATTTTGCGAAGCGTTTCATTTGCGCCTTGATAAAGCCGGAAGGTCACGTTTGGGTATAGCTTTTTAAATTCGGCAATCAGCTGAGGCATTAAGCGCAGCCCGAGTGTATGAAGAAATGATACAGATATTTCGCCGTGCTCCAGGCTCATATTCTTTTTCACTTGTTCAACGCCTTCATTTAAAGCTCTTCTCGCTTGTTTTGCTTTTATTAAGAACTGCTCTCCGTGTCTTGTCAGCCGGACGGCTTTTGTCTCTCTGTAAAATAACGGCGCGCCTAATTCTTCTTCGAGCCTGATAATCGATCGGCTTAATGCCGGCTGAGAAATCATTCTTTCTTTTGCCGCATTTGTGAAATGCTGATGAGCTGCCGCCGCAATGAAGTTGTCAATTTGATGAAGCTCCATTTTCTCCTTCTCCCCTTTCTTCATAACCTACACGCATTAATTCTATAGTTATTATAAATTAGACACATTGAAATGAAAAGCGTACGATACATATATAACCAACAGTGAGAAAAGAGGGACATTCATGACGTTTATTCAGCCTCATACAAAGGCTTACAGAAAGGCCAGCTTGGCTCTGTTTATCAGCGGCTTTGTGACCTTCGCCACGCTTTACACGACACAGCCGCTTATGCCTTTGTTTTCGGAAGAGTTTCATATTTCCGCTGCGGCTGCCAGCTTAACTTTATCCATCTCAACAGCCGTTTTGGCATTTTCATTATTGGCCGCCGCTTCGTTGTCTGACGGATTCGGCAGAAAAAAATTAATGGTGCTGTCGTTAACAGCTACTTCTGTTTTAGGTCTATTAACAGCGTTCAGTCCGGCTTTTCCCGCGCTTTTGGCAATGAGGGCGCTGCTCGGTATTTTCCTGGCAGGAGTTCCGGCTGTCGCTATGACATATGTAGGCGAGGAGTTTGATCCGAAGGGCCTCGGGAAAATGATGGGCTTGTATATCAGCGGCACAAGCATCGGGGGAATGAGCGGCAGGCTGTTAACGGGGCTTCTGACCGATGTATTCGGCTGGCGGCCGGCGCTTGCCATCATCGGCATTCTTTCTATTGTATTAAGCTATTTGTTTTGGCGTTTTCTTCCGGCTCCGCGCCATTCATCTCAGCGGCATGCGGGCGTAAAAGCGGCATGTAAGGAATACGGAGCGGTCCTGCACCGCAAACGGCTGCTTTTGTTAATATCTCTGGGATTTATATTAATGGGGAGTTTTGTGACATTATATAATTATATCGGCTTTCATTTAATGGCGGCTCCTTATCATTTGTCGCAGACTGTGATCGGTTTTATTTTTATTGTCTATCTCGCGGGAACGTTCAGCTCGGTCTATATGGGGAAAAAAGCAGATCTTTTCGGAAGCGGAAAAATGATTAAGATTGCGATTTTTGTTATGCTTGCCGGCGCAGCGGTGACACTTTTGCCCCAGCTTGCGCTCAAAATCGCGGGGATTGCCGTCTTTACCTTCGGCTTTTTCGGCGCTCATTCGATCGCAAGCGCCTGGGTCGGCCGCGCAGCCGGTGATCATCGTGCGCAAGCCTCTTCATTATATCTGCTTGCATACTATATCGGTTCAAGCGTGGCCGGGTCTTGCGGCGGTTTCTTTTGGACGCATTTTCATTGGATCGGTATCATTTCATTTATTTCGGTTTTGCTATTGCTGTCTTATCCGGTTTTATTTCTGGCGGAATTCAGAAAAAAGGGACATAGCCGCCTGCATGTAAATCAATAAAAACATTAAAGATTTGTGCCTTTTGTCCGATACTAAAGATAAGGCCGGCACGATACTCCCTATAACTATTCCTTTTGATTCAGTAGATTTCAAATATCGTGCCGGCTTTCTTCAATTAAAAAACATTCTTCAGTTGTCTCACTCTTCTGTTACATACCTGCCCAAACATCTTTCGCATATCTTCCTTCCGCCTGCAGCTGTTCAAGCCACTCCAAGGAAACTTTTGAATCGGTGTTATGCACCTTTTCATACGCCTGAAGCAGTACATTTTCGACAGCCGGAGCCATTTTGCTTCCGTCACCGCATATATAGAGATGGCCGCCTTGGTCAAGAAGGGCAATAATTTGTGCAGCCTCGCGAAGCAGAACATCCTGTACATATACTTTACAGTCCTGATCTAACCTGGAATACGCCCGATGCACGGTGACAAGGCCGTTTTTCTCCGCATGGTCGAATTCATCTTTGTACAGATCGTCTTCTTCGGGATGCCTGCAGCCGAAGTATAAATGAGCTTCGCCCAGGCTGTTACCGGACATTTTTTCGGCAGCCCGCGCCTGGATAAATCCCCTGAACGGCGCAATTCCTGTGCCTGCTCCGACCATAATAAGAGGCGTTTTCGGATTTTCAGGCAATGCGAAACCCGACTGCGGCGAGCGGATGAAACAGACGGCAGAATCGCCTTTTTGTAATCCGGCTAAATAGTTCGAAGCCACGCCCCGGTATTCCCCACGGCCGCTCCATGCCGGAGCCGTCACAACGCCGACCGTGATACTGAGCTCCCCGCTGGCTGCCTTCGGTGAGCTTGAGATTGAATAATAGCGCGCCTTTAAGGACGGCAGAAGTTCTAAAAAGCGCTCAAACGGCAGTTCACATGCAGGATAATCTTCCAGCAGGTCCAGCATGGTCATTCGTTTTTTCAGCACGTTTTCTTTATATGCCGCATCATCAGAATAAAGATGCTCCAATTCTTTTTGGTGCGGCGGGCACACGGTATGTGCGGCAAGTTCGCGAAGCTGGGCTCTCGTTGCCGGCTCCTGCAGCTCTACATAGGACGCCAAAAGCTCCGGCGCATTAACCGGCCGGTCCATCGGCAGATGAGGCAGCTGCCGGCCCTTGATCTTAAAGTGCTGGTTCGGATCAAGACCGAATCGGCGAATGACACGGCTGATCAGTTCCCCGCTGTTTTGCGGAAGCACCCCGAGATGATCTCCTTCCTGATACGTTTCTGTTTCGGGGAGACGCAGCTCAATATGCCGGACTGAGCGCTTGCTGCTTTCGGTATGAAGCTCTTTGTTCGTAATGACCTCCGCCGCAAATGCTTTGTACGTTTTGGCAATCGGCGTCTCGGCTGCTTCACTTACGTATTCGATTGATAACTGTGATTTGTTTGTCTGTTTTGGAGCGGCCTCTATATGAAAAGCCTTCATGATGTCCTTCCAGAATGAGTCTTCCCAGACTTCCTGACTGTACTCAAAATCATCGGCATTGTCGCCCTCCCCGATAGAGGTCAGCCGTTTTGCCCCTTTTTCTTCAAGCACTTTGTCTATCAGGCGGGGGATCCTTTGGTAAGTGGCGGCCCAGTTGCGGTCTCCGCAGCCGAAGACGGCGTAAGAAACACCCTTTAATTCCTGATCTTCAAGGGTTTCCATCCATTTCACAAAACCCGCCGCATTATCAGGCGGCGCCCCGTTATAAGAAGCCGTAACAATAACGACCGCGCCTTTTACAGGCAGTTTCCCGGCATAATCATCGAGCGGGCCGGTTTCAGTTGAAAATCCTTTGCTTCTTCCGATATCAGCCAGCTCTTCCGCGATTCCTTCCGCAGTCCCTAAATTTGATCCGTAAAGAATGAGAAGCGGCGTTCCGTGGGACGGGATTTCTTTCGTTTCTTCTTTGTGACCGCTTCCTTCAGCTTTTTGGCTTTGTACGGGCTGATGATTGGACACGTCCTTGTTTTTCACACGGATTTTAAAATCACCGGGCTTAATGGTTAGAGCTTCTTTAATCGTAAGCTCATAATCATTATGATCAATCAGTTCAAAGTATTTCAGGACAAGGCCGAGCACCATTGTCGCTTCCTGCAGGGCAAACTGCATCCCGATGCATGCGCGCTGTCCGTTTCCGAACGGCTTATATGCATCAGCCGGAATTGCCGCGGGATCACTGAACCTTTCCGGGCGGAATGACTCGGCATCTTCTCCCCACGCGCTTTTATCCCGGTGCAGCTGCGGAGTCAGAATCGTCACCGGCTGTCCCTTCGCAATCGGATATTTCCCGCCGAGAACCGTATCTTCCTTCGCGTACAGAGAAAATGCCGGGGCAGTCGGATACAGCCGCAAAGTCTCGTTTAGCACCATGCGGATATATGTCAGCTGCTGAATCTGCTTATATTCAGGGGTCTCTCCCGTCAGCACCCGCTCGGCTTCCTGAACGGCTTTTTTCAATTTATCTTTATTTTTCAGCAGGCAGTATATCGCAAAAGAAAGCAGCCCGCTTGTGGTTTCATGCCCAGCGATCAAAAAGGTAATGATTTGATAACGGATATTTTCATCATCCAGCCTTTCCCCCGTTACAGGGTCTTTCGCTTCAAGCATCAATGCTAAAAGGTCAGACAGATTCTCATCCGGATTTTCCCTCCGCTCAGCGATGATCCGGTCTACAAGCGAATTCATCTCTTCAATATCCTGCTGGAACTGATGTCTCGTTTTGATCATCAGCTTGTCCTGCAGGCTGTGTCTCTGCGATTGGCGCATTGCCTCCTGCAGCGCACGAAGCATACTTGTGATAAAAGGATGCTGTGTGTCGCGGTAAAAGCTGTTAAAGCGGTAATGAAATCCGCACAGGCCGATTGTATCCAGCGTCAGGCGCGTCATATCTTCGGCAACGTCAATTTCTTCATTCGGATTTAATCTGCTCCACTTCTGCACGAGCTGCATGGCAATATCCAGCATCATTGAATGATAGCCTTTCATCGCCTTCTGGCTGAAGCTCGGCAATAAAATCCGATGCGCTTTCTGCCAGTTCTTTTCGTGAGTCCAGCTCGTAAATAGTCCGTCACCGCCAAACTCACGGACCTTCAGCAAAGCTTTGCTGAGATTTTTGTCAAATCGCTTTTCATCACAGACTTCTGCCGCGAGCTCGCGGCCTGAGACGAAGACCCCGACAGAGCTCGGAAATTCAAAACGAAAGATCGGGCCGTATTCTTCGGCAATTTTCCATAGCGATTGTGACAGTTTTTCTTTTTCCAAGTGAGGGAGATTTTTCAGAGGCCCGTATGTTTTCGGCTGCGGTATAGCGCTTAGCTGTTTCATATCGATCTTCCTTCCTTCGGCGAATAATTAATGAGTTCTGATGGCATCCCAAGAACATTGCTCCAATTCTTTCAAAAACGGTTTTGTTATTTCGACGCTTCCCGTCCGGACAAGCTGATAGAGTTTGAGATATGCCCCGAGCAGCAGCGCCATCAGCACATTGGACGGCAGATTGCGGAGCACGCCTTCAGACTTGCCGCGCTGAAAAAAGACGTCAAGCATCTGTGTTATTTCATCAAGAAGCTTACGGCTCGTTTCATTCAGAAAGTAGGCGTCCTTATTCGTTTCAAGAAAAAACAATGCATACTCACTTTCCTTCGTAAAATCAATCAGACAATAAAACAGGTGATGAAACCCTTCTCTTACAGATATCCCCTGAAAGTCCGTTTTGACTTTTTTCATAAAACGCTGCGCACTTTCCTGATACAGTACGTTCACAAGTGTCTCTTTACTGTCAAAGTAACGGTAAATTGTGCCGGTTCCGACATCGGCCTGAGCGGCAATCATCGGAATCGTCGTGGCGTCAAATCCTCTATCTGTAAACAAAGTAAGCGACGCTTTCATAATGAGTTCAACCTTGTTTGAAGCTGTCATTTCATCCCCCTTTCTAAATGCGGAATGAATATTCATTCCGTTTGTTCAAAATATTTAAAATGTACGGTCATCTGATTACCATTGTATAAGAAAAAAACTTTTTTTAATATAAAATATATGTGAAATAACCAAAAATAAGGAAATATGCCCAATTCCACAAAAAGAGCTGCAGTGACTTAAGCAGCTCTTTTTATTTCCCAAGAAATATTCTATTTAATGGCAGTAATAAAATGGAATGAATCTCTGCTGACAACTGAAATGTCTCTGAAATGCTGATCATAGAGCACCTCAATCACATCCTTTTCACTCATCCGCGAAGGTTTCAAAACCATATAGAAACACCCGTCAATTTGAAGAACGCGGTACACTTCTTTACATGCCGTCCGGTAATCGCTGACTGTTTCAGCAGTATGTAATGAGAAAACTTTATGAAAACTGCGGTCGCGGAAGGGTATGCTTTCCGGCCTCCCCTGCTGAATGTTTCCGAGCCCGGCTTTTATAACCGAACGGTTTGCGCGCTGTGTTTTCCGTATTTTACGTTTCGATGTTTCTATGCTTTTAAGACTGCCCTTTTCAAGCTGTCCGATGATTTGTTTAAACATTGAGCCGTTTCCGGTCCCGATTTCCAAAATGCGGTCGTATTCCTGTATGTCCATCAAGATTTGCTGAATGACTGACTCTGCCGGTTCTGATGCAGCAAAGTATTTCGCGCGCATTCGTTTTAATGCTGAAGATGTATGTTGCAACATTGTATAACACCCGCTTTTCCATTCCTGTGATTTATTATTCAGAAATAATATTACCTCGTATTAGTATGAGGTACTAACTAGACGCACTTCTCTTCATGAACGTTTCGATTTATTTGAAATTTATATTTGTTTTCATAAAAAAAAGACGGAAAACGTAGGTTTTCCGCCTGCTCTAGTACCAATAATACGGTGCTATATATCTTGTCTGCCGGGAAAGCGCCGCCATTCTCTGCCGGCGATACGGGTTGCCGTAGCCGTGCTTAAATGAATGGGGCATTGACGCATACCCGTGCCCGATGGATGGAATTCTGTTCTGACCGCCTTGCATGCTATCACCCGCTTACCAATTTTTCTTTCTTTACCATGGTATGCAGGCCGTCTGCGACGTGACAGCAACATCCTCGCTAAACCTGGTCCTTCTCCATTGTGTAATGATTCAGCAGTTCAATTCTGAACATGATAATCTCCTCCTTCTCCTCCGTTTTGGCCCTTCGTGTCCGTTAGTTCATATAAAAGTGTTTCAGCTGGCGTTCTTTCGCTTCATTATAAAACTCTTCGACCTGCTGTTCTCGTTCATACTCTTCCGCACTTTTAAAACGCTTTGAAATGGTCAGTGTTAAAAAGAAAAGATTAATGGTCATTATCGCTCACCCCCTTTCAATATCCGCACAAGCGAAAATAACCCGCAGCAAAGTTCATATGCGCTGCGGGCAGACTAAATCCGCAGACAAAAGAAGACGTGCTTCTTTCCCTGCGGGGAGCTGCGAATGTCCTGATACTCCGAAATTAACGTGCTTGACGGGCAGAGGTTAAGGAAGGACACGAACTCTTCCACAGGCTGAATCGGTTCAATTGTAGATTTTGATTGCCGTTTAACGTCGTCATGTGATTCAACCTCCCTTTGCTTTTTTCTTACTTTGTAAGTATATCCATCAGCTTCCATTTTGTAAACATTTTTTTCAAGATTTGGACAGAAAATGTGCTGGCATTCCGCTTCAATTGTCCGTGTTTTCCGGCATCTTTCTTACCTCAGGAAACTCTTTTCATCCCTTGCTTTTTCTGATCTTTTTTTGAATATGCAATAAAATAAATGAGGCCGACAAACACTGCCCCGCCGATGACATTCCCGATAAAGGCCGGAATGAGATTGCCAATCAGATCACCCCACGAAAATGAACCTGCAAAAATCGCAGCCGGGATGATAAACATATTGGCTACAACGTGCTGAAAACCAATTGCGACAAACGCCATAATCGGAAACCATATACCCGCGATTTTTCCGGCTCCGTCTTCTGCGCCGAAAGAAAGCCAGACGGCCAAACAGACAAGCCAGTTACAGCCGATCGCCGAAACAATGACTTTTCCAAACGGCATATCCAATTTGCCTTGTGCGACCGCAATTGTTTTTTCCAAGTAAGGTCCTGTTTCGGTTAATCCGACAACATGTCCGAAAAAGTAAGCGACAAACAGTGCGCCGACAAGATTCATCAACGTCACGATCACCCAATTTTTCACCAATGCACCGGCGGATATTCTTCTGGAAAACAGCGCCATGGATACCGACATCATATTTCCCGTAATCAGCTCCGCTCCGGCAAGAACGACGAGCACCAATCCGATGGGAAACACGGACGCCCCGATTAAACTCGACAGGCTTCCCCATTCTTTCGGAAGGTCGCCGATGACACGGATATCAAGCAAATAACCGAGTGCGATAAACGCTCCTCCCAAAAATCCTAATACAATCAGTGCTGAAAGCGGTGAATGCACCTTTTTTACCCCTGATTCGACCGCAAGCTCCGCTATTTCGTCCGGTTTACGAAAAGCCATAATAACCCCTCCATTTATCATTTCAGCCCGCAGTTTCCAAAGACGCCTAACAAAAAAGGCAGCATTCAACTAACCCGTCTGAAAAAACGGGGTTTGAATGCTGCCTAACTTGTATGCATACCCATACAACAATATCAAGCAGAATGAAAATATGCGGTATAGAATATGTACAGATCATGCACACATTCCATAAAAAATCGTCCTTAGGCCACTGCTGGCAGTTCATATCATATCAAATGTGACAATTTCGTGTCAATTGAATATTGTCAGCTTTTGATTTCTTCTTTATGCTCTTCAATTGAGCGGTCAAAGACAAACACCGATACAGCAATATTTTCCTCTATTTTAATATCTGAAAACAGATGTACAAGCTTTGCTCCGATGAGCTCTTCCATTCCGTCAGGCGTTTGTTTTGAATACAGCTCCTGAATTAAGCTGGTTCGCGCCGCATGAACCATTTCTCTTCCTTCAGGCGTGCGTGCGATAAACTGCTCACTTGCGCTTAGATTTCCGTAAAGCGTAGATACCGCCATGTTATCCACAAAAACGGTGTGAATTCGTTCAGGCCCCTTTCCAAATAATTCTTTGCGCAATTTCCGGATAATATCGTTAAATTCATGAATTTTTTTAGACATATTGACCCCTCCGATTTTAGCCTATGAAAGACATTCCCGGTTCCCCTTTGTGACATTTCACTTGGTTAAAGTTTTCCTTTCGTATTGTATTATAATAAATATCACCTTATAATAAAAGCAGTGAAGATGGATTTGTAATAGGAAACGTGTTATGAGTCTATCGTTTTATACAAATAGGATTGGTCTGTTAGTAAGACTTGCTAGTGAACTATTCCGCCATGCGTATTTATACCGTTCTCCGGACAGGAGGCCGGTATCTATGTGCATGGCTTTTTTCGAGTTTAAAAGATGGAGGGGAATTGGAAGTGACAGACGTTCAGTCTATCCGTGTCAAAATTGACGGCACGGAGTATGAAGCACCAGAGGGGTCTAAGATTTTAGATATTTTAAACCAAAACGGAATTGAGATTCCGCAAATATGCCATGTACCGGAAGTGGATCCGATTCAAACATGTGACACCTGTATTGTTGAAGTAAACGGGAAATTGCAGCGCTCTTGTTCCACGGCTGCAGAAAACGGGATGTCCATCTCGCTTACGTCGGGAAGGGTAAAAGAGGCTCAGACAGAGGCCATGGACCGCCTGCTCGAGAATCACCTGCTTTACTGTACGGTATGCGATAACAACAACGGCAACTGCACACTGCATAATACAGCGGAAATGATGGGAATTGAGCATCAGAAATATCCGTATACGCCGAAAGATGATTCAAAGTGCGCGGTTGATATGTCTCACCCGTTTTACCGCTATGATCCGAACCAATGCATCGCCTGCGGCCAATGTGTGGAAGTGTGTCAAAACCTTCAGGTGAATGAGACCCTTTCAATTGATTGGGAGCGCGACCGCCCGCGGGTCATTTGGGATGAAGGCGTCGCCATTAATGAATCTTCCTGCGTCAGCTGCGGCCAGTGTGTCACTGTCTGTCCTTGTAACGCACTGATGGAAAAATCAATGCTCGGCCAAGCCGGATTTATGACAGGAATAAAAGAAGATGTCATGGAACCGATGATTGATTTAGTGAAAAATGTTGAACCCGACTATACAAGCATCTTCGCCGTGTCTGAAGTGGAAGCGGCTATGCGCGATAAACGGACGAAAAAAACAAAAACAGTCTGCACGTTCTGCGGCGTCGGATGCTCTTTTGAAGTATGGACAAAAGGCCGTGACATCCTTAAAATTCAGCCTGTTTCCGATGCTCCGGTTAATGCGATTTCCACTTGTGTGAAAGGGAAATTCGGCTGGGACTTCGTGAATTCGGAAGAACGGATTACAAAACCGCTTATCCGGAAAAACGGCGCATTTGTTGAATCGTCATGGGAAGAAGCTCTTGATCTTGTCGCTTCAAGACTCGGTTCGATCAAGACCGAACATGGAAATGGTTCTGTCGGTTTTATTTCTTCTTCTAAAATTACGAATGAAGACAACTACGTCATTCAAAAATTGGCACGCCAAGTATTTGAAACCAACAACGTGGATAACTGCTCACGCTACTGCCAGTCACCGGCAACGGACGGCTTATTCCGCACCGTCGGTATGGGCGGAGACGCTGGCACAATTAAAGATATCGCAAAAGCGGGCCTCGTGCTCATCGTCGGCGCCAATCCGGCGGAAGGACATCCGGTTCTGGCCACACGCGTGAAACGCGCCCATAAACTGCACGGCCAAAAACTGATTGTTGCCGATCTGCGCAGAAATGAAATGGCTGAACGGTCCGACCTCTTTATCAGCCCAAAACAAGGGACTGACCAGGTCTGGCTCATGGCAGTAACGAAATATATGATTGACCAAGGCTGGCACGATCAAGCGTTTATTGATGAAAATGTCAACTACTTTGATGATTATAAAGAAACGCTGGAAAAATACACATTGGAATATGCGGAGCGCATCACCGGACTTTCTCAGGATACGATCATCCGCATTGCCGAAATGATTCGTGATGCAGACGGCACTTGTGTTCTTTGGGGCATGGGCGTTACCCAGAATACAGGCGGCTCTGATACATCAGCGGCGATTTCCAACCTGCTGCTTGCCACAGGAAACTACCGCCGTCCGGGCGCCGGAGCCTATCCGCTGCGGGGACATAACAACGTTCAAGGCGCTTGCGATATGGGAACTCTTCCAGGCTGGCTTCCGGGGTATCAGCATATTACCGATGATGCGGCACGCGCTAAATTCGAAAAAGCTTACGGTGTTGAAATTGACGGCAAGCCGGGTCTTGATAATATCGAAATGCTCCATGCGATTGAAGAAGGAAACATGAAAGCCATGTATCTCGTCGGTGAAGATATGGCGCTCGTCGATTCAAACGCCAACCATGTTCATAACATTTTATCCAGCCTTGATTTCTTTGTTGTGCAGGATATTTTCCTTTCAAGAACGGCGCAATACGCGGATGTCATCCTGCCTGCGGTTCCATCTCTTGAAAAAGACGGAACATTTACAAACACAGAGCGGCGTGTGCAAAGATTGTATCAGGCGCTTCCGACACTCGGCGATGCAAAACCCGACTGGTGGATTATTCAGGAAGTCGCCAATCGTTTAGGCGCTGATTGGAATTACACGCATCCTAGCGACATTTTCTCAGAAATGGCGAGCCTTTCTCCGCTGTTCGGAAAAGCAAGCTACGACGTTCTTAGCGGCTGGAACAGCTTCTTGTGGGGAAGCTTTACGGGAGAAAGCACTCCGCTTCTTTATGAAGACGGCTTTAACTTCCCGGACAAAAAAGCCCGTTTTGCGCTGAGCGATTGGGTGGAGCCTGCTGTATTCCCTGAAGAATATGACCTGCATATTAACAACGGACGGATGCTTGAACATTTCCACGAAGGAAACATGACAAACAAGTCAAAAGGCATTCAGTCTAAAGTTCCGGATGTATTTGTTGAAGTATCGCCGGAGCTCGCGGCTGAACGCGGAATTTGCGACGGGACAATGATCCGGCTCGTCTCTCCTTTTGGGGCGGTTAAATTGAACGCGCTTGTGACAGACCGAGTCCGCGCAAATGAGCTTTATCTGCCGATGAACTCTACAGATAAAGATTCTGCGATTAATTTCCTGACCGGGCCTGCGTATGATTCACGGACACATACACCTGCCTATAAGCAGACAAAAGTCCGCATGGAAGTGCTTGGTTCCTGTGATACTCCGCCGCTTCCGAAAACGAATCCGCGGAACAAAAAACGTCATCCGCAAAACGGTGTGGAAGCTCAGCGAAAATGGAACCGTCCGGGCTATGTGCACTTAACTGATTAAGGAAAGGAGGAAACATTATGGCAAGCCCAATTACTGAAATTCAAAAAGAAACGAAAACAGAGGAACAGCTGAAAGCTGAAAAACTGGAAGAACTGAAGACGCTTCTCGCAGAAAATGAAGAAGCCGTCGCGAAAACGATGTCCATCATGGCAAAGCTGAATGGCTTGGGCATTTTTGATGCCGCCGGCTATATGCTCCAGGCAAAAGAGGAGATTGCCAAAATCGCACTCGGACAGATTTCCCGGGAACCTGTCACCAATCTCCTGAATACGATGATGGCCGCGGGAGGCGCGCTGTCAAAAGCTGATCCTGAATTTATGGGCAGACTTTTAGAAAGCGCCATGGCCGGGACGGATCAGGCGCAAAGATTTTTAAAAGAGGACAGGAAAGTCAGTATGTTTGAACTGATGAAAGCCGTCGGTGATCCTGATATTAACCGCGCGCTCGGCTTCGGGCTGCAGTTTTTAAAAGGAATGGGAAAAGAATTACGCGAAACCCCGTCTGAATAAGAAACGAAAAAGCCATTGTCAAAAGACAATGGCTTTTTTTTATTCTTCGGCCTCTTCCAGCCTCTTTTTATAAATAAGTGAACGGTCAACGCAGAAATAAGCGCCCGCTAAAAATACACAATCCGTTACAAACATCAGCATTTTCTGGCCCGCAGTCAGCCCTTGTCCGGGAAGAACCGCGCCGATATAAATGAAGGTGCTGACTGCAAGCAGAATAAATGCGTAATGCTTAAAATCTTCTATTAATGATTTCAGTCTTTTCTTCTCCATATAAGGTCACCTGCCAGTTTTATAGTCTACCAACATTATAATACAAGCTGACAGCCGACAGAGAATGTAAATCTATCCATTCTTTATAAAAGTGAATCAAGCGCCTGTTTCACATCCGCCGTTAAATCCTCAGTATCCTCAATACCGACTGAGATCCGCACGAGCCCGTCGGTAATGCCAAGCGCAAGCCGGCGGTCGCGCGGGATCGAAGCGTGCGTCATTCTGGACGGCACGGAGATTAAGCTTTCAACCGCTCCTAAACTTTCCGCGATCGTAAACAGGTTCAATTTTTCTAAAAACGCGTCGACGCGTTCGCTGCTGCCGACATCAAAGGAAATCATTCCGCCGAAACCGGAGCTTTGCGCTTTTGTCAGCTCATGGCCCGGGTGTTTCGCTGATCCCGGATAGTAAAGCGTCTGAACGGCATCATGTGCTTCAAGCAGCTCGGCGATTTTTCCGGCGCTGTGATTGATGGCATCCATTCTGAGTCCCAGTGTTTTAATGCCTCTCATCAAAAGCCATGAATCCTGCGGTCCTAAAACGCCGCCTGTTGAGTTTTGCACATAATGAAGCTTTTCGCCCAGTTCTTTATCAGCCGTGACGACTAAGCCGCCGACGACATCGCTGTGGCCGCCGAGATATTTTGTCGCGCTGTGCAGCACGATGTCAGCGCCGAAGCTGAGCGGCTGCTGGAAATACGGCGTGTAAAACGTATTATCGACGATAAGCAATACGCCCGCTTCTTTTGCGATGTCAGACATCAGTTTGAGGTCAGTCACTTTCAATAGCGGGTTTGTCGGTGTTTCGATATAAATGGCTTTCGTATTCGGGCGAATGGCCTTTTTGACTTTTTCTTCACTGCTCGTATCGACAAAGTCCGCTTCAATGCCGAAGCGGTTCAGCACGCCTGTCATCACCCGGTAAGTGCCGCCGTATACATCATCCGTCAAAATAACATGATCGCCGCTGTCAAACAGCATCATGACGGCAGTAATCGCAGCCATGCCTGAGCCGAACGCATATCCCGCCGCGCCGCCTTCAAGCTCTGCAATTAAGCTTTCAAGCGCCGTCCGCGTCGGATTGGCCGTTCTTGAATATTCATAACCCGTGTGCTCGCCCGCTTTCGGCTGTTGGTACGTGCTTACTTGATAAATCGGTACGGAAACCGCTCCTGTTTTTTCATCTCCCGTAATTCCTCCGTGCACCATCAGCGTTTTTTTCTTCATCTTACTGACCTCCTTGAAAAATGTTTTTGCTTATATATCGATCGCTGCCGTCAGGGAAAATGGTGACGATATTTGATCCGGCGGGCGCTTTTTTCGCTTCTTCAAGCGCTGCATAAAGAGCCGCCCCTGAAGAGCTTCCAATTAAGAGGCCTTCTTTCTCGGCCGCTTCTCTGACAAGCGAAAACGCCGTATCGTCCTCCACCGTGTAAGTGGCGTCAAAATGGTTCTCGTCCATATAATCCGGGATAAACTCCATGCCGATGCCTTCCGTTTTATGGGCATACGGCTCTCCTCCGTTCAGGATCGAGCCTTCCGGTTCAACGATCACCGTTTTGACGGCAGGATTTTTCTCCTTTAAATAAGCTGCCGTACCGGCAAAGGTGCCGCCGGAACCCGCTCCTGCGACAAAAGCGTGGATATCCCCGCCGAGCGCGTTCCATATTTCAGGTCCGATCGTTTTGTAGTAAGTCAATGGATTTACTCGGTTTTTAAATTGCAGAACGGCATAAGAATTATTAATCTCTCTCTCCAGTTCAAGCGCTTTTCGGATGGCTCCCTGCATGCCTTCTTCTCTCGGCGTATGCACGATGTCCGCTCCGAGAGCTTTCATAATTTGCTGCTTTTCTCTGCTGAAATGCTCCGGGACGCAAAAAACGGCGCGAAGCTGATGCTTTCTGGCGCACAGAGCGAGTCCGATCCCGGTGTTTCCGGCAGTCGCCTCAATGATAACGCCGCCCGGTTTCACCTTTCCCGTGCGAAGCGCATCTTCAATGAGCATCCCGCCCAGCCTGTCTTTAATGCTTCCGCCCGGATTCATCATCTCAAGCTTAGCATAAACCGCTGTTCCCTCCGGTAGATCAAAATGCTTGAGACGGAGCAGCGGTGTATTTCCGATCAGTTCTGTAATATCTGTTATCACGTTCAATATATGTCCTCCTCCTGGAAAAGCGGAGGAGAACGAGAATCCCCCGCTTAGTGAATTCGTTTGATGACATTCAGGACAAGCTCAGTTGAATGAACGGCAGCCTGTTCTAAAAATTTATCAAATGAAACGTCAGATTCTTTTCCGGCAATATCAGATAAAGCTCTGATGACAACAAAAGGCGTTTTGAACTGGTGGCACACCTGTGCGACAGCCGCAGCTTCCATTTCAACCGCGTACAAATCCGCAAATTTGGCGCGTACGTCTTCAACCCGCTTCGGATCATTCATAAAAGAATCTCCCGTAGCGATTGTGCCTTTGGCGACTTGAATGCCGTTCAGTTCAGAAACCGCTTCCTCAGTAATACTGATCAGCTTTTCATCAGCTTTGTATGCTGCCGGAAGACCCGGCACCTGTCCGTATTCATAGTCAAACGCCGTCACATCTACGTCATGATGGCGGACATCTGTTGAGATGACGACGTCGCCTACATTCAATGTATGATGAAAACCGCCCGCTGAGCCTGTGTTAATCACATAATCAGGTTTGAAACGGTCAAGCAGAAGCGTCGTGCTGATCGCCGCGTTGACTTTCCCGATACCTGATTTCAGCAAGATGACTTCGACGCCTTCATAGCTGCCAGTTGTAAACTCACAGTGAGCGATCATCTCTTGTTTTGCGTCTTTCAGTTTGCTTCTTAAAATCGTAACTTCCTCTTCCATTGCTCCGATGACTGCCAGTTTCATTTATACACAATCCCTTCGATTTACCGTTTAATCGCCTCCATTATCCAGACAAAGTCATTTTGCTGCGTAAACCGCGCGGCAAATCCCTCTTCTGAAAAGATGTTTTTCATTGTCCCGAGTGTCGGATAATGTTCCGTCTTTAAATCGTCCGCTAATTGATGATAGCCGTTTCGGATTGCTTTTTTAATGGCTACATCATAAGCTTCATGATCTTTAAAGACTGTATCGGCAAACACTATTTTATCATGCTTCTGAAGGATTGCGCCATACTGCTTTACAGCCGTTCGCTTTTCTTCATCGGTTAAATGATGAAAGGCGTACGAGCTGACGATGGTATCTATTTGAAAAGGCGGAGCGGGAAACTCCAGAAAATCTCCGTCACTGAACACGGCTTTGTCAGAAAGCTTGTCAGCCGCCAGTTTTCTCATTGACGGAGACGGTTCTACACCAAACACCTTTTTGTTCGCGGCGGCTAATTTCGCCGTTAAATTCCCCGTTCCCGGTCCGAACTCTAAAACGTTTGAACCTGAAAGTGCGACGATGCTGTCAAGAATGTTGTCATACCCTTTAAAAACATCAGCATATTGTTTGTCTGCCCCGTGCACTGTGGCATCATAAGTCGCTGCCCAATCTTCAAATAATGGAATAAATTCACGGCCCATATTTTTCACTCTCCATAATTTATAATTCCTATGAGTATAGTATGGATTAATCGTGGAACAGTTCCTATCCTATCACAAAAAAGAATGGAAGGGTACTAAAATACTTTGGGATTATTGCGCAATTACGGCAGAAAGGCTTATACTTTCATTGACTCAGAAGAAAAATCAGGAGGATCTGTACTGATGAATTTTCAATTGGATTTAATCAAAGATAAAGTAGAATTTTTCGAAGCGGCATCTTTGCAGGAGCTTGAAAAGAAAATAAACGTTCAGATTGAAAACAACCAGGCGATTATGCTTCGCGTCCGTTCCGTATCCCATCAGGTGACGGCCGTTGACGGCAGAATCCTTTACAGCGCGTCGGTGCATTTTTCAGCTGACGTATGACAGAAAAAAGCAGCTGAATAATCAGCTGCTTTTTTGCGGTTATTTTAAGGTTTCTACTTTTGTCGGCTTCCAGCCTTTTTTGTCTTTCCAAGTGATGGTGACCTGATACTTTTTGCCGTTCGTTTTGTCTAAAACTTTACCCTTCGCATCTTGCGGGCTTCCATTGTTTCCGAGCCACAGCACTGTCATATGATCTTTTGACACGCCTGTTGCGTAAGAGATGGCGTCAAGCATTTCGGACCAGTCTTCAGAGCTTGAGTCATACGTCGCCGCATGTTCTCCCGTCTGCTTTGTGCCGACCGCTTTCCATTTTGGGTTAACAATTGTTTTCTCGACATCGCTTGATGAGCCGCCCTCTGTTATTTTTGCGCCTTTAAAAGGATCGCTTGAATCAGAGTCTTTTTTGCTGCTGTCATCACTTTTCGATGAATCATCGTCTTTTTTGCTGTCAGAGTCTGAAGATGAATCAGATGTATCCTTATCCTGTTTATCTTTTTTGTCATCGTCTGATGCCGTATCTTTTTTGCTGTCTTTTATGTCTTCATCGGATGTCTGCTTCGTCTTGCCTGATGCAGGTGTTTCCTGCTTCTGGCTTGTATCCGCTTTTTCGCTCACGTCGCCCGACGGACTGTTGATGAAGAGGCTGACGGCAACGACGACAATAAGAATAGATACGATAGCAATTAAAATGTTAAGCACCATATTTGCTTTTCTGCGCTTATCACGGTTTTCAAAACGAGATTGTTTATTGCTCAATCATTCTGCACTCCTTTATCCCTCTTGCTCAGCATATATTTTAACATGGGCTGAGCGGTTGTTCTATGTCTGATTTATTTCATTTTCATGTACCTTTTTAACAATATCATAAAACACTGTATTTGTCAGAGCCTTATCCCCCGGCGTGTCCATGTGCAGCACCACGAGAGCATATTTCGGCTTGTCCGCGGGAAAGTATCCCGCAAACCATTTGTGGTAAAGCGTCTGTTTTTCTTTTGTAAACATTCCCGTCTGGGCCGTTCCCGATTTGCCTGCTATCTCATACGGCAGATCCTGAAACCTTCGGCCGGTTCCTTTCGGTGAGGTGACGACTTCTCTGAGAATTTTTTGAAGCTGCTGCGCCGTATATTTGTCGATGTTTTCCCCTTTTAACGGCTGATCTTTGAATGACGCCATCGTCGTTTTGTTTTTGTATTCAATTTTGTCCGCGATTTTGACTTGTTTTTTTTCACCGCCGCGCGCGATCGCCGCCATCATATTGGCGACTTCAAGAGGCGTGACTTTCACGTTTTTTTGCCCGATCGCCGTCTGTGCGACGGCTTTTTTTACGGTTTTGTCTTTGTCATCTCCCCAAATGACCCCGCTTTTTTCATTATACAGCTGCCTGAATCCGTCTTCCCGGTACAGCTTGCCTTCCCAGCCCGCCCGCTGGGTGAGACCAAGTTTTTCCGCCATGTTTTCAATAACGGAATCATCTTTTTTGATCAATTTTTCCGCAAGGCTTGTAAACGTATAATTGCAGCTTTGGGCAAAGCTTTCTCCAAAACTGAGCGTGCCTTTGTCATCCCCCGGCTCTCCGTACAGGTTGAGATTGCAGTTAAAGGATGTGTCCGGCTTCACTTCGTTTTGTTCTATTGCGGCTGCGGCGATCACCGTTTTAAATACTGATCCCGGATAAATCGGCGTCAGCATGTAATTTTGCAGTGTCTGCTGCTTTGACATGTCGGCGTCAGGCTTTGATACCATTCCGAGCACACTGCTTTTTTCAATGTCTAAAAGGACGGCTCCCCCCTTTTTTAACCCGCGGTCTTTCAATACATCTTCCATTGCTTTTTGAATATTACGGTCGATGGAGGTTTTGACTTGCAGCGGATAAAACGCGTTTGCTTCAGCCGTATATTTGACGTCCATTCCGAATAAAGGGTTTCCCCTTCCGTCGACATGATACAAAAGTTTTGTGTCCTGATCCGCCAGTAAAAACTCATCAAACGTCCGCTCCATCCCGCTTGTCCCGATCTTTGCCGTGATCGGCAGTTCCTTCCTGCCGGGGTATTTCTTTTTCAAAAGCTCAGGGTCCTGGTTTGTCGCGCCCAACAGATGAGCGGCTATGTTTGTTTCTTTGCTGTCTTTCATATATACGCCGTAAATGCCGGGATATTTCAAAGAATTGATATTTGACACGGATTGTTTCGTCAAATGTTTTATTTTTCTGCTGTTCAGGACCACCGGTTTTTTCGCTTCCGTGAGCAGCTGCCTGAGCTCCCCCTGTTTCATTCCGAGAATGTCTGATACCCGGTCAACCGGCCAATCCTGCGTCACGAGAAAGGGAAACAGTATGACGGCAGGCTGCTTTTTTCCGGTCAGTTCTTTGCCGTTCCGATCAAGAAAAGAGCCGCGTCCATCTGAAATAAGGACTTCTTCCGTCCGCTGCTTGACGCTTTCCTGAATCAGATTAATATTGGATTTTGAAAAAGATTCTGTAAAAAACAACTGAATTTCAGCCAGCCTCGCAAGCAGAAAGAAAAACACAAGCAGAAAACAAATCACGGCCGTTTTCAGCCTTTTTGATACGATCATAAAAAACACCTCATCCACATTTTGGACGAGGTGTTTCATTGTTAAACGGATCTTATGAAATTTTCACAATTTTCACGAGCATTTCTCCGCCCGGCGTCTGAACTGTCACTTCTTCGTCCACTTTTCTGCCGAGCAGGCTTTTGGCGATTGGCGAGTCGTTTGAAATTTTCCCTTCAAACGGATCGGCTTCAGCGCTTCCGACAATCGTGTAAGATTCTTCTTCACCGTCCGGCAATTCGATGAATGATACGGTTTTTCCCAAACCGACTACATTTGAACCGCCGTCGTCCTCGATGATTTTCGCATTGCGGATCATGTTTTCAAGCGTCGTGATGCGCCCTTCCACAAATGCCTGTTCTTCTTTTGCAGAATCATACTCAGAGTTCTCTGACAGATCTCCGAAGCTTCTTGCGATTTTAATTCGTTCTACTACTTCTTTACGTTTAACCGTTTTCAATTGCTCTAATTCTTGTTCTAGTTTTTGTTTTCCTTCGTGAGTCATCGGAAAAACTTTTTCTTGTGCCATGTTCCTTCACTCCTTGGTGGTTGTCCCTCAACAATAACGTGTGATTATGTATGAGAGCATAAACGAAAAAATCAAGAATGAGAACACAGGGCAGTCCTCGTTCTTCTCTCCCATATAGGTACTGTTTATCTTAAACTGAATGTGTGTTTTCTGCAAATGTTTCGGTTTATAAACAGGGAAAGAAGGGAACTGTCTCATTCCCTTCCAGCCTATACATAATATGGTCTGAGTTATTTATGTCTATGCTATGGTATTACAAAATTGCATTTTGTTCAAGGATCGTTTGAATCTTCGTGACCATCAGATCAATTGCGACGTGGTTTTGTCCGCCTTCCGGAATAATGATGTCCGCGTAGCGTTTCGTCGGTTCAACAAACTGATTGTGCATCGGTCTGACGACGGACACATACTGCTCAATGACAGAATCGATTGAACGGCCTCTTTCGTTAATATCTCTCATAATCCGTCTGATGATACGGAGATCCGCGTCCGTGTCGACATAAAGTTTCATATCCATGAGGTCGCGAAGTCTTTTATCTTCGAGAACGAGAATGCCTTCCAGAATAATGACATCCTTCGGCTCAACCGGAATGGTTTCCTCAGAACGCGTATGCAGTTTATAATCATAAATCGGCTTTTCTATTGGCCGGTAATTCAAAAGCTCTTGAATATGCTCGATTAAATAGTCATTATCAAATGCGAGCGGGTGATCATAGTTTGTGTTCAGCCTTTCTTCAAACGGAAGATGGCTTTGGTCTTTATAATAAAGGTCTTGCTGGATCATTAAAATCGAGTGTCCTTTAAACTGTTCATAGATGGAACGGGTGACGCTTGTTTTTCCTGATCCGGAACCTCCTGCGATGCCTATAACTACAGGACTCTTACCCATTGGTGATTACTTCCCCTTTCTCATCATGTTGCTCGGATAAATCTTTTTGTCTACTTTAAATGTAACGATTTGCAGGGGATGGCGGGCAGCATCAAGCTCGTTTCCGTCTTCGTCCCAAATAGTGCCGACTGTGAATGTGAAATTGTCGATTTCAGGACCGAAAAATTCCACTTCGTCACCTTGTTTAAAGAAATTGCGCTGCTGGAGCGTCACCATTTGAGTTTCCTCGTTATACGCGAGCACGAGACCGGCAAAATCAAATGTTGTTTTCTTTCCGTGTTCGCCGAACATCTGCTCTTCATACCCGGGCGTGCCTTCAAAGAAAGCAGGCGCGGTATCCCGGTTTGCACATTTGTCCAGCTCATCCAGCCATTCTTTTTGAATGACAAAGTTTTCAGGATCAGCGCAGTATGCGTCGATGACTTTGCGATACACGCTGACAACCGTCGCAACGTAATGAATCGATTTCATCCGGCCTTCAATTTTCAGGCTGTCGATGCCCATCTCGATCATTTGCGGAATGGATTCAATCAATTTTAAATCTTTCGGGCTCATCGCAAACGGAGCGTCTTCTTCGTCATAGAGCGCGACCGCGTTTGCACCGTCTGTCTGATACAGGTCATAATCCCAGCGGCAGGACTGACAGCAGCCGCCGCGGTTGGAATCCCGGGCTGTCATGTGATTGCTCAGCACGCATCGGCCTGAATAAGCGATACACATGGCGCCGTGGATAAAGGTTTCAATTTCAATATCCACCTTTTCCTTCATTTCTTTAATTTCCAGTCCGCTCGTTTCACGGGCAAGCACTACGCGGTCAAGCCCTTCTTCTTTCCAGAACTGCACCGCTTTCCAGTTGGAAAGGGACTGCTGTGTACTGAGGTGAATTTCTACGTCCGGGGCCACTCTCCGGCATGTTTCAATAATCAGCGGATCAGCGACGATAATTCCGGCAACTTTTGCGTCTCCCAACGCTTTTAAGTATTCTTCCAGACCGTCCATATTTTCATTATGGGCGAAAATGTTTGTTGTCACATATATTTTTGCCCCGTATTTTTTGGCAAATTCTACGCCCTCTGCAATTTCTTCTATTGAGAAGTTATCCGCATTTGAGCGGAGTCCGTATTCCTGTCCTCCGATAAAAACCGCGTCCGCTCCGTAATGAACGGCAATTTTTAATTTTTCAAGGTTTCCTGCCGGAGCAAGGAGTTCAGGTTTTTTCGTAATGACGCGTTTTCCGTTTACGACTTTGGAAATGGTTTGATTTACGGCTGTCATCCGTTGCACCCTCCTTTTTAATAGACCGTTTCTTTAAAGAAGAATCCTGTGTCGATGCTTCTGTTCACAGGCTGAATGCTTTCAATCCGCTCTATCCAGCTCTCTTTTTTCTCTTCGTATGTCTCTCGGCTTTCGAAGCACAGATCGATTGCTTCTCTGTACATGCGGGTCACTTCAGTTAAGTATTCAGGAGACTTCAAAACTCCGTCGATTTTGAAAGAATCGATGCCGGCGTCCATCAGGTCCTCTAATTCATCAATCATGCACACATCGTTCGGGCTCATGATGTGCGTGCCGTTTTCATCTTCAAAAATCGGGTATTTATTGCCCCGTTCTTTGTCATGCAGAAACATCCCCGCTTCTTTTTTCTTCTGTTCGATGTCCATGACTTTACCCTGGTATTCGAAGTAATGGCCCACTAAAGAACGCTTCGATTGGAACATGCACGTCATGCCGTGGATTTGAATTTCAATTTCCACTTCGGCGTTTTCTTTTATGTCAATGATGCTGTCCATATTTAATTCCTTAGCCAGCACTGCCCGCCGTGCGCCTTTGCGTCCCCAGTAATTGCAGGAATAGTAGTTGGTTCCCGTTGTTTCCGTGCTCCAATGCAGTTTAAGCTCGGGAGCCGCTTCACGCGCCGCCATTAAAACGGCCGGATCACCGAAAACAGCCGCATCAACGCCGGCCTCCTGCAAAAAGGCAAGATAGCCGTTCAGCTCGTCCACTTTTTCGTTGTGAAAAATAGCATTGACGGCGGCGTACACTTTCGCGCCTTCCTGATGAGCTGTCTTTACGGCTTCTTTTATATCTTCTCTTGAAAATTCACCGGCCAGTCTCAGGCCGTATCTCTGTTCTCCGACCAACAGGGCCGTTGCGCCCGCTTGAATGAGCGGAAGAATATCCTGTACAGAAGTCGGAGTCACCAAAAGTTCAGGTTTTTTCATGATCCTTCACCTCTTCTTTTTACTGATGGCGATGCCGTCTCCGACCGGCAGTATGACCGTTTGATAGTCAGGCCGGTCCATCAGCCATTGGTTATATTGATCAATTTTTTCAACAAGCTTCCGTCTTCTTTTCGGCTCAATGTCCGAGTGATTTTGCGCCACCAGCCCTTTAAACAGAACATTGTCCGTAAAAATGACTCCATCCGGCGCAAGCATCGGTTCATAGAGCTCAAAAAAGTTCGTGTACTGGCCTTTGGCCGCGTCGATAAAAATGGCATCATAAGGAGCCGTGACACGGACAGACTCAGAAAGTTCCAGCGCATCCCCGTGCATTACGTGAATCCGGTTTTCCATTTCAAAGTCTTTTATATTGTTCACAGCTTCTTCATAGCGTTTGTCGTCCCGTTCAATCGTGTAAATATTCGCACCCGGAAGCTCAAGCGCCATCCGTATGGCGGAATATCCGATTGCCGCGCCGATTTCCAAAATGTTTTTCGCCTGTTGAATCGACAGCATTTGAAGCAGCACTTCAATGCCCGCTTCTTCCATAATCGGAACATGGTGCTCTTTTGCATAGGCTTCAAGCTTTTTCACTTTATCAGGCCGAGGCTTCAGCATCGCGTTTATATACTCGTTTATTTGTTCATACCGATCATTCACGGCAAACAGCCTCCGTTCTAAAAAGGAGTGCCCCTGACGAATCCGCGGGGACACTCTCTTAAGACACTTCTTTATCCATAAGTAAACAACCCGATATATTTTATCATAAAACCTTTCAGAATGGAATAAAAGGAGAGCTTTTGCCCTCCTTTTATTCGCTGTCTTTTTTGGAAATATACTTTTCCTTCGCTTTATTATGGTCTTTTAATGTTTTGGTGAAAACGACCTCGCCGTTTGATTTTGCAAGGAAATAAAGATAATCCGTTTTTTCAGGGCGGAGAGCCGCTTCCCATGATGAATCACCGGCATTTGCAATCGGTCCCGGCGGCAGCCCCTTATGTTTATACGTATTAAACGGAGAATCAATTTTCAGGTCTTTGTAGTAGACCCGGCTTTTATGCTTACCGGCCGCATATAATACCGTCGGGTCAGTCTGCAGCGGCATTTTTTCTGCAAGCCTGTTGTAAAAAACGCTGGCGATTTTGTGACGGTCGGCTTTGGCGGTGGCTTCTTCTTCAATAAGTGATGCCATCGTCAGAGCGTTATGAACGGAAAGTTTCTTTTTTTCCAGTTCAGATTTATACGTTTCGATACGGGTGTTTGTTTCCTGAACCATTGCCGTCAAAATCGTGTCAAGCGATGCATCCGGATCATTAAACGGATATGTGGCCGGATACAGATAGCCTTCGAGCGGATGCTTGAGCTTCTTGTTTGAAAGTGCGTCCGTTATCGTATCAGGAAACTGTTTCTTCAGTTTGCCGATGAATGTTTTGTCATCCAGTTTCGCCATGATCTCTTCTTTTGAATATGATGTTTCCTTTGCGATCGCATCCGCAATCTGTGTAAGCTGTTTTCCTTCAGGAACGGAGATCTGAAAGGCATATCCCGTTGATCCCGCGGTCAGTTTTTTGATAATCGCATCCGCATCCATTCCTTTATTCAGGTGGTAAAATCCCGCCTGAAACCCGGAAGCGCCTTTATACTTCACATACAGCTGAAATGCTTTTTTGCTTTTGATGACATGCTGATCCTCAAGAATTTCAGCGATTGCCGAAACGGAAGAACCGCTCGGAATATTAATATTGACTGCCGTTTTGCTGCCTTTGTCAACCGGGGACAGCAGAGATTTTCCATAGAAAAAAGCACCGCAAATGATGATAAGCAGAGCGATCACGGAGGACAGTATTATCGTCGTTTTTTTGTTTTTACGCGGAAATGAATGTTTAGTCTGATTGATATTCATACAAGTATTTTCCTCCCAACAGCTCTTATACTACATGATTCGTGTGCATTCGGCAATTTATTACAAAAAAAAGCCGAAGCGCATATGCGCTCCGGCTTTTTCCGTTCATTTTATTCTTCGTCTTCTTCCGCTAAAAACGTGTTCAGCGTTTCTTCGATCATTTCCCACTCTTCATCGGTTTCAATCGGCATCAGTTCGCCGTCTTCACCGTTTTCGTTCGGTTCGAAGCTTGAAGCGTGAATTTCGATTTCATCATCGTCTTGAGCATCAATCGGATAATAAAGTACGTAAGATTTGTTGAATGTGTCGTTTTCAAATGTGAACAGCACTTCGCAAAGCTGTTCGTTGCCTTGATCATCGACAATTGTAATGTGTTTTTCGCCGTGTTCCATTTTTTTCACCTCTTAGTTTAAACTGTCCAGATATCCTTGAAGGATCATGACAGCCGCCATTTTATCAATGACTTTTTTTCGTTTTTGCCTGCTGACGTCAGCCGCGATCAGCATTTTTTCAGCCGCCATCGTCGTCAGACGCTCGTCCCACAGCACAACAGGGACATTGTACGCTGTTTCAAGCAGTTTCGCAAATGTTTGGCTGGCTTCGCCTCTCGGACCGATCGTCCCGTTCATGTTTTTCGGAAAACCGAGCACGATCTTCTCTACATTATAGTCTTTCATCAGCTCGGATAAACGGTCCAGACCGTAATCTCCTTCAGCCTCGTTTATTTTTATCGTCTCAATGCCTTGAGCGGTCCAGCCCATTTCATCGCTTAAAGCTACGCCGAGTGTTTTCGTTCCAAGATCAAGTCCCAATATTCTCATGAATGTATTTACGCCTCTTTATGCTGTTCTAGATAGGATTTTACCAATTCCTCGATTAATTCGTCACGTTCCAGTTTGCGAATTAAGTTCCGGGCGTCGCGATGCCTAGGAATGTATGCAGGATCTCCAGACAGCAAGTATCCGACAATCTGGTTGATAGGATTGTACCCCTTTTCCTGAAGCGCATCATATACCGTATTCAGCACTTCTTCGACGTTTGTTTCAGCAGAATCATCGGAGAAATTAAATTTCATCGTTTTATCAAACGAGCTCACCGTTTTGCACCTCTTTCCCAAATTCGCAGGCAAAGTTCAGCCTGAGGTCCTCATCTTATCATCATTCTACACTACTTGAAAGGATTATAAAACGGATTTTATCCAATCTTCCGCAGATGCCAGCGCCTCTTCCAATTTTTCAGGCTGCTTTCCGCCGGCCTGCGCCATGTCCGGACGGCCTCCGCCTCCGCCTCCGCAGACTTCAGCCGCTTGTTTGACCATTTTGCCGGCATGAAGGCCTTTTTCGATCAGGTCTTTCGTCACGCCTGCTGAAAGGTTGACTTTCTCATTTTGCACGGCGCCGAGAATGATGACCGCAGAACCGAGCTTCGCTTTCAGATCATCCACCATAGTGCGAAGGTGGTTCATGTCTTTCGCATTTACTTTTTCAGCCAGCACTTTTACGCCGCCGATGTCTTTTACTTTAGACAGAATGGCTCCGGCTTCCACATTGCCGAGTTTGCTGAGCAATGATTCATTTTCTCTTTGCGCTTCCTTCAGCTCCGCTTGAAGAGACTGAATTCGCTTCGGTACGTCTTTTACGTTTGATTTCAGCTCGTCCGCAGCGTGCTGCAGAAGGCTGAGCTGGCTGTTCATTTCCTGATAAGCGCCTTTTCCTGTTACGGCTTCGATTCTTCGCGTCCCTGCGCCGATCCCTGATTCGGATACGATTTTAAACAGGCCGATTTCAGCCGTATTCGTGACATGGCATCCGCCGCAAAGCTCAAGGCTGTAATCTCCGACTTGTACGACGCGGACAATATCGCCGTATTTCTCGCCGAACAGGGCCATCGCGCCCATTTCTTTCGCTTCATTGATCGGTTTCAAATCAATCGCTACCGGAATGCTCTCCCAGATTTTTTCGTTGACGATTCCTTCAATGCGTTCAAGTTCTTCTTTCGTCACTTGACCGAAATGAGAGAAGTCAAAACGCAGGCGATTTTCGGTAACGAGTGAACCCGCTTGGTTGACATGTGTGCCGAGAACGTCTTTCAGCGCCTGGTGCAGGAGGTGGGTTGCCGTATGGTTTTTCACCACGCCGCTTCTCATTTGATCTTCAACTTCAGCCGTCACGCTTGCGCCTTTTTGAATCGTGCCGCTAGCCACCGTGCCTTCGTGTACATGCTGACCGTTCGGAGCTTTTTTCACGTCTTTAATGGTTACGACAGCCTGCTCGCTTCTCAGCACTCCTCTGTCACCGATCTGTCCGCCGCTTTCAGCATAGAAAGGCGTTTTGTCAAGAAGGATTTGGACGGTATCCCCTTCATGCGCCTCGCTGATTAATTGCCCGTCATGAAGAAGCTCGATCACCTTCGCTTCAGCTTTTACGGCACTGTAGCCGACAAATGTGCTTTCTGCGGTAATGTCGCGCAATGCGCCGCCCTGCACCTGCATGCTTCCTACATCTTGGCGCGCATTTCTCGCCCGTTCACGCTGTTTTTCCATTTCGGCTTCAAAGCCTTTATGGTCAACCGTCATTTGCTCATCTTCCGCGTATTCCTCCGTCAATTCAACCGGGAATCCGTACGTATCGTACAGTTTGAATACGTCTTTTCCGGAGATGATGCCGCTGCCTTTTTCCTTCTCTTTCTTTATCACGTCGGATAAAATGGCCAGACCTTCGTTTAATGTTTCGTGGAAGCGCTCTTCCTCCGTTTTGATGACTTTGGCGATAAACTCTTGCTTTTCTTTCACCTCCGGATAGAAAGCGTCCATAATTCCTGCAACAGCCGGTACTAGCTCATACATAAACGGACGGCTGATACCGATGGTTTTCGCGTATCGCACTGCCCGGCGCAAGAGGCGTCTCAGTACATACCCGCGCCCTTCATTCGACGGCAGAGCTCCGTCGCTTACCGCAAATGCGACCGTTCTGATATGATCGGCGATCACTTTAAAGGCCGTATCCTTCACTGCGTCCTTTCCGTAAGCATCTCCGGAAATGCGCTCTGTTGCTTCAATAATCGGCATAAACAAATCAGTGTCAAAGTTTGTCGGGACATCCTGAATCACGGAGACCATCCGTTCAAGCCCCATGCCCGTATCAATGTTTTTCTTCGGAAGCGGTGTGTACGTGCCGTCCGGGTTGTGGTTGAACTCTGAGAATACCAGGTTCCATACTTCAAGATAACGATCATTTTCGCCGCCCGGATACAATTCAGAATCTGACGGGTCATTGCCGTATTTCTCGCCGCGGTCATAGAAAATTTCCGTATTCGGTCCGCTCGGGCCTTCGCCGATATCCCAGAAGTTCCCTTCCAGACGGATGATTCTTTCTTCCGGAACGCCGATTTTTTCCGCCCATAGCGTATAAGCTTCTTCATCCTCAGGGTGAACCGTTACAGACAGCAGCTCCGGATCAAAGCCGATCCACTTTTCGCTCGTTAAAAACTCCCATGCCCACGTGATCGCTTCTTCTTTAAAATAATCACCGATGGAAAAGTTTCCGAGCATCTCAAAGAACGTGTGGTGGCGCGCCGTTTTCCCCACATTTTCAATATCATTTGTTCGAATTGATTTTTGCGCGTTTACAATTCTCGGATTCTCCGGCACAACGCGGCCGTCAAAGTATTTTTTCAGCGTCGCAACGCCGCTGTTGATCCATAATAAAGACGGATCTTCATGCGGAACCAATGAGGCGCTCGGTTCAACGGCATGGCCTTTTTCTTTAAAGAAATCTAAAAACATTTGACGCACTTCAGCAGAAGTTAAGTGTTTCATCTATATTCCTCCTTATCACTACCCGAAATTCTCTTTTGCGACAGCAAAAAAGCTCTCTCCCTATGCAAACCATGCGTTCACACAGGGACGAGAGCTGTCTCGCGGTACCACCCTGATTACAGGCCGAAAAAGGCCTGTCACCTTTCATCCCGTAACGCAGGACTGCGGCAGCCTTTAACTGCACTCAGGATTAGCTTCGGCCGATCTTCTGCTGAAGCTCCTTTCAGCGTATCGGAGCTTCTCTCTTAAACAGGGCTTCGGCGTACTCATATCCGTCACTCGAGATTCGTATGTATTCTACTCGAAATTATAGACAAGCAGAACCCGAATGTCAATGTTCCGTCCTGATCCGCAAAAAGTGTATGGCCGTCACTTTTAAAACGGCTGCCGCCGGAACAGCGAGAATCATGCCGGGAATGCCCGCGAGCTCTCCTCCGGCAAGGAGCGCCAGCATGATCACGACGGGATGCATTCTGAGACTGCGCCCGACAATAAGCGGGCTCAAAATGTTTCCTTCTATAAATTGAAGAATAAAAATCGTGACGATTACGATGATCACAGCTTTAGCAGAAATCGCCAGCGCAAGGAGCAGCGCCGGTACAGCGCCGATAAACGGACCGAAATACGGGATGACATTCGTAATCCCGATGGCAAGGCCCAAAATCAGCGGGTAAGGAAGCCCGAACAGCCAAAATGAAACGCCGGCTATTAGCCCGAGCAAAAAACAAACGAGAAGCTGACCGCGGATGTAATCACCGAGAGAGTCGTCCACATCCCGCAGAAATTCACTCCCCCTTTTTCTCCAGGACTTCGGCGTCAAATACCAGACTGTCTTTTTCATGACGTCTATATCCTTCACCATATAGAACACGAGAAAAGGAATCGTCGCCGCGATCAGGATATAATCAAGCACGAAACGGATGCTTCTGATCGTGCTTTCAATCGTGCCGGCAAGAAACGTTTCTGTCTGCTGAATCATTTTGTCCATTCGATGGTGCATGCCGTCAGGCCAATGATCCGTGTGATTATGCAGATGCTTCAGCATGCTGTTGTAGTTTTTGGCAAGACCGGGAATGCTCTCAGACAGATCCTGCAGCTGTTCAATTAAAACAGGAACCCCTTTATAAACCCCCCAGCCGATTCCGCCGAAAAACAGGCAATAAATCAGAAGCAGGCTTAAAGTTCTAGGCATCCCTTTTCTATGAAGCCATTCAGTAATCGGAAGTAAAAGATAAGCAATAAATACTGCGATGAATATAGGAATAAAGAGAGATTTTATAACAAGCCAAATGGGAGACCATAACATATCGAGCATGCAAAAGACATACACTGTTAACAAAACGAGCAGACATACAGCCGTCCACATTAAGAGCTGCAGCGGTTTTTGAAGCATGACGTTTCACCTCTTGCTTTATCTTTTGACAGAAAGCCGGAATTATTCCCGTTTCATAAACTCCGCCTTATGACGCAGACCTCTTGACGGAAACAATTATCAGAAATTACAAAATAATCTAAATAATATTCATAAAAATCTGCATAACTATCGTAATGTGTTAAAGGGTTTTAAAACTGTCCAGTCAATATGACTCATGTTTTTTAAGGAGGATGGCCATGATTTCATTTCAGGATGTAAATAAGCACTACGGACATTTCCACGTGCTGAAAAACATTAATCTGCACATTAAAAAAGGGGAAGTCGTCGTTATCATCGGACCTTCAGGATCGGGAAAAAGCACGCTTCTCCGCTGCATTAATCAGCTGGAAACAGTTGATGGAGGCGCCTTAACGGTAAACGGCGTCTCCATCCATGACAAGAAAACGGATATAAATAAGGTCCGCCGCAATATCGGCATGGTGTTCCAGCATTTTCATCTGTACCCGCACAAAACCGTTCTGCAAAACATCATGCTCGCACCGATCAAAGTACTTAAGCAATCAAAAGAAGAAGCAAAAGAAACGGCCTTATACTATTTGAAAAAAGTCGGTATACCGGAAAAAGCGGACGCTTATCCTTCACAGCTTTCCGGCGGCCAGCAGCAGCGTGTCGCCATCGCCAGGGGGCTTGCGATGAAGCCCGAAATTATGCTGTTTGATGAACCCACATCTGCGCTTGATCCGGAAATGATCGGGGAAGTGCTGGATGTCATGAAAACACTCGCAAAGGAAGGCATGACCATGGCAGTCGTCACACATGAAATGGGATTCGCAAAAGAAGTGGCGGACCGCATCGTGTTTATCGACGGCGGAGCCATCTTAGAAGAAGCTGCACCGGCTGAATTTTACGAAAGCCCCCGTGAAGAGAGGGCGCGTTTATTCTTAAGCCGTATTTTAAATCACTGAAAAGAAACGGAGGAGCGCTTATGTCACGCGTAACAAAATGGCTGTCATTCGGATTGATATCACTGCTGGCCGTCTTTATGCTGGCCGCCTGCGGAGGGAAAGAAACGTCCGGAGATTCAAAAGGAACGGGAAAAGACACGTTAGCCTCTATTAAAGACAGAGACAAAATCATCTTCGGCGTCAAAACCGACACGAGGTTATTCGGGCTGAAAAACCCAAGCTCCGGTGATATTGAAGGCTTCGATATTGATATCTCAAAACAGCTCGCAAAAGATATTCTGGGGGATGAGAAGAAAGCGGAATTTAAAGAAGTAACGTCAAAAACGAGAATTCCGATGCTGCAAAACGGCGATATCGACGCCATCACCGCCACGATGACGATAACGGATGAGCGGAAAAAAGAAGTTGATTTCTCAGATGTTTATTTTGAAGCCGGGCAATCCCTGCTCGTCAAAAAAGGAAGCAGCATCAAAAGCACCAAAGACCTGGGAAAAGGCTCAAAAGTATTGGCGGTAAAAGGCTCTACTTCCTCACAAAACATCAGAGAAAAAGCGCCTGACGCCTCAGTGCTGGAATTTGAAAATTACGCCGAAGCGTTCACTGCGCTTAAAGCGGGACAGGGAGATGCGCTCACAACCGATAATGCGATTTTATACGGCATGGCAGATGAAAATAAACAATATCAGCTGACAGGCGAAACCTTCACCGATGAACCTTACGGAATCGCCGTCAAAAAAGGCCAATCCGGACTCATCAAGGAAATCAACGCCTCTTTGAAAAAAATGAAAGCCGACGGCAGGTACGAAAAAATCTATAAAAAATGGATTAAAGAAGAACCGGCAAAATAGAAAGGACCGCGGGATGAGCAGGCATGCTCATCCCCGTTTTATAAGGAGTGACATAGATGAACTTTTCAATTTTAACGGAAAACTTCGATATGTATATGGACGGTTTCCTGCACACATTGCTTGCGAGCTTCATCGCGCTGGCAGGCAGCTTTGCGCTGGGCGTTCTGATCGCAGTCATGAGAATCACGGCTTTCAAACCCCTTCAATGGATCGGCACTGCGTATGTGGAATTTATCCGCAACATCCCGCTTCTCCTCATCACATTCGTTTTTTATTTCGGACTTCCGAACGCCGGGCTGAGACTGGACGGCTTTCAGGCGGGAACGATTGCGCTGACGATTTACACATCCGCCTTTATCGCAGAAGCCATCAGAGCCGGAATTCAGACTGTCTCCAAAGGGCAGATGGAAGCGGCCAGATCGTCAGGCTTCACCTACAGTCAGGCGATGAGATATATCATTCTTCCTCAGGCCGTAAAAATCGTGATTCCCCCGCTCGGAAACCAATTTCTCAACCTTGTCAAAAACTCATCAATACTCGGAGTGGTGGCGGGACTCGATTTGATGTATCAGGCGGATCTCGTTTCCTCAAGCACTCTTGTCGTGTTTGATGTCTATATTTTCGTCGCGCTTTTTTATTTGATAGTAACGATCCCGCTCAGCATCGGGGTTCACTATTTGGAAAGACATCTCGGAAAGAGTTATTAGAGAAGGAGAGTGAAAAACATGGATTTTAGCGGCGCCTATACACCTGACCATCTGCTGTTTTTATGGGACGGCTTTTTGGTCACACTTTATGTTGCGCTGATCTCCATTGTCCTGAGTTTTATTTTCGGGCTTGCCGCCGGCACTTTGCGCTATGCGAAAATTCCTATCGTCTCGGGCATTATAGCGGCCATTGTGGAAACCATCCGCAACCTGCCGCTGTTATTAATCATTTTCTTTACGTTTTTTGCCCTTCCGGAAATCGGGGTCAAGCTGGAAATTACCGCGGCCGCCATCACGGCGCTTACGATTTTTGAATCGGCCATGCTGTCAGAAATCATCAGAAGCGGTTTGCAATCCGTTGACAAAGGACAGCTTGAAGCGGCGCGTTCTTCAGGACTGACGTACACGCAGACTCTTTTTCTCATCGTCATGCCGCAGGCGCTCAGGCGTATGGTTCCTCCGATTGTGAGCCAGTTTATTTCTTTATTAAAGGATACGTCACTTGCGGTCGTCATCGCTCTGCCCGAACTGATTCATAATGCGCAGATTTTAAACGGACAAAGCGCTGACGGAGGGTATTTTTTCCCGATCTTTCTGCTGGCGGCCCTGATGTATTTCGCGGTCAATTACAGCCTGTCTCTCGCAGCCAGTCGGCTGGAAGCGAGACAAACGTAAAAAGGATACTTCCGGAGAAGTATCCTTTTTTCTGCTTAAAACATTTTCATGACTCGTCTTCTCATCCGTTTCATACCTTTTTTATTCAGCATATCGGACTGAGAAGCCATACGATACATAACGGCTCCAGCTCCTAAAGCCAACAGAGAGGTCATTGTTCTGCCCATCGCGCGTATCTCCTTTCAACTTTAAAAATTGATACTGCGTTCGTCTTCAGAAAACAAATCATCAAGACTGCTTAACGTGCCGTCTTCCTCTACTTGATGTGTCGCAATTTTGCCTTTGGCTACCGTCAGCTCAATGAAGCAGCCCCAGCAATAGTATTGGTTTACGCCGATTTTGCCGATATCTTTACTTTTGCAGTTCGGACATACAAGCACAGACTACACCTCTTATCCGTTCAGGACGATGCCTTCTTTCCCCGCTTCAATAAGCGTATCGGCGGCGCGGCGCACTTGGCGTCTGCCGGCCAGATCTGAAAAGAAGCCGTCCGAGAGTTCATATGCTACGATTATGCCCCTGTCCAAACAAAAGTATACATCTTCCAGCAAACCGAACATTTCACCATCAGGCGATTTCACCGGCTGCATTTTAATCTGTTCAAAAGTGAAACAGCTCTTCGGCAAAGGCTGCAAATGAGCATGACCGGCAGCTACGGCTTCTTGATCCATCTCTTTTATATCACTTGCCTCTAAAAAAAGATGGCGGTTGTGAAACAGGCGTTTCTGCTCCAGCACGAAACCGAGAAACCGGCCGTCCAGAGAGAAACATACATCCGATATCATCCCGAGACTGCGCCCGGTGTTTTCGTCATATACTGTTCGTCCTTCAGCTGCATGGCATGTTCTCAAAGTGTGATCAACCACCTTTTGTTGAACACGTATAGGTTTTGCCAAGAAGCCGGGCAGCATACTTTGAAATGACTTCCACAGGCGAAAACCCGGCGCATGTTTATACTCCGGGTTTTATTTACGCTTTTTCTTCCATAAAGTCAAACGGCGTGATGCCTTCCATTCCGATGTTCGCATCATATACACTGAACGGCAGCTCTTTTTGCAGGGCGGCCAGTTCTGCATCCATCTCTTCAGTCTGCTCTGTGAGCCTGTTTCTAAGCGACGTCTGTCTGACGGTGGCATCATTGTTTTTGACGCCCCATTCAAGCGCTTCTTCTTCTCCGCAAAGAATCAGAAATTTTTTCGCCCTTGTTATGGCGGTATAAAGCAGATTTCTCCTGAGCATTCGATAGTAGCCTTTGACGACAGGCAGGACGACAATCGGAAATTCGCTTCCCTGCGACTTATGAATCGAACAGCAGTACGCGTGGGTAAACTGGCTGAAATCCTTTTTCGTAAAGGTGATTTCGTTGCCGTCAAATGAGACGACGACCATGTCTTCTTTTTCCGTATTTTCTTTGGCATAAAAAATGGATACGATTTCGCCGATATCGCCGTTAAACACATTGTTTTCCGGCTGGTTGACAAGCTGTAATATTTTATCGCCCGTCCTGTAGACGACATCACCGAATTTCAGCTCCCGCCTTTTTTCTTTCGGCGGATTCATGATGTCTTGAAGAAGCATATTCAGCTCGTTAATTCCCGCTTTTCCCCTGTACATCGGGGCCAGCACTTGAATATCCCTGGAGGTATACCCCTTTTTTAACGCGTTCGAAACGACCTGATCCACGACTTCTTTAATCTGTGAAGAATTACAGCGGATAAATGAGCGGTCCTTTGTCGGCGCGGTCAGCCCCTTTGGAAGCAGTCCTTTTTTCATATCATGCGCAAGTTCCACAATGGATGATCCTTCAGCCTGACGGTAAATATCTGTCAGGCGCACGGTCGGCAGCACCTCAGAAGCCAAAAGGTCTCTGAGCACCTGCCCCGGTCCTACTGAAGGAAGCTGGTCTTCATCACCGACGACAATGAGCTGAATGTGCTTAGGAAGCGCCTTAAACAAATGGCTGGCGAGCCAGATATCGAGCATACTCGCTTCGTCTATAATGATCAGTTTCCCTTCTATCGGCTGATCTTCATTGTAGGTAAAGCCTTCAGCGCCATTCCAGCCGAGCAGCCTGTGTATCGTAACAGCCGGCAGACCCGTAGATTCGCTCATCCGTTTTGCGGCTCTTCCCGTCGGCGCGGCAAGCAGCACCGGGAACGTCTCGTCTTTTTTATAATCACCGGGGTCAAGCGATACTCCGTGCAGTTCACTGTATAATTCCACGATTCCTTTAATAACGGTCGTTTTCCCCGTCCCAGGTCCTCCGGTCAGTAAAAGCATCGGTGAAGACAGCGCTTTTTGAATGGCATCCTTTTGGCTTGGCGCGTATTGAACATTCATCCGTTCTTCCAGTTCACCGAGTGCAAGCAGAAATTCCGATTCAGGAAATTGATCGGCATACTCCGTCTGAGCCGCAATGTCGAGCACGCGTTTTGCGACATTTTGTTCGGCGTAAAACAAGGACGGAAAATAGCAGCGTTCTCCTTCTATGACGATATCCTTACTCTCCCCGAGGGCGATGATGCCGTCAGCCGCATCCATTTCCGTGACGCGGCCGCCTTCAGCTGACTGATTCAGGAGCGTTTGCGTATTGATTATCAGCTGCTTTGTTTCTATGTACGTATGGCCCTCTGAAAGACAGGTCGATTCAATTGTATATAAGATAGCCGCTTTGATCCGCTCCGGGTGGTTTCCTGACAGACCCATTTTTCCGCCCAGCTCGTCAGCTTTCACAAAGCCGATGCCTTCAACGTCTTTTACAAGCTGATAAGGATTTTCCTGAATTTTCTCCAGTGTTTCCGTTTCGTAGGCCTGATATATTTTCATGGATAGCTGGGGCCCGAAACCGTATTGGTTCAGAGAGATCATAATCTGCTCAAGCCCCTGATGCCGCTGCAGCTCTCCGGCAAGCTTATCCGCTTTCTTTTTCGACATTTTCGGCACATCGTAAAGCACCGATGCATCCGTCAGAATTTTATTGAGCGCGCCGTCTCCGAGCTTTTTGACGATTTCTTCCGCCGTTTTTTTTCCGATTCCTTCAAACAGATCACTTGATAAATAGTGAATGATCCCTTCTTTTGTGGTCGGAATTTCTTTTTTAAAGTGTTCAGCCTGAAATTGCAGGCCGAACTTAGGATGCGTGGCGGTTTTTCCGTAAAATGTGTAGGTCTCATCTTCTTGCAGCAGAGGGAAGTAGCCCGTTACGGATACGACCTTGTCTTCGATCGCCTCAGACGTTTCTGCAACCTTGACTTTCAGCACTGTATACAGGTTGGTGTCATTATGATAAATGACCGTATGAATGACGCCTTTTACATACGGCTGTTCTTCGATGTTCAGCTGATCCACGAGCCTTCCCTCCTTTTGTTATGACTGGGTGATAAGCTGTTTCGCATGAAGCGCAAGCATATGATCAGGCTGTATGCCGATTGCGCCTTCCAGCATCTCAAGCGCCTTTTCACGATTTTCTTTGTACGCGTAAGCGACTCCGGCATTATAAAATGCGTCCGCGTGGCTTGGGTCCTGCTCGATCACCGTCTCAAACTGCGCCAGAGCTTCATCCAGCATTTCTTCATTTGCGAGGCACATTCCGAACTGGAAGCGTGCTTCCGTGTCATTTTCGTTTAATTCAACGGCACGCTGCAAATATGGCAGTGCAAGCTTCGGCCGCTCTAATTTAACGAGAACGGTCCCCAGCATATAAAACAAATCTCCGTTTTCCATTCCGGAGCGAAGCGCTTTTTCAAACATATCCTTCGCTTCGGAAAACGATTCTTTCATCACATATACGTTTCCCGCACCGTAATAAGCGGCTGCCGCCGAATTGTCCAATTCAAGCGCTCTGTTATAGAATGCAAGCGCCCGTTCGAGTTCGTTCACAGAAGAAAGCAGATTTGCGAAGTTGATATACGGCACCGGATCTTGGCCGTTTTCCTCAATCGCTTTCGTAAAAGCCTCTGCCGCTTTTTCAAAATCGCCCTCCTGCATGGCGTCAATCCCGATTTTATTATAATCCATTTTTAACTTCCTTTCGCTAAAAAACCCCAACATGCGAGTTGAGGTTTTTTACATGTGTTATACGTACCACAGTTTTGTTCCGTCTTTATAAACGTCATCTATCGTTCCGCCGCCGAGGCACTCTTCTCCGTCATAAAAAACGACGGCTTGTCCCGGCGTAACGGCGCGTACCTGCCCGTCAAAAATGACTTCCGCTTCATCATCACCCGTCATTTTCACCGTTACTTTGTGATCTTCCTGGCGGTAGCGGAATTTCGCCGTGCATGTCATTTCGCCGCCGTCCATCAGACCGGAACGCGTCCAGCTGACATTTGTCGCCGTGATCTTATCAGAATACAGAAGCGGATTATGGAATCCTTGATCAACATACAGAATGTTTTTTTCAAGATCTTTACCGACGGCGAACCACGGCTCGCCGCTTCCGCCGATTCCAAGACCGTGGCGCTGTCCGATTGTATAATACATCAGACCGTCATGACGCCCTTTTACTTCTCCGTCCATTGTCATCATATCGCCCGGCTGAGCGGGGAGATATTGGCTGAGAAACGTTTTGAAGTTGCGTTCGCCGATAAAGCAGATTCCCGTGCTGTCTTTTTTCGCAGCTGTCGCAAGTTCCGCTTCTTTGGCGATTTCCCGCACGCGGCTTTTTTGCAGATCACCGATCGGGAACATGACTTTGCTGAGCTGTTCCTGATTGAGCTGATTCAGAAAATAAGTCTGGTCCTTGTTTTCATCCAGACCGCGGAGCATGCGCACTGTACCTGCGCTTCTGTCCACGCGGGCGTAATGGCCCGTCGCAAGATAATCCGCGCCGAGTGACAGAGCATGATCCAAGAAAGCCTTAAACTTAATTTCTTTATTGCACATGACATCCGGATTGGGGGTTCTTCCGGCTTTATATTCATCAAGGAAATATTGAAATACCTTTTCCCAATATTGCTTCTCAAAATTGACGGCATAATACGGAATTCCGATTTGGTTGCAGACCCGGATGACGTCTTCATAATCTTCCGTCGCCGTGCAAAAACCATTTTCGTCCGTATCATCCCAGTTTTTCATAAAGATTCCGATTACATCGTAGCCCTGCTCCTTCAGCAGAAGGGCCGCCACGGAAGAGTCCACGCCGCCGGACATGCCGACTACGACTCTTGTATCCTCCGGCCGTTTTTCCATTTGCATTCACTCCATTAAAAACGTAAGTCCGCCGTTTTAAGCAAGCCGTTTAACGACGGCGGCAAGCTTTTCGGCGGCTGTTTCGATTTGTTCCGCCGTATTGCCGAGGCCGAAGCTGAGGCGGATTGACGAAGTCAGCCTGCCGCTCTCACTTCCGAACATGGCCGTAAGCACATGGGACGGAAGAACGGATCCTGCCGTACAAGCAGATCCGCTGGAGACGGCAATGCCTTCCATGTCAAGATTGACCAGCAGCGCTTCCACCGGCACACCGGGAAAGTAAAGGTTTAAAATATGAGGCAGGCATTTCTCGGCATCTCCGTTCACCTCCGCTGTGACGCCGGATTTTTCCAGCGTGCTCATGATAATGTTCTTAAACTCCTTATACTTCGCTGTTTTCTCTTCCCTCTCACGGTTTGAAAGGACGACCGCTTCTTTTAAGCCGGCGATGCCCGGTACATTTTCCGTCCCCGCGCGGCGCTTTCGTTCCTGCTCTCCCCCGAGAAGAATCGGTGACAGCTTCACCTCTTGATTTACATATAAAAAGCCTGTCCCTTTAGGCCCGTTAAGCTTGTGACCGGAAACAGACAGCATGTCAATTCTGCTTTTTTTCACGTCAATCGGCATATAACCGAATGCCTGGACGGCATCTGTGTGAAAATAGGCCTGATGCCCGCTTAACAGCTCTCCGATTTCGTCAATCGGCTGAATGGTACCGACTTCGTTATTGCCATACATGACGGTAACAAGGATTGTATCATCACGGAGCGCTTCTTTCACCTGATTTGCACTGATCCGTCCTGAAGGGCCGGGGATGAGGTATGTCACCTCAAAGCCGTCTTCTTCCAGCTTTTCGCAGGCGTGCAATACAGCATGATGCTCAATAGCGGTCGTAATGATATGCTTACCTTCATTCTTCCGGGCGGCAGCCGTTCCGAAAATCGCTAAATTATCAGCCTCCGTGCCGCCGCTTGTGAAAATAATTTCCTGTTCTTTCGCACTGATTTCGCGCGCGATGTCCGCTCTCGCTTCATCGACCCATTTCCGGGATTCTCTCCCGAATGAATGAATGCTTGACGGGTTGCCGAAACTGCCGAAGAAATGGGGCTTCATTTCTTCGAGCACACGCTCATCCATCGGGGAAGTCGCGGCATGATCTAAATAAATCCGTTCCATTGTCTGTACACCTCTGGTTTAAATATAGAACATATAAGCTTCCTGCTCGCCGTCCGTGTAGCTCGCAAGGTCTTCTAACGTCGTGCTGTCCAGCACGTCTTTTACAGCGTCGCGGATGCGGATCCATAACTCCCGCTTGGCAGGCTCTTCATCCTCAAGCACTTCTACCGGGCTGATCGGCCCTTCCAGCACTCTGATAATATCTCCGGCCGTTATCTCTTCAGGCTGGCCCCCGAGCACGTACCCCCCGTAAGCGCCTCTGATGCTTTTTACGAGTCCGGCGTTTCTGAGCGGTGATACAAGCTGTTCCAAGTAATGCTCAGAAAGGCTGTTTGTTTGGGCGATGCTTTTGAGCGACGTCGGACCGTCTCCGTGCTTTTTCGCCAATTCAATCATAATGGTGAGCCCGTATCTTCCCTTTGTCGATATTTTCAATATGAACACCCCAGTCAATTCTAATTGTTAATTTATACAAGTAAATGGATATGAATAATCTGTTTAGTATCTTATAGACCAACTGTTATTATAACATAACTTATCCTAATTTTCATTGAAACACGGGGCCCGCCGCAATTCGCTTTTCTAATCGTCCGTTTTCCGTTACCCTGTATATGTAAGGAGAGATGTTCATGAAACCATTGGCGTATCGGATGCGGCCTGCCAATATCGAAGACATTATCGGCCAGGAACATTTGGTCAAAGAAGATAAAATCATCGGCAGAATGGTGCGTGCAAAGCACTTATCATCCATGATCCTGTACGGACCGCCGGGCATCGGAAAAACGTCCATCGCCACAGCGATCGCAGGATCGACAAGCATCGCATTCAGAAAATTGAATGCCGTCATTCATAATAAAAAAGACATGGAGATTGTCGTACAGGAAGCGAAAATGTCAGGCCAAGTCATTTTAATCCTTGACGAAGTGCACAGGCTTGATAAGGGAAAGCAGGATTTTCTGCTGCCCTATTTAGAAAACGGCATGATTATTTTAATCGGCGCGACGACCGCCAACCCCTATCATGCCATTAACCCGGCCATCAGAAGCCGGACCCAGATCTTCGAGCTTGAACCGTTAACACCCGATCTGATCAAGCAGGCATTGGAAAGAGCGCTCACAGATGAACACCGGGGACTCGGTTCCTACAGCGTTTCGGTGGACGACGACGCGATGGATCATTTCGCGCAAGGGTGCGGAGGAGACGTCCGCTCCGCTTTGAACGCACTTGAGCTTGCCGTGCTCTCCACAAAGGAATCAAGCGACGGCACGATCCGGATTACACGGGAGACGGCGGAAGAATGTCTGCAGAAAAAAAGCTATACTCATGATAAAAACGGCGATGCGCATTATGACGTCTTATCCGCCTTCCAAAAATCGATCCGAGGCTCGGACGCAAACGCCGCCCTTCATTATCTGGCCCGTCTGATCGAAGCCGGCGACCTTGAAAGCATATCAAGAAGGCTTCTCGTGATCGCCTATGAAGATATCGGCCTCGCAAGCCCGCAGGCAGGCCCCCGGGTGCTGAGCGCGATTCAGACCGCAGAACGGATCGGCTTTCCGGAAGCGAGAATTCCGCTGGCCAATGCGGTAATCGAATTATGCCTCTCGCCAAAATCAAACTCCGCCATCTCAGCCGTTGATGAGGCGCTCAAAGACATCAGGACGGGTAAAATCGGCGATGTGCCGAAACATTTAAAAGACGCCCACTATAAAGGGGCCCAAGAGCTCGGACGCGGGATCGGCTATCAATATCCTCACGATTTCGAGAACGGATGGGTCGAACAGCAATATTTGCCTGATCCGTTAAAAAACAAGCAATACTATAAACCGAAACAAACTGGGAAATTTGAAGCCGCCATAAAGCAAGTGTATGAAAAACTGATGAAGCAGAAAAAATAACCGGACAAGAACACCCTATGTGTTCTTGTTTTTTTTGATACCGGCCAAAATCTTTCGTGTAAACGGCGGATTCAAATAAAAAAACAGCCTTTCCTGAAGAAGGCTGTTTTTCTTTTTATTTATCTTTAACCCGTTTAATGTCGATGTCCTTTAAGAGCTCCATGACAACATGTCCGCCCATAATCAGACCGGCCACTGACGGAACCCAGGCGTTGGAAGACGGCGGCATTTGCGCTTTGCGGATTTTCGCTTCATCATTCCCGACTTCTTTTCTGACGTCTTCACGGATGACGATCGGGCTTTCATCAGAAAAAATGACCTGTACGCCTTTTTTAATGCCCTCTTTACGAAGCCTTGTGCGGACAACTTTGGCAATCGGATCGGTATGGGTTTTTGAAATATCAGCAATCTGAAAGCGTGTCGGGTCTGTTTTATTCGCCGCTCCCATGCTTGAAATCAGCGGAACATTCCGTTTCAGACATTCTTTCATCAGATGAATTTTATAATGAATTGTATCCGACGCGTCAATGACGTAATCGAGCGGATACTCAAAGAACTGCTCATACGTCTCTTCCGTATAAAACATTTTTAAGGCGACGACGTCACAATCCGGATTAATATCCGCGATCCGCGCTTTCATCAAGTCTGTTTTCGGCTGTCCCACCGTCGACAAGAGCGCATGCAGCTGGCGGTTTACGTTTGTAATGTCAACATCATCTTTATCGACAAGCACGATCCGCCCCACTCCGGACCTCGCCAATGCTTCGGCTGCGAATGAACCGACTCCGCCGACGCCGAGAACGGCCACCGTGCTGTTTTTTAACGTGTCCAGCCCTTCTTTTCCAATCGCTAGCTCATTTCTGGAAAACTGATGTAACAAGAACCTCACTCCACATTCTGGTTTTATAAACTCGGCTTGTCAAAAAGCCGCTGGTTTTAGCGCACAAAAAATAAAGTCCCAATTGTGCCGTTGCAGCTTTCCTTCGTTTTGAACCCGCTCTCAGCAGGTGGGTGCCCTTTTTTAAATCTTGTAAGTCCTCTTAACGAATGAAAAGAGGCATGTACGCCATTTAAAAATGCGGGCTCCCAAATCAAAAAAATGTTCGGTCAAAACTAGGTGTACAACTAACACATCAGGACTTTATTTAACTTGTCAAAATCATATCACAGCAGATTTTGATTTTCAAGAAACAAACTGCTGATCTTTACTGTTTCACTTTTCTTTTGACAGAAAGGTGAAGTTCTTCAAGCTGGGCGTCGCTCACTTCGCCGGGCGCTTCCGTAAGAAGGCAGCTTGCGCTTGCCGTTTTCGGGAAAGCGATCGTATCTCTTAAGTTTGTGCGGCCTGCAAGAAGCATAACCAAACGGTCTAAGCCGAGCGCGATTCCGCCGTGCGGAGGGGCGCCGTATTCAAAGGCTTCAAGAAGGTATCCGAACTCCTCCTCCGCTTCTTCTTTTGTAAAGCCGAGAAGCCCGAACATTTTTTCCTGAACGTCTTTTTCAAAAATACGGATTGAGCCTCCGCCGAGTTCATAGCCGTTTAAGACAAGGTCGTAAGCCTGCGCTTTCATATCTTCAGGCGCCGTTTCAATCAGGTCAAGATCTTCACGGACAGGCATTGTAAACGGATGGTGAGCCGCATAGAAACGGCCTTCTTCCTCGTCATGCTCCAGTAACGGCCAGTCCACAACCCACAGGAAGTTGAAGAGGCTTTCGTCAATCAGGCCGCGTTCTTTGCCGAGCTTTAAGCGAAGCGCGCCGAGGGATTGAGCCACAACCTCAAACTTATCAGCGCCGAACAGGAGCAGATCGCCTTCAGAAGCATCAAGCGCTTCAGCCAGTTTTGCCTGCTTCTCTTCATCAAAGAATTTCGCAATCGGGCCTTTTACGCCGTCAGCTTCAACTTTCACCCAAGCGAGACCTTTCGCGCCGTAATTTCCGGCAAAAACGCCGAGCGCATCGATATCTTTTCTGGAATAGTCGCCGGCAGCGCCTTTGACATTGATCGCTTTTACAACGCCGCCGTTTGCCACGGCTGATGAGAACACCTTAAATTCAGTATCTTTCACTATGTCTGACACGTCCGTCAGCAGCATGCCGAAGCGGGTGTCAGGCTTGTCGGAACCGTAGCTGTTCATCGCTTCTTCATATGTCATTCGCGGAAGCGGCAGCGGTACTTCAACACCTTTTGTTTCAAGCATGACTTTCGCCATCATCTCTTCCGCCAGAGCCATGATGTCCTCTTGACTCATAAAGGACATTTCGATATCAATCTGCGTAAATTCCGGCTGGCGGTCGGCACGCAAGTCTTCATCGCGGAAGCAGCGGGCCACTTGATAATACCGTTCAAAGCCCGACACCATCAGAAGCTGTTTAAAAATCTGCGGCGATTGCGGAAGGGCGTAAAATTCCCCTTCATGCACCCGGCTCGGCACTAAGTAATCACGGGCGCCTTCGGGAGAGCTTTTTGTTAAAATCGGTGTTTCAATATCAAGAAATCCGTTTTCATCCAAGAAATGGCGGATAGATTTTGTGACTTGATGGCGCATTTGCAATGTTTGAAACATCGCCGGGCGGCGCAAATCCAAATAGCGGTGTTTTAACCGGACGTCTTCAGAAACCTCAGCCGCCTGGTCACTGATCGGAAACGGAGGCGTTTTCGCCGTACTGAGCACCGTCACCGCTTCAGCTTTGATTTCAATTTTACCGGTTTTCAGGTTGGAATTCACCGTGCCTTCTTCACGGGCAGAAACCGTGCCTTCGATATCAAGCACATATTCGTTTCTGATTGCTTCCGCTGCGGCAAGGGCTTCCTTCGATACGTCAGGGTTGAACACGACTTGCACAATACCCGAGCGGTCGCGCAAATCAATGAAAATCAAGCCGCCGAGATCGCGCCGCTTCTGCACCCACCCTTTCAGTTTGACGGTTTCGCCAATCGCTTTTTCAGTTATCTCGCCACAATAATATGTTCTTCCAAACATAGCGTTCCTCTCCTTCACTGCTTTTGATCTGCCTTTAACACTTGTATCAGCTCGTCTAACACCACTTCACGCTGTTCTCCTGTTTCCGCATCTTTTACATTGATTTTATTTTGGGCAAGCTCATCTTCCCCTAAAATCGCAATAAAACGTGCGCCGAGACGGTCAGCCGTTTTGAATTGGCCCTTCATCTTTTTATTTTCATAATCGATTTCACTTGAGATGCCCGCTTCTCTCAGTTTGTACACGAGGGAAACGGAATAATCCTTCGCTTTTTCTCCGAGCGTCACGATGTAGCAGTCAATCCCCTGATTGACGGGAAGCTCTGTTTTCTCAGCGTCAATGGCTGCCAGCAGACGTTCGATGCTCATCGCAAATCCGATACCCGGCGCTTCAGGTCCGCCGATCTGTTCAACAAGCCCGTCATAGCGGCCCCCGCCGGCAAGGGTTGTAATCGCTCCGAATCCTTCGGCATTGCTCATAATTTCAAAAGCGGTATGGTTATAATAATCAAGCCCTCTGACAAGGTTCGGATCTATTTCGAACGGGATGCCGAGATCGTTTAAGTATTGTTTTACTTTCTCAAAATAAGCGGCTGATTCTTCATTTAAGTAATCAAGAATGGACGGAGCCGTTTTCATCAGTTCATGCTCTCTGTCTTTCTTGCAGTCAAGAATTCTGAGCGGGTTTGTGTGCAGGCGCGACTGGCAGTCTGAGCAAAACTCTCCGATGCGCGGTTCAAAATGTTTGACGAGCGCTTCCCGGTAGGATTTGCGGCTCTCCTGGTCACCAAGGCTGTTCAGCACAAGCTTGACATGTTTCAAACCCGCTTTACGGTAAATACTCATCGCAAGCGCAATGACTTCTGCATCCACGGCCGGATCTTTGGAGCCGATCGCTTCGATTCCGAATTGATAGAATTGCCGGAAACGCCCCGTCTGCGGACGTTCGTAACGGAACATCGGTCCGACATAATAAAGCTTCGTCGGCTGCACCGGGTTCGCAAATAATTTATTTTCATTGAACGCGCGGACTGCAGCGGCTGTTCCTTCCGGCCGAAGCGTCAGGCTTCTCCCTTTACGGTCTTCAAACGTGTACATTTCTTTCTGCACGATATCTGTAGACTCACCGACGCCTCTTGCGAACAATTCCGTATGCTCGAAAATCGGTGTGCGGATTTCTTTATATTGATAAGTGCGGCACGTCTCCCTCATAATTTGTTCGACGAACTGCCATCTGTCTGATTCACCCGGCAGTATGTCCTGTGTGCCTCTTGGAATGTGATATGCCATGTTACAGGCCTCCTTAATGTCTTTCTTCAAATAAAAAAACTCCCGCTCCTACTATACATGTATAGTAGGGACGAGAGTTATACCCGTGGTGCCACCCTAGTTGGAATGCCGAAGCATCCCCGCTCTGACCTTTAACGCAGGTTCACGTCCGCTGCCTAATGACTTGCAAAAGCGTTCAGCAGGGAACCTCCGGAGTGTTGTTTCGAGAAAGATGCAGTGCGGATCCGCTTTCAGCCCGGGACGGTTCCTCTCTTCTCCATGCATTCTGACCTACTCTTCTCCATTATCGGTTCAAAATCGTTATCATGACTTATGTACATCAATTTCTATTATAATAATGGGATTGCACTCCCCTGTCAAGTTTTATTCCGTCTGTTTTTCCTTGCGACCGCTTCTTTCGATAAGAGACCGAACTCCGTCGCCGTCTCTTCAAGAAAACCCGCCTTTTCGCTATCGCTCTGATCACTGAAGTGCAGATTTCCTTCCGCATCGTGCAGCGCGCGTCCCATTTTTGGTTGATATTTCATGATTTGCACACCTTTTCGCTGTATTTATGACTAGTATAAACAAACCATTTTATTTTTATTTAACATTCAGCAAGGAAAATACGATATTATACAAGAATGTATTTTAGTTAGTTCAGAAAGGAGGACAGCCATGAAGAAGAGAACTCTTGCTCTTATTTTATGCGGCGTCATCATCACAGCGCTTCTTCCGTCATTCCACACCGCAATCGCCGCAGAGGGAGAAGCGGTCATCGCGACAGACAAGATCAATGTCAGAGGCGGTCCCGGCCTGAGCTACGGAATTAAGGCTGAAGTAAAAAAAGGGGAAAGATACCCGATCGCTAAGGAAGAGGGAGACTGGGTGCAGCTTCAGCTGAGCCCCGGTAAAACCGGATGGGTCGTTTCCTGGCTGATATCAAAAACAGCCGGGGGAGCAGACCATTCATCCGCAACAAGCGGAACGGTCACTTCCACCGATCCTGACCTCCGCATCAGAAAAGGCCCGGGGACATCGTATGAAGTCATCGGCAAACTTCCGCAAGGCGCACATGCATCCGTGCTGGACAAGAACAGCGGATGGGTGAACATTTCTTATCAAGGCACAACCGGATGGGTTTCTTCCGAATACGTCACCGCGGACAGCGGCGGATCGGATACGAAAGCAACTTCGGCCCGAAGCGGGTCAAAAAACGGGACTGTCGGCGTTTCTTCATTGAATGTCAGAAGTGCAGCGTCACATGATTCAGCGATTATGACTAAATTATCACGCGGAACAAAGGTTTCCATCTTAAGTGAAGACCACGGCTGGCTGAAAATTGAAGCAAACGGGCAAAAAGGCTGGGCAGCAAGCCACTACATCATAAAGGATTCTGACTCATCGGACAGCGCATCCGGCTCGGGAGACGGTTCTGCGGGCTCAGGCTCCTCGAAAAAAGCGTATATTGTTTACGGCGGCACCAACTTAAGGAGCTCGGCCTCGACTTCCGCTTCTATCGTAAAAAGAGCAGATAAAGGCGCAGCCTACCCGATTGTCGGCTCAAGCGGCAAATGGTATGAAGTCCGGCTTGAAAACGGACAAACCGCATATGTGGCAAACTGGGTCGTACAAACGTCAAAAAGCGGTGAGGAAACAGGTGAAGCACCTTCTCCCGCCACGTCAGGCGGCAGCGGCTCACTTAAAAACAAGACGATCGTCGTTGATCCCGGACACGGAGGAAAAGACAGCGGAACGATCGGCTACTCCGGAAAGTTTGAAAAAAACGTAACCATTAAAACCGCTAAGTTGCTGGCCCAAAAATTGCGGGCGGCCGGTGCAAACGTGTATATCACCAGACAGGATGATACTTTTATCAGCCTGCAGGCCAGGGTTTCAACCTCTCATTACCGGAATGCGGATGCCTTTATCAGCATTCACTATGACAGCTATGCCGATACGTCAACACGGGGAAGCACAGCTTATTATTACAGTCCGTCTAAGGATCGCCAGCTTGCCTCAGACGTCCATTCTGAAGTAGTGAAGCGTTCCTCTATCCCAGATCGCGGCGTTCTGTTTGGCGATTATTACGTCCTGAGGGAAAATAAACGGCCTGCCATGCTGTATGAGCTCGGCTATCTCAGTCAACCGCAAGAAGAAACAATCATACATAGCGGCTCTTATCAGGAAAAAGTGACAGACGGAATTGAAAGCGGATTGGAACATTATTTTCAATCATAAAAAAAAGCTGCCGAACGGCAGCTTTTTTATTGTTTAGAATCCATAATCAATGTAATCGGCCCGGAATTCGTCAGCTGAACATCCATCATGGCTCCGAATATTCCGGTTTCCACTTTGACTCCTTTTTCCCGAAGGAGTTCGTTCCACTTTTCATAAAGGAGCACAGCCTGATCCGGTTTAGCCGCATTCATAAAATTCGGGCGTCTCCCTTTCTTCGTTTCGCCGTAAAGCGTAAACTGGGAAACGGATAAAATCTCCCCGCCCGTATCCAAAAGCGATAAATTCATCTTGCCGCTTTCATCATCAAAAATCCGAAGATTCACGATTTTATCCGCCAAGTAAGCGGCATCTTCTTCTGTATCTTCATGAGTGATGCCGACAAGCGCCATAATGCCGGGTCCGATCCGGCCGGCAACAGCGCCGTCAACCGTCACACTTGCTTCTGTTACACGCTGAACAACTAATTTCATAGCAAGCTCCTTTTAGTTCATTACCCGCCGGACTGAATAGATGTCTCTGATCTGTTTAATCCGCTCGACCACTTTGTGCAGATGGTTGATGTTTTGAATAAAAATCGCCATATGAATCGTAGCAACTTTATTGCGGTCGGATTTGCCGGAGACAGAGGAGATGTTGGTTTTCGTTTCATTTACGGCTTGGAGCACCTCATTTAAAAGCCCGAGACGGTCATACCCCAAAATCTCAATCTCAACGTTATATTCTTTGCGTCTTTGAACCTGTGATTCATGCTCCCATTCAACGGGGATCAGACGTTCCTGCGCTTCATTCGTTTTGACGTTCGGACAGTCATCCCGGTGAACGGATACACCGCGCCCTTTTGTAATAAAACCGACAATATGGTCGCCCGGCACCGGGTTGCAGCATTTCGACAAGCGGACGAGAAGGTTGTCAATGCCTTTTACGCGCACACCCGCTTCCCGTTTTCTCCCTTGCGGATAATGTTTCGGCTCGGAAGTGACTTCCTGAACGATTTTTTCCTGCTCTTCCTGGTCACGAAGCTTCCGTTCTTTTTCGGTGAGCCTGTTGGCCACCTGAAGAGCGGTAATGCCGTTATACCCGACCGCCGCGTACATATCCTCTTCATTTGAGAAATTGAACTTGTCGGCAACTTTTTGAAGATTTTCGAGTGTTAAAACATCTTTCACTTCAAAATCAAGATTTTTAATTTCTTTCTCGACAAGCTCACGGCCTTTTTCGACGTTTTCTTCACGGCGCTGTTTCTTAAAGAATTGGCGGATTTTGTGTTTCGCCTGAGACGTCTGCGCCAGTTTAACCCAGTCTTGACTCGGACCGTATGAATGCTTGGACGTCAGAATCTCGACGATGTCGCCCGTCCGGAGCTTATGGTCAAGCGTCACCATTTTTCCGTTCACTTTCGCCCCGATTGTTTTGTTGCCGATCTCCGAGTGGATCCTGTAGGAAAAATCAATCGGCACAGAGCCTGACGGCAGTTCAATGACATCGCCTTTTGGCGTAAATACGTATACCATGTCAGAAAACAGATCGATTTTCAGCGATTCCATAAATTCTTCCGCATCCGTAGACTCGTTTTGGAATTCCAGAATTTCACGGAACCAGGACAGTTTTTTCTCAAATGTCGCTTCTTCGTTTGCAGCCTTGCCTTCTTTATATGCCCAGTGTGCGGCCACCCCGTATTCAGCGATCTCATGCATCTCAAACGTTCTGATCTGCACTTCCAGCGGATCGCCTTTAGGCCCGATTACGGTCGTATGCAGCGACTGATACATATTCGGTTTAGGCATTGCAATATAATCTTTGAATCTGCCCGGCATCGGCTTCCAGCACGTATGAATAATGCCGAGTACGGCGTAGCAGTCTTTAATGCTTCCGACAAGAATACGGACGGCGAGCAGATCATATATTTCATTGAACTGTTTATTTTGCAGCGCCATCTTGCGGTAAATGCTGTAGATGTGCTTCGGACGTCCTGAGAAGTCCGCTTTGATATTTACTTCTTCGACCCGTTTTTTCACTTCATTGACAACCTCTTCGACATAAAGTTCGCGTTCCGCGCGCTTTTTCTTCATGAGGTTGACGATTCTGTAATATTGCTGAGGATTCAAATAACGGAGAGCGGTGTCTTCCAGCTCCCATTTGATTTTAGAAATCCCGAGCCGATGGGCCAGCGGAGCGAAAATTTCCAGCGTCTCATTTGAAATTCTCCGCTGCTTTTCCTGCGGAAGATGCTTTAACGTCCGCATATTGTGAAGGCGATCCGCCAGCTTGATCAATATGACTCTGATATCCTGAGCCATAGCGACAAACATTTTTCGATGGTTTTCCGCCTGCTGCTCCTCTTGAGATTTATACTTAATTTTACCGAGCTTCGTCACGCCGTCGACAAGCATCGCCACTTCTTCAGAAAATGCTTCCTTCAGGTCGTCGAGGGTGACATCCGTGTCCTCTACCACGTCATGCAGAAATCCGCCCGCAATTGTGGAAGGGTCCATTTCCAGATCGACGAGGATCCCCGCCACCTGAATCGGATGAATGATGTACGGCTCACCTGATTTGCGGTACTGTTCGCGATGCGCGTTTTGCGCATACAGGTAAGCTTTCTCAACAAACGCAATCTGCTCCTCCGGCAGATAAGTGCGCGCTTTATCTATTACTTGCTCGGCAGTCAATACTTGTTCGTTCGCCATGGAATCACCTTTTTTAAATGTAAACTGTATTAGTTTATTATCAAGAAAAAAACGAGAGATGTAAAGGGCAGAAGTTCAAAACACCTAAAGAATCTGTCAGGATGATGAAATAATAGGAAAAAAGCACCCTGACACGAGTGCTTTTTTCCATATGCGGTTAATATTTCATTAATGTTAAAATATCGTAATCGTCAAGCTTGTCTCTTCCGTCAAGGTAAGAAAGCTCGATTAAGAACGCAATACCGGCTACGACGCCGCCCAGTTCTTCGACCAGCTTAATCGTTGCTTCGATCGTGCCGCCTGTTGCAAGCAAGTCATCAGTAATCAGCACGCGCTGTCCCGGCAGAATCGCATCTTTATGAATCGTCAGTACGTCTTTTCCGTACTCCAAACCGTAATCGACTTTAATGACCTCACGCGGAAGTTTTCCTTCTTTCCGAACCGGCGCAAAGCCCACTCCGAGAGCGTATGCAACCGGACAGCCGATAATAAAGCCGCGCGCTTCAGGCCCGACAACTAAATCAATTTCTTTTTCTTTTGCATATTCAACAATTTGGTCAGTGGCGTAACGGTATACGTCGCCTTTGTCCATCAATGTCGTAATATCTTTAAATTGTACGCCTTCTTTCGGGTAATCGGGCACAATTGTTACGTATTTTTTAAGATCCATCTGTTCTATGTCCTCCTCGTACTTTCATAAGCTTCTGAACCTTGGTTCATCAGCTTATTCAGCCATTCCTTCAGCTCATGGGCTGCGGAATAATTGAGCTTCTGGTCTAATTCCATCAGCTGCTGTTTTACCTGATAGGTTTGCGAATCTGCCAGGTCGCGTTTTTTCGCGCCGCTCACGACAGACAGCACACCATCTTCTATTTTAACAAAACCGAGATCAAAAAACACCTTTGTCATGAAATTGATTGTGTCAATTGACCATCCTCTGTGTCTCGCAAGCTCTGAACCATGCTTGCCGAAGTCAAAAGCGCCCCTTTTCAAGAGAAATGCGTAAAACCACTTGAAATCATTCCGCGATGGAAATGAGGACAGGAAATGTTCTTCATGATTGATAAAAACAAAATAAATCCGGTCCGGCTTCTTTCCGTCAAGCAAATGCTGCAGGCGATCCGCTGACGGCGGCACATCCAGAAAAACGGCATATTTTCCGTCAAGCTGGAGAGCTTCCGCCTCGGATTCCGATGTGATCCCGGCCAGCTCGCCCGACAGCTCTTTTGCACGGAGCTTCTGAGCGGTTTTTTCGTTAAAGCTGATGAGCACCCGTTTTTCCTTCGGCAGCGCGGTGACCGTGTCTTCCCACGTCCGCTTGCCCCTGATATCAAAAAGCTGCCATTCCGGCACCGCAGCGTCTTTAATCATCAGCTGGGGCTTCTTTCTGTTGTTCCATTCATTAATGGACATCTCGCCGACAATGGAAATCGTTGATCCGGGGACAATTCCGGCTTCAAGCTCTCCTTTGTTAAAGCCGACGCAGTCAAGGACGGCGGAATCACTTTTCACCGTCATTTTCACGTGGTTTTTATTCGCTCCGATCAGGCGCACATCATCAAGTACGGCATTTTTCACCATCACATGCGGTTTAGGGTTAAGCATGCCGAACGGCGACAGCATATTCAATTCTGTAATGCTTTCAACGGTTATGTCTTCAACGCCGCAGACAAGATCAACCTCCTGAACGGGAATAAAATCCTCTTCCGTAAGGGTTTCTTCAGCCATTTGATTCAGCCTGTCCCTTAATTCCGCCACATCTTCAGCCTTCAACGTCATTCCTGCCGCCATCGGATGCCCGCCGAAATGAGGAAGAATGTCTCTGCACTGTGAAAGGCTCGTAAACAGGTTGAAGCCTCTGATGCTTCGCGCCGACCCTTTAGCGATTCCCTGCTCCTCATCTATCCCAAGCACAACAGCGGGACGGTAAAAACGTTCAGCCAGCTTCGATGCGACAATACCGACGACTCCCGGATTCCAGCCGGCTTTTGCCACTACAATGGCAGACGGGTTTCCGCCTTGCTGCTGAACCATTTCAACAGCCTCTTCGGTCATGGTTTTCACCATTTTCTGCCGCTCTTTATTCAGCCGGTCAATATCCGAAGCCAGTTCCTCCGCTTCAAACTGATCTTCGGTCATCAGCAGATGGACGGCGGGATCGGCCTGTTCTATTCTTCCGACGGCATTGAGCCTCGGCGCGACCTGAAATCCGATCGTTTCCTCATCAGCTTGTCCGATATCTCCGCCGGAAAGCTTAATCAGGGCTTTGAGGCCCGGCCGATTTGTCGTCCGAAGCCTTTCGATTCCGAGTGACGCAATTAATCTGTTTTCATCATGAAGAGGCACCAGATCTGCAACCGTACCGATTGCCGCCAAGTCCAGCATAGCTTCCGGCAAAGAACCCGTAAGCGCGTGGGCAAGCTTAAACGCCACACCGACGCCGGCCAATTCTTTAAACGGATAGCCGCAGCCCGGCTGCTTCGGGTGGATGATCGCAAATACGTCAGGAAGCTCGGGTCCCGGCTCATGGTGGTCGGTAATAATGACGTCTAAGCCCAGCTCTTTTGCGACTTCAGCTTCATGGACGGCGGCGATTCCCGTATCCACTGTAATGATCAGCGAAAATCCCCGCTCTTTTATGGAGCGGAAAGCTTGTTCATTCGGGCCGTAGCCTTCTGTGAAACGGTCGGGAATATAAAAGTCAACGTCCGCCGACAGCTGTCTCAGTGCCGTCAGCATCACCGACGTGCTTGTAACGCCGTCTGCATCGTAATCTCCGTAAATCATAATCGGTTCCCCTTGAGAAACCGCCAGTTTTATCCGATCAACTGCTTCCCGCATTCCCTTTAATTCATACGGGTCATAAAAGTCTGCATCCTTTGTATGTAAAAACAGCCTTGCGCTTTCGGCAGTATCAAAACCTCTTTTTACAAGCAGTGATGCCACAAGAGGTGTTATGTCCAATTGTTCTGTGAGTGATTTGACTTTTTCCTGATCCGGCTGCTGGATTTCCCAGCGCATTTTTGACGCTAACATAAATTCACCCCTCAACCACCCTATTATACTAGAGCGGACTGAGGGGTTTCAAATGTTATTCTGATCCTTTTTTCTCTTCAAGCATTTCTTCCGGCGGCGCGGCTGTTTTTTGGCCGTCCGAATCAGCCGTCAATTCAGCCGCAGATCTGTTTTCTTTCCGCAGCATTTTAATTTCGCGCTTCAGCTTCATCACTTGAAAGATACCGGCTGAAAACACGATCAGCGCTCCCATTAACACAGAACCTAAAATGACTAAAATCAGCGGCCATTCAGCGGTTCCGAACAGATAATCAACCTCAACCGCCCGCACGTTAATGACAGCAAAGATGGCGACAATCAAAGTAAATAGTAAAGCGAATATAATAGTCCATTGTTTATTCATGCGTCTGCCCCCAATTGTTCATTCTTATCTTTTCCCCCATTTTCCCGGGAGTAAACCCCGGTCTTAGGAAATCCGGGCCGTTAACTGCTCGCGGACCAGCTTTTTCAGTCCGCTCCTTTCTCCCGATATGACGAGGGTGTCCCCTTCTTCAATTACGGTATCAATGCCGGGGCTCAGCTGTTTTTGCCGGTTTTTCTTTACGATCGCAATAATCTGGGCGTTGTAATGTTTCTTGATCTCCAAATCTCCGATTGTGCGGCTGACAGCCGGTGCATGAGATTCGGCTTTAAACCACTCGATGACGAGGTCATCAAGCGCGACTTCCACAGATTCCAGCGCTTTCGGCTTATACGTCATCCCGCCTAAAATAGCGGAAATCTGCCTCGCCTCTTCGTCGTTAAATTCAACGGATGCCAAGCATTCGTCATGATCATTCTCATCGAAGTAATAGAGCTCTTTTCTGCCGTCATCATGAAGAATAATACTGATTTTATCATGATTTTTCGTAATGACTTCTACTTTCTGGCCGATGCCCGGAAGCTCCGACTCACGAACGTTCATAAGAACCCTCCTACATGTTTTTACAATGATGATTGATTATGTAAGCGTATGTCATTATAGCAAATGCAGGTTTTAAGTTCAATGCGGCCTAAAAAAACAGGCTGCCTTCCGGAAGACAGCCTGTTCCCATTTTACTCTTCGATTGATTTTTTCCCTTTAAATTCTTTACCTTTCCATACAAGCCACAGCTGCGCGGCGATGTAAAGAGAGGAATAAACGCCCGTCAATAAACCGACCAATAAGGCGACGGAGAAGTTTGTAATTGACGATGAGCCCAAAATGAGCAGCACGACGACAACAATCACAACGGTCAAGACCGTATTGATCGAACGTGTAAAGGTTTGCTGCAAGCTCAGATTCACGATATGTTCCAGATCGGCAAATGACTTCGGCTTACGTTTTTTCATCTGCTCACGTATCCGGTCAAATGTAACGATCGTATCATTTATCGAGTAACCGATTATGGTGAGAATAGCGGCGATAAAGGTGACATCGACCTCCAGCCTGGTAATGCTGAAAAACGCGACGATAAAGAAAGCGTCATACAGCAGGGATACAATTGCGGCGACAGCCATTCTGTACTCGAAACGGATTGACACGTAAATAATGATGCCGATTGATGCAATGGCGACAGCATATAAAGCATTACGGGCCAGTTCTTTTCCGACTGTCGGCGATACCGTGCTGACGTTCGGTTCAGATCCGTATTTGTCCTTAAAGTACGTTTTGATTTCAGCGATTTTTTCTTTAGATGGCTCTCCGACAAACCGGGCCGCGGCAACATGGTTCTCTTTACCAGAAAGCACGATGTTTTCCGGTTCCATGCCGAGAGAGTCAAAGTCTTTTTCAACCTGCTGCGCCGTCAATGCATGATTGCTCTGCACGTCAATCCGCGCACCGCTTGCAAAATCGATTCCCAGGTTGAGCTTAAAGACCAGTAAGATGATAATTCCCGCAATGGTTACAGCGCTTGAGAAAATAAAGAAATATTTTCGCTTGCTCGTGAAATCCCATTTTTGGAATGCCGTATGCGGTTCAGTATTTTCATCCGTTTTTTGAATGTCCATAATGTGTTTTTTCTTGACGCCGAACCAGCCTTTTTTCCGGTCAAGCCATCTGCTTTCCACGAGAAGGGAGAGCAGGAATCTTGAAAGGAAGACAGCTGTAATAAAGCTTGTCAGAATTGACAGAATCAGCATCGTCGCAAACCCTTTTACAGAGCTTGCCCCGAAAATAAAGAGCACGACCGCTGCGATGATCGTTGTAATGTTCGCATCGAAAATCGTCGCGAATGACCGTCTGTTCCCTGAACGGAAAGCTGAGCGGACGGATTTGCCGAGTTTCAGTTCTTCTTTTATCCGTTCATAGGTGATGATGTTGGCGTCAACCGCCATCCCGACACCCAAAATGAGCGCCGCAATACCCGGAAGCGTCAGCACCGCCTGCATCCAGTCAAACACTTGAAGCGTAATATATACGTATACAGAAAGCGTAATTACCGCTATGAGTCCAGGCAGTCTGTAATAAAGCAGCATAAATAAGAAAACAATTGCAATACCGATGATGCCGGCCTCTACCGTATCATGCAAAGCCTGCTGTCCGAATTGCGCCCCTACTGAAGTAGAGTATTTTTCGGTCAGTTTCACAGGCAGCGCGCCCGCGTTTAAAATATTGGCCAAGTCCTTCGCTTTTTGAACGGTGAACTGACCTTCAATCGTGACATCCTTCGTGTTTAATTCCTGGCTCACATTCGGAGCGGATACATATTTCGGATGTTTTTTGCCGACTTCTTTTTTAAATGAATCGCCTTTTTGGTAATCAAGCCAGATCACAAGCTGATTATTAGGCGCCATTTTCTTGACTTTTTTCGTCACTTCTCCGAACTTATCCGCATCCTTCAGCTTAACGCTGACAATCGGTTCGTTCGTCGTCGGATCAAAGGTTTGCTTCGCGCCGTTTTCCACGAGATCAGAGCCGTTTAACAGCTCTTTATCATTCGTATCCCTGAACGAGAGCTGCGCTTCCGTTGACAGAATTTCGCGCGCCCTGTTCTGATTCGTGACGCCCGCCAGCTGTACGCGGATGCGGTTATTTCCTTCAATCTGAATATTCGGCTCGCTTACGCCGAGAACGTTAGCCCGGCGGTTCAGCGCCTGCACCGTGCTGACGAGCACGTCTTTTGTGATTTTATCGCCTTTTTTGACGGGCTGCACATCGTACAGAACTTCAAACCCGCCGCGTAAATCCAATCCTAACGTAATATTATTGGCAGCCGGTTTTGTAAAATACCCCAGCCCTGTGCCGATCAATAATACGATCAGGAAAAACGCAATCAAGCGTCCTTTTTTCATTATGTATTTCCTCCTTAAACCTATGCCGTCAAATCATTATCTCAGCAGTTCATCCAAAGCTTGCTGACCCTCATCGCTTTCCAGCCAATTAGACGACTTAAAAGCTTCAACGGTTGCATAGTTCATAAAATCGCCAATTTTTACTGATAAAATATGACCGGCCAATTCATGCAGCGGCAGTTCCTTTTTCTGTTTCCACTTTTTATGTATTAAGTATGACCATAAACTCTCGTGCTCAACATCATCGTATCCGAGGATTTTGAACTCTTCAAGTTTACTGTACAAGAAAGGCCGCAAATGATCTTTGTACATTTCGGCGGGATGTTTCTCCACTGGGCGCTCGCTCCTTTTTCCATTTTTCTCGAAGACTTGTCATGCTCGGACGACATCGGCGCATATCTTTATTGTATATGATTCCAGGTAGTTTGAGAAGGCAGGGGTTTATAAAATGGCAAAACAGACTTTTTTAAGGGGCACTCTTATTCTCATCGCAGCCGGGATGATTACGAGAATGCTCGGCTTTGTCAACCGGGTGGTTATCGCCCGGTTTATCGGTGAAGAAGGGGTCGGTTTATACATGATGGCTGCCCCGACATTTTTCTTGGCCACCACTTTGACTCAATTCGGCCTCCCCGTTGCCATCAGCAAACTTGTCGCTGAAGCAAGCGCGCGGGGGGACAGGCAGAAAATGAAACACATTTTAGTGATGTCGCTTACCGTCACCGGGATATTAAGTCTCATCTTCACGCCGCTGTTTTTATGCTTTGCGCCGATTATGTCCGAAACGATGCTGACGGATCAGCGCACGGTTTACCCGCTTCTGGCGATTACGCCCGTCGTGCCGATTATCGCGATCTCCAGCGTGCTGCGCGGTTACTTTCAGGGCAGGCAGAATATGAACCCGCTGGCGTTTTCCCAAGTACTTGAGCAGATCGTGCGGATTTCACTTGTCGCAGTCTGCACGACGGTGTTTCTGCCGTACGGGATTGAATATGCCGCAGCCGGAGCCATGATTTCGTCTGTCATCGGGGAACTTGCCTCTCTTATTTATTTATTCATTTGTTTTAAAGCAAATAAAACAATCAGAATCAGAAAACAATTTTTCAAGTCGATCGCAAATGGAAAAGAAACCTTCCGCCAGCTGATGAGCGTGTCGCTCCCGACAACCGGAAGCCGCTTCATCGGAAATTTATCTTGGTTTTTTGAACCTATTGTCGTCGCGCAAAGCCTTGCGATTGCAGGAGTGGCCACCGCTGCCGCCACCAGCCAGTACGGGGAGCTGACCGGATTTGCCATGACGGTTTTGACGCTGCCCAGCTTTATAACCTATTCTCTGTCAACGGCACTTGTTCCTGCGATCAGTGAAGGAATGGAGCAAAAAAAGCTACAAGTTGTCGAATACCGTCTGGAACAGGCGATGCGGCTGTGTCTTTTAAGCGGAGGCATTTCGGTGGTTATTTTATTCTCTTTCGCTGATGAACTGATGTCCGTCATGTACGGATCAACGAATGCGGCGGTATTTGTTAAAGTGATGGCGCCGTTTTTTCTGCTTTACTATTTTCAGGGGCCCCTTCAGGCGGTGCTGCAGGCTCTCAATTTAGCCGGGGCCGCCATGATGAACAGTTTTATCGGCGCCGCTGTCAAAACTGGCCTAATTTTTGTTTTGGCGACCAGGCCTTCCTTGGGCATCATGGGCGCCGCACTTGCGATTGTAACGGGGATGGTCCTTGTCACCCTGCTGCATGCGGCCACCGTAAGCAAGGTGCTTCCGATCAGCATTAAAATAAAAGAATACGCGCTCTGTTTTGCCGTCATATTCATTTGCGGTTATGTCAGCCGCATCATCAAGCACACCGTTCATTTATCAGGGTCAGAGGCTGTTAATCTCACAGGCTGGATTGCAATGACCGCGATTTTGTATATAGCGCTTCTTCTGTTATTCAGGCTGATTAAAAGGGAAGAGCTGATCCGGATTCCGATCATCGGCAAGTTCGTGACGCGGTGAAACCGATTCATGGCTCCCCTTTTTCATCTTTAAGATCAATAAAAAAAGCGCCGTCCGTAAACGTGCAGAATGATATAACCGAAAGATCGCGATATCCTCTTTTTGCTAAATTTTTTTCGAGCCAGTGTTTATCTTTCCCGATTCTGTCCAGATGCTCGTTCTGAATGACCCCGTCAACGATAAGCGATGTTTCCATCTGCTTATCCTTATTGTTTTTCTTTTTGACGATCGACAGTTTGCCTGAAGACTCCAAAATGGCATATGACACGTCAGAGATTCTATCGATGTTATTCTCCCTCAGCTGCATAAGAAGATCGTCAAAATTGTAGCGCTGCGATCTCATCGCCCGTTCATCAATTTTTCCCTGTTTTATAATAATGGTGGGTTTTCCGTCAAGCAGCTGCCGTATTTTTTGGCTTTTGAGCGAAATAAAAGCAAGGCTTACTTGAATAATCATTAAAACGACAATCGGCACAATCGTATGCAAAAGCTTATCTTTTACATTTTCAATTGCCAATACGGCAATCTCGGCAATCATAATGGAGACGACAAGGTCTAAAATGCTCAGTTCTCCGATTTCCCGTTTTCCCATCAGTCTGAAAATCACAAGAATGATAAAATAAAGCACAATCGTACGAAACGTAATAATGAAAATATCTTCCATATCGCACCTCCAACGGTCATAGCATTTGCCATCGGCTCTGAATTATGTAAGAAACGGGCTGAACATCATGCATTTACGTCTAATTCGAACATTCAGAGAATACATTTAGAAAAAGACGGGCTCCGGCTTGTCATATATCAGGCCGCAGGGCGGAGAGGAGATAAAAATGGAAGAAACGAAACAAGTGGGAAGAGGCGTCTTGTACGGCTTAGTGGCTATCTTTGCGGTGATGCTTCTTACGAGTTTGGCGATTTCGCTTTTACTGACAGTTACCTCAATGGAAGAATCATCTTTCAGCTGGCTGATCACCGCGCTTTCTTTTCTTTCTTTATTTGCGGGAGGTTTTATATCGGGCGGCAAAGCGAAGGAAAAAGGCTGGATGATCGGAGCGTTAACCGCCGTCTGTTTTTCATTAATCATCTTGCTGTTTCAATATTTAGGGTTCGGAAAAACGTTTACATCCGGTCAGCTTTTGTTTCATCTCGGCTTTTTGGGAGTCAGTATGCTGGGCGGCATTTTCGGAGTGAATTTGAAAGGAAGCAGATCAGCGTAATAAAAAAAGAGCGGATTCTCCGCTCTTTTTTTGTATGTATGAGCTTCGCTGTTATTCAGCGGAAGCTTCTCTAATTGCGCGGCGGTCAAATGTTAAACGGGTGTTATCACCTGTTTTAATGACGACCTTGCTTTCATCAATTGAATCAACAGTGCCGTGCAATCCTCCGATTGTCACCACTGAATCCCCTTTTTTCAGCTCTTCCTGCATCTGGCGTACGGCCTTCTGCTGCTTTTGCTGCGGACGGATGAGCAGGAAATAAAGCACTGCAAACATTAAAATAATAGGAACGATTGTACCTAAAGTACCCATCTGTTTCCCTCCCTTCAAGAATGGTTTTATTTAGAAGCTTTTCGCATTTGGCTTATTATAGCCGTAACGCTCAAAGAACTCTTCTCGGAAATCACCAAGACGATCCTCCCGGATGGCTTGTCTGACCTGCTCCATTAAGTGTAACAGAAAATGAAGGTTATGGTAAGTTGTTAATCGAATTCCAAACGTTTCATTACAGCGGATCAAATGTCTGATGTAAGCGCGGGAGTAATTTTTGCATGTATGGCAGCTGCACTCTTCATCAATCGGACGGAAATCACGCTCATATTTGGCGTTTTTCATATTCAGACGCCCTTCATTCGTAAACACCGTGCCGTTTCGGGCAATCCGGGTCGGCAGTACGCAGTCAAACATATCCACGCCGCGGATGGCGCCGTCAATTAAGGCATCCGGTGAACCCACACCCATTAAATATCTCGGCTTGTCCTTCGGTAAAAGCGGAGTTGTAAACTCAAGCACTCGGTTCATGACGTGCTTCGGCTCGCCGACAGATAACCCGCCTATGGCATAACCCGGAAAATCAAGCGAAACCAAGTCTTTTGCACTTTGTGTCCGCAGGTCTTCGTATTCTCCGCCCTGTACGATTCCGAACAGCCCCTGCTCATCTGAGCGCCCGTGCGCCTCCAGGCAGCGTTCCGCCCAGCGGCTGGTCCGTTCCACAGAGCGTTTCATGTAATCATACTCTGCCGGATACGGCGGACACTCATCAAACGCCATCATGATATCAGAGCCGAGGGCGTTTTGAATTTCCATCGCTTTTTCCGGAGATAAAAACAGCTTGTCTCCGTTTAAGTGATTGCGGAAATGAACGCCTTCTTCTTCTATATTACGAAACTTGCTCAATGAAAAGACCTGAAAACCGCCGGAATCCGTTAAAATCGCGCGGTCCCAGTTCATAAACTTATGAAGCCCGCCCGCTTCTTTTACAATGTCGTGTCCCGGGCGGAGCCATAAATGGTACGTATTGCTTAAAATAATGCCCGCATCCATAGATTTCAGCTCGTCCGGAGACATCGTCTTTACCGTAGCAAGCGTGCCGACCGGCATAAATACAGGCGTCTCAAAGGAGCCGTGGGGCGTATGGACTCTGCCCAGGCGCGCTCCCGTTTGTTTGCATTCCTTTATAAATTCATAACGTATCGGTTGTTCAGCCACTTTGTATGAGGCCTCCTGTCATTCAAATTAGATAATCAGCATGGCGTCGCCAAAGCTGAAGAAACGATATTCCTCTTCTACCGCATGACGGTAGGCGGAAAGAACATGCTCTCTGCCGGCAAGCGCAGAAACGAGCATGATAAGGGAAGATTTCGGCAGATGAAAATTGGTGATCATGCCGTCAATCGCCTTAAATTCATATCCCGGATAAATGAAGATGGACGTCCAGCCGCTTGAAGCGGTAAATACGCCGTCATGCTCGCCGGCAATGGTTTCCAGGGTGCGCGTGGATGTCGTCCCGACCGACACAATGCGCCCTCCCGCCTTTCTGACCTCGTTTAAAGAGGCGGCGGTTTCTTCCGTCATTTCATAAAATTCCGCGTGCATGTTATGCTCTTCCACATCATCCGCACTGACCGGGCGGAATGTGCCGAGTCCCACATGAAGTGTGATAAATTCAATCCGCACACCTTTTTGCTTCAGCTCGTCCAGAATCTCTTCCGTAAAATGAAGTCCGGCCGTCGGAGCTGCGGCAGATCCGATTTCTTTTGAAAAGACGGTCTGATACCGTTCTTTATCATCAAGCTGCTCTTTAATATAAGGAGGCAGCGGCATTTCACCGAGTGATTCAAGCACTTCGTAAAAAATCCCGTCATACCGGAATTCTATTTTTCTGCCTCCGTGATCAAGCTCCTCCGTGCAGACCGCTGTCAGCCGGCCGTCGCCAAATGTCAGGACCGTTCCTTTTTTTACACGTTTCGCCGGCTTTACGAGCGTTTCCCATGTATCATTTTCTTCCTGTTTTAATAACAGAAGCTCCACTTTCGCTCCCGTATCTTCTTTTGTGCCGAATAATCTTGCAGGCAGCACACGGGTATTGTTCAAGACGAGGCAATCCCCTTCATTAAAAAAGCTTACAATCTCTTTAAATGAACTGTCCGTCAGCCCGCCCGTCTGTTTGTCGAGCACCATCAGCCGCGATGCGTCACGCTCTTTCAGCGGCACTTGGGCTATGAGGCGTTCAGGCAGTTCAAAATCAAATAAATCGACTTTCATCATTTCACCTTAATTCTGTCTATTGTTATTTCATTCTGCCGAAAAAATTAAGCAGAATGGATAGTATCACACTGATCACAATACAAGTGACAACGGGAAAGAAAAATGTAACATTTCCCTTCTTAACGAAAATATCTCCGGGCAGCCTTCCGACAAAGTGCCAGACTGCGCCGGCAATAAGCAAAACGGCACCGAAAACCATGAGAACCTTCGGAAAGTCAGTCACGGGCGGGCGCCTCCAATCGAAAATGTTCATACACAGCCGGAGTCACGACCCGTCCCCTCGGCGTCCTCTGAAGAAATCCGATCTGCAGCAGATACGGTTCGTACACATCCTCTATTGTATGCGGTTCTTCGCCGATTGTCGCGGAAATCGTATCAAGGCCAACGGGACCGCCGCTGAATTTTTCGATCATGCCCATCAGCAGCTTATGGTCGATATGGTCAAGGCCGAGCGCATCGACTTGAAGACGTTCGAGCGCATCGTGAGCGATTTCTTCCGTGATGCGGCTGTCGCCGAGCACCTGGGCAAAATCTCTCACCCTTCTGAGAAGCCGGTTTGCAACCCGCGGCGTTCCCCTTGACCGTCTGGCGATTTCCAGAGCCGGTGCTTTTTCGATATCCACTTCAAAAACGTCAGCAGTTCTTGACACGATATCTGTCAGCTCTTCCTGCGTATAGTATTCAAGGCGCGACAGCACCCCGAACCGGTCTCTGAGCGGTGCGGTCAATAATCCGACCCTTGTCGTCGCTCCTACAAGCGTAAAAGGGGGAAGGTCGAGACGGACGGAGCGGGCGGACGGGCCTTTTCCAATGACGATATCAAGGCAGAAATCCTCCATCGCCGGGTACAGCACTTCCTCAATTGAGCGGTTCAGCCTGTGAATTTCGTCTATAAACAGCACATCCCCTGGTTCGAGCGCCGTCAAAATGGCTGCCAAATCTCCCGGTCTTTCGATGGCGGGACCTGACGTCGTCCGCATCTCCACACCCATCTCATTGGCCACGATAGACGCAAGCGTTGTTTTCCCGAGACCCGGAGGCCCGTATAAAAGAACGTGGTCCAGCGTTTCCTGCCTCATTTTCGCCGCATCGATAAACACGCGCAGATTTTCTTTCACCTTCTTTTGGCCGATATACTGGGCGAGATTCTGCGGCCTGAGGCTTTGCTCGATTATTGATTCATGGCTGTCTGCTTCACTTGAAACGAGCCGTTCATCCATGAACATCACCTTACTTTAATAATTTTTGCAATGCTTTTTTCACATATTGATCTGTTGAAAGCGCCGTTTCCTCTTTTAAGTGTGGAAGCACTTTTTTAATTTCTTTTTCGGCGTAGCCGAGAACCCGGAGCGCTTCAAGCGCCTCGTCAAGCGCCGTTTCAGCCTCTTGTTTTTCAATGCGCGCTTCATGATTGAACAGGTTGTCAATCATTTCAGGCACGACGTCGGCCAGTTTGCCTTTCAAATCAAGAATAATCTGCCGCGCCGTTTTTTTGCCCACACCCGGAAATTTCACCAAAAAGGCTTCATCTTCCTGTTCGATCGCTTCGATGACGGCTCCGGGATCACCGGAACCGAGGATGGCGAGCGCCCCTTTCGGCCCGATGCCGGTGACGTTCAGCAGCTTTGTAAAAAGCGCTTTTTCTTCCCGGGTTGAAAAACCGTACAAAGAAAAGGCATCTTCTTTTATATGATGATACGTAAAAATGGTCTCTTGATTGCTTACCTTATAAATAAACGGATTCGGAGTGAAGACCTGATAGCCGATTCCGCCGTTTTCAATCACGATGTATTGGGGAGATACATAATCAATCGTCCCCTTCACGAATTCAATCACACCTATTCACCTCTTTGACTGCTTATCATTGTAACACAAAAACAGCCAAAGTCTTATAGAAAAGTTAACGTATGTTCGCTCTGACACCTTCCATTCAGAAAAAAAAGACATGTGTCACATGTCTTGCGTCAAAGTCAGCCGCTGTAAGTCTTAATATGATCGATCACGCTCTCAAACTCCGCTTTTGTCCTGTACGGTATGCCGTGTTCCAAGTGCTTTTGCAATCGGCTTTCCAGCCTTTCTATATCAATCTGGAAGAAAGACTGAATCGGCTCGGCCAGCGATCCGGGACGGCCGTGAAAAGTGGAGATGACGCCTCCGTCCGTGACGCCGATATAACCGTTAACCTTACTGAGCGGAGAAATGTCATCAACATGCTTACGGAAAAGGACGAAGCCTTTTTTCTGCTCAACGAGCGTCCAGCCGGCATATGAGGCCCAAAAATCCTCCATCGCCAAAACGGTTTCATCCGTATGTTCGATGCCGACATCACCGTCCAGATAGACCTTTTCCAGCTGGACGTGCACCCGAAGCGGCCCGTAATGCTCAACCTCCGCCCCGTATGCGCCTTTTCCTCCGCAAATCAGGACTGCAGCCGATAAGACAAGCATAAACAATAGACGAGCACCGCAAATTCGTTTCACCAATAACACCTCTTTATTCAATCAAACTCTTGATGCTAGTTTGACCAAAGATGCCGGTGCTTAATCGTTTTCTTTCATTTGTCTGTTTCAGCCGAAAAAAAGCAGCTCTCTAAATGAGGGCTGCTGCGATGATTATGCCCGGCCGGCTGAAATCAGTTTCATTTGTCCGGGCGTCAGTTTGAGCCGGTATCCCCTTACGGTCAGATACACAGTTTTTGCTCCGCGGCTTTTGTCATGCTCCGTTTTTTTCATCCCGGCCCCTCCGTTACGTTTTATTACTTTTATGTTAACACCGCAATATAAAGAGCGTTTTAAGAATATGTAAAGAAATGATGAAGCTTTATCCATAAAAATACTGCCGGATGAAATCATCCGGCAGTCCCGTTTAACGGCTGTTTCTGTTCATGTCTTGCAGCTTTGTAAAAGTAGCGTTGTCGGTAAACACTTGAATTGTACGGCCGTCCGCGAATTTTTTGGCCGCATGTTTGACATGTTTATCATCATTCTTCGTAAAAGGATGATTTGTTCTGACGGCAATGACGACTCTCGTGTCAGTCACGATGACCTGACTATCCTGTACGCCTTTTACTTTTTTCACGCGGTTTGCAACTTTTGCCGCCAACCTGATGTTTTCGGCGTTGTCATACCCATTATAAGACATTGCTGCCGGCGGCGTATTGACATTTCGGCCGTTATATGTGCCGTCCGTCGTTAACGGAACCCCGTCATTAGGCGCGTACTGATCGGACACGTTTGTCGTATTATGACGGCCGTTTCGGTTTTCCATCATTTCAGAAACGGGTCCTTGATGGTCCATTCCGTACTGGCCTCTGCCGTTACCATTATCATTCGAATAATATCCGACCGGACGTGTTGACTGGTTGTAGCGTCCGTCATTCATGGCATTATTTGCTCCGCATGCCGTTAAGCTTGCCGTCACGGCTAAAACGCCCGCGATCGTCATCAGTTTTTTACCCAATGGAAAAACCCCCCGTGGATTCATCGCTGTTTTGAGCGTTTTCCGCTCATGTTTAGGATGCGCGGCGGGCGGCGGGTTTAAGCTTGTCAGTTATGTCCATTCCTCAGTTGGACATAAAAAAAGGAACGACATACATCGTCCCGAAACATTAATCTTCTTCTTCCTCCGGCCGTCCGAATACTTGATTTGGACTCGGCTGATTCGGCGCGGCATTAGGATTTGCTCCGCCGTAAGGCATAAAATATCCGGCGTTTGCACCCATATTCGGATACGGCTGCACAGGCATATTTGCGTGATGGTGATGTGAACCGTGGTGATGGTGGTGGTGATGATGTGAATCATGGCAGCCGCAATCATCATCCTTATATTTTCCATCATGATGAGGCGCGTTTGCGTAATGTGACGAATATCCGCCGTAATACGGCATTTGACCGTACGGAGCACCGCCGAAACCAGATGCAGAACCATCATAATGCTCTGCATTTTCATGGGCCTGGTTTTCATATTCACCGTAACCCGCATGCGGCCCAAATCCCGGATGATGGAATCCGTACGGTAACGGCATCGGCATGACCGGAAAGCCTCCAAAACCTCCTCCAAAACCGCCGAAACCTCCGCCTACCGGGAAGCACGGATGGCATAGTCCCGAACCCGGCAGCATCGGTGTCACCGGAACCGGACAAGGACAAGGCATGCACGGCATCGGGTAATGCATAAAAGGCGGTTCAACGGCCGGCATATTCGGAAACGGGACATTCGGAATGTTTGGCATGTTCGGCAGATGATAAGCGGCGTTTTCTTCTTCCATCTTTCCGGCTTCAGGCGCCTTTGGCATATTCGGGTAATTCGCGTTTTCCATGTTGATCATTTCCTCCTGTTGTGGAATGTTATTGTCATGCTCTTTTTCTTTCGGCTCGACAAAATGTGTCACCGGTTCCTCCGGCTTAGGAGGCGACCACGGCTGAAACAGCTGATTGGACGGGTAATATTGGTTCATATCAGCTTCCGGCAGCACATTTTCATGCTTTTCAGGGATTGGCGGCACATACGGAATCGACGGCTTTGGTTCTTCCGGTATGGTGTCTTCAATGTCCACAACTGATTTCGGTTTTTCTTTGGCATATGGATGCTCATGCTTATGCGCAGACGTTCCGAAGCCGGCCTTAGGTTCTTTTCTGACCGGAACGGCTTCTGAAGGCACCTTTATCTTCATTCCAGGCATAATTAAGTCTGGATTGCTAAGCTGATGATTCAGTTTTTTTAACTCTTCAAGATCAACTCCGTATTTTTCAGCTATTTTCCAGAGCGAATCGCCTTTTTGAACGATATGAATTTTCAACGTTTTCCCCTCCTATGCACAAAACGTGAACGGTACATTTGTCATTACAATACGTTTCTTCACACTATATGCCGATGGACTGGGCATGATGATAAAAAATTTTGGGAAGGAGGGGGAATTTTTATAATTACGTATGACTCAGCATTCTGTTCAAAGCACGAAGCGCTTCTGTCCGAACCGCTTCCGGAACTTTAATGACACCCTTCGGCTCGCCTTTTTCAAGCTGCTCAAGCGACCACAATAAATGCGGCAGGTCGATTCTGTTCATAGTCAGACACGGACACATATCGGGATTCAATGATTCAATCTGTTTATCCGGATGCGATTGAATGAGGCGCTGAACAAGATTCATTTCCGTGCCGATCGCCCATTTGCTTCCCGGTTCAGCCTGTTCGATCGTATCAATAATGTATTTGGTAGACCCGCTGTCGTCACTGAGCGAGACCACTTCCCGCGAACATTCCGGATGAACGATAATGCGGATGCCGGAATCCCGCTGCCGCAGCTGAGAAATATTTTCCGCTGTAAACTTTTTGTGTACGGAGCAATGCCCTTTCCAAAGGATAACCTTAATGTTTTCCGGATGGTCAGTAAGCAATCGGTTCTGCACCGGGTCCCATACAGCCATTTCTGTCAGCGGAATGCCGAGGTCATAGGCCGTATTTCTGCCTAAATGCTGATCCGGCAAAAATAAAATTCTCTCTTTTTGTTTAAAAGCCCATTTCAGCACACTCCGGGCATTTGAAGAGGTGACGGTCGCTCCCCCGTGCCGTCCGACAAATGCTTTAATTTCCGCCGTCGAGTTAACATATGTTAACGGAATGATGGTGTTACCGTACAGTTCTTGAAGCTCTTGCCATGCTTTGTCCGTCTGCTGAATATCTGCCATATCAGCCATCGAGCATCCGGCGCGCATGTCGGGCAAAATGACGGTTTGGTTATCATCAGTCAGCATATCAGCGGTTTCCGCCATAAAATGCACGCCGCAAAACACAATATATTCCGCCTCTTTATTTTTTTCTGCCACTTGAGCAAGCTGCAGGGAGTCACCTGCCGTATCGGCGAATTGTATTACTTCGTCTTTTTGATAGTGATGCCCCGGAATGAACAGGCGCTTTCCGAAAGCCCGTTTAATGGCGGCGACCCGCTTTTCCATTTCTCCTGTGCTCATGTCTTTATAATGGCTCGGCATCATTTCGGCTGATGCAGTTAGCACGTCAAAAATAGACATCTTAAAAATCCCCCTGTTCCGCAGCCTCAACATCCATGCTGATGTCGGCGCTTTTTACTGAATGAGTCAGAAATCCGAGTGAAATATATTGGACGCCCGTTCCTTTAAAAGCGGGCAATGTGCCGAGCGTTATGCCTCCGGATGCTTCCGTTTTGATATGGCCCGGTGTCATGCCTGCAAAACGCCGGACGGACTCAGGCGGACAGTTGTCAAACATAATAACGTCTGCACCCGCTTCTATTGCCTCGAGCAGCTGCTGTTCGGATTCGATTTCGACTTCCACCGCAAGCATCTGCCCCGCCGTTTTTCTTGCCCGCTCCACGGCCGCCTTTATCGATCCGCAGGCGGCAATATGATTATCTTTAATCATGATGCCGTCATATAAGCCAAAGCGATGATTAAAGCCGCCTCCGACCCGAACGGCGTATTTTTCCAGCATTCTGAGCCCGGGTGTCGTTTTTCTCGTATCACAAAGCTTGATGGACGGATCATCAAGACGCCTTTTGGCCTCATCCGTCATTGTCGCAATGCCTGACATTCTTTGTATGAGATTCAGAATGACCCGCTCCCCCGTAAGAAGAGCCGCCGCCTGGCCTTCTATTTCAGCGAGCACGTCTCCTTTTTTCATCCGTTCTCCGTCTTTTTTCAAGGAGCGGATGCGGATGTCATCGTGTAAAAGCTTCCATCCTTCACGGATAACGGCTTCTCCGGCAAACACGCCGTCTGTTTTTGCGATGATTCGCGCTTTACATTGCTGATCAGAAAAAATCGCTTGTGACGTCGCATCACCCGTTCCGATATCTTCCTGAAAAAAATGAGTCAGCATTTGTTTCAGCTGCAGAATGTCCATAGTTCCCCAATCCTTTCGTTTTTTCTGATAGCTGTTCCAGATGTTGAATGAATGATTTGTTTTCCGTGCCACTCTTTCTCCGTCCCGGGAAAATCAGCGCGAAAATGAGCGCCCCTGCTTTCTTCCCGAATAAGGGCTGAGGTCACAACAAGTTGCGCAGTCTTCCATAGGCAGGATAGCTCGGCTTGTTCTATTGTGATATCCTTCACATTTATATGACGCACAGATACGTTGTTAAGCCAGGATGCCAGCGCCTGCATGTTTTCTTTTTCCCTGACGATGCCCGCTCCGGTTGTCATTTTGGCTTGGAGCACATGAAGCGTTGTGTCCGGCACTTGTAAGATGACGTCAGATTTCTTCGGGGTTTTTTTATATCTTCCGTTTAACGGTGTTTGAATGATATGTTCAGCACATCGTTTCCCGCTTGCCAGCGCTTCCAGCAGTGAGTTGCTCGCAAGGCGGTTCGCCCCGTGCAATCCTGTGCAGGAGGTCTCGCCTATGGCGTACAAATCAGGCACGGACGTTTTCCCCCAGGTATCAGCTTTTACTCCGCCCATTAAAAAATGCATTCCGGGTGCTACAGGAACCCCGCTTTCAAGATCAACACCGGCTGTTTGACAAATACCTGTTATGGTCGGAAAACGTTTCTTAAAATCGGCTATTCGGCTGCAATTTATAAAAACAGGATTTTCTTTCATCATTTCTTCATAAATCGCCCGTGAAACCACATCCCGGGGCGCCAAATCTTCAAGCGCGTGTCTGCCAGTCATGATCCTGCGCCCGAAGCGATCCGCTAAATATCCGCCTTCTCCTCTCACTGCTTCAGAAATCAGGCCGTACACAGTCCCGTTTTTCACAAGGAGGGTCGGGTGGAACTGGGTGAACTCCATATCCGTGATCTCAGCTCCCGCGCGGAAGGCAAGAGCGATTCCGTCTCCCGTTATGGCGGAATCATTTGTGTGATATTGGTACAGACTGCCGCAGCCGCCTGATGCAAGCACTACACAATCCGCTCTTCTGTAAGAAACGGCGCCTGAAGCATCCTTTACGGCAACACCTGCGCATCGTCCGTGTTCAATCAGCAGATCAACAACCGTCTCGTGTTCAATGATCCGTATGCCGTCCCTCAGCTGCTGAACCAGAAACTCAACCAACATCCGTCCGGTCGCATCTCCCCCGGCGTGAAGAATTCTCCTTTTGGAATGAGCGCCTTCCCTGCCGAGACAAAACGTCCCGTCCGACTTCGTATCAAAAGGGAAATGGCCTTCTATCAGCCTGTTTATCATGCTCTGTCCGCTTTGCAGCAAATGCCGCACGGCTGTCACGTCATTGTGTCCGCATCCCGCATACAGTGTATCGTTCACATGGGATTCTATCGAGTCATCTTTTGCGTATGAAACAGCAATCCCGCCTTGAGCATAATGCGAATTGCTGTTCGTTACGTTTCTCTTTGTGATGACGGTCACTTGGTATGACGGAGGAAATGAGGAAGCACAGGCAAGGGCCGCCGTCCCAGAACCAATGACGATAATTGTTTTTTCAGACATACATCACCCTCCTGTTATATTTACACCTGTCTTGACACCTATATTTACACAACAGTAAAATAAACTCAAGCTTTTTTTAACATAAACGGATAGGAGACGGGCTGTATGATTTATCTTGATTACGCGGCGGGAGCGCCTTTAAGCAAAGAAGCCGCGAAAGTCTTTCAGCATCTCAGCACAGAGGTATACGGCAATGCAAGCAGCCTTCATGACGCCGGAGGAAGAGCGGCGGACGTGCTGGAATATTGCAGACATTCTGCAGGCAAATTGATCGGCGGAGCGGCAGACGGCATTTACTTTACAAGCGGCGGAACGGAAGCGAACATCCTGGCCGTCCAATCATTGCTGCACGGCCTGCCCGATCACAAAAAACATTTTATTACGACCGCAATGGAACACCATTCGATCCATAATGCCGCGGCGTTTTTAGCTGATCGGGGAATTGATGTCACCATCATATATCCCGACGAAAACGGCCTTATAACCGAGGACATACTGGCGGCTCATATCCGTCCTGACACGGGGCTCGTTTCCATACAGCACGCCAATTCAGAAACCGGCCTCATCCAGCCTGTGAATCGTCTGGCCGCTTTTCTTCACCAGAGAAACATTTTGCTGCATTGCGATTGTGTTCAAAGTTTCGGCAAACTGCCGATTGATGCGGATCAGGAGGGAATCGACGCCCTTTCCGTCTCCGGTCATAAAGTATACGGCCCGAAAGGCACCGGGGCTGTTTACATTCGGCCCGGTGTCAGCTGGAACCCGGTTTATCCGCATACCGTGCATGAAAACGGGTTCAGGCCCGGTACGGTGAATGTGCCGGCCATCGGCGCTTTTACCGCTGCTGCGGAGTATGCAGTGAAACATATGGAGGAACACCGTGAGCATGCTGACAGGCTGAGGAATTATTTGTATGACCAAATTCGGCGTCAAGGCCTCCCCATTTCATTTTCAGAGGAAGAAACCGGCGGTGAATGCCTGCCCCACATTGTCGGGTGTTTTTTTCACTCCTTTGAAGGACAATATATTATGTTAGAATGTAATCGTAACGATATTTGCATCTCAACCGGGAGCGCATGTTCCGCCGGCAGCCACGGCCCTTCTTCAGCTATGAAGGCGCTGGGAAAAAACGAACGGGAAGCGCGGCAGTTTTTCCGGATCTCATTCGGAAACGAAACAACATGTGAACAGCTCGATATGCTGATACATACATTTACGGCGCTATGGGAGCAAAAGAAAGGAGAATCAGCAATTTGACAGAAGGAACGAAGCTTACTGGGGAGAAAAGACGCGACATGCTGCTTCATTGGCTGAAAGAAGCCGGCTCGCCATTAACAGGAGGCGAATTGGCCAAAAAAGCAAATGTCTCAAGACAGGTGATCGTGCAGGACATATCGCTTTTGAAAGCAAAAAACGAGCCGATTATCGCGACGAGCCAAGGCTACTTATACATCAGCATGAATGCCGGCGGCGAAAAAAATGCCGAACGGATTGTCGCCTGTCTGCACGGCCCGGAGCGGACGGAAGAAGAGCTTGAACTCATTGTCGATGAAGGTGTCACCATAAAGGACGTCATTATTGAACACCCCGTATACGGCGATTTAACCGCCGCCATAAGAGTCAGTACACGGAAAGAAGTCAAACAATTCATGGATCACATTAACTCGACAAATGCCGCTTACCTTTCACAGCTGACCGGAGGCGTGCACCTCCATACGTTAAGCGCCCCGACAAAAGAGCGGATTGTCCAAGCCTGCCAAGCGCTGGACGACGCGGGTATTTTAATAAAAGATTAAAAAAAAAGCCCCCTGAAGGGCTTTTTTTATATCGAATAGGATTGATATGTTCCCAGAAGCTTGACCCGGCAGCCGAGGGCTTCCATCTCTTGAACGGCACCGGGAATGAGAACCTGATCCATCGCCTGTTCAATATCAATAATAAAGAAATAGTTGCCGAGACCCGTTTTTGTCGGGCGCGATTCGATCTTTGATAAATTCAGGTTTCTCCATGAAAAAGCGGACAGCACCCTGTGCAGCGCACCTGATTGGTCATCTTGGGGAAGCGTTACCATCATCGTCGTTTTCGGCCGTGAAGACAGTTTCGCATTCACTTCGAATGAGACGTCTTTTTCAGGCGAAAGAATGACAAATCTCGTGTGGTTGTCCTGATAATCCTGAATATCCCGCTTCACGATGCTCAATCCGTATGTAGCGGCGGCCATTTCATTTGCAATCACGCCGATCGGAAGGTCCGAATGCTCACTGACATACTTGGCAGCCGCACCTGTTGACTTCGCATACTCATAAGGAACGGACGAAAAATGCCGGTGAAGAAATTTGTGGCATTGCGCAATCGCATGGGAATGAGAATAAATTTTCTCAAGCTTTTTCCACTCATTTTCTCTCGAAGGGTGAACGAGCAGATGCTGGTGAATCGGCAGCGTCATTTCCCCCACGATCGCAAGAGGCTGCTCATGAATCAAATAGTCAATCGTTAAGTTAACCGAGCCTTCCAGCGCGTTTTCCAAAGGAACAAATGCAAGATCAACTTCTCCCGCAACCGCCGCATCCATGCATGCCGGTATTGTTTGATAAGGTGCTTGTGTCACGCTGTTTTGAAAGCAGGAACTGACTGCTAGATGTGTAAATGTGGCTTCTGGCCCTAAATAACCGACTTTCATGTCTCTTCTCTCCTTACGCGCCTGACCCTAAGATCTCAACTTTTTCTATAAAATCAAATTTTCTCAGTTTATTCATTAACGTATGAATGTTTTCTTCCATTGCGGACGTACTGATTGAGAGCGTGACATTCGCCCTGCCCTGAAGCGGAATCGTCTGGTGAATGGAAAGCACGTTGCTTCCTGAGTCAGCCACCGCCTGCAATAGCTGGGATAACGCGCCTGACCGATCCTCCAAATGAAAGAAAAGTGTGATTATTTGTTCTTTAACCATCGTGTAAAAAGGGAAAACCGCATCTCGGTATTTGTAAAAAGCGCTTCTGCTTAAATCAACTTTCTGCACAGCATCTGCAACCGATTCAGCCTTTTTTCTGTCGAGCAGCTTTTTGACTTCAAGGGTTTTTCGCATCGCATCAGGCAGAACGTCTTCACGCACTAAATAAAATGTCTCTTCTTTCACCTGCACCCCTCCCTTTTACATCAGAGAGCCTGCATTGCAAGCTCTCCGTTTTTTTAATCAATAAATTCAAATTCAAATTCCAGAAGCCGGATGATATCGCCGTCTTTAGCACCGCGTTCTCTGAGCGCTTCATCAACGCCCATACCGCGCATCTGTCTTGCAAAACGCTTGACGGATTCGTCACGGGAAAAATCAGTCATTTTAAAGAGGCGTTCCAGGCTGTCACCTGAAAGCACAAACGCGCCGTCCGGATCACGCGTAATGTTAAATGGAATTTCTTCATCTTCCATCGTGTACATTACGCGGTTTTCCGCCAGTTCTTCTTCATCATACAGCGGGAATTCAGGCGTTGTTTCCAGCTGGTTGGCGACTTCAAACAGAAGATCGCGGAGCCCTTCTCTCGTCACAGCGCTGATCGGAAAGACAGGGTGATCATCCTGAAGCTTTTCTTTAAACGCTTTAAGATTTTCAGCCGCTTCGGGCATGTCCATTTTATTCGCAACGATAATTTGCGGACGCTCCGTCAGCCGCAGATTATATTCACTGAGCTCCTGATTAATGGTGACATAATCCTCATACGGATCACGGCCTTCCATCGCTGACATGTCAATGACGTGAACGATGACGCGCGTCCGTTCGATATGGCGGAGAAATTGGTGGCCTAAGCCGACTCCTTCATGCGCTCCTTCAATCAGGCCGGGCAGATCCGCCATGACGAAGCTTCTTCCGTCATCCGTTTCCACCATGCCCAGATTCGGAACAAGCGTTGTAAAATGATAATCGGCGATTTTCGGCTTTGCCGATGAAACGACAGACAGAAGCGTAGATTTTCCGACGCTTGGGAAGCCGACGAGGCCTACGTCTGCAAGCACTTTCAGTTCAAGCACGATATAGCGCTCTTTTCCGGGCTCTCCGTGCTCTGACAGCTGCGGTGCCGGGTTGGCCGGTGTCGCAAAGCGGGTATTTCCGCGTCCGCCGCGTCCGCCTTTTGCGATGACGGCACGCTGCCCGTGCTCAGTCAGATCGGCAATGACCTGTTTTGTATCGTCATCCGTTACGACTGTGCCGGGCGGAACTTTAACAACCATATCGTCCGCATTTCTGCCGTGCTGGTTTTTAGACATGCCGTGCTCGCCGCGTATCGCTTTGAAATGCCGCTGGTACCGGAAGTCCATGAGCGTGCGCAGTCCTTCATCAACCTCAAAAACGACGTCGCCTCCATTACCTCCGTCACCGCCGGCAGGCCCGCCTTTCGGCACATATTTTTCACGGCGGAACGCAACCATTCCGTTACCGCCGTCGCCGCCTTTTACATATACTTTCACCTGATCTACAAACATAATATCCTCCGTTCTAAACCGTAAAAAACCGCTAGTTCATTCCAATTTCGGCCACACATTCATGGCCGGTCAGCTCAAATTGCATGACATCAAAGTCCTCATGCCGGGATTTGCGAAATTCATCAAACACATCTGCATTTGCAATCGTTCCATGAAAATCGAGATATACAATAAGCTGTCTGTCAGGGTGATCCGTCTGCAGCGATACGGTCAGATGATTTTCACTTTCATTGTTTACCGCCAGACCGAACAGATGAAACAGTTTTCTCATCAGGTTCGACAGCTTTTGATCATATGCCGATAAATCTTTAATTTCTCCGAGCACTTCGTATTCGAGCCTCATATAACGGGACTTCCAATTAAATGTAAGAAAGTCAAACGCCAAGTGCGGGGTTTTCAGGTTTGAGAGCTTTGATTCGTGCTTTGCATCTATGACCATTTCGTCAATAATTTCAACGACCCTGTCATACTTCTGCAAACTTAAGTTTCCTTTTATCAGCTGCAGCTTATTCATCCAATCATGACGGAAATGGCCCATTAATTGGATCAGCTCATTGATCAGAGCCGCATCGCTTACAGGTTCTTCTTGTTTCTTCGATACATCCTTCATTTTCGCACTCCCAATCGTTTAATTTCTTTTTAGGAGTCTTGATAAGTGTGTACTATGAATTATAACAGAGAAGGCTTTGTTAAAAAAACACTTGTTTTTCCTGGTTCATCATGTTCCTTTTTCGGATCGCATACAATGCGGATGCCAGGCAGAAACATTTTTGGTATCACTGCTTGGGGAACATATCCAGTGGGTATGGGAAGCTGATGTCCTCATTCAAGGCGGGGTTCACTCACGCATCCTCTGCTTTTCATTCTTGATGTTACTCCGCTTACTGCAAAAAAACTCCAGTCAACGACCGGAGTTTTTTGTGTCATTATTGAGCTACAGGATATACGCTCACTTTTTTGCGGTCACGGCCGAAACGTTCGAATTTAACAGTTCCGTCGATTTTAGCAAAAAGAGTGTCATCTCCTCCGCGGCCCACGTTTTCACCTGGGTAGATTTTCGTTCCGCGTTGACGGTAAAGGATAGATCCGCCTGTTACGAATTGACCGTCTGCACGTTTAGCGCCTAAACGTTTAGATTCAGAGTCACGTCCGTTCTTTGTAGAACCTACACCTTTTTTAGAAGCGAAAAACTGAAGATCTAATCTAAGCATGTAACTCACCTCCTATATTTGGTTTGCAGTCAACCGTAAGTGTTCACTGTAATCCCGCTCGATCGTTTCAAGAGAAACAATCATGCCTTCAATCAGCAGCTGCGCTTTTTGCAAAGCTTCCTGATCAGCGGCTTCAGGGAATTCAAAGTAGAAATAACCCCCGTCCTCGCCTATATCAAGAATCGGTTCGAGAGGAGCCAGCGCGATAACCGCATTGACCGCTCCGAAAACGACAGCCGTGACCCCGGCGCATACGAGATCTCGTCCATGTTCAGCAAAATCGGCATGTCCCGTCATTTCAAAGGACAATATGCCCCCGTCATTCCGGGATCTTCGAATTGTTGCCTCAATCATGCTTACGCGTTGATTTTTTCGATTGTCAATTTAGTATAAGGCTGACGATGACCTTGTTTTTTATGAACATTTTTCTTTGGCTTGTAACGGAAAACAGTGATTTTTTTCGCACGGCCTTGTTTTTCAACTTTAGCTGTAACTGTCGCGCCTGCAACTGTTGGGTTGCCGACTTTCACGCTGTCTCCGCCAACAAACAATACGTCTTCAAACGTCACTGTTTCACCTGCTTCAGCAGCAAGTTTTTCGATGTAAACAGTTTGACCTTCTTCAACTTTGATTTGTTTTCCGCCTGTTTTAATGATTGCGTACATTCTCTGCACCTCCTATTAGACTAAGACTCGCCAGCAACAGGGGGCTTTAAAGCTCTTATCACCTGTCCCGAGCGGTTGTAGCATTGGTGCTACATCCATAACATTAAAAAATATATCAGAACCAAAAGGATATGTCAATCTATTTCTAGTAAGGCAGCAGCAGGTCTTCCATAGAGGAATCTGTCCGTTTATCGGCAAAATACGCATGAAGCACTTCATTTTCATCGAGCTGGCTGAGCTTTTCGCCGGCTTTTTCAACGATAATGGGGTGCTTGCATCCCCGTTTGAATTCGGCCATGACATGCTTTACTTTGGCATCGGCCGCGACCGTCAAAGGATGCAGCATGGCGACATCGCGGTTTTTGCCGTAGTATCTCTCCAAAAGAAACCTCAGCTGAATATAATGCCGCTTCCGGTATTCATCCCATAAAGAAGCGGCGAGAAAGACGAACAGCACCCATGCGCTGACCTGAAGGGGGACGGCCAGCACAATCCAGCAGCAGAGCAAAAGCGCGGAAACAGCCGATGTCTGCAGGCTGAGGAGATGCGCTTTTTGAAAAGCCATTTGTTTAGAGAAGTATAAAAACACGAACTTTCCGCCGTCAAGCGGCCAGATCGGCAAAAGATTGATGAAAAGAATGGAGAGATTATAAAAGGTAAACATCTCAAATGTCTGCTCACTTGCAAAGCCTGACATGAAAAAGAGCCAGGCTGCCGCCTGAAGCCACACATGCTGAAGCGGGCCCGCCAGAATGACCGCGAATTCCTCTTTAAGCGGCCGGTTTCCGTGCTCCTCCACCTCAACCGTCCCGCCGAAAGGGAGCAGAAAGATGCGTTTAATGCGCCACGAAAAAAACACAGCCAGAGCAGCATGCCCCAGCTCATGAACGGATACGACCAGCAAAAGACACAGCAGCGCTTTGATGTGCCCCGTCATAAGACCAAGCCCCATGATAATCCAAAGAAAAGGATGGACATGAATTTTAAAAAGGAGGATGAGCCATTTATTCATCAAATGTGATCACCTGGATCGGATCTATGAATTTATCGCCATCCTGGATCGCGAAATAGTACTGGCCTTTACTTTTATCGTTGAGCTTGATCGAACCGATCTTTTTCCCTTTATCGACAAAGTCGTACAATGAAACATTAACATCTTTTAGCCGGCCGTAAATGCTGCTGGTATTGTCGGCGTGCTGCACCTTCACCGTCAGTCCTGTTTTTTTATCTTTGCTCACTTCCATAATGTAGCCTTCTTTTACGCTGTCAATGGCTTCGCTGGCGGTTTCGACGACGACGCCTTCTCCGTTATTTTGAAAGTCCTGCTGGATTTTCCCCGCGGCAGGAACGGCCATATCCTGACTGACCGCCACCTGACCGTCCTTCTTTTTCGTTCCCGGGGTAAGAAAAGCGAGCGGGTTTCCGAAGGAAGATACGAACCAATTGCTTACGGCAGCAAACTGAAATTCTTTTTGAAAGGTTTGTGCGATCGCCGGTTTGATCTGACTCAGCGGCTGTTTGTCAGTTTTATAGGCAATAGCAGAGATCAGTACGAGACAGGCGGCCAGCAGGCATTTTAAAATAATAGAATGAGCGCTGATCAATGGGTGCCGTCCGTTAAATTCAGGCGGGTGTTCCGTTTGATATTCGTAGTCCGGTAGAAGCTTGTGCTTTTCCTGCTCCTTGACCGTCTGCCACGCGGGAAAATTCTGCGTTTGGGCGTTTTGAACGAAAGTCCGTTTTGATTCAGGCCGCTGTTTTCTTCTTTTGGCCAGTCTTTTTCTAATTTCATCAGCTCTGTGACTCATCGCCATCATCCTTTGCAATCGTTGGGTTTGTACATCCTATGTCTTGTCCATTGCAAATATGCGCTCTTGAAAAACAAAAAAGACCTGATAAGCTGGGCTTCATCAGATCTTTGTATTCTGGTATATATTATGAACGCACGCCGAAAAATGACTTGATTTTCGCCATCATCCCTTTTTGCTGCTCTTCAAGCACCTGCAAAGGAACGGATTCTCCTAAAATGCGCCGGGCGATATTGCGGTACGCAATGCTGGCGCGGTTTTTGGAATTCATGGCAATCGGTTCGCCGATATTTGAAGCCCTGATCACTTCATCATCGTCAGCAACGATTCCGAGGAGATCAATAGAGAGATGATGAACAACTTCATCCACATCCATCGTGTCACCGTTTTTCATCAGGTGATTTCTGATGCGGTTCACGATAAGGCGCGGCGGTTCGATATCTTCCTGCTCCAAAAGTCCGATAATGCGGTCAGCGTCCCGCACCGCTGATATTTCCGGCGTCGTCACAACAATCGCCTTATCAGCTCCGGAGACGGCATTTTTATAGCCTTGTTCAATTCCGGCCGGACAATCAATAATGACATAATCAAATTCCTGCTTAAGCTCCTGCACAAGCGATTTGATCTGCTCAGGGACAACAGCCGTCTTGTCGCTTGTCTGGGCAGCCGGCATTAAATGAAGCAGATCATCAAAACGTTTGTCTTTGACAAGCGCCTGATGCGTCTTGCATCTGCCTTCAATTACATCTACTAAGTCGTAAATAATTCTGTTTTCAAGACCCATTACGACATCAAGGTTGCGCAGTCCGATATCTGTGTCTACCAAACAGACGCGCTTCCCTAAAATGGCTAAGGCGGTACCGAGGTTTGCAGATGTTGTTGTTTTACCTACTCCGCCTTTTCCCGAAGTTATTACGATAGCCTCACCCAATTTCACATTCCTCCCTCAAGCCTTGTTAGATCAGGTCTTAAATGAGCCAATTGCTGAAGGCGTTCAATGACCATATTTCCGTCAGTATCTAAATAAGCACATTCCATGTCGTTCCCTTTTTGAATGTGGTCTGGGGAGCGATTTAACACGTGATTGATCCTCAATTGTGTCGGCATCATTTCTGATGCGGCGATCACAGCCCGGTTATTTCCGTTATAACCCGCGTGGGCAATCCCTTTTAATGAACCGAGAACAAATATATTTCCTCCGGCTCTGATCGTACCGCCGGGATTCACATCTCCGATTAAAAGCAAATCTCCCGTCACGTGAAGCACCTGGCCCGAACGGACAATTTTGGAAACAGAAACAATTTCCTGCTCCTCTTTCATCCGCTGCGCTTCTTCTTTGGCAATGACTTCACTGTCAATTGAATGCACGACTAAATCTTTCTTTGACGCGATCAGATCAGTCAGCTGCTCTGCCTGTTCCTGATACAGATACCGATGCCCGAGTTTAATATGAACACTGATTTTTTGGCCTTTGCCATCAGTATATTGTTCAATCGACAGCATGTTTTGAAGACCATCGAGAAGCTCATCAAAAGAACACGCATCATCCAGATGCAATGTTAAGCCGTTTTTTGTTCCTTTTATTGTTACATATTGCTGCTTTTTGGTCTTCATCAATGTTCACCTCAACAACATACTCTTTTCGTCAAAAAAAGATAAAATCCTTTTTACTCATCTCTTAATTCTTTCTTCAGACTTATATAAAACAGCCTGAAGGGCAGGACTAATATAACAGCTCCCGCAATATTCAGCAAAGCAGTCGGCAAGAACCGCTGAATGACAAAATCGTTAAACGTCATAGTGCCGCTGCGGATTAACGTCTGAATGCCGTAGACGTAAAATTCAAGCACACATACGCTCAGCACTGCAACCAGAATGACCATCAGGGCGTTTGTCTGCAGCACTTTAAACGCTTTGGCCGCCAGATAGCATAAACCGGCAAAACCAAACATATAAACGCCTAAAACACCCGTATAATTGATGTCATAAAGAAATCCGAAAATCAAACCGTAGATCACCGCATGCTTTTGGTTGATATAAGCGGACATAAAAATCAGCGCAAGCAAAAGAAAATGCGGAACGACCTGCTGCTCGACGGAAACGAAAGGAAAACGCACCAGATCCGTATAGATGCTTTCCGCACAAAAGACCAAAATCATAATCAAAGGGAGAAGGAAACGTTTCACGATCCTTCCTCCCCTGTTGCTACGCTTCGGTTCACGACGATGACATGGTCAAGATCGTACAGGTCGGCAGCCGGTTTCACGTAAGCGATTTTCGTCAGGCCGTAAGCATCTGATTCTACATCGGTCACTTCCCCGACCGTCAGCCCTTGAGGAAATACGCCGCCCGTTCCGGATGTCTCCACGAGGTCGCCTTTTTTCACTTCACGTTTTTCATCCGGCTCAAGGATGGTCATTTTCAGAGTCTGTTTCTTTTTATCATACCCTTCAATTAAACCGTAGCCTTTGCTTCCCTTTTTGCCGGAGATTTTGGTGGCCACTCTGTTATTGCGGTCAACATCGCTCAGCAGCTGAACGGCGGATGTGAAACTGTTGAGTCCGCTGCTTTTGATCTTCCCGACCAGCGCACCCTTTTCGTTCGTGACAGCCATGTCTTTGGCCACTTTCTGCTTCGTTCCCTTATTGATCATGATCTGCTTGTACCATTGATCAGGGTTTCTGGCGATAACGGTCGCTAAAATCGGATCATAGTCGGAAATTGATTTGACATGTCCGAGTTCATCACGCAGCTTCTTGTTTTCATCTTTGAGTTCTTGGAGCTTCGCTTCATATTGTGTCTGTCCGTCCAGCTTTTGTCTTAAGCGTTCGTTTTCCTTGTACGTGTTTTTCAGGTCTTTTATGTCCCCGAAGAACCCTGCAAAATATTCGGCAGGCGTGTGAAAAATGTTTTGAAATACTCCCGTCGTATCACCGATCAGCTTTTCAGGCCAGGTGGTATTACGGCCGTTCTTCAGCGAGAATCCAATCATAGCCACCAATATGATAATACACAGAAGTAATAGCATTAACCGTTTGTTCGGCATCGTGATACACCTCTTCTATTTAACTCCTGATTATCTTGTTTTTCCTTTGAAAAGATGGATGTGTTCCAGTGCTTTTCCAGTGCCGATCGCAACACAATCCAGCGGATCTTCAGCGATAAGAACAGGCATTTTCGTTTCGTCGCTGATGACTTTGTCGAGATTGCGCAGCAGGGCGCCTCCCCCTGTTAATACAATACCTCTGTCCATAATATCAGCGGCCAGCTCAGGCGGTGTTTTTTCAAGCGTGCTCTTCACCGCGTCAACGATTGAGAGAACTGTATCACGCAGTGCATTTGCAATTTCCGTTCCCGTGATTTCGATCGTTTTCGGCAGACCTGTCAGAAGATCGCGGCCGCGGATTTCCATTGACGCATTTTCTTCACCGGTTTCTGCTGAACCGATTTCCATTTTAATGGCTTCCGCCGTACGGTCACCGATCATCAGATTATATGTTTTTCTGATATAGCTGATGATTGAGTCGTCCATTTCGTCACCGGCTACGCGGATTGACTGAGACGTGACAATGCCGCCTAAAGAAATGATCGCCACTTCAGTTGTTCCGCCGCCGATATCAACGACCATGCTGCCCGTCGGCTCCCATACCGGAAGATTCGCGCCGATTGCTGCCGCAAACGGTTCTTCAATCGGATAAGCGTCACGTGCGCCCGCTTGTCTTGTCGCGTCGATGACCGCCCGTTCTTCAACGGCCGTAATACCTGACGGCACACACACCATAACGTAAGGCTTTCTCGCAAACAATCCTTTATTTTTCACAGCCTGATTAATGTAGTATTTCATCATTGTCGCAGTTGTTTCATAGTCAGCAATAACGCCGTCTTTCATCGGACGGAGAGCAACCACGTTGCCCGGAGTTCTTCCGATCATGTTTTTCGCATCGTTACCGACCGCAACGATTGACTTCGTATCCGTTTGCAGAGCAACGACAGACGGCTCTCTCACTACGATTCCTTTACCCTTAACAAACACAAGCGTATTCGCGGTTCCCAAATCTATACCAAGGTCTCTTGTACCAATTCCGAACATATGTATGTATCTTCCTTTCTTAAAGCAAAAATACCCTAAAGGGAAAAACTCATAAAATCTATTATATCTTAAATCAACGAAAAAAAAAGTGTTACAAATATCCTTTTTCCTTTAAACTCACAAATTTTTTGTCACCAATGACCAAATGATCCAGCAGCTCGATGCCGATTAAATTTCCGCACTCAAAAAGCCGCCTGGTTACCTCTATATCTTCCCTGCTCGGTGTAGGATCTCCTGAAGGATGATTGTGAACACAAATGAAGGACGCGGCGGATCGTTTGAAAGCTTCTTTAAACACCTCCCGCGGGTGGACAATAGATGAATTCAGACTTCCGATAAAAACGGTGCGTTTATGAATGACTTGATTTTTGGTATTTAAATATAAACAGACAAAATGCTCCTGGGATAAAAAGCGCATATCCTCCATCACATACTTCGCCCCGTCTTCCGGAGAGCGGATGACGCAATGCTCCCCGGCGGATGTCTTATGAATGCGGCTCCCCAGCTCAATTGCGGCAAGAATCTGAACGGCTTTCACCGTGCCGATTCCCGGAATGCTGGAAAGCTCCTGGGCAGAGGCGCCTTTTAACAGTCGCAGCCCGTCAAACGTCCGCAGCAGCCGGTGAGCGAGGTTCATGACGGACTCATGTTTCGTTCCCGTCCGCAGCAGGATGGCGAGCAATTCATTGTTAGAGAGATGTTCGGCTCCGAAGTGCAGAAGCCGCTCTCTCGGTTTTTCTTTTTCGGGGAAATCTCTTAATTTTAACGGCAGATCACGGATGATCAACCCCTCCTTGTTCCCCTTCCCGGTTTGAACATCAAGCTTTTATATTAAATTCTTTCAAGGCTCTCATTGTTTTAGCGACAGGAAGCCCGACGACAGAATAAAAATCACCGTCTATTTTTTTCACTAAAAGCGCGCCTTTTCCTTGGATGCCGTATGCACCTGCTTTATCCATCGGTTCTTTTGTTTCAATGTAGAGCTGTATGTCGTCTTCACTGAGCGGCCAAAACGTCACTTCCGTCGTGTCACAGAACGTTTCTTTCCGGTCATGCGTCTGAATGCTGACCGCCGTAATGACTTGATGGCTTCGGCCGGAAAGCCTCCGCAGCATGTGTGCCGCTTCTTCCCTGTCACGCGGTTTGCCGAGGCATTCGCCGTCTATGCACACCATCGTGTCAGCCCCGATAACGACTGCATCGGGATTTTCGGCCAATACAGCTCCGGCTTTTTGCTCGGCCAAACATTGGACGTTTTCTTCCGGCGAAAGGTTTCGATTTAATTTTTCTTCTGTGCGGCTTGCAATAATGCTGTAAGGAATCTGAAGAAGATTAAGGAGTTCTTTTCTTCGCGGAGATTGTGATGCGAGTATTAAGCGTTTTGTCATGATTGTCATCCTTTCAGGGTTTGCTTAAGAAAAAAAGATACTTGTCTATCCTACCAAATCAAACGGGCAACCACAATTTCAGAAAAATAACTTTTTGATGACAAAATAAAAAATCCCGCCGGATGACGGGAAATGAGATACTATTTTACAACACTTAAAAGCTCTTTTTGGGCTTTCCAGCCGGATTCCGAACCCGACGTTTCCAGTTCTTTCAGCGCTTGAAGGACGGCCTCTTTCTGCTTTTTGTCAGCGGCGTCTGCACCGTCTGCCGCTTTTGCCGCTTCAGCCACTTCCGTTTTTGAAAGATCTTTGCCGGTAATCGCTTTGGCGGAGAGCTCAGATGCCTGTTTAAAAGAGTCTTCCAGTCCTGAATCGACCGCAAAGCTGAGCTCTTTTCCGCCCCAAGCCTCAAAATCATGGTCTATCAGTGTCTGACCCAATTGCTGTGATAAGCTTTTTTCCGCTGCAAGCCCGGCGATCACGTATGTGTATCCGTCTTCTTTTGCCAGAGAGACGGCCGAGTATCCTTTTTCAGTCAGCTGGTCAACAAGCGTTTGCGCTCCTTTTTCTGATGAAAATTTTCCGGCCTGCACCGCATATGTTTTATAGTTTCCCTCTGAAGATTCCGCATCTCCTGTGCCGGCTGTTTCAGATTTGTCTTTAGAAACATCTCCCGCTTTCGCCGTCTGCCCTTGTGAACCTTTGTCAGCTGATGCCGGAGCGGAGGCTTCTTTACTTCCCGACATATTTAAGGCGACAAGGCCGAGCCCGGTGCCTAAAACAGCCGCAACGGCAATTGTCGTGACCGCTTTTTTAACTGGAGAAGACGGCTGCTTTTTTTTCGGAAAATGAGGGCCGTTTTTTTTCTTCTGGTATGGCGGAACGACTTTCGGGTCATCTTCAAATACCTCAGAATTCTTCTCATGATCCCAATTGAAATCTTCTTCTTTCGGATCTTCATGGGATGCGGCGGTCTCCTGCTCCGCCTTTTTTGTTTCTTCCCAATTTGAAAATGTGACGGTTTTCTCCCCGCCTGCTTTCACATCTTCTTGTCCATACATCGTTTCTTCTTGTCCGTTAATGGTTACTTTAAGGGCATTGTTTTTTGCGTTGCTGTGCTTTTTGCTCTTCCTTTTTTTCAACGTCTCTTCCCCCTTGCATTCGTCTTGGCCGTACCTTGAACTGATCATGGTTCACACTTTAGCATAGGCGAAAAAAAAAAGAACAAGACTTTTGTCGTCTTGTCCAAAAAACGTTCGCCAAATTTTTCAAGCCCCGCCTGAAGCGAGCTTGATGTAAAACGAAAACAGCTCTTCACCGTATAAATAACTCAAAGCGCTCCCGGCTGAGATGGCCGGCGCAAACGGAAATGGCTGCTTTTTACCAAGCCTGCCCCGGGCTGCGGCGCACATACCGTATACGGCTCCGATCATAACGGAAAGAAAGAATGCAATGAGCACGAGCTTCACGCCGAGCGTCAGGCCGATCACCCCAAACAGTTTCACATCACCTGCGCCGATGCCTCCTTTACTGACAAACATGATAAAAACAAGCAGAAAAAATCCGCAAACGGCTCCGGCAAACCCTGCATACCATGAATCCAGCGGAGAAAACATACGGCCAGCGATGAAAAGCGGAAGAAAAAACAGCAGAACCTTGTCAGGAATCAGCATATATTGCAGATCCGTCATAGTAACAATCATGAGCAGAGACAGAAATAACAGCGCGACTAACAGTTCTTTTGAGAAACCGAAATGAATGCCTGCAGCCGTGAATAAACACGCCGTCCAGCATTCCGCCGCCGGATACATAACCGACAGCTTCGCACGGCAGTTTCTGCATCTGCCTCTTTGCAGAATATAGGAAACGACAGGCACAAGCTCCCCCCAAGAGAGCGGCAACCGGCAAAACGAACAGGCTGAACGCGGCGAAATAACCGAAATTCGCAGCGGGATACGGCACGCTGCTGTATAAAAAAAAGAACCGAAAATCAAGCCGAGAAAAAACAGAATCAAAAGCACTCAGACCACACCTTTACTATCAATCTGGCTCAGATTATAGCAAAGAAAAACACCATGACTGAAATGGCTGAAAATATATTTTCAGCATAAAAACACCCGGCAAAACCGTAAAATGGTCTGCCGGGCATCCGAGGGGCTGTCAGATAAGCCGCTTTCTCATTTCTGAAATAAAATATAAGGAGCCGGTAATGATGATGACATCATCCGCCCCGTCTTTTTGTTCTATCCATTCTTTCACACTGTCCGGGTTCTCATCGAAGCTCTTATCCGCTAGACTGCTTGCGTTATAAAGGGCTTCGGCGCTTGAAGCACGCGGAAAGTCAAATGATACAAAGTGAATGGAGTCTGCTTCGGCTTCAAGCTTTTTAATCATTTCCTGATACGGTTTGTCTTTTAATGCGCTGAATACGACATGGACGTTTTTACCGGCAAAGCGCTGCCGGATCGTTTCTGTCAGCGTTTCAACGCCCTCTTCGTTATGCGCGCCGTCCGCAAACACTAAAGGGCGGCTTTGAAGACGTTCAAACCGGCCCGGCCACGATGCTTTTTTCAGGCCGTTTCGCATCGCTTCTTCAGAAATGGCTGCGGCTTCCAGGCGATTCAGCCATTCAGCGGCCAATATCGCCAATGCCGCATTCTGCCTTTGGTGAATGCCGATCAGCGACGTTTGAATGTTTTCATAGCATTTCGTTTCCGTTTCCAGCGAAAAGCTTTCACCGGACGGAAGCGCCGCTTCATTAAACAGTCTGCACGTTTTATATAGTGACTGATACGGAGCCTGCTTTTTTTCGGCTTCCGCTTCAATGACGCCGAGTGCTTCCGGCTGATTGACGCCCGTAATGACCGGAATGGAATTTTTAATGATACCGGCTTTCTGCCCGGCGATCTCCTCGATGGTATTTCCTAAAATCGCCATATGGTCATGTCCGATACTTGTAATGACCGACAGGAGCGGATTCACAATATTGGTTGAATCAAATGTGCCGCCGAGCCCCGCTTCAAAAATGACAAAATCGATATCAGCCCGCTTCGCAAAATATAAAAATGCACACGCTGTAATGATTTCAAATTCTGTCACCGTTCCGGCATCGGTCTTATCAAGCTCATCGACTATCGGTTTTATGTCATTAACGAGCGTTCTCCATTCCTCATCAGAAATCGGCGTGCCGTTGACGCTGATACGCTCATTAAACGTAATAATGTAAGGCGATGTGAACGTGCCGACCGTATAACCGGCTTCTTGAAGCACGGAACGGATAAAAGCGACGGTCGATCCTTTGCCGTTTGTGCCCGCCACATGAATGGCGCGAATGTTCTTTTCCGGGTGTTCCAGTTTTTCCATCAGCTTTTCCATACGGAGAAGGCCCGGCTTAACGCCGAACTTGAGTCTGCCGTGAATCCAGCTGATCGCTTCTTTGTACGTATTAAACAATGAAATCCCCTCTTTTATACGACAAGGCGGTTTCTTAGGAAACCGCCCCGCTGTTTTATCAGCCTTTCAGCTCTGCAATCCGCTGCCGGACAGCTTCGCGTTTTGCCGTGTAGTCTTTCTCTTTTCCGCGTTCTTCTTCAATGACATGCTCAGGAGCTTTTTTAATAAATCCTTCGTTGCCGAGTTTTTTCTGAACGCGTTCGACTTCTTTTGTCAGCTTGTCGAATTCTTTTTGCAGACGGGCGATCTCCTCATCAATGTTAATCAGCCCTTCAAGCGGCAGAATGACTTCCGCTCCGGTGACGACCGCTGTCATCGCTTTGTCTGCCGCAGTGATATCCGTCCCGATTTTCAACGTGCTCGGATTCGTAAAGCGTTCAACGTAAGAACGGTTCTTCTCAAGGCGGCCGGCAATGTCTTCGGTAGATGTTTTAATGTAAAGCTCAACCTGCTTGCTCATCGGCGTGTTGACTTCGCTCCGGATATTGCGGACAGAACGGATTAATTCAACGAGCAGTTTCATATCCGCCGCTGCCTCTTTATCCGTATGTTCCGGCACCGGAACCGGCCAAGAGCTGATCGTGATTGACTCGCCTTCATGAGGAAGGTGCTGCCAGATTTCTTCCGTTAAGAATGGCATAAACGGGTGAAGAAGACGCATCGTCTGGTCAAGCACGTATGCCAGAACAGAACGGGTTGTTTTCTTCGCCGCTTCATCTTCCCCGTACAGCGGAAGCTTTGCCATTTCGATATACCAGTCGCACACATCGTCCCAGATAAAGTTGTACAGGTGGCGTCCGACTTCGCCGAATTCATAACGATCCGCAAGCTGGGTTACGTCTTCTATCGTTTCATTCAGTCTTGTGAGGATCCACTTATCAGCAACTGATTTTTCACCGGACAGATCAAGCTCGTCATACGTCATGCCGTCCATGTTCATTAATGCAAAACGGGAGGCGTTCCAAATTTTATTTGCGAAATTCCATGTGGATTCCACTTTTTCATAGCTGAAACGGAGATCCTGTCCCGGTGAACTTCCGGTTGCCAGGAAATAGCGCAGGGAATCCGCTCCGTACTTGTCGATGACATCCATCGGGTCCACGCCGTTCCCAAGGGATTTACTCATTTTTCTGCCCTGCTCGTCACGGATTAAGCCGTGAATCAGCACGTCTTTGAACGGACGCTCGCCGGTAAACTCAAGACCTTGGAAAATCATCCGGGATACCCAGAAGAAAATGATGTCATATCCCGTTACAAGAACATCGGTTGAGTAATACCGCTTAAAGTCTTCAGCGTTTTCATCAGGCCAGCCCATTGTAGAAAACGGCCAAAGCGCGGAGCTGAACCATGTATCAAGCACGTCTGAATCCTGTTCCCAATTTTCACTGTCCTTAGGCGCCTCAAGGCCGACGTACACTTCTTTTGTTTCTTTATGATACCAAGCCGGGATGCGATGGCCCCACCACAACTGACGGGAAATACACCAATCACGGATATTTTCCATCCAGTGCAGGTACGTTTTCTCGAACCGGTCAGGAACGAAGTGAACTTTCTCTTCTTTTGACTGAAGGTCAACCGCAGCATCGGCCAGCGGCTGCATTTTGACAAACCATTGTGTGGACAGGTACGGCTCAACAACGGCGCCGCTTCTCTCACTATGTCCGACAGAATGCATATGGTCTTCGATTTTAAAGAGAACACCGGATTCCTGAAGATCTTTGACGAGTTTTTTGCGGCATTCAAACCGGTCCATGCCGTTATATTGCAGCGCTTTTTCATTCATTGTTCCGTCTTCATTCATGACGAGAATCCGCTCTAAATTGTGGCGGTTTCCGAGTTCAAAATCATTCGGGTCATGGGCAGGCGTGATTTTAACGGCGCCTGATCCGAATTCCATATCAACATAATCATCGCCGACGATCGGAATTTCGCGGTTTGTAATCGGCAGAATCACCGTTTTGCCGATTAAGTGCTTGTAGCGCTCATCTTCAGGATGAACCGCGACAGCCGTGTCGCCAAGCATCGTTTCCGGACGGGTGGTCGCGATTTCAATTGAGCCTGAACCGTCTGCTAACGGATAGCGCAAATGATAAAACGCGCCCTGTACGTCTTTGTAAATTACTTCAATATCGGATAAAGCCGTTTTTGTGGCAGGGTCCCAGTTGATGATATATTCGCCTCTGTAAATCAAGCCTTTTTTGTACAGCTTGACGAATACTTCCCGCACTGCTTTGTTCAGCCCTTCATCAAGAGTGAAACGTTCGCGCGAATAATCGAGTCCGAGTCCCATCTTGGCCCATTGGCTGCGGATGAAATCAGCATACTCTTCCTTCCACTTCCACGTTTCTTCTAAAAACTTTTCACGGCCGAGATCATAACGGCTTGTGCCCTGTTCGCGGAGTTTCGCTTCGACTTTTGCCTGAGTGGCGATGCCGGCGTGGTCCATGCCCGGAAGCCAGAGCACGTCATAGCCCTGCATGCGTTTCATACGCGTAACGATATCTTGCAGCGTCGTATCCCACGCATGTCCGAGGTGCAGCCTGCCCGTCACGTTCGGCGGCGGAATGACGACAGAATACGGCTGTTTCGTTTGATCGCCGCCCGCTTCAAAATATTTTCCTTTCAGCCAAAAATCATAGCGGCCTTTTTCAATCGCAGACGGATCATATTTTGTCGGCATTGTTTGTTCGTTTGTATCCATGATAACCCTCCAGCATGTTTAGAAATGGCTGAGCAACTAAAAAAGAGCCTTCATCCTGATAAAGGACGAAAAGCTCTTTCGCGGTACCACCTTTTTTCATGAACAGATTTGTTCATGCACTTAAACGGATAACGGGTGCGGCCCGAATTTCTCTACTGTATGTTCAAGAAATTATGCTCCCGGGCGACCTTCCAATGAGACGGCATAAGAAGCCTTTCAGCACAGTAGCTTCTCTCTCTTCATGCGTCTTTCTTGTACTCTTCCCGTTCAAAGCAGGTGTATTTATATCAGCTCATGATCTTATTTATTATGTTCTTTATTATAGTAAAAGTGTTTTTGATTCGTCAATCATCTTTTCCAAAAACCGCTGCCGTCATACATAAATGGGCATGCACCCCGCCCTTTCCCTTACATACGATACATAGAAAGGCGAATGTGAGGAGGAATTGCCCGTGAGAAAAAAATTCAATTCTTATTCGCTCCCCCAGTGGGCCAGACAGGTCCGCCTTGTATCCGTGCAAGTCATTATCCCGATTACGATCTTTCAGGGGATCAGGACGATTTTCTTTCCGACGACTTTTGATGTCCTGCTGCTTGCCATCCTGCTGTTTTTAGCGTGCGCCCTGCATTTGGAATGGATATAAAAAAACGAGTCCCGTTATGAAGAGGACTCGTTTTCCGCTTTTATTTTTTTCTCCCGCTCAATCTGATGAACCTTCATGAGAAAAGGCTCAACATTTTTCATCTGCCAAAACGCTCTTAATAATTGCGTGCACTCTTCTTTTTCAGAGCCCCTTTGGCCGGTCTGATACCGTTTCAGCACTTTGTACATGGCGGACGGATAAGCCATATAACTGAGAAACAGGCTGATTTCCGCTTCACGGAGCGGGAATGATTTGTGATACGTATAAAACCAGTCCAGACACTCCGGGCATGCTTTCGGATAGCTTCTGAACATTCTGGAGTAAAAGCCGAGCAGGTCGTTTTGCGGAGGGCCCAGCGCAGCTTTCTCGAAATTCGTGAAAAAGCCCGATCCCGCATCATTATACAGAAAGTGGCGGCTCGATAAGCTGCCGTGGTTGATCACCGCTCTCGTCTTGTCATGACCCTTTGCCGCGTCAAACCATTCTTCCAGACGTTCCAGAGCGAAATTGACGGCGGAAACCGTTTCTGTAAGATACGTAACAGCTTGCAGTTCAAAAGGTGAAAGGTACCACTCTTTTTCCGCCCGGTCGGCGAATTGTTCATAGACAAGCTTATCATTTTCCCAATCTCTTTTCGTTGCTTCATAAAAGCCGCTGATATCTTCAGTCCGGATGTGGATGTCCCGCACAGTCGCGGAGTGGAGCTTCGCGACCTCTTTAAAAAGGTAAACATGTTTTTGGTCCCGTTCCTCTTCCTGATCGTACTGAAGCCAAGGCATTAAATAATAAGAATTCTCCGTCTGTCTTCCCGCAAAAAAACCGCCGGCATACGTGCGGCAGATCGGCACAAATGATCGGTAGCCTTTCTCCTCAATCTCAATCATAAGATCCGTAAATTCACTGCTGCGGGCCGGCTTGAGCTGTTTCAAAGCAAAAATGCCGTAGTTTGAGTAGACCTTCCAAACATGCGGGCTGACAGGCTCAATATACTCAGCCGCCAGCCCGTATTCCTGAAGCACTGATTGGACTGCTTCCATTCCATTCACCACATTTTTACGGCCTCTTTGTGCTTACGCATGGCTGTTATTATATTCAGGTATATACAGAAGCTGACCTTCTTCAAGCTCGTCATCAAACGATAAAGCATTCGTTCTGATGAGCTGCTGGGATGTTATGTCATATCGTTCACACACCCGGTCGATAGTATCTTGCTGCTGTACGATACAAATTTTCATTCTTGAAAACTTTTCTTCTTCCCTTGTAAATAATTTTGTCAAGTAATGAGAGTTGTCATTTTCCTTCTGCTCGGTTCCCGGTGCCGCTTCTTCATTCTTTCTTTCAGACTTAAGCGGCTCAGGCGGTTCAGCTTGCGCCGGCTCCTCAGGCGGCAGTTTGGAAAACTGAAAAGACAAATCGAGAGGCTTCCCGGTTTCCTCCGGCGGCGCCATCTTCCTTACCTCAATTTCGAACCCTACTTCATCCTGAGCCTCTTCTTCAAGCAGCTTAGGAGCGCTGTAAAACTCCTCTTCCTGCTGTTCCGGAACGAACTCGCGATAAACGGGCGCCTGCTCTTCTTGAAAAACCGCAGGCTCATCTTCGTCTTCTGCCGCCTCATGATCGCTCTGACGGAGAAGCGGCTCGGCCTCTGGCTGCTCTTCTTTTTGAAGGAAGGGCTGTTCCGCAATTTTTGGCTTTTCTGAATGCGGAGTCAGAGTGAACGCAGGGAAAACCGGCTCGTTATCATCTTTTGGCTCTTCCTGCACTTCTGCTGAATCATCCTCAAATACAGGTTCATTCCTCACAGCCGACATGATTGCAGGCTCCTCAGCTTCTTCCGGCTCTTCTTCGTGTTGGAAGGAAACGGGAGGAGGAGGCTCAGTAAAGGAAACAGGTTTCGGCACCTCTTCCTGCTCCCTCAGAACCGTGGCGGTCTCCTGCTCTTCTTCTTCCCGCTTCCTCAAAATCGGGGCAGCTTCCTGCTCCTCTTCTTCCCGCTCCCTCAGAATCGGGGCAGTCTCCTGCTCTTCTTCTTCCTGCTCCCTCAGAATCGGGGCAGTTTCTTCCTCTTCTTCTTTGTGCTCCCTCAGAATCGGGGCAGTTTCTTCCTCTTCTTCTTTGTGCTCCCTCAGAATCGGGGCAGCTTCCTGCTCTTCTTCTTCCCGCTCCCTCAGAATCGGGGCAGCTTTCTGCTCTTCTTCTTCCCGCTCCCTCAGAATCGGGGCAGCTCCCTGCTCTTCTTCCTCCTGCCTGAGTAAAGGCGGGGTTTCTTCCTCGGTTTCTTGTGCTGCTTCTTTTGATACACTCAAAGGTATTTCAGGCTCATGGCGTATCATTAATTCTGGTTGGTTTTCGTCCTCCGAATGATGTCCGGCAAGATTGATCATTTCTTCTCTGGCAAATTCAGGCGCCACGTACAAAGGGATCTCCGGCTCTTTTGGCTCGGATTCCTCAAGCAGCCCTTCAATTGCCAAATCAGCCTGAATGGTTAAGATCCTTGAATCCGTCAGCTGATAATCAAAGGCATCGATAAATACGAAAACATCATTGAGGTGGCTCACTTTATTTTTCGGAATCGTAATGTCCACCGGGAAACAATGAATGAGCTCGGCCGTGCCATCCTCCCTCGCCCTCACTTCCTCTACATGCCTCAGCTCCCTGTCAAGCTCTTCAAAATGACTGCTGTGATCTATGTTGTACTCGCCAGTAAGTTCTAATGATCCTTTAATTGAGACATAATCATTTACTTCCTGCACCCTGATGTCAGGGTCTAATGAAATCGAAAGTAATTCAGAAACTTCCTGTCCTTTTTGGAAACAGATTGATTCTTCAACAGAAAATTGCAATCGGTGATTATGCGGCAAGTTCATATCCTCCTTTCATCTAATCCATACAATTAGATGTCACTAAAGGTGTATGCCGCAATCCGGGGAAATATGATAATGGAGGCATTGAAAAAAGCCGATACAAGTCTTGCTTGCATCGGCTTTTCGGTATCAGCGGCTGATCGCCTGGAACACTTTCTCAGCGGCTTGAATGGTTTTTTCAATATCCTCCATTGTATGCGCAGTGGAGAGAAACAATCCTTCAAATTGAGACGGAGGCAGAAATACGCCTGCATCAGCCATCCCTTTATAATATTTGGCGAACAGCTTTAAATCAGAAGATTTGGCTGTCTCATAGTTAATGACAGGCTCATTTGTGAAAAAGAAGCCGATCATTGAACCCGCCCGGTTAAACGTGTGCGGAATGCCATGTGCTTCAGCTGCTTTTGAAATGCCTTCTTCAAGCATATCGCCTTTTTTCACAAATTCTTGGTAAGATTCAGGTGTGAGCTGCTGTAACGTCTCAAGTCCCGCTGTCATGGCAAGCGGATTTCCTGACAATGTTCCAGCCTGGTAGATCGGACCGCTCGGCGCGATTCGTTCCATAATGTCAGCTTTTCCGCCATACGCACCGACAGGAAGACCGCCGCCGATGACTTTGCCGAGACACGTTAAGTCAGGCGTCACGCCGAAATACCCTTGCGCACAGTTATAATCCACGCGAAAACCGGTCATGACCTCATCAAAAATGAGCAGCGCGCCATACTGTTCCGTCATGTCGCGAAGTCCTTGTAAAAAGCCTTCCTGCGGCGGAACAACGCCCATATTGCCTGCTACCGGTTCAACAATGACCCCGGCAATATCTTCACCGTACTCCCGGAATGCGAGTGCAACGCTTTCCAAGTCGTTGTATGGAACGGTAATCGTATTCATTGCTATTCCTTCCGGCACGCCCGGGCTGTCCGGAAGGCCGAGTGTCGCCACTCCGGATCCCGCTTTGATCAGCAGTGAATCACCATGGCCGTGGTAACAGCCTTCTAATTTCAAAATTTTGTTTCGGCCGGTATATCCTCTTGCCAGACGCAGGGCGCTCATTGTCGCCTCTGTGCCGGAGCTGACCATCCGTACGATTTCAACAGACGGCACACGGTCAATGACCAATTTGGCCAGTTCGTTTTCCACTTCAGTAGATGCCCCGAAACTTGTCCCGTTCTCAGCTACTTTTTTCAGGCTTTCAACGACCCGGTCGTTCGTGTGGCCCAAAATGAGCGGCCCCCAGCTCAGGACGTAGTCGATATATTCATTGCCGTCAATATCAAATATTTTCGATCCTTTTCCGCGCTGCATAAAAATCGGGTCCATATCGACTGATTTAAACGCGCGCACCGGGCTGTTCACTCCGCCCGGCATCAGTTTCTGCGCTTCTTTAAAAGCGGCTTTTGATTTTTCATAGCTTCTCATCTGCCTCAGCTCCCGTCAAATGAAATCGTTACTCAGCAAGCCATTTTGCTGCGTCTTTTGCATGATACGTCATAATCAGATCGGCTCCTGCACGTTTCATGCTCGTTAAAATTTCCAGCACCATTTCTTTTTCTTTAATCCAGCCGTTTTGGGCTGCCGCTTTCACCATGGAATACTCCCCGCTCACATTATATGCGACCAGCGGCAGGTGATGGCGGTTTTTCACATCACGCATAATATCTAAGTATGACATAGACGGTTTGACGATTAAAAAGTCAGCGCCTTCTGCCGCGTCTGATTCAGCCTCACGAAGCGCTTCCAAGCGGTTGGCCGGATCCATCTGATATGTTTTTCGGTCTCCGAACTGCGGCGTGCTGTCAGCCGCGTCGCGGAACGGACCGTAAAATTCACTTGAATATTTCACGGCATAAGACATGATCGGAATATTCGTGAATCCTTCTTTGTCGAGCGCTTCCCTGATCACTGTGACAAAACCGTCCATCATATTTGAAGGAGCGATGATGTCAGCGCCGGCTTTGGCCTGGCTGACGGCTGTCTGAGCCAGCAGTTCAAGCGACTCGTCATTGAGGATTTCTCCGTCTTTCACGACGCCGCAATGGCCGTGATCCGTGTATTCACAGAGACACGTATCAGCGATTACGATCATTTCAGGATAATGCTTTTTAATTTCAGCAATCCCTTTCTGCACAATGCCGTGATCGTGAAAAGCCTGGGTTCCGCAGGCGTCTTTTTCTTCCGGCACGCCGAAAACGATGACCGACTTAATGCCGAGCGATATCAGCTCAGCCATTTCATCCTTTACCAAATCAAGTGATACATGATAAACCCCCGGCATGGAAGGAACTTCTTTTTTTCCTTCGAGCCCTTCAACGACAAATAACGGGTAAATAAAATCTGAGGGGTGAAGACGTGTTTCTTTTACTAAATCTCTCATCGCAGCGTTCGCGCGCAAACGGCGGTGTCTGTTAAATGTTTGATTCATCATTATCAATCCTTTCCCGACATACTGCACATGACGTCCAGCATGCCTTCAATCGTATAAGTGTCAGGCACATGGGATGAGATCCCGTATTCCAAGAGCGCTTTCTCTGTCAAAGGGCCGATGCTGATATAGCTCGCACCGCTGTTTTCCCACGCTTTTTCTCCGTCTCCGACCGCGTGCATAAACGTATGCACCGCCGATGAGCTGGTAAACGTAATAAAATCAAAATGAGAGCGGGATGCAGCCCGTCTCAGCTCGTCCATGCCTTTTTCATCCTGAATGGTATTGTATAACACCCATTCCCTTATTTGATAGCCAAGCGGCTCAAGCTCCGCTTTTATGACATCGCGTGATAAATTGCCCTTTATCACTGAAATGGGTTCGGCAGCTGATGCGTGCCGTTTTAAAGTATCAGCCAGACATTCCGCCACATACTCGTCAGGCATCGCATCCGTCCGGGCTCCCCGCTCTTTCAAGGCGCGCGCAGTCTTTTCACCGACGGCTGCGATTTTTTTCCGTCCCGAAAGCGCAAGACCGTGCCGATCAAGATAGGAAAAAAAGAACTGGACACCGTTTACGCTTGTAAACACAAGCCATCCCGGCTCAGAAAGGTCTTCCCGCAGACTGTCCGCACATTCATCCGGGAGCGCTTCCTGAAAAGCGATCAGCGAAGCGGAAACAGCCGTTCCGCCGAGCGCCTCTACTTTTTTTCGGAACGGAGCGGCCTGTCTTTTGTTCCGAGTGACAAGCACGGTCTTTCCTTGTAAAGGAAGGTCATTTGCCATCCTGATCGAGCTCCTGTTTCACGCTGTCGATTAGTGCTTTGGCTCCTTTTTCAGACATCATCGCCGCACAGCGTTTTCCAATTTCTTCCGGATCATGTCCCGCCGCTGTTTCTTTATAAATCGTCTTTCCGTCCGGAGACGCGACAAGACCGACCAATTCAACCTCATCCCGGTCATTGACGTACGCATACCCGGCTATCGGCACTTGGCAGCCGCCTTCCATCGCGTGTAAGAAAGCCCGTTCGGCTGCCACCGTGCGCTGCGTATACTCATCGGTAAATTGCGCAAACAGCTTCAAAAGCTCCTCATCCGACTCTCTGCATTCAATGGCAAGAGCGCCTTGGCCGACCGCAGGCAGACAGCGGTCCGGTTCGAGAAATTCAGATACGACATCATCTTTCCAGCCCATTCTCGAAAGTCCCGCAGCCGCTAAAATAATAGCATCGTAATCTTCCGTTTCAAGCTTTTGAAGTCTCGTATCGATATTGCCTCTGATCCACTTAATTGTAAGATCAGGGCGTTCAGCAAGAATCTGGGCGCTTCTTCTTAAACTGCTGGTGCCGATGATGCCTCCTTCTTTTATGTCGTCCAGCTTTTGATGCCCCTTTGAAATCAGCGCATCACGCGGATCCTCACGTTTCGGTATGCATCCTATGACAAGACCCTCAGGCAAAACCGCGGGCATGTCTTTCATGCTGTGAACCGCCATATCAATCTCCTGATGCAGCAGCGCCTGTTCAATCTCTTTGACAAACAAACCTTTGCCGCCCACTTTTGACAGCGTAACATCAAGGATGCGGTCGCCTTTTGTGACAATCTCCCGGATTTCAAAGTTATAGGAAGGGTTCAATTCCTTCAGTTTGTTAATCACCCATTTTGTCTGGGTCATAGCCAGTTTGCTCCGTCTGGAACCTACCTTAATCGTTCTCATTTTCTTTCCTCCCGAATCTGTTTGGGCGCGTGCGTTAACTGAACCAATGGAATTGCGACAGGCTTCCGAGCAGGAAGTAATTAATCATCAGCACGAGAAAACATGCTGAATTCCATAACGCCGCCACTTTTCCCTGCAGTTCCTTAATCATTCTGATATATAAGTAGTAGCTATATAAAAGCAGCACAATAAACGAACCGAGCACTTTTGAATCAAACCAGTACAGCGTTTCCAGCGACACATACGCCCAGATCACGCCTAATATCAGGCTCAACAGCAGCATCGGAACCCCGATGACATTTAAAACGTAAGCCATATAATCAAGTTTTGACAAATCTTCAATTCTCAACAGCCATTTTCCCCACTTTTTCTTCTTTAATAAAGAATATTGAAACTGATAAAGAAGCGAAAAGACAAAAGAAAGGGAAAAAGCGCCGTAAGACAGAATCGCCATTGTAATATGAATGACCAAAAGCTCTGAGACCAGCTGGCCGGAAAAAGCGGCCGAATGCTGATCCGTCGGTGAAAACGTATGGATCGCAATCATCGAGAAACCGATGACATTCGTGAAAAACACGATAAAATCAACACGCAGAATCTGAGTGACCACAAGTGAGAGCGTGACAAGCACCCACGCATAAAAGTAAAGGGCCTCTGTAATATTCAAGACCGGAAATCTGCCCGTCTGCCACATGAAATAAGAAAGATAGACGGTTTGCAGAGTCCAGACAATAGAAAGCAACCAGAAGGCCATTTTCCCAGCCTTCCGGTTGTGTTGAAGAAAATCTATAAAGTAAAAAAGGACGCTTACTGCATAAATAACAATTGTCGCTTCATTAAGTCTTGCCATTGCTGTATCAATCATACAGCCCTCACTCACTTACAAGCGGACGTAAGCCCGTTTTTGCTTCTGCCTTTTGAAACGAATGAACCGTCTGACGGTTATCCAGACTTTTGTCCAGCTGGCGGCCGGCCTCTTCCTCAATATCGAAAATCTGCATAAACAGCTTCAGCTTTTCATCTGAATCCGCTTCGGCCGCAAGCTCTTTCGCCTTCAGAATCGGGTCGCGCAGCATTTGGTTAATGATGCTTTTCGTATGTTTGCTGAGAAGTTTTTTCTCTCTTACCGTAAGATGAGGCAGCTTGCGCTCAATGCTCTGCATCGTATCGGACTGGATGGACAGCGCCTTTTCACGCAGCGCCGAAATGACCGGCACGACGCCGAGCGTATTAAGCCACTGCTTAAACTCAACAATTGCCGCTTCAATAAACAGCTCGACTTTTTCAGCGGTTTCACGGCGTTCTTGTAAGTTGGCTTCAACGATTCCTTCAAGGTCATCAATATCATACAGAAAAACACCTTCAAGATCGTTCAGCGCCGGATCGAGGTCTCGCGGCACAGCGATATCCACCATAAATAACGGGCGGCCTTTCCGCTGTCTGCCCGCTCTCTCCATCATTTCTTTAGACACGACGAAATCACTTGCGCCTGTCGAACTGATTAAAATATCAGCTTCAGCAAGTGCATGTTCAAGCTGGTTTAAGCTGCGCGCTTCTCCGGAGAAACGGTCAGCGAGCGCTTTTGCCTTCAAAAACGTTCTGTTGATGACCGTTACTTTGCCGATGCCCTGACCGTGCAGGTTTTCTGCGGCGAGCTCGCCCATTTTTCCCGCACCGAGAATCAAAATGTGCTTATTTGACAATGAGCCGAAGATTTTTTTCGCGAGTTCAACGGCGGCGTAACTGACGGAAACGGCATTGGCGCCGATATCGGTTTCAGCATGCGTGCGTTTGCCGACGGTCACCGCCTGTTTAAACAGCTCATTGAAAATGGTGCCGATCGTCTTTTCTGCCTGCGCCGTTTTAAAGCTTGAGCGGACCTGGCCGAGTATTTGCGTTTCTCCGATGACCATGGAATCCAAGCCGCACACCACACGGAATAAATGCTCGATCGCCGCGTCGCTCTCATAAAATTTCAGAAACGGAGACAGCTCTTCTTTCGGCAGCGAGAACCATTCGGATAAAAATGTTTTTATATAATAACGGCCGGTATGAAGCTGGTCGACCACCGCATATATTTCGGTGCGGTTGCAGGTTGACACGATAATGTTTTCAAGAACGCTTTTTTCTTCTTTTAAACGAAGCATCGCTTCTGCAAGCTCATCCGGCTGAAAACTTATTTTTTCGCGTATTTCAATAGGGGCGGATTTATAATCTACTCCCACAACAAGAATATGCATCGCTTTCATGCACCCCCGTACATCGCAATTTATTTATAATCATTCTAACATAGAATTTATTATTTATAATAATTATAACATAGTTTCTTCGGGAAAATGTGAACAGATTTCAAAAATGTTATGCTATAGTATAAAAAGCTCGTTTCCACTGTAATCATCATACTAAAAATCCTTTACTGCGGGTAGGTGACAGGATGAAAAAAACATCAATTTTATTACCGGGACTTCTGCTTGCCGCTTCATTATTCGCATGGCTTCAGAGCGGACAGGTTCACCTGTTTGAGAATCAGGGAGAATGGCCGGTGCTCCTTATGCTTTTGGGCGCCGTGCTCTTGTATCAGGGCAAAAAGGAAGCGGCCGGGCCTCACGTCCTGATCGGCATGCTTCTTTTCGGCATAGGTTTACACTTTTTCGCCAAACCTGAGCTCTCATGGTGGCCGGGAGATTTTGAAATGATTCTCTTCGTCTTCGGATTCTCCTTATTTGCGGCAGCCAGAAAAGAATATGTATACGAAGCGGTTGCCATGATTGGTTTTTCCCTCTTTTTATACTTCTTTAAACAAATTACGGCGTGGCTGGAGTCCGTCCATATTCCGACGGAACACTTCAAAACATACTGGCCGTATGTTTTCATCGGAATCAGCCTTTTATTATTGTTTATCAAGCGGAACAAAACTATACGATAAAACCCAAAACGCACTGCGTTTTGGGTTTTTCATTACCGGCTGATCATTTTTTTAATGGCTCCCCATGCTTCATCTTTGCCTTTTTTCGTTTCAGAGGAAAATAAAATCAGCTCATCTTCAGGATCCATATCAAGCGTCTGTTTGACAACCTTTAAGTGCTTGTCCCATTTTCCTTTTGGAATCTTATCCGCTTTTGTCGCGATAACGATGACGGGAATGCCGTAATACTTCAGGAATTCGTACATGTTCACGTCTTCAGCAGACGGCGCGTGCCTGAGGTCGACAATCTGCACGCAGGCTTTCAGCTCTTCGCGGGTCGTCATATAGGTTTCAATCATTCTCCCCCATGCTTCCCGCTCGCTTTTGGAAACTTTCGCAAATCCGTACCCGGGAACGTCGACAAAATGCAATTCATCATTGATGATGTAAAAGTTTAGGGTCTGTGTTTTCCCCGGTTTTGATGACGTTCTGGCCAAGTTTTTCCGATTGATTAATGAATTGATAAAAGATGATTTTCCTACATTTGATCTTCCCGCCAGCGCGATTTCCGGAAGCCCCCCATCAGGGTACTGTTCGGGTTTGACCGCGCTGATCACGATTTCTGACTTTGTGACTTTCATTTCTTCTCTCCTACTAAGGCATGTTCCAAAACGTCATCCAGGTGAGAAACGAATATAAACTTCAGTCCTTCTCTGACGCTTTCTGGAATATCCTCTATATCTTTTTCGTTATCTTTAGGCGCAATAATAGTGGTCAGGCCCGCTCTGTGCGCGCCGAGCGCCTTTTCTTTCAGTCCGCCGATCGGAAGCACGCGGCCCCGCAGCGTAATTTCTCCCGTCATACCGACTTCGCGTTTTACCGCACGGTCCGTTAATGCTGAAACGAGCGCCGTGGCCATCGTAATTCCGGCAGAAGGGCCGTCTTTCGGCACCGCCCCTTCAGGGACATGGATATGAATGTCATACTTCTCATGGAATTTCGGATCGATTCCGAACTGTTCCGCTTTCGAGCGGACATAACTGAAAGCGGCCTGCGCTGATTCCCGCATGACATCTCCAAGCTTCCCGGTCAGAATCAGCTTTCCTTTTCCCGGTGACAATGACACTTCGATTGACAGCGTATCTCCGCCGACCGTCGTATACGCAAGCCCCGTGACAACCCCGATTTGATCTTCGGTTTCCGCCTGTCCGTATCTGAATATCCGTTTTCCGAGATAGTCGGCCAGATTTTTCTCTGTAACGGTAATGCGTTTTCTCTCCTCAGACACAATGGCTTTTGCAGCCTTTCGGCAAATGGCGGCAATCTGGCGTTCAAGCGTTCTCACGCCGGCTTCCCTCGTGTAGTAGCGGATGATGTCCGTAATCGCCTGATCCCGAATCTGCAGGTTGCTCTTTGTGAGCCCGTGCTCTTTGATTTGTTTCGGAAGCAGGTGGTCCTTCACGATCTCCAGCTTTTCGTTTTCAGTGTAGCCTGACAGGCTGATAATCTCCATTCTGTCTCTGAGAGGTCCCGGGATGGAAGCAAGGTTATTCGCAGTCGCGATAAACAGCACTTTCGATAAATCGAACGTCTCTTCAATATAGTGGTCGCTGAATGTGCTGTTTTGTTCCGGATCCAGCACCTCAAGCATCGCCGAAGACGGATCGCCTCTGAAATCAGACGACATTTTGTCGATCTCATCCAGGAGAAAGACCGGATTTTGTTTACCGGCTTTTTTCATCCCCTGTATAATACGGCCCGGCATCGCTCCGACGTATGTACGCCGGTGCCCGCGGATTTCAGACTCATCGCGCACTCCGCCCAGTGAAATTCTCACAAAACGGCGCCCCATGCTCGTACTGATTGATTTTGCAAGAGATGTTTTACCGACTCCCGGAGGTCCGGCCAGACAAAGAATCGGCCCTTTCAGCGTTTTCGTCAGCTGTTTCACGGCCAAATACTCCAAAATCCGCTCTTTCACTTTGTCTAAGCCGTGGTGCTCTTTATCTAAGATTTCCCCGGCTTTTTTAATATCAAGTTTATCTTCTGTTTCATCCGACCACGGAAGGGCGATGAGCCAGTCAATATAGTTGCGGATAACAGAGCTTTCCGCTGAGCTTGACGGCACTTTTTCGTAACGGCTTAATTCCTTAAGCGCCGTTTCTTTGACACGCTCAGGCATGCCTGCTTCTTCTATCTTTTCCGTGAGCGACTGAACTTCGCCGGTTTTTCCTTCTTTGTCGCCAAGCTCCTTCTGAATGGCTTTCATCTGTTCACGCAAGTAGTATTCCTTTTGAGTGCGTTCCATCGAACGTTTGACGCGCTGACCGATTTTTTTCTCAATCTCCAGCACTTCTTTTTCATTATGAATGGAACGGATGACCTTATTCAGACGTTCTTTAATATCCGCCGTTTCTAAAATGTCCTGCTTGTCCTTTAATTTCAGCGGGAGATGAGAAGCGACGATATCCGCCATTCTGCCGGGCTCTTCAATATCAGTCACAGCCGCATACGTTTCTGCGGAGATTTTTTTAGAAATTTTTATGTACTGGTCAAAATGGTCCAGCAGCGTCCGCATAAGCGCTTCGTCTTCCACGTCTTTTGAATCATCCTCATGCATCAGCTGTATATCGACCGAAGTATAATCTTCGAGCTCGGTGTATTCAAGGATCTGCGCCCGCTGAATTCCTTCTACGAGCACTCTGATCGTACCGTTGGGCAGCTTCAGCATCTGTTTAATTTTTGTATAAGTGCCGACGGAGAAAATATCCTCTTCACCCGGTTCGTCTATCGAAATATCCTGCTGAGTGGCTAAAAAAATCATATGATCATGCATCATTGCCTGTTCAAGAGCCTGAACCGACTTGTCACGGCCTACATCTAAATGTAAAACCATTGTCGGGTATACCAATAAGCCTCTTAAAGGGAGGAGCGGGATGCTGCGTTTTGTATCTTCTGCCATGTGACTGACACCTCCGTGACTTTAGTATGAACCATTATAATACAACTTTTTCATCGTTGTACAATTCCGGGATCGGGCTTTAATCGGCTTATCCGCCTGCCCTGTATATAAAACAGTCTCTTCGTAGTATACCCTTTCTTTCTGTTCTGAAAAAGGAAAAGATGTCCTCCATAAAAAAACCCCATTATAAAAATGGGGTTTATACGGATTCTTTATTCATTTGGATATCAAACGGTTTTTGTTCTGAAGGAGGGTCAACCAATATGACGTCCAGCACTTCCTGGAACGTTTTTACCGCTTTAATGGTGATTCCGTCTATTCGTTTCAGAATGGACTGCTGATTTTCATATGGGATAATGACCGTTTTTGCTCCGGCCTGTTTTGCGGCTTTAATTTTCGGAATGACGCCGCCGATCGGTTTGACAAGCCCCGTCAGGCTGATTTCTCCCGTCATCGCCACCGTATGGTCGATCGGGATGCGGTGAATCGCGGAAAAAATCCCCGCGGCCATCGCGATACCTGCTGAAGGTCCGTCAATCGGGCCTCCGCCCGGAAAATTCACGTGAATGTCATAGTCTGAAGGTTTGATGCCCATTGTGCGCAGAACCGTCAGAACATTTTCCACAGATCCCTTTGCCATGCTTTTGCGGCGGATCGACTTCGATTGGCTGCCGATGCTTTCTTCCTCTGCAATTCCCGTGATATTCAGGCTTCCTTTGTCCTGCGCAGGTGTGACATTCACTTCGATTTCCAGCAATGCGCCGCTGTTCGGCCCGTAGACGGCAAGTCCGTTCACGATGCCGACTTGCGGTTCATCGGCGATTTTCTGCTCATTTTTAGGTGTAAGCTGACTGGAATGAACAACCCATTCTATATCTTCTGTCGTAATTTCTTTTCTGTCCTCAGTCACCGCCATGCCGGCGGCGATCTGGATCATATTGACGGCTTCACGTCCGTTTCTCGTATATGTGGTCAGCACACTGAGAGCTTCGTCAGAAATCTCTTTCTGAATTTTGTCGGCTGCTTTTTTCGCAACGATTTTAAGTTCATCCTTTTCCAGCTCGCGGAAAAATACTTCAAGACAGCGCGAACGGATGGCCGGCGGAATTTCATTCGGCATTCTCGTTGTCGCTCCGATCAAACGGAAATCTGCCGGAAGCCCATTTTGAAAAATATCATGAATGTGATTCGGTATTTGCGTATTTTCTTCACTGTAATACGCACTGTCTAAAAATACTTTTCGATCTTCAAGCACCTTCAGCATTTTATTCATCTGAATCGGATGAAGCTCGCCGATTTCATCAATAAACAATACCCCGCCGTGAGCATGGGTCACAGCCCCCTGTTTCGGCTGCGGAATGCCTGCCTGGCCCATCGCTCCCGCTCCCTGATAAATCGGATCATGCACTGAACCGATAAGCGGATCGGCAATCCCCCGTTCATCAAACCGCGCGGTCGTCGCATCAAGTTCAACAAAAACAGCCTGCTTTTGAAACGGTGACTGTTTATGTTTTTTCGCTTCTTCCAATACCAGCCGCGCCGCAGCCGTTTTTCCGACTCCCGGAGGACCGTAAATAATGACGTGCTGCGGGTTCGGTCCGCAAAGCGCTGCTTTTAACGCTTTAATTCCGTCTTCCTGGCCGACAATGTCCTGAAAGCTTTTCGGCCGCACCTTTTCTGATAAAGGTTCTGATAAACTGATGGCGCGCATTTTGCGCAGCTGTTCCATTTCTTTTTTTGATTCTTTATCTATCGTCACTTTTTGTGTACGCTGGTTTTTGAGCAGATTCCAAAAATATAATCCGATGACTATCCCGAAAAACAGCTGTACAAATAATGCGATCCCTGTCCAACTCATGCTGGTCCCTCCTGAAAAAACGATTTATGTATCCAATTCATTCCTCTGTCCGCTAGTATCTCCCAGCAAAGCCCGGAATAAACATTTTCAGAAGGGTCAGGACAAGAAAAAAACCTCCTGATCAATTCGGGTCAGGAGGTTTTGTCATGTTATGCTGATGTTTTATCTTGGCCGACAACTGTGCCGTCTTTTAATACAAGACGCGGTGCTTCACCGTCTGCGACTGTCGCTCCGGTAATGACACATTTTTCAATATCATCGCGGGACGGCAGATCAAACATGACGTCAAGCATGATGCCTTCAATGATAGAACGCAGGCCGCGTGCGCCTGTTTTACGCTCGATCGCTTTTTTCGCAATTTCAGATAATGCCTCGTCTTCAAATTCAAGCTCGACATCATCAAGTTCTAACATTTTCTTGTATTGTTTGACGAGTGCGTTTTTCGGTTTAGTCAGAATTTCAACCAGTGCCGTTTCGTCAAGCTGCTCAAGGCTTGCAATGACAGGAAGACGGCCGATGAATTCAGGAATCAGACCGAAACGGAGCAAGTCTTCCGGAAGAACTTTAGAAAGCAGTTCTTCTTTTTCCAGGTCTGCCGCTTTATTATCAGAGCCGAAGCCGATGACTTTTTGTCCGAGACGGCGTTTGATGATTTGTTCGATGCCGTCAAATGCACCGCCGCAAATGAACAGGATGTTCGTCGTATCGATCTGGATGAATTCCTGATGAGGATGTTTGCGTCCTCCTTGAGGCGGCACGCTTGCAACCGTTCCTTCAAGAATTTTCAGCAGCGCCTGCTGAACGCCTTCGCCTGATACGTCACGTGTAATGGACGGGTTTTCAGATTTTCGCGCTACTTTATCGATTTCATCGATATAAATAATACCTTTTTCTGCTTTTTCCACATCATAGTCTGCTGCCTGAATCAGCTTGAGGAGGATGTTTTCTACGTCCTCACCGACATATCCGGCTTCAGTCAGAGATGTAGCGTCCGCGATCGCAAACGGCACGTTCAGAATACGCGCAAGCGTCTGGGCAAGAAGTGTTTTCCCGCTTCCAGTCGGTCCGATTAAAGAAATATTACTTTTAGAAAGCTCGACATCATCCACTTTACTGTTGGAGTTGATGCGTTTGTAATGGTTGTATACCGCAACCGCAAGTGATTTCTTCGCCTGATCCTGTCCGATGACATATTCATTCAGAATCTCACGGATTTCCTGCGGCTTCGGAACGTCTTTAAATTCGACTTCTTCTTCCGTACCAAGCTCTTCCTCTACGATTTCTGTACAGAGCTCAATACATTCATCGCATATATATACGCCCGGTCCTGCAACCAGCTTACGAACCTGATCTTGCGTTTTTCCGCAGAACGAGCATTTCAATTGTCCTTTTTCCTCGTTGAATTTAAACATTCTTTCACCCCTTAATCTTGTCTCACTTTTTCTTTTACCTGAAGGGCAAAAGAAAACGGTTCTTGCTACGATCGAGTATGTATTGCATTTTACCATACTTTCCAGTAAGACGGTAACAATGTGTTTCGCACTTGCACATTCTATATGTATGACGAAAAACAGCCCGGCAATGACTATCTTGCCCCAAGAAAAAGAGTTATATCATAATTGTACAAAACAAGGCACGAATTAATCGCGCCCTGTTTTATTATGTCTATTATTATGAACCATATTAACGGTTTTCTACAAGAAAATCAATTGCTTTTCGAACTTTTAAATCTTCTTTCATCGCGTCAGTTGAACCGATTGCCTGCTTAATGTTTTCAACCGGCATGTTGTAAGCTTCAGCCATTTTAGTCAGCTCAGCTTCAACTTCTTCGTCCGTTACTTCAAGGTTTTCTGCTTGAGCGATCGCTTCAAGAGTCAGGTTTGATTTTACGCGTTTTGCGGCATCTTCTTTCATTTGCTCTTTTAACGCGTTTTCGTCTTGGCCTGAGAATTGAGTGTAAAGCTCAAGGTTCATGCCTTGCATTTGCAGACGCTGTTCGAATTCTTTCAGCATGCGGTCAAGCTCAGTGTCGATCATCGCTTGAGGAACATCAGCTTCAGCGTTTTCAGATGCTTTCAGAACAAGCTCTTCACGCAATTTAGCGTCAGCTTCGTTTTCTTTTGCTTCTTCAAGGCGTTTTTTTGTTTTCTCAGTTAATTCAGCAAGCGTTTCAACTTCTTCGTCAATGTCTTTTGCGAATTCGTCGTTAAGCTCAGGAAGCTCTTTCGCTTTGATTTCATGAATTTTCACTTTGAAAACAGCTGGTTTTCCGGCAAGCTCTTCAGCGTGGTACTCTTCAGGGAATGTTACTTCAACATCCTTTTCAGCGCCTGCTTCAAGGCCTGTTAACTGCTCTTCGAAGCCCGGGATGAATGAACCTGATCCTACTTCAAGTGAGTAGTTCTCAGCTTTTCCGCCTTCAAACGCTTCGCCGTCAACGAAACCTTCGAAGTCAAGAACGACTGTATCGCCGTTTTCAACAGCGCCTTCTTCTTTCACGACAAGCTCAGCCTGACGCTCTTGAAGCGCTTTAAGTTCGTTTTGTACATCTTCGTCAGTAACGGCAGTGTCATCTTTTTCGATTCCTAAGCCTTTGTAGTCGCCAAGTTTCACTTCCGGTTTTACAGTCACTTTTGCAGTGAAAATCAAGCTTTCGCCTTTTTCGATTTTTTCAACATCGATTTCAGGGCGATCTACAGGCTCAATGCCGGCTTCTTCAACCGCTTTAGGGTATTCTACAGGAAGTAAAATATCTAAAGCATCCTGGTAAAGAGCTTCAACGCCGAAACGCTGTTCGAATAAAGCGCGGGGAACTTTCCCTTTGCGGAATCCAGGAATAGAAACCTGTTTTACTACTTTTTTAAATGCATCATCAAGAGCTGTTTTGAACGTATCCGCATCAACTTCAACCGTTAATACGCCTTCGTTGCCTTCTTGTTTTTCCCATTTTACAGACATGTGTTTCCCTCCAAAAATCTATTCAGGTTGTGTCGGTCTTCCATTCTAAAGCAATCCGCGGCTTTGTCAAAGAAAAAACCGCTTTGAATCAGAATCATTATGTAATGAACTGGCAGCCTGTCCAACCGTAATTCTCATTTCAGTTAAACCGCTATACATAAATACAACCACTATATTATAACATAACGCCTACCGCTTTCAACTATATGGTGTGATTTACAAATAAGAAATTTCTTCAATATCCTTAATCATCGTGCAGGCTTCTTCAAGTTCGCGGCTGTCAAACTCGTACATCATATGAAGTTCCTCCGGCTCAATGTCAATGCCGTGCATCTCGTAACCGACCTTATGAAGCGCCGCCGCCCATAAATCTGCGTTCAAAAACTTCGGCATAAAAGGGTGCAGAACGTACAGATGCCTTCTCCACAGCTCTTCGACGGCAGCGTATAATGTAGGGTTTTCATTGCCGAGCGTTTCATCAAGCACCCGGAGAACGCGATGCAAAATCGGAGCCGCATCAGGCTGAACCGTTTCACTCGGAACCGCGGTCATTGAATCGCCGAATTTTGTAATATGGACCGGCTTGCTGTAGTCATGGTCCGCCATCAGCGTCAAAATCATCGTCTTGATAAGAGGATGAGCGCCCGGATCTTGAAGAATCGTTTTTAAGAGACCCGTGTATTTTGCAATATTGCGGTCTTTGAGAGAATGAATCAGATTCATTTGTTCAGCGGGGCTGTTCAGCACTTTTTCCGCATCAAGAATGTCCTCGTATTCCTCCTCCCACGCTTCATCCTGCTGGTCGGGATCGGTCATTTTGCGGCTGAATTCGAGCAGCCGGTAGAATTGCTCCGCACTTTCTGCGGGCAGCTGGTTTTCTTCCAGCACAGCTTCAATTGTGCTTTTGACTTCTTCATATTGTTTCAGCTGAATTAAAATGGTCATGTACACTTGCAGTACGGTGAAATAATGGCCGTACCCTTCATTCAGCATTTTCTCGCAAACTTGTTTTGCTTCTTCCAATTCCCCGAGTTCCAGAAAACAAATCGCCATGCCTAAATGTACGTCGGACTCGGTATCGCCGTGGCTTACCGCCTCTGAGAACAGTTCGAGGGCCTCCTGATACTGTTTATCCTTCATGGCGGCCATCCCTTTATCAACCAAGCGTTCTTTCAGACGGGGGAAAGGAATGATATCAGCTTTTTTCTTGTCATGCGTCATACTTTATTTCCTTTCAGGCGCTATTTTTTTCAAGTGTATCAACACGCGTCAGGAAACACAAGAAAGGATGGTGCGCACGGTAAAAAAAGCCGCCGGACAGATCCGGTCGGCTTTTTTCAGGCTTGAAGCCATGAACTTCTTTTCGATTCAAACTGCTGAATGTCGTCCTCCAGCAGAAGCGTTAATGAAATTTCATCATAGCCGTTTATCAGCATTTCCTTCCAGTGAGGATCGACTTCAAATGAAATCTCTTTTCCTTCACTGTCGTGAATGAGCTGGTTTTCCAAGTCAACCGTCATGTTAAGAGACTGATTTTCATATTGACCGGCGAGTTTTTTCCACTGATCATACGGCATACGGATGGGAAGCATACCGTTTTTAAAACAGTTTTGATGAAAAATATCGGCAAATGACGGAGCAATGATGATTTTGAAGCCGTAATCATCCAGCGCCCAAGGAGCGTGCTCACGGGATGATCCGCAGCCGAAATTCTCTCCGGCAATTAATATGGACGCGCCTTCATAGACTTTGCGGTTTAATTCAAATTCAGGATCAGGCTCACCGTTCTCAAGGTATCTCCAATCAAAAAACGCGAATCTGCCGTATCCTGTTCTTTCAATTCTTTTCAAAAACTGTTTCGGAATAATCTGGTCCGTATCGACGTTGATCCGGTTTAAGACGGCCGCTTTTCCCGTATGCGTTTTTAAAGGTTCCATCTTTTTGCGCACTCCTTACACAACTGTTTTTTCTTGATAAAACTTTCTTACATCGACGAAATGCCCGTGAATGGCCGCCATTGCCGCCATCGCCGGACTGACAAGGTGTGTTCTCGCGCCTTTTCCCTGTCTGCCTTCGAAGTTGCGGTTGGAAGTGGAAGCGCATCGTTCCCCTTCAGGCACGACATCATTGTTCATACTGAGGCACATGCTGCAGCCTGATTCTCTCCATTCAAAGCCGGCCTCGAGAAACACGCGGTGCAGCCCTTCTTCTTCGGCCTGCTGTTTCACGCTTTGAGAACCCGGGACCACAATGGCTCTGACGCTGTCGGCGACTTTTCGGCCTTTGATCATATCCGCAGCCTGGCGAAGATCGGTCATCCGCGAATTTGTACAGGAGCCAATAAACACATGCTCGACTTTAATATCTTCAATTTTTTGATTCGGTGAGATTCCCATGTATTCGTACGCGCGGATGGCTTCTTTTTTACCGTCTTCAGAATCAATCGTTTCCGGCGCCGGTATTTGGGCATCGACCGGAAGAACCATACCGGGATTGACGCCCCATGTTACCATTGGAGAAATCTCGCTGCCGTCTAGCACGATGGAATGATCGTATACGGCGCCCGGATCGGTTTTTAACGCTTTCCATTCTGCGGCGGCTTTTTCAAACTCTTCGCCTTTTGGCGCGTATTTACGGTTTTTACAATATTCGATCGTCGTTTCATCCGGAGCGATCAGTCCCGCCCGTGCTCCCGCTTCTATTGACATATTGCAGACGGTCATGCGTTCGTCCATAGACATGTTTCTGAATACTTCCCCGGTGTATTCAATGACATATCCGGTACCGAATTTCACCCCGTATTTTCCGATGACCGACAAGATGACATCCTTCGCGGTCACTCCTTTTTGGAGCGTTCCGTCAACGCGGATTTCAAGCGTTTTCGGCCGCTGCTGCCATAGTGTCTGTGTGGAAAGAACATGCTCCACCTCACTTGTGCCGATACCGAAGGCAAGCGCCCCGAATGCACCGTGAGTCGATGTATGGCTGTCTCCGCAAACGATCGTTTTCCCCGGTAGTGTCAGACCAAGCTCAGGCCCGACCACGTGAACGATCCCCTGGTCTGCGCTGTGAAGATCCGCAAGACGGACGCCAAACTCCTCACAATTCCGTTCAAGCGCGGTTACTTGGCGCTTTGCGACTTCATCTTTAATGTCAAAACGGTTGACGGTCGGAATATTGTGGTCCATCGTCGCGAATGTATTCTGCGGCCGTCTGACCTTTCTCCCCTTCTGCCTTAACCCTTCAAACGCCTGAGGAGACGTCACCTCATGAATGAGGTGCAGATCAATATAGAGAAGGTCGGGTTTTCCTTCACCGCTTTTTACAACATGCCGATCCCAAATCTTTTCGATGATTGTTCGAGGCATCATCTTTGTTTCCTCCCTCTACCTATGAACTAAGACCGCTTTCTTTAAAGCGTCACACTATAGATTTTGTATTCGAGCCGGCTAATGCGGCTTTTACTTTTTCAGTAATGTCATGCGTTCCGGCATATTGGCCGTCCCGGGCGATATCACGTGTACGGCTGCCGTCTGCAAGCACCTTTGCGACCGCTTTTTCCACCGCCTGCGCTTCGTTTTCAAGCCCGAAAGATGTTCTCAAAAGCATCGCCGCTGATAAAATCGCCGCAAACGGATTGGCCATCCCTTTACCGGCGATGTCAGGCGCAGATCCATGCACGGGTTCAAACAAGTGAAGACCTGAACTTGATAAGCTGGCTGACGGCAGCATGCCGAGCGAGCCTGTCAGCATGGAGGCTTCATCGCTTAAAATATCGCCGAACATATTCTCAGTTACGACGACGTCAAACTGGCTCGGAGCATAGATGAGCTGCATCGCGGCATTATCGACAAGCATATGTTCAAGCGTCACATCAGGAAATTCTTTTGCGATTTCATCCGCTGTTTCCCGCCAAAGCCTGCTTGATGAAAGCACATTCGCCTTATCAACGGACGTCACTTTTCCTTTTCTGCCGGCAGCCATCTTAAAAGCTTCTCTGACAACGCGTGCGATTTCTTCTTTCTTATAAAAAAGGGTATCGACCGCTTCCTTTTCTCCCGTTTCATTGACATACTGTCTGCTCGGTTCTCCGAAGTAGAGGCCGCCCGTCAGTTCCCTGACGATTACAAAGTCGACGCCGCTGATATATTCTTTTTTCAGCGGAGACGCCTCAGACAGGCTTTCAAATACGGTCACGGGACGCAGATTGGCAAACAGGCCGAGTTTTTTTCTGATGCCGAGCAGGCCTTTTTCCGGTCTGAGCTCCGGAGGATTTTGGTCCCATTTCGGCCCGCCGACTGCCCCGAGCAGGATGGCGTCGGATCTTTCACAAAGAGCCACCGTCTCCTCAGGAAGGGGGTTTTGATGGGCGTCAATAGCCGCTCCCCCGATCAGCCCGTTTTCAAATTCAAATTCATGTCCGAATTGTTCGGCAACGCTTTTCAATACATCTGCCGCTGATTCCGCCACTTCCGGTCCGATTCCGTCACCGGGCAGCAAAGCAATACGTTTTTTCAAATCAAACGTTCTCCTTTCTATTACGAGCCGACCGCAGTCTGTCTCTTTAATCCGTCTAAATTGCAATCCAGCACCAGCTGCCGGTTCACGGCGTTCAGATAAGCTTTAGCAGAAGCTTCCAGAACATCCTGCGCGATTCCCCGCCCTGATGTTTCTTTTCCGTTCACGGTCACTCTGACAAAAACTTGAGCCAGCGCGTCTTCGCCTTTCCGGTTGGATTGGATGCGGTAGTCTGTCAGTTCAATATTTTTATCGATGCAGCGCCCGAGCGTATTATAAACGGCTTCTACGCTGCCCGCCCCCGTTGCCGCCTCTTGAATCAGCTGTTCGTTTTCCTGATTTTTTAAAGAGACTGTTGCAGTCGGCACCTGAGACGTCCCGTAATGCACTTGCAGAGACAAAAATTCATAGCCGATTTTTTTGTCTGTCACTTTTTCTTCTAAAATAAGAGAAATCAAGTCATCATCGGTGATTTCTTTTTTCTTTTCGGTCAGTTCTTTAAACATCGTAAAAAATTTATTGATTTCCTCACTATCAAACTGGAATCCAAGCGCATTCAGGCGGTCTTTGAACGCATGGCGTCCGGAATGCTTTCCGAGTACGAGCGCATCAGCAGTCACGCCGACAAGTTCCGGTGAAATGATTTCATATGTTGATTTTTCTTTCAGGAAACCGTCTTGGTGAATGCCGGACTCATGTGCGAAAGCGTTATCTCCGACGATTGCTTTATTGCGGGGAACGGCCATGCCCGTCAGTTTGCTGACAAGATCACTCGTCCGCTTCAATTCATGAAGATTGAGGGATGAATCGGCTTGATGGGCGTCATTTCTGACATGAAGCGCAACAGCGATTTCCTCTAGCGCGGCGTTCCCGGCTCTTTCTCCTATGCCGTTAATGGCGCATTCAATTTGATCAGCGCCGTTCTCAATTGCCGAAAGCGAGTTGGCAACCGCCATTCCGAGATCATCGTGGCAATGGGCTGAAAGCTTTACCCGGTTGATATTCGGAACGTGTTCCTTCATATATTTAAAGATGTTTCCGTATTCAGCCGGCGTCAGGTAACCTACAGTGTCCGGCAGGTTGATGACGCTCGCGCCGGCATCAATCACTTCTTCAACGATTTCAGCCAGAAACGGAAGTTCGGTGCGGCATGCGTCTTCTGCTGACCATTGAACGATCGGAAAGCGTTCTTTTGCATACTTCACCATTTCAACCGCTTTTTCCTTAACCTCTTCCCGCGTCATTTTCAGCTTATGCTTCAGATGAATGTCAGAGGTGGCGATAAAGATGTGAATCCGCGGGCTGGCCCCGTCTTTCAGCGCTTCCCAGGCTGCGTCGATGTCACCTTTGACAGATCGGGCAAGCCCTGTTACCGAACAATTTTTAATCGTTCTTGCGATTTCCTGCACGGCTAAAAAATCACCTCGGGATGAAGCGGGAAATCCCGCTTCAATAATATCCACCCCGAGTCTTTCAAGCTGCTTGGCTATCGCCAGTTTCTCCCGGGAATTGAGGTTGACCCCGGGGGATTGTTCACCGTCACGAAGGGTCGTGTCGAAAACATTAATTTTGCGCAACGGAGACCACCGCTTCCTTCTTTTTGCCTTGTTTGACAAACGGCATCATTTCACGAAGCTGTCTGCCGACCTTTTCAATCTGATGCTCGTTTTCACTTGCATTGATCGCATTGAAGCGAGGACGGTTCACTTGGTTTTCCACGATCCATTCTTTCGCGAATGTACCGTTTTGAATATCTGTTAATACTTGTTTCATCGATTCTTTTACCTTCGCATCGACTACGCGCGGCCCTGAGACAAAATCTCCCCATTGAGCCGTATCGGAGATAGAGTATCTCATGCCCGCCAATCCTTCTTCATACATCAAGTCTACGATCAGCTTCAGTTCGTGCAGACACTCGAAGTATGCGAGTTCAGGCTGGTAGCCGGCTTCTGTCAGCGTTTCAAAACCCGCTTTGACAAGCGCCGTTAAACCTCCGCACAGAACAGCCTGCTCACCGAACAAATCCGTTTCCGTTTCTTCCTTAAATGTTGTTTCAAGAACGCCCGCACGCGCTCCGCCGATTCCTTTTGCATAAGCAAGAGCCGTATCTTTCGCTTCGCCTGATACATCCTGGTAGATGGCAAACAATGCCGGTACGCCCGCGCCTTGTTCATATGTTCTTCTGACAAGGTGTCCCGGTCCTTTAGGGGCGACAAGGAATACATCCACATCAGCAGGAGGCACGATCTGATGGAAATGGACGTTAAATCCGTGTGCGAATACTAATGACTTGCCCGCCGTCAATTCATCTTTGATTTCAGCTTCATATACTTTTTGCTGCTGTTCATCCGGAAGAAGAACCATAATGATATCTGCCTGGGCAGCCGCTTCTCTTACCGAAAAGACTTTATGACCGTCTTCTTGGGCCTGTGTAAATGATTTTCCTTGTCTGACGCCGACAATGACATCAATTCCGCTTTCTTTTAAGTTCAGCGCATGTGCGTGACCTTGTGAACCGTAACCGATAATCGCTACTTTTTTACCTGCCAATACGTTCTCTTTGATATCACCGTTATAATATACTTTTACCATTTTAATCTCTCCCTTTTTTGTGTTATACAATTGAAATTGTTTTATTGGATGACGCCTTCTGCTGGGTTCCCCTCGCAAAAGCCGTTGTGCCCGTTCTCGCGATTTCTTTAATGCCGTAAGGTTTGAGCAGCTCTATGAGCGCTTCGATTTTATTAGATTCGCCGGTAACCTGAACGACGATGCTGTCTCTTGAGACATCAACGACGGAAGCTCTGAACGGCTCAATGATTCCATTGATTTCCGTTCTGGCCGACGGTGCGGAAACAACTTTGATTAATGCCAGCTCACGCTGTACAATCGATTGGTTTGTAATATCCGTCACTTTCAGGACGTCAATTTGTTTGTTAAGCTGCTTTGTCAGCTGCTCTACGTCATTTTCGCCTTCCACATGGACGACAAATGTAATTCTTGAAACACCGCTTGTTTCCGTGTGGCCTACAGTGATGCTTTCGATATTATAGTGTCTTTTTGTAAACAGGCCGGTGATCCGGTTTAATACTCCCGAGCGGTTGACCACCGTTAATGTGATTATGCGTTTCAAGGTTTCACCCCCACCATTTCATGAAGTCCTTTACCCGGCGCAATCATCGGGAATACTTTCTCGCTTTTGGCGACCCGGACGTCAATAACGGCCGGTTCTTTTGATGAAAGCACCTTTTTAAGCTCTTCTTCCGCCTCTTCCTCCGATGAAATCCGGACGCCTTTAATGCCGTAGGCTTCTGACAATTTGACAAAGTCAGGCTGCGCCGAGAATTTGGATTCAGAATAGCGCTCTTCATAGAAGATTTCCTGCCACTGTCTGACCATGCCCAGACATTCGTTGTTTAAGATAACCACTTTGACAGGAAGATTCAGCTGCCGGATGACATCTAATTCCTGAAGGGTCATCTGAAAACCGCCGTCTCCGAGGATGGCAACGACCGTGGCGTTACGATCGGCCAGCTGCGCTCCGATAGCCGCCGGAAGGCCGAAGCCCATTGTGCCGAGTCCCCCCGAGGTCACCCACTTATCAGCCTTTCGGAAAGGATAAAACTGAGCCGCCCACATCTGGTGCTGGCCGACATCCGTCGCCACAATTGCCTCACCGTTTGTGAATTGGTGAATATACTCAATCAGCTTTTGGGGTTTCAAGCCCTCTTCTCTGTTGTCTGTATACCAAAGCGGATATTCTTCTTTCCATTCTGAAAGCTGCTGTTTCCATTCCTCTGTCTGTCCCTGTTTTCCGTTTTGCTTCAATAATTCCTGAAGGACGATTTTACTGTCGCCGACCACCGGAATCTGCGTTTCGATAATTTTTCCGATTTCAGCAGGATCAATATCGATATGCGCCACTTTGGCCGATTTTGCAAAATGCTTCAGATTTCCGGTCACGCGATCATCGAACCGCGCTCCGATGCTGATCAACAAGTCACAGTGGTAAAGCGCCATATTCGCTGTGTATGTGCCGTGCATCCCCGCCATTCCCAGAAAAAGAGGATGGTCTGCCGGGAAACCGCCCAGACCGAGGAGCGTGTGCGCTACCGGAATTTGCTGCTGTTCGACATAATTTTTTAAATCTTCTGAAGCTTTACCGTGCAAAACACCCGCTCCGGCTAAAATAACCGGCTTTTTCGCACTGCTGACAGCTTCCACGAGCTTTCGGATCTGCAGATAGTTAGGCTCTTTTACAGGCTGATAACCCGGAAGGCTGATCTCGTGATCATATCTGAACTCTCCTTCAAATGCTGCGACATCCTTCGGTATATCAATTAATACCGGACCCGGTCTTCCCGTCGTGGCGATATGGAACGCCTCTTTAATCACACGGGGGAGATCTTCCGGACGGCGGACTTGGTAGCTGTGTTTCGTAATCGGCATCGTAATTCCTAAAATGTCGGCTTCCTGGAAAGCGTCGCTGCCGATGACCGAAGTGGCCACCTGACCGGTAAACACTACGAGCGGCAATGAATCTATCATCGCATCCGCAAGACCGGTAACTAAATTTGTCGCTCCGGGTCCTGAGGTAGCAATCACAACCCCCGGCTTTCCGGAGACTCTCGCATACCCTTCTGCCGCATGAATCGCGCCTTGCTCGTGGCGGGGCAGGATGTGAACCAATCCTGATTGATACAGTTTATCGTAAATCGGAAGGACGGCTCCCCCCGGATAGCCGAAGATCATCTCGACATTTTCTTTCTTTAATGATTCAATCAGCATCAGAGCCCCGTTCATTGTTTTTGTACATTCGGCAGACAAAGAATCCGCCTGTACATTTGTGCCCATTTTCAGTTCCTCCTTTTCAATGTTCCCTTCTAAAATCCAATTCATAAAACGCAGCGCCGGCTGACGCAAATAAAAAAGCCTTCCCACCCACATTCAGCCAAGCATTTCATGCGATAGCCAAAAGGGGCGAAAAGGCTTTGCTTTCCGCGGTACCACCCTTGTTTACGGTCATATGCAGACCGTCTCATGGATAATGATTATCCGTTTTGATAACGAGTAAACATTGTGTTCACTCGGCCGAGTCCTACTCTTTACATTTCAGACCGGCACTCTGAGGGGAGTTCACTTTGATTTGTTTTACCGGCTCTCAGCGTTACCGGCTCTCTGTGAAAAACTTCAGCAAAGCTACTTATCCTCTTCTGCGCTTTTTATTATGGCAGCTCTTTTATTGAAAAAGAACCTTCATTTGTTTGTTTTTTCAGTGTTTTATGATTTTTCTTTTTAGCGTGAATCATTTATTTATTTTTGTTTGAACTCATATTACGCCCGTTTGCAGGCAGTGTCAACAGCATTTTTATAATTATTAGACAATTTAGATTAATCAATCTACTTTGTATACGCTTTCATTACTGGTACAAAGGGATCTGTAAATATTAAAAGTTTTTATCATTTTTTTATTAATCTCTCAAGATTACATGAAATTTTTCCGTTCATATACGAATATGTCACATTTTATTACACGATTTTTCTCTGTCCTTCCGGCATGCTTGTCAGATATTCCGTTCGATTGAACAGGCTCTTTATACAGACATACGCATACACTGTTCTTATCTCGTAAGAAATGAGTGATGTCATGAATAAGATGTTATCAGGCATGCAGGGCCTGCCTCCTGGATTTCCGCCTTTACCGGTCTTACCGCCGCAGTCTTATTATCCTCCGGCCCCGATGCATACAGCACCATATCAAGGCGGCCCTTCTTTTCAGCAGGGATTCCCGTCATCCGGATACGGACAGCAGACCCCGCAAAGCACGCTGTCATTCGCCGGGCAGCAATTCGTCCCATACCCTTATACAACCGGGTACTACGGCCAATCCTTCAGTGACGTCGGCGGAAGCCTCGGCGCCGGGGCGCATCCCGGCGCGCTCGGGGGCGGTTTCAGCGGCCATGCCGGGGGCTTCAGCGCTCCGAGCGGATTCAGATGATACAAAAACCGGTCTCACACGGCCGGTTTCTTTTCATATTCACAGGGTATAACGGTCATTCCATTGATTCATTTCCTGCTCCGTATAGTAATCAGCCCTTGAAACCTCAACAATGATTAAACCGCATTGAGTGATTAAAAATTGCTTCAGTTCCTCAAACAGCTCGTCTTTTCCGCAAAAGATCGTTTCTATATTGTGATTTTTATATGCAAATGCGTACTTCAAAAGCTAATTCCTCCCGCTGTCTTTCTATCATTCATTGACAAAATGCATGATAGAAATTAGAAAATTTATCACTCAAGGGCGCCTTAAGTATATTTATACATATATTTATTACGGTAAATATTACATTAAGTTTCATTTATATTAAAATTACTTTACAATTTTCATCAAATACGGAACTTTTGTTTCGTAAAATAAAAATAAAATACAAAAAAACCTCAAACCCATTGTCAGGGCTTGAGGTTTTTTATACGTCCCAGGAGAGATTCGAACTCCCGACCGACGGCTTAGAAGGCCGTTGCTCTATCCGGCTGAGCTACTGGGACATGAAAATCAAATTGTTCTGCTGATCATTTTATCATGATATCAGCGAATTGACAATATAGTCATCCGATAAAAAAGGCCAGCGGCATCAGTTTTCACTCTGATGTCACCAGCTCTTTTTTTGTACGTCCCAGGAGAGATTCGAACTCCCGACCGACGGCTTAGAAGGCCGTTGCTCTATCCAGCTGAGCTACTGGGACAGCTTTTGCTTTATGTATCAGCGACAAGATTTATTATATACAGGTTCAAATCATAAGTCAATATTTTTTTAAAAACTTTTGATGGAGAAGAATGAAATCTCCCCCATCACTTGTTAAAAACTGATTGTATTCCCCAAGTCCTTCAATTCCCGACCCGTTTCGTCGTAAAATGTCACAGCGCCTTCTCTTTCTGTAAGAGTAAGAATGGCATAGCTTTTCACATTGCGGACTCTCGGAAGACGGATGCTGCCCGGATTAATCAAAAGCTTGCCCCGAAGCTCTTCACTCCCGGCAATATGTGAATGGCCGAAGCAGACGATATCCGCCCCAAGCTCTTCCGCCCGGTAAAAAACAGTTAAAAGTGACTGTTTAATGCCGTGAAGATGCCCGTGAACGGCCAGAATTTTCTTTGAACCGGCGTCCAGAAGGAGTTCATCCTGAAACCCGCCGCCAAAGTCGCAATTGCCTTTTACCGTGTGATACGGCGTGAGCGCCGGATGTGCGGCGTCAAGCTCTGAATCACCGCAATGAATCATCAGATCCGCTTCGTCTTCGTGCCGCTTTGCAATCGTCTCCAGCTCGTCTTCAAGGCCGTGACTGTCACTTATTATCAGCACTTTCATTGCATACGCTCCCCCTTATGAATCAAGCAGCTTTGACAGTTTCTTGAGCGCCTCAGCCCTGTGGCTGATTTTGTTTTTCTCAGCGCTTGTCAGCTGGGCCATGGTTTTATCTTTATCTTTTACAATAAAAATGGGATCATAGCCGAACCCGTTATCTCCTTCGGGTCCTTCCGCAATATACCCTTCAACATGACCTTCGACCGTTTTTGTTTCCTGCCCCGGCATGCTGACGGCAAGGGCGCAGCGGAAACGGGCCGTGCGCTGCTCTTTTTCGATGCCTTTTAATTCTGACAGCACCTTGTCCATATTCGCCTTATCATCTTTTGCTTCTCCGGCATAACGGGCTGAATAAACGCCCGGTCTGCCTCCAAGGTTGTCCACCGATAAACCGGAGTCGTCTGCAATGACCATTTTGTTTACGGCTTTTGCCACGGCTTCCGCTTTTAAGATGGCGTTTTCTTCAAAGGTATGTCCGGTTTCCTCAATTTCTTCCGTAAATCCGATTTCCGCCAAAGAAGAGACGCTGTAGCCTTTCGGTTCGAGTATTTCCTTGAATTCTTTCACTTTTCCCTGATTGTGTGTCGCAATAATGGCTTCTTTCACGGTGATCAGGCCTCTCTTTCTTATTTCAGTTCAGGCAATGTTTCTCCCAGCACTTCTTTTTGCTTTTGAATAAGCGTCTGGATTCCTTTTTCGGCAAGGCTTAACAGTCCGTTTAAATCTTCACGGGAGAATGTGGCTTCTTCGCCCGTCCCTTGAAGCTCTACAAAACGTCCGCTTCCCGTCATGATAATATTCATGTCGACTTCAGCCGCCGAATCCTCTTCATAATTCAGATCCAAAAGAAGGCTTTCTTCTTTATCCATCCCGACAGAAATGGCTGCGAGATAATCTGTCACAGGAGAGGTTTTGATAACGCCGCTTTTTACGAGTTTGCCAATCGCAATGGCCATTGCCAAGAAGGCGCCGGTAATGGAAGCCGTTCTTGTTCCGCCGTCAGCTTGAATGACGTCACAGTCGATCCAGATCGTCCGTTCGCCGAGCTTCTCCAAATCAACGACGGCCCGGAGCGCGCGCCCGATCAGCCGCTGAATTTCCATCGTTCTGCCGGAGACTTTTCCTTTTGAAGATTCTCTTATCGTTCTTTGATTCGTCGCGCGGGGAAGCATGCTGTATTCCGCTGTGATCCAGCCTTTTCCTCCGCCGCGTAAAAATGGCGGCACCCGGTCTTCCACAGATGCATTACAGATGACTTTCGTATTTCCCGCTGTAATTAAAACAGAGCCTTCTGGGTGAGTGATAAAATCCAAATCAAATGTGATAGGGCGCAGCTCATCGTGCTGTCTTCCGTCGTGTCTCATATTTTACCTCCGATTATATGTACATAAACCTTTTGTTCCGGATTGTGAATAAAGAAAGAGGCAGCCGGAACGCTAACCTCTTTTTTACTAGTATATCAAAAATCGCAAATTAAAAACTACCCGTATTCACTTGTGACGGCCTCGAAACAGGTTTTGAAAGGGATTCTCCTTTTTCATTCACCAGTTCTGATTTTCCGTTTACTTTTATAGAAACACTTTTGATCGACGGCTGTTCGGTTAACGTGAGAACGATGCTGTCCAGTACGCCCGATGATACCATTTTTGTTTTTTCGTCGGCGCTTCCATAAATGGAGCTGTTAAAGTCCAGTGTAACCTGGCCGTCTTTTACTTTCGGCTTGCTGAGAAGCTTAACATCGTTATTAAAGTCCGTCAAAAGCCCGCTTGCTTTGCCCGGTCCGTCGGCGAGCTGTTCAACGGCAGCGGTGATGTCATTTGTTTCCGAATTGTCAATCCGCTTTGTGACAGGCACGTAGTATTCGCTCGTCTCTGTTTCCGCCAAATAATATACAGTCAGCGGATGGGTGTCTGTCAGATCATTCACTCCGGCCGTTTCAATATTAATCCCGTCTTTTCTGCTTAAATCGCCCGTAATCGGCGTGCCGCCCACAGGCATTTCTTTTAGTTCGTGCCCGTTGATTCTGATTTTGACTTTATCTATTGAGCTGAATTGGGTAAGCGTCCATGTAATCGATTGCAGGATTTTTTGTTCGTCTTCTTTTTTATAGTTTTTAAATTCCTTCGAAAAATCAGCGACGGCAGTGCCGTCTTTTTTAATATCGACATTTACCGTCGTATCCGCAGGGAGCACCGCTCTGAAGCCGTTCGGCAGGATTTCTGACACAGGCCCCCCCTGAACCAAATACTCAAGGGCCTGCTTTGCGGTTCCCTCACTGTTCGGAAGAGGCAGTGTCTGTGCTGCGACATAGCCGTTTTTATCAATCAGATACAGCTCTCGCATGACTGTATTGGCCGGCTGGTCGGCTTTAGAAGTGCCGTTTTTCTCTGACTGCTTTGGTTTTGCCTGAATTCCCGCTTCATCCTTTACATATGAAATGTCTTGAGGCGGGTCAATTTCCCCGGCTGTTTTATCGGATTGAAACAAACCGCATCCAGATAACACAAAAGCCGAAGTAAGACATGTTGCAGCAATGACTGCAGGTCCTTTTTTCAGCATACTTTTCCCTCCTAAGGCTGTTTGTACTATGATGTATACGAGCCCTGTCCGGGAAATAGACCGGGATGCGCAAAAAAACCCGCCGTAAACAGCGGGTTTTTTTGATTTATTTTCTGACCGGCTCTTGAAGGGAGATGCACTCGACATGGCCGATTTCGTGGCCGAACCAGTCTTCGGCAATTTTTGCGAAACCGTTCCGCTCTCCCGTTGTAAGAAATTGATGCTCCGGTGCATGTTTCGATTGGTTTAACAAACCTTTATAAGACAAGATGGTGCTCACTTCTCTCGCCGTCTCGTCTCCGGAGGAAATGATTTTCACATGCTCTCCCATATAGTTCTGAATCGGATCTTTTAAAATCGGATAATGCGTACATCCTAAAATCAAGGTGTCAATTGATGTACCTTTTAAAGGCTCAAGCGATGCTTCAACCGCTTCCTCCGCTGATTCCTGAAGAAACCGTCCGCTTTCCACAAACGGCACGAGCAGCGGACAAGCCGTGTTCTCAACTTGAAGTTCTGCGTTTAACCCGAGCAGCGCCTGCTCATATGCTCTGCTTTTAATGGTATTGACCGTGCCGATGACGCCGATATGCTGGTTTTTCGTGACCTTTATCGCCGTTCTCGCACCCGGCTGAATGACGCCGACAACCGGAATATCCGTTTTGCGCTGAATATCCTCCAAGGCAATGGCCGTGGCCGTATTGCAGGCGATCACGAGCATTTTGATATGGTGGTTTTCCAGCAGGTAATCGGTCATTTCCCACGTGTATTGAAGAACTTCTTCTTCAGGACGCGGGCCGTACGGGCAGCGTTTTGTATCTCCCACATAGATGATATTTTCCTTCGGTAGCTGTCTCATGATTTCCTTAGCAACGGTTAACCCGCCAACCCCGGAATCAATGACTCCTATCGGCTGTTCCAACAAAATCGCCTCATTTTCTTTTCATTTCATGCTGCAGTTTCAATAATGATTTTTCGAAAGCGGCTGTTTCTTCTTCGGAAAATGTCGCAAACATATCCCGCAAATAAGCCTGTCTTTTCAAAATCACTTCTTGGATAATGCGCTCTCCTTCAGCGAGAAGATGAATTCTGACGACCCGTCTGTCAGCCGGGTCTTTCACCCGCTCGACAAGCTTATTTTTTTCCATGCGGTCTATCAGATCCGTCGTCGTGCTGCAAGCCAAATACATTTTGCCTGATAATTCGCCTATTGTCATATCCCCCAATTCATAAAGCCATTGAAGCCCCACGAATTGCGGCGGTGTAATTGCATATTGGTTAAGGATTTCTCTTCCTTTTTGTTTAATGATCGCAGCGATATGGCGGAGTGATTTTTCGATATCCGCAACATGCTCTACAGATTTTGATGTCATTTGTCCATCCCTCACTCAAGGATCTTTATGGGCTATGCGCTCCGTGTCTATTTTCCTTCTTTTTTTAAGAAAATGCAAGACTGACAGAGAAAAAGGAAAAACCGGGATTTTCACCGCATGCCCATCAGCCCGGGCGCCAACGCAAATAACCGGCTCCTTCTCGAAAAGAAGGAAAACCGGCAAGAATCAGAGCTCTAGCTCACCCATTCTAAGAAGCTCGACAACAGCTTGCGAACGCCCTTTCACACCTAACTTCTGCATGGCATTTGAAATGTGATTCCGTACAGTTTTTTCACTGATAAATAGCTCGCTTGCAATTTCCTTTGTTGTCTTGTCTTGAACGAGCAATTCGAATACTTCTCTTTCTCTTTTGGTCAGCAGCGGCTTTGATTGAAAATCTTTCTCCTTCAAGTATTGTAACCCTCCTTGCTAAGGTGAGAGCGAATCTGAAACGAATGGGTTTATATAGTCAAGATATCATATGTAAAGGGCGCTTCGGAGGTGACGTCTCTTAGAGAAATAGTTATCCGTTCAGGCGAGCAGAATGCCTTTCTCCCGCTCCGTCCAGCTGACCGCTTTGCCGCTTTTCTTCGACACTTGAACCATAACGACGGAACCTGTAAAGCACGGCAGGCCCGACTCATTTTCTCCAAGGTAATGAAGGGTGACGGACGCATTTCCGGCAGCGCTTGCTTTCACATAAATCCGCAGATTTTCATACGGCATCACCTGACGCATATAGTCGCACTGCTGGCTTGCGACGACCGTCATCGTTTCAGAGTTTTGCGCCGTTATGCCTCGCTGTTTAAAATAAGCGATCCGCGCTTCTTCAAAATAGATGAAAGGGGTTACATTATTCATATGGCCGAACATATCCGTTTCTGAAAAACGAACCGATACTTCAGTAAAGAAAGAAAACGACTGTCTCCATTCTTCAAACGGGATATCTATATATTGCGGTTGTTTCATCACCTTCAGCTCCTTATAAAAAAACCTCTCCCGTGCGGAAGAGGCTCTTTTTCTCTTTCTTATACTCTGTCGCTTCCGAAGAAATTACGGAATGCTTGTAAATTGGTATCTCTGTTCAAAGCGGCGATTGAAGTCGTAAGCGGAATGCCTTTCGGGCAGGATTGAACACAGTTTTGTGAATTCCCGCAATCTCCGAGGCCGCCGTCTGTCATTAACGCTTCTAAACGTTCTGCTTTGTTCATCGCACCCGTCGGATGGGCATTAAACAGACGAACTTGCGACATCGGGGCAGGCCCCATGAATTTCGACTTGCTGTTGACGTTCGGGCAGGCTTCGAGGCAGACGCCGCATGTCATGCATTTAGACAATTCATATGCCCACTGGCGGCGTTTTTCCGGCATTCTCGGCCCCGGCCCCAAATCGTAAGTTCCGTCAATCGGCACCCATGCTTTCACTTTTTTCAGTGAATCAAACATTCTGCTGCGGTCAACCTGAAGGTCACGGACAACCGGGAATGTTTTCATCGGCTTCAGACGGATCGGCTGTTCCAGCTTATCAATCAGCGCCGTACATGACTGGCGCGGTCTTCCGTTGATGACCATGGAGCAGGCGCCGCATACTTCTTCAAGACAGTTCATGTCCCATGCGACCGGAGTGGTTTTCTCTCCTTTTGCATTCACGGGATTTCTGCGGATTTCCATCAGGGCGGAAATCACGTTCAGGTTCGGGCGGTAATTGATTTCGAATTCTTCATCGTATGGCGCGCTTTCGGGCGTATCCTGACGTGTAATGATAAACCGTATCTTTTTCTCACTCATGATTATTTCGCCACCTTCTTCTTCGAGTAGTCGCGTTTACGGGGCGCAATCAGTGATACATCGACATCCTGATATTCAAATTCCGGAGCTTCAAACGGACCGGCATGTTTAGCCATCGTCGTTTTGAGCCACTCATCGTCATTTCTTTCAGGGAAATCCGGTTTATAGTGCGCTCCCCGGCTTTCATTTCGGTTATATGCGCCGAGCGTGATAACTCTGGCAAGCTGAAGCATATTGGAGAACTGGCGGGTGAACATCGCCCCTTGGTTGCTCCATTTTGTCGTATCGTTGATATTGATTTTCTTAAAGCGTTCCATCAGCTCTTGGATTTTGTCATCCGTTTTCAAAAGCTTGTCGTTGTGGCGGACCACCGTGACGTTGGCCGTCATCCATTCTCCGAGCTCACGGTGAAGCACGTAGGCATTTTCGTCCCCGTCCATCTTCATAATATCGGCCCATTTTTCTTCTTCTTTTTTCACATAGGAATCAAATAATGAAGAAGACAGGTCTTCCGCTGATGTTTCAAGTCCGGAAACATATTTCACCGCATTCGGTCCGGCCACCATTCCTCCGTAGATGGCGGAAAGCAGAGAGTTCGCCCCTAAACGGTTTCCTCCGTGCATTGAATAATCACATTCACCCGCTGCGAACAGTCCGCGGATGCTTGTCATCTGATCATAATCAACCCACAGTCCGCCCATTGAATAGTGAACGGCAGGGAAAATTTTCATCGGAAGCTTGCGCGGGTCATCGCCCATGAATTTTTCATAGATTTCGATAATGCCGCCAAGCTTAACGTCGAGCTCTTTCGGATCTTTGTGCGACAGATCGAGATACACCATGTTTTCACCGTTGATGCCGAGTTTCTGATTCACGCACACGTCAAAGATTTCACGTGTCGCAATATCCCGCGGCACGAGGTTTCCGTAAGCCGGATATTTTTCCTCAAGGAAGTACCAAGGTTTTCCGTCTTTGTACGTCCAGACTCTTCCGCCCTCGCCGCGCGCCGATTCACTCATCAGACGCAGTTTATCGTCCCCCGGGATTGCTGTCGGGTGAATTTGGATAAATTCGCCGTTTGCATAATAAGCGCCCTGCTGATAAACGATTGATGCGGCAGATCCCGTGTTGATCATGCTGTTTGTTGATTTCCCGAATACGATTCCGGGACCTCCCGTCGCCATAATAACGGCGTCAGAACGGAATGACTCGATTTGCATATTGGTCAGATTTTGGGCTACGATACCGCGGCACGTGCGCTCATCGTCAAGAACGGCGCCGAGGAATTCCCAGCCTTCGTATTTTGTGACGAGACCCGCCACTTCATATCTGCGCACCTGCTCGTCCAGTGCGTAAAGAAGCTGCTGACCCGTCGTCGCTCCCGCGTATGCGGTTCTGTGATGCTGTGTACCCCCGAAACGGCGGAAGTCCAAGAGCCCTTCCGGCGTTCTGTTAAACATAACCCCCATGCGGTCCAATAAGTGGATAATGGACGGCGCCGCTTCACACATCGCTTTTACAGGAGGCTGGTTTGCCAAAAAGTCGCCTCCGTATACCGTGTCATCAAAATGCTCAAACGGAGAGTCTCCTTCCCCTTTTGTGTTGACAGCTCCGTTTATCCCGCCCTGCGCGCAGACCGAGTGAGAGCGTTTGACCGGAACGATGGAAAACAATTTAACGGCCGTGCCTGATTCCGCTGCTTTAATTGTCGCCATGAGGCCGGCAAGACCCCCGCCGACTACGATAATGCTTGATTGACTCATGATAGCCCCTCTCCCTCTAGTAATCTAGTTCTCTTACACAAACGCAAAAATCGCTTTTAAACCTACGTATGAAAGCGCTAAAAATATAATCAGCGTCACGTAAGTCGAAATTCTTTGAGAACGCGGCGTGACCGTGATCCCCCATGTGACCGCAAAAGACCATAAGCCGTTTGAAAAGTGAAAAATGACCGATAAAACGCCTACAATGTAAAAACCGAGCATAAACGGCGAGCTCAAAATATTCGCCATCATATCGAAGTTGACTTCAGCGCCCATCTGCGCGGCAATCCGCGTCTGCCATACATGCCAGCTGACGAAAATAAGGGTGAGAATACCAGTGACACGCTGAAGCACAAACATCCAGTTTCTGAAATAACTGTAGTGGCCAGCGTTGTTTTTCGCAGTAAATGCTATGTACACACCGTAAACCGCATGATAAATTAAAGGTAAGAAAATAATAAAAATTTCTAACGCATACCTGAACGGCAGACTGTCCATAAAGCCGGCCGCCTTGTTAAACGCATCCGCTCCCCTTGCGGCAAATTGGTTGACGACTAAATGCTGGATCAAAAAGATGCCGACCGGAATAACACCGAGCAAGGAATGCAATCTTCGAAAATAAAACTCTCTGTTCCCAGACATTACTTTACCCCCTGTTTGATTTAAGTGCGAAATGTACTAAAATCTCTGCCCCCACTTCGTTTCAATTGTAAGCACTTTATTAAAATTTATTGACAATTTCATTTTACTCCTCCCTCAAAAGGGCGTCAAGAAAACGTGTACATAAATTATAATTTTCGGAATTGATTATCTGGAGGGAAAATTTTATTTTCCTGCGATATCTTTCTCACATTTTTTCGCGTGTTTTATAGGATCATCCTGTAATCCTCCCCCCTGTTTAAGCTATAATAAACGAAGGAGAGAGGGGAATACATAATATGAAGAATAATTATGAAGCAGCTTTAGAACCTTTAACTGAACTCGACGTCAGCGCATACGGCTACGAATTAATCCGGGAAATCGTGCTTCCGGATATCCTCGGCCCGGAGCATTCATCGATGATGTATTGGGCGGGAAAACGCCTCGCCCGCAAATTTCCTCTTCAATCGTGGGAAGAAATCCCCGCCTTTTTTGAAAAAGCCGGCTGGGGAACTTTGACAAACGCAGGATCGAAAAAACAAGAACTGGAATTTGAACTGGAAGGACCGCTCGTATCCAGCAGGCTCAAACATCAGAAAGAGCCTTGTTTTCAGCTTGAAGCCGGTTTTATAGCCGAACAGATTCAATTGATGAACGATCAGATTGCAGAATCTTATGAACAGGTAAAAAAGAGAGCGGATAAAGTCGTCCTGACTGTAAAATGGGATATGAAGGACCCTGTATAATTGAAAAAAGGCGGTGACTCCAAGTCCCGCCTTTTTGCCTGCCCGTTTATACGGCAGACGGCTGTTTAGAAAGCTCAAACGCATCATGAAGCGCTTCGACCGCTTTCACCATATCATTTTCGCTGACAACCGCTGATACTTTTATTTCAGATGTGCTTACCATTTTGACTTGTACATTTTTTTCCGCCAGTACGGCAAACATGTCCGCGGCGACGCCGGGATTCGAAACCATGCCCGACCCGACAATGGAGACTTTCGCCAGTTTTCTTTCGGTTTCAATTTTTTCATAGTCAAGCGCGTTTTTATATTCTTCAAGCACGGCGACCGTTTGCGCGGCATCTTCCGTTTTCACTGAGAAAGAAATATCCGCTTCCCCATCGTCCGACTGTGTCTGAATAATAATGTCAACGTTGATGTTTCGTTTTGCCAGCGCGGTGAAGATTGTTGAAAGTGTTGTCAATCCGCTTGCAAGGCCCGTAACGGACACCCTCGTGATCTGGTCTTCAAATGCAATTCCTCTGACGATTAAATTCTGCTCCATTGATGATTCCTCCTCAATTAATGTTCCCGCTTCATGTTCCGTACTTGACCGCACTTCTAAAGGCACTTGGTAGTTTTTCGCGAACTCAACCGCCCGCGGGTGAAGAACACCCGCTCCTAGATTTGCAAGCTCCAGCATTTCATCATAAGAAATTCCCGCCAGTTTTCTCGCTGACCGGACATACCGCGGATCTGTCGTAAATACGCCCGGAACATCTGTATAAATGTCGCATTTATCCGCTTCCAGCGCTGCGGCAAGAGCGACCGCCGTCGTATCGGAACCGCCCCGTCCGAGCGTCGTGATGCCTCCGTCTTCCGTTACGCCCTGAAAACCGGCAACGACTGTAATCCTGCCTTCTGCAAGCTGCGAACGAATCGCCGTGATATCAATATCCGTAATTCTCGCATTGCCGTGAACGGCTTCCGTGCGGACACCCGCCTGCCAGCCCGTATAAGAGACGGCGTCATATCCTTTTTCCTGAAGCGCCATGGCCAAAAGCGAAATCGTGACCTGCTCTCCCGTAGACAAAAGCATATCCATCTCGCGTCTGCTTGGTTCAGATGTGATTTCAGCCGCGAGGTTAATGAGCGCGTCGGTTGATTTTCCCATTGCCGAAACGACGACTACGACGTCATGGCCTTTTTGCTTTTCAGCAATGGCGCGATTTGCGGCATTTTGAATTTTTTCGGCAGAGCCGACGGAAGTGCCTCCGAATTTTTGTACGATAAGACCCATACTAGACCACCCTTTACATTTTGGTTCGTGCGGGTGAGGAGAAAAGAGCGTTTTGTCCACAATAAAAAAAGCAATGAGAGGAATAGCTCTCATTGCTTTTTCATATCATTACGATTGATTATGAACAACGAGATAGCCCTCCAAGAAAATGAATTCTTGACAGCCTTACATTTATTTAATGCAAGGCCAGCGAATCACACCGATGGGATGTGATACACTTCGGCGACGCTCCCCTTTCAGCCTTTTTCGCAGAATCCATCATTCTCCAAAGGCTTACTATTGAAGTTCGCACCTCTATCTTCACCATATAACACGATCTTATGAAATTAGTTCACATTCTAGCAGATTTTTCAGAAAAGCACAATACTATTTTTTTAATTTTTCAAACAGCAGCTGGGCCGCCGCGGCCGGCACACCCGCTTTTTTGATATCGTCAAGGCTTGCTTCCTTCATCTTTTTGACAGATCCGAAATGTTTTAAGAGCATTTTTTTGCGTTTTTCGCCGATTCCGGGGATATCATCCAGAACGGATTGAAAGGCGCTTTTTCCCCGGATCTGTCTGTGAAAGCTGATCGCAAAACGGTGAACTTCGTCCTGAATGCGCTGAAGCAGGTAAAACTCTTGGCTGTTTCGCTCCAGAAACACCGGTTCAAGCGGGTCGCCGATCAAAAGGTTGGATGTCCGATGTTTATCATCTTTCGCCAATCCCGCTACCGGGACATCAAGGCCGAGCTCATTCTCGAGCACGTCGCGCGCCGCGTTAATCTGCCCTTTTCCGCCGTCAATGATGATTAAATCCGGCAGCGGAAGATTTTCGCGAAGCACCCTCGTGTACCTTCTTCTGACGACTTCCCTCATTGAGCCGTAATCATCCGGCCCTGTTACGGTTTTAATTTTATATTTGCGGTATTCCTTTTTATTCGGTTTTCCGTCAATAAAGACAATCATGGCCGATACGGGGTTTGTGCCTTGAATATTGGAGTTGTCAAACGCTTCAATCCGATGCGGCGTGTAAATATTCAGCGCTTCGCCGAGCCGTTCGGCTGCACCGATTGACCGTTCCTCATCCCGCTCGATTAACGAAAATTTTTCCCGCAGGGCGATTTTCGCATTTTTGTGCGCAAGCAAAAGCAGCTCTTTTTTCGGGCCTTTTTTCGGCTGATGCACGGCGGTTTCCAACAGCTCGGTGATCATGTCCCTGTCAACGCTGTCAGGCACCAGAATTTCCTTAGGCAGAAAGTGATTGTTTTTAGAGTAGAACTGGCCGATGAAGGTCAGAAATTCTTCATCCGCTTCCTGATACATCGGAAACATGCTGACGTCACGTTCGATCAGTTTTCCTTGGCGTATGAAAAAGACTTGGACGCACATCCAGCCTTTATCGTAGGCATATGCAAACACATCGCGGTCCAGAAGGTCATTCATGGTCATTTTTTGCTTCTCCATCGTCGATTCGATGTGAGCAAGCTGGTCGCGGAATTCTTTAGCCCGTTCAAATTCAAGCTTTTCCGCCGCTTCTGCCATTTTCGCTTCGAGCTCTTTTTTGATTTCGTTATGCCCTCCCTTTAAAAAACGGGTAATGTCTTCAACAATCTCGCGGTTTGTCTCCTCAGATATATCCTTTACACATGGGGCAAGGCATTGTCCGAGATGATAATAGAGACAGACGCGGTCCGGAAGCTTTGAGCATTTCCTGAGCGGGTAAAGGCGGTCCAGCAGTTTTTTCGTTTCCCGCGCCGCCTGCACATTCGGATACGGGCCGAAATAGCGTCCTTTGTCTTTTTTGACATTCCGGGTGACAATCAGCCGCGGATGGCGTTCATGGGTGATTTTAATAAAGGGATAGGTTTTATCATCTTTCAGCATGACATTGTATTTCGGATCGTATTTTTTAATCAGATTCATTTCCAAAATAAGCGCTTCAAGATTGGAGGAAGTCACGATATATTCAAAGTCCTCAATCTCCGTCACAAGCCGTTGGGTTTTTGCGTCGTGAGAACCGGTGAAATAAGATCGCACCCTGTTTTTCAAGACTTTCGCTTTCCCCACGTAGATGACTGTTTTTTGACGGTCTTTCATTAAATAACAGCCCGGCTGATCGGGAAGGAGGGCCAGTTTTTCTTTCAGTTGTTTATTCATACGTTACCCTTCCTTACATTCATTTCTCGTGTCCATTCAGTGTATCACGAACATTTGTTTTTCTCCATTCTCAGCTTTTGGAAGATCAAAAAAGGCGATTCCCTTCAAAGGAATCGCCCTGCCGTAACGGAAGCTTTCGGCTTACAGATGTTTGTTTACAAGCTCTTCAAGAGCTTCTTTCGGTTTGAAACCGACAGATGTTTCAACGACTTCTCCGTCTTTCAATACGAGAAGTGTCGGGATGCTCATGACGCCGTATTTACCGGCAGTTTCTTGGTTTTCATCCACGTCGATTTTGACGATTTTCAGTTTGTCTCCCATTTCTTGATCAAGCTCTTCAAGAACGGGCGCGATCATTTTACAAGGTCCGCACCAAGGAGCCCAGAAATCAGCCAATACGACACCTTCACTTGTTTCAGCTGAGAACGATTGATCAGTTGCTTTTACGATAGCCATTTTGTTATTCCTCCAATTGTCAAATGATGATTTTTAGTATAGCATCTCCCATTCGTTCATGCTAATTTAATGCTTATATTATTTTCTCCCGAACCCGCCGGAAATAATCTTTTTTATACAGTGTATTATAACCGGGCGGCAGGCGTTCAAAACTTAAGATGGATTCGCAGGCAGCGTGATTAGTACAACCGCCATCGGAGGAAGCTCCGCCTCAAGTTTTCCGCCCTTTTGAGCAAACCCGGAAAACGGCTTCGGTTTGACGTTTTCCGGACTGCTGAATGTATTGTGGGCATTCATTTTTTCCGCGTGAAGAATCGTTCCCGAAGGCTTCCCTGTCTTTTTCATGCCTCGCAGTTCAATCTTCACATCAGCTTTGTGCAGATGATCGATATTGCAAAGGCTGATATGTATGTCTCCGTTTTGCTGTTTGGACGCTGAAATGCTGACTTGCGGGAGCCGGCCGTCATTCCATTCGTACCCGGCTGCTTTTGTTTCTGTCGCCAAAAGAGAAGCGTCCTGATGCACCTTAAACATATCAAACACATGATACGTCGGCGTCAGCAGCATGTCTTTCCCTTCTGTCAGGATCATTGCCTGAAGCACGTTGACGGTTTGCGCGATATTGGCCATCTGTACGCGGTCTGCGTGCTGATGAAAAATGTGAAAATGCGTGGCTGCGACAAGGGCGTCGCGGATCGTATTCTGCTGATACAGAAAGCCCGGATTCGTGCCCGGCTCAGGATCAAGCCACGTGCCCCATTCATCAATGATCAGCCCGACTCTTTTTTCGGGATCGTACTGATCCATGATGGCACTGTGCCTTGTGATCAATTCATCCATATGCGCCGCTTTTTTCATCGTGATGAACCATTCATCTTCTGTAAACTCCGTCGCTGATCCTTTCCCCTTCCAGAAGTCGCCCGGTATTGTGTAATAATGAAGGCTCAGCCCGTCCATGAGATCAGCGGCTTTTTTCATTAAAGTTTCAGTCCAGCGGTAATCATCGACATTCGCGCCGCCGGCAATTTTATAGATTTCATTACCGCTGTAATTGCGGACATAGGTTTGAAAGTTTCTGTAAAGGTCGGCATAATACTCAGGATGCATGTTTCCGCCGCAGCCCCAGTTCTCATTTCCTATTCCGAAATATGTCAGCTTCCACGGTTTTTCCCGCCCGTTTTCTTTTCTCCAGTCGGACATCGGCGTGCCCGCTTCAAACGTCATGTATTCAATCCAATCAGCCATTTCTTTAACCGTTCCGCTGCCGACGTTTCCGGCGATGTACGGTTCGCAGCCGAGCAGTTCACAAAGCATCATAAACTCGTGCGTGCCGAATTCATTGGAATCAATCGTCCCGCCCCAATGGGTATTCAGCATGGTTTTGCGTTTCCCTACGCCGTTTGCCCAATGGTATTCATCTGCAAAGCAGCCGCCCGGCCATCTGAGGACGGGAATCTGAAGCTGTTTGAGGGCGGCGGCGACATCCGTCCTGACCCCGCCGGTATTCGGAATATCGGAATCTTTTCCGACCCAGATGCCCTCATATATGCCTCTTCCCAGGTGTTCCGCGAAATGTCCGTATATGTTTTTATTAATGGTTCCCCGTGTGATATCAGTTTGAATGACTGCCGTATTGTGAGACAAACTTGATCATTCCTTTCCCTTAATAAGAATGAAAGCACTACAGCCAATCTATGTATCTGGGATGTATGCTGAATGGATAAGTTTGTAAGCGCTTTACAAAAGCTTATTATATTGGTTCGTACATGTCAATCTCTTATTTTATAAACCTTTAATTTGTACGAACCAATTAACACAAATTAAAACCCTCTGACAAATAAGCCAGAGGGTTTATGATTATGAATGAATATTGGCATTTTTAAATTCTTGGGTCAGAAGCGGAACCACTTCGAACAAATCGCCGACAATTCCGTAGTCCGCTATTTTAAATATTTCCGCTTCCGGGTCTTTGTTAATGGCAACAATGACCTTACTATTTGACATGCCCGCCAAGTGCTGAATCGCTCCGGAAATGCCGCAGGCGATATACAAATCCGGCGTGACGACTTTTCCCGTCTGGCCGATTTGAAGGGAATAATCGCAATAGTCCGCGTCACACGCGCCGCGTGAAGCGCCCACCGCTGCTCCGAGCACCTCGGCAAGTTCTTTTAACGGTTCAAATCCATCTTTGCTTTTTACACCGCGGCCGCCTGCTACGATAATTTTCGCTTCTGATAAATCCACGCCGTCCGCCGTTTTTTTGACTACTTCTTCAATGACCGTCCGCAAATCTGCCGGAGGCGCCGCAAGCTCTTCGATATCACCCGTCCGGCTCGCGTCTTTTTCTAATGCCTGAATATTATTCGGACGAATCGTCGCCAAAATGAACGGATCGGTTGAAATTACCTGTTCAAAGGCTTTGCCGGAATAGATCGGTCTTGTAAAAACGATGTTGTCTCCGGTAACGCTTACATCCGTGCTGTCTGAAATCAGCCCCGTTTCAAACCGGGCCGCAAGCTTAGGTGACAAATCTTTTCCCATAGAAGTGTGGCCGAAAATAACCGCATCAGGCTTTTCATTTTCGATCAGATCCCCGAGAACCGCGGCATATCCGTCCGCCGTATACTGAGAAAGCCCCGGCGAATCGGCCGTAAATACTTTGTCGGCGCCGTACTGAATGAGTTCTGGTGCTGCATCAGCTGCGCCTTTTCCCATCAGCACGCCGATGACATTTCCTCCGCCGGAAATGGTTTTGCCTGCGGCTATGGCTTCAAAGGTGACGTTCCGTAAGGCGCCGTCACGAATTTCTCCGAGTACGATCACTTTTTTTCCCATTCTGACATCCCCCAGTTTCTTTAATATCGGTTTATACGACTTTGGCTTCTTTTCTCAGCAGTGACACAAGCTCTTTCGCCTGCTCAGCGGCTTCTCCTTCGATCAGTCTGCCCGCTTCTTTTTGCGGCGGCAGAAAACGTTCGATCGTTTTGAGCTTCGGTGCGGCATCATCTTCATCAATGTCGAGGTCATCGAGCTCAAGTTCTTCCAGCGGTTTTTTCTTCGCCTTCATAATGCCCGGAAGCGACGGATAGCGCGGCTCGTTTAAGCCTTGCTGTGCCGTGATGACTAAAGGAAGTGAGGTTTTAATGATTTCGGTATCCCCTTCATTGTCTTTCTCTGCCACAGCTTCATCGCCGCTGATTGTCAGTTTTGTGATCGTTGTGACGCAAGGAATGTTCAGCAGTTCGGCAAGCCTTGGAGCCACTTGGCCTGAACCGCCGTCAATCGCGACATTTCCGCCGAGAATCAGATCATATTCCCGGTCCTTGAAATAATGATATAAGATAGTTGAAATGGAGTATTGGTCAGGATCGCTCAGATCATCTTCAATATTGATTAACACCGCCTGGTCACAGCCCATCGCAAGGGCGGTTCTCAGTTCTTTCTCCGCATCTTCTCCGCCGACGGTTACGGCGGTAACGGTTCCGCCGTGCTCTTCCTTCAGCTGAATGGCTTCTTCAATGGCGTATTCATCATATGGATTAATGATAAATTCGGCCCCGTCCTCCTGAATCTTTCCTGCTTCAATGACGATTTTCTCTTCTGTGTCAAACGTCCGTTTCATCAGTACAAATAGATTCATAATCTTATCCCCTTTATCTTCGCCCACCGAATTGAGGCTTTCTTTTTTCGAGAAATGCCTGAATGCCTTCTTTTGCGTCATCTGATGCAAATGCTTCCCCAAAGCGCTTTGCTTCAAGCTTTAAGCCGCCGTCATAAGAATAGATCTTATTTGAATAAAGGAGCTCAAGCAGATAAGCCATCGACTGCGGGCTTTTTTCCGCAAACTTGCCCGCGAGCGTTTTCGCCTTTTTCAGCAGCTCTTCCTCATGTTCGGCGCCTATCGTGACAAGCCCGAGGCTGAGCGCTTCTTCTCCGGTCACAGGTTCTGAAGTGCCGATCATTTCAAGCGCTTTCGCCGTACCGACGTACCGGGGAAGCCGCTGCGTCCCGGCAAAGCCCGGAATAATGCCGAGATTCAGCTCGGGCAGGCCGAGCTTTGCATCTAATGTAGCGATTCTGATATGGCAGGCCATGGCTAGCTCAAGACCGCCTCCGAGCGCAGCGCCGTGAATCGCTGCGATAACGGGCTTCGGAAACCCTTCAATTCTTTCCATCAGCTGCTGGCCTTTATCCGCCATGGCAGAAGATTGCTCAAGATTTTCAAGCGACGTAAATTCCTTTATATCGGCGCCCGCCGAGAAAAATTTCCCCTCACCGCGAATGATGATGCTTCTGACGCTGTCATCTGTTTCACACCGGTCGAACAGACCGGATAACTCATCTAAAACCGCACCGGACAGCGCGTTGGCCGGCTGATGATTAATGGTGATCACCGCAACAGATTGTTCTACCGCCATCGAAAGGCTGTTCATCCGTCAACCCCCTTTAGTTTTGATGAATTCCTGACACCAACAGCTCCAATACCTTGTCTGACAAATCCGGAAGATCATATTTCTGATCGTTCATCACCCATGTTGTCACTGTTTCATCTATCGTCCCGAATATCATCTGCCGGGCGAGGCGGACGTCGAGATTGTCTTTCCATTCCCCCGACTTGATTCCTTCGGTCAAAATGGTGTCCAGCATGTTTAAATAACCTTTTAAAATATCATTGATTTTCAGGCGCAGCTTGATATTTGACTGTCTGAGCTCAAGCTGGGTCACAATCGCGAGGTGGCGGTCGTTGCCGAGCAGTGTGAAATGCTGCTTAATAACGAGAGCGAGTTTTTCTTTTGCCGTCGTTTTTTCTTTCACTTCTTCTTCCATGCGTTCAATGAACTGGCCCATCTTTTCTTTAAAAAGAGAAATGAGTATATCCTCTTTGTTTTTGAAATATAAATAGATGGTGCCGTCCGCAACGCCGGCCTGCTTGGCGATTTTGGACACCTGTGATTGGTGATAGCCGTTTTCCGCTATGACTTCTACTGCTGCATCAATAATCTGCATATACTTTGGCCGTTTTTGGTTCAATGTCATCGTTCCTTCCTTCGATAAATGAATGACTATTCATTCATAACTTCATGATAAAAAGGAATCCGGATTTTGTCAAGTTTTTCTTTTAAGGCACCTTGTTTTCACGGGATGCATCTTCCTCTTCGACTAAACGCCTTCTTAATATTTTTCCGACGGCCGTTTTCGGAAGCTCTTTTCTGAATTCGTAAAGCTTCGGGACTTTGTACGGCGCAAGCCGCTCTCTTGCAAACGCATTAAGCTCATCGGCATCTGCCTCGGCGCCTTTTTTCAAAACGATAAATGCTTTCACCGTTTCCCCTCTGTAGGAATCAGGGACGCCCGCTACGACGATTTCCTGAACGGCTTCATGCTCATAAAGCGCCTCCTCCACCTCCCGGGGGTAAATGTTGTATCCGCCGGCAATGATGATGTCTTTTTTCCTGTCGGCGATGTAGAAAAATCCTTCCTCATCCATATATCCCATATCTCCGGTAAACAGCCAGCCGTCTCTGATGACACGCGCCGTCTCCTCCTGCTTATTCCAGTATCCTTTCATGACCTGAGGGCCTTTTACGATCAGCTCGCCGTGTTCATACGGCCCCGCAAGCCCGCCTTTTTCTTCTGAATAGATTCCGGCGTCGGTATTGGGCCAGGGACAGCCGATGCTGCCTGGTTTATTTTTTCCCCAAATGAAGTTTGAATGGGTAACCGGTGATGCTTCGGATAATCCGTAGCCTTCCACAAGCTTTCCTCCGGTCACTTTTTCAAATTTCTGTTTGACCTCAACCGGCAGCGCCGCTGAACCGCTCGGACAGCTTTCAATGGAGGACAAATCATACTTATTCAGCTCCGGGTGATGCAACAGCCCGATGTAAATCGTCGGCGCCCCGGGAAAAACCGTCGGCTTCAGCCTATCGATTGTTTTCAGGGTATCCAAAGGATTAAATTTAGGAAGAAGGATCATTTCACATCCCTGCATAATGGAAAAATTGAGCACGGCGGTCAATCCGTACACATGAAAAAAAGGCACGATGCCGAGCACCTTTTCGGCTCCCTTTTTCATTTTGTACATCCAGGCGGCGCACATTTCTGTGTTAGCCTGAATGTTCCGGTGTGTGAGCATGACGCCTTTCGGATAGCCGGTTGTTCCGCCCGTGTATTGAAGCACGGCGATGTCATGGGCAGGGTCAATATCAAATCGCTCCGCTTCCTCCGCTCTTTCGTTTTTTAAAATATCCGCTAATTTGTGAATTTGTTCGCAGCCGTCATAATCAATATGCACCTGTTGTTTTTGTGTGAGCGTATAAAGCATATTTTTCGGAAACGGCAAAAAATCTTTTATACTTGTTGTAATAATGCGTTCGACGAGTGATAACGTTTTCATTTTTATCACTTTCGGAAACAGCATATCGAGGGTGATGATCACGCGCGGCGCACTGTCTTTCAGCTGATACTCAAGCTCGTGTTCCGTGTAGAGAGGATTGGTCTGAACGACAATGCCGCCGGCAAACAATACGCCGTAAAAAGCGATGACCGACTGCGGACAATTGGGCAGCATAATGGCGGCTCTGTCACCTTTTTTCAGGCCTGTTTTGCGTAAAAAAGCGGCTAGCTTTAACGAATCTGTGAGAACGTCCTGGAATGTGAGTTTTTTTCCGAGAAAATAAATGGCGGTATGGTTCGGGAATAGGGCTGCGGAGTTTGTCAGATTGGATGGCAGGGTTTGATCAGTAAATTCAAGCTCATGCGGAATCTCTTCGGGATATTGAGAAAGCCATGGCTTTTCAGACTGCATAATACCTCTCCCTTCTGTTTTCCTATACGCTATTATTATAGCAGAAGGGTGATTGGAATTGGAAAGCGTTTCATGTGAAATTTCGAGTTTCAGGAGGTGTTGAGTTTGCTGGAAACGCTGCATTTTGAAGAGGGAGTTCCTATCCTGCGCCAGCTGCCGAAGCCGTTTACGTCGGCCGCCTTTTTGCTCCATCCCTTTGTCCGGATGCCGGATGGGTGGGAAGAGCAAAAGCGCAAACGGCCTTATGAACATATGTATCCGAGTGATGAGGAGATCATCGCGATGGGCAGACCCGTTTCCTGGCAATCCGTCATGACCGTTTGCGGATTGCGCTCTGAAAAAGAGACGGCGCTTGCGCTTATGACTGCTGCCACGGCACTTCGGGATGAATATGCACATCCTGAATCCGCCAGGCTGTTTAATCGGCTTCATCCCGATCTGTACTTGCCGAGCGATGATGTCACTTCACCATTTTTAATTCCGGGACTTTTGGATGTGTTCCGTTCAAAAGGCATAAAGCGCTGCACTTATTATGAGCCGGTCGAAGAGAAAGGCATATTTTCACTCAATCAAACGGCGGCTTCGGATGTATGCGGACTGCTGCGGGCTGACATGATCATTGCCGACGAAAAACGGCGCGCCGCTTTTATGAGCCTATATGATTCTTTTACGACACTTTTTCTTATGGAAGATCAAGACATGCCGTCTGTCATCCGCGCCATGAGTTGGGAAGCCGTCATTTGCTCTGATACGGCCTGCATAAACTGGTATTCTCAATAAAAAAGGCCGCCGATTTTAGTTCGGCAGCCTTTTTTCAGTATTAAGATGTCATGACCAGATAAATAAGTCCGATGAACAGAAAAATTCCCGCTGCCGACAGCAGCACTTTCGCAAGCTTCTCCATTTTTCCCCGTCCCCTTAAATCCCGGCGGCCACCACAAATGACAGGCCGACTGAGATGACAAATGAAATAAAGCCGACAGCTCTGTTATCTTTTTCAATTTCTTTATCAATTTTAAACCGGGGCGTCAGAAATTCAAAGATAAAATAGCTGATTAAAAGCATAATAAATCCGTATACGCCCCAGCCGATCATTTGCAAAAGCGAATTATGCTGGGCGATGCTGTGCTGAAAGACATTTGCGATACCGAGAATTTTCCCTCCGGTCGCCATTGCCACCGCAAGATTGCCTTTTTGGATTTCCACCCAGTTCTTATAGGATGTCACCAATTCAAACACGGTCAGAAAAATGACGAGACACAAGACGGCTACACTGTAATAAGCCGCGATTTCAACAAGCTCATTTTCCCAAAAAGCATTCATGACGTTTACTCCCTTTTTATTTTAGTTCGACAATCGTTACGCCTGATCCTCCTTCTCCCGCTTCCCCGAACCGCGAGCTTTTCACGCTGCGGTGGTTTTTCAGAAGATCCTGCACCCCTTTTCGGAGGGCGCCCGTGCCTTTTCCGTGAATGATGGACACTCTCGGATGGCCGGCAAGCACCGCGTCATCTAAATATTTTTCGACGCGGCTGAGGGCGTTTTCGTAACGCTCTCCCCTGAGGTCAAGTTCAAGGGATACGTGATAATCCTTCCCTTTTACGGCGGTGATTGCTTTTTCTTTTTTCGGTTCAGGAGCCGATTTGAGAAACTCAAGATCTTTTTCCTTCACCTTCATTTTGAGGATGCCGATTTGGACGTTCCATTCTTTCTCGCCGGTTTTCTCAAGCAGCGCCCCTTTTTGTCCGAATGTGAGCACCTTTACTTCGTCGCCCGGCTTGAGCTCGCGTTTTTTCTCTGTCTTTCTTTCCGGCTGCTTTGATTTTTCAAAAGCCGGCATCGCGTCTCCGAGACGTTTTTTGGCGTCAATCAGCTCGTGTTCCTTAAAGGATCTGTGTTCTTGCTTGATGGACCTGAGCTCGCGGATAATCTGTTCGGCTTCATTTGCGGCGGCTTCCAGTTTTTCCGCAGCTTTCTGCTCGGCTTCTTCCATCATTTTATCTTTTTGGGCGTTCAGCTCAATGATTTGCTGCTGAAGCTCTTTGTGCAGTTTTTCTGCTTCTTTTCTGATTGATTCGGTTTCAGAAAGCTCTTCATCCGCTCTTTTTTTGCTTTTTTCAAGCGATGCGATCATCAGATCGACTTCGTTATGTTCGGCGGTCATTTCTGACTTCGCCTGGCCGATGATATGCTCCGGAAGCCCAAGGCGTCTTGAGATTTCAAATGCGTTGCTTCGGCCCGGCACTCCGATCAGAAGCTTATAGGTAGGCGAAAGTGTTTCAATGTCAAATTCAACGCTGGCATTCATGACGCCTTGTCTGTTATATCCGTATGCTTTCAGTTCCGGATAATGGGTTGTCGCAAGCACTCTGGCGTTTGTCCGGTGAACTTCGTCAAGGATGCTCATGGCAAGCGCCGCTCCTTCCTGCGGATCTGTTCCGGCACCGAGTTCATCAAACAGCACAAGACTGTTTTCAGACACGTCTTTTAAAATATTGACGATATTGACCATGTGGGATGAGAACGTACTCAGACTTTGTTCGATCGACTGTTCATCGCCGATATCGGCAAACACATTGTCAAATACTGCTGCTTCCGATCCCTCATCAGCCGGTATGTGCAATCCTGCCTGCGCCATTATCGTCAGCAGCCCGAGTGTTTTTAACGTAACGGTTTTACCGCCCGTATTCGGTCCCGTGATGACGATCGTTGAATAATCTCCGCCCAGTTCAATATCGTTGGCCACGACTTGATCTTGGGGCAGCAGCGGATGGCGCGCTTTTTTAAGACGGATAAAACCGTCTCCGTTCATGAGTGGTTTTGTCGCCTTCATCGCTTTTGCGTATCTCGCTTTAGCGAAAATGAAATCCAGTGTCTGCAGCACTTCCACATCTTGAGCGATTTCTTGTGTGTGTTCAGCCGTATGCTCCGTCAGCATCCGGAGAATCCGTTCGATTTCCTGTTTTTCTTTTACTTTCGCCTGCTGAAGCGAGTTGTTCATATCTACGATCGCCTGCGGTTCAATAAACAGTGTCGCACCGGATGAAGATGTATCGTGGACAATTCCGCCGTAGCTTGATCTGTATTCCTGTTTGACCGGGATGACAAAGCGGTCATTCCGAATCGTAACGATGGTGTCAGACAGCATTTTAGAAGCGGAAGATGAACGCAGCATCGATTCAAGCCGGTCTCTGACTCTTGATTCAAGCGTCCTGAGCTGCGTGCGGATTCCCCTTAAAGCGGGAGACGCATGATCAAGCACTTCACCATGGTCATCAATGCAGGAGTTAATCTCCCTTTCCAAATCGCCCAATGTAATCAGTTCTTCTGCATGGGCCTGTATCAGCGGAATGCCGACGCCGTCTTCTGTCATTTGGCTGATAAAATGCTTCATTTGTTTAACTGCATACAGCAGCCCGGACAATTCGGTGAATTCCGCCGGCGTCAGCACACTGCCGATTTCCGCCCGCCGTAAAGCGGATCTTATGTCGGTCAGACCGCCGAACGGAGCATGGCCTCTCAAGCGCATGACCGCGGATGCTTCTTCGACTTCATCCAGCTGTTTTTGAATGTCTGAGAGATCCGTCAAAGGTTTCAGCTGCAGAAGCTTCTCCCGGCCGAGCGATGAGGCGGCATGTGCGGTAATCTGTTCTTTTACTTTATGAAATTCAAGTGATGATAACACTTTTTGCTGCACGGTTTTGTGATCCTCCTTACTTAATCATTGCGCGTCAGAAATGCTTTGACCTCGTGTAGCGGCCGGGCGTTTAACACATGTTTTGTCTCCGTCCACCCTTTGCGCGCAGCGGTCACGCCCGTTTTCATATCATCGAGCATCTCGATATTATGGGCATCGGTATTAATGACCAAAGTCACGCCTTTTTCATTTGCTTTGATCAGATGCTCAGTCCGTAAATCAAGGCGCGCGGGGTTTGCATTCAGTTCAAGCGCCGTATTTGTTTTGGCGGCGAGTTCAATCAGCATGTCGATGTCGACTTCATAGCCGACCCGTCTGCCGATCAGGCGTCCCGTCGGGTGGGCGATAATGTCCACGTGCTTATTCGTCAGCGCCTGTTCAAGCCGTTTCATAATGACATGCTCCGGCTGGCTGAAGCTTGAATGAATAGATGCGATGACAAGATCCATTTCCGACAGAACACTGTCATCATAATCAAGCGAACCGTCGGGGAGAATGTCCATTTCTACGCCTTTAAAAATATGAAAATTTTCAAATTCAGCATTTAACGCGTCAATTTCTTCCGCCTGTTTTTTGAGCCGTTCGGCCGTTAACCCGTTGGCTACCTTTAAATATTGGGAATGGTCGGTGATCGCCATGTACTGATAGCCTTTTGCCATACACGCTTCTGCCATTTCTCTGATGGAAAAAGCGCCGTCACTCCAGGCTGAGTGCATGTGGAGATCGCCTTTTATCGCTTTATGCTCCACAAGATCCGTTTCTTCCCGGTACGTGTCGACCTCCTGACCGCTTTCTCTGAGTTCAGGAGGAATAAACGGCAGACCGAAGTGGGCGTAAAACGCTTCTTCGCTCGGGAATGTTTTGACGTCTCCCGTTTCTATGGTTTCTACTCCGTATTCACTGATCCGTTCACCGCGCTCTTTCGCCAGCTGGCGCATTTTAATGTTGTGATCTTTAGAACCGGTAAAATGATGCAGTGTGGTGGCAAACTGTTCCTCTGTCACAAGCCGGAAATCCACACTCGTCTCATATTCAAAGGTCAGGATGACTGATACTTTTGTATCCCCGCTCGCTATCACGTCTTTTACGTTCGGGAGAGAAAGAAGCTGTTCTCTGACAGCCTCCGGATGATCTGTAGCGATAATGTAATCCAGATCTTTTACGGTTTCCCGCGCTCTTCTGAGACTGCCGGCCCGGGAATATTTCTGAATATCCGTCAGCCGGGCCAAATGTTCTTCAATTACTGAAGCAATGCTGAGCGCATAGCCGATCGGAAACCGTTCCGGCTGTTTTCCGGCTTCTCCGAGAGCCTGAAGGATTTTCTCCTCCGTTTTTTTTCCGAAACCGGCGAGCCCCTGTACTTTTTGCTGCTCGCATGCTTCTTTCAGCGATTCCGCGTCATGAACGCCCAGTTCCTGATACAGCTTGGCGATTTTTTTGCCGCCGAGGCCCGGAAGCTTCAAAAGAGGAACCAAGCCTTCCGGAACTTCTTTCTGCAATTGGAGAAGCGTGCCGGACACACCTTCCTGCATATATTCACGAATGACGCCGTAGGTGCCTTTTCCGATTCCGGATAAAGACATCATGTCGTCGATTTCCGACAGGCTGCGGTCATCCTGCTCAAGCGCCGCTGCCGCTTTTCGGAAGGCTGATATTTTAAACGGGTTGTCCCCTTTCAGTTCCATATAGACCGCAATCGTTTCAAGCAGCCTGATGATATCTTTTTTATGCATACTGTTAACCCCCAGTCGTTTCCTGCTTTTCATCATACAAATTTTTCTCCTCCGGCACAACTGACGCAGAGCTTGAAAAAAACTTCTCCGGTCAAGAGAAGTTTTTTATGCCCCGTACTGGGCCCACAGTTCTTGCAGGAGCCCTGACAGATACGGCGTATGATGTGTGATGATATTTGCAAGCGTCGATTGTGCGAGCATATCCTGAAGCGCGCTTACCGGCAGTACGGATGCGACGTATAACAGGATAAACGCAAATAAATAGACTTCCAGAAACCCAAGCACCCCGCCCATCAGTTTGTTGATCTGTTTAATGACCGGAATGCCGGCGATGATATTAAGCGCCGCTCCGATAATCCGGAGCAGAATCTTTGCGATGATAAACAAAATGACAAACGCGATCGCGTTGTAATAAGCCGTCTCTACGTTTCCTTTAATAAAAGACAGAGCCGCCTGCCCGCCGGAAAAATCAGGCGCGGGTATAAAGCTCAGATGCGGGGCCAGGTTTTTGTAAAAAAGCGCCGCAAACGCAATCGAGAGGATGAAACTCGTTAAATATATAAATTGGAGGATAAATCCTCTTTTTAATCCAAGCAATGTGCCCATTAAGAGCAAAACTAAGATGATGATATCTATCATATGGTGTTCATTCCTTTTCTTTAAGCTGCCGCTCCAGTATTTCATATTTTTCTTGCAGTTTCATATAATCATGCACGACATTGACCGCAGTCAATACAGCGAGCTTATTTATATCAAGATATGGATTTTTCTCGTTGATTTCTCTCATTTTATCATCAACCACTCCGGCCACATGGCGCATATGCGCTTTGCTTTCTTCCCCGATAATGGTGAAGTGCTGGCCGTAAATGTTTACTGTCGTTTTGGTTTTTTTGCCGTCAGACAACGTTTCTCCTCCATTCCGCGAGAATCCTAGTTCCTATCATACCACGATTATCGTTTGAATGGAAAGACGAGCCTCGGGCTGTTATGATACACTGGTATATACAGTGAAAAGTGCCAAAAAAGGAGATTATATCGTGTCCCATTCTGTTATAAAAGTATCCGCTTCCGCTATGGAACAAATGAAACAATCCTATGCCGGCTCCCTTACTCCCGCCGTTCCGCAGGGCGCCGTCTTCCAGGCCAAGCCTCCGGGCTGTACCATTACAGCCTACCGCTCGGGCAAGGTTCTCTTTCAAGGAAAAAACGCCGGCACAGAAGCGGCCCGCTGGGGAACGGCTGAGGCGCCGAAATCAAAGAAAACCGTCAAAAAAGCGGCCGACCCGCTTTACGCTCCCCCGGCGGGCATTGCCTCCATGTCAGTGATCGGCTCTGATGAAGTCGGAACAGGCGATTACTTCGGGCCGATAACGGTTGCCTGCGCCTACGCAGACAAATCAAAGCTCTCTTTAATGAAAGAACTCGGTGTGAAGGATTCGAAGGATTTAAAAGATCCGCAGATTATTGAAATCGCCAAACTGTTAATTAAAACCATCCCTTACAGCCTGCTTGTGTTAAAAAACGAAAAATACAATCAGATGCAGGAAAAAGGCATGAGCCAAGGAAAAATGAAGGCGCTCCTTCATAATCAGGCGATTTCCAATCTGCTGAAAAAAATGAACGGCGTTAAACCGGAAGCGATTCTGATTGACCAATTCGCAGAGCCCGGCATTTATTTTAAGCATCTTTCCGGACGGGATATCGTAAAAGAAAAAACGTTTTTCAGCACGAAAGCGGAAAGCATACATCTTTCCGTCGCCGCAGCCTCTATCATTGCGCGATATTCTTTCTTAATTGAAATGGATAAGCTTTCCCGAGAGGCTGGGATGACGATTCCGAAAGGCGCGGGGCCCCACGTCGATGAAGCTGCCGCCAAGCTGATCATCAATAAGGGAGAAGGTGCGCTCAGAACGTTCACCAAACTTCATTTTGCCAATACGCAAAAAGCGAAACGCCTTGTTGAACGGAAGCGGTCATAATAAAAAAGCTTGCAGAGTGGGAACTGACCCCATAATATGAGACAAACAAAAAACACCTTCAAGTTTGAAAACGGACCGTTGTTATCCGAAATAAAACTTGGAGGTGTTTTTCTATGGGGACAAGAGTGAGTTATCCGGTTGAAGTCAAACAGAAGGCTGTAGGAATGAGATTGGCGGGCGTGCCTATGAAAGAGATCATGCAGGAATTGAATATCAAAAATAAGACTCAGGTTCAGACATGGGTTAGATGGCATAAGGCTGGGGATACCCACCGATTCGAACAGCCTGTTGGAAAGCAATATACTTATGGAAAGGGTCCGGAGTATTCTTCTGAATTAGAGAAACTCCAGGCAGAGAATCGTTATCTGAGACAACAGAATGAAGTGTTAAAAAAGTACAACGAATTGGAAAGGAAGCTGATAGGGAAACGACAATCAAACTGGTAGAAGAATTGCGCAAGACGATGACGGTACAGGACATCTGTGTCCATTTAGATATTTCACGCACTTCATATTATAGATGGAGAAAGAATCTGACTAAGAGTAATCCTAAGATACGACTGGAGAAACAAATCGGCACGTTGTGCCGAGAACACAAGTATCGATATGGATATCGAAAAATCACAGCCATACTAAAAAAGAGAATAAGTATTAATCATAAATCTGTTCAACGTATTATGCAGAAAAATCAATGGCAGTGTCGGGTTAAGATGAAAAAGCGTAAAAAAAGTGGGCAGCCATATTCTGTGGTCGATAATATATTGGATCGGAACTTTCAGTCTGATCGCCCTCTTGAAAAACTGGTAACGGACATCACATATTTGCCTTATGGACAGAAACAATTGTACCTTTCCAGTATATTGGATTTATACAATGGAGAAGTGATTGCTTTTACGATTGGAGATAAGCAGGACACAGACTTTGTCTTAGACACACTTGATCAGCTGCCAACACTTCCTGAAAACTGCGTGTTACATAGTGACCAAGGTTCTGTTTATACATCTTATGAGTATCAGAAAGCTGTTAAAACAAAAGGCATTACCATGAGCATGTCCCGCAAAGGGACGCCCGCTGATAATGCCTCCATCGAATCGTTTCATTCCTCACTAAAGTCTGAAACGTTCTATCTTAACAGCATTGATCGAACTACGACCGCCATCGTAGAACGCACTGCCATAGAATACATTCATTATTATAACAATATTCGTATTCAAACGAAACTAAACAGCCAATCGCCGATACAATATCGGCAATTGGCTGTATGAAGGTGTTTTGATCCCTGTCTCAAAAACGGGGGTCAGTCCCAGTGATCTGCAAGCTTTTTCTTTATCCTCTTAATACGGCCTGATACGTTTCTTCCAGCGCTTTCAGCACGTTTTCATGTACTTTTGTCACTTCTTCTTCTGTCAATGTTTGTTCAGGGTTAACATATTGGAGCGAGAAAGCGACGGATTTTTTGCCCTCTTCCATATGCTCACCTTCGTACACATCAAATACGGTGACTTCTTTCAGCAGCACGCCGCCGGCTTCTTTGATCACGGCTTCGAGCTGTCCGCTTGTAACGGTTTTATCTGCCACAAGCGCAATGTCGCGCGTGACGGACGGGTACTTCGGAATCGGCGTATACACGACAGGTTCTGTTTCCTCGGTCAGAAGCGCGTGCAGATCAAGCTCGAACACATACGTTTCCTTGATATCCAGCTCTTTTTCCATTGCCGGATGCACCTGGCCGATAAATCCGGCAAGCGAACCGTTCAATAGAATGTTTGCCGTCCGGCCGGGATGCATGTTTTTGCGTTCTGACTGGACAAATTCAACCCGGTCTGACACATTCAATTGATGCAGCAGGCCTTCAACGATTCCTTTGGCGACGAAGAAATCAACCGGCTTTTTCTCACCCTGCCATAAATTTTTTCGCCACAATCCGGTTACAGCTCCGGCAACCCGTTCTTTTTCAACCGGTTTTGTGTTTTCTTCTTTCGTCAGAAATACAGAACCCGTTTCATATAAAGCAACGGAATCAGTCTGTCTGGCCAGATTGTATGAAACGGCTTCAAGAAGATTCGGCACGAGGCTGTGTCTGAGAATGCTTCTTTCTTCGCTCATCGGCAGAGCAAGCATCGTGTTGAATGATTTTTCGATCGCAAAAGCGGCCGCTTTTTTATCATTCGTTAATGAATAAGTGGTCGCTTGTGAAAGACCCGCTCCTTCAAGGAAACGTCTCACTTTCCGGCGTTTTGCCTGATACGGTGTCAAGCCGCCTGTCGTGCCGGCCGTTTCCGGAAGCGTGGATGGAATATTGTCATACCCGTACAATCTCGCCGCTTCTTCAATCAGGTCTTCTTCTATTCTAATATCTCCGCGGCGCGACGGCACCGTTACGACGAGAACGTCTTCAGCTTCACCGACTGCAAACCCGAGGCGCTTGTAAATGCTGATGATTTCTTCTTTAGCGATTGTCATGCCGAGCACGGCGTTCACTTTTTCAACAGACACGTGAATATTGTTTGCTTCGATTTTCAGATGGTTTTCTTCAACCGTGCCTGAGAGCACTTCTCCGCCGGCATATGCCTGAATGAGACTGCAGGCCCGTTCAGCCGCCAGCAAAACGCGGGCCGGATCAATGCCTTTTTCATATCTGGCACTCGCTTCGCTTCTCAATCCGAGGTCTCTCGACGCTTTGCGGACGGTCTGTCCGTCGAAATAAGCGGCCTCCAGTAAAATCGCAGTGGTGTCTTCACGGACTTCAGACTCAGCTCCGCCCATGACTCCCGCAACGGCTTGCGCTTTTTTTCCGTTTGTGATGACCAAATGGCTGCTTGACAGCTTGCGCTCTTGTTCATCCAGCGTCACGATGGTTTCGTTTTCCGCCGCTTTTCTGACGACGACCTCTTTTGATCCGAACCGGTCGTAATCGAAAGCGTGAAGCGGCTGTCCGTACTCAAGGAGGACGAAGTTTGTAATGTCCACGACATTATTATGCGGGCGGATGCCTGCATTCATCAGCTTCGTCTGCATCCAAAGCGGAGACGGGCCGATTTTGACGTTTTTAATGATTTTTGCGGCATAATGCGGATTGGCCTGCGTATCTTCAACCTTAACGGAAACAGCATCCGCCGCTTTTTCTGCCGCTTTTTCATATGAAGCCTCCGGAAGCTTTACCTCTGCGCCGAGGATAGCCGCAACTTCATAAGCCACGCCAAGCATGTTCATCGCGTCGGCGCGGTTCGGCGTTAAGCCCAATTCTAAAATCGCATCATCAAGCTGAAGGGCCGCCATTGCGTCAGCTCCCGTTTCAGCATCATTCGGAAAAACGAAAATGCCTTCCGCATATTCTTTCGCCACGAGCTTGCTTTCAATGCCGAGCTCCTGAAGGGAACAGATCATGCCGTGAGACGCTTCGCCGCGCAGCTTGGCTTTTTTAATTTTGAAATTGCCGGGAAGCACGGCTCCGACCGTTGCAACGGCAACCTTCTGTCCTTTATCAACATTCGGGGCGCCGCAGATAATCTGCACGGGTTCCTCCGCACCGATATCAACAAGGCATTTGTTGAGCTTGTCGGCATTCGGGTGCTGTTCGCGCTCAAGCACGTGTCCGATGACAACGCCTTTTACGCCCTCCCCTTTATACTCGATACCCTCAACTTCAATACCGGCTCTCGTAATTTTTTCTGCAAGCACGGCCGGGTCGATTCCCTGCAAGTCAACGTAATCTTCTAACCATTTATAAGAAACAAACATGTGTATCCTCCTCTTACGCCTGTTTAAACTGCGAAATGAATCTGACATCATTGGTATAGAAATGGCGGATATCTTCAATGCCGTATTTCAGCATCGCGATACGTTCAACACCCATTCCGAAAGCAAAACCCTGGTATTCCTCAGGATTGAATCCGGCCATCTTCAGCACGTTCGGGTGAACCATGCCGGCGCCGAGAATTTCGATCCAGCCTGTTTTTTTGCAGACGGAGCAGCCTTGTCCGCCGCACTTAAAGCAGGTCACATCCACCTCGACAGAAGGCTCTGTGAATGGGAAAAAGCTCGGACGGAGCCTGATTTCACGATCTTGGCCGAACATTTTTTTGGCGACCAATTCAAGCGTGCCTTTCAGATCGCTCATGCTGATTTTGCGGTCGACGACGAGACCCTCGATCTGCATGAATTGATGGGAATGTGTCGCGTCATCGTTGTCGCGGCGATACACTTTACCGGGACAAATGATTTTGACGGGGCCTTTTCCTTTATGCTTTTCCATCGTGCGCGTCTGCACCGGTGACGTTTGCGTTCTCATCAGCATTTCTTCTGTAATGTAAAAGCTGTCCTGCATGTCGCGGGCCGGATGTTCCTTCGGCAGGTTCAGCGCCTCAAAGTTGTAATAATCCGTTTCCACTTCAGGGCCTTCTTCGACGGTATATCCCATGCCGATAAATAAATCTTCAATTTCTTCAATAACGACCGTCAGCGGATGGCGTCCGCCGATGTTTACCTGACTGCCCGGCAATGTGACGTCAATCGTCTGGCTGCTGAGTTTTTTATTCATTTCTTCTTGTTCAAGCTGTTCATTTTTCGCCGTAATGGCTGCTGCAATGCGCTCTCTCACTTCATTGGCGAGCGCTCCCATTTTCGGGCGCTCTTCGGCGGACAGTTTGCCCATGCCGCGGAGAACTTCTGTAATCGGCCCTTTTTTTCCGAGATATTGCACCCGAATGTCGTTAACTTCTTTTAATGAACCCGCCGCTTCTACTTTTTCTGCAGCTTCCAGTTCGAGCTGTTTAAGCTTCTCTTCCATCATGCATCCTCCTTTTATGTAAACCAAACCGTTCTATGCCTTTTTCAGAAAACAAAAAAACCCGCCCCTTGAGAGAAGGGACGAGTTGTGGCCGCGGTACCACCCTTTTTAAGGCAGACTTCATCTGCCGACAGCTTCATTGACATAACGGAAACGATCGTTCCGGTTCACCTTTACGCGCGTTTGGCGCGGTCCCGGTGACAACTCGAGAGGTGAAAATCAATTTTTGTGCTGCGATAAAAATGCTTTCAGTCAGCGGCATTTTCTCCCTGGAAGGCAGTGTGTGCAAAAATTGACGTCCTCTGTCACGGTTTTTACATTATTGCTATCTATTATAGTGAAATCCAAGGCTTTTCGCAACCTATCCTCTGAGATGATAAACGAGGATGGCGGCCGCTACCGCCACATTCAGCGATTCCGCCTGTCCGTACAGCGGAACGTACAAGTTGAGATCCGTTTTTTGCAGAAGGCCGGCGTCCACTCCCGCCCCCTCGTTCCCGACGATTAACGCGAACGATTCTTCAGACTTCACGCTTTGATAAGCCGCACCGTTTTCAAGCGCCGTGCCGTAGATCGCGACGCCTTGTGATTTCAGCTCATCGGTGAACTCATCAAGCGGACGTTTCAAAATGGGAATATGAAAATGAGATCCTTGTGCTGAACGCAGCGTTTTTCCATTGTATGGGTCTGCTGTTCCCTCACCAAGGACAACGGCGTCGATCCCCGCCGCATCTGCCGTTCTGATCATTGTTCCTAAATTCCCCGGGTCCTGCACGGCATCAATCAGAAGCAGCCGCTTCAGCTGATCAGGCCTCTTATCCGGCATATGGCAGACCGCGGCGATCCGCTGCGGCGTTTCTGTTTCCGTCACGGCTGAAAACGCGTCTTCGCTCAGCACGTAGCACGGAATGCTCATGTCCAGATCGGGCGGGATGGCGCTCTCATCGTTTACGAGAATTTCTTTTACCGTTCCCTTTGATTTGAGCGCTTCTTCTGCCAGATGCTCTCCTTCTATCAGAAATGTATTCGTTTTAAGTCTCTCTTTTTTTGTGTGAAGTTTTTTCCAGTCCTTCACTTTTTGGTTTTTTGCAGAGTCGATTCGTTTCACTTTATGTCTGTGCTCTCCTTTTTTCATGCATGTTGTTATTATATCTCAAGAACAGCACATAATAAACCGCGTGCGCGGTAAGAATATGCGTATCACATTCAGGAAAAAGGAGCGGTTGTAATGGATCTTAATTTACGCAACGCCGTTATTGCCAATGTAACCGGCAATAACCAGGATCAGCTGGAGCATACTATCGTTGACGCCATCCAAAGCGGAGAAGAAAAAATGCTTCCGGGCCTCGGCGTCTTATTCGAAGTTCTTTGGCAGCATGCGTCAGACTCAGAAAAAAATGAAATGCTCAAAACACTTGAAGGCGGATTAAAACCTGCGCAATAAGCATGAACCGGGTGATGGGACACCCGGTTTTTTTTGTATAATAATGGCGAGGGGGATCGCCATGCAGTTACAGCCGGAACTGGCAAAGAAATTGATTGCCGAAGTCAAACATATGTACAGCCGCGAAGTGATTATTGCCGATACAAAAGGCATGATTATCGCGGGCACCAACGCGGCGCGCGCCGGATGGTTTCATGAAGGCGCACTGATCTGCGCGCGCGAAAAACGGAATGTCATCATTACAAAAGAAGATGAAAAACGGCTCGAGGGCGTAAAAGCAGGACTGAACCTCCCTGTTTTTTCAGGCCATGAAGTGATCGGAGTATTCGGTCTGACAGGAGACCCTGACGATATCCTGCCTTTCGGAGAATTGCTCAGAAAAATGACGGAGCTGTTTATTAAAGAAACGCGCCATATGGAAGAAGCGCAGTGGCGTGCGAGAATGCTTGAATCCTTTATGGTTGATTGGCTGCAGCTGAAAGAATGGTCTCCGGGCTTTTTAGAAAAAGCAAAGCTCATCGGCGCAGACCTTTACGCATACCGCCGGATCATACTCATTCAAGGCCGTTATGAGCAATATAAAGCGGAGGAGCTCGGGCGGCTCTGGCAGTACGAATGCCCTGAAGATCTGTTTGTCCGCTGGGGAAATGAACGTATTCTCATTAATCATGAAGCAAATTCGGCTTCCAAAACACAGCTCATTAAAAAGATCGGCGCCGTTTTTGGGCAGCCTGTCACCGCCGGCATCGGACGGATCGTTCCGGGAGAACGCCTCACGGAATCATACGAACAGGCAGATAAAGCACTTTCAGCCGGCATAGGTGACAAGCAGGCCGTCTTTGAAGAGGATTTAAAACTGGATATGTGTCTTGCCGATATCGCACCCGGCACGAGGTCGGAATTTTCACGGCGGGTTCTCGAGCATGTACTGGACCGGGAAGAACTTCTGGATACGCTGCGCGCCTTTTTCGACCGGCAATTATCGTTAAAGCGCACCGCCGACGACATGCATATTCATATCAATACATTGCGCTACCGTCTTTCCAAACTGGAATCACTGACAAATATGAAGCTTGACCGCCCCGAAGATATAACGGCTTTTTATTTGGCGTTGCGCTTTTTAGATCAACATACAAAAAGAACGTAATCATATCATCATTTTTCATATGTTTCTCCATAGTGTGCGGAATCGTTTTTCTTTACAATTAAATGAAAACGCTTTTCTTATCAGGGAGGTTGGGAGAACATGATTTCACGAGAGGCAAAAGAAGCGTTCATCCGGACGGTCGGGAAGGAGAATTATGATGATTCGGCGGCGGGCCGTCTTGTGTATTCTTATGATGCGGCTCCTCAGCTGCAAGCCATGCCGGATGCGGTAATCGCCCCCCGCAGCGCGGATGACGTGTCCCGTATATTAACGATTTGCAGCAGGCATGACATTCCGATCGTGCCGAGGGGTTCAGGCACAAACTTATGCGGCGGCACATGTCCGTCTGAAGGCGGGCTTGTGCTTTTATTCAAACATATGAACCGCATTCTTGAAATCGATGAAGAAAATTTGACGGCAACCGTCCAGCCGGGCGTGATCACGCAAGATATGATCCGTGCGGTTGAACAAAAAGGTTTATTTTATCCGCCTGATCCGAGCAGCATGAAAATATCAACGATCGGCGGGAATATTAATGAAAATTCCGGCGGGCTGCGCGGGCTGAAGTACGGCGTCACCCGGGATTATATCCTAGGCCTTGAAGCCGTCTTGGCTTCAGGCGATATCATCCGCACAGGAGGAAAGCTGACAAAGGATGTCGCCGGTTATGATCTGACCCGGCTTTTCGTCGGATCAGAAGGGACGCTCGGCGTCGTGACGGAAGCGACCTTAAAGCTGGTTCCGAAGCCGGAAACGAAAAAAACGTTGCTTGCACTCTATGAACATATTGAAGCGGCTGCGGAATCTGTTTCTGCCATCATCGCTGAAAAAATCATTCCGGCGACACTCGAATTTCTGGATCAGCCGACACTGCAGGTCATTGAAGATTACGCCAAGATCGGGCTTCCGACCGACGCAAAAGCGGTGCTGCTGATCGAACAGGACGGTGACATCGAAACGGTCAGACGAGATATGGAAAAAATCGAAGCCATCTGTAAAAACGGAGCAGCCGTATCCGTCCAAACGGCTGAAACCGAGGAAGAGGCATTCGCGCTTACAGAGGCCAGGCGGTCCGCATTATCAGCCCTTGCCCGGCTGAAACCGACAACGATTCTGGAAGATGCGACCGTGCCGAGATCACAAATTGCCAGCATGGTCAAAGCCATTAACGAGATTGCAGAAACATACGGCCTGTCCATCTGCACATTCGGCCATGCCGGAGACGGCAACCTCCATCCGACGTGCACCACCGATATCCGAAATACAGAGGAGATGGAACGTGTCGAAAAAGCTTTTGCCGCCATTTTTGAAAAAGCGATTGAGCTGGGCGGGACGATAACGGGTGAACACGGGGTCGGCATCGTAAAAGCGCCGTATTTAGAAATGAAACTGAAAACAGAAGGCATCACCGCCATGAAAGCGATCAAACAAGCGCTTGATCCCCAAAATCTGCTGAATCCGGGAAAAATATTCGCCAATTCATCAAGGAAACGCGTGGTGGTGATGAAATGACAACGGCTAAAGAGCAGCAACAAATTCAAACAGAATTCAAAAACCGCATGGATGAAGGTGAATTGCTGAACTGTATGCGCTGCGGCTTCTGCCTTCCTTCCTGTCCGACCTATATCGAATCGGGATTTCAAGAATCCCATTCGCCGCGCGGCCGGATCGCCTTGATGAAAGCCGTCACTGACGGACTGATCGAGCCGGATGAAGATGTCGAGCGCTCACTTTCGCTGTGTCTCGGATGCCGGGCATGCGAGCCCGTTTGTCCGGCAGGGGTCAATTACGGACAGCTGCTTGAAGAAGCGAGGGATATCATTCATCAAAATAAAAAACATAAGCCGGGCGTGCGCCTCTTGCGGAAAGCCGCTTTCACCGGGCTTTTCCCTCATCAAAACCGCATGCAGACAGCCGTGAATCTTCTCGGAATATACCAAAGATCGGGACTGCAGACAGCCGTCAGAAAAACCGGTATGCTGCGCGTTTTGCCTGAACATCTGCGCACAATGGAACAAGTGCTCCCGCCCGCCCCGAAACGGAAAGACATGAAGGAAAGGCCGCGTTTTCTTCCTGCCGCGGGTCCCGTCCAAAAACGGGCCGCTTTTTTCTCGGGCTGCTTAATGGATACGATGTTTTTAGCGACAAATCATGCGACAACGGCGCTTTTACAGGCGGCCGGGTGTGAAATCGCGGTTCCGGACGGCCAGGCGTGCTGCGGCGCGCTTCACGGGCACAGCGGAGAAAAAGAGATGGGAAAAGAACTGGCCAAGCGGAATATCGCGGCTTTTGAAGCGCTTGACGCTGATTATATCATTACAAACGCCGGCGGATGCGGCGCCTTTCTTCAGGAATATCCCCATTTACTGAAAGATGAACCTGAATGGGCGGAACGTGCCGGACAATTCGTCCGGAAGCTCAAAGACTTTTCATCCGTACTGGTTGATCTGAAGTTCCATCAAAAAAACCTGCGGGCGCAGTCTCCTCATATCGTCACATATCAGGACTCCTGCCATCTTCGCAATGTGATGCATACGTCAGAGGAACCGCGCACGCTTTTGAAAAGCATTAAAGGGGCTGAGTACAGAGAAATGGAAAAGGCCGACAGCTGCTGCGGGTCGGCGGGAATTTATAATATAACAGAGTCAGAGATGTCTATGAAAATATTAGACAGCAAGATGAAAACCGCCGGAAAAACGGAGGCGGCCGTCATCGTGACAGCCAATCCCGGATGCCTTCTGCAAATGCAGCTCGGCATTTTGCGCGAAGGATTAACAGGCCGTGTCCGCGCGGTTCATTTGGCGGATTACCTTTTGGAAGCGGCGGATTTGTCATAAGGTGAAAGCAGAGAGACCGATCGGCTCTCTGCTTTTTTTATGATGCTGCAATGTTCGGACGGCCGCGGATTTATCCGGGTATTGAAGCTTCCAGTCTGGCACTTGGATCACGCCATACATTCGCCCATTTTTTCACAGCCGCAATGATAATCACAAGCCCGAGAATGAGCATGATAATGGATAAAACGCCATTCAGCACGTTGTATCCCGCCGCTTCGGGGTTCAAATACACATACCGCACCATCCAATAACCCGCATAGTTGACGGTCACGTACAAATAAGCGAGAGGAATCAGGCATGTCAGCATATAGCGCCGCTTATCCGCTATTTTTAATACGACGGTCGCACCGATAATTAAGCCGACAGACGCCATAAGCTGATTGGATACGCCGAACAGCGCCCAAATGGAGCTGATGTCGCCGGAATACAGAAGATAGCCCCACAGCAGGCAGGCGAGCGCGCTTGAGAAAATCGAGCCCGGCAGCCAGTCTGTTTTTTTCAGCGGCTTATAGACCTCTCCGAAAAACTCTTGAATCAAGTACCGGGCGACACGGGTTCCCGCATCAATCGCCGTTAAAATAAACACCGCTTCAAACATAATGACGAATTGAAAAAAGTATGAAGCCAAATGACTGAAAAACGGAATCTCCGTAAAGATATACGTCATTCCGACGGCAAGCGTAACAGCGCCGCCCGTTCTTCCTTCCAGACTGAGCCCGATTTCTTTACTCAATTCAGGCAGATGGACGACATTCATCCCGAGGGTGCGGAATATTTCAGGCGTGCTGTTAATAGCAAAATAGTCGGCGGGCTCAAGAGCGGCAGCTGCAATGAGCGCCATAATTCCGACGAGACATTCCACAAGCATCGCTCCGAAAGCAACCGGCTTTATATCACTCCATTTATCCAGCATTTTCGGCGTTGTGCCGGAACCGACAAATGCATGAAAGCCCGAAATGGCGCCGCAGGCAATCGTTATTGAAATAAACGGCCAGACAGGACCCGCGATCACCGGCCCTCCGCCGTGAATAAACTCCGTTACGGCCGGGAATTTAATGGCGGGATTGACGAAAAAGACGCCCGCGATCAAAGCGGCAAAAACCCCGATTTTCATAAAACTGCTTAAATAGTCACGCGGAGCCAGCAAAAGCCAAACCGGAAGCGCCGCGGCGAAAAATGCATAGACAGGAAGCGCCACTGCAAGCGTTTTCGCATCCAGTGTCAGCATGTCCCCGAGAGCCGTTGTCTGCAGCCACGGCCCGATTACAACACCGGCCATTAACAAAAGAAACCCGACAGTTGATGCGAGTTTGAGATTGCCCGTTTTTTTATAATAGAGGCCGACCCCCATCGCGATCGGAATCGTAATCCCCACCGCAAACGTTCCCCACGGGTTTTTCTCAAGCGCGTGCAGCACAACCATGGACAGCCCCGCCATCGTGATCGTAATGATAAACAGCATCGAGAGTCCCGTGCAAAAACCCGCCACCGGGCCGAGCTCTTCTTTGGCGACTTCAGAAAGCGTTTTCCCGTTTTTCCGCATTGATGCAAACAATACGACAATATCGTGCACCGCTCCTCCGATCACCGCCCCGATTAACAGCCATAAAAGCCCTGGCAGATAGCCGAACTGAGCTGCCAAAATCGGTCCGACAAGCGGGCCGGCAGCGGCGATTGCCGCGAAGTGGTGGCCGAATGACACCCACTTATTCGTCGGCACATAATCTTTCCCATCCTCAAGCGCATGGGCCGGAGTCGGTGTCTGATCATTGATTTTTAATACTTTGACCATCATAAAGGTACCGTAAAGCCGATAGGCGATCGCCAGAATACATATAGACGCTATGACGATTGTAATCGCATTCATTTAATCCCAGCCCCTTTTCTCTTTTTCTAAATATTATCACAATTATCAGATAACGGGAGATGATTTTTGCGTAAAAAAAAGCCGGCGACTAAGCCCGGCTTTTCGGAACATTATTTGCCTGATAAACGGATGACATTCCAGGACAGCGGAGTAAAATGAGCCGTTATCCCTTGAGCATTTGCCGAAGACGTTCCGTTTGAGTGAGGCGTGACTTCATTTCTGTTTTTTTGATTGGTCGCTTTCATATCCTGATGCTCCAGCACGATATGCTCAATGATGCGGTAATCTTCAAACCCTCTCAGCTTGATCTCCGTTTCCATCAGTTCCTTGCTTTTGTTGACGGCAAAAATGGTCAGGGCTTCATCCTCTTCATGGTAAACGGCCGCGGCATCAACATACGGCACATCCGTAAAGTCCGCCGAGTCGTATTTCGGGGAGGTAATCAGCAGCTTCATCGAAGTCCCTCTCCCGTAGACAGAGGCGTGCATGTAAGGGTAAAAGATCGGCTGCCTCCATGCTTCTCCGCCCTTTTCGGTCATGATAGGCGCAATTACGTTGACAAGCTGGGCGAGACAGGCGATCTTTAGTCTGTCCGCATGCTGCAGCATGGTAATCAGCAGTGAACCGATCAACAGCGCATCTTCAAAATTGTAGATGTCTTCAAGAATCGGCCGGGCCGTAATCCATGGCTCCACTTTTTTATCCGCTTCATTTGAGTGATACCACACATTCCATTCATCTAAAGAAAGGTGAATCGTTTTTTTGCTGCGTTTTTTCGCTTTCATATAATCACATACGGCTGTGACGGATTTAATAAAATGGTCTAAATCCATCGACTTCGCCAAATAGTTTTCAAGATCATTTTCATGGTTGCCGTAATACGTATGCAGTGAGATGTAATCCACATGCTCGTACGTATGCTCAAGCACCTCGGCCTCCCACTCGATGAAGGACGGCATGCCGCTGTTTGAGCTTCCGCAAGCCACCAATTCGATCGTCGGGTCCGTCCATTTCATCACCTTTGCCGTTTCAGCGGCGAGCCGTCCGTATTCATGCGCCGTTTTATGACCGATCTGCCAAGGGCCGTCCATCTCATTTCCTAAGCACCATGTTTTGATGCCGTAAGGTTTTTCATATCCGTGCGATTTTCGTAAGTCGCTCCAGTACGACCCTTCAGGATGGTTGCAGTATTCGACGAGGTTCCGGGCGGCATCGATCCCTCTCGTCCCGAGATTGACCGCCATATTCACTTCGGCGTTCACTTTTTTCGCCCACGTTAAAAATTCATTCGTCCCCACTTCGTTCGTTTCTGTCGTCTGCCATGCCAAATCAAGCCTCCGCGGGCGGTCCTTCACCGGCCCGACGCCGTCTTCCCAATTGTAGCCCGAGAGAAAATTCCCTCCCGGATAGCGGATGAACGGCACTTGCAATTCCTTGATTAACTCCTGCACGTCTGTTCTGAAACCGTCCTTGTCGGCTTTCGGGTGTCCGGGCTCATAAATGCCTTCATACACCGCCCGGCCCATATGTTCTATAAATGATCCGTACATCCGTTTGTCCACTTCACCGATGATATATTCTTTATCTGCTGTAATCCCCGCTTTTTTCATTATATTTCCTCCCTCTCTCTATCCCTTCACTCCGCCTACTGTGAGTCCGGAAATGAAGTATTTTTGGAAAAACAAGAATATGATGATCACCGGCAGTATCGCAAAAACGGACCCGGAAATCAGCATGTCATAGTTGTTGCCGTACGGACTCAGCAGCCCTGAAAGTCCGATTGGAAGCGTAAACATTTCTTTCGACCGAAGCACGATCAGCGGCCATAAAAAGTTATTCCAGCTGTTTAAAGATTGAAGAATGATCATTGCCCCGAATGCCGGTTTCATGAGCGGCGCCATAATTCTGAAAAAAATGCCGAATTCGGTGCAGCCGTCCATTCTCGCTGAATCAAGCAGATCCTTCGGAAGTCCGAGCGCATATTGCCGGAAAAAGAACACGGCGACAGGTGACACAATAAACGGCAGAATCACTCCCGTATAAGAATCGATCAAATGAAGACCCACCGTCAATTTGAACAACGGGAGCATCATCACTTCAAGAGGCACCATCATAATGATCAGCACAAGAACGAAAATAATATTTCTGCCTTTAAATTCGTAGACACCGAGTCCGTAGCCGATCAAAGAGGAAAAAAACAGCGTGAGAACCGTGGTGAGAACGCCGAGAAGCAGGCTGTTAAAAAACCATTTGAAATAAATGCTCCCCCCGTTGAACAAATAGGTGTAGTTATCAAGGCTCATCACATCCGGATCAAGGCGCAGATTCAGCCCGATGCGCATCAGCTCAGATGATGGCTTTAAAGAACCGAGCAATAGGCAGATCATCGGAAAGATATACAACAGGCTCAGCATGATAAAAAACAAGGTAAACGCGACTCTGTACACGGAAAACATGTGATTGTTACGCAACGCTTATCCCTCCCCTTTAAACGAACCGGACAGTTTCAGTGAAACAAGACTGACTAGTAAGATGACAAGCAAAAGGACAATTCCGATTGCGGCCCCGTACCCCATTTCGTTGTATGCAAGCCCCTGCTGATATAAATAACCGACAAGCGTGAGGCCGATATTGCCCGGGGAATTATTCTGCCAAAGCACATAGCTTTCCTCAAACATTCTGAAACCGCCGATAATACTGATCGTTAACACATAAACGGACACCGGCTTTAAAAATGGAAGGGTAATATGCCGGAACTTTTTCCACGTGCTCGCCCCGTCAATTTCAGCCGCTTCATACAATTCTTTCGGCACGTTTTGCAATCCCGCCAGAAAGTAAAGAATGTTAATCCCCATCCACCTCCATGACGCAAGCAGCACCATTAAAAACATGCCGGTACCTTTGTTGTTGAGCCAGTTTTGGGGTGATGCGCCAAGCTTCATCATCAGCTCGTTTGCAAGCGACGTATTCATTTCTCCGAACATCAGACGGAAAATAATCCCCGCTACGATCGTCGATGTTAAAGCCGGTACAAACAGAGCCGATTTAAACACATTTCTGAACCTGACGAGCTTCGAATTCAGAATCACCGCCAAAAGAAGCGGCACCGGAATCAGCACGATCAGCGTCCAGAAGGTATATTCCAATGTGTTAAATAATGCCGTATAAAAGGTTGGATTAAGAAGAGCGGTATAATTGGAAAACCCGACAAATGTAACTTCTCCCGGCAGTATCCGCTGAAAGCTCATGATAAACACGCTGATAATCGGATACAAAAAGAAAACGAGAAACGAAATGATAAATGGCGCCGTAAACAGATAAGGCGCCGCTTTTTTTGAATACAGCACATTGCGCCGGCGCGGCTTCTTCCGGACTGCAGAAACGGTTTGCGCTGTCTCTGTCTTTACAGGTCTCATAAAAGCTCCCCCGCTTTCACTGTTAAATAGGGCGGCTTCTCCTATTTCTCTAATTGCTCTGCCGCCTCGTCCAAGGCTTCCTTAGGTGTTTTTTCCTGCGTCTTCAGCGCATCGAACAGCACTTGTCTGACAACGAGATCAGCCGCTTTAGAGAAGTCTTCATGCAGATAAATCGGATTGATCTCATCTTTTATTTCAAGGAGCGAGGAAAAAATTGACGTACCGTTCCGGAAGAAATCCGTGTACTTGTTTTTCTCCTTCAATTCTTTTGAATCCCACACGTCCCAGCGGAGCGGGTCAAAGCCGAGCACCGTCCAAAGCTTTATATTCCCTTCCTTCGAACCTTTCGCAAAACCGAGAAATTCTTTCGCGAGCTTCAGATGTTCAGCCTGCTTCGGCACAACGGTGGCTGTTCCGCCTAAACCCGCTGATCTGTCACCGCCTTCTTTCCAGGCCGGCATAGGGTAAATCGCCATTTTGCCTTTTAAATCAGGCATATAATCGATAAACCGTCCCATGTACCAAATGGGCATCAGCACTGAGGCTGCCCCGCCCTGATTCATAAAACCGTAGTATTCTTCGCTGTGATGGCCGCCGCCGGGAGCCGGCAGAAGGGTTTTATCATTTACCATGTCCTTTACATAATTCAGTGTGTCTGTATTCGTCTTGCTGTTCAGAATCAATTTTCCGTTTTTGCTGTAGTAGCCTGACCCTTGCTGCGAAATCATGGATAGGAATGTGGCGGAGTCGTTTGTTTCAACCGTTCCCATCGGTTTCCCAGCGGCCTCACGCACTTTTTTCCCTGCCCGCCGGTAATCTTCCCATGTCTTAATGGAGGCGGGATCAACGCCCGCTTTTTTCATGATATCCATGTTGTAAAACATGACGGTCGTCCCCACATGTGTATCAAGGCCGTACAATTTTCCGTTTTTGCTGTATAAGGCCAGACGCGCTTCCACAAACTTATCGCGGTCTTTTTCAATCAGCGGCGTCAGATCGGCAAGCGGGATATCCTTCCCCTTCAGAAAGTTCGAAAACCGGCTTAATTCCACGTCGGCTATATCGGGAAGCCCCTCACCCGCGATCAGCGAAACCGATAAATTATCATGCATTTGTCCATAAGGATAAACAACGGTATTCAGCTTGATTTTGCGATCCGGGTATTTCTGATTCCATTCTTTGACCATTTCCTGATAAAACTGTTCGTGCAGACCGTTAAACGTCCAAAACGTCAGCTCCGTTTCTCCCGGCCGGCCGGCAGTCCGTTTTTGTGAACAGCCGGCGGTAAACAAGAAGAGCATCATCAGCACCAAACATACAGCGGTCGTTTTTTTCATGTCATTACCCCTTCCACTTTAGGCCGTGCGGCTATTGATGCAAATGATGTGCAAAGAGCGCTGCATTTTCATTTATGATGGTTAAACCGGTATAACGGTCTCTCAGTGTGTGCGCATGCTTAAGCGCATCGCTGACAAGGTCCTGTTTTACACCGATCTCATCGAAACAGGCGGGACCTCCCGCAGATGCGAGCCACCCGGCAATTGTCTTGCCGTCGGGAAGCCCTTCATATGCAGATTGAATCGCCTCGCGAAAGTGCGGCGGCAGTTCCGCAAGCTTTTCGTGACAAGCCAGTTCTTTGTAAATATCACTCAGCACCGCGCACGCACAGCCGACCTTCGCACCATGGAGAATCGGAGGCTGTTTTGCCTTCAGCATTTCCATCTCAATCCAATGCGAGATGTGATGTTCTCCTCCTGAGGCGGGGCGGGAGTGGTCAAGCGCAAGCATGACAAGACCCGAAACGATCAGCGCTTCCATCAGCATCTGAATGCCGGCCTCCGTTCCCATGGCAATAGCAGCGCGGTGATCAATGCACTGCCAAAGCGCGTCTTTCACAAGCTTCGCCCCGGCTTCTGAGTACGGCTCACCCGCAAGCCTGCGGGAAATCTCCCAATCTGCCAGCGATGTTATTTTTCCGAGCATGTCTCCGAAGCCCGCGGCTGTCATTGAACGGGGCGCTTCTTTTAATACATTCGTATCCGCAAATAAGGCGATCGGCGCTTTCGTTTGAATCGTCGTTTTGATTCCGTTTAATATGAGCGGCGCTCCCGCCGACGTAAAACCGTCGACTGACGGAGCGGTGGGGAATGAGATAAACGGCAATCCGCGCTGGCAGGCGGCAAACCGCGTAATGTCGTGAATCGTTCCTGAACCGGCCGCAATGATGACATCCGTCTCTTCCGCGAGATTGATCAGCGTATAGACCAGTGTCCTCTCATCAGCCGCGGCGGCCCCGGCTTCATGCTCCGGAATGATGACTTTTGACGCTTTGATCCCGCCTGCCCTCAATTCGTCCGCAAGCAGACGCCCCGCCGCCTCGTACGTGTTCCGGTCACAGACGATGACCGGATGATTCCAGCATTTTTTTTGCAGAAATCTGAGAAGCTCTTCTTTTGCATTCGCCCCGATCACGATATCTTCTATTTGAATCGGTGAGCGGCTGGCCCCTTCCTTGTCAAACTCGGATTGAATGTCCTCAGGAGAACGTTTCATGAAAGGATTCCCTCCTTCGCTAATTCTGTCAGGTCTTTAATAGAATCAAGGACGATGTCAGGTTCATATAGACGGGGCTCCCCAAGTTTGGCCGACCCCGTCAGAACCAATACGCTTTTCATCCCGTACAGGCTGCCCATTGCGATATCTGATTCGAGGCTGTCTCCGATAATGGCGCATTCCTCAGGGGAAGTCCGAGCGCTTCACATGCCGCCTCAGCCATCAGCCAAGACGGTTTGCCGATGACAAGCTCCGTTTTTGCTCCGGCGGATGCTTCAATGGCCCCGATCATTCCCGCGACATCCATGGCATGGCCGCCTTCATTCGGAAAGGAGCGGTCCCGGTTCGTGGCGATGATGCGCGCGCCGGAGGAAGCCGCCTTAAAAGCGAGATTCAGATCCTCATAGGTGACGGTTTCATGCAGGGAGATGACAAGCCAGTCTGCCGCCTGCGGGTTTTGCGCCAGGGCGACACCCGCTAAAGCGAGTTCATCAGTCAGCCCTTTCTCTCCTAACACCCACGCCTTTGACAAAGGATAATGCTTCTTTAAAAATGATGCCGTCACACTGGAGGACAGCACGATGCTCCGTTCATCCGTGCGGATACCGGCACCCAGCAGTTTCTTTCGGCACATTGCTCTTGATAGATTGCCGCGGTTGCTTAAAAAGACAACGGCTTTGCCCAGTGACTGAAGGGTATGAACGGCTTCTTTTGCGCCGTCAATCAGCTCCCGCCCCCTGAATACGGTTCCGTCTAAATCAATCAGAAACCCGGCTGCGTCAAGTTTGGCCATAATAAGCATTCGCCCCGTGTTTTCTGTAAAAATGCTTATCATGCAGCACTCTGTCGATCGGACTGAGCTGTTTGTTCAGCATAAGCGAATGGTAGGCCATTTCCGCTACCGTTTCGAGCACAACGGCGTTATGCAGGGCATTCAGCGCATCCGTTCCCCAGCAGAACGGGCCGTGGCTGTGGACGAGGACACCCGGATTTTGTTCATACGGTTCGTTTTGAAAGGTTTCGGCTATGACTTTGCCTGTATGATATTCGTAATCTTTCACAATTTCTTCTTCATACATTTCCCTCGTGCAGGGTATAGCGCTTTCAAAGTAATCCGCGTGAGTCGTTCCGAGAGCGGGTATGTCTCTTCCGGACTGCGCCCAGCTCGTCGCCCAGCGGGAGTGCGTATGAACGATTCCGCCGATAGCCGGAAACGCTTTATACAGATAAAGATGGGTCGGCGTGTCAGAAGACGGTTTCAGCGAGCCTTCGAGAATGTCTCCGTCCTCATTCAGGACGACCAGTTTGTCAGCGGTCAGCTCACTGTAATCGACACCGCTCGGTTTAATGACGATTCTCCCGCTCTCTCTGTCAATGCCGCTGACATTCCCCCATGTAAACGTGACAAGGTTATGTTCCTCAAGCTTCAGATTGGCAGCGAGCACTTCTTCTTTTAACGCTTCAAGCATGGCGGCTCCCTCCTTTCGCAAAATCACGGTTTTTAATGGCTTTCAGGCGTTTCATGACATTGTTTTCTTTGCCGAAGTAGTGAACGAGCTCTTTATATTCCGCATATAAGCTGTCATAAATCTCAGCTCTTTTTCGATCCGGGACATAAGAGCCGTCTTTTAATTTCCCCATATGCGCACATGCTTCAGCAATATTGGAGTATCCCCCGTTTTCCCGTCCCGCGGCGAGCGCTCCGAAAATCGCGGAGCCCAGTGCCGGCGCCTGCGGAGACCCGGATAATTGAATGTCCATATTTGTGATGTCTGCATAAATCTGCATGACAAACGGATTTTTTTCGGCGATTCCTCCGGCTGCGTAAAGCTCCTCGACCGGAACGCCGTTTTCCCGAAACGTTTCGATAATCATCCTCGTTCCGAACGCCGTCGCTTCAATCAATGCCCTGTAGATTTCTTCCGGCTTCGTGTGCAGCGTCATGCCGAGCATCATGCCCGTCAAATCGGCGTCCACCAAGGTTGACCGGTTTCCGTTCCACCAGTCAAGCGCGAGAAGGCCGCTTTCCCCCGGAACAAGTTCAGCTGCTTTTTTGCTGAGCAGCTCGTGAATGTCTATGTGTTTATCCTCAGCTTCCTTCTCATAGTCTCTCGGAACGCACGTTTTGACGAACCATTCAAAGTGGTCGCCGACACAGGACTGTCCCGCTTCATATCCCGCATATCCGGGCAAGATGCCGTTATTGACGACCCCGCACATACCGGGGACGATATGTTCTTCCTCGCCGAGCAGCACATGGCAGGTAGACGTTCCCATAATCATCAGCATTTTCCCCGGCTCTGTAATACCGACCGCGGGCACTGACACGTGGGCGTCGACATTGGCGACGGCAACGGCCGTCCCCGGCAGAAGCCCGGTCAGCTCCGCCATTTTTTCGGTCAAACCTCCTGCCTTTTCCCCGACTGAATAAATGGTGCCGCTTAATTTATCTTTTGTAATCGTTTTCATTAACGGGTTGAGCTTTTCAAAAAAATGATCCGGCGGATACCCCGTCTCCTCATTCCAGATTGCTTTGTAGCCGGCCGTGCAGTTGCTTCGCTTCAATGAACCGCACAATTGATAGACGATCCAGTCTGCCGCTTCCACAATCCGATCTGCCGCCTTGTATATATGCGGCGCTTCTTCCGCGATTTGCATGATTTTCGGGATCATCCATTCAGAAGAAATTTTACCGCCGTATCTTTTAAGGAATGTTTCTTTTGTGTCTTCGGCAATCGTGTTCAAACGGTCTGCATGTTTTTGAGCCGCATGATGCTTCCACAGCTTCACATAACTGTGGGGCTCCCGTTCAAATTCCGTCAGCATACAAAGCGGCTGCCCCGCACCGTCTATCGGCAAAATCGTGCAGGCGGTAAAATCAATTCCTATGCCGATCACGTCTTTTGGATCAGCGCCCGCCTCTTGAAGCAGGTTCGGAATCGCCGTTTCCAGAACTTCGATATAATCGGCAGGATGCTGAAGCGCCCAGTCCCGAGGGAGTTTTTCACCCGTCTTCGGCAGCGTGCGGTCAATGACGGCATGAGTATATTCTTTTACCGCAGACGCGATTTCTTCGCCCGTGCGGACATTGACAAGCACCGCCCGGCCGGACAATGTGCCGAAATCAACACCAATCGTATACGCCATATCAATTCCCTCCCAGCCGGTATAATACGTCATTCCATTTCAGCTCTTTTTTCAGCTCATGTATTTCGGTATTGCGGGAAATAAAGATGCTTTCAATGCCTGCCATCTCAGCCCAGTCAAGCATCTGTTCAGCCGTAAGCCGGAAGGACATACAAGTATGATGGGCGCCTCCCGCCAAAATCCATGCTTCCGCAGCTGTTTTCAGCGATGGCTCCGGCTTCCATAGCACCCGCGCCACAGGGAGATTCGGCATATCATGATCAATCTCCCTGCCTTCCGCTTCATTCAGAATGAGACGGAATCGCCCGCCGATATCAATGATGCTGGCGATGATGGCTGAACCACCGATTCCGTTAAAGACCAACCGGGCCGGATCTTCCTTCCCTCCGATTGAGAGAGGATGGACTTCGATTTTCGGCTGATCAAGGGCGATCGTCGGACATACTTCAAGCATATGTGATCCGAGAATCATCGCACGCCCCGGTTCAAAATGGTACGTATAATCTTCCATGAAGGAGGTTTGTTCTCCGTCCGCCATTATTTTCATCATTCGCACAAGGGCAGCCGTTTTCCAATCGCCTTCGCCGGCAAATCCGTACCCTTTTTCCATGAGACGCTGAACGGCAAGACCCGGAAGCTGCTTCATTCCGTGCAAAACTTCAAAGGAGGTCGAAAACGCTGTATATCCGCCCCGTTCGAGAAAGGCCGTTAATCCGAGTTCAATTTTCGCCTGTTCTTTAATGGAAGCAACTTTTGCTTCATCCCGTTTTGTTTCGCCGCTGATGACATACAATTTGTCGTATTCCTCATAAAGCGCCTCAATTTCTCCGTCGGTGACGTTGTTCATCACCTCGGTAAGATCGCCGATTCCGTACCCGTCAACCTGCCAGCCGAATTGGATGTGGGCGCCGACTTTGTCTCCGTCAGTAACCGCCACATTCCGCATATTGTCGCCGAACCGGGCTACTTTAATATTCCTGCTTTCATTCCAGGCGGCAGCAGTGTTCATCCATTGCGAAATGTCATGTTTGACTTCCTCATCATCCCAATAGCCTGCGATGACTTTTCTCGTCTGCCCCATTCTTGACTGGATATACCCGTATTCCCGGTCTCCGTGAGCGGATTGGTTGCTGTTCATAAAGTCCATATCAATCGTTTCCCACGGGATGTCGCGGTGATATTGGGTATGCAGATGAAGCATCGGCTTTTGAAAAGCGGAAAGACCTTCAATCCACATTTTCGCAGGGGAAAATGTATGCATCCATGTCACGACCCCGGCACAGTTTTCTTGATACTGCGCTTCCCGCAAAACCTCTCTGATCGTTTCAGATGACGTGACAACCGGTTTATGCCTGATCTTGTATCTTGATGACACCCCGCTGAGGCCGTCACATATTCCCTTTGCGTGTTTATCGACAAGCTGCAGCGTTTCCTCTCCGTATAAGTGCTGGCTTCCCGTTACAAACCAAAATTCATATTCTTTGTTCTGAAGCACATTCATTTCCCCTTCCCATCAAAATAAAGCGCTTGCATTTTTAAAAACATACGTACGAATATAAACTATAAAACTTTCATCCTTTTATTTGTACGAACAATTTTATTATAGTTAAGGAGGAATCAAACTGTCAATCTTTTATTGCAAGTAAAAAAGCCGGACACACATGCCCGGCTGATCAATTAATAGGAAGGCCAGCCTGAACTCCAATTGATATCATTGATGAGCATCTTCGGAATTCCGCTGTTTTCGGCATCATACGCATGACGCACTAAAATATTTCCGTTCACAATGTCTTGACCGCCCGGGCCTTTCCAGCGGTCATTGCCGGAGTCAAGAATCGTCCCTCCGCCTTCTGACATGCTTTTCCCGCTTTTATCGAGATATGGTCCGGTGATGCTTTTGGATCTTCCATAAGCGATTTTGTACGTACTATTCACGCCTGAACAGCATTTATCAAACGACACCATTAAGTAATAGTAGCCGTTCTGGTAGGTGATGGCCGGCGCTTCCAAAGCTCCGCCGTTATTCGGTCTGGCAGCGATGGAATAAAGTGATCCCGTCGGTTTCATTGTATTTTTATCAAGCTTTGTCAGCTTAATGCCGCTCCAAAAAGAACCGAAGGCAAGCCAAGGGTTTCCGTCTTTATCAATTGTCAGCTCCGGATCAATTGCATTGTAGTTATCGGCGCTTGTTGAACGGATGACGAGCCCTTCGTCCTTCCAGTTTCCCGAACTGAGGCTTGTAGATGATGCAAGACCGATCGCGGAGGTATTTTTGCCGAATGAAGAAACGGCATAATACAGCCAATACTTTCCGTTAAAATATTGAACATCGGGGGCCCATTGATTCAGCCCGTAATTCGGCACATAATTGCCCCACCATGACAGCGGGGAAGTAAAGATTGATTTCTGAACGGTCCATACGCCGCCGCTGCCCGCCTTTAAGACGCGAAGCCCCCTCTCCCCTTCCAAACCGGTTCCGAAAGCGTACCACGTGTTTCCTTCCTTCGCCATTGTCGGATCGTGAAGCAATTCATTTGATGCCCCCCAAAACGCGGCAGATGCCGGAGATGAAGACATCAGCAGCAGACCGGCTGTAACGGCTGCGCATGAAAAGCGGATCATGCGTCTGAATCTGTTTTTCATTTGTAAACCCTCCCCTTTTTTAAAGCGCTTTCAAAAAAAACGTGTTGTCAGATTTTTCTATGTCTTCTCTTATTGTAGACGCAGGGCTCATATTTGTACAGACAAAAAAAAGAATCTGCTTAAAAAAGCAGATTCTTCCGTATCTTTATTGATAAGTAATACGGTCAACCGTTTCCCGGTCTAATTTTTTAATCACTTCTGTGATCAATTTTACCGTATTCTCATAATCATCCCGATGCAAAATAGCGGCATGAGTGTGAATGTAGCGCGTCGCGATCGTAATGGACAGCGCCGGCACTCCGTTTGCGGTTAAATGAATGGAACCTGAATCCGTGCCCCCTCCGGCAATGGAATCGAATTGATACGGAATTCCCGCTTCTTCCGCCGTGTTCACGACAAGGTCGCGCAGCCCTTTGTGAGATACCATTGACGCGTCATACAGAATAATTTGCGGCCCTTCGCCGATTTTGCTTTGTGCCTCTTTTTCAGAAATTCCCGGTGTATCTCCGGCAATTCCGACATCCACACCGAACGCGATATCAGGCTGAATCGTATGTGCCGCTGTTTTCGCCCCGCGAAGCCCGACTTCTTCCTGAACCGTTCCGACCCCGTATACTTCATTCGGATGATCGCTGTTTTTCAGATTTTTTAATACATCGATGGCAATCGCGCAGCCGATACGGTTGTCCCATGCCTTCGCCAATAAATGTTTTTCATTGTTCATCACTGTAAATTCAAAATACGGCACAATCTGGTCACCCGGAAGAACGCCCCATTCCATTGCTTCTTCACGGCTGGACGCCCCGATATCGATGAACATCTCTTTAATATCGGCGGCTTTTTTTCTGGCGTCAGGAGGCAGAATGTGAGGCGGTTTCGAACCGATGATCCCCGTGATGTCCCCTTTTTTTGTCACGACGGTGACGCGCTGGGCCAGCATGACCTGAGACCACCAGCCGCCGACGGTTTGAAAGCGGAGAAAGCCTTTATCAGTGATTTGCGTCACCATAAAACCGACTTCGTCTAAATGCCCTGAGATCATGATTTTCGGACCGTTTTCTTTGCCGGTTTTTTTGGCGATTAAGCTTCCCAGCCGGTCTGTTGTGACATCATCAGCAAATGGTTCTATGTATGATTTCATCACTTGTCTTACTTCTCTCTCATTTCCCGGTATCCCTTTTGCATCCGTTAACGCTTTCAGCATGGTGAGCGTTTCATCTAATTTTGTCATCAATAGACCTCCTTTTTTTCACTACCCTTCTTATTATACAAAACCAATGCTGAAGCATACGATTAATTCGCCTGAAAAACGGGTAAATGTTTTTATCTATTTCTTTTAAAAAAATGAAACCTTTTGTTTTGTTTTTCGTATTACATCAGATCATGACAAAGGTGAGGAGGTGCCTTCACACATATGGCCATTACAGTATTGAGGATTGTCTTGCTTGCACTTCTTATTTATTTTATTTACATGGGCGTCAAATTTTACGCAAACCCGAAAAGAAGGCTCAGACTGGCGCAATCAAAAGAGAATTTTTATTTTATTGACGAACAGAAAAACACGCGAAAAAATCTCCAGCTTACTTATAAAGGAGTGCTCTTTGAAGGAGAAAAGCATATCCCTTCCAAAGATCATCCGCTGTTTATTCATACGATATTTGTATGGACCGAAAATCCGGAAAAGCTGAACTGCTTTTCTGCAGGTGATTTTGAAGAAGTCGAAAAAAAGGTATTGGAGCGGTATCCGAATTGCAAGATTGATTGGGACCAGCCCATCAAAAAAGCGAAAAAAGCAGGCGAGCGATAAGCTCTCCTGCTTTTTATGTTTTATACACCAAATACATCAGCACAAGGGCGGCTTCAGTGAGAAAAAGCAGCGGCACCCCGTATAAAAAGGATTTGTGTTTCGTCTTATGCCTGAAGGTGCGCATGCCGATCCATACGCCGAGTGAGCCGAACATGGCGGCTGTGAGCCATATTCGTTTCTCTGATATTCTCCACCGGTGCGCCTTTGCTCTTCTTTTATCAGCGCCCATGATCCAAAAGCCGTATCCGTTTATCAATACGGCGTAAATGAAGAGAGCCATTGATTGTCACCCTTTACGTAAAAAAACCGCTCCCGGAAAGAGAGCGGCTTTTTCAACTTACTTGTCTAACTGAGCTTTAGCAGCATCAGCAAGCTGATTGAAAGCAGTAAGATCGTTTACAGCAAGATCAGCAAGCATTTTGCGGTTTACTTCGATGCCTGAAAGCTTAAGACCGTGCATTAAACGGCTGTAAGAAAGACCGTTCATACGTGCAGCAGCGTTGATACGAGTGATCCAAAGCTTACGGAAATCACGTTTTTTCTGACGGCGGTCACGGAATGCATAGTTTCCTGATTTCATGACCTGCTGGTTTGCTACTTTGTATAATGTATGTTTTGAACCGAAATAACCTTTTGCTAATTTAAGAACCTTTTTACGACGCTTACGTGTAACAGTTCCGCCTTTTACTCTTGGCATTAGATTTCCCTCCTAATTGTTCCTTGTCCGATTACTTGATGTTGGCAAGCTGTTGTTTAATGCGTTTGAAGTCTCCTGCGCTCACAATAGCACCCTTGCGAAGCTTACGCTTTTGCTTTTGGGATTTGTTGGCGAATAAGTGACTTGTGTATGCATGAGAACGTTTTAACTTCCCAGAACCTGTCTTTTTAAAACGTTTAGCAGATCCGCGGTGAGTTTTCATTTTTGGCATGGGATTTCCTCCTTATTGCTTTTCGTTTTTCGGCGCGAGCATTAAGAACATGCTGCGGCCGTCCATTTTTGGTTTTGTTTCGACTGTCGCAACTTCCGCACATGCTTCAGAGAAACGGTCCAATACACGCTGGCCGATTTCTTTATGAGTGATTGCGCGCCCTTTAAAGCGGATAGAAGCTTTCACTTTATCGCCTTTTTCAAGGAATTTAATCGCATTGCGCAATTTCGTGTTAAAGTCATGCTCATCGATCGTCGGACTTAATCTAACTTCTTTTAAGTTAATGATTTTTTGATTTTTGCGTGCTTCTTTGTCCTTTTTCTGCTGCTCGAATCTGAACTTACCGTAGTCCATGATGCGGCAGACAGGCGGTTTTGCATTTGCTGCAACTAACACAAGGTCAAGATTTGCGCGGCCGGCGATTTCAAGTGCTTCCTGACGGGACTTGATGCCGAGCTGATCGCCATTTTGTCCGATCAGACGAACTTCACGTGCACGGATACCCTCATTAACCAATTGATCTTTGCTAATAATGAGCCACCTCCATAGTTTCTTCGAATTGATTCACAACGCTTGTTGACTGCATTCTGCAGGCAAACAAAAAGTGCGGGCATGACAACACACCCACACTACGAACATCTGCATAAATAAAAATGTACGGTCAACCTGCCAACTACATGAATGTGTCAATCAGGTGAGAAGCGGGTGCCTCTGCTTGTGATTTATATTCAATTCAATAACTATTCTACACAATACCGGATCATTAGTCAAGAATGACTTCTCCGGATCAACTTTTTCATTTTAACACGATGCCGGGGCGAGCGCAAGGAAAAATGTGAAATTTCGTTCTTTGCCGCCCGCGGACGTGCCAACACAATAAAAAACCCGGATCTATACCCGGGTTTATCCTCCGATGAGCTGAACGAATACCGGAATGACCAGCACCGTCACCACTCCTACGACGACAACCGCGATACTTGCCATTGCCGCTTCTACTTCCCCCATCTCAATACCGACCGCAACACCGAGTGCGTGTCCGGATGTGCCGAGAGCCAGTCCCTTAGAGATTGGGTGTTTCACTTTAAACAATTTTAAGAATAGAGCGCCCAGAGCATAGACGATAACGGCGTTGAAAATAACGGCGAAAGCGGTGATGTCGGTGATGCCGCCGATTCCTTTTGACAGCGGAAGGGCAATTGCCGTTGTCGCCGCCTGCGGAAGCATGCTTTTCATAACGGCCGCGTCAAGATGAATGCCTTTTGCGATCAAATAGACAATCGTGACTGAGCAGATAGAGCCGACAATGATAGAAGACATGATCTGCCACCAGTATTTTTTCAGTTTGTCACGCTGTTTGTATAAAGGGATCGCAAAAGCGATCGTCGCGGGCTCCAGGAAGAATTTAATAATGTCTCCCCCGCTTTTATAATCTTCATATGAAAAACCGCCGAGCTTCAGAAAAAGGATTCCAAGCACCATCGCGACAAACAGCGGGGTGAAGAGGAAAAAGCCTCTCGTTTTTTTAAATAAATACGTGCCGATGCCAAAGGCCGCAAGTGAAACGACAATACCGAAATATGGACTCATCCGATTTCCCTCCTAATGCTGCACAAGTTCTTTTTCCTGATTGGAACGGCGCACCGTTTGTTTTTCAGGAGCTGCCTTCTGACGTTTTTGGCTGACAGACAAGATCAGCTGAGAAAAAAGGCCCGTCGCCCCTAACAGAATGATGGTAGCGAGTAAGATGACGAGTGCGATCTGCACGCCGTACTGCTGCATGACGCCAAGTGAATTCATCACGGAGATGCCCGACGGGACAAATAAAAATCCGATCAGTGACGTTAATGATGTTCCCAGCGTTTCTACTTGTTCAAGCTTAATCACTTTCAGGCATAAGAGGACAAATAATAACACCAAACCTACTACGGAAGCGGGTATAGGAATGGGGACAATCGCTGCAATCCCATTAGATATGAGCATAATTACGGCAAAAATAAATGCTTGTGTCAGAAATCCGTACACTTTTTTCGCACTCATTTTCTTCACCTCTTTCTCTTTGTTAGGTTCATTATAAAAGAGAAATCGCCTTTTAAAGCGCTTTCATAACAAACGGCTGAATATTCATTCTGAAATGCAAAAAACGGCTGCTGAAATGCAAAAGCCGCCTCATATAATATGAAGCAGCTTTTTTAAGTCCTTGGCGTATGTACGGCTGACGGGAATTTTAGAGCCGTCTTTTAAGATAAGATTGTACGTCGAATTAAACCACGGATGAATTTCCGTAATATGCTCCGTATTCACGATGAACGCGCGGTGCACTCTCAAGAAACCCGTATCAGGCAGTTTTTTCTCAATGACCGCCAAAGTTTCATGAACGGAATAAGACGCGGCAAACGTTTTAACGGAAACGTGTCCGTCCTCCATGCCGGCGAAAATAATGTCCTTCGTATCTAAAATGACAATAGATTCACCGGCTGATACAGCCAGTTTATGCGCTCCGGCTGCGGACGGCTGCTCTGAGACGGCTCCTGCCCTGTCCCGCTTCACTCTTTTAAACTTTCTGATCGTCTGGCGCACTCTTTCTTCATCAAAAGGCTTCGTTAAATAATCGAGCGCGTCGACTTCAAAGGCTTTTAAAGCAAATTGGTCATACGCCGTCGCAAAAACGACGGCCGGCGGATTTTTCATGTTTTTCAGCCGTTTGGCAATGTCAAATCCGTTTTCTCCTGACAAATCAACGTCCAAAAACAGCAGATCCGGTTTTTGATCCATCATACTGTCAAAAGCGGATTCAATATTTTCAGCTTCGTTTATGTCACTTACTTCATTCGTCCGTTTCAGCAAATAAGCTAATTCATCTCTTGCCAGCATTTCATCATCAACGATTAACACCTTCAGCATGTTCTTCTCCTTTAGTCATCAGTTTCAAAGGCAGCTCAAATGATACGTCCGTACCTTTGCCGGCCTCACTTTCCAATCGCAGGGCTGCTTTGGGGCCGAACAGCCCGATCAGCCGTTGATTTAAATTGTAAAGCGCGGTTCCCGTCCCTTCTTTAGACGGCAGCGGACGGTTTCCGAGCACGGACAGCAATTCCGGATCAATTCCCCGCCCGTTATCTCCAACCCGCATTAAAACCGACTGACCGGCGGATACCACGCTGACATTGACGGCACAGCTGTCCTGCTTTCTTGAAAATGCATGGCGGAGCGCATTTTCGACGAGAATCTGCAGCACAAAAGGAGGAATTTCGATGTCCTCCAAACCGCGTTCGATTTCAAGACTGATTTTATATTTCCCGGGAAAACGGGCCTGCTCCAATGATAAATACGCCTGCAGATGGTTCAGTTCTTTAGAAAGCGGGATGAGCAGCTGCCTTGCCCCCTGCAGATTGGAACGGAAATAGACGCTCAGCTGCAGCAGAAGCTTTCGGGTTTTTTCCACATCCGTACGGCAAAGAGCAGAAATCGTATTGATCGCATTAAACAGAAAATGCGGATTGACCTGTGCCTGAAGCGCCTTTATTTCTGCGTCTTTCAGCAATTTGCTCTGCAGTTCCGCCTCGCCGAGTTCAAGCTGGGTGGAAAACAGCATGGCGAGTCCTTCTGCAAGCTCTTCTTCAACCCGGCTTAAACCTGACGGGCTTTTAAAGTACATTTTCAACGTCCCGATCGTTTTGCCGTTTGACGTCAGCGGCAATACGATCGCCGCATGCAGCGGACAGGGATCGTGCGTGCATTCAATTTCTTCCTTCGATGTCGCTTTCATAATATGACCCGTTTTAATGACACGTTTTGACAATCCGGTGATCAGGCTTTCAGACGGAATATGATGGTCGGCACCCGCGCCGACGTGCGCCAAAATCTTTTCGTTATCCGTAAGCGATACCGCGTCCGTTCCTGTTTGCCTGTGAATGATGGCGGCGACGCTTTTGCATGAGCTTTCATTCAGCCCCTGGCGGAAAAACGGAAGCGTCTGGTCTGCAATCATCAGCACCCTGTGGGTTTCAAGGGCTCTCGCCCGTTCTTCCTTCCGGATAATCGACTGAATGATCGAAAGAAAAATAAAAGTCCCTGACCCGTTTACCAATATCATCGGGATGCCGATGATGCTCACAAGCGTCCAAGCATCAGAAAACGGCTTGGCCATCAAGAGGATGAGCAGCATTTGCAGCGATTCCATCCCGAGTCCGACAAGCGCGGCCACCCGCGGTGTCGGCATCGCATAGCGTTTTCTGAAATACCGTCCGATCCAGCCGGACAAAATGCCCGCTAAAACGGATGAGACGGCACAGCTGACTGCGGTCGCGCCGCCGAGTGATAAACGATGCAGGCCGGCCAGTATGCCGACGCCGATCCCCACATACGGGCCGCCTAAGAGTCCGCCGATTTCAACGCCCATAATTCTTGTATTGGCAATTGAACCGGACGGATTAATTTGAAACACCCAGTCATTATTCATGATTGTATTCCGCTGAATTTCTATTCCCGTATAGTTGCTGATGATACTGAACAGCGAGAAAATTGAAATCAGCACCGCTTTGCCTTTATAGCTCTCAGGCTGCTGGAGCGCCTGTCTGAACAATCTAGTATGAGCCAGAACAAATCCCAATATGACGATAATTCCGACTCTTTCCAGCATCATGATGATCAAATGCAGCATACTTTTCACCTGTTCTTTCAAATTTTATTTTATCACGTTTTAGAGCCTGAGACAGAATCTGACACAAACCTGCCTGTTTTTTTCAAATCATCTGAAAACAAATCTTTCACAGTCTATATATCTATTGTAGAATAAACGGGAGCCTTGCGGCAGAGAGTTTCAGAATATAACAAAGAGGAGAAGATCATGAAAGCCGTATTTTTTGATTTGGACGATACACTGTTATGGGATGAAAAAAGCGTCAGAACAACATTCAGGGAAACATGTTTACAAGCGGAAAAAAAATATGGCCTTGACCCGCATACATTTGAAGATGCGGTTCGGAAAGCGGCACGGGAATTGTATATGTCATACGAAACCTATCCTTATACGGTCATGATCGGCATTAATCCGTTTGAAGGATTGTGGGCGAATTTTTCCGAGCCGGTCAGCGAAGGATTTAAACAGCTGAATCGGATTGCCCCGGAATACAGACGAAACGCCTGGACGAACGGCTTAAAAAGCGTCGGTATAGACGATGCGGCTTACGGCGAATATTTGGCGGAGTTTTTCGCGGCGGAACGCAGACAGCGTCCGTACGTGTATGATGAAACGTTTGCGGTGCTTGATAAGCTGAAAGGTGTTTATGAATTGCTTCTGCTGACAAACGGCGATCCCAGCCTGCAGAAAGAAAAACTCGCCGGCGTTCCTGAGCTCGCGCCTTATTTTAATGAAATCGTCATCTCAGGCGCTTTCGGAAAAGGGAAACCCGACGCCTCCATATTCGAACATTGCCTCGGGCTCCTGAACCTGAAAAAAGAAGACGCCATTATGGTCGGAGATAACCTCAATACTGATATATTGGGAGCGAAACGGGCAGGCATTACGACAGTCTGGGTAAACCGGACGCAAAAGAAAAATGATACGGACATTGCGCCTGATTACGTGATCAGCGATCTTCACGAGCTGTTTGCGATTATAGAGAAACAAAAAGAAAGATAATGTTATACGCAAAAAAACCCCATTCTGAATGAACGGGGTTTTTGTATTTCCGGTTATTTTTTCGCTTCGGCTACAGCCTTTTTCACAAAATCGTCCAATGAGACGGTTTCTGATTTCTGCTCGCCGTATTTCCGGACGTTTACCGCGCCGTTTTCCGCTTCTTGGTCACCGACCACAAGCATGTACGGGATTTTTTGCATTTGCGCTTCACGGATTTTATAGCCGATTTTTTCGTCCCGGCTGTCAAGCTCGACACGCAGGCCTTCGCGCTGCAGGCGCTCCTGCACTTTTTTCGCATAGTCAAGATGCACGGACGGTGATACAGGAATGACTTGGAATTGCACCGGCGCAAGCCATGTCGGAAGGGCGCCTTTGTGCTCTTCGATTAAGAAAGCAACGAAACGCTCCATCGTTGACACGACGCCGCGGTGAATAACGACAGGGCGGTGCTGTTTGCCGTCTTCTCCGACGTAAGTGAGATCAAAGCGTTCCGGAAGAAGGAAGTCAAGCTGTACAGTTGACAATGTCTCTTCTTTGCCGATCGCCGTTTTCACCTGCACGTCAAGTTTAGGGCCGTAAAACGCCGCTTCGCCTTCCGCTTCATAATAGTCGTGCCCCATCTCATCCATTGCCGCCTTCAGCATGGATTGCGCTTTGTTCCACATCTCATCATCATCAAAATATTTTTCCGTGTCTTCAGGATCGCGGTAAGACAGGCGGAATGTGTAATCATTCAGGCCGAAGTCTTCGTATACGTCTTGAATCAAACGGACCGTGCGGATGAATTCTTCTTTAATCTGATCAGGGCGGACGAAAATGTGCGCGTCATTTAACGTCATGCCGCGTACGCGCTGAAGACCTGAAAGCGCCCCGGACATTTCGTATCGGTGCATCGTTCCCAGCTCTGCAATCCGGATCGGAAGCTCGCGGTAGCTGTGAATGTCCTGCTTGTAAATCATCATATGGTGAGGACAGTTCATCGGACGGAGCACGAGTGTTTCATTGTCCATTTCCATCGGCGGGAACATCGTATCCTGATAATGATCCCAATGGCCCGATGTTTCGTACAGGTCTTTGCTTCCGAGAACAGGCGTATAGACGTGCTCATAACCGAGGCTCAGCTCTTTATCCACAATGTAGCGCTCGATCACGCGGCGGATGGTCGCGCCTTTCGGCAGCCAGAGCGGCAGACCTTGTCCGACTTTTTGAGAGTTGGCAAACAATTTTAATTCTTTGCCCAGTTTTCGGTGGTCGCGCTCTTTCGCTTCTTCAAGCATGCGCAAATGCTCTTTCAAGTCATCCTTTTTAAAGAAGGCCGTGCCGTAAATGCGCTGAAGCATTTGGTTTTTGCTGTCGCCGCGCCAGTATGCGCCCGCAAGGCTCAGCAGCTTAAATTCTTTAATTTTGCCTGTAGACGGCACGTGCACGCCGCGGCACAGGTCAAAAAATTCGCCCTGCTCATAAATGGAGACCGTTTCGTCTTCAGGGATGGCATCCAGCAGTTCAAGCTTCAGATTATCGCCGATTTCCGCAAACATGGCTTTTGCTTCATCACGGCTCACTTCTTTTCGGATAATCGGCAGATTTTCACCGACGATGCGTTTCATTTCTTTTTCAATCTTCGGAAGGTCATCCGGCGTCAGCGCCTGCTCCATTTCAATGTCATAATAGAACCCGTTTTCAATGACGGGGCCGACTCCGAATTTCACATCTTTATAAATGCGTTTAATCGCCTGGGCCAATAAATGCGCCGTGCTGTGCCGCATGATGTTCAAACCTTCTTCTGTGCCTTCTGTTATGATTTCTACGGCACCATCCTCTTGAATCGGCGTTCTTAAATCAATTTCCTGTCCGTTCAGTTTTCCGGCTAAAGACTTTTTCTTTAATCCCGGACTGATGGATGCCGCGATATCTTCTGTTGTTGTTCCTTTCGGAAATTCCTTTACCGCTCCGTCCGGAAATGTGATGTTGATCATATCTGACATCTTCGTCACTCCTTTTTTTATGCAAATCAAAAACCCCGCCCCCTATGAAAGGGACGAGGTTAAATAAACGGAATCGTGGTTCCACCCTTTTTTCCGCGCGGCCGATTGTTTCGGACCTGCGGCTCTAAACTCTGTAACGGGAGTTCCCGTCAGCTATTACTGGCGCTTCTTCCGGCGTTCACAGCTGAAGTTCAAAGGCGGTAAAGACAATGATCCATAGCTGGAAAGCTTTCAGCCTGGGCTCTCCTCTCTTATAAAGCCGGTATCAATGCTTCATGTCCTTATCAATACGTGTAGCAATCATTAATCTTTTATGTATTATAAAATGTCTGCGAGAAAAATGCAACTCGGTTTTCCGTCTGATTTCGCACAGACAGCCCTGCCGCTTACGCAAGGCCGTCCGTACGGCTATCCTTCCGTCTTCTCGGCTGCAAACGCGCCCAGCGGAAAAAGGCGCACCCTCTCCTGAAACACGTTTTGAATCGTTCTGGACATCATATGCTCCGGTTTGTCCGTATACAGTTCTACCGTCTCAGGCGCAATGGAGATCAGCGGCGCAAGGAGATGGGAATCTATATACATCGGGTGCTCCCGCACAAACCGTCTGTCTATGTATTTTTTCTGTTCCCGTTCTGACAAATAGCGCAGCTCCCACAGCGTAAAAGCCCGGTCATGTACGATGCGGACTTTCTTCATCCGCGGCGGATTGGATGTCACATAATCTCTCAGAGACTGGATAAAGTTTTGATATTCCTGTTCCATCCGATATTCATCTATCGCAGCCTCCGCGTATTCTCTGAGCCGCTCATAATACCTGCCGAGCCGGAACGTCTGAAACGAACGCACGGAAAAAACACCCGCATCAAGTGAAATCGTCCGGAGCGCATCTGAAATAAACTGTGTGCGCGGCTCTTTCTTCGGCTCGAACGGATGATCATCAAGCTCTCCTTCCATAATGCTGTGTGCAAGCTGAAGGATTTGCTGCTGTTCATCCTGATCGGTGAAGCAGTATGCATCCTCAATAAGCGAAAGCATATGCTCGTCTTCTTTGCATTCCAAAAAAAACCTGACAAGTATCGGCTCAATAAAGCGCTGAACGCAAAAAGCCGTTTCAGACCTTGCGATTCCGACTTTTTTTATGCCTTCACGGACAATAAAATGTCTCCGGTCGTCCGATTGCTGAATGAGATGTAAAAAAGCGGCAGTATCGTGGTCATCTTCAAAGATCACTTCAAGCATATTTGTCCCCCCTTACGGCATCTGTTACAAGTATATGGGGGATGTTTTTAAAATAGACGTAAAGGTTAGCTTTCACCGCCGAACAAATGGCGCACCTTCTTTTTAAATATAACGGGAAGCGATAAAAATACGATGTAAAGACAGATCACGCCGAGTACGGTCAGCACATTGCCGGACATAAAGCTCGCGCCGAGCACATTCAGGACGATCGTCCCCGGAATGATGCCCGCTGCGGTCGCCAAAAAATACGTCATCGGCCTGACTTTCGATAGGCCCGCGGCATAGCTGATCACATCAAAGTTAACAGGCAGAATACGCAGGATAAAAATATAAAAGAAGCCATTGGTTTTCATCTGCTTTTGAATGGCTTCCATTTTTCCATGACGGCTTTTCTCATTAAAGGCAAACAGCCCCGCCGCAAAAAAAGACGCGGCGGCAGCGCCCATTGAGCCCGCCAGCGTATACACGGTGCCGAAAAACGGGCCGAACGCCAATCCTCCGGCGACGGAAACGATTGATACGGGAAACAGCACAAAAGGCCTGACGATGGAAATTCCGATAAACACAAGCGGCGCAAAAACACCGAACGATAACACCCACAGCCGTATCTCCTTAGGCGACAGATTCAGATATTTGCGGTTTGCCCACAGCAAAAGGCCCGCTCCCGCCGCAGCCGCAGCCCAAGTGACAGCCTTCTTATTCCTCATTCCCTCAAATCCTTCCCATTGGACGCCGGCATCATGAACGGCGGCGGTTTTCCCCGTCAAGACGGACGGGCGAAGCCAAATATAAAATCCGCTCCATCAGTCTTGCCGCTTTTACTTCTTCCTTTTCTCCCCGCTGTGAATACGTAAAATGATGCTTCAGCTCGTCAGGTGAGAAATTAGACGAGAAGAAAGTGGGAAGCTGCTGGCTCATTCTGTGCTGAAGCACGGTGCCGATGACCTCATCTCTGACCCAGCTTGTCATTGACTCCGCTCCGATGTCATCAAGCATCAGTACGGGCGTCGTTTTCACCATATTCAGTTTCGCCTCCAACGACTGATCCTGGAGCGAGTTTTTCAGCTCTCTGACAAATTCGGGAACATATACGATCATTGATGAATACTCTTTTTCCGCCAGCTCATTGGCAATGGCGGCTAAAATAAATGTCTTCCCGATTCCGAATTTTCCGTACAGATACAGCCCTTTGCCTTTCCCCGTTTCATTATAGCTCTTCAGAAAATCCGTCACATGCTGGAAAATGCCGACTCTGCTCGGATCGGTAATGTCGATCTGCTGAAACGTCGCGCCGAGAAGATCCTGCTGGATATACATGCTCTTCATCAGGGACTTTTGCCTTTTCTGGCGGTCGAGCTTTCTCTTTTCCGGACATTCGTAATATTCAATATCGATGGAACGCCCGTTGATCACAAGCTTCGGATGATAGCCTTCAAGCAGGCTGTTCGTCCGGCTGTCTTTCGAACAGAAGGCGCACTGTTTGCTTTGCTGAACGAATTCGTACAGTTTATTTAACCCTCTGTCAATCATGCTTTGATTGATTACATCTTTCTGTTCCTTCAAAAAAGCCTGGACGTCTTCGTCGGCCATGACTTGCTGCTGCATTCGTTCCAGGCGTTTTTGAAAGTCAGGTCTTTTCGTCACGCCTTCTAAGGATCGGCTGATCGGTTCCATTCAATATCACCCCGCTTCTCTGTCTCAATAGGCAGAGTATTTTTTCAGTTTTTTCATTTCTTCCATCATTTTTTTCTTCTGTTCTTCAAGATCCTGCGCGGAAAGAGCCGGCTGTTCTTGTTTCTTCCCGGTTTCTTCTTTCATCCAATCAGGGCGCTTTTCTTCCCGGACGGTTTTTTTGCCGCGCGCCGCGCCGTTTGTTTTGCCGTCCGCCCAATCAAGATATTGCCTGTGCTCTTCTATTGCGAGCTTCATTGCTTCCCGTACCGTTTTGACTTTCTTTCTGGCCCAGTGGGCGGCGATTTTTTGGATATAGTTTTTGGACAGCTTCATATCCGTTTTCAGCATGACATAATAAATCAGCACATTGGTGACGCCGGGCTCAAGCTTTTGTTCGAACATAATATCGGCAATAATCTGCAAGTCGGCTTTTGACGGCTCGGTCCCGTCCGCAATGTCCTGAAGAAGCTTTCTCGGTGATATGGTCTCAAGCTGTGCGATGAGTTCGCCGTTCAATGAATCGTCCTTTTCCGTCCGGTTTTCTCTCAAGGTGACAGGCTGTGTTTTATCAATCAGTTCCGGAAGCTTACCGCTTCTTTCAATTTGGTACCAGTCGCTGGCCGCTTTCCTCAGCGCTTCGGCCGTTATCGTATCCTGTTCATTAATTGCGGTCATGACGACGTGCTGCATGGAGATAGGATCTATTCCGTATAAATATGAAAGCTTTTTAATGCTCTCCCGCACGTCCTGCGTGATTGATTTACGCGGTATCATCGTTTCTGACAGTCCCGCCATGAAAAGCTCAAAATCAAATACTTCCTCCGTCACCGTATAGGAAGGCGCTTGTCCGACAGACGCCGTCTCATAGTCCTCGGGGAGCTTCATCGCCTCTTCCATATCAGGCGTCATTTTCCATTCGCTCGGCTGAAAAGAGGCAAAAGCGTGATTAAACGGACGGGTAATTTCCCTTGCGCCCGCGCCGACGGAAGGGTGCGTGTAAAATTGTCTCAGCTGCTGGTATTTCGTTTTACCGACTCTGTTATAAAGAAAGACATTCAGCATGCCGTCTTCAAAAAAATCATTCGGTCTGAGCGGGGGCAGCAGCTCATAAATAAACATCCGCTCTTTCTGCTCGGACTCCCGGATATACACTTTCAGCAGCCCGATTCCTTCAAGCTTTCCCTGTTCATGATGAATCTTTTTTAAATTTGACTGCATCATGCCCATCAGCTGCCTGTGCGTGGATTCCGCTCCCCACAAGCGGTTCTGCTCAAGCTCCCCCCATAAGGTCATATAAAGGGAGAATGCAAAAGAACCGATCAGCGGCTGGTACAGATGTGTCAAAACCTGTCTGTCGACATCCTGAAGAAGCGAACGGCTTTTGACCGTATAAGGATCTACAGGTAATACGTCATTCCAATAGTCAGCCATGATTCTCAAACCTTCCGATATGTTTCTACTCTCATTTTACACCGTTTCTGCGATCTATCAAATGCCAATTTTGCTCATGAGAAAAGAGCCAGACACAATCTCTTAGCTCTCTCAGCGTTCTTTCTTTATTAAATCTTTCAATTCATCGATAAACACGTTTATATCCTTAAACTGCCGGTAGACGGAGGCAAAGCGGACATAAGACACCTCATCGATTTTCGCCAGACGGTCCATTACCATTTCTCCGACAAGTTCGCTTTTGACTTCAGATACACCTTGGTTTCTCAGCTCTTTTTCAATGTCAAAGCACATGTCTTCCAATGTTTTTAAAGGAACGGGCCTTTTTTCACAAGCTTTAATTAACCCGCGCAGCATTTTTTCACGGCTGAATTCTTCCCGGACGCCTTCTTTTTTCACGACGATCAGAGGCATCTCTTCAAACTTCTCAAATGTAGTGAAGCGGTAATGGCAGGCTTCGCATTCCCGCCTTCTGCGGATTGATTTCCCTTCGTCCGCAGGCCGTGAATCAAGTACGCGGGAACCGTTGTGCTGGCATGAAGGACATTTCAAATTGGATCAGCTCCCATCTGTTTCGTTGCTGTAATGCGGTTCGCAAGCTTCCGGTAAATGCCCGCCAACGTTTCTAGGATGAGCCTATTTGTTGGGAGAGCCGATAGACCGGCCTTATCTTTTCTATTTTACAAAAAAAATGCTTAAAGAAAAAGCAATGCTGTTTTTTTACATTAGAAAAGGAGCATCAGCTTCAAAGCGCGTAATGGCTTTTTCAGCTTAGCTCCCTTGTGTTTGCGTTTTGAAAATTACAGTACTTTCGCTTGTGCCTGTTTAATCTGTACAGGCCCCATTCCTCTCGGTATTTCAATGTTTTCTCTTGTATCTGCATGTAATGCGTCCGCAATGTAATCCGCAGCCACATTAGGATCCAGGTCTCCACAAGTATAAACATCAATGCTTGCATATCCGTGTTCAGGAAAACTGTGAATCGTTAAATGTGACTCAGAGATAATAACGACTCCGCTTACGCCTTGCGGTGCAAATTTGTGAAATGCGACCTCGCGCACTTCAGCTCCTGATTTCAAAGCAGCATTTACAAACGTTTTTTCAATAAAATCCATGTCATTGAGCTTATCAAAATCGCATCCCCATAGCTCGGAGATGACGTGACGCCCCATTGTTTCCATAATCATGGACCCCCCTTAACAAGAATTAAAAAAGTGAATTTCCGAGAACTGACCCGGCCATTTACCACGGGGGAAAGTTAGTCCGGAGAGGTCCTAACCCTTTAAGTAATTCCGAAGCAGTCACGAGCAAGAAGTTCACGAAAGATAGTATACTGTGTTTAAGTTTATTTTGCAAGGTGTGTTTTTTGCGAATATGCCGTTAAGGGTTTTTTTCTAACAAATGTCCATGATCTTTAGTCTACACAGCTGACGGGTGTTTCATTCGCGCGGCGACGTGACGGATAAGATCAACGACCCGGCAGGAATATCCCCATTCATTGTCATACCAGGCGAGCACCTTTACTTTTCGGTCTTCCATCACCATCGTTGTCAGACCGTCGATGATCGCAGAGTGTGAATTCGTATTATAATCCGAAGAAACGAGCGGCTCATCCGAATAATCAAGAATGCCGTACATCGACGTTTTTGCGGCTCTTTGGAAAGCGGCGTTCACTTGCTCGGCCGACACATCTGTTTTCAGATCGCAGACAAGGTCCACTAATGACACATTCGGAACGGGAACACGCAAAGCGAGACCGTGAAGTTTTCCTTTCAAATGAGGAAGCACGAGCGACAGCGCTTTGGCGGCGCCTGTAGAAGTCGGAATGATGGATTCTCCGCACGCTCTCGCCCTCCGCAGATCTTTATGCGGATTGTCGATATTTTTTTGATCATTCGTGTAAGCGTGAACAGTCGTCATCAGGCCGCTTTCAATCCCGAATTCCTGATCAAGCACTTTGACGACCGGCGCAAGACAGTTTGTCGTGCAGGATGCATTTGAAATAATGACATGTTCATCGGGATTGAACTGCTCTTCATTTACTCCCATGACAATGGTAACGTCTTCATTTTTGCCCGGAGCCGTTAAAATGACTTTTTTCGCCCCTGCTTCAATATGGCTCATTGCTTTTTCTTTTGAATTAAATTTTCCCGTTGCCTCTACGACGATGTCTATTCCGCATTCTTTCCACGGAAGCTCTCTCGGGTCCCGGCGATTGAACAGCATAATATGTTTTCCGTTGACGATCAGGCTGTCGTCGGAGGTCTCAACTTCTTGATCGTATTTGCCGTGAATTGTGTCATACTTTATCAAATGAGCAAGCGTTTCCGGGGGATAGCTTGCATTAATGGCTGTTATTTGAATTTGATCATCTTCCATTGCTTTTCTGAACACCATTCTTCCGATTCTTCCAAACCCGTTGATTGCTACTTTTACCTTCATGCTCAGGTCACCCCTTTTTAATATGCCACTCTAATTTACCTTTATTTATATATAGTATAACACATTAAAAGAAATCCGCCAGTACAACTTGATAAAAATCCACCCTTATACCGATCAATATGTTGTTCAATCGGTTTTTTTGCATATAAAATGATTTTTCTTCCATAAAAAAAGCAGGATCAGCGTCTCAGGCTGCCTGCTTTTTTCTTATATTTGTCCCGGTTCTTTAAATTTGTCATTTAAAATGCTGTCCTCTAAAACGGAAGACACCTCGCCGTACCGTTTAGCAATATGCATCGCGCCCCAGTCGCACAGCGCGTTTAAAATTCTTTCCAGACTGTGCCCGTATTCACTCAGCTCGTATTCCACTTTCGGCGGCACCTGATTGTATACGATCCGGTTGATGACGCCGTCAGCTTCCAGCTCCCGCAATTGCTGTGTCAGCATCTTCTGGGTGATGTCCGGCATAAGCCGCTTCAATTCGCTTGTCCGTTTTTTCCCGCGCATGAGGTGGCAGAGGATCACACACTTCCATTTTCCGCCGATCACTTCAAGCGCCGCCTCTACGGATATATTGTATTTTTTCTTCAGCAACGGTAATTCCTCCTCATCTATAGGAACTAAAAAGTGCCTATGGCACTTAAAAGTACGTTCTTTTCAATGACACTTCTATCGATCATAATGACATTTGCCGGCTGAAAAGGAATGTACTCTTATACTTATATCGTTTACCCGGCATCATTTCAACCATACATTATCGTTCAAGGAGGAAAACAGATGTCTTCACATCGCCAAAGCTATTTACCAGCGCTGCTGGCATTAGCCGTCAGCGCTTTTGCGATCGGCACAACCGAATTTATCAGCGTCGGGCTGCTGCCGCTTATATCTCAAGATCTGCATATACCTGTGACCACGGCGGGACTTACCGTTTCCATGTATGCTCTGGGCGTGACATTCGGCGCGCCGGTTTTAACGTCTCTCACATCCGGCATGTCGCGGAAAACGCTGCTGCTCTGGGTGATGTTAATTTTTATCGCCGGAAATACACTCGCAGCGAGCGCTTCCTCAATCGGCGTCTTACTGGCGGCACGGGTCATTTCGGCTTTTTCCCACGGCATTTTCATGTCAATCGGGGCAACAATCGCCGCCAATATCGTGCCGGAGCATAAAAGAGCAAGCGCGATTTCTATCATGTTTACGGGGCTGACGGTGGCTACGGTGACCGGCGTTCCATTCGGCACCTATCTCGGCCAGCAATTCGGATGGAGAATCGCATTTGCCGTCATTGTGGCGGTAGGAATCATCGCATTCCTCACAAACGCGCTTCTCGTTCCGTCACATTTGCGCAAAGGGACGAAAACCGCATTTGCCGAGCAGGTCAAACTCGTCACAAACGGCCGGTTATTGCTTTTATTTATCATTACCGCGTTAGGCTACGGCGGAACGTTTGTCGTGTTTACGTATTTATCTCCGCTTCTTCAGGAGGTAACCGGTTTTCAGAAAGAAACCGTCGCGGCCATCCTGCTCATTTACGGAATTGCGATTGCCATCGGAAACATGATTGGCGGCCGTTTATCAAACCGAAATCCGCTGAAAGCCTTGTTTTATATGTTCATTGTCCAGGCTGCTGTGCTGTTTGTTCTGACTTTTACCGCGCCGTTTAAAACAGCCGGGCTGATCACCATTATTTTCATGGGGCTGTTGGCGTTTATGAATGTGCCGGGGCTTCAGGTATATGTCGTGATGCTGAGTGAACGTTTTGCGCCAAGCGCCGTTGATACAGCATCAGCATTAAATATCGCGGCATTTAATGCCGGAATCGCGATCGGCTCGTTTGCCGGCGGACTCATTACAGACTCAATCGGAATCATTCATACCGCTTGGATCGGGTCGCTGATGGTGCTCAGCGCGGTCGTATTAACCGGATGGAGCAGGAAGCTTGAAAAGCGGGATCGCACTGCCCTTGAAAGGAGGTGAGTTTTTCTTCAGCGCATTTTGATTGTTTCAACAGACAACTAATAGGAGGAATATATACATGACAACACATTTACAAGCAAAAGCAACATTGCATAACGGAGTAGAGATGCCTTGGTTCGGCATCGGAGTTTTCAAAGTAGAGGAAGGCGCGGAACTCGTCAACGCGGTGAAAACGGCATTGGTGCACGGCTATCGCAGCGTTGATACCGCCGCGATTTACGGAAATGAAGAAGGTGTCGGCGAAGGCATCCGCCAAGGGCTGCAAGAAGCGGGATTAAAACGTGAAGACATTTTTGTCACGTCAAAAGTGTGGAATGCCGATTTAGGATATGAAGAAACGTTAAAAGCGTTTGACACAAGCTTAGAAAAACTCGGTTTAGATTATTTGGATTTATATTTGATCCATTGGCCTGTCGAAGGAAAGTACATCGATGCGTGGCGGGCGCTCGAAACTCTCTACCGGGATGGACGCATTAAGGCGATCGGGGTCAGCAATTTCCAAATTCACCATCTGAAACATCTCATGAAAGAGACGGAAATCAAGCCGATGATCAACCAGGTGGAGTACCATCCTCGTCTGACACAGAAAGAACTGCTTGCTTTCTGCACTGAACAAGGCATTCAGCTTGAAGCGTGGTCGCCATTGATGCAAGGTCAGCTGCTTGATCACACCGTCTTACAGGAAATCGCTGAGAAGTACGGCAAATCAGCCGCCCAAGTGATTTTGCGCTGGGATTTGCAGAACGGTGTCATCACCATTCCGAAATCAACGAAAAAACACCGTATTGAAGAAAATGCAAATGTCTTTGATTTCGAACTGTCAGCTGACGATATGAAGCGGATTGATGATCTGAACGAAAATCTCCGTGTCGGTCCTGATCCTGACAATTTTGATTTTTAACCAGAAAAACACCGTTCGGCTTTCCGAACGGTGTTTGTTTATGCCCAGCCGCTCAATACTTCCTCAAGCTGGTGCTTTGTATATTCAAGACTGCCGCTGTTATCAATGACGGCGTCAGCTTTTTTTGTTTTATCCGCTAAAGGCATTTGCGACGTTATCCGGCTCATCGCTTCTTCTTCTGTAAGGGAATTCCGCTCCATCAGCCGTTTAAGCTGAATGTCTGCCGGTACGGTGACGACGAGCACCTTGCCGACAAGATAATCAAGCCCGCTTTCATACAAAAGCGGTATATCCAAAACGACGAACTGCTCTTTTCGCGCAACGGCTTCATCCCGCTGTTTCAGCATTTCCGCACGTACTGCCGGATGAACGATCTGATTCAGCTTCAGACGCTTCTGTTCGTCAGTGAAAACGATAGAACCGAGTTTTTTTCTGTCAATACCGCCATTTTCCAGCAGGATGTCTTTTCCGAATGCCTCCACAATTTGTCCGTAAGCCGGCATTCCTTTTTCCACCGCCTGTTTTGCGATGACATCCGCATCAATGACTGTTATTTTTTTGTCGATCAGCATACGCGCTACCGTGCTTTTGCCGCTTGCGATGCCTCCCGTTAAACCGATGACCAAGCTCAAAAAGCCCACTCCTTCTTACATTTTCCAAATCCCGATGATAATCAGCAGGACTCCCGGCAAAAATGTCATTTTATCTATCCAATTCCATCTTGAAAGCAAATGCCCCGCGTTTATGCCGAGTGAAACAAACAGCGAGCTCATCAGCCCGACAGTCACGCTCATCATAACCGGAGAAAAGCCGAGAATGGCCGCTCCCAGCCCGGCGCCAAACGCGTCAATGGATAAGGCGATACCGAGCAGAAGCGCCTCGACTCCGTTAATGGTTCCGGATTGATCAATATCGGCGCTGGTCGGTTTTTTCAAAATATGAATGACGATGCCGAGCGATTTCACTTCAAGATTAAGTAACGTTTTTTCATGCAATAAGTAATCCGGCTCTTTAGCCGGTTTGAAAAATTGCCAGATGACCCATGCCCCGATTCCGATTAAGATCAGTCCGCCCAGTTTTTCCGTGACGGATACGGGAAAAATCTTTGTCAGAAAATGGCCGATCAGCATGGATATAAACATCACAGAGGCTGAACAGCAAGCGATCACGGCAATCGCTTTGAACGGGATTTTCATTTTTCTCAAACCATACGTAAACCCGACTGAAAAACTGTCCAAGCTGACAGCAAAAGCCAAAAGCAGCAAAGAAACAATCTCCATATCCGTTTCTCCCTTTCTCTTGATCGGCAATTGTGACATATGCCTATTGGGTGAATCACAATATATATATGGAGAAAGGTCATCAACTGTGTTAGAAAAAAGTCATTCTGCTGCCGCCTGCTTGAACCGCTTCAGTTTATGATTTTTTTTGGCAGCGGGCGCAAAAATGCGTACCCCTTCCGCCGACCACGATTTTAGAAATCATCGTGCCGCACGTTTTGCACGGTTCATCCTTTTTGCCGTATACGTAATGTTTGAGCTGAAACATTCCGATTTCCCCTTGAGAATTGATATAAGACCGGACGGTGCTCCCGCCCGCGTCAATCGCTTCCTGAAGGGTGTCTTTAATTTCTGTATGAAGCGTTTTTATCTGCCCGTCTGACAGACTGCTCGCTTTTGTCTCAGGATGAATACGCGCCCGGAATAAAGCTTCATCGACATAAATATTGCCGAGGCCGACGACCGCTTTTTGGTCGAGCAGGGCTGTTTTCACCGCGCGGTTCGTTTTTGCAAGCCGCTCTTTTAAATAAGCAGCGGTAAATGCTTCATCATCGGGTTCGGGCCCGAGCTGTGAAAGCGGTAATGCATTCAATTCCTCTCCCGGCGCAAACAAATGCATCGTGCCGAATTTCCGGACATCCCGGTAGCGGAGCTGTGTTCCGTCCGTCATGTGAAACACGACGTGCACATGTTTATCGTCAGGTTCATCGGCCTGATGAAGACCGTATTTCCCCTCCATCCGCAGGTGGGACACCATGACATAATGATCCAGATGGAAAAGCAAAAACTTTCCCCTTCTTCCGATGGATCGGATCGTTTCTCCTGCAATCTGCCGCGCGAATTCCTCCGGCTCGGCGGGTTTTTTGATGATATTCGGCCATCTGATATCCGCCGATTCAATCGTTTTCCCCTTCACAAGACCGGTCAGAGTGCGCCGGACCGTTTCAACTTCTGGTAATTCCGGCACAATCATCACTTCCTTTTTCTCTGTTTATTTTGCATCGTACCAAGACGGCCCTGAAGCATAATCCGCCTTCAGCGGCACGTCTAATGCCAAAGCATGCTCCATCACTTCAGGAACCAGCTTCTCTAATATTTCAATTTCTTCCTTAGGCGCTTCAAAAATCAATTCATCGTGCACCTGAAGCAGCAGTCGTGCCTTCAGGTTTTTTTCTTTCAGCTCAGCTGCCATGTCAATCATGGCTTTTTTAATAATATCGGCGGCGCTTCCCTGAATCGGCGTATTCATGGCCGTCCGTTCCGCAAAGCTCCGCAGGTTGAAGTTGCGGCTTGTCAGCTCAGGAATATAGCGGCGGCGCTGCATAAGTGTCGTGACATATCCTTTTTGCTTCGCTTCCTGCACCGACTCTTCCATATATGCCTTGACGCCCGGGAAGCTCTCCAAATAGCGGTCTATAAAAGCGCCTGCTTCTTTCCGGGTGATGCCGAGGTTTTGTGACAGCCCGTAATCACTGATGCCGTAAACGATGCCGAAATTGACGGCCTTTGCCTGGCGGCGCATCGCTTGTGTCACTTCATCTTCACTGACATGAAATACGTCCATGGCGGTTTTTGTGTGAATGTCCATGTCATTCGTAAACGCTTCGATCAGATTTTCATCTTTTGAAATATGCGCAAGGACCCTTAATTCAATTTGTGAATAATCGGCGGCGAAAATAAGCCAGTCCGGTTCGGAGGGTACAAAAGCCTGGCGGATTTTCCGCCCTTCCTCCAGCCGGATCGGAATATTTTGCAGGTTCGGATCCGTTGAGCTGAGGCGTCCGGTTTGAGTCAATGCCTGATTGAATCGTGTATGCACCTTATGAGAATCCTTGCGCGTGACTTTCAGCAGCCCTTCAATATAAGTCGATTGGAGTTTGCCGATTTGTCTGTATTGCAGAATGTGCGCGACGATATCATGTTTGTCTGCGAGCTTCTCAAGCACATCAGCTGAAGTGGAATAGCCTGTTTTTGTTTTCTTTACTGGCGGCAGGCCGAGCTTTTCAAACAGAATGACGCCGAGCTGTTTTGGTGAATTGATGTTAAACGGCTCACCGGCGATGTCATGGATTTTTTCTTCATATTCTTTCAGCTTTGCCTTGAGCTCTTCGCCCATTCGCTTCAGTCTTTCAACATCCACTTTGACGCCCATTGATTCCATTTCTCCGAGAATTAGCGCAAGCGGGAGTTCGAGATCTTCATATAATTCAAGCTGATTATTTTCTTCCAAAGCGTCGAGCAGTTTGTCACGGAGGCTGTTAACGGCAGACGCTTTCCGCGCGAGATGATCGGCAAGCTCTTTTTCAGCCGGAACGGCGCGCTTTGCGCCTTTTCCGTATACCGCTTCATCTTTTGAAACGATATTCAGCCCGTATTCTTTCGCTACGCTCGCGACATCGTCGTACGAATTGCCCGGGTTTATAATGTAGGCAGCAAGAAGCGCGTCAAATTCCGTTCCCTTCAGCTCAATTCCCTGCCAGCGCAAAGCGACGACGGAACGTTTGCTGTCGAACACCCACTTTTTCATCGATTCATCTTCAGCCCAAGATTTAAAAGCTTCAGACTGAATGGCGATTTCTTTCGGAATATAATAAAGACCTGTTTCATTCACGATGGAAAAGCCGAGGATCGGTTCTTCGTGATAGTTATCACCGATTTGTTCGACGACCAAAGCGGACGGCGAAACGAGCATATCTTCGGTGATTTCTTCTGCCGTTTCGACATTGATGTCTTCAAAATTTTCTTCCGCCGTTTCCCCGCTTTCTTCACCGAGCCGCTCAAGAAGCGTATTAAAACCCAGGTCTTTAAAAATGGCAACAACTTGTTCACGGTCAAACCCTTGGTAACCTAAATCTTCGGGCTTGACTTCAATCGGCGCATTTGTCATAATCGTCGCCAGCTCTTTGCTCATCAGGGCTTGTTCCTTATATTCTTCAAGCTTTTCTTTTAATTTTTTTCCGCTGACTTCATCAATGGAATCAAGCAGTTTCTCAACCGAATGGAACTGCTTTAAAAGCTTAATTGCGGTTTTTTCTCCGACGCCGGGGACGCCCGGTATGTTATCGGATGAATCCCCCATTAATCCCTTCATATCAATGATTTGCAAAGGGGTCAGACCGTACTTTTCTTGCACGTGCTCCGGCGTGTAATCTTCCACGTCAGTAATGCCTTTTCTCGTAATGGCAACGGTCGTTTTCCCGGTTGCAAGCTGGGTTAAGTCCTTGTCCCCCGAAACTACCTTTACTTCGAAGCCTTCTTTTTCAGCAGAAACGGCAAGGGTGCCGATAATATCGTCCGCTTCATATTCAGGAAGCTCGTAGCGGCTGATTTTGTAGGCATCAAGGAGCTCGCGGATGAACGGCATCTGTTCTGAAAGCTCCGGCGGCGTTTTTTGTCTTCCGCCTTTATATTCTTTAAACGTGCTGTGGCGGAAAGTGGTTTTTCCCGCATCAAAAGCCACCAGCATGTGGGTCGGCTTTTCATCTTCCAGCATTTTCATTAAAATCATCGCAAACCCGTATACGGCATTTGTATGGATGCCTTTTTCATTGCTTAAAAGCGGCAATGCAAAAAACGCCCGATACGCCAGACTGTTTCCGTCGACAAGCACTAATTTTTTTCGTTCCGTCATTCAATATCCTCCTAAGAGCAAAAGCTCGTCATTCCTCTATTTTTTAATCTCACAGCTTCTCTTATTTTAACAAAGTTCAATTTGAAAGGAAAATGAGCGAACCCCGTGAAAACGCAAAAAAGGACGGGAACAAGAAAACACGTTCCCGCCGTCAAAATTGGCTCCTTGGATGAAGGGGTTCTGTTACATCCTAACAAGATAGGTTTAACAGGTCATGAAGAAATTGTTAATCCTTTGTAAAGCTGATCACGCTTCCGGCTGCCGCTTCAGCGTCACGGTAAACACAGTCCCCTGTCCCGGCTCGCTTGTGACCTCGATTTTACCTTCATGGGCTTCTATTAAGTGCTTCACGATGGCGAGGCCGAGCCCGGTTCCTCCCGAGTTGCGGCTTCTGTCTTTATCCACGCGGTAGAATCTCTCAAATATCCGCGGGATCTCTTCCTTCTGAATGCCGATTCCCGTATCGGACACTTTGATATCGACAACGGTTTCTTTCACATGTACCGAAATTCCCACCGCCCCTTTTTCAGGCGTGTAGGTCAGGGCATTGTTCGCCAGATTCAAAAACACCTGCTTCAGCCTGTGCGCGTCACCCGTCACAAAAATCGGCTCTTCCGGGAGATCGAGCTGAAAGCTGATGCCTTTTTCCTCAGCCTTATGCCGCAAAAGCGCTTCAATTTCATGCAGAATTTTTGCGGCGTCAAAGGACTCTACGCGCATCGTAAAGTTTTGCTGCTCCATCTTGGATAAATCCAGTAAATCCTGCACGAGAGATTGGAGCCGCTCACTTTCTTTCAGAATGATAGACAGAAAGTCTGAAAGCGCCTTTTCGTCTTTCATCGCTCCGTCTAACAGTGTTTCCGTAAAGCCTTTAATCGAGGTGATCGGTGTTTTCAGTTCATGGGAGACATTGGCGACGAAGTCCTTTCTCATCTGCTCCAATTTTTTAATTTCCGTCATATCGTGAAAGACGAGGACGATGCCCTTCCATTCATCGTCAGGGCCCATGATCGGAACGCCGTCAACTTCAAAGTAGCGCCGCTCAATGTTGATGGGAAGTCTGAGCAGCTGGCATTTTTTCGTCTCCGTCATAAAAATGTCTTCGACAAGCCGAATGATCTCCTCATGTTCAAACGCATCATGGTAAAGACGCCGAAGCAGACGTTCAGGCTTTGTATGAAACTGCTTCGTGTATGACCGGTTCACGAGATTGATAAAACCTCTCCCGTCTATTAAAATCAAACCGGATCCGATATTTTCAATGACGGTTAACAGACGATCGCGCTGCATATCCTGCGTTCTCGTCATTTCCATTAAATCGACCGCCAGGCTGTTCATCGCACGCCCGAGACGGTCCGACCGCCTTGCGTAACCGCTGTAGGAGCGGGCGTCATAATTCCCCTTGGACAGCTCCGTCGCCACCTTTGTCGCGGCGTCGATGGATTTTTTGTAACGGGACGTCATGTTTGTATAAAAGAAAACGATAATGATAAAAGCGGTACAAAGACTTGCTGCCAGCATGCCCCACATTTCTCCGGTAACGCTTGAACCGCCGTTGATCTCAGAGGAAACGAGTACATACCCCGCAATTTTCCCGGCGTCATTTTTTACGGCAGTGCCGCGGATGACTTTGCTTTTCGACTGTACGGCTTCCTCGCTTTTATTGTGAGAAATGAACTCCTTTACGGCTGAATCATCAGCACGACTGCCGGAATGATATACGGCGTCACCCTTCTCGTTGAGCACGGAGACGTTTATACCGAGGGTGCGGCCGGCGTCACGGATTACCGTTTCATTGCTTTTATTGCCGATTCTGCCGGCGTCAAGAAGGCCCGCTATGTATACCGATTCCTTTTTCAGCTGATCCGCCGTTCTTTCTTCAGCGGATGAAGAAATAAGCTGCTGTAAAAAAAGGCCGAGAACACTGAAAACCAATATGATACATACAACGAGTAAAGCGAACAGACGCACACGGACTTTATTCATTCATTTTTGGCTCCTCCAGTTTATACCCCAAACCTCTGATTGTTTTAATATAGATGGGTTTTTTGGTATTTGATTCGATTTTGTCGCGCAGATGGCTGATATGAACGTCAACAATCCGGGTATCCCCGGCAAAATCATAGTTCCAGACCGCGCTCAGCAGAAGATCTCTCGTCAGCACTCTTCCCTTATGTTTTCCCAAATACAGAAGCAGTTCAAATTCTTTAGGCGTCAATTCCAGCTGTTCTGACTTAAAGTAAGCTTCGTAATGCTCCGGAAGAATTTTCAGCTCGCCGATGAGGATCTGCCCGTCCTTTTCCTCTTCTCTGCCTTGTGACAGCGAAGAAATGTCGGCCCTTCTTAAAATGGCTTTCACCCGCGCAGTGACTTCCCGCGGACTGAACGGCTTTGTCATGTAATCATCCGCTCCGAGCTCCAGTCCCAGCACCTTATCAAACTCCTCATCTTTTGCTGTCAGCATCAAGATCGGAACCATCATTTTCTGCTGTCTGAGCTGTTTACAGACGTCGATTCCGTCCACTTTCGGCAGCATGACATCCAGTACGATTAAATCTGGATTTTCGTTCTCTGCCTGCTCCAGAGCCTCTTCGCCGTCTGATGCGGTAATGACATCATAGCCGGACCGTTCCAGATTATACTGTAAAAGAGTAACGATAGATTGTTCATCATCTACAACTAAAATTTTTTTGTTCATGCTGCGCCCTCCGCTGTCTATTTTCCCCGACATCCAATTTTCTCTATTTTATGTGCTGCATATCACTTTATGATTTCATTTTATCCAATACTGCCCGTTCAGACAATTCGCCTTTTTGATCATTTTCAGAGAAAGGATCGCTCAGGGAAAAAGAAAACGCTTTCATTAATTGTAAAAAGAGGAAGGCTTCTGATTCGGAAGCCTTCCCTTTTTTCTTATGACAATACTTTCATCACGTTTTTGACAGATTCAACTGATTTACTCAGCTGCGCTTTTTCATAGTCTGTCAGTTCAAGCTCGATGATTTGCTCTAGGCCGTTTCCTCCGATAATCGTCGGTACGCCTAAGTAAATGCCTTCATGACCGTATTCGCCTTCTAAGTAAGCGATGGTCGGAAGCACGCGGCGCTGATCTTTCAAAATGGCTTCTACCATTTCAGTCAGTGATGCAGCAGGCGCGTAGTAGGCGCTTCCGTTGCCGAGAAGGTTGACGATTTCCCCGCCGCCTTTTCTTGTGCGTTCTACAATCGCATCAAGACGGTCTTTCGGGATAAGCGTTTCAAGCGGAATGCCGCCCGCATAGGAATAACGGACGAGAGGAACCATGTCGTCACCGTGTCCGCCAAGAACAAAACCGGTCACATCTTTTACAGACAGGTTTAATTCTTCAGCGACGAATGTTCTGAATCGTGCAGTGTCAAGCACTCCGGATTGTCCGATGACGCGTTCTTTCGGGAAGCCTGATTCTTTGTACACCGCATATGTCATCGCATCAACAGGGTTTGTCAATACAACGATAATGCAGTCAGGAGAATATTTCACGATCTCACGTGTGACGCTTCTCATGATTTTTTCGTTTGTAGATACGAGATCATCACGGCTCATGCCTGGTTTTCTCGCAATTCCGGCTGTGATGACGACGATATCAGAACCGGCTGTGTCCTCGTAGTTGGACGTGCCTGTGATTTTCGCGTCAAATCCTTGGACCGGACTTGCTTCGAGCATGTCTAGCGCTTTTCCTTTTGTCGGGTTTTCTAATTGCGGAATATCAACGAGCACAACGTCCGCAAGCTCTTTTTGAGCTGTAAGAAAGGCTGTTGTCGCTCCCGTAAATCCTGCTCCGATAACAGAAACTTTACTGCGTGTTTTTCCCATGATTCTCTTCTCCTTTTTTGGCTTCATTAGAAGTCTGCTTTAGGTTCAGTCCATGTTTTTGATTAGCTCTTCACCAAACTCTGAACATTTCACTTCAGTTGCACCGTCCATTAATCTAGCAAAATCGTACGTTACTACTTTTGAAGCAATCGTTTTTTCCATAGATTTAATGATCAAGTCAGCAGCCTCATTCCAGTTCAGGTGTTCAAGAAGAAGCACTCCTGAAAGGATGACGGATGACGGGTTGACTTTGTCAAGGCCGGCATATTTAGGAGCCGTTCCGTGAGTCGCTTCGAAAATCGCATGCCCTGTTTCATAGTTGATGTTCGCTCCCGGCGCGATTCCGATTCCGCCTACCTGAGCGGCAAGCGCATCAGAGATATAGTCTCCGTTTAAGTTCATTGTCGCCACGACGTCGAATTCGCTCGGACGGGTTAAGATCTGCTGAAGGAAAATATCAGCGATGCTGTCTTTGACGATGATTTTTCCTGCCGCTTCCGCGTCGCTCTGCGCTTTATCAGCAGCTTCTTTTCCGTCTTTTTCGACAATGCGGTCATATTCAGCCCAAGTGAATACTTTATCTCCGTATTCTCTTTCGGCAAGCTCGTAACCCCAGTTTTTAAATGCCCCTTCAGTGAACTTCATGATGTTTCCTTTGTGGACAAGCGTGACAGACTTACGGCCGTTTTCGATCGCATACTCAATGGCAGCTCTGACTAAGCGGCTTGTGCCTTCTTCAGAAACAGGTTTGATGCCGATTCCTGACGTTTCAGGGAAACGGATTTTGTTAACACCCATTTCATTTTGCAGGAAGCTGATCAGCTTTTCAACCTCTTCAGAACCTTTCGCATACTCAATTCCGGCATAAATATCTTCCGTATTCTCGCGGAAAATGACCATATCCGTATCTTCAGGTCGTTTGACCGGAGAAGGCACTCCCGTGAAATATCTGACAGGGCGCAGGCACGTAAACAAATCAAGCTCCTGTCTCAGCGCCACGTTCAGAGAACGGATACCGCCGCCGACCGGTGTCGTCAGAGGACCTTTGATGGCGATGAAGTACTCTCTGATGTCTTCCAGCGTTTCGGCAGGAAGCCACTCACCTGTTTTATTATAAGCCTTTTCACCGGCATAAACTTCTTTCCACGTGATTTTTTTCTCGCCTTTATATGCTTTTTCAACAGCGGCTTCCAATACTTTAGAAGCGGCGTTCCAAATATCAGGGCCTGTGCCGTCGCCTTCAATAAACGGGATAATCGGATTATTTGGTACGTTTAATACTCCATTAGAGACTGTAATTTTTTCACCTTGTGACACAATATTACCTCCCAGTATGTAATTCATATTTAGAAAACATTTTATTTTTCTTGTATAGAAAATAAAATGACTTTTCTCAAGATTCTATCAAAATTGTAAACCAATCCGGGCTTGATTAACAAGAGGCTAACGACATGAAAATCACCAGCCTCCCGTTTGATCAGGCTCTTTCATCAATCGGAACAAAAGTCTGCTTATCCGGACCCGTGTAATCAGCGCGCGGGCGGATGAGGCGGTTGTTATCGTACTGTTCAAGAATATGGGCGATCCATCCTGACATTCTGCTGACCGCAAAGATCGGCGTGAACAGATCGTGATCAATGCCGAGACTGTGGTATACAGATGCGGAATAGAAATCAACGTTAGGCGGAAGTTTTTTCTCCGACGTCACGATTTCTTCGACACGGATTGACATCTCGTACCATTTGCTTTCACCCGTCAGATTCGTCAGGCGTTTGCTCATTTCTTTTAAGTGTTTGGCGCGCGGGTCTCCATGCTTATACACACGGTGTCCGAAGCCCATTACTTTTTCCTTTTTCTCCATTTTGCTGCGGATATAAGGCTCGGCGTTTTCCACCTCGCCGATTTCTGTCAGCATTTTCATGACGGCTTCATTGGCTCCGCCGTGAAGCGGCCCTTTTAAAGCGCCGATGGCGGCAGTGATGCCTGAGTAAATATCAGATAAGGTGGCGACACATACTCTCGCCGTAAATGTTGATGCGTTCAGCTCATGATCCGCATGAAGAATGAGCGCTTTGTTAAACGCTTCCACTTCGATCGGAGAAGGCTCTTCACCGTTTAAGGTGTAAAGGAAGTTCTCCGCGATTCCGTACTCTTCCTTCGGTTCAACAGGATCAAGTCCTTTGCGGATTCTTGAGAAAGCGGCGACAATGCCCGGCACTTTCGCCTGCAGACGGATGGCTTTTCTGTAGTTCGCTTCCGGATTCATGGCATCGGCTTCACTGTCAGTCAGACCGAGTAATGAAATCGCCGTCCGGAGCGCAGCCATTGGATGTACGTTATTGAGGGGATAGGATTTGAAGTGCTCAATGATTTCTTGTGGAACGGCAGCTTCTTTCGCAAGCTGTTTTTTCAGTTCAGCAAGTTCCGTTTTATTCGGCAGGCGCAGATGCCACAGCAAATAAATGATTTCTTCAAAACTTGCATTCTCTGTCAAGTCGTCAATATCGTACCCTACATATGTAAGGGTATCGTCGATAATAGAGCTTACAGATGATGTTGTTGCTACAACCCCTTCAAGACCGCGTGTTGCTGTCATATTCAACCTCTCCTTTTCAATCAAAATTCCCCTTTAAAGAGTATATAAAACATACGGCTTACTTAAAATGAGTCATGCAAACACTCCCTTTCCCCTTCAAGAAAATGCTTACATTTCACTGGTTGCGGTTACATAACCGATATGCTTATAGAGGAACATAACAAATTCTTATAAGCTTATTTAAGTTTAAGCCTATTCTTATTATAAACAATAATCTGATTAATTTGTAGACTTTTAACTAAAAATGTTTTAAAAGCCCTATATATCAAGGCTTGGCGTTGATAAATTTAATCGTTTGCTTTCAGGCGCTTTGTAAAACAATGTATTCTCATGTTTTCATTTGGGGGAGTTTTGGAGGAGACTTTAAAAGGACAGGCGCGACAACTTCACCGCAAATTTAACCCCCTTCTTTACCGGAGAAGGGGGTTATTTTGTTTACTCGACTGAATCAATGTTCGGATCAGCTTCAGAAATCCAGGTCTTGGTTTTAGTTGGCTCCCCGCACATGGACTGGAATCGTTTGACTGCATTTGCGCTGTTTTCGGGCTGTAAATATCCTCATCAAACCGTTCATCAATTGAAACTGACTCATTTACTGATATAAGTGAATTTAAATAAATTGCAGAAAAAACCCTCCTCATCTCGAGAAGGGCTCTGACTTATACTTTTTTTCTCTAAATCAGTCCGAAGAAACTAACTGATGCCGCTCAACTTTTCAATCGAAGGGCTTCATCGGGTTCTCCAACTATTTGCCCCTATGCTTTTCTTTTGCTTTTTGTTTTCTGATTAAATATTTTTGTTCCTTTATCTTTTCTCTTTGTTTTCTATTCAGTTGTTTTTTCTTTTCTTTTCTTGCTTCAAGCTCCTGTTTTATCGCTTTTTGTGCCTTAGTTGATATCCCGATATTTTTCATTTCTTTAGAAGCTTGTCGTTGCAATCTTTTTGGGTTTAATTTCTTAGATTTTGCTTTAACACAAACCCCTTCTTGTTCAGTGTGGGAGAGAGTCTGTAAAAGTTGATTATTAACAAAATGCATTATTTCTGAATCCTTTGGCTCTTGTCCAAACAAATGACGAATTGCTCTTAATTTCCCGTCATTCACAACTTCAATGACTCCTACCCAAAACTGACCATCGTAGTAAACCGTTAATTTCATAACGATTCCCTCCTCCTAAATTTACTGAAGAATGATGGACATCCCGAGGAGGGGAAGGTTACTGACATTTTAAATCATGCATCCGGACTACCAACCGAATTGTGTTTTTTCATTCTCATTATAAATTTAACAAACTTTCAAATTGAAGGAAAGGGTCTCCGCTTATTTTAACAACACTTCAAGTTTTGCTTTGGTATCAGGCCCATAAATCCCATCAGCTTTTAATCTACTGCAATCGCTGTTTTCGCTCCATGTGCGCCGTCAATCCCGAAGCTCTTTGTTACATGGTAAGCCGCTTCATTCATCGGAATAATGTAAATGGCATTTGTCTGAACTACAAAATGCGCAAGTGCAAACTCTAATTTTCTCCACAAAAAAAGCAGCTTTACGCCGCTTTTTTACTTTACGAAGTGAATATTTTAACGATTTGCATGGCCAAGTAGGCGATTCCGGCGCCGATTAACGGGCCTACGGCGACGCCTCCGAAAAGCGCGACGGCAAGTATCGTGCCGATGACCAGCGCCGTTGTAATATGAGGGTCGTTTTCCAATAAGGTGAGACCGTTTTTGGCGATTAAGGCAACCGCGATCCCGGCACCGAGAGCGATCCACGCATAATATGATTTCATCGCTTCTCCGAGCTGTTTAAAACCGATATCACCTGTGGCAATCGGCACTAAAACGGCGATTGTAATGACGGTGACCCCCCAGTTGATGCCTTTTGACTGAATAACCGGAAATAGTTTCTGATCAAGACCGACAGCTTTTATCACAATGAGAAAGCCGACGGCAAAAAGCAATGACTGATTTTTGGCTACCAATGCGATGGCCAGCAATAATAGTAAAAATAAATTCGCCTGTGTAAACATCCTGAAAGCACCTTCTTTCATCATATCTGTATTCATATCCTTTTTTTTTGACGAATAAACTAATGTAATAGGACGTGCCGACCGAGAGGAGGATCGATGTGAACCCGCACTATGCAACTGTTTTTTTCCGCGCGCTGTTTGTACTCGCTGCGGCCGGCGGCGCTTTAGCGGCCGGTTACGCCTCATTTCCGTTAACTTATCCGTTTCTGATCGCCCTTATTCTGTCATCAGCGATCATTCCCGTTGTTGACTGGCTGGACAAACTGACGGGGATGCCCCGGTCAGTCAATACAGTCATTGTCCTGGTCTTCTTTTTGCTTATTCTTCTTGGCGCGACGACATTTCTCGTTGCGGAAATCATTTCGGGAACCGCCTATCTGGCCAAAACGCTCCCTCCCCATATCAGCGCCTTTATGACGTATTGCGAAGAGCTGTTCACTTCCCGCATTCAGCCATTGTACCACGAGCTGACCGTCTTATTTAACGGACTGGAAACCAACCAGCAGGCATCCATCGTGACGCATATCCAGACCCTCGGTGATACAGCCGCTAAAAATGCGGGGCTGATGCTTTCACATCTTTTGGAGCTGGTGCCGAAATGGATTGCCTTCCTTCCCAATACAGCTGCCGTCTTCATTTTCGCAATGCTGGCGACTTTTTTTATGACAAAGGACTGGCATAAGCTGAAGGCGCTGCTTTATTCCATTCTTCCGGAACGGGTTTCGGCAAACGCCAAGGCCGTATCGGGAGAGCTGAAAAAAGCGATGGCAGGTTTTATTAAGGCGCAGGCCGTGCTCATACTTTTCACGATGATCATTGTCTTTATCGGACTTTTTCTTTTAGGGATTGAGCATGCGGCAACCATCGCCTTTTTTATCGGCCTGGTGGACCTTCTCCCGTATCTCGGCGCCGGGTCGGTCTTTGTTCCCTGGATTATGTATTTGGCCATTGCCGGTCAGCTTCCTCAAGCGATCGGTCTCGGTATTTTATATATTGTGGTTCTTATCCAGCGCCAGCTGACGGAGCCGAAAATTTTAAGCAAGTCAATCGGACTTGATCCGCTTGCGACCTTAATCGCTCTGTTTGCCGGCTTTAAATTGTTCGGAATTTTAGGACTGGCTGCGGGGCCCGCGCTGCTCGTTTTCATTCAGGCCTTTATCACAACGGGCGCTTTAAAAGAAATATGGGCCTATATTACTGTTCAGTCCAAATAAAAACAGCAGCCCTGTAAGAAGGCTGCCGTTTTTATTTGATAATGATCCGCTTGTTTTTTGACATTCCTCTCAGCCATTTGAACAAAAGCGGCTTCATGCGGTTCCGAGTGAACGGAATCAGAAGACAGGCCCCTGCAATATCGGACAGAAAACCCGGAAGCATCAAAAGCAGGCCTCCGAAAAAGACGCATATTCCGTCAAGAAGCGCTTCCCCCGGCATTTTGCCGTGCTGCAGGCCGCGCATCACCCGATGATACACATCGGTTCCCTGTCTTTTTGCCACCAAGGCGCCTAACACGCCTGTCAAAATGATGAGAAGGAAGGTCGGAAAAATACCGAGCCATTTTCCCGCCAGCAGAAACAAACCGATTTCAATTGCCGGACACACGATAAACAGTAAGAATAACACTCTCATTTTTCTGCCCTCCTGCCCTTCTAAAAGCGCGTCACCGCCCGCATGGGAATAGGAAAATCAGCCTAAAGACAAAAGAGAAGGGAGAACCCCCCTCTCTTTTTTAAAGCTGTTTAAAGAACGCTTGCGCGGCCTTCATACACAGCGCCGCGGGCAGCGTCAACTGTGATAACCTGTCCTTCTGTTAAAACTGAAGTTGCGTTCTCCAGACCGACGATAACCGGAATGCCCAAGCTTAAACCGACAACGGCTGCATGGCTTGTCAGACCGCCTTCTTCAGTGATGAGCGCTGATGCTTTTTCAAGTGAAGCGATCATGTCGCGGTCAGTGCTTGAAGCAACCAATACTGCGCCGTCTGTCATTTTTTGTTCAGCTTCTTTCGCATTTTTTGCAACAACGACCGGACCGAAAGCAGATTTGCGTCCGATGCCTTGCCCTTTTGCGATAATGCTGCCGACAGTGTGGACTTTCATCAGATTCGTCGTGCCTGATTCACCGACAGAACCTGCTGTAATGACAATCAGATCACCGCGTTTCACGATGCCGCTGTCAAGTGATTTTTGAACCGCGTCTTCAAGCATTTCATCGGTTGAATTCGCGTTTTGGCCGCTTGCCGGAAATACGCCGAATACAAGGCCGAGTTTGCGTGATACAGACTCATTAACCGTAACGGCTACAATCGGAGCCTGCGGACGGTATTTCGCGATCATACGCGCCGTATGGCCGCTTTCTGTAGGGGTAACGATAGCTGCCGCACTCAGATTGATTGCCGTGTGCGCAACTGATTGGCCGATCGCATCGGTAATCGTCATGCCGACCTGATCTCTGCGTTTAGACAGAATTTCTTTGTAGTTCAGAGATTCTTCCGTGCGTGTGGCGATGTTAAACATTGTTTGAACCGCCTCGACAGGATATTGTCCTGCAGCCGTCTCACCGGAAAGCATGATAGCATCTGTGCCGTCGAAAATGGCGTTGGCAACGTCACTTGCTTCAGCGCGTGTCGGGCGAGGGTTGCGCTGCATGCTGTCAAGCATTTGAGTCGCAGTAATAACCGGTTTGCCGAGCGCGTTGCATTTTTTGATCATTTCTTTTTGCACGAGCGGCACTTCTTCGGCCGGAATCTCTACGCCGAGGTCTCCGCGCGCTACCATTAAGCCGTCAGATACTTCCAGGATCGCATCCAGGTTGTCCACGCCTTCCTGGTTCTCGATCTTAGGAATGATTTGAATGTCAGACGCGTTATGCTCTTCAAGCAGTTCGCGGATTTCCAGGACATCCGTAGAACGGCGTACAAATGACGCAGCGATGAAATCAACGCCTTGCTCGATACCGAATACGATGTCTTTGGCGTCTTTTTCAGTAATTCCGGGAAGGTTGACGCTGACGCCGGGAACGTTTACGCCTTTTTTATTTTTCAGCGTGCCGCTGTTTAAGATTTTTGTTTTGATTTCGTGTTTTTCCGGATTTGATTCTAGCACTTCCAATCCGATTAAACCGTCATCCAACAGGATGATAGACCCTGCTGACACGTCGTCTGCCAGGCCTTCATAAGAAACTGAGAATTTTTCAAGCGTTCCCAGCACCTGTTTCGTAGAAACGATAATTTCATTTCCCGCCTGAAGCTCAAGCGCGCCGTTTTCCATATCGTGCGTGCGGATTTCCGGACCTTTCGTATCGAGGAGAATCCCCACGTTTTTGCCGAGCTTTTTGCTTGCTTCTCTGATGTTTTTGATTCTTGCGCCGTGCTCTTCGAAATCACCGTGTGAAAAATTCAGACGAGCAACGTTCATACCCGCTTCCATCAATTTTGTCAGCATTTCTACACTTTCACTGGCCGGACCGATTGTACAAACGATTTTTGTTTTTTTCAACTCGTTCACTTCCTTCTGAAATCTTCAGCTTCTTCCGCCTTAAATAGACAGTTCTTTTGAAAGCTGATACATGTTTGGTTCAACAGTATGTTTTGATTCTAAAATTTCTATAATATCATGGTCTACAAGCTTGTTGTTTTGTATACCTACGCAGCGTCCGCCTTTTCCTTTAAGCAGAAGCTCAACCGCGTAAGCGCCGAGGCGGCTTGCAAGAACCCGGTCAGAAGCGCTTGGAGATCCGCCGCGCTGGATGTGCCCTAAAACGGATACCCGTGTTTCAAGGTTCGTTTCTTCTTCGATGCGTTTTCCGAATTCAACTCCGCTGCCTACCCCTTCTGCAACGATGATGATACTGTGTTTTTTGCCGCGGTCGTGCCCTCTCTTCAAACGGCCGATAATTTCCTGCATATCGTAGTCCGCTTCAGGAATTAAAATTGATTCCGCTCCGCCTGCAAGACCTGCCCATAAAGCAATGTCGCCCGCATGGCGCCCCATCACTTCAATAACGTATGTACGCTCATGAGACGTAGCGGTGTCACGGATTTTATCAATAGCATCAATTACGGTATTTAGCGCCGTATCAAATCCGATCGTAAAATCAGTTCCCGGGATGTCATTATCTATCGTACCCGGTACACCCACACACGGAAACCCGTGTTCCGTTAATTTTTTCGCACCCATGTATGAACCGTCTCCGCCGATGACGACAAGACCTTCAATGCCGAGTTTCTTTAAATTTTCGATTCCTTTTTCACGGCCTTCAACTGTTTTGAATTCAGGACATCTGGCCGTGTACAGCTTTGTTCCGCCGCGGTGGATGATGTCACCGACCGAACCAAGCTCCAGTTTCTCTATTTTACCGCTGATTAATCCTGAATAACCGTTATAAATTCCGTACACTTCGACGTCGTGGTAGATAGCTTTCCGCACAACCGCGCGCACCGCAGCGTTCATACCCGGGGAATCCCCGCCGCTCGTTAAAACTCCTATACGCTTCATTTCCTATTCACCTCAGCAACATATATATGTTAAACATATCATGATCATTGCCCTAAAACAATGAAAAGGGACGCCTGAGCTCCCATGAAACCTTACCTATTATACAATTAAATAAATTGTTTTTAAATAAAATTTAAGGAATATCACAAAAATCACAAAAAATAAACGTGAGCCATAGGCTTCACGTCTATTCAGTTTACCCCGATATATTGATCCTCAACCGAAACTTTCCCGATTGCTTTATATTTTTCATATCGCTGTGAGATCAATTCTTCGGCGTTCAATTGAAGAAGAGATTTTAACGTTTCTTTAAGTATACCGTCAATGTAGCCCGCCTGCTGCTTGATATCATGATGAGCTCCGCCCTTCACTTCTTTAATCATATCATCAATAATTCCTAATTCTAATAAATCGGGCGCAGTAATCTTCATGGTTTCAGCCGCTTTTTTCGCAAGGCTGGAGTCTTTCCACAAAATGGATGCGGCTCCTTCAGGAGAAATAACGGAATACGTCGAGTTCTCAAGCATCAGCATGCGGTTGCCCACACCTAACGCAAGCGCGCCTCCGCTGCCGCCTTCCCCGATGACGATACAAACGACAGGCACTTTCAGGCCGGCCATCTCGAACAGGTTCTTGGCGATGGCTTCACTTTGTCCCCGTTCCTCCGCCGCTTTACCCGGGTACGCTCCCTTCGTGTCGATGAAGCAGATAATCGGGCGGTTGAACTTATCCGCCTGCTTCATGAGACGAAGCGCTTTGCGGTAGCCCTCAGGGTGAGGCATCCCGAAATTGCGGACAAGGTTTTCTTTCGTGTCTTTTCCGCGCTGATGTCCGATAACGGTGACCGGCATGCCGTGATATTTGGCGACTCCGCCGACAATCGCCGCATCATCTCCGTATGTTCTGTCTCCGTGGCACTCAAAAAAGTCGGTAAACAGGTATTGAATGTAATCAAGCGTCGTCGGCCGGTCGGGAAGGCGTGCGATCTGCACTCTGTCCCACGGCTTCAGGTTTTTATAAATCTCATCCTGAAGCTTGCTGAGCCGGTCTTCAAGCCTTGCGATTTCAGCGCTTAAATCCATCTCCGAATCTTGGGTGAATTTTTTCAGTTCGGCGATTTTCGTCTGCAGTTCAATCACTGGTTTTTCAAATTCTAATCTTGCAGCCACTCATGCTCACCTCCTGTTTGGTGCATGTCCAGCAGAAATGCGAGTTTGTCTTTCATGTCGTTTCGGTGAATCACCGCATCAAGCTGGCCGTGCTTTAATAAAAATTCCGCCGTCTGGAAATCTTCCGGCAGTTTTTCCCCGATCGTCTGTTCAATAATACGTCTTCCGGCAAATCCGATCAAGGCGCCCGGTTCAGCGAAATTATAATCACCGAGAGACGCGAAACTGGCCGATACGCCGCCTGTCGTCGGATGGGTCATGACAGAAATAATCAGTCCCTGCTCCTCACTGAACAGTTTTAATGCAGAGCTTGTCTTTGCCATTTGCATAAGACTTAAGACCCCCTCCTGCATACGTGCGCCGCCGGAAGCGGTAAAGATGATAAACGGGACTTTTTCCTCTTTTGCTTTTTCAATTGCAAGCGTGATTTTTTCGCCGACAACCGAACCCATGCTGCCCATTCGGAATGTTGAATCCATGATCGCGATCACGGCCGGGAATCCGCTGATGGTTCCTTTTCCGGTAACCACCGCTTCATTCAGCGATGTTTTCTCACGGTCTTTTTCGATTTTTTCTAAGTATTCCGGGAAACCGAGCGGGTTTTCAGATATCATTCCCTGGTTGAATTCTTCGAATGAATCTTCATCCAGGAGGCTTTCAATGCGCTGCTTTGCATTCATCGGGAAATGGTGCCCGCAGTTCATGCAGACGCGCAGGTTTTTATCTAACTCTTTTGTGAGCATGATTTTTTTACATTTGGGGCACTTTGTCATAATGCCTTCCGGAACATCATGTTTTGCCTGCTCAGACGGCACGGAAGCATATTTTTTCTTTTTTGTGAATATATCCTTTAACAAATGATTACCTCCCTTTTGTGAAGGGTTCTCTTCACTGCATGTCTTCCGATTAGATAGACTTAATAATAACTTTACCGAAACTATTGTACTTTTTTTGTCAAACGGTGTCATCCTCCATTCGACATTTTTTGCTGCAAAACAGACGGAAACGGACGGATTTCATACCGTAAAAAGCGTTGTTCAGCCTTATCTGTCAGCGTTTTCAAAAGAAATAAGGATTCTGCTGAAATTTTTTTAAGACCTGCCCTTAAAAAAATGCCAGCAGTCCGTATATTGAACAGCAGCGCGTTGTTTTTTTCCAACGCGCTGCCATTTCATTTTTGTGTTATTATTCGCCGATGACCGTAAGCTGTCTTGTTTTTTCAGCCACTTCCTCAGGATCGACCGTAATTCTGGCGACGCCCGTTTCCATCGCTGCTTTCGCAACAGCTTTCGCAACGGCAGGAGCCACACGTTTGTCAAATGGAGCCGGGATGACATAATCAGCGCTTAATTCTTCCTCTGTAACAAGGGAAGCAATCGCTTCAACCGCAGCAATTTTCATTTCTTCGTTGATGTGAGTCGCGCGAACGTCAAGCGCCCCGCGGAAAATTCCAGGGAATGCCAGAACGTTGTTGACCTGGTTCGGGAAATCAGAACGGCCTGTTCCGATTACGCTTGCGCCGGCTGCGCGCGCGTCTTCAGGCATGATTTCCGGATTCGGGTTGGCCATTGCGAAGATAATCGGATCTTTCGCCATGCTCTTCACCATTTCTTTCGTCAGCGCGCCTTCGACTGATACGCCGATAAAGACGTCTGCATCTTTAATGACATCCTGAAGCGAACCGTCGTTGCGGTCTTGGTTTGTAAACTTCGCCACTTCGTTTTTCACTGCGTTCATGCCGGCCGGACGCCCTTCGTAAATCGCCCCTTTAGAGTCGCACATTACGATGTTGCGTACGCCGAAATGGTAAAGAAGCTTGATGATCGCGATGCCTGCCGCTCCCGCTCCGTTTGCCACAACTTTAATGGATGACATGGATTTTCCTGATAATTTCAGCGCGTTTACAAGTCCGGCAACGGTTACAATGGCAGTGCCGTGCTGATCATCGTGGAAAACCGGGATGTTTGTTTCTTTTTTCAGGCGCTCTTCGATAATGAAGCAGTTCGGCGCCGCAATATCTTCAAGGTTGACACCGCCGAATGTCGGTGCAAGCAGCTTCACAGTGTCAATGATTTTGTCCACATCGTTTGTGTCAAGCGCGATCGGGAATGCATCCACGCCCGCGAAACTTTTGAACAGCACCGCTTTCCCTTCCATGACCGGAAGTGAAGCTTCAGGCCCGATATTACCGAGACCGAGAACGGCTGATCCGTCTGTTACGACTGCTACCATGTTCCCCTTCATTGTATAATCATATACTTTGTTTTTATCGTCATAAATCTCTTTACAAGGCTCAGCTACTCCGGGAGAGTAGGCAAGGCTTAAGTCGTCCGCGTTTCTGACTTCTACCTTTGCTTTTGATTCCAGCTTTCCTTGATTTACTTTGTGTAAATGTAACGCTTCTTCTCTTAATGACATTCTAAACACTCCTTTTAAGTACTTTGTTACATATTCTGCCGCATAGACTGGTACAATCGCTGGAGGTGAAAAATTTCAGAATCTTTAAATAAGATAGCACAATTGTTTCAATTGTATAACAAAACGATTATTGTTACCACTATTTTAACACGACATTTTCGCGGCCCAGCAGCTCTTTTAAACGGTATAACGCCTGATGGTCCGCCTGAATATGAAAAGTATCCGGCAGCCTGATCGTCTGCTTGTCTTTTTCATAATAAAGATAAACGCCGTTTTCCCCTTTATGCTCCAGTAAAATACGCTTCATCTTTTCCAAAAACTCCTGATTGTGCCGGCTGCCTTCGATTTTGATGTAAACAGACGGCGCTCTGTCTGCCTCCGTCTGCTCAAGAAGAGAGGCGGATGACATGATGAATTGTGTCTTCTCCTGACGCTCTTCCATTTTTCCGGCGGCGAATAAAAGCGCGCCTTCTTCTAACAGCGGAGACAGCCTTCTATATTGGTCAGGAAACACGACGGCTTCCATTTCTCCCGTTTCATCGCTTAATGTGAGAAACGCCATATGCTGACCTGTCTTTGTCCGAATCGTTTTGATGCCCGCGAGCAAAGCGCCGATTGACAGCTGCCCCTTCGGCATCTGCCGCGCTGCTGTGATCGCTTGCGCCCCCCGTTTTTTCAGGAGATCCCTGAAAGCGGATAAAGGATGGCTTGAGAAATAAACACCGAGAGCTTCTTTTTCGAACCGAAGCTTGTCCACGAGCGGAAATTCCTCAGCCTCTACATATTTTGGCTTAATGGAGAACGATTCTTCCAAAAACAATCCCATTTGGTCATCGTCTGCACGAAAAAGTTCAGCGTGCTCTAAAGCCACATCAACGGAGGCCAGCAAGGCGGCGCGATTTTGATTGAATTCGTCCATGGCGCCAGAAAATATAAGGGCTTCGATAGCTTTCCGATTCACGCTTTTTGCAGGTACGCGAAAGCAGAAATCGAAAAGATCCTCGAACGGTTTATGTGTTCTTGCTTTATAAATATCTTTCACTGCCGAGACGCCTACGTTTTTAACGGCCCGCAAACTGTATCTGACGGCTCCGTTTTCCGGCGCAAACGGAAAACCGCTTTTGTTTATTGACGGCGGAAGGACTTGAATCCCGCTCCCCTTCGCTTCATGCAGATATTGCGATATTTTGTCCTCATTGCCGATGACGCTCGTCAACAGCCCGCACATAAAATATAACGGATAATGCGCTTTTAAATAGGCGAGCTGATAGCCGATCATGCTGTATGCGACAGCATGGCTTCTGTTGAATCCGTAGTTAGCGAATTTTACAATCAGATCGTAGACCTCGTTTGCAGTGACTACAGAATACTCCTTTTTTAAGCACCCTTCAACAAAATGGCTTCGCTCTCTGTCCAGAATGTCCTTTTGCTTTTTGCTGACAGCCCGTCTGAGCAGATCCGCTTCACCTAATGAAAACCCTGCCATGCGCGAGGCGATCATCATTATCTGCTCTTGATAGACGATGACGCCGTAAGTGTCACTGAGAATATTTCGTACGTCCTCGTGCGGCACTTCCACACGCGCCCGCCCGTGCTTCCGGTCGATAAATAACGGAATATTTTCCATCGGTCCCGGCCTGTAAAGCGCGTTAACCGCGACAATGTCTTCCAGTCTTGACGGCTTCAGGCGCTTCAGCACGTTTCTCATTCCTGATGATTCCAGCTGGAAAATACCCGTCGTATCACCGTTTGACAATAGCGAGAACGTTTTTTCATCCTGATAAGAAATCTCGGAAAAATCAATTTTCGTATTCGTCTCTTTTTCAATCATCGTTTTAATGGATTCAATAAGCGTCAAGTTGCGCAAACCTAAAAAGTCCATTTTTAAAAGACCGAGATCTTCCAAGTGATCCATCGCATACTGCGTTAAATACACGCCGTCATGCCCTTCTTGAAGAGGGACAACTTCAGAAAGCGGCTCTTTACTGAGAACGACCCCCGCCGCGTGTGTTGACGTGTGCCGCGGAAGACCTTCAATTTTCCTTGCGATCTGAAACACTTTATGAAGAACGGCGGATTCGGACAGCCTCCTGTTCAGCTGAGCGGACTGCCGCCTGGCTTCATCAAGCGTCATTCCCGGTTTTGACGGAATCAGGCGGGCAAGCTGGTCGGCTTCTTTCGGGCTGATTCCGAACACTCTCCCGGTATCCCTTAACGCCGCCTTTGCGGCCAATGTCCCGAAGGTGATAATCTGGGCGACGTGCATGGCCCCGTACTTATTTTGTACATACTGAATGACCTCATCCCTTCTCGTGTCAGGGAAATCGATATCAATATCCGGCATGCTGATCCGCTCGGGATTAAGAAATCTCTCAAACAGCAGAGAATGTTTAAGCGGATCCACGTCGGTAATGAAAAGGGAGTAAGCGACAAGCGAGCCTGCCGCGGACCCCCTTCCCGGGCCTGTCACAATGCCCTTTTCATGCGCGTACTTCATAAAGTCCCATACGATGAGAAAATAATCACTGAATTTCATGCGCCTGATGACGTCCAGCTCATATTCAAGCCGGCGGACAGCGCGCTCATCAGGAGTGCCGAAACGGAGGCGCAGCCCCTCATGACAGATCTCCGCCAAATAGTCATCGGCTGATTTGCCGTCCGGCGCCGGAAAAGACGGAAGCTGTGTCTGTCCGAGGCTGACATCGACCCGGCATTGCCGGGCGATACGCGCGGCTGCTTCAATCGCTTCCGGATGCCGCGTGTAAAGCTCTTCCATTTCTTCAGGCGCCCTCAAGTATAAGTCCGGCAGATTCCCGCTCTGATCCTCCCACTTCTCTCCGGCTTTAATAGCGCACAGACAGCGGTACGCACCTTGATCTTCTTTCTTGATATAACGGACATCCCCCGCAGCGCAGACAGCGATTTCCGTCTCGGCTGACAGACGGAGAATCTCTTCTGATAACGTCTCATGTCCTTTAAACGGCTGATACCCTAAATAAAAACGGCCGTCTCCGAACAGCTCCCGGAATCCTTCGGCAGCCCGGACCGCTTCTTCAAACTTCCCGGCTTGAAGCAGGCTTTCAATGTAGCCATTTTCACCGGGCGTAATGGCGATCAGCCCCTCATGATAGCTCTTCATCCATTTTCGCTTCATGCCGCCCTTTGCCATGGATTGCAGCGCACTTGAGATTTTCACCAGGTTCTGGTATCCGATGTTTGTCTCTGCTAAAAGAATGAGCGGATGTGCTTCAAGCTCCGTATCGTCCGTGTATATAGAAGCCGTCAGACCGATAATCGGCTTCATTCCGTTTGATTTGCATGCTTTATAAAACTCAATGGCGCCGTACATCACATTTTCGTCCGTCAGCGCCAATGATGAATATCCGAGTTCCTTCGCTTGTGTAACAAGCTCTTTTACAGAAGCGGCGCTGTTTAACAGACTGTAGCCGCTATGTACTTGCAGGTGAACAAAAGACAATGCCGCCACTCCTTTCCCATACGTTCATTTTGCCTTTCTACATTATAAGACGGGTTTTCTTAAGAAACAAATGTTCTTTTTTGACTCATCATCATACTTGTCCGTTTCGCTCAATATGATAGAAAAGTGAGGTGGTGTATATATGGATCAGGAAGCCGGATTTATGGCGAATTTCATCAGCAGTTATTTTATCGCCCTCGGTGTGTTGCTCGGCGGCGCGCTGATCGGCGGCCTCGGAGCTTATTTATCAGGCGAGCCTCCGCTGACGGCGATCACAAAATTGGCGAACAGGCTGAAGATCTGGGCGCTTGTCGCGGCCATCGGGGGAACATTTGACGCGGTATACAGTTTCGAGCGGGGGCTGTTCGAAGGCAACACGCGCGACATCTTCAAACAGCTTCTTTTAATTATTTCAGCAATGGGCGGCGCGCAGACCGGCTGGCTGATCATTTCATGGCTGACCCAGGAGAATATGTCATCATGAGAATTCCCGAGTATTATAAAAAACCGGGATGGCAGCGTTTTTTCGCGGGAATGATGTGCGGAGCTATCGTCAGCTGGCTGTTCTTTCTGTTTACATACGGAACGTTTCAGGAAGAACAAGTGACGTTAATTGAAAAGCAGCGTGAGCACGCGCGGGATTTAAAAAACCAAATCTCCATCTATCAGAAGGATCTTCATAAATTAAATGAGGATAATAAGCAAAGACTTCTCATCCAAAGTGTTGATGTGAAGCTGATCAATGGGGAAAAATACAGAATCGCCCAGCCTGACAAGATGAAATTTGAGGAACAAGTGAAAGATAATATTTCTGAAGTCATCACAAAAGATATTGAAAGCGTGTATAAAACAAAGGAGCTTTTAAAACGGACGATCGAAAACAAAATATACACCATAAATGAGAAGGAATTTAAAGCTGAAGTAAAGGAACTGACGATTTATACGAGATTGTCTGTCGAAATTCATATTTCTTTTGCGACGTAATTATGTCATTTTTAAAAATTTTCCATAGATCTGTCGCTTTTTTCTCCGCTTTTTTATAAACTGTAGATGAGACATTTTCAATGATTCTGAAGGGAGGAAGGGAAAATGGAGGTTTTTAGTGAACGACGCTTGGCAAAAGATCATGCAGCCCGAATCAGACAAGGCTATTCCGCATATGCAGAAACAGACACACTCGCTTCCCTCATAAAAAAAGAACTCCAAATCTGTAATCTCCGCGTCTACGAAGACCTGACTGATTTCGGCTGCTGGTTCATCCCCGTGACAGATGAACACTAAGAAAGAGGGTCTCCCCTCTACTTGTGTTCGTTACATACCTCTTCCAGATCAGCAAGAATCTGATCGGTTTCATCCCAGCTGAAGATGGATGCGCCGGCCGCAAGCGGATGTCCGCCGCCATTGTATTTCCGGGCAATTCCGTTGATGACCGGACCTTTTGAACGGAACCGGACTCTGATTTGATCGTCTTCTTCTACGAAAAACACCCAAGCGCGGATACCCGAAATATTTCCGAGTGTTCCGACAAGCTGCGACGCTTCAGAAGCGGTGGTTCCATATGTCTCCAAAATGTCTTTTTTAATGAACACGGAAGCGACGCCGTTTTCAGACAGTGACACATTTTGATAAATAAAGCCGTTAAGCTTCACCACATTTAATTTTGTTTCATACAATTGATTGAACAGCTCTGACGATGAAAATGGGAACTCAATGAGCTCTCCCGCGTATTTTAATGTCTTTTTTGTGGTGTTCGGGAATAAGAAGCGCCCCGTATCACCGACGATACCCGCGTAGATCAGCTCAGCTGCTTTCGTATTCAGTTTCCAGCCGTGCTGCTTTCCTTCCAGGTACAGCTCATAGATCATTTCGCTTACGGAGCTTGCATTCGTATCGACCCATAACAGATCGCCATACGGATCTTCATTTGGATGGTGGTCTATTTTCATGAGCTTTGCGCCGGAATGGTAGCGCTGATCGTCGACCCTGCCTTGGTTTGCGGTGTCGCACACGATGACAAGAGCATCTTTATAGGTTTCGTCATCCACCTCATCGAGGGAATATAAAAAAGACAAGGACGGCTCAGGCTGTCCGACGGCAAAAATATTTTTTTCGGGATACGTTTCCCGCAGGATTTCCGTAAGGCCGCACTGTGAACCGTAGGCGTCCGGGTCAGGCCTCACATGTCTATGTAAGATAATGGTGTCATATAATGATATGGTTCTGATCAGTTCGGATTTCATCGCTTTCTCCTTTTCGTTTTTATTCATTTAATCATACTCTTTATCCATGGAAAAGGAAAATCTTTCAGCAACGGTATAAACGGTTTTGCAAACTCATATAATGGAGGATTTCATTTATGCTGGTTTTTGTTTTTCTCATCGGGCTTTCTGCCTGCTTTTACGTGTATTACAAAGTAAAAGGAATCCAGACGAAACGGGCGCTGGAGAAGGAATGTTTTTCGGCTAAATCAAGTATGGCATTAGGCGCGCTGGTGTTTTTGTACGGAGTAAACCAAATGATTCTGTTTCACTCCGTCCTGACCCTGGTCATCGGCGGCGTCTTCATTTTAATCGGAGCAGGCAGCGCATGGGCCGGGTATAAAGCCTATAAGCATTATGAGCCCATCCATGCAAAGGAAGCGGAGAGGGACCACGCATAATGAATGCCAAGGGACCCGGGTGCGTCCCTTAACTTCTCTCCATCAGCTGCACCATGAGCATCGCTTTTGAAACGATGCCGCTTTGGCTTGACACTTCCACTTCCATTTTCCCGAATTTCCGGCCCGCCTCTAAAATGCGCGGTTTCACTTCAATGACCGACTCCATCTGTACGGGCTTCAGGAAGAAAATCGTAATGCTTTCAATGACCAGCTCGCCGCGTTTACGGGAACGTAAAAATCGGCTGGCGGCCTGGGTTAAAATCGTCGTAAACACCCCGTAAGAAATCGTGCCGAGCTGATTGGTCATTTGCGGCGTGACTTCATATTGATAAACGGCCGGCGTTTTGTCATCTTCGTCTTCTTTAAATCCCCTTGAAACAATATCATCCAGCTTTTCCCCGACCTGAGGCTGCTTTTGAACCATTTGAAGCGCTTTTAAGACATCCTGGCGGCTGATCATTCCGATCAGTTTGTGATGCCCGTCTGTCACCGGAAGCACTTCAATTCCTTCCCAAACCATCATTTGAGCCGCTGAGGCGACAGATGTTTTCCCGATCACCGTGACAGGGTTTTTGGTCATTACTTTTTCAATCGGAACTGACCGGTCATGCCCCGCGATATCTTTCGATGTAAGGATTCCGTGGATTTTCATCTGCTGATCGATCACCGGGAAGCGGCCGTGTCCGGTTTCATAGTTTTTTTCGTACCATTTCTCCAGCTTATCCTTAGGGGACAGCGTCACTGTCCGATCTGCGGGCGTCAAAATGTCTTCCACGAGCACAATCTCTTTTTTTATGAGCTGATCATAGATCGCCCGGTTGATCATCGCGGCTACCGTAAAGGTATCGTAGCTCGTGGAGAGAATCGGAAGCTCAAGCATATCGGCCAGCTCGATAATGCTGTCGTCGGTATTAAACCCTCCCGTTACCAAAACAGCCGCGCCCGCTTCAAGCGCCTGGCGGTGGGCGTTGATTCGGTTCCCGACGATTAACAGGTTCCCCGCCGCCGTATAACGCATCATCGCGTCAAGCTCCATCGCGCCGATCACAAACTTATTCAACGTTTTATGCAGACCGGCTTTTCCGCCGAGCACCTGGCCGTCTATCACATTGACGACCTCGGCGTATGTCAGCTTTTCAATATTTTCTTTTTTCTTCTGTTCAATCCGGATGGTCCCCACACGTTCAATAGTGGAAACGAATCCTTTGTTTTCGGCTTCCTTAATGGCTCTGTAAGCCGTTCCTTCACTGACTTTCATTTCTTTCGCAATTCTTCTGACCGAAATTTTTTCACCGACAGGAAGCGAATCTATGTATGATAGGATTTGTTCATGCTTTGTTGCCAAGCGTTTCACCTCTAAGGACAGTCTTCTGCTTTTATTATAAGGGTACGGGGGATTCATTCGCAATGAGACGCCCGAAAAAAGGCGGCATCACAAAAAGACCTTCTGAATGCTTGATTCAGAAGGTCTTTGACACATATGTCAGGCAAGCTCAATGGTCTCGCCGACCGCCATGACTTTGCCGACGCCTCCGGGCAGACTTTCGGCGAAAGCGTCAGGGTCCTGTTCAATGACAGGAAATGTATTGTAATGAACGGGAACGACCTGTTTCGCTCTCAGCCATTCAGCCGCGAGTTTCGCATCTTCAGGGCCCATGGTAAAGTTATCACCGATCGGCAGAAACGCCAGGTCAATGTGATTCAGTTCCCCGATCAGTTTCATATCTGAGAACAGCGCCGTGTCCCCGGCGTGGAAAATCGTTTTGCCGTCAATCGTCAATAAAATCCCGGCCGGCATCCCCGTGTACGTAATGGTTTTGTTTTCTTCATCAGTGACCGCCGATCCGTGGAATGCCTGTGTCAGTTTCACTTTACCGAAATCAAATTGGCGCGCCCCGCCGATATGCATCGGGTGGACCTTTAAACCTTTAAAGCCGAGATAAACAGCCAGCTCATTCGGCGCAATGACGAGCGCATCGTTTTGTTTAGCGATCTGCTCTGTATCTCCGACATGGTCATTGTGTCCGTGAGTAAGCAGGATGACATCCGCTTTCACTTCTTCCGGTTTCAAATTTGTCAGACTGTTTCCGGTCAGAAACGGATCAAAAATAATGTTATGGGTTTTCGTTTCCACTTGAATGACAGAATGTCCGTGATAAGTCACTTTCATCGTTTTCACCTCATAAAAAATTAATATTTATCAAGTTCCCTTTTTGACAAACGAAAAAACTTATAGGGATTGATGCCTGTTAATCACATTCAGCCCGCCTGTTGCTTCAATGACCGTTCCGGTTACAAGATCGGAATCTTCTTCACATAAAAAGGCGATGATTCTCGCAATGTCCTCTCCGGTTCCGGACCTGCCGATCGGCGTCTTTTCTTTGCCGATTTTCCGTCTTGCTTCCTCTATAGACGCTTCTTTCATATCTCCTACAATATCACCCGGGCAGACCATATTGGCCGTAATGCCTGATTCAGCTTCTTCAATCGCAATGGTTTTCGTTAACGAAGCCAATCCGACTTTAGCCGCTCCGAAAGCGGAACGGTGAAGCCAGCCGGGGGCATGGTCCGCTCCTTGAAAACCGTATGTAATAATCCGGCCGAACCGCTGCTGTCTCATGACCGGGATAACCGCTTTAAACAGATGGAAAACGGCGCTTAAATTCCCTTCAAGCATGCCATACCATTCGTCATCGGAATAATCGGCAAGCTTTTTGCGCTCAAATATGTACGGTCCGGCATTGTTAATCAGTATGTCAATCCTTCCAAACCGCTGAAGGGCTGCATCGGCGATCCGCATGAGATCTTCTTTCCGGGTTACATCGCCCTTAACGAATTGCAATCTGTCATGGCACCCGGGATAATCCGCCTTCAGACAGGCGACCGCTTCTTCGTCTTGTCTGTAATTCACCGTGACAGAAAAGCCTTTTTCCAGAAGCATTTCAGTCACTTTTCGGCCCAATCCCTTTGTACCGGCAGTGATTAGAGCATGTCGCACATTGAATACCCTCCCCAGGCAACGTTGCCGCTTCAATAAAATCAAGACGTTTCTCCCTCTACTTTACTATAAACAAACGGCAATATCACTTTTTTGCACTTCGTCCGCACGAAAAAAAAGCCGTCTTTACAGACAGCTTAATTTTCTGAAGGAGCAGAGGCTTCCTCCATGCCGACATAACCGCTTTGGTATGCCTCTGAGATGAGCCTGGCCGTTTCTTCACTTTCTTTTTCATCATAGATGTAACGGTCTTGTTCTTTGCGCATTCCTTCTACCTCCCATCTTTATAGATGTAGGGTGTCTGATATGATGGGAAAATATGAAGGAAATTTCAGCAAATTAAATGCCGGCGCAGGCTTTTGCTTTTACGAGCGCCTGTTCTACCTGCTGAAAACCCGTTCCGCCGGCGCTCATTCTTTTTTCAACCGCATGATGCGGATCGAGCACGGTATAGATGTCTTCTTCAAAGAGACTGCTGGCTTGAAGGAATTCTTCAAATGCCATATCACTTAAATAGATTCCTTTTTCAATGCAGCTGTACACAAGCTTGCCGACCACTTCATGCGCTTCTCTGAACGGCATGCCTTTTTTAGCTAAATAATCGGCCAGTTCCGTCGCGTTTGAAAAATCTTGTTTTGTCGCTTGTTTCATGATGTCTTTGTTTACTTTCATCGTTTCAATCATGCCCGTGAAAATCTGAAGGCTTCCTTCAACGGTTTTCACCGTGTCAAACATGCCTTCTTTATCTTCCTGCAGGTCTTTGTTGTAAGCGAGCGGGAGCCCTTTCATAATCGTGAAAAGCCCCATCATATCACCGTATACGCGTCCGGTTTTACCGCGGATCAGCTCCGCCATGTCGGGGTTTTTCTTCTGCGGCATCATGCTGCTTCCCGTCGCATACGTATCATCCAGTTCAATGAATCTGAATTCCTGCGAGCACCATAGAATGATTTCTTCTGATAAACGCGAAAGGTGCATCATCAGCATGCTGCTGCCGCTTAAAAACTCGAGAATAAAATCTCTGTCACTGACTCCGTCAAGACTGTTCTCATAAATGGAGTCAAAACCGAGCAGCTCCGCCGAATAGTTACGGTCTATCGGAAACGTGGTTCCGGCAAGCGCCCCGCATCCGAGCGGCGATATGTTAATCCGCTTCATAGCATCGCGAAAACGCTCTTTATCACGTTCAAGCATCCAAAAATAAGCAAGCAGATGGTGGGCGAAAGAAATCGGCTGAGCCCGCTGCAAATGGGTGTACCCCGGCAGAATGGTCTCGACATTGGCCTCCGCTTTTTCGATCAGCGCTTTTTGGAACTGTTCAATCAGCACGATGATATGTGAGACATGATCTTTCAAATACAAATGCATGTCGGTCGCCACCTGGTCATTCCGGCTTCTGCCGGTATGGAGCTTGCCGCCTAGCGGTCCGATTTCTTCGATCAGCATTTTTTCAATATTCAAATGGATATCTTCATAATCAACAGAGAATTCAAGCGTTCCTTCATCTGCTTTTTGCAGGAGGGTCTGCAGCCCCTGTCGGATGGCGCCTTCTTCTTCTTCCGTCAGAATGCCGCATTTTTTCAGCATTGCCGCATGAGCGAGAGACCCTGTAATATCCTCTTTGACTAAGTTTTGGTCGAATGTGATGGATGCGCCGAACTCATCGACCCACTTTTCCGGTGTTTTTTGAAAACGGCCTCCCCAAAGCTTCTTCATGCTTCAATCTGCTCCTTCTTTTTCACAATGCTGTTTACTTTTGTCGGCAGCCCCCAAAGCTCAATGAAACCGATTGCCGCGTGATGGTCAAAAGCATCGTCTTTTGTATATGTCGCAAGTTTTTCATCGTAGAGAGAATATTCCGACTTACGCCCTTCTACAATGGCATGGCCTTTAAACAGCTTGACGCGCACGACGCCGGTGACGTGTTTTTGGGTTTCTTTCAGGAATGCAAGCAGCGCGTCTTTTAACGGCGAGAACCATAAACCGTTATAGATGATTTCAGACAGTTTTTGTTCGATTGCCGGTTTGAAATGGGCCACTTCTTTTACTAATGTCAGATCCTCAAGCTCTTTGTGAGCCGTAATCAAAGTCATGGCGCCCGGGCACTCATAAACTTCACGGGACTTAATGCCGACCAGGCGGTTTTCCACATGGTCAATCCGGCCGATGCCGTGTTTTCCGGCAGTCTCGTTCAGCTTGAGAATTAAATCAGCGAGCGGGTAGGTTACGCCGTCGATTGAAACCGGAACACCAGCTTCAAATGCGATTTCGATGATTTCCGGAACGTCCGGCGTGTTTTCAAGAGATGCTGTCAGGTCATATGCCCCTTCAGGCGGCGCCGCCCACGGGTCTTCTAATATACCGCATTCATTGGCGCGTCCCCATAGGTTCTGGTCGATGGAATACGGGCTGTCAAGATTGATCGGAATCGGAATGCCGCGGCTTGCGGCGTATTCAATTTCTTCTTCACGCGACCATTGCCACTCACGGACCGGAGCAATGACCTCCAGATCAGGATTTAATGATTTAATGGATACTTCGAAACGCACCTGATCGTTGCCTTTTCCCGTGCAGCCGTGCGCTACGGCCACCGCGTTTTCCTTTTCCGCGACTTCAACGAGTTTTTTCGCGATTAACGGACGAGATAATGCAGATACGAGCGGATACTTGCCTTCATACATTGTATGGGCCTGCATAGAAATGAGCGCGTACTCCCGGGCGAATTCTTCTTTCGCATCAATCACATAGGAATTTACGGCGCCTACTTCCAGCGCTTTTTGCTGAACGAATGCCAAATCCTTTCCTTCACCTACGTCTAAGCAGCAGGCAACAACATCGTATCCCTGTTCTTGCAGCCATTTTATCGCTACAGAAGTATCAAGACCTCCTGAGTATGCCAATACAACCTTTTTTTGTTCTGCCATGTTAAAAGCTCCCTTTTGTATAAAAATTAGTTTTAATTAATAAAAATGCATTTTGTATGTATACACTGTAACAAGTAAATTCTGTTTTTTCAAGCCTTTTATAAAAAAAACCCCACCCAATTTTTTGAGCGGAGCAGAGCCTTTTTATACATTTATAAATCTTTTCGGATTTCCCGAAGCACATGGGGCAGTTCAGGAATAATCAGTTTACTCATTGCAAGCTTTACGGCGCCTGAGGAGCCGGGCGTGCAGAAGACTGCGGTATTTTGGATCACACCCGCTGCCGCTCTGGACAAAATGGCCGCGGAACCGATGTCCTCCGTATAACTCAGCATGCGGAACAGCTCGCCGAATCCCGGGAGTTCTTTTGAAAACAGCGGCGTGACCGCTTCAATTGTGACATCCCTTTCGGCAATGCCCGTCCCTCCGTTTAACAGCACCGCATCTGTATATTCATCCATACAGCCGGATAAAACGGCTTTCTGCAATTCATCTTTTTCATCTTTAACAATGTCATAAGCGACCGTTTCAAATCCCGCTTCCCTGAGGAAGTCCATCATGACGCGCCCGCTTTTGTCGGTTTCTTTCGTTCTCGTGTCGCTGACTGTAATCACCTTGCAGCGCACGGCTGACGGGGCTTCTTGTTTATGTTCATGCACACTCATTGCTTCACCTCATCGTTTATGTATTAAACATATCGTAACGTTTGATCCTGGGGCATTCAATAAAAAAGCACACCCTAAAAGGATGTGCTTTTTTTGATCATTACTGTGCAAGGCGGACAACGTCGCGTGCAATCATGACCTCTTCGTCAGTCGGAATGATCATGACTTTGACAGGAGAGTGAGGGTAGCTGATAAACGCTTCCTCGCCGCGCACGTTGTTCAGCGCAGGATCCCAATATACACCCATGAATTCTAAGCCGCGAAGCACGCGTTCTCTGACTTCAACGCTGTTTTCACCGATACCCGCAGTGAAAATAATCGCGTCAACGCCGCTCATTCTCGCAGCGTAAGAACCGATATATTTATGGATTCTGCTTGCAAACACTTCAAGAGCCGTTTCCGCTCTTTCGTTTCCTTCTTTTGAAGCTTCTACGATATCGCGAAGGTCGCTGGAGAAACCGGATACGCCAAGCAGTCCGCTCTTTTTATTTAACGTATTTAATACTTCATCTGCCGTCTGATCCGTTTTTTCCATAATGTACGGAATCAATGCAGGGTCGATGTTTCCTGAACGTGTTCCCATCGCAACACCCGCAAGCGGTGTGAAGCCCATTGACGTATCAATGGATTTTCCGCCTTCTACCGCCGCGATACTTGCGCCGTTACCAAGGTGGCAGGAAATCAGACGCAAATCTTCAAGCGGGCGGCCGAGAAGCTCAGCTGCGCGCTGTGTCACGTATTTATGAGAAGTGCCGTGGAAACCGTATTTGCGAATGCCGTATTTCTCGTAGTATTCGTACGGTAGGCTGTACAGGTAAGATTGTTCAGGCATCGTTTGGTGGAACGCCGTATCAAACACTGCAACCGCAGGCACATTCGGAAGCACTTCTTTAAAGGCTTTAATGCCGACGATGTTAGCCGGGTTGTGAAGCGGCGCTAGTTCTGAAATCTCTTCAATCTCACGGATTGTTTCATCCGTAAGCAAAACAGAATCGCTGAATTTTTCTCCGCCGTGAACCACACGGTGGCCGATTCCGTCAATTTCATTTAAATCCTTTATAATACCGAATTCAGTCAGCTTGTGAAGCAGCATCTTCACCGCAACCGCATGATCCGGAATATCTGTCACTTCTGTATTTTTTTCGCCGTTAACAGAGATTGTGAAAACGCTGTCGGCGATACCGATCCGTTCTACTAAACCTTTTGTTAGCACCTTTTCTGAAGGCATTTCGAATAACTGAAATTTTAAAGATGAGCTTCCTGCGTTAATTGCAATAATTTTAGACATAAATGACGCTCCTATCAAAATTCTTCTTCGTTTGTTCGTTCTTTTTTCCCAGACCATAATTGCAGTCCAAAAAATATCTGACTTTTCCATTTAAACATTGTCAACTCAGCATTTCAAGTCAACATCCACATTGGTACCGCTTACAATATGAAGTCGATATTTTCTGATAAATTTTATTTGTGCCAAATGGACAGCACGGCCTTACGGAATGTTATTTTCTTTCCTTAATTTGTGTTATCGTCCTGATTTCCATTCATTTTAAAAAGCAAAAGCAGTGCGGGATTTTGCATCTCACACTGCTTCTTCGCCATTATTTTTCTTTTTGAATCCATTGATCCAATTTTGCCGTCATTTCCCGCATCGCCTGCTGGTTCGCAAAGGAAGGAAGATTCGCCAAAAGCGCTTGTTTCGGCGGCTTTGCGTCTTCGCCTTTTTTCTGCAAGATTAAAATGCTCTTTGCCTGCGCTTCGTCTTTAAACATAGTAGCCGGCAGCTGAAGAAGGGCGTTGATATACACTTTTTCCGCAAAAAACCGCTTCAGTTTATCGCTTTGCGCGCTGTCAAACAGATGGTTCGGAATCATAAAAAATAAGTATCCGCCCGGTTTTGTATGTTTGACGCTCTGCTCAATAAATAAGTGGTGAGCAAAAGAGTGGCCTTCATCCGCTTTCAGCTCAAACGCTTCAGCGCCTTCGTCATTCGGATAGTAGCCGACCGGCAAATCGCAGATGACCGCATCGGCCGGTTCGATAAATAACGGCTGAAGACTGTCCTGGCAGAACAGCTCCATTTCTTTTTCCTGCAGATTCGCCTGAGCATAAGCGATCTTCAGAAGGACATCGTCGATTTCAATGCCGAAGCTTTTTGCCGCTTTGTCAGAAAGCTGGTTTGCCGCGGTCAGCAGAAGATTTCCGGTGCCGCAGGCGGGGTCCAGCAATGTCAGGCCTTTTCGGCCGCCCGTAAATTTATTCACGAGGTAACTGATGAAAATGCCGATCGTATCAGGCGTCATCTGTCTGTTCGGATGGGACTTATCTTTCAGCCCTTTTAAAATGGCGAGCTGGAACGCCTTGCGGATCCATTCATGCTCCCATTTTCTGAAGTCTGCTTTCGCAAGCAGGCTGTTAAGCTCGCCGGTTTGCTTTTCCTGAAGCGGAAGCTGGTCGGCCTTTTCAAGAAAATACATTTCTCCCGCTTCCGCAAGCCCCTCAATATAAGAAATCTGAAGGCCTTCTGCTATCACTTGGGCGGCTTCATCTAAAAGTTCATAAATCTGACCGACATGGTCGTGTTGCATGCTGTTTCCTCCTTGCCATGAAAAGAGCTCCGCGGCAGCACCCGGAGCTCTTTTTCTCTCTTTACTTGATTAACGCTTTTGCAGCTTCGATAGGCTTTTCATAATTCGGGTGGTTTGTCGCTTCGCTTACGTATTCCGCGTAAACGACTTTTCCGTCCTGATCAAGGACAAATACGGAACGTGCCAAAAGACGAAGTTCTTTGATGTGAACACCGAATGCTTCACCAAATGACATCTCTTTATGATCCGATAATGTTTCAACTTTATCAATTCCGTTCGCTCCGCACCAGCGCGCTTGTGCAAACGGAAGGTCGGCGCTGATTGTATAAACGTTCACATCACCGAGCTTTGCGGCTTCTTCGTTGAAGCGGCGTGTCTGCGCGTCACATACGCCTGTGTCAATGGAAGGAATAACGGATATGATCGTTACTTTCCCTTTCATATCTGCTAATGTCTTCTCTTCTAATCCGTTTGTCAGAACCGTGAAGTCAGGAGCTTGGTCCCCCGGTTTCACTTCTTGTCCGATCAGCGTCACGGCTCCGCCTTTAAATGTAATTTCAGCCATTCTGATTCCTCCCTTTATCTATGTATAGCTCTATCATAGTCGAGTTTTATGCAAACTGCAAAGGTTATGCCGCATCGTAAAAAAAGCTAACTGCGGGCGGCAGTTAACTTTTCTGTTATAAATCGATATCCGTTCTTTTTTGGTTCCGGCCTTTTTCATTCTTTTTAAACATATGCTGGATGCGTTCAATCGTTTGAGGCGCGGAATCTAACAGTTTATCAATCAGGTGGGTGTTTTCGTCTAAATGAAGCATACGCACGCCGTTTGTTCCGACAATCAGAAACGCAATCGGCGTAATGGATACTCCGCCGCCGCTTCCGCCGCCGAACGGGAGCTTCTGCTCTTTTCTTTCATCATCATCGGTTCTTTTTTCAGCCGGCTTTCCTCCAAACTCGCTTCCGCCCGCCGCAAATCCGAAGCCGACCTTTGAAACCGTTAAGATTACGCTGCCGTCAGGCGTTTCAACAGGATCGCCGATGATTGTATTCACGTCAATCATTTCTTTTAAATTTTCCATAGCGGTTTTCATTAAACCTTGAATGGGATGGTCTGCCATATGCGCTCCTCCTTAAACTGATGAATCATTCTTTGAAGCAACCGGAACCGGCTGTTTCTTTCGTATGATAGAAAGTCCGTTCCGCCCGTATTTGAGCAATTTGAAAGCTGCACCTATAAGATGTCCAAAACGAAAAAAGAATATACACTGCAAATGCGTCTTGGATGCAGGCACTTGAAAAGACGGAATGACTTCGCACACCGGTTTATGTATGAAACGCAGATGATCATACAGCATCGCCGTCAGGCCTCCCTTTACGGCCCACAATCCGCCGGCGGCGATTCCCGTAACGGCGGCGTCCTTTATTCCGATAACCGTCACCCATTCGAACTTCGTAACACGGACTCCCGCAAGAAATGAAGCGGCGATTTGGCGCATCTGAAAGACTTGGTGCAGAATCATTTCTATTCTGTGAATGCTCTGTTTGACATCTTCATATGTGATTTTTTTCTTCTCTTTTTTCTGACCTTTCATTTCTGATTTTGTGTCCTGTTTGACATCAATTGACGCGTCTTCGCTGTTTACTTTAATGACGGGCAGCGTTTTTTTAATACGGATCAGCCCGTATAAGGCCGAGATTTTAAACGTCAGTTTGTCGTTATCTTTATCGTGAAGATATTCGAAAGTCAGATGGATTTTCATCCTCATGAGCAGCCAGGCCAAAATGAGAATGAGAATAACAGCTGCTGCGGCATATCCCATAAGCTTCACTTCCTTAGCAGCATTATCGCCAAAACCAAAAAAAATAAACCCGGACGTTTATTCCGGGTTTACTGCTTTTATTTGCGGTACAGCGCTTCGTGAATTACCGTTGTGTCGGCGATCAGATCATGAATGCCCTGCTTTTTGGGCGTAAACGCAATGACGATATAGAGAATCCAGATTTTATCGATATAACGCCCCACCGCTTCTCTGAAAATGACGGTGCTCCAAGTCAGCGGCTTTCCGGGCGTCAAAGAAGTGACCTTTAACCCGAAGACCATCTTGCCGAGTGTCTGATGAAACCATTTCGTCATGAACACAAAATAGGCGAGGTAGACGATCAGGGTTGTGACGGAATAAGCTGAGATTGTAAACATTCCGCTTGTTGCCGGGAGCTTCATCAGCGTGAAAATCGGTGAAACGATGAGATGGTTAAGTCCCCAGACCACCAGCCAATCAAGAAGAAACGCCCAAAACCTGATCCAAAAGCCCGCATATGCCTGCTCGGGCGCCCTCTGTTGTTCGGCTTCCTCTTCTTTGCCGTGAAAGCCTTCGTAAGTCGCGTCCATTCTTTCTTCCCCCCTACTTTGCATAGAGATACATCATCCGCGGCGAACCGGATTGCGAAATGAGTTCTTTCATATTCAGAAAATCAATTTCGCTTTTAAACATTTTCGCTGCGCTCATGGAAAAGAGCGAGCCTAATCCGAATCCTTCCTCGTATGTGATGACTGAAGCGTTTTTCATATTTTTATGGTCCTTTTTCATCGCGCTGATCGTATCATCGTAAAAACCGAGCTCATCAACGAGGCCGATTTTTTTCGCTTGTCTGCCGTCGTAAACACGGCCGTCGGCAATTTTTTTCACATCCGCTTTTGACATGTGCCGGCCTTTTGAAATGACATTGACAAATCCTTCATAAGAATCGTTGACCATTGTCTGCATGATCTTTCTTTCTTCCTTCGTCATGTCGCGGGTCGGGGACATGATGTCTTTATGCGCGCCGCTTTTAATGGTTTCAAACTTGATGCCGAGTTCATCGGCGAGCTTGGAATAATTGACGCTTTCCATGATGACGCCCAGTGAACCCGTGAGCGTTTCCGGTGAAGCATAGATTTTATCGGCGGCCGTTGAAATATAGTAGCCTCCCGATGCCGCCATGGAGCCCATGGATACATAAATCGGTTTCTTCGTTTCTTTCTTTAGTTCTTCCAGTTTTTTATGTATTTCCGCGCTTTCGTACACGCCTCCGCCGGGGGAATTGATTTTCAGCACAATTCCTTTGACGCTTTTGTCTTCTTTCGCACGCTCAACCTGTTTTAAAAATGATCTGTGATCATACCCGCCTGAGCTGAGCAGGCCAGCGGACCCGCCGTTATCCTCAATCGTGCCGTCCACTTCAAGCACGGCGATTTTACTGCCGGGGCTGCCCTTATCCAGCGTCACTTCCTCTGTGTCATCTGTCAGTGATGCAAAGTCAGACCCTGTATCCCCGATATTCTTCAGCACCCCGACGGTCACACTTGCAATGACTGATACGCCGAAAATGCCGAGCGCGATGACGAGCGCAATCCATCTTTTTGCATTCATTTGTTCTCCTCCTTTTCTGTCAATATTCGTACGTTCCCCCGTAAAAAAAGATTCATTTTTTTCATGAAGCGCTTTCCCTTAACGGATAAACAGGAAACATGTTACACTATTGCCACAGGTATTTTAACACAATACCTGCTGGGAGAAAAACGTAAATATGACAGCAAAGGGGAATGGGGATATGACCGATCTTCGCCGCAATGTTTATTTTTTTCACAAACAAAACAACGAAACAAAAGAACAAGTCAGCTCTTTGAAGCAGCTTGCTGAATCGCACGGTTTTACAGTTGCGGCTCAACCGGAGGATGCCGGTATTATCGCCAGCATCGGCAGCGACGGCTCATTTCTGCAAGCCGTCAGAAAAACCGGATTCCGTGATGACTGCCTGTATGTCGGCATCGCTAAAAAAGGGAAAGCCCATTTGTACTGTGATTTTCACAGCGATGAACCTGAAAAAATGGCGGCCAGCATGACCGCGGAACAGCTTGAGGTCAGAAAATACCCGCTCATTCACGTAACGGTGGACGGCAGCAATCATTTTCACTGTTTAAACGAGGTTTCCATCCGTTCAAGCATTATTAAAACGTTTGTGATGGATGTGTTAATTGATGATCTTCATTTTGAGACGTTCAGAGGAGACGGGATGATCATTTCCACCCCGACGGGCAGCACTGCCTACAATAAATCTGTTTCAGGCGCCGTTGTTGATCCTTTGATTTCCTGCATGCAGGTATCCGAACTGGCATCGTTGAACAACAACACATACCGTACACTCGGATCTCCGTTTATTTTAAGCTCAGACCGGAAGCTGACACTGCAGGTGGTGCAAGACGGCAATGAGCATCCGATTATCGGGCTTGATAATGAAGCGCTCAGCACGCGGAATGTCAAAAAGGTTGAGATTAGACTATCCGATAAAAAAATCAAAACGGTGAAACTGAAAGACAATTCTTTCTGGGAAAAAGTAAAGCGATCATTTTTATCATAAAAAAAGAGGACGGGCATCACTGCCTGTCCTCTTTTTCATATACGATACGGCCGCCGACGACGGTTTTGACAGCTTCCAATTCATGAAGCTTTTTCGGGTCCGTCCTGAACGGATCACCGCTGAGTACGGTAAAGTCGGCATCATAGCCGGGGGCGATCCGTCCGCGGCTATGTTCTTTATGGATAATGGCCGCGCTTCCCTCCGTGTAAAGCTGAATGGCTTCGTACACGGTCAGACACTCTTTTTCATAATAGGCCGGACCTTCCGGGTGCTGCTTGCTCGTACGGAGCACAGCCGATTGAATACCCAGAAGCGGATCGGCCGGCTCAATCGGGGCATCTGAACCTCCGGCGCACAGCAGCCCTTTTGACAGCAGTGTTTTCCAGGCGAAAGCCGTTTTCATCCGCTCTTCTCCGAGCCTGTCAATCACCCACGGAAAATCACTGGCCACAAAATGCGGCTGAAGATCAAGTCCGATCGGCAGCCGGGCGGCTCTTTCAATCAATCCGTCATCTAATACTTGCGCATGAATGAGCCTGTCTAGCTGTCCGGGCTTTGCCGGGTATCTTTCGATAACATCCAGCACCTTTTCAAATGCAAGGTCGCCAATCGCGTGCACGGCGATCTCCATCCCTTTCTCTCTCGCTTTATAAACAAGAGCGGCAAGGGTTTCGTCATCATGCACCTGAACGCCGGAAACAGACGGATCATCATGGTAAGGCTTTTTCAATAGAGCGGTTCTGCCTCCGAGCGCACCGTCAGCAAAAATTTTCATCGCTCCGTATTCCAAATAAGGTCCGGTCGATTTATCCAGAGCGCTCCAGCTGTCGACGGCTTCGTGATGTACGAGCAGATGGGCGCGAAAAGGATAAAGGCCGCTGCCGGTTAATGACTCGTACGCGGCAACGGGAACGGACGCGTCTCCGTAGTATGCCAGATCTTCTGAATGCCCGCCGGTCAGGCCTTTTGACCAGCAGTCCGTAATCGCCGTTTGAAGCGCGCGTTTGACATAGTGATGTGAGACGGGCGGCAGGGCCTGTGTCACAAGCTCTTGGGCTTTATCCAGCAGGAGGCCTGTCGGACCGGTGCCGTCCCGGACGATAATCCCGCCGTTTGGATCAGGTGTTTCGTTTGTAATTCCCGCCGCGCGCAATGCGGCCGAATTAACCGCCGCGGCGTGCCGGCATACCCGCTTCAGCAGGACGGGGCGGTCGGGAAAGAGCGGGTCAAGGTCATGCTTCGTGACGTAATCCGGCTGTTCAAACAGATTTTCATCCCAGCCTTCGCCGATCAGCCATTCGCCATCTTCCAATTCACGCTCTGCTTCTTTTGCGGCCCGCAGTATCGCTTCTTTTGACGTCAGCTGCGACAAATCGAGGCGAAGCTGTTTTTCCCCGTGTCCGATTAAATGCATATGACTGTCCGTAAACCCCGGGAACATGACAGCCCCATGTAAATCGATTTCCTCCGTATCAGGCGAACCGTATGTTCCTTGGAGCTCCCGGAAGCTGCCCGTCTGCCTGACGACGCCTTCTTCGGTATAAATGGCTTCAGTGACATGATTCTTGTCCAGCATTGTATAGATGGTGCCGCCGTGCCAAATCGCTTTCATCCCCGCTCACCCTTTATCCTGTATTATGCTTTTTTATCAGCCTTCAGCCGTTCTTCACGCTGTCTCAGCTCCACACGTCTGATTTTTGCGGACGCCGTTTTCGGCAGGCTTTCGACAAACTCAATTTCTCTCGGATATTTGTAAGGCGCCGTAATCGTTTTTACGTGGTTTTGCAGTTCTTTGACAAGTTCATCACTGCGCTTTTCATCGTCTTGTAAAACGACATAGGCTTTTACGATTGAACCTCTGATTTCATCCGGGCTCGCCACGACGGCACATTCTTTCACTTCCGGATGCTTCACGAGCGCGTCCTCTACTTCAAAAGGCCCGATTGTATATCCGGAGCTGACGATGATGTCATCATTGCGGCTCTCAAACCAAAAGTAGCCGTCCTCGTCTTTTTTCGCGCGGTCTCCTGTAAGAAAGTAATCTCCGCGAATCTGCTTTTTCGTTCTTTCGGGATCTTTATAATATTCCTTGAATAAGGCCGGTGTGCTCAGATGCACGGCGATATCGCCCGTTTCGCCTGTTTCGCATATTTCGCCTTTATCGTTTATAATCTCCACTTGATTTCCAGGGGTCGGTTTGCCCATGCTTCCCGGCTTAATATCCATATCCTTCAGGACGCCGACTAACAGGGTGCTCTCCGTTTGGCCGTATCCGTCTCTCACTTTAATGCCGAAATGCTTCCGGAATACGTCAATGACTTCCCGGTTTAATGGCTCACCCGCAGAAACTGCGCTGTGAAGGGCAGAAAGATCATATTTGTCCAACTCCTCCACTTTTGCCATCAGGCGGTATTCCGTCGGGGTACAGCAGAAGACATTTACTTGATGGCGCTCCAGCAGCTCTAAATACGTCTTGGCGTTGAATCTGCCGTGATAAATGACTCCTGTCGCGCCGCTTCCCAGAACGGCGAGCAGCGGGCTCCACACCCATTTCTGCCAGCCGGGCGCCGCGGTGGCCCACACTGTATCGTCTTCAGAAATATCCAGCCATGCACCGGCTGATGTTTTTAAATGGGCAAAGGCCCAGCCGTGTGTATGTACAACGCCTTTAGGCTGGCCGGTCGTGCCTGAAGTATAGGACAAAAACGCCATGTCTTCTCTTGTTGTATCAGCTGTTTGAAAACTGTCTCCGTCCGCTTCAATCGTTAGGAGGTTTTTCCAGCCGGCATCATTTTCACCGATTGACAATGTCACCAGCTGATCAGTATTTACCTCGTCAAACGCGTTTATAAATGAAGGATAAACGATAGCGCCTTTCACTTCGGCGTGTTTGATCCGGTATTCAAGGTCTTTGGCGCGCAGCATTTCCGAGCAAGGAATGACGACCATCCCCGCTTTTAAGATCGCTAAATAAACGGCATACGCTTCAAGCACTCTCGGAACCATGACAATCAGCTTATCGCCTTTTTCAAATCCGAGACCTTTCAGGCGGGCTCCGATTTTATTCGTTTCTTCCATCAATTTTTCATACGTCCAGACTTTCTTGCCGCCTGTTTGATCTTCCCAAATAAGCGCGTTCTTCTCTTTGGAACGGCTGAACTTTTCGATTTCATTTACAAGGTTATAGTTCTTTGGGGCGATTAAATCTTCTCGTTTTAACACGAACAACTCCTCACTTTCTTTCCCCATTATACATAAACATAGGCCATTACAATAAAAATATGCATAAATTGCTTCCCGCCTTCTATCTATTCCCATGAAAAAAGAGCGGGGAATTCCCCGCTCTCTTAGCCATTATGTGAAGTTGTGATTAAAACTGCTGCTGGCTGCTTCCGCCCATGCTTTGCTGAGCAAAAGAGACAAGACGTTTTGTGATTTCTCCACCGACAGAACCGTTGGCGCGAGAAGTTGTTTCCGGTCCAAGGTTTACACCGAATTCAGAAGCGATTTCATACTTCATTTGGTCGATAGCTTGAGCAGCGCCTGGCACTAAAAGCTGGTTGCTGTTTCCGCTGTTTGATTGTTGTGACATGTGTATCACCTCCTTGTGAGTATAGAATGTGATAAAACACATGTCTTCATTCAAAAAAACTTTGGTAATTGTATACAGTTTTAAAACAGGCCGGCAAACTTATCTTGAGCTTCCTGCTCCGAGTAAACAGTGATGGTTTCGATGCCGGCAGCGGCCTCTGCAATCAGCGGTTCAAAATCAACGAAGCTTTCGAAGTGCTCGATTTTTTCTTTTTTCGGACGTGTTTTCGGACTTGGCGGCGTAAAGATGGTGCAGCAGTCCTCAAACGGCTGAATGCTCGTTTCATAAGTGCCGATTTCTTTTGATTTTTCGATGATTTCTGTTTTGTCCATTCCGATTAAAGGGCGCAAAATCGGCGTTGCCGTCACCGCATTGATCGCATACATGCTTTCAAGCGTCTGGCTCGCTACCTGCCCGAGGCTTTCTCCCGTAATGATCGCGAGCGCTTTTCGTTCTTCTCTGATTCTATCCGCGATTTGCAGCATAAGACGCCGCGTCGCCGTCATCGTATAGTTCTCCGGGATTTGTTTTTGGATGAGTTCCTGCGTCTTTGTAAACGGCACGATATGAAGTGTCATACTGCCGCCGAACTTCGCGAGGCATCCCGCGAGATCCATGACTTTCTGCTTTGCCCGTTCACTCGTATACGGCGGACTGAAGAAATGTACGGCTTCAACTGATAATCCCCGTTTCATCGCGTAAAAACCGGCGACCGGACTGTCAAAACCGCCGGAAAGCATCAGCATCGCTTTACCCGCGGAACCGACAGGAAGGCCTCCGGCGCCTTTTTCGTTACGAATCGTCAGGAATGTCGCTTCCTCCCTGATTTCAATCCGAAGCGGAATATCGGGATGTTTCACATCGACGGTTAATCCATCCGTGTTTTTCAAAATATGGCCGCCGATTTCAGCGTTCATCGCATTCGTATCTAATTCAAACTGTTTGTAAGCCCGTTTGGTCTCGACCTTAAACGTATTCCCCGGTTTATATTCGCCTTCTATCGCGGCTAAAGCCGTTTTTTTAATGTCTTCCAGCTTGCTTTCGCATTTAATTGCGAGACTAAAGCTTTGAATGCCGAATATATTCTTTAATAAGGAACAAATTTCCTCCGGGTTTTCTCCATTAAGAGTAATCGACATCCGGTCCCGGTTTGAAAAGTATTTTACTTTTTTATAATCCTTTAATACCAGGCGGATATTCTGTTTTAATCTTTCAATAAAACTGCGTCTGTTTTTTCCTTTTGTGGATATTTCACCAAAACGGATTAAAATATGATCGTAATTCATATGCTACCTCATCATTTTTTTTAGTTTTTGAACAGCCGGCACCAGCGCGGCCATAAACGGCTCCGTGATGTCAGCTGTATGGCTGAAGTTCAGGCTGACTCTTATGCTGCTTGATGCAATCTGTTCGCCTTTATTCATTTGCAGAAGAACACGGCTCGGTTTGTGCTCTCTTGCCGAACATGCCGCGGTTGTGGAGACATATATTCCTTTTTCCTCAAGCATGTGCAGCAGCACTTCCGCCTTCACGCCCGGAACGGAAAAATTAATGATATGCGGCGCGCTGTTTTCAGCGGGGGTGTTGATGACGACCCCGTCCGTCCCGCTCAGCCTTTCCATGAGCGCATTCTTGGCAGCCTTCACGGAAGAAAGCCGCTCATTCATGTCACGCGCGGAAAGATTGATCGCTTTCGCAAGGGAAACGGCGCCTGCCGTGTGTTCCGTTCCGGCGCGGACGCCTTTTTGCTGCGAGCCGCCCGTGATAAGCGGAATGAGCCGCGTTCCTTTTTTGACGATAAGCGCTCCGGTCCCTTTTAAGCCGTGAAACTTATGCCCTGAAACGGTGCAAAGGTCAATGCCCGCTTCTTCTATAGACAGCGGAACTTTATGAATGCCCTGCACATGATCAACATGAAACAGAATATTCCGGTGCTGCTTCAAAAACCCGCCGATTTCCTTTACAGGCTGAATGGAGCCGACTTCGTTATTGACATGCATGACGCTGACGATTATCGTATCCGGCCTGATAGCCGATTTGACGTCTTTCAAAGAAACGAAGCCGTTTTGATCGGCCGGAAGATATGTGACTTCAAAGCCGAACAGCTCTGTCAGCTGATCAAGTGTCTCCGTCACAGAAGGATGCTCAATCGCCGAAGCAATGATATGTCTTCCTTTACTCATGTTTGCCCAGGCTGCTCCCTTTAACGCAGCGTTATTCGCTTCAGTCGCGCCCGATGTAAATACAATATCATAATTTTTTAAACGCAAGGTTTTTTTTATTTGCTGAGCGGCCGCTTCAAGGAGCTGTTCCGTCTCAGTTCCTAACTGGTGCAGAGACGAAGGATTGCCGAAATAACGGCTGCTCGTCTGTTTGTACACATCCAAAACCTCTTCATACGGCTCGGTCGTTGAGCTGTTGTCTAAATATATCATTTTTTTTACTCCTTTAATGAAAACGGTACATCGTATGATATTTATGCTACCATAACAAAAGTAAATATAAATTCGCAATAAATCGAGTATTGACTTCTCTGTACATTGCCATATAATAAGTAATGTTCGTTTTGTTATATTATCTGACAATTAATTGACAGAATATTTCAACATAGTATTTAGGAGGATTTTTATGAAACACTCACTACCTGTCAAAGATACCGTTATTATCGGTTTCATGCTTTTCGCACTTTTTTTCGGGGCAGGAAATATGATATATCCGCCGGAGCTCGGGCAAGCGGCGGGGCATAATGTCTGGAAAGCGATGGGCGGTTTCTTACTGACCGGCGTTGGTCTGCCGCTTTTGGGTATTATCGCCATCGCATTAACGGGCAAAGACGCGAAAGGGCTTGCCGATAAAGCTCATCCGGTATTTGGGACTATTTTCACCGTTGTGCTTTATTTATCAATCGGGCCGCTTTTCGCGATTCCGAGAACCGGAACCGTTTCATATGAAATCGGTGCAGTTCCGTTTTTAAGCGGCATTCCGGAAAGATTATCTTTATTTGTTTTCACGTTGATCTTTTTTTCTATTACGTATTATTTAGCTCTTAACCCTTCCAAAATAGTGGACAGAGTCGGAAAGATTTTGACTCCTATTAAATTCGGTATTATTTTAATCATCGTCGTAAAAGCCATTGTCACTCCGATGGGCGGGCTGGGCGCCGTACATCAGGCATATTCCGGAACGCCGGTGTTCAAAGGATTTTTGGAAGGCTATAAAACAATGGATGCGCTCGCCTCAATCGTCTTCGGCGTCGTTGTCGTCAACGCTGTTAAAAGCAGGGGCGTCACCCAGCGTAAAGCGCTCGCCGCCGCTTGTATTAAAGCGGGTCTGATTGCAGCGGCAGGTTTGACATTCATTTATTTATCTTTGGCCTATTTGGGAGCGACAAGCACGGACGCTGTGGGGCCGCTCGGCGAAGGCGCAAAGATTTTATCAGCTTCATCTGATTACCTGTTCGGTTCACTGGGAAACATCGTTCTCGGCGCCGCCATCACCGTTGCGTGTTTAACGACAAGCATCGGGCTTGTCACATCTTGCGGCGAATATTTTTCAAAATTGATTCCCGCTTTATCATACAAAATGGTGGTTACGATTGTCACGCTCTTCAGCCTGGCGATTTCAAATTTCGGACTTGCTGAAATTATTGCATTTTCAGTTCCTATTTTATCAGCCATTTACCCGCTGGCGATTGTCATTATCGTCCTTTCCTTTATTGATAAAATGTTCAAGGAAAGACGCGAAGTCTATATCGCCTGCCTGATCGGAACGGGGCTGTTCAGTATCCTGGACGGTTTGAAGGCAGCCGGCATTCCGCTCGGATCATTAGATTCATTCTTAAACGCAAATCTTCCGCTTTACAGCATGGGAATCGGCTGGGTGCTTCCGGGCATTGCCGGAGCGATCATCGGCTGCATCATCACATTTTTTACCAGCCCGCCCATCGAATTAAATAAAGCAAAATCGTAACATTCAGCGCCTGCGGTTTGATGTATATCAGCCGCAGGCTTTTTATATTCCGTGAGAAACTAAAAAACTGCACCTCTGATTTCCATCAGGGTGCAGTTTTTGCTTGTGCGTCTATGAAGCAGATTGATCAGCTTTAATTTTTTTCACGGCGCCGGGAGCTGTTTTTTCAACAGCATCTGCCGCCATCTCATAAGCTTCATTATAGCTGTAAGCGTAAAACAGCCGTTCCGCTTCTTTCAGCTGTTCGGATAAAATATGATTCTGGCTTCGGAAGCGGTTGCCGTACTGGATGATCCGCTCAATCAGCTTCACCTGAATCACAAGATCTTCCGCCTCTTCGCTGACTTCCTCAACCACCTTTTCGGCTTCGGCCAGATGTTTGGCGGCTTCCTCCATGTTCAGCGGCAGCTCTTCCAATTGGCTGACGGTTTCTTCTATATGATGATTTGCCGTCTCGAGCTTGTCCTTGACTTGTTCAGGAATTCCCGGCACGTTGCTTTTTTGCAGCATTCGGGCTGTGTCAGAAATGGTTTTCCGAAGATGCATCAGCGTTTCCCGCGCCTGCAGTTCTTCTTTTCTGAGCGCCTGCAGATTTTCACGGTATTCGGCATGTTCTTTCTGAGCCTCTTCCATCTGCTTTTCGATGGCCTCGACTTCTTCAATCAGCAGAGAGTAAGCGACATGCTCGCCGTCAAGCTTTTCTCTCGCCTGCTCAAGGAGCCGGCCGATCGTTTCCAGCTGTTTTTCGAAGGCATGCTGTCTGCTGATTTCTCCCGCCGTCAGCTGATAGCTTTCCTTGACGAGCTCCGTTTCGGTTTTTGTGCGGTCTTTTTCTTCCTCAAGCTTCTCATACGCGATGATCAGCTCAGGCATTTTGCCTAATACGGACTGTCCGGCTTCCACTTCGCCTTCCAGCTGTTCATACATCGATTGAATGGTTTCATCAATCAGCTGAAGAATGGCGGACGCTTCGTCAACATCCAATTCTTCCAAAAGCGCGTTTTCGGCCCGTTTCACTTGATTTGTGAGGGTCTCCAGCTCTTTTTCGATTTGAATATGCTCCAATTTGTAGCCTTTTTCCGTCATTTCCCGGTAGCCGTCTTTCAGCTTGGCAATTTGGTTCGGCACGGTCTGTTTACAGTCGGCGAGCAGTTTCGGAACGTCATCTATGTATGTCTGAAGCTGATCCAGTCTGCGGTCCTGTTCAAGCAGCACTTTTCTCGCTTTGATGTAATTGCCGCTTTCCGTCTCTTCTTCGAACTCTTTTATGCCGCTCCAAATTTCGTCGAGATCCGTCTCCAGGCTGTTATAAAGCTCTCCGTAGAGATGGCTGTACGCCAGAAGATTTTTTCGCGCTTTTGAATACCGCTCACGCACCTGTTCAATCTCTCCGCGGCTTTTTTCCTCGCTCGTCACAAGGTCGCTAATCTCACGCAGTATGCCTTCTATATTTGATTCGGCTGCAGTGAGGAGGTCGTCGATGTGGACAAGCACCTGATTCGCTTTTTTAAACCGGTATTTGTCGGCGTTCTCTTCGGCATCATAAAGGAGCTCTTCTACTTTCGGCAGATGGGCTGTGACAATTTCATCCCACTCTTCGCGCCATCTTTCAAAGAACTCTTCCGTCTCTCCGGTCATTTTCAGATGTTTGATCTTGGACATTTCTTCCACTATCGAACGGTTTAAAATTTCAATCTTCCATGACTCCAGCCGGTCAATTTCCGTATAAATTTTTTTCCTGAAAAAGTAGCCCGCCGCAAAGAGCGCGAGCAGTATAACCAATAATCCGATGACTAACTCCATAATGAGCCCCCTTGTTGTTCTCTTAATCTGTCAGGGTGTTTTATGTATTCAGAAAGATTTCAATATATGTATTGAGAAAATCTGTCGTTTTCATTGTTATTATGATACCATGTAACCAACATTTTTTGACCAGAAATCAAAAACTTTTTGCATAATTTCGGCAGGATTCTGCAATTTTTTAATGGAGTGACACAAATGGAAAAACGAGACGCTCATATCCACACCCCTTTTTGCCCTCACGGCTCGAAGGATGCGCTGAAACAATATGTCGAAAAGGCCCTAGAAAAAGGCTTTGACTCGATCACATTTACAGAGCATGCCCCCCTTCCCCCGTCTTTTCAAGATCCCGTACCGCTTCAGGACAGCGCGATGGATCTCAGACAGATGGAGGTTTATTTGGAGCGGCTGTCACAGCTGAAAAAGGAATACGATGGACAAATCAGCATTCTGACTGGGCTAGAAACCGATTTTATCACAGGGTATGAAGAGGAAACCGCGGCGTTTCTGAACACGTACGGCCCCTCACTGGATGACGGCATTTTATCCGTTCATTTTTTGAAGACCGGCCCGTCTTATATATGCCTCGATTTTGACGAGCACGCGTTTCAGCAGCTTGCCGACCGCTTCGGAAGCGTTGAAGCCGTATATGAACAATACTATGAAACCGTGTATTCTTCCATTGTAACACCGCTCGGCCCCTTTAAGCCAAAACGGGTCGGCCATATCACGCTCGTCAAAAAATTCGCGCGCCTTTTCCCTTACAGCATGTCACCTCAAATAAGAGAGCTTGCGGCCCGCTGTCTTGACGCCGTGAAAGAACACGGAATGGAGCTGGATGTGAATACATCCGGGCTCAGAAAGAAGTTTGCCGGGGAAGTATACATGGAGGATTGGATGGCTGAGACGGCGAAGCAAAAAAAAATCCCGCTTATATTCGGGTCGGACGCCCATCAAGCGGAAGATGTCGGCAGTTCCTACGAAACGTACAAAAGCATCATTACTTCATAAGCGCCGCATCAGGCCGTCGGAACACGCTTTCGATCCAGATCTTCACCTCTTCAAAATACCTTTTATAAAAGTACGGCTCATGAGGCTGCATATAGAGCACCTCCGTAATATATTGAGGCTGGAGATACGGCATCATCAAGAGGGATTTCAATTGCAGAATAAAATGCGGCACGGGCAGCGTCAGCCGTCTATGGCGTGACTGCCCTTCTTCAATCACCAGCTGGAAAATATATTTTTCTTTCATTAAGTAAGTAGACATAATTTCCCTGATCAGCACGGAATCAATCGTCACTTCCCGGTATACAAACCGCGTTAATTGACGGTTATCGTGCTGATAGGATAAAATATCGAAAATCACCCGCAGGATGCGTTCCTGCGCGTCTTCACCGTTCATACTGACGGCGGCTTTTTCCAGCGCTTCAGTATAGCCTTCGTAAAACTCGGAAACTAAATGTTCCATTAATCCGCCTTTCCCTTTAAAATAGTAGGAGATGTGCGCAACATTTACATCAGCTGACTTTGCGATTTCACGGACGGACGTGCCGGAATAACCTTTTTGGTTAAACAGCTGGACAGCGGCGTTAATAATTTTGTCTTTGGTGCTTACTTTCATACGGCTCACCCCTTTATGTGTAACAATTCAAGCAGAAAGGCGCCGTTCCTGTAAGAACTTCTCGACAAATGCCGGCAGAACGGCCGGAACTTTGTTTGATATTATAGAAAAAGTGAGGGTTTTCCATGTTTCATGTCGAAAAACAATCCGGAGATAAAGAAAAAAGTTATCAGCTTCTGCTTAAACAGCTCGAAGCCATGACAGAAGATGAAACGGATGCGATCGCAAATTACGCGAATGCGTCAGCGCTTTTATACCATTCATTACATGAAGTCAACTGGGCGGGGTTTTACTTCGCTAAAGAGGGCGAGCTCGTGCTCGGACCGTTTCAAGGACTCCCTGCCTGTGTGCGCATTCCGTTCGGCAGAGGCGTATGCGGCACTGCCTACTCTAATGGCGACGTGCAGCGGATTGCCGATGTGAATGCGTTCCCGGGACATATCGCCTGTGACGCGGCTTCCCAGTCAGAAATCGTTCTCCCGATCCGCGTAAACGGTGAAGTGATCGGTGTGCTGGACATTGACAGCCCCGTGAAAAACCGTTTTGATGAAACGGACGAAACCTATTTAGCAAAGTTTGTTGAAACGCTTGAAAAACGATTAGGATAAAAAAAGGAGCCCGGCCGGCAGGCCGGCTCCTTTTTTATGTCGTCGTGCTGTTTTGATGGATGATCAGCCGGTTTTTGCCGTTCCGTTTGGCGATATAAAGCGCCTCATCCGCTTGCTGAACGAGCAATTTCAACGGCATCGGGCCGGTCTTTGACCAGCAGGAAACGCCGCAGGAAATCGTCACGCGCGGCTCGGTATTTTCCCGGATGGCGCGAACCAGCCTTTTAGCGATGCGTTCTCCGGATGACACGTTGATATTCGGCAGATAGACAGCCAGCTCCTCGCCCCCCCACCTCGCAGCGACATCATGCTCACGAATATGGTTCTTCATAACGGAGGCCACCTGAATCAGGATCGAATCTCCCGTTTGATGACCGTATGTATCATTAATATTTTTGAAATTATCGATATCAACGAGGATGAATACACCCCGTTTATGAATTTTCATGCTGTATTGAATTTTCTCATCCAAATAGGTTCTTGAATACAGCTCCGTCAGCTGGTCTGTCTGAACAAGATGCTCAAGCCTGTCGCGCAGCATGGAGTTCGTGACCGCCAATGTCGCATGGTGAATGAGCGCTTGAAAAAGCTTATACATTTCAAACGTAAAAGCATACAAATCCTTTTTCAATAAAATCGCGAACCCGAAGACGGTGTCATTTTCGATCATCGGCACCGCCATCAGCGAGCCGAAACCGTTTTCGCCGAATACAGTCTTTCCGCTGCCGATAAACACGCCCTTTTCTCCCTCGAACAGCTTTTCTTTCACAATGCTGATATAGGGGTTCGCACGTTCTGTCTTAAAAAAAGCGGTATGTCCCGGAAGCAGATTTTGCGTCTCAAAATGATCAATATGAAAAAAAGCCACTTCTTCCGCATGAAACGATTGGGTCATAATGGCGGCGAGCTCCCGCATCGTATCAGTGAGTCTGAGGCGCTGATTCAGCTGGCGCGATGTTTCATTAATGAGCTCCAGATTCGCAATGCTTTTTTTCGATTGCTCATAGAGCTGCGCATTTTCAAATGCTTTTCCCGCTGCGCCCGCAAGCAGCAGCATTTCACTGAGAGTACTGCACGAAAGAACGGCATCCTGCAGCCCCTCCGTCTTCAGAACCCCGTAAGTCCCCTGCTGGCCTTTGATCGGCAGATAAGCAGATGACCTGCCTTTTCTGAGCAGTCTCCCCGATAAATAAACCTTCAGGGCAGACGGATCGGCATCTTTTCCGTCCATATGTAATTCTTTTGCGGGAAGCTGTCTGTCCGTATCCTGATCCTGCGTGATAAACAGTGAAAAACGGAAAGACCGGAAAGCCGTACTCAAACTTGCCTGCAGTTTTTCCAAAACCTCATTTTGGTCCAAAAGCGAATGGAACATTTCTGTCATTCTGTGAATTTTCCGCTGATGCTTCGTTTTGTCAAACAGCCCGCTTTGTCTCACAGATTGATTGATAAACTGAGTAACGATCTCAGGCAATGATTCCGGGATCGGCAGCCCGCCTTCCGAGCACAGATAAAAGGATCTGCCGGAGGTCTGATTCCTGATCATAAAACGGCCGTCACTCTCTTTCAGCGGAGCATAATGCGGTTCATCTTCTGTTTTTATGGTGAAACGTGTTGATTCTGCCGGTGAAAGGGTCAATGAAAGAGATGTAAAGCAGGATTCTAGAGCTGAGGCCAGCCATAACAGCGAGTCGGATAATGAGACGGATTCAGATTTCGTTAAGAAAAAAGAAAGCATTTTCTGATGAAAGGCCGTCACTTCATCAATTGTTTGTTTTTTCATTTTTATCACCTAAACATGTACTACTCATTTTTGTACATTATATCATAAACCGGCACTCTTCATGGAGAAATGGTTGACGGCGGCGGGGAAAAATCATATAATGTTCTTTGTGTGAAATATTGCAGCCTTTTTGTTCAGCTTCTGTGTTTGCATTTTGTTCCTTAGCTGTAAGGTGTATCGTGTAACTCTCTGCTGCTGGAGCGAGGATACATGAAAACAAAATGTGCACGGTCGGATCGAACAGACGGTTTTTATTTTCCACAAAATAAAACCAAAGGAGGAGTCACATTATGGCTCGCTATACAGGTCCATCTTGGAAACTGTCTCGCCGTTTAGGAATCTCTCTTAGCGGTACAGGTAAAGAATTAGAAAAACGCCCTTACGCACCAGGCCCCCACGGTCCGGGACAGCGTAAAAAACTATCAGAATACGGTTTGCAATTGCAAGAAAAGCAAAAACTTCGTCACATGTACGGTGTAAACGAACGTCAATTCCGCACATTGTTTGACAAAGCTGCAAAAATGACTGGTAAACACGGCGAAAACTTCATGATTCTTTTAGATGCACGTCTTGATAACGTTGTGTACAAGCTCGGTCTTGCACGCACTCGCCGTCAAGCTCGCCAATTAGTTAACCACGGTCACATCCTTGTTGACGGAAGCCGCGTTGACATTCCGTCTTACCAAGTAAAACCTGGTCAAACAATCGGTGTTCGCGAAAAATCAAGAAACCTTTCTATCATCAAAGAATCTGTAGAAGTAAACAACTTCGTTCCTGAGTACCTTACTTTCGACGCTGAAAAGCTTGAAGGTACATTCACTCGTCTTCCAGAGCGCTCTGAGCTTGCTCCGGAAATTAACGAAGCGCTTATCGTTGAGTTCTACTCCCGTTAAGTAAAACGCTCTTTAAAGAGCATTGGATTAAACCCCGGACATGTTGTGATGACAATGTTTCCGGGGTTTTTCTTTTGGGCTGTCAGAATAATGGACAGATGCTCCCTCTCTTTATTAAAAAAAGCCCCGGACAGGGGCTTTTTTTATGTGCCAACTGGCTTTTCAGCTACATGTACATTAGAAAAACCCATTTGACAAGCAGAAGCGATTTTTTACATAATGAATCATCATACCTTACAAAAAAGGAGCGACTGAATGAACAGCATCCCCTCTATCGTCAGCAAACACAAAGCCTATTTTGCGGCGGGGCATACGAGACAGCTAGAATCGAGACTGAACATGCTGCAAAAGCTGAAACAAGCCATCAAAACACAAGAAGCCGATATAACAGCCGCTCTCTATCAGGATCTCCACAAATCCGAACAGGAGTCGTACACGACAGAAATCGGAATTGTACTGGAGGAAATCAGTTTTGTGATGAAGCGGCTGGGAAAATGGGTCAAACCGAAACGAGTCAAAACGCCTCTGACTCACCTAGGCTCGAAAAGCATCATTATCCCTGAGCCATATGGAACCGTTTTGGTGATTGCGCCCTGGAACTATCCCTTGCAGCTGGCGCTTTCTCCGTTGATTGGAGCCATTGCAGCGGGAAACACGGTCGTTCTCAAACCGTCAGAATATACGCCAGCGGTTTCCGCTGTTCTTTCCAAACTCATCAGCAGCGTTTTTCCTAGTGACTATGTCGCTATGGCGGAGGGCGGGCCCGACGTCAGCACTGTGTTATTACAGCAGCCCTTTGACTATATTTTCTTCACTGGAAGCGTTGCCGTGGGAAAAATCGTCATGGAGGCCGCCGCCAAACAATTAATTCCCGTTACCTTGGAGCTCGGCGGCAAAAGTCCCTGCATTGTCCATAAGGATGCTGATATACAGCTTGCCGCCAAACGCATCGTCTTCGGGAAATTTACAAATGCAGGGCAAACCTGCATCGCACCGGATTATTTATTTGTCCACCAAGATATCAAAACGAAGCTCACAGAAGAAATGAAGCGTGCGATCAGCGAATTTTACGGCCCTCAGCCTGAACAAAATCCGCAGTACGGCAAAATCGTCAGTGAACGCCACTATCAGCGGCTGCTCAGCTTTCTGAATGATGGCATCCCGCTCACAGGCGGACAATCTGATCCCGCTCATCATAAAATTGCGCCGACCATTCTCGAACAAGTGAGGGATGACTCTCCAGTGATGCAGGAGGAGATTTTCGGGCCGATTCTTCCGCTGTTTACATACGGCGATATCAATGAAGTCATCGAGAAAGTCCAATCACGCCCAAAGCCGCTCGCTCTGTATGTCTTCACCACAAACAAAGAAACTGAGCGCGCTGTTTTAGAGAATCTGTCGTTTGGCGGAGGCTGTATCAATGATACGTTAATGCATGTTGCGACGCCGTATTTGCCATTCGGCGGCGTCGGGGAAAGCGGCATCGGCAGCTATCACGGATTTGACAGCTTTAACACGTTTACGCACAAAAAAAGCGTCGTCAAACAAACGAATCGCTTCGACTTCGCTTTCCGTTATCCTTCTTCCAAAAACGGGCTGCGAATGATTCGGAAAATACTTAAATAAAAAAGCGCAGAGTATCTGCGCTTTTTATAAATCCTCTATACACCAATTAATCGGTTCGTCTCCTAAATTAAACCTATTTTTAAAAGTTCAAATCGAAGTCTAATAGTAAAAATGAACCAACCCAACTGTAGGAAAGGTTAATCCTCATCACCCTGGTGAGTCCTATAATAATTCTCAGCAGTATAAATATTCCATTCCCAAAAACTTGATCCCTGAGATAAAATATACCTATCTAAGAATATCTCAAAATTAAGTTTCATGGGTTCATACTCAACAAATCCGTGGAACCATAAATAGTTTGGGTCTGTGGACATTTTGGTTTTGTCAATTAACAAATAACATCCGTCTAACAGATGTGCGACGGGAATAAACTGAGGCTTTAAAAAACCATTTTGCATATACTTTTCAATCTCTTCTAAATTAAGAATATGCAAACCCCCACCTACATTCTCACCGTAAATCAACAAATCAAATATTCTGGCTCCGTTATGCAATTTTAAAAAGCTTTTATAATCTTCAGGAAGTGAGACTTTTATTTTCTTCTCAAAACTCTCAATCTCCAGATCTGTTGCACCTTTAGAGAAAGTACATTCTGTTTCTAAAAGAGTTCCTTCATTCCCTAAAATTTTTAAGCGGCCTTTTTCATCAATTAATTCTTTTAGACCTTGGAGCGTTTTTTCAACAAAAACTGCCATTGAAGCACCTCTTACTTATTAATATTTATCCCACCAAGGATTTAATAGGTTTTGGTGCATATCACGAGGGAGAGGGTACAAATTATTAAAATTATTCTTTCCCCCATACTTTAGCGGAAGCACATGGTGAATATCGAATGAACTCCAATTCCACTTTGGATCACCGTATGTGTCGATGTACTTCTTGATATAGTTACCTCGGTCCGTTCTGCTATCCCATTTTGCTCTTTTATCGACAGGTACAACCGGAAAATTTGCTTTAGCCGGTAAGGGCATTGTTTTTTTGCTGTGAGTATTTATTATCTCTGGATACAGCATTGCTATTTTATTCGCGAGAGCAGGAGCCAATGTTCCAGTTGAAGTATCAGGAAGTGAACCTTTCCATCCGGCTACCGAAGTATGTTGGGACATAAAAAACTTTGTCTTTTTAGGATAATACGACTTTGAATATGATTTACCTGCTTTAATATCCTTCCCTAAAAATTCTCTATTATGGAGAAAAACCCTTCCATATTTTCCGCTATAAGTGTTACTTTCATATAAATCGTTTCTGGCTTCGATAACTATCGGCTTTTCGCCAACTATGCTTGCTATTTTAATTGTGGTTGTGTGGATTTTTTGTTGGGGTCATATATTGTTGTGTAGGACATCGTAACTAAGCTAGCTGCTTTAGTGTGCGCTTTTCTTCTTTTTTCTCAACGTCTGGCACATTAACAATGTTGTTTTCTTCTTTGGCTAAGGGGTTCTTATAGGTTATTTCATTGTGGCTATCCTGTTTGGCAAGTTGTCGTGCCTCCTTAATGATGGAAGCCTGGCCATCATTATTGCTCTTAGCCACTCCATTCTTATCTACTGTTAAAGTTTCTTTTTCTTCAAAGGTTACTGGTTTTGCTAATCCAAACGAGTCCTCTTGTGTTGCTTTCGTTTGCGGCGAAAATCCAACAGCAATCAATAGAGTTGCGACAAGTAAACAGATTGAGTTTTTTAACAACCTCATACAAATCCTCCTTCATTTGTTTTCTGGTCTATCATGCTATATTTTTACTTTTATTTAAACAATTTGAAAATTAACCCTGCTCCCTTTAATAGGAGTTCCTTTTTGAGAAGTCCTAAAGTAACTGTTTAGTAGAGATTCGCGCTTTGCTTTTGTTTTAACCCTAAATGCCGTCAGGAGTCATGGATTGCATATGCCGTTTGTGAGCCATATACGCCGTTAATAAGTTCTTTACCTTTTTATCTAGGCAATGATGGAGATCTGCTGACAAGCCTAAATCCGAACTGAATTCCTGTAGTTGCGCTGCCATGTCTTTTTTATGGATAATAACAGGGTTGAGATTTGGCACCCTTTCAGCCGCACACCTCCCATTCTTTCCTAATTCCTCTAAGGCTTGACTAATTATTTTATGTAATCCCTCCAATCATATTCTTTCTAAACTGCCCCCGTACTCAGTCGTTAACCGCCAATCGTTTATCCCGAGATTTACCGGACGCAGTTTACAGAGAACATAAAACTTTTTTCATTACTCGAGAGACGAATACTGCCATAACTTTCTGGGAATATTTGATTTGTAAGAGAATACTGCTGCTGTACCACCCATAAGAGAAAAGCCTCCTACTGTGTTGACTCGCTTAACAGTTGGAGGCTTTTGTCCTTAAATTTAAAGCACCCTCCCCTGCGGGAAAGCGCCTGCCTGTTTATTAACTATTACCATAATACCTTATATAAAAAAATTAGATGAGTTTGCTTATATTTTAAATTTCTTCATCCTTCTAAAGCTGTATATTAAGCTCTATAAGCTTTTTTAAGTCATTCGCATTTCTTGTTTAATATGGAGATTTAAACCACTTATCTAATTTAATTTTTTGAGAACAATAGAAGCGTTTACGTTTGTTTGCGTTCCCCCTGCTAAAGTTTGAAGAGTAACTGCTGCTGCAGAAGTATGATTTACAAGAGTAAGAATGTCACCTGCTGCTAGAGTAATTATGGCCTGACCATTGTTCTGTTGAGTACCAGCTCCTGAACCGTAAACTGTGTTCGTCACCGGCCCTCCATTTACAAATAAAGTGAATTGGTTAGGCTCTACACCCGAGACTGAAAAAGTGACCTCGTAATCTCCTGGAGTGGTTACTATAATTTGAGCTGTTCCAGGGGCATGTGTAATGCCAGCAGTAGTGATTCCAGTTGAGTCAAAAATTACCGGAGCCTCTATAGCTACCGTTTCTGCACTTAGATTGTACACATAAGCATATTCTGATAGCCCAGATCCTGTGGCTCCGGTTGCTCCGGTTGGACCGATATCTCCTGTGGCTCCGGTCACTCCAGTGACTCCCGCCGCTCCAGTTACCCCGGTCGCTCCAGTGGCTCCTGTGACTCCGGCTGGTCCGGCTGGTCCGGCTGGTCCGGTGGCTCCGGTGGCTCCGGTTGGACCGATATCTCCTGTGGCTCCGGTCACTCCAGTGACTCCCGTCGCTCCAGTTACCCCGGTCGCTCCGGTGGCTCCGGTGGCTCCGGTTGCTCCGGCTGCTCCCGTGGCTCCGGCTGGTCCGGTTGGACCGATAGCTCCTGTGGCTCCGGTCACTCCTGTGACTCCCGCCGCTCCAGTTACCCCGGTCGCTCCGGTTGCTCCCGTGGCTCCGGCTGGTCCGGTTGGACCGATATCTCCGGTGGCTCCGGTCACTCCTGTGACTCCCGCCGCTCCAGTTACCCCGGTCGCTCCCGTGGCTCCTGTGACTCCGGCTGGACCGATAGCTCCTGTGGCCCCGGTCGCTCCAGTGACTCCCGTCGCTCCTGTGGCTCCGGCTGGTCCGGCTGCTCCCGTGGCTCCCGTGGCTCCTGTGACTCCGGTTGGACCGATAGCTCCTGTGGCCCCGGTCACTCCTGTGGCTCCCGCCGCTCCAGTTACCCCGGTCGCTCCCGTGGCTCCGGCTGGTCCCGTGGCTCCTGTGACTCCGGTTGGACCGATATCTCCGGTCGCTCCTGTGACTCCGGTTGGACCGATATCTCCGGTGGCCCCGGTCACTCCTGTGGCTCCGGCTGGTCCGGTTGGACCGATATCTCCGGTGGCCCCGGTCACTCCAGTGACTCCCGCCGCTCCAGTTACCCCGGTCGCTCCGGTGGCTCCCGCCGCTCCAGTTACCCCGGTCGCTCCTGTGACTCCCGCTGCTCCAGTTACCCCGGTTGCTCCGGTGGCTCCGGCTGGACCGATAGCTCCTGTGGCCCCGGTCGCTCCGGCTGGTCCGGCTGGTCCCGTGGCTCCGACTGGTCCGGCTGGTCCTGTAACCCCTGGAATCCCTCGCACCCCTCGTAATCCTCGTTGTCCTACAATAACTTTTGTATAACAGATGGGACAGCACTTACAGCAGTTTGGTTTCGGTAGTTTTTGTTTACATTTAGGGCATCTTCTATGCTGATCATAACCCATCAGCTGCTCATCTCCCTTAATGATTAATATATCATTATAATATGTTTAATTTATAAATAAGTGAGCACTAGTTTGATCCTCATTAAGTTTGTCAGCTGATCTTATATTATTTATCAATTTCTGTTTATAAATAACTCTTCACATTATTGTAATCCCTATTTGAATCGATGGGGACGCAGAAATATTTTGCCTTCCAGTCTACACTGCGGATTTTATCTGTTTCAACAATAAAAATTACATATTTGGCAAAAGATCTTCTCTTTGATGCGTCTGACCGTTTCGCGGGAAACGCCAGAATGCAGAGCGATTTCACGATATTTCACCCCGTCTACTACAAAGACAGTCCTGTGTTTCTCGTCAACTATTTCTTCAGTAGCTCAATCAAGAAAATCAACAATAGATTCACATTTCCAGAGCCATTTTTCTCGGCGGTCCACTTGGCGTAATTCTGCCTGACGTTCGCCCTCTGATCCCCTCGGCATCCCCGCTTCATCTCAAATCGATTCTCAGATAAAAGAGCATCCCCAAACCTTTTGTTTAATATCAGTAAGCATAGATACAACCCCTCCCTGTACCGATTCCTCAAAAAAGTTACTCACTCTATTATTCCCCTCCCTATACTGCTATCACAAAACCCGAATATATAAATCCCATTGTATCCTGAAACTTTCATTTCTATCAGTTGTTATTTTTAATTTTAAAATACCGATTCCTCTTTTTGCTTTTGCCGCTCGTACACTAGCAAATAAGCGTTCATCCTGTCTTTAAACTTCTTTTACAAGTAAAAGGTCAGCGTCTCTTCCGGATTATGCAACCGTACCGTTTTTTTCTCACACACCAAAAATCCGAGCAGCAGGATAAGTGAGCAATAAACTCGCGGGCCATGTGTTTTTAACATGCGGCACTTATTTCATTCGATAATTAAGCGAGTTGAGACAAAAAGTGGTTTTCCTCTACAGAGTGATTCCTCAGCAACCCTTCCTTGCAAGAGAATAAAAAAAGCACCCAGTCCGGATGCTTCATACATTAAAATCATCGTCCTTCCTTCTTCAATCACACCATACTCAGCTGCGGTTCAAATAATTCATAGTGAATGGATTCCGGCGGTGTATTGAATTCAGAAATCAGCTTTTTCATTTCTTTAATGAATGACGGTGATCCGCACAGGTAAAAATCAGCATCTTTATCTGTCATCACTTCTTCTAACAGCTGTTTGTCAATCCGGCCTTCCCGAAAACGAATGTTTTCTGAACGGTCTTGTTCGGACGGCTCGCTGTAAATAAAGAGGGTGTCAACGGATGAGTGTTCCGCGGCTTCTTCAGCTTCATGCCGCAACGCATGATACTCTCCGCTCCTTGCCGCATGGATAAAGAGAACGTTTCGCTGCGGCTGGGTTTTGGCAACCGTCTTTAACATGCTGATCATCGGGGTAATTCCGACACCGGCACTGATGAGAACCAGATTCTTTTTGGAATCAGGGTCTAATACGAAATCCCCGGCCGGAGCGCTGATCTCAATTGAATCCTTTTCGTGTAATTGGTCATGCAGATATGAAGAAACAATTCCGTCTTTTTTCACGGAAATCCTGTAATAATCCTTACCGGATACATCCGACAAACTGTACTGGCGGATATGCGTATAACCCGTGTCCGGAATGTATACTTTTACACTGATATACTGTCCCGCTTTGAACTCGGGGAGAACTTGTCCGTCTTCCGGTTTTAAATAAAACGACGTTATCTCCTTGCTTTCTTTTACCTTTTTATCAATTTTAAACGCCTTATAGTCTTTCCAGCCGCCTTTTTGCGTTTCCGCTTGTTCATACATGTCCTTCTCAATTCCGATAAAAGCGTCTGCAATGACGCCGTATGCTTTTTCCCATGCCTGAATGACCTCAGGAGCAGCCCCGTCTTTTAGCACATCCTTTATCGCGATTAACAAGTACTTTCCAACGATTGGGTAATGCTCGGGTTTAACACCGATACTCCGGTGTTTATGGCTGATTTGTTTGACGACGGGAACGATGTTTTCCAGCCGGTCAATATTGGCTGCGGCTGCAATCACAGCATTCGACAAGGCCGTACGCTGTGTTTTTTTCTTTTGATTCGTCTGATTAAAGATATTCAGCAGCTCAGGGTGATGCTGAAAAAGCAGGTCATAAAATCGGCCTGTGATTTCTTCACCATGCTCTTCTAAGACCGGCACTGTGCTTTTAATGATTTCAATCGTTGTTTCATCGAGCATTCTAAAAATCCCCCTAAAGATGTATGCATCTCGATTGACCTGAGAAAAGAATCGTTTTTGAATTCTTTTTTATAGATTTCCCCGTTCAAAAAGGGTTAGCCATTCCAATTTGAGACGGATTCAGGAAAAACCAGAAAAACGAAATTGCGGCTGGAAAATTGTGGACTTGCCATGGTGTACTTGTCCGATGCAAAACCCTCCTTGTCAGCATTTAATAAAGTACGGGAGGTGAGATGAATGGGTAAAAAATCGAAAGTGTATTACTGTGACCCTAAGTATATTGTGACTGACAAGTATACTGACAAAGAAGTGGTTTACGTCCATCCCATCAAACACATTAACAGAGAGCATATCCGTTATGTTCCCCGCCACGTTTATAAGGAAGAAACAATTCACGAAGTCATTGATCCGGGCGATCCGGGGAAATGCGGGTGTAAAAAGCAGAAAAAAAGACGCAAAAAGTAATTGGTTCGATTTCTTGCCTTATCTCAGGTTAAACACGTAAGTTTCAGCAGACCTCCGTACCTTTTGGCTCCTCTTTTTCAGAGGGGTCTTTTTTCATAAGCAAATACGTTGTGAGGCGGGAATCTGCCTGATATTCTTGTCATATACAAATTCACAGGAGGCATGATGTATGAGCAAAAAAATCGCAGTTCTGATGACAGATCAATTTGAGGATATTGAATACACAAGCCCGGCGGAAGCATTTAAAGAAGCGGGCCACAGTGTGGTGACAATAGATTTGGAAGCTGGGAAAGAAGTGACGGGCAAGCACGGTGAGAAAGTAAAGATCGATCAAGCGATCTCAGACGCAGACGCCAAGGAATTCGATGCGTTATTGATTCCCGGAGGCTTTTCACCGGATCTTCTGCGCGGAGATGACCGCCCGGGTGAATTCACTAAAGCATTCGTGGAAAATCAGAAACCCGTTTTCGCGATCTGCCATGGCCCGCAGCTGCTGATTGATACCGACCTTCTTAAAGGAAAAGATATCACGGGATTCCGCAGCATCCGCAAAGACTTAATCAATGCCGGCGCACATTATAAAGATGAAGAAGTCGTCGTGAGCCATAACATCGTAACGAGCAGAACACCTGACGATTTGGAAGCCTTTAATCGTGAATCATTGAACCTGCTGAAATAAGAGAAAAAAGCACAGACCCGTTCAGGGACTGACCCCATAATATGAGACAAACAAAAAACACCTTCAAGTTTGAAAACGGATCGTTGTTATCCGAAATTAGACTTGGAGGTGTTTTTCTATGAGGGCAAGAGTGAGTTATCCGGTTGAAGTCAAACAGAAGGCTGTAGAAATGAGATTGGCGGGCGTGCCTGTGAAGGAGATCATGCAGGAATTGAATATAAAGAATAAGACGCAGGTGCAGACATGGGTCAGGTGGTATAAAGCTGGGGACACACATCGATTCGAACAACCTGTCGGAAAGCAATATTCTTATGGAAAAGGTCCAGAGTATTCTTCCGAATTAGAGAAACTGCAGGCAGAAAATCGTTATCTGAGACAACAGAATGAAGTGTTAAAAAAGTACAACGAATTGGAAAGGAAGCTGATAGCGAAACGCCAGTCGAGCTTGTAGAAGCATTGCGCGGCACAATGACCATACAGGATATCTGTATTCATTTAGGTATCTCACGAGCATCTTATTATCGTTGGAAGAAGAATCTGATGAAAGATAACCCTAAATACCATTTAGAAAAACAAATCGGCACGTTGTGCCGAGAACACAAGTATCGATATGGCTATCGGAAAATCACAGCCATATTAAAAAAGGGAATGCGTATTAATCATAAAACGGTTCAGCGCATTATGAAGAAAAATCAGTGGCAATGCCGGGTTAAGGTGAAAAAGCGCAAGAAGAATGGGCAGCCATATGCCGTGGCCGAGAATATATTAGATCGGAACTTTCAGTCTGATCGCCCTCTGGAAAAGCTAGTAACGGATATCACATATTTGCCTTATGGGCAGAAACAATTGTATCTTTCCAGTATATTGGATTTATACAATGGAGAAGTGATTGCTTTTACGATTGGCGATAGACAGGACACAGATTTTGTCTTACACACACTTGATCAGCTGCCCGTACTGCCAGAGAACTGCGTGTTACATAGTGACCAAGGTTCTGTTTATACATCTTATGAGTATCAGAAAGCTGTTAAAACAAAAGGCATTACCATGAGCATGTCCCGCAAAGGGACACCCGCTGATAATGCCTCCATCGAATCGTTTCATTCCTCACTAAAGTCTGAAACGTTCTACCTCGACAGGTTGGAAAGCACTACGACGACCATCGTAGAGCAAACTGTCGAAACCTATATATACTATTATAACAACATTCGTATTCAAACGAAACTAAACAACCAGCCGCCGGTCACATACCGACAGCTGGCTGCTTAAAGGTGTTTTGATCCCTGTCTCAAAAACGGGGGTCAGTCCCTTCAGTCTGTGCTTTTTTTATGGACTTTTCACCGGCTCTCAAAAAACACCATCAGTTAGACTATTCTCCGGCCCATCCACCATAAGTAAAATAAAAAGAGAATGTTTTAAAACCCGACAGGAGGTTCGCTATGTGGATGATCATTTTGCTGCTTATCATTTTAGTCGGTTTTACCGGTAATATCGTCTCGCTTTTGAGAGCGCAAAAACACGCATCTCAAAGAATAATTGAGCTTTTAGAAAAGCAAAGCCGAAAATAATCTGTTAGCGCTGTGTTACCCATAATAGTAATAATAATTCCGGCAGATTTCCTGAAATATGATTTGATGCCCTTTCTCGTTCGGATGAAGACCTTCTGACATGCACATGCTGCGGAAAGCGGGATTATACGGGTCGATGAGATCAGTATCAAACAGATCGGCATATGGTACAGAGAGGAGTGTGCAGGCTTCTTTTTGGACTTTCACATAGTCAGCCAGCTTCAGGCCCAGTTTATTTTTATCAGTATCACGGCGGACGATTTTTCCTTTTGACATTTTGGCTTGTCTCGTTGGGGTCACCACAATGATGCTCGCGCCTTTATTTCCGCTCCGCAGCTGCTGGATCACTTGGCAGAAGCCTCCGTAAAATGTGGAGATATCCTTTTCATCTGTGCCGATGGGAATGTGGTTGCACCAATCATCATCAGTTCCCTGGACAATGATGACATCATGTCCCTTTGTTTTAAGCGCCTGCTGATAAATGTTATCGCTTCCGTTGTTGCTCATATTAACGCCGCTGACAGACAGATTGGTTATTTCAGCGTTTGTCCGGTCTTTCAGAATGTCACCAAAGCCGTATTCCGCACGCAGCCCCCGGGCGACGCTGTCACCTAAGATCGCGATTTTTGAAGCCTTCCGCAGCCTGCTTATGCTGATGAAGTCAACGCTGATATGCCCGCTGTCCGTGATATGCAAAAGCTTGCTGCTTATGTTTGGCAAAGAGACTGTCTTTCCTTCAGAGTTATAAAAATCCTCATTCAGCTTCATTCGGCGTCATCCCTTCCTTTTTATCCTCCGGCATCTTTTTTGACATAAAAAACGGACACGAACAAACAGCGCCATGTTGTCAGTTCAGTGTCCGCAGATGATGATACTGGATTTTTTATGCAGTTCTCTTGCCATTATAGCAGATCTCCGTTACTTGTAATAGAGTCTGCTGTCAGCATTTAAAACAGCGTTTGCGGGTACGTTTTTGATGAGACCGTCTGCTGTGGGAACGGTGTGTCCGGCGATGCGTCCGTCTTCTGCTGCGGGAACGGTGTGTCCGGTGATGCGTCCGTCTTCTGCTGCGGGAACGGTGTGTCCGGTGATGCGTCCGTCTTCTGCTGCGAGAACGGCGCGAACATTTTTTAGAAACCGGTTCTTGGTATAAATACTCCCCTAAACCTTCTCTTTCCGCAACGGCAACTCCATGTTCAATTTCTTTAACAGAAATAGCGTTCAATTCTGTTCACCTCCCTTTTTCTTTACAACATAACGTATGAAATGAACCCCTCACGTGTATAAGCTTATCTCTCATATGAGCGAGAAATAGTCATTTATACAACAAAAAGACCCGTGGGAACGGGCCTTTTGCAGGCATTTTGCCGGGAACAAACGCAAACTTAAGATCGATCTATTTCTTCCTCTCGCTCTCCGGCTCGGGGTGAATCATTACCTGTGCTTGTTTGAATTCATTCGTAATATCTCTTTCAATGCGGTCACACAGGTCATGCACGTCTTTAATCGTCACGTGAGAGGCTACGACCAGGTGAAAATCAATATACTCCTGCGGGCCGGAGCGTCTTGTACGAAAATCGTGAATTTCAATAAATTCCTGTTGAAATGTTTCAATAATCTTTAAAATTGTTTTTTCTTCCTCTTCCGACAAACGGGTATCAATCAGCGGCGGGAATGCTTCTTTCATTAACTTAAACGCTTCATATATGATATACACCGCCAGCACCATACCTATAATGGGATCAAGTATGTACCACTCCGTTACGGTAACGACCAAAAGGCTTGCCGCTACGCCTAATGATGTGTACACGTCAGTCAGTAAATGCAGGGCATTTGATTTCATTGCCACGGAATTAACCTTTTCGGCTTCTCTTTTTACGAACTTCGAAACGATCAAATTAATGAGAGCCCCCGCAAGCATCACAACAATTCCCAATACAGGCAGATGAACCGGCGCGGGGTTGACCAGTTTTTGAACGCATTCATATATCATCCAAATCCCTGCCGCAAAAATCAGAATCGTCTCGATAGTCCCCGACAGATTCTCGACTTTTCCATGACCGTACGGATGCCCTGTATCAGCCGGCTTTTTTGAAATCCTGACGGAGATAAAGGCAATGAAGGCGGCGATCAAATCTAAAAAAGAATGAATGGCTTCAGAAAGTATCGCGACAGATCCGGTTATGATCCCCACCACTATTTTGAGCATGACGACCAGGGAATTGCTTATAACCGATAAAAAAGCGATTTTTGAGGTGTTTTCCACCGTGATCCTCCTCTTTTTAACTTCTTGAATTTATCGTATCAAACGCATTCGTGTGGGTCTACGGCAACGTTTTTCACAAAAGCCATACATGTAACTCACCATAAACTAAGTTGGAAAGCGACAAAACAGGCGCACCTTTCTTTCAGCACTCAAGTCCCATTGACAAGATATAACCGCTTACATTATAGTAGTTTCATGAATAACCACTACGGAGGATGTTTATGGAGGATGTTCTGAAAGAATTACAGAAGTTTGGATTTTCTCAATATGAATGTAAAGCATATATCGGCTTGTTGAAACACTCGCCTGTTACCGGATATGAAATCAGCAAAAGGTCAGGCGTCCCCCGCTCAATGATCTATGAAGTATTGGGGAAATTAGTTGATAAAGGCGCTGTCCATATTGTGCCGTCTGATCCGGTTACATATGCTCCGCTTGCCGGAAAGGAATTAATCGACCGGCTCCGGCACGATTTCGAGAGCTCATTCGGCTACCTTGAGGAAAAGTTATTGGCACTGGAAAGCGAGCAGGAGATGAATGTCATCCGCCGCATCAGCACGAATGATCATGTCATCAATGAGATGAAGGATATGATTGAAAAAGCCGAGGAAGAGTTGTGGCTGTCTGTCTGGGAACAGCAGATTCCCTTTATTCAAGAAGCCGCTAACAAACGCGCCGCCGAACAATTGCCCGTCTTTTCGATTGTGTTCGGCCCTCCGGAAGTGAAGCTCGGAAATACGACAAATCATAATATGTCTCCTGAAGTGGCGGAGAAACGGATGGGCGGAAGATTAACGATAGCTGCCCGCGATAATAAAGAAGTCTTAATCGCCAATTTTTCTCCGCAGACGAATGCCTGGGCCATTAAATCAGAAGATCCCGCTCTCGTTCTCGTGGCCATGGAATATATGAGGCACGATCTGATGTTCGCGGAGCTTGTGAAAGAAGTCGGGGCTGAGAAAGTTGAAGGCCTGATGAAACAAAACCATTCGTTATTTCATGTCGTCACCGGAAATCGGTTCATATAAATGTGAACCGTATTTTCTTTGATTTTTTCATTAGTCGTTATCATTATAATCTCTATGAAAGGAGTATAAAAAATGATTAACACAGAAGTGCAAAAAACCGCCGTTTCCCGGGAAATGAACGATACGTTTTTACAGGGGGTGCGGGATTGTGTGCCTACGCTGCTGGGCTATATGAGCATCGGTTTTGCTTTCGGCATCGTTGGCGTTGCCTCTCATCTAAGCATTCTTGAAATTTGTTTGTTATCTTTGTGTGTCTATGCCGGCGCCGCCCAATTTATTATTTGCTCGCTCCTTGTTTCCGGGAGTCCGATTTCCGCCATTATTTTAACGACGTTTATCGTCAATCTGCGGCACCTTCTGCTGAGCCTGACCATCGCGCCGTATTTCACGAAATACTCTTTGGCGAAAAATATCGGCTTCGGGGCTTTGCTTACTGACGAATCTTTTGGAGTAGCGGTGAACAAAGCGGCTCAGAACGGCAGGTTATACGATAAGTGGATGAACGGCCTCAATATAACCGCTTACATGTGCTGGGTTATTTCCTGCGTGATGGGCGGGCTTCTCGGACAATGGATATCTGATCCTTACGCGCTCGGCCTGGACTTTGCTTTGCCCGCTATGTTTGCGGCGCTGCTTGTGCTGCAATTGCAATCGTCCGCTTCGGAAAAGCTGAAGCACAGCCTCTCCTTAATTCTCTATATGATCATTTTTATGGTCTTGTTATCGTATTTCGTCCCGTCACACATCGCGGTCATCGTCTCAACCGTGATTGTGGCAACGATCGGGGTGGTGACGGACAAATGAGCATCAGCACACAAATGATCTGGATTATACTCGGCTGCATGATTGTTACACTTGTGCCGCGCATTGTTCCGTTTATATTTGTCCGGAACATTCAGATGCCTGAGTTGGCTTTAAAATGGCTCTCCTTTATTCCGCTTTGCATTTTGACGGCTCTGGTAACGGAAAGCATGATTGTGAAAACAAACAGCGCTTTGACCTTTGATTGGAAAGCAATGATCGTTCTCATCCCGACATTGCTTTGCGCGATGCGGACAAAAAGCTTATCCATCACGGTCATCACAGGAGTCGTGCTGATGGCCGCCGTCAGGCTGATATGGTGACAATCAAAAGCCTCCATTCCGCAGAATGGAGGCTTTCCCTTTATGATGTCGGATTTTCTTCTTCCGTCTCTGATTCCTCGGCTTTGGCTTCGGCGTTTATGCTTTGCTGCTGTTCCCAATGATCCCGCTGCAATCTTTCTTTTGCGATGGTAAACATGAAATTCACGGCGCAGCACCCCTTCCCTGTTTTGCTTATACTATGTACTGTACTCATTTCCCCGTGCAGTATTCACAAAACATAAAAAAGCAGCCTGCCGCATTGAGCGGCCGGACTGCTTTTTATTTTCAGTACGTGATCAGGAAGTATTTTTTCTTTCCGCGGCGCAGTACGGTAAATTGATCTTCAATGCGGTCTTCCGCAGTCAGAAGATGCCCGATGTCCGTCTGGCGCTCGCCGTTAATGTAAACAGCTCCGTTTTGAATGTCTTCGCGGGCCTGCCGTTTTGAAGGCGACAATTTAGATTCCACAAGCACGTCTACTAAAGACAGTTCTTCAGAGCGGTCTTTTTCAAACGAAGGTACATCTTTAAATCCTACCTTGACGTCTTGAGCGGAAAGCTCTTTAATATTGCCGCTGAACAGCGCCTGGGAGATATGAACGGCCTGCTCAAGCGCTTCGCGGCCGTGTACAAGAACAGTCACCTCTTCAGCGAGACGTTTCTGCGCTTCTCTTTTCTCAGGAGCCGTCTCCGTTTTTTCAGCATAAGCTTCAATTTCCTCTTTTGATAAGAAAGTAAAGTATTTTAAGTATTTGACGACGTCACGGTCATCTGTATTGATCCAGAACTGGTAGAATTCGTACGGCGATGTTTTTTCTTTATCAAGCCAAATGGCGCCGCCTTCCGTTTTGCCGAATTTCGTGCCGTCAGCTTTTGTGACGAGCGGAATGGTAAGACCGAAAGCTTTCGCCCCTTCTTCTTCTGATTTTCTGATCAGTTCAAGACCGGCCGTGATGTTGCCCCACTGGTCACTGCCTCCGATTTGGAGTTTGCAGTTCTTTTCTCTGTACAGATTCAGAAAATCGTAGGATTGCAGGATCATGTAGCTGAATTCCGTGTAAGAAATTCCGGTTTCAATTCTTGAGCTTACAGTATCTTTCGCAAGCATGTAGTTAATTCCGAAGTTCTTTCCGACGTCGCGGAGAAATTCAATGATGCTCAGCTTTCCGATCCAGTCAAAGTTGTTCGCTATGACAGCGGGGTTTTCTCCGGCCTCGAAATCTAAAAATCGGGAAAGCTGATTTTTAATTTTTTGCGACCATTCGACAACGATATCCTGAGTATTTAACGTACGTTCCGCTTTTTTGCCGCTCGGATCGCCGATCAGTCCCGTCGCGCCGCCTACAAGCGCAATCGGATGGTGGCCTGCAAGCTGGAAACGGCGCAGTGTCAATATCGGCAGAAGGTGTCCGATGTGCAGGCTGTCAGCCGTCGGGTCAAACCCTGAGTATAAACGGATTTTTTCCTCGTTCAGCTGTTTATTCAGTCCTTCTTCATCCGTCATTTGCTGGATTAAGCCGCGGAATGATAAATCCTCTAATAAGTTAGTCATTTTGTCTGCTCCTTTGTTTATGAAAATAAAAAACGCCCCTTCGTTTAAAACGAAGGGACGATATAATCGCGGTACCACCCTACTAATAAAAGCATAAAAAAGCTTTTATCACTCTTTTTGATAACGGACCGTGTCCGTTCTTTCACTACTGAAAGCCTTGGAATGGCTTTGTTCGCAAAAGCGGTTCATGAGTGTATTCGGCATATCTTATGTGCTGATTTTCACCGGCCATCAGCTCTCTTGAACAATCAGATACCCTACTTGTCTCAATCAAAACCTTTTCGTATGAAGCTTACTCATTTTTAACATAAATAAGATACGATGTCAACGCCGGCTTTAATCTTCCATTGTGGACAGGTCGCCTGCCGGCAGGTTCAGCTCCCACGCCTTCAGCACACGTCTCATGATTTTTCCGCTCCGTGTTTTCGGAAGTTTATCTTTGAATTCAATTTCCCGCGGTGCGGCATGCGCGGCAAGCCCCTGTTTTACAAAGAGGCGAATGTCCTCCTTCAGCTGATCGGATGGCTCATGCCCTTCTCTGAGCGCGATAAACGCTTTAATAATTTCTCCCCGGACAGGGTCCGGCTTTCCAATGACGCCGGCTTCGGCAATCGCCGGATGTTCAACAAGTTTGCTTTCGACTTCAAACGGGCCGACGCGCTCGCCGGATGTCATGATGACATCATCGACTCTGCCTTGGAACCAGAAATAACCGTCTTCATCCATATAAGCAGAATCTCCGGAAACATACCAGCCGCCCGGCATGAAATAAGAATCATATTTCTCTTTGTTGTTCCAAATGGAATCCATCATCGACGGCCAGCCCTTTTTAATGGCGAGATTCCCCATTCGGTACGGCGGAAGCTCATTTCCCTGATTGTCAACGATCGCCGCTTCCACTCCCGGAATCGGTTTCCCCATTGAACCCGGCTTGATCTCCATGCAAGGATAATTGCAAATGAGCTGTCCGCCCGTTTCTGTCATCCACCACGTGTCGTGGATGCGCTTGCCGAATACTTTATGTCCCCACTTGATGACCTCGGGGTTCAAAGGTTCTCCGACACTCAGGACGTGACGAAGTGAAGTAAGGTCAAATTTGGATGCCATTTCATCTCCGGCGCCCATAAGCATTCTGAAAGCCGTCGGAGCGCTGTACCAGACGCTGACACCGAGCTTCTCAATTGTGCCGTACCAGTTTTCCGGACTGAATCTGCCGCCGACAATCACATTCGCCGCTCCGTTCAGCCACGGCGCAAATATCCCGTACACCGTCCCGGTCACCCAGCCCGGGTCCGCAGTGCACCAGTAAATATCGTCTTCTTTAAGATCAAGCACCCACTTGCCGGTCTGGTATTGCTGAATCATGGCTTCATGAACGTGGAGCACACCTTTGGGCGTTCCGGTAGATCCTGATGTGTAGTGAAGCAGGTAGCCGTCTCTTCTGTCCATCCATTCAATATCAAGTCTCGTGCTTTCTCCCTCAGCCGCTTTATCATAATGGATGATTTTATCTCCCGCTTCTTTGCTGCCGCCGACAATGAAAATATGCTCGAGGTCGGGCAGGCTGTCCGCCGGAATCCGTTCGGCCAGTTCAGGTGTCGTCACGACAACCTTTGCCTGGCTGTTCAAGAGGCGGTCTTTGACGGCGCCTTCCATAAACGCTTCAAATAAAGGACCGGCGATCGCACCGATTTTAATTGCGCCGAGCATGATAAAGTAAAGCTCCGGCGAACGCGGCATGAAAATAAAAACGCGGTCCCCTTTTTCCACGTTTCCATACCGTCTCAGTACATTTCCCGCCCGGTTCGATTCCTCCATCATTTCTTTAAATGTGTATTTTTCATCCCGGTTTGCGTCCTTGTAATATAGCGCTACTTTGTTTTTTCGAAATGATTCGGCATGACGGTCAATCGCTTCGTACGCCGCATTCAGCTTCCCCGTCTGATGCCAGGAAAACGCCGCTTCGACCTCTTTCCAATCGAAGCTGCGGTACGTTTCCTCATAATTTCGCAGATGATAATTCCCCTTTTCCGCCGGCAGCGCTTTCAAATTCATGCAACATCCCCCTTTGCTTATCTATAGACTAATTATAGTAGATGTTCACAGTTTTCTCAATTTTTAAAATATAAATTACAACACTATTGAAAACGCTTTATATTTTGTTATGCTTAAAAGAGATGTGTTTTTATTAAGAACCGACAGGCGGTGAATCAGTGAAACATCATAAAACGTACCATTCTTCATCAATTCAGACAGCAGCCGGTCCTCTTTTAGTAGAAGGGCCCGTTCCTCCAGAGGACCTAGCACAGTATGAGTTTCATGAAGGCCTGACAGCCTTTCGCCTTCCTCATGAACAGCACAAAGCGTTAATCGAGATCGCCGGGCTTCCTGAAGGTCGGATCATTATTGCCAGGGACGGACAGACGATTATCGGCTATGTGACGTATTTATATCCTGATCCGCTTGAACGGTGGTCTGACGGAAATATGGAAGACCTCCTTGAACTCGGGGCGATCGAGGTCGCTCCCGGCTACAGGGGCTGTTCTGTCGGAAAAACTTTGCTGACAGTCAGCATGATGGATGAACAGATGGAACGGTACATCATCATGACGACGGAATATTACTGGCATTGGGATTTAAAAGGAATGAAAAAAGATGTGTGGGAATACAGAAAGATCATGGAAAAGATGATGAATGCCGGGGGTCTTGTCTGGTTCGCAACGGATGAACCGGAAATCAGTTCTCATCCGGCCAATTGTCTGATGGCCCGCATCGGCAGGCACGTCAGTCAGGAGTCAATTGAACAGTTCGACAGGCTTCGTTTTTATCAGCGATTTATGTATTGACTGACATACAAAGGGGATAAAAAGATGATTGCAGAACAAATCATGAAACGGGACGTCATCACCGTCTCAAAACACGACTCCATTGAAACAGCCGTCCGTAAAATGAAGACATATCATATCCGCCATCTCCCTGTCATCGACGACGAGCTGCACGTCATCGGTATTGTCACAGACAGAGACATTAAACAGGCCGGCCCCGGCAGCTTTGAACAAAAGGAACGCGGCGCATTTCTGACAAACAAAGTGGAGACCATTATGAAGCGGAATGTCATCTGCGCCCATCCGCTTGACTTTGTGGAAGAAATATCCGCTTCCTTTTATGAGCACGGCATCGGCTGTCTGCCGATTACGGTAAACCATAAGCTGACGGGCATTTTAACGAAAACCGACGTGCTCCGGACTTTCGTCAGCCTGACAGGCGCGGCCCAGCCGGGATCACAGGTGGAAATCCTGGTGACGGATATGACAAAAAGCCTTGCTGATCTCAGCTGCATGTGCCGTGATCTTCAGCTGCAAATCCTGAGTGTGCTCGTCTATCCCCATGATTCCGCCGGGTCGAACATTCTCGTCTTTCGGGTGAAGACGATGAATCCGCTCCCTTTTATCCGTGCCGTTCATGAAGCCGGATACAATGTCTTATGGCCGAAACATTCGAGGGATCAGCCATGAGAGACAGCGTTTTTGTTTACTCGCCTTCTTATCAGACGTATCAATTTCATCAGGAACATCCGTTCAATCAGCGTCGTGTGCTTTTAACATACGATCTGCTTCAGGCGGCGGATGCGTTTGACGAAGGAGATATCGTCACACCGCGCACGGCCGCTAAAGAAGAGCTGGCTCTCGTTCATACGGAGGATTATATACAGGCGGTGGAACTAGCGGGTGCGGGCCGGCTCCCTGCCGCAGAAGGAGAAAGCTACGGTCTCGGAACGGAAGACACCCCCGTTTTTGCCGGCATGCATGAAGCCGCGTCACTTCTGGTGGGCGGCACCTTAACGGCGGCTGATTATGTCATGACGGGACAAGCCAGGCACGCCTGCAATTTAGGAGGCGGCCTTCACCACGGCTTCCGCGGCAGGGCCTCAGGCTTTTGTATCTATAATGACAGCGCCGTGGCCATCCAATACATCCAGAAGAACTACGGGGCAAAAGTGTTATACATTGATACAGACGCCCATCACGGCGACGGCGTTCAATTTACGTTTTACGACAGGTCTGATGTCTGCACTGTTTCTTTTCACGAGACTGGGCGTTATTTATTTCCCGGGACGGGACAGGTACTGGAAAAAGGAAGCGGGCAAGGCTACGGCTATTCTTTTAACATTCCGCTGGACGCTTTCACAGAGGATGATTCCTTTCTTCACGCTTACAATACGGCCGCCTCAGAAATCGCGGCTTTTTTCAAGCCGGATGTGATTCTTACCCAAAACGGTGCGGACGCCCATTATTACGACCCATTGACACACCTGTCCAATACAATCTCCATTTATCAGGAGATCCCGCGGCTTGCTCATTCATTAGCCCATCAATATTGCAGCGGCAGATGGATCGCGGTCGGCGGCGGCGGATACGATATTTGGAGAGTCGTCCCGAGAGCATGGAGCCGCATTTGGCTTGAGATGAAAGGGATTGATCCCGGGGAACGCATACCGCAGAAATGGATTGATAAATGGCAGAAGCACTCCCCCTGCACGTTGCCCGCTTTTTGGAGTGATCCTGAACAATTATATCCTCCGATTCCCCGCAAAGAAGAAATTTCAGAAAAAAATGCCCAAACCGTGGAAAAAGCACTTTTTGCCATCCGGTCTGAGCAGCGGTATAAAACAAAATAAAAAACGACCTTATGAGGAGGTCGTTTTTTTGATCACAATTTCTACACGGCGGTTTTCTTTCATATGTCCGGGACTTTTGTTGTCCTTCACAGGTTTCGTATCCGCATACCCGGCAGAGATAAACCGTTTGGCGGAAAAGTCTTCATTCGCGGTAAAATACCGGATCACACTCGCCGCTCTTGCAGACGACAGCTCCCAATTTGACGGAAATTGATAGGTGGAAATCCGGCGGCTGTCCGTATGGCCTTCTACCTGTATGTCATTCGGAATTGTTTTTAAAAGCACCGCGATCTGATGCAGAACCGGCTCGGCGTTTTTCAGCACATCCGCTTTTCCTGTCTGAAACAGAACGGCCTCCTGCAGCACCAGAACCACTCCGCGCTCATCGCGCTTCGCCGTCAATTTCGAACTCAAATGATGCGCTTTTATGTATGTCTTCACGTTTTGCAGGAGCAAATCCTGTTCTTTATTTTCATTTGCTTTGTCTGATGACGCCGGTTCACCCCCGCTGCCGTTTGTATGAATTGATGAAACGGCAGATTGAAATTTTTCCGCGTCTATTTGCGACATCGAAAAAAGCAATATAAAGAACACGAGAATGAGCGTGATCAAGTCAGCGAACGTCACCATCCATCTCGGCGAACCGCCGGAATGTTCCGGTTTGTTTCTTCTTTCAAAACGCTCTTTTCTAAGCTTCATGGACAGCGCCCTTTTTCTTGTTCGCAGGCTGTCCTTTACGCCAGTCTTCTCTTGAGCTGAAGACAACGAGCTGACTTTCGAGGTTGCGGGGATTTTTGCCCGATTGGATGCCGACAACCCCTTCGATCATGACCTGTTTGATGAAAATTTCACTTTCCGTTTTTTCTTCAAGCTTTGCCGCAATTGGGATAAATACCAAGTTGGCAAGCAGCGCTCCGTACAGCGTCGTCAATAGCGCAACAGCCATGTTCGGTCCGAGGGTATGCGGGTCATTTAAGTTTTTGAGCATGAGAACGAGTCCGACGAGCGTCCCGATCATTCCCCAGGCGGGTGCGAAATCACCGGCTTTTTCAAAAACGCGTCTTCCTTTTCTGTGTCTTTCTTCCATCGCGGCGATCTCAGAATCCATCACCAGCCGGATCGTTTCCTCGTCCCAGCCGTCAATCGCAAGCAAAAGGCCTTTTTTTAAAAACGGATCCTTGATCTCACGCGCCTGGTCATCCAGAGACAGAAGCCCCTGCCTGCGCGCCTGCTCCGAAAGGCTGACAAATACTCTGACAAGCTCTTTCACATTGTCATCCTGACGGGAGAATACCTGTTTCAGAACAGAAGGGGTTTTCTTTAAATCCCTCGGCGGAAAGCTGATAAAGATCGCCGCAGCAAGGCCGCCTGTGACGATTAAAAAAGAAGTCAGATCTAAAAATGAACTGATTCCCGCCAGTCCCGTCCCTGACAGAATACCGATTGCGACAATAATACAGCCTAACATAAAGCCAACGGGCGTCAGATAATCAAAACGTTTCATATCTTCTCCTTACTCAAGTAAAAAAGCAAGATTCCACCCCTCAGAGTGAAGCTTGCTTTTCCGTTTTTTTATGACTTGGTTGATTGTCTTAATTCGATGCGGTGAGGCAATTCGACGATCTGCTCTTCAACCGGCTCTTTGTTCATCAGTTTTGTCAAAAGTCTCATCGCCACGGCGCCGATATCGTACGTAGGCTGCACGACTGTTGAAAGCTGAGGGCGGACCATCAGGCTCAATCTCGTATTGTCAAAACCGATAATATCAAGATCATCAGGTATCGAAAGACCTTGATCTTGGGCCGCATGGATAATGCCGAGGGCCATTTCATCCGTCGCAGAAAGAATCGCCGTCGGTTTCCGGTCAAGGCCCATCAAGCTTTGAAGCGCCTCCATACCGGAATCATAGGTGTAATCGCCTTCCGCTACGAATTGCTCGTTAAACGGAATCGCCGCTTCTTCAAGCGCCCGTTTGTACCCTTGCAGTTTTTTCGAACGGTTGATCGGCTCTTGCATCGGTCCGGAGACGAATGCAATATCGCGATGCCCTTTATCAATGAAAAGCTTAACGGCATCATAAATCGCCTGTTCGTAATCAATGGCGACAGAAGGCGTCTCGCCCTGTTCTTCCACTGATGCCGCCAAGACGATCGGCACAGGAGAGCGCTTAAATTCTTCGACATGCTCGTCCGTAATGTTGCCGCCCATAAATACGATACCGTCCACTTGTTTGCCCAGCATCGTATTTAACAGATGCAGTTCTTTCTCAAGATTTTGGTCCGAGTTGCTTAAAATAATATTATATTTGTACATCGTCGCGATATCTTCAATTCCACGCGCAAGTTCAGAGTAGAAAATGCTTGAGATATCAGGGATGATGACGCCGACCGTAGTCGTTTTTTTGCTTGCAAGCCCTCTTGCCACCGCATTCGGGCGATAGCCGAGCCGATCAATGGCTTCCAATACTTTTTTTCTGGTCGTCGGTTTTACATTCGGGTTGCCGTTCACGACGCGGGAAACAGTCGCCATACTGACATTTGCTTCTCTGGCCACATCGTATATCGTAATGTTGCTCACTGAAACCACTCCTTTTACTGGATACACTTATCCTTATCTATAGCATAAACACTTTATGTAAAGAAATGTCGTACGATTTCGCATTCTGTCGTTTATGATTGTAAGCGTAAGTCAGTAGTGTACATTATTTTTCATTATTCATCAAATTTAAATATCTCTCATGAAATTATACACGTTTTTCCCAGTGATGAAAACGTTCACTTTCATTTTATAATTAAATAAAATGAAGATACGAAAAAAAGCCGCGCGAGGCGGCCTTTAAAGAGCGAAACGTTGTATTATGCTTTTACTTTCAGCATTGGCTTTAATTCGTTCAGCCATTTCTCGAATTCAGGTATATCCATCTGCTGCGCAGAGTCTGAAAGGGCAACGGAAGGATCAGGGTGAACTTCGGCCATCACGCCGTCAGCGCCGATCGCAAGCGCCGCTTTTGCTGTCGGAAGCAGGAGATCGCGGCGGCCTGTTGAGTGTGTGACGTCAACAAACACCGGCAAGTGAGTTTCCTGTTTCAAAATCGGCACGGCAGAAATGTCGAGTGTGTTTCTCGTTGCCGTTTCGTACGTTCTGATACCGCGCTCACAAAGAATGATTTGGTCGTTTCCTTGTGACATGATGTATTCAGCTGCATTGATGAACTCTGAAATTGTTGCGGCAAGACCGCGTTTTAACAATACCGGCTTTTTAACGGAACCGGCGGCTTTCAGCAATTCAAAGTTTTGCATGTTCCGCGCGCCGATCTGAATGACGTCAATGTAATCAATCGCTTGCTCAATGTGGGCGGGCGTTACGATTTCACTGATCACCGCGAGGTCATATTCATCAGCGACGCGTTTAAGAATTTGCAGGCCTTCTACGCCGAGACCTTGGAAATCATACGGACTTGTGCGGGGTTTAAACGCGCCCCCGCGCAGGATTTTAATGCCTTGTTTTTTCGCTGCGGCCGCTACTTCGGCAACCTGCTCATAGCTTTCTACGGCACAAGGTCCGACGATGAATCTCTGATCGCCGTCACCGATTTTTTCACCTTTAATGTCAACGATCGTATCTTCTGCTTTTTTCTTCCGGGAGACGAGCAACGCTTTGCTGTGATCCTCTTCTTGAAGTTCAAGTCCGGCTTTGAAAATTTCTTTGAAAATATGCTGGATCGTTGAGTTTTCAAATGGGCCGTCATTGCTTTCAATAATGCGGTTAAGCATTGTACGCTCTCTGACAGGGTCAAATCGGTTGACACCCTGTGCTTCCTTTGCTTTACCGATTTCTTTTACAACGGCTCCGCGTTCATTGATTAATTTAAGGATTTCTAAGTTTAGTGCATCTGCCTGCTGTCTTAGGCTCTCTAATTCCTTGTTGCTCATCTTTTTCATCCCTTCTATGCTATGTTTTATTTTAATGGTTAACATGCATCTTACTACAGTTATGCGAAAATAGGAATATGAAATAATAAATTTTTTCACATTCGGCTTTATCACCAAAACGCTTTTAAGCTTTTATGCGTTGAAGTGGTATATATTGATATCCTACATGATCCGGCTGAAATGATCAATAGTTTTTTTCAAAAAAAAACCGCCGGTATCAACCGGCGGCCAGCAATTATGAAAGGTGCTGCTCTATTGCGTTTTTTGTGATTTGTGAATGAGACGCGTGCCATTTCACTTCGCCGTTTGCAATGACGAATACTTGCGGGCTTTCATGTTTCACGCCGTATGTCTCGGCGATATAGTTTGAAAGCGGCCGGCTGTCCTGCACCTGCAGGTAATAAGAAGGCACTTCCGAATGCGCCGATGCAAAGGCGTCAAACTCCTGAAACGCGGCTTGGCTGATCGGGCAGGTTGTGCTGTGTTTCAAAAACACGAGCGTGTTTTCTTTCTCAGCGGCATTTTTGAACTCTTCCTCAGACGATATCAGCTGTTTTGTCATGTCGGTTATCTCTCCTTATTGAAGATCAGCGATTTGCCTGACCGGCTTTTTCCCCGGCGTCTTCCGCTTCGGCCTTGATGCTTTGGGCCGTGTCCTGCATTTCGCTTCTCGTCTCTTCGGCTTTCTCGGTTAGTGTGCTCTTAGAACGGTCTTTTAAATCCTTGACTTTATTCATAATCTGGCCTGACTGATCAGCTACCAGCTGGGTGATATTAGATGTTTTGTCTTTGGCGATGCTGACATATTGAGAGCCTTTTTCTTTCGCGTCGGCCGTCATTCTGTCCGTCTTATCCTTTAACGCAGAAGCCTGACTGCCGAGATCGTCGCGCAGCTCCTTACCTGATTTAGGCGCCAGAAACAACGCCGTTGTCGCGCCGATAATTCCCCCGATCAGCGTTCCGATTAAAAAATCCTTACTATTGATTCCATCTTTGCTCATTATGATTCCTCCTTAGTGGATTTTTCTTATGATTAAAGCGATGTTTTTTTCTTTTGCTTCCACTTGTCCCATATTTCCATAGCGGCCTGGCTCCAGGTGACAACCTGACTGATCTTATCCTGATTCTCTCTTACAGAGGCCGTAACGGAACCTGCTGCCTGCTTTATGGATGTATTAAACTGCTGGACGGAAGTTCCCACTTCCTGGACAGCATGGACAACCGTATTTAATTTCTCTGATTTTTCCTGAATGTCTTCCGCGAGACGGTTTGTCTTATGTAACAGCTCGGTTGTCTCTGCGGTAATGCCTTTCATCTGCCCTTCAAGGCCGTCTAAAGTCGAGGCAACGTTTGTTAAAGTCATCTGCACGGACTTTAATGTTTTGGACAGATAGATGACGAGGATGAGAAATGCAACGGCAATGAGTGCGACGCTTAAGTAAAGAATGATGATCATCTAATACCTCCTTAATGCAGGATATAGTGGTATATACCCAATTCTTAAAATGATAAACATATATGAAAGATCTGTATGTATACTATTTCTCCGTTTCTCGGTAAATCCCTTTGCAGCACGCGCAAAAAAGCAGTGAGAGCCCCACTGCTTTTTCGTTACGCTATGACGTTTTCATAGGCTCTCATATATTTTTGAATGTCTCCGGCGCCCATGAAGATCAGCACTGCGCCTTCATGCGCTTTTAACACGGATGTGTCATTTTCTTCAATGAGTTCTGCGTTAGCGATTTTTTCCTGAAGATCCGTGATCGTGAGCTTGCCGACGTTCTCGCGGGCAGAGCCGAAAATGTCGCACAGATACACGCGATCGGCCGCGCTTAAACTTTCTGCGAATTCATCCAGGAATGATTGCGTCCGTGTAAACGTATGCGGCTGAAATACCGCGATGATTTCACGTTCGGGATATTTTTGACGCGCCGCCTCAATCGTGACTTTGATTTCAGTCGGATGGTGGGCGTAGTCGTCGATCAGTACCTGGCTGCCGATCACTTTTTCATTGAATCTGCGTTTGACGCCGCCGAATGATTCAAGTCCGCGCTTAATCATGTTCACGTCTATCTCTTCATAGTGGCAGAGCGCAATAACCGCTAAGGAATTGAGGACATTGTGATGCCCGTATGCCGGGATGTAGAACGTATCGTAAAACGTATTGCGGACAAAGACGTCAAATGTCGTGCCTTCCGTATTTTTCACGATGTTTCTCGCTTGAAAATCATTTTCTTCTCCCGTGCCGTAATAAACGACAGGCACATTGGCGTGAATTTTCGGCAGGTACTCGTCATCACCGCAGGCAATGATGCCTTTGTTGACTTGAAGCGCCATGTTTTGGAAAGCATCAAACACATCGTCAATGTTGGCGAAATAATCAGGGTGGTCAAAATCAATATTCGTCATAATCGCATAATCAGGCTGATAGCTTAGAAAATGACGGCGGTACTCGCAGGCTTCAAATACAAAGTATTCGCTGCTTTCATTTCCTCTGCCCGTTCCGTCCCCGATAAGAAACGAAGTCGGCTTCGCCTGCTGCATCACGTGTGCCAAGAGGCCCGTTGTGGACGTCTTGCCGTGTGCGCCCGTTACCGCGACACTTGTGTATTTTTTCATATATTCAGCTAAAAATTTATGATATCTGATGACAGGAATCCCTTCAGCGAGCGCCTTTGCGATTTCCGGATGAGAATCAGGGAATGCGTTTCCGGCGATTACCGTTAAGCCGGGTTTGATGTTATCGGCGCTGAACGGATAGATCGGGATATTTCTTTTTTCAAGGGCAGCCTGAGTGAAAATCTGCTTCTCGATATCCGATCCCTGCACCTGATACCCTGTATCATGCAGGATTTGAGCAAGCGGGCTCATACCTGTCCCTTTTATTCCAACAAAATGATAAACAGTCATAATCGTACCTCCAACAAACGTCTATCTGTTCCCCAGTATATGACGCTCATTTCATTTTGCGACCGCCGCGGGCGAAAAGCCCGCACAGCGGCGCTTCCATTTATTTTTACGTTATCGTCAGTATCTGTAACTTTCTTTTTGATTAAACCTGCCGCATGATATTTCAGCGCGTGACAGTGATGCAGTTTTGATGGTCCATCCACTATCATACCATGTTTGTGAGAAAAATGAACGATATTCTTATTCTTGAGCAATGTCAGCGGCCGTAATCAGCACTTCACGGGGTTTGCTGCCCTTCGCTTCTGAGATCATGCCTTCGGCTTCCATCATGTCAATCAGCCTCGCGGCGCGGTTATAACCGATTCTGAACCTTCTTTGAAGGCTTGAGGTGCTGGCACTGTTTTGCTCCACGACGAATTGGCACGCCTCAGGAAACAGTTCGTCTTCTTCCTTAAGGGCGGTTCCCTGCCTGATCAGTTCTTCCTGTTCAAACAAATAAGAAGGCGGCAGCTGCTTTCTGACATGAGAGACGACGCGGTCAATTTCTCTGTCGGATACAAAGTTGCCCTGCAGGCGCACCGGTTTTCCGGTACCGTTTTCCCAGTACAGCATGTCGCCTTTTCCGAGCAGCTTTTCCGCTCCCGCCATGTCGATGATCGTTCTGGAATCTACCTGGCTTGAGACGGAGAATGCAATCCTCGTCGGTATGTTTGCCTTGATCATTCCGGTAATGACATCGACAGACGGACGCTGTGTCGCGACAAGCAGATGAATGCCGCAGGCTCTCGCTTTCTGCGCGATTCTGGCAATGCTTTCTTCCACATCGTTCGGCGCGACCATCATTAAATCGGCAAGCTCATCAATGACCACTACGAGGTACGGAAGCTTTTCGCCTGTCTTATGATCGGCGGTTAATTCATTAAAGCGGCCGATATCTCTCACACCCGAATGGGCAAACAGTTCATATCGCCGTTCCATCTCTTCCACAACCCATTTTAACGCGGCGGTCGCAGCTTTGGCGTCCGTGATGACGGGGCTGACCAAATGCGGAATTTGGTTATAAGGCGCAAGCTCGACCATTTTCGGATCAATCAGAAGCATTTTGACATCACTCGGATCCGCCTTATAAAGCAGACTGACCAAAATGGTATTGATGCAGACGCTTTTTCCCGATCCTGTCGCACCCGCTATCAACCCGTGCGGCATCTTTTTCAAATCAATGACGACCGGGTTTCCGGAAATATCGACACCGAGCGCGGCTGTAAGCGGAGACGGATTCGTCCTGAAAGCGGCGCTTCTGATCATCTGCCTTAAATCGACGACTTTGCTTACGCGGTTCGGAACTTCAATGCCGATCGTGTTTTTACCGGGGATCGGCGCCTCAATCCGAATATCCTTGGCAGACAGGCTCAGTTTAATATCATCTGCTAAGTTTGTAATTTTGTTTACTTTCACTCCGGGCTCAGGATGCACTTCAAAACGTGTGACGGACGGGCCTTGTGTGACATGAACGACTTGGGCGCGCACATTAAAGTTTTTCAGCGTAACGTTTAAAAGCTCGCGCTGTTCTTCAATCCACGATTGGTCGTCATGTCTTTGCGCCGGCGGTACGTCCAGAAGCGACAGATTCGGAAAGACATAGCTCGCTCCGCCCTCTGGCGTCTTCGCCTGCTTGTGTTTATCGCTTTTAAGCATCATGACGTTAAACGGAACATTGCGCTCTTTCGGCCGCTCCGCTTTTTTCACAGTCTGAGGCTGTCCTTGATGCTCCGTTTTTTCTTCGGCAGGCCGGGACGGGGCATCGGCCGTCTCGATGCTTGCAGGTTCAGGCTCGGGGTCTGAATGCCGCGTGACTTCATTGTACTCAGGCTGCGAGTCTGTTTCCTGTTCCGCGTCGGTTTCAGCTGATTCGGGCTTGTCTTCAGACTGCGGCTGAACCTCCTCATCGTATCCGGGTTCTGTGTATGTATACACCGTTTCTTCTGCGGTTTCAAAAGGCGGTGCTTTTTCCGGCTCAGGCTCCTGATATTCCTCCTGCGGCGCCGCTTGTTCCTCTGTGTTTTCAGCCGTTCGGGATTCTTCATACTCAGGCTCTTTAATAGGCTGCGGGCGGGTTTGTTCATGCTCTTGTTCTTCTGTAAAGCCGGCAGACTCCGCGCTTTCCGTGTGCTCCCGCTCTTCAGTCTGCTGCGGTTCTGCTGCTGCAAACACTTGCTCTTTTGCATTCTCAGCCTCGGTGTGAAGCTCCTCTTTTTTAACGGCCGGGATTTCTTCCGTTTCTTGTTTCGCAAACGGTTCTGGCCGGTCATTCGTCTGTTTTGTTATGCCGGATGTTGTGAAGACGGGCTCTTTTTCTGTTTCCTGGCCGGCTTTTGGCGGAACAAATTGCTCCTCTGAAAGCAATGTTACGTTCTCTTCACGCCGCTTTTCGGAATTAGGCGCTTTTTTTATGCTGTGCTGAGATTGAAAGCCGTAAACCGGTGAAGGAATGGATGACGGTTTAAAGGGCTTTTTCACCGTTTCAGGCTCTTTATGTGTATGCTGTTTCCGCTCGGTTTGCTCCTTCCCGGCGGCATAATCCCGGGACGGCTGGCGGCGTTCGTGCCTTTCCCGCTGTCTTTGGTTTTGCTCCGTTCGCTTATAGCCGTCCGGAACGACGGGGAAGCGGAAATTCCCTTTCGGATATTCGTAATATATTTTAGGATCTTCCATGCGCGTGAATTTGCCTTCTGGCTGATCCGGTATCTGCTGTTTCGGGATTTGGGCATGCGTGTTTGGTTCACGTTCATGCTCTTCTTCTTTTTCACCTAAAAATAAGTCAAAAAATTTATTCAGCCAACTCATGTTTAATCACTCTCTAACTCCCTTTTTAGTAGTCTGGGACGATATTTAGTATACCATTGCCGGGCGGCTCAGAAAAGATTAAGCTCCCAACTGAAGAAAGCCGTTAAGCAGGCCTGCTTAACGGCTTTCTCTCACATCATTCGATTCTGTGCGCTTATTTATGGGAGTTAGAATTGAAATGCTTCGCCGGCCTCGCGGCTGTCTTCAAGAACAAGAATCCCTTTTTCCGCCGGCGCATCCGGCAAAGCGAGTTCTTTCGCGGAGCAGATCATGCCGCTTGACGGAACGCCTCTTAATTCAGCGTCTTTAATCACAAGTCCGCTCGGCATCACCGCGCCGACTTTAGCGACGACGACTTTTTGCCCTTTGTCCACGTTCGGCGCGCCGCAAACGATTTGGAGGGTTTCCTCTCCCACATTCACTTGGCAGATATTCAGTTTATCCGCATTCGGATGTTTTTCTTTCGATTCAACGTGACCGACAACAAATTTCGGAGAAAGGTCAACCGTCAGCGTTTCTGAAACGCCGTTTCTGTTCAGTATTTCATTCACATCCTGAACGAATGTCTCAGACAAAGCGACGGGGCCGTTGTCCTCAATCTGTAGATAAGAAGACACATTAAAAATGTTAAAACCCGTCGTTTCTTTTGTTTCTTTGTTAAAGATTCTGATGACATCGCCTTCTCTTTCATAGGCGATTTCTTCGCGTGCCGCATCTTTAAGAGAGATCAGAAGCGTATCTCCCACACCTTCTTTATTGTAAAAAGCGTTCATAAGAAAAATCCTTTCTAATCCTTTTTCGGCCGGCTTTTCGCCATGATAAACACAGGTTCCAGTCTGCCTTCATTATACAGAAATGAAAGGGCCGTAATCGGCACCGTGCCGCTTGCAAAGAAGCTCATGGACATTTGCCCTAAAATATCATAACCCGATTCATTTCGAATGTCAGCAAGTATTAATACATCCTGATGCGGGACGGAAATCGCCAATTCGCCTTCAGCGGCCTGCTTGTATTCATGAAGAATCGAATCATTGAGAATCCGGCTGGCGTCATAGCCGTCATTCGCCCTGAAAAAATAAAAATAATTGTCCGCAACCGTATCCTGTTTCACAACTGAAGGAAGAGAGCGAAGATTGAATGACGCCGTCTCCCTGATCCGTTCTTTTGTCCAGTTTTCTTTCTCGAGCATACGGCTGTCAATTAAGCGGTACGTCTTGCCGAGGTCAAGCGCGTAGTAGATTCTCGTTTCGGCCGTATGGTCATCATACACGAGGGGAATGCCGTCGCTCGTTTGATCGGGAAATGATGTGGAGCGGATGACCGGATAGATACCGGCTTCCTTTCCGGACATCTCCTGTCCGCTGCCTTCCATCGCCTCCATTGCTTCTGACACATAGTAGACGATTTCGTCGATCGCTTCTTCTTTTTTCGTCTCCCACTTCGCAATGATCGGCGGGAGCTCCAATGTGATGCCTTTTTTGGTCGTTTGATCCTCAACACGGAGGGTGTCTTTTTCTCTGTCAAAAAAGAAGGATCGGTTCTCGTGCTGCAGGCGCTGTTTTAATAAATCCGCCAGCTTCCTTGACGTCATTTTCAAAGCCCGTGGCCTCCTTTATGCTTTAGCAAGGGAATCGGTTAAAAATTGCTCAATTTCTTCTTTTGTTTTACGGTCTTTGCTGACGAAGCGGTTCACTTCTTTTCCTCCGTTAAACACAACAAAGCTCGGAATGCCGTAAATTTCCCATTCCGCGCATGTATCAATAAATTGATCGCGGTCTACGTAGTAATAAGTGAATTCAGGAAAGTCCGCTTCCAGCTCAGGGAGAAACGGCTCCACAAAGCGGCAGTCCGGGCACCAATCCGCTGAAAACATAAATACCGCCCAATCGTCTTGTACCGCTTTTTGCAATTCTTCCGTGCTTTCAATCTTTTTCATTGTCATTCCTCCATCTGAATTATGAGTTTTTTATATGCTGATGTTTGTCCAATTGGATCATACCAGACTGTTTACAGCAAGACCAACTATATGCAATATCATTATCATATTTCATTTGCATTATCAAGCAAGTTTCGTTTACCATTTTGCTTGTAGCCGTACGAAAATCTGAATATGTACATAAGGAGGGGCAAAAGATGCATTTTGTCGTGTATTTAGCGGGTGAAATCCACAGTAATTGGCGGGATGAGATTAAGCAAAAAGCAACGGCGCTGGACCTGCCGATTACGTTTGTCGGCCCGATGGAAAACCATGAACGCTCAGACAATATCGGAGAAGAGATTATGGGCGTGCAGCCCGATTCTGTTTTAAAAGACGCCAGAGCTTCTGATATCAACAATTTCCGTACAGAGGTGCTGATGGAAAAAGCCGATTTTGTGATCGCCCTGTTTGGCGAGAAATATAAGCAGTGGAATACCGCGATGGATGCTTCTTATGCCATCGCAAAAGGAAAGCCGCTCATTCTCATCCGCCCGAAAGAACTTCATCATCCGCTGAAAGAGCTTTCCGGAAAAGCGAATATCACGGTCGAAACCGTCAATCAAGCGATGAAAGCACTCTCTTATTTATTTGAAACAGAATAAGCAGGCCGCCTTTATGCGGTCCTGCTTATTTTTTCACACATTTTCTCTGATCGTTTCGACCGTCTGTTTGTCACTCGCCATGACCAGCTTAATGAGCATTTCTTTCGCCGCGGCATAATCATCGACATGGATGATGGCGGCATTTGTATGAATGTATCTTGAACAAATGCCGATGACGGCAGACGGAACCCCGCTGTTTGATATGTGGACCCGTCCGGCATCCGTTCCCCCGCCTGAAGCGAAATATTGATAAGGGATATTGTGCGTTTCCGCCATATCAAGGACGAACTCTCTCATCCCGCGGTGCATGACCGTCGTTCTGTCGAGAATGCGGAGCAGCACCCCCTCGCCGAGACGGCCGAACAGCTCCTTATCGCCGCTCATATCATTTGCCGGGCTGGCATCAAGCGCGAAAAAGAGATCAGGCTGAATCATGTTGGCCGCTGTCTGCGCCCCTCTCAAGCCGACTTCCTCCTGAACGGTGGCCCCGGCGTACAGATTGTTCGGCAGGTCTTTTCCGTGCAGCTCTTTTAATAGTTCAATGCTTAACCCGCAGCCGTAGCGGTTATCCCACGCTTTGGACAATATTTTCTTCTCGTTGGCCATCGGGGTGAACGGGCAGACAGGCACGACCTGCTGTCCCGGTCTGATCCCCATTTTGACCGCGTCCTCTCTGTCATCGGCACCGATATCAATCATCATATTTTTGATCTCCATCGGCTTTGCGCGCTGGGCATCCGTTAAAATGTGGGGCGGGATGCTTGAGATGACGCCGATAATCGGTCCGTTATCCGTCTGCACCTCGACGCGCTGGGCAAGCAGCACCTGGCTCCACCAGCCGCCGAGCGTCTGAAATCTCAGCATGCCGTTATCCGTAATCTGCGTTACCATAAACCCGACTTCGTCCATATGGCCGGCTACCATAACGGTCGGCGCATCTTCAGCGCCGCGCCTTACTCCGAAAACACTTCCGAGTCTGTCCTGCACGATGTCATCCGCATATTTCGCAAGCTCCCGTTTCATAAAGGAGCGGACCTGATGTTCATTTCCCGGTGCGCCGGGAAGCTGCGTCAGCGTCCGGAAAAGCGTTTTCGTTTCCTCATTCATATTTTCCCCTCATTTCTATGTAATGCTTTTATTTTATTAGAAAAACAACCGTTTTCCAAGCGCTCAGATTGAATGGGCTGGAAAACCGTCGCTTTACTTAACACCGTCTGGCATCTTCTGTATAATAAAAATTACGACATAATTGGAGGTGCTTCATATTGAAATTACGTCATTTTCTCTTAGGTGCAGGAGTCGGATTATGCGCTGCCATCGCAGTGAAAAAGTATGCGATGAAACCTTATATCTCTTCAGAAAAAGCGCTCCGTATCGTGAAAGCGGCTTTTAAACAGCGCGGGCCGATAGACGGATCATGGATTTACACAGAGCCCGAGCCCTACCAGGTAAACGGAGAAACCATCCAGGTATACAAGACCGGCGTGACACGTTCGGCATTCGGCGAACTGGAGCAATATGAAGTTATGGTCAATGCAAAAACAGGCCAGATTGTCGATGTCATTGATTCTGTCGCCTCATAATTCGGACAAGCAAAAAATAAAGCCCAAAACCATCAGCGTTTTGGGCTTTATTCGGTTACATCGGCCGAATTCGTTTATATACTGGGTGCCACATCGCGTCCTGCACCGCTTGGATCAGATCCTCGGGTTCCGTTTCCGCTACACCGTCCTGAATCGCAGCTTTAGCTACAGCTACCGCCACAGTTGCCGATACCGTCCTAAGATCCTCCACTTTCGGAAGCATCGGCGCCCCCGGCTTGCCGACATCCACCATACCGGCGATGGCATTCGCGCAGGCAACGAACATATTGTCCGTAATGATCCTTGCTTTCGTCACAATCGTGCCGAGTCCGAGTCCCGGGAATACGAGCGCGTTGTTCGCCTGTCCGATATGGTAGGTAACGCCGTTATACGCAACAGGCGGAAACGGACTACCCGTAGTGACAAGCGCGCGGCCTTCCGTCCATTTAATCAAATCTTCAGGTTTTGCTTCTGATAATGTCGTTGGGTTTGACATCGGCAAAATAGCGGGCCGTTTGACATGCGAGGCCATTTCTTTGACGATTTCTTCCGTAAATGCGCCTGATACGGTGGATGTGCCGATCAGAATCGTCGGCTTGGCCTGACGCACCGTCTCCGCCAGATCAATTGATCCGCCTTCACCGCTGCGGCCGTACTCTTTCACTTCATCAGCAGGGCGCGCGTACGGAACCTGAAAATCACGCAAGTCCTTCATATCATCCGTTAACAATCCGTTTCTGTCGATACACCAAAAATGGCTGTAGGATTCTTCTTCGCTTAATCCGTCATGCACCATGGCTTCGCGCAGCTGCTCAGCAATTCCGATACCGGCCGTTCCCGCGCCGAAGACGACGACTTTATGCTCTTTTAAAGGCACTTTTGATGCTTTTGCACACGCTAAAACAGCTGCAAGCGATACCGCGCCCGTTCCTTGAATGTCATCGTTAAACGTACAGACTTTATCTTTATACCGTTTTAATATGCCGCGGGCGTTAGCCGTACCGAAATCCTCCCAATGAAGCAGCGCATTCGGGAATGTTTCCCGGGCAAGCGAGACATACTCATCAATAAAGCGGTCATATTTCTCGCCGCGCACTCTTGAATGCTGGTTTCCGACATACAGCGGGTCATTTAAGAGGCTTTCCTGATTTGTCCCCGCGTCCAATACGACCGCAAGCACTCGTGACGGATCAATTCCTGCCGCCGCCGTATACACCGCAAGTTTTCCGACAGAAATGGCGATGCCGCCGACGCCCCAGTCACCGATTCCCAGAATGCCCTCGGCATCTGTCGCAACGATTAAGTCAATGTTTTCATTTTTTCCGAACTGCTGAAATGCGGCGCGCATTCCTTCAGGGTCATCTATTGACAAATACAGACCGCGGGGTTTTCTGTACTCATGGCTGTAACGCTGGATCGCAGTGCCGACGGTCGGCGTATATACGATCGGCAGCATTTCGCCTAAATGATCATTTAACAGCCTGTAAAATAACGTTTCATTCCGGTCATGGAGAGCGGTCAAGTAGACATTTTTGCTCAGCTCATCAGGCTGCGAACTGAATTGTTCGTAGGCCCGCCTCGCCTGCTCTTCGATTGTCAATACTTTCGGCGGCAGAAACCCCTCGAGCCCGAGTTCCTTTCTTTCCTCCTGTGTAAAGGCCACCCCTTTATTTAAAAAAGGCGTAGAAAGCACTTCTAATCCGCGCAGTGTTGTTTTGATTTCTCCATCTTTCGTCACTTGAAATTGATTCACCTGTCTCTTCCTTTCAAAGCAATTTGTCTTAGGTTTGCTTTTATTCCCGAAATTCATACAGGCAAATCATCGATCCGCTTATTTTTTCTCCCGTTTGACAGATGCAGCCACTTCGCCGTCTTCTCCCCATTTTACCGCTCTGTAAATCGCGTCGTGATAGAAAATCAGCCAGGCGTCTTTTTCTGCCGCGAACGTCTGCCATTTCTGCTTTTCTGGAATAGAGGTCATCGGATAATCATCATAGGCCAGCACCCATAACGGATTTTTATGCGCATTCGTCGGCATCAGGTCGGCAAAATGCACAGCCGTCTCCCCTCCGTCTTCTAAGACGATGACGCTGTGGCCGTCGCTGTGGCCGCCGGTGTGGTGCATCGTAATGCCTTCTGTCAGCTGATACTCGTTTTCAAAGGTTTCGACCTGATCTTGCACCGCCTCCCAATTTTCTCTCCAATATGTATTTTTCGATCTGATATTAGGATTTCTCATTTCGCGCCACTCTGTTGCAGAAGTGATAATGCGGGCATTCGGGAAAACAGAGACAAGCTCCTCTCCGCTGTACTCCGTCAGGCCGCATGCATGGTCAAAATGAAGATGGGTCATCGCGGCAATATGAATGTCCTCACAGGAAAGCCCGAGGTCACGAAGAGATTGTTTCAGATTGGATTCCTGTGTTACGCCGTAATTCCTTTTTTGTTTATCAGAGAATTTCCCTCGGCCGATACCCGCGTCAACCAATATATTGAGGCCGTTTTTTCTGATCAGAATCGGGTCTGTTCTTAATTCAATCTGGTTTTTGTCATTTACGGGGTATTTTCTCGACCATAAAGGTTTCGGGACAACGCCGAACATCGCTCCGCCGTCCATATGTGTTACACCGCCGTCCAGCCATGTTAATGAAATATTCCCAATATTCAATGTCTCCATCTTGATCCCTCCTGATGTAATGGTAGCAAATGGCGGCATAAAAAAACAGACTCCCGCATCAGAGTCTGTCTTTTGTTCTCCATTCAACTTCGGCCCGATAAATCGGCTGGCCGAGCGCGGAGAATTTTTCTTCGTATTCTGTCATAATATTGCCCTTCGGATCGCTGTTGTGCAGATCAAGGCTGACTTCCGTCAGAAGCAGGCCGTATTCGGAAAAGCTTTTCAGAGAGTATTCGAATAAACCGCGGTTATCGGTTTTGAAATGAATCTCACCTGTTTCGCCCATCACTTCTTCGTATTTTTTCAAGAACGTTTTAAAAGTTAAACGGCGCTTTTCGTGGCGGTTTTTCGGCCACGGGTCAGAAAAGTTTAAATATACGCGCTTGATTTCTCCCCGTTCAAATACGTCATTCAGTGTTTCCGCGTCTATATTTAACAAACGGACATTGTGAGCCCCGCTGTCCTTAACTTTTTGGACGGCAGTGACGATGACGCTTTTAAACAGCTCAATCCCGATATAGTTGATATCCGGATTCTGCTTGGCCATTCCTGAAATGAACTGCCCTTTACCCGTACCGACTTCAATATGGATCGGGTTGTCATTGCCAAAGACCGTGTTCCACCGCCCTTTATACTGGGCCGGATCACTGATGGCGATGTCAGCGTTTTCTGCCAGAAAATCATTCGCCCAAGGTTTATGGCGCATTCTCATATGATTGACACCTCTATCTATAATTTCGAGTAACAACATACCATGAAACATAAAGAGCCGCAAGCGCCTTTTAAAGGCGCCGGCTGCATAAAAAAAGAGGCTCCCCGGTCCGGAACACTCATGTGATGCATAAAACCGCACCGCTTTGCACAATGTATGACACAGAAAGGATGTGTATATGAATCATGGGCTTAACAAGCGAACATCAGGTCCGGTTATTAAAGGACATACTGGCCGACCATCAATTGGATTGCTGCGGCACGGTTGCCGAGTATGAACAGCTGGAGCGCGTCATCAAATCACTGATGGCCAACACCGGGCTTGATTCAAATATAAAAAACGTGCTCGAGGATGTCTACCGCTACAGCCAGTCCGGCATCACGGCCGATTCCATCGACACGCATATTCAGGAGCACCAAAACCATTTGTCCCAATGGGTGGAGCAGATGGATTCGTACTCCTGACTACTTGACAATCCGCTTCATCAGGGCATGAAGCTCTTCCATGGCATCATGATACGCTTTGTCGTTTCCTTTTGATTTGTGCCAGGCGATGAAGGTGATGGTCTCCGATAACATGTACCACGCCATCCGCAGCCGAAGCCCTTCCGTGAGCTTCATGCCGTACATCCCAAGCCAGCTGTCCCACGCTGGCTCTTCGACGTAATGATACAATAAAGGGCCGAGATCCATGGCCGGATCAGCTATCATGGCGCCGTCCCAATCTATTAAATACAGCTGGTTGTCTTCAGACAGAAGCCAGTTATTATGATTCACATCACAATGGCAAACGACTTTTTCACCGAATTGCACCTGATCCACATGAGCTTCCAAATAAGCAAGGCCTTCCTGAATAAGCGGCGAAAATTGCCGCACGGCAAAGACGGCCTGCTTCAGCTGCGACAAAAGGGCGCCCGGATCAAGCGGTTCTTTTCCCAATCTTTTCAGCATGTCGAGCAAAGCTTTTGATGTGTGGATTTTGCGGAGCAGCTCAGCCACCGGGCGTCCGCTCATATCCTTTGCCTTCAGCTCCCTGCCCGCCATCCAATGCTGAGCCGTAATGACGTCCCCGTTTTCCATCCGTTTCGTCCAAACCAGCTTCGGAACAATGCCTTCGGCAGATAACACGGCTAAAAAGGGCGAGCTATTACGTTTTAAAAAAAGCTGTTGGCCGTTATGTTTCGCATAATATGCATCTCCTGTAGCTCCTCCGGCGGGGAAGATCTCCCAATCGCTACCTAGTAATTGTCCCAACCAGTTCATATCAATGTTCAACCCATCATTTCTTAAAATATTTTAGAATAGGCCTCCAGCCTGTCTCTATTGGCGGAGCGGCCTGTCATAAACAATTTCATGAGAATAAAAAAGACAGCTATTGAGAGTCTCATATGCTAATCAATAGCCGTCCTATAAATTTTAGCGCTACAGCACAAACTTCGTCAAGCATAACTAGCAAGAACACCTGTGAATTCTGAAGATTTATGCCGCGAACCGCTCTTTGCCGTGAAACATTTGACGGGTTTCATTTGTTTATTATGTTTTTATTTTCAACGGCGTACCGCCCGGCATAAGCCGAAACGGCGTCGTTCCGATCAGCTCGCCGTCAGCGTGAAACGGAATTTTCCCATCTGTTTCAAAAACGAATTCCTTCCCCTTTATCATCGTCACTCCGTCCATTTTGATATGCCGGCCGAAGCTCATCGCCCATAAAAAACGATACAGTGAGAAAAAGGACAGGTTTTCTGCGATGACAATATCAAAATGGTTTTGACGGGGATTTGCTGAAGGCGCCGCTTTCATGCCGCCTCCGTAATAAGGGTGATTAGCCGCAATGACAAACCAGACATTGCGGAATTCACGCTTCTGGCCGTCTGCCGTGCAAACAAATCTGAACGGCTGAAACCCCGAGGCCGTATGTAAATGCGCGAGCGGGTAAATCACAAAGCCGAGACGCAAAAACCGAAGAACGCGCGATAACGGAAAATTCGCGGCTGCCTTCAAAACTGAGGCATCGAAGCCGACAGACAGGTGGTTAATAAAATAAAGTGATTGCGCTTTGTCATGAAAAAAGTTGATGTTTCCCGCAAAAAATTTCCGTGTGAGCGGGCGGTGCAGACTTTTGATTTCTTGGAGGAGCGCCGACTTCTTAATACCGAGCCCTTTGGAAAAGTCATTGTACGAACCGGCGGGCACAAAGGTCAGCTCAATCTGATCCGTTCCTTTCAGTCCGTTAATGACTTCATGCATCGTCCCGTCACCGCCGATGACGAACAGCCGCTTAAGCTTATGATCCTGCATCATTGAAATCTGTCTCGCCAGCACCTCCGCATGTCCGGGATGCCCGGTCAAAAAAGAGCGGTGGCTGACCCCGCGCCTGGTCAGCTCTTTTTGAACTGATTTCCAGACACGCCGGCCCCGCCCGCCTCCTGAGACCGGATTAATAATAAAAAACCATTGACTCATCGTTTGTTTTCACCTGCTTCATAGATGAAGAGACAGCCGGCAAACGTCCGCTTTAATCAAGCCATTCCTGTCTCCGGCTTGAATCGCTCAAGCCGTAAGACAAAAGAGCCTTCGCCGCCTTCAGCTGGTGGTGCTTGATCGGCGCCGTATTTTTCTGCTGCTTTTCCAGCCACCCTGCGGCAGTCCGTTTATCAGCTATTTCCAGCCCGTACGGCGGCTCCGGGTAATCAATATAAGACGTTCTGCTGAGTAAAAGCTTCCGCACGGGAATGTCGGCCTGCTTTTCTTTTACGATTTGCGAAACGACCGAGCCCGTCCGCTGCAGGCTGAGAGCCGGATTCAATACTTGGCGTGTGCTGCCGGAGCCTCTTTCTTCCCAAAAACGGTGTTTTGATCCGATATATACGCTGTCCTCTTCCGCTTCCATAAAAGCAGCGCAGAAAATCTCCAGCGGCGAGATGATGATCATGCTCAGTTCGACGGACGCCTGCTGAATTTGCAGAACCGGATGATACATCACAAAATAGGAATCGGGCAGCTTTTGAGCCAGCATTTTTAACATCCCGTCCCTTTTGACCGCCTGCGAAAGCTCAGACTTTTGAGAAAGCGTGGAGCTCGCCCATTTTAATTGAAAGTCATACAGCTGATCTTTGAAAAAAGGCGCAAGCTCAGACTTTTGAGACGGAAGGTTCCCGAACAGCGCCTCTTCTCCCTCCGGCTCATCAAACCATTGGTGCCTCTTTTCATTTATATCGGCCGTATTTTCTTCTTTTCTCTTTTTTAAGGAAAATTTTTTCCTGGCCGGCGCTTGATCGGTTTCCCCGCCGGCAGCCGTTTCCGTTTCTTTTTCTTCCGTCATCCGGTCAAACGCTTCAAGAAGCGCCTCAAAGCGTTCTTTCTTCAGCCGGATAAACTGGTTCATATAATGATATGGATCAAGTTCATATCTGGATATGCAGTCGTGAATTTTGATGATCTGTGCCATGTGATTTCTCCACTCCGAATATTTGTTTATGTCAATTGAAACTGTGCGATTTCTTCGTATTTAGGCGACCGGTCAAGATGGGTCTGAAACAGGGAAAACCGGCTGACGGCACTTTGCACCCTGCCGCTTTCAAACGGCACATCGTCAGGAAACGGCCGGTCTCCCGCCCACTTCCGCGCCATCGTCATATGAGGGTGATACGGGCGTTTTTCCACTTGAAAACCGGCTTTCAAAACAGCCTGTTTTGTTTTTTCCCGCAAATCAAAGAGCAGTTCATTCCGTTCGGGCTCAAGGTGAAGCACTCTCGGCTGTCTGCGGTCGCCGAAAATATCCAGATGCTGAAACTGTACGGTAAACGGCTGCGCTGCCGACGCAGCATCTGCGAGCAGAGACGATAATTTCGCAAGCCGTTCTTCATCCGCGGCTCCGAGAAAAATGAGTGTAATATGATAGTCATGCGGGTGCACCCATTTTTTGAATGATAACGCCGGCTCCTTTTTGGCTGCTTCCCAAATCGGTTCAGCAATGTCAGCCGGAATCGGAATGCCGATAAAATAATGCGGCAATGAAGCTCTCATACGAGGATCTCCCCCTCTTTGGTTATGGTGTTATTATAAAACGGATAAGCGGAGAGGAGAACCCTGTCCGCTCATTATGATAGGATATTATGTACCGAACGTTTTATACAGAAAGGAATGAGCCGGCCTTGAAAATCGTAAACAGCACGGCGGAGCTGATCGGCGGCACACCGATCGTAAAGCTCAATCGTCTTCAGCCAGAACATGCAGCACAGGTCTATTTAAAATTAGAATCGTTTAACCCGAGCGGCAGTGTCAAAGACAGAGCGGCTTACAATATGATCATTGAAGCGGAAAACAGCGGGCATTTAAAACCCGGCTCCGTCATCATCGAACCGACAAGCGGCAACACAGGCATCGGCCTGGCGATGAACGCGGCGGCGCGCGGCTACAAGGCAATCCTCGTCATGCCTGACACGATGACGAAAGAACGCATCAACCTCCTGAAAGCGTACGGCGCGGAGGTTGTGTTAACACCGGGGGCGGAAAGAATGCCCGGCAGCATCAAAAAAGCGAAAGAACTCGCCGAACAGATTCCGGGAAGTTTTATCCCGATGCAATTCGATAACGGCGCAAATCCAGATGCCCACCGAAAAACGACCGCCATTGAAATCTATCAGGCCGTTCAGCAGCTCAACAGACCGCTCGGTGCTTTTGTGGCAACGGCGGGAACGGGCGGAACCATTACCGGAACCGGAGAAACGCTGAGGGAGCTTTTCCCGGATATGATTGTTCATGTCGCCGAGCCCGCGGGATCTCCCGTCCTGTCTGGCGGAAAACCCGGCGCTCATAAGCTTGTCGGGACAAGCCCCGGATTTATTCCCGGCATACTGAATCAGGACGTTTACGATGAAATCATGAAAATATCTGATGAAGATGCGTATACGACAACACGCCGTCTGGCCCGGGAAGAAGGTATACTCGTCGGCCCGTCTTCAGGCGCCGCCTGCTTCGCCGCCATTGAAACCGCAAAACGCCTCCCTTCCGAACAGATCGTCATCTGTATGACGGCCGATACGGGAGAACGTTATTTATCAACGGATTTATGGTCATTTGAATGATAAAAAGGGATGCCGCTTTCGGCGTCCCTTTTTATTATCACTTGGCAAGCTCATAAATGGCTTCGGCGTATAAAGCGGTTGACCGGAGAAGGTCATCGATTTCAATGTACTCATCCTTTTGATGCGCGCTGTCAGGCCGGCCGGGGAACAGCGGCCCGAACGCGACGCCCGCCGAAAGGGATCTCGCATACGTTCCTCCGCCGATTGAAATCAGATCCGCTTTCTTTCCCGTCTGTCCTTCGTAAACCTTTTGAAGCGTCTTTACGAGCGGATGATCGGCAGAAACGTGGTGCGGTTTGCTGTCTTTAAATTCTTCAAGCCGGAATTCTTCAGCAGACGTAAAAGCATCACGGATGACTTTGCTGTCTGAAGTGACGGGATAACGGATGTTGATGCCGAGTTCTCCTTCCTCACCCTTTCTGTATGTAAAGGTGCCGACATTCAATGTAAGCTCTCCGCTGATGTCATCCCTGCAATTAATTTTCAGTTTTTTGCCTCGTGTATCATTTGAAAAATAGTCACTGACGGTTTTGACAAAGTGCTTTCCGGCTTCATCCAGCTCTGTTCCGTTAAGGCATTCAGCAAGCTTTAAGCCGGCATTGACACCATTATCCGGTTCCATCGCGTGGCATGATTTTCCGTATACCCGAAGCGTCAGTTTTCCATTTTCCGAAACTGCTTCACCCTGTGTTTTTGACTGCTCAAGCCATTTGCTGAAATATGCGTGCACGGCATCAAGACCGTCCCCTTCAATAACCGCTTCAGCCGCATCCGGCACCATGTTCAAGCGCAGTCCTGAACGGAATGACAGAAGCCCGTTTTTTGCGTCTTTGTCAGAAGCGCTTTTTACAATGCGCAGTGATGCATCTATAATTCCTTTTTCCGCGTTAATGATCGGAAAATCCGCGTCAGGAGCAAAGCCGATGTCAGGCATTTTTTCGTGTTTGAAGTAGTGATCCACGCATCTCCAATCACTTTCTTCATCCGTTCCGATGATGATTCTCACGCGTTTGGATAAAGGGAGCTGCATGTCTTTGACGATTTTCAGCGCATAAAACGCCGCCATTGTCGGCCCTTTATCATCTATGGCGCCTCTGGCATATATCCGGCCGTCCCTGATATCGGCTGAAAACGGATCGCTCGTCCAGCCGTCTCCGGGCGGAACGACATCGACGTGGCACAGAACGCCGACGATTTCGTCACCCGTTCCCCATTCAATATGGCCCGCATAGCCATCAAGATTCTTTACGGTGAAGCCTTCTTTTTCACCGAATTCCAGCAGTGACGTCAGGCTGGCATTGACGCCTTCTCCAAACGGCCGGCCGGGACCGGCTGTTGATTCGTCCATTACGCTGTTGATCTGCAAAAACTTCTGCGTGTCACGGATCAGATCTTCTTTGTTTCTGATGACTTCAACTTCCCAGTTCATCACAAATCCCCTTTCTTGATAAAGACTTGCAAAATGTCGATAAAACGAATAATATAGATGATGTTTTGAAAAAATGTTCGTCATTGGAGGTACTTATGTTTCATCTCGACAAGCATCAAACGACAATAAAAAGAGAAATTACCGCGGGATTGACCACCTTTTTCACAATGGTGTATATCATTGTCGTCAATCCGGTGATCCTTTCCAATGCGGGAATTCCGTTTGACCAGGTGTTCACCGCGACGATTATCGCTTCCATTGTCGGAACTTTATGGATGGCTCTCGCTGCGAATTTTCCGATCGCCATTGCCCCCGGCATGGGCTTAAACGCGTATCTCGCCTTTCACGTTGTCGGCACAGGCAGCGGCATTACGTATCAGACGGCTTTCAGCGCCGTTTTTATTGCGGGAGTCATCTTTATTATTTTATCGTTAACGCCTTTAAGAAAACAACTTATAGAAGCGATTCCGGACAATTTAAAATACGGAATTACGACCGGCATCGGCTTATTTATCGCTTTTATCGGCTTACGCCAATCCGGAATCATCACGGCTGATAAATCTAATCTGGTCGCACTCGGCGATCTTCATTCGCCCGCCGTCATTTTAACGCTTATCGGACTTATCATCAGTATTGTACTGATGGTGCTGAATGTTAACGGGGCTCTGTTCATCGGCATGGCGCTGACCGCTATCATTGCCTTTTTGACCGGACAGATCCATTTCGCGAAAGGATTCATGTCCTTCCCGCACCTGCCGGAGGGGCTTTTGATCACAAATCCGTTCGGAGCCCTCGGGGATGTCGTGCATCACGGTCTGTACGCCGTTGTGTTTTCTTTTCTTCTCGTTACGATTTTTGACACGACCGGCACCATGATCGGTGTCGCCGAACAAGCGGGACTGATCAAAAACAATCAGCTGCCGAATGCCAGAAGAGCGCTTTTGGCTGATTCGACCGCTACGACGGTGGGAAGCATCTTCGGCACCAGCCCGACGACCGCGTTCGTTGAATCTTCAGCAGGTGTGGCGGCCGGCGGAAGAACGGGTCTGACGGCGCTGACGATTGCGGTTATGTTTGCCGTTTCCATGTTTTTCAGCCCGCTTGTCAGCGTCTTATCGGAAGTGTCAGCGATTACGTCACCGGCTCTGATTATTGTCGGCAGCCTGATGATGGGTGCTGTGTCGAATATCCGCTGGAATGAGCTTGATGAAGCGTTCCCGGCCTTTCTCGTCATTTTGGCGATGCCTTTAACGTCCAGTATTTCAACCGGAATCGCACTCGGCTTCATTTCATATCCGCTTGTTAAAGCAGCTAAGAAAAAATGGCGCGAAATCCATCCTTTAGTCATCATCTTCGCCGTGCTGTTTTTTATTCAGCTTTTTATTTTGAACGGACATTAAGAAAAATCCCTTTCCTTTTTCGGAAAGGGATTTTCACATATAAAGAACGGAAAGAATCGCGGCAATGAGACACCAGGCGGAACAGATGACTTGGATGACGGTTAATGCGCTGTTTCGCGCCCTGAAATAGTCATCACTGTCTCTCTTGATACCGCTTAAAACCGGTTTATCCGTGATCCGGTCAAATAAAAGTGACGCGGCATAGCGGCTGACGATCGCAAACAAAATGAGGACTGCCGGCTTCATTAAGAGCGGAAGAACGAGAATAAGAGCCGTAAAAGCCGCGGTTAAAAGGTAAAGCTGCCGGAGATACCCGCCGTTTCGGATCAGCACTTTAAAGAATAATTCTTTCCACGCCGTATACGCCGACCGTTTTGTAAAGATGTGCTTTGAGCCGGGATATAAAAACGGCTTGCTCCGCCCTTTATGTTTACCATTCGGGAGCTGCACATCATGGCTGAGCATCAAAACAGAGGCCGCGAATGAAAGCTTGCGCCTGTTCTCCTCAAGCACTTCTTCCTCAAAGGCCGATAATGTCTCCGTCCCTTTCCAAGTCAAAAGAGCGGAACAGATGAACAATATACATCCCGCCGGCCAAAGCCAATACCATTCGGCGGCAAAGACGATCATAAAAAACGCACCCGCCATCAGAACCATCACTTTCAGCCAGCCCGCCGCCTGATTCCCGAATGTCCGCCTGCTGTTTTTTCTGTGCCGGTGCACCGCTAATATCGCGGTATGGAAGCCGAACAGACAGCAAAACATACCTGAATATGCCGGTAAGGTACAGTCACCGTATTGGCGCCATAAGGGAAATAACAATACGGCAAGCGCACCCCATTTGATAAGGGAAAGGAACATCGAATACAAAAGCGCGTACCGTTTCAGCTTTTGCATCAGAAGTTTTGCATGCACCAAAAATACGTGATCCGCTTCCAGCAAAAAGGTATGAATAAAACCCGTGCACAACAGCAGGGCACTGAATACATACAGCCAGCCCCATCCTAATACTCCTGCCGCTCCATTAAGAAGCCCCCTGCCGTTCAGCCATTCAGCATATTGATAAACGGCAAATGCGGCAGCGGGAAGAACGATATACAGCGCGACCGTCCAATCAATGACCGTCTGAAACACCTTCCATTGATACCGCCAATAATGAAACAGCCTTTGAAAAAACAAAGCCCGCCCGGTCATCGCTGACTGCTCCGAACCGCTGAATAAAAGCAATCCAGCAGTGAACGGCTCCCCGTTTTTTCCTGAAGCTCCTCTAACGTGCCTTGAAGAAGCAGAGCGCCCTGATCCAGCAAATAAAACCGGTCGCAGATTTTTTCCGCTGTATCCAGAACATGAGTGCACATTAAAATCCCCGCGCCCCTTTCTTTCTCAGCAATCAGCATGTCGGTAAACAGCTTTGTTGAGATCGGATCAAGTCCGATAAAAGGCTCATCAATGATGTAAATATCCGGCTTCGCCAAAAATGCCTGTATGAGCATCAATTTTTGCTGCATCCCTTTTGAAAAACCGGAAGGCAAATCATGTGTTACAGACGTCAGCGAAAACTCTTCAAGCAGCCGCCCTGCCCGCTCACGGCATTCTTCCCCTTCTATACCCCGCAATGACCCGGTCAGCTCGAGGTGCTCCCAAAGCGTCAGTTCATCATAAAAACTCGGACGCTCCGGTATGTAAGCATAAGATGAATCATTCCACTCAATACCGCCTTCTATATCCCGGGACAGCCCGAGAACCGCCTTTATCACTGTGCTTTTCCCCGCGCCGTTCGCTCCGATTAAACCGGCAATTTCACCCGCATTGACTGACAGAGATACATCAGAAATCACCTTCGGCCTGTCAGCATAACCGGCGCAGACAATGTTTGCATTCAATAATTCTCCCAAACTTCTCACTCCCCCGTTTTCATACGGACATGTATAAAAAAAGTTTCAGTTTCCATAATAATAAAAGCGGACCGGGCATAGTAATGCACCAAGGCGGCACCCATTTGGAAAAAATTATCTGCGCTTATTCCTAGATTCATGTTGTCCATATCGTGTATAATGGAGGCAGTTAAAAGAGAAAAAACAGAATGTCATCCTTTGTTGCTTATTCGTACGAAGTTTTAGAGTCGAAAGTTGTGGTATATCAAGTCCATCCGATCTTATGATAGGGAGTGGTTTTTTGAAACCTTCAACAAATCGTATGCTGACTCGGATTAAATCAGTTTACATGTTCATCCAGGAAAAAGGCCTTGTGACAACACAGGAACTGGTTGATGAATTCGGCATTACACCTAGAACCATTCAGCGAGACTTAAATGTGTTAGCATACAATGATCTTGTTCATAGTCCTAGCCGAGGCAAGTGGGAGACAACACGAAAAAAAGTGAAAATTACATCTTAAGCGAACAATTACATAAGGCCCTTTTCGGCCTGACATGCTGCAAGGCAAAGCAGCGTCTTTGCCTTGTTTTTTGTTCCTCTATATAAAAAGCCCAAAACAAATCTGTTTTGGGCTTTTCTGATATCGATTACACTTCAGCGCCTCTCAGCGTTTCGAGCTCTTCTTCAGTCAGCTCGCGGAATTCTCCCGGTTTAAGATCCGGGTCAAGAGAAACAGCCCCCATCGAAAGCCGCTTCAAATAAGCCACTTCATTTCCGACAGCCTTTGCCATCAGCTTCACCTGATGATATTTGCCTTCTGTAATGGTCAAGTGAATCACCGTTTCATCCGGGCTTTCTGTAATGATTTCAACGGCTGCCGGCTTCGTTTTATAGCCTCCTTCAATGACGACGCCTCTTTCCAGATGAACGATGTCTTCCGGTGACAGAGGCGAGGTTAACCGGACCTCATATGTTTTAGGCACATGCTTTTTCGGAGAAAGCAAGCGATGAGTGAGCTGCCCGTCATTAGTCAGAAGCAAAAAGCCTTCCGTATCCTTATCAAGACGTCCTGCCGGAAACGGTTCAAATCGCTGTTCTTCAGGCGTCAGCAGATCAACCACCGTTTGCTGGCGACTGTCTTCGGTAGCGGACAGGACTCCTTGCGGCTTATTCATCATGACATAAATAAATTCACGATAGTCTGCCGGCTCTCCGTATACCGTGATGTCCTGTTTTTCCGGATCGACATGGGTTTTCACATCTTTCGCCGGCTCTCCGTCAATCATGACAGCCCCGGCCTTGACGATTTTTTTCACATCTTTTCTTGAGCCGAATCCGCTGTTGGCAAGCAGTTTATCAAGTCTCATCCTGATCCTCTCCTTTAAAAAGAAAAGCCCGCGATAAGCGGACTATTCATTATTTCTCAATGGGCGGAATGCCTGCCTCTCCTCAAAACACGGGGCAGACGGTTTCCAAACATTTTCTGTAAAAATCCGATTCGGTACGCGGCAAACATGTACACCGCACCGCCGACAGCGGCGCAGACAAAGACGACAATCGCCGCATGCACCTGGCCGCTTTGGTATGTTACAAAGAAACTGAGCAGCCATTGAGTCAGCTTGACCGCGACTCCCATCACGACGGACAGGACTGCGATTAAAATGACCCGTTTTATAAGTACCGTATACGAATAGCCCGCATGGCGCTTAATCATAATAAAACCGTACAGAAGAGAAGCGATATAACCGAGCGCCGTTGCCAAGATGGCCCCGTCTCCCTGAAACAGCTTGATCAGCGGCACGTTCAGCACCACTTTTATAATGACGCCGATGAAAAGGCTCACGACAGCAAATTTCTGCTTATTAATCCCTTGCAGGATCGCGGCGTTTACGGTAAACAGAGAAAACAGAATCGCGACAGGCGCGTACCAGAACAATATATCCTGTCCGATATCCGGGCGAAGACTTTCAGAGCCGTAGAAGAACGTATAGGCCGGACCCGATAACACGGACATCCCGACAACTGCGGGAATAACCAAAAACAGAATGATTTGCATCGTCTGGTTAATCTGCTGGTTCAAAAGCTTATAATTCCTGCTCGTAAACGATTCAGTAATCGTCGGAATCAGCGTCAGACCGAAAGCGGTCGCCAGAGAAACCGGGATCATGACAAGCTTCGGCACATAAAGAGTGACAATCGCAAGCATGTCCTGGCTGATATCCTTATGGCCTGCCGCAATCATCGCTTTATTAAACGTATTCGTATCGATATAAGAATACAAAGGAATCGCCAGTCCGACAAATACGTAAGGAGCGGCATAACTGAAAAGCTCAATGAACATTTTTTTATAACTTAAGTTCGCAGACGGGACGAGATTCGGCTTCATCGCCAGAAGATCGCCCTTCCGCTTATTCCAGTAAATATAAAGGACGACAAGCCCTCCGAATGATCCGATCAGCGCCGCAAAAGTCGCGTATCCGACTGCGATGACAAGGCCGCCGTTGATCACTCTTAAAATCAAATACGTTGCGCCCAATAAAAAGATGATCCGGGCAAGCTGCTCCACAACCTGTGAAACGGCTGTCGGCCCCATCATCTGATGACCTTGGAAAAAACCGCGCACAAGACTCATAATCGGCACGACCAAAAGTGCCAGACTCACCATCCGGATGACATAAACGACGTGGTCAATCGTAAGTCCGTTGTTACTCGTGCCGCCGAGAGATGTTTCCGCAAAAAACGGCGCCGAAATATAAAGAATTGAAAAAGCGATCATCCCGGTTACGAGCATAACCGACATTCCCGCTCTCAGCATCCGCCTGCTCGTCTCATAGTCTCCTTTGGAGTTATATTTCGAGACAAATTTTGAAACCGCGGCGGGAAATCCCATCGTGGCAATGTTTAAAAACAGTGTATATTGATTATATCCGTATTGAAACAAAGCTCCGCCCGTCGCTCCGACCATCGCTCCGAACGGGATCAGATAAATCATCCCTAAAATCCGCGATATATAGGTGCCGAGCGTCAGCACGAACGTGCCCCTTAACAATTTGCTTGACATGTTTCCTCATCACCATTTTCTACGAAGATTCAACTTTTCTATTTTAACACAACTGGGCAATTAGACGGTAATAATTACAGCGGGAAACTTTTTGGGAAAACTCTTTAAAAAACAAAATACGTTTAAGGATTCCCTTTCTTTCGCTATAATAGCAGAAAGCGGACATTTCCGCCTATTATACGTAAAAAAGAAAGTTGTTGATGAAAGATGAAACATTATGACGTGATTGTGATCGGCGGCGGCCCGTCCGGTTTAATGGCTGCGATTGCGGCAGGCGAAGAAGGCGCGGACGTATTATTAATCGATAAAGGAAACAAGCTGGGACGGAAGCTGGCGATTTCCGGCGGCGGGCGCTGCAACGTGACCAACCGCCTCCCCGTTGAAGAAATCATCAAACACATCCCCGGCAACGGCCGCTTTTTATACAGCGCGTTTTCCGAATTTAATAATGAAGATATCATCGCCTTTTTTGAAAAACTCGGCATTCAGCTGAAAGAAGAAGACCACGGGCGCATGTTCCCGGTGACGGACAAAGCGCAAAGCGTTGTCGATGCGCTTTTGAACCGATTAAAACAACTGAATGTCACCATCCGCACAAATGAAAAAATCAAAGAAGTGCGGTACGAGAACGGCAGGACAGCAGGCATTACGACAAACAATGACGAACACATTAACGCAGACGCCGTTATTATCGCGGTCGGCGGAAAATCAGTCCCGCATACCGGCAGCACCGGAGACGGCTATGCATGGGCGGAAGCGGCCGGTCATACCGTGACCGAACTCTTTCCGACGGAAGTGCCGGTTACGTCGTCAGAACCGTTTATTAAACAAAAAACACTTCAGGGGCTGTCTCTTAGAAACGCGGCCGTCAGCGTTCTGAATAAAAAAGGCAAACCAATCGTCACACACGTGATGGACATGCTGTTTACCCATTTCGGCTTGTCAGGCCCCGCCATTCTCCGCTGCAGCCAGTTTGTCGTCAAAGAACTGAAAAAGCAGCCAGAGGTCAAACTCCGCATCGATCTGTTTCCCGGCATCAACGAGGAAGAGTTATTTCAAAAGATGCACAAGGAACTGAAAGACGCACCGAAAAAAGCGCTCAAAAATGCGCTGAAGCCGTGGATGCAGGAACGGTACCTGCTTTTTCTTCTGGAACGGAACGGTCTTGATCCGCAGACAAGCTTTACGGAATTGCCGAAGGATCAATTCAGGGCTTTTGTCAAAGACTGCAAACAATTTACGGTTGCCGCTGACGGAACGCTTTCTTTGGACAAAGCGTTTGTCACAGGCGGAGGTGTTTCCGTAAAAGAGATTGAGCCGAAACAGATGGCGTCAAAAAAAATGGAAGGCTTATATTTTTGCGGAGAAATACTCGATATTCACGGCTATACCGGGGGCTACAATATCACTTCAGCCTTTGTTACGGGGCATCTCGCCGGTTTGAATGCAGGACGTTTCTCACGCTCGCTCTAAATGGTTTAAAGCGCACTTACCTGAGCGTCCCCGTTGATAATTGACCAAAAACATGATAGAGTTTTCTGCGTTTTGTTTCACCTGATTGAGGGAATAGGAAGAAAGGATTGATCTGCAATCGTACGACCATACTAAAACAAAATGGCGTATTGAAAAAAATAGTCAGAGGGTGAGAACGTTTGAAGAAGAACATCTCCAGTGTTTTTTGGATTGTGATTGTCATCACAGCCGCTGCGGTTTTATGGGGGGCCATTTCTCCTGACAGCCTGCAGCAAGTCACTGATACGGCACAAAAATTTATTACGGATTCTTTCGGCTGGTATTATCTGCTGGTCGTTTCTATATTTGTCGGTTTCTGTCTCTTTCTCATTGTAAGTCCGATCGGCACAATAAAACTCGGAAAACCCGGGGAAAAACCGGAATTCGGCTTATTATCATGGTTTGCCATGCTTTTCAGCGCAGGCATGGGAATCGGTTTGGTATTTTACGGGGCTGCGGAACCGATCAGCCATTACGCCATCAGCTCTCCCTCAGGTGAAACAGAAACGCCCCAAGCATTTCGTGATGCGCTCCGGTACACATTTTTCCACTGGGGGCTGCACGCTTGGGCCATCTATGCGGTTGTCGCTTTATGTATCGCATATTTTCAATTCAGAAAAGACGCGCCCGGTTTGATCAGCAGCACACTGACACCGCTTTTGGGCGATAAAGTAAACGGGCCGATCGGCAAAGCGATTGACTGTATCGCCGTGTTTGCGACCGTTGTCGGTGTGGCGACAAGCTTAGGGCTCGGAGCGACTCAGATCAACGGCGGTCTGCATTATTTATTCGGCATTCCGAAAACATTTTCCGTTCAGCTGATCCTGATCGCTGTCGTGACCGTGTTATTTTTGATTTCTGCGTGGAGCGGCATCGGCAAAGGGATTAAATACTTAAGCAATACCAACATGGCGCTCGCGGCTATTTTAATGATCTTTATGCTCATTGCAGGCCCGACGGTGCTGATTATGAACTCATTTACCGATTCTATCGGCCAATATATCCAAAATATCGTGCAGATGAGCTTTCGCTTGTCTCCGAATGATCCCCAAAAACGCGAATGGATTAACAGCTGGACCATTTTCTATTGGGCCTGGTGGATATCCTGGTCGCCGTTTGTCGGCATTTTTATCGCCCGTGTATCAAGGGGCCGGACGATCCGGGAATTTTTAATCGGGGTATTGGTGACACCTTGTATATTGGCTTTCTTATGGTTTGCGATCTTCGGTGTATCCGCGATGGATCTTCAGCAGAAAGGCGTATTCAATGTCGCGGGAATGTCAACGGATACGATGCTGTTCGGCGCACTCAGCCACTATCCGCTGACAATGGTGACATCCGTATTAACGCTTGTTCTGATCGCTGTATTCTTTATTACATCAGCGGATTCAGCGACATTTGTGCTTGGAATGCAAACGTCTTACGGCTCTTTAGACCCGTCAAACCGGGTGAAAATCATCTGGGGCGTCATCCAGTCCGCCGTGGCAGCGGTTTTGTTATATTCCGGCGGTCTGGCCGCACTGCAAAACACCGCCATTCTTGCCGCGGTTCCGTTTTCAGTCGTGATTCTTCTGATGATTGTGTCTCTGTACAAGTCATTAGCGAGCGAGCGAAAAGGAATCAAACAAGCGGAGAAATACCAAAAACCGAGAAGTCCCCGCGTCAAAAAAGCATAATGCACAAAGAAGCCCGGCATTTCGGAACTGACCCCATAATATGAGACAAACAAAAAACACCTTCAAGTTTGAAAACGGACCGTTGTTATCCGAAATAAAACTTGGAGGTGTTTTTCTATGGGGACAAGAGTGAGTTATCCGGTTGAAGTCAAACAGAAGGCTGTAGGAATGAGATTGGCGGGCGTGCCTATGAAAGAGATCATGCAGGAATTGAATATCAAAAATAAGACTCAGGTTCAGACATGGGTTAGATGGCATAAGGCTGGGGATACCCACCGATTCGAACAGCCTGTTGGAAAGCAATATACTTATGGAAAGGGTCCGGAGTATTCTTCTGAATTAGAGAAACTCCAGGCAGAGAATCGTTATCTGAGACAACAGAATGAAGTGTTAAAAAAGTACAACGAATTGGAAAGGAAGCTGATAGGGAAACGACAATCAAACTGGTAGAAGAATTGCGCAAGACGATGACGGTACAGGACATCTGTGTCCATTTAGATATTTCACGCACTTCATATTATAGATGGAGAAAGAATCTGACTAAGAGTAATCCTAAGATACGACTGGAGAAACAAATCGGCACGTTGTGCCGAGAACACAAGTATCGATATGGATATCGAAAAATCACAGCCATACTAAAAAAGAGAATAAGTATTAATCATAAATCTGTTCAACGTATTATGCAGAAAAATCAATGGCAGTGTCGGGTTAAGATGAAAAAGCGTAAAAAAAGTGGGCAGCCATATTCTGTGGTCGATAATATATTGGATCGGAACTTTCAGTCTGATCGCCCTCTTGAAAAACTGGTAACGGACATCACATATTTGCCTTATGGACAGAAACAATTGTACCTTTCCAGTATATTGGATTTATACAATGGAGAAGTGATTGCTTTTACGATTGGAGATAAGCAGGACACAGACTTTGTCTTAGACACACTTGATCAGCTGCCAACACTTCCTGAAAACTGCGTGTTACATAGTGACCAAGGTTCTGTTTATACATCTTATGAGTATCAGAAAGCTGTTAAAACAAAAGGCATTACCATGAGCATGTCCCGCAAAGGGACGCCCGCTGATAATGCCTCCATCGAATCGTTTCATTCCTCACTAAAGTCTGAAACGTTCTATCTTAACAGCATTGATCGAACTACGACCGCCATCGTAGAACGCACTGCCATAGAATACATTCATTATTATAACAATATTCGTATTCAAACGAAACTAAACAGCCAATCGCCGATACAATATCGGCAATTGGCTGTATGAAGGTGTTTTGATCCCTGTCTCAAAAACGGGGGTCAGTCCCTTTCGTCCGGGCTTCTTTATTTTCGGTATAAAATGAGAGCGGAAAAACAATAAAGCTGCTCACCTTCAGGATCACAGGCCGCCGCTACCGTATATTTAATATCAACGAGCTGTTCATCAGAAATCCCCTTTAAAAATGTATTGACTTCAGTCTGCAGATCCTTTTCATGCTCCTCATCAAAAACAGCTATCTTCAGCACATCACCCTCTCCTTTCTCTATCAATTTATTCCGGTTCAATTGAAATATGATAGAGAAAAACAGATTTTCTTTTTTACTGATTTTTACTAAAAGTAACCAAAAATAGTTGTTGAAAACGCTTACTCTCGTATGATAATATCATTTTAACAATAACCAGGTCATTTCTGTTTAGTAAATATTTAGTAAAAAGGAGATGCGAAATGGTCCGTCTCAAAGATATTGCCTTACAGGCATCTGTATCCAGCGCGACAGTATCGAGAATTTTGAATAAGGATGACTCTTTGGCTGTGACTGATGAAACAAGAGAAAAAGTTCTGAGGATCGCCGATGAGCTGGGCTATCAGCCGTCGGCAAAAAGACGGAAGAACCGCAGCCGCAGCGATTCAGCGCCCCTGATCGGCGTTGTCAGCTGCCTATCACCGGAAGAAGAACGGCAGGATCCTTATTTTTCGGCGATCCGAAAAGGCATTGAGGAAGAATGCTTTCGGCAAAAAATTTTTATCACATCTTCTATCCATCTCGGTTCTTTTCAAAAGCATATGTTTTACGAACTGGACGGCGTCATCGTCATCGGCAGCCTGCAAGACGAGGCGCTTACGAATATCAGCGCCGCTTTCAGGCACGCGGTGTTTGTTAACGGCACCCCCGATCCCGCCCGCTACGATTCTGTCAGCGTGGATTTTTATGCCGCAGCGCAAAAGGCGATAGAACATCTTCTGTCGCTCGGTTACCAGCGGCTCGGTTATATCGGCGGCCGGGAGCGGGAGCATACCGTCATAGACGGTGTAAACAGCAATAAAACGATTGAGGATAAGCGTCTGACCGCTTTCTTACAAATGGCCGGCGCCGAGCCGGAGCATGTACTGATCGGCGAATACAGCATGCACGAAGGGTTCCGGCTGATGAATGAAGCCATCAAAGGCGGAAGTCTCCCCGATGCCTTTTTTATCGCAAGTGATTCGATGGCTGTCGGCGCTTTAAAAGCCTTGCAGGAAGCCGGCCTTCAAGTCCCGCGCGATACGGCGGTTGTCAGCTTCAACGGAATTGATGAGGCAGAATACGCCAGCACGCCGTTATCAACGGTAAAAGTATACACGGAAGAGATGGGCCGGACGGGTGTCAAATTGCTTCTCGACCGTTTAAACGGCAGAACCGTCCCGCTGGCCGTGACGCTCCCCACTTCATTGATTGTCAGACAAAGCTGCGGCTCACAAGAAAGGAGGTGACGTGTCCCGCAGCGTTTATATCATATTTAAAGGAGGAAAAGATGATACGCTTACTGGCTTTGTTTCTTTCTTTTACTTGCATGATACTTCCCGGCTGCTCGGCAGAACAGAGCGGCGCCGGAGAAAAGCAGAAAACATTGACAGTCTATTCCACCATATCCTCAGACAGCGAACGCGCCGTATTCAGAAAGTTGGCTGATTCATTCCAAAAAGAACATCCGGACATTCAAGTAAACGTTCATTTCCCAGGCAATGACTACGAAAATATGATGAGGGTCAGGATGGCGGCCGGTGATATGCCCGATCTTTTCGACACACACGGCTGGGCCAAAATCCGCTACGGAGAATATACCGCCGACCTCAGCGGCATGTCTTGGACGAAGCGGCTCGATCCGAATTTAAACAGCATGCTCAAAGACGCCAAAGGCAGAATATACGCCTTCCCTCTGAATCAGGCAAAGGACGGACTGGCCTACAACCGCACAATGTTGGAAAAATACGGAATCAAACCGCCGGAAACAATGGATGATTTTATGAAGGCACTGAGACAGATTAAAGAAAAAAGCGGCGGAACAGTCACCCCCTTCTGGTTTGCCGGCTATGAGAAAAGCTCATTTGCCCAATATTACGATCAATTCGCCGCACCGCTTCTCATCACAGATCCCGCACACCGTTACAAAAAACAACTGTTAAACGGAACCTTCCGCTGGACACACTTCACCTATTTATCTGACAAACTGAAAGAGATGCAAAAGGAAAACCTGCTCAATATAGATGCCGTGACGGCAAAACGGTCCCAGCTCATTGAACTGATGGCGCAAAACAAAATCGCCTTTACGCTGCAGGGCGGCACCCTCGGCCAAGACGTCGCTCAAATCAATCCGAAGGTAAAAGTCGGCATCATACCGACCCCGGCCGTCCACAAGGGAGACGCGCCGGTTTGGATCGGAGGCGAACGTTACACGCTGGCGGCATTCAAGGATTCCCCGCGGCTTGAAGAAGCGAAACAGTTTATCGCATTTATGGCCCGACCCGAGCATGCAAAATCAATTGCCGAAGCGACCTCGCTTCCGGCCGGATTAGTGAATGTGCAAACGGACATTTTCTACGCAAATGACTATAAGCGCTATCAGCATATTAAGGTGCAGCCTTATTTTGACCGCCTTTATTTGCCGAACGGAATGTGGGATGTGATGGGAACAGCCGGGCAGGAGCTGATGGCCGATATCTTAACCCCCGCTGAAATTTCAGCGAAACTCGGCAGGGAATATAAGCGGCTCCGGCTTCAATCTGATTCACGGGGAGCTGAAAAAGAATGAGTGATCTTGCAAGAGAAACCCAAGGATTTCAACATCAAAAGCCGGTAAAATCCGCGTCACTATGGTGGATGTACGTTCCCGCTCTTGCCACGGTTTTTATTTTCATGATTTTTCCGTTTGTCAAAGGCGCTTTTATTACATTTACAAACTGGAACGGCTTCTCACAGACGTATCAATGGGTGGGGGTTACTCAATATAAAAGGCTTTTTACAGATCCGGACACGTGGCTTGTTGTGAAAAACACTTTGCTTTACGGCATCGGAAGCACTTTTTTTCAGAATATGCTTGGACTTTTATATGCGCTGCTTTTGAATCAGAGCTTAAAAATGAAGGCGCTCACAAGAACGATCGTCTACTTGCCCGTCATTATCAGTCCGCTGATTATGGGATACATTTGGTATTTTATTTTCTCATATGACGGGGGTGCGCTGAATGATGTGCTTGGCGCACTGGGAATCGGTCCTGTCAACGCCTTGGCAAGCCCTGCGGCAAACCCGTGGATTATCGTCATGATTAACACGTATCAATACGCAGGCATTGCGATGATTGTATATTTGGCGGGGCTGCAAAGCATTCCGAAAGATTATTACGAAGCCGCAAAAATGGATGGCGCGGGAGGTCTTCAGCCGTTTTTCACCATCACCCTGCCTTTATTGATGCCGGCTGTCACCATCAACATGGTCATCAATATCATCGGCGGGCTGAAGCTGTTTGATGTCATTTTCGCGCTGACCGCAGGCGGGCCGGGCAATTCCTCTCAATCGATGTCAACGTTTATGTATGATTTATATTTTAAACGGCAGGATGCAGGATATGCCGCCGCCCAAGGCGTGTTTATGTCCGTCATGATTCTTGTCATCAGCTTTTCGGCTCTCTTGTATTTCAAGCGAAAGGAGACGGAAATGTCATGAAAACAGCCCGAATGCGGATTTTTACGCTGTTGGCAGCCGTTATCTCGTGCGTTCATATTGTCCCCTTTTATATTTTGCTGACCACGTCATTAAAAGCAAAAGGTGACTACAGTTCAAAATGGTCGCTGCCATCCGCCTTTTCATTTCAGAATTTTCGTGAAGCATGGGAACTTGCCTCTCTCGGGCAATCCTTTCTGAACACGATCATCATTACAGCCGTTTCCGCCGCTTTATTAATTTTCATGGGTTCGCTTGCCGCATACCCGCTCGCAAGAAGAAATACAAAGCTGAACAAAATCGTCTTCGGCCTTTTGATTTCAATCATGATCATCCCGCCTTTGACTTCCATGGTTCCTTTATACAAGATGGTCGCTGATGCGGGGCTGATCAATACGCATGCCGCAGCCATTCTCATTAATACGGCTGCATATATGCCGCTGACCGTTTTCTTATATTCAGGGTTTATCCGCTCCTCCATTCCGAAAGAGCTTGAGGAAGCCGCCAGGATCGACGGCGCGGGATTGATCAGGACTTTTTATACAATCGTGTTTCCTTTGTTGAAACCGATTACCGCAACGGTCTGCATTATTTCCTGCGTGTTTATCTGGAACGATTACCAATTTGCGATTTTCTTTTTACAAGATCAAAAGGTGCAGACATTGACCGTGGCCATGGCGGGATTTTTCGGCGAAAACGCGAACAATCTTCACTTAGTCGCCGCAGCCGCAATTATGGCGATGCTGCCGATGGTCGTATTGTTTTTGGCGCTTCAAAAATATTTTATCTCAGGGCTGTCCTCCGGGGCGGTCAAAGGCTGAGAAGAAAAGGGAGGAATTTCTGTTGAAGAAAATTACGTTTATCGGAGCGGGGAGCACGATTTTCGCAAAAAATGTACTGGGGGACTGCTTACTGACTAAAGCATTAAACGGGTTTGAATTCGCGCTTTATGATATTGACGCTGTACGGCTGAAAGAATCCCAGCTCATGCTGGAAAACATGAGAGACCGCTACAATACGAGTATATCCATCATCTCCTACGATGACCGAAAACAGGCGCTGAAACACGCCGGCTATGTGATAAACGCCATTCAGGTCGGCGGCTATAAACCCGCGACGGTTATTGACTTTGACATCCCGAAGCGGTACGGTCTCCGCCAGACGATTGCCGATACCGTCGGAATAGGCGGCATTTTCCGTTCCCTTCGCACCATCCCCGTTTTATTTGACATCGCAAAAGACATGGAAGAGGTCTGCCCGGATGCGTGGCTGTTAAACTATACAAATCCGATGGCCTCTCTGACCGGAGCGATGCTCAGACATACAAATGTCAAAACGGTCGGCCTGTGCCACAGCGTCCAGGTATGTACCAAAGATCTGTTTGACTCACTCGGCATGGATCACGAAGGGACGGAAGAACGCATTGCCGGCATCAACCATATGGCTTGGCTTTTGGAGATTAAAAAAGACGGAATTGATTTATATCCTGAAATTAAAAGACGGGCACGCGAAAAACAAAAGACGAAACATAAGGACATGGTGCGGTTTGAGCTGATGGATAAATTCGGCTGCTACGTAACGGAATCATCTGAGCATAATGCCGAATATCACCCGTATTTTATAAAAAGCCGGTATCCTGAGCTGATAGATGAACTCCAAATTCCGCTTGATGAATATCCGAGGAGATGCGCGGAACAAATCAACAATTGGGAAACGATGAGAGACGGCATCATCAACAACCAAAACCTGACGCACGAACGCTCAAAAGAATACGGTTCGAGAATTATTGAAGCGATGGAGACGGGCAAACCGTTCACATTCGGCGGCAATGTGCTGAATACCGGGCTAATACCAAATCTGCCGGCGAAAGCGGTCGTTGAAGTGCCTTGCACAGCCGTCAAAAACCACATTATGCCGTGCTATTCGGGCGAACTTCCCGAGCAGCTCGCGGCGCTCAACAGAACAAACATTAACACACAGCTTTTAACCATCGAAGCGGCCGTTACATTAAAAAAGGAAGCCGTATATCAGGCGGCCATGCTTGACCCGCATACAAGCGCCGAGCTTTCCATGAATGACATCATATCTTTGTGCGATGACTTATTTGAAGCGCACAAAGACCGGCTTCCGGCTTATCACTGATCATTCGCGTTCCGGTCCTGGGCGGGCCGGACGCTTTTATATGTTCAGTACCAGTTTGACCGTCTGTAAAGTGTGTCCTTTAAAATCTTCTTCAAATTCACATACCCATTGAAACCCTTTCGCTTGATAAAAGGATAAGGCAATGCGGTTCTCTTTTTCTGCATGGACATAAAGCTTTTTTACCCCGCCGGACTGCCTGATGCATTCTTTAAGGAGTGCCGTGCCTATCCCGCTTCCCTGGCAATCCGGGTCAATATAGATGGCGGTCAGCTCCGCATTTCCGTCTTTTTGAACCGGGGTGGCATTTGCAAAACCGAGCACTCGCCCCTCTTCTTCTGCCACAAAGAACAGAGAATGCAAGAGCCGGCGTTCCATCATCTCATCCTGATAGGCGGATTCGAGAAACTGATCTTGAATATGTCTGGGAATAATCCCTTCATACGTATGATGCCAGCTTCGTTCTGCGACTTGCCGGACCTGTTTGATATCGTTTGTTTTCATCGCGCGGATCATCGGTTTCACCTGATTCGCCTCCCGTTTTTTTATAAAAAAAGAAGAAAAAGACGCACGTCCCTTTTCTTCTTTCACTTCAAAGCGTTATTTCTTCGGCTTTGTTTCGCCTTCCCACTCCAGCATGCCGCCTTCAACATTAACCGTACGGAAGCCCTGCTCATGTAAATACATACAAACGTTCATGCTTCTTTTTCCGGAACGGCAGATAAATACATATTCCTTGTCCTTGTCTAACGCATCCATCTTCTCAGGGATGTCCCCCATGCGGATGTGAACGGCCTCCGGAATCATTCCTTCGGCAACTTCTTCGTCCTCTCTGACATCAATCAGATACAGCTCTTCTCCCGCTTTTAATTTTTCTTCCAGTGCGGCTGTGCTGATTTCATTTATTTTCAATGTGTGACACTCCCATTCATCTTTATGGTGTTAAGTATACCAAAGCCCGCGGTGCAATTTCTATGATAGAGACTGATAAAAAAGCCCCTCTCTGTAGGAGAGGGGCTTCGCCCGGTCAGTTTGCCACGATATTGACAAGCTTGCCCGGTACGGCAATGATTTTTCGGATCGTTTTTCCTTCAAGCTGCTCTTTTACTTTTTCGTCAGCTTGTGCGAGCTGTTCTAACGCTGCTTTATCAGCATCAGCCGGAACCATTAATTTCGCTTTTACTTTTCCGTTCAGCTGGACGACGATTTCCACTTCATCGTCCACCAGTTTTGATTCGTCATAAGCAGGCCAAGCCTCGTATGCAATCGAACCTTCGTGGCCGAGTTTTTCCCACAGTTCTTCCGCCAAATGCGGCGAAATAGGAGAAAGCAGCTTCACAAAACCTTCGATATATTCTCTCGGCAGTTCATTCGCTTTGTAAGCTTCATTAATGAAGACCATCAGCTGAGAAATGCCCGTGTTAAAACGAAGGGCTTCGAAGTTTTCTGTCACTTTCATGACCGTTTCATGATAGACGCGCTCAAGAGTTTCGCCTGCGCCTTCTGTCACTTTGCCCGTCAGCTCGCCGTTTTCCTCGATAAACAAACGCCATACGCGGTCAAGGAAGCGGCGCGCTCCATCAAGGCCTGATTCAGACCAGGCGATAGATGCATCAAGCGGCCCCATAAACATTTCGTACAGGCGGAGCGTATCTGCTCCGTGAGACGCCACAATTTCATCCGGATTGACGACGTTTCCGCGGGATTTACTCATTTTTTCATTATTTTCCCCGAGAATCATTCCTTGGTTATACAGCTTTTGGAACGGTTCTTTCGTCGGCACGACACCGATATCGTAGAGGAATTTATGCCAGAAACGCGCGTACAGAAGGTGAAGCACGGCATGCTCCGCTCCTCCAATGTAAATATCAACGGGCAGCCATTTATCCAGTTTCTCAGGTGAAGCGAGCTGATCCGGATTTTTCGGGTCGATAAAGCGGAGGAAATACCAGCAGCTTCCCGCCCATTGCGGCATCGTGTTCGTTTCTCTTCTGCCTTTTTTGCCCGTTTCAGGATCAGTGACTTCCACCCACTCTTTAATGTTGGCAAGCGGTGATTCACCTGTTCCGCTCGGTTTGATCTCATCGGTTTTCGGCAGAATCAGCGGCAGCTCTTCCGCCGGAACGGCTGTTGACGTGCCGTCTTCCCAATGAATGACCGGAATCGGCTCGCCCCAATAGCGCTGGCGGCTGAACAGCCAATCACGCAGACGGTATGTCACTTTTTTCTCACCGTTTTTCGTTTCTTCAAGCCAGGCGATCATTTTTTCAATCGCTTCCGCTTTATTCAGTCCGTTCAGAAAGCCGGAATTGACATGCTCTCCGTCCCCCGTGTACGCTTCTTCTTCCGTGTTTCCGCCTTTTACGACTTCTTTGACAGGCAGGCTGAACACTTTGGCGAATTCAAAATCACGTTCGTCATGCGCCGGCACGGCCATTACAGCGCCTGTTCCGTAAGAGGCGAGGACATAATCCGCTATCCAGATCGGCAGCTTTTCCCCGTTTGCAGGGTTTACGGCATATGCGCCCGTGAAGACGCCCGTTTTTGTTTTCGCAAGATCCGTCCGTTCCAGGTCACTTTTCGCCTGAACTTCTTTAACATAAGCATCTACCGCTTCTTTTTGTTCAGGCGTCGTGATGGCCTCAACAAGCTCATGCTCAGGAGCCAGTACGGCATAAGCCGCGCCGAACAGCGTGTCCGGTCTTGTCGTAAACACGGTAAACGTGTCATCAGTGCCGTCGATCGCGAAATGCACGTTTGCGCCTTCTGAGCGTCCGATCCAGTTGCGCTGCATGTCTTTAATGCTTTCCGGCCAGTCAAGGTCTTCTAAATCTTCAAGAAGCCTGTCCGCATAAGCGGTGATTTTCAGCATCCATTGTCTCATCGGGCGGCGTTCAACCGGATGGCCGCCCCGCTCGCTTTTGCCGTCAATGACTTCTTCGTTCGCAAGCACCGTTCCGAGCGCCGGGCACCAGTTGACCGGCACTTCGTCTACGTAAGCGAGCCCTTTTTCGTACAGCTTGGTGAAGATCCACTGCGTCCACTTGTAATAGTCCGGATCAGTCGTATTGATTTCACGATCCCAATCATATGAAAATCCGAGCGATTGAATCTGGCGGCGGAAATTATCTATATTTTGTTTTGTGAACTCAGCCGGATCATTCCCCGTGTCAAGCGCGTATTGCTCGGCAGGAAGCCCGAACGCGTCCCATCCCATCGGATGAAGCACATTGTATCCTTGCATGCGTCTCATGCGCGAAAGGATATCGGTTGCCGTATAGCCTTCCGGATGTCCGACATGAAGGCCGGCTCCTGAAGGATACGGGAACATGTCAAGCGCGTAAAACTTCGGCTTGTCATTCTCTTCACTGACGGCGAACGTTTTATGTTCCAACCAGTAATTCTGCCATTTCTTTTCTATTTTTTCATGCTGAAAACTCAACGTAAAAACCTCCTTCTGATTGAATACGGCGTATGTAGTCCAAGTATTGACGGGATGAGAAAGATTATATTCAGATTATTCTAAAACTAAAAAAACTCCCTCATCCCAAAAAGGGACGAGAGATTTTTATTTCCCGCGGTACCACCCTCGTTAGCACGGTTTTGAGCCGCACTCACTTGATACTTTTAACGCAGTTATGCGTCAGCGGTTTTGCCGCTGCAACTCTGAGGCGAGTTCGGAAACAGACTTGATTGACTTGCACCGGCCGTCAACTCTCTGATTGCAAAATCTGCTTCTTACTGCTCCTCTTCACTGTTCTTATCGCTACCGTAATCTTACCTGTATTTTATAGAATTCTGTTCATAAGTGCAAGCAGGTTTGTATACAATGGGAATGTACCCGGAACGGGTCATGAGCGGGGATATTATTTTGATGGAGGATTTTTTTGCTGGTGTGGTTTTGCTTCGGCCGAATCACTGTTTTGTTCTCTGACAAAATCAAAGCTCCTGAGAACAGCTTCTCCGCCGTAGCCTGCGATTATGGATAAGATGACGAGTTGAATTCCTGAATCGGGGTCAGCGGATAAGACAAGTAAGATGGAAGCAGCCATTCCGATAAAACCATCTTCCAAAAAACCGAGATAGATAAACCGCTTTGTCATTCTGGGTTTCTCCAGCCTGCCTCTCTTTTTCACATGACCGAGAACCCCCATGATGCCTCCAATTACACAAGCAATTATTACCTGATGCAGCATCTTCATCACCTTCCTAAAGCCCTTATTTAGTAAAGCGACTTCAGGCCATCCAGCCCCCTTACGAATACGATGATTTTCGATATCTACATACCGGCGATTGAGCAGGAAAGTAAAAAGCTTGTTTCTTCCATTATATGTGAACACATGATCGGTAAGCTTGATGCATTAGATTCATTTTTCACCCAGTGACAATGACCTAGTTACTTACTTAGCGATGATGTGCCTTCCCCTTATATATTCAGTGTATATGAGGACAAGCCCGAATGACAAATTGCAAACTCCGGCTGCTTGAATCAGAACATATGTTATGCTACGGTTACTGTAGATTCATTTAAAAAGGGGAGAAACAATGGCTGAAAAAGCGCACAGCTTTACGGCCAAAAGGGGGTTTTACATGGCTGACTCAAATGTATTCGGAAAACTGGAGCAGCTGGAGCTTATCAAAAAGGCGCTTGATCACGCACGCATCGGCGTGGTGATTACAGACCCCTCTCTTGAGGACAATCCCATCATATATACAAATCAGGGATTTATGGATATGACAGGCTACTCTTCCGAAGAGATATTAGGTAAGAACTGCAGATTTCTGCAAAGCAAAGAAACCGACCGTCAACAAGTCGCGAAAATAAGAAAGAGCTTAAACCAGAAAGAAAAGATCACGGTACGGCTGAAAAATGTCAAAAAAGACGGCACCCCATTTTGGAATGAACTCAACATTGATCCTCTGTATGTTGAAGACAAGCTCTATTTTGTCGGTTTTCAAAAAGACATCACAGAGCAGAAAGAATACGAAAAGCTCCTTGAGGATTCCCTCGCAGAAATCACGACGCTGTCAACGCCGATTGTTCCGATCCGAAACGGCATCTCCGCTTTGCCGTTAGTGGGAAACTTAACGGAAGAACGATTTGATTCAATCGTGACAACTTTGACGGACATATTAACCGCATCTAAAGATGATTACTTAATTATAGACTTATCAGGTCTGGCCGAGGTAAACGAACAGACCGCTGACCGGATTTTCAAATTGCACCACCTGCTTAAATTAATCGGCACGGAATTGATTATCACCGGGATCAAGCCTTCCCTCGCCATGAGAATGAATCAGCTTGATGCCAGCTTTTCTTCATTAAAGACGTATTTAAACGTTAAGGACGCGGTCAACGTGCTTCCGGTCGTATAAACAAAAAAATCCCGCCGAAACGGAACTGACCCCATAATATGAGACAAACAAAAAACACCTTCAAGTTTGAAAACGGACCGTTGTTATCCGAAATAAAACTTGGAGGTGTTTTTCTATGGGGACAAGAGTGAGTTATCCGGTTGAAGTCAAACAGAAGGCTGTAGGAATGAGATTGGCGGGCGTGCCTATGAAAGAGATCATGCAGGAATTGAATATCAAAAATAAGACTCAGGTTCAGACATGGGTTAGATGGCATAAGGCTGGGGATACCCACCGATTCGAACAGCCTGTTGGAAAGCAATATACTTATGGAAAGGGTCCGGAGTATTCTTCTGAATTAGAGAAACTCCAGGCAGAGAATCGTTATCTGAGACAACAGAATGAAGTGTTAAAAAAGTACAACGAATTGGAAAGGAAGCTGATAGGGAAACGACAATCAAACTGGTAGAAGAATTGCGCAAGACGATGACGGTACAGGACATCTGTGTCCATTTAGATATTTCACGCACTTCATATTATAGATGGAGAAAGAATCTGACTAAGAGTAATCCTAAGATGCGACTGGAGAAACAAATCGGCACGTTGTGCCGAGAACACAAGTATCGATATGGATATCGAAAAATCACAGCCATACTAAAAAAGAGAATAAGTATTAATCATAAATCTGTTCAACGTATTATGCAGAAAAATCAATGGCAGTGTCGGGTTAAGATGAAAAAGCGTAAAAAAAGTGGGCAGCCATATTCTGTGGTCGATAATATATTGGATCGGAACTTTCAGTCTGATCGCCCTCTTGAAAAACTGGTAACGGACATCACATATTTGCCTTATGGACAGAAACAATTGTACCTTTCCAGTATATTGGATTTATACAATGGAGAAGTGATTGCTTTTACGATTGGAGATAAGCAGGACACAGACTTTGTCTTAGACACACTTGATCAGCTGCCAACACTTCCTGAAAACTGCGTGTTACATAGTGACCAAGGTTCTGTTTATACATCTTATGAGTATCAGAAAGCTGTTAAAACAAAAGGCATTACCATGAGCATGTCCCGCAAAGGGACGCCCGCTGATAATGCCTCCATCGAATCGTTTCATTCCTCACTAAAGTCTGAAACGTTCTATCTTAACAGCATTGATCGAACTACGACCGCCATCGTAGAACGCACTGCCATAGAATACATTCATTATTATAACAATATTCGTATTCAAACGAAACTAAACAGCCAATCGCCGATACAATATCGGCAATTGGCTGTATGAAGGTGTTTTGATCCCTGTCTCAAAAACGGGGGTCAGTCCCAAACAGCGGGATTTTTTTATGTCGTCATCGCACTTGGACGTTTTGTTTATTAACGGTTTTCAAGCGTTTGTCGTACAGCACCGTCGCTGCGATGCTGACAACAAGAAGCACCATCAGGATCAACAGCAGCACGCTCATGCCGTACTGATCAACCAGCACGCCGCCAAGGAGCGGCCCGATCATTCTGCCGCCCGTCGCCGCACTGTTGACGAATCCTTGGTAAAACCCTTCTTTCCCCTTAGGCGCAAGCTGATTGGCAATGGTAGGCACGGCAGGCCAGACAAGCATTTCTCCGACGGTTAAAATCACCATTGCGGTGAGGTACATCGGAAATTGCTTGGCGCTGAGAAGCACGCCGAACGAAACGATAAAAATACAAAAGCCAATGACCATCTGCGTTTTTAACGCACCGGACCATTTTTTCAGAACAACTCCTATGAGAGGCTGTCCGGCGACAATTAATATTCCGTTTACGGTCCAGAGCACACTGTATAATGAAAGCGGCATACCGATGCTTTGAGTATGTGACGCAACGGTTGTGGACCACTGCGAATAGGCAATCCACCCGAGAACATACCCGCCGCTCAATATGAGAAGCGCCGTAAATTTCGTTCTGCTGCTGACAGGCTCGTAGTCCAGAACAGAAGCCTGGCTCGCATTTCCGGTTTTGATATTTCGAAACCCGAAAAATACGATAAGGAAAAACAGCACATACAGCATAGCATTGGCTAAAAACACGTACGTAAACGAGTACGCCGCAACCATCCCGCCGAGTGCCGAGCCCACGGCGACACCTGCGTTCTGAGCTACATAAATCGCATTAAAAGCTCTCCGCCCGCCTTCTTTCCATACCGCTCCCGCCATGGCGTAACTGGCCGGAAACACGATACCGGAACCGAAGCCGACAATGATGAGCAGCCAAATATAAACGGGCCATTGATGAAACAGAACGAGTCCGAGAAGACTTGCCAATGTGATCATAATGCCCAGCATAATGGATTTGAATCCGCCGATTTTATCAAACAAAAATCCGCCGCATAAATTCCCCGCCACACTGGCCCCGGAATTCAGCATCAGAACAATCCCCGCAACAGTCAGCGATTTCCCTAAATGATTATGAATATAGATCGTATTCAGCGGCCACAAAAAAGATGCGCCCGTCACATTGATAAACATTCCGATGATTAATATCTTCAAAGCACGCGGCATACCGATCCCCCTCTCTATATAAAAAACCCCATGAAAAAACGGAAACCGCAAGCCGCGGCTCCGTATCGAACACGTTATCATAGCACATTCATTCTATCGCCGCGGACGTCTTTTTTCAACATCAGAATCTGAAAAAAATAATGCCGGAATGTTGAAAAAATTACAAATGATTGGATTCACAAAAACAGGCCGGCCTCATGCTCTTTTCCTCAGCAGCCAAAACGGGATATACAGAATGAAAAAGCTCAATATCACCGCCGCTTCCATTGATAGAAGATACCACGGCCAAGGTCCGAAAACATTCAGAAGCGAAGCGGTCTTCGGTTTTTTCATTAAATATAAGTAATTTGCATTCAGCACACGATCAATAAATAAGACACACGCCCCGTACAGATTTACGATCAGCACCGATACCCACAGTCCGCGCACCGACGGTCTATACTTTTCTGCAGCGGCCATGAATAGACAGGTAAGAAAAACACAGCCGTGGGAGACGAAAAACACGATGTACCGAAAATGAGGGAAAGAATACGCCCCTAAATCAGGTGTTGCCATCGCCTGTACGGCGCTGCCCAAACCGACAAAATAGAGGAAGGCGAACAGTTTTTTGCTTTTTGTCATGACCATCAGCATCGCCAAATAGACGGAAAGGTCGCTCAGCTGCAGCGGCAGAGCTGTTTTCAGCGACCAGGCATGATGACAAAGCAGCCATATATGATAGCTGATCTGCGACACGGCAAGGAGAATGAACAGCACATATCGGAAAACGCGATTCGGCCGGCCGTGATTGAGCTGTTTCCGGAATATGATCACGCACACCCCAAGCAATCCGATGACCAAAAGCGTGAAAATGTGTTCCCTGGAAAATAGATGAAAGGCCCCTGTTTCAGATTTCAATTGAAAATACTTCTGCATAAGGCTCCCCCGCGCGAAAAAATGACGTATGTCTATTCTTTTAAAAATCGCTTTCTTCTATTCATAAAAAAAAAGCCTCCGCTTATGCGGAGGCTCCTCAACTTGTTTTACAAGGCGGATTGAATGACCTTTTTATAGTATAGCACCGACAGCATGCCGAAGATTGAGTACAGCAGCGTATACAGCGCCATGACGATGATCATCGGCGTCCACACTTCCGTTCCGAATAAAAACCATCCTGACTGAACGGCAAAATAGCTGTGGAACAGCCCGAGAACGAGCGGGATGCCGAAATGATACGCCTGCTTCCGGCGGATGCCTTTCAGCAGATCCCCCGTTGTGAAGCCGAGCTTCCGCAATATCGTGTAATCAGCCTTCTCATCCTCACACTCGCCCATTTGTTTAAAATAAAGGATACAGCCTGAGGTGATCAGAAAGGTTAATCCCAAAAAGCCGACAATAAACATGATTAGCCCCATGTTTTTCTTTTGGGTGTCAGCCGTTTCAAATTGCGAAAGCGCACCGTCTGAATAGTGCTGCGCTTGAAACAGACCATCAGCTTTTTGGATGTCCTCTTCACGTTTGAGTGTAATGCCGAAAAATCGATTGGATTTTCCCTGGATGGACGGGTCGATATCTTTCTCGATCCGGTCGAATACCTGCTGCGTGACAATAACGGTCGGCAGCCCTCCGCTTGTAAATGTATATGACAGGAGGAAGTCGTTCTTCAAGCCCTTATACGCCAGCGGTATTTTATCCGTTTTGCCGTTTATATCAATGGAACCTGACGTTTTCAGGTCGAGAAATCTTTTCATCATATCATTATATCCGGTAAACACGGCTTCTCCGTCAGAAAGTTCCGTCCCTTCCGCGTCTTTCTCGCTTATAATCGGCAGCGCCAAGCTGGACGGGTCTTGTTGAAAGCTTTTCATGTCGCCGTTTATGATGTTCTTCATATTGACACCGGCTTGAATGGTCTTGATTGTTTTCACTTTGTGTTCAATTCCGTTTTTCTTCAATAAAGCGGTAAATGAGTCAGTCTCCTTTTGGTTATCAAACGCAAAGTCCGCGGCTGTATTTTGCTCAGCCGATTTTTCCGCGGAATAGTATGAGATATAGCTTAAAGACAGCAAACCGATTGCCAGCGCCGAAAGAGTCGTAATAATCGTCAGCAGCACGGCGTTTGACTTCATCCGGAACATAATGGATGACAAAGACAGCACTTCACTGACATTCAGATACCCGCCTTTTGATTTCCGGATGAGATTTGCCAGAAAGCTGACCGAACCTTTATAAAACAGATAGGTTCCGATAATGACCGAGCCGAGAATAAACACCATTGCCGAAAACAGTTCATTCATGCTCGTAAAACTGCCTCCGAATAAATCCGCGGACACGGCATAGCCGGCGATAATGGCCGCAATACCGACAACGCCGATCGACATCTGCACCCAAGAAAGCCGTCTTATGCCGCTTTCTGACGATGACGCGGTTTTAAATAAAGACAGAATGCTTTGCCGTTTAATAAACAAGTAATTCATCATCATAATCAGCACGTAAATTGCCCCGAACACAATTAACGTCTGAACGAGCGCCTTGCTTGAAAAAAACAGTGAGACAGAGGCTTTCACACCGACTGTATGAAACAGCATCATCATACATAATTTCGAGAGAGAAAAGCCGGCAAAAATACCGATCCAAATCGATCCGAAATACAAAATGAAATTTTCTGTGCTGAGTATGCGGAAAATGTGCATTTTCGTCATGCCGATTAATCGGAATAAGCCGATTTCCCGGCCGCGCCGTTTAATAAAAATGGTGTTGGCGTATAAAAGAAATACCGACACGATCGCCACAAGCAGTACAGAGGCTGCCCGGATTGCCGCCGCTCCTTTTATGGAGCTTTTCATTTCATCAAGCGCCGGATCGTATTGCATCGTGACAAACGCGAAATAAAGGGCGGCGCTGAACACCAGCGCAAAAACGTAAAGGTAATAGTTTTTCAAATTCTTTTTCAGGTTCTGGAAGATCAAATGATGAATACTCATGCCTGAACCCCGCCCAATACACTTTGCGTTTTCATAATATCCTGAAAAAAGTCCGGTCTGTCCTGGCCGCCTTTATTCAGCTGTGTATACACACGGCCGTCTTTAATGAAAACCACACGTCCGGAATAGCTGGCGGCAACCGGATCATGCGTCACCATCACAATGGTGGCGCGGCGTTTTTGATTCAGGCGGCTGAGTTTATTCAGTAAATCCATGGCAGCCTTTGAATCGAGCGCTCCGGTCGGCTCATCAGCAAAAATAATGCCCGGCTCGTGAATAACAGCTCTTGCGGCAGACGTCCGCTGTTTTTGCCCGCCGGAAATTTCACTCGGATACTTATGTCGCAAATCATAGATCCCAAGCTCCTCTGCCGTCTCGGCAAATCGCAGGTCCGCCTCTTTCTTAGACATTTTCGTAATGGATAACGGCAGGAGTATGTTTTCTTTCACGGTCAGGGTGTCCAATAAATTATAATCCTGAAAAATAAAGCCGAGATGCCGTTTTCTGAATTCGGCAAGCTGTTTTTCTTTCATGGATGTAATCTCCGTCTCATTCAGTTTAATGGTGCCCGCGCTCACTTTATCAATGGAGGAAAGCACATTCAAAAGGGTCGTTTTCCCTGATCCCGACGGGCCCATAATGCTGACGAATTCCCCTTTGTGAATCTGAAGATCAATTCCTTTCAGCACCTCTTGTTTATTCAGCTTGTTTCCGTAGCTTTTTTGGATATTGCCTGCTTCTAAAATCATCACGTTCTGATTCTCCTTTTACATTGGTTATCTTTATTTTAAAAACAGAAGCCGTTTTTTTCGTTTGATTAAGCGAACAAAAGAGAAAAGCATGTGACACTTTTGTCACACGCTGAACATGCTGACGGCATCGTTCTGTTTCGGAAACACCAAGGTAAAAACCGTGCCGCTTTCCGGCTCAGAGCGCACGCTGATCTGGATAAGAAGCGGAGCCGCGGCTTTTTGAGCCAAATACAGGCCCATCCCCGTTGACGCGTGATCACGCCTCATTCGCGTCGAGGTAAATCCCTTTTCAAAAATGCGCGGAAGATCTTTGGGCTCGATGCCGATGCCGCGGTCTTCGATTTCCACATGCACCCGGCCGTTTTGTTCATAGCTTTTTACGGTAATGTCATCCGCCTCACTGTATTTGACGGCATTGCTTAACAGCTGCCTGATGATGAAGGAAAGCCATTTTCCGTCACTGAGAACGTCCGGTGAATCGAGCTGAATGTCAAACCCGATCCCTTTTTGTATACACCAAGATTGCAGATTTTTAATTTCTTTGAAAACGAGCGGCCTGAGCTGAATTCGCTGGAATGATAAATCATTTTCAATAAAGGACAATCGTTTCTGATGAAGCTGCTGGTCCAGAAGATGGTGAATCCGCAGCCATTCATACAGCAAAGGGGCTTTGAGCGGCTGTTCATCAAGGCGCTCAATCATGAGATGCATCGCTGTCAGCGGTGTTTTGACCTCGTGAATCCATGACATCAGATCGTCCTTTTCATGCTCTGAACCCGCCCGAAGATCTAGTGAGCTTTTTCTTAACTGCTCTGTCTGCCCTTCAATGCTTTCTTCAACGATAGACTCAAACGGACTGTCAGGCGCTTTAAGGTAAGACATGTCTAAATTGGCGTCCCACTCTCTTAAGCTTTTATAATAGGCGGTCTCTTTACGATAGCGGAACAAGAGAAATACAAGAAACACAAGAAGCGACAGGTAAACGAAATACAGCACCGAAAAAAACGGAATAGACGGATCAATATATGCCGCAAAAAGGAGCACAGCCTGCTGAAAAAGAAACATCGCGATCCAGCTCTTTCTTTCGAGCAGAAATGATTTAATCATAAAGATCGTCTTCTTCCTTTGCGATGTATCCCTGCCCCACCTTGGTTTCAATCATTTTCCCGATCCCTAATTGATCGAGTTTTTTCCGCAGCCGGTTGACATTCACCGTCAGCGTATTATCACTGACGAAACGCTCATCATTCCATAGGCTTCTGATGAGTTCTTCCCGGCTGACGATTTTATTTTTCTGCTCAGCCAGCAGTTTTAAGATCAGCATTTCGTTTTTGGTCAGCTCGACCGAATCGTTTTTACGGTTGACCGTGTTGGTTTCTGTGTCAATGACCGCCCCGCACCATCTTTTCATCAGCGCCGGTTCTGTGCCGTATTGATGCACACGGCGGAACACCGCCTGTATTTTCGCGATTAACACATCAAAGTGAAAAGGCTTCTGAATAAAATCATCTGCCCCGAGCTGCATCGACATGACCATATCCGCGGGATGATCGCGCGAGGACAAAAAGAGAATCGGCACGTTTGATTGGGAGCGTATCATTCTGCACCAATGAAAGCCGTCAAATTTCGGCAGCTGTACATCAATGATCACCAAATCAGGCTTGATTTCGGTAAACTCCCGGATGACCCGGCTGAAATCTTTTATTCCGTGCACCGCAAATGACCAGCCCGTTAATCTCTCTTTCATCTCATGAAACAAAGTGTTATCATCTTCTATTAACAAAATGTGAAACATGGTATCCGCCCTTTTCTGATAGATAGAGGAAAAACCGGCTGATGTCCAGCCGGCTTTTTTCCTTTACAGTTCTCTTCTTAATGCGGTCAGAACGTTGGTTTTTGTCGCTTTGCGGGCCGGATTCATACCGGAAATCACCGCGACCCCCGCACAAATGACAACTGCGATCACAACGAGGCTGAGCGGGATATAGGAGAAGGTATAATGAAGATCTTCAACTCCGGTGTTTCCCCCTACCGCTTTCAAGATAACCGGCACAGCCAGATTGACGGCAAAACTCACTCCGTAAGAAATGATAATCCCGATGACAGAACCTAATATCCCGATATAGGCGCTTTCCATCAGGAACATTCTGCGGATAATGGACGGGCTTGCGCCGATCGCTTTCATAATCCCGATTTCCTGTGTTCGTTCCGTCACCGCCATCGTCATCGTATTGAAAATACCGATGGCAGAAATCACGACGGCGATAAAGCCGACAAAGATCAGGCCGATTTTAAAGACGAGGAAAAAGGTGTTGACGCCCTTCAGCTCGGTTGTGACAGATCTGACATAAAAGCCGTCATCGGTGAGGTCATGGGTAAGCTGATCGACATGATCGAATTTGTCCGCATACACATTGATGCTTTTTTCCACATTTCCATTCTTCAGATCCAAGAATGTTGAGAAGTCCTTCTTGAATTGATCACTCACAAAAATATTTGTATCCTCTATCCAATCTTGGGACGGTTTTTTTGTAATTCCGACTACTTTAAAGTCGTACGTTTTCGTTTTCTCAACGTCTCCGTCTTTGTTTGTTTTGGAGATGCTCAGCTGTATCGTTTTATTAAGCAGGTCTTTCGTATAGCCTTTTGGTTTTTTCACCTCCGACATGTCGCCTTGGTGATCCTTTAACTCTTTATCGTAAGCGTCAGCCTCTTTTTTCGTCAATAGGTTCTTCGCAAAATCATAGCCGACCACGATTTCATTCTCTGTACGGGCGACTCTTCCCTGATCAAGCTCCATATTGGCTTTGACTTCATCGTTCATGTTTGTCAGCACAATGGCTGAATCTTCATTTGTTCGGTTTCCCAATGACGCTTTGTTCGGTTCATACACTTGTGTTCTTTCAACGACAGACTTGACTTTTTTATACTTTTCCAAGTCTGATTTCTTCACGGCTTTTCCGTTCTCTTGACCGAGCACATTGATTTCCGTAACAATTTGCTGGCTCATCGTAATGTCTGTAATCGTTTTTTGAATGCCGAATCCGACGGACGCCAACACCACTAAAAACGCGCACGCCATTGTCGTCGCCAGCACCGTCATGAAAACACGCAGCCGGTTTTTCTTCATATTTCTTCTGATAAAGTGAATCTGATCCTTAAATCTCAACAGTAACGCCCCCTTTTAATACACCGTCATGCAGCTGGAATTTTGAATGTGCGATCGAAGCGACTTCATCGTCATGCGTAATGATGACAAATGTAATCCCGCGCTCCCGGTTCAGCTGCTGAATTAATGCAAGCACCTCAAGTTCCGTTTCTGAATCAAGGCTTCCCGTCGGCTCATCAGCTAAAATAATTGACGGATTTAAAATCAGGGCTCTTGCGATACTGACACGCTGCTGCTGACCGCCTGACAGCTCATTCGGATAATGATTCGCATGATTCTCAAGTCCGACCCGTTTCAGCATGTCCGCGACTTTCTGCTTGCGTTCAGACGGTTTGACGCCTTTTAAGGCAAGCGGCATTTCAACATTTTCATAGGTTGTCAGACTCGGAATGAGCTGAAAACTTTGAAAAATAAAACCGAAATGCCCGAGGCGGAACTGCGCCCACTCTTTTTCACTGAAGCCCGTCACATCAGTGCCGTTAATGACGATACGGCCCTTCGTCGGCGCTATGTATCCGGATATTAAATTCAGAAGCGTTGATTTTCCGGAACCGCTCCGACCGACGATACAGGCAATTTCCCCTTTTTCAACGGTCAAAGAGACATCCTTCAGCACCGGAACCTCACTCTCTCTGCCTTTCCTGCCGATTTTAAATGAATGATCAATATGCTGTACTTCTATCACGTACACCACTCCCCCTTATATCTGTTTCGTTTTTTTATAGATGAAGTAATAACTGATGAAAAACCCGATAACCGCGCCGATAAGCATGCCGAATATATAACCGGTAAACGAACCGTTATAAGCATATCCGCATACCCCCGCACTTCCCAGCATACTGAGCACCATGACGAGCACTTGAATGGTGCGTTCAATGTGTTTGCTTAGGATAAAATGTCCGCTTCGTTCACTCGGCATTTTCAGGAAATTCGCATAGCCGAATAGATAGAAACAAAATCCCATTAATGCGGAGATTAACAATGCGTGTTTCATGTAATACATCCATGATGTATGGATGTAAGCGGCAGGCATGAAATAGATCAGAAATCCGCTCCAAGGGAAATCAATATCCGGCACAGCCTGCCTGCCAAAAAGGAACTCAGCGTTTAACAGGTAAATCGTCATAACCACGATCGGAAAGACGGAAACCGTGAACGCTGTGATCAGCTGTGCCGCTAAATTGCCCGTTATCGTGCCGGCAGCTGTCACTAATGCATAAATCATCAAGCTGATGACCAGCATCCCTGCGCTGAATGATTGAAAATGATGGACAGCGTCAGGTTTAAGCGCTAGAAACAATATGTCAGATACTCCGTAAGAAACAACTTGCGAGCCGGCTAACACGGCTGCCCCCAAGAAAAACTTCGTATGAAATATCCGGCTTCTCGAGTACGGAAGACTCAGTGTAAACATCCTTTCAGCCCGGCCTCCTCTTATCAGAAAAAGCCCCATCATAACCGGAGGAATGAAATGCAGCCCAATCAAATTCCGATTGCTGTAATCAATGCTGAACGTACAAACTGAACCTGAATATTGATGAAGCGCACTCAAACAATCCTTATAGTGAAAATACTCATTTATAATTGCCAAAGGGCCTAAAATAGCTAAGAACCCCGCTGTAAGGAGCAGCAGCGTCTGCCGCTGCTTCCATTCTTTATAAAGCAAACCGCTAATCGGCACCTTGCCTTCCTCCAAACTGCTCATTTTCAAACAGATCTACATATGCTTTGACTTCCTGTAAACCGTAAAATAACTGATGAAAAACCCGATAACCGCGCCGAAGATAATGCCGGCTAAATAGCCGAACATCGTGTCTGTGACCCCGTATCCGAAAACGCCGAAACCCATAACGGCAAAGGCAATCACCAAGATCTGCGCCGGCCGGTCCAACTTACTCCAAAGAAAGAATCTGCCGTTCCGTTCATTCGGATGTTTCAGAAAGCTGACGTAACCAATCAGATAAAAGACAAGGCTCATCACAATCGGAATGATTAAAACCAAATCCCTTTCTCTGATCCAGTCGTTAAACACATATCCAATAGGGGTTACAAATATAAAAAGACGGGATTCGATATAACTGCTGATAAAAGAAAATTGACTTCCCACACTAATATCGAAAACGACCTCCAAATTCGCGGCCGGCAGACCGATGAGTAAAAAGGGCAGAACCGTGACGGTAAACGCCGTTAACAGCTGGGCGAATATCTGTCCCGTTAATGCACCGGATGCCATTAACAAGGCGTAAGCCATAAAACTGATGACAATCATTCCGATTGAAAAATGATCAAAATCGTACGTATGGCTCGGTTTCAGCAAAGATATCAGCAATGACGCCGCTCCATAGCCTATCGCCTGAGGAACAACAATGACTGCTGCGCCAAGCCAGAATTTCGTCTGAAAGATTTGGCCTCTGCTGTATGGCATGCTTAACAAAGCATCCATCGTTCCCTTTGTCCGTTCCAAGCCTAATAAGAAGACAGCAATGATGACACTCACAATCCAGCTGAAGGAAAGAGGCGACCCATTCGTATAATTGACAACGAATTCACAATCTTGAAGAGCTTGGTTATTCAAACATTCTTGATATGTTGAGTAGTTGTTATAAACCATAAAAGGGTTTGCCGCCATTAAAAGAATGCCGCTGCATAAAAACAACCACTGATTTTTTTTCCATTCTGTGTACAACAATCCCCGCGGTATCATTCCGGTCCTCCTCTCTTACACATGCTTCGTTTTTTTATAAATCACAAAATAACTGACTAAAAATCCGATCGCTCCTCCGACCAGCATCCCGGCCACATACCCTGTCATCGTATGTCCCGTCGAGTACCCCGCCAGGCCAAAACCGAGAACGGCGATTATGATCACCACAATCTGAATGGGCCGGTCAAGCTGTCTCCAAAGGAAAAAACGGCCGTTCCGTTCCGCCGGCTGTCTGACATAGCAAAAGTACCCGATGGCATAAAATACAATACTCATCACTGCCGGGATGAGTAATATATACTTGCTGGCAGATACCCAATCCGTATTAACATACATGATCGGAATCAGATATTGAAACGAATCGTTTAGGTAAGCATTGACTGACGGCATCAGCTCATACATGCCGACCCCGAAAATGACTTCCGCATTTGTCAGCGGCAGCGTAATAATCAGGTAAGGCGCTATCGACACAGTAAACGCCGTTAACAGCTGGGCGAACGTATTGCCCGTTAAGCAGCCTGCACTCGCGACCAATGCAAAAGCCAAAATACTCACAATAATCTCTCCGACGCTGTAATGGTGGAAGAAATATACGCGCTCAGGCTTTAACAGAAGAATGAGCAGCTCAGCCAGCCCGTAGCCGATGATTTGGAATCCGGCAATGACCGCCGCTCCGAGCCAAAATTTAGTGTGAAACACCTGAGCACGGGAATAAGGCAGACTGAACAGCGCATCAATCGTTCCTTTCGTACGTTCCAGTCCGAATAAGCAAACCGCCAAAATGACAGCGGGCGCCCAGTTTAAGTTCAGCATTCCGCTATCCAAAGAATTCACATAAAACTTACAATATGCTCCGTGGGTGTCCAGACAGCCTTGATAAACCAGATAGGTATTTAACACTTCAAATGGATTGACCGCCGCTAAAAAAATGCCGACCATCACAAGAACAGTTCGATTCTGCACCCATTCCCTGTACAGCAATCCCCTGTCTACCATCTCCGGTTCCCTCCAAACTTCGCGATGAAGACCTCTTCTAAGTTCACAGGAAGTTCATTCCATACTTTCGGCCGCAGCTCTTGCAGAAAGTTCTTTTTCTTCTCATCGTTCTTTTGAATCAGCACCGTATAAAACACACCGGCATGGTCGAGAATCGGTATGTTTTGTTCTCTGATCTTCAAGGCGACGTCCTCTTCAAATGCCATTTGGATTTTCATGTACTCTTCCTTCATATCATCCAAGTCCATCACATTCGTCAGCTGATTTCCTTCCAAAAACCCGATCCGGTTGCACATTCGCTCAATATCTTCTAAACGGTGTGAGGTAATCAGAATACTCGTTTCCCTTTCAGCCACTTCATCCACCATAAGCTGCAGCACGTCATGACGCGTTACGGCGTCAATTCCGTCCGTCGGTTCATCCAAAAGGATAAGAGCCGGGCGTGAAGCAAAGGCAAGGACGAGCGCAAGCTGTTTTTTCAGGCCTGTCGATAATTCACGGTATTTCTTCGTTTCCGGAATGCCGTACCTGTTCATCAGCTCATTGGCGTAAGTCACATCAAAATTCGGATAGATTCTGCTTACAATCGCAACAAGCTGTTTATATGTATACTTGTCATAAAAAGGATTTTCAACAGGCATATAAATGATGTTCTGTTTTACTTTCGGATGCCGCTTTATTTCCACCTGATTAAATAAAACCGTCCCTTGATCCGGCAGCAGAATCTGCTGAATGAGCCGGAGCAGTGTTGTTTTCCCTGATCCGTTTCGCCCGAGCAGCCCGAAAATTTCACCTTTTCCGATGGTGAGCGAAATATCCTTGAGCACTTCTTTACCGTCTATCGTTTTTGAGAGATTCCGCAATTCAATCATGATCCTTGCCTCCTTTCACATCAGCGCTGATTTCCTTTATCCATTCCTGCAGCTTCTCCAGCTCAACTCCCGCGTAATGGGCATCGATGATGAGCTGTTTCAATTGCTCTTTTATCATCGTCATCTTCCCTTCAACCAATGTCGTTTTTGCATTCTCCGATATATACGTTCCTCTTCCCCTCAGCGTTTCAATGACACCATCGCGTTCGAGCTCCTTGTACGCTTTGCTGACTGTGTTCGGATTGGCGATAATGATCGTTGCCAATTCCCTGACAGAAGGAAGTTTATCCCCCGGCTTCATGATCCCTTTTAAACAAAGCTCTTTCAATTGCTGTATGATCTGCTCATAAATCGGAGTTGAGCTTCTCGGATCGATTTGAATCATTTACTTCCCTTCTTTCTTTTACGAGCTGCTCTCTTTCTTTAAATGTTCTGCCATTGAAAACCGATGACGACAAGAACGACAAACAGACTGCTTGCCAAAACCGAGGCGGCGATAATAAGAGGCACATCTTGTTTTACGGATCTTTTGTTTTTCATGAAAGTTCCCCTTCCCTATGGTTAACATTTATATGTCGATTTCATTTTTCGAGTGTTTTATGTGTATTACATCAAGTAGTACACGTAATACAATAAACACACTCCGCCCTATTGTCAATTCTTTTTTTAAAAGAAATACAAAAAAACCCGCCGGGATTCCGGCAGGTTTGCTGAACCATTTGAAATGGCGCGGTCAGTAATCAAAATTACGCTGCAAAATCATATTGTTTTGCAAGGTCTGCAGCTGCAATCTCATTCGGTAAAGCTGCTCTCTTTGCTGATCATTCGCAGATAATGACAGCTTGTTTAATTCATTCACCGCGTTTTCAAGCATCATTTGCGCTTCACTGTACTCATTATCATTATAATGCTCTTGTTTCGAAGCGGTCATAAATTGCTCATTCGCAAATTCATACGCCTGTTCGCTTCTTTGGAGATGTTCATCTACTGATTGTCTTGTTGCCAACGAAACCCCTCCTCAGTGAATGGGAAATCAAACTTAGTTTGAGCGGACCAAAAATAATAACACCCGAAGGTTGCAGGAAAGAGAACCAAATTTTCCGCGTTTAAGCTAAAAGAATGAGAATCCTGCCCGCAGTCATAATAAACAAAAGAAAGCCGCATCCTGTTTTCAGATTGTGAACCCCCATCATTCATGCTACAATTTTAGGATGCATCTGATGTGAGGGAGGCTTTTTGAACATTGAACGAGAATAACCCTTTTCCTTATTCAAATACGGAAAAACGGTACCATACATTAAATTATCATCTGCGGGAGCATTTCGGGCATAAAGTGTTTAAAGTCGCGCTTGACGGCGGTTTTGACTGCCCGAATCGGGACGGCACGGTTGCACACGGAGGCTGTACATTCTGCAGCGCGGCGGGCTCCGGCGATTTTGCCGGCAATCGGGCCGATGACTTACTCACGCAATTTCACGATATCAAAAACCGCATGCACGAAAAGTGGAAAGACGGCAAATATATCGCATATTTCCAAGCGTTCACGAATACGCATGCCCCGGTAGAGGAGCTGCGTGAAAAATTCGAATCCGTCCTCAAGCTTGACGGCGTTGTCGGCATGTCGATCGCGACCCGTCCGGACTGCCTTCCGGACGATGTCGTGGAATATTTGGCCGAACTGAATGAGCGGACCTATTTGTGGGTTGAACTCGGGCTGCAGACCGTGCATGAGCGGACCGCCCTTCTGATCAACCGCGCCCATGATTTTGACTGCTATGTTGAGGGCGTCAATAAACTGAGAAAACACGGCATCCGCGTTTGTTCCCATATCATTAACGGGCTTCCGCTTGAAAACAGGGACATGATGATGGAGACGGCCAAAGCCGTCGCTGATTTGGATGTGCAAGGCATTAAAATTCACCTGCTTCACTTATTAAAAGGCACACCGATGGTGAAGCAATATGAAAAAGGAAAGCTGGAGTTCCTTTCTCAAGAAGAATATGTAAGTCTTGTATGTGATCAGCTCGAAATCATTCCCCCGGAAATGATCGTTCACCGCATTACGGGAGACGGGCCGATCGAATTAATGGTCGGACCGATGTGGAGCGTCAATAAGTGGGAAGTACTGGGCGCCATTCAAAAAGAGCTGGAAACACGGGGAAGCTATCAAGGAAAGCTCTTCAGAAAGATCGGGGAGGAGACCGCCCTATGACCTTGATGCACATCCTCCCTTTCAGTAAAGAATTGCTGAAGTCCGCCGCACAGGAAGGTGATATCACGGTTGACGCGACGATGGGCAACGGACATGATACATATTTCCTGGCCGGCCTTGTCGGTGAGACAGGACATGTCCATGCCTTTGATATTCAAGCGGACGCACTCGCTAAAACGAAGGAGCGGCTCGGTGCCGACTTCAGTCCGCGCGTCACGCTTCACCATAAGAGCCATGATCAAATAAAGGCATCGCTGCCTGAGGATGCGCACGGTCGTGTGGCTTGCGCCGTGTTTAATCTCGGCTATCTGCCCGGCGGCGATAAAAGCATTACGACAAACGGCCGCTCAACCATTTCCGCGATCGAACAGCTCCTTGAACTGCTGAAGGAGAACGGGCTGATCGTTCTCGTTGTGTACCACGGGCATCCTGAAGGCAAGACGGAAAAAAGTGCATTACTGGAGTACTGCAGCAATCTTGATCAGGAAAAAGCGCGCGTGCTGAGCTACGGCTTTCTCAACCAGCGAAACGACCCGCCGTTTATTATAGCGATTGAAAAGAAATCTGCCGGCAAATAAAGAATCGGCCTGTCATAAGCGGGCCGATTCTTTTTGTGTTTACTTTTCAAGAAAAATCAATTACTATGAAATAATGGAAAAAAATACATCTTTTAAGTGTAACATCTGGGAGGAGCGGCAGTTTGAATATTCTTCGCATCATATTTTCAAGTGTTCCCTATGTGATGTTCGTCATCATTTTATCAAGACATTTAGGATTTGAGTTCGCGAAAACCTATTACTGGTGGTTTGCTGCATTTTTTGTCATCGGGCTGATCGGCAAATTCGCAATGCACCTTGCGGCAAAAAAGAAACCGTTAAAAAAAGAGACAGCGTAAAATGCGCATGTCTCTTTTTATTTACTGTTTTGCAGCACGCCGCGTGTATAAGCGGGATTGTTTGTAAAGACACCATCTGCTTTTTGTTTCAGCATAATAGGCGTCAGCGTATGCTCGTCTTCCTTATCAAAAAACACGTGCACTTTCATCTTATTGTGATGAATGCGCTTCACGACTGCTTCATTTGCCAATTTGGCGTTGAGCCCGACTGTATCAGCATACGTTCTGATGGTTTGCAGCTGCTTATCATTTATCTCCTCAGCCTCGTTATCTTTTAATAATCGAACAAGAGGAACTTTTTTATCCATAGATCGAACTTTCTTTAAGCTCTTCCCGCTAAAAGACTCAATGACTGCTTTATGGCTGGAAATCAGCTTATGTTTTTGTAATATGTCAATCAGTTTCTTTTCCATCACCAGGCTGCCGTTGCTTTCTCTTGTCTCAATATAGTAATTGGCAGTTTGTCCGAATTTCTGTATGATTTCTTCTAATGTTAAAATCTTTTCTCCTTTTCCCGCATTCAGTTTCTTAATCTGAGCCAAAGACAGATCATCTGTCATCCCTTTACCATCTGTTGTCCGATCTACCGTGTTATCGTGAATTGCAATCAGATGGCCGTCCTTTGTCTCCCGTAAGTCTATCTCAATATAATCTGCTTTGTCTTTAATGGCACGCGCATAAGACAAAGCTGTATGTTCCGGCTCAATCGCAGAAGAGCCCCTGTGCGCTATCAAGACAGGATGATAGCCGGCGGAAGCATGGATGACGGAGCAGCCTCCGGAAATGGAAAGTAATGCTATGACCGCTAAATACTTTAATTTTTTCATAAAATTAAAGTATCATATTCTGCAGGCGCAAACAATGTTTCATTTCATACTTCACGTCATAAATAAAAAACTGCACCGTCATGATTTACACGAGAGGCGCAGTTCACCCATTACGAACTTTTCGTCCAAGCCATCTTCTGAAATTTGCGGTAGGCTCTTCCGTTGATATAAAAGAAAAATGACGTTTTTCCGCTTGCCCTGATCAGCTTTCGCGCGAGGCGGCCCATTTCTTTTTGGCCGGCGACTTTGTCATCGGATAAATAGACGCCGAGCAGCCCCCTGTTGATCAGCCGATGAAAATTTTCATGCGGAATGCCTTGCAAATGTTCATCCGCTTTTTCAATAAAATGCTGCAGTCTCTGCATCATTTCTTCATGAGACTGATAATACGTACAGAAATTCAGATCGCCTTCAAGCAGATCCTCTTCCTGGTCAATTAAATAATCAAGCAGTATATGCAGCCCTTGTATGTACGGAAAATAACTGCTGCGGATTTTCTCAGCGGTATGTTCGTTAAAATCAGGCTGGAATGAGTAAGCAACGAGACAGAAAATACCTAACGTCGATCCGGCGCAGGCCGAGAACTCAAACCACTCCATTTCCGGAAGCTGTGACCGGTACTGCTCAAACCAGGCTTTAAGCCTCGGAACGCGTTCATGCTCAACGACATGCTTATGAACCTGAAGGTCGCAATAATAATCACACAGCTCAAGCAAATAAGGTTTAATGATACCGTAATGTTCTATTGACCCGAGCACCCGCTGGCATGTTCTGACCAGCTCATGAAGATAACCGCCGTCATCCCGCTCGTCTCTGTACTGATAGTACGGCCGCACCTCGGCACCGACCGTCAGCGCGTCACGCATGGAGAGATGAAGCATGCGGAAGTCCTCGGGATCAAGCGAGGTGCTGCGGTCGCACAGATTGTCCAGATAATCACTGATTGTCTGATACGCGATGATAAATTGCACGCATTTCTGTTTCTGCTCTCCCGAAAGCAGGGCTAAAATGCCGCCGCCTTCACAATGAAATGATTTATCGCGGATACTTGCGGCCGCCTGCTGCCGCAGTTCGGTATTTTTAATGGAATCTGATTTTTCCCGCCACATGTTCAATTCCTGATGAACGAGCGGAAAAATTTCCCGATACACTTTTGCCATAAGGTTAAAAGGATGTTCCGGTACTGTCAACATATGCACCCCCAGCGAATTCAAATATACTGATCTGTAAAGGCTTTTGCCGCCTTAAACACAGTTTCTCTTTCCGGTTCATTAAAAATTTCATGATAAAGCCCTTCCCATTCCCGGTACGATTTATTATGGGAAGCCACACCGGAAAACCATTTGCGGACCTTCATTTTATCGACGATTTTGTCATCTCCGCCCTGCATAAGCAAAAGCGGCACCTTTAAAAACGCATCAGTCGGCACCATAGCGGCATCAATGGTTTTTAAAAGCTCTCTGTACCATCTTACGGATACCTTCGTGACATATAAAGAATCGTTTTGATCCGCTTCAATCATATCCGCATTCCTCGTTGCCATATCAGGTGATAAGCCGGAATCCACTCTGAGGGACGGAGCGAGGACGTTCAGTCCTTTAGACGCAAAATCAAGGACTTTATTGACTTTTATTTGCAGACCCAGACAAGGTGATGATAAAATGAGTGCCGTAATGCGGGGATTTCTCTGCTGCTTAAACCATTCTATCGCAATCAGTCCGCCCATGCTGTGGCCCAAAAGGAAAACGGGCGCTTCAAGCGTTCTCGCTTTATCAACCCATATATCTACTTCATCAATGTATTCTTGGAAAGAGCGAATATGCCCTCTGGCGCGGGTCGACGTTCCCTGACCGGGCAAATCGCCCATCACCACGTTATATCCGGAAGATCTCCACATTTCAACGAGCCATTTATAGCGCCCGTGGTATTCGCTCGCCCCGTGGATAATGACAATGGTACCGACGGGCCTGTCTGCTTTCCAAGTCCACATGCAGTTCACCTCTTACATAAATTTAGAGAAAGAAGGATGAGACATGATAATCTACCCTTATAAACAATTTACGCCTGACATACATCCTGAAGCGTTCATTGCGGATAACGCCGTCATTACGGGCGACGTCGTGATCGGAGAACAATCAAGCATTTGGTTCTCAGCCGTCATCCGGGGGGATGTTGCGCCGACAAGGATCGGAAAAAGAGTCAGCATACAAGACTTGAGCTGTCTGCATCAAAGTCCGAACCGCCCGCTTCTTATTGAAGATGACGTCACGATCGGCCATCAGGTTACACTGCACAGCGCAATCATCAAAAAGAATGCTTTAATCGGTATGGGCTCCGTCATTCTTGACGGGGCGGAAATCGGAGAAGGCGCGTTTATCGGCGCCGGAAGTCTCGTTCCTCCGGGCAAAACCATTCCTCCCGGCTGTCTTGCGTTCGGCCGGCCCGCAAAGGTTATCCGCCGGCTGACAGAAGAAGACATACGGGACATGGAAAGAATCAGAACGGAATATGTTGAAAAAGGCCGATACTATAAAACACTGCAAGAGAAATAAAAATAGATCAGCTTTGTTTTACTACTGTACCATTTTTCAAAATATTATTTAAGTAAAAACCATTTGCATTCTCCCGATTGTCAGGAAACAGAAGCAAAATGTTCAGGAATTTGTTTTATTCTTTCCCCGCCGGCCCGATCCTATGAAAAAAAGAGCCCATGTCCCGGGCTCTTTTTTTTACGCTTTTTCGGCGAATGTCTGTCCGTTTTCCAGACCTATGTCTTTTCTTTTATGGAAACCTTTCCCGTAATAGGCGGCTAATAATATGCCGAACCAGACAGGCCCGATGATGACGGCCACCCGGGTCTCTGCATCAAAAGCCATCAGCACAACGACAAAAGCGAGAAATGCCAGCGAGATATATGAGGAAAAGGGGTATAAAGGCATTTTATATTTGAGTTTTTTCCGTTGTTCCGGCTGTAAGCTTTTACGGTATTTCATTTGGGAAAGCAAAATAATCGACCATGTCCAAATCGCTCCGAACGTCGCAATGCTCGTCACCCACGTAAACACTTTCGCCGGCACCACGTAGTTCAGCAGAACGCCGATGCATAACGCACCCGCTGAAACCAATACCGCTTTTCCCGGCACACCGCCTTTTGTGACCGTACCGTATGCTTTAGGCGCTTCATTTTGCTCCGCCAGATTGAACAGCATGCGCCCCGTGCTGAAGATCCCGCTGTTGCAGGAAGAAAGAGCCGCCGTCAATACGACAAAATTAATGATTCCGGCTGCAGCGGGTATTCCGATTTTTTCAAATGTCAAAACAAACGGGCTTCCGCCTGAACCGATTTCCTGCCACGGATAAATTGACATAATGACAAACAAAGCTCCGACGTAAAAAATGAGAATGCGCCAAAAAACAGTATCTATGGCCCGCGCCAGTGATTTTTCCGGATTTTTGACCTCACCGGCTGTGACACCGATCAGCTCAATCCCGAGATAGGCAAACATGACCATTTGAAGCGACAGCAGCACCCCTTTAATCCCATTCGGGAAAAAGCCGCCGTGACTCCATAAATTGCTGATTCCGAGCGCAACGCCTCCGTTTCCGAGACCGAATACGATCATCACCAGACCGATCGCGATCATTGACAGAATCGCCAAGACTTTAATGAGCGCAAACCAGAATTCAAGCTCACCGTACGCTTTGACCGCCAGAAAGTTGACAGCCGTCATAATGACGAGTGCACAAAGCGCCCATATCCATGACGGCACGTCAGGGAACCAGTAGCCCATATAAATGCCGACCGCGGTGATTTCCGCCATGCAGGTAACAACCCATAAAAACCAATAATTCCAGCCTGTTAAAAACCCGGCAAGCGGACCGAGATAATCTCTGGCATACCGGCTGAATGAGCCGGCTACAGGCTTTTGAATCGCCATTTCCCCTAATGCCCGCATAATAAAAAACATAATCAGCCCGCTGCAGGCGTAGGCGGCTAAAATCCCCGGCCCGGCAAGCTTTATGGCAGAAGCCGACCCGAGAAACAGCCCGACTCCAATCGCGGCGCCCAACGACATAAGCGAGATATGCCGCTCTTCCAAGCCGCGGTGAAGCGTTTTTTCTTTGTTTTGCATAACTCTCCCTCCCCCTGATTTTGACAAAGAAACAACAAACCGAGACGAAATAGCCAGAAAACACTTTCCGGAATCTACCCGATTAGTCCTATTATAACCTTTTTCTGAATATTGCGTAATACTTTGTCGAAAACAGAGCGGAATAGACGGTTTACAAAAAAACAATAGAAAAAAGGCTTTCGATAACATCGAAAGCCTTTTGGATTAAACGAAAATGACTTCTTTCGGCTGATGATTCAGCTCTTCCGGCACCAGTCTTTTTTCAACATTGATGCTGTGCCAGATCATGAAGATCAGCACGGTCCAGATTTTGCGGCTGTTGTCCGCTCTGTCGGCACAATGATCTTCCAGAAGCTGAAGGACATAATCCTTTTCAATATAAGCATCTGTTTCACTTTCACGAATGATGTTGCGAACCCATTCGTTCATTTCATTTTTCAGCCAGTGGCGGATCGGCACAGGGAAGCCGAGTTTTTTGCGGTTAAGCACATGATCAGGCACTACCCCTTCAGCAGCTTTGCGCAGAAGGTATTTCGTCGTGCCGTTTTTCGTTTTCAGTTCATCCGGAATTTTAGAAGCCACGTCAAACACGACTTTATCAAGGAACGGCACGCGCAGTTCCAATGAGTTGGCCATCGTCATTTTGTCAGCCTTTAACAGGATGTCGCCGCGCATCCACGTATGGATGTCAACATACTGCATTTTATTAATGTCGCTGTATGAACGGCTTTCCGTAAAGTACGGCTTCGTGACATCACGGTATGAAAGCTCTGGATTGTAATGTTTGAGCAGCTGTTTTTTCACGGGCTCTTCAAAAATCTTCGCATTACCGATATAACGCTCCTCAAGCGGTGTGCAGCCGCGGACTAAGAGGCTTTTCCCTCTCATTCCTTCAGGCATGACGGACGCCACATGAAGAAGCATTTTTTTCAGACCGGACGGAATGCGTTCAAACGGTTTAAGCGAAAGCGGTTCGCGGTAAATATTGTACCCGCCGAACAGCTCGTCCGCGCCTTCCCCGGATAACGCGACCGTTACATGTTTTTTCGCTTCTTTCGCGACAAAGTACAAAGGAATCGCCGCCGGATCTGCAAGCGGGTCATCAAAGTGCCAGACGATTTTCGGAAGCTCGTTCATATACTCCTCAGGAGAAATGACTTTGCTGATGTTTTCAATTCCGAGCGCGGCAGCCGTTTCCTTCGCTACGTCAACCTCACTGAAGCCCTGCTGCTCAAAACCGACGGAAAATGTTTTAAGGCTCGGGTGAAATTCTTTCGCAACTGAGACGATAAAAGAAGAGTCAATACCGCCGGATAGAAACGAACCGACAGGCACGTCACTTCTCATGTGGACTTTGACAGAGTCAAAGATTGCGTCTCTGACTTCTTTCACCAATTTATCTTCATCAGACTGAACAGGCTTGAAGTTCGCTTTGAAATATGTTTTAAACGCGATGTCGCCTTCCGGGCGGATCGTAAACTGGCTGCCCGGCTCAACTTTTTTCACTTCAGCGTCAAGCGTGCTCGGTTCAGGAACGAATTGGAAAGACATATATTGCTGTAAAGAAGCTGTATCAAGATCAATGCCGTTTTGAGCGGCCATTAAACTTTTTCTTTCAGATGCAAAATACACTTTGTCCCCGATGGTTGTGTAATACAGCGGTTTAATGCCGAACGGGTCTCTCGCGCCGTACATGACGCGGTCAGCTTTGTTCCAGATTAAAAACGCAAACATTCCGCGAAGCTTTGAAGCAGCTTCTTCTTTATAATGACGGTATGTCGCAAGGAGCACTTCGGTATCGGAATCTGTATTGAAAGTGTAGCCTTTCGCTTCAAGCTCTTCTCTCAATTCAATGTAGTTATAGATTTCGCCGTTAAAAATGATCCAATATTTTTCGTCTTCATATGATAAAGGCTGTCCGCCGTTTTCTACGTCAATAATACTGAGCCGTCTGAAGCCGAATCCGACGTGCTCGTCATGATAATACCCATCGCTGTCAGGACCGCGGTGAACGATCATTTGGTTCATTTGTTTGATTAGCTCTTCTTGATCTGCGGTTTGAGTTAATGGATGCTTATTAAAAACACCGACAAATCCACACATAGTATAGCCTCCATAAGTGTAATTTTCTAATTGGACCCCCTTTTTATAGACGCTTTGTTACGCCATTGGTTTCACGCTATGTAAAAAATAAGCATGGCAGCATCTACAAAAAGGGAAAGCCGCTTAAGTAAGCGGCTATAAAATTATTCTCCTAGTGCTTCTTTGCGAAGCGCATCCGCCTTGTCAGTACGCTCCCAAGGAAGATCCACATCATGACGTCCGAAGTGGCCGTAAGCAGCTGTCTGCTTATAGATCGGGCGGCGCAGATCAAGCATTTTAATAATGCCGGCAGGTCTCAGGTCGAAGTTATTCCGTACGACTTCGATCAGTTTTTCTTCAGAAGCTTTTCCTGTATCAAATGTATTGATAGAAATAGAAACAGGCTGTGCCACGCCGATTGCGTATGCAAGCTGCACTTCACAAGAATCAGCAAGACCTGCTGCCACGATGTTTTTCGCTACGTATCTCGCAGCGTATGCCGCAGAACGGTCTACCTTCGTCGCATCCTTACCGGAGAATGCGCCGCCGCCGTGGCGTGCATATCCGCCGTATGTGTCAACGATGATTTTACGGCCGGTAAGACCCGCATCACCTTGAGGTCCGCCGATTACGAAACGTCCCGTAGGATTGATGAAGTATTTTGTCTCTTCATCGATCAGTTCCTCAGGCACGACAGGGTTAATGACATGCTCTTTCAGATTGCGCTGAATCTGCTCAAGCGTAATTTCCGGGTGGTGCTGAGTTGAAATGACGATCGCGTCGATGCGGACCGGCTTGTTGTTTTCATCATATTCAACGGTAACTTGCGTTTTGCCGTCAGGGCGAAGGTACGGAAGAATGTCTTCTTTGCGGACTTCGCTCAAACGGCGGGCTAATTTATGCGCTAAAGAGATCGGAAGCGGCATAAGCTCTTTCGTTTCGTTACACGCATAACCGAACATCAGGCCTTGGTCTCCCGCTCCGATTGCTTCGATTTCAGCATCGCTCATTGTGCCTTCACGCGCTTCAAGAGCCTGATCGACACCCATTGCGATATCCGCAGACTGTTCATCAATTGATGTTAAAACAGCGCAAGTCTCCGCATCAAATCCATATTTGGCGCGTGTGTAGCCGATTTCTTTAATCGTTTCACGGACTGTTTTCGGAATGTCAACGTATGTTGATGTAGTAATCTCTCCGCTTACCAGCACAAGTCCTGTCGTTACAGATGTTTCGCAGGCCACGCGCGCGTTCGGGTCATTTTTTAAAATCTCATCTAAGATACTGTCAGAAATTTGGTCACAGATTTTGTCCGGATGACCCTCAGTAACAGATTCAGATGTAAATAGTCGACGGTTTTTACTCATTCACTTTTCCTCCTGAAAAAAGATCTTTTGCAAGACCTTTTCATATGATACGGAACTCGCTCCCTCTTAATACAATGTCATACTATATCAGAGAATGTTAATTGGCATATTTTATGAAATAAAAAAACCTTTTCCACTCGAGGAAAGGGTTTGGTCTGTGTGCCTTTCACTCTTATCGCTCAAGGAAAATATTAAACCTTGCATCAGGTTAGCACCTTGGTTTCCCACAGTGTTTTCACCTGCTTTTTTACAGAGAAACCGGTTGCTGGGCTTCATCGGGCCTGTCCCTCCGCCAGCTCGGGATAAGAGTATCCGCTCAATGAAATATCTTATCGTAAAAGGGCGGAAAGTGTCAATATGAATTAAAGCGATTACGCGCCTTTATTTCGGGAAGCAATGGAAAAACACAAACAAAAAACCGCAAATAGTATAGACTATTTTCAGATATATGTTATACTAATTCCACATTCAGCGAAATACAAATAAACCGGCAAAGGAAGGTTTTTATGAAATTAGTTGATTTAACCGCAGATCTTCAAGCATTACTTGCAAGTCCGAATGTGCATCATAATTTATCGGCTCCAAAACTTACCGAAAAAGTGATCAGCCGAAATGAAGGAACGCTGACATCAACGGGCGCCGTACGCGCCACCACCGGCGCATATACAGGCCGGTCACCTAAAGATAAATTTATCGTCCGTGAACAAAGCACAGAAAATCAAATTGATTGGGGCGCGGTGAATCAGCCCATTTCTGAAGAGGCGTTTGAAAAGCTGTACGCCAAAGTCGTCAGCTACTTAAAACAGCGGGATGAACTGTTTGTGTTTGAAGGATTCGCGGGAGCGGATGAAAAATACAGACTCCCGATTACGGTCGTAAATGAATTTGCGTGGCACAATTTATTCGCGCGCCAGCTGTTTATCAGACCGGAGACGGATGAAAGAGACACGCAAGCGCAGCCTTTCACCATTCTCTCAGCTCCGCATTTTAAAGCAGATCCGGAGACGGACGGCACGCATTCGGAAACATTTATCATTGTCTCTTTCGAAAAGCGCGTCATTTTAATCGGCGGCACCGAATACGCCGGAGAAATGAAAAAATCAATATTCTCCATTATGAACTTCCTGCTTCCACAGCAGGATATACTGCCGATGCACTGCTCAGCCAATGTCGGTGAAAAAGGCGATGTCGCCCTGTTTTTCGGCCTTTCCGGCACAGGGAAAACGACGCTTTCAGCCGATGCGGACCGCAAACTGATCGGCGATGACGAGCACGGCTGGTCAGATTCCGGCGTTTTCAACATTGAAGGCGGATGTTACGCTAAATGTATCAATCTGAGCGAGGAAAAAGAACCGCAGATTTTTCGTGCGATCCGCTTCGGGTCTGTTCTTGAGAATGTCGTGCTTGATGAAAAAACGGGTGAAGCGGATTACGACAATTCCTTCTACACGGAAAACACAAGAGCCGCATATCCGATTGAGATGATCGGCAATATCGTGCAGCCGAGCATTGCCGGCCATCCGCAGGCGATCGTCTTTTTAACGGCGGACGCATTCGGTGTGCTCCCTCCGATCAGCAAACTGACGAAGGAACAGGCGATGTATCACTTCTTAAGCGGGTACACCAGTAAACTCGCGGGAACCGAGCGCGGCGTGACATCTCCGCAAACGACTTTCTCGACGTGCTTCGGTTCACCGTTCCTTCCGCTTCCGGCGCATGTATATGCCGAAATGCTCGGGCATAAAATCGACGAACACGGCGTTCAAGTCTTCCTGGTCAACACAGGCTGGACCGGCGGAGGGTACGGAGTCGGAGAACGGATGAAACTTTCGTATACAAGAGCGATGGTCAAGGCCGCTATTGAAGGCAGACTGAACCAGACTGAGATGACGGCAGACAGCATTTTCGGCCTGCGCAGTCCCGTTCATGTTCCGGGCGTTCCGGATGAAGTTCTTCAGCCTGAAAACACATGGAGCGATAAACAAGCATACAACGAAAAAGCGCTGTTTTTGGCCAATGAGTTTAAAGAAAACTTTAAAAAGTTTTCCCATGCGGACTCGATTGCCAAAGCCGGCGGACCTCTCGTGTAATCAAAAAAGCCAAGGGCGTTTAGGGACTGACCCCATAATATGAGACAAACAAAAAACACCTTCAAGTTTGAAAACGGATCGTTGTTATCCGAAATTAGACTTGGAGGTGTTTTTTCTATGGGGACAAGAGTGAGTTATCCGGTTGAAGTGAAACAGAAGGCTGTAGAAATGAGATTGGCAGGCGTACCTATGAAAGAGATCCTGCAGGAGTTGAATATTAAGAATAAGACACAGGTTCAGACATGGGTTAGATGGTATAAGGCTGGTGATACACATCGATTCGAACAGCCTGTTGGAAAGCAATACACTTACGGAAAAGGTCCGGAGTATTCTTCCGATTTAGAGAAACTGCAGGCAGAGATTCGTTACCTGAGACAACAGAATGAAGTTTTAAAAAAGTACAACGAATTGGAAAGGAAGTTGATAGCGAAACGTCAGTCGAACTTGTAGAAATATTGCACAGCACAATGACCGTACAGGATATCTGTATTCATTTAGGTATCTCTCGAGCGTCTTATTATCGTTGGAAGAAGAATCTGATGAAGGATCATCCCAAGCGCCATTTGGAAAAACAAATCGGCACGTTGTGCCGAGAACACAAGTATCGATATGGCTATCGGAAAATCACAGCCATATTAAAAAAGGGAATGCGTATGAATCATAAAACGGTTCAGCGCATTATGCAGAAGAATCAGTGGCAATGCCGGGTTAAGGTGAAAAAGCGCAAGAAGAATGGGCAGCCATATGCCGTGGCCGAGAATATATTGGATCGGAACTTTCAGTCTGATCGCCCTCTGGAAAAGCTAGTAACGGATATCACATATTTGCCTTATGGGCAGAAACAATTGTATCTTTCCAGTATATTGGATTTATACAATGGAGAAGTGATTGCTTTTACGATTGGCGATAGACAGGACACAGATTTTGTCTTACACACACTTGATCAGCTGCCCGTACTGCCAGAGAACTGCGTGTTACATAGTGACCAAGGTTCTGTTTATACATCTTATGAGTATCAGAAAGCTGTTAAAACAAAAGGCATTACCATGAGCATGTCCCGCAAAGGGACACCCGCTGATAATGCCTCCATCGAATCGTTTCATTCCTCACTAAAGTCTGAAACGTTCTACCTCGACAGGTTGGAAAGCACTACGACGACCATCGTAGAGCAAACTGTCGAAACCTATATATACTATTATAACAACATTCGTATTCAAACGAAACTAAACAACCAGCCGCCGGTCACATACCGACAGCTGGCTGCTTGAAGGTGTTTTGATCCCTGTCTCAAAAACGGGGGTCAGTCCCTTTATGCCCTCGGCTTTTGTTTTTTCAGTTTGTCGAATGGAGCGACGTGAGTCTGTATGTAATGCTTGTCCGGCCGTTCGCCCATTCGAGCTTTTGGACCTCGCCGGTGCCGGATTTCTCGCCGGTTTTCGTTTTGCGCACGTCCATCGGAATATCAAGAGGATAGACGCGGTAGCCCTCTTTCTCCAATAAAAAGATATTTTCCTCTATCCTTTTTTCATTGCCTTTTGTCACAATCATGGTATTAAATTCAACAGGCATTCCCAAAATGAAAATCCCCTTTCATTCTCTTATTCTTTATTATCATATCATAAATCAGGCATCTTACCGTGTCTTCATCCATTCCGCCAGCCGCCGGACAATGCGTCTGTTTTCCTGCGGCGGAAAATAATGCGTAAAACCGCTGTAATACCAAGTTTCCACCGGTTTCCCCGCCTCTTTCAGCTTGTCCTCGATCATTCGGGCGTGTTCGATCGAAACATTCTCATCATTCTCTCCATGGATGAGCAGCACAGGGGCCTGAATGCGGTCTGCTTTTTCAAACGGCGAACGCCATCTGTATTCATCCGGCACCTTTTTCGGCGTGCCCCCGATCACCCGCTTCATCATCCGCCGCATATCCTTCCGCTCTTCATAAGTAAGCACCATATCGCTCACACCGCCCCATGATACGAGCGAAGCCGCTTGACGCCCCATTTCAATCGCGGTCAAAAGCCCCATGATACCGCCCCGGGAAAAACCGAAAATATGCACCCGCCCTTCCCTGACGTTCGGATGCTCCCGAAGCAGGCGGAAAGCGGAGAACGCGTCCTCTCTGTCCTCTCCCGCAAAATCTTCATTTCCCTCGCCGCCCTGGTTGCCTCTGTAATAAGGCGCAAACACGACAAAACCCTGGGAAGCGAATTGAACGATTCTTCCGGGGCGTACCATGCCGACATTTTTTATGCCGCCGCGCAAATATAAAAAACCGTCATATGTTCCCGGCGACGCAGGCTCGGCAAGGAGCCCCTTTACCTTCAGCCCTTCTGACTCATAGCATACCTCAAAGAGGCGGATATGCGGACTCGGAGACGGGAACCTTTTCTTTTCTGCCAGCAAAACAATGGCCTCCTTATATCATCAGTTTTTTTATTCTTTCCCAACGTGAATATGGGCACTCACACATTTTTTATACCCATCATACGATATGTAAAGCAGAAAAGGTTATTTTAACGCTTAAAACAAGGAGGTTACACCGTGAACAAATGGCTCAAAACGGGCTGTGTTTTTGTCATATGCGCCTTTTTCCTGCTCATTCTTCCGGCTTGCAGACAGGAAGAAAGTCTGACAAAGGTAAAGGTGGCGGAAGTCACACACTCCATCTTCTATACGCCTCTGTATGTCGCTGAAGCAAAAGGTTTCTTTAAAAAAGAAGGGCTCCAAGTGTCACTTCAAACAACATGGGGCGGAGACAAAACAATGACATCGCTTTTGTCAAACGGGTCTGATATCGCGCTGGTCGGTTCTGAAACATCCATTTACGTGGAGGCGCAGGGAGCAAAAGATCCGGTCATCAACTTCGCGCAGCTGACACAGACGGACGGCACATTTCTCGTGTCGCGGAAGGATGAGAAATCATTCAAATGGAGCGATTTAAAAGGAAAAACATTTCTCGGCCAGCGAAAAGGCGGCATGCCCCAAATGGCCGGTGAGTACGTCCTGAAAAAGAATCACATAGAGCCGAAAAAAGACATTAACCTCGTTCAAAACATTGATTTCGCCAATATTTCCAACGCATTCGCATCCGGAACGGGTGATTATGTGCAGCTGTTTGAACCGACGGCATCCCAATTTGAAAAAGAAGGCATCGGCCATATCGTCGCATCCTTCGGAGAAGCTTCCGGCCAAATGCCATACACAACCTTTATGGCAAAAGAAAGTTATTTGAAAACCAATGAAAAGACGGCGGAAAAATTCACCCGCGCCATCTATCGCGCCCAGCAATGGGTGGAAAGCCATCCGGCCAAAGACATCGCAAAAACGATTCAGAAGGAATTTGCCGATACCGATCCGGCCATTATCGAAACATCAATAGAGCGATATAAAAAACAAAAGTCATTCTCTGCAGACCCAGTTCTGCAAAAGGATGAATGGGAACAGCTTCAATCTATTATGGATGAAGCCGGAGAGCTCCCGAAACACATTCCGTACAGCAAACTCGTCAACACAAAAATCGCCAAAAAAGTCACCTCAGAACAATAGGAGGAACATGAATGTCTTTTTTACATGTGGATCATGTAACACATACTTATTTCTCGCTGAAAGAAAAGACAACCGCCGTGAAAGATATACATTTTCAGATTGAAAAAGGGGATTTCATCTCCTTTCTCGGACCGAGCGGATGCGGAAAAACAACACTCCTGTCCATTCTGGCCGGCCTTATTACTCCTGCGCAAGGCCGGGTGCTGATTGAAGGAAGTGTGCCGAACCATAAAGAACACCAAATCGGTTATATGCTTCAGCAGGATTATTTATTTCCTTGGAAATCAATTGAGGAAAATGTGCTGCTCGGTTTACACATTTCAAAAACATTAACAGAAGAAAAAAGAGCTGAAGTTCTCAGCCTTCTGCCTAAGCTCGGATTAATCGGCGTTGAAAAGAAATACCCGAAAGAGCTGTCAGGCGGGATGCGGCAGCGGGCGGCACTTGCCAGAACTCTTGCGCCGGACCCGGGACTGCTGCTCCTTGATGAACCGTTTTCCGCGCTGGACTTTCAAACGAAGCTTTCCTTGGAAAACCTTGTCTTCAGAACATTAAAGGATTTTCAAAAAACCGCCGTGCTCGTCACCCACGATATCGGTGAAGCCATCGCCATGAGCGATACGATCTATTTATTTTCGAATCAGCCGGGCACCATCCACCAAATATTCACCGTGCCTAAGGAGCTCGCGGCTTTAGATCCGTTTGACGCGCGTCAGGATCCGGCCTTTCAGCCGCTGTTTCAAACCATATGGAAGGAGCTGAATTCCCTTGAAAAACAGCAGCGGCACGATTGAACAGCTTCATCAGCAGTTTAAGAAAAGACACCAAAAAGAAAAGCTCCGGATCCGTGCGTATCAGGCCGCCATTTTTATCGTATTTTTTGCCGGATGGGAAATATCGAGCAGGGCGGGCTGGATCGATCCGTTAATCTTCAGCTCACCCTCCGCCGTTTGCAGGCTTTTAGTTGAAAAGATTGCGGACGGATCCCTTGCGGCGCACATCGGCGTAACCTTAGGAGAAACCGTTCTCGGCTTTTTGCTCGGCACGCTCCTCGGCACATGCCTCGCCGCTCTGTTATGGTGGTCAAACAGGCTCGCCCGGGTTTTAGACCCGTACCTCGTCATTTTAAACGCGATGCCGAAGGTCGCACTCGGACCGATTCTCATCGTGGCACTCGGACCGAATTTCACAAGCATTGTCGCCATGGGAGCAGTCATCAGTGTCATTATCACGACAATCGTCGTCTTTACGGCTTTTCAGGAAGTGGATGAAAACTATATTAAGGTGATGAAAACCTTCGGAGCGAAAAGAAGCATCATGTTTAAAGAAGTCATTCTGCCGGCATGCGCTCCCGCGATTATTTCCGCGCTTAAAGTGAACGTCGGTTTATCCTGGGTCGGTGTCATCGTCGGCGAGTTTCTCGTTTCCGAAAAAGGTCTGGGCTACATGATCATTTACGGATTCCAGGTCTTCAATTTCACTCTTGTGTTCTTAAGCCTTCTGATCATCGCAATTTTTGCGACATTGATGTATCAGGGAGTCGAACTGTTAGAAAGAAAATGGACGAAAGGAAAAATTTAAAAAAGACCCGTGCGTAAACGCCGGGTCTTCGTTTTTATGATTGAAATACGCCGTCCTCTTTCAGCTTTTTCAGACTGATCGGAAGCACCGAATCTTTCATAATGAAACTGAATCTTTTATTTCGCGGGAGATTCTCCGGCAGTTCGCTGAACAGCACCGGCCCCTTTGTTTCAAAATAGTCAGCCTGTTGTTCAAGCTTTTCAATATCGGCAAAATAAATATTCTTCACGATTACCTTTTCCCTGCCGAGAACTTTATACTGTCCGACGTACTTCAGATGTCTTACCGCGGCGCCGGTTTCTTCTTTCACCTCGCGCAGGGCCGCTTCCTCCGCACATTCCATCGGCTCCACTTTTCCGCCCGGAAATTCAAACCCCCGGTCTTCGTGCTCAGTCAAAAGCCACTTATCTCCATATCGGCATATGACCCACACGTGCTTCGGGCTGTCTGAAAAAGGCTGGTGCTCAAAGGAGAGCTGAACAGTGTTCTGATAATAGTCTTTAAACTCGTACATGTTTATCCCTCTAATCCGTTCCTTCATATCTTCCATACATCATACCACAGTTGCGTTTGTTCGGAAGCCCTTTATCAAAAATTCAGAGGAAAACCATCATACCCGCTAGTATAGCCTCCTTTGAAGCAAATGTTACGGTTTGCGCTTGAATTTATTTTTCAAAGTATCCAATAGGTCGACGAGCACCTGCGGAACCGGTATGCCCAGCGAGCTTGCCGTAATCACGATCTGAACCGATTCGTATAAGATATAAAACATGATAGCCAAATTACGGATGGCGCCTTCGGTATGAAGCAGCTGGTCAAAAAAATGGCAAACTGAGACTAATGCCAGGGTCACGATTTTTTTGACCAGCCGCGCAAAAAGCTTTCTTGCGCTCAGCTGCTGCAAAAGAGATTCTTTTAAGCTTGTACTGATAAACTCAATCGCCATGACCGATAGCAAAATCAGAAACGAATACTGAAAACCTCCGAAGAAAAACCCCGCTGCCGACACGATCACTGCAAAAAACGAAAAGATGCCAAAGTCTTTGCCCACTTGATCCAACATCCTTTCACAGAAACGGCCTTACATTATTCTATGAAAAGTGAATGGAACGGACTGGATTTTTCAGAAAAATGGACAACACCTCTCTTCGGCAGCCAAATAAAAGACCGAGTGCTTTATAGCCCCGGTCTTCCCTTGTTGATTATCCCAAATACGCTTTCAGCATCCAGTTATGTTTTTCGATATTCTGGTGAATGGCAAGCAGCATATCACCGGTCGTTTCGTCTCCTACCTCATCTGCGAGATCCATGCCGCTTTTCAGCTCTTCCGCAATGACAGTGAAATCATCATAAATGTTCTGTACCATTTGTTCTGCGCTCTCATTGCCTTCCGCTTCTTTTACAGACGCTGTCTTCAATGATTCCGTCATTGTGCCGATCGGCTTGCCGTTTAATGCCAGCAGACGTTCTGCCAGATCATCAATATATGTAGCCGTTTCGTTATACAGCTCCTCGAACTTTTCATGCAATGTGAAAAAGTCCTTCCCTTTGACGTACCAATGATAGTTATGTAATTTCACATACATGACCGTCCAGTTTGCAACTTGCTTATTGACTGCGTCCAATAGTTTTTCTGACATGCCTATCTTCCTCCTTTGGTTTACTATTGATATACCCTATATATCGTGTGTTAAAACAAAATTTTTAGCCCTTGATTTTACGGATGGAAAATATGTTATGATTTGTTAAAAAGGAGGGATTTCATGCTGCTTCTTCTGAGCTTCGGCTTTCTTATCGTGCTCGCCGTGCTGCTTTTATCCATCTGGTCGACTGTAAGAGCTTATAATGTAAAACATACGATTGACCCGCCGGAGGACGCATCAAAAGGCTTGACGGATAAAAAAAATCCTTAATGATGATGCGTCTGTTCCTCATGGCCGGAGGAATCATCGGCAGCTTCAGCACCCCCGACACGCACTTTTACAGTCGGCATATTATGCTGCTGTTTTGCCGTTACGTGGGATTGAACGGTATACACACCCTCTTCATCAAATTCAGTCCGCAGGTGATACGCCCCTTTTTCCTCCTTGGCCTTGCTTGTTTTGCTGCTGCCTTTTTTTCCTTCTTTCCATACTTCAAACATGACTTCATCCGCATCCGTGACACGCTTGCCGCCGTAAAAAACTTCCGCCTTGTATTCCGCTTTTTCATGCGGTGCAGTCGTTTCCGGTCCTGTAAGCTTGACCTCAAGCGCTTTAGGCTCTTCATCCGCGGAGGTTTTGTCCGAATTGCCCCCGCAGGAAGATAATAGAAATACCATACCGCACATACCTGCCAATACAGCCCGTTTCATCCCATCACTCCTTTATGTTTGCTTCTATTTTAGCAAACGCTTACACATAAGGTGTGACATTTTTTAGAAATATGTAAAAAAGCCTTTTTGCATGTCAGCAAAAAGGCCTGTTTTTTATCCGAACACTTTCAGCAAATCTTCTTTATCTTGTGACAGCCAGAAACGCATCAGGCGTTTCGCGCCTTCTAAGTCATGAAGTTTCGCCTGGCCGCACTGTTTTTCGTTGGCCGCCGGAATCTCCGTAATATCGATGGCTTCTTTCAGCGTAGCGTCAAGCAGGTCTACAATTTCTTCCGCTGTCGGCTCGCCGCTGACAACAAGATAATAGCCTGTCTGGCAGCCCATCGGTGAGATATCTATGATGTCGAAGTGATCGTATTTCTCAGAATGTGTGCGAATCGTAAACGCAAGCAAGTGCTCAAGCGTATGAATCGTATCCGGCTTCATCGCCTGTTTGTTCGGCTGGCAGAAGCGAATGTCAAACTTATTCACGACGCCGTCTGTTCCGACTTTATGCACTCCGCAATGTCTTACATACGGAGCCACAACCGCATTATGGTCAAGCTCAAAACTTTCTACTGAAGGCATAATGGCACTCCCTTTTTTTCAGAATATGCATCCATTATAACACAGTTTTCCGATAAGAATTGTGGCGGAAGCTTTTCAATCTGAAATTTTTTTTCTATACTAGCATCAGAAAGGTGGTTTTTTGATGAAAACCATAATGATTGCTTTAATCCGCGGATACCAGAAGTTCATCTCTCCGCTGACGCCGCCGTCATGCCGCTTTTATCCGACGTGTTCGCAGTACGGAATCGAAGCCGTCAAGACTCACGGCGCATTAAAAGGCGGATGGCTGACACTGAAGCGGATTTTAAAGTGCCACCCTTTTCATCCGGGCGGTGTTGATCCCGTACCGGACAAAAAAGAAAAACATTAGTCCATATGCTGGTAGCCGTCGATCACCAGATCAAGTTTACCGGTTTCAGGATCAATCACCAGACCGTGCACCGGCACATTGTCAGGGAATAGCGGATGGTGTTTAATGACGTTTACGCTGTCTGTAACACTCGCTTCTACTGAATCAAAGCTTTTCAGCCATTGATCAAGATCAACTCCTGAGTGCTTCAGCATGTCAATCCGCTCTTTCGGAATACCGCGGTCGATAATTTTATCGAGCATATCCTCGCTGTTGATTTTGCTCATGCCGCAATCATGGTGGCCGATAACGCAGACTTCATCGGCGTTTAATTCGTATACGGCCACTAAAAGGCTGCGCATGATACTTCCGAACGGGTGGGCGACAAGCGCGCCGGCACTTTTAATAATTTTCACATCGCCGTTTCGCATGTTCATCGCATGCGGAAGCAATTCTACAAGACGTGTGTCCATACAGGACAAAATCGCCATTTTTTTATCCGGGAATTTAGATGTTTGGTATTTTTCATAATCTTTGTTTTTAGTGAACTGCTCATTAAATTGCATGATATCGTTTAGAAGACTCATCTTGGTGTTTCCTTTCTGCTTTTTTATTCACAATATAACATAAGACGGGTCATTTCGTCACTCCCCGCACGAGATGACAAAGTGCTCAATAAATAAGACAAACCCCATTGGGCTTGTCTTATTTCCCCATATTGTATTTTTTGTTGAACTGTTCGACTCTCCCGCCTTTTTCGTTGAATTTTTGGCGGCCTGTATAAAACGGATGCGTATCTGAGCTGACCTCTACTTTAATCAGCGGGTATGTCTTTCCGTCTTCCCACTCTGCCGTTTCCTCTGACGTTTTCGTAGAATGGCTTAAAAAGCGATAGCCGCTGTTCACATCTTGAAAAATCACTTGATGGTTATCCGGATGAATATCTTTTTTCATGCTGATCTCCCTTTCTCAAATCGTAATAATTACGTTTTATTTTAAACCTTAAATACCCGCTTGTCAATCATATATGCCCTGATCCCTTGGTTTCTAAACCCTGCACATATATGGAATCGGAAGAATAATCTAATCGCTTCAGCAAATAATATAACCACATTACATAAAACGGTAATTTAGAAAGGCGGTTTATGATCGTGGATGATTTAGTATTAGCCAGAAGCCTGTTCGGGACAACCATGGGCTTTCATATTATTTTTGCGACGCTTGGTGTCGGCTTGCCTCTGATGATTTTAATGGCTGAATTGATTTATCAAAAAACAAAAGATCCGCATTATGCCATTATGGCGAAAAGGTGGACGAAGGCGCAGGCTGTTCTGCTCGGCGTGGCGATACCGACCGGAACGATCGCGGGTACACAGCTTGCCCTTTTGTGGCCCGGATTCATGGAAGTCATCGGCAGGGTGATGTCACTCCCGTTTCAGATTGAAATTTATGCTTTCTTTATCGAAGCGCTGTTTATGTCCATTTATGTCTACGCCGCTGACCGGCTGACTCCGGCGATGCGTATCATTGCCGTTATTTTCGTTTTGATCGGCGCCGCGGCATCCGCCGTCTTAATCACAAATGTTCACGCATTTGAAGGAACGCCGGCCGGCTTTAAAATTTCAAACGGCAAAATCACTGACGTCGAACCTTGGGCAGCGTTTTTTAATCCAAGCTTTTTCACCACCGCGGGCCATGTCGTTCTGACGGCTTTCATGACCGGGGCATTTATCGTTGCGTCAGTTGCGGCTTATAAAATGCTGAGAACGAGAAAACAGGAGCAGGTATACCGCTTTCACCGAAAAGCGCTGCTGCTCGCCTTAACGATCGGCGGAATCTTTTCCATTCTTGCCTCTTTAAACGGTCACGAGTCAGCCCAGCTTCTTTACGAATACCAGCCTGAGAAGCTTGCGGGCGCAGAAGGGCTCTTTGAAACTAGATCACACGCTCCGCTTGCGATCGGGGGTTTTACTGATGCAAAAGAAGAAAAAGTAAAATGGGCGATAGAGGTGCCGTGGGCTTTAAGCTTTTTGGCCGCAAACAGCTTTGATACCGTCGTCAAAGGATTGAACGCGTTTCCGAAAGACGAGTGGCCGCCTTTATTCATCCATACACTGTTTAACGGAATGGTCGGCATCGGAATGCTGCTCATTTTGTACTCAATCATCGGCATCGTGTGGAGAAAAATTTTAAAGAAAGACAGCTTTCCGACTTGGCTTTTGATTTTATTTTTAACCGCAGGACCGCTCAGTCTGATCGGAATTGAATTCGGGTGGATATTCGCTTGTACGGGGCGGCAGCCATGGGTGATTTACCATCTCTTGAAAACGTCTGATGTCGTCACGACAACCGGTTCAATCGGTTTGCTGTTCATCCTGTTTACGGTCGTTTACGCCATTTTGGCAGCCGCAGTCATTTATGTGCTGCTTTATTATTTCCGCAAACATCCCGTTGAGGAGGATGTAAAAGCGGCGGAATCCTAACTATAGAAAGGGCTGAATTAAAATGGACATTACCATGGATGCTCTCATTGCGATATCAATCGTATGGGGCTTCGTGTTTATCTACGCGGTCATGGCAACGATGGACTTCGGAGCCGGCTTTTGGTCGATGATTTATTTAAATAAAGAACAAACAAAGGCGACAAACATCGCCAACCGTTATTTGTCCCCGACATGGGAAGTGACCAACGTCTTTATCGTCGCAATCGTTGTCGCCCTATTCAGCTTCTTTCCAGGGGCAACCTTCGTGCTGGGAACCGTTTTATTGATCCCGGGGAGTCTTATTTTGCTGCTTTTAGCCATCCGCAGCGGCTTTCTCGTCTTCTCCAATACGGCGAAGGAAAGAAAAATCATGAGATATATCTCCGGAATTTCGGGCTTCATTATTCCCGCTGTGCTGATTTTGGTCCTTCCGGTCACACACGGAGGATTTATTGAGAAGACGGGCGGAGTGTATCAACTGAATTTGGCAAATGTCTTTACAAGCCTTAATGCGTATGCGTTTATCGGCTTTGCCATTTTAAGCACTTTATTTTTATCTTCACTGCTTCTGGCCGATTTTTCAAATGTTGCGGAAGAGGAGCATGCGTACCGCATCTACAGACGGAGTTCTTTACTAACAGGGCCGCTTTCGCTTCTATTTGCCTTCTTCATTATGCTGACATTACGAAACGAAGCCGGCTGGCTGTATACGGGGATGATGAAAGACAAGACATGGCTTATCCTGTCTGTTATCATGTTTTTCATTGCCGGCGCGGCCCTGTTTTTGCCGAATAAACGCTTCGGCCGCAACCTCGGCAAACCAAGAATCGCCATGATCGCCATTGCGCTTCAATACTTTCTGGCAAGCTATGCATACGGACGGGCGCATCTTCCTTATATGATTTATCCTGATATTACGGTCATGTCAGGATTTACGGAGCCGGCCACCTTCAGGGCGCTGTTTATGACGTATATCGTCGCTTTCATCATTTTGTTTCCCGGGTTTTATTTCTTCTGGAAGCTCTTTATGAAAGACAGACGTTATATCCGCCAGGAGGAATAACAAAAATCAGGGCGGCTCATACTAATGGCGTACCTTTTATCTTGGAGGGGAGCCAGCATGGACCAAAAAATTCTGTGTGAAGTCAATAACTGTTCATATTGGGGCAGAGGAAACAAATGCACGGCCGACGCGATTTATGTGGTCAGCCATACAGGCGAAACCGCTGAAAAAAGTGAAGAAACGGATTGCAAAACCTTTAAACCGCATGATTTATAAAAGAAAAGAGCTGTTTTATACAGCTCTTTTTCATTTCCGCGCCGCAAGCCTTTTTGAAATCAGCCCCTGAGCCGGGGAAAACAGAAAGGCCAGCAGAAAAAACACGCCGGTCATCGCAGCCATCGCACCTGAAATTGACACGTTGAGCCATGTGGCGGCCCCATATCCCAATACGGCTGACACCCCGCCGATACCCGCGCTGATGAAAAGCATGGAAGAAAGACGGTTTGTCAGTAAATAGGCGGCTGCAGGCGGTACAATCAGCATCGCAACGACTAAAACCGCTCCCACTGAATCAAAAGAAGCAACCGTCGTAAGCGACAGCATACCCATCTGCACATAATGAATGACCAGGACAGGAATGCCGATGGCTATCGCCATTTCCGGGTCAAAGGCGGCGATTTTAAATTCTTTATAGCAGCAGACAATCAGCAGCACATTGATGATGAGCACAGATAAAATCATCCAAAACGCTTTAGGGCCGATATCGAAGCCGAACAGCTGAGCTGTATTCCACGGAACGAAAGCAATTTCTCCCATAAGCGAATGTTCTATATCAAGATGTACATGTTTGCCGTATACAGACAGCAGAATGACGCCGACCGCAAACAATGACGTAAAGACGACACCGATAGCCGCGTCAGACTGAACGCCTTTACTGTGCAGAAACTGTACGAAAAAAGCCGTCAGCAGCCCAGATGCCGCAGCTCCGATAAACATCGGAATTCCGTTAAGGGCTCCCGTCACAAGGAAAGCGCCGACAATTCCGAGCAGCACCGTGTGGCTGATCGCGTCAGCAAGCATCGCCATGTTTCTCAGCACAAGAAAAGTGCCGATTAACGCGCAGCTCACCCCGACTAAGATTCCCGTTGCGATAATCCACGCTTCATAACTCATTGTAAGCGCCTCCTTTCTCCTTTTGAAGTGATTGGTTCGGCATTCGCCCGTGCAATCGTAAAAGCTGCAAAAGCTTTTCTTTCAGTTCTTTCGGCAGAAGATCCGGATGAAACTCGTCCCTGGCGGCCGTTTCTATACCGGCCAGTTCTGTTTCATGCATGAGGTAAACTTCATACATGCGCTGTGATAAGACAATTTCGTATCCCTTCGTCAGCCCTGCGTCCGTCATCCGCCATTGTTCGGCTCCGCTGCGCTTGAGGTATCCCTTTTTCTCCAGTTTCCTGATAGGGCGCTCCCACTCTTTTTTCAACATCTGCCCGGTGACTGAGGTTTCATTCGTTTGTTCGCTCATCTCGTAAATAGCTGAGAGCGTTTGTTCAAAAGCGGTCTTTTTTCTCAGCCGGAAAAGTTTAACCGTCTTTGACACCAGCCCGCGGCCCGGAGCGAATAATAGAGAAAACAGAAAAACGGAAGCCGCGCTTAAAATAATTAACGGCCCGGTCGCCATACCGTCCGTCGTCGTACTTAAAAGTGTTCCCGCCACACCGGATAACCCGCCGATTAATCCGGACAGCACGATCATGACCGTTAAACGCTCCGTCCAATACCTTGCGGCGATCGCCGGCGTAATAAGCATGGCCGCCATTAAGATGACACCGACCGTCTGCAGCCCGATCACAACCGCACAAACAATTAAAAAAACCAGCAGTCCGTTCAGAAACCTGACAGGCAGTCCCGCCCCTTTCGCAAATGCCATATCAAATGTGATCAATTTAAATTCCTTAAAAAAGACGGCGCACAACAAAAGCAGCACGGCAGAAATGACTCCGATGATGACAATGTCCTGTTTAACGAGTGACGCCGCCTGACCGAATAAAAAAGAATCAAGCCCGCTTTGGCTTCCGGAACCGAGTCTTTGAATATAGGTCAGAAGAATAATGCCGATCCCGAAAAACACGGACAATACGATGCCGATCGCAGAATCCTCCTTCGTTTTTGAGTGCTCCGTGATGTTCTGGATGCACCAAGTCCCCGCAAGCCCCGCGGCAGCCGCTCCGATCAAGAAGAACAGCATCGTCTTTTCTCCGGCAATGAGAAACGCAAGACATACTCCGGGCAAAGCCGAATGAGCCATGGCGTCGCCGATCAGACTCTGCCTCCTGAGAAGCACAAAGCTTCCCAACACGCCGCTTGCCATGCCGAGAAGCAAAGTTCCCGCCAACACCCATTGGGTATTCGGTTCCTGAAGCTGAAGCCATATATGATGCAGCGCCATCAGCCCGTTCCCCCTTCGGCCAGGAGGTGATCTTTCAAAAATGCCAGCCTTCCTCCGTACGTTTTTTGTAAATTTTCGATTGTAAACACGTGTTCAGTCGGTCCGAAAGCAATCTTTCTCATGTTCAGCAGCAGCATCCAATCAAAATACTCCTTTGCCGTCTGCAGGTCATGATGGACGACGAGCACGGTTTTTCCTTTTTGTTTTAATTCCGTCAACAGCGTGATAATCGCCCGCTCCGTAGCGGCGTCAACTCCCACAAACGGTTCATCCATAAAGTATATATCCGCATCCTGACATAAAGCCCGGGCCAGAAAAACCCGCTGCTGCTGGCCTCCTGAAAGCTGGCTGATCTGCCTTTTGGCATATTCAAGCATACCGACCTTATCCAAACAGGTTTCAGCAAAATCAATATCACGTTTTTTCGGACGCCTGCACCAGCCGATATGCCCATATCTTCCCATTAAAACGACATCCAGAGCGCTTGTCGGAAAATCCCAATCCACAGAACCGCGCTGCGGAACATAGCCGATCCTCTTCCGCTCCTTTTCTGATGATTTCCCATAAATAGAGACCGTTCCGGAGGCGCTTGGCGTTAATCCTAAAACAGCTTTTATCAACGTTGATTTTCCGGCTCCGTTCGGCCCGATAATCCCGATCAGTTTTCCTTCCGGCACCTGCATGGTGACGTTCTGCAGGACCGGTTTTTTGTGATAGGCTACCGTCACATTTTCAATGCTGACAGGATACACGTCATTCTCTCCCTTCCTGTTTATTTTAATGAGCTGACAATCGTATCTATGTTATGGGCGAACATACCGGCGTACGTGCCCTCTTTTGTCCCCTTTTCGCCCATGGCATCTGAATACAGCCAGCCGCCGACCGAAACATCATGACCTTTTTCTTTGGCGCCCTCAACAACCGCGTTTATTGACTTTTTCGATACGCTGCTTTCCGTAAACACAGCTTTAATTTCCTTATCCGCAAGCAGACTGACAAGTTTTTGAACATCTTTCAGTCCGTAATCAGAGTCCGTGCTCAGCCCTTGAAGTCCTCTGACCTCAAATCCGTATTCCTTGCCAAAATACGCAAAGGCATCATGTGCCGTAACTAGTACACGGCTTTTTTCGGGAATTGTCCCGATTTTTTCTCTCGATTTTTTATCTAAAGATTTCAAATTCTCTTTATACTCTTGAGCGTTTTTGGTAAAGTCGTCTGCATATTCGGGTTTTGCTTTTTTTAATTGCGCTTCGATTTCGTCAACGGCATACAGCCATAACGGAATGCTGAACCATACATGCGGATCATACATATTCTCACCCGCTGGAATCAATTTCTCCTTCGGTATTGATTCAACCACTGCTGCGGACGGCTTTTGCCTGCTGATTTTCGTTAACATATGCTCCATTTTCCCCTCTAAGTGAAGTCCGCTGTATAAAACAACATCCGCCTCCGTTAATTTTTTCGTATCTCCTTGTGATGCTTTATAAAGATGCGGATCGACTCCAGGCCCCATCAGTGACGTCACTTCAACATGGTCTCCGCCGATATGTTCAGCGGCGTCAGCCACCTGAGAAGTGGTAGCCGTAATCGTGAGCTTTCCTTTTTGTCCGCCTGAAGATTCAGAGCTGCATGAAGACAATGCAAAACAAACCATCAGCACAGACGCCATTACACTGCTTTTTTTCATATCCGTCCCCTTTCCTTTGTCCCGTTCTCTTTTAAATGTGATGTTGATGTCAGTCTTATGACAATTCTTTATATTTAAGAACAAATGATTGATACAGGACAAAAAGTTTCCTCTGTGCAAAATTATCGCACACACTCACATTTGTCAAGTGTCCGCTCATTAAAAAAACCGGCTGATACAGCCGGTTCAAACGGGGGAAGGGGTGATGATGAACAGTTTCAATATAACAGCAGCATACAGGCAGCTCAACTCGCTGAAATGTCTTTTTATCAGTTGTTTGTCGTAAAAACGTCCATTTGGGTGACGTATTTTCTCATTATTTCCTGATTGACTTCGACACCCAGTCCGGGACCGTCCGGAACAGAGATGAACCCTTCTTCGATACGGATGTCGGGAGTGACAATATCCTCCTCCCAGTATCGGTCTGATGAGGAAATATCACCCGGTATCGTAAATTGCGGCAGCGAAGCAAGCGCGACTGTCTGCGCTCTCGAAATGCCGGTTTCAAACATTCCGCCGCACCAAACCGGCATGTGATGCTCTCTGCATAAGTCATGTATTTTTAAAGCCTCTGTCAGGCCTCCTATACGCGCCGGTTTTATGTTAATGATTTTACAGCTCCCAAGCTCAATCGCCCGCCTTGCGTCATCATATGAGCATATGCTTTCATCAAGGCATACCGCGGTTCTTAAATGTTTCTGCAGGTGGCGGTGATCGACAATATCATCTGCCTGAAGCGGCTGTTCTATCATCATGAGCTGGAATTCATCCAACTCTTTCAGCCTGCTGATGTCTTTCAGTTCATATGCCGAGTTGGCATCCGCCATCAGCGGTACGTTCGGAAAACGGCTGCGGATGGATCTGACCAGATCAACGTCATGGCCGGGCTGAATTTTTATTTTTATACGTTGATAACCTTCTTTTACGTATTGCTCAATTTCCCGAAGCATCTCATCAGCCGAAGCCAGACCCACCGCCACGCCGGCGGGCACTTTATCTCTTTTGCCCCCTAAGGCTTCTGCGAGAGATATCCCCTTTTTCTTGGCATATAGATCCCACACGGCTGATTCAAGCCCCGCTTTTGCCATGCGGTTTCCTTTGAAACGCGCGAGACTGTCAGGCACTTCTGACGGATGGAAAAACTCGCGGCCTACGACATTTGGGATGAAAAAATCTCTCAGCATATGCGCGCATGTCTGAATCGTTTCTTCTGTATACCACGGAGAAGAAAACGCCGATACCTCCCCCCAGCCGGTTCTCCCGGTTTCATCGATCGCTTCCACGATCAAAAATTTACGATCCTGCAGCGTTTCAATACTTGTTTTAAACGGTTTTTTCAGCCTCATACTTACATGATAAAGGGTGATTTTTTCAATCTTAATCATGACAATTCTCCTTTACGAAGCTCATTCAGCCGATGCCTCATCAGTTTATTGGACGCGTTCCGCGGGAGCCCGTCAACCTTGAAAAAAGCAACCGGTATTTTATATTTAGCAAGCCGCTCACGGCAAAAGGCGGTCAGCTCCTCAGAACTGACAGAAGAAGTCAGTACGAGAAAAGCATGCGGCACTTTCCCCCATTTCGGATCTTCGGCTCCCGAAACACCGGCCTCCGCTACAGCCGGATGGGCAAGCAGCGCCGCTTCCACTTCTGCCGGGTAGATGTTTTCTCCGCCTGAAATAATGAGGTCCGACCGCCTGTCCAGCACGTATAAAAACCCTTCATCATCCAAATAGCCAAGATCGCCCGTTTTAAACCATCCATTATGAAAAGCGGCCTGGTTCGCGTCGTCACGATGATAATACCCTTTCATTACATTCGGGCCTTTCACCGTAATTTCACCGTGTTCAAACGGCGCACAAGGGTTTCCGTCTTTTTCAATTCTAATTTCGCATGAAAACAGCGGTTTACCGGCCGAGCCGAGCTTGTCCATGCTGAATTCCGGAGAAAGCGTGACAATCTGTGAGCAGGTTTCAGTCAAGCCGTAAGATTGGAATACCGGAAATTGTTTCCTGCGGCATTCTTCAAGGAGCGGCAGCGGTGCCGGACCCCCGCCAAGCAGAATGCAGCGCAGTGATTCAGGACATTGTTCAGTTTCCGCAAGCAGGCCCGAAAGCATGGTCTGCACCGCTGAAATGATCGTGACCTGATGGGAGCTGATGCTGTCCAGCACATCAGTGACAGAAAATTTTTGATGAAGCACGACAGGCATACCGTAAATGACCGACTTAAACAGCGCAGACAGACCGCTGATATGAAATAGCGGCAGCGCAATAAGCCAGCGGTCCCGCTCCGTGACCCCCAGATTCAGCGCAGACGATACAGCGCTGGAATAATGATTACCGAAAGTCTGCTGCACCCCCTTCGGCCTTCCCGTTGTTCCTGACGTATACATAAGAGTCGCCGTATCATCAAGCGTTACATAAGCTTCAGGTTCAATGTCTCCCGCGGCTTTGGCCTGCAGCTCGTCCACGTCCGCGGCGGCGACCGCAGATGCATATTCTTCACGGCAAAAACCGTCCTCCGTCAATAAAAGCTTAGCCTGTGAATCTTTGAGCTGAAACATCCGTTCCTGTTTCGAGAGCTTCGTATTCAACAGCACAGCTTCCGCCCCTAATAAGAAGCAGGCGTGAACGGCATAAACCATTTCCGGTCTGTTAGAAAGCAAAATCGCGGCCCGGTCTCCTTTTTTAAGCGAGCAGTATTTATACAGCCGCGCGGCCATTTGTTTAGAAGCATGATATAATTCTCTGAATGTCATCTGTTTGTTTTCAAATATGAGAGCGATTCTCTCTGGTGTCAGCTGAGCCCTTTGAATGAGCCAATTCGGCTGTTCTGTCAGCATGTTATCATCTCCGAGGTAAAAGTACTGTTTTTGAAAAGAAAACAGCTTGGACCAGAGCGGCTCAAGCTGTTTCGTAGTGTCATCTGATCACGGAAAACGAGGGAATTGACCGAAATCGGGACTGCGTTTCTCTTTAAAGGAATCGCGGCCTTCTTTCGCTTCGTCAGTCGTATAATAAAGAAGCGTTGCATCTCCTGCAAATTGCTGAATTCCGGCGAGGCCGTCTGTATCAGCGTTAAATGCCGCTTTAAGGAAACGAAGGGCTGTAGGGCTTTTCTCAAGCATTTCTTCACACCATTTAATTGTTTCCTCTTCAAGTTTCTCTAATGGGACAACTGTATTGACAAGCCCCATGTCGAGCGCTTCCTGCGCGTTGTATTGACGGCACAGGTACCAGATTTCACGGGCTTTCTTATGTCCGACGATACGCGCCAGGTAACCTGAGCCGTAACCGGCATCAAAGCTTCCCACTTTCGGTCCGGTTTGGCCGAAAATCGCGTTATCGGCCGCAATCGTTAAATCACAGACGATATGAAGCACATGGCCTCCGCCGATGGCATAGCCTGATACCATCGCTACGACCGGTTTAGGAATCACGCGGATCAAACGCTGAAGATCAAGCACATTCAGACGCGGGATCTGATCGTCTCCGACATATCCGCCGTGACCGCGGACTTTTTGGTCTCCGCCTGAACAGAATGCTTTATCTCCCGCTCCCGCAAGAACGATGACACCAATATTGGAGTCATCACGCGCACGAGCAAACGCGTCAATCATTTCTGATACCGTCTTAGGAGTAAATGCGTTATGTACCTCCGGGCGGTTAATTGTTATTTTTGCAATACCGTTATACGTCTCGTACAGGATTTCATCGTACTGACGTTCACTTTTCCATTCTGCAGCCATTGATATGACCTCCTTCATTTTTGCCTGAGTCCGGCCGAAAAGCTATTTTCTTTATGCTTTACAAGCCGTATAAAAACTCACTTACTATCTTACCAAAAATTCGCGGCTGTTCCACATGTACCGTGTGCCCCGCCTTTTTGACAACCTCTATTTTACTTGATGGGAGCAGGTTATGCACCTTTTGATTAATAACGCAAAACTTTTCATCCCATTCACCGCATATGAGCAGAACTGGCGCTTTGATGCGGTGTAATGCCTCCCACCAGGAAGGTTGTGAGCCCGTCCCCATTCCGAGCAGGCTTCCTGCAAGTCCGGACGGATTATTCTTCAGCCTGCCGGCACGGATGGACGCCTTTACGCTGTCCGGCAGAGAAAGCTGCGTGGCAAACAACGGAATGCCCTCCCAATAATCAACAAACGATGTTATACCTTCCCGCAATATAAAGTCAGCAAGCTTCCGGTCTGACTGAATCCGCTTTTTACGTTCCTGAAGCGTGCTGAGGCCCGGGGTTGTACTTTCCAAAACAAGCGCTGACACCCGATGCGGAAATGCCTGTGCAAAGGAATAAGCAAGTCTTCCCCCCATAGAATAACCAATAAGTTTCACTTTGTGAAGTTTTAATTGATCAAAAACGGCGGCAAGGTCCGCAACCTGCCGGCTCGCACTGTACCTTGCCGCTTGCACAGGCGCGTCTGTCTCCCCGTGACCCAGGCAGTCAATCATCACCATTCGTTCGCTGGGAAACATGCCGCGTAAAAACATCCATGATTCTTTGCTGCCCGTAAATCCATGCAGACAAACAATAGCTTCAGATGATTCGTGTCCGCTATCAGCAGCACGATAGCATACGCCGTCGGCCGTTTTAACTGTTACAGTTTCCATTCTTTTTTCACTTCCCGCACTGCGGCCTGCAGCAGATCGCGATGGAATTGAACTCTTGATGTCCGATCTGTTTTCAGCTCGATTATATGAAGTCCGGGCTTGTCCGCCTGCGGCTGATACGCATCCTTAAATGCTTCCCATGTCTCAGGGCAAGTATACGTCCCGCCGTACAGTGCGGCGGCATGCCGGAAATCAAGGCCCGTCGGCGTACCGAACAGTTCTTCAAAATGAGACTTATCAGATGCCTGCGGCAAAAACGAGAAAATCCCGCCGCCATCATTGTTTATTAAAATAACCGTAAGCGGAATTCCAAGTTTTTTAGCCGCTAACAGCCCGTTTAAATCATGATAAAACGATAAATCTCCAATGACAAGCGTGACAGGAGCTTTTGTACCTTCACACAGTCCCATAGCCGAGGAGACAACTCCGTCAATTCCGTTAGCGCCGCGGTTGGCATAAACACGGAAGGAACGATCTTGTTTTTCAAAGAACGTATCCACGTCGCGAATCGGCATGCTGTTGCCGACAAAAATCGAACTGCCTTCAGGGACAAGGTGCTGAAGCTGACGATATACATTTCCTTCAAATGATAAATCATCCATTCTCGCGGCCTGTAAATGACTCCGGAACCGCTCATTGACAAACTGCCATTTCTCAAGCCATCCGGACAGCCGTTTTCCGATTTCAGCTGAACGGACCGCTTCCAAAAACACAGACGGATGGCAATGAATCATATGCGCGCCGGCCTGGGTGGGATCTCTCCATCCTCCGTCTTCATCGACGATAAACTGCTCAATGGCAGGATCATCTCTGAGCCATAAAAAGAGCGGTTTGGAAACCGGCATCGGACCGAAGCGGATCACAGCGTCGGGACGCAGCGCCTCTTTTATTTCTTCATCTTTTAAAAACGAGTCATAAGCATCAATAATCACCGTCTTATCATGCTCCCCGTTTCGGAGATTTGAAAGCGGATCAGCTAAAACCGGGAACTGAAGCATCTCGGCAAGCGCGATGATTTGCTGCTTTTCTGCTTCACCGTGAATTTCGCCGCAGACGATCATACCTCTTTCGGTCCCCGCAAGACGCTCTGTAATATGATAGAGAGAATCTTGATCAGCTGACTGAATCCCTGTTGTGACTGAGACGTGCCGCCCCTTTCTCATTCTTTCAAAAGGTCCGGCTGATAAATCCGGCATCAAAGGCTCTCTGAGCGGCACATTGATATGGACTGGCCCCATCGGGCGCTTCCCGGCTTCACTTACGGCTCTGCCGGCCAATGTTCTGATATAGCTCAGCATTTGAGGATTTTCTTCAGGCAGAGCCGAGTCTGTGAAAAACTTAACAAAGTTACCGAACAGAAAATGCTGGTTAATCGCCTGAGGCGCCCCCACTTCCCTCAATTCATGAGGCCGGTCAGCAGTCAGGACAATAAGAGGCACTCTTGAATAATGAGCTTCAATCACGGCCGGATAGAAGTTAGCCGCCGCCGTTCCTGACGTACAAATCAGCATGACCGGACGCTGGCGGGCTTTTGCAAGACCGAGTGCGAAAAAACCTGCGGATCGTTCATCAATCTGTATATGGACTTGAATATCCGGGTGGGCCGCCGCCAAAACCGCCAAGGGAGTTGACCTCGATCCCGGGCAAACAACTGCGTCGGTGACACCCGATAGAGCGAATTCATCAATAAAACTTCCGATATAATGTGTAATCGGGTTTGTCAAAGCCTTTCACCTCCTAAAGCAGAGATCATCGGCTTTAGTTTAATTTGTGTTTCTTCATATTCTGATTGCGGATCTGAATCTTCAACAATGCCGCAGCCTGCGAAAAGCCGCGCACTTTTGCCTTCAATCAGCCCTGATCGGATAGCCACGACAAATTCTCCGTTTTCCCTGCCGTCCATCCAGCCGATCGGTGCCGCGTACCATCCACGTGTCATCGGTTCAATATCAGCGATAACTTCAACAGCTTTCTGCTGGGGAGCTCCGCCCAATGCCGGTGTGGGATGCAGCTTTTCAATTAAATCAAACAGCGAAGCGGACGTTTTAAGATGGCCTGAGATCGGTGTATATAGATGCTGAACACTTTTCGTTTTATATAATTGCGGACCTGCAGGCTTTTTCACATCGCTGCAGCTCGACAAGAAAGAATCGTGTATCATCTGAACCACAAAATCATGTTCCGCGAGATTTTTTTCGTCATGCAGCAGCTCTTTGCCGAGACGGTTATCTTCTTGTTGATTTTCTCCGCGCTTAATTGAACCTGCCAGACAGGTGGACATGACGTCTTTGCCGGATTTTTTGATCAGCCGTTCCGGTGAAGCGCCGACAAAGCATTTATCTCCCTGCTCAATCGCAAAAACATAGCTTGTCGTTTGGTCCTTCAAAAGCTTGCGGACAACGCTCTCCGCCGGAATAGGCCCATCATATGACAAAACGACTTCCCTTGCCAGCACGACTTTATCATATTGATTTGCTTTCATATCATTTGTTGCTGTTTTAATGGCTTCAAGCCAGTTTTCCACATCAAGTTCTTCCGCTTTTGTTAAAACAGGATATTCTTCATACTCGATTGAAGAAACTGAAAAAGCTTCCGAAAAAGATTTCAGACGTTTCAGCGTATCTTCTGCCTGATTACCGTCTGCCGCCCATTGATTGACGGTTAAATAATCACCATCTGCCGTCTTTGTCAGCATGAGTGAGGGGATAAAGAACAGTCCTTCTTCGAACCCGTTCCATTCGTCTCCTCTCTCTTCAGCGGGATTAAATGAAAAACCGCCGAATAAGACAGGGCCGACCGCGGTATGCGCCGCCTCTTCTTCTTTATGAATATGAAAAGCCGTCTTTTTAAAGCGCTCCCATTGTTCAAAAACGTCGTGATAACGCTTTCCATTTTTTTCATTCGATTGGAACAGCGCTTCTGTGCCAAGACCGACTATTGTTAATTCACTACCGGGTTCTGACCAAAAAAATCGTTTGCCTTTATATTTTTTTGCTCCGTCTTTGAAAAATGATAGAGGGTCTAAAGACGCAATACGTCTTGAATAGCTCAATAAGACAGCATGGTTGACTTGTTTGGCTTTATGTAATGCATGATCTGCTTCCTCTCGGAACGTATGCTGCACCGTTGTCACCATGAGACATTCCTCCATAATCCGTTAAATGCTTTTAATACAATACACCTGTGATGACTTTGTGTCAAACACACAGATTTGAGCACGACAAAATGCCCGCATTTCTTATTATAAACCTTTTTGCGCAAATGAATAAAGAAACAAACTCGAATTTTCTTTCCCCACTCTCGGCAATCACTGTATCCTTTTACTTCCTCATGGGAAAATGACTATTTTTATCCACCATTTTTCTGCGCAAAAGCGTTCATACTAACAGTAAGTATCACATAGAAACGAGGGATTAATGTGCTTACAAACGAACAGATCACACACTTAAAAAAAGAATTGGAAGAAGCCAGACATGATATTTTGAGCCGCTTTAAAGAAAATGACGAATTTCAGTTAACTGATGAATTCCCGTATCAGTCATCCGGCGAATTGTCTTCCTATGACAATCATCCCGGCGATCAGGCGACCGAATTATATGAGCGGGAAAAAGACCTGGCTCTGCTCGACCATGAACGAGAGCACCTTCGCGACATTGATTACTCTCTGAAACAAATTGAAAACGGCACATACGGCACATGTGAAGTCAGCGGCAAGGACATTCCTTATGACAGACTCGAAGCTCTGCCGACGGCTACGACATTGGCGGAATATTCCTCGCAGGATGCCGTTTCCAAAGACAGGCCGATTGAGGAGGAAACACCGTTCGGACAGTTTGAATTTGATGATGATGAATCAATCCGGGCGGCTTACGATAGTGAAGATGCTTATCAGGATGTTGAGGAATACGGAAACTCAGAAACGCCTCAGGATTTAGAGGATCCTCCGCTCAGCTATGGGGATATGACAATGAACTCGGAAGAAAACATCGGCTATGCTGAGGATTATGAAAACTTTATCGCGACAGATATTACCGGAAAAAACATTTCCGTGTACCCAAGCAAAGCACACGAAAAATATGAACAGGAACTGGACGAAGAAGGAATTATGACGACCTTTGGCGATCTTCATGCTGATTAAAACCCCGGCCTGCCGGGGTTTTTGAATACAAATAAATGGTTTGCTGCATTTTTACACTGAAAACTCATACACTTAATGATGCATGAGCCTTTTAAAAGGTTTAATATTTCCAAAAAAGGGAACTAACGTATTGACATTGAATGACGGAGGGAACAAATGAAAAAGAAGTATATCGGTGCGATTATTGTATTTATCATTACATATGTCTTGTTTTCTTTAGCGGGGGTTCTCTTTCCCATCGACCGTGAATGGTATGACGCGCTGCAAAAACCTGACTGGACGCCGAGCGGATCAGTGATCGGCATCATATGGGCGGTTTTGTTTGCGCTTATTTCGCTCTCAGCAGCCATGATATACGCAAAGTTTTCATGTAAAGAATCCAAAGCTTTTTGGGTGATGCTTCTCATCAATTATATCGTGAATCAAGGATTCAGCTATTTTCAATTCACACAGAAAAATTTGCTTGCTGCATCTATCGATTGCCTGCTTGTGGCTGTGACAACACTCATTCTGTTGCTCATTGCCGGTAAATACAGTAAAGCTTCAGCCTGGCTTCTGGTTCCTTATTTATTATGGAGCGCTTTTGCCACATACTTGTCTTTTACCATTTACGCTATGAACGCATAATAAAAAACCTTGCATAGTATGCAAGGTTTTTTTAATGACCCGTACGGGATTCGAACCCGTGTTACCGCCGTGAAAGGGCGGTGTCTTAACCGCTTGACCAACGGGCCTTATGGCGGAGAAGGAGGGATTTGAACCCTCGCGCCGCTTACACGACCTACACCCTTAGCAGGGGCGCCTCTTCAGCCACTTGAGTACTTCTCCGTATGGCTCCACAGGCAGGATTCGAACCTGCGACCGATCGGTTAACAGCCGATAGCTCTACCACTGAGCTACTGTGGAAAAATCATCATGGTGGGCCTGAGTGGACTCGAACCACCGACCTCACGCTTATCAGGCGTGCGCTCTAACCAGCTGAGCTACAGGCCCATGACAATATAAAAATGGAGCGGGTGATGGGAATCGAACCCACGACATCAGCTTGGAAGGCTGAGGTTTTACCACTAAACTACACCCGCATGTTGTATGGGGCGATTGATGGGAATCGAACCCACGAGTGCCAGAGCCACAATCTGGTGCGTTAACCACTTCGCCACAACCGCCAAAACAATATTAAATTAAATGGTGGCTCGGGACGGAATCGAACCGCCGACACACGGATTTTCAGTCCGTTGCTCTACCAACTGAGCTACCGAGCCTTTTTATAAATGGCGGTCCGGACGGGACTCGAACCCGCGACCTCCTGCGTGACAGGCAGGCATTCTAACCAACTGAACTACCGGACCATTTTTTGGTTGCGGGGGCAGGATTTGAACCTGCGACCTTCGGGTTATGAGCCCGACGAGCTACCGAACTGCTCCACCCCGCGATGATAATTAAATTAGATATGGCGGAGGAAGAGGGATTCGAACCCCCGCGGGCTTTGACACCCCTGTCGGTTTTCAAGACCGATCCCTTCAGCCAGACTTGGGTATTCCTCCGTATAAGTGGTGGACCTTGTAGGACTCGAACCTACGACCGGACGGTTATGAGCCGTCTGCTCTAACCAACTGAGCTAAAGGTCCAATGGTAGCGGCGGAGGGGATCGAACCCCCGACCTCACGGGTATGAACCGTACGCTCTAGCCAGCTGAGCTACACCGCCAAAAAACAATTAAAATCAAGTGGAGCCTAGCGGGATCGAACCGCTGACCTCCTGCGTGCAAAGCAGGCGCTCTCCCAGCTGAGCTAAGGCCCCAAAATGGTCGGGAAGACAGGATTCGAACCTGCGACCCCATGGTCCCAAACCATGTGCTCTACCAAGCTGAGCTACTTCCCGTTTTCAAAAGTATGTATGGCGCGCCCGAGAGGAGTCGAACCCCTAACCTTTTGATCCGTAGTCAAACGCTCTATCCAATTGAGCTACGGGCGCAACAATAAGTGCCGAGGGCCGGACTTGAACCGGCACGGTAGTCACCTACCGCAGGATTTTAAGTCCTGTGTGTCTGCCAATTCCACCACCCCGGCATGGATGGTATAGTATAGTTGGAGCGGAAGACGGGATTCGAACCCGCGACCCCCACCTTGGCAAGGTGATGTTCTACCACTGAACTACTTCCGCGTTTGGCAATGCGGATGAAGGGACTTGAACCCCCACGTCTGTAAAGACACTAGAGCCTGATTCTAGCGCGTCTGCCAATTCCGCCACATCCGCAAGAAAAACATGGTGAGCCATGAAGGACTCGAACCTTCGACCCTCTGATTAAAAGTCAGATGCTCTACCAACTGAGCTAATGGCTCTTATTACAAGAGACTTATATAGTATAACATATAAAGGTGGTGCCGGCAAGAGGACTTGAACCCCCAACCTACTGATTACAAGTCAGTTGCTCTACCAATTGAGCTACACCGGCTTAATACGCCAACTTATGTATGATAGGAATGGTGGAGGATGACGGGCTCGAACCGCCGACCCTCTGCTTGTAAGGCAGATGCTCTCCCAGCTGAGCTAATCCTCCGTATATTACACTTACGTGTAATGGCTTGGCGGCGTCCTACTCTCACAGGGGGAAACCCCCGACTACCATCGGCGCTGAAGAGCTTAACTTCCGTGTTCGGCATGGGAACGGGTGTGACCTCTTCGCTATCGCCACCAAACCATTGAGAGTGTTCTCTCAAAACTAGATAACAGTAAGCATACATTCAAATTGGTTAAGTCCTCGATCGATTAGTATCTGTCAGCTCCATGTGTCGCCACACTTCCACCTCAGACCTATCAACCTGATCATCTTTCAGGGATCTTACTTCCTTGCGGAATGGGAAATCTCATCTTGAGGGGGGCTTCATGCTTAGATGCTTTCAGCACTTATCCCGTCCGCACATAGCTACCCAGCGATGCCCTTGGCAGAACAACTGGTACACCAGCGGTGCGTCCATCCCGGTCCTCTCGTACTAAGGACAGCTCCTCTCAAATTTCCTGCGCCCGCGACGGATAGGGACCGAACTGTCTCACGACGTTCTGAACCCAGCTCGCGTACCGCTTTAATGGGCGAACAGCCCAACCCTTGGGACCGACTACAGCCCCAGGATGCGATGAGCCGACATCGAGGTGCCAAACCTCCCCGTCGATGTGGACTCTTGGGGGAGATAAGCCTGTTATCCCCGGGGTAGCTTTTATCCGTTGAGCGATGGCCCTTCCATGCGGAACCACCGGATCACTAAGCCCGACTTTCGTCCCTGCTCGACTTGTAGGTCTCGCAGTCAAGCTCCCTTGTGCCTTTACACTCTGCGAATGATTTCCAACCATTCTGAGGGAACCTTTGGGCGCCTCCGTTACCTTTTAGGAGGCGACCGCCCCAGTCAAACTGCCCACCTGACACTGTCTCCCCGCCCGATAAGGGCGGCGGGTTAGAAGGTCAATACAGCCAGGGTAGTATCCCACCGATGCCTCCACCGAAGCTGGCGCTCCGGTTTCCAAGGCTCCTACCTATCCTGTACAAGCTGTACCAACATTCAATATCAGGCTGCAGTAAAGCTCCACGGGGTCTTTCCGTCCTGTCGCGGGTAACCTGCATCTTCACAGGTACTATAATTTCACCGAGTCTCTCGTTGAGACAGTGCCCAGATCGTTGCGCCTTTCGTGCGGGTCGGAACTTACCCGACAAGGAATTTCGCTACCTTAGGACCGTTATAGTTACGGCCGCCGTTTACTGGGGCTTCAATTCGCACCTTCGCTTACGCTAAGCGCTCCTCTTAACCTTCCAGCACCGGGCAGGCGTCAGCCCCTATACTTCGCCTTACGGCTTCGCAGAGACCTGTGTTTTTGCTAAACAGTCGCCTGGGCCTATTCACTGCGGCTCTCTCGGGCTTGCACCCTAACAGAGCACCCCTTCTCCCGAAGTTACGGGGTCATTTTGCCGAGTTCCTTAACGAGAGTTCTCTCGATCACCTTAGGATTCTCTCCTCGCCTACCTGTGTCGGTTTGCGGTACGGGCACCTCTCACCTCGCTAGAGGCTTTTCTTGGCAGTGTGGAATCAGGAACTTCGCTACTATAATTCGCTCGCCATCACAGCTCAGCCTTCACGGGAAACGGATTTGCCTATTTCCCAGCCTAACTGCTTGGACGCGGATATCCAATACCGCGCTTACCCTATCCTCCTGCGTCCCCCCATTGCTCAAATGGTGAGGAGGTGGTACAGGAATATCAACCTGTTATCCATCGCCTACGCCTTTCGGCCTCGGCTTAGGTCCCGACTAACCCTGAGCGGACGAGCCTTCCTCAGGAAACCTTAGGCATTCGGTGGAGGGGATTCTCACCCCTCTTTCGCTACTCATACCGGCATTCTCACTTCTAAGCGCTCCACAAGTCCTTCCGGTCTTGCTTCACAGCCCTTAGAACGCTCTCCTACCACTGTTCGAAGAACAGTCCGCAGCTTCGGTGATACGTTTAGCCCCGGTACATTTTCGGCGCAGAGTCACTCGACCAGTGAGCTATTACGCACTCTTTAAATGGTGGCTGCTTCTAAGCCAACATCCTGGTTGTCTAAGCAACTCCACATCCTTTTCCACTTAACGTATACTTTGGGACCTTAGCTGGCGGTCTGGGCTGTTTCCCTTTCGACTACGGATCTTATCACTCGCAGTCTGACTCCCAAGGATAAGTCATCGGCATTCGGAGTTTGACTGAATTCGGTAACCCGGTAGGGGCCCCTAGTCCAATCAGTGCTCTACCTCCGAGACTCTTACCTTGAGGCTAGCCCTAAAGCTATTTCGGAGAGAACCAGCTATCTCCAGGTTCGATTGGCATTTCACCCCTACCCACACCTCATCCCCGCACTTTTCAACGTGCGTGGGTTCGGGCCTCCATTCAGTGTTACCTGAACTTCACCCTGGACATGGGTAGATCACCTGGTTTCGGGTCTACGACCACGTACTCAATTCGCCCTATTCAGACTCGCTTTCGCTGCGGCTCCGCATCTTCTGCTTAACCTTGCACGGGATCGTAACTCGCCGGTTCATTCTACAAAAGGCACGCCATCACCCGTTAACGGGCTCTGACTACTTGTAGGCACACGGTTTCAGGATCTCTTTCACTCCCCTTCCGGGGTGCTTTTCACCTTTCCCTCACGGTACTGGTTCACTATCGGTCACTAGGGAGTATTTAGCCTTGGGAGATGGTCCTCCCGGATTCCGACGGAATTTCACGTGTTCCGCCGTACTCAGGATCCACTCAGGAGAGAACGAAGTTTTGACTACAGGGCTGTTACCTCCTATGGCGGGCCTTTCCAGACCTCTTCATCTACCTCGTTCCTTTGTAACTCCGTACAGAGTGTCCTACAACCCCAAGAGGCAAGCCTCTTGGTTTGGGCTGGTCCCGTTTCGCTCGCCGCTACTCAGGGAATCGCATTTGCTTTCTCTTCCTCCGGGTACTTAGATGTTTCAGTTCCCCGGGTCTGCCTTCTCATATCCTATGTATTCAGATATGGATACCACTCCATTACGAGTGGTGGGTTTCCCCATTCGGAAATCTCCGGATCAAAGCTTGCTTACAGCTCCCCGAAGCATATCGGTGTTCGTCCCGTCCTTCATCGGCTCCTAGTGCCAAGGCATCCACCGTGCGCCCTTTCTAACTTAACCGTTAAAAAGAATCACTACGTGATATCTTGCATTACTAATTGAATGTGAATTACTTCTGTTATCTAGTTTTCAAAGAACAACGCATAGGACATGCTAACACATGCGTTGCCACAGGAAGTGGCGCATTTAGCAGGTGTTCCTATGTTTTGAAGGAATGATCCTTCAAAACTAAACAAGACAGGGAACGTTCTGTTTATAAGACCCAAGGTCTTATATTCCGTTAAAATCCTTAGAAAGGAGGTGATCCAGCCGCACCTTCCGATACGGCTACCTTGTTACGACTTCACCCCAATCATCTGTCCCACCTTCGGCGGCTGGCTCCATAAAGGTTACCTCACCGACTTCGGGTGTTACAAACTCTCGTGGTGTGACGGGCGGTGTGTACAAGGCCCGGGAACGTATTCACCGCGGCATGCTGATCCGCGATTACTAGCGATTCCAGCTTCACGCAGTCGAGTTGCAGACTGCGATCCGAACTGAGAACAGATTTGTGGGATTGGCTTAACCTCGCGGTTTCGCTGCCCTTTGTTCTGTCCATTGTAGCACGTGTGTAGCCCAGGTCATAAGGGGCATGATGATTTGACGTCATCCCCACCTTCCTCCGGTTTGTCACCGGCAGTCACCTTAGAGTGCCCAACTGAATGCTGGCAACTAAGATCAAGGGTTGCGCTCGTTGCGGGACTTAACCCAACATCTCACGACACGAGCTGACGACAACCATGCACCACCTGTCACTCTGCCCCCGAAGGGGACGTCCTATCTCTAGGATTGTCAGAGGATGTCAAGACCTGGTAAGGTTCTTCGCGTTGCTTCGAATTAAACCACATGCTCCACCGCTTGTGCGGGCCCCCGTCAATTCCTTTGAGTTTCAGTCTTGCGACCGTACTCCCCAGGCGGAGTGCTTAATGCGTTAGCTGCAGCACTAAGGGGCGGAAACCCCCTAACACTTAGCACTCATCGTTTACGGCGTGGACTACCAGGGTATCTAATCCTGTTCGCTCCCCACGCTTTCGCTCCTCAGCGTCAGTTACAGACCAGAGAGTCGCCTTCGCCACTGGTGTTCCTCCACATCTCTACGCATTTCACCGCTACACGTGGAATTCCACTCTCCTCTTCTGCACTCAAGTTCCCCAGTTTCCAATGACCCTCCCCGGTTGAGCCGGGGGCTTTCACATCAGACTTAAGAAACCGCCTGCGAGCCCTTTACGCCCAATAATTCCGGACAACGCTTGCCACCTACGTATTACCGCGGCTGCTGGCACGTAGTTAGCCGTGGCTTTCTGGTTAGGTACCGTCAAGGTGCCGCCCTATTTGAACGGCACTTGTTCTTCCCTAACAACAGAGCTTTACGATCCGAAAACCTTCATCACTCACGCGGCGTTGCTCCGTCAGACTTTCGTCCATTGCGGAAGATTCCCTACTGCTGCCTCCCGTAGGAGTCTGGGCCGTGTCTCAGTCCCAGTGTGGCCGATCACCCTCTCAGGTCGGCTACGCATCGTCGCCTTGGTGAGCCGTTACCTCACCAACTAGCTAATGCGCCGCGGGTCCATCTGTAAGTGGTAGCCGAAGCCACCTTTTATGTCTGAACCATGCGGTTCAAACAACCATCCGGTATTAGCCCCGGTTTCCCGGAGTTATCCCAGTCTTACAGGCAGGTTACCCACGTGTTACTCACCCGTCCGCCGCTAACATCAGGGAGCAAGCTCCCATCTGTCCGCTCGACTTGCATGTATTAGGCACGCCGCCAGCGTTCGTCCTGAGCCAGGATCAAACTCTCCGATAAAGTAGTTTGACTGACTACGCACATCGCTGTGCGATTTATTTAAAACTTTGAATTAACAGGTACGTTTTGTCTTGTTTAGTTTTCAAAGATCATTACCGCTTGTTGAAGCAGCTTTATTATCTTACCACTCAGCTTCTTTTATGTCAACAACTTTTTTTAAGTTGTTTGCGAAGCTTTTCGTTGTTGTCTGCTGTTCATCAGCGACGTTTAATAATATAACACCCTTTTGAAAATATGACAATAGTTTTTTTAAAAAAATCATTAATTATTTTCTTTAATACTTATTTCAGTTTCTCTTCTATAGAAAGATAAGCTGTCTTGTGGTTTGGCATATTTTCTTGTATAGTAAGATTGAACTAAATACTTGATGACCACAAGGGGAGCATTAAAGCTGAGAGTGAACATTTTGTTCTGACCCTTTGAACCTGTTAGTTAACGCTGGCGTAGGGATGTGGCAAAGCCAAATGATTTGCAGTTTATGCAAGCAGCGCGCGGACCTTTTCCCATCCTTCCCCGCGCTGCTTTTTTGTTTATCCTTGTTACGGTTGTCTGACCAGGGGGAAAACTATGAATCATTCAACACGGCTTGTGCGCTTAATTGAAATAGCGATTATGACCGGGGCGGCTGTCATTCTGGACATTGTCTCAGGTATGTTTCTCCGGATGCCCCAAGGCGGTTCGGTCTCTATTATGATGATTCCGATTTTTTTGATTTCATTCCGCTGGGGAGTGAAAGCCGGGCTTACGACAGGCTTTTTGACAGGGATTGTCCAGATCGCCATCGGCAATTTGTTTTTGCAGCACCCGGTGCAGCTATTTCTTGATTACATCGCGGCATTTGCAGTTCTCGGTTTCAGCGGCTTGTTTGCTTCCGGTGTACGAGAATCGGCATTGAATAAAAAAAGAGGCGCTTTAACGATGTATGTTATAGGCGGTGTTTTCATCGGCAGTGTGCTGCGCTATGCGGCACATGTGGTCTCCGGAGCTGTCTTTTTCGGAAGCTATGCTCCGAAAGGCACGCCGGTATGGATTTATTCGTCCGTCTACAACGCGACTTATATGATTCCTTCTTTTATCCTTTCGGCCATTGTCCTTATCTTATTATTCATGACTGCGCCGCGGCTTCTTGAAGCTAAGCGGACAAACTGAAACAGCAGGCGGTTTACGCCTGCTGTTTTTTTATTCCGGGCTGTGCCGTTCGTTTGAATCACTCAGTTCTTTTGTAAGTTCATTTATACTTTGTTTTATGTTTCCTTTGCCTGAAAAATTCTCAATAAGCTCTTTTACATTGATTCCGGAAGATGCTTTTAAGCTTTCCTGAAGACCGGCCATTAAATTGGTTGCGTAGCCTGTGACTTTATTGGCCCCGCCATTTTCACCGCTTCCTCCCGTATCAACGACGGTTATTTTATCAATGTTGGAAAGAGGCGCTGAGACTTGCTTCGCATATTCAGGCAGCATTTTCACAATCATATCAAGGATTGCAGCCTGCCCGTATTTTTCGAATGCTTCGGCGATTTTTTCTTTAGCTTCCGCTTCTGCGAGACCTTTCAGGCGGATGACTTCCGCTTCGGTTTCTCCTCTCGCCTTTTCAGCCTCTGCTTTAGCAAGACCGTCAATTCTCACGCGTTCCGCTTCCGCCTTGGCCATCGCTTCGATGCTGTACTGCTCGGCATCTGCTTCTGCGAGCTGCTTCGCTTTTGCGGCCGCGGCCGCTTGTTCCACCGAGTAACGGTCAGCATCGGCTTTTTTCTTCACTTCAGAGTCATATTGGCGCTCACGGCGCAGAATTTCTTTTTCCTCCAATTCAATCTGCTTTTGCCGCTCAATAATTTTAATTTGCATTTCCTGCTCTGTCACCTGCTGGCGGGCTTTTGCTGTTTCAAGATCATATGCCTGGTCGGCATTGGCTTTTGCTGTATCCTGCTCTCTTCTGTATTCCGCCATTTTCAGCTGATTGATTTTTTCCGCTTCAGCTATTTCCGTCGCCCGCTCCAGCTCTGATTTTTTTGCGTCTTTATCAGCGGCCGCGCGTTTAATCCTCGTCTCTTTATCCGCTTCTGCCGTGGCAATGTCCGCATCCCGCTTGACTTGGGCGATTCTGGGCTTACCTAATGATTCAAGATAGCCGTTTTTATCTCGGACGTCTTTAATCGTAAAAGAAACGATCACGAGCCCCATTTTAGCAAGATCCTGAGACGCGACCCGCTGGACTTCCTGAGAAAACTTTTCCCTGTTTTTATAAATCTCTTCAACGGTCATAGAGCCGAGGATGGAGCGCAGATGGCCTTCCAGCACCTCCCGCGCCTCCTGCTCACGGTCTTCCTTAGATTTCCCCAAAAATTGTTCAGCTGCTGTTGCGATTTCACCGATGGAGCCTCCGATTTTAATAATGGCGGTTCCGTCGGCCATTACCGGCACGCCTTGTTCTGTATAGACTTCAGGTGTAGAGACATCAAGTTTGCTTGACAGTAAACTGAGAGGTTCTGCCTGCTGGAATACCGGGAGCACGAACGTTCCCCCGCCCCGGACGATTTTTAAACGATTTCCGCCTTCATCAATGTGGACGTTCTTATTTCCCAAATAACTTCCGGTCACGATAAGGGCTTCGTCCGGCCCCGCCGTCCGGTACTTCGTAATAAATACAGCAATAAGTGCGATGAGTAAAAAGAATACGATTCCGATGACGATGATAATCGGCATAGTCATAACAGTTCCCCCTTAGATATCAGATTGGTTCATGCGGCGTCACAAAAAGCACTCCGTCTTTTACGTCAATCACTAATACGGCCGTTCCGTACTTGATCTGTTCTTGATCAAAGCTGACGGCTGATTTAGAGATGGCGCCCCCTATTCCCTCTATGATCACTTCTCCATAGCCGTCTTTCGGGACGGAAGTAATGACCCTGCCGACTCTGCCCTTTAAATCCGTCTCTCGATAAGCGAGCGATTCTTCCGCTGATGAAAGCGGGACAAGGACGAAGAAGTGAAGCAGGCTGACCAAAAGAACCGAAAGAACAAATGAAAGCAACGCAATGACAGAACTTGATAGCGGAGCGGCGATTTCGCCGATATAACCTGAGGCTGAAAAGATTGTTAAAAAAGACAGAATCAATGCAGGGTTTAAAAATGAAACAGGAATGGCTTCCGAGAGGCCGTGAAACACATCTTGAAAAAACAGAATCAAAAGCGTGAGACTTCCCGAAATAATCAATGTGTAAAGATAGACCGTTTCAAGCGGCAGATGAAATATGTCCATCTTCTATCCTCCTTTCGGCCGAGGTGTCGGAGTGTTACTTTATATACGGATGTAAAGGTGAATGGTTTCAATTTTCTGATAAGGAAGGCTGATTACATGATTATCCAATCCGGATATGATATGTTTACTCTAAAGGAGGAGATAGGATGAGCATTTTTAATGAAGCCAGACAGCAGATCTGGGAAGAACTGAAAGGACTCTCTGATGAGGAATTCAACCGAAAGCCCGCGGCTGATGAATGGAGCGTGCGGGAAGTCCTTGACCATTTAAAGAAAATTGACGAAACAGCGCAGACCCTTTTATCAAAGCAGGCAAAAGACGCACCGTTAAAAGAAATAGAAGAAAAACCGATGGAGTTTATAGAGGACAGAACAGATAAACGGCCGGCGCCGTCACACCTCGAACCTGAGCAAAACCGATTACCAGTCATTGAAGCAAAACAGGAATTAGATACGGCAAGACAGCAGCTGACCGCAGTTATTTCATCATTAAACGAGGAAGACTTTGAACGTGTGCTTCCCCATCCTGTTTTTCAAGAACTGACGATCCGCCAGTGGATTGATTTTATCGGCCATCATGAAAAGCGTCACATTAATCAAATAAAAGAAATCAAACAAAAAATCGAAAAGGTCTGAGTCAGACCTTCTCGATTTTTTTCTTGGCGCGTTTCGGTTCATAAGAATGGATGGTGACCGCATCGCCCGTGCATATGTCACCCGGGCGTTCAACAATACAGACAATTCCTCTTCTGCCCATCGCGTGCCTCACAAACGCCGCGGCGAGTTTTGGCTGATCCGGATAAAAGGATTGAATGACTTCTCCCGGCTGAATGCACGGATCATTTTCTCCCTCGCACAACAGAGACGCACCGCTCGGAAATATCATTCTGCTTCCTTCCTTAAGCGGCGTCAGTGCAGAAAAACCGCTGATTGCGATATTAGCGCCGAGCCATTCGGGAAAGATATGAGAAATCCCCATCTTCTCCGCAATGTCATCACATTCCTCCATGGACACGATTGAAATCTGTCTCCGGTTAAAAATTTCTGTTCCTCTTTCATACATCGGCTCACGCGCGCCGGCCTTTTTTGTCAGTCCGAAATGCAGGTCACCGGGAAACCCGCCGTATTCCGCACGAAGCTTGTCCATCTTTTTGGTAACAAATTGTTCGGTATCCGCTATATATACGCCTTCCGTCTTTGCTGTTATGCGTTTCCACATCAGCCGCCACCGCCTTTTTCTTGACATTATCCTTAAAAAACCCCGCTCTGTAAAGGAGCGGGGTTCATTTATTATACCGTTTTCGGCGTTAAGTCAAAGCAGCGTTTGTAAATCCAGTTGTATGCTTTCTCATTCAAATCTCTTGGATTTCCGAAAGTTTGCGGATCTTTCATGGCTTCTTTTGATAAACGTTCAATCATGTCCGGAGACACACCTTGTTCTTCTAAACTCGGCACCTCTAAATCTTTTACAAGATCATACATCCAGTTGACGGACGCTTTTGCCGCTTCTTCGGTTGTCATGTTGCTTGTATCGATTCCGAATGCTTTGGCGATGCGGGCGAATTTTTCCGGATAGCCTTTCCAGTTGTATTCCATTACCGGCCCCATCATAGCTGCGACGCATTGTCCGTGAGCGACAGGGATGATGCCGCCGAGCGTCTGGCTCATCGCATGCGCCGCGCCTGCTGATTCACTGCCGTATGAAAGGCCGGCAAGCATCGCCGCCTGCGCCATGCCGTATCTTGCTTCCAAATCCTCTCCGTCCGCAAACGCGCGCTTAATATAATGCGCCGCATATTCAATGGCCATTAAAGCGACGGCATCAGTGATCGGCTGCGCGAATTTCATCGTATAGCACTCGATGGCGTGCGCAAGTGCGTCAATACCTGTCATGGCCGTCACATGCGGAGGCATGGACGTGTGCAGCTCAGGGTCAATGACCGTTAAATGCGCGGCGATAAGCGGTCCGCCCGTATTGAATTTAAATTCTCTTTCCTCATCTGTAATGACCGCCCATTGTGTGACCTCTGAACCTGTTCCCGCAGTCGTCGGGATCGTTGTCAGCGGAGGAATACGGTTTTCCAGCGGCTTTTTGCCTTCCGCGGCTTCATAATCAAGCACGCTTCCTTCGTGTGTCGCTTCTACCCCGATCGCTTTCGCTGTATCCATGGAGCTTCCGCCGCCGACAGCCACAAGGCCGTTGCAGTTTTCTTTTTTATACAGTTCTGATCCTTCGTTTACAAGACGTACAGGCGGGTTCGGCTCCACTTTGTTAAACAGGACGACTTCGATGCCCGCTTCCTGTAAAGATTCAATGACCGGGTTTGCCACTCCCGCGTTATAAATTCCCGGGTCTGTTACGAGCAGCGCTTTTGTGACGCCAAGCGCTCTGACTTCACTTCCCGCGTGCTGAATCGCACCGATTCCGTGTTTAATGACTGTCGGGATTTCGAATGTATGGAATTTATGCATGCTTTCTACTTTCATATTTAATGTCATATTGTATCTCCTCCTCGTTATGCTTGAAACCAGTTCACAGCCGCTGGTTTCGTGTTGCGGTAAATATGTTTGATTTCCGTGTATTCTTCCAGACCGATTTTGCCGAGTTCGCGGCCGAAGCCCGATTGTTTGTACCCGCCCCATGGCGCTTGCGCGAAATACGGGTGGAAATCATTGATCCATACCGTTCCCATCCGCAGTTTGGCGGCTACGCGTTCGCATTTTTCAATATCCTTTGACCATACCGCTCCGGCCAGCCCGTAAATGGTATCGTTGGCAAGTCTGATCACTTCTTCTTCAGATGAAAATGACTCAACTGTTAAAACGGGGCCGAAAATCTCCTCTTGGACTATCCGCATATCAGACTTGCAGTTTGAGAAAATAGTAGGTTCATAGAAGAAACCGTTTTGAAGGGCGGGATCATCAGGACGTTTGCCGCCTGTTTCCAGTTTTGCCCCTTCTTCGATACCGATTTCTACGTATTTTTCGACTTTGGCCCGATGCTCGGCGGAAATCAGCGGACCGCTTTCCGTATCTTCATGAAAACCATTTCCTAATTTGATGCGTTTCGTGCGCTTGATCAGCTCGGCTAAAAATTCATCATGAATGGCTTTGTCCACCAAAAGACGTGACCCTGCCGAACAAACTTGGCCGGCATGGAAAAACACGGCGTTCAGCGCTTGATCTGCAGCTGTTTCGAGATCTGCATCTTGAAATACGATATTCGGATTTTTGCCGCCAAGCTCCAGGGCAATCTTTTTCACATTGCCGCTTGCCGCCTGCATGATTTTTTTGCCTGTTTCAATTCCGCCCGTAAAAGAGACCAAATCGACGTCGAGGTTTCTCGCCAGCTCATCGCCGACAGAGGCGCCCGGCCCCAGCACAAGATTGGCGACCCCTTTCGGAATACCGGCTTCTTCTATTAATTGAAAGACTTTAATGGTTGTCAGCGGAGTAATCTCGCTCGGCTTTAAAACGATCGTGTTTCCGGCCGCAAGAGCGGGAGCGATTTTCCAGCTCGCCTGAAGGAGCGGATAGTTCCACGGCGTAATTTGTCCGCATACGCCAATTGGCTCTCTGACGATTTTACTTACGGAATCGGGAATCGGAGATGAAATGACCTCGCCTCCGTCTTTATCCGCCAAACCGGCATAATATTGAAATACATTTGCGATATCATCCATATCGGCTTTACTTTCTTCAATCGTTTTTCCTGTATCGAGCGATTCCAGCTCAGCTAATTCGTTCAGATCGCGTCTGATTAATTCCGCAATTTTCAGAACAAATTGTCCGCGCTCGAGCCCGGAAAGCACCGGCCACTCCCCTTCATCAAATGCTTTTCTGGCTGCGGCGATGGCTTTCACCGCATCGTTCCGGTCTCCTTCGCATACCGTTGCAATTTCTTCTTGATTAAATGGATTAATGATACGGCGGGTCTGTTTTTTTTCTGCACTGATCCATTCGCCGCCGATATAAAGCGTTTTGCTCATAAGAGTCCTCCTTACCGAAAAGTAAGTTTGTTAAATAAAAATTTAATGTTTTTAACAATATTAATTTAACATATGTTTTTTTGCCTGTCAAAACCCGGTCAGTCCGTTTAGATTTTGACATTTTGTCATGATTCGTTAAGATTAAGAACATAAAGAAATGACTTAACAAATTTAAACTTCAAGAGGAAAAGAGGGACAGTATGGATGAGAATCCAGAATTCGCAGCTATAGAACAAGCTAGGGATCTTGTCATTGATTCCATTGCAGAGACGATGGATCTTTACGGAATCACTCGAAGTGTCGGGATTTTATACGGAACAATGTATATGAGGGATGAAATGACGCTTGACGAAATGCGTGAGGAACTGCAGATGAGCAAACCGAGTATGAGCACAGGCGTAAAAAAGCTGCAGGATTTAAATGTGGTCAAAAAAACCTTTCACCGCGGCACACGGAAGCATACGTTTGTAGCGGAAAAAGATTTCTTTACGTTTTTCACGAATTTCTTCCCGCCGAAATGGGATCGTGAAGTTCAGGTGAATTTGTCCGCCATCGAACAGGCCCAGGCGGATTTGCAGTCCGTTTTGCTGGCCGAGGAAGGCAACACGGAATTACAGGAAGAAGCGCGGCAGTTATATGATCAGCTTGAAAGTTCGAAAGCTTATTATCATTGGCTGAAGCGTCTCGCTGACTCGGTTCAGAGCGGGGAAATTTTTAAATTTATTCCGATAGAAACGGACGAAAAAAACGCCTGAATCAAAATCAGGCGTTTTTTGTCGTGATTTGATTATTTTTGAGAAAATATAGGAACATAACCCCATTTACTTCCATTAAAATTGATGGTAAATTTTTATAGGTATGGTCGTTCTTTTTTAAGAACAATCAACAAATTTTTTTAGGGGGATTTATGAAAATGAAACAGAAATTTTTCTCAACTGTCATGGCAAGTTTATTCGGCCTGGTTTTGCTTCTTTCTCTGCCGACAGCGTCATTCGCCGCTGAGTCAGGCTCAACCGTTCACGAACCGGAAATGTCCACGAAAGCGACTGCTACCTTATTTGCAAAATATACAGGTGCCAGCCAGCAGGAATGGTCATTTTCTGATATCGAATTGACGTACCGTCCGAACACGATCCTGAGCTTAGGCGTTATGGAATTTACCCTTCCTAGCGGATTTGCGGCTACAACAAAAGATACAGTCAACGGACACGCTTTGCGTGAAAGACAGATTCTGAATAACGGCAAAACAGTCAGACTTCCGTTAAACATTGATTTGCTCGGCGCAGCGGAATTCAAGCTTTCTCTTAATAATAAAACATTGCCTGCTGCAGGTACATATAAGTTCCGTGCAGAAAATAAATCATTAAGCATCGGCTCTAAATTCTATGCTGAGGACACAATTGTTGTTCAAAAACGCAGCACACCGCCGACACAGCCTTGCAACTGCAAATAATTGCGAAAAACGGACCGGCACAAGCCCATCGCTTGTCAGCCGGTCTTTTTTCGTGCTGTTTTCTTTCTTCCGGCCCTCGCATTGACAAACCCTTGAAACAGGAGTACATTCTTGTTTGTTGTATTTGGAGTGACGAAAACAGTTTCTTAAGGAGTTATGAGGATTGGGAAAAATCAAAAATAAACAATTTGCCGTCATCGGACTCGGACGTTTCGGCGGAAGCATCTGTAAAGAGCTTTTTAAAATGGGGCATGAGGTGCTTGCGGTCGATATCAGCGAAGAGCGGGTCAACGCATACTCCTCTTATGCCACGCATGCTGTGCGGGCAAATTCAACGGAAGAAAGCGAGCTTCAGTCGCTCGGCATCAGAAATTTTGAATATGTCATCGTAGCAATCGGCGCCAACATTCAGGCAAGCACGCTGACGACGCTGTTATTGAAGGAGCTGAACATCCCTAATATTTGGGTGAAAGCGCAAAACTATTATCATCACAAAGTGCTTGAAAAGATCGGTGCTGATCGTATTATCCATCCCGAAAAGGATATGGGCGTGCGGATTGCGCAAAGCCTCTCGGATGAAAACGTCTTAAATTATATTGATTTGTCAGATGAATACAGCATCGTGGAGCTTTCAGCCACGAAAAAGCTGCATTTAAAATCCATTCTTGATCTTGGCGTCCGGGCCAGATTCGGCTGCACCATTCTCGCCTTGAAACATAACGGAGACATTCAGCTGTCCCCTTCTCCGGAGACTGTCATTCATGAATGTGACTGCCTTGTGCTGATGGGGCATAAACGTGATATTAAAAGGTTTGAAACTGAAGGAATGTAAAAAAGCCGGCGGGCTGCCGGCTTTTTTTGATGCTTATGTTTCTTCACTTAACTGGACGGCGGTTTGGTCAACCCAGCCGATCAGCTCATCTTTCACTTGAATTTGGTACCAGACGGATTCTCCGTTTTGTTTTTCAGATACGACTTTAATATGCTGGCCGGTAAACTTTTGCGCCGATGCCAGTTTAATAGAATGCCGCTCTTTTGACGGCTTGGACCACACGTCTTCAATGGCGTGGTCTTTGATGGCGCCTTTCATATCAACTGCTTTAAGAGAGGCATTGATTTTGTCATATTCATTCAGGTTATAGGTTTCTATGACATCTTTAATTTTTTCAGCATAGCCGGGGTCTGTGGCGTAGCCGGATTTTTGAAGGGCAGCCGCCGCTGTTTTATAATTGTCCGCTTCAATGACAGGCTTATACTTCTTTTTATTCCAAGACGTTCCGTTGACAAATAATTTGGCATGGTCATCCATTGATTCAAAAAACGTGCTGTATTTACGGAATTTTGCCCGAATCGTTTTTCGTTTTCCTTTTTCAAATTCATCCGTTTTCATCGTGACGTGTTTTCCTTTATAATCACCTTTTACACCGAACAGGTTGCGCGCTTTCCCCGCAAGCTCACTGTTCCCCCAGTCCGATTCGAGAATGGCCTGTGCGAGGGTGATGCTCGGAAGGACATGATATTTCTCATATAAAATTTGAGCATGCCCCGAAAGGCTGTCAATAAAGACCTGCTGCTCGTCCACCTCTTCAGGCGGTTTTTCTTCCGTCACTATGAATTTCGAAAACACCATTGATACCAGAAATAATCCGAATATAAGAGATACAGCAAAAAGGCACCCAAGCACCCTTTTGGTCTTTGCTTTCTTTTTCATATCAACCTTCCTTTAATTCCGGAATCACTAGATTTATAATTTTACTGGTCATTGATGAAAATTTCAATAAAATAGGGAAAAAGACGGAGAAAGAACACATTGTGCAAATAAAAAAGACTCCTCTTTGAGGAGTCTTTTTGGTTATGCCATGCTCAGCTGAGGGCCGAACAATTCATATTGAACGGAATCAGTGTCAAACCCGAGTGCAAGAATCATATCTTTCATTTGCGTCATAAACTGCGCTGATCCGCACAAGTAAAATTCAGCATCTTGATTCAGATGAAGCTGCTCCAAGAAGGTTTGATCAATCCTGCCGCTGTAAAAAGGCTTGTCTCCTGAGCGGTCTTGTTCTGCCGGTTCACTGTATACATAAATGACGTTAATATTCGGATGATTCTCCGCAGCTTGTTCAGCCTCTTTGCGGAACGCGGCGTACTCTCCGTTTTTCGCGGCATGAATAAAAGTAACGGCACGCTCCGGCTGTTTTTCGGCGGCTGTTTTCAGCATGCTCATCATCGGCGTGATTCCGGAGCCGGCACTGATAAGAACAACCGGTTTTTCGGAAGAAGACAGCTTGAAATCCCCAGCGGGTGCGCTGACTTCAAGTTTATCTCCCTCTTGAACTTCATTGTGGAGATGAGAAGAAACCGCTCCGTCCTTTTTCACAGAAATCCGATATGCCCCTTTTTGAGAAGCATCAGACAGGCTGTACTGGCGAATGTGCGTATAAGGAGAATCCGCAATCCGCACTTTAATGCTGATATATTGTCCCGCTTCAAATCCAGGAAGCGAAGAGCCGTCACTCGGTTTGATATAAAATGATGTGATATCTTTGCTTTCTTTCGTTTTCTGTATAACCGTAAATTCTTTATACCCCTGCCATCCGGCTTCATTGTACATGTCTTTTTCAATGCCGATGAAAGCCTCCGCAATAACACCGTAGGCTTTTTCCCATGCCTGCATAACCTCAGGAGTTGCGGCATCCTGCAGCACATCCTTAATTGCCAGAAGCAGATACTTTCCGACAATCGGATAATGTTCCGGTTTTACACCGATGCTTGTGTGTTTATGGCCGATCTGTCTGACCGCCGGAATGATTTGTTCTAATTGATCAATATTCGCCGCAGCCGCAATGACTGCATTTGCCAATGCTGCGCGCTGAGTCTGTTTCTTTTGGTTCGTTTGGTTAAACATATTTAACAGTTCGGGATGATCTTGAAACATCAGGTTATAAAAGCGTCCGGTGATGTTTTCTCCATGTGTTTTCAATACGGGTACTGTGCTTTTGATGATGTCTATTGTTCTCTCATCCAGCATGTTAATCCTCAACCCTTCTAAAGATGTATTTTCAATATATCTTTATAGTAAGAGATATTTCGAATAAAAGATATATTGAAAATGAATCTTTAAAAAAGTCGTCACAATATTGTGTTGGATTTGGAATTTATGGATTTCACCTCCTTTTTTTTATCACCCGGTGAAACAGGGACACATATATTTGGGAATATACGTTTAAAGATGAAAGCGGGGGAGTGCATGGTTTCCGATATCGATTACACGTCTCCGAATACACAATTCACTTATGATGTGAATGAGAGCCGTTTTTTTACGAAAGATGCTCGGAACTTTATCAATGTATTGGGGATTAAACAGTTAAACACGCTTGAAAATATTTCATTATTAGATATCTTTCTGAGCAAAACAAATGTGATTGAACCGCATACCCATCAAAACGCCGCTGAATTGGTGTACTGTATTTCGGGTTCCGCGGTGGTGTCGATGCTGAATCCGTTCACCCAGAAAATACGGAATTATCCGATCTCTTCAGGACAAGTGGCGAATGTTCCGCAGGGGTGGTGGCATTATGAAGTCGCCACTTCAGACAAAACCCACCTTTTGGCCATATTTGACGCCCCTTCGCCTGAAGTGATATACGGCTCGGATATTCTCCGTCTGACGCCGCCAGAGATCATGGCGCATACGTACTGTCTGAATGAGCATGAGTGGGAAAAAGCCGTTTCACCGATCCGGCAATCAACTGTGATAGGCCCCGATAAATACTGCGGACAGACTGAAAACACGGGGATTCATGATATGAATACGCCTTATCAGCCAAATACGCATTATCCGAATGATCCGTATCGGCATTATGATACGCCGTTATATTGGGGATATTAAACGGAGAGCCAGAGCGGCATTGACAGAAAGAGCCCCTCATTGAAGAGGGGCTCTTGATCATTACGGTCCGGTTCCGCAGCTTACTTTGTACTCGCCTTCGGACGATTTTTTTGAATAACATACGTGCGGCGTCTGTCCGGTATCATCTTTCCAATTGAACCAATTTACATAATAAAGGTTCCCGGCCTCTCCGCCGCCTTCTTCTTTTCGAAGAATCGCAAAGTAGCTTTGATACGGATATCCTTTTTTATAAATGTCATGCCTGATGGCTCCTTTTTCTGAAGCAGACGTGAAGACGACGGGAGAAAGAGCCGGGAGCGCTGTTAAAAGAAGTGCCAGTGCCGCTGAAAGAGTTAGTAGAAGATAGATTTTCTTTTTCATTTTTCTCTCTTTCCTTTATTTTGAGTTGTTAGAAATGAAGCAGAACATAGAGGCTGCCGCAGAGGATTAAAAACTTATAAAGGTATGGACCCAAGGGGGCTCGAACCCCTGACCTCTACGCTGCCGGTGTGGAGATGAGTTCCTGATACGAACAGACGTTTTGTTTCAAACCCTAATCTTTTATTTGGCTAAAAATGAATAAGTTGGTCCCCAAATTGGATAATAAATTAAAGGTTAATTTTCCACTAGACCTGCCATCAAAACGCCCATCACAATCAATAATAATAGTAAAAGTAAACAAAGTGCTAGGATAACAAAAGAAATGTTCTTTGCAATTCCTTTAGGCGATTTGATTGCTAGAATACTCCCCACGACAATTCCTAGGATTCCAAGCGCCCAATGAATATGAGGCAGAAAGCACAATGCGAATAAAAGGATGATAAGCGACACTATTCCAAAATACTTTCTCATTTCTCTCCTTTCTATTTTCCCTCCATTAAATTTGAAAATTGAGCTTATCAATTCTTATATATTCTTAAGATCTAAAAATATAGAGTGCCATATTTTTTTAATATTAGCATAGATTTATCGTTCGAGCTTTAAGACGACGAATACATACGCGAGGTTATCTGCGCAGTTCATAAGGGGGATACATGGCTTATTATATTTGATTCTCTTTTATCCGTTGATACTTATGAAGTTGGGAGATGATCAAATGACTGATTTCGAATGAAAAGTGTACCGGATTATCTTTAACATGATCCAATTCGGAAAAAACCCCTCCTTGGATGAATTGAAGAGAAAAACCGGCAAGGATGAACGCGCTATCCGGGAAGCAGTGAAGAACCTCATGAGGCAGCGTATGCTGAAATGGGATAAGAATAAAAACAAGTGGATGTTTTGAAACAATATAATGAAGAAAGGAAAAAAGCCTTTTCCGAAGAAAAGGCGTAAGCTGATCAAGTCTGGAAACGATCTGAGGCAGTTTGAAAGGTATCATGTGTTTGTTTTTCCACTGTGTTCACACCCACTTCGCATATAAAAGATAACGACAGACCCAAAATAATGAAAATGCTTTTTTTAAAATTCATACAGGCACTCTCCTTCTTAGGTTTGATTACGATCAGACGAAACTTGATAAGATCCATCAAATGAAACAGCCGATGTTGCTAGACCGATCCCTGACATTAAAACGACAGCCGACACAATGATAAATACGCCTTTTCTAAAATTCATACAGGCATTCTCCCCTCTGAATTTGTTTTTGCGTTTGAATCATTTTTTGATGATAAAAATAAGATTTGTCATATTGCTTTGACTCTGCATAAACAGCAGCCGTATCAAGAGCAATATCTTCTACATACGAATAGTTTTTATTTTTCTCAAGGTAATCAATTGTTTTTTTGATTCCCATTTGGTCTATTGCATTAATATATAAAGCCTCCAAATATTTTTGCAGAGATTCAAACAGCTTATCTCCTTGAAATATCGCTGATGAAAGTCCCTTTTTGCTGATTTGAATCGCCTCGCTTGTTTTCCCTTGTTTAAATAGAAGCTTTGCGTATGTAAACAAGGAATGCGGAAGGTTACCCAATTTATACTTTTCAGATATCTCCGCTGCTTTTTTTAAGTAGATTTCAGCTTTATTGTATTCTTCTAAGTCTCCGTAATTCTTTCCTATGTTGTAATAAGCAGAACTGAGCAGCCTTTCATTATTGTTTACTTGTTTCGACAACTCTAAAGCTTTTTCTAAATGCGGCAAGCTTTTTTCATAACGTTTAAAGTCTACATAGTTCCCTGATACGACAAATAGACATTGAATTTTCCGGACCTTATACAACTCATACTGATCGTAAATATCGAGCGCTTGCTTTACGTGATGCATGGAGACGTGGCTTTGTTTCATACCGTAATATGCTTCAGCCAGTTTAAAATGAAACTCCGCTCTCTCAATTTCATCATGCACATGAACGAGTTGTTTTTCAGCCTCTCTATAAAAGCCGATCGCCTTTACATACTGCTTTTGATCAAATTCATACATGCCGCGGAAAAATAAAGAATAATAGCACAGCAGGCCGGAAATTCCTTTATTTGATGCTTCGATTTTTTCCAGCAGCTCGTCAATTGTCGGTCTCACGCGGGTAGTCACCGGTTCTAAATAATCCAGCATAAGCTGATGGCGGAATTTCATGAGGGTGTAGTAAATCAGTAGATACTCGTCTTCTTCCATCTCATTTATTTCTTGTTCCACTTCCGCTTTCAAAATCTCCGCATCCGGAACACTGAACTGACATATCATTTTGTACCATTCATTGATCTTAACGCCAACCTCTGATGATGGTAAAACAGAACTCACAAGGCCACTCCTCCTTTTATATAATATTCTAACATTTCCAAATTATGTTTGAACGAAAAAAAACCGCAATTTGTTTGCGGTCTACCAGATTACTTATTTTCACGTAACTGTTGGAAACGACCATCCCATTTGCGATAATAAAACTAATGTATGGGGAATATAATTGGGAGGGATTAAGGATGTGTCATTTTAAAATGCGCCTTACTTTATCACTCAAATGTTTAAAACTCTATGAAAATGTTTACTTTGGGATAGTGTTTATAAGTAGACTCTCTACAAGTCTACTTTATTTTTTTCTCATAAATAAACGAGGTGAAAATCAATGGATGGTATAAAATTTTTAGAAGATATGACACGACTCGGAGTAATCATTTTGGTGTTCTCCGGATATGCTGTTTATTGGAAATTAGGTAAAACAAAAAGAGAGCGAGGGCTTACAAAATTTGAAGCTTGTCTTAGGTTCTCTGTGATGTTTGGTATATTAGCTTGGGGGATTTCGACTCTTGCTTTGAGTTTATGGTCATAATCCTTTTTGTCAATATTCGATCTATAGTCTAAACAGATTAAAATCAGATAAATGCACCCGCAATTTTCCAAAATAGGGGGTTATAATATGGCGTTTATACAGTGCAATGATTGGGCGGTTTTCGGCATGGTGAAGGACTTGCCTTTCAATCGCATTTGGATGTGGATTGGGAAAGAGGCGGCTTCTATGTAAATCGATCAATTTCTAAAACGGTCAACGGGCAGCCTCTTGTAAAACCACCTAGGCTCTCCTTATAGAAGCCGCTGAAAATATAAGCGCCATTCAGAAACGCGCCGATCATGCAAGCCGAAGACATGTAACTAGAAAACCTTGGAAATGAGACAGCTCAATATTTTGATCAATTCAATCCTAATTTGAAGGCGAAAAGCAACTAAACTTCCTCAAAATAAATTTTTCGTCCCCAAATTGTCCCCAATTGCTTTTTGGGACTATTGGCCCTGTTCCTGACAAACAAAAAAACCCTTATAGAATAAGGGTTTAAAGGTATGGAGCCAAGGGGGCTCGAACCCCTGACCTCTACGCTGCCAGCGTAGCGCTCTCCCAGCTGAGCTATGGCCCCGTGCTGTAACGTCATGTTTTATTATAGACGAGTCTTCTATGAATTTCAAGCAGAAAATTCAGTTTGCTCATATTTTCCTGAGACGTTTTTCGAACATAAAAAGAAGACCCTCCGGGGGGCCTCTTCGTTTATCGCACGAGCATGATTAAAATGATGCCGAGGATGACACGGTAAATGGCGAACGGGACAAGCTTAATCCGGTTAATAAGCCGAAGAAAAAATTTGACGACTAAGAGGGCGACGATAAAGGCGCAAATAAAGCCGACAAGAAAAAACGGAATCATGTCATAAGAAAGACTGCTCCAGTATTTCACCAGCTTCAGAAGGCTTGCGCCCGCCATAATCGGAATAGCCATAATAAATGTGAAGTCTGCGGCTGCCCGGTGATTCAAGCCGACAATGACACCTCCGGCAATCGTTGAGCCTGAGCGGGAAAATCCGGGCCATAAGGCGAGACACTGGAATAATCCGACACAGAAAGCCTGTTTGTAGGTGATTCTGTCCACCGTATCGATCGTTTCTTTCCTTTTATTGATCCAGTCCGCTATAAGCATAAGCACGGCTCCGGCAATTAATCCGTAAGCGACCGTTCTGACGGAGAATAAATAGCGGTCAATGAAATCCTCAAATAAAAAGCCGAGCACCGCCGCCGGAACAAGACCGACGGCGATTTGCGCGATGGTCAGCCTGTATCCCTTCTGCTGATCGCGCGTGACGTTTTTTTTGAGGCCGAGTAAATGTAATATCCGATCCTTAAACACAATGGCCACCGCCAGAATCGAACCGAGCTGAATCACCACTTTGAAGGAATTGGCGGCTTCCGGATTCATCAGGCTTCCGGATTTCAGCCAGATGTCATCCGCTATGATCATATGTCCCGTGGAAGAAACCGGCGCATACTCCGTCAGCCCTTCCACGATTCCCAAAACGGCTGCTGTGAACATCTCCCATAGTGTCATCCCATTCTTCCCTTCATTCATCATTTACAAAAGAGAAGCTCTCCTCTGAAGGAAAGCCTGTCTTATAATAAATATCATATCCGTTCCGATTTTATGACTTCGATCCAGCATCATTTTTTTCTTCTTCATATAAATGCGAACGCATTTTGAACCAATCAAACAGATGGGTCGTGACCACTTTGATGACCGCATACCCCGGGATGGCTAAAATAATGCCGACAACCCCGAACAGCTTTCCGGCGGTTAAAAGAACAAAGATGATGGTAATCGGGTGAATGTGAAGATTTTTCCCCATGATCTGCGGCGAAATTAATTTCCCTTCCACGAGCTGGACAACGGTCCATACAATCGCAAGCTTCAGCAGCATAAGGGGCGAAGTGACCAACGCGATAATAATCGCCGGCGTGATGGCAATGGTCGGCCCTAAATACGGAACAACGCTCGTACAAGCGGCAATGACCGCAAGCAGTGACGCATAATCAAGTCCGATAATCAGATAGCCGATAAATAATAAAAACCCGATGCAGAAGCTGACGATGACCTGTCCTCTGATATAGGAACTTAATCTGTGGTTCATTTCACTAAGCATCGTATACGTTTGTTCTTTCAGACGGGTGGGCACAAACTTTAAGATATAAATCGGCAGTTTTTTGCCGTCTTTCAGCAAATAGAACAGAATAAACGGCACGGTCACAATTGAAATAATCACTTCGGTCAGCGCGCCGATAAAATTCCCGACTCCGGTAAATGTGCTGTTTGCAATTGTCGCCGCCTGCGCCGATACTTTATTAGCAAGATCGGAAATGTTGATATTCATCGTCTTTTGCGCCTGATTTACAAAATCGCTTCCGATCAGGCTTTTCGTCTGATCTTCAACGATATCCACATATTTCGGCAGATTGTCGATCAGGCTCATGATCTGTTCCTTTAAAAACGGAATAATTGAAACGACCGTAATCGTAATCAGCCCTATAATAATGAGGTAAAGGAGCAGGATGGAATAGACTCTTTTCACTCTTATTTTTTCCAATATATCTACGATCGGATTAAGCAGATAATAAACAATTCCTGTCAAAATGACGGGGAGCGCAATCGTTTTGAGCAGGACGATAATAGGTGTGAAAATAAATGATGTCTTCATAAAGACAAGGATATTGAGACCGATGAGCAGCAATACAAGCAAAAACAAGACAAATTTATTGTCTAAGAAAAACTGTTTAAATCTGCCGCCCCATGTTTGCAATGTTTCCACTATTGTTCCTCCATCATATGTATTTTACTTAAATTGTACACTATCGTTCCTGTAATGAAAAATAATAACCGGTCTCTATGGGAATTTTTCCTATCCCTTTAGCTGGCAGCCTTTTTTCCATTTATGTTTCTCAGAAAAAAAGCTATAATGTAAGCCAATACATAGAAGGAGCGATAGCAATGATTCGATTTGCAACAGTCGGAACGAATTGGATTACAGAACGATTTCTGGAGGCGGCTTCTGCTATTGATGATTTTCAATTAACGGCGGTTTATTCCAGAACTGAGGAACGCGCGGCGGAATTCGCCGGCAAACACGGCGCTGCTCATTCTTTCACCAGCCTGAAAGAAATGGCGGAAAGCAAAGCCTATGACGCGGTGTATCTCGCCAGCCCGAATGCATTTCACAAAGAGCAGGCGGTCCTTTTTATGGAACACGGCAAGCATGTACTGTGCGAAAAACCGTTTGCGTCTAACGCAAGGGAAACGGATGAAATGATTCACGCAGCCAAAACGAACGGCGTTCTCTTGATGGAAGCCATGAAAACAACGTTCCTGCCGAACTTCAGCATGCTTCAAAACCACTTACATAAAATCGGACCCGTCAGGAGATTCACGGCAAGCTACTGCCAATATTCATCACGATATGATGCATATAAGAACGGTACGGTGCTAAACGCGTTTAAGCCTGAATTATCGAACGGTTCGTTAATGGACATCGGCGTGTACTGCATTTATCCGGCAGTCGTCCTGTTCGGCAAACCGAAAAACGTCATTGCGACCGGTCATAAACTAGCATCCGGCGTTGACGGCGAAGGCACGGTCATTCTGTCATACGACGGATTTGAAGCGGTGCTGATGCATTCGAAAATCTCAAATTCGTTTGCCCCGGCGGAGATTCAGGGTGAAGACGGCACGATCGTTCTGGACAGCATTCACGGACCGGAACGGGCGGAAATCCGCTATCGTGACGGCCGGACGGAAGACATTTCAGTCCCTGATCTGAAACCATCGATGTACTACGAAACGGCTGAATTCATCAATCTTCTTCGAAACGGACAGCGGGAGTCTTCCGAAAATACATTTGAACGTTCTTTCATTACGGCAAGCATTATGGAAGAAGCGAGAAAACAAATCGGAATTGTCTTTCCCGCCGATCAAAACTAAAAACATCCGCCCGGATTCGGGCGGATGTTTTTTATTTGGACGCTAACAGGTCAGCAAACGCTTTTGCATACTGCGGAAGGTCGGGCGGGCGGCGGCTTGATACAATGTGTCCGTCAGTTACGACAGCTTCATCCAGCCACTGTGCCCCTGCATTTGTCATGTCGTCTTTGATACCGGGCGTGCTCGTTACTTTTTTTCCTGCGAGAATTCCGGCAGATATGAGCACCCAGCCCGCATGGCAGATCTGGCCGATCGGCTTTTTCTGCTCGTTCATCGTACGGATGATGTCCAAAACTTCGGGATATCTTCGCAGTTTGTCAGGAGCCCAGCCGCCAGGCACGAGCACGGTATCATACTCCTGGATAATCAGGCTCTTAACATCGTAATCCGCCGTCGCGGGCACGCCGTATTTTCCTTTGTATGAACGGCCCGCTTCTTCTCCTATTAAATGAACGATCGCGCCTTCCTCTCTCAGCCGGTAGACGGGATACCAAAGCTCTAAGTCTTCAAAATCGTCACTGACAAGCGCTATGACTTTTTTACCTTCTAATCTCATCACTGCCACTCCCTTCTTTTATATTAGTGTATCGCTTTTTTCAGATGAGGAAAAGAAACAGCTCGCTACAGCTGTTCTTCGTCTTCAGACTGAATCGTAAATTTCCGTGTGACCTGCTGCAGTTCTTCAGCCATATGCGCAAGCGTTTCGGCGGATGAACTGATTTCTTCCATGGAGGCCAGCTGCTCTTCAGCTGAGGCGGCGATGTCTTGAATGCCGGCGGACCCTTCTTTGGCGACTGAGGTAATGTCCTCCACCGCGTTTGTCACATTTTGCGACCCGGCTGCAAGCTTCTCAAGCGTTCCGTTCATATGCTGCAAGGCGCCTGAAATCTGAGTCGTCATTTCTGAGATTTTTTTGAAGCTTTCGGCCGTTTGATCCGTAATATCGAGGCCTTCCTTCACATCTTGATTCACCGCTTGGAATACGGAAAGCGATGTGGCGATTTCTTTGACGATTTCCTGAATCAGCGTTTCGATTTCCTTCGCGGAGCCGGCTGATTGTACGGCAAGCTTTCTCACTTCTTCCGCAACGACGGAGAAGCCCCGCCCGTATTCGCCTGCTCTGGCTGCTTCAATGGCAGCGTTTAAGGCAAGCAGATTTGTTTGATCGGCAATGCCGTTAATGACGTTGAGAATGCTCTTAATGTCGTGCGACTTCGTTTCCAGCCCTTTTACGACCGCTTCCGCCTGCTGTACGGAACGATCAATTGTTTTCATCTGGCCTACCGTTTTCGCCACTAATTCTTCTCCGCTTCCGGCCGTTTCAGAGGTTTGGATGGCGGATTCAGTGATTTCCGCCGATACATTCGCCGTCTCGGCAATGCCGGCATTCATTTGGGAAAGATGATCAGCACTTTCTCCCAATTTCTCGCTTTGTGATTCGTTTCCGTTTGAGAATTGTTCAATCGCCAGTGTAATATGCTCTGTCGCCTTGCTTGTCTGTCCGGCGGATGCCGTCAGCTCTTCGGATGAAGAAGCGACATGTTCGACGGATGATTGGATGACGCCGATGACAGACCGGAGTGATGCCGACATCTCATTGAAGCTTTGGCTGAGCTGCCCGAATTCATTTTTTGACTTGATGTCAATGACTTCCGTTAAATCGCCGTCACTGATTTTAGCTGATGTTGAAACAAGTTTTTTGAGCGGTTTTGCAATCGAGCGAATGATAAAAAAGATTAAAATACCGCCGACGATAAGAGAAACCGCCAGGATGATCAGCGCCATTTTCATGACAGGCGAGGCTGCGTCATGGATCTCACTGACAAAAAATGTGCCGGCGATTTTCCAGCCCGTCAGTTTGTTTGTCGTGAAGGCCATTTTCTTCTGCTGTCCTTCAAACATGTATTCAAACGATCCGCTTGATTTGGAAAATACTTCTTTCATCCACTCTCCGGAGCCCTCCGTTCCCGCTTTTATAGTCGGATGGGCGATGTATTTTTTATCTCCCGTTGTAATGAAGGCAAATCCTTTATGACCGATCTGCACACGTTCGGAAGCGTTCAGCAGGTCGCCCAGATTAATATCAAGCGCCACAACGCCTGATCCGTCTTTTGTCTGCTGGGCAATCGTAACGACCGTCTGTCCGGTTGCAGCGTCTTTATAAGGCTCGGTAAACACCGGCTGTCCGCTTTTTTCAACCGCTTTTGTGTACCACTCGCGCGTGAGCGGATTATAATCGGACGGCATATCAACGGACGGATATTTCACGAACGCTTTGTCGCGAGACGCGGCGTAAATTGACGCGACATCGTCATTTACGGTGACATACTGCTTCATATTGTCGAGCAGTACCGATTTATTTTTTGTGTTCAGTTTTTCCTTAGTGATTGATTCGCTGTAGTAGTCAATCGCTTTCAGCTTGCCTTCGAGCATGTTTTCCAGCACGCTGTTCAGTTCGCTGACATTTCCCTGGGCGCTGTGGGTCAGTTCGCTTTCTAATGTACTCCCCGCCGTTTGGTAGCTGAAGTAGGCGAGTATGCCGACCGGAAGCACCAATACGGCTAAAAATGCCGCGATCAGCGGCTTGCTGATGGATGGCTGTTTGATCCAATGTATCAGTTGTTTCATTTTTTCAGTCTCCTTCTTTGAAAAGCTAAATCTAATATCGTCAGATAGGACAAAAGATTTATTAAAAAAACTAAAAAAAACACCCAAACAGCACATTTGGGTGTTCTATGACCTATTAATCTATTTTAAATCGTTTCGTCATATCACGTAATTCTTCCGCCATTTGGGATAACGTTTCCGAAGACGAACTGATTTCTTCCATTGAAGCCAGCTGTTCTTCGGCGGAGGCCGCAATATCCTGAATGCTGGCGGAGCTTTCTTTTGCGATGGACGCGATTTGCTCAGAAGCTCCTGAAATCTGCTGAGAGCCTGCTGTCAGCTGTTCTACCGTCGCATTCATATTTTGAATTTCTCCGGCGATCTGGTTCGTCATTTCAGAAATCCGTTTGAAGCTCGTTTCGGTCTGATTCGTAATATCCAGTCCGCTCTCCACCTCTTTGTTGACGGATTGGAACATGCCGAGAGATGTATTGATTTCGTTGACGATTTCTATGATTAAGCTTTCGATTTCTTTCGCTGAATCGGCAGACTGGACCGCAAGTTTTCTGACCTCTTCGGCGACGACTGAGAAGCCCCGCCCGTATTCACCCGCACGTGCGGCTTCAATTGCCGCGTTCAGCGCAAGAAGGTTTGTCTGGTCAGCGATTCCGTTAATGACACGGAGAATGTTTGTAATGTCTTTTGATTTTGTTTCAAGTCCGCGCACCACTTGTTCAGCTTCTTTCACTGACCGGTCAATGACGTTCATTTGGCCGACCGTCTGGTGGACGAGCTTTCCGCCTGAATTGGCGACTTCCGCTGATGTGGCGGAGGATTCGGTAATGACGGCAGATGCTTTCGCCATATCTTTAAGCCCGCTGTTCATTTGGTAAATATGTTCCGCCGCGCTTTCAATGTTTTCACTTTGGCTTTCATTTCCGTTAGAAAATTGTTCGATCGCCAGTGTGATATGTTCGGTTGCCTTGCTTGTCTGCTCCGCTGAAGCCGTCAGCTCCTCTGAGGAAGATGCGACGTTATTCACGGAATCCTGGATGGCATGGATGAGAGACCTGAGCGAAGCGGCCATATTGTTAAAGCTTTTGCCAAGCTCGCCTAATTCATCTTTTGACTGAATCTCGATCGTTTCTGTTAAGTCGCCTTCACTGATCTGTTTCGATGATGTCACAAGCTGCTTGAGCGGTTTTGTGATTGAACGGATAATTAGCACCATGACGATGGTTCCGATCACAATCGCTAATACGAGAACGAGCAGGGACAGATGAAGGATCGGCAGGGCCGCTTCATGAATTTCGTCCAGATACATCGTTCCGGTAATCTTCCAGCCTGTCAGCCCGTTTGTATCATAAGCCATTTTCTTTTCCTGGCCGTCGTATTTGTATTGAAAATCACCTTTTTTGCTGGTGAACAGCTGTTCAGCCCACTCCCCGTTTAATACTGTGCCTGACGTGCGGTTCGGGTGGGCGACCACTTTTTTGTCTTTCGTCAGGATAAAAGCGTAGCCTGATTTTCCGATGTTCACTTTCTTTGTCGTTTTCAGAAGCTCATCGATTTTCATATTGATGGCGACGACTCCTGAGCCGTCTTTCGTCTGCTGAACGACCGTCACGACCATCGTATTGGTGGAAGCCGTGCGGTAAGGATCTGTTACAACAACTTTCCCCTTATTTTCCACGGCCTTTTTATACCAGTCTCTTTCAAGCGGATTATATCCTTTAGGCATCTGCAGATCCGGATACCGTGTGAAATGTCCTTCCGTGTCACTCGTATAAATGGATTCCACGTCTTTATTGATCTTCATGTACTCTGTGAATTTATCGGTAATTTGCGATTGGTTTTTCGGCTTGTACCGATCCTTTGTGAGCCAGTCGCTGAAATATGCCGTTCCGTCTTCCTTTTGGCTGATGCTTGTGTTGATCATATCGTTAATCTGCTGCACATTATCTAGTGCGCTTCCCATCATCTGCCTGTCAAGCGTGCTTACCGCCGATTGATAGGCGATAAAAGCCAGCGTTGAAATAGGAAGAATGAGTATGGCCAAAAAAGAAATGAGCAGTTTTCTTGTAAGCGATCTCTGCTTGATGATTTGCACAATTTTTTTCATCTGCTATATCTCCTCTTGCGTGTTTACCCTTCATATCGGCAATTATGGGTAATTATACACATCCAAAAAGAAGAAATATAACGAAACATACTTTTTACCTATCTTAAAATTAGTCTTTTAGACTTAATTAAGAGTTTATCTTAAAACGCTTTGTCAGTTCGCGTAATTCTTCCGCCATTTTTTCCAGCGTGACGGCGGAGGAACTGATTTCCTCCATGGACGCAAGCTGCTCTTCAGCTGAAGCCGCGATGTCCTGAATGCCGGCCGCGCTTTGTCTGGAGACGGCCGCGATATCCTCTGAAGCGTTTGATACTTCCTGAGACCCGGCAGAAAGCTGTTCCACGGTTGCATTCATATTTTGCAGTTCACCGGCAATCTGATTTGTTTTAACGGAAATGTCCCGGAAGCTTTTTTCCGTTTCGTCCGTTAACTGAAGTCCGCTTTTCACCTCGTGATTGACGGATTCCAGCATTCCGAGCGAAGTATGAATTTCTTTGACGATTTCATGAATTAAGGATTCGATTTCTTTCGCTGAATCGGCGGATTGGACGGCAAGCTTTCTCACTTCTTCGGCAACGACTGAAAAACCGCGTCCGTATTCTCCCGCTCTTGCCGCTTCAATGGCTGCATTTAAAGCAAGGAGATTCGTTTGATCGGCAATGCCGTTAATGACGCGCAAAATGCTGGTGATGTCCTGCGATTTGAGTTCAAGCCCTTGTACGACTTGCTCCGCTTTACTTACGGATTGGTCAATGGCGCCCATCTGGCCGGCTGTTTTCTTGACAAGCCGCTCACCGGCGCCGGATATCTCCGCCGATTCAATTGACGTTTCCGTCACCACGGCTGCCGCTTCCGCCAGATCACTGAGCCCGTCTTTCATCTCATTCACTTGGGCTGTCGCTTTATCAATACTCTCACTTTGGTCTTCCGTTCCATTAGAAAACTGTTCAATCGCAAGGGTGATATGTTCCGTTGCTTTGCTCGTCTGCTCAGCCGAAGCCGTCAGCTCCTCTGAGGAAGAAGCGACATGTTCAACAGAGTCCTGAATTCCCTGAATAAGCGAACGGAGTGAATCTGTCATATGATTAAAACTTTTACCGAGCACGCCCAGCTCATCTTTAGAGCTGACATCAATGGTTTCCGTCAGATCTCCGCCGCTGATTTTTTCCGCTGAAGCTACGAGACGTTTTAACGGTTTGGTAATTGAGCGGATGACAAAATAAATGAAAATCATCCCTGCGGCAATGGCTATCGCCAATATGATAACGGCCAGAGTCAGAACCGGTCTTGCCGCATCCTTGATTTCTTCCACGGACATGGTTCCGCTGATCTTCCAGCCCGTCGCTTCATTGGTCACGTACGCCATTTTTTTCGCTTTCCCGTTCAGCGTATATTCAAAGTCGCCTTTTTGCCCGCTGAATAATGTATCAACCCATTTTCCCGATACCGCCGCGCCGGCTTTTTCATCACTGTAGGCAACGGCTTTTTTATTTTTGCTGAGGATAAAGGCGTATCCTTCTTTTCCGATGTTCACTTCTTTTGTCATCGTGATGAGATCGTCGATTTTTATATCAATGGCGACGACGCCTGATCCGTCTTGCGCCGCGCGGGCCATGGTGACAACCATCTTTTTGTTTGAGATGGACTCATAAGGGTCTGTGATGATGGTTTGGCCTTTATTCTCCATAGCTTCCTGATACCAGCTTCTTTCAAGCGGATTGAAATCGGCCGGCATATCGGCATGCGGATAACGGGTAAACGTTCCTTCCTTGCTGCTTGAAAATACGGCGGATGCTTTATCATTGCTTTCAATAAACTGTTTGAACCTTTCTTGCATTTCCGTTTGGTTTTTTTCTTTAAATTTAGCGCTTGTCGCCCATTCGCTGAAATATGCTGAGCTTTTTGTAAACATTCCGATCCGGTCATCAATCATATTGTTTAAGATTTGCACATTTCCTTCGGCGCTTTCCATCATTTGCTTTTCAACGGATGAAGCCGCCGAACGGTAGGCGCCGGCAGCCAATACTGCTACCGGAATGATTAAGATCAGTAAAAATGAAATGATCAGTTTTTTGGCTATTGATTTTCTGGCGATTTTTTTTGCTGTTTTTTTCAATTTTGTAAACCTCTTTCAATCATTTACTGTTTATATCGGCCAACTCCCTTTTTATTACATTGAAAATTAAGTCATAAATGAAAAATAGTTCTATGTACTCCCTTTGTATGCAAGACTTTTTATTCAATTATCCGGCTGTCACTATAAAAAAGGACGCCTTCCCTCCGGAAAGCGTCCTTTTTTACTAGTTGATTTTAAATTGTTTCGTTAATTCCCGCAGTTCTTCGGCCATTTGCGCCAAAGTATCGGCGGATGTGCTGATTTCTTCCATTGATGCAAGCTGTTCTTCTGCGGATGCGGCAATATCCTGAATGCTTGCTGCGCTTTCCCTAGATACGTCCGCAATATCCGTCACTGCGGCTGAAACGTGCTGGGAGCTGTCTGACAGCTGTTCAACCGTGCCGTTCATCGATTGAAGCTTCTCGGCGATATCGTTTGTCATGCCGAAGATATTCTGGAAGCTTTCTTTCGTGCGGTCCGTCACGGCAAGTCCTGATTGAACTTCTTCATTAACGGATGTGAACATGTGAAGTGATGTATTAATCTCAGCCGTGATTTCCTGAATGAGTTTTTCAATCTCTTTGGCAGAACCGGCGGATTGGACGGCAAGCTTGCGCACTTCTTCGGCTACCACTGAGAAGCCCCGCCCGTATTCACCGGCTCTTGCCGCTTCAATGGCTGCATTTAAAGCAAGCAGGTTTGTCTGATCGGCAATGCCGTTGATGACTCTTAAAATATGAGTGATGTCTTTTGATTTGGCCTCAAGGCCTTTTACAACCGCTTCCGCCTGCTGGACCGATTGATTGATGAGATTCATCTGCCCGACGGTTTGCTGCACATATTCTTCCCCTGTGCCGGCAGCTTCCTTCGATTGTTTAGATGCTTCCGTAATGGATGATGATGTGCGGGAAACGGCGGCGAGTCCGTCATTTATATGATTCAGCTTGGCTGAGCTTGAATCGACTTTTTCGCTTTGCTCTTCGTTTCCGTTTGAAAACTGCTCAATCGCCATCGTAATATGTTCCGTCGCTTTGCTTGTCTGCGAAGCTGAAGCAGTCAGCTCTTCTGATGACGCGGCCACATTGTCGACAGAGTTTTGGATCGCGCTGATCAGTCCGCGCAGAGATTCTCCCATTTCATTAAAGCTCGCGCCGAGTTCGCCCAATTCATCTTTCGAGCGGATATCAATGGTTTCAGTCAAGTCTCCGCCGCTGATTTGTTTAGAAGAGCGGACAAGCCGTTTCAGCGGTGACGTAATGGATCTGACAATCAACAGAATTAAAATTCCCCCGATAATAATGGATGCTGCAAGGACGATCATTCCCATCGTCAGCACCGGTTGTGAGGCGTCTTTAATTTCGGTGAGCTCCATGCTCCCCTCTATTTTCCATCCGGTCAGTTTATTTGTCGTAAACGCCATTTTTTTATTTTGATCATCGAGCTTGTATGAAATAATGCCGCTGTCTTTGCTGTATACCTCATTCAGCCACGGGGTTGAAACTTTATCGCCAGGTTTGTGGTCTTTATGCGCGACATAGGTTTTATTTTTGGACGTGATAAACACGAATCCTTTTTGTCCGATTTTGATTCCCTGCATTTGCTTCAGCAGCTGGTCAATCGTAATATCCATGGCCACTACGCCTGTTCCGTCCTGCATCTGCTTTGCCACGGTAACGACCATGCTGCCGTCGCTTGCCGCGGTGTAAGGGTCGGTGACAACGAGCGTGCCGCCAGCCTTCACAGCGTCTTTATACCAAGTGCGTGTTCTCGGATCGTAATCGGCCGGAGTATTCTCCTTCGGCGCCTGTGCGTAGCTGCCGTCTTCCGTTCCTCCGTAAATGCGGGCTACGTCCTTATGAATAGACGTGTATTGCCCGAACTTTTCTTCAAGAGCAGACATGTTTTTCTTTGAGAAGGATGACCCTTTTAACGTTTCACTGAAAAATTCAATTGCCTTTGCTTTTGCGCCGATATCATTTGTAATCGTTGTGTTAAAAGATTCGATGTTATTTTTCGCGTTGCCTGAAATCTGATCATCCAGCGAATTGCTCGCCGTATGGTATGAACTGAATTCTAACACGAGAATCGGTATGATTAAGATCACGATAAATGAAATGATTAATTTACGTGAAATCGATGCCTTTGTGCACCAATTAATGAATTTTTTCATATTAAGCTGCTCCCTCAAGTGTGATACCTTATATATCGGCTCAGTCTTCACATTTTGTTAACATTTCCTCCTTTTTTATGACTTGATTTTCATTGCCCAAGCTTCCTGCATATCTTATAAAAAAAGATAGGGGGCGCGCAGATGATTATCATATCCGGCCAAGTGCTACGGCCTCAGGACATCGCGAACTGGCAGACGGAAGAAAGCCTTGTTCCGTATATAAATGAACTGCTCAATTCTCCCGTACAATTCGATTACGGGTCGATTGCTGAACTGATGTTCGAGGTGCGGCTGCGCCGCCATATTGTGGAAGCCGCAAGAGAACTGCACGGATCAGGTGTGAAATTTGCAACTTTCGCCAAAACATACGGAAATACGGCTTATTGGAGAGTGACGCCGGAAGGAGCCTTGGAGCTGAAGTACAGAATCCCCGCTTCAAAAGCGATTCGGGACATTATTGAAAATGGGGCGTTTTACGCATTTGAATGCGCTACCGCCATTGTTGTGATTTATTATCTGGCCGTCTTAAAGACAATCGGTGAAGAACGGTTTAACCGGCGTTTCCGGGATATCACTTTGTATGACTGGCACTATGAGCATCTGCCGATCTACACGGAAACCGGCAGCCACTTTTTACGGGGAGATTGTTTATATTTTAAAAATCCTGATTTTAATCCTGCAAAGGCTCAGTGGCGGGGAGAGAATGTCATTGTGATGGGGAATGATCAATATTTCGCCCACGGTCTCGGGATTCTGACCGCTGAACAAATCATCCAGAGATTGAATTCTTTAAGAAAAAAAAATGCCGTGCAGCCGGCTTATCTGCTTAACCAGGCAACAAGGCTTGATGCACCCGCGCTTTATCAGATCATGCATTAAAACAATCCCATCGTCTGTCATTGTGACGATGGGATGCGGAATGCTTTTCTTTTCCGGTAAAAAGCCGTCGTGCCGAGCGCTTGGTTTGCAGCCCATTCAAACTTCTCTAAATCATGTCGGGTGACGGCTCTGTCCCGTCGGCTCCATTTAATGGCGCGGACAAAGTAATACCCTTTAATCGGCGCCATGGTGACTTTGGAATGCGGAAAATCTTCAAAGACAAACTCAATAGTCCCTCTTTTTTTATAGGACATTTGAAGAATCTTCATCATCCATCACCTCACGATTTCTGGATTATGATTCGCACAATCCGTCCAAAACGGTTTTCACGTCTGTCGGCCCTTCAAGTTTCGCGGCGGACTGGCCGGCCCATAAAGACATATACTCCGCGTCTCCTGATTGAGCCGCGTGCCCGCGCATCGGCTTTGTCAGCGTATTATGCAGCGGATAAGGCAGCGTATTTCCCTCGTCAGCCTCATATGTTTTCATGAACTGATTCACGATTCCCCGCGCCTGTTTTCCCGAAAACAGAGTGGTCAGCCGCGTGTCGGCTCCTTTTGATTCGGCAATGGCTTTTTGATATGCCGGTGAGGCGCTGCTTTCTTCACAAAGGAGAAACGGTGTTCCTACTTGAACGCCGTCCGCACCCAAACATCGGGCCGCCTGCACGCCGCGGCGGTCAAAAATGCCGCCTGCCGCAATCACCGGGATATTCAGCGCGTCTCTAGCCTGCGGAATCAGCGCCATAAGGCCGAGAGCCGGTTCTCCTTTAACCGGCAGAAACGACCCGCGATGTCCGCCGGCTTCTATTCCCTGAAGGATAACGGCGTCCATCCCCCGTTCTTCAAAGGCCTTCGCTTCCTCCGGCGTTGTCGCCGTGCCGAAAAGGAAACAACCGCTTTTCTTCAGCTTTTCCGCCGTTTCTTCCGGCGGCAGGCCGAAGGTGAATGAACACGCTTTGACTCCGTAACGGATCAGAAGCTCCGCTTTTTCCTCGAAATCATTCCATTCTTCTTTCAGATCAGAGAACGGCTTGGCGTCTTTGGCCCTCGGGATGCGGGCTTTCCATTTTTCAACAAGTTCCGGCTCAGGCATCTTCCTTTCTTCCGGGACGAAAAGATTTACTTGAAAGGAGCGGTCCGTCAGCTCTTTCATCTCGATAAGCTGTTTTTCAAGCGCTTGCGGACTGACGTATCCTGAAGCGAGGCTTCCGAGCGCCCCTTCATTTGATACCGCCGAAGCCAGACGCGGCGTGACCAGCCCGCCGGCCATCGGCGCCTGAATGACGGGCTTTGTTAATGATAATGCACTCATCCACTCACTCATTTGTGTTTTCCTCCGGTTCAGCCTGTATTTTGATATAACATGTTCTGTTTCGCGGACCGTCAAATTCGCAAAAATAAACGCCCTGCCATGTTCCGAGTATCAGGCGCCCGTCTTCTATGATGACATGCTGGGAGGCGCCGGTTGTACTCGCTTTCATATGTGCTGCCGTATTTCCCTCCATATGCCGGTCCAGTTCGTGCTCCCACGGATACATTTCATCAAACCTTCTGAGCATATCCCTCTTCACATCCGGATCGGCATTTTCATTTATGGTAATGCCGGCGGTTGTATGGGGACAGTATATGAGCGCCAAACCGTTTTTTACGCCTGTTTTGCGGAGAAACGCTTCAGCTTCATGTGTGATGTCGATCATTTCATCCCGTCTGTTTGTTTGAATCTGCAATTTTTTCAGCATATAGATGCCTCCTTTCTTTTTCTCTTCCTTTCCCATATTCGTTTCTGTATTTGTCTTTTCCTGTCGGATCGCGATGATAAACGCAGATCACAAAAAACTTCAGCCTCGGGACTGAAGTTTTTCACCATATATATACGCGGGCCTCATAAGGCTTTAAAAGAAAGGATGTTACATGGCGGTGCGCTTCTGTCTCTGCGTTTGCAAGCACGAGAGAATCGGAGTCAAGCGGATAACCGGGATGCCTGTATAAAGCGGGGGTTCGGGACAGATTTGTGATGATCAGGGCGGTTTTTGTTCCGTTTTTTCTTAGATAGGCATAAATCTGCCGGTCATTCGGAAGCAGCAATTCGTATGTGCCGCTGATCAATACGCCGTGTTCTTTTCTGAGGGTGAGCAGCCGTCTGTAGAAATGGTATACGGATGTTTCATCCTGCAATTGTGATGCAGCATTCAGCCATGTGTGGTTCGGATTCACTCCGAGCCACGGAGAAGCATCAGAAAACCCGCCGTTCGCCTCACCGCTCCATTGCATCGGTGTCCGTGAATTATCCCGGCCCTTCTTCCAGATGATCTTCATCACTTTTTCATGCGGAACGCCGCGGGACGTCTCTTTTTCATACAGATATTTCATTGCGGCGTCATCATAATCTTCAATGGATGGGAACGAAACATTGGTCATTCCGAGCTCCTGCCCCTGGTAAATAAACGGCGTGCCTTTCATCAGCATATACATCGCGGCGAGTGCCTTGGCGCTTTCTGTCAAAAACCGTTCGTCACCCCATACCGAGACGGAACGGGGCTGATCGTGGTTCTCCATAAATAACGCGTTCCAGCCCTTTCCTTCAAGACTGTTCTGCCAGCCGGACAAGACGCGCTTAAGCGCCGGAATGGAGATGCTTTGATCATCTTCCGTATCCCAGAGGCCGAGATGTTCAAATTGAAAAATCATTTGAAAGACGCCGTTTTCTTCACCGGCCCAATCAGCCGCCTCCCAAGCCGCCACTCCGTTCGCCTCGCCGACCGTCATGATCGGATAGCGCGAAAATGTTTCCCGTTTCAGCTCTCTTAAGAGATCCATTATGGCTTCCCCATTCATATGATACGGGAAAGACGGGACGTACGGGAGACCGTCCGGATTCGGCATGTCAGGGAGCCCTTCTTTTTTCTTAATGTGAGAAATGGCATCCACCCGGAAGCCGTCTATGCCTTTATCAAGCCACCAGCGGACCATCTCATAAACGGACTGCCTCATCGCTTCGTTTTCCCAATTTAAATCAGGCTGTTTTTTGTCAAACAGGTGCAGGTAATACTGGCCGGTCTCTTGATCATATTCCCACGCTGATCCGCCGAAAATGCTTTCCCAATTGTTCGGCTCTTTGCCGTTTTTTCCGTCTCTCCAGATGTACCAGTCCCGTTTTTCGGAATCTTTCGCCGAGCGTGATTCGATAAACCAAGGGTGCTCATCGCTTGTATGGTTGATGACGAGGTCTATAATCAGCTTCATGCCGAGCGCATGGACATCCGCAAGGAGCCGGTCAAAATCCTCCATCGTCCCGAATTCGCCGGCAATTTGTTTATAATTCCGAATATCGTAGCCGTTGTCCGCGCCCGGCGAGTCAAAAACGGGACAAAGCCAAATCACATCCGCCCCCAACTCTTTTATGTAACGAAGTTTTGCTCTGATGCCGTTCATGTCGCCGATTCCGTCCCCGTTCGAATCCATAAAGCTTCGGGGATAAATTTGATAGACGGCCGCCGTTTTCCACCAATCCGTTTTCATACCGACACTCCTTTCTTTACAGCATATGAAGGAGCGGGACGAAGAAGCATTTTTTCCATAAAAAAAGCCTCATTGCAAAAGCAGGAGGCTCAGAAATCAGTTTTTTTAATTTCAACGAAGCGGATATGATGGTCTTCCGCTTCCAGCACCTTAAATTCACACCCTTCGGCATGAAACACATCACCATTTTTCAGCTCCATTTTTTGTGTTAAGAGCCAGCCGGCAATCGTGTCAATGTCTTCATTTTCGATGGCGATATCAAGGAGATCATTCACCTCTTCTATGAGCGCCTTGCCGTCCATCACATAGTGGTGTTCGCCTTTTTTGACGATGTGGGGCATTTCATCCTGGTCATATTCATCACGGATTTCCCCGACGATTTCCTCCAATATGTCTTCGACGGTCACAAGTCCCGCCGTGCCGCCGTATTCGTCAACGAGAATCGCCATATGAATCCGCTCCTTCTGCATGCGGATCAAAAGCTCCTGAACGGGGATGCTTTCAATGACTCTGATGACCGGACGCATAATTTCTTTTAATTCAATGGAGCGGCCGAGAAAATACGCCTTAAATAAATCCTTATTGTTAATAATGCCGAGAATGTGATCTTTGTCTTCCTTAATAACCGGATATCGCGTATACCGTTCGTTGATGATCAAATGTATGGCTTCATCAACTGACTGTTCAAGCGAGATGACGGCGATTTCGGTGCGCGGCACCATGATTTCTCTGGCGACCCGGTTATCGAATTCAAATATTTTATTGACGTAACGGAATTCAGATTGATTGATTTGACCTTTTTTATAGCTTTCAGACAAAATCAGCCGCAATTCTTCTTCACTGACCACGACCTCATGTTCTTTCACCGAATGAAAACCGAACAGCTTGACCAAAAATCCGGCTGAGCCGTTTAACAGCTTAATAAACGGATACATCACTTTATAAAAGAGGATGAGCGGTTTCGCCGTCCACAGACTGACGGCTTCAGCTTTTTGAATGGATATCGTTTTCGGCGCAAGCTCGCCGATGACGACGTGCAGATACGTGACGGCGATAAACGCTGCAATAAACGTGACGACGTGCGTAATGGATGACGGCATTCCGATCAGGCTGAAAACAGGATGAAGAAGCCGCTGAATCGTCGGTTCACCGAGCCAGCCGAGTCCGAGCGCCGTAATCGTAATGCCGAGCTGGCACGCTGATAAATATTCATCGAGATTTGAAATCACCCTGTGCGCCGCGAGCGCCCGGCTGTCTCCGGTTTCAACCAGCTCCGCGATTTTTGAACCGCGGATTTTGACAATCGCAAATTCCGCAGCGACAAAGATGGCCGTTAATCCGATTAACAGCATAATGAGAATCAGTTTTAATATAAGCAAAAAAACCCCTACCGCAAACGGTAAGGGGCCACCTCCTTCGTGTTAATTCTCATCACGACCATTTAAGAAAATCATCACAAAACGAAGCAGCTCGAATAATGAAACGAGCGCCGCAGCCACATACGTCAGCGCGGCGGCGTTCAGCACTTTATTCACGCCGTGTTCTTCACTGTTGCGAATGAATCCTTCCGACACGATAATCCGCTTCGCCCTCGCGCTGGCATTAAACTCGACAGGCAGTGTGACAAGCTGGAAAAAAACAGCGGCCGAAAACAAAATAATGCCGAGTCCGATTAAGTTCAAGCTGCCCAGGAGCATCCCGCCCAAGAAAAGCAGAGGGGCAACCCCGGAGGCAAAATTGACGACCGGAAAAATTTTGTGCCTCAGCACAAGCGCGCCGTATGATTCCTGATGCTGCAAAGCATGTCCGACTTCATGGGAAGCGACGGAAATGGCGGAAATGGAGCGGCCGTAATATACCGGCTCAGATAAACGCACCACCCGCTCCGTCGGGTCGTAATGGTCTGTTAAAGTGCCTCTTACCGGTTCTACCGGCACATCATATAAACCGTTAATATCAAGAATCCGTCTTGCCGTTTCCGCCCCCGTCCGCTGACTGGAAGCTTCTACGTCTGAGTATTTCTGAAAATTGCTTTTCACTTTAAATTGTGCCCAAAACGACAATCCCAATGCAGCAATTGTTAAAAAGATAAACAGCATATTATCCTCTTCCTTTTTCTCTTATATCGTACGATTTGCTTATATATTATTTTAATGATTGTCCGCTTTCCTGTACAGAAATCCGCTTCTTTTTTCTGACAGGAATCAAACCTCCGAGCATGATGAGGATACACCCGGCCAATCCGATGTAAAACGGAAACGTGCCTGCGGTCTCTTTTGCAAAAACAAGCCATGAAAATCCGCCGGACATATGATTGTATCCATTCAAATCGAAAATAAGCAATACGGCCGCCGAAGCGAGCAGCTGCGCTCCGGCCAGCGCCGCCAGCAGTTTTTGAATGACTGTCATTTGACTCACCCTTTTTCGGTCCGCTTTCTTTATCATATGAAAAAATGAGGGTGAATATGTTTTCGGCGATTTTTGAAAGACATCAAACGAACTGGGACATACTGTATAAAAAAAGATACAGGTGTGATCGACATGAAAGTGACAAATGGCGAGAAAGAACAGCTGAGCAATGCGATAGACAGAATGAACGAGGGGCTTGACGCCTTTATCCAGCTCTATAATGAGGCGGAAAACGACGAACCTCTCATACAGTTTGAAGATGAGACGGCCGATTTAATCAGACATGCGCGTGACTCATACGGCCAGGAACAGCTGGACGAAAAACTAAACACCATTATTAAGCAGATTTTATCCATCTCTCTGTCGAAAGAAGAGCCGGGCGAATGAAATCAAACCGTTTATTTATTTCCTGGCTGAGATGGCCGTTATATGTTCGGATCGGACTGATCATTATCGCCTTGATTTTATTGTTCGGCCAACTCATTTACATGCTTGAACCGAAGCAATTCACGTCTGTGTTTGAAGGGGTTTGGTGGGCGGTTATTACGGTGGCCACAGTCGGCTACGGCGATTACGTTCCCCAGACGCCGCTCGGGCAGATTGCCGGCATGGTGCTTGTATTAAGCGGAGCGAGTTTTGTGACCGCCTATTTCGCCACGCTTTCTTCAGCCGTGTTCAGCAAACAGCACCGCTATGTCGAAGGCAAGGTCGCCTTTAAAGGCAAGGGGCACGTCATTCTTATCGGATGGAATGAGAAGTCGCATATGCTGCTGAAAGAACTGCAGCACATCGCACCGTCAAAAACTGTCGTCCTGATTGATGATTCATTAAGGGAAGGGCCGCTTATTGAAAACGTCCATTTCATCCGCGGACATGCCGCTGATGACAGTACGCTCAATAAGGCGAATATTACGGAAGCCGATACCGTCATTTTGACAGCAGACCAGCAGAAAAATGAATCCGAAGCTGATATGCTGTCGGTATTAACGCTTCTCGCCATCAAAGGGCTGCATCCGTCCGTTTATTGTATCGTGGAAATTTTAACGGAACGGTATGTCAAAAACGCCGAGCGCGCAGGAGCCAATAAGATTCTGTGCACATCACGCCTGTCGAGCCGGGTGATGTTTGAGCATTACCGGGTCAAGCTGCAGCTTGCCAAACCGCAAACGCTGTCAGATCTGACGCTGGAGAAAAAGGTGCGCATCATTCCCGTCCCCGAGGAATTAAAGGGTTCATCTTATCATGACTGTGCGCTCTATTATCTCAAACGGAATACCACGATCATCGGCATACAAAAAGAAGAGGGGCCGATGCTGACCCCTCCCCTGTCATACCAGGTGCTCGATACTGATCTGTTTTTGGCTCTTTAATGCAGCAGGACGTCTTCCAGCTCTTTCACAAGCGAGATGCCGATATCTGTATATGAGCGGTCAATTGCTGCATCCCGCCGTTTCGGCTCGGAGAATTGGTTGAATAATGACTCAAAAACACCGCCGCCTGCGTGATCATCCGTTTCCTCCTGATAGACGTGCCTCAGCAAAAAGGGGGTGCCGATTGTAACGGCGGCCCCCCGTTCATCCAGGTGTCCCTTATTTGCTTCAACAGGGATACGGAGAAATAAATAGCCGTCCTGATCGGAAATTTTGTAATCAAAGAACCCGCGGTCATACTCCCAGCCGCCTCCGATGGTATAACCGATCGGTTTCAGCACCTGTTCCAGTTCGCGGAGTAAAAACGATTGCCCTTCAAGTGAAGATGGAATGCTGATCATGTGCATATGCTCCTTTTTGTCTTTAGCGTCCCCGCTCTGCGGCATCTTCATACGGCGCCCGGGAAGAATCGGGAGCGGCAGACAGACGCCGGAAAGAGATAACGGCGCATTCAATCAGAACATACGTCACAATTGCGGAGAGAACGGCTTCCGTTGAAATATAGAAAACGGCGGCATAGAGACAGCACTTCGTGATCAGCGACTGCATCCGGCCAATCTTCAGTTTCAGCCGGACCATGTCCGTAAACAAGCCGAGAGGGAAAGCGAAAAACAGGATGGTTTGTAAGAGGGATTCAGGAGACAGTTTTAGTGCCGAATAGACAATAGCGGCGGAACAGACGGAAATGACGGCATGCTTACATAAGAGTCGTATCATTCATCATCACACCTTTCACGGTTTAAAAAAGGCTGACCCGTCATGCTGAGGGCCAGCCTTTCTTTTTATTTTTCAAGGCGTTTTTCAAGCTCTGCTTTTTTCTCTTCAAAGCCCGGTTTGCCGAGAAGCGCGAACATATTCACCTTATAGGCTTCAACACCCGGCTGATCAAACGGGTTGACTCCGAGCAGATAACCGCTCATCGCCACCGCTTTTTCAAAGAAATAGACGAGATATCCAAATGTATATGCATTAAGCTCCGGAATATTGACAATTAAGTTCGGCACTTTTCCGTCTGTATGGGCAAGCATCGTGCCTTCGAACGCTTTTTTGTTGACGAAATCGACCGTTTTGCCGGCTAAGTAATTTAAGCCGTCGAGATCATTTTCCGCTTCTTCAATTGTCAGCTCATGCTTCGGTTTTTCAACGTTTAATACAGTTTCAAACAGATCGCGTCTGCCTTCCTGCACGTATTGACCGAGAGAGTGAAGGTCTGTTGAGAAGTTAGCGGAAGAAGGATAGATGCCTTTTTCATCTTTTCCTTCACTTTCGCCGAAGAGCTGCTTCCACCATTCCGCAAAGTATTGCAGCGCAGGCTCATAGTTGATAAGCATTTCAATGGTTCTTCCTTTATTATACAGAACGTTGCGGACGACGGCGTATTGGTAAGCCGCGTTCTCTTCTAATTCCGAGCTGGAAAAGTCTTTGCTTGCATCAAGAGCGCCTTTCATCATTTCATCGATATCAGCCCCGCTTACCGCAATCGGCAGAAGACCTACCGCAGTCAGAACGGAGAAACGTCCGCCGACATCATCAGGAATAACGAATGATTCGAAGCCTTCTTCATTAGAAAGAGTTTTTAAAGCGCCGCGCTCTTTATCTGTCGTCGCGTAAATCCGCGCTTTCGCTTCTTCTTTTCCGTATTTTTCTTCAAGAAGTTTGCGGAAAATCCGGAAAGCGATTGCAGGTTCCGTCGTCGTGCCTGATTTAGAAATGACATTGATAGAGAAATCAGCGTCTTCCAAAAGATCCATAACATCTTTCATATAAGTTGAGCTGATATTGTTGCCGATAAAGATAACTTGAGGGTTTTTGCGCTTGTCTTTCGGCAGAACGTTATAGAAAGAATGATTGAGCGCTTCAATCGCCGCGCGGGCGCCTAAGTATGAACCGCCGATACCCACGACGAGAAGCACGTCTGAATCTGATTTGATTTTTTCAGCGCTTTTTTTAATGCGCGCGAATTCTTCTTTATCGTAGTTTTCAGGGAGGTCCACCCATCCTAAAAAGTCGCTTCCGGCGCCTGTTTTTTCATGGATATTATGGTGTGCCGTTTTTACGAAATCACGTGCGTATGTAAGTTCATGTTCATTGAAAAAAGGTAACGCTCTTGAGTAATCAAAGCGTACATGCGTCATTTGCTTGTCCCTCCATCACGGTGAATTGTTTTCTCTTTCACTTTATATGAACTCACCCGCTAAATCAAGTCATGAAGAAAGCATGATGAATACGGGATTTGCGCTAAAAATGCATTCATTTTTTATACAATATCCCGGATTCGATATGGTTATATTTGTAATAATCGTGAGAGGCATAACGAATCGAATGTTGGTGATCCAGGAACGTATCACCTTTACTTTGGAGCAGGATGACATCCATCGCCAATCCCGATGGGACGTTTCTTTTTATACAGTACTCCTCTTGAGAGGCTGCCACGAAGGAATATTAAGGAATAAATGTCCAATTTTAAAAATAGTGTCTATATTTGGAGTATCGTGTTAAGATGAAAGTGATTTTAAACCGGGAGGTGATTTTATGACTAAAACCATTGGTCTTATTTGTGGAAGTTTACGAAAAAACTCGTATAATCGAGCAATTGCTCAATCATTGATTGACTTCGATAATGCGGCTCAATTTCGTTGGGTTGAAATAGACAGTCTTCCTTTTTTTAACGAAGATTTAGAAATTGCCGGAGCACCAGACTCCGTAACATCCTTTAGAGCTGATATACAAGACGTTGACGGCGTCATCATTGTAAGTCCAGAGTACAATTCCGGAATTCCAGGGGTATTAAAAGATGCATTGGACTGGGCATCGAGACCGCGGACCTCTTCTGTTTTAAACAGAAAACCGGTTGGCTTAATAGGAGCAACCCCCGGAGGGTTCGGTACTGCCTTTGGTCAAACGCAAATGCGAGAAGTACTCGAAGCTATGCAAGTCAATGTTTTGCCCTTTCAAAAAATGCTGATTTCGCAAGTCCATGAGAAAATTGATTCCGCTCAAAACATACTTACGGATGAACAAACAAAACGTTATCTTCAACGCTATTTACAACAGTTCATCCATTGGATTGATCATGCTCCGGTTCCCGTTCCAAATTAATTGAAGGATCATCCCCCTCACGAAAAGTCACCTCAGAAATAACTTTCTTTCTATACAGCATATGAATAGATTTACCGTTTTCAATTCACAAACTTACTTGCCTTAATTCAAGGAGGATGATAAAATGTCTGATCTTTATTCCCGTCTTTCAAAAGATGATGCTGCCGTGCTTTTAGTTGACCATCAAACCGGCCTTATTTCCGGTCTCGTGCGTGACTATGGCGTTGATGAATTTAAAAACAATGTATTGGCTCTCGGTGATACGGCTAAATTCTTTGATTTACCGGTTATTTTAACAACGAGTTTTGAAAATGGACCCAACGGACCGCTCATGCAAGAACTCGTTGATCTCTTTCCTGATGCGCCAAAAATAGCCCGTCCCGGACAAATTAATGCATGGGACAATGAAGACTTTGTTAAAGCCATTGAAGCGACTGGCAAAAAACAGCTGATTATCGCGGGGGTTGTAACAGACGTCTGCGTTGCTTTTCCTGCGCTTTCTGCCATTAAAGCAGGCTACGAAGTGTTTGTTGTGACAGATGCTTCGGGGACGTTTAATAAGCAAGTAGCAGATGCATCATTAACGCGTATGGCTCATGGCGGCGCGCAGCTTATGAACTGGTTCAGCGTAGCATGCGAGTTACAGCGTGATTGGCGCAACGATGTTGAAGGTTTTGGCGCATTAATCTCCAGTCATCTTCCCGGTTATCAAAACTTAATGGGAAGCTATATGGGGGCGCAGCGGGATCTTAGTACACAAAATGCATAAAAGGAGCGCTGATTGAATCAGCGCCCCTTTTTTAAATTCGCGGCTCTTCATGATTTAGATTTTGTGTAAATAGATGATCGGCAATCGCAAAGTCAATTGATCCTTTTCTGCTAAATGTACAGAAACAGGGAGTCAAATCCGCATCATGTGAGATTTCCATAGTTGTCTCATGGCAAGGGGTGTTTCACTTGCTCTTGATGCACTAATGAAGGGACTCCCAAAACGGTTACATCTGCATCTTGAAAATCTATTTCATCTTCACCCCGGCCGGGAATGTATCTTACAGTGACGCCTTTAAGATGGCAAGTACGTCATCTTTGTTCAGTTTTTGGAAATTGCCGAATCCGCCGTATTCCATTTCTTTTGCGGCGATGTCTGCGATCAGCTCAAGCTTGTCTTCACCGATGTCATAATCCGCAAGGCGGGACGGTGCGCCGAGGCTTGTCCAGAACGCGGACAATTTATCAATCCCTTCAAGCGCAATTTCTTTATCCGTTTTGCCTTCAGTATCAATGTCAAACATGTTGAGCATCAGGTTTTTAAAACGGTCTACATTTGTATCCAGCGTGTATCTCATCCAGTTCGGGAACAGAATCGCAAGTCCTCCCGCGTGAGGGATGTCATAAACCGCTGATACGGCGTGCTCCATCGTATGGGAAGCCCAATCGCCGAAATAGCCCATTTGCAGCGTGCCGTTTAATGCGATCGTACCCGCGTATAAAATCGTTTCACGGTGCTTATAGTTCTCAAGGTCTTCCAAAAGTTTCGGCGCTGTTTCAATTACCGTCTGAAGGACCGCAAAACACATTCTGTCCTGAAGCGGCGTGTTTTCAACATTGTGGAAGTATTGTTCAAATACGTGGCTCATCATATCCACCATGCCGTATACGGTTTGGTTTTCCGGAACGCTGAAAGTATTCTCAGGATCTAAAATGGAGAAACGCGGATGAGTGACATTGCTGCCCCATACGAATTTTTCGTTTGTTTCCCAATTTGTGATAACGGAATCAGGGTTCATTTCAGAGCCTGTCGCCGCAAGCGTCAGCACCGTGCCGAACGGGAGCGCGTCCTGCGCCGTTACTTTTTTGCTGTAAATGTCCCATGCGTCGCCGTCATATTTCGCACCGGCCGCAATCGCTTTTGTACAGTCGATGACACTTCCGCCGCCGACTGCGAGAAGGAAATCTATCTCATGCTGTCTGCACAGCTCAATTCCTTTATTTACCGTTTCCAGACGCGGGTTCGGTTCAACGCCCGCAAGCTCATGAACGGCTGCGCCTTCTTCTTTTAAGATGCCTGTTACTTGGTCATACAGGCCGTTTCGCTTAATGCTGCCGCCTCCGTATACAAGCAGCACGTTTTTCCCGTATTGCTTCAGCTCTTTTTTCAATTGGTCGATTTGACCTTTTCCGAAAATCAGTTTCGTCGGATTGTAGTACGTAAAGTTCTCCATTTATCATGACCTCCAAAAAAATCGTAAGGGAATTACTATAACACAGAAAAAAAGGAGCTGCCAATCCGGCCGCCCCCTTTATGTTATTACAATGATGCTTTCAGTATCGCAAGCACGTCTTCTTTCTGCAGTGACTTGAACTGTCCGAATGCTCCGTTTGCCATCGCTTTATCTGCAATCGTATCCAGCTTCTCATCAGAAATATCATAATCAGCGAGTCTGTTCGGAGCGCCCAGGCTCGTCCAGAAATCAGATAGCCTGCTGATTCCTTCAAGTGCGATCTCTTCATCTGATTTGCCTGTCTCGTCAATATCGAAGACACGGACGGCAAGCTGTTTAAAGCGGGCCGGATTTTCTTTGAGCACATGTCTCATCCAGTTCGGGAACAGAATCGCTAAACCTCCGGCGTGCGGTATATCGTAAACCGCTGATACCGCATGCTCGATGTTGTGTGTGGCCCAATCCCCTCTTGCGCCCATTGACAGCATTCCGTTTAATGCGATCGTGCCTGTATATAAAATCGTCTCACGAAGCTCGTAGTTCTCCAGATCATTGATCAGCTTCGGCGCTGTTTCAATCACCGTGCGCAGAAGCGATTCACACATCCGGTCCTGATACGGCGTGTTTGACGTGTGGTGGAAATATTGTTCAAACACATGGCTCATCATATCGACCATGCCGTAAATGGTGTGGTCTTTCGGAACGGTAAATGTGTTTACCGGATCGAGAATAGAGAATTTAGGGTAAACGAGCGGGCTCCCCCATCCGTATTTCTCTTGTGTCTCCCAGTTTGTGATGACTGATCCGGAGTTCATCTCTGAACCGGTTGCCGCAAGTGTCAGCACTGTTCCGAAAGGCAGCGCTTCTTTCGGCTGGTGTTTTTTCGTGACGATATCCCACGCGTCGCCGTCATATTTAGCGCCCGCCGCGATGGCTTTCGTGCAGTCAATGACACTTCCGCCGCCGACGGCCAATAAGAAATCGATGCTGTTTTCTTTACAGAGCGCAACACCTTTGTTCACCGTTGAGACACGCGGATTCGGCTCTACGCCTGCCAATTCATGTACGGTAACTCCCGCTTTTTTCAGAAGTTCGGTTACTTGATCATAAAGACCGCTGCGCTTAATGCTGCCTCCTCCGTATACGAGCAGCACGTTTTTTCCGTACGGTTTGATTTCTTCAGGAAGTTTTTCAACCTCTCCCTTTCCGAAAATCAATTTGGTCGGATTCCAATATGTAAAGTTTTGCATGACATCTCCTCCTTTGGATTTATATTATGCAGAAAGATGACGTTCAATGTAAAGCAATCCGCTTTTTTGACGGCGCATCACATGGTTTACAGACAGCGGCTTCCCGGGAAAGGCACTTGTACAGCCTGAGACAGTGTGTGATTTTACACGGCGGAGAATGTAGTATGCATAGATTCTTTGCTTTGTCACAATCTATAACTGTTTCACGAATTCATAGAGGAGGTTGTTTACATGAGTGTTATTCAGCGTATCTGTCTCGTATTAACGATTATCGGCGCTATTAACTGGGGACTGATCGGGTTTTTCCAATTTGATTTAGTAGCAGCCATCTTCGGCGGCCAAGGATCAGCTCTGTCGCGGATTATTTACGGCCTTGTCGGCATCGCCGGTCTGATCAATCTCGGCCTGCTGTTTAAGCCGAACGAAGAAACATCCCGCGAGGAAGCGGCAAATCCGGAAGTCAGATAAACATAAAAAAAGCACCGAACATACATATCCGGTGCTTTTTTTAATGATTATTTTTTGATAAGGTCTTTGCGGTTGGACTGTTCAATCCACTCTTCAAGCTTATCTTTCAATGTGTTGAAACCTTGCGGAGCAGATGTTTCTTCAGAAGCTTGAGCCGCTTTCGGTTTTCTTGGTTTGCTTTCTTTTCTTTCAGGCGCCGCTTGAGTCGCACGGATAGAAAGGCTGATTTTGCCTTTTTCTTCGTCAACCGCAAGTACTTTTACTTGTACTTCGTCACCGATAGAAAGGTGCTCGTTAATGTCTTTTACGAAACCGTGAGTGACTTCAGAAATGTGAACAAGTCCTTGAGTTTCTTCATCTAATGCAACAAACGCACCATACGCTTGTAATCCTGTTACTTTACCAGTGTAAACACTGCCCACTTCAAATTTTGCTGCCATTCATAACAACTCCTAAGTTAAATTAAATACAGATTATACGCAATTTAAAATTATATCATACAAGTTTGTTTTTCGCAAAGAGAACTTTTTTACATCATCATGTTTAAGCACAGATAAAGGAGGGTATACTATGATTACGAAGGCTTTCTAGTATTCCCCCCTTTTATTTGGATGCGAACCGGGTTCGTATCTTTTTTTATGCCCTTTTTTCAACAAACCGTTTGATTCTGACGAGCGCTTCCTGAATCTGCTCAATGGATGTCGCATAGGAACATCTGATGTAGCCTTCGCCGCTCGGGCCGAATACATTCCCCGGAACGACGGCTACTTTTTCTTCAATGAGCAGCTGTTCCGCGAATTCTTCTGAACTCATGCCGGTCGACTGAATGGAAGGAAAGGCGTAAAATGCTCCGCCGGGGTGGTGGCAGCCGAGTCCGATTTCGTTCAATGTCTCCACAATCAGGTTTCGGCGTCTCCGATAGCTTTTCTTCATTCTTTCGACGTCTTCCTGGCCGTTTTTCAGCCCTTCAAGCGCCGCGTACTGAGCCATGGAAGGCGCGCACATCATCGCGTGCTGATGAATTTTGAGCATGGCATCCCTGATCACGGGAGGCGCCGCCGTAAATCCGAGTCTCCACCCCGTCATGGCAAATGCTTTGGAGAAGCCGGAAATAAGGACCGTGCGTTCCTTCATGCCGCGGATGGCCCCCATGCTCGTAAATGGCTCATCATACGTCAGCTCGGCATAAATTTCATCGGCAAGCACGATCAAGTCGTGTTTTTCAGCGAAAGCAGCGATGGATTCAAGCTCTTCTTTCGAATAGACGGAACCTGTCGGATTTGACGGCGAGCATAGAAGCAGCGCTTTTGTTTTGTCCGTCAGGGCCGCTTCAAAATCGTCTGCAGATGCTTTGAAACCTTTTGCAGCGACAGTCTGAATCGGCACCGGCTTCGCCCCCGTCAAGGTCACGAGTGATTCATATGCGACAAAACACGGTTCGGGAATTAACATTTCCTCTCCAGGATTCATAATGGCGCGGACAGCGAGATCAAGCGCCTGGCTTGCCCCTACCGTAACGATCAGTTCACTGTCAGGCGAATAACTCAGGCCGAACCGCTGATCTAAGTAGCGGCTGATTTCTTCTCTCAGTTCATAAAGACCCGCATTTGCCGTATAAGCCGTATAACCCTGTTCTAAAGAAAGAATACTCGCTTCCCTCACGTTCCAGGCCGTCACAAAGTCAGGCTCTCCCACTCCCAGTGAAATGACGCCTTCCATCGTGGCGGCCAGATCAAAGAACTTGCGGATGCCTGACGGTTTAATCTGCTGCACGTAGTCAGATAAATAAGAAGTCTTCGTTTCCATTTACGGAGACACCACGATTCTTTTGTCATCGTCTCCGCTTTCAAAGACTTTGCCGTCATGCTTATATTTTTTCAGGATGAAGTGCGTTGTCGTGGAAACGACAGACTCAAGGGTGGACAATTTTTCAGACACGAAGCTTGCCACGTCTGACATCGTGTTGCCGCGAATAACGACAGATAAGTCATACACCCCTGACATCAGGTACACTGATTCAACTTCCTGGAATCTGTATATCCGCTCAGCGACTTCATCAAAGCCGACATTTCGTTTCGGAGTGACTTTTACGTCAATCATCGCCGTGACGCCTTCCAAACCGTCGACTTTGCGCCAGTCGATCATCGCCGCATAATCAATGATGACTTTTTCCTTTTCAAGCTTTTCAATGATGCTTTTGACTTCTTCGGCGGGAATGTTTGCCATTTTCGCAATCGTTTCCGCATCAACGCGGCTGTTTTCGTCTAAAATTTCTAATATTTCTGTTTCTTTTTCGGTCAGCTTCATACGTTTCACACCTTTGCATTATCAAAAATCTTCATGACATTATATCACGATTTTCGACAAATGCTAAGAAAAACCCGAAAGAAACCAGAGCTAAAATCTGACAATCAAAAAAGCCTTTACATTACAACAAAGAAAGGACGGCGAAGGCTCTCATGGAAGCTGTTTCACCGATTAAACGGGCCGCGATAGACGGAGTTGAGCTGTATTACGAGCATTATGAAAATCCCGGCAGACAGACACTCGTCTGCGTACACGGTTTTTTATCTTCGGCATTCAGCTTCAGAAAACTGATCCCGCTGCTCAGAAACCATTATGATATTATCGCCGTTGACCTGCCTCCTTTCGGGCAATCGGAAAAGTCACGGACTTTCGTATATACTTACGCAAACCTCGCCAAGCTTCTGATCGGACTTCTGGAAAAGCTCGGTATCAGCCGGGCCGCACTCATCGGCCATTCAATGGGCGGCCAGATTTCCTTATCCGCGTCTCTTCTCAGACCCGAGCTTTTTTCTAAAATCGTCCTGCTGTGCAGCTCAGGGTATTTAAAGCGCTCGCACCCGTCGATTATATTCGGGACGCATCTCCCTTGTTTTGACCTGTATCTTAAGTATTGGCTTTCAAAAGACGGCGTGCTGAACAACCTGTTAAATGTCGTTCACGACCGGACGCTTATCGATCAGGAAATGATTGACGGTTACGAAAAACCATTTACAGACCGCCAGATTTTCAAAGCGATGACAAGGTTTATCAGACACAGGGAGGGCGATTTAGAGCCCGAGGATTTGAAGAAAGTGCAAAACCCCGCTCTTTTAATCTGGGGAGAAGAAGACCGTGTCGTTCCGGTCTCAGTCGGAAAACGGCTTCATGACGACCTGCCGGATTCCATTCTGTATTCACTCAAGGATACGGGGCACCTCGTACCCGAAGAGCGCCCGGAGTTTGTTTCGGAGCGGATTTTTGAATTTATTCAATAAAAAAACCGGCGGAACCGCCGGTTTTTAAGGGGTGCAGGAGCTGCTTTCTTTTATGAACAGAAGCTGCTCGGCGGCCTTTTGGCAGCCTTCGATCGGAAGCTTTCGCTCAAATGAAGCTTCAAAGATATCCTGAATGGCTGCTGCCAGCTTGTCGGCACGGTCTTCACTGTAGACGGCCTGAACGATATCGACGGCTTCTGTCTCATAAAAATCTTCTCCATATTTAAACGGATCCCACTTGGCAATGATTTTCATCATTTCCATGACCGCTTGGCTTTCTTCCATTTTCATCACCGCTTATAATAAAGTTTGCAATTCTATTTTATCATAGATACGCTGTGCAAAATAATGATACTACAGGAGTGACATACATGAACTTTGATCTTCGAGAAAACCGTCTTGGCACACAATCGGTGAAATGGGACAAGGCGGAAGCGTTATTCGGCGTATCGGATGCGCTTCCGATGTGGGTTGCCGATATGGATTTCCGCGCTCCCGAAGCGGTCACTGACGCCTTAAAAGCCCGCCTTGACCACGGCATATTCGGTTATACGTCTCCTGACGAAAACACAAGAGAAGCCGTCGCTTCATGGCTTGAGACGCGGCACGGCTACCGGCCCGATCCCGCAAGCATAGCGTTCAGTCCCGGTGTTGTCACGGCAATCAGCATGGCCGTACAAGCCTTTACCGAACCGGGCGATCCGGTGTTGATTCAATCACCGGTGTATACGCCTTTTTATCAGATGATCAAGGAAAACAAACGGCAGGTTTTACATAACCCGTTACGGGAAGAAAACGGCGTCTACTGTATGGATTTTGAGGATCTTGAGAAAAAGCTGAACGATTCTGAGGTCAAGCTGATGATTCTTTGTAATCCCCACAATCCGTCCGGCAGAGCGTGGAGCCGGGATGAGCTTATGAAGCTCGGATCGCTGTGCGCCGCCCATAACGTCACCGTCGTTTCTGACGAGATACATTCCGACTTGATGCTGTACGGAAAGCCGCATACGCCTTTCGCTTCTCTGTCTGAGGAGTTTGCGCGGATTTCCGTTACTTGTGTCGCGCCGAGCAAGACGTTTAATATTGCCGGCATTCAGGCATCCGCCATTATCATTCCCGATCGGTATAAGCGGGCAAAATTCTCCGCCGCATTGCATCAGAACGGAATTTCCAGCCTCAACACATTTGCGGTTGCAGCAATCGAAGCGGCTTATACAAAGGGAGGCCCTTGGCTTGACGCGCTGATTCCTTACATTGAAGGGAATATGAAATTGGCTGAGGACTTTTTAAGAAAAGAATTGCCGAAAGTCCGCATGATGAAGCCTGACGCTTCCTATTTGATCTGGATGGATTTCAGCGAATACGGATTTTCAGATGCCGAGCTCAAAGAAAGAATGCTCAAAAAAGGGAAAATCATATTAGAGCCGGGAACAAAATACGGACCGGGCGGCGAAGGATTTATGAGACTTAATGTCGGCTGTTCAGCCGCCGCCGTAAAAGAAGGGCTTGAGAGAATGAAAGCAGCGCTCGCTTAGCAGCGGAAAGAACGCCTTTATCAGATGAGATAAGGGCGTTCGCTTTAGAGAAATATATACTTTTTTTTCCGGTAAAGATGTTATAATAGATTCATATTTACATAGGAAAGGATTTCGCATAAATGGAGATTGTAAAGGATTACCTGCTTCACTTCTCTTTTATTTTATTCCCTATTTTTCTTTATCAAGTCTTCTGGCTCAGCAAGCCCGATTTGCTTGTGCCGAGAGCGAACCGCCTGCTGGTCGCCGTATTTGCAGTGTCATCTTCCTTATTATGTACGGCTTTTCCCATCCAGGAGCTTCATTCCGTCCGTTACGGTTTGCAGCTGATTCCCATTATCGTCTGCCTGCTTTATTCCGGTACCGCCGCAGGACTTGCCGCAGGGGCGGCATCCGTTTTTTTTCAGCTCATATGGTTTGAACCTTCCGCTCTTTTTTTCTTATCCTTAATTCCTTTTTTAATCATCATCCCTATCCAGCTCCAAACGAAATGGCCTTTTTTTTCAAAGCGGAAGAAACTGCTTTTCGCTCTTCTCATCGGCTGCACTGAAACCGCCTTATTAACCGCATCTGTCTTCATCTATTCCGCGACCAATATTTTCAATTTTCAAAATCTATCTTCCGTTTATTATGAGGCGGCAGTATCTGTTTTTTTTCAAGTCAGCGCCCTTTTGCTGTGCATTTATTTGATTGAGATCATTGATGAGAATGCGTCCATGCGGGCAAGGCTGATTCACTCAGAAAAAATGGCCGTCGTCAGCGAGCTTGCGGCAAGCGTCGCCCATGAAGTCCGCAATCCGCTTACGGTCGTCAGAGGTTTTGTGCAGCTGCTGTTCAGCGGCGAGCAGCTTCAGGACAAATCCCACTCCGGATATCAGAAACTTGTGCTGTCCGAACTCGACCGGGCTCAGACGATCATTACGAATTATCTCGATATGGCGAAGCAGGATGACTATGAAAAAGAAAAGTTTGATATTTCTCTGCTCGTAAAGGAAACAGGTTCCTTAATGGAGTCTTATGCCAATTTTAAATCGGTGACCGTTACGGTTCGAAGCGAGCCTGATTTATATGTGTTCGGCGATGTAAAAAAACTGAAACAGGCCTTCATTAATCTGATTAAAAACAGTATTGAAGCCGTGCCCTCTGAAAACGGCCGAATCGAGGTCTCCGTCCAAAAACAGGAAGAGATGATTCTCATTCAGATTACGGATAACGGAATCGGCATGTCCGATGAAGAACTGCAGAAACTCGGCAAGCCGTATTATACGCTGAAAACGAACGGCACCGGGCTCGGGCTTACCGTGACATTCTCGATTATTCAGCATCATGAAGGCTCCGTCTGTTTCACCAGCGGCGAGCACTCGGGCACAACGGCCTCAGTCAGGCTTCCGGCAGCTGTTCACTAGCCAACCGCGTTGATCTTTTATAGAATAACTAGAGAGAGGTGAACGCTATGAATACGTTTGAAATCGGCACAATCGTAAAAGGGTTTTATAAAACAGGAGCATACATAGGGGAAGTGACAGACGTCAGGCCCAATCACTATTTAGTGAAAATTAAAGCCGTTCTGACGCATCCCGCTCAAGGAGATCTTCATCATCCGAAGCAGGCGGATGTTCCGTTTTTTCATGAAAGAAGAGCGCTTGCATTCGGGGAACAGACAAACATACCGCATCAGATGGTCAAACCGTTTGATGGCGAGGTGCCTGATTATACGGCTTCCTTACAAGCGGCGTCTGCCCGGCTGAAAGATCAGCTTACAGCGGACGGCTCAGAATGGGCGGAACGTTCGCTCGACAACTTGGCCGCGTTAGAGCGTGACTATTTTAAAAGAACTTGACCCAGTCGGCATGATTGGGTTTTTTTATGTGGCCCGGCGAAACAGTTCAGTCAGATCGACGCGATCACCGATCGTCGGAGGTTTCGGTTTTTCAAGATATTGTTTATCCCGCTCGACAAGCTTGAATAATTTGTATGTCGTCCGCGCATCATCCAGCGCTTTATGATGCGTGCCCGTCCCTTTATCGCCATACTCTTCTGCCGCTTTCCAAAGGCCGGTCAATGTTCTGTCGCCGAAGAAATTTTTGTATTCAAGGGACAGATCCCGAAGTTCTCCTTTGAACGGAAAAGGGATGTGGTTAAACATGCAATTTTGCTTTAACACTTTCATATCCATATTGCCCCAGGTGACGATCGTGCAGTTTTTATCAGGATCAAGCTCATTTAATTTGCGGATGAATTCATTAAACGTGATTCCGCCGTCCACGTCTTTTTGGGTGATGTTCAGAAAGGTTTTGCATCGTTTCGTCAGCTTCGGAAATTTTTTCGGTTTGATATAACTCGAAAACGTTTCAGTCACTTCATCATTCACTGTCTTGACAATCCCCGCTTCAATAATCTCGGGAAAGAAATTTTGCGGGCTGTATTTTCCGTCAGGCATTGTAAATTCAAAATCAATAATGAGCAGACTGCGCTGATCCACTTTTTTTACACCTGCCTTTCCTCCGATCAAAAATGATATTTTATGATAGTATATCAGTTTCCCCTCTGAAACTTTCTTCATTTTCTAAAAATAATGAATTTTCCTATATCCGCATCGAAAATACAAATACCGGATTCATTCCTATATACTAATGATTAGATACACGAAAAGTAAAGAAGGTGATGTTATTTCTGTCCGTAAGAAGAACTTCGTCGTCATTTGGATTACAAATTTCTTTATTTCCGCCAGCATGACCATGATTGTTCCGTTTCTTTCGTTATATATCGAAACGATCAGCCCCCATTCGGGCGGGTATGTGCAGAGATGGAGCGGGTATGTGTTCGGCGTCACGTTTTTAATGGCGTTTGTGATTTCCCCGTTTTGGGGCAGATTCGGCGATAAACGCGGCTACAAAAAAATTCTCTTGATTACAGGAACCGGCATTGCCGTCAGCATTTTATTGATGGGGTTTGTGACATCCGTTTATCAGCTGTTTGTCCTGCGGCTGCTTATGGGTCTAGTAACAGGCTTTGTTCCGACATCGCTTGCCATGATTTCGGCGCAGACGCCGAAAGAGACTGCCGGGAAGACGCTCGGCACGCTGCAGATGGGTCAGGTGTCAGGCACTTTATTCGGACCGATGCTGGGCGGGCTGCTCGCTGACAGCTTCGGGTTTACGTACACGTTTTTTATTACGTCTTTTGTTATTTTCGCATCCGTGCTTCTCGTTTTATTTCAGGTGAATGAGCAGCCGCTCGGCGAGAAACAAAACAAGCGGAAAACCTATTCCAGAAAACAGGTGCTCTCTTATATTTTTCACCAGCCCGCGCTTTGGGCGATGATGGTGCTTACCATGATCGTGCAGACCGGCAATTTCAGTATTCAGCCGCTGCTCGCTTTATATGTCAATGAGCTGCACGGACCTGTTAATTTAGCTTTTTTCTCCGGAATGGCGTTTTCAGCGACCGGACTCGGAAGCTTACTGCTTGCCCGGAAATGGGGGGACTTCGGCGACCGCTTCGGCCACAGCCGGATCTTAATCGTGCTTTTGATTGCCTCAGCGGTGTTTTTCATTCCGCAGGCGCTCGCCTCCTCCCTCTCCATTCTGTTAGTCTTCAGATTTCTGTTCGGCATGGTCATGGGCGGCACGCTCCCCTGCATTACGGCCGCAATCCGCGTCAGGGCGCCGGGCAGCATCCAGGGAGAGGTGCTCGGCTATAACGTCAGCTTTCGTTTTCTCGGAAATGTGCTCGGCCCTCTGCTCGGAGGTGCGGTCTCAAGCGGTTTTTCCATTTCGGCTGCTTTCTACGTCACCGCCTTTCTCTTTTTAATAGGCGCGGGGCTCTTATGGATGGCGGGACATCTGCACAAGGATACAGCGTCAAATGCGGGCTGACCGGCAGCGATCACGATTTCTTCTAAATTTAACCTTCTCGTATTCTTAAAAGAATGATACGATATGGCTAGAAATCAGGAGAAAAGAGAGTGACCATGGTACGTAAAATAATCGGATGGATTTTGCTGCTCGGCATTATCCCGTTGTGTGCATTTACAGTTATTGCTTCCGGCAAAGAGGTAAAACAAATCAAGCCTTTTGATCAGGTGCTCGATAAACATATTGATTTAAAAGCGATCAACCTGGTTCAAAACAGTTACATGTATGACAGGGACGGAAGCCTTGTTTCTGAGATTGTCAGCGATCATGAGAACCGCGTGATCGTGCCCTTTAATAAAATACCGAATGAGGTAAAACAACTGTTTTTAACCTCTGAAGACCGTCATTTTTATGAGCATAAAGGGTTTGACTTTATGGGGATGGTCAGGGCGGCCGCCTCCAATTTCAAAGATCATAAAATTGATCAGGGCGCCAGCACCATCACCCAGCAGCTGGCAAGGAATGTGTATTTAAGCCATGAACGCACCTTCAGCCGAAAACTGACGGAGCTGGCCTATTCCTATCAGCTTGAGAAAAAATACAGCAAAGATGAGATTTTAGAAGGCTACTTAAATACGATTTATTTTAATAACGGCGTATACGGTGTCGGTTCGGCGGCACAATTTTATTTCAGCAAGCCGCTGAAATCTCTCACTTTGGGAGAAATGGCCTTTATCTGCGCCATCCCTAATAACCCTACATTATATGATCCTCTCAAGCATTTTGATTATACGAAAAAGCGACAAGTCAGATTGCTTAACGGATTAAAAAAAGCAGGCGTTATATCCGGGAAACAGCTGAAAAAAGCCGAAAAGGAAAAGATCAAGCTTGATATAAACGAAAAAACAAATAAATATCCTGACTATGTTTCCTATGTAAATGATGAATTCACACAGCTTGTTTCATCATCCGAAGGCTATGACAAACGTCTTGAAAAAGCTTCCGGAAAGGCGAAACAAAAAATACAGAGTGAGCTTTCAGACAGAGTCAGCACATTGTTAAAAGACGGCGTGAAGATTTATACGGCGCTGAATCCGTATATGCAAAACCAGGTCGTCGCCCAAGTGAATCAAAATCTGCCGTATGCAGGTGTCCAAGGCGGAGCGGCCGTGATTAATCATCAGACACATCAGATTATCGCGCTTTCAGGCGGGAAAGATTATCATAAATATGATTTCAACCGTGCCTATCAGGCATACAGACAGCCCGGTTCATCCATTAAGCCGCTGCTTGATTACGGACCTTACATTGAAAAGACCAGCGCAACGCCACACAGCAAGATTGACGCAAGCAAATTCTGCAGTGCGGATTACTGTCCGCAAAACTACAATAACCGCACGTACGGTACGGTCACGCTGGAAACGGCGTTTAAATACTCGTACAACACACCAGCCATCAGAATCATGGACCGCGTCGGCGTCAATAAGGCGTTCAGCTACCTTGAACCGTTTCATTTCGCGAAGCTGGTCAGCGCGGATTACCGTCTGCCTGCGGCGCTTGGCGGTTTTACAAACGGCATGACGCCGCTTGAAATGACCAATGCGTACACCACGTTCGGCAACAACGGCGTTTATACGCCGAGTCACGCGATTACAAAAGTGACTGATTTAAAAGGAAAAACGATATTAAAATGGAAAGATGAGCCGACGCAGGTATTCAGCGTGCGGACCAACATGCAGATCAAAGAAATGATGAAAGCCGTCGTCAAGAGCGGTACAGGAAAGAAAGCGAACTTTAAAGCTCCGTACGTCGGCGGAAAATCAGGAACGTCAAATGACTATCACGATATGTGGTTTGTCGGCCTGACGGACGCTTATACGATGGGGGTATGGGTCGGCAAGGATACACCGTCAAGCGTCGAATACCTTCATGACGCAAGCCCTCAGCTTTCGATCTGGAAAAACACGCTGCAGGCAGCTTATTAAAGATAACGGAGGGGATCCGCTTTGAAACCAGCTCAGCTTCCGGACCGCGTACTTTTGTTTGACGGCGTCTGCAACTTATGCAGCGGCGCCGTTCAATTCATCATTAAACGCGATCCGGCCGGCAAAATCTCATTTGCATCATTGCAATCAGATACCGCCCGGGAGCTTTTGGCATCAGAAGGACTTCCGACAGAACAATTTGACAGCATGATTTTTATCGAAAACGGGCGGATATACAAAAAATCCGCAGCCGTGTTAAAGGTTTCCCGTCATCTCCGCGGAGCCTGGCGGCTGTCAGCGGTTTTTTTCGCAGTGCCCCGCCCCCTCAGGGACAGAGCCTATTCTTTCATCGCCCGGCGCCGTTACAAATGGTTCGGAAAAAGGGAAGCATGCATGCTCCCCTCCCCTGAGATCAAAAACAGATTTCTGTCTTAACAAAAATGGCTAGCTTACACAGGTAAGCTAGCCATTATGCTATTATAAAGCTTGATAAAGATGTACAAAATACCGATAACAAAAGTAAACCAAAACAGAATCTCAAGCAATATAAAACCGATCAGCGAAACGATCGAGAGTGTCGAATAGATTCTGTACACCATGAAAATCAAATAAACGAGCGTAACAACGGCAAATAACGCCGCAATCCAAAAACCATTCTGCACGAGCGCAAAGGAAAGAATTCCTCCGCCTACATAAATTAAAGAGCCTAATCTGATTTTTTTCAGATTGTCCCCTTCAGGGTCATTTGTGAAAAACAAAAGAGACAGCTCTGTCACTGTGTTTGCAATCAGCTTCAAAGCCGAAAAGAGCATAAAATACACAAGGGCGAACGCTGCAAAAAGCGCCAGTCTGATCCCTTTCTCAGAGAAATAATCCAGCATCCCCTGATACATGCCGAGCGTCTGAAGTATCTTCATGACATAAAGCGAGGTAGAAATGGATAATGACGAACTAAAAAGCAGAATCGCAACGAGCGGAAAATAACCCGTCCAATAAGTATTTTTCATATAAAAAGTCCCTTTCTGTAATCTACCTCACTTATTATGGAGGACTTAAAACACATTGACAAGATAAAAAATACCATTTTTCCTCACTTTTACGAAATAAGGGCCTGATCTTCACAAACCGGCTTTTTCGGAGTAAAGTAGAACGCGGGAATGATAAACGTAAGGAAGGCTGTTATGAAAAAAACATTAAAATTGCAAACCCGATTAACGATATTCGTCTGTATTGTCGTCCTTATCGCACTTTGTATCACCTTTTTCACGATCAGCGTCCAAACAGCAGACCGCGTGAAAGAAGAAGAACGGACGACCGCGCTGCGCACCGCAAAGCTGGTCGCGGAAACACCGAGTGTCGCGCGGGCATTGCAAACAAGAAAAGGGCTGAAAGAGCTCCGGGATTATACATTAGACGTCCAGCATACGACAGGAACCGAATTTGTCGTGGTGATGGATATGAACAGCATCCGCCTCACCCACCCCGACGCAAATAAAATCGGGAAGAAATTCACCGGCGGAGATGAACAGCCGGCGATGCACGGGCATATCAAAACGAGCACATCAGCGGGAACTCTCGGAAAATCCATGAGAGCCTTCGTACCGATCTATGGAAAAGATAAAAAACAAGTGGGCGTCGTTTCGGTCGGAATTTCGCTTAACAAAATACAGGATGTCGTCAGCCACAGTTTGAGACCGCTTTATTTCATCATCTGCGTAAGTATTTTTGTCGGCGTCATCGGAGCCGTCATTGTCGCCCGCACCGTCAAAAACATTATGTACGGTCTTGAGCCTTATGAAATCGCCACCCTCCTGGAAGAGCGGAGCGCCATGCTCGAATCAACGAAGGAAGGCATCCTGGCGGTTGACGCGCGTGGAAAAATCAAGCTTGCCAATGCGGAAGCGAAACGGCTTTTTATTAAAATGGGTATTCCGACTAATCCGGTCGATCAAGATGTGAACGATATTCTCCCGAAAAGCCGGCTGAAACAAGTGATTGAAACGAAAAAACCGCTTCAGGACAGGGATATCCGCATTAACGGGCTTGAGCTGGTCTTTAATGAGGTTCCGATTCATCTGAAAGGACAAACCGTCGGAGCGATCGCCACTTTCAGGGACAAAACGGAGGTCAAACATTTAGCAGAACAGCTGTCCGGTGTTAAAATGTATGCAAACGCATTAAGAGCCCAGTCTCATGAATTCATGAATAAGCTTCATGTTATTTTAGGGCTTGTCCAGTTAAAAGAATACGATGATCTCGGCACTTACATTAAAGACATTGCCATTCAGCAGAAGACGGAAACAAGCGAGATTATAAGTGATGTCAAAAGTCCGGTTCTCGCAGGGTTTCTTCTAGGAAAACAAAGCTACATACGCGAACAGGGCGCTGATCTGGACATTCAGCTCGGCAGCCTGATCCCGAATGCGGCGGATCCGGCCGCCATCCATGAGCTCATTACGATTATCGGAAACCTGTTAAACAACGCGCTCGACGCGGTGGCGCAGATGCCGAAAAAAAACATTACGTGCTCGATGCGGTTTCAGGATCGCCAGCTTGATATAGAGATTACGGACACGGGAGCCGGAATGTCTGCGGCAGACCAAGCCCGTATTTTTGAACAAGGTTATTCCACGAAAGGGACAAACCGGGGGTTCGGCCTCTATTTCACCCAGCAGGCAACAGAAAATTTAAAAGGCCATATGATTGTGACAAGTGAAAAGAATGAAGGAACGACTTTCAGTCTTCGCATTCCGTATGAACCGAAGGAGGAAAATGATGATTAATGTACTCATAGTTGAAGACGACCCCATGGTGGGTGAATTAAATAAACGCTATCTCAGCCAGATTGAAGGATTTCAGCTGAAAGGGATCGCATCATCCTTTCAAAGCGCGCTGCACGTGCTGAGCGAGCATCATATCGATCTCATCCTTCTTGACATTTACATGCCGGGAAAAAACGGGCTTGAGCTTTTAACGGAAATCCGCAAACAAAATGAATCGGTTGATGTCATCGTCATTTCGGCCGCAAGCGAGCTGGACGTCATCAAAAAAACGCTTCGGTACGGCGCCGTCGATTATCTAATCAAACCATTTGAATTTGACCGCTTTCAAACCGCTCTTTCCGACTACAGACGCAAGCAGAAAGTTTATCAATCACACAGAAGCATGACACAGAAAGAATTGGATGCCGAGCTTTTTCAAAAGAAAGAAGCGGCGGAAAAGGTTCACCTTCCGAAGGGATTGACAAAAAGCACGCTTAAACTCATCTGGGCGAGCATTGAGTCTTTCGGTGACGGCTCTTTTACCACAGAAGATCTCGCCAAGCATACTGAAATCTCGCAAGTCTCCATCCGGAAATACCTTAAATTTCTGGAAGACATACAAGTGCTGAATGTAGAGATGGCGTACGGCACGATCGGCAGACCCGTCTTCCAATATCATATCAACACCGGCAATGTCAGCAGCATCAAACAATATTTATAATGTCAAAAAGCGCCGTTCCGCTGTGAACGGTGCTTTTTTACTGTCATATCCCGTGACAAAAGGCTTGAGATTCCTTTTTTGTATGCTATATAAGGATAATGACCCGGCTGATTCTCCTCTGTTTTATCCAGATGAGGAAGCCGATTCATAAAATTGATATTTTTTAAAAAATAAGCAAATTTCTATTTATTTATGGCGGGTAAAATGATAAATTATGATTGGTTAGCAGCTCTTTTCAGATAAGTCATAAGTCCCGAACACGGAAGAGACAGCCGCTCAAGGCGGGAAAAAGAGAGACGTCTCATCATTATTATCAGAAAGTTTTTTCGATTCTGCATCCGGTACGGGGACTCAGTCTGAATTGAACGGCACAGCCATATTTTACAGGGGGGTTATATCTTTGAAAAAACGCAAAATCGGAATGGCGATGGCGCTCATCGCGGCGGCCGGAACCATATTAAGCGCATGCGGTTCAAGTGACAAAGCAAACGGCTCCGGCAGCAAAAACTTTACCGTCGGCATGGTAACGGACATCGGCGGTGTCGATGACAAATCATTTAACCAGTCCGCCTGGGAAGGTATTCAGGCATTCGGAAAAGACAACGGGCTTACAAAAGGCAAAAGCGGTTTTGACTATCTTCAATCAAAATCAGATGCAGATTATACAACGAACTTAAATAAATTAGCGCGGGAACACTTTGACCTGATTTACGGCGTCGGGTATCTGATGCAGGATTCCATCAGCGAAATCGCCGATCAGCGCAAAGACACCAATTTTGCGATCATTGACGCCGTTGTCAAAAAAGACAACGTGGCGAGCCTTACATTTAAAGAGCAGGAAGGTTCATTCCTCGTAGGAGCGGCCGCTGCGCTATCGAGCAAAACGGGAAAAGTCGGATTCGTGGGCGGAATGGAGTCTGAATTGATCAAAAAATTCGAAATCGGCTTCCGCGCGGGTGTACAAGCCGCAAATCCAAAAGCGACCGTCGAAGTGAAATATGCGGGCGGATTTGACAAAGCCGATGTCGGCAAGGCGACGGCTGAAAGCATGTACAAATCAGGCGTTGACGTCATTTATCACGCGGCCGGCGCAACGGGAACGGGCGTCTTCACAGAAGCGAAAAATCTAAAAAAAGAAGATCCGAAGCGGAACGTATGGGTTATCGGTGTTGATAAAGACCAGTACGCGGAAGGTCAAGTCAAAGGCACAAAAGACAATGTCACTCTCACATCAATGGTCAAAAAAGTGGATACGGCCGTGGAGGACTTAACGAAAAAAGCGAGTGACGGCAAATTCCCGGGCGGCAAAACATTAACATACGGTTTGGCGCAAGATGCAGTCGGCATCTCGGATCACAAGGAGAACCTTTCTGACGATGTCATTAAAGCAACAGACGATTGGAAGAAGAAAATCGCGGACGGACTCGAGATCCCTTCAACTGAAAAAGAATTGAAATCCTTCAAGGCTGAGTAAGAACCAGGGGATAAGGAGACTTCCGTGCTTATCCCCTCTCTTTTATGAAAAGAGCGGTGAAGGAAAAGCTGCATCTCTTGCAGCTTTTCTTTTGCCAAGCTCTTTCTCATCAAAGTATCTCTGAAAAGGAGCGTCAAATCGGTGGATTATATCATTGAAATGCTTAATATACGCAAGGAGTTTTCCGGAATCGTCGCCAATGATGACGTCACGCTTCAAGTAAAAAAAGGCGAAATACACGCCCTTCTCGGTGAAAACGGCGCCGGAAAATCGACACTCATGAACGTTTTATTCGGCCTGTATCAGCCGGAAAAAGGCGAGATCCGGGTGCGGGGCGAACGCGTTCACATCAACAGCCCGAACAAAGCCAACGATCTCGGCATCGGGATGGTGCACCAGCATTTTATGCTTGTGGATACCTTTACCGTCTCAGAAAATATCATTCTCGGAAAAGAGCCGAAAACTTTCGGCCGAATTGACAGACAGCGCGCCGCCCGGGACGTGCGCGATATTTCCGACCGTTACGGCCTGCACATTGATCCTGAAGCCAAAGTTGCCGATATTTCCGTCGGTATGCAGCAGCGGGCGGAAATATTAAAGACCCTCTACCGGGGCGCCGACATTCTCATTTTTGACGAGCCGACCGCGGTGCTGACCCCGCACGAAATTCAAGAACTGATTCAGATTATGAAAAATCTTGTCAATGAAGGAAAATCAATTATCCTCATCACCCACAAATTAAAAGAGATTATGGAAGTCTGCGACCGTGTCACCATCATCCGGAAAGGAAAAGGCATTACAACACTCGAGGTCGCACATACGGATCAAGATGAACTGGCAAGCCTTATGGTCGGACGCGAAGTGTCATTCAAGACGGATAAACAAGCGGCCGATCCGAAACAAGAAGTGCTTTCACTTTCTGATGTAACGGTTAAAGACGCGCGCGGCGTTGAGGCGGTCAAACAGCTCTCCCTCTCAGTCAGAGCCGGTGAAATCGTCGGCATTGCGGGCGTTGACGGAAACGGCCAGTCTGAATTAATTGAAGCCATTACAGGTCTCAGAAAAACGAATGCCGGCACGATCACGTTAAACGGCAAACAGCTGCAAAACATGCCGCCCAGGAAAGTCACTGAAGCCGGCATCGGGCATATTCCGCAGGACAGGCATAAACACGGGCTCGTCCTTGATTTTCCGATCGGAGAAAATATCGTGCTGCAAAGTTATTACCAAAAGCCCTACTCTTCTTTCGGCATATTAAATAAACACACGATTTATGACAAAGCGCGAAGCCTGATTGAAGAATACGACGTCAGAACACCTGATGAATATACGCCTGCGCGCGCTCTCTCCGGGGGGAATCAGCAAAAGGCCATTATCGGCCGGGAAGTGGACAGAAATCCGGATCTTTTAATTGCGGCCCAGCCGACGCGGGGACTCGATGTCGGTGCGATTGAATTCGTCCATAAAAAGATCATTGAGCAGCGTGACGCCGGTAAAGCGGTGCTTCTGTTATCTTTTGAACTTGATGAAATAATGAATCTCAGCGATCGCATCGCCGTCATCTTTGAAGGCAGCATCATCGCAAACATCAATCCGCTTGAAACAAACGAGCAGGAGCTCGGACTTTTAATGGCGGGAAGTAAGCAAATGGAGGCGGGGAAAACACATGATTAATCGACTTTCTCATCTGGCTGTGCCGCTGATTGCGATCATCCTTGGGTTAGCTGCGGGTGCGGTCATCATGCTCGCCAGCGGCTACAATGTCGTAAGCGGGTATTCGGCTCTTTGGAGCGGCATTTTCGGAGAAGTGTATTACATCGGGGAATCGATCCGCCAGATTACGCCATATATTTTGTCCGGATTGGCCGTGGCATTCGCATTTCGGACCGGCCTGTTTAATATCGGGGTTGAAGGACAGCTCCTTGTCGGCTGGACCGCCGCGGTGTGGGTCGGCGCTTCCTTTGACGCCCCCGCTTACATCCACCTTCCGCTTTCGTTATTGGCGGCTGCGGTTGCGGGCGGCATTTGGGGCCTGATTCCCGGATTTTTAAAAGCCCGTTTTTTTGTCCACGAAGTGATTGTCACGATCATGATGAATTATATCGCTCTTCATTTAACCAATTATCTCATTTCCGATGTCATGACGGACCACCGGGACAAAACAGACAAAATTCATGAAAGCGCGTCGCTCCGCTCACCGTTTTTAGAGCAGCTGACAGATTACTCCCGCCTTCACTGGGGCATTCTGATCGCTCTGTTTGCGGCAGTCCTCATGTGGTTTATCATTCATAAAACAAAAAGCGGATTTGAATTCCGGGCTGTCGGCTTTAACCAGCACGCCGCACAATACGCCGGAATGAGCGTCAGAAAAAATATGATGTACGCCATGATGATTTCCGGCGCCTTCGCGGGGCTTGCCGGCGCGATGGAAGGACTCGGAACCTTTCAATACGCGGCGGTTAAGGGCGCCTTTACCGGCGTCGGCTTCGACGGCATTGCGGTTGCGCTTCTCGGCGGCAGCACGGCAATCGGCGTTGTTCTGGCGGCATGTCTTCTCGGCGGCCTTAAAGTCGGGGCATTAAATATGCCGATTGAATCCGGGGTGCCTTCTGAAGTCGTTGACATCGTCATCGCCATTATTATTTTGTTTGTGGCATCAAGCTACGCCATCCGTCTCATCCTTGATAAATTGAAGAAAAAGGGGGCGAAGTAAGTGGACTTCCTGCAGATTTTATCCATTATTGTCCCGGCAACACTCGTATATGCGGCTCCGCTTATTTTAACCGCTCTCGGCGGCGTGTTTTCTGAAAGATCGGGGGTTGTCAACATCGGTCTTGAAGGACTGATGATTATCGGCGCCTTTACAAGCGTCATGTTCAACTTATTTTTCGGACGCGAGCTTGGCGCCGCCGCTCCGTGGCTCGCCTTGGCTGCGGCTATGATTGCCGGCGGACTGTTCTCACTGATCCACGCGGCCGCCGCGGTTTCTTTCCGCGCCGATCAGACGGTAACCGGTGTGGCGATCAATATGCTCGCGTTAGGAGCGACACTGTTTATCGTCAAGCTGATCTACGGAAAGGCGCAGACTGATAAAATCCCGGAGCCCTTTTACAAAACGAACATTCCCGGGTTAAGCGATATTCCGGTTTTAGGAAAGATTTTCTTTTCCGACGTATATTATACGTCGATTTTAGCCATCGTACTGGCCTTTGTTTCCTGGTTTATTTTATTCAAAACGCCGTTCGGCCTCCGCATCCGTTCTGTCGGGGAACATCCGATGGCGGCCGATACGATGGGAATCAACGTGTTCGGCATGCGCTATATCGGCGTCATGATCAGCGGGCTGTTCGGCGGGCTCGGCGGCGGTGTATATGCTTCCACGATCGCGCTTGATTTCACGCACTCCACCATTTCCGGGCAAGGCTTTATCGCTCTCGCCGCGCTGGTTTTCGGCAAATGGCATCCGATCGGCGCGCTCGGGGCTGCGCTGTTCTTCGGGTTTGCACAGAGTTTGAGCATTATCGGCTCGCTTTTGCCCCTGTTCAAAGACATTCCGAATGTATACATGCTGATGGCTCCTTACATTCTGACCATTCTCGCGCTTGCCGGCTTCATCGGCCGCGCGGATGCGCCTAAAGCCAACGGCATCCCTTACATTAAAGGAAAACGCTGATTGCCACAAAAAAAAGAGTTCCGCACCCTGGTGCCGGAACTCTTTTCATCTATATACGATTCTGATATACTCACGCGGCTGAAACGGTGTTTGCATTGATTCAGCCGCACTCAGCTTGTCTTCTGCGTATTCCGCACCGAGAAAAAAACGCTCCCAATTATCTGCCTCCGTCTGCTGCCGCGTTTTGCAGAAATCGTCCGCTATGAATGTTCCTGCAATAATAGAACAAAATATTCCAATACAGGCCGCCGCCTTTCTCTTCATCTGACCAGCTCCTTTTTTAAAAGCTTGATCTGAAAGATAAATGTATATACAAAGATCAGGATATTTGATAAATTTATTTTGGGTTCAAAAGACCACAAAAACACAGAGAGGAATACATTATGCCGTAGCAGGGTAAAAAAAAGTGCGATATAATTTGTACTGGGTCCTATGACCGTGAATTGATTAATTCACTCTTACATAAAGCAGTTGCTTGATGAAAAAACAAGCAAAGGAGGTCTTCTGTTGCAGCTGTTACATTTCGCGATTTTGGCGCCTTTTTTATTTGCATTTATCGTTCCCTTTCTTTATAAACGGGTAAAACAAGTCCATACAGGCTGGTTTGTGCTGATAGTGCCCGTTGTGCTGTTTGTTTACTTTATCAGCAAGCTCCCTGTCACAATGGCTGGGGAAACCGTCCGATATGCGGCCGAATGGATTCCGTCCCTCGGTATTAACTATACCGTTTATCTTGACGGACTCGGGCTGTTATTCGCTTTATTGATTACGGGCATCGGCTCTTTGGTGACGCTTTACAGTATTTTTTACTTATCGAAGGACAAAGAAAAGCTCGGCCCCTTTTATGTGTACCTGCTGATGTTTATGGGCGCGATGCTCGGCGTTGTGCTCGTCGATAACGTTATCGTGCTTTATATGTTCTGGGAGCTGACAAGCCTGTCATCCTTCTTATTAATCGGGTATTGGCATAAGCGGAAGAAATCACGCTACGGTGCGGAAAAGTCACTGCTGATTACCGTCGGCGGCGGGCTGTGCATGCTCGGCGGCTTTATCCTGCTGTATCTGATGACGGATTCTTTCAGTATCAGGGAAATGGTCAACCAGGTGCATATTATCGCAGGCCATCCGTTCTTTATTCCGGCGATGGTTCTCCTGTTATTGGGAGCCTTTACGAAATCAGCGCAGTTTCCGTTTTATATCTGGCTGCCTGATGCCATGGAGGCGCCGACTCCTGTCAGCGCCTATCTGCACTCGGCTACAATGGTGAAAGCGGGAATTTATGTGATTGCCAGATTCAGTCCGGTTTTTGCATTTTCACCCGTCTGGTTTTGGACGGTTGCCTCAGTCGGTCTGATCACGATGGTATGGGCTTCCTTTAATGCGATTAAACAAACCGATTTAAAAGCGATTCTGGCATTTTCCACAGTCAGCCAGCTCGGTATGATTGTATCGATGCTCGGCGCAGGAGCCGCCGCGCTTCATTACCAGCATTCAGAGTATTTTACGGCGGCTGTCACCGCGGCTGTGTTTCACTTAATTAACCATGCTACTTTTAAAGGAAGTTTATTTATGGCGGTCGGCATTATCGACCATGAAACGGGAACACGGGACATCCGCAGGCTCGGCGGACTGATGGCGCTTATGCCGGTAACGTTCACCGTTTCACTGATCGGAACGTTTTCCATGGCGGGCCTCCCTCCGTTTAACGGCTTTTTAAGTAAAGAAATGTTCTTTACAAGTATGCTGCGGATTGCTCATGCAGATATTTTCAGCCTGGATACGTGGGGCGTGCTGTTCCCCGTTCTCGCATGGATCGGGAGCGCCTTCACTTTCATCTACAGCATGAAGCTGTTTTTCAGAACGTTCAGCGGCGCGCGCAAACCTGATCAGCTTGAAAAGACGCCGCATGAAGCACCGCTCGGCATGCTGATTTCGCCGGTGATTCTTGCCGCTTGCGCCGTCAGTCTGTTTTTTGCACCGAACGTTTTGTCTTACAGCCTGATTGAACCGGCGATGAACTCCATTTATCCGGCTCTGTTAACCGGCGGAGATACATTCCATGTCCATATTTCCCAGTGGCACGGGGTGACGGCTGAGGTAATGATGACCCTCGGCATCATCATTGTCGGCACGATCGGTTACGTAACGCTGTCTAAATGGGAGCGGTTGTACGGTCTGTTTCCGAAAAAACTGACGCTGAACAAGCTTTACGATGCGGTGACGGGCAGTATGGAAAAAAGATCTTACCAGCTGACGTCATCTTATATGACCGGATTTTTGCGGGATTATCTGCTGTATATCTTTGCGGCGTTTATCATTCTCATCGGGGCGGCGTTCGTCACAAAAGGCGGCTTTTCCATGACAGCGAAAGGCATGGCTGAAATCGGCCTTTATGAAATCGTGCTGTCCCTCGTTATGGTGAGCGCAACGATTGCGACTGTGTTCGCCAAATCGCGGCTGACGGCCATTATCTCACTCGGTGTTGTCGGGTACACACTCGCGCTGTTTTTCGTGATTTTCAGAGCGCCCGATCTGGCGCTCACGCAGCTCGTCATTGAGACGATATCCGTCGCCTTGTTTCTTCTTTGTTTTTACCATCTGCCGAAAATGCGGCGGAAAAAGAAGACAAGAACATTCCGGATGACGAATTTTATCATTTCTCTCGGTGTCGGCGTCATCGTGACAATGCTCGGAATCGCGTCTTCCAGCGAAAAAACAAACGACAGCATCTCCTCCTTTTTCACCGCTTACAGCCATAAGCTCGGGGGAGGAAACAATATCGTCAACGTCATCCTCGTTGATTTCAGGGGATTTGATACGATGTTTGAAATCACGGTGCTGTCGATTGCCGCACTCGGGATTTACGGCATGATCAGAACAAAAGTAAAAGAGGAGGGAGAAGAGCGTTGAGACAGCAAAACACAAACGACATCATCCTTCAGACGGCAACGAAGCTTGTATCTTTTATCATTCTGCTTTTCTCTTTCTATTTATTTTTATCGGGACATAACGCTCCCGGCGGAGGATTTGTCGGCGGACTGATTACGTCTTCGGCCACCGTGCTGTTGCTTTTGGCCTTTGATTTAAAAACCGTCAAATCGATTTTGCCCGTCAATTTTATTTATGTGGCGGGCGCGGGTCTGCTTATCGCGATTGCAACGGGTGCAGGTTCGTTCTTATTCGGAGCACCCTTTCTCACCCATACATTCGGTCATTTTCATCTCCCGGTGCTTGGGAATACGGAGCTTGCGACGGCCACTTTGTTTGATTTAGGTGTGTATCTTGTTGTTGTCGGCGTGACGATGACCATTATTCAAACGATTGGAGAGGAAGAATAATGGAAATCTTAATGTCTGTCATTGCCGGTATTTTGTTTATGGCGGCAACCTACCTGCTGCTTTCTAAAAGTCTGCTGCGCGTGATTATCGGCACCGCGCTTTTAAGCCACGGCGTCCATTTGCTGCTCCTGACCATGGGCGGACTGAAAAAAGGCGCTCCTCCCATACTGGGCGGAAAAAGCACGTCGTTTGTCGATCCGCTGCCGCAGGCACTCATACTGACGGCGATCGTTATTTCGTTCGGCGTCACGTCCTTTTTGCTTGTGATGGCGTTTCGCGCCTATCAAGAACTGAAAACGGACGATATGGATCGAATGAGGGGAAATGATCAACATGAATAACTTTGTGATATTGCCTATTCTGGTGCCGCTGCTTGCCGCAGTGATGCTGATTTTTATGAACAGGCACGTGATGCTGATGCGGATATTCAGCACTGCCGCTTCCTGTGTCTCCATCGTCATCAGCACCGCTCTCGTTCAGACGGTTTTCACACACGGAATTCAGACGCTGACACTCGGCGGATGGAAAGCGCCGTACGGCATTGTGCTCACCGCGGATCAGCTCGCCGCACTGCTTGTTTTGACAACCGCCATAATCGGGCTGCTCGTCACCCTGTACTCCTTCCGCTCCATCGGAGAAAAAAGGGAGCGCGCTTTCTATTATTCAGGGGTGCAGTTTCTTCTGGCCGGCGTAAGCGGAGCGTTTTTGACGGGTGACCTGTTCAACATGTATGTCTTTTTTGAGCTTCTGCTTATCGCGTCCTACATGCTGATCGTGCTTGGCGGAACGAAAATTCAATTAAGAGAATCATTGAAGTATATCGTGTTTAACATTGTATCATCCGCGTTTTTTGTCATCGGCGTCGGTTACTTATATGCGGTGACGGGCACGCTGAATATGGCTGATCTAAGCGTAAAAATAAGTGAATCGGGCCAGACCGGGCTGATCACCGTCATCGGCGTCCTTCTTCTCGTCGTTTTCGGTTTAAAGGGCGGGATATTCCCGCTGTATTTCTGGATGCCGGGCTCTTATTACGCCCCGCCGGCTGCGATTTCGGCCTTATTCGGGTCTCTTTTGACGAAAGTCGGCCTGTACGCCATTTTAAGAGTATTCACCCTGATCTTTATTCACGATACGGGCTTTACCCACCAATTGATGATGTGGCTTGCGATGCTGACGGTGCTATTCGGCGTCATCGGATCTATCGCCTTTTCGGATGTCATGAAAATCGTCATCTACAATATTATTACAGCCGTCGGCGTGATTTTGTTCGGCATTGCCATGAACACGCCGGACTCCATTCAAGGAGCGGTTTATTACTTGATTCACGATATGCTGATTAAAGGAGCGCTTTTCATGCTCGCCGGCACGCTTATCGCATTGACGGGCACTGCCAGCCTGCATAAAATGGGCGGACTGATCACCCGTTATCCCGTTTTGGGATGGATGTTCTTTATTTCAGCCATATCTCTGGCCGGCATCCCGCCGTTCAGCGGATTTGTGGGCAAGCTGAAGATCGCGGAAGGCGGGTTCGATAAGGGGGAAACTTTGTTTTCCGTATTGATTCTCTTATCAAGCCTGCTTGTGCTCTATTCCGTGCTGAAGGTGTTTACGACGGCTTTTTGGGGGGAAGAAAAAGAAGTCCCCGGCGCAGGCGGACGGTCCGCAAAAGGACTTCTTTATCCGGCAGCCGCTTTTCTCCTTTTGTCGCTTCTGTTCGGGCTCGGAACCGAATGGGTTTCACCGTATGTCAATCAGACGGCTGAGAATCTGCTGAATCCGGAAAAATACATTGAAGCTGTTTTGAAGGAGTAGATGGCATGGCTTTTCAACTATTATTAAATGTTCTTCTCGCTGTTTGCTGGATGTTTCTCACAAACAGCCTCAGCGCGGCGGGTTTTATGACCGGATTTATCGCGGGCTTGGCGGCGCTGTTTTTTTTCCGGCGCTTCTTCTCGCGGCCGTTTTACATTTGGAAAGTATGGTCAGGCATCAAACTGGCGCTGATCTTTATAAAGGAATTATATTTGGCCAATGTCAGCGTACTGAAAACCGTTATATCGCCGAAACTGAACATCCGCCCGGGCATTTTCGCGTTTAAGACGGAATTGACGGAGGATTGGGAGATCACGCTGCTCTCGCTGTTAATCACTTTAACACCGGGTACGCTCGTGATGGATATCTCCGATGACCGGTCGATTCTCTATATACACGCCATGGACATTGAAGATGCGGAGAAAGCGATCCATGACATCCGCGTCTCTTTTGAGAAAGCCATTCAGGAGGTGAGCCGCTGATGTTTACGTTTATTCTGCAATTATCACTCGGCATTATGGCGGTTTCGACTCTTCTGTACGTCATTCGCGTCATAAAAGGGCCTACGATACCGGACCGGGTCGTCGCGCTTGATGGGATCGGCATTAATCTGATTGCCATGACCGCGCTTGTATCCATTCTCTTAAACACATCGGCCTTTTTGGACATCATTCTGCTGCTCGGCATTTTATCGTTTATCGGCACGATTGCCTTTGCTAAGTTTTTGGAGAAAGGAGAGATTATCGAAAATGATCGAAATCGTTAAATGGGCCGTCGCCGTTTGTATTCTGATGGGATCGCTGATCTGCCTGGTCGCGTCTTTCGGCACACTCAGGCTTCCTGATGTGTATACGCGCGCCCACGCCTCTTCAAAAGGCTCGACACTCGGTGTTAATTTGGTATTGCTCGGGGTGTTAGGCTACTTGTGGATGCTGACCGGAGAAATTTCTGTAAAAATACTGCTCGGCATCATTTTTATCCTGCTGACGGCGCCGGTCGGAGCGCACCTCATATGCAGGGCCGCGTACAATTCGGGAGCGGCGCTTGATAAAAGAAGCGTTCAGGATGATTACAAAGGGATCAGAAACTTTGTGATCAAACGTAAAGAAGATTCATATTTGTAAAAACAAACAGCCGGACGATTCAGGGTTCCGGCTGTTTGTTTATTTTGTTATAACAGCCAGCGTGCAGCGGGAAACACAGATCAGCCTTTCCCGTTCATCGAAAATGTTAATCCCGTACACAATGGTTGCCCTGCCTGTGTGAACGGGTTTCGCAATCGCCGTGACCGTCCCGCCCTCTTTCACGGATTTTAAATGATTGGCATTAATCTCAAGCCCGACACACGCCTGGTTCGACCGGTCGATAAAATGCTGGGCCCCGACACTTGCAACAGTCTCCGCCAGCGCTGCTGACGCGCCACCATGCAGATATCCGAAAGGCTGCACCGTCCTCTTATCCACCGGCATCACCGCCACGCATCTCTCCGGTGTGTTTTCAGTGATTTCAATACCGAGTGCGCCGAGCAATGTATTGTTCAGATTCATAGGTCATTCTCCCTTCAAGATTTATAGTACGTTATCTGACTTGGCGATCAGCACCGCTTCAGTTCGGGAGCCGACATTCAGCTTGTTAAAAATGGATGTCAGGCTGTATTCAATTGACCGCTTGCTTAAGTGAAGCGCATCTGCGATTTCCTGATTGGTCAAACCTTTTTCGACCTCTTGGAGAATATGGCGCTCTCTCGGGGTTAACCGATCCTGCTCACTTTGAGGGGAAGAAGACGTTTTTGTTTTTTGCTGGGTCATCAGCTGTTTGAAATAGGAGAAATCAACTAAAATCTGTCCGTTGAGCACGTGATATATGTATTGCATGATTTTCTCTTTAGATTCGGTTTTGCTGATGGCGCCGTGCAGGCCCGCGCGGATGGATTCTTCAAAATAATCTTCAACCTCATAGCCTGTGTAGACAATGATTTTACAGAGAGGATTCTCTTTTAAGATTTTCTTAGAAAGCTCTATGCCGCTGATGTCATCACCCAGATTTAAATCCATTAATATGAGATCGTAAGCTGAAAAATCATGCCGGAGAACGAATTGTTCACTGGCATCAGGACTGAGGCAATCGACAGAAAGATTCGTGTCCGTTTCCAGAATCGTCTTGGTGCCCTCCATGACAGCCGGATGATCATCAATCACTAGTATCTTTTTCATGGTTTCCTCCCTTTTACTCACTCATTTCCATTTTATTAAAAAGACTTGGCTTCTGCCAAGTCGATTTGGTGATAAATTGGTTACAATTCCATTTCAATATCTACTTTAAAACCGTTTCCTTCACTTGTGTCGATTTTCATCCGTCCGTCAAGCGCACGGACGCGCTCCTTAATACCCGAAAGACCCATGCTCATCGACTGGCCGCCGCCTTTTTCCTGATTGCAGCCGACACCGTCGTCTTCATAATGCAGAATCACTTTATTTTGAATGCTGATCAGCATAATCAGCACCTCATTCGCCTGTGAATGCTTCATGGCGTTCGAAAGAAATTCCTGAATAATGCGGTACAAATTCAGCTGCGTATCCAAATCCAGCGCCGCCGTAAACCGGCCCGTATTCAGACGGATATGAAACGGCGCACGCTCCTGCTGCTGCGCGGCAAGCTTGGATACCGCCTTGACCAGACCCAAATCATACAGCAGCTGAGGACGCAGCTCATGGCACGTCTCCCGGGTCATCAAAATGACATCCGACATCTGCTCATTCATCTGATGAAGCTTGTCCTGCACCTCTAACTGGCAAGGCTCTTCTTTCTTAAAATCTGCCAGAAACAGCTCACACTGGCGCTTCAAAGAAATCAAGTCCTGCAGCACTGAATCATGCAGATCACGGGCCAAATCCGAACGCTGCTTTTCCTCGATCGTAAACATCAGCTTTTTGAGCCAGACCGGGTTTGAGCCTTGTTGTTTTAGATCTTGTAAATGGTTCATGAGTTCTTCGATCTGTAATATGTTTTCCATTGAAACACTTGTATAAAAAGACAATGTCTTTAACCAAGATATCTCATCTCTTGTCAGTCTCGGAGTATTAATGCTCGACAAACAAAGCAGAACGTATGAGTTTGCCCCTCTTTCTCCAATCTTCATCAGAAAACCTTGATTTACTTCAATAATCTTTCCAATCTCTGATGTGACTTTAACAAATTCTTTTTTATACGGCTGCCAGTTCGGTTCACTGTTCTGTTTATCAAAATACAGAATGTCTCCGTCAGAATTGATTTCAAATATATAAGCTTTACTAACAGGCAAGACGTCCAAAATAGTCTTTTTCAAATTCATAAACACTTGATTTAAAGCTGATACGCTTTTAAGAAGCTGTGTATATTTATAAATGCTGTCTTGATAATTATATTTTTCTGAAAAACGTTTCAGGCGGAATTTGTAGTCTAATACCTCTTTAGTGTAAAAGACTGCTAAAAAAATCAAAAACACATATAAAGTGATTTGAATGGTGTTAAAGTGATTCCCTTTACTTTCATATAAGATAGAAAGCCATACAACCCCTATTGTAGGAACAATAGACAAAAAACTATAGTATCTAATTCTTCCCAACAAAAAGTCTATATCATAAATCTTGTTGACAACAAATTGATAAACCAATGCCAACGGAATAATGAGCAGAAACGGAGCCGTTACTATAGCTGAATAAATATACTGTCCTAAAATAATTTCAGAAAGAAGATAAAGAACAGTAAATGGTAAAAAAGCTATTGTGTTAGATATTAGTAACACTTTTAATAGATAAGCATGATCTCTCTTTCTATAAATAATGCCATAATAAATAATGTACATATACACTATTATTATCTCGATAAAAAATGTTAATAAATTCATATCTCTAACAAAGTATAAATCATATCGATATCTAAAAAGTTCTGTAACAACGTTAAGGACAGGTAAACTGTAAAGAATATATACTATACTCTTTGCGGAAAATTTTATTTTTAATTCTTTAAAATATTGATATAAAAAATGCAGGTATAGTACAGGCACATTTAAAAAAGTGAAAAGATTAACATATCTATTTATCTCATATCCTCTTGTTACACCGCCTGCACTTAAATAAGCTATCGATATAAAAATTAAGAAGCAGATTAAAATATAAGCAGAAACTGTATTTTTTATACGATTGACTTTGTATATATAGAAAATACATAATAAGCTTAGTGCAAATAATATACAAGGGACAATATAAATAAAGAAACTGACTGAACTGTTTAAAGACAAATCCTCTGAACCATGCAATTGAATTTCATGATTACCTCTCTCAACCTTTAAGTTATTAGCCTTTGCTAAATACCCATTTTTAACATTTTGAGAAGAAGGCATGTGCCCATTTATCTCTAGAATTTTGTCCCCTTCTTTTAAATTCAAGTATCTCCCATAAGAGGACTTTGTAATTTTAACAACTTCAAGCTCATGTTTTGATGTTTCAACAACATAGGTTCCGACTAAAATTCCATTCTGGGTAAAGTATATAATATGTGCAATATAGAAAAAACTAAATATCAACAGTGCGATTGAAAGGTGCTTAATAAAATACCTCAATGGATCACAACTCTCTTAAAAATTATTGATCCCAAAATGTAAATTCAGGTTTTTTCTTATAAGTGCTGTTACTGAATATCTCTATAATTGCAGGAATAATTGAATGCGGAATTCCGATCAAGCAAACTTCCCCCTCTTCCAATTGATGGATCACTCTTGGATTTTCTATAAGATAATTCACAATGTCTTGTTTCTTCATATTACTCCCCCATAATTCTCACCATAGATTAATTCTTATGTTCAACTTTTCTATTTCGTTATTAATTTCATTTTCATATATTTTAATTAACATTAAAACATATTGTCTGACTCCTGCTTTACTAAGCAATTCTTCAAAATAATCTCTGTCCGATATGAGAGAGTAATAGCTGTTTTTAGAATTCATCATATTTAAAACTTTTTTTGAGGCACTATTAAACTGACGATTTAAAAACAAGTTTATCAAAGTTCTTTTCTTCTTCTTTATATCACTGCGGCTTTTATCAAATAAACCATAATAGTCATTTTCGATTTGTTTAATCATGCCAATTTTATAAGAGTAATTCTCAATTGCTTCGTTAAATTCGCCACTTGCAAGCATCGTCCCTAAAACAGCAGACATTGCAGTTAACGATCCTGATTTCTGTTTTATCATACGTAGACATTCTTCTTCAGTCTCCGGAAAATTTCTTAAATCATTATGCTGACCTTGCATTGCATTTAAGGCATATTTTATTGCATACTGTGAAAATTCGATGTTTGATTCAAGCTCACAAATGGTTTGCAGGCTTATTGAATACAGAGAAGTCGCCGCATTCAGAGATATAGCATGGTCAGTTTGCATCCATGCCTTATTAGAGTTGTCTTCATCTTCAATATCGTCAAAAATATCAAAAGCTAAAATTAAAAGTTCAATTCCGGCTGCCAGTTGTGTGATTTCCGAGGAATGTGTACCCTTAAAAGCAACATAATGCTGGAAAGCAAGGATACCGAATGAAAAATGCTTCTTTTCATTAATGAAGGTCAAAAGAGTCTCTTCTAAATGAAGATTATCGACTTTCTCCCTAACAATTTCCTTCATCTTCTCTTTAATCGTTTCGGCATCTAAACATATTTGCTCAATAATTGTCTTCACCCTCCCATTCTATTTTACTAAATGCAGGTGATGAAAGACAGCAGGTTTTTCGTTTTTTAACAATCGTATAATACTTTATCCACGAAATGGATAAAAAATGCACAAAAAAAAGACTTGTTTCCAAGTCTTTTTAAGAAATTTTCATTGCATATGAGAATTTATCGAGCTGATCAATGCTTTTGTTAATGTTTCGTAATGAGTCGGTTGTTTCTCTGATATCATTTTCAAGTCGGAATAATAATTGCTTTACTTCTTCTAATTTGTTTTCCACCGTTTCCACACTCCTTTTTTTGAAAGATCAATGAATTGTGTATGGTGAACGAGTCCTAGGTATTTGATCTGTTACTAATAGTGTAAACGTTTTTGCGGGATTTTTCACCGAAAAGTATGTGTAAAAGTATCTGCGTGACACCGCAAACCAGGGTAATCCCATAGTCCCGAATGGAGCATTTAGCGAACAGGACTATATAACTACCAGAAAGGCAGACGTTTAGGATGAAGCAGACCAATCTGGCGGTTCTGCTGTTTTTTTAACGGTTTTCCGACAAACCGGCAAGGACTATAGTCCCTGCCGTCGCAATTTCAAAACAGAATGGGCGAACAGCGTCGCATAACCACCGACAAACACCGAAAAGACCGCAACCCCCGCATTGTGGTCTTTTTGCATGTCATAACTCGTTATCACGCCGCCTATACTCATGTATAACCAATGTTTTCTCAGGAAGGAGGCCGCCGTATGCATTATGTGTATCCATGCTTCCCTGTTTTCGCCGCGCCATACCGGCATCCTGCGCCCAGTGCCCCGGTTCACGCAGATATTTTGACAGCGTCCGCAAAAGAGGCTGCGGGCATGCTGGAGGATGCGCGCCTGCTCCTTGCGCGGCTGTCGGCGTCAAAAGAGCTTGCGCGCCGTATCCTCACCGCAGCGCAATCATCTGACACCGCAGCGGTCAAGCGGCTCATTAAGCAGACCGGCATCAAAAATGACTTTGACGTGACGTATAATCCCGACGGCATCCGTGTCAGTCTGATCAGAGAGCAAAGCCGGTTTATCATCGCCCTCAGGTGGTCGGTTTAAAGCGGCTCAATCCACGATCAGCTGCCGGCACCATTCGATCGCCTGTAAGTAACATTCATACGCTTCTTCTTTGTTCAGTTCTTTTCCCCACTCGTCACAGTCCCAGTTGTTGCATTCAATGGCTTTGACGAACGCGAGCATCTTATAATAATCGTTTTCATAACCGAGCAGCGCCTGTCCGACTTCATCGATTAAAGGCAGTTCTTTGATGATATCCTCCAGCTCCCTGTGGAGAAGCGTATCGATGAGCGAAAACATGCCGATCAGCATGTAAGAAGAGGGCTGGGGCCTTCCGGTTCTTTTCGCCAGCAGTTCGCACAGTTTGGCCCTGATTAAGGAAATCTTAATGATTTCTTTTTGGCTTGAGTGGCTTTTCGCCGTTAAATCTCTGAATGAAAGAATGTAAATCAAGCGCTTAATCTCATTCAGCCCAAGCATCATGATGGCCTGCTGGATGCTGTCTATCTTTTTTTTCAGCCTTGTTTGCGATCCGTTTAAAAAACGCAGAATCTGATACGATAAGCTGACGTCCCGCTCTATGTATTCCGTCACGCGCTGTATATTGGGCTGGTCATTGTTTAATTCGCTTAAAAGCTGGTAGTAAGAATGAAAATGAAACGTCAGATCATTTCCGCTGATGACACGCGGTTCACTGAAAAAATATCCTTGAAACAGGTGAAAGCCGTCTATGGCCGCCTGTTTATAATCTTTTCTCGTCTCCACTTTCTCCGCTAAATAAATCAGACTTTTACAGCTGTACGTCTGAATGATTTTTTTGCGCTCCAGACGCGAGGATTGCAAAAAGTCGATTTTTAAAATATCAATATATTTCATCAGCTGTTCCACTAACTCTTCATTTTCCGGATTGATGGCGTAAAAATCATCAAGTGCTAATGTATATCCTAATTTCTTCAGCTGTCTGCATCTTGAGATGAGTGCCGGAGTGATCGGTATGTCCTCAAGAATTTCGATAATAAGCTGGTCAGGATCAAAGGAGGTAGGGAGATCTGAAAACATCAGGCTTTCTGTAAAATTCACAAAGCAGCGTTTCCCCTCAGTCAGCTTTTCGATTCCGATGTTGATAAAGCTGTTAATAATGAGATCCGTCGTAGCTTTATCTCCATCAGCGGCCGAATAACGGTTCTCTTCGCTCTCCCGGTAAAGAAGTTCATAAGCAACAACCTGTTCGTTTCTGTTGAAGATAGGCTGTCTCGCAACAAACACCTTCATTCATTTACCCCCTTAGATGCGGCCTTCGAACATAAGTATATCAAATAACTTGACGAAATTTGTCTAAATGTGAAAAATATTATCACAACAAAAAGGCCTTTCCAGAGAAAGGAAAGGCCGCTTTGTCTTCTATTCAAGTTCCCGTTTCAGCTTGCTTTTGATTTCATGAATCCGCTGCATCTTGTTGCTCCAGCAGTCTTCGCTTAAATCGACCGGATATTCTTCCGGCTTGCTGATCCGTTTGTATTCCTCCCACAGAAGTTTGAGGTTATCCTGCACGTATTGCTGGATGTCGGTAATTTCGGGATTATCATAGCATAAAACGCCGTTTTCAAAAATCGGCTCATGCAAGTCTTTCGCATAGAAATCAGTGACGAATTTGCTGACGAACGTGTGGACGGGATGGAACATTTTTAAGCGTTTCTGATCATTTACCCGCTCGTCATAAAGCGCGATATAATCACCTTCCGAGTGGTGATTCAGCTTGTTGATAATCCGGTATACTCTCTTTCTTCCCGGCGTTGTCACTTTTTCAGGGTTTGACGAAATTTTAATGGTGTCAGTCAGTTTGCCGTCCTCTTCAATGGCGACAAGCTTGTAAACCGCGCCGAGGGCCGGCTGATCGTATGCGGTAATCAGCTTCGTGCCGATGCCCCACGTATCGATTTTCGCTCCTTGGGATTTCAGATTTAATATCGTGTGCTCGTCAAGATCGCTTGAAGCAATGACCTTTGCGTCTGTGAAACCCGCTTCATCAAGCATTTCACGCGCTTTTTTTGACAGGTACGCCAAGTCCCCGCTGTCCAGGCGGATGCCGATGAAGTTGATCCGGTCGCCGAATTCCTTTGCGACTTTAATCGCATTCGGCATGCCCGAACGGATCGTATCGTACGTATCTACGAGAAACACGCAGTCTTTGTGGGTCTCCGCATATTTCTTAAATGCCGTATATTCATCGCGGTACGCTTGTACGAGCGCATGAGCGTGCGTGCCGGATACCGGTATATTAAAACGCTTTCCGGCTCTTACATTACTCGTCGCGCTGAAGCCGCCGATCAGAGCCGCTCTCGCTCCCCACATAGCCGCATCCATTTCATGGGCGCGCCGCGTTCCGAATTCGAGGGCGTCTTCGTCACCGACAACGCCTTTAATGCGGGCCGCTTTCGTGGCGATTAATGTTTGGTAATTCACAATGTTAAGCAGAGCCGTCTCAATCAGCTGGGCTTCGATCAGGGGCGCTTCGACCCGCATAATCGGTTCGTTGTTAAAAACGAGCTCGCCTTCTTTCATGCTGTAAAGAGATCCGGTAAAAGAAAGATCCCGTAAATACTCAATGAAATCATCAGCATAGTGCAATTCCGTTTTTAAATAATTCAGATCGCTGTCGGTAAATTTGAAGTTCTCCAAGTATTCGATTGCTTTTTCTAAGCCCGCAAATACCGCATAGCCGTTTTCAAAGGGAAGCTTTCTGAAAAAAAGCTCAAAAATCGCTTTTTTCTCATGAATGCCGTCTCTCCAGTACGTTTCGGCCATATTAATTTGATAAAGATCTGTATGTAAAGACAAACTGTCGTCTTTAAAACCATGCTCCACCAAAATTGTTTTCCCCTTCCTTACTCTGCCACTTGCGCTCCGATGCTGTTCTTAAAATGGGACAGGGCCCATTCATGCCCTTCCGGATTAAAGCTGGCCACAGCGTTTTGATGAATGACAATCTGAAAGCCCTTGTTGTAGGCATCAACCGCCGTGTGAAGAACGCAGATGTCCGTGCACAGGCCCGCAAGATGCAGCTCAGTGATCTGCCGTTCCCGCAGTTTCAGCTCTAAATCCGTTCCCGCAAAAGCAGAATATCTCGTTTTTTCCATATAATTTACGTTTTTTGCGTGTTTATGTTTCTCATAAAGAGGCGATAGCCTTCCGTACAGCTCTTTGCCCTCCGTGCCGTTGATATTATGCGGAGGAAACAGGCGTGTCTCGGGATGAAAGTCATCGTCTGCATCATGCGAATCTACCGCAAAGACAACGTAATCACCGTTTTCTATAAATGCTTGCGTCAAACTGACAATCGTATCTTCAATCTGTCTCGCGGGTTCTCCGCAGGTTAATGCCCCGTTCTCTGCTGCAAAATCATTCGTATAATCAATGCATATAAATGCTTTTTTCATAGCCGGCCTCCCCGCCATTCATATGAAAACCATTATATCCTATCTCCACTTGTAAGTGAATTGGCATTGTAAAATGACAAACGGTGTTTTGCCCTTTTAAGATTTCAGGAGTGAGCGCTGAAAAATGTCATCCTGTACGTAAATGCCGTCAAGGTTCACGGCATAATCGGCGGCAAAAACCAGGCCGAGCGGCGTTTCGAATTGAAGATCCGATATGACGGAGCTTCGGACACCGGCAAGTGCGGCAAGCTTCATATATGGTGAATAAGCATGATACGGGAGCCTTCCGTTTATATAGAGCACCGCGTCTTTTCGGCTTTTCAGCGCCTGTTTCACTTCTTCATACGGCTGCTTTTGCAGCACCTGCCCCTTCGTCAGGGCAATGATGACTCTTTCACGCAGCGAGCCTAAAAATAAATGGCGTTCATCCGGTTTCGTCTGCAGAGGGCCGTACATCCCCTGCTGTAAATAAAGGTCAACCGTTTTTTCGCTCATCGGCCTGTCCCTCCTCAGCTTGTTTTACAATTATCTCCCCGGACGGGACGCGGTAAACCGCTTCGTTACATTTCAGCCACCCAATGGGAGATCTTGCCGGCGAGCTCTCCGGCGGGTTCTTCTTCAATCAGCTTGCTGAATGATTGTAAAAGCCGCTGCGCCAGCGCCTTTTTCTCTTCTTCATAGGAAATGATCGTGCTCCACTCAAGTTCCGGAACGGCTACAAGGGTATGCTGTTCTTTTTTATTTTCATGCAGATATACATCACCGATCATTCCGGACTGCACGGTAATATTCGCTTTTCTGATTTTCATAAAAAATTCCCCTTTTATAAAGACTGATTCTATTATACTACAAAAAAGCGACAGCCTCCTAAAAGGAGGCTGTCACGCGTTAAACCAATCAGGTTCGTCAAACACATCGATGTCTTCAAAGCGCGTTTTGCTGAATTTATTAGTGACTTTGACAAAATCTCCGGAATGAAACGCCCCTGCCCCCGCGCCTGAGTGGTCAACGGCTTTGGGAGAAATGGCAAACACGTCACCGAAGCTCGCCGCAGCGTCTCCGGCTAAACTCATAATATAAATCGGTCCCACAATTGCAGGCATACCCACACCTCCGCTTTTCTTTACAGCATTTTATGCGCTGCATCGGGAGTTGTGCCCGTTTTTATTTCGGCTTGCGGCTGTCTTCTAGCTTTGACCGCTGACGAAGTTTGATAAGCCGGACGATATTTAAGACAAAAGCTTTTAAAACCGCGTAAACCGGCACGGCCAGAATCATTGCGAGAATGCCGCCGAAACTGCCCGCTCCGATAAGCAGAAGAATAATGGTGAGCGGGTGGGTATTGAGCCGTTTCCCGATGACAAGCGGAGAAAGCAGGTTCCCGTCAAGCTGCTGGACGACAACGACAACAATAACGGCAAACAGCGCCTTAGCCGGCGAATCCATAAACGCGATAATCACTGCGGGCGCCGCCCCGAGAAACGGCCCTAGGTACGGAATGATATTGGTGACGGCTATCACCATCCCGAGAATTAACGCATACTGCAGGCCGATGATCCAATATCCGATAAAGCATGCCGTTCCGACAAAGAGACAAATCAGCAGCTGGCCTTGGAAATAGGCGGCCAATGTGACATATAAGTCATTAAATATTTTCCGACCTTCCGCCCGGTAGGAAGTAGGCAGGATTTTAACCGCCAAGAGCGGAAACCGCCGGCCGTCCTTCAGCATATAAAACAAAATGAACGGAACGGTGATCACGACAAGCGTGATATTCGTAACGACGCCGAACACGGCCGACAGGCTTGCCGTAATATTTTGCGGAAGGCTTTGTAAAAATCCCGTCAGAGACTGCTGGATTTTTTCTATCGACACATAATCCTGCGTCATCATCCACGTAAACCATTTGGAATGGGATAATTGCGCCGTCAAGACTTGAATCTGATGAATGTAATCAGGGAAATTGTTAATCAGCCCCGTGACCTGGGAAGCCACAATCGGTCCGATGGCGGTGAACATAAAGGCAATCAGGCCGATGAAAACGAGATAAATGAGCAGGATCGCCAATGTCCGGGGGATTTTTTTCTCAAGCAGGCGTACGATCGGATTAAAAATGAAAAACAAAATGCCCGAGATCAAAATCGGAAAAAACAGCGTGGTGATAAAACCGAAAAACGGCTGAAAAATAAACGAAACTTTCGTTGATACGTAAATAATGAGCAAAACGAGCAAAATTTGCAGCGTCCAAAAATGGACCTTTGATTTCAACAAGCGGTTTCCTCCTATTGTCATGTGAACTTGTACTGTGATTGTACCAAAAAAAGCCGCCGTGCATCTATGTATCTCAAAAAAGAAGACGCACCGGGGTTCTATAGGGCCGCCTCCGGTTTGCGCCTTATTCGGGCTGTTACACGCGTTCGGTATAATCAGGCATGACGGAAACCACATGGCGGTTTCTGATATAAAATACACGGTCATGCGTTTCTTCAATGGCGATGTGATCCGGAGTGGCATCAATCAGCCGTCCTCTGACAATGCGTCTGACGGTTTGAATGATAAACCTTGAGCCGATAAGTTTATGGATGGTCTGATAAACGTAAGGGTCCACTAACGAGACGATTTGCGGGCTTCCTTGATGGGCCATTTTCGCTGATCCCCTTTACTATGTTTTCCTTCAGCATATGCAGCGGACAAAGGCTTTGACACAGTACGTCTATCGGAGCGGAAAAGGTGTTAGTGAGCATGCGGAGTTATGTAAGCGGAAAAGGCCGCATGAGTGGCCTAGACTGAGCTTCTTATGGGATATTGGGCTTGGTCAATTAACTGATCAAGCTTTTGGATTTGTTTGAGCGCGGCCGTGTGATCCATTTGGCGGTAATGGTGATGCCCGCCGGGTTCTTCATCGAGTTCATCTGCTTGTTTCACGATTTGCTGGAGCGTATTCTTGTCCAGTTCGCCTTCAGGCAGATAGGAATCGGTGTGAAGCAGAATCGCCAGCGCAATGTCCTTCGCCGCTTTCGGTTCTTCACCGAGCCGGATGAGCAGCTTATGCGCCCGTTCCGCGCCTTTAATGGCATGGATATCGTTTCTTCTGTACTTTTCATAATCCCATTTGCCGTCTGTGTACCATTCATAATGGCCGACGTCATGCAGTAAAGCCGCTTTCGCCGCAAGATCCGGGCTGACACCTGCTTTTACGGCAAGACGGTATGCATGAAACGCGCAGGCGATCGCATGGGCGACACCGGAACGCTGTAAATACTTTTGTGCGATTGGATGGGTGAAGACATCCATTAACGTTACATTTCTCATGGAAACCCCTCCTTAATATATTTTTAGAATCCTAACATAAATCGAGAAGAAACTCAATTCATCTGATATATTTCTTATACCCCTTATACGTTGTTTCATTCATCATATGCCGCCGGACCCCGAAGTGATTGTACAAACAAAAAAGAGCAGCGTAAAAGCTGCTCTACAAAAATTCTTTAATATCGTATATCCGTCCGTTTTCCGGCTCGCCCGCGATCAGTGAGTGAATGACGCCGGCGATGTATTCCGGGCTTCTGAGGTTTTTCGTTTCTTTCAGATTGCGGAACCGCTCGATGTCATGGAAATCTTCTTTTGACGAAGAACGGATGACGGCCTGCATGTCTGTATCCATCACTCCCGGCGAGAATGAGATCATGCGGACCGGCAGCTCTTCATCTTCCTGTTCAAACCCGAATGTTCTCGTAAACATATCAAGCCCCGCTTTTGAGCTGCAATACGCGCTCCAGCCTTTATAAGGATTTTTCGCCGCGCCCGATGTGATGTTGACAATTGTTTTGCTGCCGCTGAACGCTTCGAAACGCTTTGTGAACATTTGGCTGAGCAAAACGGGCGCCGTCAGATTAAGGGTGTAATGGCGGTTCAATTCTTCGGCGGAAGCCTCTTTCGCCCGCTTGATCGGTTCCACCATGCCGGCATTATTGATCAGTGTGACGGCGGAGTACCGCTTCTTCTCAGCTTGATCAAGAATCGCCTTCATCTGCCGCTCTGTATCTGCCAAATCGGTTAAATCAACACTGTATTCTGTCAGCCCCTCACGCTTTTCCCCGCTTATCGTTCTTGAAAGCGCGGCGACTTCGGCTCCTTCTTGCAGCGCCTGTTCCGTCAGCGCCCGGCCCAAGCCTTTTGACGCGCCTGTTATAAGAAAAAACTGCATGAAACTCCTCCTTTTTTTCTTATTTTACGGGCTGTCTTCCCGCAAACACAAGCGATCCGTTTACCGTTTTGCCTTTTCCTGCGCCGTGACTTTCGGGATCAGATAGATCATCGCCGCAATCCCGAGGAGGATCAAGACGGCATAAATGACAGGAAGCAGATAAGAAGTCTTTTTCTCTTCCGTTTCCATATCTGCCGAGGTACGCCGCACCGCAGGCTCGGCAAATGTGATACCCAGTTTTTTCGATTGCGCTTTGATCGTATTCGGCTCCGTGTCTGACGATGTAAACAACTTTGATATCAGTTTGTCATCCGGGTTTTCGGCCGGCTGATCAAAGGTAATATCCTTCTGTTCTTTCGGAAGCGCCGTTTTTTCCTCGGAGTAGGCATCGTCGTGCAGGTAATCCGTACGAATTTCAATGTCTTTCTTTTCATATTCATTCGGCTTGACATCAGTATTTTCCTCATTCGCGGCTGCGGCTTGGGGAAGGAAAAGGAAAAAGGAGAGAGCAAACAGCAGCAATCCTTTTTCCATGAACGTGTTACGCCTCATAAGACTGATCACTTTCCTCCGTTTTTTCCGCAAACAGCCGAATGACGAGCGGAAGCGCCGCCGCAATCAGCGTAATGATCGCAAGAACCGTTACCCCCATCGCAAACAGATGGCCCGTTCCGTATTGAATATCGATATAGACTTTCGAAACCGGACTGTCAAAGGTGAAGTTCGGCATAATCAGGTCGATCAAAGGCGCCACATAAAAGAGAATGAGCGCAGATGATGCAATCCATCCGGTGATTGAGCTGAAGACAAAGGCTGCCCGGATAAAAGCTGAACTCGCCGCAAGCAAGAGAATCGTAAAGACTGACCATTTAATGGTCTGATCGTCCGGAAGCGAGTAGATATTCAGACCGAACAGACTGATCATCAATCCGACCATAATGTTTAAAATCCCAAAGAGCGCGCCTTTGACAAGAAGCGGCGCCTGCTGATAATACGAGCTGAAATAGCCGATCAGAAGACTGCTGATCAGGACGATCACCAAAATGACGACCGGCGGAACATTCTGAACCCGGTCTTCCGGCACCTCTCCGCTGATTTTAAGCGGGTTGGCGAGATAATCGTAAACGTAGCCGTTTTCCTGTCCGTCAACGAGCGCGTTCCCTAAAATGCCGTACACGTCATTTCTGATCAATTTCGTGGAATTGACGTTTTTGCCCCAGTTGCTGTTCAGGGTGTCCGCTTTATGCTGGACGTCATTTACGCTTTGCTGCATATTGTCGGTATAGCTGATGATGCCGGACTGGCGTTCTGACAGATGGCCCATCGTGTCAGACATTTGCAGGACTTCGCGGCCGACTGTATCCTGAGCGCCGAGCGCCACCGTTCCGGTTAATCCGTCTCCGCTGAACGCGGCCGCTTCCTGCACGGCGCCTTCAGCCAGCTGATCGGATGCTTTCGCCGCGCTGTCTGAAATGCTGGCGAGCTCATCGAGCACTCCGGCTTGTTCATCTCTGATATAGGTACTGTAGTTATCCGAGAATTCGGTCATGCCTTTAATGAAATTGCTGATGTCTTCATCTGTCTGCATCTTGTTGTTTTTCAGGTTTTCCCAGCTTGCCGTTTCTTCCGGTTTGATCGCGAGAACGGTTTGGACTTCGCCTTGCTGAGCTTTCAGCACCCTGTTTTTCACATCAGGCAGCGAGCCCGCGTCAAGAGAGTGATAGAGTGTCGCCTCATACAGGGATAAATCATTATAGTAACTCATTAAATCGGATATCTTTTTTGTATTAATGTCAGCGGCAAATATCTGTTCAAGAGCAGATTTGCGGCCGCTATCCAATGACGGGTAGTTCAGAATGTTCTGTTCCGTTCTTACAATCATTCTGTAAATGGTATTGAAGTCTTGTTTTCTCGTTTCTTCTGATTCTTCCAGCTTTCTCTTTAATTTTTCTGCACGTTTTTCAACTTTGGCAATCTGGTCTTTAAGGCCTTGGATTTCTTCATCAAGAGCATCGAGACGTTTTTTCAGTTCTTCATTATGAGTCTGCTGTTTCTCTTCCAGCTCTTTTTCAATTTGCTGAATGCGCTCTGCGGCTTGGTTCAGCCTTTCTTTCGCCTCAGATATGTCCGTGCCGCCGTCCCCTTCAGAATCGTTCGGATCGTCCGCCGGCTCATCAGCAGGCGGAGTGACGTTTTTAGCGGCAGTGGCGGTCTGGACGGTTTTTGGCTCCTGATCGCCTGTGTTATCGGAAGCAGGCTGCTCTTCTTTTGTGCCGTCTTCCGTTTTTCCGTCTTCTCCGGGATTCGTTCCGTTATCCGGATCGGTATCGCCGGAGTTTTCACCGTCATCGCCTTGGCCCGGTTTTTCAGGGGCCGGATTTTCTTCTTCCGGTTCTTTTAATCCGTCAGAAATGTGATTGATTTCAGCGGAGATGCGCTTTAATTCGTCACGCTGATCATCAAGGTCAATTTTCAGATCACCGGGTTTTTCTTCTTCCGGTTTTTCTTCTTCTTTCGGTTCATCCGAGCCGTCATCACCCGGGTCCTTTTCCGGAACGGTTAATGCCGGCCGATCCCTTTTCATAAGGGTTTGGATACTGTTCAGTGTTTCAAATCTTGCTTGAGCTTTATATTGAGTCAAATAATTGTCCAGTAAATTGGATTGAATATTCGCCATCCCGTGTTCCTGATCAGGAACCTGCGCTTCTCTCACCTGTTGGGCGGCAAAAAGAGCCGATCCCGTCTGGTCAAGCTGTGTCTGCGCCCGGTTTATGCCTGAAGACAGCCCGCTCATCATCGTGCTGAACTGGTTGGCGGCCTGCTGTGCTTTAATGGCGTTCAGTCCGGCTGTGATTTGCTTTTGATTTTGTTCCTGCGCGGCCATCAGCAGTTTTTTCTGATTTTCTTGATATTGTTTATAGCGCTCGACCGTGTCGGCAAAGTCTTTAAGCGTGGTTTTGGCTTCATCTGCCGAAGTCAATTTTTCTTTTGCCGCGCCCTGCGCTTCATTCATTGATTTTTTCAGTTCGTCAATCAGGTCTTTTTGCCGTTTGATTTCACCTGCCAAGTCATTGGAGCTCGGCTTGTAAAAGTTGTACATGACGTTTTGAAACTCTGATTCTTTATTGACGATCTTGTCAAAATCGCCTCGGACATTGTTCACTTTTTGTGAGACGAAATTCCAATATAATGCCGACATTTTTTTATTCATTGATTTTTGGGCGTCTTCTAGCTCACGCTGCACCTTTTCTTTGTTGACGGCGTTCAGGTTGCTTTGAATATTGAATGTCAGCGTGGCTTTTTGCGGACGCTCCTTGTCATAGCTTAAGATGTCTTTTGAAAAATCGGATGGAATGTAAACGACGGCGTCATACTTCTTAGCCGCCAGACCGTTTTCAGCCGCGCTCCTATTGACAACCGTCCATGAATAATCCGGACGGCCGCCGAGAGCGGCCGCTACTTCTTTACCGAAATGGACGGATTCCTCTTCCTCATTTTCATCTGTTTGTAAGCCCATGTCTTCGTTCACGACTGCGATTTGGCGGGTGGCGTTGATTTTTTGTTTTCCCGGGTCATCGCCGATAAACCGGAAAAACAGCACCGGCAGCAGCAGAATGATGACGACCGCGGCTATTAATTTGATCAGGCTTTTTCGTTGTTCAGTCATCTGACGGCCTCCCTTTCCGCTGAACATAAAGGTATTTGGATTTTTTGCTCTTTCCCGTTTTCAACCAAATAGCCGAAGCCCGGCTGAATGTCCGGTTCCTGCCTTTGGTAAGGCAGCGGAATGACATTTTGTTCGGATTTTTTCACAAGCAGCATCGCGTGGCGGATCTGTTTCATTTCCGTCGTTAAGGAATCATAACCTTTTGAGAATTCGCTGTGATTGCCCGCTGGGATAAAACTGAAGCCCACATGCGCGTAAGATTTCATAAACATCGCCAGCTTGTCCTGAATGGCGGTGTCGATCGTCTGCTGGAATCTTGTAATGCCGTCGGCCATTAACACGACCGGAGAGAAACTGAGTTTGTACACATCGCCATTTTTGACGGCCTGCGCATACTGAGCTTCGCGCTCCGTGAAAATGGCTTCTGCCGTTTCGATCCACTGCCGGACGTCTTCTTTTGTGTCCAGATAGCTGACCTTTGTTTCCTGCGCATACTGCGACAGTCCGCGGTCAATCGAGTCAAACAGCCCGACCCGTTCCGTACCTTCACGCAGCAGGTGATTCAGCATCACTTTCAGGATGTTTGTTTTTCCACGCTGTGTCTGGCCTAAGATAAGGCAATGCTTATTTTTGCCCAGATCAAAGTACACAGGGCTGACCTTTTCCTCATGAAGCCCGACAGGAATGCGGAACGGCTCTTGATCCGGGCCGAGACGGAGTGAAAATTCGCCGGCCGTCAGCCTATCCGGAAGCATCGGAATCGGGTCTGGGCCGGCTGTTCCGGCGTGGCGCTCAGCTAATGCTTTGACATCGGCTTTCAGCGCCTGGAACATCTCGAGGTCATTTTCCGCTTCAGCCGGAAGAAACATTTGCGCGAAATACAGTTCTTCTTTTTGGATCATCACGCGGCCCGGGATCGGTTCGAGACTGAACGGCGGACGCCCGTAAATGGAGTATCCTTCTGACTGATCCATTAAATAATGGACGACTTTCGTTTTTATGTTGTTTAACAGCGACTGGCGGACGGCGTTTACCCTCGTTGCGGTCAGCAGGAAGTAAATGCCTAAGCTTTGCCCGTCGCGTGAAATCTGGATAAATTCCGTTTCTAATTCATGCATTTCATCTTTTACGATGTCGAAATTGTCAATTGTGATAAATATAAACGGCAGCTCTTCTTCACTGAGCGAATTGTACATTTTGATATGGCTGACTTCTTTTTCTCTGAACAGCCGTTTCCGCCGCTCGATTTCTTCCTTGATGCGGATCATGAATTTTTCGATCTTTCTCATTTGATCCATTAAGAAATAGTCTGCGGTGTGCGGAAGCTTTGCCAATGGCAGAAGTGTGCCGTTTCCGAAGTCAAAGATGTACATATGAAGCTCTTCCGGCGTGTATCCTTCCGCGAAGTTCATCAGGAAGGTGATGGCAGCCACTGACTTGCCGTAGCCGGATGAGCCGAAAATGCCGATGTTGCCGTCATCCATCATCGTATAAGCGAGAGGCGCCTGTCTTTGCTGATCAGGCTCATCAACGCAGGCGATGAAGAAGCGGTCTTTTTCCTGCGCGGGGTAAAGCGTGCGCGGGATACGTTCGGCAAGCGGCGGAAGCCACGGGCTTGGCAGCTTTTCAATGCCCATTTCATTTTGAATCCGCTCGATTTCTTCGACTACGGCTTCTATTTCTGCCGGGGCGTCTTTTTTCGCCGCATCATCCGCGTCCACCTCAGACAGCGGAATTAAGCCGGTGTCGGTAACGATGGCAATGTCATCCTCGGTGCCGTATACATCTTCCATGTAAGGGGCGCCGCTCCAGGCAGACTGGAACTGCTCATACACTTCGTTATTTCCGACTTGCAAGTAGCCGCGTCCGGTGACCGTAATATTCGCCGCATCACTGTTTTTCAGGATTTCTTTACTGTCACTTGCATCCTGCACTTTCAGCGCGACCTTAAAGCGTGAGTTGCTCCATATTTGGTCGTCAATGATGCCGCCCGGCTTTTGCGTGGCGAGAATTAAATGCACACCAAGGCTCCGTCCGATGCGGGCCGCGCTGACAAGCTCCCTGATAAAGTCAGGCTCTTCGCTTTTCAGCTCGGCGAATTCATCTGAAATCAAAAACAGGTGCGGCATCGGAATATCCGTTTCTCCCTGTTTATACAGCTTTGTATAGTCATTGATGTGATTGACGCGATATTGATCAAACAGCCGCTGCCGTTTTTTCAGCTCGCTCTTAATGGATGCAAGCGCCCTGATACTGAAGTTTCTGCTTCCTTCAATATTCGTGATGGTCCCGAGAAGGTGCGGCATCTTGCGGAACGGCTGGGCCATTCCTCCGCCCTTATAGTCAATCAGCAAAAACGCCGCTTCATGCGGGTGGAAATGAACGGCCAATGACAGGATGTACGTTTGCAGAAATTCACTTTTCCCGGAGCCGGTCGTTCCCGCCAGCAATCCGTGCGGCCCGTGCGCTTTTTCATGCAGGTTTAAATAGACGATGTCGTCTTTTCCTTTATAGCCGATCGGAACAGCCAGCGATTTTGCAGACTCACTTGTCTCCCACTTCTGTCTGATGCCGATTTCTTTTACTTCCTTCGCATGAAACAGCTCCAGAAATGAGACCGTTTCAGGAATGGAATTCGTCATTCCGACCTGATGGTGCAATGTCCGAAGCGTCCGGGAAAACCGCTCGTTGTTTGTCCGTTCATGCCTGTCCAGCTTAAACGGGATCTGCACCGCTTTTTTCTGCTGAATGAGAATGTCTCCCTCATCTTCATTAATGTAGCGGACGAGGGTGTGAATGTTTTCTGCCAGGCTTTCCTTCGTTTCCGCGGCAATGATTGCCGAGATGCCGAGATGCTCATGCCGGCCTTCGATGTATTCTAAAATGACGTGCTCTGCGATCAGCTGCTGATTTGTGATGACAAAGACAAAATGCGGCTGGAAGATCTTCTTTTCTTTATCTTCTTCCAAATCCCGCTCCCGCAGCAGCTCGTAAATGGACGATAACAATTGATCGCGGGTCTGTTCATTGTAAATAAATCCTTTCGCGTACATATGAGGCAGCTGAAATTGCGGCAGCCACTTCATCCATTCCCATTCCTTATATTCGTCCTCATGAAAGATAAAGACAAATCGCAGGTCATGGTAGCTGTTGAAGAACGCGAGCTGGCCGATCAGCTGATGAATTTCATTTTTGACGATCTGGGGTTTCCCGACAAGCCCCATCGGCCCTTCTTGTAAATCAACGGTCACGGGCGCATGGCGGATATCTTTATACACACGCTGCATGTGCTGCGACTGCTCCATCAAGTCATCCACATCACGGTTCGCCAGGTCTCCGCCGCTCATTGAAATCTCGTAGCTTGCCGGGACCGTGCCCGTTCCGAGCCGAAGCATCAGAAAATCCCTGCTTTCCAGCGATTTCTCCCAAATGCGGCCGCTGATTTCAGAAGTTAAATATTTCATTTTTTCAAACGGGGGAAAATGATGCGTCAGCACTTGCAGCTGTTTTTCCGACAGCGTCTGAAGCTCTTTCCGCTTGCTTTCTAAATACTGCTTGTACACACGCTCCCGTTTTTCCTCCCGTTTTTTCCGCTGGTTTTTTTCACGGAAATACTGCACGGTGGACGTAATGAGAGTCATCATAAACATCGCCAAAGAGACAAGGATGAATATGCCCCTCGGCTGTATAATGGCGACAACCCCCATTACAATCAGCATGACCAAAGGAGGCAGAATGACGAGCCACAGCCCCCGGTTATTCTGTTCGCTTTCCTGCGAGGGAAAGCTGAATGAAACGCGGTCTTCTGGAAGATCGTAGACCATACGCGGCGTTCTTCGATATTGCGGGTATTTCTTTTTCATTTCGGTGCTTGGTTTTACCGTTTTGGTTAAACCGGTTTGAAGCTTTTCGTGATGAACGATTTCTAAAAGGTCGTCCTCCGTCAGCCTCACACGCAGAAAATTCCACAGCAGCTCATCTCCCGTCCGGAGCCTTTCGGGAGCTTCTGCAAGTTTTCCGTTCACATAAACGTCCTGGCCATCAGGGACGACAGACCAGCATCCTCCCGACTTTCGCAGATAAAAAGCCCCTGTTTGAGCGGAGGACGGCTCTTTGTATATATCCGCTTCCTCTGTTTCTGATGAGAAAACGATCTCATCCTTCCCGCCGATAAAATAAACGGAGTATTCTTCTTTGTCAGGGGTGAGCAGAAGCCGCATCGTCTCTTCTTCAATCCGGCAGGGCATTTCATTTCCTATTGTCAATTCGCCGGCACAGTTATTTCCCAGGAAAACATCATAACGATCTGTTTCTTTTCGATAAAGGGTTGCGGCGTTTTGCCGTAACGAAAGTGTGCCGACCGTGATTGTATCTTTCATATCCGGACCGACCGTAATCGGCTGAGACGGCGGGAGTTCAGACAGCTGAATCTTTTGTACGTGTTCTCGGTAAAAGACCCATAACAGACTCATATGGCGAACCTCCTGACAGCCTGATCGTTACCTGCGGCCATTTGATGTGTGCTGTTATTTTTTTTCATCTTTTTTCTCATCTTTCTTGTCGTTCTCTTTGTTATCTTTCGCTTTGTCTTGTTTGCTTTCATCCTGTCCGGCGGAAGCTTCGGCGGTGTCACCGTTTTCCTCCGCTTCTTTATGCTGCTCCTCCGCCTCTTTTTTCGCCTTCGCAAGCTCGCTTTCCACGGCGTCCAGTTCTTTCTGCTTTTCGTCGTCTTTCATACTGTCATCCGCTAATAATTGCTGTTTATATTTTGTAAGTCCGAGCCAGATGTACGGGTTGTACTCAAGATTGCGGCCGATTTTGATGGCTTCTTCATTTTCCCCTCTGCCGATATCAATCCAATAAAGGAAATGCTTCGGGTCTGATTGCAGCGTGACCAGATTCCCGATGTTTTTCCGCTGCTCTTCCCTCAGATTTTCAACTGCCACATAAGAGGAAGCAAGCTCGTACTGGACAGATTCCGGGAGGCTTTCCGCATCGTATTTGGCGAGTGTGTCAATGACTTTGCTGTACTGCTGATTTAAAAAATAGCGGTTGCTTTCCGTAATTGCCTCTTGCTTTGGCTGGGCGAAAAACAGAACGTATAAGGAGTAAAGAAGTGTCGGCACAAGGAGGACGGCAAGCGCCAGACCGGCGTATCTTTGGATTTTCCATTTCTTTTTCGGCAGTTTTATGTATGTCTTGTCCCTTTCTTCGAGGGAATCAATTGCGGTTTGAATGGTTTCTTCCAGTTCTTCAATCGTCTCCGCCTCTAGCACGCTTTTCACCTCAGGAGAGAAGTGAAGCGTCTCCTTGTACTTCAAATATTCATCGAAGGTGTACGCCCCGTCAGCTGCAAGCGCCGCACAGGCTTTGAGCTCTTTTAACACCCTTTCTCTATCTTCCTCATAAGGCGGAAGGCTTTCCTTTACGCCGTAATGAAGAAAGTAAGGCGTCAGCGCTTTATCAAACACGATATTTTCAGGGGCGGCAATCAGATTGAGACGTTTCAGCTTATGCTGTTTCACGGCTTGGACGAGACGGTAGGCAAATTGCCACCTGCTTTTTTTATCTTTTCCTTTTATATAGCGGAAAGCCTGATAAGAAGAAGGAGGTTTGATTGTGATGGTTACTTCGTCTTCTGAAACTGAGACCTCTTTTTGAAAAAAAGGATCAGCATCTTTAATCACGTTTGCTTCCAGCCCGTCAAGAAGCTTGATTTTTTCCCGCTGGAAGGTGAACGTGAAGCCTGATTCGGTTTCTTCCCGGACGGCGTCTAATTCTGTTTCTAAATAAGATCTGTTATGACCTGTCATTCCACCATGTCCTTTCATAAAATTTCAAGGCGGTCTCCGTTCGTAATGCCGCAGTCAGATAGCTTTTGTTCTCCGGAAAAAACCGCTTCTTTATTGACCACTCTGATCCAATAGCCTTCACGCGGCGGAACGGATACATGCTGAGCCTGCCGGGCAATATCAATGACTTTTTTCACAGAATGGTAATCTGACAATCTGAGATCGAAGACGCTGCCGTTATAATGTGTTAAATCTATTGTAATATCGATATACATATTCATATCACCCTTACATAGAAAGAGCGCCGTCTTCTTGATTGAATCAGGCGCTCCGTTTCTTCATTCATCTTATTATCCGCGAATTTGGTTAGCGATATCTTGGTCAGTAGACTCAAGCGTATTTGCCGTTTGATCGAGCTGATGATTCACATCTTGAAGCAATTCAGACATTTTAATAAATGAAGGTTTCAGCTGCTCATATTGATCTGCGAATGCTTCACTTGAAGCACCTTCCCACATGCCTTTCAAATCAGAAATCATGCGGTTCAGGCGGTCAACCTGATTCATGACTTCCTGACTTTCAACGCCATATTGCTTAGCCATCGCTCTTAGCTCTTCGGGTGTGACACGAATTAATCCAGACATATTCCTTATACCCTCCTGTGTCATCAGCCTAAATATGGGCTAATTCACTTATTTTTTGAACGTCATTATTATAAAAACAACCATTCGGCACAGTCAAACAAATCTGTTTTAATTTTACAAAATGAGTCTTATGATATATTGGATTTTTCGTCACATTTACACATTTTGTAAATATAGTAGTATGATTTTCTTATTATTTTCGTTTTCATCGAATGATCTTATTGTCCTAGTCTATTTCCCTGCAAAGATGCCTTTCAGTCTGAAAAGCAAGATGGTAAGATCAAGATATGAAGCTATGAAAAAGTAGGGATACAGATGACCAATCCAAAGGATCCATTTAAGTACAGTTTCGACAGGCTTGAAGATGTTGCCGACCATATCAGTGAAGTTCTTCAATGCCCCATTACAATAGAAGACGTTAATCATAAACTGCTTGCATACAGCACGCACAGCGATTGTACAGATCCGGCCCGGACGTCGACGATTATCGGGCGGAGGGTGCCGGAAAAAGTCATCAACAAACTCTGGAAAGACGGAACCATTCCGGCCCTTTTAAAAACGGACCAGCCGATCAAAGTGAAAGAAATCGACGAGGTGGGCCTGAGCAACCGCGTGGCGATTTCCATCTGGAAAAACAGTCAGGTTCTCGGATTTATTTGGGCGCTTGAGATCAAAAAAAAGCTCAATGACGAAGATCTGAAGACACTTCAGCTGGCAGCCAAAGCGGTGCGGAACAAGCTTTTGCACCTGCAGATCCGCAAAACGAAAATCGAAGAGCGGGGCCAGGAGTTTTTTTGGAAAATGCTGACCGGCCATATTTATCAGGAAGCCGAAATGGCCGAAGGGTTTCATAAGCTCGGGATGGCGCTGCCGTCCGTGTTCAGCGTCATGATCATCCGTTTACATGATGAGCTGACTGAAAAGACGGAACAGCAGCTGCAATATTTGCAGGAAACGACACAGCAGATTCATGTCATGCTGGCGACTGTTGATTCAAATGAATTAATCTTATTAGCCGCGCCGAAAACCGATCAGCCTTTTAAAGATGTAAAGCACTTCGCCCTTCATATTCAAAAACAGCTGAAGGAACGATATAAAATTGAGGATGCGTCGATTGCGGTCGGCGGTATTTACGAATCGATTTCTTATGTTTACCGCTCCTATCAGGAAGCGCTTTCCGTATTAAAAGCGAAAGAGCGGTTTGTGAGAGAAACCAAACACCTTTTCAGCTTTTCGGAACTCGGCATTTATCAGTACCTGGATGTGTTGGATGAAAAACGCAAGCACAGCGGCTATATGAACTATTCCCTCTCAAAGCTTGAGCAGTATGACAGGGAGCACCAAGCCGATATGGTAAAAACGCTCGAACATTTTATTGATGCCGACAGCAACGTCAACACCGCCGCTAAAGCGCTTAACATCCATGTCAATACATTGAATTACAGGCTGAAAAGAATCAGCCAGATCGCAGAAATCGACTTAAAAAATGTGAATGAAAAGTTTACGATTTACCTTGATATCAAACTTCGCAGCATGGGTTCGTGAAATTTCACAAATCCGTGTTTTTTTATTTTCTGTTTCAAACAAAGAATTTTCGCAAAAATCGCGCTACACTTGAAACATCACACAAACATTGGGGGAAACAGACATGATTATCGGGGTTCCAAAGGAAATCAAAAACAATGAAAATCGAGTGGCTTTAACACCTGGAGGCGTTTCACAGCTTATCGGAAACGGCCATCGGGTTCTTGTGGAATCCGGAGCGGGACTCGGAAGCGGCTTTACAAATGAAGATTATGTATCAGCAGGGGCGGAAATTCTGGAGGACAGAAAGCAAGTATGGGATGCGGAAATGGTCATGAAGGTAAAAGAACCGCTGGCTGAAGAGTATGCGTATTTCCGTCAAGGTCTGGTCTTATTCACTTACCTTCATTTAGCTGCAGAGCCGGAATTAGCTAAAGCGCTTACAGAAAAAGGCGTGACAGCTATCGCGTACGAAACGGTAACGGACGGACGTTCCCTTCCGCTGCTTACGCCGATGTCCGAAGTGGCCGGCAGAATGGCCGCGCAGATCGGGGCTCAGTTTCTTGAAAAACCAAAGGGCGGAAAAGGAATTTTATTAGCCGGCGTACCGGGTGTATCCCGCGGAAAAGTCACGATCATCGGAGGGGGCGGCGTCGGAACAAATGCCGCGAAAATGGCTGTCGGACTCGGTGCCGATGTGACAATGATCGATTTGAACGCAGACCGCCTGCGTCAGCTTGATGATATTTTCGGGCATCAGATTAAAACATTGATGTCAAACCCTGTAAATATTGCAGATTCCGTCGCGGAAGCGGACCTTCTGATCTGCGCCGTGCTCATCCCGGGAGCCAAAGCGCCGACTCTCGTTACGGAAGAAATGGTTAAACAAATGAAACCGGGTTCCGTCATTGTTGATGTTGCCATCGATCAGGGCGGCATTGTGGAAACCGTTGATCATATTACAACCCACGATAATCCGACTTACGAAAAACACGGCGTCGTTCACTACGCTGTCGCCAATATGCCGGGCGCCGTACCGCGTACGTCTACGCTCGCATTAACGAATGTAACCGTTCCTTACGCGCTTCAAATCGCCAATAAAGGCGCGGCACAAGCCATTGCAGACAGCCCTGCGCTTAAAGCGGGCTTAAATACGGCTAACGGACATGTCACGTATGAAGCGGTAGCCAAAGACTTAGGCTATGACTACGTGCCTGCTGAAAAAGCAATGCAAGGTTCGGCTGCAAAAGCTTAATAGATATGAAGAGGACAGCCTGATCAGCGGGCTGTCCTTTTTTCTTTCTCATAAAAGGAAAAACGGCCCCCTGTCTCGAATATCAATTCATATCCCGGAAGAAAAAGGAGGATTCATATGGCTGTTCAGCACTATGGTGTATTAAAAGGCACTGTGTCAGATATGAAAAGGGAAACAGATGATGATTCTCCGCATTTTCAAGTCGAGGTGCTAGGCGAGCCTTATACGCGCTATCGCTGTGCGATCAATGTCATGTCAAGTTCAAAAGAATCAGAGGTTCTGTATGCGGCACGCGATCATTTTGACGCAAGCGCGATCACCCTGCTGCCCAACATTCCGTATGGATATACCCCAATTGATGAAACCAGCCGTGAGCTGGCGCTGGATTATGTCCGCGGCGGATTGTTTGATCCCCGGAACATGGTGCCCCTCCCGCATGAAGTCACCGGTCCGGATAATGACTTAAATGACTTTATTGAGACGTACATGCAAAAAGCGAAATCAGAAAAAGCCACCGTCTATATTTACGGCTCTAAATTCGGGCCGGAGCCGGGCGCTGATAAGATTTTCGGGTTCAAGCCGACAAACGGCATGCATAATATTCATATGAATCAGGGAAACCCAATTGATACACGCTGGAAGAAGGATAACGGAACGTGGCACGACGGCGGTATTTTAATCCAGTTTGCAGACCAGTGGGCCGCGGTCTTTTTGGCTTTTCTGTCTCAGTCATGGTGCACGGATGAAGAAGGCCACCCTTATACATTTTGTGATCATACACAGCTTAACGGCTGATGTCCGCATAAAAAGCCTGCCGAAATAACGGCAGGCTTTTCTTATTACATTTTAGCGGCTTCGGCCTGTTTCAGGCTTTCCGGCCTCATATCACGCCAGTTTGTTTCAATATATTCGAGACAAACTGGGCGGGTTTCATTCGTGAGGCGGGTTTCCCAGCCGTCCGGCACATCCAGATAGGCCGGCCACAGTGAGTACTGGCCTTCAGCATTGACGAGCACATGGTATGAGCCGTCTTCCCGTTCAAATGGATTTGTCATATCATCTCTTTCCTTTCTTTACCGGACTGTACGCCGTCCGTTTAATTTCTCTGCCAGAATCGCGCCGATGTCGGCAAGCGGGCCCGGCTGGCACATATCTTTATGGCGGCAGTCTAAGTCATACCGCTCGATTTCCCCCGTAATATACGGTTTCCAAGTATCCGGCTCAATCGGGTCAAACCACTCCGGAATAATTGTGGATCTGAAGAACAGCACATCTCCGTGGAACGGTTTCGGCTTGTATGTTCCTAACAGCCCGACAGAATTAATGTACGTGTCTTTCAGATTCATCATCACTGACTCGTCCAGGCTGGCTAATGCGCTTCCCTCACGGCGGAGAATGGTCAGCGCGGTGTCAAAATCAAGCGGCTGATCCCCGAGGCTGTCCGGGTCGTACCCTCCCAGGGCAAGCAGCGCGATGACGGCTTCCTCGTCATCAGGCGCATTTTTTATCGGCAGAAAATGATTCGGATACGCGTCAAGCATCACCAAAAGCGAAACCTCTTCACCCCGGCTCTGTAATTGTGTCGCCATGGCCTGAATGACATTCCCTCCGAGAGACCAGCCGAGCAGACGGTACGGCCCTTTCGGCTGCACGGTGCGGATTTTTTCAATATAATCCGCCGCCATGTCATCTAGGCTTTGCGGAAGCGATTCTTTTTTTCCGATGCCTCTCGCCTGTAAGCCGTATATCGGATAATCAGCCTCTAAAGAAGACATCAGCCCGGCATAACACCAGCTGAGACCGCCGGCCGGATGGACACAGAACAACGGTGTTTCTTCTCCTGCCGTTCTGAGCGGAAGAAGAACATCAAGCGCGCTTGCGCCCGTTCCTGACTCAAGTCTTTCAGCAAGACTTGCCACCGTAGGAGCTTCAAATAATGTTCCGATACTCAGCTCGGCTCCCATCGCTTCCCGAATACGGCTCATTAAATGAACCGCAAGCAAAGAATGGCCGCCTAAATCAAAGAATCTGTCATCAATACCGACACGCGGCAGGTGAAGCACCTCTGCGAACAGCTCACACAGCATTTCTTCCTGCGGCGTTCTCGGCCCCCGGCCGGTGACCTCCGTTTGGAAGTCAGGCACAGGGAGCGCTTTTCGGTCAAGCTTTCCATTCGGTGTCAGCGGCAGTTCATTCATTTGGACAAAAGCTGACGGAACCATGTAATCCGGCAGGCTTTCTTCGGCAAACCGGCGCATGTTTCCCGTGTCCAAGGTGCTGCCGGCAGATCGGACAAGGTAGGCGGCCAGCCGTTTATCTCCCGGCCGGTCTTCACGGACGACTACGGCGGCATCCTCAACATCCGGATGTTTGACGAGAACCGCTTCGATTTCTCCCAATTCAATCCGGAAACCGCGGATTTTAATCTGGTGGTCCGCCCTGCCCATATAATCAAGAGAACCGTCCGTCCGCAGACGGGCTAAATCCCCCGTCCGGTACATTCTCGTTCCCGGCGGGCCGTACGGATCAGCCACAAAGCGTTCGGCGGTCAGGCTTTGCCGCCCTAAGTAGCCGCGTGCCACGCCTCCTCCGGCCACATACATTTCGCCCGTGATGCCCGGGGGCACAGGCTCCAGCCGATCATCAAGCACATATACGTTCAGATCAGGAATGCCGCAGCCGATGAGGCTGTTTGCTCTCAGTTCGGCAATGTTTTTGTCTAATTCAAGGTAACTGACGTGCACCGTCGTTTCCGTAATGCCGTACATATTCACGAGTACCGGCTGATTGTCCGCGTGGCGGCTGTACCAATCCTCAAGCCGGCTCAGCTCAAGCGCCTCGCCGCCGAAGATGATATATCTGAGTACGAGCTGACGCCCCAGCTCTTTGTGTTCTTTTTCCGCATGCATCAGCTGGTAAAACGCTGACGGCGTTTGGTTAAGCACGGTTACCCGCTCTTTCACGAGGAGATGTAAAAACGCTTCCGGCGATCTGCTGATGTCATGCGGCACGACGACGAGACGTCCGCCGTGAAGCAGCGGCCCCCACATTTCCCAGACAGAGAAATCGAAAGCGTAGGAGTGAAACATCGTCCATACATCATCAGAATGAAAGTGATACCAATGCCGCGTCGACTCAAACAGCCGGATAACATTGCTGTGCGGAATGATGACACCTTTCGGCACACCTGTTGATCCCGACGTGTAAATGACGTAGGCCGGGTGAAGCGGTGACAGCGGCCGAATCCGGTCAGCGTCCGCAGGGTTCGTGACGGCATATCGCTCAAGTGTTTCTTTATTCTGCGGGTCATCCAAGATGAAGGCCGGCATGCCGCTTTCGATAGAGAGCTTACTTGCGCCTTCACGGTTGGTAAGCATAAATACGGGCTTGGCATCATGTAACATAAAAGCAATGCGGTCCGCGGGATAATCAGGATCAAGCGGCAGATACGCTGCCCCCGTCTTCAGGACGGCTAACAGCCCGACAATCATATCTAAAGAACGCGGCAGCGCCAGTGCGACAAACTGCTCCGGGCCGACGCCGCGGGCAATCATCATGTGCGCGAGCTGATTGGCTCTTTCATTCAGCTCTTTATAAGTGAGTCCGCTCTCTTCAAAAACTGCCGCCGTTTCATCCGATTTTGCGGCGGCTTGTATTTCAAACAGTTCAGGCAGTGTCTGCCGAGGCTGAATATGCTGTTTTGCCCGTTTAACCGGCAAAAGCTTCCGGCGCTCTTCATCAGAAAGAATGGTTAAGCTTCCGATCGGTTTTTCCGGATGTGATGCGGCATCTTCGAGCAGAAGAAGCAGGCGTCCGGCAAGTGCTTCAGCCGTTTCTTTTCTAAATAAGTCCGTACTGAACTCCAGCAGGCCTTCAATACCGGCAGGCGTGCCGTCGTCATGGCGCTGTTCAGCCAATTCCAGCGTCAAATCAAATTTGGACGATCCGACACTGCTGATTTGCAGGCTTGTTTCCATATCAGGAAGACTGAGTACAGGGTCAGGCGTATTTTGGAATGCGAGCATCACTTGGAACAGCGGATGTCTTGACCGGGAACGAACCGGATTCAATTCTTCCACGAGACGTTCAAACGGCACGTCCTGATGTTCATATGCTGCGAGATTCATTTCCCTGACCCTTTCAAGGAGCTCACAAAAGCTCGGATCGCCAGAGGTATCGGTTCTCAGTACGAGTGTATTAATGAACATACCCACAAGGTCTCCCAATGCGTCATCACTGCGGCCGGCTATCGGACTGCCGATCGGAATATCGGTCCCTGCACCGAGCCGGGTCAGTAACGCGGAAAGCCCTGATTGAAGCACCATAAACAGGCTTACGCGCTGATTTCTGGCAAGTGAGAGAAGACGGGCATGAAGCTCTTGGCCGATGTTGACCCGAATGACGCCGCCCCTGTAGCTTGATTCAGCGGGACGCGGAAAATCAGACGGCAGCTCCAGCTGATCCGGTACATTTTCAAGCGTTTTCTTCCAGAAATCCAGCTGGCGCGCAATTAAGCTCTCAGAATCAGACGCGCTGCCTAAAAGCTGCTGCTGCCAAAGCGCATAATCCGCATATTGAACCGCCAGCGGCGCCCATTCTGCTTTTTCACCTGTTTGCCGGGCGATATAGGCTATGGATAAGTCACGCATGAGCGGATTCAAGGACCAGCCGTCACCTGCAATGTGATGCAGGAGAATCATCAGCGTATACTCGCCGTCACCAAGATCAAACAGCTCGGCTCGGACGGCCGGCTCTTTAGCGAGATCAAACCGATATCGTGCCGCAGCGGCAAGCATGTCTTGGAGCTCGTTTTTGTCTGCACGTGTCACTGTAAACACAGGGCGGGCTTCTTCAGCAGATAAAATGAGCTGATGAGATGATCCCTTATTTTCCGGAAAAACGGTGCGCAGGCTTTCATGACGGCTGACAACATCGTAAAAGGCGTGTTTCAGCGCTGATTGGTCAAGCTTGCCTGACATGCGGACAATCACCGGAATGTTATAAGTCGGGCTTGGCCCTTCAAGACAGTAGAGAAACCATAGACGCAGCTGCGCAAATGACAGCGGGATGTGCTCCGGCCGGTCAAACGGCTTGAGCTTAGGCCGCGCACTCTTTGCGGTGTCAAGCTGTGCGGCGAGCCCGGCAACGGTCGGCGTATCAAACAGGCGGCCGATGCCAAGCTCTGCGTCCATCGTCTCCCGAACCCGACTCATCAGGCGTCCGGCTAAGAGCGAATGTCCGCCCAATTCAAAGAACCCGTCATCAATTCCGACCCGCGCGAGACCGAGAACCTCGGCAAACAGATCGCATAATATTTCTTCCTGCGGCGTCCGCGGCCCTCTGTCAGACAGGACAGCGGAAAAATCAGGTGCAGGCAGAGCGCTGCGATCGAGCTTCTTATTCGGCGTCAGCGGCAATTCTTTCAGCTGTACAAACGCGCCCGGCACCATATAATCGGGCAGGCTTTCGGCCATATATGCACGAAGTCCGCCGATATCAAGGGGCTGATCCGCGACAGCGTAAGCCGCCAGCCGCTTATCTCCGGGCTGGTCTTCACGGACAATGACGGCGGCCTGCGAAATACCCGGATATTTCGACAGCACCGACTCAATTTCTCCTAATTCTATCCGGAACCCGCGGATTTTAATTTGATGATCGGCTCTGCTGATATAATCAAGCGAGCCGTCCTCACGCCAGCGCACGAGATCTCCCGTCCGGTACATCCTCGCGCCCGCGGGCCCGTACGGATCGGCAATGAATCTTTCCGCTGTTAAATCAGGACGGTTATAATAACCTCTGGCAAGCCCCTCGCCCGCGATATAAAGCTCGCCCGCGATTCCCGGCGGGACGGGCTGCAATGCGGCGTCCAGCACATATACCCGCGTGTTCCAAATCGGCTTTCCGATCGGAGGCGCCCCTGTATGGCCTTTTGCAAGCGGCTGTGCGGCCGACCAGATTGTTGTTTCAGTCGGCCCGTACAGATTCGTCACTGTACACCTTGATTCAAGCAGAGCATGCATAAGCGCGTTCGGAAGCGCCTCACCTCCGACAAGCACCTGCAGCGCCCGGAGAGAATCCGGTTCATTGGTGACTAATGAATGCCACAATGTCGGCGTTGCCTGCATGATTGAAATACCGTATGAGTGAATCATGTGCGCAAGCGCCCGCGGTTCCTGAATCGTCTCTTTACGTGCGATGACGCACCCCGCCCCGCTGATGAGCGGAAGGAAGAGTTCAAGTCCGGAAATATCAAACGCCGCAGTCGTAACGGCAAGCAGGCGGTCTTGTTCGCCTAGCGGGAACATTTCCCGCATGGATAAGAGGAAATTGCTTACGCTTTTTAATGTGACGACTACGCCTTTCGGTTTGCCCGTTGAGCCCGATGTATAAATGATATAAGCGGGGTGCAAAGGCGAACATTCCGCCTGAGCGGGACAGTCAGCATTTTGAGCGGCAACGGTTTTTACCGTATTCGGGTCATCGAGAATGATCCTTTTTGCATCACTGTCTTCCGGCATGCGGCCGGATAATTCCATCGTTGTAATCAGGCATGCAGGCTGTGCATCTTTGAGCATGTATGTGATCCGCTCAGAAGGAAAATCAGGATCAAGCGGCAGGTATGCGGCTCCCGTTTTCAAAACGGCCAGCATGCTCACGGCCAACTCCTGTGACCGCGGAAGCAGCAAAGCGGCAAATTGTTCCGGTCCGAGCCCCTTTTCCTTTAGCATGCCGGCAAGCTGGTTCGCGCGCTTGTTCAATTCGGCATAGCTGAGCTCTTCGTTTTCGGTGATGATTGCCGGCCGGTCCGGTGTTTTTACGGTCTGTTCGTAAAACAGCTCCGGCAGACTTTTCTGCTTCTCGGCCTTGCACGTGTCATTCCAGCTATCCAGTACGCGGAGACGTTCACTTTCAAGCAGAAGGTTGAGTGTGCCGATTTTTTGTGTCTGGTCTTTCACAGCTGATTCCAACAGAAGCAGGAATCGTTTTTGATGGTTTTCAATATCTTCGGCGCTGTACACTTCCGGATTCGCATCAAAGTCCACACGCATTCCGCTTCCGTCCGCTCTGTCGTAAACGTTAATTGACAAATCATCAACAGGCCCTGCTGATAAATTATGGACGGTCCCTGGCGCTCCGGCGAAATCAAGCGCGTAGTCAAACGGCATCACATTGACTTGCGGGCCGAACAGCCTGCGATTTTCTCCGAGCAATTTAAGGTCGCGGCGCATGTCTTCATGGCGGTATTTCTGATGGCGCCGGATGTTTCGGATTTCTTTTGCCACTTGGCTGACGGCCTCATGAAAATTCATATCCGGGCGGAGCGAAAGCCGCAAAGGCAGCAGATTCATGACCATACTCGGAATATTCAGTGAAATTGAGCCGATCCGCCCCATCATCGGTAAACCGAGCACGATATCCCCTGCGTTTGTCATCCGATGGACATATACCGCCGCTGCGGCCGTGACGGCTTCATGCCAGTTCGGAATCGCTTTTACATGCTGTAAAGCCGTTTCAGAAAGATAAGCCGTGCTTCTCCGAAAACGTGTTGACGTTCGCGGCGCTCTTTCTGCCAAACTGACGACATCAGGTTCATCCGCAAATTTCTCCATCCAAAATTCCCGATCTTTCAGGAATTGATCAGACGCGCGGTACTCTTGATCTTCTTTTACCAGATCCTCCAAAGAACCGAAGGAGCGCCCGTTATCCGGACGTCCTTCCCGTATTGCGGTGTACATTTGCGCCGTACGCCGTGCCAGCAGTGAAAAACCGTAGCCGTCTATCGCAATGTGGTGAATGCGCTGATACCAGAAAAAGCGTTCCGGTCCCGCCTGAAATAAAATGTCGCGGAACAAAGGCCCGGCCGCCATATCAACGGGCTCAGCCAAATCTGTCTGCATGAGTCTGAGTGCGGCCTGCTTCGGATCAGCTTCTGAACTCACATCTATGACATCGATCGCAGCCTCAAATGGAGGATTGATGATCTGCTTCGGCCCGTCTGCTCCCTCCTCGAAGCGGGCGTGTAATGACGCGGCTTCCGTCAGCACGCGTTCGAGAGCGGTTTTAAATATGTTCACATCGATCGCGCCGTTTATCTCAACGTACTCGCCTGTATTGTAAATCGGATTATCAGGATCAAGCTGCTGCGCAAACCAGATACCGGCCTGTGCGCCTGTCAGAGGCAGCTGTTGTGTATCATGCATTCTATTCTCTCCCTTTATAAATAATCTGCGTTCGGCAAGACTTTTTGAGATCGGGAAGAAAGAAGTCTCCACCACTCTTCCAGCGTCGGGTTCTCCGCCAGTTCCACAAACGTCACTTCAGCTCCGTCACGGCGCCATTGTTCGACAAGGCTCATGATTCTGACGGAGTCAAGACCTCTGTCCAGCAGGTCTTCATGATCCGGAATATCAGACGGTGATTCTTGAAGAATCGCCGCAATTTGTTCCCGCACCCGGTCTTTTGTCAATACGGCGGAAACCTTCTCTTCTCCTTCAGAAACCGGCGCGTCGCCCAGCAGCTCCAGCACTTCGTTTGTCAAAGCTGTGTAAGCGCAGCGCTGAGACGCATATTCGATGGCCATCTTATGTTTTTCTGAAGAAAAATCAGCAACGGCGTCTCCGATAAAGAAGCTTTGGATATCATCCATAAATGCTTCACAGGCTGTGACGAGACAGCCGATGTGTGCATAAATTCCCGTAATCATGAGCTGGTCTCTGCCGCTTTCACGCATGATCTCAAGGAGATTCGTCCGTTTAAACGCGCTGTATCTCCACTTTGTGAGGACAATGTCCTGATCATCCGGGGCAAGCTCCGGAATGACCTTTTCTTCATAAGGCCCGCTTTTTAGCCCCGGCCCCCAAAAATCCGTCAGCAGCGCACGGTCCGCCGGGTCTTGGCTGCCCGGCTGTGCGGTATACACCACCGGAATGCCAAGTGCTTTGCATTGCTCTTTTATTTTTTTGATATTCTGAGACGCCTCTGTGATCGGAGCTTCACCTTTCGCAAAAGCATCGACGAAATAATTCTGCATGTCATGGATCAGAAGCACCGCGCGTTTCGGATTCAGCGTCCACGATACTTTATTTTCAGGCATATCTGACGCTGTCGGCAGCGCATATGCGGGAATAGACGGTATAGCCAATGTAAACACTTCCTTTTTTAAGATTGTTTGATTTCAGCCGGCTTTACTTTTTGGGCGATCGTTTCGCGAAGATCCTTTTTACTGACCTTGCCGACGCCGGTTTTCGGGAAAGAAGCGATAAATTCAATCCGGTCGGGGATTTTATATGCCGCCAGTCCGCGCTCACGCAAAAATGCTTTCAGCTCTCCCGGTTTCGGCGCTTCTCCTTTCGGGATGACGAACACACAGGATCGCTCCCCGAGAAAATCGTCCGGCATTGAAACCATGGCCGCGTCATGAACGGCAGGATGCGCAAGAAGGTGATTTTCCACCTCCTCAGCGGCTATTTTTTCACCGCCCCGATTGATTTGATCTTTCGCACGCCCTTCGACGATGATATAGCCGTCCGCCGTCAGTTTGACGATATCGCCGGTCTGATAAAATCCGTCGGCTGTGAATGATCTTTCATTATGTTCAGGCGCTTTATAATATCCGCGAATCGTGTAAGGGCCGCGTGTAAACAAATGTCCCGCTTCACCGGGGGCGACATCCCGCCCGTCATCGTCTAAAACCCTTACCTCATCAAAAGGTGACATCGGTCTGCCTTGCGTATTGACAATGATCTCTTCAGGATCATCCAGTCTCGTATAATTCACCAATCCTTCCGCCATTCCGAAAACCTGCTGAAGGGTGCATCCGAAAGCGCTCTTTACGCGGCGGGCCGCCTCAGCGCTGAATTTGGCGCCTCCCACCTGCAGCACTTGAAGGCTTGATAAATCATCACTTCGCGAACCGGATGCGTCCATCCACACCATCGCAAGCGGCGGGACGAGCGCTGTAATCGTGACACGTTCTTTCTCAATTAACGGGAAGCAGTCATCCGGGCTCGGCGTCGGTGACAGAACAACCCGGCCTCCGGCATATAAAGTTCCCAGCACACCTGGCGAGCTGAGCGGATAATTATGCGCTGTCGGCAGAGCAGCCAAATAAACGCTGTGTTGATCCAAGCCGCATATTTCCGCGCTGATGCGCAAACTGTATATGTAATCGTCGTGTGTTCGCGGAATCAGCTTGGACAGCCCCGTACTGCCTCCTGAAAGCTGTAAAAAGGCGACTTCCGCCGGGCTTACCTCTTCCAGCTGAACAGGCTCTCTATGCAGGCTGCTCAGTTCTTGAAACTCTTCAGCTTCGCCGGCCACAATGACATGCGCCAAATCCGGAAGTTTGTCTTTCACCTGTCTGGCAAGCGCCCTGTAATCAAAACCTGAATGCATATCAGGAATGATGTATGCTTTCGCCTCTGCAAACTCGCAGAAATACGTAATCTCACTGCTTCTATGAGAAGGCAGCGCGAAAACGGGCAGCGCTCCCAGCCGGAACAGCGCGAAAATCACTTCAAAAAACTCAGCGATATTCGGCAGCTGAACGACAACGCGGTCTTCCTTTTGAATTCCGAGCTTATGCAGCCCCGCCGCTAAACGATCTGCCCTTTCATCTAATTCTTTGTAGGTCCAATGTACATCTTTACACGTCACGGCAGTTTGATTTCCGTATAAAGCCGCGCGCTCTTTCAGCATTCCTCCGAACGTCTCACCCTTCCAGCAGCCGTCTTTTCGGTATTTGTCAGCCCATTCTTCCGGCCATGGCGTAAATCCAGTCAGCACGATCCGTTCCCTCCTTTTTTACAACTCATCTTGGTAAAGCCCCATCGCCCGGAGCATGGTGCGGAATTTGGCCGAGGTCTCGTCCAATTCATCCTGCGGCTTTGATCCGGCGACAATCCCGGCACCCGCAAAGAGCCGGAGAGACCTTGTTTCCGCTTCGGCGCAGCGGAGTGCGATAATCCATTCTCCGTCACCCTCAGCATCACACCAGCCCGCCATTCCCGTGTAGAAATTGCGGTCAAACGGCTCAATATCCTGAATCGCTTCTCTCGCCGCATCCGTCGGCGTTCCGCATACCGCGGGTGTCGGATGCAGGGCGATGGCCAGCTCAAGTGATGTCGTTGACGGATCACGCAGCTCTCCCTTTACCTCGGTGGACAGGTGCCACATCGCCTCAGTTTTAATGAGTGACGGTTTTTCCGGCACATCAAGCACACGGCAGAACGGTTTAAGGGCGGCGGCCACGGCGGCCACGACTACGGCATGTTCATGCAGATCTTTTGCTGATTGCAGCAGTTCTTCCGCTCTTCTCTGATCCTCGGCGGGATCTGTGCTGCGAGGTCTGGAACCTGCCAGCGGATTGGACAGAATCGATGTTCCGTTTTTGGACAGCAGCAGTTCAGGACTTGCGCCGAAAAGCGTTTTTCTTGTTTCTGACGTTCCCGTCACATCCGCAGCGAATGTATAGCCGCGCGGGTTGTGCTGCGCCAAATGCTTGACGGCCTGTGGAATGTCGATATTCTTTTCAGCGGTCAGATGAAGCGTCCTTGACAGCACGATTTTGCTGAGCGGACCGTCCGTAATGTTGAATACGCCTTGTTCCACACCGCTCATAAAGCCCTCAGGCTCCGGAACGGGACGGATGTCATATGTATTGGATTGCGGCTTTTCTGCGGAAGATTCCGCAAACGAAAGCGGGCCTGCCGTATGAACATTCTTCGGTACAAAAAGCCGGGAAGCTTTTCTGCCGTCAAAAGGAATGGCGCCGGCCGCAATCGGATGTTTGATGCCGGCTTGCTTTGCCTCAAGAAGCGTCTGTCTCACGCGTTCAGGCAGTGAATCCAGCTGATTTTCCGCGTCTGTATCAGGCACTTCCGCAAACATTCCTTCCGCAAGCATCGTACTTTTCGGGGAAGCTAAAAAGAACGCCCCGGGCTTGTAAGCATCCAGCACCTCTTTTGCAGACACTTCCGCCAATAAATGTTGATTTGTCATGTTTGTCCCTCCTTCTCGTTACATCAAACGCCTAAAGTAGCGCCGCCATCAACGCATAAATCATGCATCGTAATATGGTTTGCCTGTTCAGAAGCCAGAAACAAAACGGCATTTGCAATATCAGAAGGCTTCGCCAGCTTTTGAAGCGGAATTCCCGTTTTATATGTATCAAGCGAACCTCTGATGACGTCCCAGGCTCCGTTCTCGTCCTGCCACAGCGCCCGCTGCATGTCGGTTTCCGTTGAACCCGGAGATACGATGTTGCAGCGGATATGATGGGCCGCAAGCTCCAGTCCGAGGCATTTCGTAAACATGACGGCAGCCGCTTTTGACGCCGCATAAGCCGCCATGGAAGCACGCGGAACGCCGGCTGCATTCGAACCGACCGTAACGATGGCGCCTTTTTGACGCTCAATCATGTATCGGCTTACAGCCCGTGACACATGAAATACGCCGGTCGTATTAACAGAAAATGTTTGATCCCAATCTTCATCACTGAGGGATTGCACCGGACCCGGCCGCAGCACGCCCGCAACGTTCGCCAATATTTCAATAGGTCCCATGTCGCGTTCAACGGCGGCGATGATATCATTGACAGCCGCACTGTCAGATACATCTGCGGCAAACCCCTGCGCCTGCACGCCTTTTTTCCGAAGTCTGTCAGTAAGCCCGAGAAGCAGGTCTTCATTTGTATCTATAGCTGCCACATTTACGCCTTGTTCAGCAAGGGCAAGCGCTGTTGCTTCTCCGATGCCTTGAGCGGCGCCGGTGACAACGGCCGTTTTCCCTTTCATTCCCAATGCGTCCATATTATCATTCCCTTTCTATATTGATAATGATTATCATTATCAACTATGATTCAAGACAATCATATCCAAATCAAAACACGCAGTCAATTAGAAAATTAGAATCAGCCGCATTTAGTTCGAAGGGCCTGTTTTTTCTCATGCGGGAGAATACGGGGTATGCGGTCCTCCCGGATTCAGGCAGAAACGCAGGGCCCTGCTGATTAAAACGGGCAGGACAGAAATATGGCCCTCTCCTTCAAACTCGCTGTATTCAGCACGGACTCCATCATCTTCAAATCCGGATAATAAAGAGTACAGCGCCTCTGCGTGCTGCGGGATTCTGCTTTTATGTGTTTTTTCAATTTCTCCCGCAGCCAGCAATACGCTGACTTGAAGATTTTCCGCAGAGAGCCGGTCTGACAAACGTTCCGCTTTTTCCTGAATAAAACGCTTGTTCCAGTGAATTGACGGACTCCCGGCAACATAGGTCTGGAACATGTCCGGCCTCATCAAAAGCACTTGCAGCACAAAAAGACCGCCCAGCGAATGGCCGAAAATCGTCTGCCTGCCTCTGTCGATCGGATAATCCCGCTCCATCGCGGGCTTTACTTCTTCTTCTATAAAACTCAGAAACGCTTCCGCCCCTCCCTGTTCGGGCCATGCCGCGCCGCGCGGATGCACCGGCAGTTCTGATTCAGAAAGCGGCATCGTAAAATCACTGTGACGTTCGGCGGAAAACGGCTGATCTGTCGGGTAGCCGATTCCGACAATCACCGCCGGAACAACGCCTGTTTTTTCAGGCCGTCGGCTTTGCACCCGCAAAGCTTCGGCCATTGTGCCGAATACGGAATTCGCATCGAGCAGGTATATGACGGGGAAGCCGGATGCAGGCGGTTCTTCCTGAGGAAAAGAGACAAAGATACGATACATACGGCCTCCTTTTGAGCGCATTTCTCTTACTTCTGTGCCCGGAACCGCGTATCGGCCGTCCGGCGCGAAACCCCGCTTTATTTGTTTTCCGTCCATTATGTGTTCATCCCCTTTGCGGCAATTGCTTTATCTATGCTTATTGATAATGATTTTCAATATCAAAAGACACCTCAAATAATAGGTTTTTTGCCAAACAAAGTCAATGGATTTTTGATATAAAAAAAGCACCTTATTTCAATAAGGTACCTAAGAACTATATAGTGATAGGGGCTTAATCCCATGTAAAGCGCTCATTCTTCCATGGATCTCCCCTTATATGGTAGCCGTTTTTCTCCCAAAAGCCGGGGTGGTTTTCCTTTGTGAACTGAATGCCGCGCAGCCATTTTGCGCTTTTCCAAAAATAAAGATGGGGGAAAACGCCTCTGAGCGGATAGCCGTGCTCTGGCGTTAACGGCTCGCCGTTATGCGCATATGCCAGCAGGGATGTTTCCCGCGCAAAATCAGAAAGCGGCAGGTTGGCCGTCCAGCCCTCTTCAGCGTGCAGAATGACGAATCCCGCTTCTTTGTGCACGCCCGCTTTCTCAGCGATGTCTTTGGCGCGTATTCCCTGCCAGATATTATCAAGACGGGACCAGCCCGTGACGCAATGAATATCATTTTTCACTTCGGCTTCAGGAAAGGATTTGATATCTTCAAAGCTTAACAGCATAGGACGGTCAACAAGTCCGTACACTTGCAGATTCCATTTTGACATATCTTCATAATAAGGAACATTTCCGGCGTGAAGCACGGGAAACTTCGTTGTGACATTTTGGTTTGGCGGAATCCGTTCCGACTGTTTTGTTTGTTTCGTTTTCCCGAAAAACATATGGCTCCCTCCATTTAGTAAACCTATATTAAATCTTTGTTGACAATCAATCACCCTTCGATTACGCTAATCTGGTACAAGTGTAAGGGGGAAAAACAAATGAAACAACGCAACCTTCGCGCGGGCGATATGGCGCTTATCGGCATGTTTGCCGCACTGATGGCCGTCGGCGCCAACATTACATCAATGGCTCCTTTTTTGCAAGTTGCGGGAATTCCGTTATCGCTGCAGCCTTTCTTTTGTCTGTTAGCCGCGATGCTTCTCGGCGCCAGACGGGCAGCCATTGCAATGACGGTATACGCATTGGCCGGACTCGCGGGGGCGCCTGTTTTCGCTCAATTCTCAGCAGGCTTTGCGCCGTTTATCGGAAAGAGCGGCGGATTTATTCTCGCTTATATCCCGGCGGCATTTGCAGCCGGATGGCTGCTGGAAAAAACAAAAAAACCCGGCCGCCTGCATTATGCATGGGCCTCTTTGATCGGTACCGCCGTCATTTATATCATTGGCACGACCTATACGTATATTGCGCTGAAATTATGGCTTCATGCTCCGATCAGCTACGGAATGGCCTGGTTTTACATGATATGGTTTTTCATAAAAGATATCGTTTTAGCACTGTTATTGGCATCAATCGCGCCTGCCGTTTACAGGTCTATTCATAAAGCGACGGGGTTCAGCAGAAACCCGGCGTAAGATGTTCTCAGCATACAAAAAGGCTCCCCTTTCCGGGAGCCTTTTTTTACAGGACAAGCGCGGCAATCCAGCCGAATATCACAAGCGGAATGTTATAGAAAAGAAATGTCGGTACGCACGTATCCCAAATGTGGTGGTGCTGTCCGTCGGCGCTGAGGCCTGACGTCGGCCCGAGCGTACTGTCACTTGCAGGAGAACCCGCATCGCCGACCGCGGCGGCCGCTCCGATTACGGCAATCGTCGCCATCGGACTGAATCCGAGCTGAGCGCACAGCGGGACAAATATGGTCGTAATGACGGGTACGGTTGCAAATGATGATCCGATTCCCATCGTGATTAATAAACCGACCACCAGCATCAGGAGCGCGCCTAATGATTGGCTGTGGCCGATAAAGCCTGTTGATGCTTTGACCAAGGAAGCCACATCGCCCGTTTTATTCAATACATTTGAAAAACCGGCCGCAACAAGCATGACAAACCCGATAAAGGCCATCAGAATCATGCCGTCCGTGATCAGCTTATCCGCTTCATTGCGCTTCATGACTCCGCTGATAAACAGCGTAAACAAGCCGGCAAGCGCGCCCATGATCATACCTTCCACTCCGAGCACTTGTGACAGATAGAGCTGAACGGCAAGCGACACGGCAATGGAGATCAAGGCGATGGCAATGCTTTTTTTCGTATAAGGAGAAGACGATAGTCCGGCAATCTCCTTCGTCTCATATTTCTTCGGTTTCCGGAAGACGATGACGGCTAAAATTAAACCGACCGCCATCCCGGCCGTCGGGATGATTAAAGCATACGGGATATCACTGAGCGGCACCTTTAAACCGGCTGACGCCATATTATCTCTCAGCATCCCCTGGAAAATCTGTCCGAATCCGACAGGCAGAACGATATAAGGCGCAGTCAGTCCGAATGTCATCACACACGCGATCAGTCTGCGGTCTATTTCAAGTTCGTTAAATATTTTTAAAAGCGGCGGAATCAATACAGGAATAAACGCAATGTGAACGGGCACCACGTTTTGCGAGAAACAGGATATGATTAAAATAATCAGTACGATTAACACTTTTGACAGTGCTTTTTTCCGCGAATCTTCCTTTTTTCCGATTAGTTTGACAGACGCTTCCACCATTGCATCGGGAAGCCCCGTCTTTGTCAGCGCCGCGGCAAATGCTCCGAGCAGCGCGTAGCTGACCGCGACGGTGGCATTTCCGCCGAGACCGTCCGTAAAAGCCTTCACCGTCTCTCCTAGGCCTAAGCCGCCGGTCAGCCCGCCGGCAAGCGCGCCGATCATTAAAGCTATAATAATATTGACACGCAGCAGGCTTAAGACGAGCATAAGCAATACTGCGACAACAACAGCATTCATTGATGAGTCCCTCCAAAAATCCTTTAGTTTGCTAATGTAGTAGATAATTAAAGTTACCATATATTCTGCGCTTTAGTCAACTAAAGATTTTGGAAATCGAAAAACCCGCTGCATCAAGGCAGCGGGATGCTGTTATCTTTCGGGCGTAAAGCGCTCAGTCAAAACAGCCAACGTCCTTGCCATGACGCCTGTTGCGCCGGCAGGGCCGAAGCATGTCGCTTTATTCGCCGTTGCGGTTCCCGCAATATCGAGATGAACCCACGGCGTGTTTTCCGCGAATTCACCAATGAATGCCCCCGCCATAATCGCGTGGCCTTCTCTTCCCGGAGAATTGTTCAAATCAGCCATCTGACTGTTTCTCACCCGTTTTTTATCCTTTTCTGTAATCGGAAGCTGCCAGATCGGCTCGCCGGATTCTTTCGCCGATTCCGCCACCTGTTCATAAAACGCGGCGTGATTGGTCATGGCGCCCGTCATTTCGTTTCCTAAGGCGACAATGACACCGCCCGTTAACGTTGCGACGTCTACGAGGACAGAGGCTCCGTGCTGCTTGGCATATGTGATGCCGTCGGCAAGCACGAGACGCCCTTCCGCATCGGTGTTCAGGATCTCAACGGTTTTTCCGCTGAGCGAAACGATGACGTCATCCGGCTTCATCGCATCGGACGAAATCATGTTGTCCGTAGACGGTATGACAGCGAGCACGTTTTGTTCAGGCCGCAGTTCGCCGATAATTTCCATTGCCCCTAATACCGAGGCGGCCCCTCCCATATCGCTTTTCATGCCGACGATGCCGGTTTTCGGCTTAATTGAATATCCGCCCGTATCAAAGGTAATTCCTTTACCGACCAGGCCGATAACGTCTTCCCACTGATCTTTGCCCTGATACTTCAGAACGATCATTTTCGGCGGTTCGGATGAGCCCTTGTTAACAGCAAGCAGCCCGCCCATGCCGAGCTCTTCCATTTCATCTTTTTCTAAAATTTCACACTCGAAATCGTATTTTGCCGCCAGCTCAGCGGCATATGACGCCAAATCAGTGGCCGTCAGCATATTACCCGGCATATTCACAAGCGTGCGGGCTGAATTCGTCCCTTGGCCGTATGCCGCGCCGACGTTCAGGCCGGCCTGCACTTCCCTCAGGTCTTCTTCGGTCACGGCGCAGACTGATTTCAGTTCCTGATCCGGCTCATTTGATTTATGTTTATAATCCTGCACTTCGTAAACCGCAAGCAGACAGCTTTCTGAAAGCGCATGAGCGGCATCGGCGGCAGGCACTTCCCCGGAGACGAATGTATCGAGCAAAACGGATACTTCCTGTTTTTTATCTTGATGAACCTGCTGAAATACTCGTGCAAAGCATTCTTTCGTATCTTCAAACGAATAATCCGCTTCTCTTCCCAGGCCGATAAAATAAATACGTTTCATACCGGTCGCAGCCGGAGGGTATACTTTTGATACACGATTGCGTTTGGCGGACACATCACCATCCTTTAACAGCTGGGTCAGATGACCGTCCAATTTATCATCCAATTCCTTCGTAAATCCGTTCAGCGTGCTTTTTTGAAAAAGACCGATGACCAGTGTTTCGGGATGCCGCAGTTGATCAGATGCATAAAACATGAGTACACACTCCTTATGTGGGTATTTGTTATGTAAAGTGGTATAATGAAAAAACATTTTTCATTGATTTTATTTTACCAAACTAAGGGCGTTTTCTGCAGTTTTTCGATACGATCGGAATCAGCAGATACAGAAAGGATGTTGCATATGGATGTACTTATGAATTTTCCTTTACTGGCGAGTTTTGCCGCCATTATTTTTGCCCAAGTTGTAAAAGTGCCTATTCAATTTATCGTATCCAAAAAACTTGAATGGTCTCTTGTGACGAGCACCGGCGGCATGCCGAGCTCCCATTCCGCCGCCGTCACCGCGCTGTCAACCGGAGTCGCTTTGGAACAGGGACTGGACTCGCCCCTGTTTGCAGTCGCCGCGATTTTCGCCGTCATTACGATGTTCGACGCTACAGGTGTCAGGCGGCATGCGGGTGAACAGGCGACGGTCATTAATAAACTGGTCATCGACTTTAATCGGTTTGTCAGCGAAGCGAAGGACTTTCAGAAAGCGGAAGAGAAGGAAAAACAGAAGAAACTGAAAGAACTGCTCGGCCATCAGCCGATTGAAGTGTTCTTCGGCGGCGTCACCGGTATTGTGCTGACATTGATTTTAGATTATTTCTTTATGTAAAAAACGCTTCAGCGGATGCTGAAGCGTTTTTATTCTTTTACCGTTTTGTATTGATTTCTGAACACTTGCATCGACTTGGTTTCGTTCAGCTTTACAAGTTCGTCCTCGGTCACTGTGCCGTTCCCTTTTTTAATCATGTAGACCTCAAGTGTTTTTTTGCCCCAATTGTTATAGACGTCCTTGACGGTGTCAAAGTAGAGGTCAAGGCGGCTGCCTTTAATTTTTGAGCCGGTATCGGCGACAACCCCGTATCCGTAATTCGGTATAAACAGAATCGTCCCGATCGGGAAAACAGACGGATCGGCCGCAACAGTTGAATATAAATCGCGTTTGACCTTCACGCCTGAATATGTAATTCCGTACTGCGGATGACCCGGAGATTTTCCGGTAGATTCCGCTCCGGCGGTATAACCGGTGGCCGTCACCTTTTGTGACGGATAGCGTTCCCAGTCAAAAGCTTCTTCCAGCGGTTTTATCCTGCCTGATGCCTTCTTTTCCGGCTGATTCTGTAAGGATTGAAACGGAGTGCCGATGTTTTTCAAAACGGCGCCGCGATGTTCCGTCATCCAATTTGTCAGATCCTTTGCTTCAACACCGGTTATGGAAAAGTATGTCGCATGGCATGCGCCCAAAAAGAGCACGATCATGAATACGCGTCTGATTATCGTCAATCTGAAATCACTCTCCTCCGAGTCATTGTTCCCAACTCGGTGAGGTGCTATACAAAAAGCGCCGCGGCACAAAAAAAGCTTTCTCGAATAAGAAAGCGGCTTAAAACATTTGATATCCTCTTTTTCTGAGCGCCTTTATGGCAATGCCTGACATGATGGCTCCCGCCAGTCCGCCCGCCAAAATCACGACATCCGCAACCGCTAATGACATGATGCGCTGAAACAGGCTTTGAAAGGATTCCCCCGGCGCCTGCACGTAACTGATCATCTTTTTATTGCTGATAATGAAAAGGCATACAATCGGATAAACAACAGCCATAATCCACGACATTCTAAGCAGCATGTTCAACAGAAAGCCTATGCCGAAAAACAGTACAAAAAATAGTACAATTGAGATCAGGACAACCGGCAAACTAATCACAAACATCCACCCCCTACAGCACTTTCAGTGTACCTCGGGGGCGGTAAAAAAGTCAACGTCTGGAAAAATCAGCGTCTCTCTTTGCCGCTTCCCTGGCAGGAGGGACATGTTTCGGAGCCGCCAAGAAGCAATTGAAAATACCCTTTACCTGAGCAGAACGGACACGCCGCCGTGCTTTTTGCTGTCGTTTTCATGCGGATCACCCTTTTTCTTAATTTTCTGATAATATATCATATTTACTTGTCAAGCACCAAGTCAGAATATGTAACAAAATAACTCATGTAAGCGAAAACATTCATTTTTTTCTTTTACATTCTTTTGATAGCGCTCTTTTTTAAAAGAAGAGAAAACCCGCGGCCGCGGGTTTTCAGAAGAATTTAAACTTCCCTTTTTTCAGCGTCAGGCCCAGCCCGCCGATCATAAAGAGCGAGCGGTTGTCAATGACCTTTTTCATAAAGGATGCCGGCGTGCCTTTGAGCTTCCTGCCGTATACGACTCCGACGGCGTTATGCTCACCGAGGGAGGCAACGGTTCCTTTAATGTCAGGCTTGAACTCTTCAAGCTGGCCTCCTTTAATCAAACCGCCCAGATTTTTGGCGACCGTTTCTCCTTGCTGCATCGCGATCTGAGCAGTCGGCGGGTACGGCCGTTCCGTCTCTTCATTGATAAAGAGCGAGCTGTCGCCGAGAATAAAAACATCATCATGACCCGGCGCCCGAAGATCAGGGTTGACCTTGACACGGCCGCGCATATTTTCAAAACCCGCTTCCTCCACGATCGGATGTCCGCGCACGCCCGCGGCCCAGACAACGGTCTGCGATTTGATTTCTTCCGGCTCTTCATCTTTCTTGCCGACTGTGACACCGTCTGCGCGGCATTCTTGAACCGCGGTGCCGATTTTAAATTCAACGCCTTTGCTCTCAAGGTATTGAACGGCGTATTCGACAAGCTCCGGATCAAATCCCGGCAAAACCGTCGGGGCGGCCTCGACACAGACGATCCGGACGAGACTTTCATCTATATCATAATATCTGCATAACTCCGGCTTGCGGTTCGCAAGTTCACCGAGAAATTCAATTCCCGTAAAGCCCGCTCCGCCGACAACGATGGTTAAGCGGTCAGGGCGTTTTTCGGCCTCCGTATTGTATGTCGCAAATTGGAGCTCAATATGGTCTTTCAGCTGGCGCGACGTATTAATATTCGCGATCGGAAAAGCGAATTCTTTTAAGCCTTTAATCCCGAATGTTTCAGGGACGGCGCCAAGCCCGATGACAAGATAATCATAAGGGATGTCCCCTTGTGAAAGCGTCACCTTTTTATTTTGCACATCTATCGCTTTTACGGTATCCTGCACAAATTTGACCCGTGATTCATTGATTACATCTTTTATTTGATATCTGCAGCGGTCATGATGCAGCGTTCCTGCGCTCGCTTCATGCATCCATGTCGTTTCATAATGATAATTGTGTTTATTGACCAAAGTAATGTCAGCGTCATTTGCCCCGATATGCTTCGGAAGCCTTGTTACTGTCATTAATCCACCATAACCTGCACCTAAAACCACGATTTTGGGTTTATTCAATGCCATCACATCCACCTTCTTTTTTTTGCTGTTAGACGCATAATCAAATCAACATTTGTATTAGCTTCAGCTTATTGGCAGGATTTTATGAAATGAAATATAAAATTTTTTAGAAAACCGCACATGTCTGCATATCACCATACTATCCGGAAGAATCAGAAAACATTCAGGAAAAAACAGATTGGAATTTGTCCCCATATTAGCGGCGGCCGCAACTTTTTTCAAGAATGAAGCGGCCGGGCGGTTTTCGGCACTCGTCATCCTTTTAAATTGTATGTTATAATTAATAACAATTTTCAATTAGGAGGCAATTTGGTATGCAAGAGGATTCAAAGGTTTATGATATTACGGTCATCGGCGGCGGCCCGGTCGGCCTGTTTACCGCTTTTTACGGGGGAATGAGACAGGCGAGCGTCAAAATCATCGAGAGCCTGCCTCAGCTTGGCGGCCAGCTCAGCGCGCTGTACCCTGAAAAATATATTTATGACGTAGCCGGATTCCCGAAAATCCGCGCCCAGGAACTTGTGAACAACTTAAAAGAGCAAATGGCAAAGTTCGATCAGACCATCTGCTTAGAGCAGGCCGTTGAATCTGTTGAAAAACAGGCGGACGGTGTGTTTAAGCTTGTCACGAATTCAGAAACGCATTATTCAAAAACGGTTATTATCACCGCGGGAAACGGCGCATTTAAGCCGAGAAAGCTTGAACTGGAATCAGCGGAACAATATGAGGGCAAAAACCTGCACTACTTCATTGACGACCTCAATCAATTCGCAGGCAGACGCGTTGCCGTTCTGGGCGGCGGCGATTCCGCGGTTGACTGGGCGCTCATGCTTGAGCCGATCGCGAAAGAAGTCAGCATCATCCACCGCCGTGATAAATTCCGCGCGCATGAGCACAGTGTCGAAAACCTGCATAATTCTAAAGTCAACGTGCTGACACCGTTTGTTCCCGCTGAACTTGTCGGTGAAGACCGGATCGAACAGCTCGTTCTCGAAGAAGTGAAAGGCGACCGTAAAGAAATCATCGAAATTGATGACCTGATCGTAAACTACGGCTTTGTTTCTTCTCTCGGCCCGATTAAAAACTGGGGACTTGACATCGAGAAAAATTCCATCGTCGTTAAAAGCACGATGGAAACGAATATTGAAGGCTTCTTTGCCGCCGGAGATATCTGCACATATGAAGGCAAAGTCAAGCTGATCGCCAGCGGTTTCGGCGAAGCTCCGACAGCCGTGAACAACGCGAAGGCTTACATGGACCCGAAAGCGCGCGTCCAGCCTCTGCATTCTACAAGCATGTTTGAAAAATAATATAAAAAAGAGTCTGTGTCATACCGGCACAGACTCTTTTTTATTTAAACATCCAAATATAATTCATGACGGTTCCGACAACGAGCGCAATGACAAGCGCCGACACGACCCAAATCGTGCCTAAAATAATCCGGTCCTGAATTTTTTGGGCTTTCGGGCTGTGCCCGGGCTGTTTTTGTTCCACACCGGCCCCTCCCTTCTTCTGCAAATCTATCTATCGTAACAAATGTCTTACAACACCCAATACTACTATGATAACCAAACTGCAAATGGATGACAAGCTGACCGCATATGAGGCAGCTTGAAATCATTTGACATTCCTGACAAAACAAAGTACATTATAAAAAGACGAACATTTTAATTTCATTCAATTATATTATTCGCTTTTAGGGGTGTTATATATGGAAAATGTATTTGATTACGAAGATATTCAGCTGATTCCTGCAAAATGCATTGTGGACAGCCGATCTGAATGTGATACATCAGTTACATTGGGCGGACACACGTTTAAACTTCCGGTCGTGCCGGCCAACATGCAGACGATAATAGATGAAAACATCGCGGCCTGGCTCGCGGAAAACGGGTATTTTTATATCATGCACCGCTTCGAGCCGGAAAAACGCCTGGCTTTTGTCCAAGATATGAAAGCGCGCGGACTGATTTCTTCCATCAGTGTCGGCGTGAAGGAAAATGATTATGAATTCATCCGGGAGCTGAAAGCACAGGAGCTTGTGCCGGATTATATTACCATTGATATCGCGCACGGCCATTCCAATGCCGTGATCAGCATGATTCAATTTATTAAAGAACATGTCCCGGAAAGCTTTGTCATCGCAGGGAATGTCGGGACGCCTGAAGCCGTAAGGGAGCTGGAACGCGCGGGCGCCGACGCGACAAAAGTGGGAATCGGCCCCGGGAAAGTCTGCATCACCAAAATTAAAACCGGCTTCGGAACCGGCGGATGGCAATTAGCCGCGCTTCGCTGGTGCGCAAAAGCGGCGAGCAAACCGATCATTGCTGACGGCGGCATCCGCACGCACGGCGATATCGCGAAATCCATCCGATTCGGCGCATCTATGGTCATGATCGGATCATTATTCGCCGGCCACGAAGAATCACCGGGACAAACGATCGAAATCGATGGAAAGCTGTACAAAGAATATTTCGGCTCCGCTTCTGAATTTCAAAAAGGCGAAAAGAAAAACGTCGAAGGCAAAAAAATGCATGTCGAACATAAAGGGTCTTTACAGGACACGCTGGTTGAAATGGAGCAGGATCTGCAATCTTCCATCTCTTACGCCGGCGGCAATACACTCGAAGCCATCCGCAATGTCGACTACGTGATCGTAAAAAACTCTATTTTCAACGGCGACAGATTTTAACACGCAGCAGAGCCGCAAAAAAAAATAAAAAAATGACATTCAATATGAATGTCATTTTTTTATTAAATACCGAAATAAAGAGCCGCACTGGCCAACAGATTAATCACAAAAATAAACAAAAAGATGTAACGAATGAATTTATTTTGCACCGGAGCAAATATAAAGAGATATAGTCCTGCCACCCCAAAAGTAAGAACAGGAAACAGCCACTCAAAGGATAAAGAAATGATATAACCGATAATCATAACAATCGGCACACCGATTAATGATAATTTACTTCTCATATGATTTCTGCCCCTTTTACTTAAAAATTGGTGTGATGTAAGCTTCAATAATGGCAGCGGCGATCAGCAGACAAATAATTATGAGCACCAATATTCCAATATGCCTGAACATTGAAGCCATTATCTTTTTTTCCTTAGAAAAACACAGCCTGATGACCAATTCAACGCCCTTAAAACCAATGGCGCCACTTAATAATAACGCGGGAACTTCAAATATACCATGAGGAATTAGCAGTAAAAAAATCTGATAAAAAGGAACCCCGCTATGCAGATTTTCTATAATAGAGCCGCTTAAAATAAACCCGTTGGTGAATAAATAAAAGATTGAGGTCAACCCAAAGGTAAAAAAACCCGCGGCTAAAAACAGACAAGCGATTGCATTGTTTTTCAGCAGTTCAACCGCGCCTGATGAGCCGTTGTAAGACGCGGTTGAAACAAAGTGATCGGAAAAAAACGCAGCGATCACACCGCCTGAAAAAAACAGCAATGATGCGGTTAACGGAATGGCGGACGTCCTGATTGCCGGCAACATGCGGTTCATCATGTATAGATACTCTCAGCCAATTTTTCAATCTCTTCTAATGAATGCTCGGATGACTGATACTCCGCCGCAAAAACGCCTTCATGTATAATACCGATCGTATCGCACAGCGAATGCGCCAGCTCCAGCAAGTGAGTCGATAACAGGACCGTATGTCCCTGCTTGACGTACTCCTTTAATAACGTCCGTATCGTTTTACCGCTGATTAAATCAATGCCCGTCAGCGGTTCGTCAAGAATTAATATCTTTGGCTGATGAATGAGCGCGGCCGCAATTGATAATTTTTGTTTCATTCCATGTGAATATGTTTTAATCAGCTGATTTCCGTCTTGAGCAAGCTTCAGCGTCTCTAACATATTCTTTATATACTCATTTGTCCGCTGAGACGGCACTTCAAACATCTCCGCTGTAAAACGCAAGTATTCGACTCCCGTTAAGTAATCATATAAAAAGGCATGGTCGGGCACAAAACCGATATCAGCCGATATTTGCCCCCCCTCTTCTGAATCCAGTTCCTTACCGTCAATCATGACGCTGCCTGAAGTCGGTTTAAGCAGGCCCGAAATGATTTTCAAAGTCGTTGTTTTCCCGACTCCATTAGTCCCCAGCAAAGCATAAATTGAGCCTTTTTTCACCTCAAACGAAATATCTTTCAACACCTGTTTTTCACTATAGTTTTTTTGTATATTCACTAATTTAATCATTGTTCGCAAACCTTTCCGCCATATTGATTCTGCGAAGAAACAGAAACATGACTCCATAGTTTAATAGTGTGAACAGGACAAAAATACCTGATGCAGAATGAATAAGCATCATTTCAAGTTCCGGCTTTTTATAGATAAAATACGACGTGATCGCAGCGATTTGAAGCGACACAATGAAAATGAAAGATCCGTATAAGTTGTTATACGTCTTTGCTTTCCCCGCTTCTCCAATTTCGTACATATGCTCCCAGTTTTTCTTAGGATACAGGGCGGTGCTTGAAATCTGGACAAGACTGTATAAAAAACCCGAACATAAAAACACAATAAACAAGTAAATCGTCAGCGCAGCGGAAGACGAAAAAAACACCGTAATCAAAATGGTGATGATGAACGAATAGATAAGAGCGGCGAGATTATAAATACATACTTTCGGAAACACCAGCTGCCACGCATGTTTGATATTCCGGTGAAACAAATGCTGATTTTTTATTTCCCCGTCAACTGATAATACTGTTTTGAGCGCATCTCCGACGAGCTGATACGAAAAGTTCGCAATGATAACCGCCGCAGACACGATGGCGGCTGCCGAATACCCGATAAAATGATGCGATAGAAGCGGAATACAAAAACCTAAAAACAGCATGAACAAATACAGCATACTGCCGAAGTTCCTGATAAAAAACCCGTCAATTCTCGATAAAAACAGCAGATCCTTTTGAAAAACGGCATGAAATATTTTGTTATTTCTATATAATTTCAGCTTTGGCGCAAAATCTGCGTTTTTCAAAAACATATAAGGAATAAGGTCCATTTTCTTCAGCGTGGCCGACCACAGTTTAAACATCCCCGCCGTTAAAAGGACGGCGGCCGCAAACACCGCGGCGAAAACGAGCACGGAATGTGAGCGGAATGCTAACCATACATACGGCGTATTCATGAGGATGTTCCGGAAAGCCGGTGACTCCGTAAAGCTTGAAATATCCTTTGCGGTATACTCCCCAAACACGAGAAGATAAACGGCATACCCGACTGCAAGCGGAACCAGCAGGCTGACGCTGAATAAAATGCCTTTTATGATTTTCAAGTAAAACAATTTGCTCCACATATTTGTAAGAAGATAAACAACATAAGAAAACAGCATAGATAAAAATAAATTGAGAAGAAAATAAACGAAGCCCAAGAAAAATACGATGACCGCCGCAGACCCGGTCATGCCTGCGCTTGATAAAAACAAAAAGACCGGAAAAACAAAAAGATACCATACGAAAATGGTTTTTTTGATCGCCTGGCCGGCAAAAACAGAAAACAGCTGTAAAAAACGAACCTTTTTTAATTGATGAATGACCTTGCGCGTATCCAGCAGAAAGGCATTGTGGTGTTCTTTAAAGAAGCCGGCAGCCCAAAAAAGCTGCTCAAGTGAAACGGCGATTAAAACAAATTGCCCCCATGCGCTGAGGGGCAGCTGAATCAGTTTTGTCCCGAATACAACACCGCATCCCAGGAAAACGAGATATAAACATAACAGAGAAATAATAATGGCAGACAGCAGTTTGCTGTTGAGTTGAGGAATGCCCCAATCTTCCTTTCTTTTTCGAAACGATGACAGGGTATTATATTTGATAAGAGCCGCAATTTGTTTGACTATCATACTTTCAATCCTTACATATGTATTTGGGAGAGAGGCTCTTTTTGCAGCTTGTACAAAAAGAGCAATTATTTATTGATCGATTTTACCAAGCAGCTGCGTATTTTTTGCCGTATTTCTTAATCATTGTTTTTGCTGTTGCAACGATTGCATAAGAAATCGCGCCTGCGCCTGTAACGATACCGATAAGAGAAATGATAGAAGCAATTGTTGATGCCGCATCAATAATATCAATTGCTTTTTTAGCTGCGGCTGTAGAGATGCCGAGAGTAGAAGCTAATTCAGCATTGGCTGAGAATGCATGAGCCGCCGCCACGTTTAATTCAGTTCCCGTTAATAATAGTGCATAAACCAATGTTGCTGCAGCAAGAGCCGCGCCAAACAAAATGAAAGACTTTTTATTAGATTTTACTAAGTTCATCATAACATCTCCCTACTCTGTTTTTTTAATTTATAATAAAATTCAGCTTAATTGACTCTCTCCCGAGCTAAATTTTATCCGCCATAAAATAGTTTAAGAAAATAGTAAAGAGTTTTAGTAAAACAAAACATCCAGTCAAAATGATTCTCTTGCCTTTACTGAGATCGGTCAGTTTTCCCGCAGCAGCATAAAGAGCCGCGATTGATATGAGCAGAAATGGATCCAGCAGCTGCAGACTCAAGCTGGTGCCGCCGGCAGAATATATAAGCGAGGAATCAGCCGTTAAGTAGTTAACAACTGAAAGAATCAACATTTTAAATGCCGAGATTAAAGAAGTCAGCGTATATAGAAGCAAATATATTTTTTTCGGTTTTTTTGTACCGAGAATAAAAGCGGCAACGAATAACAGAAATCCGCCTATCAGAATTTCCACAAAAGTTGTGAAGATCATAAACCCTTGCAGAAACATGACAATCGTACGAACACTTTTCTCCCCGATATCGTAGGTATTTTCTCCGACGGAAGAATAATACGACTGCAGAACTTTATCTGAAATACTGAATTGGAAGAGTAATGAACAGATCAAAATGATGAAAAAAGAACTTAAAAATATTTTTTTATTGCTCAATTGACCTATCATATTATCATCCTTTTCTTACAAAATAAATTAACTATTCTATACTTTTACAATTTAGTTTAATCCTATCAAAAAATCAATATCCTTTCGAAAAATATGACTTTAGAACGCGTTGACAAAGAGCACAACTTTCAGAGTTTTTGGTGCTATGTACCCTTTATTTTTTTTCGAATTTGCAAATAGTATGATTTAGACAATTGATTTGAAGTTTTAGGAAGAATCTGTCGAAAGAGACGCAGGATATAAAAAAGGAGGATATCGTCATGTATCCTCCGGATGTATGATCGCCAGCACCTGATGATCTTCCCATTTTCCATTTATTTTTACATTTTTTCTCGCAATGCCTTCTTTATGAAAGCCAGCTTTTTCGAGCACCCGGATTGACGCCTTATTGTTCGGCATAACTCCGGCTTCTATCCGATGCAGTTCCAGCTCATTGAATGCATATTCGACTGCCAGCTTAACAGCCTTCGTCGCATAGCCTTTCCCGTTATATTTGCCATCTAAAAAATAACCGATAAAAGCGCTTTGGAGGGAACCCCGAACCACCTGAAAAAGGCTGATCGTGCCAATCAGGGTCTGATCCTGAAGAAAAATGCCGAAGCTGTATTCAGTATCATTTTCTGCATTCTTCAGTGATTGTTCAATTCGTTTTTTCCGGCCTTCCAGCGTATAAAAATCCTCTTGTCTCGTCATGGCAAACCGTTCAAAAAACATGCGGTTTTCCGTCTGCAAAACCAGTTCCTGCTCTGCATCATTCAAGCTGAGCGGCCTGATATCAACGCTGTTTCCTTCCTGCATATGCATCGCCGTCCTTTTGTTTTGATCAGAAACGTTTTTTTAATTGCCTCTCACCCATATGATACGGTACGCTTTATCGCATCAAGAAAATTCCAAGACTTTACGTTCACCTTTCCTTTCGTGACCTATGTCTGATGTGAGTAACCGAAACGGAAGCACAAGGTTCTTTTGTTGACTTAAACCGTGCTTTAAGCCGTATCATCATATTGTGACAAGGAAAGAATAGTTTTGGCGGGTTTCCCGATGATCTAAAAATCAATTTTACAGAATCACTGCTGTCTTATTTCATGCCTATTTGCGGGATGAATATATTGATTGGATCAAAGCTGAAATGTTGACAAAGAAATGTAAAAACAATCGGAAAAGAGGAGTTAATATGAAACTGACGGGAAATACAATACTGATTACAGGCGGAAATGCCGGAATAGGATTGGCTTTCGCAGAACGGTTTTTAAAAGCGGGAAATAAAGTTATCGTGACCGGACGGCGTGAGCACGCTCTTCAAAAAGCAAAGGAAACATTCCCGGATCTTATTACATATGTCAGTGATTTGAGCATTCCATCTGAACGTATATCACTGTTTGATTGGGTGAAAGAAAATTATCCGGAAGTGAATGTGTTAGTAAACAACGCGGGGATTCAACAACGTTTTCATGTGCTGAAAGTGGATGCGAAGGACAATTGGGACTATTTCAATAAAGAAATCACAACGAACATTGAAGCTCCCTTCCACCTGTCTATGCTGTTCGCTCCGTTTTTTGCCGGAAAAGAAGATGCGGCTTTCATTAACGTCTCTTCGGGATTGGCTTTTACACCGCTTGCCATTGCACCGATCTATTCAGCAACGAAAGCGGCGCTTCATTCATTTACAATGAGTCTGAGACATCAGCTTTCTGATTCATCTGTAGAAGTGATTGAAGTTGCGCCTCCGGCGGTGAATACAGATTTAGGCGGAGCAGGGCTGCATACTCAAGGAGAACCGCTGGATGAATTCGCTGATGGGATTTTTAAAGGACTGAAAGAGGGCAAACAAGAAATCGGATATGGTTCTTCAGAAGAACGGCTGCGCATGTCACGGGATAAAGCCGATGAACATACGGAAAATATGTACAATGCGATGAAACATACAATCGAATAACCTCTTTGAAAAAGGAAAACCCGCTTCTGTTGAGCGGGTTTTCCTTTTATTAAACAGATAAACGCCTTTTTTAACAATGGTGCAAGCGCCACCGGAAAGAAAGACGTCATATTTTTTCATCCTAATAATGGCGGGTTGACCCTTAGCACTCTTCCGGCGTACCGGCGTTTTTGGCCGTGCGGAAAGATGAACCGCAGCCGCAGGAAGCGATGGCATTCGGGTTGTCAATGGTGAAACATACGATCAGTTTACGTTAGATGAAAACCCGATCATATCAACGTTTATGTACGATTTGTACGATTGTTATTATTCGTTTAGATTGTTAACGCCGCGTATTCCTAGCGACGAATCTCGTTAACAACATAATACCCAAACTTTCCTCGAATGACAAGCGTTGTTATCCGAATTCTCACGTTTTATTTTAGCTTTTATAAACGATGAAAAATTCTGTATCTTTCCCACATCGAATAATTTAAAATTAAGTCGATATAGATAAAAAGGGGGAATACGTATGAAAAAATCGTTATGGTTTGCGGTTATAGTCGGCTGTCTCGTTTTCGTCACGGCTGCTTGCGGCAAGGGAACGGAGTCATCTACGGGGGCTACCAAGAAAGAAGAAACATCGTCGTCTGAGGCAGCAGAAAAAGACACATCTTCTACTGAGAAAAAGACGTTATCAAAAGCCAGCGACAGCTTGAAAGATCCTAACGTCGGTACGATCACGGCCGATTCCGTGAAAGATAATAGCGACAAGTCGTTAAAGATCGGAGATTTAAAGATCACGTTTAAAGACGCGAAAGTATTAACTGCGACTAACTTGACGGATGGGTTTAAGACATCGCTTAACGATGCCTTCGGCGAAGACATGGACGAGTTCACATATGCGCAAATATCATACGATATTGAAAACGTAGGCTCAGATGAAATCAAGAAATGGAACGGATTCGAAACCGCTGTTGATAGCGAAGGGCAGCAAGCTGATTTAAGCTTTAACGATACGTTGGGCGCACCTAACCCGTCAGCTACCGAGATAATGTCCGGCGCAAAAGTCGGAGATAATATGGTGCTTGTTCCGGTGCTGAAAGGCGAGAGTAATGTGCGGATTAAGGCTGCGGATGTACTAAAAGATTCGCACGCAAAAGACTTCATCGTGCACGGGAAAGATATTAAAATTGATCTATATTAAACAAAAAAAAAACTCCCCATCCTATTAAAGATGGGGTTGTTCGCTTATCAAAAAGATTCGCGTAATCACAAAAAGACCGTCGATCGGTTTCGGCAGTCTTCGTCTGATTGAGTTATGTACTTAAGAGATGATTTGTTCATCGGATTCGATGTATTCTGTGGGAGTGCAGCATGTGAAAGGCACGTTACTTAAGCTTAACATTCCACTCTTCTTGTCTAACGTCACTAGATGAGTAGCGTCTGCAACGTAAGCAGTATCCACAAACATCTGGTCATCGGGATCTTTTATTTGTTGCGTTGGTACTTTTAGGTGCTTAGTGTTTACTGATTTCCCTAATTGAAACATACGTGATGCATTATTCAAGACTTCACTAGTCAGAGCTTCGTCTAATCGAAGGTTGTTGCATTCTCTCTTTAAGATATACATCAACTCACCTATTGTTTCCCGTGAAAAAACAAGCCTTGCATCTTTATGCTCAAGGCTCGAAAAGAAAATTTCACTAGCATTTCCATCAAGACCGAATATACTCTCTACAAAGACGCATGTATCCGCAACAATTCTATCTCCCATTCTTATCATCTTCGATTGATCTTACAATCTGTTGGTAAGAAACTCGATTTTCCTTCATCTTCGTTTGCATTATCTGTCTAATATTTTTCATAGCCTCGGATTGAGTTTTGGGAATAGTCATATGATTAATAGCCATATTTTCATCCTCCTTTTTCTCACGCATCAAATATCACCTCACCATAATTCTATTACGGCGGTCTATTATATATTCGACGAATGTATAGTCATTGTAATACATAGTGACCGCACAAACAAGGTTTTTCCACTTCTTAGTAGACCTTTCCCTTATTCTTTCTAATTTATGCCTTGTTTTATACATTCATTCTACCCAGCTCCTTTATTACCAAGTGGCAATAGTACGACAACACCAATGCATCCAAAAATTGAACGAAAAATGACCGGAGAAAACGTCTCAAACGCCCTCTCCGAAATCGTTTCGTTATTTATTCGCCTTTTGTACGCGCAATCTTCGTCACTTTGTTATCCTTCCAGTACGCCCACAACGAAGTCGCTCCGAGGAACATTAACGAAATAAAGTCCTGCACGCCGGCTTCGTCAACCGGTATCGGACTATGTCCCGTCATTGTTAAACCGCTATTTACGAGCGCAACCAAAAGAAGCACGAATCGAGCGACCGTGCCTGCGCTAATTTTCTCCGTATTCATATTACCGTCTCCCTTTTCGTTATTTTATTGTTGCGCCGGTCGACTTCGCAGCGTAGATGTTTACCTTTCCGAACTGATCCGTCTTGATCGTGTACACGTCGGTCTGCGGATTACCGAGAACCTCGTATTTCAGGCCACCGAATTTCTTAGGACGCAATAGGCCGCATTCGTTCCCTTTGACCGGCGCCTTGTTTGTCGGATAGATGCGCCATGAATCGGCCGAAGCCGGAAGGTAAACGTATTTCTTACCGCTGGATGACGGTTTAGAAGAGCCGGCCGCACCCGTCAACTTTAGAACTTGGCCGACCGAAATCTTATTCGCATTCTTAATGCCATTATATGCTTGTAACTTCGCCATACTGACGCCTGTTTTCACCGCAATTTCGGACAAAGTGTCGCCTTTCTTAACGGTGTACGTCGCCCCGCCTGTCTTGGTTTCTGTCTTCGCTGGTGAAGATGGCGCGCCGCTTATACCGGCCTTAAAAGAGTCCCACCGATCAAGCAATTTGCGCGGACAATACTTACCGGACCAGTGTTGATGTGGAACGACATTTGCAAGGGAAATACCCTGTTCCTTCATGAGCTTTTTGATCAACCATTGAGCATTCGTCACGGCTTTCTCAAAATCTCCATCGCTATTCTCACAAATTTCAATACCGATAGATTTCCGGTTGCCGGTTCCGCTGTTCCCGTCTCCCGCGTGCCATCCGTTTTCATTCAATGGCAGATGTTGATATATCTCTTTTTCGTCAACCGTAAAATGCCAGCTGGTAGGTGTTTCTGGATTTTTCTCATAACGGGCGTGCATGGCTGCGCTTGCCCCTCTCGCCGTGTTCGCCGTGTTGTGAACTGTGATGTATGCCGGGTCCATTGCGTATCCCGGTCTGTTATTGTGTCCTACTGGAATAAAGTCCTTTGTGATTTTCACCATGTTTCATCGTCTCCTTTTTCATAATTTAAAAAGCCCGCCGGGACTCTCACCTGACGAGCGTGTTGCGTTTATTCAGTTATTCTCTTCCGCGGAATTTCTCTTCGAGTCTATCGATCTTGTCGATGATGACGTCATACTTATCGCTAAATTTATCGAGTAAGTCCTGTAGCCGCGATTCGCGCTCCCTATTCGATTTCATTACGTAAATCAGCAGCCACGTAAAAAGGACCGCGAACGGTCCCTGCGTTAAAAAATATTTGAGTACGTCTAATTCGCCGCCGTTCAATAACTACGCCTCCTGTCCGCTCACTTTTTCGTTACTTCCGGTAGAGTCTTCGCTGGGAGGCGTGTTGGGATCGTACGGTTCACCGGTAATCTCTTCGTATTGTTCCGGCGTGATGCGGCCGACCGCAACGACATCATAAACTTGTTTTTTCGTCCATCGACCCGTTTCATAAAACCCTTTGATATACGTGAACCAATCTATCATATTATGAGCCTCCCATCGCAATTAGATAGTATAGATCCGCGACCTGCTGCGACAGGACTTCAATTTCGCTTGGTTTTGGCGCAGGTGGTTTTACACTGTCGATATAATCTTGTGTTGCCGCCTCAACCCAAACGCCCTTTTTAGGATCATATTTCGGATCGTATAATCCGGCAGGAATTAACGCCGTTGTGCAATTTGGGGGCAGTTTCTCGCCTGCCTCCGTATTTATTTCGATATCCGCTTCGCCGTCATATTTGAAATTCTCATCGTAGAAAAGAACGTGCACATTCATCGCCTCCATTACCATAGTGGAATCCCGATATTAAAAGATACTCGCGTAACACTCGCCGAGTCGGTTGCTGAAAAACCATCGAATCTCAAATCGCCATCAATCGTAAAGGCAAAGCGCGCAGTCCCGTAAGATCCGATCGTAGGCACGACAAAGTCCACGGTCTGCGTCGGCTTATAAGTGAATTTGGCAACCGAAGTACCCGCGGCCGGTAGTGACCCGAATGTACCACGCAGTTTAATTTCGTTATTCGCAACGGAAAACTTGAACGGATAGCTGGCGTTTTGTTGCGCACCGTTAATCAAAGTAACGTTATTCCATGTCGCGGTCCACGGACTATTCCACTTATCTTTATCCGCCTGTACAACGTGAATGTCCGTTCTGTTGGCGTGGGCATCTACCTTTGATTGCGCTCCTTCTACCGATTCGAGCTCTCGCCACGACGTCCAAGATTCCGAACTCGCGACCTTATTACGCATAAATTTCCGCCGGCCCGAAGACGTCGAATCGTTGCTGCTATAGGTCATATATTCCTGATACGCGTACGTGCTATAGTTATGAACGAGCAGATATCCGTTGTTATTTACCGGTGCATTTAACGCTGTCGTTGCGCCGCTCATGTAATAAAATCCGGTATCTGTCACCGTATTAAAATCGACGCCCGTCATGTACTTTGCCGCGCCGGTATCCTGCGTCAATTTAAACAACTGCGATCCGTTCCACTTGTCCTTCTCAACTTTTGATGTGTGACGTTCTCCGTTGTTGTCGTGTTGGCGAAACGCATAATAGTCGGCCTGTCTAACATTTTCAACGTTACTAAGTCCGATCTGATCCTTCGTCACTGAGTGCGGGTTATCCGTCCGATCTGCGTGTTCGTCCGTGTACGCTTTGCTGTCCGCAAGAGCCTTATCGGCTTTTTCTTGCGCCCCTTCTTTCGTTTCAATATTTTCGAGGTCTTCAAATTTCTTGCGTAGCTCTTCGATGGTTTGGATTGCTTCGTCATATAGTTCGTCGATTTTCTTGCGCAGTTCTTCGAAGTCATCGATATAATACTCCGCAATAGGAACAATATCCGTATCAATCAGCGCCTTGTCGATAGTGAACGAAAATTTATGAACGGAAAGCGCCTGGCTGTTCGCGTAATATAGATTAAGCTCCGCGTTGACTGTTCCGTAATGCTTGATTTCATTAGCAGTTAAGACGTATTGTGATACGCCGTCAATCGGATCTACAATTTCTACGTTCTTTATAAACCGGCTGCCGTCCGCCATATACATTACAAGTTTTCCGCTAACAGCCGACAGGGGCAGAGGCGCCCCGTCTTTCGTTAACGAGAAGATCAAACGCGCTGTATCGATATCCTGCGTACTGAATTGAATATTCGTGTGTATGTTCGTTTTAGTCCGGCTCGTCACTTCAAACGCAAGTGGTGCGTTATTGTATATCACTACAAAACCTCCTTTACCGCATAAAAATAACGGCTACACCGTATCCCTTTTCGGAATCGTAAGCCGTCTTAATTCGCATTACTTTAAATCCGCCATTGTCCGCTGTTTTCGTTGCAATACCGTCGGTACCCGCCGTAACTCTATCGCCTACTTTGACAGTGTCGTCAATGCGTACGTGTATTTGCCCGATAAGCCCGACTATATGCCACTCAACGCGCTCATCACGCGGAATATATTCAAGGGTCGGATCATAGTTCGGATTCTCTTTCGGTACGGTCAGCTCGCGGCCATTCTCGATGATTGTTTCGTAGATCATGCCGCCAAACTCGTTACGCAAGAACCGATCATTCCAGTAAAAACCCGCGCCTCCCAATACAACGCCCGCAGTTTCAGATATAATGCCGTCCACGCTATCCCCTGGCTGCGCTTTTCGGATTTTATCGCCTTCGAGCGTTACCATGAGGCCGGAATCAATTCTCTGTCCGTCCAGTGACTCGAAATACTCTGCGACGTCCTTAAAGTCTGAAACGCTTTCGACCCGGCCGACGCCTTGAATATTACCGTTCATGGAGTCGATCTTCCATTTGATGTTCCCTGCAGATGCTTCGCCAGAACCATATCCGCCTACAACCGTATAACCGTCATCGTTTATTACGGACTGTGACGATAAGATGGTACGGGCCGGGCCGTCGCCTTTTGTATGCGAATTGTTCGTTGCGAGAATAGCCTGCCGCGATCCTTCAGTCGATGAGCCTCCCGAAACGCCTCCCATAAAGTTTCTAGGCCCTTTCGCAACATTATCACCCGTGGCCGCAATGATTGCGCTCGTCGGATCTAGTGGTGATCCGCTCGTGGTAGCGCCTTTGAATCCGCCTTTAAAATTCGTAGGAACAACGCTATACGACCGCCCTCCGAGGTTTGCCGCAGACGCATATCCAGTCGCGTTAATTGCCGCAAGTTCTACTTGGTTGTTCGGAGAATAAACGCCCATCTCACCACTATCTCCGATCAATGTGGCGCCAATCAGGGAAGCATTATAAACCCCGCCACCGAACGCGACACCAATCGGTGAAGACTCGGAGATGGTTACGCCGGAGATCTGTACATAGTCAGTTCTTTGCGCGCCGCCAAAAGCTCGAATGTCATGGCTGGCCGTTTTAAATCCGCGCATTTTGATACCGTCAACGTTGATATAGCGAGACTTAAATTGAAACGCGACCATCGGATTATCCTTGTAATCGTATTGCGGATCGCCAATCGCAGTAAAATTCGAAATTTGAACGTGCTTATAGGCTGAGATAACCAGCGCTCTCGGAGAAATTCCCTCATATAAACTATTAAAGACCGGCTCAATTGACGTGCAGTTAGCGAAAGTCACATGGTATGCTGATTTACTCTCCGGGTCAGATGCGCTATGGTGTCCGATGTGTCTTGCGTCGTAAGAGCGAACGTCTCTATAAGAGATATGGTTCGTCACATGGACGTTTTGAGATGCCGGCCATTCTGTATGCGCCTTGACTTCGACACCTCGAATATTTCCGCTTGTATAGCAACTATCTACCCAAACGTTTTTTGAACCGTCATCGATTTCGATCCCATTCGAGTTAGATTGGCCGGCTGCGTGCGCCTTTCCGCTAGGATTCATACAATGCGAATTTGAAATGAAAATGTATTCGCTATAATGCGTCGTAATACCGTCGTCACCGTATCCGGACGCGACGCAGTTATCCAGCCAAACGTAATATGAACCGTCAGCCGTATAATTTTCCGCAGTAATATCGTATGTCGAAGCCGTTATGTCAAAGCCATGTAGGCCGGGATTTACCGCCTCTACATCCTTAACCCAACCGAATTTTACTTTCGCGTAAGTTAAACAGCTCGAATGAATACCGCCAGTCGCTCTCACGCCGCCTTGGCGATCCGGATTCCAATCGAGTGTCATCCCCTCTACGTAAATATTTCTGTTTCCCCCGGTATGGTCTGCGTTTGTAATAACCCACTCGCTCGCCGGCGTATCTTCGTGCAGCTTCAGCGTAGTAACGCCTTTTCCCTGACCGACAAGATATGTCCATGACGGCAACTTGACGCCTTTAACGATATACGTGCCGGCCGAGAGATTAAGCCGCACCTTACCGTCACTAAGCGCCTGTACGAAAGCTTCCGTACTGTCTGTTTCACCGGTAGGATCGGCACCATAGTCGTCTACATTTACATCACGTTGAATCTTTCGGAGTAACTTATAATACTCTTTATCTAGCCGCTCTTTTAGTAGAGGTTCGATGTTACCTTCCGCATCGACGCGGGCGTCTACGACCTCTTTTACGTTCGTTCCGTCTGCGTTTAAAATAAGATTTCGCAGCCTGTTGTACAATCCGTCGATATATGTGCGCAAAGAAAAACCGCCATGACTGATTTGCTCAGAAGTATGGGCGGTCTGCGCTTTCTTATGTTTATCCAGGTTACTATTTACATCATTTATTCCGTTTTCAGTAAGCCGTGCGTTTTCGTCTAACTGCGATAATAGCTTCGAGTTAGGATACGGCTCGTGTTGCTTAATCAACCGGACCAAATTGAACACCCCTTTTTTATTTGAATGCCACTACATTAACGTATATCTTTGAGCCACCGGAAACCGTCGCAGGATTCACTATCGACTCATTCTTAAATAGAGTGATGGAAAAGCGATTTGTCGGAGTACCGTTGTAATCAAGACCCGCAACGTAGCCGCCTTGTTTAAGGTTAGAGGAAGTGTCTACGTCGGCAGAAACGACTTGAAGGTCATCGTCTGTATCCAGGTTGATCGTATTTCCCGATAAGGATGCCTCTCCTGCGCCGCTAATTACGTCCCACGCGCCTGCATTGAATTGAAGTACATACGAGAGGCTGCTCGGGGTAGACCCCATATCCGTTTTGACTGTCGCTAATATTTCCTTTTTTGCAGCTTCTATGCTCGCGGCTACTGATGCAGTTTGAGACTGAAAATACTTCTGCTGCTGATTTATTCGTCTTCGGCTGTCAGTCTGAAGATCGTATATATCCTTACGGAAATTATTAAAAGTAATCTCCGGCTTATCTCTTTTGTCTAAAGGGTTATACGTCATACTAATTGCACGGACATCATCCTCGAATGTAGTTCCGTTCCGCTCGGTGTCTGCAATAACATGCAGCGTGTCTCCTTTTGTGATCTCGTCCTCAATCCCTTCAAGTCCCGGATCGTCGAATTCTTCGAAATCTACATCGAGAGCAACTTCGGGGAATGGGTTTACCTTCTTCTTTAAAACCGCGAGCATATCCGCCTCTTTAGTGATTGAGTCGTCTCGCACCGTATCCGCCCATATCGGCCGCCCGTCAATTAAAAAATTCTTCTCGTCCGGGTGAACGTAAAGGACCGGCGGGAAAACGTACTTTTCGTTATCGTTTTCAAAATTGCGGTATGTTTGAATTATGTTGCCGCGAAGCAGGTACATGACCGGATCAACTTTTTTCGCTCCCTTTGTGTTCGGATTACTTGAATCTCTGCCCGAAAAAGTCGCAGTGACATCGTATTTCTTACTCGTTAAACCGCGCACTACCTCAATCGTCTGCTTTTCAGGATTAGAAACGTCTTTGTATACCGATATGCTTTTGCTCGTATCTTTATCGATCTGAAACTTCCATTTACCGCCGAGCTTCGAAACTAACGTCGTAAAACTGAAACCTGTGCCCGTAAAAGAAAACTTAAACACGGCGCCAACCTTTTTTGTGTAATCCGCATTTAGCACTGAGTCAAACGACCATTCACCGGTCTTTGAATCGTAGGAAATAAAATCGTTGCTAAGTATGTCTTTTTCATCCTTTAGTTTTCCGTAACCTCGAATTCTAGTCGTTGTGTTAGTTTCGGACACAGACAACTGAATGCCGTTAACGTTTGCCTGAACATCGAGGGTTTTGTTGATCTTTCGTCCCATTTTTTTATAGACGTAAATAGTAGTATTATCCACGTCGAACTCCACCTCGAAAGTGGATTGAATATCATCCATCAATTCTATGGAAAACTTATCACCGAAATTGTCCAGTTTTTGGGCCGCAATATTCGCGGCATCAGGCATGATTTTATACGAAAAACCGGAATCTTCTAGTGCGTGTTTTAGAGCACTATCAAGCGATTGGGTTCCCGAAATTATTTTATCAATTCGGTGTCCTTGCAATCTCATTAGATATAGGTGCGTCGCAGTGACCGTTTTTGTCAAACTTTCACCATCTTGGGAGGTTTGGACGTCGCGAATAAAGTACCGTTGTGACTTATGAACCCTCTCATCGATGTATATAATATTTCTCCCTACCAATGCATTAAAAGGAAGTTTAGTTGCCTCTTCTAGTGAGTAGGTAAACGTCATCTCTTTCTTACCGGTAGTAGCGTCGTTAACGCGGGGAGCAGCGTCGATCAATTCGTATTTTTGCCCCGTTTGTTTATCCTCTACAAACATTTGATTCACGCGACAAACCTCCTTTACTTATAATAAAAATGCGTAATGAACTGTAGATCACTATAAGTCGCATTAGAGATGATGAATTCGTTTTTTCCAGGCAAAAGAGTCGGGAACCTTCCCTGCTTATTTACAATCGACGACCCTTTGATTACGTATTGTTTATTCAATGTCAGTAAATCGCCCTTTTTAAACGTCCCTAGTAGCTTCACGCTTTGATTCGTTGTTTTATTGGTGATAACGATGTCTTTTCCCTCAAAGTACATACGAGCATTGTAATCGTGTTCGATCGGCGATAATCTTACGTCACCGACATTATAGACGTTGAACCTTTTAAGATTAGTAAACCTGTATTGAGGATTATCGAACTCCCCAACGTTCATTCCTAAGCCGTAGTGCTCGCCGTTTAGATCTACCGGAGTCAGACTATTAAAAATAGATTCAGCCAGCCCTTGAACAGCGGTAAGGTTAAACGTAATCGTTCCCCACGTTTGATGAGAGTTTTGTTGTACGGAGAAGCTATCGTCACACGTAACTAACCAGCGCTTATGGGGCTCGTAAGTACACGTTACATAGTACGGATCTTCTTTTACGAAGAGGTTATAGATGTCGTGACGGTATGTGTAAAACTGTTGCGCGTTAGCTACATCCAACGCAAGCTCGACCGATATTTTCCTCTCCGTATATCGCCCCGCATTTCCTTTTCTCGGAATTAATATCCCATTTCGATAAGGTAACGTAGTAGATTTGCGCTCAAAAACCGGCGCATCTGGTGTAAATGCCGCTAGACTAACGCCCGGAAGGGACTTGCTAACCGGTACGCCGTCTACTAATAAATCTAAATCCTTCATCAGTTCGTCCCTCCCGTTGCAAATAGTCTATTATTCATCGTTTGTGTGCTTCTTGCGTCTAGTACTTTACCAACCTTCTTTGTGTCGAGGTAAATATCCGGGTTCTTACTAGCGATCTCCGCTAAATAAGCGTTCTGCTCCTCTAATAGAGCGATTTGACGGTCTTGGCGCGCCGTAACCGGTTCAAGTGATGGAACTTGCGGAACACTCTGCGCTGGGACTCCGAGCTCCTGTCCGGCCCGCGCCCATATACCGATACTTCTTTCCCGATATTTCGGATCTGTCGTAATGATATGTTCGTCATACCCGCGTTCATTTAATGCGGCAAACTTGGTACCGCCCGCACCAGGCGAAACTCCGCCCGCAGCGTACCCAATATACGGGCCGCCCCGAGCCATCGACACTAACCCCGGATGATTAAAGATACCGCCGTATCTGCTGTTCAAATAGTTGATAGCAGCAAGGATCTGGTCAACCGGATTTTTTATATTTCCGTGGCCAGGCTCCTTGTGGGCGTTGAAGGTACTCGGAATAAACTGCATGAGCCCCTGTGACGGATGTCCGGCTTTGGCGTTGCTATCCCATCCGTTAACCACGTTAGGATTTCCGCCAGACTCTTTCATCGCAATAGTTTCGAGAGCTGAAGCGAACTGAGAACCGAGGCCCTTTATCGCTAAGGCTTGCGCAACCCACTTTTTAACCGCAGCAGAGCCGCCTTCTCCGACAAATGATCCGATTGAGCCCATAAGGCTGTCTATGCCTTTAATCGCAAGATTTCCGACCGCCTTTAACGGGCTGCCGCTGATATTGGTGAACCAGCTAGGAACAAGGCTATCCGCAATACCAAACATTCCGCTTGCTTTTTCCCACAGGAAGTCGGCGCCTTTCATAATCCAATCGAAATACTTACCGACACCGCCCTCATAGCCAGGGAACCCGTGATTTTTTAAAATTCGCTCAGTCTGCTTGTTTGGTAGAACCGATGTACCCGGGCGCAAATTACGAAGCTCCGGGCCACTGCTGCCGGATAAATAGGTGCCGACGCCCGGCTCGTGAATTAGTTCGCGGCCTTTCTCACTCGTAATCGCTAAACCGCCTGGGTGTCCGCTAGATGGCGTCCCTTTTGCGTAGGCTCCGATTTGCGCGCCGCCGAGTGATCTTCCCGCGGTTTTTGGTGCTGACTTCTTTTTCGTTTTAGGCTTAGATTTTTTTTCTCCGCCTGAGAAAATGCCCTTAATCCAGTCCCACGCGTCGCCGACTTTATCCATCATCATGTCCCATCCGGATTTAACCGATCCAGTTTCGGTATCGATCTCATCCGCATGCTCTCCGGCTTGCTTTTTGGCTTCAGAGACGACTTTTTTATGCATACTCTTCGCAGCTTTTACGGAATCATCCCGTTGCCGCTTCGCCTCTTTAATCATTTTGTCTGCCTGCGCATTCGAAATTGAACCCGTTTCGTCACGTTCCCGAATAATGGCCGCGACAGTTTTGTCATACTTCGAAGTGGCCGCCTTCACTGCCCCGTCGCGCGCTTTTATGCTGTTCTTAATGGTGTCCGCTGCTTGTCGAGCTGTGATATTTTTTGATTCATTGCGAAGTTTTCCTAAAATCGCCTTCTGCTCGACCTCGCTCTTACTCATCGTTTTGACAGCCGTAGTCATCATGCTCTTTTGAATACTGTTGATCGTACTCTTCTCTTTTTGAGTGAGTTGACGCTTTTCTGAGCTTGCTTTGTTCAAAATCTGTTTTATCTGTTCTTGCCCTTTGCTTACAGCGCCTTTCTGTTCGTCTTGCTTTTTTCTTACATTTTCGAGAATCGCCTGCTGCTCTTTTTTACTAAGGCTTTTGCTAGTAGATAAAAACGCACTAAGGGATTTATAGCTTTGATCTCCCTTCGTCTGAATACTCGTTTTGATCTGATCGCCCATTTGGTCGAAATTCTTAACAATGCTATTCGCGGCTTCTTTTGATACCTTTTGCCCGGACCAGTTCAACTGATTAAGTTGAGCAGTCGCCTTATCATTCAAATTCTTATAACCGAGAACTGCTTTGGTTGTTGTGTTGGAAACTTTATTGCCGAAGCTATCAAGCGCCGGGATCTGCTCCTTTTGAAGATGCTTATAAAGTTTATAACCGCCTTCCGCGAGTAAGCTTACGCCGGTTATCGTCAATCCAATCGGGCCGCCTAACGCAGCAAAGCCCAACCGGGCAACGCCGGCCACCCGTGCGACACTTCCGATATTTTTTACAAGTCCTAGAGCTTTGACGCCTAAACCGCCGAAACGTCCCGCAGTTTGAGCAACCCCACCTGTTAAAGTAGATGCCGCCTTTCCTGCTGCTTGCGCCTTACTTCCGAACCCAAGCATACCGCCGGCCGCAACTAACGCCTTTTTACCGAATCCTAGTAACCCGGCGCCACCTTTTAATATCTCGGGGAGAAACATCGTCGCAATGCCGAGTACGTTCCCCCACTTGCCTCCGAACATCGCCATAGCCCCGCCGGCCGCGACTGCACCGCCCCGTAGACCTCGAAGACTTCTCGTGCTCCGCCCAACAGCCGCCGTACTCACGTTCATCTTAGTTGTTGCCGCAACGTTTGCGGCCGCTAGCTGTGCGGTAGACGTCCGGGTCAACGCGGTTTCTGCGCGAAATCGCCCTAATGCTGCAGCACCTCGTCCGGCAGCCCCGACTAACTTACCGACACTAGAGACGACTGCTCCTAGCGCGATTACGATCGGAGGAAATGCGGCTGCCAAAAGACCGGCGATTACTACGGTATTCTGCATCGACGGCGACAGGTTGTGAAACCACTCGGTAAAGTCACCGATCACTTCTCCGGTTTTCTTTAAAGCCGGCTCCAGTTTATCCATGAGTATCTCGCCGACCGGAATAAGATTAGTTTGTAATTCTCGGAAGGCTTTCGCAGCTCGGTCGTTTAGGTTATCCCGAAGCGCTGCTCCCGTTTTCTTAGTCGCACCCTCAACGTCAGAAAAACTATTTTTAACGTTCGCAAGTGCTGAAACGCCTTTTTGCCCCAGGTCTTCAAACTGAGTTCCCATAATGGCCTGCCCGGCTTGATAAGCCTTGCTTTTATTCGACATGCCGTCGATATCTTTCATTATGGCGGTAAATACTTGATCTCCGCCTTTTCCGGTCTTTTTAAACTCAGCATACAGGTTCTGCGTATGTTTTGATAACGTCTTTATCGCGTCGCCTGCGCTACCGTCTGACAAACGGATGTTCATCTCTTTGACCAGGTCGCCGACTTTATCAAGCTGGAAAGCTCCGGTTTCTGCGCCCGCCTCAAAGATGGAAAACATCTGCTCGACGGAGAAGCCCGCTGCCGAGAACTGATTGGAATACTCGTTAATTGAGTCCAAAAACTCTCCGGAATAATCTAGGCCCTTTTGGAATCCTGAAGTAATCATATCCATCGACTGATCCACGGAGAGATTATCGAAAGAGTTTTGCATGGCGTTAATTGATTTCGTGATGTCGTTTCCTTCTTGATCGAAGGCTTCAGCGATTGTCATCGTACTTTGGGTCACGCGTTGGATTGTATCGTTTGAAGCATCCCCGAGCGACTTTATATTTCTGCGAACATTGCTCAATACGTTTGTTACTTCTCCGACATTCTCTCCGAAGCCCTCTTTCCAGATGTTCGTAGCAGCCTTGGTCGCCTTCTCGGCTTCTTCTTTGGTGAGGCCCATCTGCGCCTGTATTGATCCCTGCGCCTTTTTTACATCGCCCGCTGATTTAAGAGCCATAACGCCGAGCGCCGCGACCGGGGCGGTAATTCCCGCGACTCCCACCTTACCGAGTGTTTTTAGTCGATCACTTTGTTTTTCGAGCCGCTCGCTGTAATCCTTTAAGCTGTTACCGGCCTTGGTCCACGCGGAATTCTGCGTATTTATTTCGAGAGTTGTTTGCTCTAATTGCCGGCCGAGATAGTTATACGCAGCAACTTCGTTATTAATCTGTTGGGCCAACTGCAAAGCGACTTTAGAGTTTTCGCCTTTCTCACGCGCAAGTTCTTGATATTTATTGCGCATTTGCTCAATCTTAGATGACTGTAGTTGGTATAGCTTCGAGAGCCCTTCCTGACGTTCTCGCAACTTATCAGATGCATCCCCAAGTCGGCCAAATTGCGAAGATGACGCCTTCATTTCGCTACGAACTAACGCCATCTTTTCTTTGATGTTATCTACGCCCTGCGAAAAGCCGTTGTCGTCAAAGCTTAACCGCATTACCATATTTCCTAAAACTTCATTAGACACTTACTCACCTCCTCGTTTAAAAGACATGATCGATTGGTACTGTCTTAAGAGTCGCTCGCTCCCGTTTCTTCTTCTCGATCGGATCGTCTAACATCTCTTGCCGTTCCAGTAATCGAATATAAAAAAGGTAGTCGCTTTCATCGATTTGATGTAGCGACCACCCTTGTCTCATAAGTGAAAGGTAAGCGTCCTCCATGTTTTCTATTGCTTGGTCGATTGTGATTCGGCGACCAACTTTTCTATCAACTTTCCCATATCAACTTCTTCCGCGCGCTTTTCTAATTCCTCGCGCGTAGGATACCCTAAAATATTTACGCCGATGATGTCATAAATCACATCTCTGTGACCAATTGTGTTTAAGCCATTATCCAAGTCTGATTTAGTGAATTGCTTGTCGAAAGCTTCTACAATCAACTTGAACTGCCTATCCAGTAGCTCAATCGGATCGTGGTCGGGATCTTGGGCGTACTTCTCAACCTCTAAAGCCTCGCGCTTGATTTTAAACTTTACGAAGCTCTGCGTGTACGTTTTTTCTTCTCCCTTAATATTAAGAGTGATTTCCATTAAGCAGCACCTCCCTCAGTTGGGGTAGTAGTTCCAGTGTCCGCTAGTTTAGTAACATCGAATACTTTATCGAAGAATGTGCTTTCGAATTCTTCAAAACCTGGGATACCACTATCACCAACGATTTTAAAGACCTTATCGCTACGCTGAATAAATGTACCTTCGATTTCATCGGTTTGAAAATCGATCTTGTCTTCCGCTGTCTTACGATCTTCTGACGGAAGGCCAAATCGTCCTTTTGTAAGCCAAACCATACGCTTAGTTCCGTCCTCTTTTGTCCCTGTAAATCCTAGCGCGACATAAGGAGGTACGGCATCTTGTTTAAACGCGATAACACCTTTTACTAACTTCTGGCCTGTGATATCGGCTAAAACGTCCATAGGAATTTCCGAAACTCCTAAACTTACTTTTGTTTCACCGATCTGTGTCTTAGCGATAATTGGTCCGTTATTTGCATATAGAGTCCCATTCTCGCTACTCGTATCTACTTTCGCAGAAATAACCGGCGCAAAGTCCTTAACTTCACCGTATTGAATATCGCCTTTTTCGTCTTTAACCAACTTTGCATATACTAAGTTCTCAAGCCCAACTGATACACTACCCATCTATATTTCCTCCTTTAATTTTACGGTTGTTCTATAAAGCAGCGCCTTCCGGAAAGCATCACGCTCGTTTTCGTCGAAAGACGAAGACGTGACTCTCCGGCATCTGAGCGCCTTCATTTTCCTGTCAATGGCCGTTTGAATCGGGCCTATATTGTCATCTGCTTTGATCCATACGTTTACCTGCAAATCGATATCAGATGCGACAGCTTCGTTTCCCCAATACTCCGTATCGATGTTGTCTGTCTCGATAACAAGAATGCACGGAAACTCTGCCGCGACTTCTTGCGGTAAGTTGCCGGCGTATACCCGGCCGCCTGTCATTTCGTTAATGATCGGATCATTAAAAAGTTCTCGCGCAATGACCGGTTCATAATTAATCATGTCCCTAACCCCTTACGCATTTCAGCCGCAATTGCACGCTGAACGGCCTCACTTTTCACACGAAGAGCTCTTGTCATGAATGGGTTTCCTCTCACAAACTTTCCGTTTTTCGCGGTAAAGCCTTCATGTGTAAACTTTGCCCGCCATGCTGTCTTTGCAGAAGGACCGACATCAAAACTTACAGAATCAGGAATTATTCGATCTCTTTTAGGCGTCTGTTTTACTTGAATGTCATCTCGAATGTGCTCATGGTGGATGTCGGAAACTGGAACTTCTTGCTTAATGCCCTCAGCCAATACCTTGCCGCCTGCACGCAGGGCTTTTATTTGCGCTTTTTTTACATCCTTGCCCATCAGGGATAAGCGCCGTTCTAACTCGTCGATACCATCGATATTAGTTGATATCCGCATGATCCCACCCCACACATTGCAGTGTCAGTAAGGTCCTATCCTGGAGGTCCGGGATGGTTTGTTCAATTTTAAATTCCTCATCGTTGAACACCACGCGCATTCCAGGCTCTATTCCTTTGCGGTATCGAATGCGAAACCATACTGTGGTTTCTTGATGTTCGGCGGCCGCCTGTATAATCCAGCGCCCCCGTGGTTGCATGATTTCCGCCCAGGGTTTAGCATAAGAAACCCATTTGTGCTCCGGCTTCATTGTTTCCTCGTTCTGTCCAGTGATTCGCTTTTCAATTCGAATGCGATTTTTCAATTTTCCCGGATCAAATCCCAAATCTCATCACCTCAATTGCAGAATCATACCGGCGATTTTTGTTCCGCTGTTAGCTGTCGTCCTGTTTTCGTAGGCGTCCGCAACAAAGATCAGCGCCGCCATCTTGTACAGGTCCGACGTGGTGTCCGTTACGCCTGCGTTTTCCATATGCTTTTCTGCTGCGGAAATAAAAAAGGAGATGAGGTTATCGTCCTCATCTCCATCAATCCGCAAGTATTCTTTTGCTTCATCAAGCGTAAGTGCCATCGTTATTCACCTGCCGGAGGTGCCGGTTCGTTAACCGTAATAGCCACCGTTTTCTTAATCGAAGGTTTCGACTTAGACGCAACAGTGATCGTGGTTGTGCCGGCCGCTTTAGCCGTTACTAAGCCGGAGCTAGATACGGTTGCTGTCGCGGTGCTGCTAGACGTAAAAGTCACGCTTTGGTCTGCGCTTGAAGGCGTGACCGTTGCGTTAATCTTATACGTATCGCCCACCGTTAAGGTCTTGGAGGTTTCCGTTACGTTGACGCTTGTAGGCTCGGTCGCTAACGTAGTCACCGAGAGCTCGGCGCTAAGTGGCGACGGGTCGCCGGTGTTAGGAATTGCGCGCACCTGATACTTATATGTTGTTAATTGCGTCAAGCCACTGTCTGCAAACGATGTCCCTACGCGAGATCCGATAGATACTCCGTCTCTGTATACCTCGTATTCTTTAATGCCCCCATTAAAGGTTACGGCGTCCCAACTAAGGGACACCGATGTGTCTTTAGGAGTCGCCGTTAACCCTTGGGGCGCATTAGGGCGTAGTTACAACGGATGCAATTCGGAACGCAGATTTAAGCTTGATTTTATGATCGAACCAAGCAGTCAACACGAATAGGTTTTCGCCTGTGTTGATATCTTTGTCGCTCTCGTAAGTGATCGCTGGATCGTAGTTAAAGTGAGAATAACGGAAGTCACCAACGATTGGTTTAACTGCCGCATCAGAGAACACAACTGGCTTGCCGATAATTTGCTCCGGTTGAGCGTTATAAAGAGTTGCGCTTCCATTTGCGAGCGTTTCAATAATTTCCAAGTAATCCGCATAAGTCATCATAACCTTTGCGTTCTCGCGGAAATCTTCTGGAAGGTCAGCAATCGCCTTTTTAATAGCCTTGTACGTAGATTCTCCGGAAACTTCTTTGATGCCAGCGCCATAGAAAGACATCTCTTCTTCACCAGTTTTCGGCTTTGTAGCAAAAGAAACTTTCTTTTCCTTTGCGGCTAAACCAGATTGAAGCGCACCCTCAACAGTTGCGACTAATGCCGTATCCGCTGCCGCGAGAATAGTCTCAGAAACTTTAGCCTTTACTTTGAATTTTTTACGACCGAAAGTAACTACATCTCCATCGACTTCGATCTCTTTAGCAGTCTCTGTATCTTGAATAAAATCGTCATCATCTAAAGTGAAGTCTACTTTAGGAATTTCAAGGTTAGTAACGCTTGTGTACGTAGATACATCACGAAGTGGATTCTTTACGAATGGCTCATGGATTAGTTCTTCAGAAACCGTTTTCGGCAGTAATTTCTCTCCACCTGTTCCATTGTTATCTCCGAGGACCGCTCGCACTTCTTGTGCCGGAACCTCACGACGCATTGCAGCACGGATGAGGCCAGCTTTTGCGGCTGCTCTGCGCACAGATGCGTCAGAACTTTCAAGCCCTGCGCTTGCTCCTGCGTTCTCTTTCTCCATTGTCGCTTGAATTCTTGCCTTTTGTTCCGCTTCTTTAGCATCATGCTGACTTTTTAAAATGTCATAACGGGCTTGTAACTCTGTTTTTCTCTCTTTAAGAGCTTTTAATTCATCCATGCTTGCTTTAGGATCAGCAGCCTTATTTACAATCTCCTGATCAATATTTGTCAATTGAGAACCAACAGTATTTAGATTTGCCTTCAGATCAAATAGTTCCATTAAATAATTCCCCCATCATTTTTTAATTTAAGTAAACTCGTCTCTGCTTCCGCGATAAGTTGCTCACGGAACAGGCGCTCTCTTTCCGCCTGTTTTTCGTCATCTTGCGTCTGATTAAGTAAAGCGTCAGGCGTATTCCTGTAACTCGCGAATAACTTTGTATCTACCTTCGCGGCCACTTGTTTAGGGGCTTCGATACTGTCGCAGAGCCCTAATTCGAGGCATTCTTGCGCTGTAAGCCACGTTTCATCATCCAAAAGCGCGATTAAACGGTCGCGATCAAGCTTTTCGCCTGCTTTTCCGAGATAAGCCTCGATAAGACTTTCGCGAATACGGTCCATGTCATCGGCCTGCTTGCGGAGTTCGTCCGCGTTTCCTTGCGCTAAGGTCCACGGGTTGTGAATCATCATCATCGTGTTTGCGGGCATAAAAATAGCATCACCGGACATTGCGATGACGCTTGCGATACTGGCCGCCAGCCCGTCGACGTAAACGTTAACGTGGGCTTTGTGCCGCTTTATGATGTTGTAGATCGAATTCCCTTCGAAAACGGAACCGCCTGGCGAGTTAATGTAAACGTTTAGCGTAGAAACGTCGCCAAGTTCGTCTAAATCCGCCTTAAAGGTCTGCGCTGTTACTTCATCTCCCCAAAATTGGGTCGAACTAATTTCGCTGTAAATGTAAATCTCACCAGCTTTAGCGTCATTCTTCGCCGCTTTGATTTCCCAGAACTTCTTTATTGTTCTCACCTCCTTCATCTGATTCGCTTAGTGTCGGAGGCTTCGGTGCGTCGGTGCTCGTGATTTTCTGCTGCGCGACTTGGTCGATCGGGAATAAATCTTTGCTCAAATAAAGCGTGTCCCCGCCCTTTTCTGGCGGTAAATCCTCCCACGCACGCACTTCATTCGGCTTAAACCAGCCGCTCCGGATGCCTTGTTGATAGAAATTACCGCGAGTCTGCATGTCCCCACGCAATAACGCGTTCATGCTGAACTTAAAATAATAACCGGCCTTGCGTTCCTGATCGGTCAGCAGCTTCCGGTTAAATTCCTTTTCGTATTGAGTTGCGATAGGCATCAGCGTGCCTTGCACATAATCGATGTAAAGTTGCTCCATGTTCGATACGCTGCCTTGCGTTTCGCCGAGCATGTATAACGGTATGTTAAAAGCCTGCGCAACCCTTGAACGAGTCACCTTTTCGACTTCAAACGCTTTCGTATCGATGAATTCCTTTTTTAATTCACGTATTTTTACGCCCTGTTCTTGAATTAAGATGCCGCCGTTATCTCTATAGAAGCTTTTAAAGTTCTCGAGCATCTTCGCTTTGCGTGGCTCGTCTAATTGTGTAGCCAGTTCGAGAATAAACGATATCTTAGCGCCGTCCATCTGTTCGAGACTGAACGTCCTTACATCGCGATCAAAGTCCAGCGCACCTCGCAGAACCTTTAACGGCGAGATTCCTTTGAGGCCGTCAATTGATACATGCTTTACGTGAATCATATCCATGTTGTGGACGAAGTAATTTCCGTTATCACCGAACACCTCGTACCAGAGTTCACGGGTTGTTTCTTCAACGATCGGCTGTACTCGTGAAGGGTCTAAAACTTCCAACCCGATTACTTCGTAACGCATTCCGTAACGTTTTATGGCGTATGCATTGCCGTAAACCGCCCGATGCGTCTCTAAAAGTCCGATCATTTCACCGGAAGTCATGTTATGGTTCGGCGCGTACGTTAATAGTTCGGATGCCTGCGACTCGATCGGTTGGTAGTTCTTGTACGCCTTGATAGGTAGGCTTGCCATCGTGTTTGATAACCGCGATACAGCCGAGAACACCGTTTCGTTATCGGCCAGCGATTGCTCTCCATAATTTCCGAAAATACTGGCGCGAGGAATAAACCAATGCGCGATATCCTTTTTAATGGCCGCCTTTGCTTCAGGTGCACCTCTGAAAAAGCTTCGTACGTTGCTCCAAAAGCCCATTTTCTCACCTCCTAACCGTTTAATAGATCGTTAATCGAGATAAATCCGACGCTTCCGGCTTCAACCGGCTTTGCCATGTCGAGATATACCTGCGAATGAGCGTTAAGGAAAGCAGCAAATCCGTCTATTTTCCGGTAGCGCGTTTGCTTGGTCGGCAGCCAGTTTCCGTTGCGATCCTCAACGAGCTTGACGTTGTTTAAGTACCACGTAAAGAGTTTGTTTTCGTTATGCACCACTCCACCGTCGAGCAGTAACTCTTTGACGTTCTTCAACGGATCACTCAGTGTGATATAACCCTGCCGCACAACCTCCGTCTGGAATCCGTAGTTTTGCAAGTCTTGGACCAACCGCATCGCATTCGCCGGGTCAAACGTGATCTTTTCGATCTGATATTTGCGCGACATTTCAACGAACCAGTCGTAAACGTACTCGTATTCCACGTATTCGCCCGGAATAATAGTCAAATAGCCGTCATCTTGCCACTCTCGGTACGGTATTTTCTCGTTATCTTTCTCGACCTTTGCCGCCGGGACCCATGAATGAGACAAAACAAAAACGCGATTATCCGGCAAAATAAATTCCAGACACGCGCTCGTAAAGTCTTCCGTTTGCGATAAGTCGAATCCGCCGATGCATCTCATGCCGCGCAATGATTCCGGATCATGATATTTGTTATTGCGTTTTATGACTTCGAAGTCTACGAAGCTCTGCTCGCCATTATCTACGAACATATTAAACTGCTTCGTAATCCAATCGTTCCTTTCTTGCGGGATGTCCCTATCCGATCGGTAGTCCCTAATCATTGTCGGAAGTTTCATCGTCACTCCCATATTCGGGTTTGCTTTTATCCATTCAGTCGGCTGATCAATCTCCTTTTCATCGTCTAACTCTGCAATAAAGTAGAATTTCTGATCCTGTTCATTCGAGCCTTCGAGAACATCGGATGCCACCTCGTAATACTCAACTAATGGGCCGTCTAAAACGTATCCTGCTGTCGTAATATAAATAACCATCGGCTGTCTTCGAGCAGTCCAGGATCGCTTCATTACGTTTATCAACTTAAAGCCTTGAAACTCGTGGATCTCATCAAAAATTCCGAGATGAGTATTAAGCCCATCAAGCTTTTTACTATCGGATGCTCTCGGCTCAATACGACTCAGAGATTTTTTATCGAATATCCCTTTTTGGTTTTCCCTCATATTTCTCCGAAGCGCCGGCGACTTCTGAACCATCGCCCGACTTTCATCGAAAAGTTCCCCGGCCTGCTGCTTCGAATTGGCTAAGACGTAAACACGCGCCCCAGGTTCATTATCTTTTGATATCGCAAAGTTTGCTAATCCACTAATCATCGTTGTTTTACCATTTTTACGCCCGATGAATACGAGCCCTTCACGAAATCTTCGCATACCTGTATCGCGATGAACCCAACCGTACAGTGACCCGATTACGAAATGCTGCCACGGCTGAAGCGTTAAGTTTGAATAATCCCCTTTCGAAGGTTTGCAGTATTTCTCGATAAACCGGATAGGTCGGTGACCTTTCTCGATATCAAATACGTAAGGGAACTCGTCAGTTCCGGCGCGATCCAAGTCTCGTAGATGACGTTTACACGCCAAAACATTTTTCCGACTTGCCTTGATTTCTCCCGTAACAACTTTCTCAGCATAAAAGGTCGTAAGCAGATTTTCGGCAGGTTTTTCGCATATAAATCCGGCCATTTTTTGTGTTTTTAGCCAGTTTTCGAACCATTTTTCGAGCTCTGTAAGGCTAGAATTCGTCGTAATCGTCGTCATTTTCACCACCACCCGCGTTTAGTTCTTTGCGCTGTGCCGGCGTAAGATCGAGCGATTTCAGAAGGTTATTCAACGTCGTAACCGTCTTCGTAAGCTCAATCGCTAACGGATTTTTGACGAGGTTTTCCGCGCCTGCCTTGTTCGTATGCCGCATCATTAAAGGGTTTTCCGCCACTTCCTTTTTTAATCGGCGGTAGAACTTATGCGTATCGACGTATAAATCGATAAGCTCCTCGTCCGATTCCGTATACCTGTCGCCAAGATATTCGCGCAGTCTTTTCGCAGTTGGTACCGCCATATGATCGCTCCTTTCGTCCGGGGATTTACCCCCTTTAATGTAAAATTTCCGTTCGCGCTACAAGCGAAGGACCCCCGCCGGTCCTTACGTTTTTGCCTTCGGATGCCAACGGGTAGGGGGCTATATATCCGGGTTAGCCTGCGCCTTCACCACGTTAATCTTGCTTCTTCTTCTTCGCCTTTCCAGCTGGTCCAGCGCCTTTTTCCGGGTGCCTTCGGTTGTGGCACGGATTGCATAAACTTACGAGATTTTCGAGCGTTAACGATAATTCCGGATGATCGCGGAGTTCTTTGATATGATGAACCGTCTGAGCCTTCGTTATCTTACGTTCTTTGAGGCAGTCTTGGCATATGCCATGGTCACGCGCGAGAGCCAACGCCCTACACTCCGTCCATGCCTTCGACTTATAGAACGCTCGTGCTTCGGGATCACGCTTGTGTTTGTCGTAGTAGTTATGCGCCATAAGCCCGTTCGCCTACCGCCAGTTCCTTCGTCTCTACAACCGGAGCGCCTGCGCTTTCCTTAGTGTGTTTGATGCGGTAATAAGTAGAGCCGCATTGGTCAGCGTCCTTAGTGCGCCATTCGAAGTCTATCGCAATACGACCGGTAATCTCCTCGCCTTTGTATACGATGCGTGGTATCGATTGTTCATCCGTTAGTTCTATCGTTAGTAAGTTCGATGCGGGTTCCACGCGCTTACATTCAGCACCACATGGCTTACTATCTTTACGATGAATGCGGCTGCCTTTTAGTTCAATCACACTGCCTCTCCCCTTTCGTTAAATAAAGCGTCAATCACTCTATAGTGACTTAGGCCTTCGTTTAGTCTGTTCAAGCAGTTCCGCCATCCCATCTCTGTTGTAACTTGGGCTTCGCTTAGAATACTTCATCAATAAAGCGAGGTTTTGTTACGGCTTTGCCTATCTCAGAAGACACAGGGACGTACGCCCCATCCTCACGAACTGCGAAGTAATGGACATGGTCACATCCCTTAATACAAGATGAAAAGCCATGCTTAACCTGTTCTTCTCGCAACTCTCTCAATACCTGAATCGCTGCATTAGCTTCGTGTTGAATCGTTTTTAACCCGGCAACAGTTTCAGATACATCAACGTTCCTCAGAATACGGTTATCCATCATCTCATCTCCTTTTCCTTTAAATGTTTTGCTTCTCGATAATCCAAGTTAATTTTGAAGGAAAAAAGAACTTTCAGGACCGTCTTTAAAATAAGCCATAGACATAGCGTCCATCTCTTCCTTTTCATTCAGCACACATACAAACACGAAAAGACCGCCAAAATCGTTGGCAGCCTCGTCCTGGTTGCGGAACGTACAGTAAAAACGGTAGATATACGTACAGGTTGCAATCCTATACGGTGAGACAGTGTTTGCAGCTCCGTTTTCCGCCGGAGTACGCAAGCACAAAAAAGCCTCCGCCGTAGGGTGCGGAAGCCTCGTTCTGATTGCGTATGTTGGCTTTTAGCAAGTTGCAATAACTTGACACGCCGCCTTGGCTATTCGTTTATTGTGCGGACGAGGATTTGCACCTCGCATGGACGGATTTCAACAACCGTTAGCCAAATCGGCTATTAAGTAGCCCCGTAGTCTACTTCACAGTACCGTCTTTATGTTCGTCTAAGCGTCTACCTATTCCGCCACCGCATTCGTTTATTGTAGAAACACGAGCATGATACCATAAAGAAAGGCGCCCAATTGTCGACCGTTTTCTAGTTAGTTATTTCCGAAAATGACGCCCTTCTTTATAGTCATCTCTCTACTACGTATAGACAGCTAACGCCCTATAATGTGCATGCTTCTTCTCATAACGTAAGACAGCATATCGGTGTTTTGTGTGCATATCATTCTCATAAAACATAGATAACTGAAGGACTGGAATGTGCATAAAAAAGAATAGCGTCCACTACGTCGCTTACGCTCCTCCGTGGACGCGGATATTAATTATTTAGTACCTTAATCGCGATAGAAGTAATATTAAATGAATATCCCCGCCGGAGAGAGTGAAACGAACGGCAGGCGGAATGTATTTATTCCCTTTAAGACAGGGTTTAATATAGATAAGAGGAGATTTACACTTAAAAACATGACAAACCCATACGCACCAACGCCTCAACCCACTTTCATACCACGTCATATTTGATACGCAACCTGCCGACTACACGCCATATTTGATACGCAACTCACTCCGGACGGTCTAATTCACGGAAATGGCCTCGGACCGTGTTCGTGTATTCCGTCTCTTTTTCCGCCCGAAACATAACGTCAGGGTTTACGACGATCGCTGAATTTCTCGCTCGCATCTTCATTACGAGGTTTGCCTGCATAAGCGCGCTCATATGCCGTTTGACTGTCGGTAAGCTTTCGCAAATCACTTCCGATAGTCTCTCCTGCGTCATGTGCTCGATCGTTTCGCCTTTAGACGTTGGATTCTCGCATAAGTAGTATTCGGTTTGGTGAAAATACGGCAGCATCTTGTATAAGAGGCCGCATTCCGGAAGCGTCAGATCACGAATACGGCGCTTTGTCTCCTGCTGATACAGTTTCGTATAGGTTGCGCCGGCAATCGTCTTCCCGATGCTGTGAAAGCTCTCTGAAACGTAATACTGCGTCCCGGCGCCGTGCCCTTTACGGATAATCGCGCCAGCTTTTGTCAATGCGGCCAGCGTGCGGCTTGTTTGGCGCTTCTTCTTTCCGATTATCTCCGCAATCATATCGAGGTTCATCGGTTCACCCTTATGGAAGAGTAATCCGCGTTTCTGAAACTTCAGGTACGGAAGCAACTTTATAAGCGCACCGAGCTCCGAAAGAGATAGCGCTGCTGTGAGGGCCTTTACAGGCTCATCGTAACAATTAACATAATACTTCGAAGAACGGTCCTCATTTTGGCGTTTAATATAGCTATACCGACGGCGACTTTCGATCTGGTCGGTTGTTATAAACCGGCCGGTTCTTCCCTGCTTATCCATGTAGAATGGCCCGTTGATACGGTGCAGCTCCGCGTCAGGCGCTTCCGTCTTAATCTCTGCGAATTTACGCTGCCAGTCCTTCAATTCCGGTTTCGTCAAGTAATTTCCTCCTGTAGTTTAGTTGATTAGCACAAAATGTGACAAATAAGCCGGCAGGCCCGTTTATTCAGGGGGCCCGCCGTTCAACTCTTCAATTGTAACAATATTCTGTAAAGATTGGATAATAATCGGTTTTACATCGTAGCCGGAGCCAAGGTGCTCTGACATGATAGCGCAGGCAAGCATAGATTTCGCAAGCTGTTTATTGGGTGCCGTAACCGTTTCTTCTCGTTCTCCCGACACCGTCCCATATCCGGTAAATTCGGGCATCGGAAACGCGTGGGTATCATAAGGATCTGAAAGCTTAAATAACGGCTTTATCATCGGTTTATAGACAATTTTGTAAGTTTTCATATTACGCTTCCCCCTTAATTGCATTTATTAGTTCATTTAACGGCATGTCTCTTTCGTAATAATCAGCAAGCTTCCCGTCCAAGCGATCGTGTGATGCTACGCTTATATCAGTGAGGTATAACGCCAATGCCTCGATCCCCTGAACGTCGAACAGCAGCTCGATATGGCTGCCTTCGCTTTTGAAGAACAGGTTTTTAATTGCTTCAAGAACCGCTACTAGGTAGTTATCGAAATCAACCGGAGTATCCCAATCGCTCAATTCGTACACAATATCGACAATTTCCTCCAACGTCTTGGCTCCGGATAAGAACTCATCTATATAGGCCGCAATGCCCTCGTGCCACACAACAAGTCCGGATAGTACAACCCCCTCGACTTCCCTTAACTCTGCCGCTAGGCTTGCGCAGTTTTCTTCGGACTTCGCGTTCAGCTTACGGACAGACTCAAAGAATTCGCGTAAAAGCAACTTCCTCTCGCTGACTTTATATTGCTCGCGGCCGGTCAGCTCGATCGCTTCTTCGACGTCCGGGACGTTTTCCCAATTGCCATTAACTGCGGCTTCCAGTGCGTTAATCATAACTTCGAAGCTAACATTATCGCATTCTGTTTCGTACAAAAGATCGTAAATAATCTCGGGAGCTCCATCTGCTCCAAACAGCGCATCGTCCAACAAAAATGTGCGGCCTTCTGCAAGATCAATAGTAGCGTTACGTCCGAATACCTTTTCGAAATCATGCTCTTTTTTGTAGTCATTGCGACGACTGTCCAAGATAACTGTAATAAGATTGCGCTCAATTTCCGTAAATTTTTTCATTATAAATTCCCCCATTTAGTAGTTTTTATTGTTAATCTTTTGTACATCATCCTGATTTGTAAGATGTTAACTTGCGCAGTATCCCTCGCCGCGAGCCGCCCAATATGCATATACGCTCGCTATTTTTCCGACGGCCGCCGTTATGTGCTTAGAAACGACACTTCTATCAATGCCGAGATATTCAGCGGCCATCTGTTGCGTAAGATCGTCGAAATAGATAAGCTCTAATGCCCTATGCTGAAGCGCTGTAAGGCCTGCCACATCTATAGCATCCTTTAAATCTAAGAGTATGTCTGATGCGGCTGTATCGCCTACAAATCGCCGAGAATCAATGGCGTTATAGTCACGCAATAGATTGCGAACGCCTTCCGCATCATTTAATTGATATGTCGCCTCATATCGGCGATGGTAGTCCGGTCTGTTGGTCGCTGATCCCATTGCGTCCCCTCCATTTTTGTGGTAGTTTTTAATTGGGTACTTTTACTCTCTTATCTTATTTTGATATAATGATCACCACCTTAAAGCCGCGAAGAACTCTGTTTAATTTACAAGTTCTCGCAGACTGTCATATTTTTCTTTGTATTCGAGAAGACTCTCTGTAATCTCTATCCGTTCAATAATTCGGTGTTGCGTGCGTCTTGATACCGAGCGTTCCTTTCTTTCAATTGCACTGACTGTCTTTTTGCTAATCCCTAATAACTCCGCAAACTGTTCTTGTGTCATGTTCTTGTGTCGTCGAAGTAGTTCAAATAATTCGCTAGTGATTTCCATAAGCAGGCTCCTTTCTGCGCTTAATTAGCTGTTTCTGGCCGAAAGTCTACATCCAGTGTAAATTGGCCCCTCTACTTTATAACGGGCAGGCGGCCTTCATTTGTGCGACGACCTAATTTTTTACAAATTTCTTCTAAGCCTTGCCACGATTGAAGTTTAGTGACAAAAAATTTTTTTTCAAACCAACCGATAATATGCACTATTTTTGAAAATCGCGCATTTATTTTCGAAAATCCAAAGATGTTTTCCGTATCAACTAAAGCACCCGGCAGCCTCCTTAAGAGATAATACCCGTGACCTTTTCAGGCCGCACAATTCAACGTGAATTTGTTCCCTCGCTATTAACTGCGTATTAACTTCCGGATTGGCACAACCTCTTCGTATAATAGATGCGAAATAACTTTGAAAAACGGACACTTTTCTGTTGAACTTTCTTCCGTCACTATTAACTGCGTATGCACTTCGGAAATTGGACAAAAAATGAGCCGGCGTTTAACCGGCTTTTATTGCGGAACCTCAATCAATTAACTTTTCCGGAACATCGTGAACGGTTCCCGACTGTCCCTCGATCTTATAGATCCGCTCTTCGTGCTGCCGGCCGATTATCTTACCGGTCATGGCTTCGGCTGATAACCACGTCAGGCCCTCCGACCGCGTTCCCCAATAACGTACAGTTTCGCCTACTTTATACACGGCTTTCGCCTCCCGTGAAAAGCATCCGCATGAACTGCGCGACACTCATATCTGCTATTTCGCGGCCGTCGAGCATCTTTAGGGCCGCCGTAGCCTTAGCGAACTCAAATGAGAACGATTCCGGGTGTGCATCGTCGTACAAGTGGTATCCGTCATTCTTTTGCGTTAGGCCGCCCGTGTCGTAAAACGCAAACCTGCCGCCGCCCCACGCATCAAAGTCGCACAATGCTACCGTATCCGCTGCGATGAGGTAGGCGTCGTGGGTTTCTTTATATGGGAAGTCTGTCGATCCGTGTCGGACCAAATGCACCTTCTGCGCTTGGAACTCGCTCATGCCGGCAGCACCTCCTGCTCACCAAAAAGTTCAAGTGCCGCAGTGGCAGTAATTTCTCCGCAGCCAGAACGTGCCAACTGAGATACTTGCGGTAAAAGAGTGAAAAAGTCCTCCGGCTTCAAATTGACATAACGGTCAGTTCCTGCCGGATACACGTTAAACCATCCGACAATTGTGCGTACATAGCGAACTTGCATTTACGCCGCCTCCTTTCCGTACTTACCGGCCAAGAACAACATAAGCTCGACTGCGGACATGGCTGCGATCTCCTCTAAGCTCGGAACAGATCCGCTTTCCGGCACCGAATACGCTACATCTTCGTGAACTTCAGAGAACCATCCGATTTCCGGTCCGTTTAAGCCTTCATACAGTGAGTAGAGGCAGACTAGTTGCTCGTTTTCCTCAGCATTTGTCATGGTGATTACATGACCATTCCCGATATTAACTGCGTCAATTTCTTCTTCAAAACGCTTACCGTCCTCGACCAACCAAAGATGATTTACTTTTACTTTTTCCATTACGTTTCCCCCTCGAATTTTAGTTCCGTCCGCAATCTTAGATATAAGGTACAAGAGCACGCTCTAATTCAGTCCGTTCTTTTCTGAATGCTGATCTATCCTCATGTAGTCGCTTATTATCTGCGCAAAGGTCCGCTAAACGACTGTTTAACGTCGCGGCTTCTTCGACGCTTGCGTCAATTAATTCGAAGCGTACTTTAGCGATTTCGTAACTATTTTCGTGAAAAGCGAGTTCAGCTTCGCACCATTTACGGTGGGTTTCGTCTCTTCTCGCGATCAAAGTCTCTTTAGTCGACTCCTTAAGCGATTGTCGTACCTCTTCTGATAAGTTGTGCGGTGACTGTAGCGCGTAATCAATAGGGAAAACATCTAAGACGGTGCCATTCTCAGCGATAACAAGACGGACTTTTTCTTTGTAGTTGTCATATACCGCTTGGCTGCCGCTTGTTGATTCGAGCGACCAAACGAACACGGCGCCTTGTGCGTATTTAATTAATGCGTTCGGTGCCAGTGCATTTGTAAGACTGAGACGAGATACCGCATTTTTTACTGCTGATCGAGAAACGTTATATTTAATCATTGTCGAACCCTCCGAAGTTGTTGTTTTGAGCGCCGGAATCCGTTTTCCAAATCGCCCATACCATGCAGCCTAAGATAAACACTACGATTACTGCGGATATTTCCAATATCCATGCGAAATCGACTGGCATATCGTTGACCTCCATTCAATTTTCCGAAGGTGTTCGCATACTGTTCGCCTTGTAAAATCCGGTGACAACGGATAAAATACAAAATAAGTAACTAAACCTTCGGGTTTTTTGGTTGCTTAAAAATGCTGTTATGTGAGAGTAACAGCGATGACAAATACGATTACTCCGCCAAGAGTGTAAATGTCGTGTTTGTTGTATCTTCTAACTGAGATTTACGGGTCGCCCGCGCCAACGGGTCGGCCTTTTTGTTGTGCGTTCGCCAAAACGCGTTTGCCTTTAAGAAAAATATACCACTACTTTACAAAAGAGTTTGAATTTTTAAGCCATTTCGCAATTTTTAAATTTCCCTGAATTTTAGGGTTAGCCCGCCGACAAGCACCAGCGGGCAAAAGCATCAGGCTCCAGGATTAAGCTCAGCTACTTTGAACTCGCCTTTTGCACTGTTTGTTACAGGTTGTTCTTTGTGGCTAAGATACCCGGCAGATACCAATACGATCCCAGTGATTAAAACAGCTAATAACTTCTTTTTCAAAACTAATCTCCACCTTATCAATTAATTTTATCGACTTCAAAGCCTCAACTTGCTCACCGTCGACACCAAATCGAGCAAGATCATCGGCAATTAAATAAGCAAATAAAAAATTCTTTTTACTGAAGAAATAGCTTATACCTTCATATATCGATGACAGGCTATTCTTTGATATAAAACCAAAGTATTTTATGAAATCAGCCTCATCTCGTAATGTCATATTCATTAAGAAGCTCTTCATCTCCGGAATAGACATTCCTTCTCGAACATCGAAATACAATCTAGCTAGTTCGAAGTTTGTTTTAGTTTCAGCGATAAGATCAGTTCTTTCGATTTTGCTCATCGCCTGATAACTGCGTTCAAGATACTTCAAACATAAAGATTTATTGCTAAGTAAGTAAGACATCCCAAGCCCATAATATCCATCCGATAGCGCTTTGTAGCTTATATTGGAGTGAATTAAAATTTCTGCGAAACGTCGCGCTGCTTCAAAATTAGAGAAATGAAGATGTACCGGCATCATAACCTCAGATAATCTGTAAGTATAGCATTGCTTAAAAAAAGATCTTCTGCCATTTCCTAGTTTTTGAATTTCTTTCTCGATCTTCTTAGCTCTCGTTAATATCCCAAGGAAGTCCTTTTTGTAGTAAAGCATGTAGCAGTTATAGATATTCACTATGATCGACAAGCTTTTGTCCTTCGACGTGCGAACACTTTTAAGCTCGTTATATAGATCGAGAAACGGAATCTTTCCTCTCATAAAACTGTAGATTAATCCATACACACTTCGGTACAAATCTAGGTATTCATCATTTTTCGTTTTACACAACAACTCTCCAAGAAGATCCACGTCCCTCTTAACCGCCGCATACTCGAAAGCGTGTTTAAGTGATTCGGTCGTGACAAGCACCCGACACCACTTCTTCATGACATCGTGATACTCAGACCCTTTGCAAACTTGCGCTATCTTAAGCATTGAAATGAATCCGATGGTATCAGACTCCTTCAAATCAGACAGAGTAGTCCCTGATATCCCAGCCATTCCTGCTACTTTTGTAGGTTTTAGATCGCAATCTTCAATCAAATTGAAAATTTCGTCCGATAAACTTTTCAAACCCTTCCCCTTCTTCCTCCAAATTATTGTGCATCCAGGAACGAATAGAAAAACAGACGGCAATAGTTTATAATTTCCTTCGTAAAGCCCGATAAAAGCTTTACGGAGGTGTTTAATCGGTGAAGTACAGACCAGGACGGTGTCTACTTCGCGACTTGTTAATCGAATGTGGCTTTACACAAACGATGCTTGCGGACAAAAGCGGTTACGATAAGAGTCATATCTCTAAGTACGTACAGGGTAAACAAGAAATGACCCTCGGAACTGCTCGAACATTTGCGCAGATCTTAAACTGTACCATAGACGATCTGTACGAATGGATTCCGCAAGAATAGATGGTCGCTGGCGGGGTTAAGCATCACCCGTCAACCGATAAGTGGCTTACATAAGCCACCTACATTTTCACCCGTACAAGTGTTCCCTTGTTGTTCACTATATTACCTGATTATTGAGAATTTTTCCGTCGAAATATGTCGAAAGTCACAAAGTTTTTAGAGGTAATTGTTGACAAATGAACCTAAACTACTTGAAAAGTCTGCCGAGAGCCTTCCCGGCCGCCCTCCGAACGATCCTTTGACCGATTTTCCCGCGTTTGACTGCGTTGATATCGCCGAGAATTCGCGCAATTAGGTACAGTGTACTACGGATATTCATGAAACCACCGCCTTTTTCTCCGCTTTCCTTTCGGCAACCGTGAGCATGAATTCAAGAACCGACATACTTGCGATCTTTTCGATCGGGACATCGGAGAGCCAACCGTCGTCGTATATATCATGTAAAACCCGGTCATTATCTCCGATTTCCCAAGCGCCATGATCGCCAGCCATTTCATAAAGCATAATACCGCAACCCTCTTCGTAGCCAATCGCCAAGTTACCGCCTACGTGAACGAGCTGTTTGTCCTTCCGCAAGTCTTTTCCTTCTCCTGCGAAATTGTATATAACGTACTCAGCCGGAATAAGGCTGTTTTTATTGATAACGTTTGTCATAACGGATCATCCTTTCGTTTAGTGGCGTCCGACGACTTCGCTGCCGCCGAACGCCGTTTTGTTTTTCATCGGTACAGCAATTTCCACACGATCAAACCGCAATATACGACCGCTGTGCCAATTCCGATGAAGTCTAAAACAGAAAGTGCTGTAAAATTCATGCTTGCGATCCAGAAGCAAAGGGCAACGATTAGAAAAATTTCGATTGTATCAATCTTTTTCATATGTGGTATAATTGATTGAACAGCCGGGGCTTTCGCCCCGTCTTGGTTACTTGCGACGTTTCTTCTTGGAGGGAGAGCGTCGCTTTTTGCTTTTCGTCTCTTTTCGCATCTTTCGAAGTTCTAACAAGAGTTTCAGAATCGTCAGCCAAGATGCGGTGATAACGGAAAGCTTTGTTATTAGTTCAATCAATCTTCCGTCCTCCTTTCTGTTTTTGAAGGACTGTTGTTCCGTCCTTCTAATACTATAATACACTTTTGTGTAGTTTAAGTCAACACTTTTATGTATTTTTTCTATACTTTTTTGTATTATTCCTATGCATATATGTTATAATAAGTGCATAAACATAGCAAGCATTTTCGGAGGTATTAGAATGACGAAGAAATCATTAACCTTAAAACCAAATTATAAACCACTAGAGATGACTTTATTAAAGAAAGACATAACAAAGAAACAACTGAAGGATGATCTACGCATCTCCCCGACAATCATGGCGAAGTTCTCAGCCGGCGAATTTGTTTCGTTGACTACAATCGCTTATATTTGCGAATACTTAGACTGTCCGATCGAAGAGGTCGTCCAGTTCGAACGCCAAGACTGACCCGCCCTCCACACAACGCCTTTCTACGCTGATATAATTGACGTAGGGAGGTGTTTTTAATGGAAAATATAAAATGTGCAGCCTGCGGCTTTGCAGAAGGCGAGCGAAGTTTTGTCACAATTGTGACAGATAGTGGCTACGTTTTTCTTCTGAAAAGTAGAGGATTGAACTCAGCAACTCAGGATAGAGATCCAGCTAAACTAGTTATGTGCCCAGATTGCAAAACGGTCCGCATTCGAGAACTTAGACGCTGAATGTTCAGCGTCTTTTTTTTATGCTTCCAAGTCATCGAATCGATCTGAAAGCAAACGATCGAGCATCCGGTCCAGTACACCATTATAATAGCCGGCCAAGTTGCGGATAGGCTTCCGTTTAGTCGCTATAAACGTTTGGCGAACGGCTTCCAGTCCGATTCCTTGAAGAGTATCGGCAGCATACACGCCTTTTAAATACGACGTATGCGCAAGGTATATGCCGTACAGCTTGCTCGTTAATCTGCGATCGCTGACAAACGTTTTGACCGCAGACTTAAACGCAGCATACGTATTCTGTAAGAACTTTAATTTGCTTTGAGAAATAACAGCTTCGTTCTCCCGTTTCGGGACTTCCGGCTTTGTCTCCGTTGGCTTTTCGGCTTCTTGGCGGGGTAACACGGACGGAGTAGCATCGGTCTTAACAGCCGGCAGGATAACGTACATATTGGCGCCGTTGCCGCCGGATACTGGCCGATATTTAATTTCTTTGCGGATAATTCCGAGATCGACTAAACGCTTAACGGCCCGAATCACGGTAACACGGTGCCGGCCGATTAATTCTGCGATAGATGCGAGCTTCAGGTACGCCACACCCGGCGTTTTGACGGCATGACGAGACAACACCTTTAGAACCTCGATTGAGGCAGGCGTTAGATCGGATTTATTGCGGTATATGTGCGTACGGATGGCGCCGTTAAGCTCGTCCACTGAACGGAATGACGCCATTTTAGAGGCTTCTTTCGTATACATTCGGCTCTCTCCTCGATAAGAGACGCCGGTCCGTCGGAAAAATGGACGCACTTAAATAAGCGTTGACAAGTACGCTTTTTTCCGATAAGATAGACGTAGGGTAGGGCGTCATATCTATCGGATTTATTTCCGCTGGATGGCGTTCTTTTTTTTTGTTTTTAGGCTTTTTTCTTTCTAATTGTCGTCAGCGGTGAAAAGTCGTCGTGGCTTCTTCGCATTGCTCTCGTATCCATTTGTATATAACGACGCATTGTTCTAATGTCCGACCATCCTCCGATCTTCTGTAACGTAAACGGATCACAACCGTTTAGTATCATCGTTTTAGCCCAAGTATGCCGGTATACGTGCGCAGTAACCTTCTTATCTTTTACACCGGCTTTTTCCGCATAATACTTCAGCCTCTTATTAAAATGATTTGCGCCCAAGGGCTCGCCATAACTGGATAGAAAAATACGATCAGTCGTAAAGTGTGATTTATTTTCTGTGATAAGCTGAAGCAAAAGCTTTACGCAATGAGCAGATATAGGTACTAACCGATGCTTTCTGTTTTTACTAACATCGGCGTTAATCGTTATGAATCGGCTTGAAAAATCTATATCCTTTTCACGTAGGCTCAACAACTCCTCGATGCGAAGCCCGGAATCTAGCAGGCAATTCATAGCGCAGTAATCACGAAAGCCCACATAATCCCGTAAATTCGGTTGCCGCAATATGTCTTTAATTTCATCATCAGTAAAACAGTTTGTAAGATCGATGTCCTGCCGGAGCAGCTTAACGCGTGCAGTCGGATTTACCTCAATCAACTCTTCACGGTCAAGATAATTAAACATCGCTTTAATTGTTCGCAAATTAATATTTATCGTCGTATCTGAAAGCCCGACTTTATTATCGTCTGATTTTATATACTTGTGCCCGTGATACCGCGGCTTGTCGTATTTCATGTAGTTAATATAGTTCCTTAAAATCTCCGTGGTGATCTCATCGATATATGTAACTTCGTAGTTGTCGTTAAGCCATTCGGTAAAATACCGCCACATCTTTTTATAATCTGTGAGCGTTCTTTCGCGAAGTCCTTCCGTTCTTTTACCGGCCAAAGCGATTTCTAATGCTTCGCTAAGTAGTAACCGCGGGTAGTCTTTTTTGGCCGCTGAAACATTCGTAACTCTTCGTCGTTTCTTATTTAACGCCATAATAAAAACGCCTCCCTTAACGATGATTTAAGTTACATCGCTAAGAAAAGCGTCATCAACAATCCTAACAACCGTAAAACAGGGTTGTTTTTATTCCGAATAATAACGATTAATCGCGGATTTTTCACTGCAATCCGTAATCCTCCGATTCAGTTTCCGATTAGATGATCGATTCATATCTCGGAAATAGGATCGAGTAGAAAAACGTTGATATACCAACGGTTGACCCTTAGCACTCTTCCGGCGTACCGGCGTTTTTGGCCGTGCGGAAAGATGAACCGCAGCCGCAGGAAGCGATGGCATTCGGGTTGTCAATGGTGAAACCGCCGCCCATCATGGACTGTTTGAAGTCAATGATCGTGCCGGTCATAATATCAAGGCTTTCGCTGTCGACCAAAACGGTGATTCCGTGCTGTTCAAACATGCTGTCTTTTTCGCCTTTTTCGTGCTCAAATCCCATTCCGTAAGACAGGCCGCTGCAGCCGCCGCCTTTTACGCCCACACGGAGAAACGCGTTTTCTTCTTCATGCTCTTTCATCATATCTTTTATATGCAAAGCCGCTGCTTCAGTGATGGTTACTGGAACACTCATAGGTAGACCTCCTTTTTTTAAAAACGGATGCTGATATCTATTATAAACCTTGAGGAGAGTATTTCTCAAACGAGCTGTTTACAAATAATAGACGCCGCTGCATACGGTTTCGGCGGGTCCCGTCATCAGCACGTGCCCGTTGTCCTGCCAATTAATCACAAGGTCGCCTCCCGCTAAATGAACGGTGATATCCCGGTTTCGTTCGGAAACACCGTTCAATACGGATGCGACAGCCGCCGCACAGGCGCCTGTTCCGCAAGCCTGTGTAATGCCGGAGCCGCGTTCCCATACGCGGAAATGAAGTTCATCGGCGCTGACGGTTTCCACAAATTCGACATTGACGCCTTCCGGAAATCTCGAGTCTTTTTCAATGACGGGACCGAGCGTTGTAAGAGGCGCTTGATTGATATCCGCAACCGGAAAAACAATATGGGGGTTTCCCATTGATACGGCTGTTCCGGAAAGCTCCGTTTCTCCAAAAACAAAGGTTTCATCGATCGTCCGTTCATCTTCATTGCCGAGCATCGGCAGCTCTTTTTTGGTGAGGCGCGGTTCGCCCATATCAACGGCGACTTCACGCACAATCCCGTTGTCCTCTGTAATGTCTGCTTTCACTAGACCTGAAAGCGTCTCAATGAAAAAGGACGTTTCTTCTGTCAGCTTATGTTCGTATGCGTACTTTGCCACACAGCGAAGGCCGTTGCCGCAATTTTTCCCTTCAGAGCCGTCATTATTAAAAATCCGCATTTTGACGGGCGCTTTTTCTGACGGACAGATGAGGATCATTCCGTCAGAGCCGATGCCCGTGTGAATGCTGGACACTTTAACGGCAATCTCAGACAGCCGTTCTTCCGGCAGCTGTTCTTCAAATTGATTTACATATATATAACTGTTTCCAAGACCGTGCATCTTGGTAAAACGGAATGAATTCATATCGGCCTCCAACTTTTTTTCTTTTACTTAGTATAAAAGCTCTTCCCCTCGGACACAATACAAATATCCCCCGTTTTTCATACATAAAAGCTCCCTGCATATGCAGGGAGCTTTTATTGTTTACTAAATAAACATGCCGGCAATCGCCGCGCTGAGAAGGTTTGCGAGTGTTCCCGCAATAACCGCTCTTAATCCGAGGCGCGCAATGTCCGAACGGCGGCTTGGGGCCAAACCGCCCAGTGTGCCGAGCATAATCGCAATCGAAGAGAAGTTGGCAAATCCGCACAGCGCAAAGCTGATAATCGTAGACGTTTTTTTAGAAAAGTCCGCAATATGCGGACCGAAGTTTGAATAAGCGACAAACTCATTCAGCACAAGTTTCTGTCCGATATAGCTTCCCGCTCCGAGCGCTTCATGCCAAGGAACGCCGATTACAAATGCGATCGGTGAAAACACGTAACCGAGAATGGATTCTAATGTAATATGTTTGAAACCGAACCAGCCGCCGATTCCGCCGAGAATTCCGTTCACTACGGCGATGAGCGCGACAAACGCAAGCAGCATGGCGCCGACATTTAGAGCAATCTGAAGGCCCGTGGACGCGCCTTTTGCCGCTGCATCAATCACGTTAGCGGCGCCTTCGCCTTCTTCGTCCATATTAAAATCGCCTTTTATCGTCTGCGTTTTTTCCGTTTCAGGTATTAAAATTTTTCCGAACACGAGACCGGCGGGAGCCGCCATAAAGCTGGCCGCCAGCAGGTATTCGATCGGAATGCCTAACAGGGCGTAACCGAAAAGCGTCGAACCCGCTACAGCCGAAAGGCCGCTCGTCATAATCGTAAACAGCTCGGAACGGGTCAATCCCGCAATCAGCGGTTTAATGGCAAGCGGTGATTCAGACTGTCCGACAAAAATATTCGCAGCCGCCGCAAGCGATTCCGTTCTGCTTGTCCCAAGAAGTTTTGACAGTCCGCCTCCGATGACGCGAAAGATGAGCTGCATGATTTTCAAGTGATACAAAACGGCAATCAGCGCTGAGAAAAAGATAATGACCGGCAGAACGCTCAGCGCAAAAGCCGGGCTGCTGCCCACTTTTATCAGCGGGCCAAAAATAAAGCTGATGCCTTCGTTCGCATAATCAATGAGAAGCTGCACACGGCTTGAGAACCATAAAAATACGGCCCGTCCGGCGTCCCACTTTAATACGATGAATCCGAAGGCCATTTGTAAACATAAACCGACAATGACGGTTCGCAGGTTAATTTTGCTTTTCTTCTCTGATAACAAAAAAGCAATGGCTAATATAGCAACTGCCCCGAGCAGCCCCCAAACGATATTCAATGAATCCACCTCTAAAATTTTATTTAAAAAAAGTCTTTATTAAGATAACAATATTTATTTTTGCTGTCTACAAATTTTTTATTTTGCCAAAACCCGGGGCGCAATAAAAAAGAGACCCCGTTCGGAGCCTCTGATTAAAACATCGGATTTTCTTCTATGAATGTATATATGTTGTCAACCAGTTCAGCAGGCGTGCCTCCCGTAACCACTTCGCCGTTGACCAGGGCGAACAGGGACTCCATGCATTTCCCGCAATAGCTTAAACAGCCGTATTCAAGCACGTCCAAGTTCGGATCCTTCTCTAAGATCTCAAGTGCTTCCTGGGAACCGCGCGCTAAATTGCTGACACAGAATTCAATCATCGGATTCATGCGGTTTCACCTCACATATGTACCTTATCCTAACGGAATTTCCTCTATTCGTCAAAGATCCGGTTTCACACTCAATGTTATCGTAACATATTAATTCAGGTTAAAGGTTTTACTATTACGTGTTTTCTGGTCAATTTGTAGGTTATTTTAAAACTATTATTGTGGTTTTAGATCAAATTCGATATAATTCAAGATGTTATTTTACATAGTTCGTTATTTTGTAACAACATTGACTACCATATTTTTCGGGCAAAAGGGGAATCATTATGAAAAAATTGGTCTTGATCGGCGGGGGTTACGGAAACATGCGGGTGCTGCACCGCTTACTGCCGAACCAGCTTCCGTCAGATATATCCATCACGCTGATTGACAGAAACCCGTATCACTGCTTAAAAACAGAATATTATGCGCTCGCCGCCGGCACGATTTCTGATCATCATATCAGGGTGTCTTTTCCTGAGCATCCGAATCTGGATGTTCAATACGGTGAGGTGGCTTCCGTCGACACGAAAAACAAACAGGTTCTGTTTCATGACCGCGAACCGATTTCTTACGATGACGCGGTGATCGGACTGGGCTGCGAGGATAAGTATCATAACGTGCCCGGCGCGCCGGAACATACTTACAGCATTCAGACCATTGATCAGTCACGCGAAGCCTATCAAAAGCTGAACAACCTCGGCGCCAATGCATCTGTCGCTATCGTCGGAGCGGGATTAAGCGGCGTGGAGCTTGCCAGTGAATTAAGAGAGAGCCGTGACGATCTGAAGATTATGTTATTTGACCGGGGCGACCTGATTTTATCAAGCTTTCCGAAAAGACTCAGCAAGTATGTTCAGAAATGGTTTGAAGAACACGGCGTCACCATTATCAATAATGCGAATATTACAAAAGTGGAAGACGGGATCGTTTATAATCATGATGAAGGAATACCGGCCGATGCCATCGTGTGGACGGCGGGAATTCAGCCGAATAAAGCCGTCAGAGAACTGGACGCTGAAAAAGATCCGCAAGGCCGCATCGTTTTAACACCGCATCACAACCTTCCGGGCGATGAGCATGTTTACGTCGTCGGTGATTGCGCGAGCCTGCCGCATGCGCCGAGCGCCCAGCTGGCTGAAGCGCAAGCGGAACAAATTGTGCAGATCCTCCTGAAACGCTGGAACAATGAAGAGCTGCCGGAAACAATGCCGCAATTTAAGCTGAAAGGCGTTCTCGGTTCACTCGGAAAAAAAGCGGGCTTCGGTCTTGTCAACGACCGTCCGCTCATCGGGCGTGTGCCCCGTTTATTAAAATCAGGCCTTTTATGGATGTACAAGCATCATAACGGCTGATAAGAAAAAAGCCGCTGATTGCGATCAGCGGCCATTTTTAAGAGCCTGCAACATAGCCGCGCTTTTCCATTTCTTCATATATATCTTTTAAATGCGGATTCCCTTCCCCCACAATGACATCCTCCACCAGCACGAGCGGATAGAAAAATTCATCGTTTCTGATGCGCTCCGCAAGCTCTTCTGTCTCCTTTTGCTGAGGCGGTGCGTCAATATCAATATACCGCATGTGAAAAGGCTGCTCCGGATATTTCCGTTGCAGCGCCGCCTCCAGCCATTCAAACGTATCTTTGGCGCTCGGCATATTCACGCAGCTTGCGCAAAGCGTTTCAGCGCCGTAAACACTGAGCGTAACCGGCTTTGTCATGTATATCATCCCCTTTACACCAGTATACAAAGGACGAGGCAGCTTTTGTATAAAAAACGGTTTTTATGTTCAAGTTTAAATATGCTATAATGGGGAAAGCAGCTTTGCAAACCAAACATTAGATTTTTACCGTTACTGTGAATATAATGGTTTTATGTATATGAAAGGAGCGAATCTCATGACTGAGGTTGAAATGAAAGAGCAAGTACAGGAAGTATTGGATAAATTACGCCCGTTTCTGCTTCGTGACGGCGGTGACTGTGAGCTTGTTGATGTAGACGAAGGCATTGTAAAGCTTCGCCTCCTTGGCGCATGCGGCAGCTGCCCAAGTTCAACGATTACGCTGAAAGCCGGAATCGAACGCGCCCTTCTTGAAGAAGTACCGGGTGTCGTTGAAGTAGAACAAGTATTTTAATCATAAAACCAGGCTGCATGACAGCCTGGTTTTTTATTTTTTACAAATAGCCATCAAACCATGAACAAATATAACGGATGCGTTTCATCCGCTGTTCCGGATGGCCGCTTCTCGACAGCTCATGCGTAGCTTTCGGAAATCGGATGAACGACGTCGTTTTGTTCAGTTTCTTCAATGCGGTAAAGAGCTGCTCCGCCTGCTCTATCGGACAGCGGTCATCTCGCTCACCATGCAGGATCAAAAGCGGCGTCGAAACGCGGGACGCATATTTTACAGGAGAACGATCCCAAAGCTTATCCGCTTCCTCAAACAAATCATGTCCGAGCTGCCAGTCGGTAAAAAAGAAACCGATATCGCTGACACCGTGGAAGCTGAACCAATTTGAAATGGAGCGCTGCGTGACGGCTGCTTTAAAACGGCCGGTCTGCCCGACAATCCAATTCGTCATAAACCCTCCGTAGCTTCCGCCCGTCACACCGAGACGGCCGCTGTCAATAAACGGATACGCCTGAACGGCTTCATCCACCGCCTGCATGACATCACGGTAATCTCCGCCTCCGTAATCACCCCTGACACGATTGACAAAATCCTGCCCGTAGCCATGGCTTCCTCTCGGGTTGACATACACGACAGCATATCCTTGTGCGGCCAGCACTTGGAATTCGTGAAAATACGTATGGCCGTACATCATGTGAGGCCCGCCGTGTATGTATAGAATGAGCGGATAGGTTTGATCCTCTTCAAAAACGGCGGGCTTTAAAAACCAGCCGTTTACCGTCAGCCCGTCCTTTGTTCCATATTGCAGCTTTTCCGGCACGGATATGATGCGCTCCTCAATAAACCGATTATTGTCAAATGTCAATTGCTTCTCTTCCCCATCTTCAAGTGAAATGCTGTAAAGCTCGGAAGGCTGTACGGGTTTGGCAATGACAGCGATACAGCTTTTCTGATCAGGATGAAAAGCAAAACCATTCACGTACTCTTCTTCTAATCGGATCGGATATACGAGGCCGTCAATCGAGATATAATAAATACCGGTGCTTCCCTGCTCGCTCCCGAGAACGTAAAATCCCTGCCCGTCGTTTGTCCATACCGGCCGGGGCGTCACTCCTCCTATGATTGAATCCGCAATCAGCGCATCGCTCAAATGAACATCCAGCATGTCGGTCAGGCAGGACAGCCGCTCAGTTTTCACGTCGTACAGCCACGCTTTCTCTAAAGTCGCATTGCGAAATTCATTTTCATGGCCAAGCATCGCGATATAAGAACCGTCCGGTGAAAACACGCAGGAACCGAAAGAACCGCGGTGCGGCGTAATCTGCTTCAGGCTTCCATCCGCCAGATTCATCAGATAGACATCGCTCGGCTTTCCGGCGTCACCCGGCTCGCATAAATTGGCGGTAAACGCAAGCTGCCTGCCATCCGGTGAAAAGGCCGCGCCATAATGATCCGCTTCATGATCCGTCAGCTGCTGAATCTCCCCCGTTTCAAGATGAATCAGCACAAGCTGGGACCAGCTTCCGTTCAGCAGGCCTTTCCCGTCACGTTTATATGTTAATGACTGAATATCAACCGGCTCATACTCGTCATGCTTCTTTTTTTCTTTCTCATCGGCGCGCTCCGCTGATGTCAGACTGACGGACACAAGCACGGATCTGCCGTCGGGCGCCCATATCGGATCTGATACGCCCCAAGGAATATCGGCCGCCTGTTCCGCCTCTCCGCCGGCAGCGTCGATGATGTACAGCTGAGGGATGCCGTTCTCCCTGTCAGAAACAAAGGCGAGGCGCCGTCCGTCAGGTGACCACCGCGGACTTGTATTTCTGTTGTCCCCGAAAGTCCACGGGTTTGAGATGCCGGATTCTGTGTCATATACCATAATGGCTGAGGAATAGGAATCACGCTTATGATTGACTGTTGTCCGGACGTAAGCGGCTCTTCTGCCGTCAGGGGCATATTGCGGGTCTGTCACGGATACGAGTGACGCAATGTCCTCCTCGGTTATGAGTTTTTTCAATCGTATCTCCTCCTTTTCTTTTTTATTTCGCTTCCCTAAATAAAAATCCTTCTCCAGAAAAAGAAAGCGTCCTTCTCTGATGGGAAGAACGCTTTTTTATCATTATACACTTTTCACCTGCTCTAAAGGATTCCGTTCAATTACGCTTCCTTCTGACGGGACGGTAAGCGCCGCAATCTCACAGTGGGGGAAATGCTCAGAAAGCTGTTTTCTCAGCTCTTCTCCCTTTCCTTTTTCAATCAGGACAAGAATCGTCGGTCCCGCTCCGCTCAGCGCCGTCCCGTAGGCGCCTTTCATTTCGGCCGCATGTTCCACCTTTGAAAGCTCAGGAACAAGCATGGCGCGGTACGGCTGATGGAGGATGTCTTTTCTCATCATTTTCCCGGCGAGCGCCCAGTCATTTGACATGATCGCAGCAACGAGAAGGTTGCTGACGGCGCTTGCTTTAACGGCGCGTCGGTACGGCAGCTCTTTCGGGAGCACGTCTCTTGCGTCCCTGGTCAGAACTTCGTAAAACGGAATCACTGCCACAACGTCGATATCCGCTTCGGCAACACGCACGATATGTGTTTCATCTTTTTCGTGAAGGCCGATCACAAGCCCTCCTGCAAGGGAAGCAGCGGCATTATCAGGGTGCCCCTCTTCAAGACTGGCTAAGTGCAGCTTGTCGCTTTCCGACAGCTGCAGGCCGCATAACTCATCCGCAAGCTCAATGGCGGCGACGATAGCGGCCGCGCTGCTTCCGAGACCCCGCGCAAGGGGGATGTCACTCCACACTTTGACATGGGCGGGCGGCAGCTCTTTCTGATAGCGGTCAGCCGTCCGTTTGGCGACTTGGTAGATGAGGTTGTCCGTTCCTTGAGGGATGCCCGCGACAGTTTCGGTTTCCGCCGAGAACTGCCATTCATCGTTTCGGAAAACCGAAAGCTTCAAATATCTGCTGAGCGCCATCCCGACGGAATCAAACCCAGGCCCTAAGTTGGCGGTGCTTCCCGGAACCGTAATGGAAAACAGCATCTCCGCCTCATTCATACACGCGCCGCTCCATTTAAGTATTCCAGAATACTGTCCTCATCTGTCGGCAGTGTAATCGGTTTTATGTCAGATACGTCTACAGCCGTGTTCGGATCTTTCAGGCCGTTTCCGGTCAAAACTGCGACAACCTTGCTGCCTTTTGGAATTTCACCGGATTTTACCTGTTTCAAAACGCCGGCGATGGATGCACAGGAGCCCGGTTCGGCAAACACGCCTTCTTCACGGGCAATCAGCTGATAAGCGTGAAGAATTTCTTCATCTGTGACTTCATCAATTTTCCCGGCTGATTCTTCCGCAGCGAGCACCGCTTTGTCCCAGCTGGCAGGATTCCCGATTCGGATTGCCGTCGCAACGGTCTCTGGATTTTTAATGACTTCGCCGCGGACGATAGCCGCAGAACCTTCCGCCTCAAAACCGCGCATTTTCGGAAGTCCGGTGCCGTTTTTCTCATGATATTCTTTGAACCCTTTCCAGTAGGCCGTGATATTCCCGGCGTTTCCTACCGGGATCGCCAGAATGTCCGGCGCTTCGCCGAGCTGTTCGCATACTTCAAAGGCCGCTGTTTTTTGCCCTTCAATCCGGTAAGGGTTTACTGAATTCACTAATGCAATCGGTGATTTTTCGCAAATCGACCGGACGATGGCCAGCGCGTCGTCAAAGTTTCCGTCAATCGCGATGATTTCCGCACCGTACATGACGGCCTGCGCAAGTTTTCCGAAGGCGATTTTTCCGTCCGGGATGATGACGATGCATTTCATGCCGGCTCTCGCCGCGTATGCCGCAGCTGCCGCGGATGTGTTCCCTGTAGAGGCGCACATGATGGTATCATTGCCTTCTTCTTTCGCTTTGGCGACCGCCATGACCATGCCGCGGTCTTTAAAGGATCCCGTCGGATTAACGCCCTCTGTTTTCACATGCAGTTCAATTCCGAGCTTTTCGGAAAGTTTCGGCAGGTGAATCAGCGGCGTGTTGCCTTCATGCAATGTCAGGGCCGGCGTCTGATCCGTCACCGGCAGAAATTCTTTATATTGATGGATGAGTCCTTTCCACATTAGCTCCAACCGTTCCCTTCTACGCGATATGTGCTTTTTACTTCTTGTACGACTTCGAGGTCATTTAAGTTTTGCAGAATGTCACTGAAATCTTCTTCCGATGTATGATGCGTGACGATGACGATTTCCGCGAGGTCGTCATGGCCTTTGATCGGCAGCTGCAGAATTTTTTCAAAGCTGACGCCGCGCTCTGAGAAGGCCGATGTGATTTTTGAAAAAGAGCCGACCTGGTCTTTGACGTGAATTCTTAAAAACTGCTGGGCATAGATATCAGACGGCTGCTTCAGATTTCTTTCAAACTGCGGGGCGACAAAGCTGTTTCCGTTTACGCCGAGACGCATGTTTTTCATGACCGCGACCAGATCGGAAACGACCGATGTCGCAGTCGGCATGCTTCCGGCTCCGGGGCCGTAAAACATCGTTTCGCCGACGGCTTCTCCGTACACGTAAACGGCATTAAACTCGTTATGCACCGCAGAGAGCGGATGATGATCCGGCAGCAGTGTCGGCTGAACGCTGACTTCGATTTTATTGTCATCACGCTGGGCGATGCCGATCAGCTTCATCGTATAGCCGAGCCGTTTGCTGAAGCTGATGTCTTCATCCGTTATCCGGGAAATTCCTTTTACTTTGACATCGTCCAGATCGACATTCATAGAGAAGCCGAGACGGGCTAAAATCGCCATCTTGCGTGCGGCATCGAGGCCTTCTACATCGGCGGTCGGGTCCGCTTCCGCGAATCCGAGATCCTGCGCTTCCTTCAGCACTTCTTCATACGGGCTTTTTTCTTTAATCATTTTCGTTAAGATAAAGTTCGTCGTTCCGTTGACGATTCCCATCATTTTTGTGATCCGGTCAGAGGAAAGGCCTTCTTCGAGCGTGCGTAAAATCGGGATTCCGCCGGCGACACTCGCTTCATAATACAAGTCACAGCCATTTTCCTTTGCGGCGGCTAAAAGCTCTGACCCGTATACGGCGATCAGATCTTTATTTGCGGTCACAACATGTTTTTTCGCTTTCAAGGCATCAAGAAGATATTGCTTCGTCTGTTCGACACCGCCGATGACTTCAATAATCACGTCGACTTCAGGGTCATCGATCACATCATAGACTTCTGTCGTCAGCACTTCTTTCGGCAGGTCTGCGTCTCGTTTTTTATCAATATCTTTAACTAGCACTTTTTTGATCGTCACCGGACAGCCGACCTGGTGCATAAGCTTATCCTGATGATCTTGTATAATTTTGACGACTCCGCTTCCCACGGTTCCCAGTCCTAACAGTCCAATACGAATCGCTTCCAAAGAGAAACTCCACCTTTCTTCCTTTTGTCCACTAGAAAAGGACAATTGTTAACCCTTCACAGACATTTAAGTTACAAATATTATATAAGCCCGCATTTGTTTTGACAAGCGGCTGAATATTGTTTCTACGGATATGAAAACGCTTAACACACTGATATGACAAGATTCCCTATTTTCTAAATATTTTTACGTCATATTTTCTTACGAACTGATTCCTTTTCCGAGCCACGCCACAGGCGGGACAAAAACCTGCGCCGACCTGACATTCATCATGTTGTGACATGTCTGTAAAAACTGTTCATAGCGGGTGCAGTCGGCAAGAATGTAGTCAAGCTGCTCTTCGTAATACTGTTTTTCAGAATCATGAGAAATGTAATAGCTCTCCACCGTCTCGAAGAAATGGAGCGGAAACAGCAGGCGGCTGTAAAACAGGCGTTTGGAAAAGGAGGATAACGGCGTAACTTGCTCATATTCCTGCAGAAACAAAAACCCATCTTTGAGCAGGTCGTCACGATGATACAAATATGTGTTGCGCATATATTCCGCAATATCACGGGCAGCATGGTCGAATACCCAATCGCCCGGAATGCGGATCAATGATTCCTCCGACCAGGTATCCCGTTCCATCCGCTGATGGCAGATTGTCCCCGAGTCTTCTGCGCCGGGATTGTCATCCAGCTCCGTATCCACTAAATATTGAATGGCGTTTTCCGCTAAGCCTGAATAATAAGGAAATGCTTCGATCATTTTCTTTTCGAACGGTTCAAGCGGAGACATATGAATTTTCTGCATCCAGAATGATTCCAGCTGATCCACCCGTTTTCCCCATAAGTCCTTCCATTGGCCGATCCTGCCCGCTTCTTTCACTTCGTACGGAAAACCCCGCCCTTTTCTGTGAAATTCGGCAAGCTCCCCTCCGACAGAAAACGACCGGTTTGAGACGGGAATCGGCGCTTTTAAGAGCGCATACGTTTTGCCTTCGTCCTCAAAGGTCAGTTCTCCTTCCTTCGTAAAGATAAACACTGAAACGTATGGGTCACTTTGTTCTTGTAAATACTGACTCATGTAGTAAAGCTCCGTCAGCTCTGATTGCGAAAACCCGGAAACGGGAATTATAAGAAAGAAGGAATTAGGCGTCTGGAAGCATTGGTATTTCTGATAAACGGAGAGCTGTCTGACGTGGATGCCGTATTTTTCTTTAATGATGCTTTTCATCATAATCACCTGCCTGAAAAATTAGAGCTATTCACATCGTAGTCATACGCCGGCGGAATTATGAATACATATTGTAATCCTTTGAATCAAGTGGAGAAACATCGTACACATCGGAAGAGTGTTGTATAAACTAGTAAAAAAAGATTGGGTGAAGCAAATGTCAGAAAAGGAACAACTGAATCAGGTGGAAGCTGTCGCCAGGGCGCGTTTAAAAGAACGGGGGGTTGAGACGGACGATATTGCCGAGCTGGTGTATTTCCTTCAAAAAAAATATCATCCTGATTTGACGATGGAGGTATGCAGGCTCAATGTGGACCGTGTCATCGCAAAACGCGAGGTGCAAAACGCCATTTTAACGGGAATAGAATTAGATGTGCTCGCCGAACAAAAAAAGCTGTCTGAACCGCTTCAGACTATTCTGGCCATTGATGAAAGCCTGTATGGGGTTGACGAGGTGCTCGCCTTCTCTATCGTGAATATATACGGCTCAATCGGCTTTACGAATTACGGCTACATTGACAAAGAAAAACCCGGCATTCTCGGGCGGTTAAATGATAAATCTACGGGCGAATGCCATACGTTTCTTGATGATATCGTCGGCGCAATCGCAGCAGCGGCTTCAAGCCGGCTTGCTCACAGCGCCAGAAATACAGAATAAGGACGGCCGTCATGGCCGTCCCTTTTTTTATAGATGTTCAATCCATTCGGTTAAAGAGTCAATCGCATATGTCGGCTTTTGGTCGTAATCTGCCATATGCTCACGCTTTGTCACTCCGGTATGAACCAGCAGCGTATCCATGCCCGCATTGATGCCGGCCATAATATCCGTTGCATAGTTATCGCCGACCATGAGTGTTTCGGAAATATCCGTTCCGAGCACACGCATCGCCTGTTCCATAATAATGGATTCAGGCTTGCCGATAAAGACAGGCTCAACGCCCGTTGACACCGTCAAAACGGATGTGAGCGAACCGTTCCCTGGTAAAAGCCCTCTTTCAGTCGGAATGGCAACGTCGCCGTTTGTTGAAATGAACCGGGCGCCGTTTCTGATCGCAAGGCATCCCGTTGCCAACTTTTCATATGTAATGCCGCGGTCGATTCCCACAACGACAAAGTCCGCGTTTTCTTCTCCGAAGCTCAGCCCGTTTTCTTCAATGGCCTGACGGATGCCTTCTTCGCCGATCACATACACCGACGCGTCTTCTTTCTCCTGGGCGATATGCTGCGCAGTCGCCATGCTCGTCGTGAAGACCTGCTCTTCAGATGCCGGAATGTCAAAGCTCATCAGCTTGTCCGCCACCTGCTTCGGCGTCCGGGAAGAATTGTTCGTCACGAATAAATACGGAATGCCGCGCGCTTTAAGCGTTCTCACGAATTCACACGCTTCTTCGATTTTTTCCGTCCCGTTGTACATTGTGCCGTCCAAATCTATCAAATATCCTTTATAATCCTTCATACTCAACACTCCTGTGGATTTTCTCACTCGTTGTTATTTAAATGCGGAAACAGGCCCTAATTCTGTTTCCAGGTAGGTTCTTACACGGGCCGGAAAGGCTTTCAGCACATCTCTGTTTGACGTGATCAGCGTAAACAGCTCCTGATGATCGGCGTGCTGATATTCCTGGACAAGCTGCTTTCTGGAAGAGATCAGCTGCTTCAGCTTATTTCCTTCATCCTCAGCTACCACCTTTTCATCCGTCAGAATATCCATGATGTCGTCATAACTCCCCGGATCGCGCATGATAAAGCCGTCAATCATATCATTTCCGACATCGAGAATGCATTCGATCATAAGATGGCTGATCCGCTCAAGCGCCCTTTTTTCGATCTCGCTCTCCCATGCAGGCGTGCTGTCAAACAGCGCCAGCTGGGTCTCAAAAAAACGGAGTGTTTGTTCGATATTATTTCTGTCAACAAAATACACGTGACAGCATCCCCTTCTGCATCAATTATTTTCTGATTCGTTTTAAAACAAAATACGCGCAGCCGAAATTGCAGTATTCGTAAATGTATTCGTCCAATGTGCTGATTTTCGTTTCAAAGGTTGCTTTTTGATTCTGGTCATCAAAGAAGCCTTTGAGCCGCAGCTGACTGTATCCCCAGTCTCCCACAATGTAATCATATTTATTTAATATGTCTGAATAGCGGGCTTTGAACGCTTCTTCATTAAAGCCGTTTTTAAAATCGTGTACGAGTTCAAACTCGGCATTTTGAATAAGAATCATGTCTTCACCTCTTTTATCACTCTTTACTATCATAATTCATTGACTTCTGTCCATCAATTGCAAAATGAGACGGTTCGGACGGACGGAGAATTTTTCCTCTTTATATCCAGTGTAGCGGTTCAGACGATCCTTATTCAAGAATGACTTTTTCCCTGCAAAAACGGCTCCATCACAAAAAACCCAAAACCTGCGGCGTTTTGGGTTTTTTCGGCTTATCTTATGCTTGGGCCTGGCGTTTTTTAGACGCTTCGTTCACTTGTTCATCCGCATGGTAGGAAGAACGGACAAGCGGGCCTGCTTCACAGTGGCTGAAGCCTTTTTGCATCGCGATTTCTTTCAGTTCGGCAAATTCGTCCGGATGATAATATTTTTGGACTTTTAAATGTTTTTTCGACGGCTGCAGGTATTGGCCGATCGCCATGATGTCGACATTGTTCGCAAGCAGGTCGTCCATCACTTCAATAATTTCTTCCTTCGTTTCGCCGAGACCGATCATAATGCTTGATTTCGTCGGGATGTCAGGCTGCATTTCTTTCGCACGGCGCAAGAATTCCAAAGAACGGTCATATGTTGCGCGGGCCCGGACTCTCGGTGTCAGGCGGCGGACGGTTTCAATGTTGTGGTTCAGAATATCAGGACGGGTATCCATTAATGTTTTCAGGTTGTCGTAATTTCCGCCCATATCGGATGGCAGCACTTCAATTGTCGTGAACGGGCTTTTTCTGCGGATCGCCCGGACCGTTTCCGCAAAGACGCCTGCTCCGCCGTCTTTCTGATCATCACGCGCTACGGCCGTGATGACGGCGTGTTTTAAATTCATCAGCGCGACGGAATCAGCTACGCGTTCCGGTTCCTGCAGATCCAGCTCGGTCGGCAGACCCGTTTTTACAGCGCAGAAGCGGCATGCTCTCGTACAGACGGAACCGAGAATCATGAACGTCGCCGTACGTCTGACAGCCCAGCATTCATGGATGTTCGGGCATTTTGCTTCTTCACATACGGTATGCAGATTATTTTCACGCATTAATTTTTTCAGACCCGTATAGTTTTCATTCGTGTTCAGCTTTATTTTGAGCCATTCCGGCTTTCTCAGATGCTCGTCTTTCTTTGCCATTTCCCCATCATCTCCATTATCCCTTTATTCATGTTCGTGTGCGAAAAATTTCTATTTCACGATGGATATAAAACTTGCGGATTTCTATTCAATAGTCACTTTAACATAGGAAAAATTTCTCGACAAGGGAAGAGAATTACTTACATTTTCTCGGATTGTTGCCGCAAACTATTTGTATTCAATCCTGAAAGGAGATCATGTTGTGAAAGTTCTGTTATCTGCTCTTCTCCTTTTATCAGTTTTCTGTCCGGCTGCAAGCGGAAAAGAACAATCGGCTCCTGTTTACGGCGAACGGATGCAGTTGTACCGCAAAGCCGAAGCAGTCACGCAGATTCCTTGGTATGTGCTTGCGGCAGTTGATCAATATGAAGAAAATGTCCGCTCAAACCGAAAGGATCTGCCGGAAAAAGCGGGAATCATCAGCATTTATATTCCGGATCATTTGTGGAGCGGCCCTGAAAATCCAAATCCTAAGGACGATGCGCCTCTCAGCATTAAAGTATTTGACGGGATCGGCCTGGACGGCGACGGCGACGGAAAAGCCGAGGTAAGCAATGATGAGGATATCCTTTATACATTTGCTCAGTATTTAGCGGGATTCGGAACCGATCTTGACCATATCCGCATCGGTCTCTGGAATTATTACCGCCGTGATCAGACGGTCGGCATTATCACCGAATTCATGACACTGTTTAAAACGTTCGGCCGCCTTGATCTCGGAGAGCACGCTTTTCCGCTTCCCGTGAAGACGGATTACAGCTACCGCAGCACATGGGGCGCCGCACGGGGTTTCGGCGGGCGCCGGATTCACGAAGGAACGGATCTGTTCGCTCATTACGGGCTCCCCGTCAGATCGACCTGCTACGGTATTGTTGAAATGAAGGGCTGGAACCGTTTCGGCGGCTGGAGAATCGGCATCAGGGATATCAATAACACGTATCACTACTTCGCTCACCTGAACGGCTTTGCAAAAGGTGTGCATAAAGGCCAGATCGTCAAACCCGGAGAGGTGATCGGCTCTGTCGGCAGTTCTGGGTACGGACCGCCGGGCACCGCGGGAAAATTTCCGCCGCATCTTCACTACGGGATGTATAAAGATAACGGCAGATCGGAATGGTCTTTTGATCCGTATCCCCATTTAAGGGCATGGGAACGAAAAGAAATCCGCAGGAAAAAGTAAACACACAGCCGCCAGGAAAGATTGCGGCTGTGTGTTTTTATTTATCTTTCTTCTGTTTTTCACTCGGCAGCTGGACGGAAGGCGTCACACCTGACCCGCCGCTTCCGTTATAAAACTGCGGCACCTCTCCTTGAATCGCTTTAATGGAGACCGGAATATTATTTGTCACGACTGATGTCTTACTGGCAAACGGAATAATGACCTTCACTTTTATTTCCACAAAAATACTGATATCGATCAGGGCATTGTTAATGCCATACGGCTTTATTTTTGTTTTCACATCAGTTAACGCATCACCGATCAGGTTAAAGCGCACGGGGATTTTCGGCCCCAGATTTCCGAGAATGCTGTTTCCCGTGACCTGCCCTAAGGGAATATCGATCATAATTTCATCGGCCGTTTTCGCGCCTTTTTCCGTTTCATGCTGCTTATTGTTCGACTCCGCTTCCTTCAGATGAGCCTGAAGCTGCTTTGTCACTTTCGCCTTCATGCTGTTGACCATTTGTGTATTAAAATCCATCGTTGTGACTTTTCCGTTTTCATCCGTTTTCATATCGACCATATCTTTCACATTGTCGCTGTGAGACATGTATTCTTCAATGGATTCCGTAATGACCTCTGTCGCCACCCGTTTGGTTTCCATTTCTCCTATGTTCATCAGCACCGGTTTGATTGAGGAGTTGATCATCCAAAGGCTGATGACCGTCGATATGATAAAAAAAGCAAACGACAGAAGAAGCACATATCGAAAAGGCAAAGGCCCTCTCTTGCGAAGAGCGCTCCGGTATCTAGGCAAGAAAAATCCCCCCTTACATATCACAATGTATGCTTGTAAGAGGGGACATAGTATTTTATTTTCACTCTTAAAAAGTCCCGCTTACCTTCACTCGGATGTAAAGGAACGGTCGGCGGATATCTGACATTACGGCTGCCGCGCGAGCTTCCAGGCGAGCAGATCCCTTAAAAACTCCGGCATAAAGTATTGCTTTTCTTTTGAATCGCGGATGTAAGGGAACAGCTTTCCGAGTGTAAACATGTCGAGAACGGCAACCGAGTATATCCGCTCCGGATCAATCTCTTCTCCGTTCACTTTCACATTGAGGAGATGTGTCACACCGTCTTCAAGAATGCCGGCCTCTGCCTCCGCTCCGGCATATACCATCCTGCCCATCACTTCCCCGCGGAAGCCGAGGCCTTTTATCCGCAGCTGCTCCATTTGTTCCGAGGCAGCCTGGCTGATTGTTTCCTGGAGTTCCCTGCCTGATAGACGAACGGCCACCGGATTGATCGGATGAGGGCAGATGCGGTGCAGGTCAAGCTTTGTGACAGGCCCCTTCTGTAAAGGCCCCAAAATAACGCCTGAATTCACCATGCTGACTTCACAGCCGCACCAGCTTTTCAGCGCTTCGGCTAATAGAAGCGGGAGCGGCGATTCCTCAAACCACTTCACGCCGGCTTCTTCATTCAGGTTGGCGACTTGTTCGGAGAGCAGGTTTTCCGCTTCCCGTTCCTTCTCTTTCAGAAAAGCCGCCGTATCTTCAGATTCCCCTTGCCAATCAGCCATTTTCTGTACAGACGCCTGTTTGCTGACAATGGTTCGTGATTCACTTTCTATCGTCAGCTCGACACAGCCGACATAGTTCCCGTATTTCTCCGCACATGCAAGCAATACGCCGTTTATGTCCTGTCCGTCCTCAAGAAGGTGGTGCGTATGTGATTCAAGAATGACATCGATGTCCGGAAATTTTTCCGCTGCGGCCCGGTCATCGATCAGGCCTAAATGAGAAAGCAGAATGATGATGTCCGCTTTGCCCTTGATATCGTCAAGTGATTCTTGAATGCTTTTTTCCGCATCCGTCACCGTCCAGCCTAGTTTTTGATAGACGGGATAATACGGCACCGTGACGCCGAGTATGCCGGCGGTCATCCCGTTTTTCAGCGTTTTGATCACGTAGGGCTCGGCCCATTCCGGCCGCTGTCCATCCGCGTCAAACAGGTTAGACACAATGACGGGAAACGCGGCATGGGTATATAAATCCGCCAGCTCATCGTGAGGCAGCGTAATTCCTTCATTATTCCCGACGGCAGCCGCATCGATCTCAAGCCGGTTTAACAAGTCGACATTCGCTTTGCCGAAGGTCGCTTCCGTTATCATTTGGAATCGGTCCATATGATCGCCGATGTCGAATACGAGTGTTTCCTCCCCGTTTTTTTCATGCTCACTTCTCTTCTGCTCAATATAATGTACGATTTTCGGCCAATTTTCGAAATGGCTGTGCAAATCATTCGTATGATATAAACGGAGCTTCTCTAACATACCATCTCTCCTACCTTTTAGCTGAATATCCCTTGATAAATCAATTCACAGCCGATCAAAATCAAGACGACCCGCATGAAAAGCACGATCGTTTTCGTCTGCACCCGCTTATTGACCCACGCGCCCATTTTGCCGCCGAACCACGCGCCCGGAACGAGGCACAGCGCATACAGCCAATTGACATGGCCCTCTGCGATATGTGACACGGAACCCGTCACGGAGGATAAGAAAATAATGAGCATTGACGTCGCCACAGCCACTTTCGGCGGGAACAAAAATAACAGCATCATGGCCGGAACCATAAGAGAGCCGCCGCCAATGCCGAAAAGACCGCCCAATAAACCGACGAAAAAGGCAATCACGATACCGGTAAAAATACGGTACGAATATGTATAAAGCTCACCCGATTCATCCTCATATGTCCGGATCATGCCTTTATGCGCTTTATTGACCGGTTTTGCTTTCGCCTTCAGCATTAATGTAATGGAAATCAAAATCATAAAAAGTCCGAACCAGACGGAAAACGTATGCGCATTAAAAAGTTTAGACAAATACGCGCCGATGATGCTTCCCGGGCCGGAACCGATAAAAAAGATCAGTCCGCTTTTGTAGTCAACGGTTTTATATTTCATATAGGCCAGAGTTGATGACAGGCCCGTAAAAATAATCACCAAAAGGGACGTGCCGATGGCAGTCTGCGGTGTTACGTCATGGAAAAACGGAGTCATCGTGCTTAAATAGAGCATTGCCGGCACGATGATAATTCCTCCCCCAAGCCCGATCAGGCTGCCGACCGTTCCCGCGATAAATCCTAATATGATCAAAATAAGATAAGACATGTGTCTTGAAACCTCTTTTCTAGCTGAATAGGTCGAGCTGCTTCGGAGCAAGCCCGGTATATGAGATATTTAACATTTCAAGCATCTCAAGCCCGTTATCGGCAGCGTCTCCGCCTGAGTTATTATTGAAGAGCACATACAGATTGCGCGACTGTTTTTTCAGCACCTGAAGATTGTTTTTCCAATCTTTGAGCTCCTGTTTGTTATAGCGGTATAAATATCTGACCTCACGCCAGTTTTGTCCGCCGTCTGGTTTGATCCAGCCCTGTTTGTTCCGCCCGTGAAAACGGACAAGCGTTTTTTCTTCATCCGTTGCTTTCAGGACGGTCGGAATGCTGCCCTCGCCGATTTGCGGCTCGTCACATATGCTGTGAATCCAGCCTTCCTCCTTCATAAAGGAAAGCGTCTGTTCATAAAATGGCGGGGAAAACCAAGACCGGTTGCGGAATTCAAGCGCGCACGGGATATCGCCCATCTGCTGCCTGCACCATCTTAAATATGCGACGTTTTCTTTCTTGCAGTCAAACCACGGCGGGAATTGGAACAGCACCATGGCAAGCTTTCCATGCTCTATATACGGCGATAATGACAGCTTAAACGCCTCAAACATTTCTTCCTTCGATTCATAGGGAATATCGCCGCGCTGATGGCCCGTCATTCCTTGATATGCCTTAATGACAAATTGAAAAGATTCCGGCGTCTCTTTGACCCATCTTTCATTATTGCGGGCGGGCTGTATCGCGTAAAAGCTCGCGTCCAGCTCAACGATGGGAAAATGGGAGGAATACGCCTGCAGTTTTTGCGGGCCCGCTGTTTTAGGCGGATAGATGCTGTCATGATCCCCCCACCCCGTCAGTCCGATATAAATCACAATCCTTCACCTCTCACTCTAGTTTATCACAGGTGTTTTTCTCTTTCTGTTTCCATGTTTTTTCTGAATGCACTTTTCAGGAACCGATACTGATGTTCATTGGTGTCCGAAAATGCCTCATCTCTGGAAGAAAGAATGTGCTGATAGACGATCGGCTCTGAAAACTGACCGCTCGTGAAATCATATATCTCCCCGTCTATTCGGTTATAAAAATGCCAGCTTGTGCCGGTTTTTGTTTTGAGAATGTCACCGCCGTAAACATCTTGGATGACTAAAGCCGTCACGCCGCACTGGCCTTTGGCCGGGCAATCTTCCGTCCATTTTGTACTAGTCTTGCGCGACCAGGATGCCGTTAATATGTTCAAGATTTGATCATACAATGTGTTTTACTCCTTTTTATAAAAAGATACCACGAGACCCGCTTTCCAAACGACAAAAAAAGCCGATTCTCATCAGAGAATCGGCTCTTTTATTTGAGAAGGCTTCAGGAATGTTCCGAAAGCCCCGCTCTGCTTACGGCCTCCATCCTGATACACACAGCGTCCCTTGCTGTAGGTCGCAGCAATTCGGTATGGAAAGGTGCGGCCTTCATACAGGCTTTGCTTATGTTTGGAAAACATCGTTTCTTTTGTGACGGTAAAAGGTTCCGGCCGGACGATGGCAAAATCAGCGTCAAATCCCTCTTCAAGCCGTCCTTTATTCGTTAAACCGAAGCGCTTGGCAGGTGCTTCGGCCGTCCATCGGGCCACATGTTCAAACGGAATCCCATGATCGATCGCTAATTGAATCATGCCGAGAAGCGTAAATTGGCCTCCGCTGATCCCGCCCCACGACAGAAACATATTATCCTCGCGTTTCAAAGACGGATGACAGGGAGAATGATCCGAAGACACCATATCAATCAGGCCCTCAGCCAAAACTCCGATCAATTCCTCTTTATCCGCCTCTGAGCGGAGCGGCGGAGCGCATTTGGCGGCCGCCCCTTTTTTGAGGAAGTCTTCAAAGCTGAATAATAAGTAGTGCGGACACGTTTCAACGGTGACATCCAATCCGTCTTTTTTCGCCTGCTGAATGGAGAGCACGGCCCGTTTCGTGCTGATATGTACAAAATGAAGCGCGCATCCCGTCGCTCTTGCATATTCAATCGCCCGCTGCACAGCCTCGCATTCGGCTTCTTCCGGACGTGAGGAAGCGTAAGCGCGGGCATCAATTTTCCCTTGGAGCGCGTACTCGGCTTCAAGGAATCGGGTGAGGGCGTCGCTTTCTGCGTGCAGGGCCAAAATCTTGCCGCACGCTGCGATTTCCTTCATTCCCTTTAAAAGAGTCCGTTCATCGGCTGATTGAAATTCATCCGTTCCCGATTTAGACAGAAACGCTTTAAACCCGATTGCCCCCGCTTCTGCCATCGGCCGGATATGTTCGGTATATCCGGGCATCAAACCGCCCCAAAGCGCAAAATCAACCGCTGACTTCCGTTCGGCGATTTCCGCCTTTGCCAGCAGGTTTTCAGCAGTTACCGTCGAAGGGATGCAGTTAAGCGGCATATCAAAATAAGCCGTACAGCCGCCGGCAGCCAGCATGTTTGAGCCGGTTTCAATGCCTTCCCATTCTTCTCGGCCGGGTTCATTGAAATGGACGTGACAATCGACCGCGCCCGGAAACACATACATGCCGTCCGCCTGCACCACTTGTTCCGCGTTTTCGTCAATGCCGGGTCCGATCAAGGCGATTTTCCCGTCCTTGACGGCGATATCAGCCCGCTCTGTTCCGCCTTTTCGTACAGCTTTCGCACCCTTTACAATTACGTCATAGGCCATTTTATCTTCCTCCCTGTAAGGATGACGATTTTCTGTCAGTTTTTATCACAACATGCGTCTATGATTGCCAGTTTACTGCTACTATGATCGTAATACATCAGCAAAACCGCTATAATTTTTGATGATTTTTATTCATATTAACCAATGGTTGTCTTTAGAACCTGAAAGGAGACTGACTGATGAATATTTATGACGTGATGAAGATTCCCGCTTATGAGCGGGCAACATTAATCGCAGGCAAATCCGGCGGATGGAGGGGGGTGCAGCACGTCAACATGATGGATGCGCCGGACATCGCTGATTTTTTACATAAAAACGAATTGCTCGTCACCACGGCTTATCACTTGAAGGACCGCCCGCAGCTGTTGAAAGATTTGATCCGCCTCATGGCAAAACGGGGCTGCGCGGGACTGGGGATCAAAACGAAGCGTTATCTTAATGTCATTCCGAAAGATGCCGCGGAGCTTGCCGACCGGTATGAATTTCCGATTATTGAGCTGCCGGAAGACATCAGGCTCGGAGATATCGTCAACGCCACACTGAGCCATATTCTTGATATGCGTTCAAATGAGCTACAGCAGGCCATTTACGCCCATAAAAAATTCACAAACCACATCATGAGCGGCAAGGGGCTGCAATCCCTGCTTAAGAAGCTCTCAGACATTCTCCGGCTTCCCGTGCTGCTTTTGGATCAGCATACAAAACTCTTATCATCGTCCCACCGCATACCCATTGACACGTCTTTATTGAAACACATCTGTTATTCCCTTTCCGGGCCTTATTTCACCTGCTTTTCCATGCTGTCCGACAGAAAGGCGTATTCTGTCCTGCCGATTCTGAATGTTGAAAAAAACTGCGGTTATCTGGTGATTCCGGAGCTCGTGCAGACCGCTGATAAAGGCATGATTTTGACAATTGAACAGGCGGCCAACGTCATTTCCTTTGAACTGCTGAAAGAAAATGCCGTCAAACAATTCGGCAGACGGGCGCGCAATGAATTTTTCAGCAATTTCATCGACCGCTCGTTTACCGGCCATGAAGAAATCAAAAGCCGCGCCAAAGAATTCCGGCTCCGCTGGGATCAGAAATACATGTGCATTTGCGGAAAACTCGACCGAAATGAGAAAACGATCAGCTTTACCGAAAATCAGCTCGTTTCCGATCATGTATTTGATCTGCTTGAAGGGGAGCTGTCATCCTTTCCGTTTCCCCCTCATCTCTTTATTAAAGGAAATGTCGGTATTCTTTTAATTGAAGCGACAGACAGCTGGAATGAAATGCACGCGTCTGTCATCAGCTTTTTGGAGCAGTTTCAAAAGCAGGTCCGGACGCAATTTAAACGGACTGTCTCCTTCGGCATCTCAAACATATGCCAAAAGCTGATCGACGTCCCTGACGCTTTTACTGAAGCTTCAGACGCCATTTCATCCGGGCATTTGTCCAGAAGCGCCGAGTTTATTCAAATCTATCATGCCAAAGACGTGCCGGAGCTGCTCCGCCTGCTTCCGGCGGAAGATGTGAAGAAGTTTTACGAAGCCACCCTCCAAAGCCTGGCCGACCGGCAAAAGGAGGACCAGAGCCTGCTTCATACGCTGTCTGTTTACCTGGAGACCCACTGCCAGATTTCAGAAACGGCTAAGCGCCTGTACGTCCATCGAAATACGGTGATCTATCGTTTAGAAAAATGCGAGGAACTGCTCGGCAAAAGCTTAAAAGATCCGGAGACGACGATGCGCCTGCGGCTCGCGCTGAGAATGCAGCGGCTGATCGGTTAAGGAATCGTTAGAGACAGGGATGCGGGTGTTCTCCCGCATCCTATTTAAGAGGGATTCATTCAGCTAAATTCTCAAAATGCTGCCATCAAAATCTGCTTCCAGTGATGTCATCAGGCTTTTTCTAATATCCGGGATGCAACCGATAATCTCACCCTTTTTAATTTCATCCCAAATTGCCTCGGAACCTTTGTCACAAGCACCCATGATCCTTTTTTGATGGTTTCGCCATTCATTTAAAAATCAGCGGGGAGCGACATAAGACTCAACCACTTCACCAACGCCGCCCTGAAAGTCATGTTGCTTTTCCTTTTCTGATTTCATAAAAAAACTGCTTTTGATTAGCAGCCTTGTCTACGTAAGAAACATGTGTGATTTTTGCATTTATCAGTTCTCTTGGCATGTGTTCACTCATTTCAAAGAATATTTAACAATTTCTCCATTGTTACATTTCCGTTAAGTGTTATTTTTATCCTATAAAAGACAAAAGGAGGTTTCACTTTGAAACTAGCTAAAAATGCTTTGTTATCACTTGCAATTGTTTCATTCGTTTTCGCGCCTTTTTTTAACTCTTCAGCATCAGCTGCCGGGCCCACTACTAAAGTGAATAAGAACATATGGGACCCAACAGAAACCCGTATCACCTTAAAAGTTGGAGATGTAAGAACTTTTGCTAATGCAGGTAACCACATTTCCTTTAATCCGCTCACAAAACCCAATGCTATTAAATATACAACGTTAGGTAGCATCAGCACTGTCCAAGTCTTTGCAGTAGCTAAAGGACAAGCATACATCGAATTCTATGATGACTCCTTCACTTGGAGAACCCGATACTATTTTTTGTTGAGTAATAACCTGAAGAGATAGATTCTATCTCTTCTTTTTAATTAAATGATTGCGGCGTTTCGAATTTTTTATTTTTCCTCAGCTGACAGCCCCTAAATTTCGTTATTTACCACAGGCGATAGAACGCAGTGACAACTAACCCGCTCACGGCGGAAAGCTTTGTGTCTCGCTGATACATACAAGTTTCGCTGCTTCCTGGTATCTTGAATTCTTTGTCAACACCAACAGTCGAACACATCAAGACCAAATACCGCTTCTGACGGGCCGTGCAAGGGGATTTTATAAAATTTCCAAAAAAGGAGGGGCGCTTCCCCTCCGTGAATCGTAATGAAGCTTCTTATGTTGGCTAATGGCTGTCTGGATAATGGTCTCACTGTCATCTTGGAAAGATCACTTACTTCTATAAGTCTTTCTTTTTAACAAAAACCGCAGATATAGCAGCAGAAATAACTATCCGCTCCGCTTCTTATGCACTCTCTGTAACATGGAGAATTATAAAAAGGAGGGCGCGCGGAAACATAGGTGGAGCTCCCTGAATGGGTCAATTGATGGGCCCATGGATAAGAATTAAATTCTTGCCGCTGATACAAATGGAATGACGGGTAATAATACAATATTTTCAACTCCTTTTCAGTACACCTTATTGTACTTACCGACACCCTTTTTAGATGATTGTCTCTTGCATAATTGTGTGTTGGCCTAATTGCGGGTTTTAATCTGCAAAATTCGTGCAGGGGAACCATCACAAAGTCATCCGAGAAAGGTTTTATAAGACCACCACTCCTTAATGTCACCAATAGACCCCTTCTGAACAGTTCGTATTATTTCAATGACCCGTTTTATCAGAATGCTCTCCCCCCTGCATACGAAACAGCAAGTTCCAAAACACTGCTTTTTCCTTCTCACCCATTTACCGCTCAATGATGTCCCCGCCTGACTGCCTTCTTTTTTGATCAACTTCCGGCATCAAATTCGTCAGACTCGTCAAGCGATAAAGCTGGTTTTCCTTTATCTACACCTGTTCCGGTTTCCATTCGCGCCATGCTTGAGCATGCGGAACAACGGTTTTTCCTATAATTCACAATGGCGTTCGATATGATTTTCCCTCTATGCGCATCTCTGCAAATTCAGAGATGCAGACAGCCAAAGAATAAACGGCAATCAGCAAAAAGCCTCCGGATACCCGGAGGCTTTTGATTCTTATCCTTGCTGCGTGAACGGCCGGGTCTGTGTCTTTTTGCCCCAGCCAAGCGCGGCCAGAAAACTGATGGTGAGAATGGCCGCTCCCAGCATATACGGAAATTCCATATTTACATCAAAGAGAAAACCGGCGGCTGACGGTCCGGCGATATTCGCTAAGCTGATGAATGAGGTGTTCATCCCGCCCGCAAACCCCTGCTGGTCACCGGCGAGCTTCGACAGCATCGTGTTAACCGCCGGCCGGAGCAGCGATGTCAGCGTCAGGAAAAAGATTGCCGCGGCAAAAACGGCCCAATATGAACCCGCAAACCGGCACCACACAAGTCCTGCAGCAGCCCCGATCAACGTCACGTTAATCACGCGTTTTTCCCCGAACTTGCGGACGAGATAACTGACGCCGACCGCCTGCACAAACACGCCGATGAGACCCGCGGCCGTAATAATAAAGGCAATATCAGACGCTTTAAATCCGTGTTTATGGTCAACGTAAAGACCGAAAACGGATTCAAAGTTCATAATTCCGAAGTTCAGCACAAAAACCAGAATCAGCATAAACGCGAACGGCGATTTGAGCGCGCGTGACATTTGCTTAAACAGATGCTCACGTTTTTCCGTTTTTGCCCGGGCTTCCAGCTGCTTTTCACGTCCCAGCGTTTCGGGCAGAAAGAAAAATGAAAGCACACTTGAAAAGCAGGCAAGACTTGCAGACACGATGAACGGCACAGACATGCCGTAATGAACCAAATAGCCTCCGACACCGGGCCCGATGACGACACCAAGCGTCATCGCCGCGCTGAACAGCCCCATTCCTTTCCCGCGTTCTTCTTCGGTCGTAATATCCGCAATGTAAGCGAACATTGACGGCATTAAAAACGCCGCGCCCATTCCGCCCAAAAGGCGGGATGCGAACAATTGCCAGAGGCTTCCGGCAAAGGCGAAGATCAATTGTGACACGGCAAAGGCGGCGATGCCGAAAATAATCAGTTTCCGCCGTCCGTATTTGTCGGTTATTTCCCCGGCAATAGGCGCAAATAAAAGCTGTGTAAGCCCCGCCGCCGCAACAAGCAGACCCATCGTGCTGCCCGTCGCTCCGAATTCGGTAATATAAGTGGGCATAATCGGAATAATCAATCCGATTCCAAGCATCGCAATAAACATATTCAGCATTAAAATTGACAATCGGCCTATGTACGCCATGATTTCTTACCTTCTCCCCAGACAAACAGATGATCATTCCATATTTGTCATTTTTTATACCACTCAGTATAACGGGCAAAAGGGAAAAAAGTCCAGATGATTTCAATCTCGTTTTCAAGTCTCATGACAGCACACCAGTTTCAGCCGGCAGATCATATATGTTAAGGGCCGCCTGCAGCGCTTCCCCGGCTTTAACGGCAACTCCGTGTCTGATAAGAACCGCTTCAAGTCCGGCCAGCACAAACAGCACATTTTCCTTTCTGCAGCTGTAGCCCATCGTTCCGATTCGCCAAATTTTCCCCTGCAGCGGACCGAACGAGCTGGCGATTTCAATTCCGAATTGAGACAAAAGCATCCTTCTGATCGATTCGCCGTCTGCTTCCGGCGGAATCTTCACACATGTGACGACAGGTAGCTTCGCCTCCGGATCGCCGAATAAATCAAGGCCCATCGCTGCAAGTCCCGCCGTAAGCGCTTTTTCATGACGCTGATGCCTGCGGAACCGTTCTTCAAGTCCTTCTTCCAGGACAAGGCGCACACCCTCCCGCAGCGCATAAAGCATTGCTGTCGCTTCTGTATGGTGATTCAGCCTTCTTTCACTCCAATAATCTTCGAGCTGGCTCAGATCAAAATAGTTGCTCGTAACCGGTCGATGACCGGACAGCCTTTTGCCGTCGGCTGCCGTCGCAATGCCCCGTTCTACCTTTTTACGCGCGGCAATGACAGCTGCCGTCCGGTCATTATAAGTAATCGGCGCCATTCCGGAAGGGACCGACAGGCATTTTTGCGTTCCCCCGATGACTGCGTCAATCTTCCATTCATCCGTTTTTACGGCGCAGCCTCCGATCGTGGCCACGGCATCCACGATAAAGAGTGCGTCTTGGGCGCGGCACGCTTCCCCGATTTCTTTCAGCGGGTGAATCCGCCCCGTTGATGTTTCTCCGTGCACCATAGCGACGATTTTCGGGGAAATCTTTTTCATCTCGCTGATAATCTCTTCAGGCCGGAAGACCGTTCCCCATTCACACTCGATCGTATGAACGTCCGCTCCGTACCGCTCGGCGATTTCAGTCAGCAGGTATCCGAAGCGCCCGTATATCGGAACGAGCACGCTGTCGCCCGGTTCTATCACACTTGCGAGAACAGCCTCAATCCCCGCTCTTGATGTACCGTCAATCGGATAGGCCCAGCGGTTTTCCGTTTGAAACAATTCACGGAGCATTTGCATCGTTTCGTTCATGATGCCGGTAAATGCCGGGTCAAACTGGCCGATGATTGGAGCGCCCATCGCCCTCAGCACTCTCGGTTCAGCTTCTGTCGGTCCCGGTGTCATAATCGTTCTTTGCGGAATGCACAATTCTTTTCTGGTCGGCACGCCGATTCCCCCTTTACGTTAATAGGCAAGTTTATGTAATACATTCGCCAGCGTAAGGACGCCGGTTTCAAGCTGATGTGCGGGTGTGAATTCAAGCGGCGAGTGGCTGATCCCGCCACGGCTCGGCACAAACAGCATGCAGGCCGGAAAGGTTCTGCCGAGCATCTGGGCGTCATGTCCCGCTCCGCTTACGATTTTCTCCGGGTCCGCCCCCTGTTCTTTTGCAGCCTCCGCTGCGGTACGCGTCAGTGTCTGATTCATTTGAACCGGCTCTATCCTCATATATTCATCAATAACGGGTCTGACTCCTTTGCTGCGGCTGATGTTTTCAACAATCGACACCAGTTTCTGATGGAAGGCTGCCAGCACGTCTTCCTCCGGGTGGCGAATATCAACGGAAAACTGGATACGGCCCGGAATGACATTCGCCATATTCGGTTCAACCGTCATTTTCCCGCACGTCAGGCGGAGCTCTTCCGGCTGTCTTTCCGCTGAGAGCATGAGTTCGTGGATGATGCTGCTTCCCGCCGCGAGCGGGTCTTTCCGCCATTTCATTGAAGTGGTGCCGGCATGGTTGCATTCACCGTCAAGCGTAACGGTATAGCGTCTCTGTCCGGCAATCCCGGTGACAATCCCGATATCCCTTCCCGATCGTTCAAGCGTTTGCCCCTGTTCAATATGAATTTCCAGAAAGGCACTAATATCAGTGCGCAGCGGTGCTGGATAACGGCCTGCACCGAAGCCGTTCTGCCGCATGGCTTCTTTCAGAGAAATGCCGGACGCGTCTTTCGGCGTTTCCGCATCTGATAGCGAGAAAGCACCGGTGATATTGCCTGAGCCCCAATAGGTGATGGGAAAACGGCTCCCTTCCTCTTCACAGAGCGACACAGCCTCCAGCGTTTTTTTCGGACGCCCGCACGTCTCATGCAAATACCGGATCGCCAGCATGCCCGCCAGCACGCCGAACGCACCGTCATATTTGCCGCCGTCAATAACGGTGTCAATATGCGACCCGGTCAGAATCACCTCATCAGGCGATTCTGTGCCGTTCAGCCGGCCGAACACGTTTCCGACATCGTCAAATGCCGTTTCCAGCCCGAACGCCTCCATTTTCTTTTTGACGGCAAGCTGGGCGTCCATCCATTCTTTCGTATATAAAAGCCTCGTCACTCCGCCGGAAGCGGAAGCGCCGAATTGAGACAGCCATTGTATGTCATCGGAAATCCCGATATTCGCCGCCGAAAGCTGCTGATGTTCCATACACGCCCTCCTTTTAAACTGAAAAACTGACAAGATGATCTTCATTATAGAAGGAGCGCATAACGAGTTCATTATCATATCCTCTAAAAAATCAATGATTTTCCGGATACTTTGACCAATAAGCCGAAGGAACCATTTTTCAAAAAAGATAGAATATTAGATTTATTTTTTGGATAATAGAGGTAAAGGAGGGCAAGTCATGACAAAAAAACTTTGGTTTCTGCCGATTGTCTGCCTGTTTTTCATTTTTGGATGGGCCGCGCCGTCAGCCTCTGCGGGCGCGCCGGCTGACACGAATCTGTACAGCCGGATGGCGGTTTCAACTGCCGGCGGCACAACTCTTTTTCCGCAAACTGCCTCAGCTGTCATCACTCCGTCTGCGGATACGGACACATATTACAAAGAAGCTTCCGGAAAAAGCGGAACGGCCTTAAAGAGCGCCCTGCACCGCATCATCAGCGGACATACAAAGCTGTCTTACAGCCAAGTATGGAATGCATTGAAGGAAACTGACGAAGATCCGGCAAACCCGAACAATGTCATCTTGCTCTACACCCAGGAATCACGGGCCAAAAGTAAAAACGGCGGCAGCGTCGGGGACTGGAACCGCGAACATGTGTGGGCAAAGTCACACGGTAACTTCGGAACAGCTGCAGGCCCCGGGACGGACATTCATCATCTGCGCCCTGCAGACGTCCAGGTGAATAGTGCCAGAGGAAACATGGATTTTGATAACGGCGGCTCAGAATACCCGAAAGCGCCGGGTAATTATTACGACGGTGATTCCTGGGAGCCGCGCGATGAGGTTAAAGGAGACGTCGCCCGCATGCTGTTTTACATGGCGGTGCGTTATGAAGGAGAAGACGGGTATCCCGACCTTGAGCTGAATGATAAAACCGGAAACGGCTCAGCTCCTTACATGGGAAAACTGTCCGTTTTGCTCAAATGGAATCAACAAGACCCCGTCGACAGTAAGGAAAAACGGCGGAACGAAATCATTTACGAAGACTATCAGCATAACCGCAATCCGTTTATCGACCATCCGGAATGGGCGGATGAAATCTGGTAATCGTATCATAAGAAGTGATAAGGGAGCCCCGATCATCAAGCTCCCTTTTTCAATATACGGCGTTTTCAGTGTCGGCATCAAAAAAGACGGCCCGGTTCATATTGACCGCAAGCAGAATGGCATCGCCGGGTTTCACCTGTGAAGCGCCGTCAAGACGGATCGTCATGCGGTCATCTCCGCTCACCGCATGAACGTACATCTCCGCGCCTAAGTTTTCACATACTTCCGCCACAGCGCGGCACACCGCTTCAGGCGGGTGCTCTGATTGTCCGGCAAGCGTCAAATGCTCCGGACGCAGCCCCGCAATCATCTCCTTACCGCTGTATCCTTTCTGCACAAGAACAGCCGCTTTTTCTTTCGGAATGGGCAGACGAACGGACGAACCGGCAAAATACCATTGCCCGTGACTTTCTTCAATGACGCCTTTTATAAAATTCATACTCGGAGAACCGATAAAACCCGCCACAAACATATTCGCCGGATAATGATAAATCTCATGGGGGCTTGCGGCCTGCTGAATATCTCCTTCATTCATCACGACAATCCGGTCGCCCATTGTCATCGCTTCCGTCTGATCATGCGTCACATAAACGATGGTCGCTTTCAAACGCTGATGGAGCTTGCTGATTTCGGCGCGCATCGTCACTCGCAATTTCGCATCTAAGTTGGAAAGCGGCTCGTCCATCAGAAACACTTTCGGCTCCCGCACGATCGACCGGCCGAGCGCAACCCGCTGCCGTTGCCCGCCTGAGAGAGCCTTCGGTTTCCGCTTGAGCAGATGCCCGATTTCCAAAATATCGGCGGTTGTCCGGACTCGCTCTGCGATTTCTTTTTTCGGCAGCTTTCTGAGTTTCAAACCGAACGCCATATTGTCAAACACCGTCATGTGGGGATACAGCGCGTAATTCTGAAAAACCATCGCGATATCGCGATCCTTCGGGGGCAGATCGTTCACCGCGTCTCCGTCGATATAAAGCTTCCCCTCAGAAATGCTCTCCAGTCCGGCAATCATTCTGAGTGTCGTAGATTTGCCGCAGCCGGAGGGACCGACTAGCACCAGCAGCTCCTCATCTTTTACATCTAAGTGAAAATCCTTCACTGCCGCCGATTGGGCGCCGTATGTTTTTTTGATATGGTCAAATGTTAATGATGCCATTCGAAACCTCCTCCAATACTGGAAACCGCCACATCTTTCTGTTATGTTAAAAATGTTCGGGGTTTCTGACAGATTCATAAATGAAAAGCAAATTTGTATTATAACGTCATAATACATATAATAGTACTACTACTTGACAAAGGAGGTCCGTCCCATTGTTAAATAACGGGAGCTCGAAACCTTTATATATTCAGCTGAAACAAATTATCGCGGACGATATCAAGAAGGGCGTTTATTCGCCGTCCGTAAAACTGCCGACCGAAAATGAGCTGTGCGAAACGTACAACGTCAGCCGCATAACGGTCAGGAAGGCCATCCTTGATCTTGTGGAAGAAGGCTGGCTCGTCCGGCAGCAGGGAAAGGGAACGTTCGTTAAAAGCCCTAAACTGAAGCGGGAGCTCATCGCGGTCAACGGCTACTCTGAATTTATGGAATCAACGGGGAAAAAACCGAAACATCAGATCCTTTCCCATGAAATCATTGAAGCGCCTAAATCCATCGCCCAAAAACTTCGCGTCGCTTCCGAAAGTCCCGTTCTTGAATTAAAACGCATTTTATTTCACGACGACCAGCCGCTCTCATTCGAAATCGCCCACTATCCGCTCAGTTTATTTCCCGACATCGGCAAGCATATTAAAGGAGGTGTGTCGATGCATGACATTTTGAAACAGCACTATCAAGTGGTGCCCACCCATAATACGAAGCTGTTAAATGTCGTATACGCCAAGCAGGAAGAAAGCCGCTATCTGGCTTGTGATATCGGGGATGCACTTTTTGAAATTGACAAAACCGCATTTATGTCAAAAGACAAGCCGATATACAGCTCGCTGTTTTTAATGCATACCGACCGCGTTACGTTTACCATTAACAGTCCCTATGCGTAACAAGTATAAAAAACGAGACAATGCTTATCGTATTCTCGTTTTTTCACTGCTTTTCCCGCCGCCCGGCCTGTAGGGATGCCCGTAACCGAACGCTCCGAACCCTCCGCATGTTTTGGCAGCCGTCCCGGCGGCCGCAGTAAGCGCTCGCCGAATATCCTGATGCTCGAAGAAATCGGTAAGAAACCCGGCGATAAAAGAATCACCCGCGCCTAATGTATCTATTATATCAGCTCTTACCACCGGCTGATGATAGACGCGTTCCCCATCCGATAACACCGCGCCATGTTCTCCCCTTGTCAGACAGACGATTTTCGCTCCGAAACCGCGGGCTTTTTCGGCAAGCCGCATACATTCACTTTCACTCAAATCACTCCCGGAAAAAAACGCATACGTCACGTACGGACAGACCGCTTCTAAATAGGCTTCGTCACGTTTTACAGAGAAGTCAAAGGAAATCGGCACATGGCCGCTCAGCATCGGAAGGTCACGTTCTATCCTGCTGTATACGCTCGTATGCAGCAGATCATGTCCGGCGATAAATGAGATGTCATTCTCCTGAAAAGCGAGCGTCAGACGCGATTGCACGCCGCCTTTATTTGACCCGGCAAATATCCTGTCCCCTCTTTCATCAAGCGTGACGACCGCCATCCCGTTTTCTCCGTATGCCCGGCGGATCAGATCGGCATTCACCTTTTCCAGTTTCAGCACATTCAATACGTGATCCGCCGCTTCATCACTGCCGAGAATCCCGATATAAGAAGTTTCGTGGCCTAAGCGCCGGGCAAGCACGGCTACGTTTAACGCATTTCCGCCCGGATAAAACGTCTCCTGATCCTGATAATAATCTACTACATTATCTCCGGCCGCTATCAGTTTCATCTTTTCATCCTCCTTATCCTTTTACGCTTCCCGCAGCAATGCCGCGGATAAAATATCTCTGCATCAATAGAAACAGCGCGATGATCGGAGCAGCAGAAATCGTCAGCCCGGCCAGCAGCACGCCCCAATCCGTCTGCAGCGCATCTCTGAACTGCATCAGCCCGGCCGGAATCGTCCGTAAATTTTCATCATCGATAAAAATAATCGCAAACATAAACTCATTCCATGTATGGTAAGCCGTCAAAATGCCTGATGTCACCAGAATCGGCACGCTCATAGGTAAGAATATTCTGAAAAATATTCCGAAACTTGTACATCCATCCAGATAGGCAGCTTCCTCAAGCTCTTTGGAAATCGACAAAAAATAGGAACGGATCAAAATCACGGTAAACGGAATACGGTAGGCGGCGTACGGAAGAATCAATGCCCAATACGTATTGTACAGTCCCAATGACTGGATAATGGAGTACAGCGGCACAAGACTGACCTGCGGCGTCAGCATCAAGCCGCCAAGACAAATGATCAGCACAAACCCTTTTCCTTTAAATTGAAAACGGGCAAGCCCGTATGCCGCCCAGGCGCTCACAAATACGGTGATGAGACAAGTCAGCACGGTCACAATGACGCTGTTCATAAAATAAGCGGAAATCCCTTGATTCCATGCGGATACGAAGTTTTCGGGATGCCAGACAGAGGGCAGCGACCAGCTGTGCTCAAAAATCTCATCCGAGCTTTTAAAGGCGCTGACCGCCATCCATAACAGCGGATAAGCAACGGCAATGAGGTAGATAATGAGAAACAGCCACACAGACGTTTCCCCGACATACCATTTTCTCGGTTTTCCGCCTGTTCTGACGGCCTGACGGGCATGACGCAAGTCCGTCTTTTCAGGAAGCATCGGCTACTCCTCCTTTCCGGTCTTAAAGAATTTCATCTGAATAAGCGACAGAGCAAGCGTCAGCAAAAGCACCACCGTCGCGATCGCAGAAGCGTAGCCCATCATATCCTTTGTAAAAGCGCTCTTATACAAAAATGTGCTCAGCACTTCTGAAGCATTGCCCGGCCCTCCGCCGGTCAGAATATACGGTTCATTAAATACGGTAAATGCGCCGGTCAGCGTCATCACCACAGCAACAAACGACATTTCTTTCGTCTGCGGCACCGTAATGTGAAAAAACTGCTGGATTTTTCCGGCTCCGTCCAGCTGCGCCGATTCATATAATTCAGCAGGAATGCTCTGAATCGAGACAATGTACAGCATGGCGATGTAACCGACAGACTGCCATTGAGACACAAAAATGACAGACAGCATAGCGGTGTTTTCATCGCCCAGCCACGCCCGGGTCAGTTCATCAAGTCCGACGGCTTCCAGCAGCTGATTCAAAAGCCCGATTTCCGGGTTATAAATAAAATCAAACAACAGCGCAATGACGGTCATGGAAATGACGACCGGAAGAAAAAAGACCGTGCGGAAAAACGGCGACCATTTTCTTACCAATCTGTCTTCCAGCACGGCCGCCAGAATTAAGCCGCCGCCAACCTGGCAAATCAGCGATATGACCGCATACAGCACATTGTTGCGGAGCGCTGTAAAAAATACGGGATCGTGAAACAGGTCAATATAATTTTTCAAACCGATAAACGTCTTTTCGGGTTGAAATGAGCTCCATTCAAACAGACTGAAAAACACATTCTCAATAATCGGAATGTAAACGAACAGCAGAAAAATCAGCGCGGGCGCGAGAAACAGATACGGAATGAAACGTTTTCGGCTGACCAAGGAAATCCTCATCTCCTTTCTCCAAAGAAATCTGTTCTATTCAGATGACGCTTTGACCTGACGCGCCGCTTTCTGCACGGAATTCATCACCTCGCGCGGTGTCATTGTGCCGCCGAGCATCTGCTGAACGCCTGCCGCATACACATCGGCGATTTCAACGTCAACATCCATATCAAACCACGGCACCATTGATTCGGCGCGGACGATATCCTGCACGGCTTCACGCTGGATCGGGGCGGAATTGTTTTCTGTCGCCGTTCCTTGAACCGCGCTGTATTTACCGACGTCTTTTATCAGCTTCTCTCCCATTTTTTTCGAGGTTAAAAACTGTAGAAATTCCATGGCTTCTTTCGGGTGCTTCGTTTTTGAGGAAATCATAAATCCTTCCGGAGATCCGGTCAGTGCACGGGGAGATCCCTTTTCGCCGCTGAGTTTCGGGAAAGGAAACAAGCCCAGATTGACCGGTTCGACGAGCTTAATTTCTGCCGTTTCCGCATAAATCATCGCCGCTTTGCCGCTCGTAAACTGCTGGCGCACGTATTCGTGATCAACGGAGTTCACGTGCTTTGTAAAGTACGGCAGAAGTTCCTGAAGCTTTTCAAGCGCTTTGACATAGCCTTCGTCCATAAACTCCCCGGTTTCCGGGCTGTAATCCTTCGCCCGCGTTTTTTCATCCACCATACGCTGGTTCAGCGTCCCGATATAATGAGAAATCGTCCAAGGCGCTTTTGTGCCGAAACTGATCGGAATATATCCGTTCTCTTTCAATTTCTCAGAGACTGTGATCAGTTCATCCCATGTCGCCGGGGGCTTCAAATGTAATGTATGAAAAATGTCCTTATTATAAAAGAATGATTTAGCGTCCATTTGCCACGGAACACCGTACTGTTTTCCGTCATGCGTAAAGGGTTTGATTTGTGACTGCACAAGCTGTGAGGACCAATCTTTATCCTGCTGATAGTAAGACGACAGATCGAGGGCTTTATCTCCTTTGATGAATTTATAAGCAAACCGGTCGCTCCATGAAAAGAAAATATCAGGGGGGCTCGTTGTTCCGAGCATGACTTTCACCTTGTCTTTATAAGAATCGTTTAAGACCGCTTCCGTTTGGATATGAATATCCGGATGAGCAGCTTCAAATTCTTTGACCGCTTCTTCGAAATAGCTTTTTTCCGGCTCCTTCGGCCACCTGTGAAAAAACTTCAAGGTCACTTTTCCGTCAGAGGAACTGCTTTGGCTTGAACAGGCGGCGGCTGACAGACATACGGCTAACAGAACGAACAGGCAGATGAGCTTTTTCAGATGCTTTTCCTCCTTTGTCACCGGACTATAACGTTATATATCATTATAGTCCGGTGAAATATAATGCGCGTTCTTAATATTCGACTTTCCACATGTAACGCCGCTGGCTTAACGGATGGTTCCTTGCTTCCGCCAGCGCATCCGCATAGCTTCTGAGCACCCGGTTTAATACGAGAGGAGCCAGATAGCCTTTTACAGAATCGTCAATTCCGGAAAAATCATATGCTGCCGCATCAAGCACAGTCAGTTTTTTGCCGTATCTTTTTGAGAAGGAAAGCGCCCGCTCTTCAAGGGGTCTTGTTTCGTCTAAGCCGAGCAGGATAATAAATGGAACGGATTCATCAATGATTTCGAACGGTCCGTGAAAATATTCTCCGGCATGAATGGCGTGGGAATGAATCCATTGCATTTCCATGAGAATGCAGATGCTGTAGGAGTAAGCGACGCCGTAGTTCGCACCGCTTGCCATCGTGTAAATGATATCTTCTTTTTCGTGGGCTTTCGCGAATGCCTTTGCGTGATCCGCTTCTTGTTTAAGCGCTTTGTCATATACGGTCTGGAGCTTATTGAGTCCGTCGATCGCCGGCTCAAACGCGGGATGGTTTTCCAGCACGTGTAAAGCGCCGAACACGATTTGATACAGAACCCCGTAATTCGTATTTATCGCCTGTGCATTCTCACCCCAGTCATACACCGCGACATATTCGGCTTCTTTCGCTAGCGGCGAATCAGGCTCAAAGGTCATCGCAATCGTAAGCGCGCCTTTTTTTCTGGCGAAACCGGCGGCTTTCACCGTTTCCGGCGTATTGCCTGACTGAGAACATAAAATCACGAGAGAGTTCTCCCCGAGCTGAACGGGATTGCGCTGAATAAATTCATTTGAACTGTAGAGATCAGAGCTGATGGCTTTCGCCTCTCTGTCAAACACGTACTTGCTCGGATACATAATGGCTGAAGAACCCCCGCAAGCGACGAAAAAGACGTGGTCAATCGTTTTTCCTTTCAGATCATCCAAGAAAGCCTGAACTTTGTGATTCACTTGTGCGGCAGTTTGACTCAAATCCTTCACTCCTCAGTGTTTTATTATATAACGTTATATAACATTATATAACGTTATATTAATCGCAACAAAGGTGCGTTGTCAATCATATTTTCTGAAATTTCTAAAATATAAAATAAACCCGTCTTATTTCCCGCCCTCTCTTGACCTGACCCTTAGAGACACGTTTAGAATGAAAAACAGGGAGTGATTCAGAATGAATATAAAAGAAGCCGCCAGACAGACGGGTCTCACGAAAAAAGCCATCAAATATTATGAGCAGGAAGGTTTAATCACCGTCAGCAAAAACCCTGATAACGGATACCGTGAGTATTCCGCTCAGAACGTGAATACGCTGAAAATGATTGCCGCCCTCCGAATGCTGGCACTGTCTGTAAGCGATATTAAAGCGTTCCTCTTAGAGGGCAGCAGTCTGCATGATATACTGCGCCGGCAGCATCAAAAGCTCAGCCGGCAGATTGAAGAGCTTGAGCAGGAACGGAAACTGACTGAAATGCTGATCAAGCGCGTGGAAGATGCGGAAAATGTCGATTCAATTCTGCATGATATCGGCGAGGTCAAAATAGATGAACCGAAGTATATGGGACTTCAGCTGAAAAAACTGTTCCCGGGAGATTTCGGAGAATTTATCGCCGCGCTGTTTGAACCGTTCCTCGACTTTTCTATTGATACAGATGAGAAAAAAACGATATGGGCGGAGCTTATTAAAGTATTGGATGATATGGAAGAAGTTCCGGCTGCACACCCGATGATGCAGCTGGTCGGCAAGGAGGATCCGGCTCAGCTCCAGCAGCACAAAGTACAGCATGACCAATTTATCGAGCGGATTTTGGAGAGAGACCCCGCCACTTGGGACACTCATAAAAACATCATCATTCAGCTTGTGAAAAGAGTGCAGACAGATGAAGAATACAGGGAAAGCCTGATCAAGGTCGGAGAATCCGCTTCTGATCTGCCCGCGCTGAAGGCGGGATCGCCTTTCAGCAATCTTCTTCAAAAGCTCAGCCCGAAATATGACACGTACGTGCGACTTCAGCTTGAACTGAAAAAAGAAGCCGACGAGGAACTCGGCTTTGATTCAGAAGCATATTTAAAACAGATGCTTCAATCAAAAAAACGCTAAGGTTCGTTTCCTTAGCGTTTTCTTTCTTCAGCCTCAGTGCTGCGCGTTAATGCGGTCAACGACATTAGCGATGAGCTGCTCTTTTCCTAAGTCGGAATCTTCGTCAACGCTTGCTACTGTCAAAATGATGGCCGCTACCGCAAGAGCGATCGTCTCAATGGCGGCCGCCGCGTTTAAAAATACCCATACAGCCGTTGCGCATTGGCCGATGGCCGTTGATTTTCCTTTGTCCATGCTCTTTTTGTCAAACTCTTCTTTCAGCACTTTCGCCATAATCTGCGAACCTTGATCAATGACGCTGTTCACTTTCTCATAATCGCCGCTGTAGACCGCCGCTTTCAACTCTTTAAAATAATCCGGCGATGACTTTTTAATATCAGCGATCACCTGATCGGAAACTTGCTTTAATTCATCCTGATCAATCTTTTTGACAGCCTTGGTATCCCATACTTCAGGAAGGAGCTTTGCGACCTCACCTTGTCCGAAAAAGATGCCGGAAAAAATGTCTTCACCCGAATAAGAGACCGACGGCTCAGTTTTCGCCGCGGCATGCGGGCCGACTAATGCGACCATTAAAACAAACACCAGCATCATGGCAGCTGCGGACTTCTTGCTTTTAACCATATAATTTCCTCCTTTTCCTTTTATTGAAAAAATTGTATCTGATAAAAAGGGGATTGTAATGGTTCAAAGCTACTGTTTTCTCTGCCGGCACCAAAAACAGGACCAAAATACCAGCCACCGTAATGGAAAACGAGGTAAGCCCCAGCATAACGGCAAAGATTTCGTGCATAAAAATGGAGATAAACAATATCAGACGCCAATATGTTTTCGGAGCGAACAAAGCGCAGAACATAATGGTTTGCACAATGAGCGTGCCCCACGTCGGGATGATGACAAGCTTGGACTGCAGGATAAAGTCAAACAGACCGTGAAGCGCATCCGGCAGACCCAGCATCGGATCGTTCAAATAGTAATAAACGGCGGTTCCGTTCTGCCATTCTTCTTCCATCAGTTTGGCAATGACAGAGTTAAAGTACAGCATCGCGACCTGTATTCTGATGATTGTCAGTGTCGCCCAGCATAAGGAGCGGTAATAAGGCTCAAGCGGTCTTTTCTCAAAAGACGCCTCGTACGGAGACCAGTGCCATTTCCGCGGATCGGTTAATGTCAGCGGGAGCAGCAGCAGTGTAAAAACGGCAGCCACCTGATCTCCTCCGTCAAGGGTAACGGCGGAGTTTTGGAAGCTGTACGAAATCCACCAGTGAAAAAAACCGGTGATTCGCGGCCGCCAGCCAATGACGACAAGGATTAACATACAGATACAAACGGCTTTGACGATCTCAATGTAACGGAAATCGGGAAACAGCAGAAACAGGCTGAACGTGTCGGAAAAACTGAGCATTTGATTTTGCGTTTTGAAGAAGACAGACGCCGGATTAAACAGCAATGTCAGCAGCGTGCCGAGCGCGATTAAGCTTCTGGCAAGCCCGTACACATTTGTCCAAGGCGGATTCTTCATCATCCATAAGGTGAGCTGCTTTTTTGCATCCTGAATCAATTGACATCCACTCCGATGTATTTTTTGATGGTTCTTTTCGTTTCGGTATGCTGGCTCCATGCCCATGGGGTAATGCGTTCATATGTAATGATCATTTTCCCTTTCAGCCTTGGGGAGGGAGACTCATTTTTCATTTTCAAAAATGTGGTATCCTTAATGTCTTGGCCAGTCGTGAAGTCGTTCCACTTCTCTTTGGAAGGCAGCTTTTCCAGCATAAGGCCGAGCTCTATCCCTTGCGTCCGGCCGTAGCGGTTTAAGCCGATGACATTTTTCAGAGAATTATTCGGCCATCTGAGCTCCTCATCGGCATCAAGAAGATAGATGTTCAAGCTGTCTTCTCTCGGATCTTTACTGAAAAATCCCCAGCTTTGCGGATAAATCATGGAAACGGTTTTGGATTGATGCTTGGTTAATTGGATGGCGGAGCTTGGCAGTGCCGCGATGACGGTAAAAAACAAAACGATGATCCAGGCGGCCATGATAAAAAGAAAGAATGAAAACATGCTGGTTTGCTTCTTGTCAGTCAATTGAAACCCTCCTAGCGTATGGAAATTTCATTGACATGATTATACACCAATCAACAGGTAAAATATTGATAAATTAGATTTTTCGGACTAATATACTATTATATGTAAAAAAGGGAGTGTTCATATGTTTTTGATGAATGATAAAGTGCTGTGGGGAGCGGTGGTTCTCGCCTTTATTCTGTCGATTGTGTTTTATCCGTTTCTTCCTGCTGATATGGCCATTCACTATGACGTGTCGAACCGTCCGAATACATCAATCAATAAAACGGCCGGCGTCCTGATTTTTCCCGTGCTCATGATGATCTGCATGTTATTCAGAAAAAAGGTCGTCCAGCTATTCCTCGTCGTTTACTGTCTGCTGATCGTGCATATTGCCGTGATGTGGCTGGCACTGTAAACATAAAGAAAACCGGAGCCCTTAAGCTCCGGTTTTTCTTATTTATAAAATACTTTCTCAATGTTGTATTTCGACTGAAGGGTATTGATCGCGTACGTTTCGTAAATCTCCCTTTCCATCGGATCATTTACGACACATACTTCAATTTTATACACTTCGTCCCTGTGATGTTTAACAGGCGACACATTGTCTTCAAAATGCTTTTTGATTCTTTGTCTTAATTTACGGGCTTTCCCGACAAACAGCAGCTCATCATGAATGTTATAAAACATAAAGATGCCGCCTTTGTCTCTCGGAATTTGGTGAAAATCAATGAAACCGTAAATCGCTTTAATCGCCGGTTCATTCTCCGACGGTGACTGCTGCCGTTCCGTAATGGTTACATCAGGAGCAGGAAGGTTTATTTTTATCAAATGGGTCACGTCCTCTTATTCATTAAAGCTCCATCCTATCATAAGAATGCGCCAAAAGCTATTTTTTATTCAAGCGCCCCGGCCGGATCATAAAGGCTTACATCAATTTCCGTCTGCTGCCCGAGCGCGAGTTTCGCCAGTTCAGCCCCCAGATACGGCCCGCTCGTCAGTCCTGAGGCGCCCAGCCCGTTGGCAACGAGGAGTCCGCTGATATTCGGCACTTTGCCGATGACGGGAAGAAAACCGGGAGTAAACGGCCTGAAACCGACTCTTGTCTCTATTACAGTACTGTCTGAAAGCCCCGGCGCCACGGTTAATGCTTTGTCAAAAATCTCGCGGAGACCGCCGGCCGTCACCCGCAAATCCATGCCGGTATCGTTTTCATGAGTCGCGCCCGCTATGATTCTGCCGCTGTCAAAGGCGAGAATGTATTGATCGTTTGGAGGCATGACGACGGGCCAGCCGCCCGTATCCTCTCCCTGAAGCTCTAAATGAACGATCTGCGCCTTTTGGTATGATACTGAAAAACGGATGCCGAGCGGCTCAAGCAGCTCTCCCGCCCAAGCGCCGGCCGTTACGAGAACCTGGTCGGCAGTAAGCGTGCGTTCTGCGGTTTTCACACCGATGACGGCACCGTCCTCTGTCAATATTGACGCTTCTTCATTGTAAACAATCGCGCCGTGCTTAACGGCCGCGTTTAACAGCGCCTTACGAAGCGCCCTCCCGTTCACCCGGGCCGCGCCGCTGACATGAACCGCCCCGTATTCCTCCGACAGCGCGGGGAACAGCGCCTTCGTTTCTTCCGGAGTCAGTCTTGTAATGTCACCGATTTCAGGGGCGTCCTCTCTTCTTTTATAAGCTCTTTCCTCCATTTGGCTGAGCTTTTTTTCATCCGTATGGAGGCTGACGGCACCGACCTTTTGATAACCGGTTTCTGTTTCTCCGTCCGCTTCAAGCTGCTGTATCAATTGGTTATAATAGCGGGCTCCGCCTTTTGCGATCGCATACCATGCCTGATTGCGGCGCTGTGACAGCCACGGGCAGACGATCCCCGCCGCGGCGTCAGTCGCCTGCCCCGGGTGCTTCCAGTCAATGACCGTTACATCCGCCCCGGCCTTTGCGAGATGATAAGCCGCGGACGCACCGAGAATGCCGGCTCCGATAATTATATAAGACTTCATGTGTAACACCTTTTCTATCTGTTTTGTCTTATTTATTTTAACAAATGGAGCGCCCGGTTCCTACCGGAGTCCTGACAGCAATGATGAGTTTTGAAAACGGAAACGTATAATAAAAGGAATACGTTCTTGTGTGAAAGCCGTTTTCCTCAAGAATTGCTCTGTATTGTGATGTATTTTTTATATCTGACACGGCCAATGTGCCGCCAGGCTTCAGCACCCTCACCATTTCCGCAATCGCCCGTTCCCTCTCTTTTCTGCCTGAAATGTTGTGTACGGTAAAATGCGAAATGACAAGGTCAAACGTTTTATCAGGAAACGGCATGGCTTGCGCGAGCCCGTCATACAAATCAATTTTCGGCGCTCCTTCTGCCCGTCTGTTCTTTTCGAATGCGTCTCTCCCGTTTCCGCCCAGATCCCAGCTTGACCATTTGTCAATCGCTGAGACGTCAGCGCCTTTTTGAGCCGCGGCGATCGCTAACAGCCCCCGTCCCGTTCCAATATCAAGCACCTTCATGTCCGGCTTTAAACCGGAAAGCGCAAGAATGCGATGGCGGTGTAAAAGTTTAATGGCCGTTGAATACAAGAGCATCCAAAGACCGAGCAATAAAAACAAGGTGCCCGTCAGCCAGCCCCAGTAAGGAGGAATCATACCGCATAACGTGGCTGCAGCATAAAGGAGCGCAAGAAAGATAAATCCAAACGCTCCATAAGGCGCATCAATTCCGTATCGTGTTGTCATACTGTCAAGTCCTTTCAATATTTATCCAACTATTATACCATAATATTCAAAAGCCGAAAGGAGATACGACCATGTGAAACGCGGCATTACATTTAACATCCCAAATCAATTCGGACGGTTTGCGGCAGATATATTACAACCGTTCCCCATCTCTTCCTATACGTGGTTTATCGGTGATGGAGAGGCGTATACTGAATTCAAAGAAGACACCGATACAGACCTGTTTCCGCAAAATCAGCGCATCATTCAGGGTCAAGAACTCCGTCAGCGTCTGGAAGGAAACCCTTATTATATGATTTTTGCTGAATTGAAAGCTTTCCCGGGCGGGAAGGTAACGGAAATCAATACGTACGAGGAGTATTTGGAGAGTTCCTGTGAGCTTGTGCTTCTCATTGCAGATTGCTCGTATGTAACGTTATATTGCAAAGATCCGGATATGCTCGAAGCCCTTTATCAGCAGGCTGTACAATGCGGGTTTCACCGCGTTGACTATGTTACAGATGAGAATGACGCGAGAACGGGATTGTCTGTCTGATGAAGGTGCGTTCTTTTTATGAAGCACCTGATAGGGCTTAGGATTCAAAATATTGACAAATTCGTGTGTTTTCAACAAAAAAACAACCCCCTCATGTATACTGAGTGCGTAACTTACATATGAAAGGGGTATGGCAATGAAAATCAGCTTAAAGAAAAAAGCAGATTTTTGGAAGAAGACGGCGGTTTCGTCACTTATTTTCACCATGTTTTTTACCCTGATGATGAGCGGTACGGTTTTTGCGGCCGGGCTGAATAAGGATCAGAAGCGCCGGGCAGAACAGCTGACCAGCATCTTTGAAAACGGAAAGACGGAAATCCAATACGGATATGTTGAAGCGTTGGATGACGGAAGAGGTTACACTTGCGGGCGGGCCGGCTTTACGACGGCTACCGGAGATGCGCTGGAAGTAGTCGAAGTATACACGAAAGCGGTGCCGAATAACAAATTGAAAAAGTATTTGCCTGAATTGCGGCGTCTTGCGAAGGACGAAAGCGATGATATCAGCAATTTGAAAGGATTCGCTTCTGCCTGGCGCTCACTTGGCAATGATAAAGCCTTCCGCGCTGCCCAAGATAAGGTAAATGACAGCTTGTATTATCAGCCGGCGATGAAACGTTCAGAAAATGCCGGACTGAAAACGGCCTTGGCAAAAGCAGTGATGTACGATACGGTGATTCAGCATGGCGACGGCGATGATCCGGACTCCTTTTATGCCCTGATTAAACGCACGAACAAAAAAATGGGCGGGTCACCGAAAGACGGAATTGACGAGAAGAAATGGCTCAATAAATTCTTGGATGTGCGCTATGACGATCTGATGAATCCGTCAGATGAGGACACCCAGGATGAATGGAGAGAATCGGTTGCCCGTGTCGACGTTTTTCGCGATGTTGTCAAAGAGAAGAACTACAATTTAAACGGGCCGATTCATGTCCGGTCAAGCGAATACGGTAATTTCACTATTCAATAAACAAAAAAACCCCGCCATATGGCGGGGTTTTACTATTAACCGATGGAGCCTTCCATTTCGAACTTAATCAAACGGTTCATTTCAACTGCGTATTCCATCGGAAGTTCTTTTGTGAATGGTTCGATGAAGCCCATAACGATCATTTCTGTTGCTTCTTCTTCAGAAATACCGCGGCTCATCAAGTAGAAAAGCTGTTCTTCAGAAACTTTTGATACTTTCGCTTCGTGCTCCAATGAAATGTTGTCGTTCAGGATTTCATTGTAAGGGATTGTATCAGAAGTCGATTTGTTATCCATAATGAGCGTATCACACTCGATGTTTGAACGGGCGCCGTCCGCTTTTCGTCCGAAGTGGACGATACCGCGGTATGTTACTTTTCCGCCCTGTTTGGAAATCGATTTTGATACGATTGTGGATGACGTATTCGGTGCAAGGTGAATCATTTTCGCGCCTGCGTCCTGATGCTGTCCTTTACCCGCAAGAGCGATAGAAAGCGTCATGCCGCGCGCGCCTTCACCTTTCAGAATGACAGCCGGATATTTCATCGTCAATTTAGAACCGATGTTTCCGTCAACCCATTCCATCGTCGCGTTTTCTTCACAAACCGTACGTTTCGTTACTAGGTTGTAAACGTTGTTCGCCCAGTTTTGAATTGTTGTATAACGGCAGTAGCCGCCTTTTTTGACGATGATTTCAACAACCGCGCTGTGAAGCGAGTTTGTTGTGTACACAGGAGCCGTACAGCCCTCTACGTAATGAACGCTTGCTTCTTCGTCAACGATGATCAGCGTACGTTCGAACTGACCCATGTTTTCAGAGTTGATGCGGAAGTAAGCTTGAAGCGGTGTTTCAACCTTCACGCCTTTAGGCACGTAGATGAAAGATCCGCCGGACCAAACAGCTGAGTTCAGCGCCGCAAACTTGTTATCAGTCGGCGGAATGACTTTCGCCCAGTGCTCGCGGAAAATGTCTTCATTTTCTTTCAGCGCGCTGTCTGTGTCTTTGAAGACGATGCCTTGCTCTTCAAGATCTTCTTTCATATTGTGGTAAACAACTTCGGATTCGTACTGTGCAGAAACACCGGCAAGGTATTTTTGCTCAGCTTCAGGAATACCGAGTTTGTCGAATGTCTGTTTAATTTCCTCAGGCACTTCATCCCAAGAACGCTCTGAACGCTCAGACGGCTTTACGTAATACGTAATTTCGTCAAAGTTTAAAGAGTTTAAATCCCCGCCCCACTGCGGCATCGGCATGTTGTAGAAATGCTCAAGAGATTTCAGGCGGAAATCAAGCATCCATTGAGGCTCTTCTTTCATGCGTGAAATTTCTTCTACGATTTCTTTTGTCAATCCGCGCTCTGAACGGAAAATGGAAACGTCCTTATCGTGAAAACCGTACTTGTATTCACCAATTTCAGGCATTTTTTTAGCCATCCATTTTCACTCCAATCTTTTAATTGCCGCCTTTTTCGCCAGCGACTCCTTTTTCAAGTGCTTTCCATGAAAGGGTGGCACATTTAATCCGGGCCGGGAATTTCGAAACGCCTTGAAGAGCTTCAATATCCCCGAGATCTATCGAGTCGTCATACTCTTTCCCTTGCATCATGTCTGAGAAAATCTTAGACATGGAAAGGGCGGTATCAATATCTTTTCCTTTAATCGCCTGCGTCATCATGGAAGCTGAAGCCATGGAGATAGAACAGCCTTCCCCTTCAAACTTCGCTTCCTGAACGGTATCGCCGTCAAGCTTCATTGTCAGTCTGATCCGGTCGCCGCAAGTCGGGTTGTTCATATCGACGACGATGCTGTCATCCAAAACCCCTTTGTTGCGCGGATTTTTGTAATGATCCATGATCACTTGTCTGTATAATGTATCTAAATTTGCATTAAAAGACATTTGTAAAGTACTCCTTTGTCTTTTGGAGGGCTTCCGCGAGCTTATCGATCTCTTCCTCTGTATTATACAGATAAAAACTCGCTCTCGCAGTAGCAGATACATCCAGCCATTTCATGAGCGGCTGGGCGCAATGATGTCCGGCTCTGACCGCAATGCCCTCAGCATCGAGGACAGTCGCGACATCATGAGGGTGAACCTCATCAAGATTAAATGTCACAAGTCCCGCCCGCTCTTTCGGACCGTATACCGTCACGCCGTCTAGCTGCTCGAAACGGTCAAGCGCATAGGCTGCAAGCTTATGCTCATGCCGGGAAATCTCGTCGAGTCCGATCTCTTCAAGAAAATCAATCGCGGCTCCCAATCCGATCGCGCCTGCGATAATCGGCGTGCCTGCTTCAAATTTCCACGGAAGCTCTTTCCAAGTTGATTCATAAAGCCCTACAAAGTCGATCATCTCGCCGCCAAATTCGGCCGGCTCCATATTCTCAAGCAGTTCTTTCTTGCCGTACAGCACACCGATTCCCGTCGGGCCGCACATTTTATGGGAAGAAAGGGCGAAGAAGTCGCAATCCAAGTCCTGAACGTCGATTTTCATGTGCGGTGTGCTTTGCGCCCCGTCTACCACGATGACTGCGCCATTGTCATGAGCGATTTTGGCGATCTCTTTAATCGGGTTGATCGTGCCGAGCACGTTTGACACATGAGCGACTGCCACGATCTTCGTATGGCTTGTGACAGTCTGCCGGACGTCGTCTAACGAAAGCGTGCCGTCTTCCTGCATCGGGATATACTTTAAAGTCGCGCCGGTTGCTTTTACAGCCTGCTGCCACGGAATGATATTCGCATGATGCTCCATTTGGGTGATGACCACTTCATCACCGGGTTTTAAGCTGGCGCGGGCATAGCTCAGCGCCACCATATTCAGTGAAGTTGTCGTGCCTTTTGTGAAAATGACCTCAGCCATTGATTTCGCATTGATAAACTTACGGACTTTTTCACGCGCACCTTCATAGCCGTCTGTCGCTCTCGTGCCAAGAGTATGAACGCCTCTGTGGACATTGGAATTGTATTTGCTGTAATACTGATCCACTGCTTCAATGACAGCACGCGGCTTCTGGGAAGTCGCCGCGCTGTCAAGGTACACGAGGTCATGTCCGTTCACTTGCTGATGAAGGATCGGGAACTGTTCACGAATATCGGTGATATTCATTATTTTACTTTCCTTTCGATGACGGAGACGAGCTGTTTCTTAACTCCTTCAATCGGAAGCTCTTTTACCACCGGAGCAAGGAATCCGTAAATGACTAAGCGCTCCGCTTCTTCTTTCGGAATTCCGCGGCTCATTAAGTAGTAAAGCTGGATCGGGTCCACACGGCCGACAGATGCCGCATGTCCTGCAGTTACATCGTCTTCATCAATTAAAAGAATCGGGTTTGCATCTCCGCGTGCTTTTTCACTCAGCATCAGAACGCGGGATTCCTGTTCAGCGTTTGCTTTAGACGCGCCGTGCTCGATTTTGCCGATTCCGTTAAAAATGGAAGATGCGGCATCTTTCATGACTCCGTGCTTCAGGATATAGCCTTCAGAAGCCTTACCGAAGTGGATGATCTGCGTCGTAAAGTTTTCCGTCTGTTCTCCTCTTCCGACAACTACGGTTTTCGTATCGCCGTATGTGCCGTCTCCGTAGAGGTTTGTCGTGTTTTCAGAAATCGTGTCGCCGTCGTTCATCAGTCCGAGCGCCCACTCGATTCTGCTGTCGCGTCCGCGCGCGGCTCCGCGGCGGTTGACGTATGTTGTGACGCCTGCTGACAGGTTGTCAACAGCGCCGTACGTCACGCTGGCATTATCACCTGTGACCACTTCACTGATAATGTTGAATACAGCTTCTTTCGGATTCACCGTGCTGATATAGTTCTCAACGTAAGTGACGGAGCTGTGGTCTTCAGCGACGATCAGCACGTGGTTGAACAATGCCGTGTCATTGCTTTCATGAACGTAAACGGCCTGAACAGGCGTCTCCACCTGAACGTTTTTAGGAACATAAAGGAATGCCCCGCCGTTCATTAATGCTGCATGAAGCGCAGTCAGTTTATGTTCGTCGACCTTAACGCCGTCTTTCATGAAATACTTCTCAACGAGGTCGCTGTGCTCACGGGCAGCCGTTAAGATGTCCGTAAAGATGACGCCTTTGTCTTTCAGTTCTTTGGAAAGAGAAAGGAAAGCGGGCGTTTGGTCACGCTGCACGTATAACGTTTTGTCTTCGTTTTCGATATCGATCAGCGCTTTTGCTTCATCAGCTAAATCTTCTAAAGAAGCAAGCGGCGCATTTTCTACTGTATGCTTGTTGAACTTTGTAAAGTTCCAATTTGTGATTTTTGTTTTATCAGGCTTAGGCAGCGGCAGATCGTCAGCTTTTTCAAGAGCCTGTAAGCGCAGGTTTTTCAGCCAGGCAGGTTCTTGATGCTTTTCGGAAAAGCCTTTGACATATTCCTGATCTACGGATAGTTTCGTTTCCAATGTCATGATTATCCCCCTAACGCTTACGCTTCTTGGCCTACAGTTTCGTCTTCAATGCCTAGTTCTTGTTTAATCCAGTCATAACCTTCCGCTTCAAGGCGCTGTGCAAGCTCCGCGCCGCCGGATTTCACTACGCGTCCCTGCATCATAACGTGAACGACATCAGGCGTAATGTAGTTCAGAAGGCGCTGGTAGTGAGTGATCATTAAGCAGCCGAAGTTTTCGCTGCGCATTCTGTTGATTCCTTTAGAAACGACTTTAAGCGCATCGATATCAAGACCTGAATCGATCTCGTCAAGAATGGCGATTTTCGGCTCGATCATCATAAGCTGAAGGATTTCGTTGCGTTTTTTCTCCCCGCCTGAGAAACCTTCGTTCAGGTAACGCTGCGCCATTTCAGGGTCCATTTCAAGGAACTCCATGTTTTCGTCCATTTTGCGGATGAATTTCATAAGAGAAATTTCATCGCCTTCTTCACGGCGTGCGTTAATCGCAGAGCGAAGGAAATCGGCATTTGTCACACCGCTGATTTCGCTTGGGTACTGCATCGCCAGGAAAAGACCCGCCTGAGCGCGCTCGTCCACTTCCATTTCCAGTACATCCTTGCCGTCAAGCGTGATGCTGCCTTTTGTAACTTCGTATTTCGGGTGTCCCATAATCGCTGCTGAGAGCGTGGATTTACCGGTACCGTTCGGCCCCATGACAGCGTGGAATTCGCCGCCTTTTATTTCAAGGTTTACACCTTTTAAGATCTCTTTTCCTTCGATTTCAACGTGAAGATCCTTGATCGTTAATGTTGAAGCAGCCATATCTATACCTCCAAAATATATAATCATTATTCTCAATTTATTCTCATTCTAATTTTATAACAAATGAAAAGTAAATACAACTTTTTATATTACCCGGAACATTCCTAAAGTTTATCAAAGATCAAGGCGTAATTAAAGCTGTTTGAAACAGAAAAAGGGCGGAAATCCACCCTTTTTTACTGACCGATTTTCTCATTAAGCTGCGCTGCGAGGAACTTGCTTTTTTGATATTCAAGCTCCCTCTGCCGTTCGACTTCCATCCTTTTTGAAAGACGCCGTCCGTATTCCTCGTAGCCGATGCCGTGTGACTTCTGCATCGCTTTTTCCATTTCAGGCGTATAGTCAAGGTCCAGTCTCTCGTGGCTGGTGCAGATAATGAATCAATCCCTTCATCTATTTGTTTCTATTGTAACAATGATCCGCTGCTCCGGCCAAAGAGAGTGTGCCCCTGAATCCTTTCGAATGTGCCGGAATCCGGCGCTCGCTTTATCTGAAAAACGGTATTCACACGATTGCTCTTTCTAATGCGTCGTATGTCCGAATTCCTGAATGCACTGCTGCACGAGGGTCACTCCCTGACTGAGAGCCGCGCCGCCCCCGAATGCCGCCGCGACGCTGATGACCTCAAGGATGTTTTCTTCTGTCGCCCCTTGGTCAAGGCAGCCCTTCGTATGATAAATCATGCAAAATTCATCTTGAGCGCTGATGCTGATGCCCAGAGCGATTAATTGTTTCTCTTTTTCAGTTAATGAATCCGCTGAGAAACACTGTTCAGTAAATTCATTAAACTTCCGCCCCATCATCGGCATTTTTTGCTCGAATATGCCTAAACCTTCTTTATATTGTTTCAATGCGTCATGCACGCTTTTGCCGTTATCCTGGTATTGAGCCACTGCCATTCCCTCCAATAAGTTAACCTTCCTTTTTATTATGGACAGTTCTCCGATTAATACCCGAAAAAAACCCCGGATGATTCACCCGGGGTTTTCGTTTTATTCAGATACGGGAAGCACGGCTCCGTCGTATTTTTTCTCAATAAAGTCTTTGATTTTCTTAGAGTGAAGCACTTCCATAAGCGCTTTGATTTTCTCTGATTTTTCGTCACCTTTGCGTACGGCGATGATGTTTGCGTACGGGTTGTTTTTCGTTGATTCCACTTGAATCGCATCTTTTAACGGATTCAGTTTGTTTTGAATCGCATAGTTGACGTTAATGAAGACTGCATCGCCTTCTTCTTCATTATATGCTTTCGCCGTTAATTCAGGGGCGATTTTTTTGAATGTCAGGTTTTTCGGGTTTTTCGTAATGTTTTTCGTAGTGGCTTCAATCGTTTTTACCTTCGGATCAAGTGTGATCAGTCCGGCTTTTTCAAGCATCGCCAGCATACGGCCTTGTTCAGCGACATTGTTAGTCATGATGATGGTCGCGCCTTTAGGCAGGTCTTTCAGTGATTTGTATTTTTTCGTGTAAATTCCGAATGGCTCAAGGTGAACGGCTCCGGCATTCACGAGTTTGTAATCTTTATTTTCTTTCATTTCCTGTTCAAGGTAAGGAACGTGCTGGAAGTAGTTCGCATCCACTTCATTATCAGCTAACGCTTTGTTGTACATTTTGTAATCGTTCAGCACTTTTACTTTTAATGTGTAGCCTTTTTCCTTCAAGAGCGGTTCCGCTTCTTTTAAGATTTCAGCATGCGGTGTTTTTGTCGCGGCGACGACGATTTCCTTTTTATTCGAGCCGTTTGATCCGCAGGCGGCCAAAACTCCCGCGAACACAAGCAGCAGCGCACTTAATACAATCTTTTTCAATGTAAATCCTCCCTTATCTTTTGTCTATTATATTTGTAATTACATCACCGATAATCTGAATGATAAAGACGATGATGAGTATAAATACTGTCGCTACAAACGTTACATCCGTATTATTGGACTGGTAGCCTTCTACATATGCAAGGTTTCCGAGTCCGCCTGAACCGATGGCGCCGGCAATGGCGGTAGATCCGATCAGGGCGATGGCCGTAACGGTGATGCCTGAAATTAACGCAGGCATTGATTCAGGAATCAGCACTTTGAAGATAATCGTCGATGTCTTTGCTCCCATTGATCTGGCAGCTTCGATGACTCCTTTATCGACTTCCCGCAGCGCAATTTCCGCAAGACGGGCGTAAAACGGCGCGGAGCCGATAATCAGCGCCGGCAATGCGGCGTTCGGTCCTAAAATCGATCCGACCAAAATCTTAGTAAAGCCGAGAAGCAGAATAATTAAAATAAGAAACGGAATAGACCTGAAAATATTAACGACCGCCGCAATCACGGTGTTAATGATTTTATTTTCCCATAAGCTTCCCTTGCCCGTTAAAAAGAGCAGAAGACCGAGAATCGCTCCGATGATAAATGAAAAAACTAAAGCGATGACCGTCATATAAAGGGTCTCGTATGTGGCCGTCCACAGCTCGGTTATATCAACGTTCGGGAACCATTTTTCAAACATTTGTGATCACCTCTGCTTCTACCTGTTTGTCTTTGATGAACCGGATCACGTTTTCTACTTCTTTTTCCTGACCGTCAATATGAATGAATAAAGAACCGTAGGCTCCGTCCTTCGTCTGTGAAATTTTCCCCTGCAGAATATTGACGTCCACATCAAAGTTTCGGATCATTTCCGTAATGAGGGGCTGCTCGGCTGCCTGCCCGACAAATGAAAGCTGAATCGTTTTTCCTGTCGCTGTTTCCTGCAGAAAATGCTGGATGGTTTCTTTCGTCTCCTCTGGTTCTGTCACCTGCTGAACGAAACGCTTGGTCATCGGTTCGCGCGGGTTTCTGAAAACTTGGAGTACTTCGCCTTCTTCAACGACTTTCCCGTTTTCCATGACGGCGACTCTGTTGCAGATTTTTCGGATGACGTGCATTTCATGGGTAATGAGCACGATCGTCAGGCCGAGTCTGTCATTTATATCGGATAAAAGATCCAAAATTGAATCGGTCGTCTGCGGATCGAGCGCTGATGTCGCTTCATCGCACAGAAGGACTTTCGGATTATTGGCGAGCGCCCGGGCGATGCCGACACGCTGCTTTTGACCGCCGCTCAGCTGCGACGGATAAGATTTTTCTTTCCCCTCTAATCCGACCAGTTTAATCAATTCATCAGCGCGGCGGACCCGTTCGCTTTTTTTCACGCCGGCGATTTCCAGCGGGAACATAATGTTCTCCCGGACGGTGCGCGACCACAGAAGGTTAAAATGCTGGAAGATCATGCTGATTTCCTGGCGCGCTTTTCTCAGTCCGCGGCTGCTTACTTTATTTAATTCCGTCCCCGCGACTTCCACGGTTCCCGACGTCGGCTTTTCAAGGCCGTTCAGGAGACGGATTAAGGAACTTTTACCAGCTCCGCTATATCCTATAATTCCAAATATTTCGCCCTTTTTGATATCAAGAGTGACATCTTGGACAGCATTGACATCCCCATGCTTCGCTTTGTAAATTTTTGAAACATTTTGAAGATGGATCAAAGCAATCACCCGCCTTACACTATTCTAAGAAATCTTCCGGGTTTCTCCGCAAAAGAAAAGCCTTTCTGCAAAAATGAGCAGAAAGGCTTATTGAAAAAGGCCTTTCTCTCATCTTTCAAAGCAGACCGCTTCGAGTGAATTGGCACCATTTCAACATTGTTGATGGTTGCCGGGCTTCATAGGGCACTTCCCTCCACCTCTCTTGATAAGAGAAAACATATCGTATTTTCGTCCGGAAATTCTTACTGTAGAATAGCACGGCGAATGATAAAAAGTCAATAAAATAAATATTGGAAGCTATTGTCACATAGTAGATTGGCAGTTACGGCCGTTTACTGATCGCCTGAAAAAATCCGTTTGTCAGCCAGAGGATGGCCTCCAGCTTCAGCAGAGCTCTGAATGATCCTTTCACTTTGAGTTTTCCGCTTTGGATAAGCTTTTGCAAAGAGACATCACCATGCAGGAGATGGATGATTTCCGTCTGGTTTCCGTAAAAGGTCAAATTAGATTTTTCCTTGGAAACCGACGTTTTTCTCATTTCTCCCTGTCCGTTAATTGAGACCGTTAAGGCTTCTGTTTCTCCTTGGAATGTAATCAGCAGCGTTGAGGCGTTTAATAGCGGTTTCAAAAACAGATGCTGTCCGTCATTCTCTGAAACTTCTATTTTCTCCACTCGTATAACCTCCCGTTTTAATGGCCATACATACACTTTCTCTTTTTAACGGACAGAACCCTTTATAAACCGCACGACATTTTCCTGTAAATATTGTCACATCGGGAACGTTTGCGATGTTTTTTGTTTAATCAGCTCATATAAATAGGAAACGGAGCGGAAGGCGTATCCTTTCTCAACAAGCTCTCCGCCTTTAAACAGCAAAAAGCACGGAACGCTTTCAATCTGATAGGCTTTGGCGAATGCGGGGGAATAATTCACGTTGTTTTTATAGAAGGCGGCGCCGGGCAGCATTTCTTCGACGACAGTAAGCATTTTGGACGCCAGCTGGCATGTGCCGCAAAACGGGGTGTACAAATACAGGAGATAAACGTCATCCTGAATCGATTCGAGTTCATTTTCTTGGAGTTCTTTCATGATTACCACCTCAGGTCGTTCTTTTTCAAAAATACAGTGTCAGCATCAAAGCCGGCTCTGATCAGCACAGATGCGAGATGATGGCCCGGGCACGACTCGACTTGCCTGTATGTTCTGTCTATATAAATGTGGCGCGCTTCGGGAAGCTCCCGTTTCAGCTGTTTTCTTAATTTTTCTCCGGAGTCATCTTCGTCCGTTAAAATATAGACGTCTCTGTCAAACAGGCGGTCCGCCAAATCTTCCAGTTCGGTTTGGCCGATTGTCCCGTTTGTACAGACGATTTCCGCGGGTTCGATGAGCACTTCCCTGACTTTGATTTTATCAGATTTTCCTTCTACGATAATGACCTTTTCATCTCCGTTGTACATAAGCGCGTCACCTGCCGATTGTTTTAGCGTCAGATTGAAAAAGAAGGCAGTGAAATTCACCGCCAACTGTTAACACCAGCCATTCTCATAATCGCAATCGACATATTTCGGATCGCTGCCGTTTATGACATCGGCTGTTTTATAAAATTTTTGATTTTCAAATGAAAAGCCCTGTTTGAGCTCGTACTGGTCCATGCCTGTCATCTCGCCGATGGCTTCATTTTCATAAAACAAGGAAAACCGGCCGTTTTGAAAGCGGCCCGTAACGTTCTCCGTCACATCGACCTTTTGTTTATCAAAAGCCATTTTAGACACCTCCCGTTACAGATAGAATGTCCAAATGGCCCCTTTGCTATCCGATCAGTCTTCCTGTGTCATTTCGTCATATTGCTCGGAAGTCATGAGGTTTTCGATTTCTTCAGCATCAGCCGGTTCCACGACGATCATCCACGCTTTTTCATACGGAGACTCGTTTACGAATTCAGGACTGTCATCAAGGTCTTCGTTCACTTCCGTCACCGTTCCGTTAATCGGTGCGTACAGTTCGGAAACGGTTTTGACGGATTCCACGCTGCCGAATGGCTCGTCCGCTTTAATTTCGGCGCCGACTTCCGGAAGCTCGACAAATACGATATCGCCAAGTTCGGCTTGCGCGAAATGTGTAATCCCGATCCGGGCTTTTCCGTCCTCAACTTTGACCCATTCGTGCTCTTTGGAATAACGCATATCTTTCGGTGTGCTCATCTAAATCCCTCCATTTTTTTCTTATAATAAGAAGATACCATAATTCTTTGAACCTGGCATTACATCCAATATTTTTCGAATTGGTCTTCTTTAAAGCCGACAGTGACTTTTTCGCCGTCTGTCGTAATCGGGCGTTTCAGGAGCATACCGTCTGATGCCAAAAGTTCGAGCTGTTCATCCTCTGACATATGGTACAGTTTTTCCTTTAAGTTCAGTTCGCGGTATTTCATTCCGCTCGTGTTGAAAAACTTTTTGAGCTCAAGACCGCTCTTTTCATAGAGGTCTTTAATTTCTTCTTTCGACGGAGTTTCCTCCGCGATATGTATTTCGTTTATTTCCTTACCGCGGTCTTCCAGCCATTTTTTCGCATTACGGCACGTTCCGCATTTAGGGTACCAGTAAAAATTTAACGACATCTTCTTCACCCCTTGTAAATGATCGTCGTTATTTTAACACAATCACTTGTAAAAACCTATAACGTTGCTTCATGAAAAAGCGCCCCTGATGAAGGAGCGCTTTCAGCATGTGATCAGACCGTATATTTTTCTTCACGGAAGACGGCGGCTGCCGCTTCACGTTTTTTCTGAATGAGGTTTTTCGGCGTCAGGCGCGTCAGTTTGCGCAGCACGGAAAGCATCATGCGGAGGGAATCTCCTTCCTCCATGGCGATCAGTGATTCTTTGGCGTGCGCTTCAATGTTCTGAAGGGCTTCCTGGGCAAAGATTTCCGTATATAACAGCTTCTGCGCGGCTTTTTCGGCACCGTCCGCCGCAATTGCTTTTTCCGTTCTGAGGACGGCAGATTCCAAAGCGTACAGCGCGCTGACGATATCGGCAATGTTCACCATGATTTCCTGCTCGCCTTCGATCTCTTTGCCGTATTTCTGCGCCGCGAGACCCGCTGTCAAGAGGGCGATCTTTTTCGCCTGTCTGACAATGTATTTTTCCTGTTCAAGAGGTTCTGAGCCCGGCTCTTCAGGCATCAGCATCATGAGTTCTTCTTGGAGCGCTTTTGCTTTTTCAAAGAGCGGCAGCTGACCTTTTACGGCTTTTTTCAGGAACGTGCTCGTTACGATCAGGCGGTTGATTTCATTTGTGCCTTCAAAAATTCTGTTGATTCTTGAGTCGCGATAGGCGCGCTCCACTTCATATTCCTGCATAAATCCGTAACCGCCGTGAATTTGAACGCCTTCGTCGGCAATATAATCAAGCGTTTCAGAGCCGCACATTTTGTTGAGCGAGCATTCAATCGCGTACTCGGCGATTGACTTCGCGACTTCGCGTCCGTCTTTTTGCTCCTCTTCCGTCAGTCTGCTCATATTATCTTCGAATAAGCCCACTGTTCTGTATACAGAGCTCTCCATGGCGTAAAGCCGAGCTGACATCGTCGCAAGCTTTTCCTGAGTGAGCGTGAATCTTGAGATCGGTGTTTTAAATTGCCGGCGCTGGTTCGCATAAGCGGCAGACAGCTCAATCACCCGTTTTGAAGCGCCGATTGTGCCGACGGCAAGCTTGTAGCGCCCGATATTCAGAATATTAAAGGCGATGACATGGCCTTTTCCGATTTCGCCAAGAAGGTTTTCTTTCGGGACTTCCGCCTGATCTAAAATCAGCGTTCTTGTCGATGAGCCTTTAATCCCCATTTTTTTCTCTTCCGGTCCCGTTGACACGCCCGGATAGTTCTTTTCTACGATAAATGCGGAAAACTTATCTCCGTCCACTTTAGCGTAGACGACAAAGACATCTGCAAAGGCGGAGTTTGTAATCCATTGCTTTTCTCCGTTAAGAATATAGTGTGTGCCCGCTTCATTCAAAACAGCCGTGGTTTTCGCGCCGAGGGCATCTGAACCTGAACCGGGCTCAGTTAAGGCGTATGCCGCGATTCTTTGTCCTGAAGCCAAGTCCGGCAAATAGGTTTTTTTCTGTTCTTCCGTTCCGAAGAACACGATCGGCAATGAGCCGATACCGACGTGAGCGCCGTAAGACAGCGAAAAGCTGCCGGCACGTGAAAACTTTTCCGTAATGAAGGCTGAACTGATTTTATCCAGGCCGATACCGCCGTACTCTTCAGGCACGTCTGCTCCGAGGAGGCCCAAGTCTCCGGCTTTTTTCAGCAGTCTGACCGAATGCTCAAACTGATGGTTTTCAATTTCATCGATATAAGGAAGCACATCGTTTACGACATAGTCTTCTGTCGTTTTGCCGATCATTTTATGTTCGTCTGTAAAGTCCTCCGGAGTGAATATTTGATCATATCCCGTCTCTTCAATCAGAAAGCTGCCGCCTTTTTTGACGTTGACCGTTTCCTGTTTCATATTCATTTCCCCCTTTTTTTAAATGAGTTCAAATACGCCGGCAGCGCCCATGCCGCCTCCGATGCACATCGTCACCACGCCGAATTGCTCGTTTCTCCGTTTCATTTCATGAATGAGTGACAGGGTCAGCTTCGTTCCCGTGCATCCGAGCGGATGTCCGAGCGCAATGGCGCCTCCGTTGACGTTCACCTTTTCTTCATCTATTCCAAGCGATCTGATGACTTGAATGGCCTGTGAAGCAAAGGCCTCATTCAATTCAAAAAGCCCGATATCCTGTAATTCGAGTCCGGCAAGCTTGAGCGCCCGCGGAATGGCTTCAATCGGACCGATTCCCATTACCTCAGGCGGAACGCCGCCTACGGCAAAGGAACGGAATTTGACAAGCGGCGCCAATCCGAGCGACGATGCTTTTTCGCGATCCATCAGCATGACAGCCGCCGCGCCGTCACTTGTTTGTGAAGAGTTCCCGGCCGTCACGGTTCCCGTTTTAGAAAAAGCCGGACGGAGCTTCGCCAAGACGTCAGCCGATGTGCCGGGACGAACACCTTCATCTTGAGAAAAGGTAAATTGTTTTTTCCGCGGCTTATGGTCATCACCGACTTCTGTCAGCGATACTTCAACCGGCACGATTTCGTCATTGAATTTGCCTTCTTTAAGGGCTTTTGCGGCATTCTGATGGCTGCGGACGGCAAATGCATCCTGGTCTTCTCTGGATACGCCGTACGTTTCGGCGACCTGCTCCGCTGTGTGCCCCATGCTCATGTAATACTCAGGCGCATGCTCCGCCAAAGCGATATTCGGGCGGGTCACATGCCCCATCATCGGAACTTGCGACATGGATTCCGCACCGCCCGCAATGACGGTGTCGCCCGCGCCGATCATGATTTTTTCAGCACCGTAAGCGATGGATTGGAGTCCGGAAGAGCAGTAGCGGTTCACCGTAATGGCCGGCACCGTATGAGGAAGCCCCGCCAGCGCACCGATATTCCGCGCCATATTTAATCCTTGTTCGGCTTCAGGTGTTGCACAGCCTATAATTAAGTCATCGATATTTCCTTCATACCCGCCTGCCCGTTTCAGCGTTTCTTTTACACAAAGCGCGCCTAAATCATCAGGACGAACGGCTGCAAGCGATCCTTTTTTCGCTTTACCGACCGGGGTTCTCGCACCGGCCACAATGACTGCTTCTCTCATAAACACCCTCCTAGTTCCGTAAAGGTTTGCCTTTGACGAGCATATGCTGCATTCTCGCTTGAGATTTCGCCTCGCCAGCGAGGCTTAAAAAGGCTTCTCTTTCAATCTCGAGTAAATATTCTTCTGAAACCTCCGTGCCGAACGGGACTCTTCCGCCGGCAATGACATGGGCCAGCTTCTTTGCAATCTTCATATCGTGATCGGATAAATAACCCGACCGTCTCATTTGGTCCGCTCCGAGCAGTAACGCCGCACATCCGGTTTCCCCGGTGACTTTTACTTTTTTGCGGGCAGGCGGGCGGTATCCGCTGTCATATAAGGAAGCAGCCAGCTGTTTCGCATCGTGCAGCAGGTGATCCTGATTCATGCTGACGCGGTCAGCCGCGGACAAAATCTGCATATCACGGGCTTCGTGTGCCGAACCGGACACTTTGGCAAGCGCGATTGTTTCAAAGGTTTTGATGGCCGCGTCCATCAGTTCACTTCCGCCATCCAAATAATTCATGTACAGCTCTTTGTTTCCTCCGCCGCCCGGAATAAGGCCGACGCCGGTTTCAACGAGACCCATATACGATTCGCTCGCCGCCTGAACGCGTGCCGCCGGGAGACAGACTTCCGTGCCGCCGCCGAGTGTCATCCCAAATGGCGCCGCTACAACGGGTTTAGCGCTGTATTTGATGTTCAGCATCGTCTGCTGAAAACGGCGGATGACAAAATCGACTTCCATGAAGTTATCATCCTGAGCTTCCATCAAAATCATCGCAAGGTTTGCCCCCGCGCAGAAATGTCTGCCTTGGTTACCGATGACAAGACCTTTATAATTCCGCTCCGTTTCCTCAAGCGCATTGTCAATCATCTGAATAATGTCTAAGCCGATCGCGTTGCTTTTCGTATGAAATTCCAGCAGCGCGACATCATCGCCGAGATCAATAAGACTTGCTCCGCTGTTTTTAGTGATCACGCCTTTTGTTTCTTTTAACGTTTGCAGGCTGATCAGTTTCGGATTTTCTTTCACAGCCCTGTATTGGCCGTCTGAATAGTAAAATGGTGTTCCGTTTTCCTTCATATAAAATGTTTCATGGCCCTGATCAAGCATTTCTTTCACCCAGCCGGGGAGTGCTGCGCCTTCTTCTTCGAGCCGCTCCGCTGATTTTCTGACGCCGATGGCATCCCACATCTCAAACGGGCCGAGCTCCCATCCGAAGCCCCATTTCATGGCGTCGTCAATTGCTTTGATATCATCAGCGATCTCCCCTAAAAGCCGGGCTGAGTATAAGAGTGTTTGCGATGTGATATTCCAAAGCAGGCGTCCGGCGCGGTCATCGGAGTATATAAGCGCTTTCATTTTGCCTTTGGCACCCTTTGCCTGTTTGGCGGCTTCTAAAGCGGGCGTCTTCATTTTCGAGCGCTCACCGTATGTCATGGTCAGCGGATCGAGTTCATATATTGTTTTACCTTCTTTTTTGTAAAAACCTTGGCCTGATTTGCTGCCCAGCCAATTGTTTTTCAGCATGTCATTCATAAATTCAGGAAGCTTAAACATGTCTTTTTCAGCGCCGTCGGCTTTATCATACACATTTTTTGCCACATGGGCGAACGTATCAAGCCCCACAACGTCAAGGGTTCTGAAGGTCGCGCTTTTCGGTCTGCCGATCAAAGGCCCGGTCACCGTGTCCACCTCGCCGATGCTGCAGCCGGAAGAAAGCATTTCTCTTACCGTGACCAGCAGGCCGTACGTACCGATGCGGTTGGCGATAAAATTAGGCGTGTCTTTTGCGATGACGACACCTTTACCAAGCGTGTTTTCTGCAAATGAAGTCATAAACTCCAGCACGTCAGGATCTGTTTCCTGAATCGGAATGATTTCCAGAAGCTTTAAGTAGCGGGCCGGATTAAAGAAATGGGTTCCTAAGAAATGAGCTTTAAAATCGGCAGATCGGCCTTCCGCCATTTTTGTGACGGAGATACCGGACGTATTGCTCGACACGATGCTTCCCGGTTTCCGGTATTCATCAACGAGTGAGAAAATCTGTTTTTTTACGTCAAGATTTTCGACGACGACTTCAATAATCCAATCAGCATCCTTCAATTGAGCTGCGTCATCTTCCAAATTCCCCGCCGTTATATAGTCGAGATTGGCAGCCGAAGTCAGCGGCGCCGGTTTTTGCTTCAGCAGCTTTTGCATGGCCGATCGGCTCAGTCTGCTGCGGACCTCCGGGCTTTCTAATGTCAGCCCTTTTTTCATCTCATCCTTTGTCAGCTCGTTTGGCACAATATCAAGCAGCAGGACGGGAATTCCGATGTTAGCCAAGTGCGCGGCAATTCCGGACCCCATAACGCCTGATCCGAGAACGGCTGCTTTCTTTATAAACTTGTGCATGAGTCATCCCCCTTGAACTTTGAATGAATAGTCATTCATTTTTTCGGCAAAAAAAATGAAACCCTTTTCTTCTTTCATCTTAAAAGATTTTCAGGATGACTTCAATAGCAAATATGGAATTTTTTTAAATTTTTCTGCTTCCGCATGTTCCATGGCGCGGGCGGGAAACTTAAACCCGGAGGTGAAGGGAATGGTGCGAGGGAGAAAAGATCCGTCTTCTGCCGCAGTGAGCGCGGCCAGCATGAAAGGAAATGCGGGACCGAAACAAAAATACGGCGGCGGCAAACGGACGAGCCAAAATCAGCAATATAAAAAAGACAACATGGAATAACATGCTGCGGCTGCTTTTTGGAGCAGCCGTTATTTTTTGAAGATCCCTTTCAGCACAAATGCCGCATTTGCCGGGCGCTCGGCAATTCTTCTCATCAGGTACCCGTACCAATCGGTTCCGTACGGGACATACACCCTCATCCTGTATCCTTCTTCGGCAAGCTCCTTCTGGCGCTCCGTTCTGATGCCGTACAGCATTTGGAATTCAAACTGCTCCCGGGGAATCTGATGTTCGCTGATGAGTGTTTTCGTATAAGAAATGATGTCATCATCATGTGTCGCCACCGCCGTTTCATGGCCGCTCAAAAGCTGCAGCTTAATCAGCTGCTGAAAATGAAGATCGGTTGCTTTTTTATCAGGGAATGCAACGGCCGCCGATTCTTTATAAGCGCCTTTTACAAGCCTGAGCCGCGGCTTGTATGGCATCAGACCGCTGATATCTTCAGCTGCGCGGTACAAATAAGCCTGAATGACGGTGCCGAGCATCGGGAAATCCGGCTTGCACCGCTTATACAGCTCAAGCGTACGGCCGCATCTTGAATAGTCCTCCATATCAATCGTTACAGGCACGCCGCGTTCTTTTGCCTCCGTCAATATGTCTCTGACATGCTGTTCCGCAAGTTTCTCGGAAATATCCAGACCGATGGATGTTAATTTCAGCGACAGCTCACAATCCAGTTGATTCTCGGCAATCGCCCTGATTGCTTTTTTACATTCTTCCGCCGTCCTTTTCGCATCCTTCTCTGAACCCGCATATTCACCTAGATAATCAATCGAAGCCGACAGCCCTTTTTGGTTCAGCCGCTTTACCGTTTTCACAGCTTCCGTGAGTGTTTCCCCTGCAACGAACCTTCCCGCACCGAAGCGGATTCCGTAAGCCTGGGCGAATTTTGTAAGCATTTTATTTTTCGACAAAAATAAACATATGCTCCGCAGCAAGGATGAACTCCCTCCTTTTTCTTTTATTCGTGTATGAAATCCCGATCGCAGAGAAAGCTAAAACACAAAAGCTATGCAAATTGCCAAGATATCAGTTCATATATCCATACAGACTCTGATGTCAAAGCAATGTATTATATTATCAAGATATTCAAACGGTTTTAATGAGTCACAAAAAGAGTCAATAAAAATCACTACTTCTCCAATTGAGTTTTCGAGCTAAAACTTTTAATTTATATTTCTTTATCCCCTTATAATTTGAAAATATTCCTTAAAAGATAATTGATTTATAATTTACAATGGCTTATATTTAAAATTGATAATTCAGTTTATTGAACGTATCTATTAAGAAGGAAAAGCAGAATTTCAAAATGATAATTCTGCTGAATTTATCTTTGCCTCACAAACATACCTCCAAAGCATTATTATTTCTTTCTAATAGCTTTACGATCCTTCATCTTTAAAGATGGCTTCCCTTCCCTAACGGAATTTAAAGAAGGGACCTGCCTGAGTTATCCATTCACCTTATTTTGAAGAATCACTATGCTCGAAACATATGAAAAGAGGGAACCTTCAAGTGGATTCAACAGGAAAATCTAAACGTACACTTTTATTAATTGGACTTATTATAGCCATGTTTTTTTCTGCTCTGGACGGAACAATCGTAGGAACGGTTATGCCTAAGATTGTAGGAGATCTCGGCGGCCTGAGCATGATGACTTGGCTGACTACGGCCTACCTATTAACATCTACCTCCATCGTTCCGATCGCTGGAAAACTTGCAGATCTATTAGGGCGCCGGGCAGTATATGTGGCCGGGCTGATTATATTCATGATTGGCTCTTCACTGTGCGGCCTGGCTGATAATATGAAAGAATTAATTGTGTTTCGAGGTTTACAAGGTCTTGGCGGAGGCATTATGATGCCGATGGCTATGATTGTCATTGGAGATTTATTCACAGGCAAACAGCGTGCCAGATTTCAAGGCGTATTTGGCGGTATTTACGCTCTTGCTTCTGTAATCGGACCGCAAATTGGGGGATGGATTGTAGATTCTTTCAGCTGGCATTGGGTATTTTTTATCAATTTACCCGTGGGAATGGTAGCTGTGTTCTTTATTGCGATGGGATTGCAGGCCAGAAAATACACGGGTCCGATTCATTTTGATTTCATCGGGATGTTTACAATGATTACGGGTGTAGTCTGTTTGCTGCTTACACTCAGTTTCGGCGGAAAAGAATTTGACTGGTTATCATGGCAGACATTTTGTCTGTTAGCTTTGGCCACTATAAGTATTATTAGTTTTGTATTTGCAGAAAAAAAAGCTGAAGAACCAATTCTGCCTATGCATCTTCTAAAAAGCAGAACTTTTATCTTCCTAAATTTGATAGGGTTCTTTATGAGTATTGGGATGTTTGCAGCAATCACCTTCGTCCCTTTCTTCATGCAAGGAATAATCGGCATGAGTGCATCTGAGTCCGGGACAATCATGATGCCGATGATGGTTGCAATGATTATCTCCAGTATTATAGGCGGGCAGCTGGTCTTTAAAATTGGCATTAAAGCGCAGATTATCACAGGGATGGCAATCATATCATTTGCCTATTTTTTATTATCCACATTAGAAGCTGACACCAGCAAATTAACTGCAACTACTTATGTAGCTATCATCGGCTTCGGTATGGGCCTTGTTATGCCCATTATTACTCTGGCACTTCAAGAGAGTTTCTCTAAAGAAACGCTCGGCGTGGTTACTTCGTCAAGCCAATTTTTCCGCTCTATCGGAGGTACGTTTGGAATTACGATTCTGGGAGCAGTGATGAATGCCAAGTCAGGAAATATATTAACCGATAAATTAGTTCCTTTTTTAGACAATTTCCCAAAACAAGAAAACGCATTGGCAGCTCATCTCAAAGACTTGATCAGCAGCAATCCTCAAGTCCTGCTACAGAGGCTATTCAGTTCTGATTCATTCGAACAATTTCCGCATTCTATAGCAAAGCACATCATACCGATAATGAAGACAGCATTAATGGACTCCCTTCGCAGTGTATTTTTCGCAGGGCTTATACTATTAATTGCCGGAGTACTTTCTGCTTTTCTTTTACCAAAAATAAAAATAACTGAAAGAAAAGCCGGCACTGATCTAGACAATAAACCGGCAGCTGAAGTCCAATCCTAGTGCCGCTGCTGACTTTCGCATATATTGAACTGTTAACATGAACAGGCATTATCCGAAGATTTATTCTTCTGATAGTGTCTTTTTTTATTGTAAATATTGATGTCTCTCCTGCAAATCGTGGTTATTTTAATTTATCTGTATGAAATCCCGATCGCAGAGAAAGCTAAAAAGAACAGAATTGAAGGAGGCGTTTATATGAACAACCAAGAGCAGCACGGAAACTTGCCGCCTGCCGTCATCTCAACGAAAGACCATTTGTATCTTGAGGACATGCTGAACTGGAATCTGCTTGCCATGAAAAAAGCGCATTTTATGGCGGAACATTGCCAGAATCAGACGTTAAAACAAGAGCTTGATCAGATCGGCCGGATGCATCAGAAGCATTATCAGCACATATTAGGCCGCTTGAACCCCGATCAAGGCGGACAGACAACAACAGGCTATATGCAATAGGAGGACAATACATGGAACAGCAAAACCAAAAAATCACGAATCCGCAAACGCCCGTGCCCAATACGGCGCAAATGAATGACAGAGACTTGGTGAATGAGCTGCTGACGACGGAAAAATACATCACGGCTTCATATTGCACAGCCCTGCACGAGTTCAGCCACGAGTCTCTTTATCAAGATATTCAGGCGATTTTCGATGAGTCACAAAAAGCGCAAAGAAGATTATACGATGTGATGTTTCAAAATGGCTGGTATTCCATTGAAGCAGCCGATACCCAAAAGCTTCAGCAATCGTATCAGAAGTTCCAGCAGACCATTCAGCAGCAGTCTCCCTACCAGCAGTAAAACGAAGAAGGATTTGATGTTTTCGACAAGCATCAATCCTTTTTTTATTTTTGCACAAAAAGATTGACTTGTCATTAATCCTTATTTATATTTAACTAATGTTAATTATTTTCTCAAGGAACAAGATGAGGAGGAGTTATGAAAAACGCGGATCAATATGTGTCTGACATCCAGAAATCTCTTCAGACGCTGCTGCAAAACATACAGCCTGAAATGGTGGAAAGCATGGCAAAACACGAGGTGACGCCTGCCCAATTATTTGTTTTAGCCAGCCTGAAAAAACACGGGAGCTGCAAAGTTTCCGAAATTGCGGAACGCATGGAGGTAAAGCCGAGCGCAGTGACGCTGATGGCCGACCGCCTCGAACAAAAAGGACTTATCGTCCGCAAACATAACCAGCAGGACAGACGCGTCATCGACATCAGCCTCACCAAAAAAGGCGAAACAAAATTCGAAGATGTTGTTGAAGGACGGAAAGCGATACTGGCGCGAAACCTATCCGTTCTGACTGACGATGAACTGATTCAGTCCGTGAACATCATCCGCAAAGTAGCGGAAGCCGCCGAGAAATACGCGGCTGATCAAAAAGAAAACGAATAGAAAAGAGGAGCTGCCGAAACATGAGCATTGAAAAGAAAGATCCAAAACGCACATTATTAATAACCGGCTTAATCATCGCCATGTTTTTCTCAGCCCTTGACGGCACCATCGTAGGAACGGCGATTCCTAAAATCGTGGGTGACCTCGGGGGATTAAGCATGATGACGTGGCTGACCACGGCATATCTTTTAACTTCGACGACGATCGTTCCGATTGCGGGGAAACTTGCAGATTTATTGGGGCGCCGCGTCGTCTATGTATCAGGTTTATTGATTTTTATGGGAGCTTCCGCACTGTGCGGAATGGCCAGCAACATGACGGAACTGATTATTTTCCGCGGACTTCAGGGAATCGGCGGCGGTGTCATGATGCCGATGGCTATGATCGTCATCGGGGATTTGTTCACAGGGAAACAGCGTGCCAAGTTCCAAGGGCTTTTCGGGGCGATTTACGGGCTTGCTTCCGTGATCGGTCCGCAAATCGGGGGCTGGATTGTTGACTCATTAAATTGGAAATGGGTTTTCTATATCAACCTGCCTGTCGGAATTTTAGCCGTGATCTTTATCGCAAGAGGACTACAAGGCAGAAAACAGACCGGGCCGATTAACTTTGACATCGCCGGCATTTTCACAATGATCGTCGGAATCGTCAGCCTCCTCCTCGCGCTCAGCTTCGGAGGAAAGGATTACGCATGGGGCTCTTGGCAGATTCTCGGTCTCTTTGCGCTTGCACTTGCCGGGATTGTCGGATTCATTTTCGCTGAAATCAAAGCAAAAGAACCGATTCTGCCAATGTACCTGTTTAAAAACAGAACGTTTACCGTACTGAATCTGATCGGCTTTTTCATGAGTATCGGCATGTTCGGCGCCGTTACGTTCGTTCCTTTCTTTATGCAGGGAATTATCGGAGTCAGCGCCACCGCGTCCGGCACGATTATGACACCGATGATGGTATCTATGATTATCACAAGTATTATCGGAGGCCAGTTGGTTTATAAGATCGGTATTAAACCGCAAATCATGATCGGCATGCTGATCATGGCCGTCGGCTTCTTCTTATTAACGACCTTACAGCTGGATACAAGCAAGCTCGCGGCTACATGCTATATGGCCGTGATCGGTCTGGGAATGGGGCTCGTCATGCCGCTTCTCACACTCGCTCTGCAAGAAACGTTTTCAAAAGAAGAGCTGGGTGTTGTGACCTCTTCAAGCCAATTTTTCCGGATGATCGGGGGAACGTTCGGTATTACGGTGCTCGGCGCTGTCATGAATGCCAGATCAGGAAGCCTTTTAACCGACAGACTGGTGCCTTACTTAGACTCACTCCCGAAACAGGCAAGTGCCTTTGCCGCCCAGTTTAAAGGTATGATTGACAAGAATCCTGAAGGGCTGCTTCAATCCCTGTTCAGCCAGGAATCGATTAAGCAGATTCCGGCCGCATTTTCTTCCCATATCGTGCCGGTTTTGAAAACGTCACTGATGGATTCGCTTCACAGCGTGTTTTTCACAGGCCTGGCCTTTATCGCTGCCGGATTGATCCTCACGCTGTTTGTTAAATCAATTAAACTGACAAACAAAAAGACAGACAAACAAGAAGAAAAGGCGAAAGCCGTTTAACAAAGAAAAATCCCGCGGATGCCGCGGGATTTTTTTATATCATCTGGGAATGACCAGTCTTCCGCCTCATTGGAAATGGGGGAAAAAACTCAAAAAAGTAATGATGAAATCCTTCAATAAACCTTAAACATTTCATAGTTATCTTTATAGTACGACATAATAAAGTCACGAAAATTTCTTACCGAAGAAGACAACAGCTTATGTCTCATCCAAGATAAGCCGACTGGATATGAAGCAGAGTGATCAGTCACTTTTATAAAATTCAGCCCCAATGTTCTGCAAACTGAAATAGGAAGCAACGCCACACCTTGATCCAGCTTTATAATCTCGACCAGTAAATGAGAATCTGCCTCAAATGCAATATTTGGGGTGAAACCGGCTTTCTCACAAAGCGAGGCTGTAAAACCGCTATACTCTTCATTATTAGCAAGGGTAATAAATGGTTCATCGGCGACAAGGCGTAAAGAAATTTCTGTTTTACCCGTAAATCGGTGGTTTGAGGGCAAAGCCAGAACAATATCTTCATTTACCAGCACCCAACTCTCTATCTCTTCATCTTGAATCGGATGACCTGTTATTCCTAAATCAATGTCCCCTTTTTTTAAACTTGTTATGATCTCGCTTTTAACTCCGATTGCTTGGAGAATTTTTGATTGAGGGGAGCGGTTGATATATTCACTCATCAGTCCTGCAAGGAATCTTGGATTGGAAATAGATATTCTGATGGTGTCAGAAATTTGATGTTCCTCCAATTGAATTTCCGTTTGTGCATTTTCAATCTCAGTAAAAATCCTGTTTACATGTTTTAAAAGAATTTTCCCTGCTGAACTCAGCTTAATATTTCTGCCTTTTCTCTCAAACAAGGTTGTTCCCAGTTCATTCTCAAGTCTTTTTATAGTGAGACTTAAAGAAGGCTGGGCAATCTTTAATTGTTCTGCTGCTTTAGATATATGTTCAGTATAGGCAACTGTCTGAAAGTATTTTAGCTGCAGCAATTCCATCTGTCTGCACCCCCTCATTTATTTCAATAAATATATATATACCTTATTATGTATTGGATTAAATGTAAATGCGAATGTAAGATAATAGCATAGTTAAAGAAAAGGAAAGGGTGTCATTCAATGAAAATTGATGTGAAAGATATAGCAAAAAATTTAAATACGCCACTAACAGCCCCTGCTTATCCTATCCCAAATTATAAATTTGTTAACCGTGAATATTTAAATATTATTTACCGAACGGATGAAAAAGCTTTACGTGCAGCAGTGCCGGAACCTCTTGAAATTACTGAACCTTTAGTGAAATTCGAAGTCATGTGGATGCCCGATGTTTCCGGACTTGGTGCCTATACAGAGGCTGGACAAGTCATCCCTGTCAGCTTTAATGGTGAAGAAGGAGATTATGTACATTCTATGTATGTTGACAATTTCCCGGCTATTGCAAGCGGACGGGAACTTACTGCATATCCAAAGAAATTGGGTGCCCCTAAGCTGTATATAGACTCTGATACTCTTGTTGGCACATTAGATTATGGCAGTCTTCGTGTGGCAACTGCGACTATGGGATATAAACATTTCGAAATGGATAAGGAAAAAGCGAAAAGGGAAATTTGCCGACCTACTTTTATGGTTAAGATTGCTACTGATTACAATGGTGATTTAAGGGTTTGTGATTTGGTGCGGACGCAAATAACGAATATAGAAGTTAAAGGTGCCTGGACTGGACCGGCGCGGCTTCAATTATTTGAACATGCTCTGGCACCGCTTGCAGATTTGCCTGTATTAGAAGTCGTTTCAGCATCTCATATCCTTACAGATTTAACCTTAAATGCAGCACAGCCAGTTTATAACTACTTAGAGGAAAAATAAGGAGACGTTTACAATGAGAATTGCAGTTTTAGGAGCAGGTTCTTTAGGAACCATAGTTGGAGCATATCTGTCTGCTGGCGGAATGGATGTCGAATTGATTGATTCGTACAAAGAACATGTAGATACTCTAAATCAAATAGGTGCTAAAGTAGTTGGTACAACGGAATTTCAAGCAAAGGTGAAAGCCATCACCCCTGAAAACAAGTCAGGCAAGTATGATTTCATATTACTCCTGACGAAACAATTATATAATGACTCCATCCTTAAAGAGTTACTGCCTTTTTTAAAGGATGACAGTGTAGTATGTTCCTTGCAAAACGGTATACCTGAACAGAAAGTTGCTTCGATCGTTGGTGATGAACGTGTTATTGCAGGTTCTGTTGAATTTGGTGCTACATTTATTGAACCGGGCGTATCCAGACTTACAACTGAGTATACTCAATTTAAAGAGTACGCTTTTCAAATTGGAGAATTACATGGTGAAACAACAGAAAGAATCCAGCGTATTAAATCGGTTTTAGACCTTATCGGCGGAACACATATTTCCGATAATTTAGTTGGAACGAAGTGGTCAAAATTACTTATCAATAATGCATTCAGTGGTTTATCGGCTGCATTAAACGGAGAATACGGAGACATTCTTGACCATGAAATCGGCATTGTTAGTGCAGTCCATATCGCAGATGAGACGATTAAGGTTGGACACGCCAATGGTGTCAAATTTGCGAAAATGGGCGGCCTTGATTTAGAATCTTTGGAATTAAGAAGTGAAAATGACATTCCTGAACGTATCCAAACATTTAGGTCAGCCATGGAACCATCTAGGCTGCTAAGAGCAAGTATGCTTCAGGATCTTGAGAAAAAACGCAAAACAGAAATTGATTATATTAATGGAGTTATTCCCAAAATGGCAGAAGGTACTGGCATTTCAACACCTTTTCATGATTTGGTTGTAGCACAAGTCAAATGTGCCGAAGAATCTCAAACAGTGCCCAATTTTGATACAAATATAAAAGCATTTGAAGAGTTATTACGTATCCGAAAGGAAATGTGATATATAGGAAAGAGAGAAAGGGATTGCTACGGCGGTCCTTTTTTCTTGGTTCAGCAAGCGGAAGAAATATACGTTAACAAACGGGTGCGTCAGTTACATTAAAGTTCTTCGCTATGAATTGAACGGCGCCTTTATTGATTCCTTTTCAGCAAAAAAAGCTTCCGGCACCTCTCTTTGATGCCGAAAGCTTTTTTATTGTTTTTTTCTGTGTGCTTCATTGAGCTGTTTAATATGCTGTATCGCAGCTTTGATGCCCTCTTTGGCGTCCGGGTAGGATTGATTCCAATGTTTGACGAGCGGAGGCATGCTTTTTGCGATATGTGTATACAAAATCCACTGCCTGACTTCTTCCTTTACATCCGGGTTTGTTTCGCCAAGCAATAGTTCCGTGTATTTCTCAAGCAGGCCGTCCAGCTGTTGCTGCAGTTTCTCTTCCATACCGTTCCCTTCCCTTTTTTATGATTATGACAATCGGGCAGTGAGGGCCGCTTCCTGCACGATACATCTGCCGCGTCCGTGCGGAATGCAAAGCGGCGTGCCGAACAGCGGATCTTGGGTTACCTGGCAGTTCATCGCAAAGACCTGCTGTACAAGCTCGCAAGTGATGACTTCTTCGGGACGGCCCTCTGCGTAAATCTGTTTATCCTTAATGGCGACCAGATAATGGGCATAACGGCATGCCAGATTGAGGTCGTGCAGCACCATGACGATTGTGCGTTTTTCTTTTTCATTTAATTCAAACAGCAAATCAAGAATTTCAATTTGATGCGTCATGTCGAGATAGGTTGTCGGCTCGTCAAGCAGAATGATATCCGTATCCTGAGCGAGTGTCATCGCAATCCATGCGCGCTGGCGCTGTCCGCCTGACAAGGAATCCACCGGACGGTCGGCCATTTCCTCAAGCTTCGTCGCTTTAAGCGCTTTTGCCACTGCGTCTTCGTCCTCTTTGGACCATTGCTTCAGCCAGCTTTGATAAGGGTATCTTCCCTGCTTCACAAGCTGATGCACCGTCAGGCCTTCGGGAGCTGACGGACTCTGCGGCAATATAGCGAGCTCTCTTGCCACTTCCTTCGTCGGAAGCTTAGCGATGGCTTTTCCTTCTAAAAGCACAGAACCGCCCCTCGGTTTCATCAGCCGGGCCAATGAACGTAAAAGCGTCGATTTTCCGCAGCCGTTGCTTCCGATCAATACAGTGATTTCGCCTTTTGGAATCGCGACATCCAATTCGTCAATGATAACAGTTTCTCCGTACCCTAAGCTCAGCGTCTCTGTAGAAATTGCACTCATACCGCTAACCGCTCCTTTTTTGAGTTTCCCAACACTATGTATATAAACAAATTGCCTAAACATTCAACGTGAGATCATGATTATATTGTAACAGAAATTAATGACTCTGAATATCATTATCAATTAGTTTTGGGCAAAAAAGCAGCGGGCGGCAGTTATTTTTTTATTTCCGTCATTTCTCCGTCGTTCTTTTTCAGTTTCAAATAAAAATGGTCATAGCGGCTGTCCAAATTAAAAGCCGAGAGCACCTGCCGGACGACCTCGCTTTCCTGCATCCGGCTGTTTACGGCAAGTTCTCCAAGGATCATCTTCATTTCATCAAGCGCTTCCTCGCCCTCTCTGTGAACCCCTGAGAGCTTGTCCCGGATGTCAGCCTTTTCATGACCGCCTTTACTTTCATACAAACCTTCATAGCGGTTATGCTCTCCGGCTCCGTAGCTGACGCGAAGCGAAAAGCTGCTGTAAGGAACCGGCTTCGCGGATGACACGGGTGTGCTGTCTTGTTCCGCTTCCCGTTTTTCTTCATTCAATCGGCAGCCGGCAATCAGCATCAGTGTAAGACATAAAACGCCCGCCGTTCTGATCCATTTCATGCGATTCACTCCCATTCCATTCCGATCGTTTTTAGGTATTTCCAAGGGAGGCGGCTGTCATTCATTAAACAAAAAAGAACCGGAGCGGTAACACTCCGGCCGGTTCATCTCAAGATTATCATTCAGTCAGCTCTAAAAATTCCTGCACATCCTGTACGGCTAGGCGGACCGCGTCTTCCCAAAACGACCGTTCCGTCAGATCCGCTCCAAGGTGCTTCATCGCCAAATCCTCAACAGTCATCGAAGCCGTGTCACACAAAAGCGCGATATATTTTTCTTCAAAATCCGCTTTTTCCCGAAGAGCTCTTGCATATATTCCAAGCGAAAATAAATAACCGAACGTATACGGAAAGTTGTAAAACGGCACTCCCGTAATATGAAAATGCAGTTTTGACGCCCAGAAATGAGGGTGGTATTCCCCTAATGAATCGCAAAATGCTTCTTTCTGCGCCGCTTCCATCAGTTCATTCAGTTTCTCAGCCGGAACGACGCCCTGCTTGCGCTCTTCATAAAAACGCGTTTCAAATAAAAATCTCGCATGAATATTCATAAACATGGCTACGCTTCTTTGAATTTTATCTTCAAGCAAGAACACCTTTTCATCCTTTGTCTCCGCTTGTTTCAAAGCGGCGTCGGCGACGATCATTTCCGCAAAGGTCGAGGCTGTTTCAGCCACATTCATAGCGTAGGCTCTGTTCAGCTGCCGCACTTGAAGCATGGCCTCCTGATGGAACGCGTGACCGAGCTCATGCGCCAGCGTCGATACATTCGAAGCGCTTCCGGAAAACGTCATAAAAATCCGGGATTCTCCGCTGTCGGGAAAGCTGGTGCAGAAACCGCCGACCCGTTTGCCGCTGCGGTCTTCCGCTTCTATCCACCGATCACGGAATGCTTTTTCCGTAAATGCGGACAGCTTTTTGCCAAACGTCGAAAATTGGCTGACGATCAGATTGGCCGCTTCATCAAATGTGTATTCTTTCGGAGCCTCGCCGATCGGCGCGTCCACATCATACCAGTTCAGCCGCTCAAGCCCTAAAAGAGACGCCTTTCGATTCAGGTATTCGGCAAAAGGCTTTTTATGATCGGTAATGACCTGCCACATGACATCCAGCGTTTCTTTTTTCATCCGGTTGATCGCAAGCGGCTCTTCCAAAGCGCTTTTCCAGCCCCGCGCTTTATAGATTTCCGTGCGGAAGCCGGCCAGATGGTTCAGCGTGCTGCCGAAAAGCTCCTCTTCTCCTTTCCACGCTTCATTAAGCTCTTTAAACACTTGACGCCTGATGCGGCGGTCCGGGTGCGCCATCATATTTTCCGCTTGGCCGACCGACAGCTCTTTATCCTCAAACGGAATCTTCATTCTGCCGACAGCCGCATTATACAGGTCGCCCCATGCGTGATAGCCGTCAACGGCCAGGCCTTCAATCAGCCTTTCTTCTGAAGCGCTGAGCTTCTCTTTGACCCGGTCTCTTCTTTCATTTAAAACATATGTGAGATCCTGAAGTTCCGGTTTTTGCAGCAGCTCCTCCCAGACCGGCTCGTCAATCCGGGCAAGTGTATCGTCAAGGGTGACCAGAGCGGATTTAAAATCACTGCTCAGCTGATTGATCCGCGCCCTCCATTCATTCGCTTTCTGATCATGAGTGTTCTGAGCCTGAAGACAGCCGACGAACGCTCCCGCTTGCCTGATCATGATCGCTGACCGTTCAAACCTATCAATCAGATTGATCAGCTCCCGGCTTTCATCCGCATGCGTCGGAGCTGTAAACGCTTCAACCGCATGTTGAAAAGCGCTTAGATGCTTTTTGAGCTCTTGTATGTATTGCTGAAACTCTTCCGACCGGCTCCCGCCCTCAAAAATGGAGTTTAAATCCCATGTTTCCTTCAATCCCTCTAATGCCATCTTTTCTTTACCCCTTTCTATCCGAAGCTGACTCCATTATAAAACAATTCTGACATATTTCCGAACGATTTCTCCTTCTTTCCGCGAGATGTTATACACTATGAGATAAGAACAAACGGGGAGGATTATAAGATGAACAGAAAAATTGCCATTGTAACCGGCGCGACGAGCGGATTCGGGCTGCTGACAGCGCTGAAGCTCGCCCGGTCTTATCACGTCATCGCAACAGCCAGACAGCCGGAGAAAGCTGAAATACTGAAAGAGGCCGCCGCTCAAGCGGGTGCATCCGAACATGTTACGGTCGTTTCTTTAGATGTGACAAATGAGCAGTCGGTGTCTGACTTCGGGAACACCATCAGCGGTTTCGGACCGATTGACCTGCTCGTCAATAACGCCGGCACTGCGTACGGGGGGTTTATTGACGATGTGCTGATGGAACATTACAGACAGCAGTATGAATCAAATGTATTCGGTCTGATTCACGTCACAAAAACCGTGCTGCCTTATATGCGAAAACATGGCGGGAAAATCTTCAATATCAGCAGTATCAGCGGACTGACCGGTTTCCCGGCTCTATCTCCGTATGTCTCTTCCAAATTCGCGGTTGAAGGGTTTACAGAGAGCCTGCGCCTCGAACTGCTGCCGTTAGGAATTGATGCCGCTTTAATAGAACCGGGCTCCTACAAAACATCTATATGGGAAACGTCTCTCTCCAATCATCTTACGGCACCCGGCAAAGATTCGCCTTATTACCGCTATTATCAGCAAATCGAAGCTTACTTCAAAGCCAACGCATCCAAAAGCGGCGATCCTGATGACGTAGCGGAGCTGATTTATCAATTGGCACAAAGGAAACGGCTGAAGAAACTGCGGTATCCGATCGGCAGGGGCGTTAAGCTGACATTGGCTTTCCGCTCACTCTTTCCGTGGTCCGCCTGGGAATCGATTATAAAGAAAAAGCTGTTCACTTGAACCTAAATTATAATTATTATAATTTAGTATTGATTTTTATTTAATACGTGATATAATTAAATTAACAGATCACAGGGAGGACGATGAATATGAATACACAAAACACGAAAAAAACTGAAACTCTTGTTGAGAAATCAATGAACACACAATTATCAAACTGGTTTATCCTTTACTCTAAACTGCACCGCTTCCATTGGTATGTAAAAGGCCCTCATTTCTTTACGCTTCATGAAAAATTTGAGGAACTGTATAACGAAGCGGCGGAAACGGCGGATGCCATCGCAGAGCGTCTTCTGGCCATCGGCGGACAGCCTGCGGCGACTTTACACACATATCTTGAACAAGCTTCCATTACGGATGAAGGCCAGGAAAAAACGGCTTCTGAAATGGTGGAATCACTGGTTCAAGACTATAAACAAATCAGCCGCGAATCAAAATTTGTCATCGGCATCGCCGAGGAACAAAATGACCCGTCAACTGCCGACCTGTTTGTCGGATTAGTTGAAGAAGCGGACAAGCATGTGTGGATGCTGTCAGCCTACTTGGGAGAATAACGAAAAAAGCTGAACCTCAGTTGCAGGTTCAGCTTTTTTTATGCGTTCAGCTTGCGCTTTCGGTTTGTTTCGTTAATGTGACGTTCAGCGTCTTTTTGCTTCCGCTTCTGAGCACTTGAACAGTCGTTTTATCGCCGATTTTCAGCTGGTTATATAAGATCTGTCTGATATCAGCGCTGCTGCCGACATCTTTGCCGTTCAATTGTACAATGACGTCATTTGATTTGATGCCCGCTTTCGCAGCCGGTGAGCCGGACTGCACTTCTTTTACGTAAACACCCTTTGACAGCTGGTCGCCGAACAGTCCGAGCGTGTTTTCCTGATAAGTTTCCGGCACTTGCGCCATGTCAATCATCTGCACACCTAAAAATGGGCGCTCGACTTTTCCTTTTGCAAGCAGCTGGTCGACTATCGGTTCTACATCATTGCTCGGAATAGCAAAGCCGAGTGACTCCACGCCGTTTTCACTGACTTTCATGCTGTTGATCCCGATAACCTGGCCGCTCGAGTTGATTAACGGGCCGCCGCTGTTTCCGGGGTTAATCGCCGCATCCGTCTGAATCACGTTCATTTCCACTGTGCCTTGGGATGTATCGGCGTCTACCGTTCTGTTCAGCCCGCTGATGACACCTTGTGTGACGGTGCCGGAAAACTGCTGGCCGAGCGGGTTGCCGATGGCAATCACTTTATCGGCAATGCGGAGCTTGGAGGAATCCCCGAAGCTGGCCGCTTTTTTGACATTGGACGAGCTGATTTCCAATACAGCCAAGTCACTGATGGCATCCTTTCCGACAAGCTTTGCCGTTTCGGTTTTCCCATTGTAAAGAGTGACCGACAGTTTGTTCGCACCTTCTACGACATGGTTGTTTGTAATGATGTACGCTTTTTCGCCGTCTTTTTTGAAGATGACGCCTGACCCCGTGCCGCTTTCCGTTTCAGAGCTTGAACCGCCGTCAAGTCCGAACTGGCTGCTTTGCGAAGCTTGGTAGTTGGACACTCCCACAATCGCAGGCTCCAAATCTTCTACCATATCCGCTACGCTTGAGGTATTTTTCAAAGGCGTTGACGTAAAATTCGAAGACTGAACTTGTTTCGTATCAGAAACGGCTTCTGTCTTATGCTGCTCACCCGGCAGGTTTGGCACAATGCCAAGCACGAGGCCTCCGCCGATAATGCCGCCTAAAATCGGGCTCAGCCAAGCGGCTCTCCGTTTTTTTTCTTTTTTCACGGCAGCCGTTTTTTCAAATTCCGTACCGGCCGCCGTCTCGTTTTCCGCTTCTTTCGAGACGGGCCCTTCGAGCAGCTCGGGCTCCTGATGGCTGATCTGCTGCTGTTCATTTCTGTTTTGTTCCGTATGTGAAAGATCTGACTGATCGCGGCTTCTGCCGTCATCTCGATGATCATTCATATTCACGCACACTCCTTCAGCATGTTTTCATTCTATCGATTACATATTCATCGCATGTACAAGTTCTATTGTCCCAATAATAAGGAGAAAAGCAAAGCTCCAAAACAAAATGTGTTTGAACATGTTATCTTCCCCGCTTTTTTTCTTCCTTTCTTCCCTTATACACATCATAAACAAACATTGTGGGATAAAAATGAAAAGAATATGTGAAATTATGAAAATGCGGCTTGAGTGTGTTAAAACTAGTATAATGACGTTGAAAGGATGTGAAATGCCTTGTCATACACCATTTATCTAGTTGAAGATGAGGATAACCTGAATGAACTGCTCACAAAATATTTAGAGAATGAAGGCTGGAACATTACATCTTTCACAAAAGGCGAAGATGCCAGAAAGCAGATGCAGCCGTCTCCCCACTTGTGGATTCTTGACATCATGCTTCCGGATACGGACGGCTATACATTGATAAAAGAAATAAAAGAAAAAGATCCCGATGTGCCGGTTATTTTCATTTCCGCGCGGGATGCCGATATTGACAGAGTCCTCGGGTTGGAGCTCGGAAGCAATGATTATATCGCCAAGCCCTTTTTACCGAGAGAACTTATTATACGGGTCCAGAAGCTGCTCGAGCTCGTGTATAAAGAACAGCCCGCCGCAAAGAAAACCGGCATCACCGTTTCTTCCTACAATGTGATCGAAGATGCCCGAGAGGTTTATGATGAAACCGGCAGCCTGGTCAATTTGACGTCTAAGGAATTTGATTTGCTGCTTTTATTTCTTCATCATAAAGGACACCCCTTTTCCAGGGAAGATATCCTGCTGAAAATATGGGGCCATGATTATTTCGGCACTGACCGGGTGGTCGATGATCTTGTGCGGAGGCTGCGGAAAAAAATGCCCGGGTTAAAGGTTGAAACCATTTACGGATTCGGCTACAGGATGATGACGTCATGAAAAATAAGCCGCTTGCTTTTCAAATATGGGTGGTCATCTCAGGCATCCTCTTAGCCATTTCGATTCTGCTTCTCGTGCTGTTCTCAAATACGCTGCGTAATTTTTTCACGGATGAAACGTATACGACCATTGAAAATGAACAGCATGTACTGACGGAGTACCGGCTGCCCGGATCGATCGAGCGGGGATATTACAGCGAGGATGCGACCGCGCCGACGACTTTCCGATCCGTTCAGCACGTTCTTCTGCCGCAACGGGAGGAATCGGCCAGTGACAAAGACTTGAACTACTTTTCTTCTTCCTTTATCCATAAGGTGTACAAGCTCGCGGGCCGCCAGCACAGCGTCACGAAACGATACAGCGCGGACATCAGCGGTGAAAAAGTATTTTTCGTCATTAAAAAAGGCCTCACCATTAACGGCCAGGATGCGATGATGCTGTCTTATGCCCTTGATTCTTATCGTGATGATTTGGCATTCACCCTGTTCAAGCAGCTGCTCTTTATCATTGCCGGCGTGATTTTGTTAAGCTGGATTCCGGCGATTTGGCTTGCCAAATATCTCTCGCGCCCGCTCGTTTCCTTAGAAAAGCATGTCAAACGGATTTCAAAACAGGATTGGGATGATCCGGTCATCGTCGACAGAAAAGACGAAATCGGAAAATTAGGCCAGACCATTGAAGACATGCGGAGCAAGCTGGTGCAAAAAGACGAAACGGAAAGAACGCTACTGCAAAATATCTCTCATGATTTAAAAACGCCTGTCATGGTGATAAGGGGCTATACTCAATCAATAAAGGACGGGATTTTTCCTAAGGGGGATCTGGAAACCACAATTGATGTCATTGAAGGCGAAGCAGAAAAACTTGAGAAGAAAATTAAGGATTTATTATATTTAACGAAGCTTGATTATTTAATGAAGCAGCGGGTGCACCATGAGACATTTGACATTGTGAAGGTCACGGAAGAAGTCATTGAACGGCTCAAATGGGCCCGGAAGGAATTATCGTGGACCGTTGAAACAGAAGATGCATTAATGATGCCCGGTGATCCGGAACAATGGAGCAAACTTCTTGAAAACATTCTCGAAAATCAAATCCGCTATGCAGAAACGGCGATTCACATTCGGATCAGCCAAAATCAGCAGCAGATTGTCATGACGGTTAAAAATGACGGGCCTCCGATTGAGGATGAGATGCTATCCAGCTTGTACGAGCCTTTTAATAAAGGGAAGAAAGGCGAGTTCGGCATAGGACTCAGCATCGTAAAACGGATTTTAACCTTGCATAAAGCATCAATTTCAATTGAAAATGACCAATCGGGTGTAATCTACCGAATTATCATACCAAAGTAGACTGTAGTGTTTCATTGCAGTCTTTTTTATGTGAAGGAATAGCCGTTAAAATCTCTGTAGTTTGCTTTCAGCGGTTTTTGGCATTGATGAACCCATTTCTTTTCACAAATTGTCTTTTTCGGATATTTCACCTTTTCGACTTTAATTCCTCTGTTTCGCAAGCGGCTGATCATTTCATCTAATTCTTTCATTTTCAGATTCACCCTTTCGCCAGAACTTTGACCATTCGGTCAGCTCACTTTATAATATAAATAAAACAAAACAAAAAAACAAGTTACAATCAGGTTAAATTTACGGAATATCAATATGACCATATAGTCATACATGAGAAGCACAAGCCAGCCTCCTGGCTCCGAAAGGGTGGAACCATTGAAGGAAAAAGAAAAGCTGATCATTGAAGCAGCAATCAAACTGTTTGCCCGAAAAGGGTACAAATCTACATCGGTTCAGGAAATCGCCGATGAATGCAAAATCTCAAAAGGCGCTTTTTATCTTTACTTTCCTTCCAAAGAAGCACTGCTTCTATCCATGCTGAATTACTACTATGATAAAACGTTTACCCGAATCACGACGATCCAAACGGAGGGTGACAGTCCGAGAGCCGCTTACCAAAAACAGCTTGCGGTGTTTTACGAATCGATCCTCGCCCATCAGGATTTTATTACCGTGCAGATGAAAGACGGTTCACTTCCTTATACCGAAGAAGCGGCGCAGTGCGGAAAGAGAATCCGCCGGTCGATCCTGCAGTTTCATATCGACAGTCTTCTTGCGATTTACGGAGAAAAAGCTGAACCATACACAGCCGAGCTTTGTTTTTTAATAGAAGGAATCAGTCAGATGTATCTTGAATATCTCATTCTGACCGGCCGGTCCGTACAGCCTTCGCTTTTGGCAAATACCGTGATTCACAGAATTGATGACATCGTAAACGGAATGGCGGACAGACATGATGAAGCGTTTATTTCTCTTGATGAGGCAAGCTCACTGTTTGGGCCCCTTCATAACGGGCAGCCCGATCCTTTAAGCCAATCGATCTTGCAGACCCTCCGCACGCGCATCGGCACGATGGACAAGACGCAAGCAACTGAATTCACCGAGAGCTTGGATATTCTGGAAGCGGAAATGAAGAAAAAGTCGCCGAAACCGGCAATCATCAAAGGAATGATTTTGAATTTGAAGGAATCCGACCTGCTGGCTGAAGATGCAGAACAGCTCAGATTTTTGCTGAAACAGCAGTTTATTTAGAAGAACGGCCGCAATGACTGCAGCCGTTCTTTCTTTTTATGCTTTCGGGTGCACCATATCTTCCGGACGCACCATTTCATTAAATTGTTCTTCTGTCAGAAGGTTCAGCTGTAATGCCGCTTCTTTCAGCGTCAGGCCTTCTTTGTGGGCAAGCTTGGCGATTTTCGCGGCGTTTTCATAACCGATGTGCGGGTTAAGCGCCGTAACAAGCATTAATGAGTTAGAGAGATTTTCCTGAATCGTCTCTTGGTTCGGCTCAATACCGACAGCGCATTTGTCATGGAAGGAATTCATTCCGTCACTGAGCAGCTGCACGGTCTGCAGGAAGTTATAGATAATAACCGGTTTGAAGACATTCAGCTCGAAGTTTCCTTGGCTGGCCGCAAATCCGATTGTCGCGTCATTTCCCATCACTTGCGCGGCGATCATTGTCAGCGCCTCACTTTGCGTCGGGTTGACTTTGCCCGGCATGATAGAGCTTCCCGGCTCATTTTCAGGAATGACGATTTCGCCAATTCCGCAGCGCGGGCCGCTTGCCAGCCATCTGACATCGTTGGCAATCTTCATCAGGTCGGCAGCCAATGCTTTTAACGCGCCGTGAACGTGAGTGATTTCATCATGGCTTGTGAGCGCGTGGAATTTGTTAGGCGAACTCTTGAATGTCTGCCCCGTTACTTTTGTGATTTCTTCCGCGACGAATTCACCGAACTGCGGGTGGGCGTTGATTCCCGTGCCGACTGCCGTGCCTCCGATGGCAAGCGCGCGGATTTTTTCCGTTGACTCAAGAATCATTTCTTTCGAACGGTCAAGCATGTATACCCAGCCGCTGATTTCCTGTCCGAGCGTCAGCGGAGTGGCGTCCTGCAAATGCGTGCGTCCGATTTTCACAATATCCTGATAAGCTTTCGCTTTTTCATCAAGCGTCGCGCGCAGCTGATCAAGCGCCGGAACGAGCTGCTCATATACGGCAAGAACCGCCGCAACGTGCATCGCCGTCGGGAATGTATCGTTTGAGCTTTGGCTGCGGTTGACGTCATCATTCGGATGAATCTTCAGCTCGGAATTTTTTTCTTTCAATAAAGCAGTCGCGCGGTTGGCCACCACTTCATTCATGTTCATGTTGCTTTGCGTGCCGCTTCCCGTCTGCCAGACAACGAGCGGAAAGTTATCGTCGTATTTGCCGTTTAAAACATCGTCACATACAGCGGCAATCGCCTGTGCTTTTTCAGACTCTAAGTTGCCGAGGCGTTCGTTGGCGATCGCTGTGCTTCTTTTCAATATTGCAAACGCCTTCACAACACGCTGAGGCATTTTTTCTGAACCGATTTTGAAGTTCTCTTTGCTGCGCTGTGTCTGAGCGCCCCAAAATTTATCTGCCGGAACTTTAACTTCTCCCATGGTGTCTTTTTCAATTCTGTAGTCCATTTATGTATCCCTCCATAACAGTTGCTTCACCCTGAGTATTATTCGCCAGTAACAGATGAAACCCTTTTTATTTTTCGGCCTTGGCCGTTTTTAATTTCAGCTCAAGATAGACGCGCGAATCCTTAGAGTATTTATACTTCGGATTTGTTTTACGGTATTCTTTCGACGTGTAAGCCACTTCGTAATGCGCTTCAAATGATTTGATGAGCTGTTCAATTTCTTCGGCATTTCCTGCCAGTCTGACTTGTGCCACATCTCTCCTCCGCTTTCATAAAAAAACTTGTACCATTAAATACTTTATCATAGTATATCATTTTTTTAACAGGAAAAGATAACCTCAATTAAGGATTGGAAGGCGGGTGACTGTCGATGGCGCAATCGGAATTCAAGGAATACATACACGTTAATCTGGCACTGGTGCTTCCCCACGTAGAGCAGAATGATGATCTGGTTCAAAATAAAAAGATGCTTCCGAACGGGCTTGTTTTTTATTATATGTATCTGAGTGAAATGAACGACGAAGACAAAATAAAAGAGGCGATTGAAACGCTGCTTCGGGAGGAAGACACTCTGACGCTGGATACGGTGACGAAACGTCTTGATAAGATCGACGCCCGTCCCGTCTTTACGTCGAAGGAAGCCGTCATCTCCATTCTGCGGGGAAAATGCGCCGTGTTTATTAACGGACTTGACAGCGTATACATTTTGTCCACGGGAAAAAGAGAAAAAAGAAGCGTGAATGAACCCACATCCGAAAAGGTCGTAAGAGGTCCGAAAATCGCCTTCATAGAAGATTCTGATACAAACGTCGCCATGATCAGGCAGCGCACGAACCATCCGAAGCTGAAAACGAAAAAGGTTCCGATCGGAGAAAATAAGTTAAAATACGCCACGGTCATGTACATAGATGATAAGGCGGACCCATCTGTCGTCAGCGATGTTGTAAAGCGCCTCAGCGAAGTGAAGATGGACGACATCCAGGATTCCGGGACGCTTGAGGAGCTTATTGAGGATAATAAGTATTCGCCGTTTCCGCAAATTCAAAATACGGAACGGCCTGATAAAGTCTCTTCCGCCTTGTTTAACGGCCGCGTCGCCATCCTTGTCGACAACTCGCCATTTGCGCTGGTGGTTCCGGCTTCTTTAGGAATTTTAATGCAGTCTCCCGACGATTATTATGAACGGTGGATTTCCGCCTCGCTTATCCGGGTGCTGCGGTTTACGTCTATTTTTATTACGCTGTTTTTTTCGTCCATTTATATCGCCCTCGTTTCGTTTCACCAAGGGCTGCTGCCGACATCGCTTGCAGTCACCATCGCGGCGAACAGAGAAAACGTTCCCTTCCCGCCTATCATTGAAGCGATGGTAATGGAAATTACGATAGAGCTGCTGAGAGAAGCGGGCTTGAGGCTTCCCAGCCCGCTCGGCCAGACGATCGGATTGGTGGGCGGAGTCGTCATCGGCCAGGCGGCCGTTGAAGCGAATATTGTCAGCTCCATCATGGTCATCGTGGTCAGCATTGTCGCGCTTGCTTCATTTACGGTGCCGCAGTACGGGATGGGTCTGTCATTCCGTGTGCTCCGTTTCATTTCGATGTTTACCGCCGCAGCTTTCGGGCTGTACGGCATGATTTTATTTATGCTGGCGATCTACACTCATTTATCGAGACAGCGAAGCTTCGGTTCTCCGTATTTCTCGCCGAATGGATTTTTCAGCTTAAAAAACGCAAACGACTCTATTCTCCGTCTCCCTATTAAAAATCAACCAAAAGAGGCGAAAAACGTAAATGAGCCAGAAAACAACTCTCAATAAGCTTACAAGCTATCAAGGGACGGCATTGATTTCCAACACGATGCTCGGGGCGGGACTCCTTACCATGCCGCGGTCGCTGTCATCAAGGGCGAATTCGCCGGACGGCTGGATTGCATTATGTCTGGAAGGCGTCATCTTTATCTTTTTGATTTATCTCAATACGCTCATTATGAAAAAGCATCAGTACGGATCATTGTTTGATTATATGAACGAAGGCCTCGGCAAATGGGCGGGAAATATCGTCAATCTTATGATCTGTCTCTATTTTATAGGAGTCGCCAGCTTCGAAGCCCGGGCGATGGCGGAAATGGTCAAGTTCTTTTTATTGGAGAGAACGCCCGTGCCGGTTACGCTGTTTATCTTTATCGCCTGTTCCGTTTATTTAATTATCGGCGGCATGAGCGATCTCGGCAGGCTCTTTCCTTTCTATTTAACGATTACGATCATTATTTTGCTGGTGGTGTTTTCTTTCAGCTTTAAAATATTTGATCTGGACAACCTGCGGCCGGTGCTCGGACAGGGGTTTTCTCCCGTTATGGCTTCCTTGACCGTCGTTTCTGTTTCATTCTTAGGAATTGAGATTATGCTGTTTCTCCCTGAGCACATCAAAAATAAAAAGCACACGTTCCGTATGTCGGCCATGGGCTTTGGCATCCCGATTATTTTATACATCATTACCTACGTGCTCGTCGTCGGCGCCTTAACCACCCAGGATGTCAAAACAATGATCTGGCCTACGATTGCGCTTTTTCAATCATTTGAAATCAAAGGGCTTTTTATCGAAAGATTCGAGTCTTTTTTGCTTGCCGTCTGGATTATCCAATTTTTCGCCACCTATGTATCGTACGGATATTTCGCGACATCGGGTCTTAATAAAATTTTCGGGCTGAAGCACAAAAAGGGCATCATTTTCGTAGGCATTGCGACATTCTTCGGATCATTGATGCCAAAAGACGCTAACAAGCTGATGCTGTTCAGTGATATTCTCGGCTATATCTTCTTGGTTTTCTTTTTGCTGCCTTTACTGATGTTTGCAGTCGTCGCTGTGAAAAGGAAGGTGAAAAAAGCGCAATGAAGAAATATATCGTAATCATTCTTTGCACATTGCTTTTGGCCGGATGCTGGGACAGCCGCAATATAGAAGATTTGAGTCTCGTTATCGGCGTCGGGCTCGATAAACCCGAGGAAGAAAACGTGGAAGTGACGCAGCAGATTCTGGTTCCGCAAAAAGCAAGTTCCCAGCAGTCGTCGTCAGGGAGCGACACGACAAAGGTGACTTCCACTTCCGGAGAAACCGTCCATCAAGCCTTACGAACGGCATCATTAAAAAATCACCCCGCTTTCTCCCAGCACTTGCGTATCATGCTGTTTTCCGAGGCGCTGTTAAAGGACGACATCCCGCTTGACGCATTGATGAACCAATTTATCAGGGACAACGGTACGAGAAGAAGCTGCAATGTGATGACGGTGCCGGATAAAACGAAAGATATTTTCAAAATCAGTGACCAGGGAGAGCCTGCGTCAAATACGATCTATGACTTAACGGAGAATAATGCGGTCACCATCCGGATGATGGAGCCCGTGACATTGGGGGAAATATCCGAGAGAATCGCCAAGGGCGAGACCTTTGCCCTTCCTCAAGTTCGCCAAGTGGGCAGCAGACTGGAAATCTGGGGCGCTACCATTATTAAAAATAAATTCTGGTATGCGAATCTAACTCCTTTACAAGTCCAGAATATGAACCTGTTCACAGGCACGGTAAAGGGAGGCGTTACGTTTGCAAAGCATGACAATTATTATTTGTCTTTCGAGGTATTTTCCAGCAAATATGATGTAAAAACACAATATAAAAACGGAAAATTCAAGTTTATCGTTACCCGGTTTGTTGAAGGCCGTCTATCTGAGGATTGGAACCCGAAAGAAGATTCCTTCAAGGAGTCCTATATAAATGAAATCAAAAACGCGGTAAAACGCAGCATTCATTCAGATGTCATGGCATTCATTGATTACATGCAGCATGAGTTGAAAGTGGATATTACCGGGTTAGGCGATCAAGTCCGGATTCATTATCCCGATAAATGGAAAAAGATATCCTCTGACTGGGATCATCACTTCAGTGAATCGGATATTGAATACAAAGTCAAAGTCGCCATCAGGGATTTCGGAACAAAGGGAATGTCCCAATGACCCCGTTCCTCGGGAGAGTGTGCTGGCACCGCTCTCCTTTTCTTATGTCACGAGATGATTGCGGTGGGCATATACGGCTGCCTGCGTGCGGTCACTGACATCAAGCTTTGACAATATATTCGTAATGTGGGTTTTCACCGTTTTAATCGTAATGAACAGCTCTTCACCAATCTCTTTATTCGTCTTGCCTTCCGCGACGAGACAGAGGATTTCCAGTTCTCTTTTTGTCAGCGTTTCATGCGGAAGCTGATTCTCTGAATGGCGCAGCCTTGACAGCACTTTTCCCGCCACCTTCGATTCAAGCTTCGGTTCGCCCTTGGCAGCCGCTCTGATGGCTTCGGCTATTTCTGCCGCCTTGGACGTTTTCAGCAAATAGCTGAGCGCTCCCGCTTCGATCACCGGATACACTTTGTCGTCATCAATAAAGCTCGTCAGCACGATGATTTTCGGGTCATTGAGTTTCGCGCAGATCTGTTTTGTCGCTTCGATACCGTCCATGCCGTCCATGACGAGGTCCATTAAAATCACATCCGGCAAAAGCTTTGCGGCCAGATCGACGCCCTGCTGCCCGTCTGATGCTTCACCGGCGACTTCAATGTCCGGCTGTGCTTCTAAAAATGCGGCCAGACCCATCCTGACCATTTCATGATCATCAATCAGTAACACTCGAATCACTGTCGTTCTCTCCTTTTGTTTTCTGATAAATCGGGACTTTCACGTCGATCTGCGTGCCTTTTCCCTTTACGGAGATAATTTCCGCTATGCCGCCGATTTCACTCGCTCTTTCCTTGATGGAATGCAGGCCGTATGAGGATGCTTTCACTTGATCCATCGTAAAACCCGCCCCGTTATCAATGACTTTAAGCTGAAGTTTTTGATGTTTCGCGCCGAGCCTGACGGTGACCTTGGTCGCCTTTGAATGTCTGAAAACGTTGGAAAGCGCCTCCTGCACGATGCGGAACAGATGGTCTTCAACGCCTTTTGACACACCCGTATCGCTGATGTCCCACTCAATATCCAGCGGCTGCTTCGCTTTGAACTCTTTTAACAGCTCAATCAGCCCTTCTTTTAAGCCTTTTCCTTCTAAAGTGACGGGCCGCAAATGCAATAGCAGCGCTCTCATCTCGTTTTGCGCTTCCCCCGCCATATGTTCAACCATGCGAATCCGTTTGACGATTTTGTCATCCGCATCTTTCACCTGCTCTAAGACGGCGGATGTCATCATAGAAATGGCAAAGAGCTGCTGGCTGACGGCATCGTGCAGATCGCGCGCCAGCCGCTGGCGTTCTTCAGTGATGACCGATTTTTTCATTTGATCCTGCCATTCCGCACGTTCGTTGGAGAGCTTTTGCAGCGATGTGACCTGGAGCTCGACCCGCTTGGCCATTTCGTTGAGCTGATCTGCCGCCAGACCGATTTCATCATCGCCGAGCGGCGGCACCCGATAAGCAAAATTGCCGTTTTCAAATTTCAAAACCGCTTCAATCAGTGTATCCATCCTTGTTTTCAGGCGGCCGCCGTATACATAACCGGAAATCAATCCCGCCGAAAGAGACGCCAGAAGCAGGATCACCACAAACGGAATACCGAACCAGCCGGAAGAAAACAACAGCATTGGGTCAAGCCCGTAATACAGCAGCATCAGCGTAATAAACACCGCGCAAAGGAGCAGACTGAGTCCCGCGGTCATCCGCATGGCGCGCCACTGAATATTGGCGAGTAATTTTTTCCTCATAAATACTTCACATCCACATCGCCGATGAATAACGAAATTGAAATTTTAATCCGCCGCGGCGAGTCGCCGTACTCAGACGATACTTTATACAGATTCGGGCTCATGCCGCTTTTCTTAGAGCCGAGCAGGTTCATTTCGCCGATAAAAGCCGATGAACTGACGGACACTTCGATATCCGGCGGGACGTACACATCGACATTGCCGATGACACCGCTGATGGTCATCGTGCTTTCTCCTTCGGGAATCATCGCTTTTGACAAATCAATTTTCACATCGCCGATGAATCCGGAAACATTTAAATCATTCAGCTCAAACGGGTCCTTCATCATCCGGAGCTCGCCGATAAAAAAGCTGCGGAGGTCCGGCTGTCTGCTTTCCGTCTGGGCGGAAGGCTTTGGCTGCTCTTCTTTTTCAAGATTGATTTTCTTCTCTTTATGTTCATGCACGCGCTTTCCTTTCAGGAGCCTGTAGCCCGCGTATATGAGAAAGGCGGCGAAGGCATAGCCGAACAGGTTAAAGGTGGCGCTGAACAGGTTTCTCAAAAATAAAAAAGCGGCGAAGATATACAGGACGGAGCCGAGCCAGCCGCGGGAATATTTATTAAAAATATAACCTGTGATCAGAAAAAAGAGCGGCCAAAACAAGAAGTCGCCGATGCCGATAATACGCAAAAACATGCTGACGCCTAATAAGGCGATGATAAGTCCGAGAATCTGTTTTTTTGCCATCAGCTGCCTGCCCCTCCTTTCCTTGACTATTGCAGTGCAATATTGCCGCTCGTCACTTTTATATCAATCGGCCTGGCGCCGCTGCCTTTCATGCCGGTAAATGCCCCGCCTTCCTTACTCGTTTTCTCAAAGGAATAAGACGGCCGGATCCTTCCGCTTGCCGTCTCGGCGTTCACCGTAAAACTTCCGTCTTTCGGCAGGGTGATCGCTGCGCTGCCGCTCGCAAGCCTGACGGATACGGGAGCATCCGCCGTCTCAAGCGAGGCGTCGACACTGCCGGAAGCGACCCGCACGTCAAGGGCGCCCGACACATGTTGAAGCCCGACATGTCCCGAGGATAAGCGGACAGCCCCCGTTTTTGCCGCAAGGCCTGCTGCTGTGAGATTGCCCGACAGCCCCTTCGCTTCAAACACATCCGTCTTCACGTGCTTCAGCGACATGTTCCCGCTTACAGAACGGACGCCGAGGTGCGCAAGAGACAGCCCCTTGTTTCCGTCGACGGCAATGCTGCCGCTTGACGTATGGACGGTGATGTCCCGATGATAATCGTACGGTATGCGGACAATCAGCAGAGGGCGCTGAAAGAGATTCAGAAATTGGAACCCTTTCTCCTTCGCTTTGAGATTGAGGGTCTTTCCCCTGCTTTGGACAAACATTTTCCCCGCCGGTCCCGCCATGTTTGCTGCGATATCATTCCGCGCTTCCGCGATGATTTTCACATCCGTCTGTTCCGATGAAACCGACAGGCTGTTGACGGCACGCGGCGGTATGCTTGCCGATTCCGCTTCTGTTTCGCACAGCGGAAAAAAACGCCCGGCAAACACTTCTTTCACCAAAAACAGACAGCAGATCAGAACGGACGCCGCCATCAGTCCTTTGGCAATCTTACGCTTCATTACGTTCCATCCTTTTTCATTCATTTTATTATAAAGGAAAAGCCGGATAATTGATACGTGCGTATAGGGAAGAGGCGTAAACGCGCCGATCTTCCCTTGTGCACATTATTCATGAGCCGCTTTTTGACGCTCTGTTTTTTCCAGAGAAAGCGAGCGCATTTTTTCAATCTCAGCTTCCACCTCGTCTGAATATTGGGAGCGGCTGTATTCTGTGTTCGCCTCAGCTGAAGTGCCGTATTTGACGCGGACTTCCATTTCTTCAATGCGGCTTTCCATTCGAAGGAACTCTCTGTAGGCGCTTTCGCTGTCAATTTTGTCGAAAGAAGCGTTCATATGTTCCTTCGCATTTGCCGCGTTCGCGCGGGCGATGAGCGCCTGTTTTTTATCCTTTACGTCGCGGAGGCGCGTTTCTAAAGTTTCCAGCTGCTCTTTCAGCTCTGCCAGCTGTGTTTTCGCCTGCTCATACGCTTTTTCATGTTCAGCCGCTTTTCCCTCAAGGTATTTCATTTCAGTCAGCGCCTTTTTCGCCAGCTCCTCTTCCCCGGCGTCAAAAGCAAGCTGAGCTTGGTTTTTCCGTTTTGCCGCCGTTTCGGAGGCGTCTTCCTGTTTTTTCTTAAACTGATGGACGATCGTATGCTGTTTGACAATCGTTTGTTTCGCCTTAGCGATGTCACTTTCCATATCACGCACATATTGATTCAGCATGACTTTCGGATTTTCTAATTTATCAAGCCCTTCGTTAACAGATGCGACGAACATATTTCTTATTCTTTTTAAGACCATTTTGTCTTCCTCCTTATTTTTTCTTCAGAAATTCTTCCCATTCAGAGTCAAATCCGGATTGATAGCCCGGTGATGCCGCTTCCGGTTCATACTGGCGGGAAGCGGTATCTGAGCCGCCCTGCTTCATCATCTTCCACCCGAAATACACCATGGCGCCGGCCAGTCCGATCGCAACGATAAATGGAAGAGAACCGACGAGAATCATAGCTCCGATGACGCCCGCGATGATACCCGATACCGCCCGGCCTTTTGAAAAACGTTTGATTCCCCAGTAAAGCATCAGGCCTCCGATCGCCAGCGGGATGATAAATGCGAAATGGCCTCCTCCGAAAAAGACAGAAAGTCCGAACACCATCAGCAGAAAGCCGCCTGCCGTTTTGCCATTTATATTCATGCAGATCCTCCTTTCGTTTTCCTTGTCTTTACTATAAACAAATCCCGCGGCCGGCAAAACGAGTCAGAGATTGATTTTCATATCAGACCGGAGTCGTATAAGCCCCCGGACCTTCGCATAAAAAAACGCCGCTGCACCGGACGGCACAGGGCGTTTCACGAAAAATCTATATTCTGATGCTCGCTTCTTTTTCCCTGATGAGATCTGAGCGTTCGGCTTTGGCCAGCTTCGTAAAGAACAATATTCCGAGACCGGACAGGACTTCAACGAGACCGCCGGCGGCAATGACTTTTCCGGGACCGAAGGCGTTAGCCGCGTATCCGCAAAGAACCGCGCCGAGCGGAATGGATATGTTTGAGATCATATGGATGACGGCATAGACTTGCGGCTGGTCATCATGGTCCACAGACGTCTGAATAATCGTATATTCCGGCACATTAATCGCGCTGACGGCAGATCCGAACGCAAACGCGGCGAGGAAGACGAGCGGCAGAAAAGTGTTGAGGCCGGTGATGAAAAATGCCGCTCCTTCTATGATTCCCGCTGACACAAACAGGAGACCGTATTTGTTCACCTTCACCTTAGCCAAAATAAAACCCATTAAAAAGGCTCCGCCCGTGCCTGTCGCTTTCAAAAGCGAGTAGATGATCGGCGGCATGTTTAAATCTTCGGCGACATAAACGGCAGAGAGCGCCTCCCACGGAGCGGCCGCAAAATTCATGAAGATACAATAGATGGCGAGCGGGTATAAAATCTGGTGTTTCCTGACAAGAACGAAACCCCGTTTGAGCCTTCCGAAATACGTCCCGCGCTGTCTGACGGCGACTGTATCCTGTTTGGCATGCTGGACTTGGTATGACATAAAGAGTACGAGAAAACCTGATAGAAGATAGAATATAAGAGCGATAAACAAAGAATAAGCGGGACTGATAAATGTTAAGAACACCCCGCTCAGCGTAATGGCGGCAAGCCTGACGATCTGGCCTGATGACTGGATGACCGCATTCGCTTTCTGCAGGCTGTTTTCTCTGACAATATTGGGGATCAATGAGATAGATGCAGGATTATAAGCGGCTCCCGTGGCTGAATGCACAATCATGAGAAGCATGACAAACCATAAAGGAGAAAAACCGTTAAAGTAACAGACCGGAATGATCAACACGACCGCCGCGCGCGTCAGGTCGGAGAAATACATCCAGAATTTCAGCGTATGCTGCTTCATAAAAGGCCCGGTAATCGGCGCCAGCATCGCCTCCGGAAGGAACGTGACCGCAATGAGCAGGGACGTGCCGATCGCGCCTTCCCCGTCAAAAATCAAAAACCACAGAATGGAATTAAAGGCAAAACCGTCGCCTGACAATTTAACCAGCCTTGAGATAAACAGAAGGGTGAAATTTTTATTCCAGATGCTCTCGCTCTTATTATATGTATCCATCTATCAAATCCCCCATTATTTTACAATGTTTCTTATAATATCTCATTTTTTAATTTTTCAGTCAATAATGCATAAGATACATTTTCCTCCTGTCAATAAAGGTTCAATTGATGGATATCTCTATAAAAAAAACAGCCGGCTTGCTGCTGCCGGCTGAACAAAACATTATTCATCATCACGGAATACCGCGGCGCTTCTTTCATACTCTATATCCTGAACGCCCTGTCTTGCGTTAACTGCTCTTGCCGCCGCGAAAAAATAATCAGACAGGCGGTTCAAGTAACGCATCACCGTATCATTTATCTCTTCTGTTTTGCCGAGTTTCACGATGAGACGCTCAGCCCGTCTCGTGACGGTCCGCGCGATGTGAAGCTGAGCAGCCGCCTTATGCCCGCCCGGAAGAATAAATTTCTCAAGCGGGGGCGCTTCAGCCGTGTAACGGTCTATGCAGTCCTCCAATGCGGAAATAGATGTCTCTCTTAATGTATAGCTTCTATGTTCAGTGACCGTCGCCAAGTCGCCGCCGCAGTCAAACAGCTCATGCTGAATGTTTCGGAGTTCGGCTTTCACATCACCGCAATTCTCACAATCATCAAGCTCCGCAAGCGCAAGCCCGATAAAGCTGTTCAGCTCATCAATCGTCCCGTAGCTTTCAACCCGCAGACTGTCTTTATCCGTTCTGCCGCCGATCAGGCTTGTCTGTCCTTTATCACCGGTTTTCGTATACAGCTTCATCGTTGTATTCCTCCTTCTTCCGCCGCTTTTACACATGCCGCGGTTCCTCTTCTGACGGCTCTTTCCGCGTGAGGGACATCCATCGCCTCTCCTGTCTGCAAGGCGCAAATGACAATGTCGCCTTTTGCCTGTCTGCCGGAAAGAGCCTGCATTCTCGCTTCAGCCGCTGCCGTTAACAGCCGTACAAATCCCTGTTCCGATAAACGTCCGCTGATCAGCACCCAAACGGTATGCTGCGCAGTCACGGCAATTGTGACCGAATCAAACGTACGGCAGATCAAACCAGCGGCCGCTGAGCCGGAAAGCCGGCGGCTCCACGAAAAGCCCGGGCCGTCAGATGCGGTTGACAACATTCTGAACGGCCGTTCTGTATGAAGCGTTACGGTATTTCCGCTTTTGTTTATCAGAGAGGCGAACGGAACGTTGACAGGCTCTCTTTCCTCCTGCGCTTCCGGCATGAAAGCGATCAGCGGTTTCGGTGACGATTGCTGGGCAACAGCGCTGACGGTGATGCCGTAAATGTCTTCAATCGTCTCTTTTTTCAAAGCCTGATCCGGCGTCTGCTTCGGAAAAGCGCGTCCGTCTTTCATCATCAGGAGCTGATCACAATATTGGCCTGCGGCGTTTAGGTCGTGAAAAATACTGATGACCGTCAGGCCTCTTTCTCTCGTCAACCGCTTCACCGTATCAAGCAGGTCTTTCTGATATTTGAGATCAAGAAAGGTCGTCGGCTCATCCAGACACAGCACCTCAGGCTGCTGAGCCAGCGCCTGCGCCAGAAAGACGCGCTGCCGCTCCCCGCCGCTCAGATTGCGGACGGATTGCTGCGCATATCGGTCGATGCCCGTCATTTCCATCGCTTCCCGGACAATGTCTTCGTCATCATGTTGATCCATCTGTCTGAAGAGTCCTTTTTGATACGTGTATCTGCCGAAGGACACTGTTTCCTTAACGGTAAATGTAAAAGCTTGCTCCGTATGCTGCGGCAAAACGGCCATGATTTTCGCAAGTTCCCGCGGCTTGTATCCGCCGATGGGCCTGCCTGCTACGAGCACCTCGCCTTTTGACGGAGAGAGCATTCCCGTCAGCAATTTCAACAGCGTTGTTTTTCCCGAGCCGTTCGGACCGAGTATGCCGACAAATTCACCTTTTCCGGCGGTAAAGCTGACATCTTCCACAATCATCCGGCCTCCGTACCCGCCGGACAGGCTGCTCACCCTGATCATAAGCGTTTCCCTCCATGATGCTGGCGAAGCAGAATCAAGGCAAACACAGGCGCTCCCGCCAAAGCCGTCATAATGCCGATCGGCAATTCGACAGGCTCAATGACGGTGCGGGAAAACAAATCCGCCAAAATGAGAAAACCGGCGCCCGTCAATGCTGACAGCGGCAGTAAATGGCGATGATCCGTTCCCCATAAAAGCCGTGTCACGTGGGGAATGACAAGGCCGACAAATCCGATCGTCCCCGAGACGGCAACCGCTCCTCCCGTCAGCAGAGATCCGGCGGCGATCATCAGCCATTTTCTTTTTCCCGTACTGACGCCTAACAGCCTTGCCTTTTCTTCTCCATAAGTCATAATGTTTAATTCTCTGCCATTGATAAGCAGAAGCGCCGTCCCGGCCAGAAAAAAAGGCAGAAACAGCGCGACATAGCCCCAGCCCCTCATTGACACGCTTCCTAACAGCCAGCGGACAATCGGGAGCAGATCATTGCCCGTTAAAGCGATCACAAGCGATATGAGAGCCCCGAGAAAAGAATTCATGATGATGCCTGTCAAAATGAGCGTCGAAACCGACATCGACGCATGAACGAGGCGGCTGAAAAACAGAACCGCCGCCATGACCGCAATCGCTGCGGCGATGCTGACAACCGGTAGTGTGAACCGGCCGATGACGGGAATCTGAATGCCGAAAAACAAGGTGATAACGGCTCCCGCCGAGGCTCCCGAAGATACCCCGAGTGTATAAGGGTCGGCGAGCGGATTTTTCAGAAGTCCCTGAAACGCCGCTCCCGCAATGGATAACGCGGCTCCGACAAGGGCAGCCAGAACGACTCTCGGCAGGCGGATATTCATCATAATATTTACATTCATAGGGTCAGCCGAGGATGTCCGGCCGATCCCGATCCAAAAAACGTCGGATAAAGGAATATGCAGACTGCCGATTGAAATGCCGAGTGCCGTACAAACGGCTAAAAACAGCAGGCTGACCGTGTAGGCCAGCGGGCGGTTACTTTTTAAACGTTTCAGGATAAACGCTTTCTGCAAGCTTCTCGACCCCTTTGACAAGGCGCGGGCCTGAGCGTGTGACAAGGTCGGGATCAACAGAATAGACATTGTGGTGTTTGACCGCATTGACGGCACCCCAGCCGGCGCGTTTTTCCACTTCAGCGGCCTTTACGCCGTCTGTCGTAATGATGACGTCCGGATTCATTTTGACAATCGCTTCATCCGTCAGCTGAACCCAGCCGGTCTGGCTGCCGGCGGCGTTTTTCGCGTGTATATCTTCAAGCATTTCGTTCATAAACGTGCCTTTCCCCGTCGTGTAGCCGTCAGGAGACACTTCGACGAATACTTTCTTTTCGTCTTTTTCAGAAATGGCCGCCGCTTTCTTTTCTATGCCGGAAAGGTCGGATTTCATCGATTTGATCAGCTTATCCGCCTGCTTTTCTTTGCCGGCCGCTTTTCCGATCATGCTGATTGATTTGTACACGTCTTGGAACGATTGCGCATCATTGACCGTTAAGACGGTGATGCCCGCATCTTTCAGCTGCTTCATCGCATCGGCGGAAGCGGACATAGAGGACGCGTGGGCAAGCACGAGATCCGGCTTCAGCGCGATGACTTTTTCAGCGTTCACATTCATATCTCCGACTTTCGGTTTTTTTACCGCTTCTTTCGGATATGTATCATTTGTCGTGACGCCTGCGACCTTATCTCCCAGTCCGAGCGCGTATGTAATTTCCGTATTGCTCGGCATGAGGGAAACGATTTTTTCCGGTGCCTGCTTTATGGTTACTTTTTCGTTCGCGGCATCCTTAATGGTTACCGGGAATGCTTCGGTTGAGACGGCTTTTTGTTTGGCCGCGCTTCCTTCTTCCTGTGCGCCGGAACAGCCGGCGATCACAAAGGCGGTGACCAAAAGCGCCGCCCAGACGGCAGTGATCTTCTTCATTCTTTTAACTCCCCCTGATTATGGTAAACGATTGTCTCTTTGACATTCGTATCCTTTTTTCGCAGTAATTATACTATAAGTCTTTAAGGCTTGTATATCCGGCCTTTTTGCATGAAAGCAAATTGTTCGTACACACTAAAATTCATCATGTATACTGTTACACAATGGTGTAAAAAGGAGGATTATCATGGAATTACAGCTTGAACGAAAGCTCGTTTTGATTACAGGATCAACCTCAGGCATCGGAAAAGCCGCGGCAAAAAGCTTTTTAGCCGAAGGCGCCGAGGTGATTATAAACGGAAGAAAAAAAGAAACTGTGGAACGGACGGTTGAGGAGCTTTCCGCTTACGGAACGGTCCACGGCATCGCTGCGGATTTATCGCGTCAGGATGAGGCGGATGACTTGATAAAGCGCGCGGGTGTAATCGGGGAAGTCGATATTCTCGTCAATAATCTCGGTTTTTTTGAAGTAAAAGACTTCGCTGAGGTGTCTGATGACGAATGGACTCGGTATTTTGAAGTGAATGTTATGAGCGCCGTGCGCCTGTGCCGGCGTTTTCTGCCGCAAATGCTCGAGAGAAACAGCGGACGGATTCTGAACATCTCCAGTGAAGCCGGTGTCAAACCGCTTGCGCAAATGATTCCGTATTCAATGACGAAAACGGCGTTAATCAGCTTGTCCCGGGGAATGGCGGAAATGACGAAAGGCACAAATGTCACGGTCAACTCCGTGCTGCCGGGACCGACATGGACCGAAGGCGTCGCTTCTTACATGGAAGGAGCCGCAAAGGCTGCCGGAGAAGACACAGACAGCTTCGTCCGGGATTATTTTAAAGTGAATGAACCGACATCATTGATTCAGCGCTATGCAACCCCGGAAGAAGTCGCCAATACGATTGTATTTCTCGCTTCATCAGCGGCTTCTGCCATTAATGGCACCGCACAGCGGGTTGAAGGCGGCATCATCCGCTCCATTTAACACAAAAAAGCCCGGCACAATGGGAACTTCCCCATATGCCAGGGCTTTTTTTTACATCATGCCTGCAAACGGAACCGGCTCCCAGCCGCCCGTCTCAAGCTCTGCTGAAAACAGGCCGCCCGCATGCGGCTGCTCAAGTCTTTCGGCTTCCGTCAATTTTTCCGTCGCGGTCGTAATGTATAACGTGTTCAAGTCTCTGCCTCCGAACGCGCAGCAGGTGACGTATTTCGCCGGAACTTCGATAGATGCAATTTCCTTATGCAAAAACGGGTCAATCCGGACGGCACGGCCGCCTCCGAACAGAGCCACCCACAGCATTCCGTCACGGTCAATGGTCATTCCGTCGGGAGATCCTTGCGACTTCGGAAAGCGGTAGACCGTTTTCGGATCTGATACGGCTCCGGTTTCAGGATCATATGAATAACAGACGATTTCCTGCGTCGGAGTATCGATATAGTACATCAGGTTTCGGTCCCGATCCCAATCCAAACCGTTCGAGGTGGAGACCTGGTCTTTTATTTTGGCAAGGCTGCCGTCCGTATTCAGACGGTACAGCGAAGCCTCCTCTTCTTTGCCTTCCATGCTCGTCGTTCCCGCCCATAATCTGCCGGACGGATCGCATTTTGCGTCATTGAAACGGATATCTTCCCGCATGTCTTTCGGCTGCTTCATCTTCGTCAATGTGTCTTCCCGAAGATTGTACAGGTAAAAACCGTCTTTCATCGTCATCACCAGCTCTTCCTTTGAATACAAGGCCAGAGCCGTGACAAATGATTTGAATTTAACGGAACGGTTGATTCCGTCAGCCGGAGTGAAGATATGGAGCTGGCTGCCCAGTATATCCACCCAGTACAGGCATTGCTTGTCCTTGTCCCATAAAGGGCCTTCTCCGATAACTGCTCTCGTATCTGCTCGTAATGCTGCTTCCATGTGTGAACACCTCTTTTGCTTGTCAGTCTTCTATTGTTATTCCCGACAAAGCGGCGTCCAAACTCAATCTTTTTTAAAAAGAATCGTAATCACCGTTCCGGCGCTGATTCTGCTGTTGACATGGATGGTTCCGTTATGAAGGTGAACCAGCTCCTTGGCAATGGCGAGCCCGAGTCCCGTTCCTTCTGACGGTCCCTTCGTATTCGTTCCCCGGTAATAACGGTTAAACAGCTGGTGAATCGTTTCGTCGTCCATTCCTCTTCCGTTATCTTTCACCTTCAGAATGAGCTGTTCGGCTGATTCCTCAAGCACGACCCGAATGGCGGTCCCTTTCTTATTATGCTTAACCGCGTTTGCCAGCAGATTCTCCAGAATACGGCGGAACCACGCTTCATCAATGGCGAAAAGAATGTCTTCCTTTTTGGTTTCAAAGGCGATGTCATAGCCTTCCGAGAACGTGTTTTTCGTGAAATCGTTCGTGACGTTTCTGATAAACGGCACGACGTTGATCAGCCGCCGTTCGATCGGGAGGGCCGCGTTTTTGAGGCGGTATGTTAAGTTTAAGTCCTCAATCAGCTTCGACATATATTCTGATTTTTCCCGGACGATCTGCCCCATTTCTTTGACTTCTTCCGGGGTCCAGTCGTATTGCTTCGATTCAAGCATCATGCTGTAGCCGTAAATCGTGCTCAGCGGGGTTTTTAAGTCATGGCTCAGCCCGGCGATCCACTCTTCCCTTGTCGCCTGGATTTTTTCTCTGTTTTTCTTATCCCGCTTCAGCGTGTCGGTCAGCTGATCCATCGATTCGAAAATCTCGGCGAAAAAGCGGAACGGCTGTTTTGTTTTGCCTTTTTTGTTTTTGCTGACCGGCTGTCCTTTGCGGTTCTTCGGCTCTTCAAGCCGGCCCTTTGATAAATTGACGAGCCATTTGATGGTATGAAACAGCGGCCAGCCGAAACGGAAAGAGTACCAGATGGTCAGGATGCAGATCATAAATACCAGGATTCCGATCAAGAGGAAGAGGGTTTTCATCACATTTCTCAAAAATGATTTGTTAAACTCGTGATCGGGGATGTACACGGGGTTCGGCACCGACGCGACCATCCATTTCGTTTTATCGAGTCTTTTAAAAGAAATTTCCCGTTTGTAATTCCACGGCTTGGAACTGTATTTCAGCAATTCAAGCTCATTGACGGTGTTCCGTTCTTTTTTCGTGCTGTTGATATCCCCGAGCAGTCTGCCGCTGTCTTCGAGAAGGTAGACCGCCCCTTTTTCCCGTTTAATATAATCAATCGTGCTCTTTTTATATTGAGAAAGGGAAGCGAGGGATGGCTCCTGTGATTCGATGTAAGTGAGAAGCTGCTCACTGGCGGATTTCCAGCCGAACAGAATCAAATAGGTCTCATCATTTATCGTGACCGTCCAGTAATTCAGCTTGTAGTTGTCAAAATTCCGGTACTGGTAAATGGATAAGAGATCTTTTCTGCTGTAATGGCTCGGGACGTCTTTCGGCACTCTGTACGCGTAGTCCGTTTTTTCATTGTCATTAATGATCTGCAGCCAGCCCTTCTGCTTTCGGACCGACATCTTTAAAAACTCATCGACATCCCATGTGCCGTCTTCGTTTTTATCAAGCCACGCTTCAAACGAGTCCGCGGTCGCTTTGGTCAGTCCCGCATTGGCTTCCGCTTCGCTGAAACGCCAATCCAAATAGAAGAAAGAAGCGACGGCCAAAACGGACATCAGCAGGATGACAAGCAGAAGCTGTCCGAAAAAGTGGAGCAGAAATTTTCCGCGCATTCTCATGAGCGGGTTCCTTTTTCTCCTTGATCGGGAATAAACCGATAACCGAGGCCGCGCACCGTTACAATATAGGACGGATTGCTGGGGTCTTTTTCAATTTTTTCTCTGAGCTTGCGGATATGCACCATGACGGTGTTGTTGTCGCCGTAAGACGGATATCCCCATACTTTTTCATAGATCTGATCTTTTGAGAGCACCACATCAGGGTGTTCACAGAAATATTGAAGCAATTGCAGAAGCTGTGCGGAGCAGCTGACGGGCTCTCCCCCGACGATCAGCTCGGCGTTTTGCGGTGAATAGGAAAAATGACTGTATGAATACGTCTTTACCGCCGTTTTCTCTTCGCGCTTATAGGTTCTCTTTAACGTCGCTCTGATCCGCGCCGCCAATTCGAGCGGATTAAACGGCTTTGTTATATAATCGTCAGCTCCCAATGCAAATCCTGACAGCTTATCCGCATCAGAAGAACGGGCGGTCAGAAAAAAGATCGGAGCGTCGGTATAGTTCCGGATTTCGGTGCATGCTTCAAAACCGGACATGCCTTCCATCATCACATCCAGCACGAGCAGATCCGCGGTTTCATGTTTAACAAACTCGATCGCTTCCTCAGCGCTTCCGGCTGTCTTAATGTTGTGATAGCCTTCTTTGACGAGAACGCGTTTGACCATATCAACGATCGCCTTCTCATCGTCTACAATTAAAATTGACGCATTTTCCACCTTGGACGTTCCTTTCTCTTTGTTTTTTTCATCATATCATTATATGGATAAGATTTGGTACCTTTTTAGTGCGGAGGTCTTGCGGGGAAACAGAAAAGAAAAACGAGACCGGACATCTCTTCTCGTTTTTCTCACGTTGTCAGAGCGGAATATCCATCATTCCGCCGCTTTTGTCAGGAGCTTTCATTTATAAGATGAAGAATAAATTCCCAAAAACCCGGCACTTCCTGGCATAACAGCATGTCCGCTTTTTCAACTATTTTAATCTTCAATTCTTGTTCAAGGTCTTCTCTTTCCTGGTAAGATGTATTGCTCAGTTTTTTTTTTATCATTGGCGAAAAACGCGAAATCAAAAGTTCCATTTCGTCGGTATGTGTGTTCTCTTTGTTGAAGTCAAATGGCCCGTTCACTGCTTATTTTCCCCCTTTTTTTGCTTGTCCAGCTGCTTTCTGAGATTGTCGAGCCCTTTTTTATGAATATTGGAAATGTTCTGCCGTGATTCACCCAGCGACTCGGCAATCTCCTTCATCGTCGCTCCGTGAAGATAAATATTCGTCAGCACGCTTTTTTGTTTATCGGTTAACGTCTGAAGCGCTTCGTATAAATCACGGTTTTGGACATGCTGGCTCAAATCCCCCTGCTTCCGCAGAAACTCTTCATACGCGTCTTTTCCCATTTCATAGGGAAGCGCTTCACCTCCCTCCGGCTGATCCACCGTCAGCGGATAGCGCTTCTGATTTTTACGGATGCGCTTGTCAAAATCGATGGAGAAAATCCGGATCATAGAGTTCATATATTTGATGATCCGGATTTCCTTATAAAACTGTTTAAAATGGTCGTCCAGTGATTTTGCATCCTTCTCGTCTGAATGTTCCAGCACATTTTTAAATTTCTCGTAATGCTTTGGGTCACTTAAAAAATGTTTAACGATCGGATGTTTCATAATTTCCTCGCATTTTGACCGTAAAAGAACTTGATAGTCCATAAAACCGCCCCCTATTTAAATTAAATGAAAGAAAGCAAAAAAAAGTAAACTACTCCTTTCCGACTAAGATTCCGCACTCCTTATGTCCCGTATTTGCCGGAACAAAAAAAAAGACCCTCAACCGGGATATCAGGTTTACAGGAGCCGCTCTTTCTTTCACTTATATACATGACTGCAGGTCAAGTCAGGAGGTGGCTGATAATGGATCAGGTTTTTATAGAAGAAGCGGTCAGACAGATCGGCAATCTCGGCTTTCCGGCTCTGATTGCCATGTATCTTCTCACACGGTTTGAGAAGAAGTTTGACGCCCTGATCGAACTGATGACGGAACTGAAAGATCAGAAAATGAAAAATTAATTTTCACACGAAGTTGACTTTTCATCGGAACGCATCACTTAACAAAGCAGAAGGGAAAACGAAAGGCCTTTCACATTCTCTTTCTGAAAAAACAAAGCTTGAGAGGAGACGATTTACATGTCAAAAGAAAACAACTGCAATATCCCGCAGCCGATCAGAGGAGACAAAGGGGCGACCGTCACGATTCCGCGCAACCTTGAAAGAGACCGCCAAAATCCGGATATGCTGACGCCGCCGGAAACGGATCACGGCACAGTGGATAATATGAAATTCTCTTTCTCAGATGTGCACAACCGGCTGGAAAAGGGCGGATACGCGCGTGAGGTGACCGTTCGCGAGCTGCCGATTTCTGAGAATCTGGCATCTGTCAACATGCGTTTAAAACCGGGCGCCATCCGTGAGCTGCACTGGCATAAAGAAGCGGAATGGGCATATATGCTGACGGGCAAAGCGCGGGTCACGATTGTTGATGAACAGGGACGCAGTTTTATCGATGACGTGAAGGAAGGAGATCTGTGGTACTTCCCGTCAGGCCTGCCGCACTCCATTCAGGCGCTGAAAGAAGGCTGTGAATTCCTCTTGGTTTTTGATGACGGTTCTTTCTCAGAAAACAGCACATTCCAAGTGACTGACTGGCTTGCCCACACACCGCTTGATGTCATCGCCAACAACTTCGGGGTTTCAGAAAAAGACCTCGCCGGCCTGCCCGGGAAAGAAAAATATATCTTTGAAGAGCCGGTTCCCGGGAAGCTGAAAGATGACATTGTGGAAGGCTCGAACGGTGAAGTGCCTTATCCGTTCACTTACCGCCTGCTGGATGAAGGTCCGACTGCTGAGACGGATGGCGGCAAAGTATATATCGCGGATTCCACAAACTTCAAAGTGTCCAAAACGATCGCTTCAGCGCTTGTCGTGGTCGAACCGGGCGCAATGAGAGAGCTGCACTGGCATCCGAACACGCATGAATGGCAGTATTATATTTCCGGTAAAGGACGGATGACGGTTTTTGCATCGGACGGCCATGCGAGAACATTTAACTATCAGGCCGGGGATGTCGGTTACGTCCCGTTCGCAATGGGCCACTATGTGGAGAATTTGGGAGATGAGCCGCTCGTCTTCCTGGAAATCTTCAAGGATGACCACTATGCCGATGTGTCCCTGAACCAATGGCTTGCCATGCTTCCTGAGAAATTCGTCCAGCAGCATCTGGATCTGGGCAAAGACTTTACGGATATTCTTTCGAAAGAGAAACACCCTGTCGTCAAAAAGAAATGCTGAAGATACACACCGGCTTGCAGAGTTCCGTCTCTGCAAGTCTCCTCTGTGTGAAAAGGAGCTGAACAGATGATCAATCAAAACGGGACGAAAATGTTTTTTCTTCATGTGCTTCGGTATGCCCTGGCAGCCGCTGCCGTATTATTCGGGTATTTCATCGTGATGATGGCCGTATTTTCATTAGCCGGGACGAGCTACGGATCGATGGCGTACGTCCTGCTTTTTTCCGTGCTTTTTATTTTTCTCGGTTTATGTTTTGAACCGCTTGAGCGGCTGATGATACATAGCTTTACCTTTTTTGGGACGGGCAGGCTGCCTTTTCTCCTTTTAGCCAGCACCGTTCAGCTGCTGTTCCTCTGGATGACTGCGTATACGACGGATAAACTGATTGAAAAGATTTGGCTGTCAACGACGGAGGAGCTGATTGTGGCGGGGGTTTTTTTCGTTTTGGATAAATGCGTCTCCGGACAAAAGCAGCCCCGGGCGCAATAAAAAAACGCAGGCCGGAATGGGACTGACCCCATAATATGAGACAAACAAAAAACACCTTCAAGTTTGAAAACGGATCGTTGTTATCCGAAATTAGACTTGGAGGTGTTTTTCTATGAGGGCAAGAGTGAGTTATCCGGTTGAAGTCAAACAGAAGGCTGTAGAAATGAGATTGGCGGGCGTGCCTGTGAAGGAGATCATGCAGGAATTGAATATAAAGAATAAGACGCAGGTGCAGACATGGGTCAGGTGGTATAAAGCTGGGGACACACATCGATTCGAACAACCTGTCGGAAAGCAATATTCTTATGGAAAAGGTCCAGAGTATTCTTCCGAATTAGAGAAACTGCAGGCAGAAAATCGTTATCTGAGACAACAGAATGAAGTGTTAAAAAAGTACAACGAATTGGAAAGGAAGCTGATAGCGAAACGCCAGTCGAGCTTGTAGAAGCATTGCGCGGCACAATGACCATACAGGATATCTGTATTCATTTAGGTATCTCACGAGCATCTTATTATCGTTGGAAGAAGAATCTGATGAAAGATAACCCTAAATACCATTTAGAAAAACAAATCGGCACGTTGTGCCGAGAACACAAGTATCGATATGGCTATCGGAAAATCACAGCCATATTAAAAAAGGGAATGCGTATTAATCATAAAACGGTTCAGCGCATTATGAAGAAAAATCAGTGGCAATGCCGGGTTAAGGTGAAAAAGCGCAAGAAGAATGGGCAGCCATATGCCGTGGCCGAGAATATATTAGATCGGAACTTTCAGTCTGATCGCCCTCTGGAAAAGCTAGTAACGGATATCACATATTTGCCTTATGGGCAGAAACAATTGTATCTTTCCAGTATATTGGATTTATACAATGGAGAAGTGATTGCTTTTACGATTGGCGATAGACAGGACACAGATTTTGTCTTACACACACTTGATCAGCTGCCCGTACTGCCAGAGAACTGCGTGTTACATAGTGACCAAGGTTCTGTTTATACATCTTATGAGTATCAGAAAGCTGTTAAAACAAAAGGCATTACCATGAGCATGTCCCGCAAAGGGACACCCGCTGATAATGCCTCCATCGAATCGTTTCATTCCTCACTAAAGTCTGAAACGTTCTACCTCGACAGGTTGGAAAGCACTACGACGACCATCGTAGAGCAAACTGTCGAAACCTATATATACTATTATAACAACATTCGTATTCAAACGAAACTAAACAACCAGCCGCCGGTCACATACCGACAGCTGGCTGCTTAAAGGTGTTTTGATCCCTGTCTCAAAAACGGGGGTCAGTCCCGAATGGCTCTGCGTTTTTTTTTCATCATACCGTTGCGTTTTCATGCCGGATTAAATCGTAGGTTAAGCAGACCGGTTTGTTCGTGCGCGGATCTTTTACAATCTGTGCGTCAATTTGGAAAACGTCTTCCAATATGCCGGGAGTCATGACTTCCTCCGCCGTTCCTTCCTTGATGACGCGCCCTTTTTTCAGGGCGATCATGTAATGGGAAAAACGGGCGGCATGGTTCAGATCATGAATGACCATTAAAATGGTGCGGCCCTGCTCCTTGTTTAATTTGTCCAGCAGCTGCAAAATTTCAAGCTGATGGGCGAGATCTAAATAAGTGGTCGGCTCATCAAGAAGCAGCAGCTCCGTTTCTTGAGCGAGCGCCATGGCGATCCACACACGCTGCCGCTGCCCCCCGGAAAGCGCTTCGATCGGCCGGTCGTAAAATTCGGCCATCCCCGTCTCTTCCAGCGCCCATTTGATCATGTCACGGTCTTTATCACTCAAACGGCCCATTCCGGACTGATGCGGAAACCTGCCGTAAGAAACAAGTTCGTACACCGTCAGCCCGCTCGGCGCTTCAGGCGTCTGCGGAAGAATTGCCATTTCCTTGGCGATGTCCTTCGTGGATTTTTGCATGATCGCCTGTCCGTTTAAATAGACGGCGCCGGATTTCGGTTTCATGATTCTTGACATCGTTTTGAGAACCGTCGATTTTCCGCAGCCGTTCGGACCGATCAGCGTTGTAATTTTTCCTTTCGGGATGGCGATATCCAATTCTTTCGCTATCAAACGGTCGCCATAACCGACAGTAAGCTGTTCCGCCGATAATGAGTTCATCGCGGCAGTCTCCTTCCTCTATTTCGTTTTCATCAGCAAATATACAAAATACGGCGCTCCGAGCACGGAAATCACCAGGCCGACGGGAACTTCGGACGGTGCAAGCACATTTCTCGCCAGCGTATCGGCAAGCAGAAATAAAAATGCGCCGATTAAAGCCGAAACCGGGATAAGCGTCTGGTGGCGCGGTCCGGTAAGCCTTCTGGCCAAATGCGGCGCAATGAGTCCGAGAAAAGCGATTCCGCCGGCTGCCGCAACACATGACGCGGTCAGGGCAACGGCGCACATCAGCAGAACGCGCCGCTCCTTTTCAACCCGGGTGCCAAGCCCCGCCGCCAGCTGATCACCGAGCTGGAGCACATTTAAATACCTGGCTTTATAGAGGCTGAACGGTAAAAGAACCAGCAGCCACGGCAAAATGGACAGTACCATTTTCCAATTGGCGTTCCAAATCGAACCGGAAATCCATACAAGCGCCTGCATGAAATCCCGCGGGTCCATTTTCAGCTGAAAAATCAAGAGAAGCGCATTAAACCCCGCATTGACGCCGATCCCGACCAAAACGAGCCGGACAGGTGAAACGCCTTTTTTCCAAGCCAGCACATAGATGAGCAGCGCAGCCAGAAAAGCCCCCGCTAAAGCGCTCACCGGAAGCAGCCATGTACCGGCCATGCTTAAATCAGCAGCTGATCCTTGGAAAAAGAAGATAAACAAAACGACCGCCAAAGACGCCCCGGCGTTAATCCCGAGAATGCCCGGCTCCGCCAAGTCATTTTGAGACACGCTTTGAAAAATCGCGCCTGAAACCGCGATTCCGGCGCCGACCAGCAATGACAGCACCATGCGCGGCAGTCTGAATTCAAATAAAACGAGCTGATCCCGGGCATCCCCTTGTCCGAAAAAGACACGTAGCGTATCAAGAGGCGCAATCCGGATCACGCCCATGTTTAAGCTGATAAAAAAGACGATGCATATGAGCAAAAACGTAACGGCCATGACCGCCAGCGGTTTTTTCGATTTTACATTCATTACAGCCCTCTCCTTTCCCTGCGCGCCAAATAAAAGAAAAAGGGAACGCCGATAAGGGCGGTTAAAGCGCCGACCGGTGTTTCAAACGGCGCATTGACGAGTCTTGCGGCAATATCACTGAAGACTAACAGAACGGCGCCGAATACCGCCGAACAGGGAATGATCCACCTGTAATCTACCCCGACTAAAAATCGGGTGATATGCGGAATCACCAAGCCGATAAAAGAAATGGCTCCGGCGACTGAGACTGAAGCCCCCGTCAAGAGGACAACGACAAACATTCCGATTACTTTCACAAGCGATGTGTACTGCCCGAGCCCTTTGGCCAGCTCCTCACCCAAGCTCAGCACCGTCACTGAGCGCGCAATCAGAAATGCCAGCAAAAGTCCGATAACCCCGACCGCCAACAGCAGCTGCACGCCTTCCCATTTCACGGAAGCAACTCCTCCGGCATACCAGAACTTCACATCCTGGGCGACATCAAAACGGATCGCAATCGCGCTTGAAAGCCCCGTTAAGAAATAGCCGACTGCCGTACCGGCCAGCGCGAGCTTCACCGGTGTCAGACCGCCTTTTGAAAACAGGCCGATGCCAAACACAATAAGCGCTCCGATTCCCGCTCCCGCGAAGGACCACAAAACAAGTCCCGCCGCAGACAGGCCCGGAAAAAAAGCAAACGCCAATGCGATCGCAAATCCTGACCCCGACGTCACGCCCATAATGGAAGGCTCAGCAAGCGGGTTCCGCGTCAGCCCCTGCATAATCGCCCCGGACACAGCTAAAAAAGCCCCGACGAGCGCGGCGGCGGCAGTTCTCGGCAGCCTCAGATCGCGTATGATTTGATGAGATGTATTTTGCGGCTGAAAGTGAAAGAGAGCATCCCACACCGTCCGCAGATGAATATCGGCAGCTCCGATGGAAACAGACAGAGCCGCGCCGATCAATAAAACCGCAATCCCGGCACACAGCAGCACAGCCGCCCGGAATGAACGCGCCGTCCACTGGATTTCACTCCCTGATGCCCCTTGAGCCGTCATTGTCTGTTTCTTTTTCAATAGACCCAACACTCGTTCTTCCTTTCTCAAAACAAGAATGTTAATGATAATGATTATCAATGACTTGTTTCAGTATAGCACTTTTATCTTCTCTTTTAATAGACCTAATTTCATATAAAAAAAGAAAGTTTTTCTTAAAAAAGAGCGTGCTTCTCTATGAAAGCAGTGATATAATCACACTGATAATGATTCTCTTTATCACTAATTTTTATGAAAGAAGGAATGTCAAATGTTCCATACATACAAAAAAATCGGCGCAGCGCTGATTGCCATGCTGCTCATCGCCGCTTTGGCCGCATGCGGCAATTCTTCAGACACGAAAGGTTCTTCTGAAAAAGAAGAAACCATCACGTATAAAGCCGAAAACGGCAATATTAAAATTCCGAAGCACCCGAAACGGGTCGTCGTCATGGCTGACGGCTACTACGGCGACTTTAAACAGCTCGGCATCAATGTTGTCGGCGCGCCGCAAAACGTATTTAAAAACCCTTATTACAAAGGGAAAACAAAAGGAGTGACAAACATCGGCGACGGCACGTCCGTTGAAAAAATCATTGACTTAAAGCCGGATTTAATCGTGGTCTGGACGACACAAGGCGCCGATATTGAAAAACTGGAAAAAATCGCGCCGACCATCGCTATTAAATATGACAAGCTCAGCAACATTGATCAATTCAAAGAGTTTGCGAAAATGACAGGCACTGAAGATAAAGCAGACAAATGGCTGGCTGAATGGGATAAGAAAACCGCTGCCGCTAAAACAAAGGTTCAAAAAGCGGTCGGCTCAAAAACCATCTCCATCATGCAGACAAACGGAAAAGACATCTATGTATTCGGTAAAGACTTCGGCCGCGGCGGAAGCATCATTTATGACAAACTCGGGCTGAAGGCCACAAAACTGACGCAGGAAAAAGCCATTAATCAAGGGCCGGGCTACGCCAGCATTTCACTCGAGAAACTGCCTGACTTCGCGGGAGACTACATCTTTATGGGGCCATGGCAGGCCGGCGGTGACGACAAAGGCGTGCTTGACAGCTCAATCTGGAAGAACCTCGATGCCGTCAAACAAAACCATGTCTACCGCATTGATCCGATCGGCTTCTATTTCTCAGACCCGATCTCACTTGAAGGCCAGCTTGACTACATCACAAAAAGCTTAACGAAGTAACCCCGAAGCCGCTGTCACAGCGGCTTTTTATTACGCTTTACACTTGACCGTTTTTTCAGCGGACGCACTGACCATTTAACCGCATTCGAGACCATTCATTATATACATGCCGTCAAAAAGTAATCAGCTGCCGCAAACAAAAAAAGACATCTCACAGACGTGAGATGTCTTTTTGTCATACCGATTGTCTGTTGTTTGCAAATTTCTTTGAAACGAAAGGATATAACAGCAAACCGACGAAAAACAGCCCGATACCAAGAATAAAGGTCGTTAAATCGGCCGTTCCGGTAATAATGACATAAAAAGAATAAATGCAGGCAAGGATGGCGATGATACCGTCTCTTACTCTTGAACCCTTTATCTCGTCATACGTTTCACCCGTAAAAATGAGCTTCAGGCTGTAAAACGCTGAAACGAGATACGGAATCAGATAAGCGAGCGTCGCCGCCGTCGTTAAAAACGTAAACGCGTCACTGATCGTCCGGGAAATAACTGAAAAGATAAAGATCTGTGACATCACGTTCGTTACGATTAACGACACAACCGGGCTGCCCTGTTTATTCGTTTTTGCAAAAGCAGCGGGAAAGTCTCCTGATTTCGCCGCTTGATACGGAACTTCAGAGCCGAGAAGAATCCAGCCGAGCATCGTTCCGAACAGACACAAAATCGCCAGAATCGCCATGATGACGCTTCCCGCATTGCCGACGATCGCGTACAATACGTCAACAAACGGTTTTTCCGAGCCGACAAGCTTACCATGCGGAAGCACGCCCATCGTAATCAATGTCACGATGATATAGATGCCAAGCGCGATCAATAATCCGGTAATGGTGGCGCGTTTCACGTCACGCTGCGAACGGGCGCGCCCGGATAAAATGACTGCCGATTCAATTCCGACGAACGCCCATAATGTTGAAATCGCCGCATTGTGGATCTGTCCGCCGATTCCCTCAACCGTGTGAGGACCTGTTTGAACCGGAAAATAAAAATGATCGAAAAACGACGTTTGAAACACAAATAAACCTGCAATGATAAAGAAGATAAATCCTAATACTTTTGAAAACGTCGTGACAAAATTTAATTTACTCGCACCGTTAATGCTGGTGACGAGAATCGTGTGAGTGCCCCATAATAAAACCGTACATACGGCAAACGTCAGCAGCTGGCCGAGCGTAACCGCCTGACCGCCGATCGAAAACATTTCACGCTTATCCGTTAAAATCGGGAAAAATGATGTTAAATATCCGGCAAGGCTCGTGATGATCGCCACGTTGCTGATCCAGCTCGCCACCCAGTAGCCCCACACCATCGTGAAGCCCGCTGCATTCCCTTTTTTCCGATCGCTGAACAGCGCACGCGCATAGCTTTGCGGCCCCGCCGTCAGCTCAGGCTTGCGGATGGATAAGTGGCCGAAGACCAGCGCGATCATTAACACACCGGCTCCCGTTAAAAGCCATGCCGATGTGGCGCCGAACGGGCTCGCGATTTTTGCGAGCGTACTCGGAAGCGAAAAGATGCCCGAGCCTACCATATTTCCTACGACAAACGCCGTTAATAACCAAAAACCCCATTTTTTCGTCTGTTCCATTCCTGTACCTCCTGGTTGTTCATTCGTACGGACCAGACCCCGAGACCATATTTACACGCAAAAAAAGCCTGAACAAAAGTCCATGCTTAAAGAAACACACACCCTTGATCTCCGGATAGCCCTCCGCGAAAAAGCACGCGGCAGTCCTGCACTTATTCAGATACAGTCCCAGCATAAAGAAGGATCGGCTTTCTTTACACTTCGGCGCTGATGCCTTTAACACATGTTTTGCGGCCCCCTATCAGCCTGGCATGTGCGACTCATCATCAAGCGCAACCTCTACCTCACCGAGAAAGAGTGAGGATTTTTATCATTCAATTCTACTCAGAGGTTATCAGAGATAAAAAGATCTGTCAAAGGGAAAAATTAGATGGAAAACGGATAGAGCGTTCGCCCTACCCGTCTTATATGGTCAGCGGTTGTTTTTTTTCTTTTGAACAGCTTCTTGAAGTGGATCGTCTTTCAGAGCTGCACCGGCGTCTTCAAGCGCGCCTTGAATGACGTTTTTGTTTTTATCGCTGTTTTTTCCTTTTTCTTTGTTAAAGAAAGCCATCTGTATCACCTCTTTATCAAATATAGGTACACCTATAATGTGTCTTTTTCCGCGGCAGAATATGCGGAATCCGCGTCTCCTTCCTTTTGGCGGAACAGGTAAAGTTTGTTGATCAAACATGCATTCTCTTGATATATTTGTAATTCAGGGGATTTTGGCAAAAATAAAAAGGAGAAGCGAAAAATGACAGGAAAAACACACATCATGGGAGGCATCGCTTCTTGTTCCGCAATTGCGTATTATTACGGGTATGATCCGGTCCTTATGACCTCAGCGGGTGCCCTCGGGGCGCTGATTCCCGACATATGCCATACGAAAAGCAAAATCGGCAGAACGCTGCCCGTTCTGTCCAAAATCGTAAGCACGGTGTTCGGCCACAGAACGTTTACACACAGCCTGCTGTTTATGCTTATTATGTTTTTCATTACGGCAACCTATATTCCGAATCCGAGCATTTCCGCCGGACTGATGATCGGAATGGCGAGTCATCTTGTGCTTGACGCATGGACCGTCAACGGCATTAAACTGCTGTTTCCGTCCGCCATCCGCTTCCGTCTTCCCCTTTATATGAGAACGGGGAGTTTTTCGGAGCAGCTTGTGCTGGCCGGCTTAACGATTGTATCCTGCTATTATTTATACGAACTGGTTCACGGCCGCATCTCTTAAACAAAAAGCATCTTTCGCTTTTAGGGTGAGGAGTCATACATATGAAGAAAACCTTTTTCAGCAATCATCGGTTTTTATGCCTGTCCATCCTGTTCATGTGGATGAAAACCTATGCCGTTTATAAGCTCGGTTTTGATCTGCAGAACAATTCGGTTCTTGAGGAATGTCTGCTTCTCATTAATCCGCTGAGCTTCATTGTGCCGCTGTTCGGCATCGCCCTGCTGCTGACGGAAAAAAAACAGCGGATCTTTCTGCTTTCGGCAAATGTGATGCTGACGGGAATTTTAATCGCGAATACGGTGTTTTACGGGTTTTATATTGATTTTATCACCATACCGGTTTTGTTTCAGGCGAGCAATATGGGTGATATGGGAAGCAGCGTCCAAGAGCTGTTTCACCCGCTTTATATCGCTTTATTTTTGGATATTGCGGTTTTGTTTTATCTTGGTAAAAGGCATAAAGCTGGTAAAGGAAAAGCGGGCGCCCGTACCGTTAAAGCGTATGCGTGGGCATCAGCCGGCCTCATGCTGTGCAACCTTGCGCTGTCTGAGGCCGAGCAGCCGAAGCTGTTCAAGCACCCTTTTGATCGTGAAGCGCTCGTAAAAGGAATCGGCCTGTTCCACTTTCATTTGTATGACACCATTTCGCAGACGCTGAATGCAGGGGCTAAAGCGTTTGCCGACGAAGACAGCCTTGCGGCGGTCGCGAATTACACTCAAGCCGACTACAGCAGGCCGTCCGAATCAAAGTTTGGGCTCGCAAAGGGGCGCAATGTGATTTTTGTAACGCTCGAATCAACCCAGCGTTTTGTAATGGATGAGCGGGTCAACGGACGGGAGATTACCCCGTTTTTAAATAAACTGCGGAAAAAAAGTTATGACTTCACTCATTTTTATCAGCAGACTGAACAGGGAAAAACCTCAGATTCAGAATTCATTACTGCGAATTCGCTGTATCCGTCTTCAAGCGGCGCCGTTTTTTTCACAAAAAGCGGCCACCGGTTCAATACGATGTACCATATGTTAAAAGACCGTCAATACTATTCAGCCGTTCTGCATGCCAATCATAAGGCCTTTTGGAACCGGGATCAGATGTACGGGGCATTCGGAATCGACCGTTTTTTCGACGCGGATGAATTTAAGGTGACACAGGAAAATTCAACAGGCTGGGGCCTGAAGGACAAGGAATTTCTCGAACAGTCAGCGGAAAAATTAAAGAAGCTTCCGCAGCCGTTTTACGCGAGCCTGCTGACTTTGACCAACCATTTTCCTTTTGAAATTGATAAACAGGATCAGCTCATTGAGGAACCGGACACAAGCAGCGAGTTATTAAACCGCTATGTGACGACGGTCCGCTATGAAGATGAGGCCCTGAAACACTTTTTCAAGAAGCTGAAAAAAGAAGGACTGTATGACAACGCGATGATCGTCCTGATGGGAGATCATTACGGTATATCCGAAGCCCATAATCAAGGACTTGCCGAATTCTTAGGGAAAGAGGAAATCACTCCGTTTGATACGGTTCAGCTTCAGCGCGTGCCGTTTATCATTCATATTCCCGGGGTGACCGACCGTGCGCCGGAAACGATTGCTTCGGCCGCGGGACAGGTTGATGTAAGACCGACGCTGCTTCACCTGCTCGGCATTGAAACGAAAGGCAGCATTCAGTTCGGCAATGATCTGTTTTCCGGAGAGCGGACCCCGTTTGCGGTGCTGAGAAACGGCAGCTTTATCACGGATGATCATATTTATACGAAAAATACGTGTTACAGCCGTAAAACGGGTGAACCGCTTTCTGACATGAGCGCGTGCAGCGATGAGAAAGAAAAAGCGGAACAAGAGCTGATGCTTTCCGATAAAATATTAAACGGCGACCTGCTGCGGTTTTATAAGCAATAAAAAAATCCCTCCGTTATATGGAGGGATTTTTCATGTTTCATATATGAGCCGTCCGGTCATTTTCGTATCATATCCGGATAATTGAGAAAGCTGAGACTTGAATTCCTCAGAATTGAGAATGTCCTGCACGCTTTGAACAAGCTCCCGGTTTTGTTTTAAGACGACCACATCGTACTGCTCACTGATCACCGGGATAAAGTCCGTGCCCGCCATATGCGCCGCATGCTGCGACCCGACTCCGATATCCGCCTTTCCGCTTGATACTTGTGAAGCCGCTGACAGATGATCCGTGACAATGTCATGATAGCCGGCGACATCAGACGGCGTAATGCCGAAAGATCTGAGCTGTTCATCCAGCAGCACCCTCGCGCCTGATCCTTTTTCGCGATTGACGATACGGACATCCTTTCGGCTCAAATCCTGAAAGCCCTGAATGTTCAGCGGATTTCCCTTTTTCACATATAATCCGGCTTGCCGCAGCACGACATGAAAAAGCGCAAACGGCTCCCCTGAAAGAATGCGCTTCACATACGGGATGTTATACTGCCCCGTCTCCCCATCGTACAAATGCAGACTGACGATGTCACAAGCTCCGCGGTACATCTCGATCAGGCTGTTCAAACTGCCGCTGTACTTGCGGAGCGGAGCCGCCTGTATTGTTTGTTCCAGCTGTTTGCTGAGGAGGTCCATCGACACATCCTGCCCGCTGATGATAACGGACTGCCTTTTTTCCGGCTCCCGCCCGCGGGACGGGTCAGGCGCTTCTGCTGCGGATGGCTTTTTTGACATTCTCATGTTTGCTTTATATTGTTTTAAGTCCTCTTCATCGACCCTCATCTGTCTTCCGACCCTGTACGCCGGAATGAGTCCTTTTTTTATCAAATCATATACTGTCAGTTTGGAGACCTTCAAAAGGCCCGCAACTTCTTCTATTGTATAGGAAGTGGCTTCTGTCATATTATCACGCTCCGTTTTTATTATAACTGTTCAGATATTGAAAAAAAACCGCACCATCACGTACAATTGCGTTATAATTAGTTTGATCTAATGATATTTAGCTATAAGGGGTGCACAATGTTGAAAAAGAAAGCGACACTACTCACAACTGCGGCTATGGCCGTTTTCCTGGCAACTGCGGGCTGCTCATCCGGACAATCGTCCAAAGGCGGACAAAACGAAAAAGTCACGCTGACCGTTTCTGCGGCAGCCAGCGCTCAGGATGCACTTGAAGAAATCCAGACCAACTACGAAAAATCACATTCAAACGTAACCATTCAAGACAACTTCGGATCATCAGGCACATTGCAAAAACAAATTTCACAAGGCGCGGGAGCTGATTTATTCTTCTCGGCAGCCGAAGATAAATTCGAAAAGCTCGTTCATGACGGAGATATCGACAAAAAGGACACCACGGATCTTTTGAAAAATGATCTCGTCATGATCGTGCCTGAGAAAAACAGCGCACACCTGACACATCTGAATGACCTGAAAAAAGACAGCGCGGAAAAAATCGCGCTCGGCACGCCTGAATCCGTTCCGGCCGGACAATACGCCAAACAGTCATTGACGGCATTATCCCTGTGGGACAAGGTAAAAGATAAAGTCGTCTATGCAAAAGACGTTCGCCAGGTGCTTTCTTATGTTGAAACCGGAAATGTCGATGCCGGGCTTGTCTATAAAACAGACGCGCTGATTTCGAAAAAGGTGAAAATCACCGATGAAGCGCCGGCGAAAACGCACGATCCGATCGTTTATCCGCTCGGCATCGTCAAGGATACAAAGCACCGTAAAGAAGCAGAAGCGTTTTATCAGTATCTGCAGTCAGATGAAGCAATGAAAGTGTTTAAGAAATATGGATTTACTGCCAAGTAACATTACGGCTTCGGAATTTTTCACCCCAGTCGTATTGTCTTTTGAGGTGGCTTTGGCATCAGGCATCGCCGTCATCATTCTCGGGACGCTTGCCGGCGCCTGGATGGCGAAAGCGCAATTTCCCGGAAAAACGGCTGTGGAGACCCTGTTTATGCTCCCGCTTGTTCTTCCGCCTACCGTTGTCGGCTTCATTCTCATTATTATTTTCGGGAAACACAGCTTTATCGGCCGGGCGATTGAGCGGATTTTTCACCAGCCCGTCATTTTCACGTGGTCGGCCGCGGTGATCGCTTCGGCCATTGTTGCCTTCCCGCTTATGTATCAGTCCGCTAAAACGGGCTTCGCCGCGGTTGATGCTGACATCGAGGGAGCGGCGAAAGTAGACGGAGCCGGCAGGTGGCAGGTGTTCACCCGTATTTCCGTCCCGCTTGCCTTTCCCTCCCTCTTGACCGGAAGCATTCTCAGTATTGCACGTGCGCTAGGTGAATTCGGGGCGACTTTAATGTTTGCGGGAAATATTCCCGGTGTCACCCAAACGCTGCCGACAGCGATTTACGTCGCGATGGACTCCGGCAATGAAACACTCGCCTGGGTGTGGGTGATCTGTATTGTAATCATTTCTTTCCTGATGCTGTTTTTCATCCAATTGAAAAAACCCGCTTGACCGATCCGCCTTCCGCGCACCTTTCGCCGGGAGGCTTTTTGATTTAAAATCGGATGGTATATAATGAAACAAAAAACACACAAAGGGTGCGGCCATGAAGATTAATGTCATTATCGCGGATGATAATTCTTTCATCAGAGAAGGAATGAAAATCATTTTGCATACATATGAGGAATTTACTGTATCGGCAACGTTGGAAAATGGCCTGGAGGCGGCAGAGTATTGTAAACACAATCCCGTCGATATCGCCTTGCTGGACGTCCGCATGCCGGTGATGAACGGCGTCGAAGCCGCAAAACGGATCGCTGAGGAAACGGATACGAAGCCTATGATCCTGACGACATTTGACGACGATGAGTATATTTTAGAAGCGATTAAAAACGGCGCGAAAGGATATTTATTAAAAAATACCGAACCGGAACGGATACGCGATGCGATCAAAAGCGTTTTCAACGGACACAGCATTCTTCAGGACACCGTGCTGGATAAAATAAAAGACAGCCTTTTCCGGCCGGCGGAAGCCGCGCATCAGATTGATGAAAGCCAGTTTACTGAAAGAGAGCTCAGCATCATGTCGCTTATTGCGAAAGGACTGTCGAACAGGGAAATTTCAAAACAGCTTTTCATTTCTGAAGGGACGACGGCCAATTATATTTCATCTATTTTAGGGAAAACGGGGCTTGAGCACAGAACGCAGATCGCGATTTATTATATCACCGGGAAGGTGGATAACGGGCGTTGAACGGTATGGATTTTTGGATGCTGATGAGCAGACTGATCGCCATTTTTTATACGGCTTTTTTGTTTGTATCGGCAGACCGCCCTTACACACCGTACGCCGTCTTGTTTCTGCTCGCTTATCTGTCTTTGGGCATTGCGGTCTGCATGATCAGGCCGCCCGCTTGGAGGCGCGGGGTCACCCTCATGGCGCTGGCATTGACCGCCTGGCTTTCCGCCTTAGGCCATCCGGCGTTTCTATTTCTTTTGCCGCCCGCCATTTTTGCCGTTCTTGCCGAATATCCGGTTCACCGCTATGTGTTCTGCCTGCTCGTGTTTTTGCCGTTTTTATTTGTCCCGTACGGCGACCTTCCGACTTATATCGTCATGACCTTGTTCTGCTTGGCGATATTCGTTTTGGCCGCCCGGTCCAGCGACCGGCTGAAAAAATATGAAGAGCAGTCAGACAATATGCGCTCAAGCATTGAAAAACTGACGAAACAGCTGCACAGCAGCACAGAATATATCAAACAATCGGAGTATACCGGCAAACTCGAAGAAAGAAACAGGTTGTCCCAAGCCATCCATGACAAAATCGGCCATTCCATGACAGGCGCGCTCATTCAGATGGAAGCGGCGAAGCGGATGCTCGGCTCCCATCCGGACAAAGCGGCTGAACTGCTCCAAAACGCCATTACCATTTCCAAAGAAGGCATAGAGGATATCCGCATTACGCTTAAAAATATGAAACCTCCCGCTGAACAAATGGGCATTCACAGATTAAGAACGTTTATTGATGAATTTTCGGCCAAAAACGGGATGCCGGTTCCGTTTACGCATCAAGGCGATTTGGACAGACTGACGCAAATGCATTGGAGAGTCATTCAGGAAAACGTAACCGAAGCCTTGACCAATGCAATGAAATACGCCGATGCCACACAGATTTTCATTGATGTCCATGTGCTGAACAAAGCCGTAAAAGCGGAAGTGAAAGATAACGGAAACGGCGCCGGCCGCTTTAAAAAAGGCCTCGGCATGCTCGGTATGGAAGAACGGGCGGCCGTTTTGCACGGAACCGTTATTTTTGACGGCACGGCCGGTTTTTCCGTCACGACATTGCTTCCGGTTGAATAAGTGAATGTTTTCATGTGAAAAATATGAAGATTCTCATGTCAAAGGAATGAACAGCTGCACTAACGGCCGTTCATTCTTTTTTTTATAATAAGAGCATCATAAGACATAGAGGTGGAAACATGAACATTTTGGAGCTCAAACAGCTGAGTAAGAAATTCGGTGATTATGCCGCCGTTGACCAGATGTCGCTTGCCGTAAAAGAAGGTGAGATTTTCGGGTTTCTCGGCGCAAACGGAGCCGGAAAAAGCACGACGATCAATATGATCTCAGGCCTTTTAAAACCTTCAGGCGGAGACATTCTGTTCCTCGGAAAAGATATTTTCAAATATAGCAAAGCAACGAAAATGAATATCGGCATCGTCCCTCAGGACCTCGCGATTTACGAAGAATTAAACGCCTATGAAAATGTGAAGTTCTTCGCCGGGCTGTACGGCCTGAGAGGGGCGGCTCTGAAAGAACGGGTCGAGGAAGCCCTGACATTCGTCGGCTTGAGCGATAAACACAAATATTTGCCGAAGCATTTTTCCGGCGGAATGAAGCGCAGGCTCAATATTGCGTGCGCTCTTGCCCACCGGCCGAAACTGATCATCATGGATGAACCGACGGTCGGCATTGACCCGCAATCAAGAAATTATATTCTGCAATCAGTGAAAAAGCTGAATGAAATGGGCTGCACGATCATCTACACGAGCCACTACATGGAGGAAGTGGAAGAAATATGCACACGCATCGCCATCATCGACCACGGAAAAGTCATCGCAGAAGGCACAAAAGAACAGCTGACCTCCATCATTACCGACACGAAGGACGTCGTGATTGAGCTGTCATCCGGAAACGGCATCAGCCTTGGCGATATTCAGGAGCTGCCAGGCGTCAGAGCCGCCACACTGGAAGAAAACAGCGTGAAAATCAGCTCTGACACAGGGGTCAACAATTTAAACCGCCTGATCCGGTACTTCATGGACAAAGGAATTGAAATCCGCTCCTTGCAGGAACAGGCCCCTGACTTAGAAACGGTATTTCTCACGCTGACAGGCAGAAGCCTGCGCGACTGACCTCACTGAAAGGAGGATTGCAAATGAATATTCTGCACATCGCCGGGAAAGAAATCAAAATCAGCTTCCGCGACAGACGGACTTTTATTTTCATGCTTGCTTTTCCGATCGTCTTCATGCTGATTTTTACTGCGGCATTATCAAACGCCTTTGATTCAGAGGTGACGGTCGGGAACATCGAGGTCGTATATACGGACCAGTCAAACGGCCCTCTTTCTCATGATTTTACTGAGTTTATGAAAGCCGCCAAAAAAGAGCATGTCTATTTTCAAAAAGCGGACACGGAGGCAAAAGGCAAAAACGAGGTTCGAGAAAATCAGGCGGATGCTTTCGTCACTGTAAAAAACACCGGTTTTCAAGTCTATACAAATGACCGGAGCGGCATAAACGGCACGATCGTCCAAGGCATGCTGACCGCTTTTACCAATCAATACAAAGCAGGCGCCGCCGCTTACAAGGCGCATAAGGCGCCTTCCGCCGGACAAATCAAAAGCGATTATATGAAGCAGACGTCTTTACACAAAGCGAAAGAACCGAAAGCGAAAGATTTTTACGCGATATCCATGACGACGATGATCGGGCTGTACGCCTCGATTTTTGCAAGCACCTTATTCCGCGGGGAAAGAATACGGCACACCGCAGATCGCCTGATCGCCGCCCCGCTCCGGAAAAGCGATATCTTTCTCGGAAAGATGCTCGGCATTTTGGCTGTGAATGTTCTGACGATTCTTGCCGTTGTCGCCTTCAGCAAATTTATCTTAAAAGCGAATTGGGGCAGCCACATGGGACTTGTGCTTTTGATTCTCGTTTCTGAAATTCTTTTGGCCGTCAGCTTCGGGCTCAGCCTGAGCTATTTGACCAGAAAACCCGAAAGCGCCAGATTAATCACCGTCATCATCGTTCAGGTGATGTCCATTATCGGCGGCGCCTATTACAAATATGAAGGCGGAGGAATTTCCGCCCTGTCGCCCTTATCCTGGATCAATAAGGCGATTAACAACATCATTTACGCAAATGATGTATCAGCGGCATGGCCTGCACTCGGTTTAAATACAGCATTGGCGGCACTCTTTTTGCTGATCGCCGCATTTACGTTTCAAAGACGGGAGGGACTGTAATATGAAAAACTTCTGGTGGCTGTTTGCGCACACTCTCAAAGGGATTACAAAAAGCAAAAAACAGCTCATTCTTTATATCGGGGCTCCGCTGATCGGCGTCTTCCTCTCCTTCATGACCAATGCCAACGGCGGAGCCGAAACGCTCAATATCGGCATTCTCGATCAAGACGGCGGAGAAGTGGCGCAGGATACGGCCGCGTTTTTAAAAGGACTGGATCATGTGAAGATTTCGGAGGAAACGGCTGCGTCCGCCACATCAAAAATCGCTTCAGGAAAAATGGAGGCGCTCATTACGTTTGAAAAAGGCTTCTCCCAAAGCGTAAAAGACGGGAAACCGTCTCACATCGGCATGACCTCGCTGAAAGGCGCCCAGGTCACCGGATATGTCAGCTCTTATTTGTACAATTATATGAACAGCATCGCCTCAATCGGCAAATCCTCCGGCGGAGACGCAAAGGCCTTTCAGGCGATGTACGCCGATTTCAAGCATTCTCCCATTCAAACGGAGTCCGCTGTTTTACAAGATACATCGAACCATAAAGAAATGACCTACTCAGTCATCGGGTATCTCATTATCATTATGCTCTATTCCGCCGGCAACCTGACGGAACTGATGATTAAAGAGAGAGAAAACAGGACATACTACAGGCTTCTGTCAACGCCGATCACATCAAAGCAGTATGTATTGGCGAACGCGGCGGTGAATATCATTATCATGGCCGTCCAAATTCTATTCGCCGTTCTCTTTATGGGCGCCGCTTTTCATATTCATCCGTCATTCCCGCTGTGGCAGCTGTTCGTCCTGATGATGCTGTTTGCATTAAGCGCGATCGGGGTCGCCTTTATTGCCGTCGGTTTTTCCACCAGCAGCGCTTCGGCATCGGCGCTTTTGAATTTGATCGTCGTGCCGACATGCTTGCTGGCCGGCTGCTTCTTTCCGGGCAATATTATGCCGAAAACGGTGCAGACAATCGCCGAATTTCTGCCTCAGCGCTGGGTGCTCGATACGGTGGATCAATTGCAGCAAGGCCGCACGTTCCAAAGCCTGATGCTGAACATCATCATTTTGGGAGCCTTCGCCGCCGCCCTGTTATTAATAGCCGCATACAGGTTCAGCGTAAAACGTCAGACACAGACATTTATGTAAAGAAAAACAGCCCCGTAAAGGGCTGTTTTTTCTTAGAACAGAAGCTCGTCCGGATTCGGGCCGACACGCTCGTCTTTGTTCAATGCGCTGATCTTTTCCATTTCTTCCTGTGACAGTTCGAAATCAAAAATATCGGCATTTTCTATGATGCGGTGCTCTTTAATCGATTTCGGAATGGTAACGACTTCGTTTTGAAGATCCCAGCGCAAAATCACTTGAGCAACCGATTTGTTATGTTTTTCCGCAATTTGTGACAGCACTTCGTTATCGAGAAGCTGTCCCTGCATCAATGGAGACCATGCTTCCACTTGAATGCCCTGCGCTTTGCAGAAATCTCTTACTTCTTTTTGAGTCAGGCGCGGGTGGAATTCAATCTGGTTGACCATCGGCTTGATTTCAGCATCTTTCAGCAGTTCTTCTAAATGATGCACTTGGAAGTTGCTGACGCCGATGGCGCGGATTTTGCCGTCTTTGTACAGCTTTTCAAGAGCGCGCCATGTGTCTTTATATTTATCCTTGCCCGGCCAGTGAATCAGGTAAAGGTCGAGGTAATCGAGGCCGAGGCGCTCAAGGCTTTTCTCAAACGCGTCAAGTGTCGTTTCGTATCCTTGATCTTCATTCCACACTTTTGACGTGATGAACAGCTCTTCTCTGGCAACGCCCGCAGCTCTGATGCCTTCGCCGACACCCTCTTCATTTTTGTAAATAGCCGCCGTATCAATGCTGCGGTAGCCGTTTCTGATTGCCGCTTCGACGGAGTCCGCCGCTACGCTTCCGTTTTCCACCTTGAAGACGCCAAGGCCGAACCACGGCATTTCAACGCCATTATGAAGCTTTACAGTATCTTTTAAGCTTTTTGCCACGTTGAACCATCCTTTCTAGTCATTATGTAAACGGTTATTATTATCTCACATTTCCGCCGTAAGAAACCAATTATACGCTCATCGTTATCACAAAAACCATCTTTAGTGCCCAAGCACCACTTCCGTTATTATTTTCCTATTTTTCAAAAATTCCGGTTAACTGGTTAACTGTCCGGGTAAATCGCTACTGTAGCCACCACACAATTGAAGGAGGAAATCATATGAAACGTATGCGTATCCCGATATCCGTTGCCCTTGGCGCCGCTTTGTCTCTGACTCCTCTGTCCTTTGTATCCGCAAAAGAAACCCCGGTCCCTCAAAACATGGCACAGCAATCATCAGATGTCTCAGCAAAAGATGTCGGATTAAACATTGACGTTGACCTGCTCGGCATCGGCAATTCGATTGCTGACGCGATTAAGTCGGCGCAAAACCGTGACGGCTTCGTCAAAAACTTAATGGAATCTTCATTCTACGCTTCCGGACAAAAATATAACGTCATGGTGTTTAATTTAAGCCAGGAATATGAAGATCATTTTAACGGTGTTCAGTTTTACGGTTCCGCCGTTTATGACGGCATCACGTACGGCATTTGGGTGTTTGAAGACGGAAGCTTCACCAATAAAGGTGATGGCGGCTGGATCAACTGGGCCTTCAGAGGCTGGTTTGACCGCGACGGCGATCACGTCGAATTCCATCGTCCGTAATCAAAAAAAGTCCGGCGACAGATGCCGGACTTTTTTGATTTATTCATCTCCGTCAAGCATGGCCGCTTCCACATCATTGATGTATTGGCGAAGCTCATGTGACATATCGCGGGAAATTTCCCGCTCTTCGAACAATGTTTGGATTTCGTTGCGGATGGCCTGCACGGCCCGCAGTTTGATTTCGAGTTTTTGATTTTCAAAACGGCGGCTCGGACTCTGTTCGTGATACGAGTGCCCCAGCCTGAAAATCAAGTGATTGTAAAAGGAAATGACGGCAAGCGTCACATCTTTATTTTCTTCAGTCATGTGTTTTTTCAGGCTTTCAATGGCCGCTTTTGCCGTTTTAACCCTTGTGGCGCGGATGAGGCCTTCTTCATTTAAAATCGTCATTTCCGGCTTTTTTTGTTCACCGAAAAAGATCCAGTACATCAGGCGTTTCAGCTTTTTCTTAGATAAGCCGACTTTAAACGGATTCGTATACAGCACTTCCAGTTCATCAAACCGTTCCTGAAGGCTGTCAGCCGTTTCTTCCGGTATGTCGCCCCGCTCAATCAGCCGCAGCAATTCTTCTTGTTCAGCCTGTATCCCTTGGGCGCGGACTTTCCGCTCATCTTTTTTCGTGCGGTTTTTGACGGTGAACTGCTGAAACCTGAGATTTTTCATTTTCTCATTGTATTCGGCAATAACCGCAAAAGAAGCCGTTTTGTTTGTCTCATTCATATTTTCTTTAATGGCCGTTAAGGCTGCCTTTATCAGCTTCCGTCTCGCTGTCAGCAATTTGACTTTCTTCTCTTTCACATTGTCTTCCGGCTTATCTGTCAAAATCGGCAGTACGATTGTCGCCAGCACCAATGTGCACATAATAACACCCGCGGCTAAAAAGAGAATCAAATTCCGTTCAGGAAACGGTGAGCCGTCAGAGAGCACGTAAGGAATGGAAAAGGAACCCGCAAGCGTGACCGCTCCCCTGACGCCTGAAACCGAAATCAGCAGGGTCGAGCGCAGGCCGGGTTTATAAATGCTCTGATCCTTGTTAAAAAACCACTTGCCGTTCCAAAAAAACAGCACCCACAAAAACCTGAGAATCATTAACGTCAGCGTAATGACGATAATGTACCCGATGACCATCATATTGTTAAACGCGGTATCATTAAAGATGACAGAAACCACATCCGGTATTTGCGCACCTAAAATAACGAAAACAAGACCGTTCAGAATGAACAAAATAATATTCCACGTACTTGAAGAGACGATTTGCAATTTGACCATCGTTGATTCAAGACGGTCCTGCTCCACCGCATGCGTGATGCCGCCGGCCACAACAGCTAAAATGCCGGAAACGCCGATTTCTTCAGCCGCGAGATAGATGACGAACGGCGTCAGAATTTGAATCAGCATATGCATCGTGACATCCTGCATGCCGAGGCGGCGCAAAAACAGCCGGAAACGGATAATCAAAAAAGAAATGACGACACCGCTGAGTAAACCGCCGGCTGAAATCAGAACGAAACTGAAGGCGGCCTGCGCCAGCGAAAATGCGCCCGTCACGGCAGCCGCAATCGCAAATTTAAAAGCGACCAGGCCGGATGCGTCATTCATCAGTCCTTCTCCTTCAAGGAGACGCAGAATGCCTTTTGGCATCTTCACTCGCCCTGACAGCGCGCTGACCGCGACAACGTCAGTCGGTGACAGTATCGCCGCCAGCCCGAACGCGGCAGCCAGCGGGATGCTCGGAATCATCCAATGAATCGTGTAACCGCCGACAATCACCGTGGCAAACACGAGCCCGAGCGCAAGCAGCAGAATCGGCGCTCTTAAATTCCAAAGTTCCGCACGCGGCGTCCGTTTTCCATCGTTAAAAAGCAGCGGAGCGATAAACAAAACAAAAAACAATTCGGTATTCAGTTCAAAATGAAGCCCCTGCGGAAATGACGCCGCAATGATACCGAGCGCCACCTGAATCAAAGGCACCGGGATAAAGGGGACAAACCGATTTACGATATTTGAGATCGCGATGATGGTTAAAAGTACGAGTACGACTAAAAATATGTCCAAAGCATGACCTCCTTCATCTGCTGCATCATATCATTATTGCCTGTTCTCTGCCTTTGCCAAAGGCCGGAGCCGATGATCGGGCAGATTCCATATATTTTCCGCACGCAACCATTCTTCTTTTATTTTACCCGTTTTTATTTAAAATTTCTCATAACGTGCTCACGGCGAACTTTTTTGGCTTCAGCTACATTTTTTCCGGAAAAAGAAAAAGCCTGTTTTCTCTGAAAACAGGCTTTTTCGCAAGCTGCGTCATCTGTTTCATGACGCGGTGCAGCGTTTATGCTGCTTAGTAAAGGATAGAGAACGCACCGTCAGTGTGTCTCTATCCTTGGTTTTAAGTGCTCATCTTATTCGTGAAAATTCGTGCCGTCTGTCGTCGCTTTAATGATGCCGGCGCGGATAACGAAATCGCCGAAGTGTTCGCCTTCCTCACGCTCTTTCGCGTAGCGCGGGAGAATGGTGCGAAGCTCATTCAGAATTTCCTCTTCACCGATATTTTCCCGGTACATTTTGCTCAAACGGCTGCCGTCAAACGCCGCTCCTAAATACATATTATATTTTCCGGGCGCCTTTCCGATAAATCCGATTTCGCCGAGCGCATGGCGGGCGCAGCCATTCGGGCACCCGGTCATACGGATGGTGATTTCTTCATCCCGCAGCCCGTTTTCGTCAACAATGTCTTCAATCTTATCAATCAATTTCGGCAGATAGCGCTCGGCTTCGGCCATGGCGAGCCCGCATGTCGGAAGCGCGACGCAAGCCATTGAACTGCGGCGGAGGGCGGAATGCTGCCGGCCGTCTGTCAGACCGTATTGTTCGATTAATGCGCTGATTTGTTTCTTTTTCTGGCTCGAGACATTGCCGATAATCAGGTTTTGATTAGAGGTGAGACGGAAATCTCCCGTATGGACTTTGGCGATTTCTCGTAATCCCGTCATCAGCTTATAATTCTCATAGTCCGTGACGCGGCCGCCTTCGATAAACATCGTAAAGTGCCATTTACCTTTTACACCCTTCACCCATCCGTAACGGTCGCCGTTATGGTCAAAATGATAAGGTTTCTCTTCATCCAGCTGCCAGCCGAGGCGGTTTTCCAGCTCGGCTTTTACGTTTTCCAGCCCGAGACGGTCAACAGTGTACTTGAATCTGGCATTCTTTCTGACGGAACGGTTTCCGTAATCGCGCTGAATCGTAATGGTTTTTTCCGCTACATCATACAGCTGCTCCGGTTTGCAGAAGCCGATGACTTTTGAAAGCTGCGGATAAGTGGCCTTATCGCCGTGCGTCATTCCCATACCGCCGCCGATTGCAACGTTGAATCCGATAAGACGGCCTTCCTCCACGATGGCAATGAAGCCGAGATCTTGAGAAAAGACATCGATATCATTGGACGGAGGCACGGCGATTCCGATTTTGAATTTCCGCGGCAGGTACAGCGGCCCGTACATCGGTTCCGTTTCCGTGTCAGGAGTGCCCGCCACACGTTCCTCATCAAGCCAGATTTCATGATAGGCTCTCGTGCGCGGAAGAAGGTCATCGCTCAATTTCTTCGACCATTCGTATACTTCCGCATGAATTTCAGACTGGTGCGGATTTGAAGCGCACATGACGTTTCGGTTGACATCTCCGCAGGCCGCAATGGTATCAAGCAGCGCCGCATTGATTTTCTGAATCGTTTTTTTCATGTTCCATTTTAAAATTCCGTGCATTTGGAACGTTTCACGCGTTGTCAGCTTCAATGTATTGTTTCCGTATTTTTGCGCCAGTTCATCCATAACAAGCCATTGTTCCGGAGTTGACACGCCGCCTGGCATCCGAACGCGCAGCATGAACTGATAAGCCGGTTCAAGCTTTTGTTTTTGACGTTCATTACGGAGATCGCGGTCATCCTGCAAGTAGCTTCCGTGATGCTTCATCAGCCGGTTGTCATCGTCCGGGATGCCGGCTGAAATCCGGTCGAGCATGACTTCTTTCAATGTGCCGCGCAAATAATCACTTTTTTCTTTAATTTCCTCAACATCACTTGGAGGGCCTTCCGGCGCTTTTAAAATGTTGTTCACCATGCTGAATAAGCTCCTTTCAAACCAAAATCAATATACGTCACGCTGATAGCGTTTTTTCTGCTGCATGTCTGCCAGGAAGCTTTCCGCTTTTTCACGGCTCATGCCGCCTTCTTCCTGAATGATATCGAGAAGCGCCTGGTGCACGTCATGCGCCATATGCTGTTCATCACCGCAGATGTATACGGCGGCTCCCTGCTGCAGCCATTCATAAAGCTCTTTGCTTTGTTCTTTCATGCGGTGCTGCACATATACTTTTTCCTCCGAATCCCGGGAAAAAGCGACGTCCATTTTTGTGAGAACACCGTTTTGCAGCCATTTTTGCCATTCCGTCTGGTACAGAAAATCAGTGACAAAGTGCTGATCCCCGAAAAACAGCCATGTTTTCCCTTCAGCTCCGGTTTCTTCACGCTCCTGCATAAAGGAACGGAACGGCGCGATGCCTGTCCCCGGCCCGACCATAATGATCGGTGTATCCGGGTTTTCCGGCAGCTTGAAGTTTTGGTTGTGCTGAATGTAAATCGGAAGCGTATCTCCCGGCTGGAGTCTTTCCGCACACAGAATGCTGCAGACGCCTTTTCGTTCTCTGCCGTGCGCGTCATATCTGACCGCTCCGATTGTCAGATGCACCTCTTCCGGATTCGCTTCTAAACTGCTTGCGATCGAATAGAGCCGGGCCGGCATTTTACGCAGGATGGAAAGAAAGTCTTCCGCTGTCGCTTCCCACGGCCCGAAATCCCGGACGAGATCAAGCAGATCACGGCCGTTGATGTACGCTTTCAGCTGCTCTTCGTTTCCTTCGGCCAGAAGTTCACTCAGCTTTTGGTCAGCCGTAAACTGTGCGGCCTTTTGCAGGAACGGTTTTGTTAAGACGGTTATTTCAAAATGAGAAGTAAGCGCATCTTTCAGCGGGAGGCGCTCTCCTTGTTTATTCACCGCCACTTCCTGTTTTGGGTCCCATTTCAGCTCATTGATCAGCTCATCAACGAGCGCCGGATCATTTTCCGGATAGATGCCGAGGCTGTCTCCGGGCTGATACGCGAGGCCCGACCCTTCAAGCGAAAGCTCGAGATGGCGTGTTTCTTTATTCGAACCGCGTCCGTTCAGATTGATGTTCTCAAGAACCTCCGCCCGAAACGGGTTCGTTCTGGAATAAACGGATTCACCGAGAGCCGGCGTCTCGGCAGGCGCTTCGGCTGTTTGATTTCCCGCTCCTTCGTTCAAACCGCCGATGACCGCGTCAAGCCATTCCGAAAACGGCTCATCATAATCAAGATCGCAATCAACCCGCGGCGCAAGCTGGGTGCCGCCGAGCTCTTGAAGACGCTCGTCAAACTCTTTGCCGGTCTGGCAGAAAAATTCATACGAGCTGTCCCCGAGCGCCAAAACGGAGTAACGGAGCGCTTCAAGCTTCGGCGCGCGTCTGCCGTGAAGAAATTCATGAAAGGCCAGCGCGTTATCCGGCGGATCGCCTTCTCCGTGCGTGCTCACCACGATCAGTAAATTGTTTATTTTTTTCAGATTATTCGGCTTAAAATCGTTCATCGACGCGACGGTGACCTGAAATCCCCGTTCCTCAAGCGTCTTTACCGTCTGTTTCGCAAGACCTTCCGCATTTCCCGTTTGCGATCCGTATAATACGGTCACTTCTCTTGAAACTGCCGGGCTTTCTGCAGGAGCCGGAGCAGCGGGCGCGGCCGTTTCACCGGATTCGGACCGGGCCGCAGCCAAATAACCGCTCAGCCAGATTTTCTGTGATTCTGTCAAGGTCGGCAGAAGGCGGTTAAGGAGCTCTGCCTGCTCCTGATTAAACGGACTGTTCATGACCTGAAGTTGCAACGATATCCACCTCACAAGGAATTAAACGTAACGTACGTTATTTCTATAGGAATTGTCAAAATAATATTCTAATTGAAACTTTACCGAAAGTTTGTATGTAAGTAAAATATATAATCATGATGACAACGATTAAGATTACTAATGGTAAAAAGCCCTTTGCACTTGGCAAAGGGCTTACACGAATAAGCCGGCGGGCACTTCTTTAATAAAAGGAGAGGGTTCTCCCGGAGACAATACGGTCAGATGATGCATCGCGCGCGTACAGGCCGTATATAACAGCTTACGGTCATGTTCGCTTTTGTACTGGGCAGCAGAGGCGTCAGCAGCAATGACGGCGTCAAACTCAATGCCTTTTGCCAAATAAACGGGAATGACGCATACCCCTTTTTGAAAAGGCTGGTTTTCTTTATTGATCAAGCGGACACCGCTCTCGGCGCTGACCGCCTGAAACACTTTTTTGGCTTCCGCGGCCGTTTTGCAGATGACGGCGACCGTCTCCCAGCCTTTTTGTCTGAGCTCCTGGATTGTATCCGCCAATTGTTCCTGCCGCGCATTTTCTGTATCCGTCCGCAAAACACGCGGTTTTTCCCCGTTCCGGTTAAATGGCTCAATGTCATTACCGTCAGCCAGCAGCGCTTTCGTAAATTCAACAATCTGCCGCGTCGATCTGTAAGTCCGCTTCAGGCTGACATACTTTTCTGCACCATTGCGAAAGCAGCCGGCGAGGGAAGAAGGGCCCGTAATGGTGTGGGCATAAATCGACTGGCTGACATCACCGAGCACCGTCATCTTTGCAGCTGGGAAGATGCTTTGAATATACGTCAGCTGAAATGGAGAATAATCCTGCGCTTCATCAATGAAGACGTGCTTCATTTGTGTGTTTTTTCTTTTTCCTTCTAACAGATCCTGCAAATACAGATACGGAGCGGCATCTTCATACGGAAGTGACCGTTCTGCAAATGCGTTTCTGGTCAAAGCGCCGATGCTCTCCCAATGATCGGGCTTTTCATCAGCTCCCCAGTCTGAAAACAGCCGGAGATACATCCGTTTTATATCGAGAAAGCCGAGCCGTCTGACGGCCTGCTTAATCGGTTTAAAGGCTTTGCCGACAATAATGGCGCCAAGCAGCCGCTGTTCGCGCTGATGGTCGTCAAATGCAGGTTCATCATCATCTGCCGCCTGCTTCTTGAGTGTTTGATAAACCTCAGCATAGTCTTCCTTATCAAGCAGCTCGCTCTCCTGCAAGACCCATTCCTTCTTACGCTCCTTTTTTTCGAGAGCGCTGATTTCCGCGAGAAGCCATTCCGCTGTCAGCTCCGCTCTGTTCGGAATCGGCAGCTGCTGATCAAGCGAATAAAAATAGGCTTCAATCCGTTCTTTTGAAATCAGGATGTCTCCCCGGAAGCTGATCTGTTTACACATCAGACCCGAGCCGGAAAGCGAGCCGGCGTAGCGGTCAATCATGGACTCGAAAGCTGATGACGCTTTGTAAGCAATGGCTGCAAGCCTTACAGAAAGTGCGTCCTGATTTTGTTCAGTCAGGCAATATTCAAGCTGCTCGTACGGGCTTTCACAATCAAACTTTCGTCCGAGCCGGCGGATGATATATTCCTGAAAGGTGGCCTGCTCCATATTCTCTTCTCCCAATTCCGGCAATACGGCGGAAACATAACTGTTGAACAAAATGTTCGGGGAAAACAATACAATCTGACGGGCATCAAGCACCCCGCGGCCGCGGTACAGCAAGTAAGCGGCCCGCTGAAGCGCCGCGGATGTTTTCCCGCTTCCGGCGGCTCCCTGAACAATGAGATATTTGCTTTTTTCATCCCGGATGATTTCGTTCTGTTCTTTTTGGATGGTTGACACGATGTTTTTCATATGCTGTCCGGAATGCCCACTCAGCACCTCTTGCAGCATTTCGTCACCAATCGTCATATCCGTGTTAAACATCGCTTTAAGCGTCCCGTTTTTAATGATAAACTGCCGCTTCAGTGTGATGTCTCCCTCTATCGTTTCTTCGGGAACTTCATAGCGGGCTTTTCCCGGGGAATATTGATAGTAAAGAGATGAGATGGGCGCGCGCCAATCATAAATGAGAAATTGCTCGTTGTTTTCATCCATCAAAGAAGTCAGCCCGATATAAATCCGCTCGGAAGAAGACTCCCCTTTTTCCGTAAAATCGACACGGCCGAAGTAAGGAGAGGTTTTCAGCTTTTGGATTTTTTGAAGCTGCCGGTATTGAAGCCGATGCGTCCGTTCACGTTCTGAAAGCATTTCTGCCTGCTGTTTAATGCTTGAAAATGTCTCAGCCGCTTCATGGGCGTCATCCATATTCACGGTGACATCATCCCAAAACGTTTTTCTCAGCCCGACAATATCCTGCTTCAATCCGCCCGATGAGGCTTCAAGATGAGTTTGTTTCTGTTCCAGTTCCTTCATGACAAAATTGATTCTTTCCTGCTCTTCTTTCCACTCTTTATCACGTTTTGCCATCAGCGGCACCTCCGACATCAAGCTGACAAATCCGGCTTTCATCATACAAACATATATGCAACATATTATTCAGCATTATGGTCAAATACCCTTTTTCTTATCATATCGGGCGTCTTTTTTTATCAGAAGCCGTTATGCAAAAAAAACCGATTTCGTTTGTGAAATCGGTTTTTTACTGATCTATATGATAGGAACGATTCGGCAGGCGCCACCTGAACACATAACTGCAGATGCGGCATGCCACAAGCACAAGAAACAGCACATACAAACCGGCGGCATCCCCGGCCCAGCCGAGGCCCACGATTAACCCTCCGAGCGCGGCCCAGACCGCGTAAATTTCCGCCTTGAGCACAAGCGGCTTCCTGCCCGCGAGCAAATCCCGTATGATGCCGCCCCCGCTTCCGGTCAGGACCGCTGCCGCAATTACCGCACTGAGCGGATGGCCCATTTTCACGGCATATAAAGCGCCTTGGATGGCAAACGCCGAAAGCCCGATGGCATCGGATAGGTTGCCCCATTTACTCCAATGCCTTAACAGCAGCTTCGGAAACAAAAAGACAATCGTAACTGATGCGAGAGCGATTTGAAAAAACGCGCCTTGCTCCCACAAGGCGAAGACCGGAACACCGATCAGCAGATTTCGGATCGCTCCTCCGCCGAACGCCGTTACAATCCCCAAGATATACACGCCTAAAATATCATACTCCTCTTCCATCGCAACAATCGCTCCGCTGACCGCAAACGCAATGATGCCGATTACACTAAGCAGCTCCCAGGCCATTCCATATGCTCCTTTTTATTTGTTAAATTTTCTGACGACCATTAGATTTTATAATCGCTTTCTCTTAAAATCAACCTTATTTTTGAAAGATTCTGATTCCTAACCCGGGACAACCTCACTCGCAACGGCTGGGAGCAAGAACATTTACCTATTTTATACTATTTTGGGAGGTTTATTGGAAGTTTCATTGAATACTTTCTCTAACAAAAAGGGGGTTATGAGATGAAAATCAGTTCACTTGTTTTTCCTGTTTTATTGGCCGCCGGATTAATTCCCGGCCTGCCGTCAGCCGAAAGCCATACGCATTCGCACACTCATGCGGAGCCGGCGAAAACGGTGTATACGGACCCGCTTCCGAAAGCCGATCATTTTAAAGATCTGAAGGGCCCGGTCCAAGTCGAACAGACGGTTGACACAAAAATTCTGGATGAAAACGGCAAGCAGGTCGGCACGAAACGATTCAATGCCAATGTCAGTCAGGATAAAGCCTCAACTAAAGCCAGCACGGGCTCTCAGAAGGTCAGAGTGCTGGCGGTGGCGGACGCTGAATACCGCGCCAAATACAGCGACTGGCAAACGCGAATCGTCCAGATCGTGGAGCAGGCCGATGTTGCTTTTAACCGTGATCACAACATTGATTTCGTCGTACAGGCTGTGCAGGCTTGGAATTCCTCCGGCTCAAACAGTTCTCAGATTTTATCGAATCTCCAAGGCAGCTTCAGAAATCAAAATTATCATTTTGTCGTCGGTTTTACCGCAAAATCAAGTTTTGACGCCGGCGGTATCGCGTATGTATATAACGGCAAACCGAGCGGCCCGGCTTTCAGCGTGAACCTTGATCAAGGAACGGCCAACACGGCGAAAGCGGCACAGCACGAGTTTTCCCATAACTTCGGACTTCAGCATGACGCCCAAGGCAGCGGCATCCGCTGCGTCATGAATTATGATTATGCCTATTCCGTGGATATTTGGGACAGCTCCCATAACAGACAGATTGAGACAAACAAAGCTTGGTACAAATAATAGAAAAAGAGCCGCTCCCATGGAGCAGGCTCTTTATTTTGCCGTGCGTTCCGTTTTGACAAAACACATGCAGATAATAATGAGAATAAATGCCGTCAATGCCAGGAAAGGAATGGTAATGAAACCGAACCAGTTAATATATTCAGATGAGCAAGGCACGCCGTAGACACACGGCTTGATGCCGCTGAAACCGGGCACCTTCTGCTCAAGGTAATGCATGATCGATATAAACGCGCCGATGACGGCCATCGGCAGCACGTATTTTTTTACGCGCGTGTCACCCTGGAAGGTGGCGATTCCTAAAATCAGGACAAGCGGGTATATGAGAATTCTTTGATACCAGCACAGCTCGCACGGTATGAATTTTCTGATCTCGCTGAAATAAAGGCTGCCGAGCATAGCAGCAAGAGCAATCACCCAAGAAGCATATAAAAATACGATTCTATTTTTCATTTTTCAGCTCTTTCTTAATCGTTTTTGAAATCTCATCATATTTAGAGAAGTCATTAATCACCTTGTCATTTACGTAAATCGTCGGTGTCGCCGTAATGTTTAATTTATCATTCAGGTCAGTGTCAGCTTTCAGCTCTTTTGCAAATGTCTCTTTATCAAGGTTTTCCTTCAGCTTGTCAGGATCAACCTTTTTCGCAGTGCTTTTGACCGTTTTTTCAAGCAATGCAGGCGTGACCCATTCCTGTTCGCTTGACGGCTGCTGTTCAAACAGCTTTTCATGGAATGCCCAGAATGATGCCGGGTCTTCTTTCCACACTTCTTCTGAAGCAAGAGCCGCCAGACGCGAGCCGCTTCCGTGGTACATGACGTTCACAAATGAAAATTTCACGTCGCCTTTATCGATAAAATCTTTTTTGATTTTCGGAAAGATATCGCTGTTAAATACTTTGCATGACGGACATTTGTAATCTCCGAATTCAACTACCGTAACAGGCGCGCTGTCTTTGCCGAGCACGGGCTGTCCTTTAATGGAAGGCTGTTCGGCGACTGTTTCGCCCGCTTTTTCCGTTTGGTTGTTAATAATTACGATGGCCGCAAATAAAACGACAACGATTAACGTCAGTATCACCGCAAATTTCGCAGACGATTGTTTCTTTTTCACTCAGACACCTCATTGTTTTTAAAATAAAAAAGAAGCGGATGCCGGATGGCCCGCTTCTCTATTTTACCAAGACAACCTTGTTTAAGAAAACCCTGAAAAACGAATTATCTTTGACAATTATTCCGCTTTCACTCTCATGACGCGCATCGCGTTGGCAACAGCGATCAGCGTGACGCCGACATCTGAAAAGACCGCTTCCCACATGGTGGCGAATCCGAATGCGCCAAGCAGGAGAAAAATCATTTTTACGCCTAAAGCAAATCCGATGTTCTGCCAGACGATCCGGCGTGTGCGGCGTGCAATCCGGATGGCTTCGGCTGCTTTTGACGGCTGGTCTGTCATCAGGACGACATCGGCCGCTTCGACGGCGGCATCAGAGCCGAGAGCCCCCATGGCAGCTCCGATGTCAGCTCTGGCAAGCACAGGCGTATCATTAATCCCATCGCCGACAAACATCAGTTTTTCATTCGGTGCAAGCGCCGCTTCAAGTTCTTCGACGCGGTCTACCTTGTCACCCGGCAAAAGCTCTGTGTACACATCATCAATACCGAGCTCTCGGCCGACAGCTTCTCCGGTCTGCTTTGAATCACCCGTCAGCATCACTGTCCGCTTCACGCCGAGCGCTTTTAAATTGGCAATGGCCTGTTTGGCGTCCTCTTTGATTTCATCGGCGATCACGATCGCCCCCGCATACTGCTGATCAACGGCGACATAGACGACGGTTCCGTTGTTTTCAGCTGTGCCGGAAGCGATTTGTTCTTTTGCCATCAGTTTTTGATTTCCGGCTAAAATCGTTGATCCGCCGGTTTTCACCCGAATGCCGTGTCCGGGTATTTCTTCATATTCTTCAATCTCCTCAGCCGAGAGCGGTTGATTGTAAGTTTCACGGATGGAAGAAGCAATCGGATGATTGGAATGGGCTTCTGCAAGCGCGGCCGCATGAAGCAGGCTGTCTTTCGTAAACCCCGCCGCCGGTCTGATATCAGTAACGGCGAAATTGCCTTTCGTTAAGGTTCCCGTTTTATCAAACACGGCGTATGCCACCTGATTGAGCGCTTCTAAATAGTTGCTTCCTTTCACGAGCACCCCTGCTTTAGACGCAGCTCCGATACCGCCGAAAAACCCGAGCGGAATGGAGACGACGAGTGCGCACGGACAAGAAATCACAAGGAAAATCAGCGCGCGGTACACCCAGTCGGATAGCGCAGCTGAAGGCACGAGAAGCGGCGGTAAAAAGGCGAGAAGCACCGCAACAATGACAACGGCCGGTGTATAATACTTGGCAAACTTCGTAATAAAGTTTTCCGTTTTCGCTTTGCGTCCGGCCGCATTTTCGACCAGATCCAATATTTTTGACACGGCAGAGTCTTCATATCCTTTAGAGGTTTCAATATGAAGCACGCCGTTCTGATTCATAAATCCGGCCATCACATCTTGCCCCGGCTCCGCTTTTCTTGGCACGGATTCGCCCGTTAAAGCGGATGTATCAACCATCGAAGAACCGCTCAGCACCTTTCCGTCCAACGGAATCCGTTCTCCGGGATTCACGACGATGACCTGTCCGACTTTGACGTCCTGCGGCGGAACGGCAGTCATGCCGTTTTCCGTTTTCACATTGGCGTACTCAGGACGGATGTCCAATAACGCGCTGATCGATTTTCTGGATCGGCTGACGGCCGCTCCCTGAAACAGTTCACCGATTTGGTAGAACAGCATGACCGCGACGCCTTCCGGATACTGATGAATCATAAATGCGCCGATCGTGGCAAGCGCCATCAGAAAATGCTCATCAAATACCTGGCCGCGGACAATGTTTTTTCCCGCTCTGGCTACGATATCGCCGCCGATAATCAAATATGAAGCAAAAAAGAGCAGAAACTCAAGGACGGCGCCCGTGTGTGCGAAGTAAGCGATGACGGCCAAAACGGCTCCCGCTGCCAATCTCACTAACATCAGCTGCAGCTTTTTGCGGTATTCATCCTCGTCGGGTTTGTCTTCGTGCTTCGAACGAACGGTCACATGAGGATCAATGGACTTTACTTTTTTCGCAACCTCATCTTTCATCCATTGCTCGTTTTTGCCGCCGGCTGAGACCGTGATGGTGCTTGCCGCAAAATTGACAGCACAGCCGTCTATGCCGTCAATGGCTTTTACGCCGTTTTCTATTTTTTTTGCACAGTTGCTGCAATCAAGTCCGTCTAATACAAATTCACCTTTGGCTGATTTCATTTTCGACTCACCCTACTTTCCGTAATAGGATTCCCATAACATCAATACAGCTAAACGAATTTATATATATGAACATATACTCATATATGTGTTTTCTCTATTATATGCAGGCTTTGAATAAAGTGTCAATAAAAAAGACAAAACAGGCATCAGCCCATTTTGTCTTGTTTCACCTTCTGTAAACGCAAAGCATTAAGGACGACCGATACTGAGCTGAACGCCATGGCAGCGCCTGCCACCCACGGGGCCAGAAAGCCGGCCGCCGCAATCGGAATGCCGATGCTGTTGTATCCCAATGCCCAGCCTAAATTCTGCTTGATGTTTCTCATGGTCAGCCTGCTCATGCCGATGGCGTCGGCAATGCCGTTCAGGTCACCGCGGATCAGCGTAATATCCGCCGCTTCCATTGCGATATCTGTGCCGGTGCCGATGGCCATTCCGATATCAGCCACAGCCAGCGCCGGAGCATCATTGATGCCGTCACCGACCATCGCCACGCGCCGGCCTTCTTTTTGCAGCCGGGAAATTTCCGCCGCCTTTTGTTCGGGAAGCACTTCGGCGATCACGCTGCCGATGCCCGCGGCTTTTGCAATGGCTTCCGCGGTCTTTTTGTTGTCACCGGTCATCATGATGACGTCAAGCCCCATATCATTCAGGCGTTTCACCGCGGCCGGAGATGTGTCTTTGATTGTATCGGCGACTGCGATAAGCCCCGCCGCTTTGCCGTCTGCCGCAATAAGCATCACCGTTTTTCCTTCCGCCTCCAAGCGGGCCATGTGAGGAAGCAGCGCCTCATGTTCGATGTGTTCCGATTCCATCAGCCGTCTTGATCCGGCAAGTATCGTTCTGCCGTCAGCCTCGGCGTATATTCCCGAACCGATCCGGGCTTGGAACCGGGTGATTTTTGGGATGGCAATCCCCCGTTTTTCGGCTCCTGAAACGATGGCTTCTCCAAGCGGGTGCTCTGATCCCGTTTCGGCGGCCGCCGCCAGCCGCAGGAGTTCCTCTTCGTTCATTCCCGCTGCCGGTACGGCATCTGTCAGAACCGGTCTGCCGTTTGTCACCGTTCCTGTTTTATCCAGTACGATGGTCGTCAGACGCTGTGTTTTTTCTAAATGCTCTCCGCCTTTAAAAAGAATGCCGAATTCAGCTGCGCGGCCGGAGCCCGCCATAATGCTCGTCGGAGTGGCAAGCCCGAGTGCGCACGGACAGGCAATGACAAGCACGGCGATGAATTTGCCGATCGCTTCAGAAAACTGTCCCGGCGCGACCCATACATACCAAATGAGAAAAGTCAGCACGGCCAGCCCCAGCACAATCGGGACGAAAATGCCTGAAATGTGATCTGCGAGCCGCTGAATGGGGGCTTTTGATCCTTGGGCTTCTTCCACGATTTTAATAATGTGTGCAAGCGCGGTATCTTTCCCGACATTCACCGCTTTGATTTTGAGAAAACCGTTTGCATTGATCGTCGCCCCGGTGACGGTGCTTCCGGGAGACTTATCGACAGGCATGCTCTCTCCCGTAATCATCGATTCATCAATCGCGGAATGGCCTTCAATCACTTCGCCATCGACAGGGACGCGTTCTCCCGGTTTCACATATACGATGTCCCCCGTCCGGACCTCATCAATCGGAATCACCTGTACTTTGCCGTCCCGCTCAACCGCCGCCGTCTTCGCCTGAAGCTTCATTAACTTTTTAATCGCTTCTGATGAGCGGCCTTTTGCTTTCATCTCTAAAAGCTTTCCAAGCAAAATCAAAGTCAGCAAAATGGCGCTCGTTTCATAATAAAGCCCCTCAACATGTCCGTCTCGTCCGAGAGACGCAATCGTCATGTACAGGCTGTATGCGTAAGCGGCCGTCGTTCCGAGCGCAACGAGAACATCCATATTGGCGCTTTTGTTTCTCAGCGCCTTGTACGCTCCCATATAAAAAGGCCAGCCGATGACGAGCTGCACCGGGGTGGCAAGCGCGAATTGCAGCCACGGATTCATCAGGATATCCGGCATCCAGATAAAAGAAGTAAAAGAAAAATGGCTGACCATCGACCAGAGAAGCGGAAATGAGAGAACGGCAGAAAATATCAGCCTGATCAGCTGCTTTCGCTGTTCTTTTTCCTTTTGAGATAATCCGCCGTCTTGGCCGTCCGCTTCCTTTTCTTCTAATCGGTAGCCGAGTTTTGCCACGGTCTCTTTCAGTTCTTTCGGTGTCACCTCTTTGGGGTTGTATTCAACGGAGACCGTTTCAAGGGCGAAATTCACCGGTGCGCTGTCAACTCCCCCTACTTTGTTCAGGCGCTTTTCAATCCGATTGGCGCAAGCGGCGCACGTCATGCCTTCAATCTGAAACTCGGTTTTTTCCGTCACGACATGGTAGCCGAGTTTTTCAATTTTTTCTTTTATGGCGCTTGCTTCGATTTTGTCAGGGTGATAGGAAATGTTTGAAGTCTCAAGTGCAAGATTGACGGAAGCGTCATTGACGCCGTCCATCCGTTTCAACCCTTTTTCAATTCTTGAAGCGCAGGCGGCGCATGTCATGCCCCCCACTTGAATGGTCATTTCTTTCGGTTCACTCAATGTCCTCATCTCTCTTCATAAACCCCATAGGGGTATAATTATGATAAAAGAAAACCGCGCCCGTTTCCGCAGCGCGATAAATCCTATACGACGTCATAACCTTGATCTTCAATCGCGTCTTTTATATCTGATACGGAGACTTTGTTCTCATCAAACGTCACATCCACCTGTCCGGCTTCCAATTTCACCTGAACCGCCGTCACTCCGTTCAGTTCTCCTACTCCGGTCTCTACTGCTTTGACGCAGTGCTGACATGACATGCCTTCGACTTGCAGTGTTTTTTGTTCCATGATGATTCCCTCCATGTCTTGTTTTTTCTTCTTCATGTTACCATACCCCTGTAGGGTATTTCAAAACATTTTATTTTACGATTTTGCGATTTTTTTCACAACATCAAGCAGCTCGGCAATCGCCTGCTCCCCGTTTCCGCTCTCAATGGCGCCGGCTACGCAGTGATGGGCGTGATCTTCCAGCAGATGAAACGCGACTTTCTGCATGGCCGCCTGTACGGCTGAAATCTGCACGAGAATATCCACGCAGTATCGTTCGTTATCCACCATATTCTGAATGCCCCTGACTTGGCCTTCAATCCGTTTCAGCCGGTTCAGGATCTGGTCTTTTTCCTTGGCGCTTTTATGATTTAACGATTGATGCTCGGTATGTTTGTCCATTTTCCACCTCGGTTTTTTTCTTCGTTATCTTCATTATACAGACTTGAAAATCCGGTGTAAAAAATTTTCAACACACAAGTTTTACCAGTACACCCGCGGGGTATATAATGTTATCACTTATCAAGAGGGGGAAACTCATTGAAAACGATACAAGTTGGCATATTGGGATATGGTTTGTCGGGTAAAGTCTTTCATGCGCCGCTTTTGGACGTCCTTGATGATTATCAGATCAAAAAAGTCATGACGTCCAGAACGGATGAGGTCAAACGTGATCTGCCGGGGGCTGAAGCCGTGCGCGCGATTGAAGACATTACCGGTGATCCTGACATTGATCTCGTCATCGTCACGACACCGAGCGGAATGCATTATGAATCAGCGATGAAATGTCTCCTGGCGGGAAAACACACCGTCGTGGAAAAACCGATGACGGCGACTTCAGCAGAAGCGGAGGAGCTGAGAAGAACGGCTGAAGATAAAGGCGTCTTGCTGAGCGTGTACCACAACCGGCGCTGGGACAATGACTTTTTAACAATACAAAAGCTGATTCGGGACGAGGCGCTTCAAGACATTCATACATATCAAGTCAGCTACGATCTATACAACCCGGTTGTACAGGAAAAATGGCGCGAAAAGAACGGACCCGCCACGGGAACGCTGTATGATCTCGGTTCACATATTATTGACCAGACACTTCTGCTTTTCGGAATGCCGGAATCCGTCACCGCACATGTGATGAAACAGCGGGACAACAGTGAAACCGTTGATAATTTTCTGGCCGCGCTCCATTACGGCAAACTTCAGGTCATTCTTCAATCCGGCTCCATGAATGCGGCAAGCGGCCCGCGCTATCAGATTCACGGACGGAATGCAAGCTTTATCAAATACGGAATGGATGGACAGGAAGATGCGCTTTCAGCGGGCAAAAAGCCGATTGACGACAGCTGGGGCGCCGATGATCCTGACAACTTCGGAGAGCTGACAATCGCAACGGGTGAGAAAAGGCATACAGAAACAATCCCCTCTGAGAACGGCTCTTACCTTACGTACTACAAACTGCTGGCAGACAGCATCTTAAACGGAAAACCGCTTCCCGTTACGGCAAAAGAAGGCATCGATGTCATCCGTGTCATTGAAGCCGCAATGAAAAGCAGCGAACAAAAACGGACGATTGCCCTTTAATATAAAAAACCTCCCAGCAGTACGGGACTGACCCCCGTTTTTGAGACAGGGATCAAAACACCTTCATACAGCCAATTGCCGATATTGTATCGGCGATTGGCTGTTTAGTTTCGTTTGAATACGAATATTGTTATAATAATGAATGTATTCTATGGCAGTGCGTTCTACGATGGCGGTCGTAGTTCGATCAATGCTGTTAAGATAGAACGTTTCAGACTTTAGTGAGGAATGAAACGATTCGATGGAGGCATTATCAGCGGGTGTCCCTTTGCGGGACATGCTCATGGTAATGCCTTTTGTTTTAACAGCTTTCTGATACTCATAAGATGTATAAACAGAACCTTGGTCACTATGTAACACGCAGTTTTCAGGAAGTGTTGGCAGCTGATCAAGTGTGTCTAAGACAAAGTCTGTGTCCTGCTTATCTCCAATCGTAAAAGCAATCACTTCTCCATTGTATAAATCCAATATACTGGAAAGGTACAATTGTTTCTGTCCATAAGGCAAATATGTGATGTCCGTTACCAGTTTTTCAAGAGGGCGATCAGACTGAAAGTTCCGATCCAATATATTATCGACCACAGAATATGGCTGCCCACTTTTTTTACGCTTTTTCATCTTAACCCGACACTGCCATTGATTTTTCTGCATAATACGTTGAACAGATTTATGATTAATACTTATTCTCTTTTTTAGTATGGCTGTGATTTTTCGATATCCATATCGATACTTGTGTTCTCGGCACAACGTGCCGATTTGTTTCTCCAGTCGCATCTTAGGATTACTCTTAGTCAGATTCTTTCTCCATCTATAATATGAAGTGCGTGAAATATCTAAATGGACACAGATGTCCTGTACCGTCATCGTCTTGCGCAATTCTTCTACCAGTTTGATTGTCGTTTCCCTATCAGCTTCCTTTCCAATTCGTTGTACTTTTTTAACACTTCATTCTGTTGTCTCAGATAACGATTCTCTGCCTGGAGTTTCTCTAATTCAGAAGAATACTCCGGACCCTTTCCATAAGTATATTGCTTTCCAACAGGCTGTTCGAATCGGTGGGTATCCCCAGCCTTATGCCATCTAACCCATGTCTGAACCTGAGTCTTATTTTTGATATTCAATTCCTGCATGATCTCTTTCATAGGCACGCCCGCCAATCTCATTCCTACAGCCTTCTGTTTGACTTCAACCGGATAACTCACTCTTGTCCCCATAGAAAAACACCTCCAAGTTTTATTTCGGATAACAACGGTCCGTTTTCAAACTTGAAGGTGTTTTTTGTTTGTCTCATATTATGGGGTCAGTTCCGTACGGCGGGGAGGTTTTTTTAAGATCAGAATGATTTTCCGGCTTCTTTCGCGCGGGCAATCGCATCTTCTTTAATTTGCTGTGCTTTATTCGGTTCAGCATTATGGCCTTCAACGATTAAACCGTCAAAAGAAGGAACGCCGAAGAAGTTCATCATGATGCCGATGTAACGGTGGCCCATTTCCATGTCAGCCGCCGGCCCTTCAGAGTAATAGCCTCCGCGCGCCTGAATGTGGAGCGCTTTTTTGTCTGTCAACAGACCGATCGGGCCTTGCTCTGTATATTTGAATGATTTTCCGGCTACAGCCACAGAATCAAGGTACGCTTTCATAACAGGCGGGAATGAAAAGTTCCAAAGCGGTGTGACGAATACGTATTTGTCAGCTGCCGCGAATTGATCGCTCAGCTCGTTCAGACGGCTGACTTTCGCTTTTTCGTTTTCAGAAAGCTCTTCAAAACCTGTGCCGGATTGAAGTTTTCCCCAGCCGCTGAATACATCCGCGTCGATATGAGGAATGTTCTCTTTGTAAAGGTCGATATGTACAACCTCATCATTCGGGTTTGATTCTTTATAAGAATCGATAAACGCTTTTCCTGTCGCCATGCTGTAAGATGTCTTTTCATCATGAGGATGAGCAGTTATATAAAGTACTTTTGCCATTGTAAACAGCCCTTTCGTTTTCAGATTACACACACATTTATTATGAAATATGAATGTTTTTTTATACTGATCAGTTCTGTAATAATTATAGTTACAAAAAAATCTTTTCGCAACAATAATATCTCGAAATCAGTGTATTTTTTTGAAAAGGCTGCAATGACGGGAATGACAAGCAGCGGAAAAAGCAGAAACATTTAGTTTCTGCTCAAAATCGGATTGGGTCTGCAGGCCGGAATATCCAACCCGAGATTCCCCCGCAGTGTATCCGCCGGATAGCTTTTTCGGTACAGCCCCTTTTCCTGGAGGATCGGTATGACATGATCCACAAAAGCTTCAAGCATGCCGGGGATGTCAGAGTGAATGATAAACCCGTCCGCCGCTTCCCGCTGAAACCATGTTTCAATTAATGATGCCACATGTTCCGGTGTGCCGATAAAATGGGTTCGCGGAAACGCGGCTTCGCGCGCCACTTGACGCAGCGTAAGATTCCGGGCTTTCGCCTCCCTTTTGATACGGTCTGTCGTGCTTTGAAACGCGTTTTTCCCGACGTCGCCCAAATCAGGGAACGGCTCATCCAGCGGAAAACGGCTCAGATCATAATCGTCAAAAAATCTGGCCACATATTTAACAGCGTTCTCTATCGGAATCAGCTCGGCGAATTCTTGGTATTTCGCTTCCGCTTCTTCTTGTGAGCCGGCTATAATCGGACTGATTCCCGGAAAGATCCGCAGCTTGGAAGCGTCCCGGCCGTAATCCGCCGCCCGCTTCTTCACATCATCATAAAAAGCTTTCGTTTCCTCAAGTGAATTGGAGTGCGTAAAGACTGCATCTGCATTCCTCGCGGCAAACGACCGGCCGGTTTCTGAAGACCCCGCTTGGAAAACGACCGGCTCTCCCTGTTTGGACCGGCCGATATTCAGCGGGCCCTCCACTTTGAAATACTCGCCTTTGTGATACAGGCGATGCAGTTTGTCAGGGTCAAAAAACTGCCCGGTTTCTTTGTTGCGGACGAAGGCATCTTCTTCCCAGGAATTCCACAGACCGCGCACCACGTCCACATGTTCCTGGGCGATGGCATAGCGCCGGCTGTGGTCGGGAAGGCTTTCTTTGCTGTGATTGCGCGCGGCTCCCGCCTGCGGAGAGGTGACGAGATTCCAGCCCGCCCGGCCGCCGCTGATATGGTCAAGAGACATCAGCTGTCTTGCGATGGTGAACGGCTCAGTGAACGATGTGGAAAATGTGCCGATTAAACCAAGATGGGTTGTAGAGGCGGCAAGCGCCGATAAGATAGTGATCGGCTCAAACCGATTTAAGAAATGCGGGATGGACTTTTCAGAAATGAACAAGCCGTCCGCAATAAAAGCAAAGCTGAACAGCCCTCTTTCTGCAGTCTGCGCTTTTTGCCTGTAAAACGCCGCATTCGTGCTTGCTGTCGGATCGGCGTCGGGATGACGCCAGCCGTCCGTTGTGCCGCCGACACCGTGAATCATGGCTCCGAATTGAATTAGATCCGCCCGGCTCATTTTCTCTCCCCCTTTTTCCCCTCGTAATCGGCAAGCGCCCGTTCTACATGTTCAATGCCGACTTGAGTAACGGCCTGATACACACGGCTGTCACCGCTGCCGAGTTCAACGACGGGGACATGACGGATGCCGTATTTCATCTGCAGCACGTCACGCAATTCGTCCCGCTCCGTCACATCAATTGTTTCGTACGCAATGGCCTTTTCCCGCAAATATCCTTTCACTTCATCGCAATAGGAGCAGCCCTGTTTGCTCCAGACCACTACGTTTACTTCATGACTCATGTTCATCCCTCCTGTAATTGTGGGGCCGGCTGCACCGCTTCGCTTAACAGCCGGTAAGACAATCGTTTTTCCTCAGCGTTTTTGATAGGCGACAAAATCACAAAATCAGTAATGCTGTACTGAACGGATAATCGTCGCAGCTCGGCGGCAGTCTCTTCTTTTGTCCCGGCAATCACACCCGTCTTTTGTGTAATCAGCTTATATGGCTGCGTGACTTGTTCAAGAAACGCTTCCGCTTGTTCCCGGGAACCGACATTCACCTTTTTGCCGTCTTCGAGAATGATTTTGACCGACTCACGCGATACGACGTGTTTTTCCGCTTCTGCTTTTGTATGCGCGGTAAAGACCATCGGCGCAAGGTGAAATTCCGCCTTCGATCCTTTCGGCAGATGCTCGTCAAAGGCGTGGCGCGCTTTTTCTAACGCAGCCTCTTCACCGTTTATGAAATAGGCGAAAACGAAGGAAATGCCGAGTTTGGCCGCGGATATCGCGCTTTCCGCGCTGCCGCCGAGCAAAAAGAGGTCAGGCGCATACTCAGTATGCGGCGCCGGCCGCAACGACGCGTAGCGGTGCGAGTCCGGAAAATCATTTCGGATGAAATGAGTCAGCTCCTCAAGCTTTTCTTCAAATAAACGGGCGGGCTGGATAAGCTCCCGCTGCAGCGCATCGGTTGACAGCTGAAATCCGCCGGGCGCTTTGCCGACACCGAGCGCCACACGGCCGGGAGCAAGGGCGGACAGAACCCGGAACTGCTCCGCCACTTTATAAGGACTGTAATGCTGCAGCATCACTCCGCCGGATGCGAGACGGATTTTTTTCGTGCTTGCGGCAAGATACCCCAGAACAATTTCCGGCGCTGATCCCGCTATCTCTTCATTGTTATGATGCTCCGCCGCCCAGAAACGGTCATATCCGTATTGTTCGGCCTCCTGAGCCAATTTCACCGTTTGCCGCAAGGCTTCTTCTGCGGTTTGGTTTTCCGCGGTGACACTTTGGTCTAAAATGCTTAAACGAATCATACGACAGGCTCCTTTATGCGCTCTTTTATGTCATAACCGTAATCAGGCAGCACGCGGCGGAGGAACTTCTTCGTTCTTTCTTTTTTCGTCTTGTAAAAGACTTCCTCAGGCGTTCCTTGTTCCACGATTGCTCCTTCATCCATAAACACAATTTGGTCGGACACTCTTCTGGCGAATTCCATTTCATGAGTGACAATGATCATGGTGGCGCCGGTCCGCACAATGTTAAGCATCACCTCGAGCACCTCGCCGACAAGCTCCGGATCGAGGGCTGCGGTCGGTTCATCAAACAGCATCACATCAGGATAAATGGCAAGCGCCCTGGCAATTCCGACCCGCTGCTTTTGGCCTCCCGACAGCTGATTCGGATAGGCGTGCAATTTATCCTGAAGCCCCACCTTGGCCAGTTCCCGCTCGGCAATGGCGTACGCATCTGGTTTTTTCATTTTCCTTGCGACCGTCAGGCCTTCCATAACATTTTGAATCGCCGTTTTATGCGAGAACAAATGATATTGCTGAAAAACCATCGCCGTCTGTTTCCTCAGTCTGAGAATGTCTTTTTTGGCAGGCTTTTTGCAGTTAATGACTTCACCGTGCAGCGAAATGGCGCCCTCATCCGGCCGCTCAAGTAAATTAAGGCAGCGCAGAAAAGTGGTTTTCCCGGAACCGCTCGGGCCGATGATGGTCACGACTTCTCCTTTCCGGACACTTAAATTGATCCCCTTTAGCACGTGATGACTGCCAAAATGTTTTTGAATGTTTCGGATTTCGATCATAATGCGCCTCCTTGATATCTGGCTGCCCTTTTTTCCGCCAGACTGTTTACAGCTTCGAGAATCAGCGTTAATCCCCAATAAATCACGGCAGCCCCGATAAATGCTTCCAGAAATGCATAGTTATCGGATGCCGCAATCGTCGCCGTTCCTGTAATCTCAGGCACCGCAACAATGGCCGCGATGGAAGTGGTATGCAAAAAGCCGATGCCTATGTTGGTGAAGTTCGGAAGCGATATCATGAACGCCTGCGGCAGAACCACGCGCCGAATCATCTGGCCCCGCGTCAGGCCGATTGAATATGCCGCCTCCGCCTGCCCCGTATCGACGGCCATGATCCCGGAACGGAGAATTTCCGTCATATAAGCGCCTGCCGTTAATGACAGTGCCATGATGACAAACACGGCGACCGGAATCTGATTGGCCGACCAGCCGAGATGAAACGCGCGGCTGAATTGATCGGCAATCAGCGGAACCCCTAAATAAATCAGCATAATATGGAGAATCGCCGGGGTGCTGCGGAAAAAAGACACGTAAAACGATGAGCAGGCCAGCAGCCATTTGATGCGGAATATACGCACCGTGATATTGCCGAGAGCTATGAAAAATCCGGCAATAATCGGAATGACCGTCATCGCCAATGTAAGCGGAACGGTTTTCATCAATTGTTTGATCGCAGTGCCGATAAATGGAATGTCCAGCTCCACTGTTCTCCCTCCTTTTCAGCCGTGCGCGCTCATGTCAAAAACCGTCACAAGGCGCGTCTCATCTTTCTTGATTCGTTTTTCGGCCCATCTGAAGACACATTCAAATAAAAGGGCGGCCGCATAATACAGAACAGAAAGCGAGATATACACTTCTAAAGAATGATTGCTCGATGTAATCAAGGTCTGTCCTCTGCCCGACATATCCATCACCCCAATCGAAAAAGCGAGTGATGTATCTTTTAAGAAACCGATCACCATATTTCCGATGTTGGGAAAGGCCTGCACAAGCGCCTGCGGCAGAATGATGCGCCAGAATGTCTGCCCCCCGTTCAGCCCGATGCTGAAAGCCGCCTCCGCCTGCCCGCGGTCGACGCTGTTCACACCTCCCCTGATGATTTCGGCCGCTCTTGCCGCGCTGCTCAGCGCATACGTGGCGATGGCCGCATACAAAGGGTCCATTTTGGAGGTATCAATCCCGGCGAGAGCCGTGAGCGCCGGAATACCGTAAAATACAATGAACAGCTGCACCATGATGGGCGTTCCTCTGAAAAAAGAGATATACAGCTTCGCAAACTGATTCAAAACGGGAATGCGATAGATGCGGGGCAGCGCCAAAAGCAGCCCCAATAGAAAGCCGAACAGCAGAGACACCGCCAATATATACAGCGTGACGGGCAAATACCCGAGCAATGTCGGCACAAAGGACGCGATCATACTGATATCAAACGCTTTTTCCATTACCGATCCCTCTCTTTTTCACTTAATATTGCTCCTTTGAATAATCCGCGCCGAGCCACTTTTCACTCAGCTTTTTAAGCGTGCCGTCATCAATGATTTCCTTGAGGGCTTTATCAATGTCATCGCTCAGCGTTTGTTCATTTTTGTTAAACATAAAGAACACTTTGGCATTTGACAGCACCCCGCCGACCGTTTTTTCTTTGATCGCGCTCGTTTTGTTTTGGAAATCGACGGCAAACGGCGTAGAAATCGTCGCATCGGCGCGGCCGGATTTCAGCTGATTGGCCGCATCGTTTGAACCTTGGCCCGCATAAGCGATTTCAAACGGACTGCCGTGTTTTTCATTCCATTTTTTCAGCACAAGCGCGCCGTTTGACGTCGGACTTGTAATGACCCGCTTTCCTTTCAAGTCATCAATGCCGTGAATGTTCCCGTTTTCTTGAAGCACCGTGATTTTCAGCGGGAAGTTGTTATACGCGACTTGATTGAACAGAAATTTTTTCTCCCGTTCGGCGCTTTTCTCCATTTGATGGGCTACGATATCGACTTTATGCTGGCCGAGGCTGACAAGCAGGTTGGAGAAATCCATCGTTTTAAAAGTGAAACGATAGTCCGGCAGGCGCCTGTCAAGCTCTTTCACCAGCTCAACGTCGTAGCCCGTCAATTTGCCTTCATCATCAATAAAGCAAATATTCGGAAATTGAGTGCCGGTGCCGACCGTAATGTTCTTCACGTTTTTCTGATTGCCTGATGCCGCCTCCCCGCCCGCGCCGCAGGCTGATAACGCCGCCGTTGCAGCAATTGTTAATGACATGACCGCCAGTCTTATTTTCATGTGATCGCCCCGTTTTCTGCTTCAATTATTTCGTGAAACTTGATTTTGAATAATCCGCGCCGAGCCATTTTTCACTCAGCCTTTTCAATGTGCCGTCCTTCTCAAGCTTTTGAATCGCCCGATCCGTATCGTCCGCCAGGGTTTGGCTGTTTTTATTGAACATAAAATACACCTCGGTATCCAGTAGCACATCACCGACCGTTTTTTGTTTGAACGCGTGCGTCTTATTTTGAAAATCGACGGCAAACGGCGTGGATACGGTGGCGTCAGCGCGTCCCGTCTCTATTTGGTTTGCTGTATCATTGCCGCCCTGCCCGGCGTATTTCAAATGTATCGGGCTGCCGTGGGTTTTGTTGTATGCCGTCATATAATCCGCCGCGTTTGACGTCGCGCCGACGATGACGGTTTTCCCTTTTAAATCCCGGAGCGTGTGTATCGCGTCATTATCCGCCTTCACCGTGAGGTACATCGGCGAGTAGTTATATGGGATCTTGTGATACAAAAAGCGTTTCTCCCGTTCCTTATTTTTCGCCATATTATGCGCGATCACATCAATTTTCCGGTTTCCTAGACTTGTAAGCAGATTCGAAAAATCCATCGTCTTAAAGACAAATTTGTATTGCGGCAGCTGTTCATCAATGGCTTTCATCACTTCAATGTCATAGCCGGTCAGCTCGCCTTTTTCATCCATAAAAGCAATGTTCGGAAAATCAGTTCCCGTGCCGACAATGACGGTCTGCACGCCGCTCCCCGCTTTTGTGCTTTCTCCTTGCCCGCACCCGGCCAGCACGCCGAGCAGCAGAAGCAGACAGCCGGCTCTGATCCGTTTTTTTATCATTGCGCCCAGCTCGGTGTGCCTAACAGCGACGCGTCAAACCGCTCCGATATGAGCACCTTTCTCATCATGACTCCGATGTCTCCGTCTTTCTCCTGCTCAAAATACACTTCATACCCCCTCCGTCTGTACATATCTACAAGCCAGGGATGCTTGCGCGCCGAAGTGCCGAGCGTGATGGCCGGGGCCTTCAGCGTATCCCGCAGCACGTGTTCCTCCACATAAGTCAAAAGTTTGCTGCCGATGCCCTGCCCCTTCAGCTCAGGAAGCGTTGCAAACCACCAGACGAACGGATATTTTGACGGAGGCGTGTCACTCTCCCACGGAAAACGGATCGTAATGGTTGAAAGAATCCGTCCGTCCCGTTCGAGCACGACGGCTGAATGATTTTCAATATTTTCTGTTACCATATCGATGTCGGCCCGCGCCGACGGCCAGTCAATCTCCAAATTGCGGATCGGCTGAAACGCGCTGTACAGCAGCTCTAAAAACTCCGGCGCATCCTTTTTCTCAGCCAATCGAAATATGTCTTCACTCATTCCGGTCACTCTCCCCGCAAAAATATATAATTCCAATTTGTTTACTAAGCTTTGATTGTTTATACTATAAAGCAAACTGATTTATTTGACTAATCAAAAAAAGTAAAGGAAAGGTTCAAGAAAATTAATGAACAGCCGGGAGGGGATTTCGTTGGAATTACGCACCATTAAAACGTTTCATACGATCGTACAGTCAGGCAGCTTTTATAAAGCCGCCGAAATTCTGAACTACTCACAGCCGACGATTTCAATGCGGATTAAACAGCTGGAACAGGATGTAGGCGCGCAGCTGTTTGAACGGGGAAAGAAGCTGAAGCTGACAAGGGCGGGGCGGCTGTTTCATGAGCGGGCCGGGCAGCTTCTCGCGCAATACGAGGTGCTTGACCATACTCTGGCCGATATCAGACAGGGGCAGGCCGGCCTTATTCAGATCGGCATATCCGAACCGACGGCAAGCCTGATCTTCCCTGCCGTACTGCGGGGTTTCTTAAATGATTATCCGGACATGTCGGTCAATGTCAGCGTGGATGACGCCAATACATGCAGCCGCAAACTGCTGGAAGGCGCCATTGATTTTGCCGTATGCGGCGAGCCGGAGCTGATTCTGGAGAATTATTTCGATCCGTTTTTTCATGACTCGCTCAATGTCATCGTGTCAGACAGACATCCCCTTGCCGCCAAAGCAAGCGTCAATCTCGAGGATTTAGAAAATGAATGCCTGATTTTTACGCCCGCCAATTGCCCGATCCGGATTCAAATTGAACAGCACCTGCAGCGGTCCATCGGCAGCCGCTATCGAAAAATGGAGCTGACCAGCAGCATGGCTCACCAATACTATGTCAGGGAAAATATCGGCGTCTCAATCTTTACGGCGACGGCGCATTCAGAACCGATCGAGGGCACGAAGGTCATTCCGATCCATAACTTAACAATTTCACCGCCGGTCGGGCTGTTGACAAACCAAAAAGAAGAGCATTTTGACTCCGCCACAAAAGATTTAATCAGCAGGATCATCAGCCGGTTTCAGCGTGATCCACATTAAAAAAACCCCCGCTTTACGGGGGTTTTTGTACGTTCATCTTATATAATGCTCCGCACCAAGCCGCCGTCGATCCGCAATGCAGATCCGTTAATGGCAGACGACAGCGGGCTGCTTAAAAAGGCGACAAAGTGGGCGATTTCTTCCGGACGGATCAATCGCTGAATGATCGACGTCGGACGATTTTCCTTCATAAATCGTCTCTCCGCCTCCGCCGCGGTCAGGTTTTCACCGGGATAAAGCGACTCAAGCATCGTTTCGACGCCCTCTGTTTTCGTGGAGCCCGGCATGACCGTATTCACCGTCACATTCGTCCCTTCCGTGAGCTCGGCCAGACTGCGTGACAACGACAGCTGCGTCGTTTTCGTGGCGCTGTAGTGGGCCATTTCCTGAGAAGGCATGACGGCCGCTTCACTCGCGATAAAAATAACCCGCCCTTCCTTCCGTTCAATCATCCGCTTTGCATACCGGCGTGTCAGCCTCACGCCGCTCATGATATTCACCTCGAAAAACCGGAGCCACTCTTCGTCAGGAATATCAAAGTATTCCGCAGGTTCAAAGATTCCTAAATTGTTGACGAGAATATCCACATCCGGATACTGCTGAAAAATCGCCCCGCATCCTTCCGCCGTGCCTAAATCAAATGCGGCCGGATAGAGACGGGCATCCGGCGTCTGTTTCTCTAGTTCCCGGATCGTTTCGTTCACCTTTTCTTCACGGCGGCCGTTAATGATCACGGCCGCACCTTCTGCAATCAGCGAAGCCGCAATCGCCTTCCCGATGCCTGACGTAGATCCCGTCACAAGCGCCGTCTTCCCTTTCAACCGCAAATCCATCATCCATTCCTCCCTATCGCAAGTCTCTTCTTATATATGGACTGAAATCGAAAGCCTGAAACCCTCCGTCCCTATTATCGGATAGAAAAATGGATGAGGGGAAGTACGCACTTTTTAGTGCCTGTCCGTTGTCCCAGCTGACGGCTGATCGATTTGAATGACAAACCGATTCCCTAACTCTTCTTGAGCCTCTTGAAACAGCTCCAAGACATCATCAGCATCCGAACCCAATTCCTTCTGACTGATGTCAAAATTCTTCCACACCAAAGTCAGCGGAAGTTCGATCCAGCCTGTCAGACAATCCCATAAGGCATTCAGATTTTCACCATAAAAGTCCGGGAAATCTAATTGATCTTTTAAGATTCGGTGTAAAGCTTCTGTGCTTGTAACATCTTTTCCGTCTATGATGACGACTATCATTCAAATGGACTCCTTTATTTCGGCATGAAAAAACCGCAGTGCGGTCAAGTGACGGCACTGCGGTTCCTCTGTTATGTATGGAGACGGTGGGAGTCGAACCCACGTCCAGAAACATCGATTACTTAAGCGTCTACGAGCGTAGCCTGCATATTTCGTGTTTCACTCGTCTTCGTGCCTGCGGGCGGGCCTTCCGAGAGCTAGTCTGTCAGTCTCTTCTTACGTTCTCAGACGGGAACGCAAGCGTAGCCTACTTGGATGTGCTCTTCACGGACACATAGGCAATGTCAGGAAGAGCTCGCTGCGTTTATTAGGCAGCTAGTGCTAAGTTTTGGTTAAAACTTTTAGTTTTGCCAGTTATATTTAGGTGCGTGTTAACGAGATCGCCTCTCGGCTCGCAGCTCAAGCTCGATCCATCCCTGTCGAATCCGTAACGTCCCCTTGTTAAGGGTATACGGGAGATCTATCAAGCTCTTGCTCAACTGGCTGTACTGTTATTATACCATGATCACAGGCAAATTCAATTGGGAATGTCTTCAATAAACAGCCTGTGAATCTGATGTGTGAACAGTATAGCATACGGCAGTTATCACATCAAGGCTCAGGCATCAGAAGCCTTTTTGTCTGTCTCTGAACGCTCTTTCGATTTCTCTTTTGGCGTCTTTTCGTTTTAAATCTTCGCGTTTATCGTATGTTTTCTTCCCTTTTCCGAGGCCGATTAACACTTTGGCAAAGCCGTTTTTCAAATACAGCTTCAGCGGCACGAGGGAATAGCCTTTCTCTTTCGTCAGACCGATCAGCTTATTGATTTCTTTCCGGTGCATCAAAAGCTTTCTCGTCCGGAGCGGGTCGTGGTTATAGCGGTTTCCCTGCTCGTACGGGCTGATGTGCATGTTGTGGAGGAACACTTCGCCGCGCTCGATTTTCGCAAAGGAATCCTTCATGTTTACGCGGCCGGCGCGGATGGACTTAATCTCTGTTCCCTGCAGCACGATGCCTGTTTCATAGGTTTCTTCTATAAAGTAATCATGGTTTGCTTTTTTGTTTTGCGATAATACTTTGCCTGATCCTTTTGGCATGCCTTCTCCTCCTCTCTCCGCAAAAACCGTTCATGTGTGCGATACGCTTTATTTTAGCAAATGGAGCGTTCCGCGACAATGAAAATGCGGCTTGCGAAAGAAAGCAAACAGAGCATTTTGCCCCATTTGCTTTTCGCATTTACTTCTTCTTTTTGCGTTTTTGTTTCGGCGCGTTTTGGAAACCGCGTTTTTTCTTTTTCTTCTTCGGTTTTGTAAACCATTCCCCTTTTTCCTCCGATTTCGGCGGTGAAGCCGGGGTATTGCTGTTTAACACGCGTTTCCGCGCCGGTCTGCCGCGTTTTCTGCGGTCGCCTGTCGTTTCTCTCGGACGGCGGGTGCCTTTCATGCCGACAATCTCAAAGTCGATATTTCTCTCATCTTTATTGACGTCGACGACTTTGACCGTGATTTCATCTCCGATCCGGTAAACGTTGCCCGTGCGTTCGCCGATCATGGCGAAATGCTGCTCGTCAAAACGGTAATAATCATCCGTCATAAAGCTGACGTGCACAAGCCCTTCAATCGTATTCGGCAGCTCGACAAACATTCCGAAATTCGTGACGGAACTGATCATGCCGTCAAATTCCTCGCCGATTTTATCAAGCATATATTCCGCTTTTTTCAGATCGTCCGTTTCCCGCTCTGCATCAACGGCGCGACGTTCCATCGTTGACGTATGGTCAGCGATTTCCGGAAGGCGTTCGGCCCACTTTTCTTGAGTCGCTTCGTCCGATTGTCCGTTGATCAAATACGTTCTGATCAGCCTGTGAACGATTAAGTCAGGATAGCGGCGGATCGGCGATGTGAAGTGCGTATAAAATTCAGTCGCCAGCCCGAAATGGCCCAGGCTTTGCGGGTCGTATTTCGCCTGCTTCATGGAACGGAGCATGACGGTTGAAATCACCGTTTCTTCCGGACGATCCCGCACTTCATCAAGAATGCTTTGCAGCGCGCGCGGATGAATGTCTCCGGCTTTTCCTTTGACGATATAACCGAATGTCGTGACGAACTCCAGGAACTTTTGCAGTTTTTCGGCGTTCGGCTCTTCGTGAATCCGGTAAATAAACGGCACGTTCATCCAATGGAAGTGCTCGGCCACCGTTTCGTTTGCGACAAGCATGAATTCTTCAATCAGCTTTTCCGCTACTGAGCGCTCTCTGATGACGACGTCTTTAACGGCGCCTTCCTCATCGACGAGCACTTTCGCCTCTTTGAAATCAAAATCCACGGCGCCGCGGTCCATCCGTTTCGCCCGGAGAATTTCCGCCAGACGTTCCATGTCTTTAAACATCGGGACGAGCGGCTCATATCTTTCTTTCAGCTCGGCGTCGTCTTCTGTGAGGATCTGGTTGACATCTGAATAGGTCATTCTTTCCGTCGTTTTAATGACGCTTTGGAAGATCTCGTGCTCTGTCACCTGGCCCTGCTGGTTGATTGTCATTTCGCAGGAAAGCGTCAGCCGGTCGACCTTCGGATTTAAAGAACAGATTCCGTTAGACAGTCTGTGCGGAATCATCGGAATGACCCGGTCAACCAAGTACACGCTTGTCCCTCTATCCAGCGCTTCTTTGTCAATCGGGGAATTCTCCGTGACGTAATGGCTGACGTCCGCAATATGGACGCCGAGCTTGTAGCTGCCGTTATCAAGCTTTGTCACGGTGACGGCGTCATCCAGATCCTTCGCATCCGCGCCGTCAATGGTGACAATGACCTGATCGCGGAGATCACGGCGGTCTTTGATGTCTTTTTCATCGATGGTATCGGGCGTGCTTGTTGCCTGCTCCATCGCTTCAGCCGGAAAATCTCCCGGCAGGCCGTGCTTATGGATGATGGATAAAATATCGATGCCCGGATCATTTTTATGGCCGAGTATTTCAACGATTTCTCCTTCGGCGTTCATTCTGCCTTCAGGGTAGCTTGTCAGTTTGACGACGACTTTATGACCTTCCGCAGCCCCGTTATTGGCATGTTTCGGAATAAAAATATCACTCGTGATTTTCTTATCATCCGGGATGACAAAACCGAAGCTTTTCGTTTCTGTGTATGTGCCCACGACGCGGTCGATGCTTCTTTCCAAGATGCGGATGACCGTGCCTTCCTGTCTCGATCCGCTTGACTGGGAATTGAGCCGCACCATGACGATATCGCCGTTCATGGCCGTATTCAGCTCATTCGGCGGAATAAACACGTCGCTTAAAGAGGTATCCTCCGGCAATAGAAACGCGAATCCCTTTGCATGCGCGGAAATTTTTCCTTTTACTAAATTCATTTTTTCCGGAAGCCCGTAGCGGTTGCTTCTGGTGCGGACGATCTGTCCCGTCTCCTCGAGCGCCACCAGCGCTTTTACCAGCTCTTTAAATTCATCTGCTTCCGTGATGTTCAGCATCTCCTCGAGTTCCTGAACGGTAAGGGGCTTGTACGCCTCTTCCTTCATAAACGCGAGAAGACGGTCCATAAACGCTTCTTTTTCCATTATTCGACCTCCTGTTTGTTACCAATCGAGTTTCTCTAAAAATTCGTACACATCCTGATGAACGAGGTCCCGTTCTTTATCGAGCGTAATGACATGGCCTGATTCTTCATACCATTTCAGCTGTTTGTCGTCCGTTTCCACCTCGTTGTAAATGATGTTCGCACTTTCTGTATTAATCATATGGTCATGCCGTGCCTGAACCACAAATGTCGGGGAATAGATCATGTCGACGTTTTTGCGCACATCGGCAATCAGCTCCTGAAGCGATTTGAGCGTATTCATCGGTGTTTTTTCAAACTCCTTCATTTCCTTTTCAATCTGCTCCGGCTGTTTTCCTTCGAATTTTTTATAATTGCGCGCGTAGGAAAGAACTCCTTCGTACATAACCTCTTCACTTTTAATGTGCATCGGCGCACACATAGGAACAATTCCCTTTATGGGTACAGTGTAACCCAATTTCAATGAAAAAACCCCGCCAAGCGACAGTCCGCAGGCCGCAATGTTTTCATAGCCTTCAGACCGTAAATACTCATAACCGTCCATGACGTCTTTCCACCAATCTTCAGGCCCCGTATGTACCAGTTCTTCCGGCGGAACGCCGTGCCCTTTATATTGAGGCGCGTGACAAGTGTAGCCGCGCTCATTCAAGTAGCGGCCGAGCATTCTGACGTCTGCCGTATTTCCCGTAAATCCGTGCAGCAGAAGCACCGCTTTGTCTCCGCCTTTAAATGTAAATGGTTTTGGTGTCACAATTTTCATGCTCATAACCCCTTTTTTGCACATTCAATTTAGTTTTCCACAGTTTTGCGAGAAACAAACGCCGTCTCTCAACAAGAAAAAGGCCTGATATTAAATCAGACCTTATACAAACATTGCCTTATACGATATACGCCAGCGAAATCGTCAACACGAAAAACAAGACTGCCAGCACAACGGTTGTGCGGTGAAGAATCAGATCAAGGCCCCTTGCTTTCTGTTTTCCGAAAAGCTGCTCCGCCCCGCCTGAAATTGCACCCGATAAACCGGCGCTTTTGCTGGTTTGAAGCAATACGACAATAATAAGTGCAATACTGACGATGACCAATAAGGTAATCAATAATGTGTGCATCCCATACACCTCCAGACTGACTGGCCTACATTGCTTCTATTTTACATGAAAAACAAAGGCATGTCACGCCGTATCGGTGCACATCATGTCAGAAAAACGGAAATGCGTTTGAATCTTCCATCATCATTGACTTTTGTCAACAAAGTCGTAGTAAAAAAGATCTTCAAATTTCATGTCAAAGTAATAGAGCATTTTTCCGATGACCAGCTGGCCCGGCCTCCGCTCTCCATTCAGTACACGGCTCAGTGTGGCGGGGGATATTCCGATCTCCAGGGCGAGCTGGTTTAACGAGTAGTCATTATTGACCATATACTGCAGCACATAATCTCTTCTGATCTGTATCTTTTCGACCACTTTCTTCACCTTCCGTTCTGTCAAATACTTTCTTTCTTATACATAAGATACGGCTTTTGTTAACTTTTGTCAACACTTTTCCAGCCCGGCTATTCCCTTTAGTCAATAAACATACTAGAATATAAATAGACCGCGGGAGGGGGAGAGACTGTGGAAAGCTTCGGGAAACAATTGCGGACATTGCGGGAAAAAAGGCATCTGACAGTGAATCAGCTGGCAACGTATTCAGGCGTCAGCGCCGCGGGAATCTCGCGGATTGAAAACGGCAAACGCGGGGTGCCGAAACCTGCAACCATTAAAAAGCTCGCAGATGCGTTAAAAATCCCGTATGAGGAACTGATGCAGACGGCGGGATACATAGAGACCGTTCAGGAAACGAGAGCCCCGTACGACACGGGCTGCACCTTGCTGGAAAAAGCCGAAACGTTTGAGCTGCATGATTTATCCCTGTTGGAGCGGGAGAACTGGCGGCACCTGTCGAAAGAAGACTTGGTTCTGCTTGATAAATACTTTGCGTTCTTATCGGCTGAAGCCAAAAAAAGAACAAATGAAGACTCATGACTTTGCACATGTGAGGCGATCTTATTGAACACATTCGGAAAGCAATTAAGAGAGCTGCGCCGCGCCCGGAAGCTTACCGTCAATCAGCTTGCCGTCTATTCCGGCGTCAGCTCGGCGACCATTTCCAGAATTGAAAACGGGCACCGCGGCATTCCTAAACCCGCGACCATCCGAAAATTGGCGGACACATTAAAGATTCCGTACGAGGAGTTAATGGCGCGGGCCGGACACATCAAGGCATTTCAGGAAGAAATCCGCGAAACCTCCGAAAGCTATCAATCCATCTGCGCCATCTATCAGACCGCCGTTGACAGAGGCGCGGAGCATCTGCCGCTGTTTGACAGCAAAAAGTGGCAGCACTTCACAAAAGAAGATATTGAAAGCGTCAGCAAATACTTTGATTTTATCGCGGCTGAAGCGAAAAAGCGCTCCCCGGATTCCTCATCCTCTTTTTGATCCTCTCCTCAACTTAACAAGCGCCAGACGTACGTTCCCTCCGATTTTGCGGTATAATAGCAGAAGACGAGGTGAAAAAGCATGAACCAATCAGAAATGTGCCCCAGATTCGAAAAAGCGGTCGACATCCTAAGTAAACGCTGGGTGGCTCTAATCGTCTTTCAGTTATTGAACGGACAGCAGCGATTTAGCGAAATTGAAGCGGCGCTTCCGAATTTAAGCGGAAGAGTCTTGTCAGAACGTCTGAAAGAACTTGAAACAGAAGGTGTCATCAAACGGGATGTTATCCCCGAAACGCCTGTCCGCATTGAGTATTCTTTAACGGAAAAAGGCTGCGCATTAGCCCCTATTTTAGAGGAAATTTCCAAGTGGTCTTCAACATGGATTGATCCTTCCTGATAAACTCTTTTCCGCATAAGCGGCTGATCTCTCAAACGGACAGCCGTTTTTATTTTTGCTTTTCTTAAACAGAAGAACAAGCCCTCAGGCGTGCAGGGCTTGTTTTTGTCTGACGCCTTCCAGCGGAATTCGAATCTCCGCCCGGGCTCCTCCAGACTCCTGATTTTCAAGTATTAATTCGCCGTGGTGAAGATGTACGACATGATGGGCGAATGTAAGCCCCATGCCGTGATGCCCCGCCGAATGTCTGCTTTTATCCTCCGTGTAAAAAAGCTGTGTCGCTCTTTTCAGCGCTTCCGGCGAGAACCCGCTTCCGCTGTCGGATACGGCGAGATGGAGGGCGGAATCGGTGCACAGGACGTCCACACGGATTTCCCCTCCTTCCGGCGTATAGTCGACGGCATTTGCCGCGATATTCATGACCGCCCTGTGGAGCAGCTCATGATCGATCGGCGCTTCAATTCGGTCAATTCCCCGTTCGCTGAGGACGAGATCAATCTGTTTCGGCCCCGCAAGCGCCGCCGCGTCACGATATATGTTTTGAATCCACTCTTTGAGGTCGGTATATTCCACATGAACGGCAACTGCCTCCTCCGCTTTAGAAAGCTGGATCAGCTGTCCGACATAATGCTCGATTTTGTTTCCGGCATCCAGAATATACTGCGCATATTCCGCCTGCTCCTCATCAGGCTCTGTTAACTGAAGCAGCTCGGCATTTCCTTTAATGATCGTTGCCGGAATTTTAATATCATGCGCAAGCGCGCCGATTTGTTCTTTCTTTATCCGCTCCGCCTCCCATTGCGCCGCCAGAGATGCCTGAAGCGCGTCTTTCATTTTCAGCAGAGAGTCAATGACATCGTCAAATTCCTTTATGCGCGACCTTTTTGGATTGATATTTAAATTCTGTTTTTGAATGCTTGCCGTAATGGAGCTGAGTGTGCTGAAATGCCGTCTCAGCTGATTGGCGAAACGCGTCGTCACGATAAAAACGGTCAAAAGAAGCAAAGTGATCAGAATCGTAAGACCCGTCCATTCATAATTCGGCAGATAGCGCCTTAACAGCGGCGACTGAAATTCCGACCTAAGTGAATATTGGAGAACGCCATATTCATCTTTCCGATTTATCACCATGAATCCTTTTTGAGCATAATTAAAATACGGCTGATGCTGAATCTTTTTTCTGGCGTTGGCCGCATCTTGTTCCGTCATCGTTCCTTTTGTCATCCGCTTTGTTTTTTTATCAAAAACGGCGTATGTCATACCTGCGGGGATCATGTCTTCTGTTATCTTTTCCGCTGATTTCAGGCGGGGTTTGGTCTGTTCCGCCTCATGCTCGCTGTAGTTTGCGGGCAGAATCGCTCCGGCATTCATGGCAATGGCATTTAAGGCGACACATAATGCCGCCACCCCCATCGTGCTCAGACACAGCGTGATGGTAAATTTGACAAGCTCTTTGCGGATACTGGATTTTCCTTTTGCTATTCCCATTTGTATCCGACACCCCACACCGTTTTGATCGGATCAGCCCCGTGTTCTTTACATTTTTTCCGGATGGTTCTGATAAACTCCGTAATGGTTGAATAGAGCGCATCGCCGTCCAAGCCGTACACTTCCTCGTAAATCTGCTCCCGCGAGAATGTTCTGTTTTTATGCTGTGCCAAACATTCAACGATTTTATATTCGTTTTTCGTAAGAGGAAGTTTCCGGTCATCAATCCATACTTCTTTATTGTCAAAATCAAACATGAAGCCAGATATCAGCCGTTTCGTCTGATGCTTTTCCCGCCGTTCCCTTCTGACATGCGCGTTTACCCTTGCCATCAATTCCTGTACGCCGAACGGCTTTGTGATGTAATCATCAGCGCCTGTCATGAGGCCTTTCACAATGGATTCTTCGTCAGACTTTGCCGTTAAAAACAGGATCGGGCTGTCCACCAGCGGCCGAATCCGCCGGCAGAGTTCAATCCCGTCCGTTCCGGGCATCATGACATCAAGAAGAATCAAATCATAGCCTTGAAAAAAATCCAATGACTGATCCTCCGCTTTTTCCAGAATCGTTACTGTATGCTGATCACGCTGTAAAATGTTTCTGATCAGAACGAGAATATCTTTTTCATCATCAATTGCTAAAATGTTTGCCACCGGCCGAATCGCTCCTTGCCTTTATTCATATGAACGCCGCCCTTCCCATCTTCTGCACCAATAGAGGCCGGCCAGACATAATATCACTATAGAAAAATATAACATTATTTCTCCGAATCTCATATCGTATCTTACATAAGGGAGGAACTCTTTTTTGACTTTGTCAAAATGCAGCAGTCCTGCAAGGCCTGAAAGCCGCACGCTCCATGCCCACGGGAAAAAACGCCAGATGATATCGCCAAGTCCCGTATTCATGAGCGCCGCCATTAATAATCCCGCACCCCCTAAAAGCCCGGACGGCCCCATGCCGTATTTTATGCCGACAAAAAAAGACATCATATAAAGCGGAATACTGCCGGCAATCAGCCACGCCCCTCCTTTTAAAAAGAGAAGATACGGGAGATCATTGATGTGAAGAACAAATTTCATCCCCGCCAAATAAAGACAGATGGCGAGACCTGCCGATAACACATTCAACAGCAGCAGCAAAAGCAGCTTGCCCGCAAAACTGATGATTTTAGAATGCGGAACCGCCAGCATCATCTGAAAATGGCCCGCCTGTTCCTCAACCGAGGCAGACATGCCGCAGACAATACTGATGATTAAAGGGTATAAAACGGCAATCGCACTGAAAAACACACTGTACAGCATATAAGGCTCCTGAACCCTTCCATACATATACAAAAGGAAAAATCCCGCGCATAAAACCGGCGCCGCAGCATGCATCCATATGAGCGGCGTGCGCTTCATTTTTAATACATCGGCCCACATATATCGTAAAAGCACGGTCATGACCGGTTTCCCCCTTTTGAAAAAGACACGGCGGAAACAAAACTTATTGCGATAAAAGAAAGAATAGAAAGAATAATAGCCGGAATGATCACGTTTCCGTTTAATAAGCCGCTGTTTGCGGGAAGCGGAATCCCGTTCGGATGGATCCCGAGAATCGGTGACATCAGCCGGACTGACCAGCTCCATGGACTCAGCCACCACAATGAGCCTGACGCCGGCACAATGCCTAAAACAAAGGCGGCGATCATATTGATGAGAATGACTGCCGTAAACCCGAACTGTCTGGCAATCCATAAGCAGAACGGAATTTCCCAAAGCGTAGACAGCCACAAAAGGGAGCTTGCTTCAATACCTTTCAGCTGAACCGCAGCAATTGCCGGAAACACAAGGCCGAGCAAAAACATGATGACTAAAAAGACGATTTGCGATAGGAGTGAATACAGCGCGATCAAGCTTATTTTTGAGAACCATATGCTCTTCAAGTCAGCCGGCAGTGAGTACACCGCACGGTCATTCGCTGATTTTTTCTCTTTTTTAACAGATAAACCGCACATTAGAGCAATCATGAGCGGCATGAAAATAACCGCCCACCAATTGAACGTGCCCGTCATAAAATAGGCGGCATTCAGCAGAAAAGAAAAAGCCGTGTTCAGAAGCGGGATAAGAATGATCAGCTTTCTGATAAATGTTCTTTTAGATGTAAGGTGTTCCGCCTGCATGTACTGAATCATTTTCCTGTCCCCGCTTTCTCCCGTGTTGATTTGACTACCTCCAGAAACAGCCGCTCCAGATCGTCTTCCCGGCTGATTTCTCCCTGATATCCTAAAACGCCGTCACTGATGATTCCGATATGGTCTGCGATCTGCTCGACTTCTGATAACAGGTGGCTAGATAAAATAACCGTCATTCCCTGTCCGGGCAGGGAGCGGATAAATTCCCGCAAATCCTGAATTCCCATCGGGTCCAATCCGTTTGTCGGCTCATCAAGAATTAAGAGCGACGGACGGTTTAATAATGCCAACGCAATGCCGAGACGCTGCTTCATTCCCATAGAAAATTGTCCGGCGCGCTTTTTTCCGGTTCCCGTTAATCCCGTGATTTCCAGCACTTCCGCAATTCTTGAATCAGGCAGTCCGAGCATCACGCAGCGGACTTTCAGATTTTCAGCGGCTGTCAAGTTGCTGTAAAGCGGCGGCGCTTCAATCAGGGAACCGATGCTTTTCAAATCTTCGCGCTTCCATGTATGTCCGTCGAACAGAACCTCGCCGGATGTTTGCTGCAAGATTCCGGTCAATATTTTAAGAGTCGTTGATTTTCCGGCGCCGTTCGGACCGAGCAGGCCGTATATACTGTTGCGCTTAACCGATAGAGACACATCAGCCACTGCCTGTTGTCTGCCGAATGATTTTTGCAGCTGTCTCGTTTCTATGATGTTGCTCATTTGATTACCCCTCTGCTTTGTTATTTGATAAGTAAGACTTTACAGCGCAGTTATCAAAATTTAATCAAGAAATCAAAAAAAAGCATCCTTCACGCGGAAGAATGCTTTTTTTCATGAGGCTGAGCGTACGATCAGCTTTCTTTTTTGTTTTTTCACCGGGCTGAGGGCTCGTTCCAGCCACGCCATCAGCAGGTCTGCGGCTACCGCCATCAGCGCGGTCGGGATGGCGCCCGCCAAAATAATGGCGGTTCCGTTTGTCGCGTTCGACCCTCTGACAATCATATCGCCGAGGCCGCCCGCCCCGACGAAGGTGCCGATCGCCGTGATGCCGATCGCAATGACGAGCGCCGTTCGGAGACCCGCCATAATGACGGAAAGCGCAAGCGGCAGCTCCACCATACGAAGGATTTGGTATTTCGTCATGCCCATCGCTTTTCCCGACTCGAGATAAGCGTGCTCGATATTGATAATGCCCGTGTGCGTATTTCTGAGAATCGGCAGCAGTGAATACAAAAACAAAGCCGTGATGACCGTATTGGCGCCGAGTCCCATGACGAGCATCAGGACGGCGAGCATCGCAAGCGCCGGAACGGTTTGAATCACGTTCGCCACAGCAAACACCCAGCCGGCGAGACGCCCGTGCCTTGCTGTCACAATTCCGGCCGGAATGGCGAGAACGGCGGCGAAAACGACGCCGTACGCCGACATGAGAAAGTGCCGCCAGCACTCATACAGAACATAACTGCCGTTTTGAGCATAATACGTAAACAGCTCCTTCATCGTGTCCATCCGCACATCTCCTTTCCGTTATTCAAAGTAATGATGTTTTTCTAAATATTCCTTGGCCACGACGGACGGCTCTTTTAATCGGCCGTCAACTTCGTAATTCATTTTCTGCATCATCTTTGTATCAATCGCGCCGATCATTTTATTGATCACGCCCTCCAGTTCGGGATGCTCTTTTAATACTTGATCCGGAACGACGGGTGAACAGTCATACGGAGGAAAGAACCGCTTATCATCCTTCAGCGTTTTCAGTCCGTAAGCGATGATTCTTCCGTCGGTGGAATACGCGAGCGCGATATCCATCTTTCTGCTTTTCAGCGCGTCGTAAACAAGGCCGATCTGCATCGGATACGTACCTTCAAATGACATTCCGTATGTGTTCATAAAATCCTGATATCCGTTGCCTCTCAGTTTCATCCAGTAGTTATCGACGCCGAATTTCAGATGAGACGCTTCTTTTTTGACATCGGATACCGATTCTAAATGATACTTGCGGGCAAGCTGTCCGGAAACGGTAAAGACGTATGTATTATCAAAGCCGTAAGAATCAAACCATTTCATGTCATATCTGTTTTGAAATTCACGCTGAACAAGCCGCAGCGCTTTGTCCGGGTCTTTTTCCGGCTCCATGCGAAGCGTGCCCGTCAGCGCGTCTCCTGTATAGCGCGTCGCGGCGATATCAATATCACCGTTTATCAAGGATTGCTGCTGTACGGCATTGGAGCCGAGATTTTTAATAACCGTTGTCTTCAACCCGCTGTGATGTTCGATCATCTGTCCGAGCATGCTCGCGATGATTTCTGATTCGGTCATGCTTTGCGCGCCGATTTTAATGGTGTCCTCCGATGCGGCGCTCAATCCCGGGAGCGAGCATCCGCCAAGGAGCAGCATGCCGATACAGGCGATTGCGAGCAGCCGTTTTTTGCATCTATTCCCCATGAGAGACCTCCTCCTTATGAAGCGTCCTTTATGCTTTTCAGCCCGTCAGGCGTGACTTTCCGTTCTGTCATCCCCAGCATGTAATCGACGGCTGCCGCCAGCACTGTGACCGGAACGGCGCCTGCGATAATATACTCCGGCTGGTAAAGGTTCAAGCCGATAAAAATGTAATCTCCCAGCCCGCCTCCGCCGATAAAGGAGGCGAGCGTCGCCCAGCCGATTAAATAAATCGAAGACGTCCTGATGCCCGCCATGATGACCGGAGCGGCAAGCGGGAGCTCTACAAGCCTGATCTGCTCCCATGCCGTCATGCCGATTCCTTTTCCCGATTCCAGAAGATGCCGATTGACGCCGAGAATCCCCGTATACGTGTTTCTGAGAATCGGCAGCATGGAATAGAAAAACAGCGCCGCAACGGCCGGGACCTTTCCTACGCCTAAAAGCGGAATAAAAAACGCAAGAATGGCAAGGCTCGGCAAGGTTTGAATGATGTTGACGATGCCGATGACGGCGCCGGCTCCTCTTTTCATCCTCGTCAGCACGACGCCGAGCGGAACGGCGGCGAGAATGCCCGCCATGACGGCGATTAATGAGATGTACAGATGCTCCCATGTTTTATAAAGCATCTCTCCTCCATTTGCCTGTAAAAATTGCACGGTCTGATTCATATCAATTGAAGCCTCCTCATGACATCACCGCGAGCTGATTCTCTTCTCCCCAGATGGAGTCATAGACGATGTCAACGAGGCTTGCCCTTGTCACGATTCCCGTTAGCCGGCCGGCTTCATCAATGACCGGCACAAATTTCATGCCTCTTTTTAAAATTTTATGGACGGCGTCGCGAAGCAGAGTGCCGCTTCTGACCGTGTACAGATCCCGCTCAAGCACTTCCGCGACGGTTACCGCTTGTCTTCGTTTGCGGTCAATCATCTCCACATCGACATAACCTTGGAGAACGTTCTTTTCATCAATGACGAGCAGCGAATCCACCCGCTCGGCACGCATCAGCTGAATGGCGGCTGACAGTGTTTTCTCAGGTGTTACCGTCACGGGATCGGGATTCATGATCTGCTCCACCCGTTCAATATCAGGGCTGGATGATTGGATCAGCCGTTCCTTGCCGATAAACTCCTCAACAAATTCATTCGCCGGAAATCTGAGAATCTCATCAGGCGTTCCGGCCTGGACGATTTCTCCCGCTTTCAGAATGACGATTCTGTCCGCAAGCTTGATGGCTTCGTCCATATCATGGGTAACAAATACGATGGTTTTATGTAAGGTTTTTTGCAGTTTTTTAAATTCTTCCTGAAGGGAATCTCTCGTAATCGGGTCAAGCGCCCCGAACGGTTCATCCATTAAGATGAGCGGCGGCTCTGCGGCAAGTGCCCGTAATACACCTATTCGCTGCTGCTGTCCTCCGCTCAGTTCATGAGGGTAACGGTCTAAATATTCAGGCCCCATATCAACGAGCTTTAAAAGCTCCCGCGCCCGTTCCTTCCGTTTTTCGGCAGGATGCTTTAAAAGCTTCGGAACGAGCGTAATGTTCTGCTGAATGGTCATATGCGGAAACAGCCCGATCTGCTGGATGACATAGCCGATGCTTCTTCTGAGTTCCACCGGGTCTTGTTCCATAATGTTTCGGCCCTCTATCAGGATTCTGCCTTCTGTCGGTTCAATTAAGCGGTTGATCATTTTCATCGTCGTCGTTTTGCCGCAGCCGCTCGGCCCGATAAAACAAATAAATTCGCCTTTGGCGATATTCAGGTTGATGCTGTTGACGGCTTTTTTCCCGCCTTTATACATTTTCGAGACATTTTCTAATGTCAGCAAACACTCACACCTCCATGATTAAATTTATTCAATTCGTTAAATTCAAATTTAACTTTTCAGACAATTGAACGTTTTCCATTATAAATTAAACTTTGTAAATTAAAAAGTTTACAATTTGTCCATATTATATATAAAGGTTGTGTAAGCATTGATTAACCCGTATTGACCGGCAAAGTTCTTCTTATTGCTCCGGATTACTGCCAAATTCTCTCGGAAGAGCATTTCCGCCGGTTTAAAAATGTGGTATATTGACATCGGAATTGCTGACTGAAAGGATTGAAACTGTTGGAGAAAGATCCGTTACACGTAATCGAACAAGCTGAAGATCATTTGATAGAACGAATCGCTGAAAATATGCATACATTCGGAATGCCCGCGACGGTGGGGCGCATTTTAGGCATTATTTATATGAACCGCAAGCCGATGACCTTAACTGAATTATCAGAAGCGACCGGCATGAGCAAGACGAGAATGAGTCAGGCGGTCCGTGAAATGCTTGACGTCAATCTGGCGGAAAAAGTGTTTGAAAAAGGCGTCCGCAAAGATTTATACGACGTCGAGCAGGATTATTACCAAACCTTTATTACGCTGTTTACGGCCACATGGAGCAAGGTCGTCAGCAAAAATAAAATGATGCATAAAAAGCTGAACCGCGAACTGACAGCCGTCCTTGAAAACGGCGTGCCGGAAGAAGCTGAGGAAAAAATCAACGAACTGCTGAAAGAATTAAAGGATTGGCTTGATTACTACAACTGGATCAGCCGTCTGATCGAGTTTTTTGAAAGCGAAGAAATTTTCAAGCATGTTCCGAAGCCATAAGAAAAAAACGCCCTGACCCGCAAGGCGTTTTTTTCATGCCGCATTCGGCGCTTTGGTTCGTTTTTTCTTTCTCACCGGACTCAGCGCCCGCTCCAGCCATGCCATCACAAGATCTGCGATAACGGCCATCAGCGCTGTCGGAATGGCGCCGGCCAAAATAATCGCGGTTCCGTTCGTGGCGTTTGAGCCCCTGACAATAATGTCACCGAGTCCGCCCGCGCCGACAAACGTACCGATTGCCGTAATGCCGATCGCGATGACGAGCGCCGTCCGCAGCCCCGCCATGATGACGGAAAGCGCAAGCGGCAGCTCCACCATGCGGAGCACCTGAAATTTGGTCATGCCCATCGCTTTTCCCGATTCAAGATAAGCGTGTTCAATGCTGGCGATTCCCGTGTACGTATTCCGGATGATCGGAAGAAGCGAATATAAAAACAGCGACAATATCACCGTATTGGCGCCGAGCCCCATGACGAGCATCAGCACCGCAAGCATCGCAAGCGCCGGCACGGTCTGAATCACGTTTGTCACCGCGAATACCCAGCCGCTTAATGTTCTGTACCTGGCAATGAAGATGCCGAGCGGAACCCCCACGATCGCCGCAAATAAAACGCCGTATACCGACATGAGAAAATGGCGGTAAAACTCCTGAAGCACATAGGCGCCGTTTTGAGAATAATAAGTGCCGAGCTGCTGCAGCACTTCCATTTGCCCCACCTCATTTCTTATTCAAAATAATGATGTTTCTCCAAAAATTCTTTAGCGACGACGGACGGTTCTTTCAGCTTGCCGTCCACCTCGTAATTCAATTCCTGCATCGTTTCCGTATCGATTTTGCCGATCAGTTTATTCACAATGCCCTTCAGTTCAGGATGCTGCTTCAGCACGCTGTCGGGAATGACCGGCGAACAGTCATACGGCGGGAAAAACTGCTTGTCGTCTTTTAAAATTTTCAGATCATACGCCTTGATCCGTCCGTCCGTTGAATAGGCGAGGACGGCGTCCATTTTCCCGTTTTTCACGGCATCGTATACAAGTCCGATCTGCATCGGATAGGTTGTGCCGAATTCAAAGCCGTACGTGTCGGTAAAGCCTTTATAGCCGTCGCCTTTTCTTTTCAGCCACGCATTGTCTACACCGAGCTTAAATTGATCCGCATGCTTCTTAATATCGGACACTTTGTCTAAATGGTCTTTTTCCGCAAGCTCTTTCGTGACGGTAAAAGCGTATGTGTTCTCAAATCCGTAAGAATCAAACCATTTGTAATGGAAGCGTTTCTCAAATTCTTTCTGTACGATGGATAATGCTTTTTTCGGGTCTTTTTCCGCTTCCATGCCGAGAGTGCTCGTTAAATCCGTTCCCGAGTAGCGCGTCGCGGCGATATCGATTTCACCGCCGAGCATCGCCTGCTGCTGGACATAGTTCGATCCGAGGTTTTTAATTAATGCCGTATTCAAGTCTGTATTGTGTTCAATCATCTGTGCGAGCATATTGGCGATAATTTCTGATTCCGTCATGCTTTGCGCCCCGATTTTAATCGTATCATCGGAAGCCCCGCTCAGGCCGGGAAGGGAACAGCCGCCTAGAAGCAGAGCAGCTGACAGCGCCAGTGCGCACATCCATCTCTTTTGGTTTCTTTTCACAACAGCCAACTCCTTATGATACTTCCTTCAGCCCTTTCAGCCCTTTCGGCGTCACCTTCCGTTCCGTCGCCGCCAGCAGATAATCAATGATAATGGCTAAAATGGTGACCGGCACGGCGCCGCCGATAATATATTCAGGCTGATAGAGGTTCAGGCCGATAAAAATATAGTCTCCGAGCCCGCCGCCCCCGATAAAGGAAGCAAGCGTCGCCCAGCCGATCAGATAAATGGTGGATGTGCGGATGCCCGCCATGATCACCGGAACCGCAAGCGGCAGTTCCACAAGCCTGATCTGCTCCCAGACCGTCATGCCGATGCCTTTTCCCGATTCCAGCAGATTTTTGTTTACGCCTTGAATGCCGGTATACGTGTTCCGGAGAATCGGCAGCACCGAATAGAAAAACAGCGCGACGATCGCGGGCACCTTTCCCACGCCTAACAGCGGGATAAAAAACGCCAGTATCGCGAGACTCGGCAAGGTCTGCACAATGTTGACGGCGCCGATGACGGCGCCTGCGCCCTTTTTCATTCTCGTCAGCGCCACTCCGAGCGGAACGGCGACGACAATGCCTAATATGACGGCGATAATCGAAATGTATAAATGCTCCCACGTTTTATATAAAAGTTCTCCGCCGTTCGTCTGCAAAAACTTGATCATTTCATTCATTGTAAGCGTTCCTCCCTTGTCAGCCTGTCACCAGCTGGTCTTCCTCGCCCCAGATTGAATCGTAAACGATGTCGACAAGGCTCGCTCTCGTGACAATTCCGACTAAATGCCTTTGTTCATCAACGACGGGTACATATTTCATTCCGCGCTTTAAAATTTTGCGTACGGTATCGCGCAGCAGTGTCCCCTGCTCGACTGTATACAGATCAGAGCGGAGCACGTCGCCGACGAGGCTCGCTTTTTTCCGGTTCTGATCAATGATTTCGACATCAACATATCCTTGCAGCACATTCAGGTCATCAACGACAAGCAGGGAATCGACACGGTGTTCCCGCATCACCTGTATCGCCTGCGAAAGCGTTTTGTCCGCCGTAACGGTGACAGGTTTTTTGTTCATCATCTGCTCGACGCGTTCAATATCCGGTCTTGATTGCAATAACCGTTCTTTGCCGATAAATTCTTCGACAAACTCATTAGCCGGATTCCGGAGGATGTCATCAGGAGTGCCGGCCTGAACGATCTCTCCCGCTTTTAAAATGACGATCCGGTCAGCCAGCTTAATAGCTTCATCCATATCGTGGGTTACAAACACAATCGTTTTATTTAATGTTCTTTGCAGTTTTTTAAATTCTTCTTGAAGGGAATCCCGCGTAATCGGGTCAAGCGCTCCGAACGGTTCATCCATGAGAATAAGGGGAGGTTCCGCTGCAAGGGCGCGCAGCACGCCGATTCTCTGCTGCTGTCCCCCGCTCAGCTCGTGAGGATAGCGGTCTAAATATTCCGGGCCCATATCGACGAGCTTCAAAAGCTCCCGAGCCCGTTCCTTCCGCTTTTGTTCCGGCCATTTCAGCAGTTTCGGCACGAGGGAAATGTTCTGCTGAATGGTCATATGAGGGAAAAGTCCGATCTGCTGAATGACGTAGCCGATTTTCCGTCTCAGCTCCACCGGGTCCTGCTCCATAATGTTTTCGCCATCGATAAAAATCTTTCCGGATGACGGCTCAATCAGTCTGTTAATCATTTTCATCGTCGTCGTTTTTCCGCAGCCGCTCGGCCCGATAAAACAAATAAACTCGCCTTTTTCGATATTTAAATCAATGCTGTTGACAGCTTTTTTTCCGCCTTTATAGACTTTTGATACATTTTCTAATCTCAGCAATCCGTGCACCTCCGAAGGGTTCCGTTATTTTTCTGAAAAGTATAATCTTTATTATAAGATGAAATTTGTAAAATAAAAAGTTTACAATGTGTTGAAATTATATACAATATACGTATTTTTTCATGTTATCCCGCTGACAATGCGGATGTTCTTACAATCGCTCCCGATAGCTCGCATATCCTGCCGCATCATCTTTTTCATCAACTGTAAAAAATATGATATATTGTCAGCATGAAAAGCCAGTGAAGGGATGATCAGCCGTGGAAAAAAACGCTCTTGATATCATCGGGCATGCTGAAGAGCATCTCATTGAGAGAATCGCCGAGAATATGCATACATTCGGAATGCCGGCCACACTGGGACGTGTGCTCGGTATTATTTATATGAACCGCAAGCCGATGACGTTAAATGAGCTGTCAGAGGCGACCGGGATGAGCAAAACGAGGATGAGCCAGGTGGTCCGCGAAATGACCGATGCCAATCTGGCTGAAAAAGTGTTTGAAAAAGGCGTTCGGAAAGACCTTTACGACGTTGAGCGTGATTATTACCAGACGTTTATCTCCCTGTTTACGGCAAATTGGACAAAGGCGGTCAGCAAAAACAAAATGCTCTATAAAAAGCTGAACCGCGAGCTGACTGAGCTTCTGGAATCGGAAAATCTCAGTCCCGATATTGAAGAAAAAGCCCGTCAGCTTTTGGATGAACTGACGGATTGGCTCCATTATTATGACTGGCTGAGCCGTTTGATAGAATTTTTTGAGAGTGAAGAAGTGTTTCAGCATGTGCCGAAAATAGAAAAAAGCAGCACCCGAAGATAACCGGGCGCTGCTTTTTTAAGTCAGGAAACCAATATCGGGAACATGCCTTTCAGACCGGCGCCGATCATGCCGATCGCCACCACCGCCAAAATCAGCCCCATCAGCCGGGTAATGACGTTCATTTCGGTTTTCCCGAGCTTATTGCTGATGAAAGATGAATAGTGAAAGAAGATGAACGTCATCGCGATGACGGCCGCAATGCCGATAAGCACGCTGATGTAATGGAAGATGCCGCCATGGCCGGCCGACAGACTCATCACCGTCGCGATCGTACCGGGTCCGGCGATAATCGGAATCGACAAAGGCGTCACAGATATATCAGCTTTCTCCTTGCTCTCCCCTTTCTCTTCATGATGGAGAGACTGCACATGAGATTTCTTCGCGTTCAGAAGATTATAAGCGATGCCGAAAATAAAAATGCCGCCCGCGATACGTAAGGCATGAATGTTAATGTCAAACAGTTTAAAGATCAGATGGCCGAAGATTAAAAAAGCCGCCAAGATGATAAACGACAGCACGGAAGCCTTGCGCGCGATCGCTGTCCGTTCTTTCTCCGGGTACCCTTCCGTCAGTGAAAGAAAAATCGGCACGTTTCCGATGGGATTGGAGACTGCAAACAGTGAAATGAAGACATGAATGATGAATGAAAACATGCGTACCTCCTTATGACTTGCCGTTATTGAGTTATGTTTTGTTCTCCGCTGTTTCTTATGCATGGTTTTTACCCCAGGGTCTGCTTTTTATAACCTCAGCCGGACGATCCGGAAACAGAAAAAAACCGTCCTTGTAAGGACGGTTTTTTCTGTTTGCTATCTCCATAAGCCTTTTCCGAATTTCAACAGCCGATAAAGCATTTTCAATTTTTTTAGCATGCGTTAATTTCCTTTTTCACTCTGAATCAATGCGCCGAGAGACATGATATCTATCAGCTCCAATAAAATTCTACCATAAAGGGTACTTTTTCTCTATTATCAATTCATAGAGAAGGTGATTTGTATATCTTTAGAAAACTCCGTTACATCCGCCCTATTTTCTTTTATAATGTAAATATTGAACAAAATCCCTATATTACTTGTAAAAGGAGTTTTAGAATGTATTGTTCTCAATGCGGCCATCATACTGATGGCGGGAAGTTTTGTGAAAAGTGCGGGGCGCCCCAGCCCGGGCAGGGAGGCGCAGGCCAAACGCAGGGCCAGGCCGCTCAGGCCGGCGCCGCGGCTAAGCAGGCTTCAAAGCAATTTGCCTTATTCGTGCTTGATGTGTTAAAGCGACCGTATCAAACATGTAAAACGACAGGCGGCGAACAGCTTGTCAGCAGCATCATCAACATGGTGCTTTTCTGCCTGGTGACGCCGGTTATGTTTTATATTCTCTTATCAGACGGCTTTCGTGACGTCAGTTTTACCGCGGTTGTGATCAAACCGGCGCTTACCTTTGCATTATGCGTTTTTTGCCTGTATCTCTTGATTTTTATCGCTTTGAAGGCCGGCGGCGCCCAGGTGTCATTTAAAGATTCGCTGTCCAGATTCGGGGCATTTTTGATTCCGTTTACAGCTATTTTGCTTCTTGCACTTATTTTTATGCTGCTTCATACAACCGTTTGCTTCACCATTCTGGCTGTCGGTCTTTTAGGAGCGGCGTTTGCCGTGCCTCCGCTCATGCTGGCGAGCTATCAGCATCACTCACTACTAAGGCGGATATCATTTATTCTGTTATCGTCATCTATTTGATCATTTGCGTAACATTTCAATTCACGATCAAGCATTATATAAAAGAACTCATGAATTATTTCTTCTTTTAAAAACGGAAACCCCCGCCGCCTGATTGGCGCGGGGTTTTTTTTATTGAATGGATGTTAAATAAATTCTTCCGTCTTTAACAACGCCGCCATACGTCCAATTGTATGTTCTGAGCTTCGGACTGCCGCCGGCTTTCGTAATATAAAACTCCTCGTACGTATGAATCGTCAGATGAGAGCCTTTCTGTGAAAAGCTTTTGACATTCACTTCATTAAATACTTCGGTCGTCCCCTCGCTGTGCAGTTTTTTGACCAGTTTCTGCTGATCAGCATACAAAGGGCTTCCCTCTTCTAAATTGCCCGCCATGATGGCAAAATTGTTAAGGCTGACGGCGCTTGATTGATTTGTCAGGTAATCAGTCATAAACGATGTGACTTGCTCGTTTGTCACGCTGCCTGAAGCTGTATTTCCTTTGGATGATGCCCATGCGGATGTATAGGTTTTCGGCTGGTCGTTTTTTATTTTTTTTACATTTGTCCCAGAAGAATCTGAGGCAGGATCAGCTTTTTCGAAAACCCATTTTTTATGTTTTGTATCATATGAGAGTACATAATGATAGCTCGGCTCAGCCTCTTCCATATCAGGCTTCGTATTCCCGTCGAAATAAGCAGACTCATGAAGCTCTTTACCCGTAACAGTTATTTGCCAGCGGCCGTTCTCTTGAGAAATCGCAAATGAATCCAGATCAAAGCTTGTCTCTTTATACTGATCCTTCAAAAAGGTGCCGGAACTCTTCATGCCGGATACCACTTCTTTCGTCTGCTCTTTCCAGGCGGAACCAGCCTCGGTCATCTGATCGGTATTTCCGTCTGCCATCGCTTTTGTATACTGCTTCGTTGTTTTGACAATCGTGTCCATGATTGTTTGTTGTGTATCTTGATCCGGGATAAGCGTTAATTCCATATCAGTACCGTTGATCGGAACATCGGCAGTTTTCATTTTTCCCCAAGGAAAATCAGCCTCCACGGCGGCTGTCATGGAACCGTCAGTTAAGAGCGGACCGTATGTAACGGATGTAAACGGATCTTTATGGACGGACTTGCCGTTTATCAGCAGATCGCCTTTCGCGCTTTTGAAGCTGTCTGCCGGAGTGAACGTCACATCCTCGGCGTCTAACGGCAGGTCAAACTCAACATTCCGGCTGCCGGCCGCCTCTGCCTCTTGTTTTTTGACAACGTCAACCGTCTCATTTTTAAGCTTGGCTTCCGCCGTGTAGACACCGGGTGCATACGGGCCGAAGATTTGGGTTTCATCGGCTTTTTTGACCGTACCTGTTTTCTCGCTGTTGATATAAAGATCGGCGCCTTTATAATTGCTGGTGACGCGGAAATAAACCGGATCGACTTTCAGTTCGTAATGGTCAAACAAAAGAAGGGTTTTTCCCTCTTTTTTGACGTATACCGCATCTTTTTCTGATGACTTGCCGCGAAGCGCTGCCAGCAGTTCATCGTGTTTCTTTGCGTATGCAAGGAGCGGTTTGACATTGGTCTCATTCAGCTTCAGTTTTTTGTCTGAAGGAGTGAGCAGGGCTGCGAGCTTTTTCGTGTCCCCGTCATGAACCGCCTGTTCGAATTGATCCGTGAGCCTTTTTTCAGATGTCAGCCAGGCTCCGGTTTTATATGCGGCAATCAATAAGATCAGCGCTGCGGCAATGCCGCCCCACATGAAGAGCGTTTTTTTAGGGATCGGCTTTCTCATTTGTGAAGCAGGTTCAGCCGCTTTTACAGCCGCCTGCCGCTCCAGCCGGCTTCCTTTCCCGATCGGTTTTCCGCATTCTTTACAGAAATGCGCTTCTTCATTGTTCTGCTGGCCGCAATGCTTACAAAAAAACATGACTTTCCTCCTATTCAATCTGCAAAACTTGTATAACTTTTCCTATGTTTCATATTTTATAATAAAGTAGAATGATTTTGGAGTTATTTTCAAAAATAGCTGTCGATCATAACAAAGGAGGGGAAACGGACATGCAAAAACTGAGCATCCGAAAAGCCGCGGAGCCGGATGAAGCGCTGTATAAACTATTGCTGCTGGCCGATCCGTCGAGGGAGATTGTCGATGATTATCTTGTAAGAGGAGAATGCTATACGGCTTGGACGTCAGACGAGCTTGCAGGGGTTTACGTTTTATTGCAAACAAGGCCTAAAACGATAGAAATCGTAAACATCGCGGTAAAAGAATCGCTGCAGAACAGGGGATTCGGAAAACAGCTGGTGCGGGATGCCATTGAAAAAGCGAGACAATCGGGGGCTGACACGATTGAAATCGGCACCGGAAATTCCAGTATTCATCAGCTGTCACTCTATCAAAAATGCGGATTCCGCATTCAGGCTGTCGACCATGATTTTTTTATCAGACATTATGATGAAGACATTTTTGAAAACGGCATTCAATGCCGGGATATGATACGGCTTTATTTGGATTTATGATAAAAAGGGCGCCGGCTGACATCGGCGCCCCTTCGTTTACCATTCAGACGGATTGATCCGCTTGTTTCTCTGTATTTCTTTGACTCCCTTGTCTGACTGAAAAAACAGCAAAAACGATCGTAAGGGTCAGTCCGACCGCCGCAAAAATATAATCCGCATTCATCAACAGCAGAAGCCCTGTGTAGACAGCGGCCGACAGCGGTTCACCCATTTTGACAATGGAAAAAATCAGTGCAAAGACCCTTCCGAAATATGCGGCCGGAACCGTCTTTTGGAAATACAGCACCGTTTGCACATCAATATACGAGATGATGATGCCAAGCACCAGGAAGATGATGCACTCAAACCCATGAAGGGGAAAAAACAGGAGCATAATGAGCAGTCCCGCTGCCGTTAACGTCCGCGGGTACAGCCGGTTCAAGCGTTTTGTATTCCATTTGAAAAATACGGCCAGATTGCCCAAAAGCATCCCCGCCTGAAACATAGAATACATGACGGCAAACCATACAGAATAGTTCTGCTGAAAACGCTCCACAGCAAGAATCGGCCCCATTACTGAAATAAGGCCGGCAATGACGAGATTTACGACGAAAAAGTATCCGACCGATGTCAGCCATGCCGCATTTCCTTTCAGCATTCTGTAACCGGCTTTTACATCTTCAGTTCCGTTGCTTTTTTCATTGGGCTGTTCTGAAATACGAATAAACGCGATAAATGCCGCGGAGATCAAAAAAGCAGTTCCGTTTATGGCAAACAGCATCCCGAACGGAATAGCCGCAATCATGATCCCGCTGATCAATTTTCCGACGATGAGTCCGATCAAGTCACTCGTATTGATCAGAGATGTCGCCTGATCAAGATGCTGTTTGCGGACGAGCAGCGGAATGATCGCGACTTTCGCCGGCGCAAACAGCATCGATTGCAGAGATAGACAAAAGGCGCACACCCCGGCTATCCATACGGTTAATAAATCGTTCGCGCTGAGCACCGCCAAGAGGATCATAATAACGGCCCGACCCGTATTGCACAAATACAAGATCGACTTTTTTCGGAATAAATCAATCAGCGGCCCCGCCAGCACGCCAAATGTCAACGGCACGAGTTCGATAAAAGAAATAACGCCGACTAGAATTTTGCTGCCGGTCAATTCCAGCACTAACAGCGGCAAAGCAATGAGCCAGACCCCATCCGCTGCTGAAGAAAACACCTGTGCACACCAAAGCTTTGCATAGTTCGGTGTTCGATATGTCATATCAGGCCCTTTTTTGATCCTCGTCATCAGAAACACCGCCGAACCATTCCAGCGTTCTCCATGATTCCCGTCTTTCCGTATAATCCTCTTCCATCACCTCAAATACAATGCCGGTATCTTGATTCCGATAAAGCTCCTGCAAAGTATCTGCAGCCCGTCTCAGCAGCTCCTCAGCGATCGTCCCTTCACTCGGATGGCGGCCCTCAAAACAGCGGACGCCGCCATGCGGGAACGCAAGCTGGCGAAATGAGCTGAAGTGATAATGCTTAATGCTCTCTTTTATCGAAAGAAACTGAAAGAAATCGGGATATTTCAGCTGATCATTTCTGAACATAAGGGCAGATGACAAGTGAGTCTGATAGGTAATCGCCCAATGGCACAGATCCCACGTAATACCGACATGCTTCAGATCCATCTGCACCAGCTCTGTAAAATCCTCAGGATAAATGAAAATCGGATCAAAATCCTCTCCCAGATTCCCGATGATCGGAAGGTTTTCCACACCGATCCAGATGTCCGTCCCTTTCAGCCGCTCATCAAACTCCGCGAAAAACTCAACGATTTTTTTACGGTTTCCTTCCAGGTCATAGACTTGAAATTCCTCAACCGTCATAAATTGATTCGCATGAACGGTTATGCCTTTGGCGCCGTATTTCACAGCGAGCTCCGCAAAGTGATAAAGCTGTTTTTTGATGTGATCTTCATTCACATAATCGGCATGATCTGTCGGGAAATGCAGCGTCAATAATGAAGGATCAAGCTGTTTCGCATATTCCAGCGTCTGATTAAATGTTTTGATATAATCCGCTTCCTCAAAGGAATGGCCGTCAAAAATATTCGCTTCCAGACCGTATCCCGCTTCCACCCATTTCTCATCGATTTGCTTCGGATCAAGTCCGAAAAACGGAATTTGAGCAATCATAGGACAGTCACCATGTTCCTCTCACAAGCATAAACGCTTCCGCAGCGGTAAAACCCGATTTTGCTCCCCACACACGGGCATTATGTTCGATCGCCTGCAAAGAGCGGGGATGAGGGAAGTCTCTGAGCTCGGAGCCGTAACACGCCATCGATTTCAATTTCGTTTCAAGCTCGTCTTCAATATTAACGAAGAAATTGGCATGAAACTGATCCTTCTGACAGTAATTCCATTCCGTCGAAGACAATGTTTCATAGGCAAAAACCCGTTTTACCGTATGACCGGGAAGCGGACGGGTTGCCGTCATGACCGCTCTGAATACGACGGAGTGGTCAATATTAATGTCACCGCCGTACTGGGTATACACAATGTCAGGCTGAAAACGATTGATTTGTTTCTCCGCTTCCTTCACGACATCCAGCAAATCCATTGAATCCATTCTGTTATCAGGAAGGTTCAGCCTGACAAAATCATGGATGCCCAAAGTGCTGAGCGCCTGCTCCGTTTCTTGATTAGAATGCTCCATAACGGAATCTTCAGGCTTTTTGTAATCCGTTTTTCTTGATGATTTGCCTTCCGCCATAATGACTGCCGACACGCTGTCACCTTGGCGGACATGTTTGGCGAGCGTGCCGCCGACGCCGATAATTTCATCGTCGGGATGCGCTGCAAATACCATTACTTTCATCATATTGCCCTCCTTTAACTAACATTTCAGCTGTATCCGCTCCGCAGTTCATCAGCATATCGAGCATGGAGAGGTGAGGGATATGCTCCCCGAATAATTGAGGATAGCCAAAATGCCGGATCTGCTGATACTCAATGACAATTCCGTTTCTTTCAAAATCGCTTTCTATTAAATAGTCGGAACCCTGACTGCCTGAATAATAACGGTCCGCCCCCAGCTCCTGACAAAGCGCTAAAACAAAATCGCTTTTTTTCTCCTTCCGGCATTCAAGCTCAGAGACATAACAGAGCGGCGTTTCAATTCGGAGCTCTTTTCGGAAAAATTCAATGATGTGCATATTCAAATCATGGAGATATTCCCACTCCCGCTGATAGACATCTTGAAAAAAATGCTGGTATCGCTCAAAATAGGGAGCTTTCGCATAGTTCATTTTAATCGCCATCCAATGTTTTTTCCGCCAATCCTGTGTCTGGTCGATTTTCATATGCCGAAGCTCTATGTCTTTATATTGTTTCATCTGCAAAGGCACTGTCAGCCATCTGGGGCCTTGCGGCGTTTTGATTCTGTTGCGGTTGAGAAATCCTTTTTTCTCAAATTGAGCTGTGTCATGAATGGCAAACAGATCCGACTTATACATTTTTTCAAAAAAACCGTACCACGGCAGATAACTGGATTGATGGCCGCTTATTGTTTTCATTCCGGTTTCGTAAAAAGTCGGCATTGTTTTTCTTCAGCTCCCCAATATCGTTTCGGTCTTGCGATTTCTTTACTGTGTGAATAGCCAAAATCAGCCCATTGAAGCTTGCGGCAAATGGCGAATTGCAGGGCGTCACGCATCAATAAGTAAGAGGCCTGCGCTTTTTTTCCCGCCAGGCTGTTTACATTCTGCCAATAATAGAAATGAGAGCGGTCATAGAGAAAAATACTGCTGCTGATCAGCGTCTCATCCTGATATGCTCCGATCCAAAACATCCGGTCCGCAAACGTGTCAAGCAGCTTTTGGAAAAAGCCCTGGCTCAGCACATAAGCCGCGCCGATTGCCGCCGTATGCTCTTTGTAGAGGTCATAAAACGCGCCAAGTTCTTTTCGCCCGATCAGCCGGGTGACAATATTCTCTTTTTCAGCGTATCTGACTGCCGTCCGGGCTTTTCCGGAAATGCCCGTCCAAAGCTCGTCAAACGTGTCCGGAAGCGATAGAATCCGCGTTGCCTTTTCCGTCCATCCTTCCCTGATTTCTTCTGTAAAAGAAGTCTGACCGTACGGCAGCAGCATCCGGGATATGTTCCGGCCGAATATGGCCTGGATTTCACTTTGAAGCCATTCAAATGAGATGGGGCGATCTGAAATAACGCCGCCGTATCCGATCATATTGCCGGATAATACGCCCTTCTGTTCAAAAAGCGGAAGATAGATGACTTGTCCTCCGTCCGTTGTCAGTCTGACAGGGTGAAATGACGTGCCGGGAAGCTCTTCCATGAGGATTCCCCAATCATAGCTTTGAAACAACCCCGCCTGATACATGTCAGCGGCCCGATCCCATGCCTGGCGGGTCGTGCATACTGCTGTTTTTTGCATAGTTATCACCACTATTCAGTCTTATTCTTTTGCTCATAATATGATAAAACGGATTCGGCTATATATCTGACTTGCTCCTTTTGAAGAGGAGGTTTAAAAGGCAGAGAAAGAACTCTCTTCCAAAGCGGGTCTTCCCCGCCTTCCCCCGCGTATGTTTCATAAATCGGAATACGTTCGAGGGGAAGGTAGTTCCAGCATGTTTGGATGCCTCTTTCGGCTAAATAAACGGAACACCCGTACCGCTCTTCATCCCGGGGAAATACAATTGTTAAATAATTCAGATGTTCTCCTTCTTGGGGCTGGATCATTCTTATGCCGTTTGTTTCTCCCGCCTTTGCAAAGATTTCTCCCGCCGTCTCTAAGTTTCGAAGCGAAGCTGTTACAAGCTGATTCATACGTGAAAGCTGATCATCAATAATGGCTTCCCTTGCCGGATGCATGCGAAGCACGGGTACAACAGCCGGTTTATCCGGCAGAGCTTCGAGCTTTGTGGCTTTCATGGAAGGCATGGCGCCCGCTTTTCTAAACATATATGAAATAGGATGATGCCGTTTCCGTTTCATTACAGCTTGGATTCTTTGATTTCTGATATAGATTCGATAGTCAGCTGCCACTTGGCTGCGCTGTTCCATCGGGAGATTTGCTTTTTGCCGAAGCCATTCTTTCGGCGCGATTAACGCGCCGCCTCCGATACTCGCAAGCGGCTTTGAGGGGCCGAAGCTTAAAATGCCGAAATCGCCCAAACCGCCGGCAAATGTATCCGCTTGTTTTGTAAACATGGCTTGAGCGGCATCATCAATGACAGCAATTCCGTGTTCCTTCGCCCAGTCAATGATAGCGGTATTTTCTCTCCGGCCGTATACATGCGTGAGGATAACCGCACACGTACGCCTCGTCACTTTTTTTTTGACATCCTCAAAAGATAAGAATAGATGCTCATCCAGCTGCGCAAACACAGGCGTCGCACCGGATTGCAGCACGGCATCAATGACATTCGGGCAGCTGAAGGATGAGAAAATCACTTCTTTCCCCGGCCCGGCCCCCGAATAAGTTAATGCGAGCACCAGTGCCGCACTGCCGCTGGAGGTCAGCACAACCCCTTTTCCGTAACGTTTTTCCAATTTTTCAGTCAGTCCGCTTTGTCCGGCAGTAAGCAAGTGTTTCACTGCGCGCAGACGGCCGCTGACGGAAAACTGTCCGGGATAAACGGGATATTTGACCACTTCCGGGTTTTTAGGAAAGTGAAAGTTTGTGCTTTTGTCTTTCATCTTTTATGATCTCCAGGCCTTCATTCAGACTTACTTTCGGAGCGTAACCGAGCAAACGTTTCGCCTTCTCGATTGACGGCGCCCGCTTAAAAATTTCGATGTCTTTTCCCCTCACGCCGTCTTCGCCCAGCTTTTTAAACAGATAGTTATCCTTCTCTCTGCCTGAGAGCACATTGACTTTTTCAGCCAGTTCTTTTATCGTGATCGGCTGGTCGTTCCCGATATTGAAGTCCTCAAAGACGGCTCCTTCATGAATGAGAGCGAGATAAGTTCCGGTGACGATATCACTGATGTAGCTGAAGCAGCGTATTTGTCCGCCGTCCCCGTAAAGAGGCAGCTCAGAGCCATTCTCGGCCAGGCTGAAAAACTTGTTGATGACAAAATCCTCGCGCTGTTTCGGCCCGTATACATTAAAGTACCGGACGACCCGAATATGAAGTTCGTCGGAAGCCTGTTCTCTCAAATATTCCTCTGATTGCAGTTTGGCTTTTCCGTAAGCTGATTTCGGAAGCTTTCTGCTTGTCTCGGTATAAGGAAAATCCGGTGAATCTCCGAACACTTCTGAACTCGATGAGAAAAGAAGTGTGCTGATTCCCAATTCACCGCATACCTCAGTGACATTTTTTGTTCCTTCAAAATTGACCCGTATGACGTCTTCTTCATTGCTTCGGCAGCTGTCCACTCCGACCATTGCCGCCAAATGGACAACCGCATCCGCTCCCCGCAGTGATTCGCGGAGGGACGTCCGGTCAAGGATATCCGTTTGGCGGTATTCAGTGTCAAAAGCCGGCTTCTTCTGGTCTGCAATGATGGTGTGATAACCTTTAGCCTGTAATAATGCCGCCAGTTCGCTTCCGATAAAACCGGCTCCTCCGATAATCGCAATATGTTTCATGATCCTACCTCCTGGCTGATAGTCAAAACTTCTTTTATAGACTTGACAATATAGCTGCAATCCTCATCTGATAACTGGCTGTAAAGAGGCAGTGACACGATCTCCCGGAAAACACGTTCAGTTACCGGAAGCTCCGCAGGAAAATGTTTTTTATAGTAAGGATGCAAATGCACGGGAATAAAGTGCACGCTCAGCCCGATTTGTTTTTCTTTCATTTTCTCAATAAACAGATCTCTGTCCATACCGCCGTTTTCTCGAATCCGCAAAATAAATAAATGCCATGAGTGCGTTATGCCGCTTGGAATGTCAGAAAGCGGAAGCGCCGCTTTATCAGATTGACCTGACAGTTCACGTACATAAAATTGAGCAATCTGTTCCCGTTTTTCTTGAATTTCGTTTGCGCGTTTCAATTGAACCAGACCGAGCGCGGCCTGAATATCCGTCATATTATATTTGAACCCCGGCAGTAAAACGTCGTATCTCCAGCTGCCTTTTTCACCGTACCGGTTCCAGGCATTTTTTGTGATGCCGTGCCAGCCGTACAGCCTCGCTCTTTCTGCGGCCTGTTCGTCTTTCATGACGAGGGCTCCGCCTTCCCCTGTTGTAATATTTTTGGTGGCATAAAAGCTGAAGCACACGGCATCGCCGTGAGTGCCGATCATGCTTCCGTTATATTTTGTACCGAGCGCATGAGCGGCGTCTTCAATCAGATACAATCCGTTTTCTTTACAAATGGATTGCAAGTTTTCCAGATCAGCCGGATAGCCGGCAAAATGAACCGCAATTACCGCTTTTGTGCGCGGCGTTATTTTCTTCCTGACATCTTCAGGATCGGCACATAGACTTTTCTCGCATATATCCGCAAACACCGGAACGGCTCCGGCGTGCAGGATGACATTGACGCTGGAACAGAACGTGAAGCTCGGCACGATGACTTCATCGCCTTCTCCCACACCGAGCGCCAATAAAGCCATATGTAATGCAGCGGTGCCTGAATTACAGCTGATGACGTGTTCGGCTCCTATACATTCTCCCAGCTTTTTTTCAAAATCGATTACCTTCGGGCCTTTCGAAATCCAGCCCGATTGAATCGTTTCGGTTACGCTTGCGATTTCTTCGTTTGTCATATCAGGTCTGTGAAAAGAGATAAATCGATTACTAATGACCGTTCCCTCCTATAAAGTGACAACTCTGCAATTGTCGGCTGATTTTTCCTTGCATACATTTCTTGTGTCAAAGATAATCGGTGAGGCATCCTTCAAAATACTGTAGTCGATGACATCGTGATCTGTATGAATGATGATGACGTTGTACTGATTGATTTGTTCTTTTGTGAAAGGGACAGATTGTTTGCAGCTTCCGTCATTCAAGCGGATCTCGCTGATAAACGGATCATGATAATCAATCGCGCATCCCTTGTCCATCAATTCTTCCATTATCGTAAACACTGAGGATTCACGCGGGTCATTTGTATTTTTTTTATAAGCGGCCCCTATTATTAAGATGCTGCATTTGTCTTTGCCCGCCAGTTTCAAAGCATAGTCAGAGACAGAAATCGGCATGTTGGAATTGATTTCGTCCGCGAGATCAATTAATTTTGTCTGCAGCCCTTTTTCATTCGCGATCCATTTGAAGTAAAAAGGATCAATCGGGATACAATGGCCTCCGACTCCGGGGCCCGGGATAAATTTTTGAAAGCCGAACGGCTTCGTGTCCGCCGCGCAGATGACTTCCCATATATCAATATCAAGTTCACGGCAATTAAGCGCCATTTCATTGATAAGAGCTATATTGACATAACGATAAGTATTCTCTAGGAGTTTAGCTGTTTCAGCTACTTCGGGTGAGGTGACCGGGTGAATGCTTGTAACAATGGTGCTGTAAAACGCTGAGGCAAGTTCTGTGCAAGTCTGTGTGGTTCCGCCGACTACTTTAGGAATATCTGAAACTTCATATTGCCTGTTGCCCGGATCGATTCTTTCCGGAGAATAAGCCGTAAAAAAGTCTGTTCCTATTTTCATGCCGCGGCTTGCTGCCATTCTGTCGGCAATCTTTTTTTTCGTTGTTCCGGGATAGGTGGTGCTTTCTAAAATTAAAAGCTGATGCTGCCTTCCATAAGCAATCATGCTGTCAACTGCACTGTCGATGTAGGTTAAATCGGGGATCTTGTCTTTTTTGTTCAGGGGTGTCGGCACACATATCACAATGATGTCGCATTTTTGGATGAGCGACATGTCGGCGCTGATTTGAAAGCGTTTTGTTTGTAAAGCCGAGTTCAGTCTGTCGTCCTCTATATCTTGAATATGGCTGCTTCCGGCGGCTAACAAGGAAACCTTTTCACTGTTTTTGTCGAATCCGATAACATTGTATCCTTTATCGACACATTCCAGCGCAAGAGGGAATCCCACATATCCCATGCCTAACACGCCTACAATCGCCTGCTTCGTTTCAATCAGATGTAACAGCCGTTTTTGACCAAGGTTGCTGGCTTCTTTTGTGACAGTATTCATTTTTCGCCCCCTAATAGATAGAAAAGAGTATTGTTTTTTACAATTTAAAACAAATATCGATCGATATCGCAATTATAACAAAAGTTAAAATTTGATAAATGAGTTTTACATCCTTTTATAAATTAGGTATTATCTATTTATTTTTCTTTTATTTGTAAAATAAAATCCTGTCAAATGGTATATATCTGGTAACGAGTGAGAAAATCTCCCTCAATTGAGAGAATATACAGAAAACAATATAAAAAAACAGGCCGAAGCCTGTCTTTTATTCTTTCACTGCCTCAGTTACAGCCGCGGAAACGAGTGCTCCCGCTTTCTCTAATCGTTCTTTGCTGATGTGTTTCATATTATCATTCTCGGTGTGATACCAAGGCCCCGGCTCCTGTGTATCGGGGCTGAGCCAAATCCAGTTAGCCGACGGAATCCCTGCTTCATAAAAAGAGACATGGTCTGAGTAACCGAGCTGAATCAGGTTTGGCTTGACCAAGCGGGATTTTTCAGCGGCTTTTTCAGCATACCGGACGCTCGGGTTTTCCTTGCCGTCAGGAGTCGTGACACACATTTGACTCGCTTCTTCCCAGTCAGTCGCAATCATATCGGCATTAAAATTGGCCTGGCTGTGCTTTCTTTCATTGTTCGTGAGTGTACTGACGTAATAAGATGAACCCGCAGACCATAATTCTTCTGCACCGAACAGGATAAAGCGGATCTCTTTGTCTTTCGGTATGTGTTTGAGTTGCTTGCTGATTTCCAGAACGGCAGATGTGCCTGAGGCGTTGTCATCCGCTCCGGGTGCGCCTTTTACGCTGTCATAATGCGCTGTGACATAAATAATATCAGCATCAGAAGAGTTGGCCTGTGCTGCTTTGCGCGTTCCTATAATATTTTGTGAGGTGCGGTTTTTATAGTTTTTAAATTGAATGACTGCCTGCTTTTCCTTCAGCAATGCTTCACCGTCTTCTTTTTTCATACCCGCCGCCGGTATTGTGATTCCTTTATCGGTATGCGGACGGACGGCGAGCGGTTTTGTTGTCTGATTATAAATAATGACTGCTTTGGCTCCCGCTTGTTCGGCATGTTTGATCTTTTGAGAAACGGGGATCTTTCCTTCGCGTATCACTGCAATCTTTCCTTTGGCTCCTGTTACGTCATCGCGTGATCCGCAGCCGCCGTCAAAAATCCCTCCCTCAATTCTCAGCTCTTTTTCAACAGCGGATTGATCAGCGGAGCGGAGCGGAAATTCATGATCTCCCGCTGTGACTGAACCTGAAAAGTACTTTTTCAATGGAAATGACTGTACTTTGACACTGGCGCCCTGAGCCCGCAGGCGATTCGATATGTATTCAGCCGCTTCCTTTTCTTTCGCAGTTCCGGTTTCCCGCGGTCCGATGGTTTCACTCAGATCATGCATCGTGTCCAATGCCTCATCAGCATCAAAAACCGGCGCGGTCACGGCTGAATAAGCATGAGTTTCGGACAGCGGCCCGGCAGACGCGCCCCATATGACGCTTGCTGCCACCGCGGCTGACATAAATGAAAATTTCATCATAATCCCTCCTCTTATTAACACCTCTTCCCTTTCGATTGAAGAACACTGATTCCTTTAAAAAGGGGAAAAATGAATATTATTGACCAAATGAAGATGATGAAAAAGGAGGGAAAAGCCCGGGAGCATAAAAAAACGCCGGGAGAATATCTCCCGGCGTCCATTCCATTACTTATTCAAGTTATAGAAAGAGTTGATACCGTGGTATTGAGCAGTTTCAGCCAACTGATCTTCGATGCGAAGAAGCTGGTTGTATTTCGCAACACGGTCCGTACGGGACGGAGCACCTGTTTTGATTTGTCCTGCGTTTGTTGCCACAGCGATGTCAGCGATTGTGCTGTCTTCAGTTTCACCTGAACGGTGAGAGATAACGGCAGTGTAGCCCGCGCGTTTCGCCATTTCGATCGCATCGAATGTTTCAGTCAATGTACCGATTTGGTTTACTTTGATCAGGATAGAGTTGCCTACGCCGTTTTTGATACCTTCAGCAAGCTTTTTCGTGTTTGTAACGAAAAGGTCGTCACCGACAAGCTGAACTTTTTTGCCAAGACGCTCTGTAAGAAGTTTGTGGCCTTCCCAGTCGTTCTCGTCAAGTCCGTCTTCGATAGAGATGATTGGGTATTTAGAAACCATTTCTTCGTACCAGTCAACCATTTCAGCAGATGTTTTCACAACGCCTTCGCCAGACAGATGGTATTTGCCGTCTTCTTTGTTGTAGAACTCAGAAGATGCAGCATCCATCGCAAGTTTCACTTCTTCGCCAGGTTTGAAGCCGGCTTTTTCGATCGCTTCAACGATTGTTTGAAGCGCTTCTTCGTTAGAACCAAGGTTCGGAGCGAATCCGCCTTCGTCACCTACAGCTGTGTTCATTCCTTTAGCAGAAAGAACTGATTTCAGGCTGTGGAAGATTTGAGCGCCCATGCGAAGCGCTTCACGGAAGTTAGGCGCGCCTACAGGCATGATCATGAATTCTTGAATGTCTACGTTGTTGTCAGCATGCTCTCCGCCGTTTACGATGTTCATCATCGGTACAGGAAGCGTTTTTGAGTTGAATCCTCCAAGGTATTGGTAAAGAGGAATCTGTAAGAAATCAGCAGCTGCGCGCGCACAAGCCATAGATACGCCAAGGATTGCGTTCGCACCGAGTTTGCCTTTGTTTTCAGTTCCGTCAAGCTCGATTAAAAGCTGATCGATAGCGTTTTGTTCAGTTACGTCAAAGCCGAGAAGCTCTGGAGAAATGATTTCGTTTACGTTGTTAACAGCAGTTAACACGCCTTTTCCAAGGTAACGGTCTTTGTCGCCGTCACGAAGCTCAACCGCTTCGTATTCACCTGTAGAAGCTCCGCTTGGCACTAATGCGCGGCCGAAAGCTCCTGTTTCTGTATATACTTCAACTTCAACTGTTGGGTTGCCGCGGGAGTCAAGGACTTCGCGTGCATAAACATCAACAATGTATGGCATGAGTTTGTCTCTCCTTTTGATTTACGCTTATTTTTGAATTAAAGATGTTCCGGTCATTTCTTTCGGTTTTTCAACACCGAGAAGGTCTAATAACGTTGGTGCGAGGTCGCCTAGGATTCCGCCTTCGCGCAGCGTCACGCCTTCTTTCGTCACAATGACAGGGACTGGGTTTGTCGTATGGGCAGTGTGCGGTTCGCCTGTTTCTGTAATCAGAATGTCCGCATTACCGTGATCAGCGGTAATGATGGCATGTCCGCCTTTAGCGATGATGGCGTCAACCACTTCGCCTAAGCATTCGTCCACTGCTTCAATTGCTTTAATCGTCGGTTCGACCATTCCGGAGTGGCCGACCATGTCAGGGTTTGCAAAGTTCAGGATGATCGCGTCGTGCTTGTCAGCCGCGATTTCTTTTACAAGAGCATCCTTCACTTCATACGCGCTCATTTCAGGCTTCAGGTCATATGTCGCGACCTTCGGCGAGTTAATGAGGATGCGCTCTTCGCCCGGGAATTCTTCTTCGCGGCCGCCGCTCATAAAGAACGTAACGTGCGGATACTTTTCAGTTTCTGCAATGCGAAGCTGTTTTAACCCGTGCTGTGCTAATACTTCACCGACTGTATTGTCAAGGTTTACCGGTTTAAAAGCCACATATCCGTCAACAGATTCACTGAAGTGAGTCAGGCAGACGAAATACAGGTTTTTCGGATGATTTTCACCGCGGTCGAAATCGCGGAAATCTTTGTTGGTAAACGTGTTTGAAATCTGGATGGCGCGGTCTGGTCTGAAATTATAGAAAATCACAGAATCGCCGTCATGAATTTTCGCAACGGGTTCACCGTTTTCTTTTGTGATGACGGACGGAATGACGAATTCATCATGAATGCCGTTCGCATAAGAATCGTCGACTACATCCATCGCGCTGCGGTAAGACGGGCCTTCGCCGTAAGCCATTGCGCGGTACGCTTTTTCCACACGGTCCCAGCGTTTGTCGCGGTCCATGGAGTAGTAGCGTCCGGAAATGCTGGCGATTTCGCCGACACCGATTTCTTCGATCTGCTCATTCAGCTGCTGAATGTAAGTTTTCGCTGTTTGCGGACCTACATCGCGGCCGTCGAGGAAACCGTGAATATACACCTTCGTCAGTCCTTCACTTTTCGCAAGCTTCAGCAGCGCGAATAAATGATTGATATGACTGTGTACGCCTCCGTCAGAAAGAAGGCCGAACAGGTGAAGCGCTTTGTCGTTGTCTTTCGCGTTTTTGATGGCGTCAAGGAACGTTTGATTGCGTTCGAATTCGCCTTCGCGGATGGCAACGTTCACGCGTGTTAAGCTTTGGTACACAATACGTCCTGCGCCGATATTCAAATGACCGACTTCAGAGTTCCCCATCTGTCCTTCAGGCAGTCCGACTGCTTCGCCTGATGCCGTCAGCGTCTGATGAGGGTATTGGTTCCAATAACGGTCGAAATTCGGTTTTTTCGCTTGTGCGACTGCGTTTCCGACTGTTTCATTGCGTAATCCGAACCCATCAAGAATGATGAGTGCAGCTGGTTTTTTACTCATATTGACCTTCCTCCAATAATTGAACGAATGACTGCGGTTCAAGGCTTGCGCCGCCGACCAAAGCACCGTCAATATCGGACTCTGCCATATATTCTTTAATATTTGCAGGTTTTACGCTGCCGCCGTATTGAATGCGGAGCTTGTCAGCAGTTTCCTGGCTGAAGCTTTCAGCAACGACTTTACGGATATGCGCGCAGACGTCGTTAGCATCTTTCGCTGTAGAAGATTTGCCTGTTCCGATTGCCCAGATTGGCTCATACGCAATAACAGAAGCGGCAACTTGCTCTTCAGAAAGACCCGCAAGACCTTTTTTCACTTGATCGGCAACAAGATCATTTGTTTTTCCGGCTTCGCGCTCTTCAAGCGTTTCACCTACGCAAATGATCGGCACAATGCCGTGTTTGAAAGCGGCATGCGCTTTTTTGTTAACTGTTTCATCAGTTTCAGCGAACATTTCACGGCGCTCAGAGTGGCCGATGACGCAGTAATCCACGCCAAGGTCTTTCAGAGCGACCGGGCTGATTTCACCTGTGAACGCACCGTTTTCTTCAAAATGCATGTTTTGGGCGCCGACTTTCAGGTCAGTTCCTTTAACAGCAGAAGTCAGCTTTTCTAAGAAAAGAGCTGGTGCGCAAACAACGGCTTCCGCTTTGTCTGCTGCTGGAATGGAAGATTTCACTTCTTCAACGAAGCTGACAGCCTCGCCGAGTGTTTTGTTCATTTTCCAGTTACCGGCTATAATTGGTTTTCTCATCTGTTCCACTTCCTTATAGCAGTTTTTATTTATCGTTCAGCGCAGCTACACCTGGAAGCTCTTTGCCTTCCATGAATTCAAGGGATGCGCCGCCGCCTGTTGAGATATGGCTCATTTTGTCAGCAAGGCCGAATTTTTCAACGGCTGCCGCAGAGTCTCCTCCGCCGATGACAGAGTATGTATCGTTTGCCTCTGCCAATGCTTCAGCCACTGCTTTTGTGCCTTGAGCGAACAAGTCGATTTCGAATACGCCCATCGGTCCGTTCCATACGACAAGTTTGCTGTTTTTGATAACTTCAGCGTACGTTTCGCGGGTTTTCGTTCCGATGTCGATCGCTTCTAAATCACTTGGGATCTCAGAGATCGGCACGATTTGGACGTTTGCATCGTTAGAGAAATCATCAGCAACGAGAACGTCTTCCGGCATATAGAATTTAACGCCTTTTTCTTTCGCGCGGTCCATGAATGATTTTGCAAGTTCGATTTTATCTTCTTCAAGAAGAGATTTACCGACTTCATAACCAAGCGCTTTTACGAATGTGTAAGCAAGACCTCCGCCGATGATCAAGTTGTCCACTTTATCAAGCAGACTTTCGATTACGCCGATTTTGTCTTTTACTTTCGCGCCGCCGATGATTGCCGTAAACGGGCGCTCAGGATTTGTCACGGCTTTGCCGAGAACGTCAAGCTCTTTTTCCATCAGGAATCCTGCAACCGCCGGCAGATGCTCGGCAATTCCGGCTGTAGATGCGTGAGCACGGTGGGCAGCACCGAATGCGTCATTGACATATACATCCGCAAGCTCAGCAAATGCTTTAGCAAGCTCAGGATCGTTTTTCTCTTCACCAGGGTAGAAACGTACGTTTTCCAATACAAGAACGTCTCCGTCCTTCATATCAGAAATTTGTGCTTTTACAGCATCGCCGTAAGCTTCATCCGCTTTTTTCACTTCTTTGCCGAGCAGTTCGCCTAAGCGTGCAGCGACAGGAGTTAAACGAAGCTCCTCAACCACTTCGCCTTTCGGGCGGCCTAAGTGGCTCGCAAGAAGGACTTTCGCGCCTTGGTCTGCAAGGTGTTTGATTGTTGGAAGCGCAGCGCGGATACGAGTATCGTCTGTTACTTCCCCGTCTTTCATTGGAACGTTAAAGTCAACGCGGCAGAATACGACTTTGCCTTTTACGTCGATGTCTTTTACTGTTTTTTTATTCATGCCTTAGGAGATCCTCCTTCAAAATGGTTTGCATAGCACGAAAAACGTGAAACGTGAAACCGCCTCATGATGCTTCCGCCGCGGGGCAGATTGCAGCTTCCGGGCACGGGGCAGATCGTCTTCTGAGCCAGGGCAGGCGGCTCAGAAGACGAAAGTGCCGCGGAAACTTCAAAACGCGGACGTTCTGCAGCAATCCGGCGCTTTCTGAAAGCCGGTTCTCATGGAAAAAGGGAAAGGGAGTCCGTCCCCTTCCCTTGTCCGCTTTCATTATAGCGTTTCTGTCCGAAAGAACCAAGTCCGGCCCTTTCCGGGAGCTATGAATTAAAGACCTTGTTTTGCGATGTAAGCTGCAAGGTCAACAACGCGGTTAGAGTAGCCGCTTTCGTTATCGTACCAAGAGATTACTTTTACCATGCTGCCTTCCATAACCATTGTAGAAAGAGCATCGATTGTAGAAGAGTTAGCATTGCCGTTGTAGTCTCCGGATACTAATGGCTCTTCGCTGTAGCCAAGGATTCCTTTAAGATCGCCTTCAGCCGCTTCTTTAAGAGCTGCGTTTACGTCTTCAGCCGTTACGTCTTTGTTAAGTTCAGCAACTAGGTCAACAAGAGAAACGTTTGGAGTCGGCACACGCATAGCTCCGCCGTTCAGTTTGCCTTTCAGTTCAGGAAGAACAAGGGAAACTGCTTTAGCAGCACCAGTTGATGTAGGAATGATGTTTTCAGCTGCTGCACGCGCACGACGGTAGTCTTTGTGCGGAAGATCAAGAATTTGCTGATCATTTGTGTAAGAGTGAACAGTTGTCATCATACCGCGTTTGATGCCGAATTTGTCGTTAAGTACTTTTGCAAACGGCGCAAGGCAGTTTGTTGTGCAAGATGCGTTAGAGATAACATCGTGGTTAGCTGCATCGTATTTATCTTCGTTAACACCCATAACGATTGTGATATCTTCTTCGTTAGCAGGAGCAGAGATGATAACTTTTTTCGCGCCTGCTTCTAAGTGTTTCGCAGCGTCTGCGCGTTTTGTGAAGAAACCAGTAGATTCAACTACGATTTCAACGCCTTGTTTGCCCCAGCTGAGTTTCGCAGGATCGCGCTCAGCAGAAACTTCGATTGTTTTGCCGTTAACAACAAGGTTGCTGCCGTCAACTTTAACTTCTGCATCTAATTTTCCGTGTACGGAATCATATTGTAAAAGATGAGCAAGCATGTTAGCGTCTGTTAAATCGTTAACCGCTACTACCTCAACTTCAGGATTGTTTAATGCTGCGCGGAATACGTTACGTCCAATACGACCAAAACCGTTAATACCGACTTTTACTGCCATGATTATTTCCTCCTTTAAATAAGTGAGAGATATTTATATTGAGGGACTGTTATCCCTTAATAACTTCTTTGCGGCTCCTTCGTCCGTGACGAGAACCGTGTTTCGCTGCTTTTTAAAATAAGCTTCGATTGCTTCTGCTTTTGATGATCCGCCCGCTACCGCGATAATGTCGGGAATGGCATCGAGGTCATCAAGCTGCATTCCGACTGAATGCACCTTGTGAACGACTTCTCCGTCCGCATTAAAGTAGTAGCCGAATGCCTCTGTCACCGCATGATTGTCATCTATTTTCTTCAAATCTTCCAAAGGCGTGTTTCTTCGCTCCGCCATTGTTCTAGCTTCGCCGATTCCGTGAACGAGCATACTCGCTGATTTAATCGTGTGAAGCACCTCTTTTACGGAAGGTTCTTCAATAATAGATGAGTAGGCGCCTTGTGACAGCTGTCCGGGAACGAACAAAAGCCGATAAGTGCCTGAAGCCTTTTCCGCCATATGCGCGCATATGGTGTTCGCCTGGTTTTTCACATCTTCGCCTAAACCGCCTCTTGCGGGCACAAACAGGAGCTCGCGGTTTTTTGAATCCGGCGTCATCATATCGGCGACGGCTTCAATTGTCGTACCGCCGGTTACAGCGACGATATTTTTGCCTGAAAATCTCTTTTTCATACATGCAACGGCCGCTCTCCCTAATTCTTTTTTGACCCAAGGAGATTGGTCGCTGTCACCGGAAACGATAATGGCGTCTTTCAGATTAAGCCGCTCTTTTAATGTCTTTTCCAAAAGCGTCAACCCTAAAACATCCTTCATCGTATCTTCCAGAATCGAAAGCAGTGAATAGCCCTCTTCCGTCATTGTCATGCCGTTTGTTTTAATATCGATGAGATTCTGTTCTTTCAAAAACTGAACCTCGCTTCTGAGAACGCGCTCGGTCAATCCGAGACTGGCTGCAAGACTTCTGCGGCCGATCGGTTCGGTAAGCCTGATATACTGCAAGATTTCAAATCTTTTCTGCATCACAAGCAAAAGATCAGGCAATAATTTTTTTTGAGCTTGTATTAACTGGTTCATGACTCAAACGTTCCTTCCTATTCATACTGGACAGAAAATGTCCCGCTATGACAAAAAACGTCCCATCATAGCCAAAAAAAATTATGTCTGCTTTCTTTAATTATTTTAACAGGATGACATTGTTAATTCAACTGTTAAAGGTCAATTCCTCGACATTCTTCGCAGGATTTTCCAGTATCTCCTTGATACAGTCATTATATACAGAAACGGAATGAAGGTGACAGACAAAAGCCCGCCGGAGCGGACTTTTGTCGTAAAACGCTTTCATTTTATCCAGAGTTTTTCTATTTCTTCTAATGATTTATTTTTCGTCTCAGGGCAGATCGTCACGACAAACAAGAAACAGAGAATATTAATGACGGCGAATATCCAGAAGGTGTACGCGAGCCCTAACCCGCTGATCATCATCGGCACGAACTGGCCGATCGCCCAGTTGGCCCCCCATAAGAATATCGTCGCAATACCGGCGGCGCGTGCGCGGAGGTGGTTCGGAAAGATCTCCGAAATCATGATCCACGTAATCGGCCCGACTGATACGCAGAAAGCGGCGACGAATCCCAATATGATGACGACTAAAGCCGGACCGCTCGCCAGCTGAAAATAAAAGGATGCCCCGATTAAGATCATGAACAGCGCCATAAAAGCAGATCCGACCCCCATCAGCTTTTTCCGGCCCACCTTATCGACTAAAAGAACCGCGATAATGGTGAAAATCACTTCAACGACACCGACGATGCATGTCGTGATAAACCCCGCATTCTGTCCGAAGCCCATCATTTTGAAAATTTCCGGCCCGTAATACGTAATTGCGTTCATGCCGATAACCTGATTGAATAAAGCCAGCAGAATCCCGATCACAAGCGCTTTTCTCAGCCCCGGCTTAAACAGCTGAGACAATGAACCCATTTTTTCTAATTGTAAAGACGTTTCGATTTGTTTGATTTCTTCTTTCGCGGTCTGCTCGCCGTTAATGCGCGTCAGCACGGCGAGGGCTTCATTCCGGCGCCCCGCTTTCGCAAGCCAGCGCGGACTTTCCGGCACGATAAGCAGCACGATAAAAAAGATGACGGACGGAATCATGCCGTAAGCGAGCATCCACCGCCAGCCGGTGTGCACTCCCCATTCATACGAGCCGGACTGCTGGACGGCAAGGTTAATAAAATAAGTGCCGGATATCCCTAATATCGTAAACAGCTGATACAGTGAAGACAGACTGCCGCGTATGGCCGGCGGAGCGGCTTCGGTAATATACGTGACAGAAAGCGAGGAGCCCATGCCGATTCCCAGACCGCCGATGACTCTGGCGATCACTAAGGAAGACACACTTTGAGAAAGCGCAGAGACAACCGCTGACACCGCAAACAACAGCGCCGCTGCCATCAAAATCTTTCTCCGTCCGAAACGGTCACTCAAAAATCCGGAAATCCCGACGCCGAAAACACCGCCGATCATAATGCTCGAAATCACGAGCCCTTCCATAAAAGGACTTAAGCGGTACAAATCTTTCAGGAAACCGATGGCGCCGGAAATCACCGCCGTGTCATAACCGTACAAAAGCCCTCCCAGTCCGGCTGCGCATGAGATGAGAATGACAAACCACTTGGAATGCTGCCGAGTGACAGGTACATTTGAGCCAATTGGTGCCGGGTGATTCTTCATGAATTTTACCCTCCCGCGAATAATAGAATAAAAACGCTTACAAATCTGAGTGCGGCGCTTGATGTTGCTTTGTTTTCTTCAGAACCGCCACATTTGTACGTACTTATAAAGAATTTTATCTAAAAATAAGGAAAATTAGTACGTACAAATAAAGAATAAGCAGTTTTTCATAATCTGTCAATTATTTTTACAGCTTGATGAAAGGGCTTACTATGTTATACTGGAATTTGTCCGTATACATTTTGGAGGAATTGATATGCTACCGAAATATGCTCAAGTAAAAGAAGAAATTTGTTCATGGCTGAATCAGGGAAAAATACAGCCGGACGAAAAGCTGCCTACGGAAAATGAGCTGATGCAGCAGTTCGGCGTCAGCCGCCATACCATCAGAAAGGCGATCGGAGATTTGGTCTCGCAGGGGCTGCTGTACAGCGTTCAGGGCGGAGGCACCTTTGTCGCTTCACGCACGGCGAAATCAGCCATGCATTCAAACAAAACGATCGGCGTCATTACAACGTACATATCAGACTATATTTTCCCGAGCATCATCAGGGGAATCGAATCTTATTTAAGCGAACAGGGCTATTCCATGCTGCTGACGAGCACCAACAACAATACAGAAAGTGAACGGCGCGGTCTTGAAAACCTGCTGTCCAAAAATATAGACGGGCTGATTGTCGAGCCTACGAAAAGCGCGCTGCAGACGCCCAACATCGGCTACTATCTCAATCTGGAGAAAAACGGCATTCCGTTTGCCATGATTAACGCCTCTTATTCGGAGCTGGCCGCACCAAGCTTTTCCGTCAATGATGTCAAAGGCGGCATGATGGCTTGCGAATACGTCATGTCCCTCGGCCACACGCACATTATGGGAATCTTTAAAGCGGATGACACGCAGGGCGTCAAACGGATGAACGGCTATCTGCAGGCGCATCGGGAGCGCGGGATTTTCCCGTCTCCGGACATGATCGTCACTTACACGACTGAAGAAAAAGAAACCGTGCTTCTCCAAAAAATTAAGCATACCCTTGAGCAAAACAGCGAATCACACCCGACGGCCATTCTTTGCTACAATGACGAAATTGCGCTGAAGACGATTAATCTTCTCAGGGAATTCGGGTTAAAGGTGCCTGATGACGTATCGGTCATGGGCTATGACGATTCACATTTCGCCCAGATTTCCGAGGTGAAGCTCACCTCTGTCAAGCATCCGAAATCCATTATGGGGAAAGCGGCGGCAAAATACGTCATCGACTGCTTAGAACATAAAAAACCGAAGAAGGACGACGTCGTGTATGAACCGGAACTCGTCATCCGGAATTCAGTCAAGCGGATCGGCGAATAAAAAAAGCAATGTGCGCGGCACATTGCTTTTTTTGCTCAGCTGTTTTTTAATTCGGCGATGATTTCAAATGATCTCATTCTGTCGGCATGCTCAAAGCTTTCTGAATTCACCATGATTTCATCCGCCTGTGTTGTCCGAATGAAGCTTTCCAGCTTTTCCTTCACACGCTCCGGTCCGCCGACGATCGTTGAACTGAGCTGTTCATTGACCATCGCTTTTTCATACGGCGACCAGATTTGATCCATGTCTTCAACAGGAGGCTTCAGCTGGTTCGGCGTGCCGCGGACGAGGTCTAAAAATCTTTGATAATGCGATGTTGCCAGATGCTCCGCCTTTTCATCCGTATCGGCGGCAATGACGGTGACGCCGACCATCGCGTACGGGTTATCCAGTACGTCTGACGGACGGAAGGAGCTGCGGTACAGCTCAAGGGCGGGCACGGTGTTTTTCGGTGAGAAGTGAGCCGCAAAGGCGAACGGAAGCCCGAGCTCTCCCGCAAGACGCGCGCTGAAGCCGCTTGAGCCCAGAAGCCAGATCGGCACGTCCAGCCCTTCGCCCGGAATGGCGCGGACTTGATTGCGCACATTGCCTGTCGGTTTGAAGTAATTTCTCAATTCTTCAAGCTGTTCCGGAAAATCTTCCCCGCTGTTTATGTTTCTTCGTAAGGCTCTCGCCGTTAATTGGTCGGTCCCCGGCGCGCGTCCGAGCCCCAGGTCAATCCGCCCCGGATATAACGTTTCAAGGGTTCCGAATTGCTCCGCGATCACAAGTGAAGAATGATTCGGCAGCATAATACCCCCAGAACCGACGCGGATTTTTTTTGTGCCGCCGGCGATGTGGCCGATCAGCACTGACGTTGCCGAGCTGGCAACTCCTTCTATATTATGATGCTCCGCCAGCCAATAGCGGTTATAGCCCCACTCCTCGGCGCGGCGCGCTAAATCCATGCTGTTGCGGAACGATTCAGCAACCGTTCCCCCCTGTACGACCGGCGATAAATTCAATACGGAAAACGCAGTATCTTTCAATGTATGTTCAGCCATCGTTTTCTCCTTTGCGGTTTAGTGTAAGCAGATCTTAAACAAGGTCTCTACCACACACCTTACCACAGCTTTTCCCGTGAGTTAAACAATTTGATTCGATGATCTTCGAACAATCAGTCAGCGGTCGTCACTAGTGAACTCTTTATGAATGAATCTATTACATTCAGATATGATGAGCTTTTCATCCTATAAAAGTGAAAACCTATCGTTGAAAGAACAGACCCAATAATGTTAAGATATGTATGATATTGAATAGGAAGGAAGTCATAGTCTATATGCGTAAAAAAATCTTAATGGCACTCACAACAGCTTTACTGGCAGCAATCTTCTTTACAGGAAACACCGATAAGGCATATGCCGCAGACTTTTACTCCGGCACTCAGCAGCATTTAAATGTAAGCGGATTTACCGATGCCTCCTACTACACGAAAAAAGCGAAAAGTGTCGATTTTACTCTCAGTACAGCGTATCCGTCAGATCGAACTTTTAAAGGAAACCTATACTTACAGCGAAAGTCCGGAAAGAAATGGACGACTTGTAAAAAAACAACCTTTTCTTTCTCAGTAAGGGTGACTAAGTCATTCTCTTTAAAAGGATGCAAGACAGGTTATTATCGTGTCAAAGCCACGTTCAGCGGTTCAAAACTCGTCAATACGACAAACTCTTTTAAAATTAACCGATAAGATTCAGGGCCCTATGATGATTAGGGTCTTTTTTTATTCGTTCTTTGTGAGTTCCTGCGCGATTTGAATAAAAAGTTTTGCGGCCAATGAAGCCTCCTTTATAGAAGGAACGGCAAGCAGAACATCTCGGTACACCGCCTGATTGAGTTCTCTTGTCACGACATTTTCCGGCAGCGATATTCCCGACATAGACATTTGTGATAATATCGCAATTCCCAGCCCCTCTTTGATCATGCTGATGGACGTATTGACGTTGTAAACAGTGAATGCGGCAGTCAGCACAGATCCTGCCTCCTTAAACATATCAATAAACGGTGATTCGTATCCTCCGTCACAGATGATCATCGGCTGGCGGTCAAGATCTTTCAGAGTGATTGACTCACAGCTGCAAAGCGGATGATCATTTCTAAGCACGACGGCCATTTTATCTTTTTTCAGCGGCAGATATTCCATGTCTTCCGTAGGAAAAAGAGTGATACCCACATCTATTACCCGGGAGCGGAGCCATTCCTTTACTTCGTTAACCGTTCCTTCATGAAGCACCAACTCAAGCTTCGGATACCGTTTTTTAAACACGCTGATCAGCTTTGGAATGAAATAAGCGGAAGCGGCCGGAAATGTGCCGATGTGAATCGTTCCCTGTTCAAGCCCTCTTTCCGCGGCCGCCAGCTGCTCGGCTTTTTCTATGCCTTTGAGCACCTCTCTGATATGGACGAGAATTTTTCCGCCCGTGTCCGTGAGCCTTACGCCGTTGCGGCGCTCGCGGATGATCAGCTTGATGCCGAGCTCTGACTCAAGCGCAGAGATGGCATGGCTGACAGCGGGCTGCGTCATATTCAGCGCCTGCCCCGCTTTTGTAAAGCTTCCCGTTTCAGCGATTTGAACAAAAACCCGCAGTTGTGTAATCGTCATAACGTTTTACTTATGCTCCTTATAAAAAAGATTCATTTTATTTATCTTACTGATTACCGTATCATATGATGGAATTGTTCTACAAGGAGTGAACGACGTGAAACAGCTTTCGAAAATACAGACGGCTCTTATGCTGGCGTTTCTAGTCACGGTGTGGGGAATTAACTGGCCGCTGACAAAAGCCGCGCTTGCCTATTCGCCGCCTCTTCTGTTTGCCGGAATCCGCACGCTGATCGGCGGACTTCTATTATTAATGGTGGCGCTGCCCCGTTTTAAAAAGCTGCGTTTTAAAGAAACGTGGCCGATCTATCTTATTTCTGCCATTTTAAATATTACTTTATTTTACGGCCTGCAAACGGTCGGCTTGAATTACCTGCCTGCCGGCTTATTTTCAGCCATCGTGTTTTTCCAGCCGGTGTTAATGGGCGTTTTTTCTTGGCTGTGGCTCGGGGAATCGATGTATCCTTTAAAAATAGCCGGTCTTATTCTGGGCTTTGCCGGTGTCGCCGTCATCAGCGCAGCCGGTTTCGGAGGCCATATTTCCATCGCCGGCATTCTTTTGGCCTTAGGCTCCGCGGTCAGCTGGGCGCTCGGCACGGTATATGTGAAAAGAACGGGCGGACGGGCGGACTCTATCTGGATGGTCGCTCTTCAGCTTCTGATCGGCGGCGTGCTGCTTGTCAGCTCCGGCCATTTTTCAGAAAGCTTTTCAGCGATTCAATGGAAAGCTCCGTTCATTCTCAGCCTTCTGTTCATTTCAGTTTTTGTTATCGCGCTCGGCTGGCTCGCCTTTTTTACGCTTGTCGGTTCAGGGGAAGCAAGCAAGGTTGCCTCTTACACCTTCCTGATCCCGCTCATATCCATTGTCGTCAGCTCGATATTCCTGCATGAGCCGCTGACCGTCAGCCTTTTAGCCGGACTGCTTCTGATCGTCACAAGCATTTGTTTTGTGAATATAACACCGAAAAAACTGAAAACACCTGCTCTGGCCGCAGAAAAAAAGGCCGTTCATTAAAAAAACTCTTGCCGCGGGGCAAGAGTTTTTTTATTTATTGACGTCTCCCTTTCACGAGATACGCAACCGTAATGAGGAGATAGATGGCCGCAGTGATGCATGTGATGACGATGGACGTCGTCGCAATTACGCCGATCAGGATGGCCAAAAGCGCAAGCACCGCGAACCATGTCGTATACGGGAACCATTTGACGTAATAAGCCGGCTGTTCTGTTGAATGTTTTCTTGATTTTAAATGGGCGAATCCGATAATCAGCCAGATGAACAGCACGGTATAGCCGAGGGAACCCATCAAATAATTAAACGTCTGGCTTCCTGCGAATAAAGAAATCAGGACGCCTACATATAAAAATGACGTACAAGTCAGAATCGCATAAACGGGAACCTTTTTCTTCGATAGTTTTGAAAAGATTTTCGGCACCCGGCCGTCAGAAGCCTGCGTAAACAAGACGCGGGATGATCCGTACAGTCCCGAGTTCATAGACGAGATAATCGCAAGAAGAATGACGGCATTCATAATATGGTCGGCACCCGGAATTCCGATCATCTTAAATACTATGACAAACGGGCTTTCGGGAACGCTGTTGACTTGATTCCAAGGAATCAGGCTGACGATGATGAAAAACGGCAGCAAGTAAAAAGCGACAATCCGCGTTAACGTGCTTCGGACAGCTTTCGGGATCACCTTTTCGGGGTTTTTTGTCTCCGCCAGCGTGACGCCGATGATTTCCGTTCCGCCGTATGAGTAGATCACGACGAGCATCGCCGTAATGACACCCCCCGCTCCATGCGGGAAAAACCCTCCGTGATCCGTTAAATGAGACAGCCCCGGCGCCGTGTGATTGCCGAATGAGAAAAATAATAGCAGAATCCCGCATAAAATAAAGATGACAATCACTGTAATTTTAATGAGCGCGAGCCAGTACTCCGTCTCGGCAAACAGTTTCACAGAAAGCATGTTTACAACCGTCACCACGATGGAAATGATCAAAGCCAATATCCATATCGGACATTCCGGCAGCCAATATTGAATGAAAATGGCGGCTACGACCGCCTCCGCGGCAATATTGAGCACCCACATTTTCCAATAGATCCAGTCTAAAAAGTATGCAGCGTACGACCCGAGAGACTGCTGAACCAAATCACGGAACGTCCTTGCATGTTTGTTTCTGACAGCCATTTCGGCCAGCCCCTGCATAATAAACAGCAGAATGATTCCGCCGAGGAGGTAGGCCAGCAGCACGGACGGCCCCGCTTCATCAATCGCCGTGCTGCTGCCTTTAAAGAGCCCGGCCCCGATTGCGCCTCCAAGCGCCATCATCATAATGTGTCTGGACGACATCGTCCGTTTTAACGTTTGCTTGTCCTTTTCCATCTATCACACGCCCTCTCGCAAAAAATGTTCATCACATAAAAAAGCACGCCGCCTCTTTGGGAAAAGAGACGGCGTGCCTCAGGCAGCCGCGGTACCACTCTTGTTGATCCCGAATACCCGGAATCCAGCTTAAAAACCTTTTAACGAAGGTCAGCCGTTAGGACATAGGGAATATTCCGATAATTCCGTTCCGCCCTGCCACTTCCGGGTGAGTTCAAAGAACAATCAGTCCGCGTTGCACCAACCCGCGGCTCTCTTTTTCTGATTGGATTCTTTTACTGCTCCCGTTCACAGTGTTTTATGTTAAATGAATCTCTTGAGTTTTTATTTTCTGAATATAGTAACATAATATACAGTCTTCTATTTTCAAAGTCAATACTAATTTTTGCCGCCTATTGTCCTTCCCGGTCATTCGAAAGTCTCAGCTGAAATCCGGACACATGGCTTTGCTTTCCGGGCGCCGCGCTTTCCGCTTTCACCTTTGTGTTTGCGTATAAAAACAGCGCAAGCGCAATGCCGAATGATATGACGAGAATCCATGCTTTTTTCATCCAGATGCCTCCTCACTTTCTATCATCGGCGGCTTTTTCTCTTTTTTTATACGCCAAATTGAAAAAACAATTTTAAAATTCTGTTTTCCTTATATTGAAACTTGCTTTATCATAAAAGTATGCGTTTACATTCGAGTAGGGAGGTTATAGCATGACCCCTGTGAATTCAAGCAGCATCGGGAAGATTCAGGCGGCCAGCAAAGGTTTGTCGCCAAAATTGAAAGCGATTGCAGACCATATCGTGAAGGAACCGAAAGACGTGGTTCACCTTTCCATCATTCAGCTGGCGGAAAAAACGAAAAGCTCTGAAGCGACAATTTTCAGGCTGTGCAAACGGCTCGGTTTTTCCGGCTATCAGGATTTAAAAATCGCGCTTGCTCAGGAGATCGTTCAGGAGCCGGTGCAGCACATTCATGAAGAAATGAGCCCCGACGACGATATCGAAGTCATCATCCGGAAAGTTTTCCGTACAAACATTTCCGGTCTGACAGATACCTTTCAATTATTAGATCCGGCCGACGTTGAAAAAGCGGTAGAAATGATCCACCGAGCAGACAGAATCGAATTTTACGGAAACGGCGGTTCCGGGCTGATCGCCACTGACGCGTATCACAAATTTATGCGTACGGGTATAAATTGCATCGCGCACACGGATTCTCACTTTCAGGCGATGTCGGCGGGTCTTCTCGGTCCCGAAAGCGCAGTCATCGGCATTTCTCATTCGGGAAGCAACAAGGACGTGCTCGACGCGGTGAAAACGGCCAAATCGCTTGGCGCCGGCACGATCGGCATTACAAGCTACCAAAAGTCGCCGCTCACACAGATTTCCGACGTGGTGCTGTATACGTCAACAAGGGAGACGGCTTTCAGAACGGAAGCAATGTCCGCAAGGCTTGCCCAGCTGTCGGTCATTGATACACTGTATTTCGCCACGGCCCGGCTGCGGCAGGAGAAAACGCTCGCCAACTTGCAGCAAATCAGAAAAATGATCGCGCACAAACGTTTGTAATCGCTTTCTGAATATTTATTTTTCAAAAGAGAGAATGCAGATACAGCGGGAATTGAGGCAATTTTATGAAAAAAATTTTCTTCTTCATCGTTGATTTATAAAAAAATTATTCCTATAATTGACTTTGTAAGGGCATACATTATCAATCTATCTTATTATTCAATCAGATTAGGCGGGATATATTATGAAGGAAACCCAAGCTGTTATCGGTCTGGATATCGGCACGACCAGTACGAAAGCCGTTCTGTTCGGACCAAGAGGCAAAGTGTTAGCCAAGCATTCGGTTCACTATGATTTAATACAGCCAAAGCCGGCATGGGCCGAGCAGGATCCTGAGCACATTTTGGAAGCGGTTATCGGAAGCATCAGGGGCTCCGTCACAAAGGCCGGACTGAGCCCTGACAATCTGCTTGCAATCGGCATCAGCACCGCCATGCACTCATTGATAGCTGTCGATCAAAACGGCGGCCTGCTGACCAAAAGCATCATTTGGGCGGACAACCGCAGCGCCGAGCAATCAAAACGGATTTTAAAAGAGATGAACGGTTTTGATATTTATAAAAGAACGGGTACGCCGATTCACCCGATGTCTCCGCTTTCCAAAATTGTGTGGATGAAAGAACAGGACAAGGAGACATTCGCGAAAACCGCCAAATTCATCAGTATTAAAGAATATATTCTGCACGAGTTTTTCGGAACTTATGTCGTCGATTATTCGATCGCTTCGGCAACAGGGCTGTTCCGATTAGATACGCTTTCCTGGGATGAAGAAGCGCTCCGGATTGCCGGAATCCGGGAAGATCAGCTGTCGGACATCGTGCCGACCACTCATCAGCTGCGCGGCCTTGCGCCGGAAATCGCTGCACGGATGGGCATTCATGCGGATACACCGTTTATTATCGGCGCAAATGACGGCGTGGTCGCCAACCTGGGAGTCGGCGCGATCGGAAAAGGCGAAGTGGCCGTTACGATCGGAACAAGCGGAGCCGTGCGTTCGGTGACGGATGCGCCGATTACGGATGAAAAAGCGCGGACATTCTGTTACGCGCTGACTGACAAGCATTGGGTCATCGGAGGCCCGACGAATAACGGAGGCATTATGCTGCGCTGGCTTCGAGACGAATTCGCTTCTCCGGAAGTCGAAACGGCGAAGCGGCTCGGCATTGATCCGTATGATTTAATGATTGATATCGCTGATAAAGTGCCCGCAGGCTCTGAGGGACTGCTGTTTCTGCCGTTTTTATCAGGGGAGCGCGCGCCGTTTTGGAATCCGAATGCCCGCGGAACGTTTTTCGGCATCAGCCTCCGCCATAAACGGGAGCATTTTATCAGAGCTGTGCTGGAAGGCGTCATCATGAGCGTCTTTTCAATCGGTGTCGCACTGAGAGATTTGGCGGGCCCCGCAAAAGACGTGCGGGCTTCGGGAGGATTTGCGAGATCGCCGCTGTGGAGGCAGATTTTGTCCGATACGATGGGACGGGAAGTTCTCGTTCCGGAAAGTTACGAAGCCTCGGCGCTCGGAGCGGCCGTTCTCGCTTTGCACAGCCTTGGCGAAATGGAACGGATCGAGGATGTTCAGGACTGGATCAGAATTTCTCACCGCCATGAACCGAACGTCAAAAACAGCGAAACATATATTGAGCTGTTTTACTTATACGAGCGGCTGTATGACAAGCTCAAAGATGAATTTGACGTCATCAGTGAATTTCAGCTCAAACAAAGCCGTTAATTCTTCTTTGAAAGGGTGAAAAGGTCATGTTACTGTTTATTGTCATTGCCGCTATTATCGTTTTACTCTTATTGATTACGGTCGCTAAATTAAATCCGTTTATCAGTCTTTTGATTACATCCATCCTTGTCGGTTTCGCAACGGGCATGAATCTGCCGGACATTATCGCTTCGATGAAAACCGGGCTCGGCAATACGCTGTCGCTGCTTGCGATCGTGCTGGCCCTCGGTACGATGCTCGGAAAAATGATGGCTGAATCAGGCGGTGCGGAGCGTATCGCCCACACCCTGATCGGCCGCTTCGGCAAAAAGAAAGTACATTGGGCGATGATGGCCGTCGCTTTTATCGTCGGCATACCGGTCTTTTTCCAGGTCGGCTTCGTCCTGCTCGTGCCGCTTTTGTTTACGATTGCAATTGAAACCGGGGTTTCATTAGTGACGATCGGGATTCCGCTCCTTGCGGGGCTTTCCGTCGTGCACGGATTGGTTCCGCCCCACCCGGCGGCGATGGCGGCTGTCGGCATTTATCACGCCAATGTCGGAAAAACGATTTTGTTTTCTTTAATCGTCGGCATTCCGACTGCCATCATCGCAGGGCCGCTTTACGGAAAATGGATTGGTAAGCGCATTCATAAACCCGTTCCCGAACTGTTGAAAAAACAATTTATTGAACGGAATGAAAAACGCAAGCTTCCGGGATTCGCAAATACATTGTTTACGATATTGGTACCGGTGATCCTGATGCTTATGGCAACGCTTGCCGAAATTGCGCTTCCGGAAAAAAGCACGCTCTATGAAACTTTTAAATTTATCGGCGACCCTGTCACGGCGCTTTTGATCGCCACGGTTTACTCCTTTTTCAGCCTAGGTTTTTATCAGGGCTTTGACAGAGAAAGCATTTTAAAATTCAGCAATGACTGTCTGGGACCGATTGCTTCCATTCTGCTTGTGATCGGAGCTGGCGGCGCTTTTAACAACGTCCTGATTGATTCAGGCGTCGGCACGTATATCGCTGACATGGCGAAGCATTCAAGCTTCTCTCCCGTTCTTTTAAGCTGGACGATCGCGGCGGTCATCCGTGTCGCCACAGGTTCAGCGACTGTCGCCATGATGACGGCGGCCGGCATTGTTGCACCGATTGCATCTGTCATGCCGGGCGTCAGCAGCGAGCTTCTCGTATTGGCAACGGGAGCGGGCTCTTTGATTCTGTCACATGTCAATGACTCCGGTTTCTGGCTCATTAAAGAGTATTTCGGAATGACGGTCAAAGAAACGTTCCTGACATGGACGGCGATGGAAACGATTATTTCTGTCAGTGCGATCTGTTTTATCATGATCATTAACGCGTTTATATAAAAACAAACCCCGGCCGCAAACCGGGGGTTGTTTTTTTATCGGTCATTCACGAGGATATAAGCGGCTTTAACGGGTCCGTGGACGCCGACAACCAAATCCATTTCGATATCGGCCGAGTTGCTCGGTCCAGTAATATAGTTGATGCAGGAAGGAACGGTGACGCCGTCTCTGATCTGCTGTTTCAGTATATCGCTGGCCTGTGTCATTCTCGGCACAATGGAAGATTTCGGGATGATTGCGATATAGGTGGTCGGAAGCAGGCTGACAGAACGGCCGGCATGCTCTGACGCATACAAAACAACGGTGGCTGATTCCGCAAGCGTGATCTCGCTGAATGTGATGCCCACATTCGCTTGTTCCGCTTTTTCAATATTTTTCGCTCCTTGTTCCGCGTCCCATTCCCAAACGGGAACCCCTTCATCCGGCCACTCTTCTGTCGTAAGGGTCTGCAAGCCGTACGTTTCAAACCGGCTGTCCTTCGGAATGATGACAGGCCCTCCTTCAAAGCGGTTCACCTGCGTGCGCAAAGCGTCGTAAAGCCCGGCTGCATCCGTTTCGATCAGTTCGGTATGAATGTTGACGCAGTGGTCTTTCAGCATCGTGACAAGATCGTCTTCCGTACAGCCCGCATGCGTTTGATATTGAGGCTGATACTTCCATTCAGGCAGGGACACGCCTGATTTCCTGCGCTCTCTGCCCAGACGTTCGGCGATCCGGTTTAAAAAGGATTCCTGATGTGTAACCGTCCCTTTCATCATCATTCTTCCCCCTTTTGTTTTTCCCGGTCTTTAAACCAATCTCTGAATCTCGATTTATGCGGCGCCGGGAAGTCCCGTATTGCCGTCCATTCTTTTAACGGCCCCGGCCCTTTTGATATTTTATCATCTTCCGTAAACGGCGTCATGGCGGCAGGCGCCCATTTCGATCCCATTTTATAAAGGGACGGGGATGACGAGCCGAGCCCGAAGGCTTTCATCGCCAGTTTTTCGCTGATCGGCGCTTTGCCCTCTTTTTCCACGATGTTCTGCCGATGCTTGAGCAGCAGCTCGTGCAACGGAATTTTAACGGGACATGCTTCCGTACAGGCCGCGCATAAGGAAGATGCGTATGGGAGCTCCTTGTATTCGTCATATCCGCCGAGAAGAGGCGATAAGACAGCGCCGATCGGACCCGAATAGATGGACCCGTACGAGTGTCCGCCGACATGCCGGTACACGGGACAGACGTTGATGCAGGCGGCGCAGCGGATACATTGCAGCACCGATTGAAATTCCGTGCCGAGTATGCGGGAACGCCCGTTGTCCACAACCACGAGGTGGAATTCCTCAGGCCCGTCAGCTTCTCCTTGCTGACGAGGACCCGTCAGCGCCGTAATGTAACTTGTAAGCCGCTGGCCGACGGCGCTTCTCGTCAGCATGCTGACAAGCACTTCAAACTCAGAAAATGACGGAACGATCCGCTCCATTCCCATCACGGTGATCTGCGTCTTCGGCAGCGCGGACACAAGGCGGCCGTTTCCTTCGTTCGTCACGAGACTGACCGAACCGGTATCCGCGATCGCAAAGTTGCAGCCTGTAATGCCGACATCCGCTTCGAGAAATTTTTTCCGGAGAACGCTGCGCGCGTGCATGACGAGCTCTTCCGGTTTTTCCGTCTGTTTGTATTCGAGTCTCTCTTTAAACACGTCACGGATCTGCTCTTTGTTTTTGTGAAGAGCGGGAGCAACGATATGTGACGGCGGATCGTGATCGTCAATCTGGAGAATGTATTCGCCGAGATCCGTTTCAGTGACTTCACAGCCCTCTTCCTCAAGCACTTCGTTCATATTGATTTCTTCTGTCACCATGGATTTGGATTTTACGATTTTTTTGGCGTTTTTCTGCCGGATGACATCGCGGATATAGGAGGACGCTTCTTCCGCCGTTTCGGCGAAAAAGACGTGTCCGCCTCTGTTGGCGACATTTTCGGCGAGCTGTTCCAAATAGAAATCAAGATTGTCCAGCACATGCTGTCTGATTTCTTCCGCATGGGAACGCCAATCCTCCCAGTTTCCCAATTCTTCGGCCGCCTGAAGCCTTCTTGTCCTGAGCCGTTCCTGCGCTCCGGAGACGGCTCCTCTCATAAACTCATTATCTATTCCTTCTGATACCCGCTCTTTAAAAGCGGCGGTACCGATTTTCATCGCCATGATTTTCCCCCCTTGTTGTTTCTCGTGTTATCTGCTGTTCAGCACTTCGGCGATGTGCATGACTCTGACGTTTTTATCCTTACGGTCAAGACGCCCGCCGATATTCATCAGACAGCCGCAATCCGCCCCGATCAGCACTTCGGCCTCCGTGTCTTCCACACAGGCGACCTTCTCATCCACCATTTGTTCAGAGATTTGCGCCATTTTCACAGAAAACGTTCCTCCGAATCCGCAGCATTGGTGCTTTCCGGGAAGCGTGGTCAGCTCGAGCCCCTTGACATGGCGCAAAAGCTTCATCGGCTCCTCCGACACGCCGAGCAGCCTCGTCATGTGGCATGATGTATGGACTGTCGCTTTTTTATGCAGCACCGCCCCGACATCCTCCACCCCGAGAACGTTGACGATAAAATCCGTTAACTCATATGTTTTGTCCGCAAGCTGCTGCGCTTTTGCCGCCCACTTCGGATCGTCCTGAAACAGATGCGGATATTCACGGAACATCGTCGTACAGGAACCTGACGGACTGACAACGTACTCCGCTTCTTCAAACGCGGCAATCATCCGCTTCATTGCTTTTTTCGCATCCGTCACATACCCGCTGTTGTATGCGGGCTGCCCGCAGCAAATCTGCCCCTCGGGAAAATCCACCTCACACCCGAGCCGTTCCAGCACCTCAACCGTCGCCTTTCCGACATTGGTCTGGAACATATCCACAAGGCACGTGACAAATAATGAGACTTTCATGATGAACCCCTCTTTCATCCTCAATATATGATCCGGTCATCTGATGACCTGTTTTTGGGAAAGCTCTATGAATATCCTACACTATTCTGAATATGGATTGGAAGGTTTTTCTGAAAAATCCTTTCGTCCGATGCGCTGAAGGGGACAAAAAAAGAGAAGCCCGAAAGCTCCTCAAGCTGCTCTACATCCCGTTTTCCAGCAGACGTCCCAGTTTTTGCACACCCTCTTTTATCGCAGCTTTACCGGCATAACTGAACGACAGGCGAAGATATTCCGCACCGTCTTCCTGATGCAGAAAAAAATATTTACCGGGTACATAGGAAACGCCGTGAGACAGAGCCCTCGCCAGCATTGCGGATGTATCCGCTCCCGGCGCTTTCACCCATACAAAGTAACCGCCTTCCGGCACGTGCCAGGATGCGGATTCCGGAAGATATCGCGCTGATGCGGCGAGCAAAACGTCACGTTTGCTCCGGTATGCTTCCCGCAAGGCGGCGAGCCGTTTTTCAACATTCGTTTGTTCCAGATAGACGGCGGTCACCGCTTGGGAAAACGGGTGGCCTAAGTCTTTTTTTAACCATGACAATGCCGTGATGAATGCGGCGTCTCCTGCAATCCAGCCGATCCTCATACCCGGGGCGATGACTTTTGATAATGAACCGGCGTACAGCACCCGTCCGTTTTGATCCATGGCTTTCAAGGGCGGCGGAATATCGGTGAATCCGAGCTCGCCGTATGCATCATCCTCCAAGATGAGAAAATCATACGCTTCGGCAAGCTGAAGCAGGCGGGTTCTCCGCTTCGCTGACATTACGGTTCCCCCAGGATTCTGAAAAGCGGGTATCGTGTAGAGAAGACGGGGAAGCAGAAGCCCTTTTCGTCTTCTTTCCTCAAGCATGAACGCTAATGTTTCCGTTTGCAGGCCCTCTTGATCTGTCGGAATGCTCATGATATGCGGTGTGTAATTTTTAAAAATCTCGAGCGCTTCCATATAGACCGGAACTTCAACGGCAGCGGCGGTTTGTTCATCGAGGAAAACCCGTGCAGCCAGATCTATCGCCTGACAGGCGCCTGACGTCACGAGCAGCTCATCGTCCCGACAGTGAATGCCGCGGATGGCTAACCGTTCTTGAATCTGCTTTTTTAAAACGGCCGTCCTCGAGCTTCCCATATAATGCAGCGGCAGATCGCGCTCCTCATCCAGAAGGCGGGCAGCGGCTTCTTTCAGCTCCTTATCAGGAACGAGTGCGGGATCGGGATAGCCGGAATGCAGGGGGATGCACGCTTTCGGAACTGCCGGCATCCATTCCCCGGGAGGATCGTTTGTCAGAGCTTTCTTTACATGGTCAGAAAAAAAAGATTCGGCCTGCATGTGATGTTATCCCCTTTCACAAGTCAGCTTCTATACATTTTCTTCAAAATAAGCCCCCAGCACGTCTTCCACATTCGTCAGGTGCGCCGTCATCGCGGCTTCCGCTTCATCCGCGTCTTTGGCGGCGACGGCGCTGTAAATGCGTTCATGCTCTTCATACAATCGCTGCACGCTCGTTCGTTTAGAAAACAGCCAAATTTTTCTCGTTTCTCTCATCGTTTCCAAAAGGAGCGCGGAGACATGATTCATGAGATGCTTGAGCAGCCCGTTTTGTGATGCTTCTGCCAGCGCCATGTGAAAGGAGAAATCCGCTTTTTCGCCCAATTCTTCGTCTCCGTCAATGTCTTTCATCTCCAGGAGAGCTTGGCGGATTTTTTGTAAATCGTCTTCGGTGCGTTTTTCAGCGGCCATGGCGGCGACGCCGAGTTCAAGCAGCTTTCTGACTTCGAGCAGCTGTTTGACGTCCTCTTTTTTCATCAAGAGGGCGGAAGAAAGCGGCTGGGAAACATGAGACGGCTCAAATTCTCTAATGTATGTGCCTTCTCCCTGCTTCATGTCGACGAGCCCCATCGCTTTCAAAGCCGACAGCGCTTCTCTGACCGCCGAGCGGCTGACCTGAAAACTCTCAGAAAGCGCCTGAACGGAATCAAGCTTTTCACCCGGCTTAAGCTCGCCCGCTTTTATCTTCTCCAGCAATGCGTCAGCGACTTCCTCGTAGATTTTTTTCGTTTTAATTTGTTTATATTTCAACGCGATCACCCCGTCACTTGTGAATCTTGATGTTTATCGTCTATTATACTTCTTTTTTTGTATTGCCGACAGGTTCAGACAATTTGTTCAAGAAAAGTATTGTACTTTCAAAACTTTCAAAATATAATGCTAATTAACCCGGTCATCAGATGACCTTATCATAAAAAGTAATCGCTTACATGACATAAGGAGGGGTTTTTTAGGGATGCAATGGACACAGGGGTACGCTCCTTTAGGGGGAAATTTGCTTTTATCGGCAGCTTGCGCGCTCGTGCCGATTATCTTCTTTTTTTGGGCGCTTGCGGTGAAACGGATGAAGGGGTACATCGCGGGGCTTTTAACGTTAGCCGTTTCACTTTTAATCGCTGTATTTGTTTACGGCATGCCGGCGGAAAAAGCGGTGATGTCCGCTTCTCAGGGAGCAGTGTACGGGCTGCTTCCGATCGGCTGGATTATCGTCACATCGGTCTTTTTGTATAAAATCACCGTGAAAACGGGACAGTTTGAGATTATCCGGAGTTCGGTGCTCTCAATTACAGATGACCGGCGTTTGCAGGCGCTGCTCATCGCCTTTTCATTCGGGGCGTTTTTAGAAGGCGCCGCCGGTTTCGGCGCTCCCGTCGCGATCTCGGCCGCTTTGCTCGTCGGACTTGGTTTTCAGCCGCTGTATGCGGCGGGAATTTGCCTGATTGCCAATACGGCGCCCGTTGCCTTCGGCGCGATCGGCATTCCGATTACCGCCGTCGAAGGTCCGACCGGGATACCGGCAATGGAAATTTCTCAAATGGTCGGCCGGCAGCTTCCGTTTTTATCCGTCTTTATTCCGCTGTACTTAATTATTTTGATGAGCGGATTTAAAAAGGCTTTTGAGGTATGGCCGGCCATTCTTGTTTCCGGCGTCTCCTTTGCGGCCGTGCAGTACGCAAGCTCGAATTTTTTAGGGCCTGAGCTCCCGGATGTGCTGTCGGCGCTTGTTTCCATGGCCGCACTCGCTCTGTTTTTGAAATTTTGGAAACCGAAAACGGCCTTTCGTTTCGCGGCAGAACGGGAATCAGCAGCGGCCGCTGACCGGGCGCCGATCAAGTACGGGGGCGCCGCGGTGTTTAAAGCGTGGTCTCCTTTCCTTCTTCTGACGGCCATGATATCCGTTTGGGGGATTCCCGGCGTAAAGGCTGCCTTAACCGGTCATTACGAAGGGACGTCAATGTGGCTTTCCTGGCTGAATGCAGCCGGGCGTGCATTGACCTTAACGCCTCCCGTCCCATTTGTGAATCAGCAGATTCTTCAGGCGGACGGCACGCCGATTGAAGCCGTGTATAAACTTGAACTTTTCGGTTCAGCGGGGACGGCGATTCTGATTGCCGCCGTCATCTCCAAGTTCGCCCTCGGCATGTCGTGGAAGACATGGGGCGAAGCGTTTATAGAAACGGTGAAAGAGTTAACGCTTCCGGTCGTGACCATTGTTTCTGTTGTCGGCTTTGCTTATGTGACGAATGCTTCCGGCATGAGCACGACACTCGGCCTTGCGCTTGCCATGACGGGCGCGATGTTTACCTTTTTTTCGCCGGTGCTCGGCTGGCTCGGGGTATTTATTACCGGCTCTGATACGTCGGCCAATCTGTTGTTCGGCGGATTGCAAAAGGTGACGGCGCTCTCTGTCGGGATGGACCCGGTTCTCTCCGTTGCCGCCAATTCATCAGGCGGTGTCACCGGAAAAATGATTTCTCCGCAATCCATTGCGGTTGCCTGTGCCGCTGTCGGTCTGGCGGGCAAGGAAGCCGACCTTTTCCGTTTTACGATTAAGCACAGTCTGTTTTTGCTTCTGCTCGTCTGTCTCATTACATTTTTACAGCATCATCTGTTTTCATGGATGATCCCGTAATACGGAGAACCTCCCCGGGGTTTGGCTCGGGGAGGTTTCAGCTGTACCGTTTTCTCGCCGATGACGGCGGAATATTTAATTGGTCACGGTATTTGGCGACGGTGCGCCTTGAGATTCGGATGTCATATTGTTCATGCAGCAGATCGGCAAGCTTTTGATCTGAAAAAGGTTTCTTTTTATCTTCTTTACCGACCAATGCCTCCAGATGCGCTTTTACGGCATAATTGGAGGCGCCGCCGTCCCCTGACGATTCAGCTTTCGCCGAGAAAAATGTTTTCATTTCATACAGTCCGTACGGCGTCTGAACGTACTTCCCTTTGATGGCCCGGCTGATCGTTGATTCGTGGAGCTCCAGCGTTTCCGCCACCTCTCTTAAGGTCAGCGGCTGCATTCCGCTTTTTCCTGTGAGAAAAAAGGATTCCTGCCGTTCAGTCAGGACGCCGATAATTCTCGTGATCGTTTGTTTTCTTTGCGACAAAGCCCGGTTCAGCCAGCGCCATTCCTGATATTTTGCCGACAGATAATTTTTCGTGTCACGGCACCCGGCAGCTGACAAGAGCGGCTGATAATGGGTATGAAGCTGGATGTCAGGAAACGAACGGCTGTTGAGCCGCGCTTGAATGATGCCGTTTTTCACTGTGATGAAAATATCCGGTTCCACGTAAAAACCCGGCTCCTCATGCGCATAACGGAGCCCTGGCCTCGGATCAAGGGCGCTGATCATGTCAGCGATGTCCTGAATGTCTTTAAGCGGAATGCCCGTTTTCAGTGTAAGCGCTTTCCAGTTCTTTCTTGCAAATAGCTCAAAATAGGCGCCGGCAATCCATTCCGCCTGTTCGTTCCGCTCGGGAAGACGGCGGAGCTGAAGAAGGATGCATTCCTGCAAAGACCTGGCGCCGATTCCCGCGGGCTCAAGGGATTGAAGCTTTTTCAGAACCGCTTCCGTCTCCTCTTGTGAAGCGGATACATGGTCGGCGGCAGCTGGTATGTCCTCTTTTAAATATCCGTTTGAGTCCAATGAATGTATCAGATAATTGAAAATCTTTTTCTCATCATCGGACAGCTTCATGTCTAAGGCTTGCTGTTTGAGCGAATCCTGCAGTGTTTTGCGGGTAAGTCTGATCTGCTGGCTTCCGTCCCGTTCTTTCATCCTGTTTTTACTTGTTTTATGGTAAGATAGTGGCGGCGTGTCTGTTTCCTTTCGTTCAATCAGAGGGTTTTCCAGTGAGAGCTCATCAATATATCCGGCCAGTTCCGCGGAATTGTATCCGAGTAATGTGATAGCCTGTTTAAGCTCTTGCGTTAATTGAGGCTTTAACATTTGTGTTTGCTGAAGTTTGATATCCATCATGCTCACTCCCCTTTTTTCATTGTACATGATTGGTTTCATACCGTATATACTTATTAAAAGGAGTTGCTTTATAGATGTCAGAACTTTTTTCTGTTCCTTATTTTATTGAAAACTTTACACAGCACATTGAAATGAATCCGAATGAAGACCGAATTCATGCGATGAACAGCTATTACCGCTCCGTCGTCTCAACTCTTGTTCAGGATCAGCTGACGAAAAACTCGGTTGTGCTCAAAAGAATTCAGCATTTGGATGAGGCGTACAACAAAGTAAAACGCGGAGAAACAAAATAAACCTTCCGCTCATTCAAAGCGGAAGGTTTTCCTTCGTGCCGGCGGTTTCCCCGATCAGACGGACATCCGGCGCTTCGTGCATCCAGGTGTGATAATAGTTGGCATTTTTCCCGTATGAATTATCAATGACGGTATTCGGTTTCCCGAGAAGCGAGGACAGAATGTGGCCGTGAAGCCTTGACGTTTCCACCGATTCGTACCTGCTGAAAAACTGGACCGATTTCTTCGTTAAGAAATCGGAATAGCGTTTCCAAAACCGCGCAATCGGCAGCGGGTTTCCCGCTTTTTTATTCAAAACATTCAGCGTTTGGAAAAAAGCGATTCCCCTGCGGTCGCTTGCTGACAGCACATCCTGCCAGTCGCAGCTTTTAACGGAAGAATTGTTTTGCAGCTTCGGATTGATTTCCCCATCCGTGCGGATAAAATGAAGCCTGCCGCGTGACGGAGCCGCTGACGCCGCCATCGGATACAGCTGATGGGCCATATCAGGCATAAGCCCGATATGATTCGCCGAAAAAAAGCATTTCGCGGTCTCGTATGACACATGATCTCTCGTAAACAGGTGGAGATCCTTGTGCTCCGCAAAAAGCGCCGCTGTCTTCTCAAGCCGTGTCTCATCCTGATAATAGATGGATTGCGGCAGGATGACGATCCTGTTTTCCGGAAAGGATTTGACGATTTTTTCCCTGAACGTCTGATAGTACGGATAGAGATCCCCGAAATTTCCGCCACCCTGACAGACGATGATCGTCTTTTTGTCCGCCCGGCGCCCGAATGGAAAATTGTCGGGATTCCAGCGCTGTTTCACGCGGATGCCGTGCGCTTTAAAAAACGCCTCCGTCCCTTTCATAATCAATAAATCCCCTACATTTCCGTAGAGGGGATAGTCGGCATAAATGATGTCAGATTGCGGCGGTATCACGCTGAGCAGACCCGTCAGCGTCTCTTTTAATCGGCTCATAACATGGCGGCTGTCCATGTTTTCTCCCCTTTCGTTTCAAACAGTCGCGCAAGTGCGTCAATGACACGCTGCTGCTCCTCAGAAGACAAGTCAGACCCGGACGGCAGACAGATGCCCCGGCTGAAAAGGTTCTCAGAGACACGCTCATGTTCGCTGTGAGGATAAAAGACGGAAGATGAGAAAAGCGGCTGCGTATGCAGCGGTTTCCACAGCGGCCGGGCCTCAATGTTCTGTTCCGCAAGACAGGCGACGGCTTCTTCCGGCGTCACGCCGTTATCAAGCGTCAGAGCCGTCAGCCAGCGGTTTGAAACCGTTCCTTCAAGCTCCGGCATCATGCGGATGCCCGGATACGTTTCCAGCGCTTCCCGATACCTGTGAAAGATTTCTCTCCTCGCCCGGACGCGATCTTCGAGCACTTCCAGCTGCGATATCCCCACGCCCGCGAGAATGTTGCTGAGCCTGTAGTTATACCCGAGCTCGCTGTGCTGGTAATGAACGGCGGCATCTCTCGCCTGGGACGCAAGAAACCTCGCTTTTTCAATCGCGGCTTCATCGTCAGACACGAGCATGCCGCCTCCCGATGTTGTAATGATTTTGTTGCCGTTAAAGGAATAAATGCCGAAACGGCCGAACGTGCCGCTCTGCCTGCCTTTATATGTTGATCCTAAGGACTCGGCAGCGTCTTCAATCAGACAGACGCCGTATGCGTCACAAAGGCTCATTAATTCATCCATTTTCGCGCTTTGGCCGTAAAGATTGACGACGATCACCGCTTTCGGGAGTCTGCCGCGCCGCTTTGCATCCCGCAGCGCCCGCTCAAGCGCATCGGGCGACATATTCCACGTCTCCCATTCCGAATCAATAAAAACGGGCTCAGCCTGCTCATACACAATCGGATTCGCCGTGGCGACAAACGTAAAGGAAGGACAAAATACAACGTCTCCTTTTTTCACACCCGCAAGCCGCAGGGCAAGATGGATGGCGGCCGTTCCCGAGCTTACGGCCGCCGCGCTTTTCACTCCCGCATATTCCGCGAGCCGCGCTTCAAACGAATTGACGAGCGGACCGAGCGGGGCAATCCAATTGGAACGGAAGGCTTCTGCGATGTATTCCTGTTCTTTTCCGCTCATATGAGGCGGAGACAAATAAATCCGTTTGTTTGTTTGCATGAAATCATCCTTTTTCATTATGGATAGGGGAGATGACGCGGGCCGGAACGCCGACCGCCGTCACATGGCCGGGAATCCGGCTGATGACCGCAGCCCCCGCGCCGATAACGGACCAAGGGCCGATGTCAATCTGCGGTATGACGGACGCGCCGATTCCGATGTGCGTTCCTTCCCCGACTTTCACTCCGCCGGCAAGCGCCGCGCGCGGTGAAAGATGGACGTAATCTCCGATTGCATTGTCATGATCGGCAACCGCCCCCGTATTGATGATGCAATGGGCGCCGATGTCAGCGCCCGCCTGAATGACGGCGCCCGCCATCACAACCGTTCCGTGTCCGACGGAAGCCGTTTCACTGACGATCGCCCCGGGGTGAATGAGTGCGGCATAATCGTCATCTTCAAGCCCAAGCGTTTCAGCAAGCTGCTTTCTGACGCCGTTGCGGCCGATGCATATCGTGAATACGGCCTCGGAGACGAGTTTCCGAAGCATGGGCACGTCTTTCGTCCGGCCCGTATATAAACCGTTCCGAACGGCAAAACCGCTGAATCCGTCATCCAATATGCCCGCAAGCTCCATATCGGAACGGGCCTGCACGATTTCCTTCACGACTTTTCCGTGTCCGCCGTTTCCGATCAGCACGACCTTTTTCACGATGACATATCTCCGCTGCCTGTGAAGCGCTTTGCCGTCACATGGCCGGCTTGATGTATGCCTTCTGACACGAGAACTTTTTTCACTGTTAAAAGCAGAATCTTTAAGTCGAGAAGAAATGTGCGGTTGTCGACGTACCACACGTCGAGCTTGAATTTTTCCTCCCATGAAATCGCGTTTCTCCCGTTAATCTGCGCCCAGCCCGTAATCCCCGGCTTCACCTCGTGGCGCCGCGCCTGCTCTGCCGTGTAAAGCGGCAGATAATCCATCAGCAAAGGGCGGGGGCCGACAAGACTGATATCTCCTTTGAGCACATTAAAAAGCTGGGGAAGCTCATCGATGCTCAGTTTTCTGATCAGCCTTCCCGTTTTGGTCAGACGGAGATGATCCGGAAGCAGCACACCGTTTTCATCACGCGCATCCGTCATCGTTCTGAGTTTATACAACGTAAACGGACGCCCGTTATGCCCCGGTCTCGTCTGTTTGAACAATACCGGAGACCCGATGGCGCATCTGACGGCTGCCATGGCGAAGAGAAGGATGACGCTCGCGCCGCACAATAACAACACCGCGGCCGCTATATCAAATACACGTTTCGCCTTCAAATCTGAACAGCTCCTTTCACTTTTCGGCATTTCTGTAAAGCAAGCCGCCTTTCTTCTTTCGTACAAATGAAGAAAAAAGCGAATGCGGCATAGCTCATGCATACGGCAAGCCCCGCGGCGATCAGACCGGCCCAGCTGTCAAGCGGTGAAAACAGCCGGATACCCCGGCAGACAGCCCAGGCAAATACGGCCGCCGCCAACGGGCCGAACATTCCTTTGTAAAACGCGGTTTTCTGAAAGCCCGTAATATGCGAAACATACAGCGGCGTGAAGACGGCATTTTTCAAAATGAGAGAGACTGCACCGGCGATGGTGATGCCGTACAGCCCGAGATGAGCCGGACCGCTGAGAACCACGGCCAATACGACATTCAGTCCGCCTAAACATAAAGTAACGACGGCGGGCGTTTTTTGTTTATTAAAAGCCGTCCATACGTAAAAAAGCGGCATGACAGAGAGACTGACCGCCAAATACCCGGCGTGAATGTATAAAAGCGGCGCCGTCTGCACAAACGACGGGCCCAGCCAAATCGCCAGAAACGGTTCGGCAAGCCCTCCTAATAATGCGGCGGGAAGCGCGAGGAGAAGCCCGTTCATCCGCACAGCCTTATTGGCGTAAGACAGGAGACCTTCCATATCCCCTTTTGAGTAATAGGAAGTCAAAACCGGCGCAAACAGTGAAGCAAGCGTCCCGGCAAGACTTCTGAGCAGGAGCGGGAATTGAATAATCGCCGCATAGACACCCGCCTCAGACGGCCCCAGCACGAGGTTGGCCGTCATGAGGTCAATCTGCAGAAACAGCAGCACGCCGATCTGGTTGACAGAGCTCCAGGCACCGGCCGAAAACAGCACTTTGCTCGTCTGTAATGACAAGGTTTTACGGCTGAAAGAAAACCACGGAATCAATTTCTTAAAGAAGAAAAAAGTCAGCACGGCCGCACAGACGGCTCCCGCTAATGCCGAAAGCTGGATCTGCCAGATTTTCGGCGGCAGGCACGTAAACAGAGCGAGCACACACAGCACCCTGACCAGCATTTGCACGGCCTGAATGGAGCTTGTGATATAAAGCTTGTTGGCAAAAAACGGCCCCGTCGCGAACCCCGCCATAAAAAACGTCAGCATAAACAGCACGCTGCCGATCACGATAGACAGCCTCACATCCGTTAAGAGCCCGGCCGGCACATTCATAATCTTGTCAATAAAAAAAGCCGTCCCGGCGAGCGGCACAGCGAGTAATAGAGATATCACGACAGACGCGGCTAAATAATTGCTTACATACGCATTGGCCTCATCCCTGTTCCCCCTGTGGGCGGCGACGGAGAAAAACCTCACAACGACAGAGCTCAGCGCAACGGTAATAATAGAGAAATAGTTAATGATATTCTGTGTCAGATGGACAAATCCAAAAGCCTCCACACCTAATGTTTTCACAATAAAGGGCGTCATCCACACTGATAAAAACACCGATAGTAAAAACGCCGTCACATTGGCGCCGAAATTAATGGCAAATTTCATGCTCCTTCCGCACTGCCTTTCTCTTTCGATTTCCGTTCGAAAAACGCATGCAGAAGAAGAGGAAGGCGCATTTTGCACAGACCGAGCACCACGCGCTCCCCCGCCAGCAGCTGTTTATGGCGGCACGGCGTCCTGCGCACCGCCGTTTTTACCATGTCATACGTTAAGATTCTGCCGATGTGCGCCATAATCTGATGTGACGGCTGCGGGGCGGCACATGCGTTGGCGATCAGCATCGGAATCTGATGCTTGCACAAATATGTATCGATATCGTTCCGGCAGGCGTCCGTCAGCCCGTTTTCCTCATAAAAAGCCATTTTCGCTTTATATTGCTTTTGCAGTTCGTGATCTAAGTGGGGCTTAAACGGTGTTTCTGTAAGACTTTGCGGATTTTCCCGGTAGATATACAGCCCTTCGTCTATCACTTTGATACGCGCGGCTCGGCGGAACGCTGCCAAATTAAACGGAGAGTCTTCGGCAAACCGGATATCTTCATGGAACAGCAGCCCTTGCAATGCTTCTCTCCGGTATATATAGCGCCACACATACCAAATAAACCGATGTTCGTGCGCACGGGTCAGCAATGCTGTCATTTCATCCGCTGTGAAGACGCGGCCCGGCGGAAGGGACGGCGGCATATATGTTCTTTTCTTAGACGGCGTTTCTTTATAATAGCCGCAGCCGGCGATATCCAGCCGGTTCTTCTCCGCTTCTTCATAAAGCCGCTCGAACATCGTTTCCGTCACATAGTCATCGCCGTCCACAAAACCGATATAACGGCCGCGGGCGGCTTTTATTCCGGCATTGCGGGCCGAGCTAAGGCCGCCGTTTTCTTTATGAATCACCCGGATTCTCGCATCTTCTGCGGCGAATTGTTCAGCAATCCGGCCTGACCGATCCGGTGAACCGTCATTGACGAAAATGATTTCGATGTCTCTCAGCGTCTGTTTTGTTAAAGAAACCGCGCATTTTTTCATAAAAGGCTCTGTCTTATACATCGGCACGATCACGCTCACAAGCGGCGCGGTCATTGGGCATCACCGCTGATTTTCGAGCGCAGCCCGGCAAAATAAACACTGCGCAAAGAACCGCCTTCCTCATGCTTGCCGCTGAGCAGCCGGTTTACGGCGGACGTTACGGCTTCAGGGTCTGGACGTTCAAGCAATGTCATGTTCGGTATGTTTTTCAGCCATTGATAGCCTTCCATCACTTTATGATCAAACGAACGAATGACGACACAAGGCGTTTTCGTCAGCGCACAAAAAATCATCCCGTGAAGCCTGTCAGTGACGACGGCTTCCGCGCCTTTCAGCGTATTCCAAAGCGCCTCCAGCTCCTTTTCACGTGTATGGCGGCTGACCCTCCGGCCGACCGTCGTCGTAAAGGAATACAGCTCTCCGTACTCCTCCGCCAAAGCTTCTTTTACCATCGTTCTGTCCTCAGCCGTCAGCGCACTCTCCTTATCCTCCCGTAAACAGAGGTAGATCCCTTCCCGCGGGATGCGCCGCTCGCTTTTATCCAAATATAAGACCATGTCAGGCTGTTTGAGCACTGTTTTTCCGGGAAAATGACGCTTCATCCATTGATACGTCGTCTCATCTCTCGCCATTAACAAAAGGTCGGGATGCGCATTGTACACTTTTCGTGCGCGCTTCAGTTCCTTCCGTCCCTTTTTTGATTCAGAAAAATGAGCCGTCGCCGGAAGCTGAACGATCCGATATTGCCGGAATGTTTTTATGATAAAGCGGCGCGTCCATTCCTCATACCGGTACAAATCCCCCATGTTCCCGCCGCCGATGATGAATACCATATCATCGGGGTGGCGCTTTTTGATCAGCGCTTTTGCGGATCTGTATATATCCTTCATATCCACCTCGACAATGTCAAAATCGGGATACTCCCGTTCAAGAAACGTTTTGCTTGCGTAGGCGATGGCGTGGTCGCCGAGATTATCGTGGGACGGGAGCAGCGTCAGAATGATCTTTTTTCTTGCCGCTGTAAGCCCCGCCCCATCCGTTGCCGTTCCGAAATGAAATTGGGACGGGTATTTGACCTTAAGCAACAGCCATTCCGCGAGATTGATTTTTAAAGATTGTATCGACATGTCTTCACCCTCTGATTTTCATTTTGTACTCGATTGCCCGCTGATACGCGGCTGATGCCAGCGACACGAACGGAATCAGCTTCAGCTTCGCCAAAAGCAGAAGGCATGAGCGTTTGGCGTCAAACGGCGCCGTTCCGGTTTTGGAAAGGCTCAGGCGAAACACGGGATCAGCGCATATCCGGCTGATATTCTTCCACTTCTCAGAAAACCGGCCGCCGTTATTCCGCTTCCATTCATTCAGCAGGCAGACTGTTCCGTGCTGAACGATGAAAAAATCCAGCTCCTGCCGGTATTCCTGTAAGCAGCCGTTTTCACGCAAAAAAGCCTCGTTCAGCCGATAGAGAACGAGACCTGAGTCAAACAGCTTTTTCTGATAGCTTTGCACAATGGAAGTCAAGTGAATCCGATAATGATAGAGCGGCTGATCCACGTACGAGACCGCACCTGCGAAAACATGCGCCCGGAGGCTGAAGTACTGATCCTCCACGTGCTCCAGCTCATCACGAAGCGGAAAGCGCAGCTGATGATGCTCGATCATGGTTCTTTTGTACAGCTTGTTCCATGAAAAACCGCTGACTCTTCCTTCAAATAAATCTTTCAGGTACAGTTGTTTCGGGCGCCCCGCGTACGCTGAAGCGATCGTTGAAACGGCGGTTTTCCCCGTATCCGCAAACTCGGCCGCATATTCGCAAATCACGAGATCAGCCTGATCAGCCTTCGCTTTTTCATACATGCGCAGGCAATAATCAGGTTCAACCCAGTCGTCCGCATCAATAAAAGCGATAAATTCGCCGCGCGCCGCCTCGATCCCCCTGTTGCGGACTGCGCCGAGCCCCCGGTTTTGCTGATGAATGACCCGGATTCTCTCATCCCGCTTCTGATAGGTTTCAAGAATCGCCGGGCTTTGATCCGTTGACCCGTCATTAACGGCCACGATTTCGATATTGGCGAGCGACTGATTGAGCAATGAATCTAAGCATCTTTCTAAATAAGTTTCCGTATTATACACAGCAATTAATAAACTGACCGCGGGTGTTTCCATATAAACCTCCAATGTCCATTACCGGGAAAAAATCGTTCTGTACGGAAGCACAGACGAATCGACCGGCATAAGCAAGTAACTGTAAAGAAAATAACAGACAATAATGGCGATATAAATCAGCGCATTTGATTTTTCATCAAAAATTCTCACAAAATAAGGGATCAGGATCATTTGGTACAGGCCGAAATATATATTAAACCGGGCGAAAATAACATCCTTTGTCGCCAAAAGACCGAAGAGCAGGCCGAGCAGACAGAAATTCACAATGACATCAATGTCAGGCCAGAGCTTCCGCAGCCGCTCCCGATAGCAGAAAGCCAAAAACAGCGGCAGAAGCAGCACCGCGATTTTTACGACGTTCATCCCGTTCGTATTGGTCATCAGCCATTTCTCATAATGGCCGTACGAGCTGTTTTCCAGCACGACGACAAAAAGCGAAATGAACTTCTGATACAGAAACGTCATAAGAAGAAACAATGCCGACAGTCCGAAAATCGCAGGCGACCAGGCTCTTTTTCTGACGAGAAAATAAACCGGAATCATAATCAGCGCTGAGGAATGAAAAAGCGAACACAGCAGCACGATTGACATATAACGCTTCCAGCTTCCGCTGATCACGTAGCGGACGGCCCAAAACAAAACGGCCGCCACCATATACTGCCTGATCCCGTTAAAGGAAGCGTAATAGTGATACGTGCCCAAAAACAAAAACACACTCAGCTCAAACGGACGGCCGAACTCAACGAGCCCCTTTAAAATAAAGCTGCACGTCACGACCGCCACGGTGAAATACATGATTTGCGGATCTTTCGTGATAAAATTCATGAGCCAGATGAGAGCCGTAAACCCCGGATCAACGGCTGCTTTTTTCGCTCCGAACCCGAAGATCTCCCAAATGCTGCCGTAATTTCCCGCCAGCTTGTACATCAGCGCGTACGTCTGAAAATCCGTCCCGACTCTGTAGCGCAAACCGGAGACCAATACGAGCGATAGCAGCGGAACGATCATGACGAGCTGATTCGGCCGGTATCCGGTCGAAAGCGATTGATCACGCCCGCCGCACATTTTCGCGAACCATGACCAAATATACACAATTCCCATATTGACTACATATACAATCATTCGTTACTGTTCCTTTTTCCAATTCATATTGTAAAGCTTCATAACAGCCCCCGCATTTTCTCCCGCGTCATATCCCTGCCGTCTGAGGGTTTCTTTAATGCGCGCCCCGTCAGGCTTTGCCGCCTCTGCTGCCCGTAACACCGCGGATGCCCATTGTCCGGGCGGTTCTTTGAGGCTGAGCCTTTTGACCAGCCCGAGCCCGGCATCGGCTTCTTCCGTTATGCCGTCTGATATTACGCACGGCACCCCGGAGGCCTGCGCTTCAACGAGCGTGACGGGCAGCCCTTCATAAAGAGACGGCATGACAAATACATCCAGCGTTTTCAGCAGGGCATGAACGCGGTCTTCTATGCCGATAAAACGCACATCATCATCAAGCCCCAGCTTCGCCGCCAGATTTTCCATGTCGGTGCGAAGCGGACCGTCTCCGGCGAGAATCAGCTGTAAACCGATGCCTCGCTCTTTCATATCAGCGGCCAGCCGGAGCAGAAATTCGTGGTTTTTTTCTTCTGTAAAGCGGCCGATATGGCCGATCACCAAACGGCCGTCTGCAATGCCCCGCTTCCTTTTTTCAGCTTCTGTATCCGCGCACCCGCCGGCAAATAAGTCGAGATCAATGCCGTTCGGCAAAAGATGCACGTCTTTTTCTTTCCCGAATAAGAAATGGCCCGCGTCTTCTCCGCAGGCGCACAGTGCCGTGGCGTTTGCCGTGATCAGCCGTCTGAAAACAAACAGCTGCATCCCGGCAAGCCGCGACGCCCGCCCCCGCCACGACGTACTGTGCGAATGGCAGATCCGCACCGGGACGCCGGCTAAACGAGCGGCAAGCGCGATGAATCCCGACTGAAAATCGGTATGGGCGTGCACGGCGGCAAACGGGCCTTTTTCCTGAATCACCCGCTTGACCTGTTTCACAAATGTAATCGGGTTTGTGCTGCCGATGCTCGGCACATAAAAAAGCCGTCCGCCGAGAGCGAGAATTTCCTCATCATAAGCGCACGGATCGTTCCTATGGGTTAAAAAATCAAACTGCACCTTCGTTCTGTCCATCTTCCGGTACAAATTCATCATCATCGTTTCTGCGCCGCCCCTGTTCATCCCGCTGAAGATGTGCAGCACCCGCATCGATTTGTCAGTCATGTTCGGCAAGCCCTTCTTTTTGGCGGATGTCCCTGTTTTTATGATAACGGTTCATGACCGCGGGCGGCGTAATGGCGCGGATGAGAGGTTTTGCGATATACGCGTAATGGGAAAGCGGCAGCTTCAGCCGTCTGCATGCCTGAAAAACGAGGACCGCGTTATCAATGGAATACGTAAACGATCTCCTTTTAAACGCATCACTGTCCTCTCTTACTTTATACAGCGTTTCTTGGAGATTGTACCCCCGGAAACCCGCTTCAAAAAAGCGCAGCCACAAATCGATATCCTCCATCCGCCGCGTCCGCCTGACTGACCGGTAGCCGCCAAGCGCTTTGTACGCTTCAGCCCGGATCATAATGGTGCCGTGGCAGAACGGTGTGCCTTTCGCCATAATTCCCGGTTTCGGCACGGGCGGCAAAAGCCGGGCGCCCCTTACGCCGAATTCGTCAAATACGAGCATCCCCGTGCCTACGACTTGATAGTGGGCGTGCTTGTTTAAGAAAGCGGCCTGTTTTTCCAGTCTCCTCGGGTTGGAGATGTCATCACCGTCCTGCCTGGCGATATAATCGCCCGTTGCGTATGTCAGACAGCGGTTCAGCGAAGCGGCAAGCCGTTGATTTGTCTTATTTTGAATCAGCGTAATCCGGTCGCCGTAATGATCCGCGTAACGGCGCGCAATCTGATACGTTCCGTCAGTTGACGCGTCATCACACATAATCAGTTCCCAATTCTTATAAGATTGGCTCAGGATGGATTCAATACTCTCCGCTAAAGTCTCTTCGCAATTATAAATTCCCATGATGACGGAAATTTTCGGTTGTGCTCCTGCATTCATACGCTTTTCTCCTTTTTATCCATATAACCGGCGTAAATGTGCGCCATTTCCTTTACCGTACGTGTTTCCGAAAAACATTCCGCCGTCCTGCGCCCTTCTTGTCCCATTGCTTTTCGCAGACACGGGGAGCGGTACAGCTTTTCAATCCGATCGGCAAATGCCGCGCTGTCCCCGGCCGGCACGAGAAAACCGTTCACGCCGTCTTCGATGATCTCACGGTGTCCCCTGTTGTCCGCGGCAACGGCCGGCTTTTCGGCAGCCATTCCTTCAAGCAGATTCATGCCGAGTCCTTCCCGGATGCTTGAGGCGACAGACAGATCGGCAAGCTGAATCAGTTCATGAATATCGCGGCAAAAACCGTAAAACCGCACCATGTCGGATACACCGAGTGATTCAGCCTTTTTTCTGTACGGCGCTTCCATTGCGCCTTCTCCTGCAAATACGAGTTTCAGCTCCGGGATGCGGTTCTTCAGCAGTGCCGCAGTCTCAATGAGAAGTCCTTGGTTTTTATTGCCGTTTAATTCAGCGGGGTATACGAGAATAAATTCCCCGGCGCCGAAGCCGTGTTTTTCTCTCAGACGTTCACTCTCTTCCCGGCTCACAGGGCGAAACCTGTCTGTATTCACCCCGATGCCGTGTATTTTTTTCGCGCCGCAAGCTGTTTTTTTCATTTGCTTGGCCCGTTCGTAATCCTCTTCATTAATCGTAATCAGACAATCCGTATAAGAAGAAAGAAATTTTTCGATCGGGTAATAAAGAAGCCAGTTTTTCAGGGGCGCTCCGTCACAGAAGTGAAAGCCGTGCGCGGTGTACAGCACCTTTGTCCCTTTTTGGCGAGCTTGTCTCGCCGCAAGGCGTGCAAGCACGCCACCGACCGGCGTATGACAGTGAATCATGTCGTAGCCGTTGTCCTGAATGATCCGTTTCAGCCGCCTGTAAACAGAAAGATTTTCGGGATGAAACGGCGAGCGCCGGATCGGAATGGAAAACTTTTCATCAACGAACGGAAGATTCATATTGCCGCCTGCCGCGACGTGCACCTCCCAGCCCATATCCTGAAACCATTGAAAATACGGAAGATGAAAGGCTTTAAAATGATAATCGACAGTGGCGCAGAATAATACTTTTTTCGTCATCTTTCTGTCCTCCCATCACACGCCTGCAGCCGCTTCTTCATGTACTGATTCGATCGCCTCAAACAGCCTTTTTCTCAGCTCTTCTTCAGGCAGACGGCTGAATTCCTCCATAAAACGGATGAGCACGGCCCAATTCCCGTCCACCGCTTTCCCGATATGGATTTTCGGAAAAATCTGTTCCGTATGTACTTCATTATGATTCAGCAATTCTTCATACATCTTTTCTCCCGGGCGGATGCCGGAGAATTCGATGGGAATCTGTTCTGTCGTATAGCCTGATAAATGAATCAGGTTTTTTGCCAGATCGACGATTTTGACGGGTTCTCCCATATCCAGAACGAAAATCTGCCGCCCTTTTGCAAGCGCCCCCGCCTGAATGACGAGTCTTGACGCTTCGGGAATCGTCATAAAATATCTTGTCATCGCCGGGTGCGTGACGGTGACGGGTCCGCCTTTTTCAATCTGCTTTTTGAAAATCGGAATGACGCTGCCGCGGCTTCCGAGCACATTTCCGAAACGGACGGCGGCGAATTTGGTGCGGCTGATCTTTCCGAGGTTCATGATGACCATTTCCGCAAACCGTTTCGTCGCGCCCATGACATTGGCCGGATTGACCGCTTTGTCAGAAGAAATCAGCACGAATGTTTCCGTTCCGCACATGTCGGCGGCTTCGGCGACATTTTTCGTGCCGATGATGTTGTTTTTAACGGCTTCTTCCGGATTATGTTCCATTAACGGCACATGTTTATGGGCAGCCGCATGATAGACGACGTGCGGCTCGTATTTTTTCATCAAAGTAAAGATTTTATCTCTGTCCTGAATATCGGCGATCTCCGCGTGAAAGAGCACCTCTTTGCCGAAGCGTGCGGACAGCTCGGTATGTACGGAATGAATGCTGTTCTCCCCGTGGCCGAGAAGGACGATTTCCCGCGGAAGAAACGCGCTGATCTGGCGGCAGATCTCAGAACCGATTGAGCCGCCGGCGCCCGTGACCAGAATCGTTTTTCCCTTGATGCTGTCAGAAATTTTGCTCGTATCAAGGGTGACCGGCTTTCTGCCGAGCAGATCTTCGGCTTTTACATCTCTGATGTGTCCGGCAGCCTGCGTTCCGAGCAGGATCTCATCAAATTGCGGCATGATTTTAATATGGGCGCCCGTCTGCACACATTCTTTGTATAACGTCTGAAGCTCATGGGTGCAAAGAGACGGAATGGCAATGATAATATGGTGGATTCTCAGCCTCTGCACCGCCGGCATAATGCTTTCTTTTCCGCCGATGACGGGCAGGCCCATGATTTCGAGCTTATGCTTCGTCTGATCATCATCAATAAAAGCCACAGGCATGATTCCGAGATCATTTTTCTGGGTAAGCTGACGGACGAGCAGCGTCCCCCCCGCACCTGCGCCGATGATCAGCGCCCGGGAAGAGTCATTTTGCTTCCTACCGATCGTTTCTTTCAGCACCCGGGAAATCATCCGGCTTCCTCCGATGAACAATAGCTGAACCATCCAGCTGACGGCCAACAGCCGGAACAAAATCGTGTGGAACACCCCGTATTGGACGGCCGCCGTTACGGCTGCTGACAGCGTGATCCCCTTCATCAAGGCAAGCAGCTCGCCTATTCCCGTGTACGTCCATACCTGCTTATACTGGTGAAACATAAAAGCGCATACATGATGGCTGATCAGCATGCTCACGGCAGTCAGCAGCAACGCTCCGGAGTCATAAAAGTGATAAGAATCCTCAAAAAATTGATATCCTATAACAACGGAAAGTAAAACGAGATACGTATCCAATGCAAAAATCATTGAAAGTCTTCTCCGGTAAGTCAATCTTTCCCCTCCTCATTTATCGGTTTAGCTGATACGGTTTTCGTAAAAACAGACATAACAGCTAAGCCGATAACAATGCATCATCTTAAGATAAAATTGGGCATTTAACCCGTCCTCACACCCCGCCACCGACGACCAGCATCTAAGGCGGCGGAAAACGCCGCCCACAGCAGAGCCGAGTGCCTCCGTTGATAAAGGTAAGGAGACATCACCTGCACCGCTCAATAAGAGTAGTGCTCCGTTTTTTTGATTTTCTTTTTATTCAGCAGCGCCCCCAAAAGCTTTGCCTTTGACTGCTGGAGCGCGTCTCTCGCCTTTTGGACGGTATCCATTTTCGTTTTTCCGCTCAAGACGACGAGAACGCTTCCATCTGTCTGGTTCGCTAAAATCTGTCCGTCCGCCACAGCCAAAAGCGGAGGTGAATCGAAAATAACCAGACTGTACCGGCTGTACATCTCCTGAATCAGCTCTCCCATCGCCTTTGAAGATAAAAGCTCAGCCGGATTCGGCGGCGTCGGCCCGCTCGTTAAGACGTAAAGGTTATCAATCAGCGTTTTTTGCACCGTTTCGCCGAGGGAAGCGTTTCCGACTAACACATTCGTAAGGCCTTGTACATTTTCAAGCTGATAGGTCTCGTGTATCGTCGGTTTTCGTAAATCCGCATCGACGAGCAGCACCTTTTTTTCCTGCTGCGCAAATACCGCGGCAAGGTTGGCGGCGCTGAATGATTTTCCTTCTCCCGGAACGGAAGAAGTGACGAGAATAGAGCGCAAATGGGTCTGAACAGAGGAGAACTCAATATTTGTCCGAATGGTGCGGTATTGTTCAGCCACCAATGATTTGTGATGTAAAACGGATATTTGAGCCAGTCCCCTTCTAGATTTCTTTTTTCTGAATCCCAAACGCCTCACTCCCCGAAATGTTTTTCATCAGACCGTGTCTGCTGATTTTTGATGTCATACACAACCCCTAAAATAGGCAAGTCTGTTTTTTCGCTGAGCTGCCGCTCGCTTTTAACGGTTTCATCAAGAAAATGGAGAAAAAACGCAAGCGTCACACCCGCCATGAGAGCCGCACCGAACGCCATCATGATATTTCGGATGCGCGAAGGCTTGACCATCGGGCTTTCCGATGCTTTTGCCTCAGACAAAACAATGACGCCTTTTATATTCATCCTGTCACGGACTTCTTTTTTAAATGTCTTCATCAGCGTGTTCGCTATAGCGGCGGCCTGTTTCGGATTCTCGTCCTGCACCGCTACGGTAATGATCTCTGAATCGGTTTCGCTGCTTGTCGTGATCTTTGCTTTTAAAGCGGATGCCGTCTCAGAAAGATGCAGCGTCTGCTTCACTTTCTCAAGCACTACCGGGCTTTTCATTATCGTTTGAAACGTATTGTTGTAATGAAGATTCAGCTGAACGTCGCTGAGATTCGAATTTTTTTCACCGCTTGTTTCATGAATGAGCACTTGGGTCGATGACTGATAAACGGGCGAAATCACCCGGAATTGGATGTATCCCGTCACCAGCGTTACAACTGCTGTCATGATAAAAATCAGTAAAAATCTGTGTTTAATAATGTCAAATAATTCTTTGAAACTCATATTCTCATTCATGTAATTACAGCCTCATCCTTATTGCATCAGGCTTAAACGCCCCCTTCTGTTAATGATTGGATTATAAAAGAAAAGGTCGAAATTTGAAAATTTCAAATTAAGCCATTTAGTTCTTTTTAAAGAACATTATCATGATTTTCCTCTTATTTACTGCACTTACCTTATAATTTTAAATTTTATAAAGAACGAAAGATTTCTTATAATGAACAAAAAAATGCCAGTATACAGGGGAGAATTCAGCACAATGATTGGAAGAATAATTCGTTTATACCGCAGAAGAAAAGGCTACTCTATTAATCAGCTAGCAGTTGAAGCAGGTGTCTCTAAATCTTATTTAAGCAAGATAGAACGGGGGGTTCACTCAAATCCGTCCATCCAATTTCTGAAAAAAGTATCCGCCACCCTGCAGGTCGATCTGACGGAGCTTTTTGATGCCGAAACGATGCTGCATCACATGGGAGGCACGGAAGATGAGTGGCGCATCCACCTTGTGCAGGCCGTGCAGTCAGGCATGCCGAAAGAAGAACTGTTCACCTTTACGAACAAATTGACTGAAAAACGCCCGGAGCCCGCACCCTACCGCAACAGAAAACTGACTGAATCCAACATTGAGGAATGGAAAGCGCTGATGCAGGAAGCCAAAGAACTCGGCTTGTCCGTTCAGGAAGTCAGATCATTTTTAGAACGGAAGCGTTACTAATGATATGCTGATGAAAAGGCTTTTATTCGCTTCATGTCTTCATCTCTGTTTATAATGAAAAGAAAAAAGGGGATGAAATCATGACAAAACTTACCGTTCAAACCCGCTCCGGCGCAATGAAAGGAACTGCCGGCCGCGGTGCCCGCACATGGAAGGGCATACCGTACGCCAAGCCGCCCGTCGGAGAGCTCAGATTTAAAGCGCCGGAGCCGCCCGCACCTTGGGACGGCGTAAAACATGCCGATTCGTTCGGATCGGTTTGTCCGCAGCCGGATGATATGCTGTCTATATCGTTTTCCGGAGATGTACCGCCTCAATCTGAAGATTGCCTTTACCTCAATGTTTTCGCCCCCGATTCAGAGGGCGAAAAAAAGCCTGTCATGGTATGGATACACGGCGGGGCATTTTATTTAGGTGCCGGAAGCGAACCGCTTTACGACGGATCTGCCCTTGCCGCTGACGGAGATGTCATTGTAGTGACACTCAATTACAGGCTCGGACCGTTCGGCTTTTTACATTTGTCTTCTATTCATGACGCGTATTCCGCCAATATCGGGCTGCTCGATCAGATCGCCGCCCTGCGCTGGGTGAGAGACAATATCTCCGAATTTGGAGGAGACCCGGATAACGTCACGATATTTGGTGAATCGGCAGGCGGCATGAGCATCGCCTCCCTTATGGCAATGCCTGACGCAAAAGGCCTGTTTCATAAAGCCATTTTAGAAAGCGGCGCCTCTCATACGATCCCGGCGGACATGGCAAAAGACATCGCGGCGGCATTTATTCATGAAGCCGGCACTGATCAATTGCAGGAGCTTTCCGTTAATGACCTGCTTAAGACTGCGGATAAAGTGCGGCGCTCACTAGATCAAAACATTTTTCAGCTTTTGTTTCAGCCCGCCATCGATCCGGCCACATTACCTGCGGAACCGGTGAAAGCCATAGCAGACGGGGCCGCAGAAGGCATACCTATGATCATCGGAACCAATCGTGATGAAGCATATTTGTTTTTCACCCCTGATACAGACATTCATTCCGAGAAAAAGCAGCAAGATTATTTGCATTATCATCTCGGAGAGAACTGCACTGAGCAAGCGGCAGATTTATATCCGCATTCATTAAAGGGACAAATCGATATGATGACGGATCTGATTTTCTGGCGGCCGGCTGTCGCTTTCGCACAAGGACAGTCGCAGCACGCACCGGTCTGGATGTACCGCTTTGATTGGCATGGCGAAACACCGCCGTTTCATAAAGCCGTTCACGCTCTGGAATTGCCGTTTGTGTTCGGAAACTTTGATTCTTTGAGAAAGACGCTGCAAGAACCGCTCGGTGATGACGCAGAACAGCTTTCCAAACAAATCCAATCCGCATGGCTCGCTTTTGCAAAAACCGGAAACCCGAACACCTCTCACTTCAATTGGCCTGAATATGATACCGATTCACGCGAAACTTTGCTTTTCAACACGGATACCGCTGTCGAAAGTGATCCCGATTCAGCAAAACGCCGCATCCTGTTTCAAGCATAAAAAACGCCAAGGGAGCCGGCTCCCTTGGCGTTTCGTTTTCATCTCACTTCATAATGCAACTCCGCAAATTGCTTGTAACGCCTGACATCAGTCAGCATCAGCCCTGTCTCCCGGTCTCCCGGTTTGAACAAAGAAATTCCGCGGCCGAGCAGAACGGGGGCGATCTGAATGATAAACTCATCGACAAGTTTTTCCTCCAAAACCGGGTGCAGCAGATCACTCCCGCCGACAATCCAAATCCGCTCGCCTTCTTGGCGTTTCAATGCTTTTATAAAATCGGCAGGCTCTTCATGAATAAACCGCACATGTTCAGTACGCCCGGTCAATGTCCGCGAAAACACATAGCATTCTTTACCTTTGTACGGAAATTCCTCAGGCAATAAAATCAATATTTCCTCGTATGTTTTTCTGCCCATGATGATCGTATCGACAGATTCATAGAAAGCTTCATAATCGGTGCCGTCTTCACCTTCAGTTCCGATTAACCAATCTAAAGAATGATTTTCCCGCGCAAGATAGCCATCTGCGCTGACAGCTCCGTAAAAAACGAGTTTTCTTTGACCGCTCATAAAAATCCCTCCCCCTTTTTTATTATACCTTGAACATGCGGATGAAATGAAAAAATGATAGAATCGGGTAAAAACCCCCGTTACCGGGTTTTCGTTTCTTCCTGCTTTGGAGATGCTGTTAATATGCAGTCTATCCATCTTCCGGTAATCGGCATAAAGAAATGAAGGATGACCCCTCCTAAACAAACGGTTAATAACGTTCCGATGCCTACCGGACCTTTTAGCATCACGGCCAGTATGAAAAATATGAAGTAAATGACCGTTCTTGAAAAAAAGATGCTTCTCCCGGTTAATTCGCGGACAATTAACGTTAACCGATCAACCGGGATCGGGGCGAAATTTGTGTGCAGATAGGTTGCGGTTCCTATCCCTATCACAACTAAACCGATTGCAAAACAGCCCGCTTTTCCGTACCATAGTTCAGGCGTTATGACTCGATGCAGAAAAAAAAGCCACATATCAATCCCGATTCCCGTTATAAACGCCGTAATCATCCCTGAAAATTCCGGCCTTTGCCTTTTTAACATTGAATTACAGCAAATTAACAGGAAAGCGATGATGATTTCCCAGCTTCCCACGGTAAGCCCTGCATGGACGGATAATCCCACAATAAGCGCATCAAAAGGCGACGTTCCAAGATCTGATTGAATCGTGACAGAAACACCAAAGGTCAAGATCATGATTCCTAAAACATAAAAAACATATTTCACTTTATCGTCCTCATTTTCTTATTTTATGTTGCAAATACAACAAAATTACGTTATGTTTACTATACGGTATTTTCATTGCAAATACAACAAAAAATCAGCTGATATGATAAATGAAGAAAGGAGCTGTATGACCATGAGTATTAAATTAAAAAAGTGCAGCCTTAACGATATAACAGAGCTCCGGGAGATAAGCATTGAAACATTCAATGATACATTTAAAGATCAAAATTCACCTGAAAATATGAAAGCTTATTTGGAAAATGCATTCCGCTCTGAACAGCTGAAAAAGGAATTATCCAATCTGTCTTCTCAATTCTATTTTGTTTATTATCATGATGACCTTGCGGGGTATGTAAAAGTCAACATGAACGAAGCACAGTCAGAAAAAATGGGTGAAGATTCTCTTGAGATTGAGAGAATTTATATAAGAAAAAAACATCAGAAACACGGGCTTGGCAAATATCTGCTGAATGAAGCTGTGAAAATCGCAACAGCACACAATAAAAAGAACATCTGGCTGGGCGTATGGGAAAAAAACGAAAATGCAATCGCCTTTTATCAAAAAATGGGGTTTGTCCAAACCGGAGAACACTCTTTTTATATGGGGGATGATAAACAAGTCGACTTTATTATGACCAAAACCCTGTCGTAATAGCCGCAGGATTTCCTGATACAAAAAAACCCGGCCAAGCTGCCGGGTTTTTTCTCTTATTTTAATTTTCCCGCACGGATATCATCGGTCATTCCTTCGTACGGCGCTTCTGAAATCAGTGTTTCGTTATTGATTCCCGCATTGTTGAGATACGTAATATCCGCAAACTCGGGAACGACATATTTCGGGTATGTTTCATATTTCTCACGTGACTCTTTCATCACGTCAATGTAATCATTTTGGTAGCACACCGTGATTTCCGGATGCTCATGCACCCATTTCGGGAAGAAAATAATTCCGTGCATCCGTTTTTCATTCGGCATAAAGTTTAAGGAAACGTCTGTGCCTGTCGGTTCAGTCCATGACACTTTGTATACGCCTTCTGTCAGCTTCACGATATTCACTTCCTGGTCGCGCACCCAGCGGCCGCCTACCATTCCGCTATGAATCCGATAGTCGATCGTATGATCATTTTTAATATAGATTTCATACTCCCAGCCGTTTTCATACGTGTAAATCATATGGCTTCCGATAAAGTTTTCCATGTTGACTCACTCTCCATATTATTATTGAACTTCATAAATATCTAACCGAATGTCATCCGGCAACCTGACCGCAGTTCCGATAAACAGCCGGTCCTGCAGATGCTGATATGCCTCGCTGCTTGTTTCAAACACAGGCACAGTGCGGAAATACACGTGCTCGGGATCAATGATGCGGTTCACTGACTCATAAATGACTTTTTTAAGAAGGCTCATTCAAGGACGTATCACCTCCCGAGACATTATGTTTATTTAAACATGTAACTATTTACACGTTTAATTGTAACGCTGTTAAAATGGACTGTCAAATAATGAGCTGTTTCTGATTATGTTATCCAATGTTCAATGAAAAAAGACAAGGGCGGCCCACGCCGAAACCCTTGTCTTTTTCATTTACTGTATGCTCATATATCAAAAAACGCCAGACGAGCGTCTTCTTAGTAATCGCAATCTTTATCTCTGCATTCTTTCTTACTTACAGCGTCTATTGAGTGGCCCATGATCCTGTCATTGGCCTTATCATAAATACCATCGAATTTATTCGATGTATCACCGTTGTAATAGCCAAATACCTCTATCCCGCCCATTGGATCTATTTCGTATTTATCTTTAAATGTAACGTTATGTATGCCTTCATAATTCGCTTTGATAAATTTCTCCATTCGTTCTGCACAATCTTTATCTCTTCAGCCTGAACATTTTTATCATTCATACTCTTCATTATAAAACCTCCGGCTGCTATAAAGATAACCAAGAGAAGATCATAATGTATGTTCTCACCAGAATCATCCTCCCATGAGTTATGATGAAGCTCGCGGACTCGCAAAAATGGTCGGTGACATCCGGTGCAATAATTCATACAAAAACAGACGCTATTTAGGCGACTTAAAATTTTTCTTCAATGTTCACAGCGGATCATATAAACCGGCAAACAAGAGAACTTCTTCATTTTGCGTCTTTTAGTATTCACATTCTTTTTCCTGACATTCGGGTTTCTCTTCCGCATCGACTGACGAAACTCCTATTTCATCATTCGTTTTGTCATAAAGTCCGAAAAATTCATTTTTCCTTATTACCATTCAAGTACCCCTTCACGGAAATACCACCCATAGGATTTATTTTATAATCGTTAATGTATGTAATTTGCTTTATATTTTTGTAATTAGCTTTTATATAGCTTTCCATTTTATTTTTCGCTTGGATAAAAAGTTCTTGTTCCGCTTCTTTTTTATCATAGTGGTACTTCTTGTAGATACTTCCTGACGCTATAGTTAGTACAAATATTAGGATAATTATGTATTTATTCACAGACTCACCCTTTATTAGATTAAATTTACATTAACCTCAGCGTGTTGTACATGTCTAAAAAACATCAATGTATCAAATAACAGTGATCGAGAATACTTTTATATAAGCGTTAGTTAGACTAGCCTAAAAGGTGTGTGAATTTCTAAAAAAGTTTATAGTCAGATCTAAATTTAATGAAGTTATGAAGGAGAAGGGAATTCAAAGCCAGAAGGAATTGGCTGATTTAGTTGGTTCAACTGAGGTTACGATAAGCAGATTTAAAACAAATACAAGATATGATAACACAACACTATTCATTATTAACAGGATTAAAAAATGCACCTATGAAAAATTTGTTTTATGTCCAGGAGATTAGAGGAAGAGCAATACAACAAAATTAGCCCAGCTCGATTGAGCTGGCTAATTTATCTTGTACAAAGCTTATCTTTACATTCTTCTTTTGGTTCGGCGTCAACCGTATATGACAATATTTCTTTATTGCCTGGGTCATATAGACCTTCAAACTCTTTTTTTTCATTAGTATAATCCTTAACACTAATACCACCCATTGGGTTAATATAGTAATCCTCAGAAAAATGGATATCTTTCACATTTTTATAGTTCGTTGTTAAAAACTTTTTCATATGATTCTGGGCTTCTTCGAATAACGCAATCTCTTTTTCCTTTCGATCATACTGATGCTTCATAAAAAGTCCCCCAACTGCTATAATTATTAAAATAAGGATAATTATGTACTTTTTCTTTTTCATTTGGAAATCAACCCTTTCCTATAAATAACTGTCGTTCTTAAGTAAACGAAATGAGCGAAAACTTGATATGAATATACTTTCAGCATGTCAAAAGCAAAGCTAACCAATTCAGAATTCATCGCGATTGTTGCTGGCAAGTTAAGAATGGAACTTAAAGCGAGTGAAATGCTGATCTGACGTTTTTCCTATCGTTGGGTTGTCATGATATTTGTACCGTTAATATCAGGGATACCTCGACAAATGAGACGGTAGAGGCGATTGATCTCAGGAATAGGTTTGAACTGTATGAGAAACATGTCACGAATTTTGTAAGATAATTAAACAAAATAAATACCCACTCATCCCTGAGGTGGGTATTTTACCTTTCTTCGGCATTGACCACTGAAATACCTATCTCCTTGTTCGTTGGATCATATATACCGGAAAATTCTTTTTCTTTATTATTATTTATGTAGCCTGAAACTTCAACTCCGCCTGTCGGATCGATATTGTAGTCTTTTGAAAAATGAACTTCCTGTACATTTTTATAGTCTTTTTTTAAGTAATTCCTCATATGATCTTGCGCCTCAATCACAAGTTTTTCTTCATTTTTATGTTTATCATATTGATGCTTCACGAAAAAACCTCCCACTGCTATAATTATAACAATTAGGATAATAATGTATTTCCTCATGCGTATCATCCTTTCGGAACTATTTTACAATATAAGAAAGGTGATGTATATATGCCAAAAGGAAAAGAAATAACCGTCTCTAATGTCACAGATAAAGAATATTACCGTTTGAGTCAAGCAGCTTACAATTATAAAATGTTAGCCCTGCACATGAAATATAAAACTCCTTATAAAATCAGTAAGACGTCATATTGGTACGTTGAGAAAGTGAAACAGGATTCTGATACGGGTCTTGATGCCTTTGTATTCTCAAAAGGCATCAAGTCCAAAAACGAAAAATGGATAAAATCAAAAAACCCCGAAAACGTGGTCGTCACCTATGCGGGAACCGATATCGCAAAAGGCCCGATCTTTGACTGCGGGAATATTGTTTTCGGGAATGATTCGAAAACAGAAGTGTATTACAAGGAGAAAAACAAGAATGGCTACTCTTTAAGGAAAGGGATTTATCCGTTAGAGTTTTTGGGGCCAGCCAATAATACATATGAAGCATACGCAACAATAGCAGGCAAAGGTACACATGTAGCTCGCGGAATAGAAAAATGGTCCACAATTTCCGAAGCAATTGAAGGTATAATACAAAAAAGACGCCACACTGGCGTCTTTTTTAATAATCGCAGTCTTTATCTCTACATTCTTTCTTTCTCACAGCATCTATAGTGTGTCCCATAATCTTGTCATTTGCCTTATTATAAATACCGTCAAATTTATTTGATGTAACATCGTTGTAATAGCCGAATACCTCTATTCCACCCATTGGATCTATTTCGTATTTATCTTTAAATGTAACATTATGTATGCCTTCATAATTCGCTTTGATAAATTTCTCCATTCGTTCTTGAGCAATCTTTATCTCTTCAGCCTGTTCATTTTTATCATTCATACTCTTCATTATAAAACCCCCAACTGCTATAATAATAATTATAAGGATAAAAATGTATTTTTTCATAGAATCACCCTTTCAATAATTCATTTTACATTATATGTGAGGAGTTTTGTATGGCCAAGAACATAAAAGTACCTGAAGTATCTGATGAAACTTATTACATCCTTAGTCAGTACGCATACAATTATAATAAATTAAAAGAAAGCCTAAAAAACAATCAACCTATTATAGCTGATAGAAACATCCCTTGGTATGTTGAGAAAATAAAAACTGATGAAGATACCGGATTGGACGCAGTTGTACTATCAAAAGGAGAAAAAACACAAAACGGTAAATGGACAAAATCAAAAAACCCCGAAAACGTGGTCGTCGCCTTCGCAGGCACTGATATCGCAAAAGACCCGATCAATGACGGCGTAAAAGCGGACGGCGGCAATATTGTTTTCGGAAATGATCCGAAAACAGAAGTACATTATATTGTAAAAAAAGACGCAAAGGATACGTCGAAAACACTTGGAACCTATCACGGAACGCCCTCTCAAGACGCCATGCTCACAACCGGAAAGTATAAGCTGATGACGAAAACTTCGCAAATCGATCAAGCCGATCAGCTGGTACGCAGCGTAAAGAAAAAGTATGCCGGAACGTCAACGATTATTTCAACAACCGGCCATTCACTTGGCGGCGCTGAGGCCGAATACAGCGCGGTGAATAATAATGTGTATGCCGTCGCGTTTAACAGTCCTTCCGTCGTGAAACTGCACGATGAGGAAACACAGAAAGAGATCAACAGCGGCATTTACGATCCTTACATCCGGTCAATTATCAATCCGGACGACATGGTCGGGGCAGGTTATTGGAACGAATATGACCGCCACAACGGGACAACAATTTATACGAAAAACCCCTCGCTCTCACAGTTCAGCCGAAACCAGCGGCTTGATGGGAAATTGAGCGAGCAGATCGGAAAAAATCTCGCTTATTTCTTCACTACTGTCATTCTGAGAAATCCGGATACACACGGCTTAAACGAAGCAAATTTCGTGTTCGACAGAAACGGAACTATCGCAAATCCGAACGGAGATGAATTAGTCTTTGACAAAAACCTCGGCGCTCTTCTGCCGGCCGGTGCGATCGGAAGCGGCGACGCGATAAAAGTAACGCCGACAAACGCAAAGAAGCTGGCTGAAAAGGTGCAGGCTATGACTGAGGATTTGCGGACGATGAAAAAAGAAGCGCAGAACGCCTATCAGGAGCACGATGAAAAAATCGCCGAGCTGAAAACGGAATTCTACGGTCAAGTCGGATACGGCTTGTATGATCAGCTTCAAGCACAGGACGTGACCAATACCATTGAAGATATTGCGCTATCTTACGATAAAGGCCCGATTTTTTATGACACTCAGGCTGAGCAGGCGTTTATTGATTCTTTGCAGGCGGCGATCACGGATCTTGAAGAGATCGGCGGATTCTTACATAAAATAGCAGACGAATTTCAGGAAAAAGACCAGATGCTCGCAAACTGGTTAAGATGATAGAGGTGTATACATAATGCCGACATTAGACGAACTTTTAGAACACAAGGACGACCCGATGAAGAAAATGCTGCAGCGGCAGATGCTGAAAACAGGGATGACGCAGGCAGCGGGGATGAAACTGGAAACAGTCCGCCGAACGCTGAAACCGACATTCGAAATGGATACGTTGAAAGATGAATTATATGAAGTGTATTCAGCACTCTTGAACAGCTTTGAAGGCAAGGCGCAAAAAGCTCTCGCACAGCGGATCAGTGAAAGTGCCAAGCTTATTGTTAATGTGGAGAACGACGGAGAAACTTTCGTTAATAGCTTTAAAACGAGATAAAAAGCCCCTCTGCAAAGCAAGTTAAGTATGAAATGAACGAAAATAATAAAGATGCGATTATCGAGTCATTAAAGCGGAAAGTTAAGCGACTAGAGCATGAGAACAAAGATTTTAGAAACCCAATTAAAAGTAGCGTATGCAGAAGTCTACAAAAAGTTCTAGTTGACAAGGTATTTATTATTTAACAATCAAGATTGTTTAGGAATCTCGTATATTAAACTCAAAAGTTATTTGACTAAAGATAAGAGGGTATAAAAATGGATAATGAAACAGCCAAAAATATTAGAGAAAGTTTAACGGCTGATTGTACGAAGTGCTTTGGACTTTGCTGCACAGCGCTTAATATTGTAGCATCAAGCGATTTTCCAATTAACAAGCCAGCAGGTGCACCTTGTGTTAATTTACAATCTGATTATGGTTGTCAAATTCACAGCAACTTACAAGAGAAAGGTTTTAAGGGCTGTACAGTGTTTGACTGTTTAGGTTCTGGACAAGTTGTTTCTCAAATTACTTTTAAAGGTCAAAGTTGGCGAGATAATCCTGAAATTCGAGAAAAAATGTTCCGAGTGTTTCCGATCATGGAACAAATACATGAAATGATTGCGTACACGGCAGAAGCCTTGTCGTATGATATTCCCCATGCTTTGTCTGATAAATTGAGTGTGCAGTTAAAAGAATTGCAGAACTTAACAAAACTCGATGCTGAAGAATTATTATCTCTTGATCTAGTGGTGTACAGATTTCCATTAAACAAATTGCTTTCGGAAACCAGCGAGTATATTCGGGAAAGCTTAATTTCAAAGTTACCTGACACTAAAAATGCCAAGAATTATAATTACGAAAGAGCCGATTGGATTGGCAAAAAATTAAGAGGTAAAGATTTAAGGGCATTAGATTTAAGGGGAGCATATTTAATTGCTGCAGATATGAGGAATGCAGATTTAAGAGGTGTTGATTTTATTGGCGCTGATTTGCGTGATGCTGATTTAAGGGGAGCAGACTTATCTACGAGTATGTTTTTAACTCAAATGCAAATTAATTCGGCTAAAGGTGATGTAAAGACAACATTCCCCTCTCATATACAACGACCTTCCCATTGGATTAACTAATTTTGTTCAGTTTGTGTATTGAAGGAAACTTTTTGAAGATGGTCTTACTATCAGTCTTAGGAAAGCACATATTAGTCATGAATAATATATGCTTTATGCTTTCCTTTATTTTTGAGGATTTTTATAATTTAGGTCATGATAATACTGTGCCATCCGGTATCTGTAGCATGTGGAGTTCGGGGAATTTAGCTTTCCGATATAATAGACGTAGGCTAGGACGTTCTTTCTTTCGGATTTATTTCCGCTGGATGGCGTTCTTTTTTTTGTTTTTAAATGTAAGGAACGTATATCGCTGCCGTTTCTTAAATAATTAATCGCAAAGGTATGTCGTAAGCTATGAAGGCTCGGTCGGCATTCCTTTTTTAAATCCGCCATTTCCCCGTACTTCGCAGCTCTCTTCCGCAAGTGATCTTTCGCAATCTTCTCTCCGTACTGATTAACGAAGACATGCGTAAATTTACCGAAATACTCCGTCATTTCCGTTAGTAATTGCCGCAACTCTTCCGCGACCTGTTCAGTCATCGGTACCATTCTGTTCTTACGGTTCTTGTTGACGGCGCCCGGCAGCATGATAACGAGGTTGTCAAAGTCGATGTCTTCCGGCTTAAGTCCTTCAAGCTCATTCGAACGAAGCCCACATTTTAACGCAATGAGGAACGCTACATAATCGCGAAAGCCTGGGAACGTATCCTTCTCGATCATTTTAAAGAATCGCCGTACCTGGATATCTGTGAGCATCTTAATCGTCTTTTCATCGACCCGCAGCTTCGTTACTCTTTTCGCTGGATTTTCGTTTAGAAGCCCGCGCTTAGTCATTCGGCTAAGGATCGACTTTATGCCGCCTAAACGGATATTTATCGTTACTGGCGAAAGATCGCGTACGTTGAACATCGTTGATATATAGGACCGCAGATGATCTTCCGTAATGTTCGTTACGTTATCCGTCGGCTGTATGCCGACCACTTCCATAAATTCCGCCCAATACTTCCGATAATCATTGATCGTTCTGTCGCGATAGTTCTCCGTTTCAAATAGCTCGCATACGATCCCTAACGCTTCGTGAACGGATTTCGTCGCTTTGAAGCTCTTTACTATTCCGTCAGTCTCGCGCCGATCCCTGACGCCTTGCCTGCGTTTTAAAACCGCCATAACAAAAAACCTCCCGGATTTATTTATCCGCGAGGTTACGTTTGCTGAATCGAACTATATCGTTTTAAGAGATACGAGCCAGCCGATTAAAGCCGGGCCCGTTCTTTACCGGTTCGCGTCCTGTCGGACACTTTTCGTACACTTGACGCCTTAACGGACCGTCGGAAAGCGTTGATATGACGGGGTTAAAACGTATTGGACGCGCTCGGAGGGATTCGAACCCCCGACAGACGTGGTACCGGAAACCACCGCTCTATCCAACTGAGCTACGAGCGCACGTTTTTTCAATCAGATACCTTTATATTATAATAAAGGAACGCGCAGAAAGCAACTCTTTTTTGATAATGCACAACAGGATTATGCAGCGTCCTCATGCAGCATAATCCTGCATCGTTTACCGGCATTGATTTTCACAAAAAACCCATTTCAGGCGGACTGCCCCCGGCTCGGTTCATTTTCAATCACTGCAGAAAAAGCAGTAATCACCCGTTTCAGCTTCTTTTCCAAATGTCCTTTAACGTCCAATAGGTGAATTCCTCAACCTTTACGGCGCCTTTCTCAGAAAACAGCTCAATCCCCAATCTGCCTTCATTCGGATAGATACGGCTTGTCATCGTTGTTTCTCCATGATTGGCGAATACTTCAATCGAGGATCTGTCAATAAAGATACGCAGCGCCAGCTTGCCGTTTGTATCCGTCTGCACCCTTCTCACACCGTCTTTCGCTTTCCCCATCTTGGTGCAATCAAGTGTCAGCTTTTTATCCGTTAGATTGTATGTCAGCACAAGTTCTTCTTCATCAAGGCCTCGAATCTTAAAACCTGCCGTTTCGGCATCAGAATCGTTTACATCAAACACGGCTCGGACTTCAAGCAGGTCTTCGGACGTCTTTGCCAAGTAACTCCCTGAAAGCGATCGTCCGGCACATTCCCGATATTCCATTTTCCGCAGCTGCTTGGTTTCTTCCACGGGATTCATCAAAAGTTTATGATCATCACGCAAAGTCAGTTCTCGCGGCAAAGTCAGTGCACCGCACCATCCGTCCGCTTTTGTCGGCATCTCAGATTCCCACATATCCATCCAGCCGATGGCAATTCTGCGTCCTTTATCATCTAATAATGTTTGCACGGCGTAAAAGTCATGGCCGTGATCCAGTTCTTTAAAAGCGCCGTGTGTAAATTTGTTTGTTTCATCATGATAGTCACCGATTAAATAGCCGGTTTGATGTAAATTTTGATAGGAATCACCGTCCGCCTCGATACCCTGGGGCGAAATCAGCAGAACATGTTTGCCGCCTAATTCAAAGAAATCAGGACATTCCCACATATAGCCGAGATTACCGTCACTTTGGGCGAGAACCCCCGCGTATTCCCAATCACGCAAATCAGGTGAACGGTATAAAACGACCCGTCCGACGTTTTCTTTTGAAGAGTTGCCGATGACCATATACCAAACATCGCGATGCTTCCATACTTTCGGATCGCGGAAATGACGGGCGCTGTCTTCCGGCGGTTCCGCAATAACAGGGTTTTTCTGAAGCTTTTCAAACACGATTCCATCTTGGCTGACAGCGATATTTTGAGTTTGATAGAATAGGTCTTTCTCTTGATCAATTATATTATGTCCTGTATAGATGAGGGCTAATCTTCCATGATCATCGACCGCGCTTCCCGAAAAACAGCCGCTTTGGTCGAATTCATCCCCCGGAGCTAAGGCAACCGGAAGGTGCTCCCAATGAATGAGATCTTTACTTTTTACATGTCCCCAATGCATCGGCCCCCAATGCTCATCATACGGATGATGCTGAAAAAAGACGTGGTATTCTCCTTTAAACTGAATAAGCCCGTTCGGATCATTGATCCAATTCGCCCGGGGCATAATATGGTACCCCAATCGATATCTTTGTTTCACTTTACCCTCGGCTTCCTTCAAAGCTTCTTCCGCCTGCTGAATTCTATCCATTTATAACATCCTCTCTATCCGATTTTTTGCAGACGCTGGACACGCCTGCTGTTTTGTTTCGGGCCCAATAAAGTAAATATGGAGATGACGGTAAAACCGAAGACGACGATTCCCATGATGAGATAGGTTTGACGGAACCCCGCACTGTCATATAACCCTCCCGCAAGCGGCGACAGAATCGACGCGCCTGCCTGAGATGCGAATTGAAAACCGACGAGATAAAGGACGGACGACAGACGCGTATCAAAATTGGCAGCCAAATATTTAAAAACGGCGATCAGCATAATCGGCAATTCCAGTGCGTGGATGAGTTTCATTGATGAAATGCCTACAGGCTCAACTGCAATTCCGGACCCGACGATGCGGAAAGCCATTAAGAACCCCGCTAAAATCAAACTGTTTTTCGCCCCGAACTTATTGACGATAAAAGGCGCAAGAAACATCATGCCGGCCTCCAAAAACACCTGGAATGAATTAAGATAGCCGAATACTTGGTTACCCGTCGACACTGAAGGAAACAAAGACGCATAGTAGATCGGGAACTGCTGATCATATACGCCGTAAATGCAAGTCACCCCGATAATGTACAGCATAAAAAACCAGAAATCTCTTAGTAAAAAGAGCCGCCCCACATCTTTTAACCGGACCGAATCCGCTCTGTTTTTCTCATGATCGGTCATTTCTATTTTCACAGACATGATAATGACCGTTAATATGATGGCTGAAACAGACGCGATCCAGAAGTTGATATTGGGATTGATATTGAAAAGCTGCCCTGCAAAAAATGCAGCCGCCGCCCAGCCCAGCGAGCCCCACATTCTTGATTTACCATACTCGAAATCATATTTTCGGCTGACCTTTTCAATGTACGTTTCAATCGCGCCTATCCCCGCCAAAAAAGCGGCTCCCAAATATAAGCCTCCGACAACGGCGCCAAGAAAGACGTTGTATTGTAAAAGCGGCCCATAGACGAAGATATAAAACGGACCCGTGAATATGAGAAGACAGCTGATCATAAATAATATCTTTTTCTTCAGCCCCAATTTGTCAGAGATAAAACCGTAAAGAGGCTGCATGCATAGGGCAAATACGGCGTTTACAGAAAAGATAATGCCTGTCGCTGATCCGTTTAAATTGATTTCCTGCCCTAACCAAATCGCAAATAAAGAATAGCTGGAAGACCAAGTAAAAAAGAAAAAGAAGAAATAAGCACTCAGTTTCCAATACAGACTTTTTGAGCTTTTCATTTGCACCGCTCCTTTAAGAGGACCTTTTAATAGCCGTTTTAGAGCCGCATACTTCCTTCTTCATTTTCATCACATACATGCGAGCCCTGAGTAAGCGCTTACTTTCTATCGCTGCTTAATTCTTTCACTTTATTGCCGCCAGCCATCTCTCCATACCCGTCACTTCCCTTCACTCTGCAAATAAAGCGCTTTCAAAAAGAATTGTATGTCAACCGGTTCCATATGTCAATCGGTTGACATACAATTTTCTGATTATTTTAATCAAACAAAACGCACCCTCTTTATATGAAAACAGAAACACGGAATGTCCTTGCACATGTCAGCCTGATTCTCTAAAATAAGTGCGTGACGGAAATTGTAAGCCATTTCAGTAAGCAGGAGGGCACGGGAATGAAGCCTAACATTCATGATGTTGCGAAAATAGCGGGAGTTTCATCTACAACCGTTTCGCGGGTATTAAATAACCGCGGCTATATCAGCGAAAAAACAAAAGAAAAAGTGTACAAGGCGATGGAAGAAATCAATTACTTTCCAAACGATCTGGCCCGCTCTTTATTCCGAAAACGAACCAATTTAATAGGGCTTATCATCCCAAACTCCAGCAATCCGTTTTTCGGCGAACTCGCCTTTCATATTGAAAGCATTTGTACGTCCATGGGCTACAAACTGCTGCTTTGCAACAGTTTACATCGAAAGGATAAGGAAGAAAAATATTTGGAGATGCTGATAAGAAACCAAGTGGACGGCGTGATCGCCGTGACTTACAACCGGGGAATTCTCAATTATCACAAGCAAAATCTGCCGATTGTCGCCATTGATCATTACTTATCGGACACGATTCCCGTCGTCGGCTCAGACAACTATGACGGCGGAAAAAAGGCGGCAGAACTGCTGATTGAAAAAGGGTGCCGGCACATCGTCCATCTCAACGGCCCGCTTGAACTCGAGACACCGGCAAACCTCAGAAGAAAGGCATACGAAGACGTCATGCATGAACACTGCCGGAAGCCTATTACATATGAAGTACCCTTTTATCAGCATTACCATGACATTATTTCAACATTATTCGATGAACAGCCTGACACCGATGGAATTTTTGCCAGCGATGATATCATGGCGGCTGCAGTGATGACCGAGGCCAAAAAACGGGGAATAGACATCCCGAATCAATTAAAAGTGATCGGTTATGACGGCACTGAAACCGTTCAATCGGTTCTGCCGGACTTGGCAACCATCCAGCAGCCGATTGAATTGATTTCCAAAACAGCCATCGAGATTTTAGCAAAAGAAATTGAAGGCGAATTTGATGATTTGCCGCTGGAAACATATTTGCCGGTACGGCTTTTGGAAGGGCGGACAACGTAGTCAGACCGTTCAGCCGTACGTAGCGACGCGATTGCGGTCTATTTTGAGCGCTCCGGCCATATCATTTTCTCAAGGCTCCGGCATTGATCATCCTCATTTCCACTTTGCTGTTTGAACTTTTTGTTTTATGGGAAAAATGGTGTTAGAAGAAAAGGTTGGCATTTTGGTCAGCGTTTTGTTTGACCTTTATTGACCAAAAATGTATCATGTAAATACATACTTACCTAAAAGGTGAAGGAGGAGCATTATGAATTTAATACCTACAGTCATTGAACAAACGAACCGCGGAGAAAGAGCTTATGACATTTACTCCCGTCTTTTGAAGGACCGTATTATCATGCTTGGATCTGCGATTGATGACAACGTTGCGAACTCCATCGTGTCACAGCTTTTATTCCTTGAAGCGGAAGACCCTGAAAAAGATATTTCCATTTATATTAACAGCCCTGGCGGATCAATCACTGCCGGCATGGCAATCTATGATACAATGCAGTTCATTAAACCGAAAGTATCCACGATCTGCATCGGTATGGCCGCTTCTATGGGAGCATTTTTACTTGCAGCCGGAGAAAAAGGCAAACGTTACGCGCTTCCTAACAGTGAAGTTATGATTCACCAGCCGCTTGGCGGAGCGCAAGGACAGGCGACAGAAATTGAAATCGCGGCAAAACGCATTCTCTTGCTTCGCGACAAATTAAACAAAGTGCTTGCTGAACGTACCGGCCAGCCGCTTGAAGTCATTGAGCGCGATACAGACCGCGACAACTTCAAATCAGCTGATGAAGCCTTAGAATACGGCTTAATCGATAAAGTGCTGACACGCAATACAGAAGACCAGAAGTAATGCCCAAAAACCTGCAAGAGATGATGTCTCTTGCAGGTTTTTTATGCTTTATTCCCATTCAAGAAAGTAATGAATGCTTTGACGACAGATAATTCTAACGCTGAAGAATCATACATAAGCCAAGTATCGCGTATCACAGGCTCGTTATTTTTATAGGATAGCGCCAATGTGTATAGTTCATCAGAAGGCTGAAGACAGATTTCCGGCACAACAGAATAACCGAGACCGTTTTTCACCATCTCTTTACAGGTTTCCTGCCTGTCTACCTCCATCGCAATGAAAGGCGGTTCAGTAAATTGGTTATTCCACCATTTTTGAATCAAACTTTTCAAAGAAGCATCAGTTTGATAATAAATCATCGGCAATTTGGGAAGGTCCTCACTGTTGATTTCAGTTTTTGAAATAAGGTACAGTCTCTCTTCATTTAGCAGTTGTTTTTTCCCTTGCCAATCATAATCTCCCCTCATAATCCCAAGGTGTACCCCCGAATGATGAAGCAGATCCATCACCTTCGCACTCCATCCCGTATTGACGTGGAATTGAACAGACGGATACTGATCAGAAAACCGTTTTAGAATCGCCGGGAGCTTATACTGAGCAAAATTGCTTGAGACTCCTAATCTGAGAACCCCGCTGACTTCATGGCTCATATTGAGCATATCATCCTTCACTCTTCTGAATTCCTGCAGCATCTCTTTCGAATAATCAACCAGATGTTCACCTTCTGAAGTGAACTCCATCCCTTTTTTTCTTTTATAAAAAAGGCGCACTCCGAATTGTGCTTCCAGGTTTTTGAGCCGATAACTTAACGCCGGCTGTGTCATATATAATCGCTCTGCCGCCTTCGTCATATTTTTTTCTTCGAATAATGTAATGAGCACAATCCAATCCTTTTCATCCATATGAAATCCCCCAAAATATTTTTCTGCTATAAAATTTCCTCCTATTATAAAAGTTTTTTATTCAACTTTATAAAAATTATATGTTTTACTTATAATCCTTATTTATCATACGATATTTTCCAAAGGGACCGGTACCTTTTTATCCACACAAAATGATGTAAGGATGAGACAGCATGGAAAAAGTTCCTGTAACCGTCATGAGAGGCGGCACCAGCAAAGGCGTTTTTATTCATCAAAAAGACATGCCAGACGATACAAACCTATGGAGCGATTTTCTTTTAGACATCATGGGGAGCCCTGACGAGAGACAAATTGACGGTCTCGGCGGCGGCCATTCTCTCACAAGCAAGGCAGCCATTATTAAGAAATCCGCCAGAAAGGATGCGGATGTTGAGTATACGTTTGCTCAGGTCAGTTTGACTGACCATTTTACGGACTTCAAAGGCAATTGCGGAAATATCTCTTCTGCCGTAGGCCCTTATGCTATTGAGAAAGGGCTCGTTCAAGCTGAAGAGCCGGTTACAAAAGTCAGAATGTTAAATACAAACACTCAAAAAGTGATCGTAGCAGAAGTTGAAGTCAGAAATGGAACATTTCATTACCAGGGGGACTGCTCTATCCCCGGGGTTCCAGGTACAGCTTCTCCTATTTATCTTTCATTTCACCAGGCTGAAGGAGCGGTGACCGGTAAGCTGTTTCCCACTGGTCAGCCTATTGATGTTCTCGATACACCGTATGGAAATATCTCGGTCTCGATTATTGATTACGCTAATCCGCTTGTCTTTGTAAAAGCAGAGGACACGGGGCTTACCGGCTTAGAACTTCCGGATGAATATACTCCGGATATATTGGAAAAGCTCGAAATGATCCGATCGATTGCAGCCGAGAAATGCAGATTCGCTTCAAGACATGAGGCTGCTGCAAAATCACCGGCCGTACCAAAACTAACATTAATCTCATCTCCAGCGGATTATATCGATACAAAAGGGATAAAGAGACATGCAGAAGAGATGGATCTTGTCATTCGTATGATGTCCATGCAAAAACCGCATCAAGCTTTAGCCATTACAGGGGCGGTTTGTACGACTGCCGGTATGCTATTGCAGGATACAATATTATCTGAATTTTCATTCTATGGCAGAACGATTCGATTGGGACATCCAAGCGGCATTTTAGAATCCGAGGCAGATGTTGATTCGGACGGAACAACGATTAAAGTAGTACGCACAGCAAGAAAAATCTCTGAAGGCTATGTGTTTACAAAGCAAAGTTACAACCTGAATACGCTGAATCACATTGGTTAATACCAGTCTTCAGACAAGTCAAAGATAAACGGAGGAATGCGAGATGATCAATGTAAATGCGTCTAATCGATTAAACAGACTGCCTTTTTCAAGGGCCCATCAAGCAGTGCTCGTTATCCTTTCATTCGCTTACTTTTTTGATTTTATCGATTTAAATACGTTTTCATATGCGGCGCCTTCACTTTTAAAGGAATGGAACATTTCGACTCATACCATCGCTTTTATTACGTCTGTCTCCTATTTCGGAATGTTTATCGGCGCCTCTGCCGGAGGATGGTTTTCAGACCGTTTCGGAAGGAAAAAAGGTTTAATTCTGGTTGTCACTTTTTTCTCTTTCTTCTCCCTCCTCTCTTCTCTGGCTTGGAACCCAGAAATACTCGGTGTTTTTAGATTTCTTACGAGTTTAGGTATCGGCGCCACAACGATTGTGGCAAGTACGTATATCAGCGAATTTTTCCCATCCGCAACTAAGGGTAAGTACCAGGCAATCTGTATTACAATCGGCATATGCGGAATTCCTGCAGCCGGCTGGGTGGCTAAATTGGTCGTGCCGTCCGCCTCTTACGGCTGGCGGTTTATCTTTCTATTCGGCGCGGTCGGTATTTTTTTTCCGCTGATCGCCAGAAAACTGGAAGAATCACCGAAATGGCTGGACACGAAAGGAAAAAGCGAACAAGCACACCGCATTCTGCTTGAACTGGAGGCAAAAGCAGAAAAAGAAAAGGGTGAACTGCCTGAACCAGCTCCGGCTCTGCGAAGCAGACAAACCGCTGTAAAATCCGTTCCATATCGGACGTTATTTCAAAAGCCTTTGGCAGGAAGAACTTTTGTTTTAATGACGATGTGGGCAGCTTCCACGATTGCAATTCAAGGCTTTGGCACGTGGGTTCCCACCCTTTTGGTAAAAGAAGGCGTATCAATGGATGAGTCTATCGTATACGTCACTCTGGGAACGATCGGTGCCCCGCTGGGCGCTCTCATTGCCTCGCAAATCTCTGACCGTGTGGATCGAAAGTGGGCCATTTCTGTTTTATCGTTAATTATTATGGCGCTTGGATTCTTTTACGGCATCAATCCTTTACCGATGGTCATTGTCATATGCGGATTTCTCATGCATATGTTTGAGCGTACTTTCAGTTCGATCGCATATGCCTATACGCCGGAATTATATCCGGTTGAAGCCAGGGCCTCTGGAAATGGTCTCACTTACGGCGTAGGACGTCTTGCGAATGTAGCCGGTCCCTTTGTCGTCAGTTTCCTGTATTCAGGCTACGGATTTTTAAGTGTATTCTTGTTTTTTACAGGCTGCTGGTTTCTTTGTGCACTGACAGTCGGTATATTTGGAATCAGTTCAAAAAAACAAAAGATGCAGCAGGATGATTTCATATCGGAGGAAACATTCGTGCAACAAAAGTTGTAAACGCATACAGTATGCAAACCGCAAAACATCCATCTCCTCTGAGGAAATGGATGTTCTTCTTTTAACCCCAACAGCATTCTCTTTCTCATCTTATTCTCATACATATGTCTTATCATGAAGAAAGGTGTGATACGCATGAGAAAGAGAAAACGATTTCCAGAAAGAAAAGGTATTCTATAGGCGGAGAATTTTCCATCAGAATGGATCAGATGCAACCGCCGAAACATATTTCAGACCTCTGCCTTACAATTCCCGCCATTTCTTATCTAAAATCGGGTATATATACCGATTCATCTGCTCAATCAGCTCATCCGGCCGGGAGGAACTGTGGATCAGCTTCAAATGAGACTCATTCGAAAATCCTTCCTGAATGCTGTACTTGACCATCTTCATCATCGGCTCAAAATACCCGTTCACATTGTACAGTCCGATCGGTTTTTGATGAATGCCGATTTGCGCCCAGCATAGCACTTCAAATAACTCTTCATATGTTCCGAAGCCGCCGGGCATGGCAATGTACCCATCGGCAAGTTCACTCATTTTCGCTTTCCGCTCATGCATGCCGCTGACTTCAATCAGCTCCGTCAGATTCTGATGAACAACCTCCCCGCTGAACAGCCCGCTCGGCATGACGCCGACAGCTTTTCCGCCGCCTGCCATTAACGCGTCGGCGACGGTTCCCATCAGACCGACCCGTGAACCGCCGTAAACAAGGCCGATTCCCTGCTCCGCCATATATTCACCCAGTTCGGCCGCTTTGCGTTTGTACTCTTCATTTACCCCCGGGTTTGACCCCGCAAATACACAAATGGTTTTCATTTTTTCATCTCCATATCTATATATGTACATCAATAAATCAAAATACACTATATATTGTCCCATCTCTATATGATAATATCAATAAGAATCATACAGGACATAAGGAGTGTTTCACATGCAGATGGCTGAAGCAGAACAATGGACGAAAGATTTTTATGAAAAACGAGGATGGACGGCGTACGGGCCATTTATCAGAATCGGTTTTTTAATGGAAGAGGCGGGTGAGCTCGCCCGAGCGGTAAGAGCATATGAAATCGGCAGAGACCGGCCGGATGAAAAAGACGCGACCCAGGCTGAACGCAGGCAGGAGCTGATTGAAGAAATGGGTGACGTCCTCGGAAATCTGGCCATCCTTGCCGATAAGTACGGCATCACGTTAGAAGATGCGATGAAAGCCCATCAGGAAAAACTGATCAAGCGCTTTGAAACCGAATAAAAACACGGCCTGTCCGCTTTTTCATGGACAGGCCGTATCTGAATTTTATCCCGTTATCTCGTCCTGGTGCTCAAAGAAATGCTGTTTCCCGATTTTATGAAACAGCCCCGTCTTCCGGATCAGCTCTCTCGGCTGTGATTGCAATCCGACGATCATCAATCTCCCGTTATGCCGTTTGATCCGGTTCATCACATTCCCCAGCACCGCTTCTGCGGAGGTATCCATGTAATGTACATTATTCATCAGCAGAATAAGCGTCTTCGGCTTTTCCTGAAGCCTCTCCAGCAGCGATGATTCCAGTGAATCAATTGAACCGAAAAACAGCGGCCCTTCAATGGAATATGTGCTGACGGACGAATCATTTTTAACCGATTTGACAGCGGCATGCGGTGTTTTGATGCTTGTTGATTCGCTCATTTTCCTGATAAAGAAAACAAAAGCGAGCACGAGACCGGCAGAAACGCCGATGATTAAATCAAACAGAACCGTCAGCAAAAAGGTTGCCGCCAGTACGAATGAATCAGTGTTTTTCAGCCGCATCATATTGGCGACTTCCCTCCGCTCACTCATGTTCCAAGCCACAACCATCAATACCGGCGCCATGCTTGCCAGCGGTACGTGAACGGCAAGCGGGGCGAAGACGAGCAGGACGAGGAGGACGGTGACTCCGTGGACAACACCGGAAATCGGAGAAACTGCGCCGTTTTTAATATTTGTTGCGGTCCGCGCAATCGCTCCCGTTGCCGGTATACCGCCGAAAAGCGGCGCTGCCATATTGGCGATGCCCTGCCCGACAAGCTCCCTATTGCTGTCATGCCGTGATCCTTTCATATTGTCCGCGACCATCGCCGATAATATGGACTCAAGTCCGCCGAGAAGCGCAATGATCAGAGCCGACGGAAACATCATGATTATGTTATCGATTGAGAAATCAGGAAGCTGGAAAGCCGGAAGCTGCCGCGGGATTTCCCCGTAAGCAGAACCGATTGTCGCCATTTTGTCAGGAAAAAACACGACCGCCGCGGCTGTAGAGACAAGCAGCGCCACAAGCGCGCCCGGAATCTTCGGCATCAGCCTGGCTGATAACAGCAAAATGGCCAAAGCAATTCCCGCGATGAGGATGCTGTACAAATTAAAGGTTCCGATCTTCTTGCCGATTTCCGCAATGTTGAGGATAAAGCTTTCATGCTTTTGGATATCGCGCAGACCGAGAAAATGGGCAATCTGCTCCGAGAAAATCAGCACCGCGATTCCGGCCGTAAATCCGACGATCACCGGCTTCGGCACGAATTTCATAATCTTTCCGAGCTTAAATACGCCAAACAGGACGAGCATGACGCCTGCCATAAAACCGGCTACCAGTAAATTCTCAAAACCATACTGCATCACAATGGCAAATAAAATGGGAACAAACGCCCCCGTAGGCCCGCCGATCTGATATTTAGAGCCGCCCAACAGCGAAATCAGAATTCCGGCCACAATAACGGTGTAAAGCCCGTATTCCGGACCGACCCCCGAGGCGATGGCAAAGGCCATTCCCAGTGGAATCGCTACAATTCCCACCACAATTCCCGCGATTAGGTCTTTCTGAAATTTCTGCAAATTGTATCCCTGATATCTGCCGGTAAATTGCATCGTCAGCTGCATCCTCCTTTGACTGTTTCATAACCGTCAACGACTACATCCAGCGTCCCCGTCCCCGGATCGATCACCAGCCCGTGCACCGGCACCTCTTCAGGCAAGAGCGGATGATGCCTGACCATATTCACGCTGTGGGCCACGCTTTCTTCGACGCTGTGAAAACCGGTCAGCCATGTTTCCAAATCGACTCCCGCATGCTGCAGAAGGCTGAGACATTTGTCCTCCACGCCGCGCTCTTTCGCTTTATTTAATATGGAAGCCGCATTTAATCCCGACATTCCGCACTCGCGGTGACCTATGATGCAGACTTCCTCTGCCTGCAGTTCATAAACGGCAACCAAAATGCTCCGCATGACACTTCCAAATGGGTGAGAAACAATGGCTCCCGCGTTTTTTATGATTTTGGCATCGCCGTTTCTGAGTCCCATCGCCTGCGGCAGAAGCTCCGTCAGCCTTGTATCCATACAGGATACGATGACAAGCTTTTTTTTCGGGAATTTTGTCGTTTGGTAAGGTTCATATTTCCTTTCTTGGACAAACTGCTGGTTGTGCTCCAAAATGCTTGATAAAGAAACCATTTTTCTATTCATCTCCCATCCGATTGTATTGCAAGCCTTCTTACCCAGCTTACAGTAAGGAATTATAGCACAGAAAAAGGCCTCAAAAGCGCTTTCAAAAAAAGACACGATAATTTAACTGTAAATTCAGATTATGTTCATTTATATCTTTCAAAAATAATAAAATTTATCTTTACACCAACCTATAAAGCTTTTAAAAACAGCGGTTCCGCTCATTTTGCCTTCAGAAATATAGGCGGATTCTGTTATTGTTTGGAGAAATCAAGCATGTACATTTCTTTTTCTTTCATTTTAAGTTCAAAAGAACCAGAAATTTATCGTGATGCGTTTGAATATTTCTCACGTTACCGCTTCTCTTATATAATAAAATAGAGAAGAAAGACAAAGGAGGAGAAGCCCGTTGAAACCCTATGTATTCATCGCGAAACCGGTACCGCCGGAAGTCGAACAAATGATAGGCGAGCATTGCCGGTATGACATCTGGAAAGAAGATACCATTCCAAAAGAGGAACTGTACGAAAAAATGAAAGATGCTGAAGGGCTGCTGACATCCGGAACGGCGATTGACAGTGATTTACTGGATCACGCGCCGAAGCTGAAGGTCGTCAGCAATAATTCTGTCGGCTATGATAATTTTAATATTGAAGAAATGAAAAGACGCGGGGTTGTCGGCACGCATACGCCGTACACCTTAGATGACACTGTCGCTGATCTGGCTTTTTCATTAATCCTGTCTTCCGCCAGACGGGTTGCCGAATTGGATCGATTCGTCCGCGCCGGCAAATGGGGAACCGTTGAGGAAGAATCTCTTTTCGGTATGGATGTCCACCATCAGACATTAGGAATTATCGGCATGGGCAGAATCGGTGAACAAGCTGCCAAACGGGCAAAATTCGGCTTCGATATGGACGTGCTGTATTATAACCGCAGCAGAAAACCGGACGCTGAGAAGGAACTCGGGGTTACATATGCCGACTTAGATACACTGCTGAAAACATCAGACTTTGTGCTGTTAATTACGCCGCTTACTGACGAAACGTATCATATGATGGGAGAGCGGGAATTTAAATTGATGAAAGATACGGCATGTTTCGTCAATATTTCCCGGGGAAAGACGGTTGATGAGAAAGCGCTCATCCGCGCATTGCAGGAGGGCTGGATAAAAGGCGCCGGTTTAGATGTGTTTGAAAAAGAGCCGATCGCCGAAGACAATCCGCTCCTGCAGCTGGAAAACGTCACATTGCTTCCGCATATCGGGTCAGCAACGGCAAAAATCCGCTTGAATATGTTCAAGCAAGCCGCACAAAACATGATTGACGCCGTATACGGAAAAACGCCGAAAAACCTCACGAAGGAATTTCAATGAGATGAAAAATCCCGGCCGTTTCAGCCGGGGTTTATTTTTTTCTAGATCAAAAGAACCATTTTTAAATTCTTTCTATTCCTTTCTCTCGATGCTGATACAATGAAAAGGAATCAGCTTCACATGATAAAAATGGGAGGTATTGCTTTGAAAAAACGATTATCGTGGATTTCCGTTTGTTTGCTGGTGCTGTTCTCCGCGGCGGGGATGCTGTTTTCCACGGCTGCCAAGACGGATACATCTTCTCACAAGGCGCACACTGAAGCACAGGTTATCAACACGTTTGACGGGGTTGCGGATTATCTTCAGACCTATCATAAGCTTCCTGATAATTACATTACAAAGTCAGAAGCGCAGGCCCTCGGCTGGGTGGCATCAAAGGGGAATCTTGCAGACGTCGCTCCGGGGAAAAGCATCGGCGGAGACATCTTCTCAAACAGGGAAGGCAAACTCCCTGCCAAAAGCGGACGGACGTGGCGTGAAGCGGATATTAACTATACATCAGGCTTCAGAAATTCAGACCGGATTCTTTACTCAAGCGACTGGCTGATTTATAAGACGACAGATCATTATAAAACCTTTACGAAAATGAGATAAACACATACAAAAAACGGCTTCCCTGCGGAGGCCGTTTTTTTTGCAGAGAACCTGCGAGCTTCAAATAAAATGAGCAGTAAATTTTTCTTCAAACTCTGATCGGTCTATTCTGCTATTTTCCGCCGTGCCATCGTGTTTTTTTATTGTTATATTGCGTTCAGACAGAACCATGTGCCCTTCCGGTGTCCGCTTAGAAGCAAGCAGGCGTTTGTTGAAAGGAGAGCGTTCATGTTCAAAGATTGTTTGTTTCATAGACTTGAGATCCTTTTCATCGATTTCTTCAAGCGAAAATGCGTAACCTGTCTGCCAGCCGTCCCCTTTGTTCATTTCAAGCAGGTATGTACCGAATTCCGTCTCTTCTATCCTCACGCGGAACGCTCCGGCCGCTGATACCGTCTCGTCTCCCGACATCGGCACAGGCTGCATGGCGAGATTGAGGCCGAAGCCTGCATCAGCGATGTACTCATTCCCCCCGGCGGAAAGAAGTACGGCCGCATGTGTGCCGGGCAGCGCCCAGCCGTTTTTCCAGACCGTTCCGCGGATCAATTTGACATCAAATCCGGCATCTTTCAGGATGAAATAAAGCAGTCCGTTCAAGTCATAACAAAGGCCGCCATGAGGTTCCTTCACCATGTGCCGCCACAGTCCTTCTTTCGTGACGTCATATTCTTTTTTGGACAAAACCGCCCGATTTTCAAACGGAAACCGATATGCGAGCGCCTTTAAAAACTCCGGCAGGTTGCTGAAATTGAGGGAATCCTTTTCCCAGCCTATCGTTTGATAACAATCTTTCAGAAACTCATTCATCGTTCCGTCCCCCTTACAAAGTGTTTACACTTCTTCCTGCACATAAGCGGACAACTTTTCCAGCGCTTCCTTTTCATCGTCGCCTTCAGCGATCAGAGTGACTTCCGTCCCCGTGCTGACCGCCAGACTCATTAATCCCATAATGCTTTTGGCATTCACTTTCTTGCCGTTTTTCTCAAGAAACACATCTGATGCAAAACGATTTGCCTCCTGTACAAACAATGCAGCGGGACGCGCCTGCAATCCTGTCTTTAAACGCACTTCCACTTTCCCCTGAACCATAAGATCTCCCCTTTTCTGTACGGTTATTTCAAAGTGATGCTTTGTCCTGTACGCAGCTGTTCTGCGATTTCATCGAGCTTTCTCAGCCTGTGATTGATGCCGGATTTGCTGATTTTCCCGCTTGCAACCATTTCCCCCAGTTCTTTCAGCGTGACCTCCTGATAATCAATCCGCAGCTGCGCAATTTCGCGAAGCTTTTCCGGCAGCGCTTCAAGACCGATCCGTTCATCAATGTATTTAATATTTTCCACCTGTCTGAGCGAAGCACCGATGGTTTTGTTTAAGTTTGCTGTTTCACAATTGACGAGGCGGTTCACTGAGTTTCTCATATCTCTGACAATCCGCACATCTTCAAAACGCAGCAGTGAATTGTGAGCGCCGATGACATTCAGAAATTCAGTGATTTTTTCCGCCTCTTTTAAATACGTAATATAGCCTTTTTTCCGTTCAAGCGTTTTGCTGTTCAGATGAAATTCATTCAGCAGCGCGCATAATGAATCGTTATGTTCCTTATAAAGCGAGAAGATTTCCAAGTGGTACGACGATGTTTCGGGATTATTCACAGATCCTCCCGCCAAAAACGCCCCTCTCATATAAGAACGTTTGCAGCACCGTTTCGCCACCAGTTCCTCAGAAATATTCCGTTCAAATACAAAGTTCTCTCCGAGGATTTTCAATTCCTCTAAAATCAGCTTTGCATTTTCAGAAAAGCGCACAATATAAACATTGTTTTTTTTCAGCCGCATTTTTTTTCTGACTAACAGTTCGACCGATACATCATATTGTTTCTTCAGCAATGTATAAATGCGGCGGGCAATCGCCGCATTTTCGGTTTGAACGTCAAGCACGAGATGGCGGTTTGAAAATGACAGTGAACCGTTCATCCGAATCAGCGCGGACAGCTCCGCCTTGGCGCAGCAGTCCTTCACTTCCAGATTCGTCAGTTCTTTTTTTGTTTCCGATGCAAATGACATATTAGCCACCTCATTTCAAAAGGCCTCTAGTCCCTTAATAAATCGACAAGAAGAGAAGCCACTTTATGTGTATCGTGACGGATTACGCCATTTTTATACGTGATAATCTGATCCCTGATGACCTCAAGCCCCATGGATTTCAGCTTTTCAACATTGAAGTCGACGGGCCGGGCCAGCTCTTTCGCATATTTGCTTTTGATTTCGTCAGGGATCTCCTCATTGTTGATTAAGATCGTGTCGATAAACGGCTGCTCCATATGATCGTTCAGCGCCTTGACATGGTCGGCCGCACTGTATTGCAGCGTCTCGCCGGGCTGTGTCATGACGTTGCATATATATACTTTTTTGGCCGCAGCCTTGACGACTTCTTCTCCGATTTTCGGCACGAGCAGATTCGGAAGAATGCTTGTGTACAGGCTTCCCGGACCGATAATGATTAAATCGGCCTGACGGATGACGTCAATCGTTTCCGGGAGCGGATCAATTTTTTCAGGCGTAAGAAACACCCGTTTAATCCGCTGGCCGTAAGAAGGGATTGTCGATTCTCCGGAAACGACCTGCCCGTCCTCCATTTCAGCGTGAAGAACGACACTGGTGTTGGCAGCCGGCAGCACTCTGCCGCGGACATTCAGCACCTTGCTCATTTCGGTGACAGCGTGAAAGAAATCACCGGTTATATTTGTCATCGCTGCCAAAATCAAATTTCCGAGCGAATGTCCGGTTAAGTCGCTTCCTTTGTTGAAACGGTGCTGAAACAGATTTTCAACGAGCGGCTCAACATCTGACAAAGCGGCCAGTACGTTACGAATGTCACCCGGCGGCGGAATTTGAAGTTCATCCCGCAGACGGCCTGAACTTCCGCCGTCATCAGCAACTGTCACAATCGCCGTAATATCAACGGGCTTATGCTTTAACCCCCGAAGCAGCACGGACAGACCCGTTCCGCCGCCGAAGATTGCGATTTTCGGCTTCTTATTCATTTCCGGCTTCTCTTTTCAATGTCCCGGTGGGTGACATGAGTATAGAAATCTTTTTTAAAATAGTCAGCCAAATATTCAGCGAGCGTGACGGAGCGGTGCTGGCCGCCCGTACAGCCGATCGCGATGACAAGCTGGCTTTTACCTTCCCGCTTATAAGACGGAAGCATAAAGCCGAGCAGATCAACAAGCTTTTCAATAAACTTTTGTGTTTCGTTCCACTTCATCACATAGGATGACACTTCCTCATCTTTCCCCGTAAGCGGCCTCATGCTTTCAATGTAGAACGGATTCGGCAGAAACCTTACATCAAACACCAGGTCGGCATCTATCGGAAGCCCGTATTTGAACCCGAATGACATTACGTTCACTGTAAATGTTTCACCTTGGTTCGTGGCGAAATGCGCCACGATTTTTTCACGCAGATCACGCGGTTTCATATCCGATGTGTCATAGATCAGCTGAGAGCGCCCTTTCAATTCTTCAAGCAGCTGGCGTTCCAGCGCGATTCCTTCAAGAGGAAGCCCGGTAGCGGCCAGCGGGTGAGAACGCCTCGTTTCTTTGTATCTCGTCACAAGAATGGAATCCTTAGCGTCTAAAAAGAGAATGCGCGGTGTAATCCACGGATTTTCCGCCATTTCATCCAGCGCCTCAATCAGCCTGTCAAAAAATTCACGTCCCCGCAGATCCATGACAAGCGCGACCTTGCTCATTTTTGAACTTGATTCTTTCATCAGCTCCAAAAATTTCGGCAGCAAGGAAGGCGGCAGATTGTCGACGCAAAAATAGCCGAGATCCTCAAAGCTTTGAATGGCGACGGTTTTCCCCGCTCCAGACATTCCCGTAATGATGACGAGCTGAATATCATGGTTTTCATTCATACTCATCTTTCTCCCCCCTGCGGTCTTTCTTTTATTTGATAAGCTGCGGATCTAAACGATAGCTGAGCAGCTCGAAGTCCGGCGTATACGTAAAGGTGCCGTGCAAAAGCCCTTGGCCCTTGATCATAAAATCAAGGATATGCCCGTCTCCGGGGGCCATCGGAAGGCTGTGGATATCTTTTACATCATGCCACTTCAGAACGCCTTCCTCTGATTCAGCGACATTTCGCCCCGTGTACGAGTCGGCGACGAAAGTAAACATCATCCACTCTGACACGATTTGTTCCTGTTCCTTAATAATAAAGGTAAACACGCCTTTTAACTGCGGATTTAGTAAATAAATGCCCGTCTCTTCTCTGTACTCCCTGATGACGGAATCTCTGACGGACTCGCCGCTTTCCATCTTCCCGCCGGGCGCGACCCACCAGCCCCGTCTCGGCTTTTGGAGAAGGAGAACCTGATCATCTGTCTGCAGCACACAATTTGTCACTCTTTGCACAAGTACGTCACCTAACCTTCTCAACAAATCATCGTCTCTTCATTATACCGTTTCGGCATGTCTCTCACAATGCAGAGACACCGACATCCTTTTCTTTTATTTGACAGAAAACAGAAAATCGCAAAAAAAGGGCACGGATACTGGAATCCGTGCCAAAGTGTATTCATTAAAAAGGGGGTCAATTACTACATTCATCTTAAAACATCAGTATTTCACCCGTGTTACAGCGTAATTAAAACACAGTAACGATTCAAAAACTGAACATTACAGTGATTATTTAACGGTTTTGAGCGTTTCCTCAAGCTCTTCCACATAATGCTGAACGCTTTGAGCCGCAATACTTCCGTCGCCTGTCGCCGTTACGATCTGGCGGAGCGTTTTTTCACGGATGTCTCCCGCGGCGAAAATGCCTGGAACTTTTGTTTCCATTTGAGCGTTTGTTTCAATGTAGCCTTCTTCATTTGTGATGCCCAAGTTCTCGAACGGTTTAGAAAGCGGAAGCATACCGATATAAATAAAGACGCCGTCAGCTTTGAATTCTTCTTCTTCTCCCGTCACGGTGTCCACAAGAGTAAGTCTGCCGACTTTTCCGTTTTCCTCATGGATTTCTTTTACGGTTTTGTTCCATTTGAAGTCAATTTTCTCATTGTCAAAGGCACGCGCCTGAAGAATGCTTTGCGCCCGCAATTTGTCACGTCTGTGAACGATGGTGACTTTTGAAGCGAAGCGTGTCAGATAGACGCCTTCTTCAACGGCGGAGTCTCCGCCGCCGACAACGACAAGCTCTTTATTTTTAAAGAACGCGCCGTCACAAACCGCGCAGTACGATACGCCGCGGCCGCCCAGTTCTTTTTCGCCGGGAACACCGATCTTTTTGTATTCCGCTCCGGCAGAAATGACGATGGCGCGCGCTTTATATTCTTTTGAACCGGCTTTGACCGTTTTATATTCTTTGCCGTCAACGATTTCTTTAATATCGCCGTACGCATATTCCGCACCGAATTTTTTCGCATGTTCAAACATTTTATTAGAAAGTTCAGGGCCGAGAATGCTTTCAAAACCCGGATAGTTTTCAACATCCTCCGTGTTGGCCATCTGGCCGCCCGGAATTCCTCTTTCGATCATTAATGTGGATAAGTTCGCTCGTGATGTGTAAACAGCAGCGGTCATCCCCGCCGGACCCGCGCCGATAATGATCACATCATAAATTTTTTCTTCTGACACCATGATTCACTCCTTTTCGAAATGGGGCGCACCCTATATGACTAAGAATCCCCATCAATCGTATTCCTTACCCATATCCTATTAAATCTGAAGGCAATTCGCTATTTTTTTGCTCATTTTTCTGAAAAACCGTGATTAGGCAGCTCCTGAGCGGGTATACAAATAAAGAAAGAGCCTTCCGGGATAGAAGGCCCTTGTCTTATTCATTATTGCACGACACGTCTTACATTGCCGTTGAATGCTTTCTTCCAGTAAGGATTGCTCATAGAATCAATGGATACACCGTGTGATGTATTATCGTTCAGGAACGTTCCGTTACCTAAGTAGATGCCGACGTGGCCGTTTGTTTTATACGTGTTGAAGAATACTAAGTCTCCGCGTTTCATGTCAGACGCGCTTACTGCCTTACCTCTTCCGATTAATGTATCTGTGTTTGTGCCGCTTGCAGGTCCGAGATTAACGCCTGCGTTAGCATAAGCCCAGCGTACGAATGAAGAGCAGTCAAAAATACGGTTGTTAATATCAGATTGAGTGCGTCCGCCGCCGAATTTGTACGGGGATTGACCCACAAGGCTTGATCCTACGCTGATCGCGCCTTCAATACCGCCTGAATTTGAAATAACAGATCCGCCGTCAGAATCATCTGAACCGCCGCTGTTATGAGATGATCCGCCTGAAGTGCTCTTCGGTTTGCTTGAGCTGTCAGATGAATCAGATGATGTTGAAACAGCCGCTTTTTTCACAGTTTTAACCGCCGGTGCCGGCTGGCTGTCATCTTTTTGGTTTTGGTCTTCAGAAGCTTTTTGCGCTTCTTCCTGTTTTTTGATCAGGGCAGCCGCTGCAGCCTGCTCAGCTTTAATGCGCTTCTGTTCTTTTTCAGTATCAGCTTTTTCGTTTGCAAGCTTTGATGCTTCTTTTTTCAGATCAGAGATAGCGGAAGCCGCTTTTTTCTGACCGTTTTTCGCTTCGTCGAAAAGCTTGTCTTTCTGATCAAGCTGTTTGTTCAGGTCTTTTTGCATAGACTCGAGTTTCGCAAGATCATCTTGAACTTTTTTCAGCTTCACGTTAAGTTCAGCTTCTGCGTCTTCGAGTTTCGCTTTATCCTGCTCCTGCTGTTTGATCAGCTCTTTATCCGCATCAACGATAGAAGATACCGCAGTCGCACGGGAAATGAAGTCTCCGAAGCTTGTCGCCCCTAAAAGAACATCTATGTATCCTTGAGAACCGCCGTTTTCCTGTAAAGAACGAACGCGTTTTTTCAGGATTTCATTGCGTTTTTCAATACGCGCTTCTGTTTCTTTAATTTCTTTTTTCAAATCAGCGATCTGCTTTTTCGTTTTTTCGTTTTCAGCTTTTTTATCTTCGATTTTATTGCTTGTATCCAACGCTTTAGCGTTAATGTCTTTCAGTTCTTTTTCAATCTTAGCCTGCTTGTCCTGAAGCTTAGACAATTCTCTTTCTTTTGCTTCAAGGCTTGAAGCCACCTCAGATTGCTTGCTTTCAATTTTTGCTTTTTTGCTGTCTAATGTTTCCGCCGATGCAGTTTTTGTAAACGGGATCAAAAAACTGCTTGTCCCGATGACGGAAGCCAAACCAAGTGTTAATAAACTCTTTTTCACTTTTTCTTTCCTCCCTTTTACTTTAAACCTGTTCTCATTTGGAATTCTATTATGAACATCAAAGTTACGCTCCCTCACATACCCGTGAGGCTGATGATTTTTATGTATGAATCTTTAAATCTTTTAAATTGGTATAGATTATACAGCACATGTAAAATAAACTAATCTCTTATGTACGAGACTCATTATACCATCATGTTTCGACAATTTTTATTACAGTTATATTTCAATGTGATTGCAAATCTCATATTTTGCAAAATAAACGGTGATTACGGCCTGATTTCGATTCGAAAAGCAAAAAAATACGTATGAATACCTCTTTATTCGGCGGTAAAGTTCTGTTTTGCCCCTTTCTGATAAAAAAAGAACCGACTCTTTATATAGAAAGAATCGGTTTTATTCTAATATATCGTCTATTTGTCTGATGTATTTCGAAAGTGTTGCCGGCGTTATACCGTAAACGGCTGCCGTTTCTTTTTTCGTCGTTTTTTCGCCGTTTGCTTCTTTCCATACATATGCGATGGCTGCTGCCCACGCCCGCTCATTCTGTACGGCAGCGGCGGCGCGGATGTGCTGAATGACGTGAAAAACCCAGCAGCTCATGACGTCAGTTTTTAAACTGTCGGCTTCCGCTTTCTCCAGCAGCTTGACCGTCCGATACGTGAACAGCGCATCACCGGAGACGCCTGAAGCGCCTTTTTCACCGGAAAGCAGCAGTCTGACGAAATCTTGTTCAAACGGTGAAACGGCGCGTTTTGCCGTCAGAACTTTTTCAAGCTGGTTCCGCTCTCCTTCAGCGCTGCTGATATAATAGGCGGCAAGCCGCTGTTCAAGTGAAGCAGGCAGCGGTTCCTGCCGCTCCGCCCAAGGCGCGGGCCGATCTGATTCGGGAAATTCGGCTTCGGCCTTTTTCCAAATGGTTTCCGCAAATTCTGTGCGGCCTGTCCCGTAGGCTGAAGCGGCAAGCCAGTAATAAAACGTTTCGTCGCCTTCAAACCCGCTTTTGTAAAGAGAACGGAGCCATTTATAACCGAGATCATGTCTGCCGACAAGTGCAAGCGTCGCCCCCAGCTTATAGCGCTGTTCGAATAAAATCGGATACACATTGGCGAGTTTTCCGCTCAATTCTCCGACTTTTTCATCTTCCCTCTCGTAATAGCAGAATACAAGGAGGTTGCACAGGGCATGGAGATTGCCTTCATTTTTCTCAAGCACTTCGAATACCGTTTGTTTCGCTTTTGTGACATTGCCTGAGTAAAAGTAAGCGAGCGCCAGGTTGTTGTATGCGGACCAAAGCTCGGGGTAATCGGCCGTAATCTCTTCAAGCATGACAACCGCTTCATGAAGCTGGCCGCTCTCAAGAAGCGTTTTTGCCCGATCCTGCCTGATCAGCAGTTCATCCTGGTCATAGAGCGATTCGTTTTCACCCGCTTCGCCGAAATCCAAAAGCTCCATCAGACTTTCAATCTCTTCGCTGAATTCCCCGTCCGGATCGGCATCTGAATAAGCCGCCGCTTCTTTGTATGCTTCCTGAAAGAGTCCCAAATGCGCGAAATTATTCGCTTTAAAGTAATGACACTCGGGCATTTCTTCTTTCAGGTTCACCAAAATAAAGTCGAACAGCTCATTTGACTGCTGGTAGTGGCCCATTTCAGAATAAATGACGGCCAGCCGGGACAGCATTTCGGAATCATTCGGCTCAAGGTGGACGGCCCGCTGAATCAGTTTGCTGGCCCGTTTTAAATTCCGCTCTCTATATGCTTTTAAGCCTTTATGAAAAAAATATTGTCCATCCTGAAGCAGCTGGACAATTTGCGCGTGCTTTTTCTGTTCAGAAGTGTGTTTTCCCACAAATATCCTCCGTTTTATACGTATTACCGTCAGTAGTATACCATAAAACGGTTTCGCCTCAATAGTTCAAAAGACAGGATCGGCTTCGTTTTTTACTGGCTGGTTCGACCAGATTTTAGCTGTTTTTTTCACGAGGCTCGGCTGGAAGAATGACGCGGAAAAGGGTTCCTTCGCCGCGCTTGCTCTCAACCTCTATCGAACCGCCGTGCAGCTCTGCGATTTTTTGGGCGATGGACAGGCCGAGCCCGCTTCCTCCTGCATTTCTCGCCTTATCCGCTTTATAAAACCGTTCAAATACACGCTCCGCCTGTTCAGGCTCCATTCCGATTCCGTCGTCGGCGATTTCGACAGCCGCCGCTCCCGGCAGATCTGCAATTTTAACGGAAATGCGGCCGCCTTCACCGGTAAATTTTACGGCATTGTGAATCAGATTCATCCATACTTGGCTGAGCAGCGCTTCATCTCCGTACACATACGACTCCTGTAAATCAATGAGAAACTCAATCTGTTTGGCGGACCACTCAGGCTCACAGGTCAATATGGTGCGCCGCAGCTGTTTGTCAATGCGGAACGGTTTTTTTTGTATCGGTTCGGTTTGGCGTTCGAGCGCAGTGAGCTTCAGCAGATTTTCACTGATTTTTGATAATCGTTCTGTTTCTGTTTCGATGATGTGTAAGTAGCGCCCACGCTCCTCATATGATAAATCCGGTTTTTTCAGGAGATGCGCGTAGCCCTTTAATGAAGTAAGCGGGGTTTGGATTTCATGGGAAACGTTCGAAATAAATTCTTGTTTCAGTTTTTCCATTTCACTCAGTTCCGCGGCGAGTGTCGACAGTTCATCAGCCAATTTCGTCACGGGGTGGTTCCGCTCAATCTTCTCCATTTTCCGGGAAGCGGCCGCTGTGAAGTTGCCGCTCGACATTTGCTTGATCGTGGCGGTCAGCGAATCCCAGATCGCATGATGCCTTTCGCGTGCTGACTTTGAAAAGATAAACATCGTTATAAACAGCAGGCCGAAAACAAGCCAAAGCGTCAGAATCTGCTCGGCGTAGGGCACAAGCAAAATCGGCCATATGAGACCGAATCCCTGAACGATCAGGTGAGCCGCCAGCCATAAGAATGCGGTGACGGTGAGAAGGATGATGATTTTTCCAGCCGTTCTGAAGATCCGTTTCATTCCGTCACCACAAACCGATAGCCGAGCCCCCGCACCGTATGGATGGCAAACGGATAGTCTTTTTCCGGAAACCGTTCTCTCAGCCTTTTAATATGCACATCAACCGTCCGCTCGTCACCTTCATAATCAAAGCCCCAAATATCTTCTATTAATTGTTCTCTTGAAAACGTCTTATTCGGATAACCGGCGAGCTTAAATAAAAGCTCAAATTCACGCCGGGGCAGTGTCAATCCCGCTCCGCCGCGCGTTACGGTGCGGGATTGCTTATCTAATGTGACCGTTCCGATGGTCAGCAGTTTTTCAGCGGTGATCCGGTACCGTTTCAGCAATGCTTTGACCCTTGCTTCCAGCTCAAGCGGCTCAAACGGTTTGACGAGATAATCATCCGCTCCGGAAGTAAAACCTTGCACTTTGTCCAGCGTTTCGCCTTTTGCCGTCAGCATCAAAATCGGAATGTCCGTAAAGCTGCGGACGGCTTCACTGACTTCAAACCCGTCCATTTTCGGCATCATCACATCCAGTATGATGAGATCTATAGGTGCTGATTCGATCAGCCGCACCGCCGCTTCCCCGTCTTCCGCTTCTGCGACGTCAAAACCGCTCTGCTCCATCATAAGGCGGACAAGCTCACGGATATGGCGGTCATCATCCGCAACCAATATGACAGCCATGAAAATCCCTCCTTCTGCTTTTTTGCCTGTCTTCTTTTAATGAATCGACATGATGTCTATTAACCGTCTTATTTTTTCATTGTCTCCTGTATCGACAGACACTTTTTTTGTATGGCGGATCATTTCCTCCGTCACTTCTTTCATTACGCCTTGATCAGTATCTTCACGAGACTCCCAGCGCAAAGGAACATTGTATACCTGAATGGTGCCGTCACCATTGCTGCTGTAAGTGACTGACCCATCGATTAACCGGGAGCCTGCTAACTGCGTAACATCTTCCGGATAGCGGGCGCTCGTATGATCGTCAGGATTGACGAGTGCTCCGGCCGGAATGCGGCGAACGTTCAATTCATCTATCTGCTGATTTTCCCCAAGCTGCAGCCAGATGCGGGCATATTCAATTTGCAGAGGAGAATCGTCTGCCGACATGTTGTCCGGTTCGCTTTTGTCCGCAGAGATGTGATGTGAATCTTTGTTTACGGGTTCTTTTTTTTCTGCCGCTGATGCTGTTTCAGCCTTGTTGATGCCACTGCTTTCTCCGGCCGGACTTGAAGAATGGCTCGGCTCTTCATCGTTACCGCCCATACACCCGGCAGTCATGAATACGAGCAGTAAGGCCGCGTGACAATAAAAAATCTTTGTGCGTTTTTTCATCATTTAACCCTCGCTTCCAATGAACAGGACTCCGGCTGCAAAATAAAAAGCAGCTTTTTCAGCTGCTTTTTATTCATAAAGTCTTGCTTTACACAGCTTTGTTTTCTAAGTCGGCATTCAGCTTCAGCTGCTGCTCCGCAAAATCGCGGTACAGCGAATGGGATGCCATTAATTCATGGTGTGTGCCCCGTCCGGTGATTTCACCCTGTTCGACAAAGAGAAGCTGATCTGCATCCACAACCGTGGATAAACGGTGGGCAATCACGATGGTGGTGCGGCCTTCCATTAGAACTTCCAGCGCCTGCTGCACCCATTTTTCAGATTGGCTGTCCAGACTTGATGTCGCTTCATCAAGCATCAGAATGCTCGGGTTGCGAAGGAGCGCTCTGGCAATGGCGATGCGCTGGCGCTGTCCGCCTGACAGCATAATCCCCCGCTCACCGACCTCGGTTTCAAATTTCTTCGGTAAGTCTTCAATAAATTGCAGGGCGTAGGCCATGTCAGCTGCTTGCCTCAGTTCCTCATCGGTCACCTCGCGTTTTAATCCGTAGCAGATATTGTCGCGGATGGTGCCTGACATTAACGGGCTTTCTTGCGACACGTAGCCGATATGCTCCCGCCATGACTCAAGGGAATACGCATCAATCGGTTCATTTCCGAGCAGGATGCTGCCCGCAGTCGGATTGTAGAATCGTTCAAGCAGCTTAAATAACGTTGTTTTCCCGCCGCCGCTCGGTCCGACGATCGCGGTGACTTTGCCGGCCTCAATTGTAGCCGTAATGTCTTTTAAGATGGTTTGATCTGTTTTGTAGCCGAATGAGACTTGTTCGAGCTTAATCGGCTGATCCGCGTTTTCAATGGCTTTTCCGGTTTGGATATCTTCTTCTTTTTCTGCAAGAATATGAATCATCCGTTCCGTTGCGCCGACGGATTTTTGAAGCTGTGTGAAAAATGAAGTGATCTGGCCCATCGGCATAATGATCTGAAACAAATACAGGATAAAGGCAACGAGTGCGCCGGCTGTCAATTCACCGGATGACACCTGCATCCCGCCGTACCCGATGACAGCGACCAGCGCCGCCATTAATACAAGTGTAATAAGCGGACCTACGAGCGACTGCACCTTCGCTTCACGCAGCCCGAGTTTAAAGAGTGCCATGATGCCTGCTTTTCCGCGTCCGTATTCCGCTTCTTCAGCGTTTGACGCTTTTACAAGCCTGATTTCCGGGAGGATGTGGTTTAATAATCCGGTGAATCTCGCCGTTTCATCCTGTGTTTCCCGAGAAATTTTAAACATTTTCCGGCCGATCGGCACTAAAATCACCGCAGCCAGCGGCACGACGATCAGCACGAGCAATGTGAGCTTCCAGTTCATGAAAAATAAGATCGTCAGTGACCCGATAACGGAAATGATTCCGGTAATAAATCCGCTGATATTGTTTGTGATCAGCTCTTTTACCACCATTGTGTCATTGGTGACACGGCTGATCGTTTCTCCTGTGGCGTTTTTGTCAAAATAAGAGACGGGCAGTTTAATTAATTTCTGCCACAACAAATCACGCAGTCCCGAGATGATTTTCTGGCCGCTGTAGTTCAGGGCGTAGGTGGCGTAGGCGCTTAATGCGGCCTGTACGATAAACACGGCTGCGATGATTCCGATTTGCACGCCTGACAGCGACGACATGGAAAAGCCGTCAACGAGCTGCTTTGTCAACAGCGGAATCAGCAGGCTGACGAGCGTTGTCACAATACTGAGAGACAGCGCGAAGGCCAGCATACCGTATGATGGTTTTGTTTTTTTGACTAATGAAAAGAATGAGCTGAATTTCCCTTTAGGTTTTGGTTGTTTATTCGGCATATGTTTTCCTCCTATATCACTGTTTATACTATAACGGATGTGCATGAACGGAATATGAACAAAACGTATATTTTTAATAAAAACCAAAATAAACTCTATTAGTCAATATTATCAAATTCATCTGCCTCCGGTTGCGGAAATAAGGAATATTTAATTGAATGTTTAAGTTTGACAGATTAAAAACCTCACGGATCTCTCCGTGAGGTTTGTTTTACTCAGATGCTGAATGGCGTTTCGCAAGGACGTCAAGCACGTCGTCCAAAGGAAGCGACTGCTCACGCAGAAGAACGAGCAAATGATACAGCAAATCCGCTGCTTCCCATTTTAATTCTTCATGGTCGCGGTTTTTCGCGGCGATAATAACCTCTGCGGCTTCCTCGCCGACTTTTTTGAGGATTTTATCGACGCCTTCCCGAAACAGATACGTTGTGTAGGCTCCGTCAGGCATCTCCGCCTGCCGTTTGGCGATTACGCTTTCCAGTTCATTTAAGATGCCGAAACGATCCTGCGCGTCCGCTTTTTCCGGAGAAAAGCAGCTGTAACTTCCCTTATGGCATGCGGGTCCTGAAGGCTCCGCAAGCACGATGAGGGCATCTTGATCGCAATCATAGCGGATGGCTTTCACCATTTGGGTATTCCCCGACGTCGCTCCTTTATGCCACAGCTCCCCGCGTGAACGGCTGTAAAACCAGGTTTCTTTCGTTTCTATCGTTTTTTCGTAGGATTCACGATTCATATAAGCCAGTGTCAGTACTTCTTTGCTTGCCGCATCCTGCACGATGGCGGGAATCAGTCCGGCCTCGTCAAACCGCAGTTCATCTGCCCGTTTCATCTCACATTCACCCCGTGTTTCTTCATATAATCTTTCACTTCTTTTATAGATGTCTCTTTGTAATGGAAAATGGAAGCTGCAAGCGCGGCGTCCGCTTCACCGACTGTGAAGGCTTCAAGCATATGGCGCGCGCTGCCGGCTCCCCCTGACGCAATGACGGGCACCGGGACGGCACGTGTGACAAGCTGTGTGAGCGTATGATTAAAGCCTGTTTTCTCACCATCTGCGTCCATGCTTGTCAGCAGGATTTCACCCGCTCCCCGGCTGACGGCTTCTTTTGCCCAGGCCGTGACTTCCCACTCGGTTTTCTTTCTGCCGCCGTGTGTGTACACTTTATAGCAATCCGAATCTTCATCATACTTTGCGTCAATCGCCGCGACGATGCATTGCGAGCCGAAAAAATCTGCTCCTTCCGTAATCAGCTCGGGGCGGAGGACGGCCGCTGTATTAACGGATACTTTATCAGCGCCGGCGCGAAGCATTCGTTTCATATCGCTTAATTGATTGATTCCGCCGCCGACCGTAAACGGAATCGCCAGTTTTGCCGCAACTTGTTCTACGACGTCTGTCATCGTCTTGCGGCCTTCGTGAGAGGCGGAAATGTCGAGAAAAACAAGTTCGTCAGCACCCTCCCTGTCGTAGGCTTCGGCCAGCTCGACAGGATCGCCCGCATCTTTCAGCCCGAGAAATTGTATGCCCTTGACGACGCGGCCTTCTTTCACATCGAGACACGGAATGATTCGTTTCGTGATCATGCGTCCTTCACCCCGCTGAGCGCTTCGGCTAATGTAAATTGTTTTGTATACAGCGCTTTTCCGATAATCGCTCCCGATACGCCGGCGTCTTTGAAGCGGGCCAGTGCTTTGAGGTCGGCGACTGAGCTGACTCCGCCTGAAGCGATGACGGTTTTTCCCGTTGCTTTTGCGAGCTGAACGGTGCTTTCGATGTTCGGTCCTGACAGCATGCCGTCAGTTGCAATATCCGTGAAAATGAAGGTTTCCGCTCCTTCGGCCGCCAATTCACGGCCCAGATCGGCCGCCCTTACCGAGGATGTTTCCAGCCAGCCTTCCGTCGAGACATATCCGTTTCTTGCATCAAGGCCGATCGCGATTTTGCCGCCGTATTGTTTCAGCATGCTCTTCACAAATGCCGGATCGGAAACGGCCGAGCTGCCGAGAATGACGCGATCAACACCTTGTGATAAATAACCGTACACATCCGCTTCAGAACGGATCCCGCCGCCGATCTCGACTTTGGCATCAAGCTGCCGCGCAATGTCAAGAACATGCCTGTCGTTTACTTTCCTGCCTGCTTTCGCGCCGTCAAGATCCACGAGATGAATCCATTCGGCACCTTCGTTTGCAAATTGCGCCGCCATGTCTAAAGGAGAGTCACCGTATATCGTTTCCTTGCCGTAATCGCCTTGGATGAGGCGGACGCATTTGCCGTTTCTCATATCGATTGCCGGATATAATGTAAAAGCGTTCATTTCTTCACCTTCTGTTCCGCTGCCATTTTTGTAAATTGCGTTAAGATCGCCATTCCGGCCGTACCGCTTTTTTCCGGGTGAAACTGTGCACCGAAGACATTGCGTTTCCCGACGACCGCCGGAACACGAACGCCGTACTCAGCGCTTGCCAGAAGATCGCCGTCTTCCATCCCGTCTATATAATAGGAATGGACAAAGTAAACGAAGCCTTCTTCCGCTTCCGAAAGCAAAGGAGACGTTTGGTGAAACGTCAGCCGGTTCCAGCCCATATGCGGCACCTTCAGCTTGTTTCCTTCGACATCTCTGTCTTTGAGTCTCACAGCTTTTCCGGCTAATAAACCAAGTCCTTTTGCAGAGCCGTTTTCGGTGCTTTCTTCGAAAATGAGCTGCATGCCGAGGCAGATGCCGAGGAGCAGCTTCCCCTTGTCAACCATACGGTGTATGAATTGATCAAGCTTCGCGCTGCGTAAATTGTCCATGGCGTCACTGAATGATCCGACACCGGGGAGAATAAAAGCATCCGCTTTTTCAAGCTCTTCCGGCCGGTCTGATACGACATACGGGACGCCGACGCGTTCCAGCGCCTTCGACACGCTGAATAAATTGCCCATACCGTAATCAATTACACCGATCATTTACAGCATTCCTTTCGTAGATGGCACGCCCTTGACGCGCGGATCAATGGATGACGCTTCGTCCAGCGCTCTGCCAAGCGCCTTAAACACGGCTTCTATCATATGATGCGTATTCGTGCCGTAATGAACGATGACGTGCAGATTCATTCTCGCTTCCAGCGCCAGTTTCCATAAGAATTCATGTACCAGCTCGGTATCAAACGTTCCGACTTTCGCTTGCGGAAATGCGCCGCGCATCTCAAGGTGCGGCCGGTTGCTCAGGTCTACGGCGACTTGGGCGAGCGCTTCGTCCATCGGTACTAGCGCTGATCCGTACCGTTTGATCCCTTTTTTATCACCGAGCGCCTCCAAAAAAGCCTGCCCTAAGCAGATGCCGATATCTTCAGTCGTGTGGTGATCATCTATCTCCGTATCGCCTTTTGCGTCAACAGTTAAATTGAATTGCCCGTGCTTTGTGAACAAATCAAGCATATGAGTCATAAACGGCACATCCGTGCTGATGTCGGCTTTTCCTTCTCCGTCTATTTCGAAAGCCAGCTTAATATCCGTCTCATTTGTTGTTCTGGCGCGTTCCGCTTTTCTCATCGGTCATTCCTCCGTTTCTCGCTTCAATCGATCTTGCGTGCGCTTCAAGCCCTTCCAGTCTCGCGAAGGCGGAAATGCTGTCCGCGTGTGTTTCAAATGCCTTCCGGCTGTATGAGATGATGCTCGATTTCTTTTGAAAATCTGTTACATTCAACGGGCTTGAAAACCGCGCCGTTCCGTTTGTCGGCAAAACGTGATTCGGTCCGGCAAAATAATCGCCGACCGGTTCAGCGCTGTATCGTCCTAAGAAAATCGCCCCCGCGTGTCTGATGCTTCCAAGCAAAGCCTCCGGCGAATGCGTCATGATTTCTAAATGCTCGGGCGCCAGCGCATTCACCGTGTCCACTGCATCTTCCATCGATTCCGTAATATAAATGCGGCCGTGATCCCTGATCGACGCTTCGGCGATTTCTTTGCGCGGCAGCGTCTGAAGCTGTTTATTCACCTCATCTGATACGGCTTCGGCAAGCTTCCGTGAGTCGGTGACAAGCACGCTTGAGCTGAGCGTATCGTGTTCGGCCTGTGAAAGCAGGTCAGCGGCGACTTCTTTGGGCACCGCCGTATCGTCTGCCAGGACCACGATTTCACTGGGCCCGGCAATCATGTCAATATCCACAACGCCGAAGACTTCGCGCTTCGCGAGTGCTACAAATATATTGCCGGGGCCCGTGATCTTATCAACAGGCTGTATCGTTTCGGTTCCGTAAGCGAGCGCGGCAATCGCCTGCGCGCCTCCCGCTTTGTAAATTTCCTTTATGCCGAGCTCAGACGCCGCCGCCAGAACGCCCGGCGAAAGGCGGCCGTCTTTTCCCGGAGGACTGACGAGAACGATCCGTTCCACTCCCGCAGCGAGAGCGGGGATGACATTCATTAAAACGGAAGACGGATAAGCGGCCGTCCCGCCCGGCACGTATACGCCCGCGGAATCGAGCGCCGTTATTTTCTGCCCGAGCATCGAGCCGTCTTTGCGATGGTAAAACCACGAGGATTGCAGCTGGCGTTCGTGATATTCTTTAATATTGGCAATCGCCTGTCTGATCACTTCCAGCAGCTGATCATCAAGCAGACGGTACGCCTCGGTGACTTCCTCTGCACTCACGGCCATTTGGTTCAGGCTGATGCCGTCAAATGTTTTTGTATAGGCTAAAACGGCTTTGTCACCGTTTTGTCTGACGTCTTCAATAATCTCCCTGACGGTTTTCCGCTGCTCTTCGGTTCCGCTGTCGATGGAACGCTTCAGTGAAAACCGCTCGCTTCTTTTTACTGCGGTTATTTTCATTGTGCCGTTTCTCCTTCCACAACCCTGGCCAGCCTGGCCGCCATTTTGTCGATTACATCATCCTTCATGCGGTAGCTGACCGGATTGACGATAAAACGCGATGTGATGTCACAAATATGTTCTGATTCAACGAGACCGTTTTCCTTTAATGTCCGCCCGGTTGATACGATATCTACGATTCTGTCAGCAAGCCCGATTAAAGGCGCCAATTCAATCGAACCGTTCAGCTTAATGATTTCCACCTGCTCGCCCTGCTCTCTGAAATAACTTGACGCAACATTCGGATATTTCGTCGCAATCCTCGGGGCGACTCCGTTCCAATCAGCTCCGGGAAGCCCCGCAACGGCGAGATGGCATTTGCTGATTTTCAGATCGAGCACCTCATACACGTCACGCTCTTCCTCAAGCATGACATCCTTTCCGGCAATACCGGCATCAGCGACGCCATGTTCGACATAAGTCGTCACATCCATCGGCTTTGCCAGAATAAAGCGGAGATTTTCTCCAGGAACGTCAATGATCAGCTTTCTCGATTCTTCAAACTCCTCGGGCAGCCTGTACCCGGCCTGCCGCAGCAACCCGGCCGCTTCTTCGAATATCCGTCCTTTTGGCATTGCCATTGTGAGTACCTTACCCATTCTGCTCTTCCTTTCTGGCACCGATAAAGTATGTGACGTTTGCAAATGATTTTGTCATATGATCGATATTTTCAATGCCCGCCAGATCCTGCAGAACGACTTTTCTGCCTCTCGCCCTTTCTTCCTCCGCGAATAAAATGGCCTGCGCCCGCTGCTCCTTGCTGAAAATCACGGCGTCCGCTTCACTAGTTTCTTCCTGGATGCCGAGCGCTTCAATCAGCCTGTCGATACGGAGCCCGAAACCCGTGGCGGGAGCGGGACTGCCGAAATGGCCGAGAAGATTGTTATAGCGTCCGCCGCTTCCGATGACAAAACCGACATTTGCCGCATACACTTCGAATAAAATTCCCGTGTAATAACTCATATGGCTTACCATATTCAGATCAAGGCGAATATGCTCGGCACATCCGTAATCCTCAAGAATGTCCCACAGGTCTTCCAGCTCCTGAATCAAGCTTTGTCCGGAGATGCCGATGATCTCCTCCGCTTTGGCGCAGATCTCTTTCCCGCCTCGCAATTTCAGAAGTGCGAGCAGCCGGCTTTTGTCTATTGAAGAAAGCGGAAGCGATTTGACATGTTCCCTGTATCCCACGTAATTCTTCTCAAAGAGAAAGCGCCGCAGAACATCCGCCCGCTCAGCATTGCCCAGAACCTCGACAAACAGCTCATCAGCGAGTCCGGCATGGCCGATCGCGATTTTAAACCGGTGCAATCCCGCGTTTTTCAAAGCGCCGGCCGCCAGCGCAATCACCTCAGCGTCCGCGCTTGTTGATCCGTCGCCGATCAGCTCCGCGCCGACCTGTTCGAATTCGGCCGGACGTCCGCCTTCCCGCTCCTGAGCGCGATAGACGCTTGCCGCGTACCCCGCTCTGAGCGGATGATTGTGTTTGTGCAGCTTAGACGCCGCCACCCTGGCAATCGGTCCGGTCATGTCAGGCCGAAGCACAAGCGTTTTTCCGTCCTGATCGAGAAGCTTAAACAGCTGCTGTTCTTCAATGGCTGACTGGACGCCTACTGTTTCATAAAATTCAAGGGTCGGCGTCTCCATAAACTGATAACCCCATTTATCAATTAAATCCGTCAGTGTGGAACGGACTTTTTTCTTTGCTTCGTATAAACCGGGCAGCGTATCTCTCATGCCATGCGGTTTCTCAAACATAAACATTTGCCTTTTACACCTCCGCTTTGTCTGAAGGAAAATTCCGAATCCTTTAGTTCGCTAATATGATAATATGTTAGCAGATAAAAGAATGAATTGCAACGCCCAATGTCCGCCTACTCTTTTCCATAAACATGGCTAAAGAATGAACAAACCTGTAAACATATCGGAACGATCGAATCATATTGAGCAGAAGTGCTATAATACATAGAATAGCTTCAACAGAAACAAGGGAGAAGAATTGATAATGAAGACGCTTGGAACATTATGTGTGCTGATTCTGACAGCCGTCCTTGTCTATCTGGGATATAACATCTATACAAACGATATTCATTTGAATTTTTTCAATCAGCAGTCCGACGAGCCTGATGAGAAAACACCGTTAAAAGGGAGTGCGTCACCGCTGAATGTCGTTCTGTACAGACAGATGGATTCTCCCAGACTGTACAATGGCTGTGAGGTGACAAGCCTTGCCATGATTTTGAACAATGCCGGATATCATGTGTCAAAAAATACATTGGCGGATAAAATCAATAAAGTTCCGCTCACATACAGCAGCGGGCTGAAGGGAGATCCGAATGAAGGATTTGCCGGAGATATGGAAAACGGCCCGGGTTTAGGCGTTTATCATGAGCCGATTGATAAACTTGCCAAAGAATATGCGGGAAACAAAGTATACGACCTGACGGGAAAAGACATTTCTTCAGTGTACCGCCAGCTTGAAAAAGGGCGGCCGGTCTGGGTGATTACCACCACATCCTTTAAGCCGGTTGATAATATGCAGACTTGGAATACGCCGAACGGAAAAATCGACATTACGTTCAGCATGCATAGCGTAGCCGTTACCGGTTATGATCACGATTATGTATACGTTAATGATCCTTACGGCTATAAAAACAGAAAAACAAACCGATCTGACTTTGAAAAAGCCTGGAAGCAGATGGGCAGCCAGGCCATTGTGATCAAGTCATAAAAAAACCCCGCTGACGTTAATCAGCGGGGTTTTCCCATTCGTTCTTTCATTTCTTCGTCCGTATAGATCACCTGCATCGGATTTCCTCCGACAAACGCCCCGGCCGGGACATCTTTATGCACCAGCGTGCCGGCTGATACAACGGCTCCGCTCCCGATGGTGACGCCGGGCAGAATGGTTGTGTTTGCCCCGATCATCACCTCGTCACCGATTGTGACAAAACCGGTCCGGTACTCATGTATTAAATATTCATGAGCCAAAATCGTCGTATTGTAGCCGATGATACTGTTTTTTCCGACAGTGATTTTTTCGGGAAACATGATATCCGGCATCACCATCAGCGCGAATGACGTCTGTTTTCCGACATTCATTTTCAAAAAGGTTCGGTACAGCCAGTTTTTCACGCTTAAAAACGGCGTATACCTTGCGATCTGAATGATGATGAAATTTTTCATCACCTTCAGAAAGGGGACCGTCTGATAAACATGCCACAATGAATTTGCACCTGAAACCGGATGGCGGTCTGTTTTTCTCACGGATTACTTCACTCCGGTGATGTGCAATAAATCACTCATTTTTTCGAGCATATAATCGGGTTCATAGGCGGAAAGCGTCTGTGCGCCTTTAATCGTCCACGCGACGCCGGCTGTTTTCGTGCCGGCGTTTTTTCCCGCCATGACATCGTGATAATTGTCACCGACCATTATGGCTTCCGACGAACCGCACCCAAGCCGGCTGAGAGCAAGCCGCACAGGCTCGGGGTCAGGCTTCGGATGCTTTACATCATCAAGCGTGACGACAGTATCGAAAAACGCCCCGATGCCTGTCAGCTTCAATCCCATATTGACTGTATCCCTCAGCTTCGTGGTGACAATCCCGAGCTGATAGCCCGCTTTTTTCAATTCATCCAGCGTTTCATAAACCGTTTCGTACTCCGTGACGAGCTCATCGTGCTTTTCATGGTTGAATGCTCTGTACATGCTGATCATCTCATCGCACTTTTCAGCATTAATGCCTGAAAACGTTTCATACAGAGGCGGGCCGATAAACGGAAGCACATCTTCCCTTTTGAACTGCCCCGGGCAATAATGATCAAGCGTATGAAGGTAAGAAGCGATAATCAGTTCATTCGTGTCAATCAGCGTGCCGTCGAGATCGAATAAAATGGCGGTTACACGTTTATCAGTCATCTTATGTCCTTTCCGATTTCAGGCGTCAGTCCGTGTCGGCATACCGCTTATCGGCATACCCCTTCATGCGTCTGAAAATCATTAAAATAATCGCAAGTACAATCAGCACAATGGAAATGACCTGCGCGATCCGAAGCTGGCTCGTAAGCATCAGGCTGTCCGTCCGCATTCCCTCAATAAAGTATCTGCCGATCGAATACCAGATCACATACGTCAAAAACAAATTGCCCCTGCGCAGGTTCACGCGGCGGAGCAGAAGCAGAATCAAGACGCCCGCAAAACTCCACAGCGATTCATACAAAAACGTCGGGTTATAATATTGTCCGTCTATGTACATCTGATTAATGATGAAATCCGGAAGATGCAGACTTTCCAAAAATGACCGGCTGACCGCTTCACCGTGAGCCTCCTGGTTGATAAAGTTCCCCCAGCGCCCGATGGCCTGGCCGAGCAGAATACTCGGCGCGGCAATATCCGCCAGCTTCCAGAATGAGATCCCTCTTACTTTTGAAAAGACGATTCCCGTTGCGATCGCGCCGATCAATCCGCCGTGAATCGCGATGCCGCCTTTCCAGGTTTTAATGATTACCCCGGGGTGTTCCGAGTAATAGCTCCACTCGAAAAGCACATAGTATGCCCGTGCGCAAATGATTGCGATCGGGATGGCGAAAAGAACAAGATCAATAAAAATGTCCTTTTTCAGCCCCCGCTTTTCACTCTCCCTCATGGCCATCCAAAGCCCTAATAACGCACCCGCGCCGATAATGATCCCGTACCAGTGCACGGATAAAGGCCCGAGCTGCAAGGCAATCGGATTGATTGGTGTTCCTGCTTCGTTCATATTATTGCCAACTCCTATTCGTCTTGTTCGCCGTCTTCAATGACATCCGCCAGCTTATTCGTAAATTGCTCGGCAGCATTTAAGCCCATCCGCTTCAATCTGAAGTTCATCGCCGCAACTTCGATAATAACGGCGAGATTTCGCCCAGGGCGGACTGGAATGGTCAGTTTTGTAATTTCCGTATCAATGATTTTCATTTTTTCTTCTTCAAGTCCGAGACGGTCGTATTGCTTCCCTTGCTCCCAAAGCTCAAGGTCCATGACGATTGTAATTCTTTTATTGCTTCTGACGGCGCCCGCTCCGAACAGCGTCATGACATTTATAATGCCGAGACCCCTGATTTCAAGCAGATGCTCAATCAGATCAGGCGCATTCCCGACGAGCGTATCCTGATCCTCCTGCCGGATTTCGACGCAGTCATCCGCGACAAGACGATGGCCGCGTTTGACAAGCTCCAGCGCCGTTTCACTTTTACCGACGCCGCTTTTTCCCGTTATGAGCACACCGACGCCGTATATATCCACAAGCACGCCGTGAATGGCGGTTGTCGGCGCGAGACGGCTCTCAAGAAAATTCGTCAGCCGGCTTGACAGTCTGGTTGTTTTCAGAGGGGATCTGAGCACAGGCACGCCGTTTTTCTCGGATGCTTCTACAAGCTCCGGCGGGATCGGCATATCTCTGGAAAGTATGATAGCCGGCGTCACATCGGTGCACAGCGATTCCATCCGCTGTTTTTTATCCTCCTCAGGAAGCTGATCGAAAAATGACAGCTCCGTTTTTCCTAAAAGCTGCACCCGTTCTCTCGGGTAATATGTAAAATAGCCGGCGATTTCAATACCGGGCCGTGATAAATCACTCATCGTAATCGGGCGGTTAATCCCTTCTTCTCCGCTGATCAATTCTAAATGGAACTGCTCCATTACGTCTTTGGTCCGAACCTTTGCCAAGATATGTTCCTCCTGTTCTGGGATGTTCCGAGCTTTGAACAGTTATATTTTATCACTTTACTGTCTGAACCAAAACAGATTTATACAATTCCGGCATAACTGGTCTAGATAACTAGTCTGAAAAGGAGTAAAATAAAACTAACAACTAACCAGAAAGGCGTGTTTTAAAGTGGCTGAAAGCTTGTTAATCAGCGGTGCGGACATCGTAACAGAAGAAGAAATCATCCGAAACGGTTTTCTCGGTATAAAGGACGGCATCATTTCTTACGCGGGGAAAACAAGACCGCAAGAAACGTATGAGAAGGAATGGAAGGCGCCCGCGGGTTCGTATGCGCTTCCCGGAATGATTGATATTCATATTCACGGCGGATACGGCGCGGATACGATGGATGCTGATGTTGCAGCTCTTGATACAATGTCCGCCCGGCTGCCCGAAGAAGGAACAACCTCTTTTTTAGCGACCACGATCACACAACAGCACGAAAACATTGAAAAAGCGCTCGTCAACGCCAAAAAATGGGCGTCTTCCTCACCGCAGGCCCAAAAAGGCGCTGAGTTGATCGGCATTCATTTAGAAGGACCGTTTGTCTCTCCGAGAAAGGCGGGAGCACAGCCGAAACAATGGATTACTCCTGCTGATGCCGGGCTCTTTCAGAAATGGGAGCGGCTCTCGGGAGGGCTGATCAAAATCGTGACGCTTGCACCGGAAGAAGATCCTGATTTCAGCCTGATCCGTTATTTAAAAGACCAAAACATCATCCCGTCAATGGGACACACAGACGCGGGAGCCGAGCTTTTACAAAAAGCGGCGGATGCCGGGGCGGTGCATATGACGCACCTCTTCAACGCCATGAGCTCCTTTCATCATCGTGAGCCGGGGGGCATCGGTACGGCTCTCGCCTGCGGCCGCATCACGGCGGAGCTGATCACTGACGGCATTCATTCCCATCCTTTGGCCGTTAAGCTTGCCTATTTGGCGAAAGGAAGCAAAAACCTGATCATGATAACAGACTCCATGCGGGCAAAAGGGCTTAAGGACGGAGAATACGAATTCGGCGGACAAAAAGTCACCGTTCGCGGGGACACGGCGCTTCTCTCTGACGGGACGCTGGCCGGTTCCATTTTAAAAATGAATGAAGGCGCGGCGCTCATGCGCAGGTTTACAAACTGCTCATGGCTGGATATAGCAAATATGACATCGGCAAATGCGGCCCGCCGCCTCGGCATATTCGACCGTAAAGGAAGCATCGCCGAAGGAAAAGACGCCGACGTTGTTCTGACGGACGGACAGTGCGGCGTGCTGGCAACGATTTGCCGCGGAAACACCGCATATATCTCAAGGGAGGCTGATTGGACATGAACGTTATCACATGCAGACATTATGAAGAATTAAGTGAAAAAGCCGCAGCGATTATCGCTGAAACAGTGAAACAAAAGCCGGATGCCGTTCTCGGCCTTGCGACGGGAGGCACCCCTGAAGGCGTATACAAAGAACTTGTGCGGATGCACCGCTCAGAAGACTTGTCATTCCGAAATGTCACGACGATCAACCTTGATGAATACGCCGGGCTTTCTCCCGAGGACAAAAACAGCTATCATTATTATATGAATACACATTTTTTTGCACATATCGACAGCCGAAAGGACCGCCACTTTCTCCCTGACGGACGGGCAGACGATCTTGATGCCGAATGCGGACGCTATGACCGATTGATTCAAACACTCGGCGGAGCGGATATACAGCTTTTAGGCATCGGACACAACGGCCATATCGGCTTTAATGAACCCGGGACGCCATTTGAATCCCGAACCCATGTCGTTGAGCTTAATGAAGAGACAAGACAGGCGAATGCGCGGTACTTTCCGTCAATTGATCAAGTCCCTGTAAAAGCCCTGACAATGGGGATCGGGACGATTTTGTCCGGCAAACGGATTTTGATCATGGCATCCGGAAAAAGCAAGGCCCAAGCGGTGAAGCAGCTTCTGGACGGGCGCATCAGCGAAGCATTCCCCGCCTCCGCCCTGCACGCGCATCCGGATGTGACGGTCTTGATTGATGAAAAGGCTGCGGGCGGCGATTGAAAGGATTTGACCTATGCAGATTGATAAACAATCTCCGATTCCGATTTACTTTCAGATTATGGAACAATTAAAAACACAAATCAAAAACGGCGAGCTGAAAGCGGATGCGCTGCTTCCGTCGGAGCGGGAATACGCCGAACAATTCGGCATCAGCCGAATGACGGTGCGCCAGGCGCTTTCCAATCTGGTGAATGAAGGATTTTTATACAGGCAGAAAGGCCGGGGAACGTTCGTCAGCAAACTGAAGATGGAACAGCCGCTTCAAGGGCTGACAAGTTTTACGGAAGATATGAGAAGCCGGGGCATGAAGCCGGGGAGCAGACTTGCCGAATACCAGCTGATTCAGGCGACGGAAGAATTATCTTCTATCCTGGGATGCGGCTATCAGGCAACGCTTCATAAAATCATCCGCGTCCGGCTGGCGAATGATATCCCGATGGCGATTGAAGCCTCGTACATTCCGTTTGACAAAGCGGGAAAACTGGACGCCTCTCATTTTCAATCATCCATGTATGAGCATATTGAAGCGTACAATCAGATGCCGATCTCGCGGGCAAAACAAGAGCTTGAACCGGGAGCCGCTTCCGAGGAAGAAGCTGAGCTGCTCGGTATCCAGCCCGGCGCCCCCGTCCTCTATATCAAGCGGACCACTTATCTGCAGGACGGCACTGCCTTTGAGCACGTCAAATCCGCCTACAGAGGCGACCGCTACACATTCGTGCATTATATGGACAGGGTGAAATGAAACATCTCCAACCGTTACGGGTTGGAGATGTTTTTTGATCTGCCATTTTCAAATCAAGCCGGTGAATGTTCTCTATGACTCTGTCAAAATGGTGAGGCTGTGGTTCTGGTATCTATTTTTATAAAGAAAAAAGTAATAAAATGCTACCCTCTGTTTTGGACAATATACGGAACCTGCTTTGAAACCAGCAGCAGCGGTTCTTTGTTTTTATGAGCCAGTGAAAACATGATTGCGCCTTCAATCATCGAGTTGATTGTCACCCCGAGCTTCTCCGCTTCCTCTTGTTCAAACCCATGCTCAAGAAATTTTGCCGCAAACACATCCGTCCACTTCTTGAACACCTCAACACATGTGCATCTTAACGTTTCATTGATCAGAGCGGTCTCACCCGCCAGCAATCCAACCGGCACGCCCTCAATATTCTGCGGATCATTAAACTGTTCAGCCGTTACATGAATAAAGTGCTGAATCGCTTCTATAGGGTCCGCGAATTGAGACATACTATTCTGTATTTGCTTTTCAACGCATCTTCCCGTATATTTGATCGCCGCAATGGCGAGTTCTGCTTTTCCGTTTGGAAAGTGATGATACACAGACCCTCTGGGTGCTCCGCTCTCTTTTATAATTTGATTCAAACCAGTCGCATGATATCCCTGAATCTGAAAAAGATATGCAGAGGTTTGAATAATTCTTTCTTTTGTCCCGGTTTTACTGTTCATTATGTTTCCTCCTGCATATTACGAAAACCAATCGATTTTAGTATAGAAAAGGGACCTAAAAAAGTCAAAAGCACTTATCACAGCAGGACGCCGCCATTTACGTACAGAAAAAATCCTGCTGACCGTCAGATTTTCTTCTGAGCGATCAGCAGGCTGTATTTTTTTCGTTATGGGTTTGAGGCATGCCTGAAATCAAACTGATCCGGAGCCGGGCGATACGGCGTATTTCCCGTTTTGAACATCCACAACGGTGATATTGTTTTGCCGTTGTACGGGTCCTTAACAACGGTGTACCAGTAATAAACGGAATCAGGCTGCAGGCCGTCCCAGACCCAATTTGCGGTTTTTCCGCTTTTTACGTGTTTTTTATGACCGAGCAGTTCGTTCGTATAGACGTTGCATTCAAAATAATCGGTCGCTACCCTTTTCCTCTTCGGCTGTAAATCCATTTCTGCTGAGAATTCGTCTTTATCAGCGAACAGATCGGTGTCATAGTAATTGATGTCATCCGTGTACGGCGAGTAGGAGAACATGTGAACCTGATTGGCGGCCTGATCGAATTGCATCATGCGCATAAAGCCCTGCCCCCCTTCCGGACCGTCCTGGTAGTCGGTCAGAATTTGGTGGACGAGGCGGTCCGGTTTTCCGTCCCCGTCATCGTCAAGCGCATCGGTTTTTTTCATGGCGTTATGGTAATGGCCGCTTAATACCATCGCCACATTGCGATTCGGCTTGACGACTTTTCGATAGATCGTCTCCCCGATCGGGCTTCGATTTCCGCTCACAAGCAAGTACTCATGAAAGCATAAGATAGCGGTTCGGTCCGGATACCTCTTCAGCACTTGATTGATCCAGTCTATCTCTTGTTCCGCAATGCCCCAGCCCATATAAATCATAATAAAATCGTTCCCGCTTGCCGACAGCAGATCATAATGCCCGCGGTTATTTTTGTATGATCCGCCGTAATGCATGTTCTGTTCAAACCGGCGGCTCCCGAAGAAATCCCCGAATGTTCGGTATGTGCCGTCTTTATGGCCGACGTCGTGATTGCCTGCAAGCACTCCGTACGGAATCCCCGCCTTGTCAAGCGTCCGCATGGAGTGATCGGCGTTTTTCCACTGTTTCATCACCATTGAATCATCGACGATATCACCGGTATGAAAGACATATTTAATATTGTGCTTTTCCTTATTTTCTTTGATCCACTCCGTCATTTTGTCAAAAATGTGCGGGTGCCCTTGTGCGTAATACTGTGTATCCGACATCCAGACAAACGTGTAATTGCCTTTCGCCGGTATTTGATCCTGCACGATGACATTCATTTTTGAGTTCTTCACCACATCCGCTGCGGAAACGGCGGCTTTTAATGTAAACGGCTTTTTATCTTTGGCAAGAACGCTGTCCGCCTCCTGCCAGCGGCTTGTCCGGTAATTCCAAATATACATGGTTACCTTTCGGCCGGGCAGAGAGCTTCCTTTCCAGACCGCCTCGGCCAGATCCGTTTCGTCGATAGACGGGTCAACGGAGACTTCGAACCGGTGATAAGGAAAACGCTCCATACTTTCCGCCGAAACGGTTTTTCCGTCATTTGCCGAGATGCGGTTCATTTCCGGCAGGGTAAACGGCATTTCATTTTCTTTTATGCCCCTCGGCGGTTCCGTTAATGAGGCGTGTTTATACACTTTCACGCTGCCCGGATTCCGCGCGGTATAACGGAAGCCGCGATAAAATGATACATTCATGTCATCCTTCGTCGGGTCTTTTACCCGGACGGACAGCTTTGCTTTGTGGGCGCCGATTTTTTGATCGGCAAGCTCCGGCTGGTTCGGCTCCTCCCGTTTGATATGGAAGGTGCGGACGGACGTTGTTTCATTTCCGGCAAGGTCTGCCGCAATGATGGTAAGGGTATGTTTTCCGGGCTTGAGATCGGCTGATGACGTGTGATGGGGGAGCGTAATGCTTTCTCCGTCCAAAAACGCTTTGACCTCTTCCACTTTGCTCCATTTGTCACGGATGTCCGCATTTAGCTCAACATTACCTTTCAGCGCCGCGCCTTCTTTGATACCCGGGACAATCTTCGGCCCCGTATTGTCCACCCGCACAGATTGGCTCAGCTGTTCCTCACCGTCGCTAACAAAAATATGGTGATAGCCTTCAGAAAGCTTCGCCGTGTTCCACGGCAGCAGCCGTGACGTAAACAAATGATCCGGCAGGCTGAATGAGAAGGTCTTCTGCTGATTCGCCCGCCTGCCGTCACCGATAAACAGCTGCTCAGCCGGATCCGTCTTCCCGTCTTTGATCACCGTTCCGTCCGAAAGCACCAGACGGGCATGTTTCACGACAAAATCATCCCGATTCTCTCCCGTGTCATACGGAGAAACCTTTGAGCCCGAACGGATGGATACTTTCTGCGTTTTGCCCCCTTTTTGCAGCAGACGTTCCGGAAGGAGAACCGAGTGCGTTCTGTAGCGATGAGACGGATCGTCAAAAATGTGCAGCACCTCATTTTCCATTATGACGGTGTTTTGAAAATAAAGATTCGTTTTCCGGGCATCGAAGGCGAAATAGACCTCTTTTTCCAGCGCCGGCCGGGTCTCCTGCCGCTTGCCGTCAATCCACAGCTTGATCTTATCGGCGCTGACGTCGGAAGTCGCTTTGAGCAGATAGGTGCCGGATATCGTATCTTCGGGTTCAACATTCATTCTGAGTCCGTGTGATTTGCTCGTCTGTTCAATGTCAATCATCTTGACGGGCGTTTTTGCTTCATTTTCTCCATCACTGGCTGCGATATAATACTCAAGCTGATCCTGGCCGAGCAGTTCCGGGGAATAAAGAATGTGATGGTATAAGCTGTCGTTGCGGTCTTTTTCGGCCAGAATTCGTTTGAATGGTTTTTTCTCATTGGTCCGGTAATAAAACGCGGCTGTTTTGACAAGGTTTTTGTCTTTTATGTCAGCCTTTAATTCAATGCTTTCAGCGGGCCGGACTGGCTTTCTGTCTGTAAGGTCTTCGATGACCGGTTTTTCCTTGTCGGGTTTTATCACCCTTTTCTGCTGCGGGATCTGCGCCTGAAAAACGGAGCCCGGTGACGGCTTATGCTCGCTCGTGGAGATCTTCAGCAATTCTCCCGTTCCGTTCAGCGGATATTTGTACAGCAAAGAAGTCAGCCGGCGGAAAGCGTGTTTCCGGTATTGCGCCGAGGCGATATCCTTGCCGGTATTTGCCGACAGCACCACCGTACGCGAGCGGCCGTTGGACATTCCGTCCGTCCCTTCGATGACGGCGAGATGTTCTCCCTCCTTCAGGCGTGTCCCGTAATAGCGGTTGAAATCATCTATCGTCAGTTCTGATGCGGCGCGTCTCAGCCAAAACACGTAAGTCCCGCCTGACGGAATGACGGTATCTTCTTTCGGCCTCCATATCATGTCTGATTCCGGCCCTTCCTTCGGATAGCGGTAGCGGATGTGATAGTCTTTAAAATGAATGGGTCTGTCCGTCGTGTTATACACCTCGATAAATTCATAGGCATCAGCGCCGTCTTCATTTTTCGTATCAACCGCAAGCTCCGTAATCATCAGCTCGGGAATATGATTCAAATCGGCTTGATAGCCGTCCAGCTTCAGCCGCTTTTTCTCCGATTCCGCCCGCTGTCTGCCGTTGGTGAAAACGAGGTAATATTCCAATTCTCCATTCCAGATATCCCGCTTTGAAACCTGGGCCGTAAACAGCCGGATTGCGCCTGGCGCGGGCTCCATCGGCACCATTTTAAACCCAAGCTCATTGCTTTGTTTATAAAAAAGAAACGCCGAAAACGCTTGATAGTCAGCATTCCGTACATGAGCCTGTATGAACAGGTTTCTTTTCATTTCCGCCTTTACTTCGATTTGGGGAGGATTCTCCAGAAGCGGTATGTAATGAGGCGGCTGTCCGAATTCCTGCTGATTCACGGGGATTGCCGATTCTTTGCGCGCCGCATCCGCAGAAGGACTCACACAAAGCAAACCAATCAGAAAAAAGAGCGTCATCACAAGTTTCATCTCATTACCTCCCTATACATTATGTTGCGTCAGGAGGCTGCCGCTTATGTAAATCACACATAAAAAAGCTGCCCTCTCGGGACAGCTCGTTTTTTACCTTTTTCTAAGCGGCTCCAATATGCCTTTTTGGATCAGCAAGTGGAAAACGGACAGCACGACGGATGCCCAAATGGCGGTGCCGAACCCATCAATCTGAAAGCTGTCTCCCATCAAGGCTGCGGTCATCATTAACGTTATGGCGTTGATGACAAACAGAAAGAGGCCGAGGGTCACAACCGTGACAGGCAATGTCAATATGACGATGATCGGTTTGATCAGCACATTTAACACAGAAAGAATCACACTGGCGATGACAGCCGCTCCGATACTGCTGATATGGACGGAATCAAAATATCCCGCGATAACGATTAATAATAAAGCATTTACTAAAATGCTGACTGCCCATTTGATCATTTATTTCAAATCTCCTTCTAAAGGTACAACAAAACACCAGATAATATATACAATCGGCACGATTCCGCTCGTGACAAGCGCTAATACAACGGTGATAATGCGCAAAAGCGACGCATCCATATTGACGTACTCCGCCAAACCGCCGACAACGCCGGCGATTTTACGGTTTTTTTCTGAACGGTAAAGTCTTTTCATCCAATCACCTCTGAGTATGCTTGAGCTTAATGGCTCCTGTTAACGATTCTGAGAAAATCGAGAGATGCTGATCATGGCCTTGATTTGATGCCAGCATCAGTTCTTTTTGAATGGTATCATTCTTTTCCTTTAAAATTTCCGCGTCAATCAGCTCATGGCTGAGAGAGCCGAGATTGCTTTTGAGCTCCGCTTTCACCGCCGAATCATCAGGCAGGGCGATCTCCACGTTTCCGGTCGTCGTTTTCGTGTAGATGGAGCGGCAGTGCGGCGCTGTCACGGTAAGCATGATATTGCCGTTAAAGCTTTGAACGTCAATGGATTCACTCGATCCGCGCAAATCAATCAAGCCGTTGATCGTTTCCGCTTCAATCGCGCCGCATTGATGTCCGGCCAGCTTGATTTGTCCGTTAGCCGTTTCCGCCGACGCTTTATCAGCCGTCAAATGAGAGAATGACAGAACGCCGTTTGTCGTTTTCGCCGAGAATTCTTTTACATGTAAATGTTCCCCTCTGATCGGTCCGTTAAACAGCTTCACTCTTATCTTATCGTACTCTTTCTGGGGAACATAAAGCGTAACATTGGTTTTCATCGTTTTCTTTTCCGTGCGGACAAAAAACTTATTGCCCTTCACTTCACACTCAATGTGCTGAAGAAATGCGGTGCGCGCCGCCTCCTGACTGTCCGCCCGGTACACTTTCGCCTGGCACTCCGCTCTGATATCTTCATCCGCCCACGGCACGATATTGACGCTGCCGTTTGCGATCTGCATATCAATGGCCGAGAATTCACTGTCTTTAAATTGAAAAATATGCTGCACTTCGTGTGCGTGGCCGAAATTCAGATCAAGATCCGCTTCCTTCACTTTTTTGACGGCAGAATCAATCCAGTCGAACAGCTTCGCCCCGAGCGACGGCTTTTGGCTTCCTTTTGCCCCGCTTTCGAAATCTTCCGCAGGTTCCTGGACCTCTGCAGATAATGCGGTGATCTGCTCTTCTTTTTCTTTATATTCATGATCCAGTTTTTCAATGAGCGTCAGTGCTTCCTGCGCCGTCAGCATGCCGTCTTCCACAAGCTTTAAAATCCGTTCTTTCTCCTGTTTCATACAAAACGCCTCCCCCGACTTTTCTCACACCTGGCGTAACACCTTAATTCCCTGCACGATATTCCAAATGACCATTCCGATGAGGATCAGAAAATAAACAGCTGCTCCTGTTATCATAACAAAAACGGGCACCATACTCTCCCCCTGAGCCGTAATCAATCCGCCGACAACACCCGCGGTCACAATCAGCAATCCCGCAAACGGAATGATATGGGAAATCAGAGCGCGCATGGCATGCCGCTTCGTCTCTTTTTCATCGACGACAAAGTAAGCCACAATCGGAAGAATGAGCGGCGCGAGAAACACGCTGAAATAACAGATTGATGCGATAATCGCTTGATTTCGGTTCAATTAAAACACTCCCTGTGCCGTAATGTAAAAACCCTTCCTTATACATACGTATGACGAATGGGCGGGTTTCATTTTCATGCTAAGGACATGCTTCGTTATACGTAATTTTTGATTTCAGAGATTTCACTATAGAATCTTTTCCCCGAACCGATTACAATATGTAACAAAGCCTGACCGTATGCAAGGAGGACATACAAATGGAGAAAGATCCCGAAAACGCCCAAGTAACGGAAGAGAGTCTGCGAAATTTAATTCGCGAACAGAAAAGAATGAACAGCGAAATGCTGGCTGAATTGGAACAGATCAAAGCAGCCCCTCTTCCCATTTCCCATGATATCCAATATATAAAAGTGCTGCTGGACAGCAGCAGCACCCATATTCTGCAGGACTTAATGCATTTAAGCAAACAGCTTCCCCAACAGAAAAAAGCCTGTAACACAACAGCCCAAAACCGGTGAGTTTTGGGCTGTTTTTATTGATCTATTATGTGGCTGCCGTTTCTTTTTCAGCCAGCAATGTTTTCATCCGTTTTTTATCACGTTCCATTACCGGTTTCAGATAGCGGCCCGTATATGATTCTTCCACTTCGACAACTTCTTCAGGCGTCCCGGAGGCTACGATCGTGCCGCCGCCCGCTCCGCCTTCAGGTCCCAGGTCTACGATGTAGTCCGCCGTTTTAATGATGTCGAGATTGTGTTCAATGACCAAAACGGTATCACCGTTATCGACGAGTCTTTGAAGCACAACCAAAAGCCTTGCGATATCATCAACGTGGAGGCCTGTCGTCGGTTCGTCCAAAATATACAGCGTCCGGCCGGTGGAACGCTTATGCAGTTCGGAAGCGAGCTTGACGCGCTGCGCTTCTCCGCCTGACAGCGTCGTCGCCGGCTGGCCGAGCGTCACATACCCGAGTCCGACATCGGCAAGCGTTTGAAGCTTGCGTTTGATTTTCGGGATATTTTCAAAGAAAGACAGAGCATCTTCCACCGTCATATCCAAAACGTCAGAAATGCTTTTTCCTTTGTATGTGACCTCCAGCGTCTCCCGGTTGTAACGTTTGCCGTGGCACACTTCACACGGAACGTACACGTCAGGAAGGAAGTGCATCTCAATTTTGATGATGCCGTCGCCGCGGCAGGCCTCACAGCGCCCGCCTTTTACATTAAAACTGAACCGGCCTTTTTTATAGCCGCGCACCTTTGCTTCATTTGTCTGCGCGAATACATCGCGGATATCATCAAACACACCCGTGTAAGTTGCCGGATTTGATCTCGGTGTCCGGCCGATCGGCGCCTGGTCGATGTCGATCACCTTATCAAGGTGGTCGAGGCCTTTGATCTCTTTATGGCTTCCCGGTTTCGCTTTGGCTTTATGAAGCTTTTGCGCAAGCGCCTTATGCAGAATTTCATTCACAAGCGTGCTTTTTCCGGAACCGGAGACACCTGTCACCGCCGTAAAAGTGCCGAGCGGGAATTTGGCGTTCGCTTTTTTCAGGTTGTTTTCTGAAGCGCCTTTGATTTCAATGAACCGGCCGTCAGGCTTTCTTCTCTCCGGCGGCATCGGGATGAATTGAGCCCCTGACAAATAGCGTCCGGTCAGAGAGTCCGCATCATTCATCACTTCTTCAGGCGTCCCCGCCGATATGACGCGGCCGCCGTGAATGCCGGCGCCCGGACCGATATCTATCAAATAATCGGCAGCCATCATCGTATCCTCATCATGCTCAACGACAATCAGTGTGTTGCCGAGATCCCTCATGTTTTTCAGCGCGCTGATTAAACGGTCATTGTCACGCTGGTGAAGGCCGATGGACGGCTCATCAAGAATATACAGGACGCCTGACAAACGGGAGCCAATCTGCGTCGCAAGCCTGATACGCTGGGCTTCTCCGCCTGACAGCGTTCCCGCCGCCCGGCTCAGCGTCAGATAATCAAGACCGACTTTATCTAAGAAGCTGAGCCGCTCCACAATCTCTCTTAAAATTAAATCGGCAATCTGCATATCTTTCTCCGACAGCGTCAGGTTTTTGAAAAATTCCAGCGCATCGCCGACGGAAAGCTCGGTAATGGTTCCGATATGACGCCCGTTGACCAAAACGGCAAGCGCTTCTTTCTTCAGCCGGTAGCCTTTGCACGTCGGGCACGATTTCTGTGACATGTACTGCTCCATCTGTTCACGGATATAATCGGAGCTTGTCTCTTTATACCGTCTCTCAATATTGCGCAGCACACCTTCAAATTCAATTTCATTTTCGCGCACTTGTCCGAAATCATTCTCGTATTTAAAGTAAATCCGTTCATTGCCGCTGCCGTACAGCACTTTATCAAGCTGATGCTTCGGCAGGTCTTTGACCGGAGTCTCCATATCAATGCCGTAATGGCGGCAGACCGCCTGAAGCAGCTGCGGATAATATTGTGAACTGATCGGCGTCCACGGCGCGATGGCGTGTTCCTTTAATGACAGCTCGGGATTGGGGATGACGAGCTCAGGGTCCACTTCCAGCTTCAAGCCGAGACCGTCGCAAGTCGGACAGGCGCCGAACGGGCTGTTAAACGAAAACAGCCGGGGTTCAAGCTCCCCGATAGAAAAACCGCACAGCGGACAGGCGTGATGCTCGCTGAACATCAGCTCCTCCTGACCGATGACATCTATCATGACACGGCCTTCCCCTAAACGGAGCGCAGTTTCCAGCGAGTCGGAAAGCCGGGCGGCAACGCCTTCCTTGACAACGATCCGGTCAATGACTACTTCAATGGAATGCTTTTTGTTTTTTTCAAGTTCAATATCGTCGGAAAGCTCGGCCATTTCTCCGTCAATCCGCACCCTTACGTAACCTTGCTTTCTGATTTGGTCAAGCACTTTGACATGGGCGCCTTTTCTGCCTGAGATGATCGGCGCAAGCACTTGAAGCTTCGTCCGCTCCGAATATTCAAGAATCCGGTCAACCATCTGTTCAATCGTTTGCGACGTAATTTCAATGCCGTGCTCCGGGCAGTGCGGTTTCCCGACTCTCGCGTACAGCAGCCGGAGATAATCATAGATCTCCGTTACCGTTCCGACGGTTGACCGCGGATTGCGGCTTGTCGTTTTCTGGTCAATGCTGATCGCCGGAGAAAGCCCTTCGATCGCATCAACGTCCGGCTTATCCATCTGCCCTAAAAATTGGCGCGCATAGGCAGAAAGCGATTCAACATACCGCCTCTGTCCTTCCGCGTAAATGGTGTCAAAGGCAAGGGATGATTTTCCCGATCCGGACAGCCCCGTCACGACGACGAGCTGATCCCGCGGAATCGTTACATCAATGTTTTTTAAATTGTGCGCCCTTGCGCCTTTCACCTCGATCCGGTCAATTGCCATGTGTTCATCATCCTTCCGCTTTAAGCTCTAACAGTAAATCACGAAGCTCTGCCGCCCGCTCGAAATCAAGCGCTCTGGCCGCTTCTTTCATTTCGTGCTCCATTTGCTCAACGACTTTCTGGCGTTCTTTCTTCGTCATCTTCGCCAGTTTAGGCGCGGCTTTTGTTTTATATTCTTCTTTATCCTCAGCGGCCTGCGTCGCGCGGATCACATCGCGGATTTCCTTATTGATCGTTTGCGGCGTAATGCCGTGAATTTCGTTAAAGCGCTCCTGCTGTTCCCGGCGGCGCTTCGTTTCATTAATCGCGATTTCCATCGAATTCGTGATTTTATCGGCATACATGATGACGCGGCCTTCCGCGTTTCGTGCCGCCCGTCCGATCGTCTGAATGAGCGAACGTTCAGAACGGAGGAAGCCTTCTTTATCCGCATCGAGAATGGCGACAAGTGACACTTCCGGAATATCAAGCCCTTCCCTCAGCAGGTTGATGCCGATTAACACATCATGTTTTCCGAGGCGGAGGTCACGGATGATTTCAATCCGTTCAAGCGTCTTAATCTCGGAATGCAGATAATTGACCTTGATGCCGATTTCCTTGAGATAATCGGTCAGATCCTCTGACATTTTTTTCGTTAAAGTCGTCACGAGAACGCGTTCATTCCGTTCTATCCTCGCCTGAATCTCGCCGATCAGATCATCAATCTGTCCTTCGATCGGACGGACGTCAATGAGGGGATCGAGGAGTCCCGTCGGTCTGATGATCTGCTCGATCATTTCCGGCGTATGCTCAATTTCATACGGTCCCGGAGTCGCCGACACGTACACGATATTGTGCATGTGTTTCTCAAATTCCTCGAATCGGAGCGGACGGTTGTCAAGCGCTGACGGCAGGCGGAACCCGTGATCGACTAGCACCTGTTTTCTCGCCTGGTCACCGTTGAACATGCCGCGCACCTGCGGAATCGTCACATGTGATTCATCAACGACAATCATAAAATCGTCCGGAAAATAATCAAGCAGCGTATATGGCGTAGAGCCCGGCGGACGGAGTGTCAAATGTCTTGAATAGTTCTCGATCCCTGAGCAAAAACCCATTTCCCGCATCATTTCAAGATCGTATCTCGTCCGCTGCTCAAGCCGCTGCGCTTCAAGGAGCTTGCCGTTTTCGTGCATCACTTTCAAGCGCTCCTCAAGCTCCTGTTCAATATTCAGAATCGCTTTTTCCATCTTTTCCGCCCGGGTGACGAAGTGGGAAGCCGGAAAAATCGCGACATGGTCACGGTCGCCGAGAATTTCTCCGGTCAAAGCGTCGACCTCTCTGATCCGCTCAATTTCGTCTCCGAAAAATTCCACTCTGATACAATGTTCGTCACGGGAAGCCGGGAAGATTTCCACAACGTCTCCGCGCACGCGGAACGTCCCGCGCTGAAAGTCGATATCATTGCGGGCATACTGGATATCCACAAGCTTTCTCAGCAGCTCGTTCCGCTCAATCTCCATTTCCGGTCTGAGCGACACAACCATCTCCCGGTATTCTTCAGGCGAACCGAGACCGTATATGCATGACACACTCGCGATAATAATGACATCTCTCCGTTCAAACAGAGAGGATGTCGCGGAGTGTCTCAGTTTATCAATTTCATCATTAATGCTTGCGTCTTTCTCTATAAAAGTATCCGTTTGAGGCACGTACGCCTCCGGCTGATAGTAATCGTAATAGCTGACAAAATATTCGACAGCATTGTTCGGGAAAAACTCCTTAAACTCGCTGTACAGCTGTCCGGCAAGGGTTTTGTTATGGGCAATGACCAGTGTCGGTTTATTCACTTCTTTAATCAGATTGGACACGGTAAAGGTTTTGCCCGTCCCTGTCGCACCCAGGAGAGTCTGGTGTTTTCTGCCTTCCTGTATGCCTTTGACAAGCTTCTCAATCGCTTGCGGCTGATCTCCCTGGGGCTGATATTTCGAGACTAACTCAAAACGATCTTTCACAAAAAAGCCTCCGTTTCTTTACGAAATCTTCCTATTGATATAGTAACACAATGACGGGCAAAATCACTAAAAATACGAACTAAAGTTCGATGGTTTATTTTTACCAAGTCAATTTTTGTATAAAAAACCTGCTTTTATGGCGTAAAAGCAGGCATTCTATTTCATATTCACCATGTCAGGCATTGTCTTTCTTTTTGTCTGCTTCTTTTTTGGCCATGTACAGCCCTCCGGCCACCAGCGATACGACATCCAATCCAACGATAAAATACGTTTCGGTGTAACCCTTTAAATAGGATGCGAAAAGCAGTGCTGCTGTGAGAGCGATCGCCACATAGTGGTTAAACGTGACGCGCGTAAAAAGGACGACCAGCATAAAAGGGAAACATAATGCAAAAACGGCTTTTGTAATCACAAAAACCCTCCTCGGGAATTCTTCATCTCATCTGATTATAGTAAAAAATGAAGAATCGGACAATCGTTCCCCTGCTATCACAATACCCTTTTTCAGCAGTCTTCAATCATCTGTCAAAAAAAATGTGAATATAAATCCATTGAACCATTAACCAGATGAATCGAATTACCTTTCTTCAGCCGAAAGGATGAGAAGGTTTAGGTCTTTGTATCTTTGACAGTTTCTTCCTCCCTCTTTACAATGTAATGATAGTGTTTACTATCATTTTCTTGGATGAAGAAAAAAAGGGGGTCATACCGCATGTATTCAGTGCGATTTCAAAAAGCGGAAGAATCGAGCCGCTCTGCAGGAGCAAAAGGAATGAACCTGATTAAACTGACGAAAAACGGGCTGCCCGTTCCCGGCGGTTTCATCATTCAGACGAATGCCCTGACACGTTTTATGGAAGACAACGGGCTTCAAGCAGATCAGGAACAGATGGAGCGCGCCATTATGAACGGCACGTTTTCAAAAGAGCTTCGGGAGGAACTGACCGCGTCGTTTTATGAATTGAGAGAATCATACGCCTCTGTCGCCGTACGTTCCTCCTCCGCGTCCGAAGATCTTGAAGGGGCTTCTTTCGCGGGCCAGTACGAAACCTATTTAAATATCAAAACAGAAGAAGAGTTTCTCGGAAAAGTGAAAGAATGCTGGGCTTCCTTCTTCTCGGCGCGGGTCAGCGGTTATAAAGAGAAAATGAACAATGACACCGCAGAACCGTTAATGGGCGTTGTCGTGCAAGGGCTTATCAATTCCGAGGTTTCAGGAGTCATTTTCAGCCGCAACCCCGTCACACATGATGACGGAGAGCTGATGATCAGCGCGAGCTACGGTCTCGGAGAAGCAATCGTCTCCGGCAGCGTGACGCCCGACACATTTATCGTCAATAAAGACACATTTCAGATTGAAAAAGAAATCGGCTTAAAAGAAATGTATATCGTTTCTAAAGACGAAGGCGTGACGGAAAAAGAGACGACCGCAGACATGAGAAACCGCTTCTGCCTTGATGACGAGAGCATCAAAGAGCTTGCCATGCTGACGATAAAGACGGAAGAACTGTACGGTTATCCCGTGGATCTCGAATTCGGATTTGCCGAAAATAAGCTGTATCTGCTTCAGGCCCGGCCGATTACAACGATCGCGCAGGATCAGAAAGCGGCAGACGAAGAACGGGAATTTATCATGACGCCCCGGGATCAGAAAGAGTTTTGGCTCAATATGGAGGCCAATATAGAAGGCCCCGTCAGCCCGTTATTCGCCTCACTCATTGTGCCGGCTTTGGAATACGGCCTCAAAGAGAGCACGAAGGCATTCCCTGTAATGGGCATCGAAATCGAGCGTGTCAAACTTCATCAGGGCCGTGTTTTTTCCAGACAGCATAAGACGGACGACAAGCTGCCCGCAGAACAGTTAGAAGCGCTTTTCCCCGTCTTGGCTGACCGCATGTACGATATTATTCAGGAAACCTTTCTGCCTTTTTATCAAAAGCTGGACGAACTGGCGCATACAGACCATACGCCGGAGACTGCCCTTAATGCGTTCCGAAACCTGCAAGACTTCTATTTAAAAGGATACGCAGAACATTTCAATATTGTCTTTCCGCAGGTTGCGTTAAACATGATACTGGAATCCATGTACGGACAGGTTGAGAAAGAAAACACCTCCCTTCTGTACGAAATGCTGGCTGGCGTCATGAATAAGTCATTGGAGACTGACAGACAGCTCTGGCTGCTGTCCGGACAAGTAAAAGACAGCCCTGAGCTGCGGCGCGTCTTTACGGTTTCTCATGCCGATGAGCTGCATCAGACGCTTCTGCAATCAAATGAGGGAAAACGCTTTCTCGAACAAGTCGGTGAATTTTTACAGGAATACGGCTGGAGATCCGTGAAAAGTCATGATCTGATTGAAGAAACTTGGGCGGAAAACCCTTATTTCGCTTTGGCCAACATTCAGAACTATGTCCGGAACGGATACAATTTTGACAGTGAGTTTCATAAAACGATAGAAAAACGAAAACAGCTCTACGCCGACTTTATGGATAGAATTGAAGATGACGGCTTCCGGGAGACGTTTGACCGCTATTATCAGTGGACATTGTCTTCATCCGTCATCAAAGATGATCACCATTTTTATATTGATGCGATGCTGGACGCCAAAGCGCGCCTTTGCCTTCTGAAAATCGGCGAGCTGCTTCAAAAACAAGGCGTAATCGATGATCGGGAGGATATGTGGTACTTATACAGCGATGAAGTCGAGAAAGCGCTGGCGTCGCCGGTTCCGATGCAGGAAAAAGCCGCTGAACGAAAACAGCTCTTCCAGCAATATCAATTGCTTGAAGCCCCCGCTTATCTCGGGACTCCGACTTCGGAACAGCTGAAAATGGCTGAACAGATTACCGGCTCCATCACAGAAGATGAAAAAAACACTGAACATCAAATTTACGGACTTGCGGCGTCAAGCGGAATCGCAAGCGGCCCTGTGAAAGTCATTCGTGACGCAAGTGAATTTTCCCGTTTTTCAACAGGAGACGTGCTTGTCTGCAAAATGACGACACCGCTGTGGACCAGTCTGTTCCAGGATGCAAAGGCCGTCATTACGGACACGGGCGGCATCCTGTCACATGCGGCGATCATCGCGAGGGAATACGGGCTCCCGGCCGTTCTCGGCACACGTGCCGCGACTGACAGGCTCAACGACGGAGATATCGTCACGGTGGACGGGACAAACGGCAAGATTACGATTGTCAAACGCGCTTCATGCTAGGTTTCCCTCTTTATTGACGGGCAGGGCGGGTGTATACTTGTCCTGCCAGTATTTACGCGAGGTGAAACATGTTGAGAACGACGAACAAGAGAATTATTGACGCCGCGATGAATCTGATCATCCAAAAAGGATACCGCGCAGCGACAACAAAAGAAATCGCAGAAAAAGCAAAAGTAAGCGAAGCAACGATTTTCCGTAATTTTAAAAACAAACAAGGATTAATGAAAGCCATGATTGAACAGCAGACGCCGGTTCCGGAAAGCATGATCACTAAGGCGGAAGGCGATCTGTATGAGGATCTTCTTCATTTCGCCGCGACCCTTCTTCAGCAATTGGAACAAAAAAAAGAAGTGTTCCGCATCTGCCTGCGCGAACCGGAACTATTCGAAGACGTCCTGCAGGATATTGTCGTATATCCGCAATCCGTGAAAAAGCATTTAATCGTTTACTTTAAGGAGCTGACAAAGAAAAATATGATAAGCCCCGGCAGTGAAGAAGCTAATGCAGACGTCTTTATGACGATGATTTTCGGTTATTTTATACACCGGCTGCAGCTGGGGAAAAGAGTCATCACTCTCTCTGAGGAAACGATGCTGAAACACAGCACTGAGATTTTCATGAAAGGCATTACCGGCCGGTCATTTTCCGGCTCCAAGGAGGATGAAGGATGGGTTCAAAGAAAGAATGGGCGCTGATCGTTTCGCTTTTGCTGGGAGCCATACTCGTTCCCATCAATTCTACGATGATCGCAGTCGCCCTTTCATCCATTTCCCGCTCATTCAGCGAATCAATTGCCAGCATCACATGGGTAGTGACCGTGTATTTAATCGTGATGGCCGTGACACAGCCCATTGCCGGCAAGCTCGGTGATATGTACGGAAACAAAAAAATGTATTTATGGGGCGTCGGCCTTTTTCTCATCGCATCATTGGGGTGCGCCCTATCGCCAAGTCTTTTCTTATTGATTTTCTTCCGGGCGCTTCAGGCTGCCGGCGGCGCTTTGCTTACGCCAAACAGCATCGCCATCATCCGCCATGTCGTGTCTGAAAAACGGCTTCCGAAAGTATTCGGCTTTTTCGGCCTCGGTGCCGGGCTGGGCGCGGCTCTCGGTCCGTTTATCGGCTCTCTTTTAATTGAGAGCTTCAGCTGGCATTCGATCTTTTGGGTCAACATTCCGTTTCTTGCAATCGCACTCGTGACGGCATTAGTGATGTTTCCTAAATATAAAGAAGAAACGTCTGACGCTCCGCTTGATATCATCGGGTCCGTTTTGCTTGCCGGAAGCATTGTATCTATTATTCTTCTGACGAAAAATGAAAGCTCTTTGGGCTATTGGGTGTACGCACTGCTCATTCTCGTATTTGTTCCGCTATTTTTCAGGCGGGAGCTGCGCACGAAACATCCGATTATTGATTTTGATCTGTTTAAAAACACGACCTTTACGAGCGCCAATCTGTCGGTTCTGTTAAGCAATTTAATGATGTACGCCGTGTTATTGATTATGCCGCTCTTTATGACCGGCCACTTCAGCATGAATACGTCACACAGCGGCATGGCGCTGTCAGTCTTTTCTGTTTTCATGTCCGCCAGCAACTGGGGCGGAGCTCAGCTGCATCAGAAATGGGGCGCGCGAAGAATGATTTTTCTGTCCTTCGGGCTGATGGCCGTAGCCAATCTCTTATTTTTGCTTTTGGTTTATTCCCATTCCGTTCCGTTTCTTATGGCATCGCTTATTGTCGGAGGCATCGCGTCAGGTGCGGGGCTGACGAGCATGCAGGTATCTTCTCTTGCGACGGTAGAACCGGGCATGTCCGGCATCGCATCCGGGATTTTCTCCACCTTCCGTTATTTCGGAAGCATTATTTCTTCAGCGCTGATCGGTTTAATCTCCGGGTTTCATATTCTGTTTATCATATTGATCGGAGTTTCTGTGATCGGCTTGTTCGTATCGCTTGGTATCAAGTCCGGGGAAACCGTTCAGACGAAAAAAAGCCATTCGGCATAACGAAAAAGGTTCCGTAAGCATCTGCTTTCCGGAACCTTTTCTAGTTTTCCTTCTTCATTTTCTCTCTCAAAGTGTCACCGCAATGCCGTTTGCTCTATGAGAATCTTTTGATTTACAAGAGAAAAGGTGAATGTAAATGGCTGAGAGTTCCGATCAAGTTCGGCGCTGACATCGTAATCCGGCCGTAAAAAAAGCCCGGCCGCTGTGTTGTTAGCGGCACCAGGCTTTTTATATGTGATTTTTCATAATTAATAAAACTGAAAGCTTATTATTTCCAATGTTTTTTCTTAATTTTTTTCATAATTCTCCTTACTAAAACCTACCTAAAACAATTATTGAATATTACTTTTATAATTAAGCAAAATTAAGTAACAATCATTGAAGGATTCTCAGACTGATAAAATTTATTTTAAATATAATATTTCAAAACACATTCAAACTGTACAAAGAAAAGAAAGTCTAAATTTTTATTTTTGTGAGATTCTATCTATAGAAGGCACGGTTTTGATCCTCCTTCTAAAGTTGAGTCGCGTCACTTTAGTAGAATCATACCGTGGCTTCCCTTGTCAAAAGGCACAGTTCTTTTTTACACCACTACTTGAGACTTTAACGTTTCTCTCATTTGAATTAATTCAAAATAGAATTAATGGGGGAGATTACCCCCGTATTTCCAGGCGATCCAGGTGGGTGGCCTGGTAAATATTTTGAGTCTCTGTATCTTTAACAATAGTATTTACAATATCATTAGGATACCGATTCAAAAAAAAATGTTCTCCTTTAAACTTATGAAATTTCACGTTTCCTTCAACAACTTCACTCCATTTATGCATTTCATTGATATGAGTCGAAAAATCGCTATCCGCATAAAAAACGCTTACTCCACAACTTATTTTTTCTGCTTTGGGCTGAAACTTATAATTGTCCAAAATTATAAAATCTGCTCGCAAAATCGGAAGAAACATATCCATAATCTCTTTTGTATAAAACTCCTCTGGTATTCCCCCATATTGTTCCACCTTTGTCAAGAAAGTTTCATTAGTCATATTTTCAATGTCTTCTCTCTTTTCAAAAATATGTGGAGCATCTCGCCCAGAAAAAAACAGATGCCTTGGTTCCTTAGTTCCCATTTGCTTAAGTTTATAATATATCTCATAAGTCAATAAGGCTCCCATGCTGTGTCCAAATATAACATATTCATCGTCATATTCTAATTGTTCACTTATTCTTTTGGCGATATCTTCACTTGCTTCACCAACAGACTGGTAACAAGGCTCTGTGAATCGAGTTCCTCTTCCAGCCAATTCACATATACACAATTCATATCTATCCGGCAGTAGTTTTTTCCATTCATAATATGCATTTACCGACGCTCCAGCATATGGAATAGGAAATACTTTTATTTTATTTATTTCACTCACTCCTATGTTCAACTTGAGCCCACTATCATTACTATATAAACCTATAAGTATTCAAGATACATTTAATTGTACTTCTCTATCTCTCGCTGCTCTGCCAGCAACAAATTCACCATATCACTATAGCTATTCATACCGTCTGTCTGATTATTTGCCTTCAGATATACATCATTTACATTTCTTGAAATACTTGAAATAACACCCTCATACTTATCCCGGTACTGCTCATTTTGTTCTATATCATGCTGCACCGCCTTGGACAGACTGGACATTATATCAGACGCCTGATCTGGATCCACTTTCTTTAGCTCAGATATAGAATAATCAAATGCTAGAAAAAAACCACTGTAAAGTATCATTGGATCATCCTGCTGCTTACATGCCAGATATGCTATAAAATTTGCCTCATCCTCATGCATGAAACCACTCTGATGTGCCAATTCATGTGCCATAGTAGCAGGCACCAAGAAAACGGGCACATTAACATTGATATTGGATTCATAAGTAAAAGGGACAAAGATACCATTTATCCCTGCATGCGACATTAGCTTTGACATCACAACTGGTTTTGGTGTTGAGTATAAAGAATGCTCCAAAATAGGATATTCCTTTGATAACATTTGCATCGAGAACACTGCGTGTTGTGCATAATAATCAAAAACCTCCGGTACTTGAGCCAAAAGATCAGTGTCCGCTAACTTTTCCCTTGCCAATCCCATTTCAACGGCAAGCGACTTACTCAATTTGACCAGTTCCTCCTTGCTGTAGTTCTCTTCTTTATATTCGGTATAAGACAAAAAAGAATATCTGTAATAGTTTATTCCACCCAAAATAGTATAACAAAAATATATCACGCTACAGATCGTAACTATTCCTAGAGCACCACGATAAACTACCATCCTACGTACACCTTTACTCATGATAACCTTGCGCACATAATAAACGATATAAAATAGAAAAAGTAACACAACCAACACGACGAGCCATTCACTAACAGAAAACTTGACCCAAGAAGGTACAAATCCTACTATTTTTGACAATAACGGATATACAGACCTACTGTATTTTTCCGCCCAATCCTGATGGTTCTGCGCGTATATTGTCAGTATGTAAGCTATAACTCCAAGTGAAATCAACGGTAATCTCTTAAGTAAAAGCTTTTTTATAATGTACTCCCCCTATCCAATAAATATCAGATGTACGCCATGTAACCTAGTCATATCATTTCTTTATTTCAACATACTTTTCCTCATAAAAATCATGCTTATTAGAAAAAACATATTGATTCATAAAATCTATAGGAAGTACTTCATAAGCCCAGTAGGTACCATTAGGTCTATTACTTGAAATAACTTGTCGGGCGATTTCAGCAGCCACTGTACCCGTTAACTCTGAACTCGTTTCCATTTGTAAATTCAATCTGCACCTAACATCCTTTCCATTTTTCACTCCTGTAGCATCAATGACTAAAGCTATCCATTCCTCTTTAGGTTGCTCCTCTAAACGAATGTCTAGTTTTTTCAGGGCTTCTTCAACCGAAGACTCAAGTTGCATTTGATAAAATTGCATTGCTAAACGAAAAATATTATCATTTGCTGCTATATTGTACCAGTGGAGTTCTTGTACCGAACTAACTTCCAGAATATCAATGATCTCTTGACTTAAATACGGTTTCTTATAGACAGGGACATCCACTTCAGGTACAAATTCTTTCTTCATCATATTTATATTTTCCGTTTTTACACAATGATCACTCCAATAAGAATCTGTTTTTCCAATTACACTATGGCCACTCATTAATATATCTGAGATAGAAGTTTTCGTATAATGTTCCGCACCACCAATATAACAATTCACATACTTCGTTTCGTCTAATAAATGATTTATTACTCGTTTTAATAGCAGACCTGTAATTCCAGGACAAAAACCAGCTCCTATGTAATTTACACCGTTAGCTTTAAGCTCTATTTGCTCCTGACTCAATAATAAAGCATTGGAAGCATCGACATATTTTGCTCCTACTTCCATAGCTGCCTGAGCAACTCTATCTTTAATTATAAATTCAGGCCCTGCACAATTAATGACAACCGTACAATCAGTACAGAACGCAATCAAGTTCTCCCAGTCAGAAACATCCAGGAATTGGTAGTTAAAATTATTAAGGTTCATTAATGCTGTAGGTTCACGCCGCTGTCCGCCCTTAACAATAAAGTCTTTACATAAGTTCTTACAGATGACTTCACCGATCATTCCGCCACACCCAACAACTGCGATTTGCTCCATCCGTACGACACCCCTTTCATCTTATACAAGATTTAAAATACAAGACTAGTTATACCTTTCTCTATTAAAAGATCATTATTATGTCTACTCAACATACTCAATGCATAAAATCTTTGTTTGGCTTCCATTAATTTATGATACGTGCCGTGTTCTTCAATTTTCCCATTATTCAATAAGACAATTTCATCATATCCACTAAGAATTGATTCATCCAGCCTATGAGTAATGGAAATTCTCGTAATGCCCTGCATTTCACTTAACATACACTCAAGGTCACTAGCTGTTTGATTGTCCAACGCTGAAGTCGCCTCGTCCATAAGTAATATAGGTGATTTTCTCAGGAGTGCTCTTGCTATAGAAATTCTCTGTTTTTCCCCACCTGAAAAATGGATTCCATTTTCTCCACATAATACATCAAAGCCGCCTCTGTCATGAATCAATTTCTGTAACATACTCTTCTTTATTACTTGCTCAAACTCATCTGTGTCACATTCACGAAACAATTTAATATTTTGTTCAATCGTATCATCAAAGATAAAACAGTCCTGATGAATAAAACTAACATTTTGGAAAATGGACTGATCACTTATTTTCTCAAGATCAACCCCGTCATACCTGATATTTCCTTCATACCCATCATAAAACCCAGTCAACATCTTTAATAAGGTTGTCTTTCCACTCCCACTTGTTCCTACAATGGCATAAGACTTTCCATATTCAAATTCAAAATTAATATCATCTAAAATTTTTTTCCCATCTACGCTTAACGAAAGCCCATTTAGAGAAATTTTATTACTGAAATTAGGGATATCAATTCTTTGAGTTTGATCCGTTTTTGCCTCTCCAATTTTATTGAAATTCATTAATAAAGCCCGACTGGCCTTCCTTTTGGTAAAACCGGTTATGAGTCTATTAATGGGAACTGTTACACAATTTAACAATTGAATGAAAGCCATAATCTCTCCTACTGTAATTTCTCCTTTCATTAGCTGCTGAGTACCCACAATAAATATGACTACAGCAACAAGAAAAGTTGAAATATCAGTAAGTGACATAATGAGTGACAACAGATTTTCGTATACCATTTTTGCTTTTTCCTGCTTGTTCGCCTTTGCCTTTGCCCTTTCAAAAATCTCCTTTTCGATGTTAAAGCTCTTAACAACCTGATTTCCAGACAATATATCTTTAATGAAAGATACATAATTTTTATTTTGCTCAGCCACTTCACCTTGTGCTTTTTGCATACGATTATTAAATATACTCGAAACTGCAAGTGGAATGATACAAGTGAGTAATATACTCAATGCAAGGAATGAATTAATGATAAACATCGCAAGCACTCCACCTACAAGCATAGCTAGCTGAACAAATATTTCCACGGTCCCTTTTATATAATCGTTTTGAATTATCGTTATATCATTTGACAATCGTGATATGTAGGTTCCATTACTCTCCTTGTTGAAACTTCTCATATCTAACCGCAAAATATTTTCAACAAGGGTATTTTTCAGGTTTAACGTTGCCCTTTTTGTATATAAATTTTTAACAGCATACCCCACATACATTCCCACTGCACCTAAAGGCAATAAAATAACGGAAACAGTAGTCACCTTAATGATATTGTCAATATCTTTATTAATAGAATAATCAATAAACTTTTGTAGTATAATTGCCAATGCAATAAACAGAATAGATGTCATGATACCAAGTAAGCAGGACAAAATAAATAAGCCTATATTCTTTTTGTATATGCTTTTTGAAATTTTTTCATTCATACTCTAAGCCCCCTTCTTGTTTCTAATTTCATTTAGAGCATGTCTAATTTACACTCCAATTGTTTATTGCTAGATCATGTGCATATTTCAGATATGTTGGGTGGGACCGCGAGCATATGCACATGATCTGGCATCATATGTCTTTTTATGACCCCTCCACCCGCATAGCGGGTGGTTTTACGGGTAAGATACAACATTAAATATTCTTCATGACATCATTAAGGAGCTCTTCTTCAATTGTAATGCCTGTAATGCGAGCAATTAGAGTACTATTTTGAATGTAAAAGTGCATGCTAACTCCAAAATCTTCAGACTCTATAATCTGTGTTTGTAAAAACATCTTCTCAAGTGATATGTCATCTCTACTTGCAAACTTATCAAGGACTCCCTGATAATTAATGATTGGAATGCGACGGGACATTTCATTAAAATCGTACTTTTGTGCTATAAGAAACAACTTTTCTGTAATTGCAGATTGATTAATACTCGATTTTTCTGATGTTGATAAAAGCTGTTTTTGCGTTTTACTTTTCCTATCATAAATTGAATAATCTAAATTTAAAGTTAGCCCCAACATTTCCTTATTGAATTCATCTCTGTTATGTGTCAAAACAGAAACAGGGATGTTATTTAATTCTTCAGGTAAGTCACTATACATAAGCCTTGATATAAATTCTACTGCTGTATTAATGGGTTGTTCGCTAAATTTCTGATATTGTAACTCATTTAGTTTTACATGAATTTCTGTAGACCTCTTAGTGTCTCGTCGAGAGACCAAATCAGCTGATTGTTTAGCAGCTTCAATATACTCTTCCATGTTAGACTCTTGAGCATCTGGAATTTCCAGTTCGTCAACTTTCTTTTTAATCATTTTGCAATATTCTATGAAAGAATAGTTATAGGGAGTGGTAAGTCTGTTGTTCAAAGTTTCATGAAGCATAACCTTAAACAAATCTTGTGAGACTCCATCCCATATTAAATGATGAATTGCACTAAGTACTAAGCAATGATCTGCATCTATTTCTACGATTAAAAATCTAGATAACAGCTTATCATCAGTTAGAAAACTCATTTCATTCACAATTTCTTTAAATTGTTCTGCAGATAACTCTAAGGTTCCTTTCACTACTGGAATTTCCCACTCATCTGAATAATCGTATTCTTCTAAATAGGTCATTTTTTGATTTAATTTCGTTCTTAATGCCCCATGCCTGGAAATTATTCCTCTGAGTGATAAAGAAGCGTTCTCTGCCGTTCCTTCTATTGTTATGATTTCAGTAATAATTTCTGTATCCGGTCGCAAGAAGTCCTCATGTCCTGTCAATACAGGACATTCTAAAGTAGAACGTGTTTTAATATAGTTATCTCCATAATAATTCAACTGTTTTTGTATCATGCACTTTAGATCGCCATCACGGTTATCACCAATTAATGTTTCATCTAATGGCATTTTTACTGTTCCTTTTCTGGTTAAACACGTTTCGACAACATCCTTAATTGCTCTTTCATATGCCAATACCAATGTTTGAGCATCCTCGTCAGTATACAATCCAGTATCATATATGATGTCAAATTCAAGTTGCCCATTTAAAACAGCCCCATTTAGAGACAATCCCATTCCTGATGAATTTTTTTCTGACATACTTCTTCCTAATGGCATTCCCGACATGGATATTCCTTCAATTCTGTCTATCTCGTTATCCAATTCTCCAAGATAATTGAATGTTATTGCTGCGCTCATCTCAAGTCCGCTATGCTCACCAAGATATCTCAAAACTCCATATCCAATTCCATGATTAGGGACCTGTTTCAATGTTTGTTTTGTCTCCAAAATGCTTTCTTCAACAGTATCTTTTGTCTCCAAAATAATAGGATATACACTTGTAAACCAACCAACTGTACGATCGATGGCGATCTCTCTATCTATTGTCTCTCTCCCGTGACCCTCCATTTCTATGGTTAGGTACTTAGAGTTTCTCCATTCTTTTACTGCAATGGTCAGCGATGCCAGTAACAAGTCGTTTATTTCTGTTTTATATGTCTTTCCAGCTTCGAGCAACAGCTTTTTCGTCGTTTCAGAGTCCACTTTCACTACTTTATTTTTATATTGACCACTTGCTGTTTGTGTACTCTTGAATGTCTCAGTACTATTTGATTTATCCGATATATTTTTCCAGTATGCTATTTCATCTGAAAGCACTTCACTCTTAGCATATTGTGTTAAAGCATTCGCCCATTCCTTGTACGAAGCCGTTTTCATTGGCAGCGTGATTTTACCTGTCTCTTGTATTTGTCGATATCCACTAAATAAATCCTCCAGCAGAATTCTCCATGATACACCGTCTATGACCAGATGATGTACACAAATTAGTAAATGATCTCCACTGTCTGAATGGAACAGCCCTACTTTTACTAAAGGCCCGGTGGCTAGGTCTATGCTTGCCTGTAATTTATCGCTGGCATACTCTATCTCTTTCGATACATCTTGCACTTTTGTATAATCTTTTTCATACCAATCATATAGCTTGCTTTCCTCTGTAGACAGCGTGATTTGACGTTGTCCGTCATATACATTTCTTAAAGCGTCATGATGTTTAATGATTTCAGTAATTGCTGTCTTTAAACTAGGTATGTCAAATGGCTCATCACTTCTTAACATTAAGGCCTGATTATAATGATTAGGTACGACGTGATTCTTATTGAAAAATTCTAGTTGTATAGGGGTTAATGGACTTTCCCCATTGATTTCTCCCTGTTCGTATACTTGATTTACTTCTCCCATTTGAATATTTTCCCCAATCTTTCTTGGGGTCTGCTGATACATTAATGCGGCGAAAGAAAGCTTATAACCTTTTTCCCGTAACTTCGAAACGGCCTTAATCGCTTTAATAGAATCTCCGCCAAGTTCAAAGAAACTGTCTTCTATTCCGACTGGAGATATTCCTAAGATTTCTTCAAATATGTCCGTAATGACTTTCTCTGTTTTAGTTCTTGGTGGCATATATTCCTGTCCTGCTAATGCATTTAGTTCTGGCAGTGCTTTTGCATCCAGCTTCCCATTTGGAGTCAGTGGCAAGGCATCAATCTGCATCATAAAGCCAGGTAACATATACTCAGGCAGTTTGTCTCTCAAATCATTTTTGATTTCAGACATATCCAGTTGCTGCTCTTGATTTGTCGGGATCAGGTAGGCACATATACTCTTGTCACCGCCTACTTCCAATGCAACAACGGCTACATCAGATATACCCGGCTGATTCCTTAGAACGCTCTCGATCTCGTACAACTCGATCCGATATCCTCGGATTTTAACCTGTTCATCTATTCTTCCCAGGTATTCCATCTCTCCGTTAGGCAGCCATCTCGCCAAATCTCCAGAGCGGTATAACTTCCCTTCGCCATATGGATTGTCGATAAACTTCTCCGCTGTTAATTCAGGCTGGTTTAGATAGCCTTTGGCTACTCCGTCTCCTGCGATGCATAGCTCACCAGGAACGCCTACACCACATAACTCCATCTCATTCAGTATATAGAGCTGCATATTGGCAATGGGATGTCCGATTCCTACACTTAAACCCTTATCTTTTTCGCTGGAATAGACATAGTCACAGCATCCTACAGTAGTCTCTGTAGGGCCATATTCGTTATGGATCTTGACGCTTTCACCCAATAGCTTCTGCGTTTTCCACGCCGTATCTGTGGTGAACTTCTCTCCACCGACAATCAGCGTTTCTAAATTCGGCACATATACGCCGTCTGCATAGGTTTCCAGCATTTTTAAATGTGACGGGGTAAGCTTCAGGAAGGTTACCCTGTTATCTTTGAATGCTGCACGCAGCCTTTCCTCCGCGTCTCCTCCCTTTAATAGAAAAGATCCACCACTAATCAGCGGTAAGAACAAGGACGTTACGGAAAGGTCGAAACTTAAGCTTGTCATTAATACCGTCGTACAAGCTTCCTTCTGGTATTCTTGATCTGCATACGACAAGTAATGATCCAGATTGCCTCGTGTCACCGCCACACCTTTGGGCTTTCCTGTCGTTCCTGATGTGTAAATCACATAGGCTATGTCACTTTTTTCAACAGCACACGCTGGATTTGTCTCCTTCTCACCCAGATCTTCAAGATTCATCGAGATGAATGGGACTTCCGTTTCCATAGTCTTCTCTCTTGTTAAAATGACCTTGGGTGCTGCATCGTTTAAGATATGCTCTATTCGTTCCTTCGGAGTCGCTGGATCAATCGGGACATAGGAAGCTCCACTCTTTAGCACGCCTAAAATGCCAATGATCGTTTCCGCTCCCAGTGAAGCCATGATGGCCACTCTATCATTGGGCTGGACACCTAACGAAATCAGTTCCCATGCCAATGCATTGGCCTTTCGGTTGACTTCTCCATAACGAAGTACTCCCGTTTCGTATTCGATTACCGTCTTCTCGGGTGTCTGTTCCGCATGTTTCTCGAATCGTTCTACTGCCGTATTATTCTGTGCATACTCCGTATGGGTATCATTGAAAACCGTTAGTATTCTTTGTTGCTCTACCTCACTGACCATGTGGAGTTCAGACAATTTCATTTCAGGGTTAGCAATCACCCTGTCCAGCAACACCTTAAAATGCTCCAGTATGACCTGTGCTGAAGTCTCGGTAAATAAATCACTGCAATATACCAGATCTAAAGCGTACCCCTCTTCATACGCTGTAGCTTGTAAATCCAAATCAAATTTGGCATCAATGAAAGGAATGCCCAGCATCTCTACCTGTGCTTCGCCCATCGCAAGATGGATTTCCTCGTTATTCTGCATGGTAAACATCACGTCAAACAGCGGATTGCGTGACAGATCACGGCGTACTTCTACTTCCTCTACCAATTCTTCAAACGGGTATTCTTGATTCTCATATGCATTCAATGCCAACTCTTTGATCTCGCTTAAAAATTCTAAGAACGTTTTTTCAGCCCTTGGATACCCTCTCATTGCCAGCGTATTGACAAACATGCCGGCTATTGTCTCGGTGTCCTGATGCACTCGGCCTGAGATGGGTGTTCCTACCACGATATCTTGTTGCCTGCTGTATTTATGCAGTTCTATCATAAATACAGCCAGTAAGGTCATGTAATCTGTCGTTCCCTGTTGTTTATTTATATTTTGAATGCCAGCTTTCTGCTCTCGGCTAAGCTGAACAGACACTTGGGCTCCTTTGTAGCTTTGGATTTTGGGACGTGGATAGTCCGTCACCAAATCCAAAACCGGTGCCTCTTCTTTGAATACTTCTTTCCAATAGTTTCTCTGACTCTCCAGGTTTCTGCCACGCATCCATTCACTATAATCCTTGTATTGGATTTCAAGTGGTTGTAATTCTTCACCGTTATACAATCGTGAGAAATCTTCGATTAATATATTTAGCGTCTGATGATCGGAAATAATATGGTGCATATCAAATAGTAAAATATAATTGTTCTGATTTCTTTCTTTGACTACTTTAAAACGCATGAGCGGTGCTGTTCCGATGTCAAACGGGCGTACAAATTGTTCCATGTCAGCGTCACTGTAGCTGTCGGTCTCTTCATATTCCACTTGGTAGAATACCTCGTCTGCAATGACTTGATATGCTCCTTCTTCGGTCATTACAAAACTTGTTCGCAGCGACTCATGACGCTTAATCAGACGATCTATGGCTTGTTGTATTTTTTCTACATCAAGGTTACCCGTTACTTCTAGCGCTGACGCCATGTTATATGCAGTACTGTTGCCTTCCATCTGATCCAGAATAAACAATCGTTTCTGTGTAGAGGATGCTGGATAAGCTTCTCTCTGTTCTGCTTGTGGTATTGGACTATATTCGCCTTCTCCCGCGGCCTCAATCTTTCTCGACAACATGACAGGAGTTGGTGAACTAAATATATCTTTGACTGGCAAACGAATCCCTGTCTTCTTCTCGATGGCATTAATGGCTGCCGTCGCTTTTAACGAATGTCCTCCCAGTTCAAAGAAACTGTCTTCTATTCCGACTGGAGATATTCCTAAGATTTCTTCAAATATGTCCGTAATGACTTTCTCTGTTTTAGTTCTTGGTGGCATATATTCCTGTCCTGCTAATGCATTTGGTTCTGGCAGTGCTTTTGCATCCAGCTTCCCATTTGGAGTCAGTGGCAAGGCATCAATCTGCATCATAAAGCCAGGTAACATATACTCAGGCAGTTTGTCTCTCAAATCATTTTTGATTTCAGACATATCCAGTTGCTGCTCTTGATTTGTCGGGATCAGGTAGGCACATATACTCTTGTCACCGCCTACTTCCAATGCAACAACGGCTACATCAGATATACCCGGCTGATTCCTTAGAACGCTCTCGATCTCGTACAACTCGATCCGATATCCTCGGATTTTAACCTGTTCATCTATTCTTCCCAGGTATTCCATCTCTCCGTTAGGCAGCCATCTCGCCAAATCTCCAGAGCGGTATAACTTCCCTTCGCCATATGGATTGTCGATAAACTTCTCCGCTGTTAATTCAGGCTGGTTTAGATAGCCTTTGGCTACTCCGTCTCCTGCGATGCATAGCTCACCAGGAACGCCTACACCACATAACTCCATCTCATTCAGTATATAGAGCTGCATATTGGCAATGGGATGTCCGATTCCTACACTTAAACCCTTATCTTTTTCGCTGGAATAGACATAGTCACAGCATCCTACGGTAGTCTCTGTAGGGCCATATTCGTTATGGATCTTGACGCTTTCACCCAATAGCTTCTGCGTTTTCCACGCCGTATCTGTGGTGAACTCCTCTCCACCGACAATCAGCGTTTCTAAATTCGCCACATCTACGCCGTCTGCATAGGTTTCCAGCATTTTTAAATGTGACGGGGTAAGCTTCAGGAAGGTTACCCTGTTATCTTTTAAAGCTGCACGTAACCTTTCCTCCGTATCTCCTCCCTTTAATAGAAGAGATCCACCACTAATCAGCGGTAAGAACAAGGACGTTACGGAGAGGTCGAAACTTAAGCTTGTCATTAATACCGTCGTACAAGCTTCCTTCTGGTACTCTTTATCTGCATACGACAAGTAATGATCCAAGTTACCTCGTGTAACCGCCACGCCTTTGGGCTTTCCTGTCGTTCCTGATGTGTAAATCAAATAGGCTATGTCACTTTTTTCAACAGCACACGCTGGATTTGTCTCCTTCTCACCCAGATCTTCAAGATTCATCGAGATGAATGGGACTTCCGTTTCCATAGTCTTCTCTCTTGTTAAAATGACCTTGGGTGCTGCATCGTTTAAGATATGCTCTATTCGTTCCTTCGGTGTTGCTGGATCAATCGGGACATAGGCGGCTCCACTCTTTAGCACGCCCAAAATGCCAATGATCGTTTCCGCTTCCAGGGTAGTCATGATGGCCACTCGATCATTGGGCTGAACACCTAACGAAATCAGTTCCCATGCCAATGCATTGGCCTTGCGGTTGACTTCTCCATAACGAAGTACTCCCGTTTCGTATTCGATTACCGTCTTCTCGGGTGTCTGTTCCGCATGTTTCTCGAATCGTTCCACTGCCGTATGATGCTGTGCATACTCCGTATGCTCCGTATGGGTATTATTGAAAACCGTTAGTATTCTTTGTTGTTCTACCTCACTGACCATGTGTAGTTCAGACAATTTCATATCAGGGTTAGCAATCACTCTATCCAGCAATACCTTAAAATGCTCCAGTATGACCTGTGCTGAAGTCTGGGTAAATAAATCACTGCAATATACCAGATCTAAAGCGTACCCCTCTTCATGCGCTGTCGCTTGCAAATCCAAATCGAATTTGGCATCAATAAAATGAATGCCCAACATGTCTACTTGGGCTTCGCCCATCGCAAGATGGATATCTTCGTCATTCTGCATGGTAAACATCACGTCAAACAGCGGATTGCGTGACAGATCACGGCGTACTTCTACTTCCTCTACCAATTCTTCAAATGGGTATTCCTGATTCTCATACGCGTTTAAGGCCAGCTCTTTTATCTCGCTTAAAAACTCCAGGAACGTTTTCTCGCCCCTTGGATATCCTCTCATTGCCAGCGTATTGACAAACATGCCTGCGATCGTCTCGGTGTCCTGATGCACCCTGCCGGAGATGGGTGTTCCTACCACGATATCTTGTTGCCTGCTGTATTTATGCAGTTCTATCATAAATACAGCCAGTAAGGTCATGTAATCTGTCGTTCCATTTTGTTTATTTATATTTTCAATTCCAACTTTTTGTTCTTTACTAAGTTGAACAGACACTTGTGCTCCTTTGTAACTTTGGGTTTTCGGACGTGGATAGTCCGTCACCAAATCCAAAACCGGTGCCTCTTCTTTAAATACTTCTTTCCAATAATCCCTCTGACTCTCCAGGTTTCTGCCACGCATCCATTCACTATAATCTTTGTATTGGAGTTCAAGTGGTTGTAACTCTTCACCGTTATACAATCGTGAGAAATCTTCGATTAATAGATTGAGCGTCTGATGATCGGAAATAATATGGTGCATATCAAATAGTAAAATATATTTGTTCCGATTTCTTTCTTTCACTACTTTAAAACGCATGAGCGGTGCTGTTCCGATGTCAAACGGGCGTACGAATTGTTCCATGTCAGCGTCACTGTAGCTGTTGGTCTCTTCATATTCCACTTGGTAGAATACCTCGTCTGCAATGACTTGAAGGGTTTCTCCTTCTGTCATGACAAAACTTGTTCGCAGCGACTCATGACGCTGGATCAGGCGATCTATGGCTTGTTGTATTTTTTCTACATCAAGGTTACCCGTTACTTCTAGCGCTGACGCCATGTTATATGCTGTACTGTTGCCTTCCATCTGATCCAGAATAAACAATCGTTTCTGTGTAGAGGATGCTGGATAAGCTTCTCTCTGTTCTGCTTGTGGTATTGGACTATATTCACCTTCTCCCGCGGCCTCAATCTTTCTCGCCAACATGGAAGGAGTTGGTGAACTAAATATCTCTTTTACTGGCAAACGAATTCCTGTCTTCTTCTCGATGGCATTAATGGCTGCCGTCGCTTTTAACGAATGTCCACCCAGTTCAAAGAAACTATCCTCTATGCCGACTGGAGATATTCCTAAGATTTCTTCAAATACATCTACGATTGCCTGCTCCGTCTTATTACTTGGTGGTACGTAGTTCAAACTTTCTAACATATCTGGCTCTGGCAGCCTAGTTTTATCCAGCTTCCCATTTATGGTTAGTGGAAATTCATCGATCTGGATCATAAAGGCAGGAATCATATACTCTGTTACTTCTTCTCTTACCGCTTCTTTAATTTGGGGTATACTTAGTTCCTGCCCCTTTTCTGCAATGAGATATGCACAGAGAATATCATTATTTCCAACTTCTTTTACAATAACGACAGCATCTGCAATATTACTCTGCTTTCTTAATACACTTTCAATTTCACCTAACTCTATCCTGTAACCACGGACTTTCACTTGTTCATCATCTATTCGACCTAAATACTCTATATTTCCATCTGGCTGCCAACGTGCTAAATCTCCTGTACGGTACAGTTTTCCTTCACCGAAGGGATTCTTAATAAACTTCTTATCTGTCAATTCTGGCTGATTTAAATAACCTCTTGCTAAACCATCTCCTGCAATACACAACTCACCAGGTATTCCAATCCCGCATAGCTCCATTTCATTTAGAAGATATACCTTTGTATTTGCAATCGGACGTCCAATGGAAATTGAAGTAGAGTCTGTATTCACTCTAAAACTAGTTGCATTTACAGTAGACTCCGTAGGCCCATATGTGTTAAGCACTTCTACTCTTTCCGCCCATTTTTTTAAGCTTTCTAGACTACCTGCCTCTCCACCTGACTCCAGCAAACGAAGCGTCGGTAATGCGTCAACACACAACCCGTCTATTAACTTAGGTGTCAATGAAGCTGTTGTAACATTATTTCGATCGATATATTTTTGTAGTTGCTCCATATCATAGGTTAAATGTTTTGGTACAATGCATAATGCCGCACCATTGCATAGTGCAGGGAAGATATCTCCCACCGCTTGGTCAAAAGATATATTTGCAAATTGCAGCACCGTATCCTTGTCGCTTAGTGCAAATGTCTCCTGATATGTGACCCACATATTGACCACATTTCGATGTTCAATTAAAACTCCTTTAGGATTTCCAGTTGTACCCGAGGTGTAGATACAATACACTAAATCATTAGACCTGTTAACGTGCAAAAGATTGTCCGTTTCATTAGCATAATTATTCTCATCTTCTAAATCTAATACTGGTATCTCTACCTTCCCTAGCAGCTTATTCTTATACGTCAATACAATCTTTGGACTACTGTCCTCCAGCATATAGTGAATTCTATTATCTGGATATTCAGGATTGATGGGTACATAAGCTCCCCCTGCCTTGATGATGGCTAATATCCCTACAATCATTTCCATGCTGCGTTCTGTCACTAGAGCCACTAGATCGTTTGGAGCCACTCCTAAATCCCGAAGAGTTCGCGCCAACTGATTTGCTCTTTCATTCAGCTCGGCATATGTCATCTTATTATCATCAAATTTAAGTGCAATATTTCCTGCTGTTTTCTCTACCTGATTCTCAAATAAGCTGACAGCTGTTTGTTCTCGAGAGTATTCTACATTCGTTGCATTGAAATCAACCAAGATCTTCTCTTGTTCTCTGAGATCAAGCATATGCAGATCTTTAAGCTTTTTGCCTGGATGTGTTATGGCTTCCTCAAGCAGCGTTACATAATGCCTTGCCATATATTCAATCGTTTCTTGTTTGAATAAATCTGTGCAATACTCAAAATCTATCTCATACCCTTCTGGCATACATTCAACCAGAACGGATAAGTCAAACTTTGAGACATTTCTTTTAATGAATGCACTTTTTCCGCCCAATAGGCCTTGCATTTCCGTCGGTTTTTTCTTTTCTTTTAATCCGAACATAAAATCAAAAATTGGATTTCTTGAGAGATCTCTTTTCTCCTCTACGGCTTCAACTAAATCTTCAAATTGGTATTCTTGGTTATCATAAGCCTGCAGACACTTCTCCTTCACAGCTAATATCAAATGCTCAAAGGTCTCATCCGGACTAACTTCTCCCTTGATCACCAGAGTATTGACAAACATCCCCAACATACCCTTAGTATCTGCATGAACTCGGCCTGACACGGTAGTTCCTACAATAATATCCTTTTGGCGACTATATTTGGCTAATAATAAAATGAACACAGATAGGGTAACCATAAATTCAGTAGCACCATGCTTTAGAGCTAGATTTTTAACCCCTGAGCTTAATGGCTCCTTTACCTTTGCTACAACATTGTCTCCCCTGAAAGACTGGATTTGAGGACGGAGGAAATCCGTCTTCAAATCCACCCTAGCAATTTCACCAGCGAATTCCCTCTTCCAATACTCTTCCTGTTTTGAGATGTCATAAAAATTCTGCCATACACTGAAATCTTTATACTGAACACGGTTAGAATTTTTATTCATAAGTTCTCCTCTTATTCATAATCAGTTCCATCATTTTCATAAAATTCGTTCACTTGTTGCAGTATAACTGGCAGGCTTTCTCCATCACATATAATGTGATGAATATCAACAAATAGATAGGAGGCCGTTGTTGTCTTCATTAATTTCACACGCATCAACGGTGCTTCGGATAAAACAAACGGTTGTATAAATTTATCGTATTCTGTTTGTATATCTATTTCGTCCACTTCGCTGTAGTCTATTAAAACCCTTGCGTCTGGAGAAATCGTTTGAATAGGCTCACCGTCCACAACATGGAAACTAGTTCGCAAGATTTCTTCTTGCTTTAACAGCTTATCCAAAGCCTTCTGTAATCTTTCTTTATCTAGCGGTTCTTCATAAGCATAAACGTCCGATACGTTGTAGTTAATATTAGGTCCGGTCATCTCGTCCAGAAGATAGAGTCGTTTCTGAGCTGAACTTGTAGGGTAGTATTCAGCTGCTGAAGCTTGTTCTATTGCCATAAACATCTCGCTCTCAATCGACTCGATATTTCCCGCTATCTGCTCGGGCGTACCAAAATTAAAAACATCTCTAATTGACAATCTTACTCCTATGGCCTTCTCCAATTCATTGCACAAGAGCACTGCTTTCAGTGACGATCCCCCTAGATCAAAGAAGCTATCAGTTACACTGACTTTTTCAATATCTAGTATGTTCTCAAATGCCTGCACGATCAGAGTTTCATATTCATTTCGTGGTGCAATATATTCCTTTGACTTATACTGCGGCTGGGGTAATGAGGCTTTGTCAAGTTTCCCATTACTTGTAAGTGGAATCGCATCAACCGAAATAATATGTGCAGGCACCATGTAATCTGGTAATACTTTACTTAACTTGATCTTAACGTCCTTTTCTTCTATTTCTGTCTCAGTTATTACATAGGCACACAGGAATTTCTCATTCCTTTTGTCTTCTCGCACTATGACTACAGCTTCATTTATGCCTTCAAGCTCCAATAAACGGCTTTCTACTTCTCGTGGTTCAATACGATATCCTCTGATTTTTGCTTGGTCATCCATCCGTCCAATATATTCAATGTTTCCGTTAGGTAACCAACGTGCCAAATCACCTGTCCGATACATCTTTCCGGATCCAAATGGGTTGTGTACAAACTTCTCGTCTGTCAGGTCTTGTCGATTTAAATATCCTTGAGATACACCCTCACCTGTTATACATACCTCACCCGGAACTCCAATTCCACAAAGTTCATTTCCATTTAATATATAAATCTTTAATGTTGGAAGTGGCATTCCTATATCGCTAATTCCTCTCTCGATGGCTTCAGCATCAATATCGCGATAAGTAGCGTATACCGTGGTTTCTGTTGGCCCGTACATATTAACCAGACGACAATGTCTATTGTTCTCATGCCATTTCTTCAAATGTGCTGGATAAAGTGCCTCCCCTGCAAAAATAACATATCGTAAACTATTTATGGTTTGTCCTGTCGTTGCATCGATCAACGCATAGAATGGTGAAGGTACCTGGCATAAGATGGTTACCGCTTCTTTTTGGAGCAGCTCTCCGAAGGCATATCCATCTTTTACTGTATCCTCAGAAGGTATTACAAGCTTTGCTCCATTCAATAGACTTCCGAATATTTCCCAAACCGAAACATCAAAACAATAAGAATGGAATTGAACCCAAATATCATTTTCATATAAATCAAGCTTAAACTTGTCATTCTTGAGTAATCGCACTACATTTACATGCTGAACCATAACACCTTTTGGCCGGCCCGTCGTACCTGAGGTATAAATAACATACATCAAATCACTTGAGTGATTTACATGAACAAGGTTACTGCATTCCATTTGATAATTTGCCTCATCATGAAGATGCATGACAGGAATGTTAACTTCAGGTTCTTTTGTACTGCATAATACGACCTTTGGTTTACAGTCATTAATGATATAATTAATTCTTTCCTCTGGATAAGATGGATCAACCGGTACGTAAGCTGCTCCAGCCTTTAAAATAGCGTATATACCCACCACCATCTCCAAACACTTCTCTGTTGAGATCACCACAAAGTCATTGGGTTGAATGTTATAGTCCTCACGAAGCTTTCTTGCCAGAGCATTCGCCCGTTCATTTAATTGTGCATAGGTCATCTGTTGTCCATTAAATGTGATGGCTATACTATTAGGTATTCTGGCGGCCTGCTCTTCAAGTAACTGCACAATCGTCATATTTTGAGGGAATTCTGCATCCGTCATATTGAACTCACCCAATATTTTTGCTTCTTCGTACAGATCTACCATGGCAATCTCCTGCAGCTTCTTTTCCGGAGACATTAAAACTCCTTCAATTAATGTTAAGAAGTGTTTTGCCATGTACTCGATCGTTTCTGGTTTGAATAAGTCTGTAGAATATTCAAAATCAATCTTATAGCCTTCTGCATCACTTATCATGGTTAAGGTAAGATCAAATTTAGAAATACTACCTTCAACGGATTCCCTTGTTCCAATATGAATACGATCCGAATAACTCTCTCTCTCATCGTCCTGCAATACAAACATCACATCAAATACTGGGTTTCTTGAGAAATCTCTCTTTACTCCCACTGCTTCAACTAAATCCTCGAACTGATAATCCTTGTTATCGTATGCCTGTAAACATTTCTCTTTTGTACGTAATAATACATCCTCAAATGTATCATCAGCGCACACATTCCCTTTGATTGCCAGAGTGTTTACAAACATGCCCAACATATTTTGGGTATCCGTATGGTTTCGGCCCGATATTGGCGTTCCTACTATAATTTCTTCCTGTCGACTGTATTTTCCTAACATAGAGAAAAAGGTGGATAACAACACCATAAACTCCGTTGCACCATACTTCTTCGCTAACTCTTTTACTTTAATACTCGTTTTTTCTTCTACCTGTGTTCGGAAATTAGCACCTCTAAAGCTTTGTTTATGAGGGCGTGGATAATCCATGATTAAATCCAGGACTGGTATATCACCGGAGAATTCTTTCTTCCAGTACGCTGCCTGTTCTGTGATATCTCTAGCATTTTGCCAAGCAGAAAAGTCTTTATACTGTACTCGTGGTGTTAACAATTCTCTTCCTTCATATAACTCTTGTATTTTGTAAAGCATAACTGGCATGCTTCCTGCATCACATAAAATATGGTGAATATCCAGGAATAAATATGAATCACTTGGAGTATTCAGTATTTTTGCACGCATTAGTGGTGATTTTGACAGGTCAAATGGTTGGACGAAAGTATTATATTCATCTTGGATATACTGTGATCCTGCTGTCTTTACTTCACTGTGCTCCAGCACAATTCTTGCATCTGAAGAAATTTTTTGAATTGGTTCACCATTCACGATATGGAAACTTGTCCTTAAAATTTCCTCATGCTCTACTAATTGATCCAATGCCCTCTGAAGTCGCTCATTGTCTGGTTTAACTTTAAGCTTGATTACTAAAGGAATATTATAAGTTATACCAGGGCCTGTTAGTTGGTCCAAAAGATAAAGTCTCTTTTGAGCTGAACTTATAGAATAGCTTTCTGCTTCTGCTATTTCTGGTATTTCTTCAAACGTATTCTCCTTTGAGTTTTTTATTTGTTCTGCAATATTTTTTGGTGTAACTAAATCAAAAATTTCTCTAAGTGGTAACCTTACCCCTGTGCTCTTCTCTAATTCATTACACAGCCGGATTACATTAAGCGAGTATCCACCCAAATCAAAGAAATTGTCATTTACACTTACTCTTTCCATACCAAGTACATGTTCAAATGCCTCTACTACCAATTTTTCCGTCTGGGTCTTTGGTGCCTCATAACCCCTTATCATCTTAGTTTCTTCAATAAACTGTTCCGGGTTCGGCAATAATTTACGATCTACTTTACCATTTGCAGATAGTGGAATCTCATCTACCTGGATGAACTGTGCCGGGATCATATAATCAGGCAGATGTTTGGCTAACTCTCTTTTTATTTCTGCCAATTCTACGGTCTCATCTGCAACAATATACCCACACAATTGCTTCTCTCCATGTGAATCACTGTAATCAGCGACGACGGACTGGTAAATATGTGGCAAATGATTGATACAGTGTTCTATTTCTCCTAGTTCGACACGATGTCCACGTATCTTAACTTGACTATCTTTTCTTCCCAGGAAGTCTACATATCCTTCCGGACGCATGACACCATAATCACCTGTTTTGTACAGATAACCTAATCTATGGTTGATAAAGGCGGCCTTCGTCTTCTCTTCTTCATTGAGATAACCTGCAGCGACTCCTTTTCCACCAATATGCAGTTCTCCTGGTACGCCTACTGGGCATTCTTCCCCACATTCATCCAGTACGTAAATTTGTTGATTTTTCAGCGGATAGCCGTAAGGGATACTTTTCCACTCTGGCTTCACTTCTGTGATTGGGAAATATATGGACCATATAGAGCCTTCCGTTGCTCCACCTAACCCGATGACTTGTGCTTTTGGCATTCTTGTTTTGATTTTCGCTGGCAAACCAAGAGAAATCCAGTCTCCACTTAGCATCACCATACGTAAGCGCTCTGCTGAAGTGCTATGCACCGTGTCTTGCTTTGTGCTTTCTAGATACATATCCATAATCGCCGGAACCGAATTCCATATCGTGATTTCTTCTTCGATCATGATCTGATGAATACTGGCCATATCTAAAAGATCTGGAATTAATACTAACTGAGCTCCGCTAATGAGTGCTCCAAAAATATCATAGACGGATAAATCAAAGCTCATCGATGATAGGGCAATGATTTTATCTTCGCTATTTACTTGGAATTTCTCATTAATATCTAATAATGTATTCACTACTGCTTCATGGGTGATCACAACCCCCTTAGGATGTCCAGTGCTTCCTGACGTATAGATAGCATAGGCTCTATCCTGCTGGCAGCCTTCTAACAGTTCTAAGGCGCCATCGTTATAGGTGGAAAGGTTCTCTGTTTCATATAAATCCGGATGAATCATGAGCTTGATATCACTATGTTCCACGATATATTTTATTCTTTCCTCAGGATGTTCCGGATTAACAGGAATATAAGCATGGCCGGCTTTTAAAATAGCTACCATATTTACAATGGTCTCAATTCGTCTCTCTGCCCAAACTCCAATATAAGAATTGAGCGCATAGTTTTGTTCTGCTAAATAACGAGCGACCTGATTGGATTTTCTCGCCAACTCGCCATAGGTCAATGTATCCTGTCCTAATTTGACTGCAATAGCATCTGGCGTCTTCTGGCATTGCTGGTCTATTAATCTTTGCAGTAAATCCCCTTCATAGTCTCCTTGTGTACGATTGTAATCAAGCAGAAGTTCAGACTGTGTTACAGGCAGCGGCATAGATGAAAGTTTATTGTCTATAACTTGCTGTAATCGAAGTTGATACGTTTCAAACATGGCACTGATCATGTCTTCATCAAACAAATCTTTTGCATAATCCCAAGTCACAATTAATTGTCCGTCGCTTTCCGCAACTTGGAAGTCCAAAAACACTTCAGGGGTCTGATTTATTCCGTATTTCAATTCTCCCCTACTACCTATATTGGCATTGAAAAAATCTACTTCGTCACGAAGCATACTCGTAAATACAATTGGCATTATAGCTTGACCTTCTTGACCACGGTGTTCAGCCAGATCACGCAGGAAATCAACCCCACTGTAAAATCTGTGGTCTAACGCTTCAAATAACCGATTCTGAATCTCAGTAGTTCTTTCCCAAAATGGTCTATGAGATGATAAATCGATATCTAACAACAATTTCGATACGAAATCCCCCATCAGAGACATTCCATCTTGATGAAAAGGCTGATTACTAAACAGATTTAAGCTAAGTGCCATATTGGATTGATTGCTCCATTTAAATAGAACTTCCGCATATATTGTGCACAATAACGCAGATGGTGCAATTTTGTTATCCAAAGCCTTGTTTCTCACAATCGCCCAGTCTGTCGCAGCAATTCTCGTTTCTAAACGTTTTACTGTTGCGTTGTTTACAGCATTCCCATTTGGAAGAAGTGGTAACTGAGGTGCATGCGGGAAATTGTCTACTTTTTCCTTCCAATAAGCTTGATCTCTTTGCTGCAATGCCCGCATCAAATCTGAAACTTGCTGTGCCAGATGATTGGCACGATGATCAAGCTCTGCTTGGGTCGAATCTTTCTCCTCTTTCTTAACATCCTCTTTCTTAAGTAGCTCTTGCAAACGGTCTTCTGGATGTTTTATAACTTCTGATAGTAATAAAACATAATCATCCAGCATTTGCTTTATCGTTTCCTGTTTAAATAAATCTGTAGAATACTCTAAGTTGACCACATAACCCTCTGATGTGTGTATTACCATTAAATTCAGATCAAACTTAGCTACTTTTCCTTCCATTGGTACCCATGTTCCACTCACAATGCTCTTTGAACCAGACATAATTTCACTCTCTGGCATCATGAACATTACATCAAATAATGGATTTCTTGATAAATCTCTCTTTACATCTACTGCCTCAACCAAGTCTTCATATTGAAAGTCCTGATTATCGTACGCACGAAGACATTTTTCTTTTACTCCAAGCAATACTTGTTCAAAACTCTCCTCTTGTTTCACTTTTCCTTTGATAGCCAAGGAGTTTACAAACATCCCCAGCATTTCTTGTGTATCAACGTGGGTTCTACCTGATACAGGAGTTCCGACTACAATTTCTTCCTGTTGACTGTATTTGCTCAATAGAATCATAAAGGTTGATAACATAGTCATGAATTCCGTAGCACCATGCTTCTTCGCTAATTCTTTTATTTCCATAAAAACTGGTTCTTCAATCTTAGTTTTTACGTTGGCACCATTGAAGCTCTTTTTCTTAGGACGTTGGAAATCTGTATTCAAATTAAGTATTGGAATTTCGCCTAAAAACTCGTTTTTCCAATATGCCGCCTGCTTCGTAATATCCTGAGTCATTTGCCAAGCAGAGAAATCTTTATAATGAAGCCTTGGGATTGGTAAAGTATTTCCTTCATATAACTCGCTTATCCAGTTCATCATAATAGGCAGACTTTCTCCATCAGAAACAATATGATGAATATCCAGCATCAAGTATGAAGCTTGTGGTGTCTGTAATAACTTAACCCGCATCAAAGGTGCTTTGAATAAATCAAATGGGCAAACAAAACGATCATATTCATCTTGAATATCTAGTGTATCTGCTTCTTTGTATTCCAATACTACTCTCGCATCTGGTTGAATCACTTGAACTGGCTCTCCATTAATAAGATGGAAGCTGGTTCTTAATACTTCTTCTCTCTCTAAGAGCTTATCTAATGCTCCCTGTAACTGCTCTTTATCCAGAGTGTTTTCGTATTTTATGACGTTCGAAATGTTATAGGAAATACTAGGACCTACTATCTCATTGAGAAGATAAAGTCGCTTTTGAACAGAACTCATAGGATAGAACTCTGCTTCAGCTATTTTCGGTATTTCCGAAAAACGATCCTGTTGTAAGCTTCCAATTCTTTCTGCAATACGTTTTGGTGTAGATAAAGCAAATATTTCACTAAGCTGCAGTCTTATACCGATTGTCTTTTCTAATTCATTACACAATAATGTAACTTTCAGTGAATGACCACCCAAGTCAAAAAAGCTATCATTGACACTAATTCCTGTTATTCCAAGGACTTTCTCAAATGCTTCAACTATTAACTTCTCTTCTCTATTTATTGGTGCTACATATTCCTTAGGCTTGTATTCTGGTTCTGGTAGTGCCGCTTTGTCCAGCTTTCCATTATGACTTAATGGAATTTGGTCAATTCGAATAATATACACAGGAACCATATAGTCTGGTAACTTCTTGCGTAATTCACTCTTGATTGTATCTTCGTCTAATTCTTCTATTTCTGTATGAACGACTACATAAGCACACAGATATTTTTCTCCTTGCTTGTCTTGTCGTACTACAACGGCTGCTCTACTAACTCCTTCGAGCTCCATCAAAGTACTTTCAATTTCTCCTGGTTCGATTCTGAAACCTCTTATCTTAACTTGATCATCTATACGGCCAAGGTACTCGATATTTCCATCCGGTATCCACCGTGCCAGATCACCTGTTTTATACATCATTCCTGAACCAAAAGAATTTTTAATAAATTTCTGAGCTGTTAATTCTTCACGGTTTAAGTATCCACGCGACACACTTTCTCCTGCAATACATAATTCCCCTGGTACACCTATTCCGGCTATTTTTTCATTTGATAATATATAAATTTGTGTATTACTAATAGGCTTACCAATTAATATTTTATCTACATCTAAGCCTGTTGGACAATGATATCCACTGGAATTAACTGTAGTTTCTGCTGGACCATAAAGATTCAGTAGTTCTGCTCTTACTTGTCCTTTTTCCCTTAATTGATTATAATGTCTCACACTTTCCGCATTCAGTTTCTCACCAATATTAATGATATAACGCAGAGTATTTATTTTTTCTTTGCTCATATCTAATTCTTCTAGAAACATATTGAACATGGAAGGAACGAACTGGATTGCATTGACTTTATAATCCTGAATTACCTTGATGATCTTATCACTTTGACTTTCTTCTCCTTGTTGCAAAATAACAAGTTTACCACCCGCTAACATCCACCAAAATACTTCCCAGGCAAAAACATCAAATGCACAAGTGGTCTTCATTAAAAGAGATTCTCCCTCGTGTAATGGGTATTCTCTTTGTGTCCACATCTGCTGATTGACTATATTCTGATGCTCTACCATAACCCCTTTTGGTTTTCCTGTTGTACCCGATGTATAAACCAGATAAATAAGATCACGAGGAGTATTTACATGTTCTAGATTCCCTGCACCTTCTCCATAATTGCTTTCACTATATAAGTTAACAACCTTTTCAGGAGAAATATTATACTTTCCATGACCAATTAAAACCGCTTTAGGCTGGCTATCTTCCAATATATACTCGATACGTTCTTCTGGATACAATGGGTCAATGGGTACATATGCTGCACCCGACTTTATGATGGCATATAACCCGATCACCATCTCCAAACTTCTTTCTGCTATAATCGCAACAAAATCATCAGGCTGGACATGGTATTCCCGTCGTAACTTTAATGAAAGCTGATTGGCACGAGCATTTAATTCAGCGTAACTCAATTGCTCATTCCCGCATACAACTGCTGTATTATGGGGGGTTCTTGCTACTTGTTCTTCAAATAATTGTACAATTGTCTTGTCTCTTGGATAGTCGCTGTCCGTTGCGTTAAACTGTACTAATTCTTTCATTTCTTCTGCTTCACTGGTCATGCCTAATTCGATTAATTTCGTCTGTGGTGCTGCAATTGCTTGTTCCATAAGCCTTTGCAGATGGGAACCAATAATGTTTATTTGTTCCTTGTTATATAGCTTTGTACTGAAAAGAATTCTAAAATGGATACGATCACTCTTAAATGCTGTCATTCCCAAGTCATACCCAATTTGTTCGCGGTAATATTCGGATTCCACATTTAATTTGCCATCAATATTTATACTTGTTCCTTGATAACCTTCAAAGAAGAATAATGTTCCAATTAGATCTCTTCCTAATAAAGTATGATTCTGTATTTCTGCTAAGGGAAGAAAATCGTGTTCATTTGCAATAATTGCCTGGCTCTGTAATGATTTCAACAAATCGGCAAAGGTGTCTTCGTTTGTTGTCGATATACGTACGGGTATTGTATTGATAAATAAACCAACGATTTCTTCAATATCTTCAATCTCTGCATTTCTACCAGATACAACTTTTCCAAATACAACATCATTTGTTGAGTTGTATTTTTCCAATAAAACGCCCCAACAAGCTTCTACTAGCGTGTTCAATGTTACATCATATTGGGCACATATCGCTTCTGCTTGTTCAGTTACCTCTATGCTTAACTTAAACTCTTGGCTCTGACTCTCTTCTTCTGTTTCATCTGGACGACCTAAAGGTAGAATATCAGCCCTTGTCTCATATCCTTGAAGAAGGTCTTCCCAATATTTAAGGCTCGTCTCTTTATCTTTTTCATTTATATAATGGACAAACTTTTCATAGCTACCCATTTTATTAGAAGCAGCCTGATTAGGTGTTTTTAATTGTTCTTCATCTGTTGCCATATACGCACTAAATAATTCTTTACGCAAAATTGGCAAACACCAACCATCTAAAATAATATGATGGTTTGTCATGATCAACCGATAACCACTGTTGTTTATTTTTATCAGATTCATACGAAGTAGTGTATCTTCTTCTAAATCAAATCCTCGTTTTACATCTTGTTCCTTTAAATCAAGATAATCCGATTCATTATCTACTTCCATATAATTAAATTCCGGCATTCTTTCTTTCAATACAACTTGTCTTGGTACACTTACTCCCCGATAACAGATTTTTGTACGTAAAATATCATGCTGTGTTGCTAAATACTTAAAAGCTTTGTGCATCTTCTCTACATCTACATCTGCCAATCGCAACGTCTGCTGAACAACATATTTTGTAGATGATTCATCCATAAGCTTCTCATAGAGCATTCCCTCTTGCACAGGAGCCAATGGATAGATACGTTGAATTTCCTGGCCGCGGATTTCGACAGCTTCCTGTACATAACAAAATTCGCTATCTTTCCATACGCTCTCACCAAAATCACTTGCCGTTGACTCACTCTTCTGTGCGTGGGAGCAATGTTCTGCGACTGCTATCAGTTCTTCTTCATATGCTTTTCCTATTTGCTCAATTCTCTCAGCCAAATAACGACTGCTGTTGCAGGTTACTGTCATAGATAAACTACCTTTTTGCACATGACCTATGACGTTAATGGATGGTCCAAATTGATTACGAGGATTCGTATCCTGTCCATAACCTAATTGTGAAAACTCGAAATATAGATCGCCAGATTCTTTCTTTGTTCCTAGTTCTCCAAGATAATTAAATGATATATCTGGTGCCACTTCTACATCCATTTCTTCTGGATTACCCATGGCTGCATTCTTTATGATGCCATAATCAATTCCATGTCCTGGTACGCGTCGTAGTGTCTCTTTCGTATTTCGAATATCCTGTGCAATATTAGTGCCTAACTCATCTAAAACTACGGGATATATACTAGTGAACCATCCTATTGTCCTACCTAAATCAAAAGAGCCTACTGTTTCTTCACGACCATGTCCTTCCATCTGTATAGCAAGCGTTCTCTGACCTGTTACTTTGTTTACCGCACGTCCTAGTGCTGCTACAAGCAAGTCATTAATCTCTGTATTATAAGCATGTGCACTTTCTTTTAATAACTTTTCTGTGATAGCGGCATTAAGACATGCCACGGCTGTCTTTGGTTCGAATTTATCATCAATTCCATCTTCTTTTAACTTACCATCAACCAATTTATTTTCTATTTCTGACCAGTAAGCTAACCTTCTCTTTAACTTTTCACTCTGGCTGTAATAAGCTAATCCTTCGCTCCATACTTTAAAGGAAACGGTTTTAGCTGGTAATGTTATCTCTTTTTGATTCAAAGCTTGAGAGTAGCCCTTCTCCAAATCCTCAGTTAAAATCCGCCAGGAAATCACATCCATTATCATATGATGAGCTAGCAACATCATATAATCTTGCTCCGGCGTACTAAATAAAACAGCCTGCAATAATGGTCCTTCCGCCAAATCCATCTTTACTTTCGTTGTCTTAATTTTTTCCTGAATCTCTTCAGGTTCACATGCTATTTTTGTAAAGCCGTACCATTTCTTATCTTCTACTTTCCCTATAACCTGTTTCTTATCTTTGTACGTAGCTCTCAACATATCATGATGCTGCACTAACGCAGATAAAGCTTTTTGTAGTGCCAGATCATTTAGTTTTTCACGAACCTTAAACACTTGGCATACATTAAAATGTTCAGGATCTATCATATTTTGTGCGAAGAAGTAGTTTTGAATTGGTGTCAGTGAAATTTCACCAGTTATTTCTCCTTGCTCCGCAGGCATAATTTCTTTTTTTGTGGATAAATTCATGGCTATTAGCTTTGGTGTTCTCTCCATCAAAAGATTTCGCATGGAGCTATCGTATCCAGCTTCTCTTATCTTGTTTAGAATATGGATAGCCTTAATCGAATCTCCACCCAAATCAAAGAAATTGTCATTTACACTTACTCTTTCCATAACAAGTACATGTTCAAATGCCTCTACTACCAATTTTTCCGTCTGGGTCTTTGGTGCCTCATAACCCCTTATCATCTTAGTTTCTTCAATAAACTGTTCCGGGTTCGGCAATAATTTACGATCTACTTTACCATTTGCAGATAGTGGAATCTCATCTACCTGTATGAATTGTGCCGGGATCATATAATCAGGCAGATGTTTGGCTAACTCTCTTTTTATTTCTGCCAATTCTACGGTCTCATCTGCAACAATATACCCACACAATTGCTTCTCTCCATGTGAATCACTGTAATCAGCGACGACGGACTGCTGAATATGTGGCAAATGATTGATACAGTGTTCTATTTCTCCTAGTTCGACACGATGTCCACGTATCTTAACTTGACTATCTTTTCTTCCCAGGAAGTCTACATATCCTTCCGGACGCATGACACCATAATCACCTGTTTTGTACAGATAACCTAATCTATGGTTGATAAAGGCGGCCTTCGTCTTCTCTTCTTCATTGAGATAACCTGCAGCGACTCCTTTTCCACCAATATGCAGTTCTCCTGGTACGCCTACTGGGCATTCTTCCCCACATTCATCCAGTACGTAAATTTGTTGATTTTTCAGCGGATAGCCGTAAGGGATACTTTTCCACTCTGGCTTCACTTCTGTGATTGGGAAATATATGGACCATATAGAGCCTTCCGTTGCTCCACCTAACCCGATGACTTGTGCTTTTGGCATTCTTGTTTTGATTTTCGCTGGCAAACCAAGAGAAATCCAGTCTCCACTTAGCATCACCATACGTAAGCGCTCTGCTGAAGTGCTATGCACCGTGTCTTGCTTTGTGCTTTCTAGATACATATCCATAATTGCCGGAACCGAATTCCATATCGTGATTTCTTCTTCGATCATGATCTGATGAATACTGGCCATATCTAAAAGATCTGGAATTAATACTAACTGAGCTCCGCTAATGAGTGCTCCAAAAATATCATAGACGGATAAATCAAAGCTCATCGATGATAGGGCAATGATTTTATCTTCGCTATTTACTTGGAATTTCTCATTAATATCTAATAATGTATTCACTACTGCTTCATGGGTGATCACAACACCCTTAGGATGTCCAGTGCTTCCTGACGTATAGATAGCATAGGCTCTATCCTGCTGGCAGCCTTCTAACAGTTCTAAGGCGCCATCGTTATAGGTGGAAAGGTTCTCTGTTTCATATAAATCCGGATGAATCATGAGCTTGATATCACTATGTTCCACGATATATTTTATTCTTTCCTCAGGATGTTCCGGATTAACAGGAATATAAGCATGGCCGGCTTTTAAAATAGCTACCATATTTACAATGGTCTCAATTCGTCTCTCTGCCCAAACTCCAATATAAGAATTGAGCGCATAGTTTTGTTCTGCTAAATAACGAGCGACCTGATTGGATTTTCTCGCCAACTCGCCATAGGTCAATGTATCCTGTCCTAATTTGACTGCAATAGCATCTGGCGTCTTCTGGCATTGCTGGTCTATTAATCTTTGCAGTAAATCCCCTTCATAGTCTCCTTGTGTACGATTGTAATCAAGCAGAAGTTCAGACTGTGTTACAGGCAGCGGCATAGATGAAAGTTTATTGTCTATAACTTGCTGTAATCGAAGTTGATACGTTTCAAACATGGCACTGATCATGTCTTCATCAAACAAATCTTTTGCATAATCCCAAGTCATAATTAATTGTCCGTCTCTTTCCGTGACTTGGAAATCTAAAAATACTTGAGGGGTCTGGCTTATTCCGTATTTAATTTTCCCTAATTTCGTCAACGTATCTGCAAATTCCGATTTATCGAATAACATACTAGTAAATACAATTGGCATAATCGCTTTACTAGTCATTTCTCTCTTACTTGCAATATTTCGTATAACATCAACACCACTATAAAAACGATGGTCTACTGCTTCAAATAATATATCTTGAACCATAGATGCTTTCTCCCAAAAAGCACGATGAACAGATAAATCAATATCTAACAATAAAACTGATGTAAAATCTCCAATCAACTTCATTACGTCTGGATGAAAGGACTGTCGATTAAATAATGTTAAATTAAGTGCCATTCTGGATTGATTGCTCCATTTGCACAAAACTTCCGCATAAATTGTACATAAGAATACAGATGGTGTTACACCGTACTGAGTTGCCAGGCCCTTCACAATATTCCATTGATCAGTTGTCAGACTTTTCTCCATTCTCTGAAATATTGGTTTCTCTATGAATTCTGGCTCACAAACTAATGGTAGCTGAGGTGCATAGGGAAAATCCTCTATTTTGGCTTGCCAATAGTCTTGAGCTTTTTGATAGGCGGAAGATTCACGAAAGCTCTCCAATGCCCTTACATAATCTGAGAATTGGAATGTTAAAGGTTTAATCTCCATATTCGGTTTCTCATAATAATCCATTATCTCTTGTATTAAAATTAATAAACTGCCTCCATCAGCAATTAATAAGTCAATATCCAGGAAGAGATAATTTTTCTTCTCACCAAGAATAAATGCAGTCAACTCAAATAATGGCCAATGATCTTGTTGGAAAACAAAATGTGACCTGCTATTTCTTTTTTCCAATATACGTTTTTGTTGATCCTCTAAAGACAAGTCTTGTAAATCTTCAATACAAATCTCATAAGAAGAATTAGAACGCCGAACTTTTTGCATTCCTGTCTCATCAAAAATAGTACGCAGCATAAGCTGACGCTCTAAAACATGATTCAATGCATCGTTTAAGCGTTTAATATCTAATTCTGTTTCAAACTCATAATAGGCATGGGTGGAGACATTACCCATTTCCATAATATTTTGTCTTCCAACTAAATAGGCTCCTTGTATTTCTGTTACCTGGAACGGCTCATACCACATGTCTTTATTCCCTGTTAATTCGGATGCATTGACATCCTCTGCCTTTAGTTGTTCCTCAACCATCTTAATTATTTGTTCCAGGGTAGACATTTTGAAAAGGCTTACAATAGGGATTTCGACTTGAAATCGTTGATTTATTTCATCCTGGAAACGAATCAACGTTAACGAACTAACTCCCATCCGAGAAATCGTATCGTCTACTTTCAAAGAAGGGATAGAGAATACTTCTTTTGCAATTTCAACGATTTGATTTTCAATCTCCGTTTTGTTCCATGCTGACTTCTTTGCAGATTCCTTGATACTCTGATAAGAATATGGAGCTATTGCGATAACTTCATCAAACTCATGATTCTCAAATCGCTCTATTAAAAGAAAACGTTGCACCTTTCCACTTGTTGTTTTCGGTATCGTTTTTATTGGAATTACATAATCTGCAGCTATTCCAACCCGTTCTAATACCATATCCTGCACTTGATGGGCAAGTGGCAAAAATGCCTTGGCATCTTTTCGATTATGTACAAATACTATAATTTCATCCCTGATCGATGACGGATTGCGAACACCACACACAACGACTTGAGACAACTCTGGGATCGCCAATGTTAACATATTTTCTATATCGCTAGCATAATAATTCTGACCATTTACAAACAGAATATCCTTCTTTCTGCCCATTACAATGAGTTCTCCATTGCGTAAAAGTCCTAAATCTCCTGTACAGAAGAAGCCCTGTTCATTAAAAGGGGAACTATCATGATTCATATATCCCTCAAATACATTTTTCCCCTTGATCACTATATTGCCTATGTAATTTTCCCCTAAGATGTGGTCTTCATCATCTACAATCAATATTTCTAATTCATATAATGGTTCTCCTACTATGGCAAACTCTGCTGCATTTGGCTCCTTCGTTTCTATATACTCCACTTCTTGACCAATACGAGCTTTATGACGGTTAATACATACACTTCTATTATGTCCTTCTTCAGGAATAGTAACAGCCAGACTAGCTTCTGCCATACCATAGACTTGATGGATCGTATTTTCACGCAAGCCAGAAGACGAGAATTTTTCATAAAATCGTCTAATGGTATCCATTGATATTGGTTCTGCACCACACATTATGTTTCGCACACTAGATAAATCAATATTTTCTAAATGTGAATCCTTTACAGTCTTTATCATCCAGTCTAATCCAAAATTCGGACTTACAAGCACCGTTGCTTTTAATTGCGCACATTTTTGAAGATATAGCCAAGATTTCTTTAAAAATGTACCCGAATTTAGAAGGGAATGAGATATACCCGCAAATATCGGAGTTAAATGATAACCGATCAAGCCCATATCATGTGTCAATGGTAACCAACTAGCCATGACATCATTTGTGTCTAGTTTCAAACGATCTACTATCTGTGCCAAATTATAAACTAGATTTTCATGTGTTAATTTTACTCCTTTAGGGTTACCTGTGCTGCCAGACGAATATTGTATATACGCTAAGTCCTGACAATCTACTGTAACGCATTGCCCCTCTTCCATATTACATGCTAAGGTTTCATACTCTAAGTATTTCAAATTATTGGCTTCATAACTTTCTCTAAACGTATTTAAATTTCTTTCATCAGTAATTATCCACGCATTCGGCAACTGCTCACTTACTTTCACTAACTTCTTGAAAGCTTCAGTGTCAGGCGATGCAATTAGCGGTACAGACAGAGGAACGGGGATCATGCCTCCTAAAATACAACCCCAAAACAACCTTATAAAGGATAAATTATTGTTTGTCTGAAAGATAATATAAGAGCCCTTCTGAAATCCCTGCTTTTGTAGTGCCCCTAAGATGGATTTGGCATTAAAATAAAGACTTTCATAAGACTCAAACAATTCAGAGCCATCGGATTGAGTAAAGTAAACTCCCCTTGATTTCTCGTTAGCATAAATTCCAAGTAATTGATCTAGTGTTATATTAACTCCATCCTCTAATACTGATTTTGTATAGGGTTTCATATTGCACCTCTTAAAAAGTTATTGTTTTTATGATGCGATATTATCTTTGTTACAATTGATGCAACGTCTTGATCTTGCCTCTTTAATATTAAAATTTATGTTGAGAATTATTTATGTATATTGGCTTCTATAATTCTATTATATTATATTTAAGGATTATATCAACAAAATTCTTAAAATTTTTCCAGTTCAAAGGGCGTGGTTTAAACCCACCGCCCTTTGCCTTCGGGTTGGATAGTAATAATCAGAATCACTTAAAAAAACACTCAATAATGCCCCCGTTGTCAAGACACGATTTTTTGAGGAAAAAGTTATGTCCTTCTTATCATGTCATGTAGCATTTCAGGATGCGATCTGTTCTCAATATATCATTTTTTTACATTTTCCAATTTAATAGCGTGCAGAAAGGCAAACAGCCTCTGCACGCTTGTGTATAAATCTTAAATTTCAACTTATATCTTATATCATACAGCAGTCATTTTCTTGATCATCCAGACGGTGCCACATCAAATGCTCATCGGTTTCCCTTGATAGTCAACGAAAACAAATTCACTATCGATACGAACTTGTCGATTAATGAGATTATAAATATCTTCTGCTGTTTCTTTTGGATGTGTCGGGGCTATCATTCCTCCTATATCCGTCCTTACCCACCCTGGATGGACGGAAAGGACTTGAATGCCTTCATTCTTTGCTACATGGAGCTTCTCGGACAACATATTTAAGGCAGCTTTCGACAATCCATAAGGATAATCACCACTATATGCATTTGTTAGACTACCACCTTCTGACGAGATGTTGATAATGGATTGATTCTCACCCTTTTTCAGCAAAGGTAGAAAACGTTTAATCACACGGGCTGGTCCTAACGTGTTGACATCAAATGCTAGTTTGATAGCCTCTATATCAAGATCCTCAATAGACGTACCCCTTCCATTAAGAATGGCAGCATTATTGATAATCACATCAAGACTTTCACCTACATTACGAGCTGCTTCACGAACAGATTCCTCGTCTGTGACATCTAAATGAAGAATTTATAACTGGTTGCTATTTTTCTCTTTTAATTTGGTTAATTGAGTCCTTTTTTGTTCATTCGCATCTCTGACTCCAGCAAAAACTCGGTACCCTTTTTCTAATCCAACTTCGACAAATCCAAGCCCTAAGCCCCTATTTGCCCCAGTAATTAATATATCCACCATAATCCTCCCAGATTTTTTTAATAGTTATTTTACGGATGCATGTGATAGCAATAGGTAAGACTTTGATGTAATCGCCATCTTTTCCCCTGCTCCACACCCAACGTGCGATTTTCACCGCATTGGGCGTTCCATCTTATTCTTTTATGCTAAAGTAATTCTACAAATTTAAGGTTCCATATCGCATCTATTTGAGTATCAAAGGTTTTAATTTCATAATATAAATTATAAAAAAAATGAACAAAACTAATACAATCCTATTCTACCTTTACATGATCTAACAATTTCAGTTCAAATCCACAGTTACATTTTTTTAATGTTTTTCTTATCGGAGATATCTTACTGTTACATCTTGGGCATTCATTAACCAAATACAAATTATGTATGGGACAAATAACATTAACTGTATAGTTCCAAATTTTCTTCTGATAAAAATTCCCATTAAAACAAGCTGGGCAAATTTTATCAGCATATGAATTAATACCTAACTTAAAGCCCGTCCTTATAAATCCAAGATTAGTGGTATCCATAATTTTATCATTAAAAGTCATACTCCATAATTCTCTTTCAGTAATACCAGTAATGTTGCTCAGTAACTCTAAACTTATCTTACCCGCATCACCTCTAACAATTTTCTTTTTTTATCTGAGCCATAGTATATATCCAACTAGAATTTTCATAACCATTATAATCAGTTATTCTTAATATATATCCTGCTAAAGATTCATCTTCTAAAGGTTTTGGAGTTAGCAATAACCTTTCCAATAAGCCATACCTCTCCTTCATTTATTTTTTTATTATTTCAAAATAAAACAGCTAAGAAAATATAATTTTCTTAGCTGTTTTACTTTCTAGCTGATTTTGAAATCTAGTTTAGGAGTTCTTGAAACTATTCCGAATAATTATGAAAAATCACATTATAATGCTGTCATTTCTTCGTGCTCGTGTTCATCCTGCACGAATAAAATACCTAATTCATGATGTTCGCCTTCATAGGACGCGCGCTGATCAAACCGGATCTCACCGTTCAGGCCGATGATCTCCATTTTTACAAATGCGCGGTTTTTTTGAAGTGCTTCATAAAAATCCGACACACGCTTCACGGGGATGCCGTTTACTTTCGTAATAATCTCACCGATCTTCAGCTCAAGATCGTCCGCGGGTGTATTCGGAATGATGCCGAGCACCATTAAGCCCTGATCCCGCTTAGAGAAATAAAACGGAGCCGCGTTATCGTTCAGCCGCTGTCTCAATGATAAAAACAGGCGTCCGAGCACCGCAATACAAGCGGCAGCTCCGGCAAGCGGAGTCCACCAAAGGGCAGCTGCCCCGAATGCGGTCACGATACCCCCGAGAATCATGACACGTTTCGCCGTTATCCTTATGCTGACTTCCGGAAGTGACCCCTGCACACGCTGTCCGAAGCCGGCGATATAAGGAATCCAGATCAAATGGAAAGAGCCGCCCGGCACGGTAAAGACAGGCCACCAAGAAAGGTGTGACTCAAGCCCGCTGCCCGGCACCAATAAGAAAAGCGGAAGCAGCCATGCGCGATTCGCCAATTGTCGGCCGATGGGCAGGCCTCTGCTGCTGACGACAAGCGCCGGAGATGTTTTCAGATGCGCTGAACGGCAGGCAGCCGCTCCCTCCGTGATAATCAAAAGGCCCATAAACACGGCCGCCGATGCCCAATTCACGCCGAATGCCTGCGGAAACCGATCCGCAAACGGCACTGTGTGGGTATACTGAAGGAGAAACGCAATGAACATGCCGGCGCTGACAATATAAGCTGATGACAGCCAATTCATACGGAACGTCAGCGAAGCCAAAGCCGTCACGGCCGCGATTATGCCGAGAAAACCGAATGGAATCGAAATTCCCAGTCCAAAAAATAATATGGAGAGAAGAATACCCGGTATAAGTCCTTTTATGTATGTAAAGATAAGCTCGTCATACATATCCGCGATTTTTGTATGAAACGTATGGCGTTCACGTTTGATCCGCAAATATCCGCATGCGAGACTTATGATGATAAAAAACCAGAACATCGGGTGCAAAAAAAACAGACCGATACTTTTCAGAAGTTCAATTCCCCATTGAACAGACACTGCTTTCACCGCCTCAAGCCAAACATTTTAATTCTATTCTACCAAATAATCATTGGCTTGAATATCTCAAACGTTTATCTCTCTTCCGTCATCCACAGCGTTACATTTGAGAGAGAGAAATCTTTCAGATAGTGGTCAACCTCTACCTCGATCACGCCGCTGATCAGAAGCATGGACCGCTTAATATCCGTCAGATTGATTCCTAAACGTTTATGGTTTTTCATTAAGTAAGTGAAATAATGCTTCGCACACTCTTCATTGATTTCGTGAACGCATTCAACATTTGTGTAATTGACCAGGTATCTGCTGAACAGCATAAGAAGACTTAGTGCTTTGGTTGATGAAAATGTGACGTCTTTTGTTCTGTCTTTTAGTTGTTCCACTAATTCATAATATTTTTTTTCACGCACAATACTTGCCCTCTTCAATTGTGAACCCCCATTTTTTTATCCAGATAAGCACGGGTGATTACAGCTGCCGTGCTGAAGCGCCGCAAACACTTCTGCTTTCGATACTGAAATGCAGCTGCCAAACTAAAACTGTTCTCTATTAGAACCTTCTTTTATTGTAAGAACTAAAACTGACTGAGGCAACTTTCAAAAGTTTCATTTTGAATACATATTAACTCGGCATAAAGTCTCTCTTCTCTATAAATATCGGGTAATGTTTGTCCTTTATAAATGTTTAAATGTGAAAATTTTTTTAATATCTTGTCAAAACCGACATAATTATATGCCTTTTAGTTCATTTTTAAGGCATGACAAAAGAAACAGGAGACGAAAAAAACGCCTCCTTTTCATTTATTTTACAAATAATGATTTTAACGCCATTTGCAGCTGTAAATCATTTTTTTCGTCAGATTTCTTTTCATTCATCAGCTGATTCATTTTTTCCACTGTCTTTTTATCAATGACCGCTGTTTTATCAAGCTTGTACCGGTCTTGAAACGCCAGAACGGCTTTTTTCATTGTTTTGCTGAAATAGCCGTCCGCTCTGCCCGGGTCGAAGCCTAGGCCTTTCAGCAGGATTTGGGCGTGTTTGACATCCGCGCTGTTCATATCAGGCTGAAGCGGCTGTTTCAGCTGAAGCGGTCCCGCCGCAAAATAATCCGGCTGGCTCACGGCGATTGTCGGAGCAATGCCTTTTTTGTGAATCCAATTGCCTTTCGGTGTCAGCCATTTGTAAAGCGTCAATTTAATGTTGCTCCCGTCTCCCATAGGCACGGCCTGCTGAACCGTTCCTTTACCGAAAGAAGTGTCGCCGACAACGTCATAATGTCCCGCTTCTTTTAACGCGCCCGCAAGAATTTCTGAAGCGGAGGCGCTTCCTTTATCCGTGATGACATTGACGGGATACGGCTTCTTATGTTTTAAGGTTGAGAAATATTGTTTTTTATCGCCGTTACGCTCCGCAATTTGGATATACGGCATGTCTTTTGTGATGAAATGCTTTAAAATTTGTTCGACGCTTTGAAGGTAGCCGCCGGGATTCCCTCTTACATCAAGGACGAGACCGTCAATCCCTTGTTTTTCAAGCTTTTTCAGCGCCGCGGCGAAGTCCTGGGCGGTATGCTCGGAAAATGTCGATATTCCGATGTAGCCGACATGATGACCGCCTGATTCTTTGCGGGAAGCAAATACGGTTTCAAGCGGGATTTCCGCTCTTTTAATCCGGAATGACAGCTGTTTATCAGTACCCGGACGCTGTATTTTAATAGAAACCTTCGATCCTTTTTTTCCTCTGATTTTCAGCACGGCTTCGTTTAAACCTTTCCCGCTCATTGACTCGCCGTTTATGCTGATGATTTCATCATTCGGCTTGAGTCCCGCTTTTTCCGCCGGAGATTGCTTAAACGGTGATACGATAATGATTTTATTGTCTTTCATACCGACTTCAGCGCCGATCCCTTCGAAAGAAGAATCAAGAGAATCGGAAAACTGCTTAGCTGTCTGCTTGTCCATATAAACGGAATAAGGGTCGTTTAATGTAGACAGCATCCCCTGAATCGCTCCTTCAAGAAGCTTTTCGTTATCTACATTTTCCACGTATTCGTTCGAGATCAGCTCATATGCTTTTTCGATTTTTTCCATTGCCCGGCTTCTTTCTGCGTCTGATGAATTCGGCTGTGCCGCCCCGGCAATATGGGCTCCGCCGCACATAATGCTGACGGCCGCTATCACTGCGATCATTTTCTGCTTCATCGTTTACCTCCTCTTAGTCCTTTTACGAAAACCTGGAGATAGTATGTGTAAATTGCAAAGAATTCATGTAACGGCAACAAAAAAATGAAAACGCGAGATTGTTTCATATATATGGGTAACGTATAATATTTTGTATGCAATTCATTAAATATACAGGAGAATGCGATATGAAAATAAAATTATCGATTTTATCCGCGGCGGTTCTGGCCGCAGGAATTACCGCCTTTGTCTGGCCAAAAACAGAGGCCAATGAAAAAACGCAGACGGACGCCTTGTATGTTTCTCCGGCAGGCAGCGACCAAAATGAAGGAACGAAAGAAAAGCCGTTCCGCACATTAAAACATGCGGCTGAAAAGGCAGAGGCCGGGACAACCGTATTGATTCGGGAAGGGACGTACGATGAAACGTTTGAAGTAAAGCACAGCGGCACGGCCGAAAAGCCGATTACATTTCGGAACTATCAGAATGAGCATGTCTCAATCAGCGGCAAATCTGCGCCAAAAAGCGATTCTGAAACTCCGTTAATTCAAATCCGCAATAAACAGTACATTACCATTCACGGCGTTACGCTTGAGAATCTCTCCGTATCATCAGAAGATGCAACGGCCATGGGAATCTTCGTCACCGGATCAAGCAGTTATATCAACATTGACGGCAACCATATCCGAAACATTAAAACCACGGCTGATGAGGGAAATGCACACGGCATTGCGTTTTACGGCACAGGCGCCATGAAGGATGTCAGCATCACAAATAATACGGTTGAAAAACTGACGCTCGGCGCAAGCGAAGCGGTCGTGCTGAACGGGAATGTTGACGGATTTAAGATTGCCGGCAATACCATCCGGGACAATAACAATATCGGGATTGACGTGATCGGATACGAAGGAACGTCCAAGCAAAACGACTATGCACGAAACGGCGTCATTGAAAACAATACGGTGAGCCATAACTCTTCTTACGGAAATCCCGCTTACGGAAATGAATATTCAGCGGGCGGTATTTACGTTGACGGCGCAGAACATGTGGACATTAAGAAGAACACCGTTTACAACAATGACCTTGGGATTGAAGCCACCTCTGAGCATCAAGGGAAATACGCACGTGATATCCGGATTACGGATAACAAGGTGTACGGCAATGCTTACACCGGTATTTCAATCGGAGGCTATGACACGAAACGCGGCGGCACCATCAATTCGGTGATCGCTCATAACATTATGTATCGAAATGACACGAAGGACCTTGATGGCGGCCAGCTGCTGCTGCAGTACGGCACAAAAGGGAACACGATCGAAAAAAACATCATGACGGCAAGCCGTTCAAGGATTTTTATTGCAAATGATTATACGAAAAACGAAGGCAATACCGTTAATCATAACGTCTATCACAAAGAAGCGGGAAAAGACGGCATTTGGAATTGGAAGAACAAAGAATATGATTCATTCGCAGCGTACAAAAAAGGAACGGCAAACGATTCGGATTCCATTTATGCGGACCCGATGTACCGTGACGAATCGTCTTATGACTTTACATTAAAGCCCGGATCACCGGCCCTGCCCGTCATTCAGTAACGAAACCATTAAAAAAAGCCAGTCTATATCAGACTGGCTTTTGTATTTATACACGAAGGAATTTCCGGATGGAAGTCAGACTTCCCCATACTCCGATAACCGCGCCGATCAGAATGAGCACAAGTGATACTTGGAACACAAACGGACTGTACGGCAGAAGTGAAACAAATGAGCCCTGAACTTTCGGGGCCACCCAAGCGACCATCGATTGGTACGTACTCAGCACGAGAGCGATCGGTATGATAGAACCGAATACCCCCAGCAGCAGCCCTTCCAGGAAGAACGGCCAGCGGATAAACCAGTTTGTCGCACCGACAAGCTTCATGATTTCAATCTCTTTTCTTCTGGCGAAAATCGTGATTTTAATCGTATTTGAAATTAAGAACATCGCTGTGAACAGAAGGCCGATGATTAACGCAATCCCGATGTTGCGTGACACCCCGACGATCTTAAACAGACGGCTGACTTCTTCTTTCCCGTATGTCACTTTATACACATGATCAAGCTTTTCAATTTTTTTCGCGACTTTCGGCGTATCATGCGGATCTGTCGTTTTTACGATAAACGCGTTGTTCAGCGGGTTTTCCTGATCTTGCATTTGCATGGCCTTTCCGCTGTCGCCGAAGCTTTTGACCAATTGATCAAGCTCTTTATCTTTAGATGAAAACTCTACGCTTTGGATTCCCGAGATGTCTTTAATCTCATTCTGCAGCGTATCCTGCGTTTTCTTATTGGACGTCAGATCGATTAATACTTTAATTTCCACTTCTTTTTCAGCATTTTTAGCCATGTTGTTTAAATTCAGCATAATGACTAAAAACACGCCGACCAAAATCAATGTAACGGTAACGGCGCTGATGGATGCAAATGTCATCCATGTGTTTCTTCCGAGAGATTTAAAACTCTCACGCAAATGGCGCCCGAGAATTTTAATCATAAGAACCATACTCCCCTCTTGACTCATCACGCACAATAATTCCGTCTTCGATCGCGATGACCCGTTTCTTCATGGTGTTTACTATTTCTTTATTGTGTGTTGCCATCACAACGGTCGTTCCGCGGTTATTAATCTCTTCCAGCGTCTTCATGACTTCCCATGATGTTACCGGATCAAGGTTGCCCGTCGGTTCGTCAGCTATCACGACGTCAGGATTGTTGACGATGGATCTTGCGATGGAAACACGCTGCTGTTCTCCTCCGGAAAGCTGGTCGGGAAACTGCCGCGCTTTATGCTTCAGCTGCACAAGATCGAGCACTTCGAGCACGCGTTTTTTAATGACTGACTGCTGCTCTCCGATAACCTCAAGTGCAAACGCGACGTTTTCAAACACCGTCAATTTCGGAAGAAGTTTGAAATCTTGGAAAACAACACCTATTTTACGCCGCACGAAAGGAATCTCTTTTTCTTTTACAGACGCGAGATCTTTATGATTAATCAATATTTGCCCTTTTGTCGGCTTTTCTTCTCTGTAAATCATTTTAATAAAAGTAGATTTACCGGCTCCGCTCGGTCCCACGACATATACAAATTCTCCGGGATGAATCATGACTGACAGCCCGTTAATCGCTTTTACACCGTTCGGATAGGATTTATATACTTCTTTCATCTCTATCATGAAATCACCTAATCTTTTAATTATGTCTTGCAGCCATAGAGTTCGCAAACGTACAGCGGTTTATGGCCGATTTACCAGGAAACAGATGAAAAATCTGAAAGTTCCTTTTCCTCAGTACACTTCATTATACGTCAAATTTAGACATATTACTATTACAGTTTCTTTTCATTCCCAGACCGTGAAAAAACCTTGCCCCTATAACAGGCAAGGTTTTTCTGTTATTTTTTCTGTGACAGCCATTTTGCGATCTTCGCGGCTTCCTCATCATTTACAAGATGGCTCGGCATATTGCCGCGTCCGTTTTTAATGATGCTTTCAATTTTAGCTTCATCATACTTCCCGCCGACTTCCTGTAAATTCGGGCCTCCGCCGCCTTCTAAGTCTTTTCCGTGACAGCCGATACAGCTTTGCTGATAAAGCTCTTCTCCTGCTGACGCAGAAGCTTTTGATCCGCCTGAGCTGTCAGAGCTTTCTTTTTTCGATTCATTGGATCCGCCGCATGCCGCCAGCAGGACGGACATGGTCAGAACCAGCGCCAGCAGCGCCCATTTTGATTTCATATGTAAGATGCACCCCTTCGCTATTATAACCCCGTTTACGCGCGTTTGAAACCCTCGCCGAGCACCTCGCTTGCGTCTGCGACAATGACAAAGGCTGACTCATCAATTTGTTTGACGATTTGTTTCAGTTTTGTGAATTCGGTCTGGCCGACGACACACATTAAGATCGGCCGGTCATGTTCCGTATACCCGCCGACTGCGGAAATCTTCGTCACACCCCTGTCGATTTCTTTAAACACAGCCGATCTGACGGCTTCTTCATGCTGTGTAATAATTAAAGCCATTTTGGAGCGGTTGAACCCGACCTGCACGACATCAATCGTTTTGCTTGAAATAAATACCCCGAGCATCGCATACAGTCCCTGCTCCACTCCGAAAACGAGCATCGCGCTCAGCACAATTAATCCGTCCATGATGGCGAGGCACGTTCCCAGCGACAGCCCCGTGTATTTGTGAATGATCTGGCCCGCCAGAGCCGTTCCCCCCGTGGAGCCTTTGCCGAGATACACGATGCCGATTCCCGTTCCGATCCCGACGCCTCCGAAAATCGCCGCCAGCAGTTCATGGGTCGTCGCGGCAGGCAGATCTCTTGTTAAATAGACGGCGAGCGGCAGAACGATGGAACCGACCAGTGTCTTCATTCCGAACTTCCCGCCGAGAATGATCACTCCGGCGATAAACAAAGGGATGTTAATAATCCACTGCACGTAAGCCGGTTCAAAACCAAACGTTTCTAAAATGGTGCTGATCCCGCTTACTCCCCCCGCTGCTATACGGTTCGGCAGCAAAAATACGTTAAACACGACCCCCGTAATCGCCGCGCCGATCATGATATATATATAATCTTTGATCAGACGGAGCGGCTTATTGTGATTCACATCCATGCAAAATCCTCCGTTCTCCGATTTTCTCTCGATAGCATTTTAAGTCTTCCCGGCTTAGAAGTAAATAACAGCCAAATACCGTATTAATTTGCTAAAGCGCTGTTGTGAAAAATGGAAAAAGAGAACGGATAAAAAAACACACCTTGCCAAAGGCAGGTGTGTTCCCGGATTACGACAGTTTAGAACGTAAATAGGCGTCAATGAAGATATCGATATCTCCGTCCATAACCGCCTGGACGTTCCCCATTTCCGTATTGGTGCGGTGATCTTTCACCATGGAGTACGGATGGAAGACGTACGAGCGGATTTGGCTGCCCCAGCCGATTTCTTTCTGTTCGCCGCGGATTTCGTCAAGCTCCGCCTGCTGTTCTTCAATTCTGCGCTGATACAGCTTCGCTTTGAGCATTTTCATCGCCCGGTCGCGGTTTTTGATTTGTGAACGTTCCGTCTGGCACGTGACGACTACATTTGTCGGCAGGTGGGTGATCCGAACGGCTGAATCAGTCGTATTGACGTGCTGTCCGCCGGCACCGCTCGCCCGGTACGTATCAACTTTAATATCTTCGGTACGAATATCAATGTCGATTTCTTCATTGAATTCAGGCATGACTTCACATGACACGAATGACGTGTGACGGCGGCCTGATGAATCAAATGGAGAAATCCGCACGAGGCGGTGTACGCCTTTTTCCGCTTTTAAATAGCCGTATGCATTGTGGCCTTTAATAAGCAGTGTGACTGACTTAATTCCTGCTTCATCTCCCGGGAGATAATCAAGCGTTTCAACTTTGAAACCGCGTCTTTCCGCCCAGCGGGTATACATTCTGAGCAGCATGGAACCCCAGTCCTGGGATTCCGTACCGCCGGCCCCCGGATGAAGTTCTAAAATCGCGTTATTTTTGTCATATGGTTCACTGAGCAGCAGCTGAAGCTCAAATTCATTCAATTCCTTCGTTAATGACTTCAGCTCTTTTTCAAGCTCTTGCTGAAGGTCCTGGTCAGGTTCTTCTTTTAAAAGATCATGTGTCATTTGCAGCTCTTCGTGAGACTCGCTCAGCTGATGATAGGAGTTCACGTATTCTTTCAGACCGTTCGCTTCATTGATGACGGTTTGGGCCTTCTGCTGGTCATTCCAGAATTCCGGTTCCGCCATCTTTTCATCTAATTCTGCAATGCGGGCTTCCTTTGATTCGAGGTCAAAGAGACCCCCTGAAGTCCGCTAAACGAGAAGCCATATTTTCGAGCTCTGCCCTGATTTCTGATAATTCCATTCCATTCACCTCATTAAAAGATCCGGGGCGCCATAAGACGCAGACCCGGTCATGTTCGCTTCATACAGTCGAGACTATTCTGTCCGGCCGCAGCAATTTTTATATTTTTTTCCGCTTCCGCAATGGCAAGGCGCGTTACGTCCGATATCCACAACTTTGCGGACCGGCGCTTTTTTCGCTTGTTTGGCCTCATCGCCGTCCTGCGGCTGATGAGCCGTCGTTTGGCCCTGAACAACTTCTTCGCGTTCCAGATTGCTTTCAATCTCGGCCTTCATGACGAATTTCGCAACTTCGTCCTCAATGGACTCAATCATGTGCTCAAACATTGCGAAGCCTTCCATTTGATATTCACGCAGCGGATTTGTCTGCGCATAAGCGCGGAGGTGAATCCCTTGACGCAGCTGATCCATCGCATCAATATGATCCATCCATTTTGAATCAACGGCACGCAATACGATGACTTTTTCAAATTCACGCATCTGCTCTGTGCCGAAATTCTCTTCTTTTTCATTATATTTTGTCATGATGCGGTCCATGATCATCTCATGCATTTCATCCGGTTCTTTTCCGAAGATATCGCTCTTTTCAAGTGCGCCTTCATCAAGATACGTTGAATTCACCAGCTCCACGAGGCCGTCAAGATTCCATTCTTCCGGAAGCTCCTCTTTCGGCGTATAAGCGGCAATCGCACGCTCCAGAGAAGACTTGATCATGCCTTCCACAATGTCACGCAGGTTTTCAGAGTCAATGACTTCAAAACGCTGCTTGTATATGACTTCGCGCTGCTGACGGAGCACGTCGTCATATTGAAGAAGCTGTTTACGTGAATCAAAGTTGTTTCCTTCGACACGTTTTTGAGATGATTCCACGGCGCGTGACACCATTTTGCTCTGAATCGGCGTGGAGTCATCCATACCGAACCGGTCAAGCATCGCCATCGTCCGTTCAGCTCCGAAACGGCGCATCAATTCATCTTCCATTGAAAGATAAAATTGTGTGATGCCCGGGTCTCCCTGACGTCCTGAACGTCCGCGGAGCTGATTGTCAATCCGGCGGGATTCGTGGCGTTCCGTACCGACGACTGCAAGGCCGCCAAGCTCTTTTACGCCTTCGCCGAGTTTAATGTCGGTTCCGCGTCCCGCCATGTTGGTCGCAATCGTGACAGCGCCTTTTTGTCCCGCTTCCTCAATAATCTGAGCTTCACGCTCATGGTTTTTGGCATTGAGCACCTGATGCGGAATCCCTTTGTTTTTCAGAAGTTTAGAAATCAATTCAGACGTTTCAACGGCAACCGTACCGACAAGAACCGGCTGTCCGGTCATGTAGCGCTGGGCGACATCCTCCGCCACCGCCTTGAATTTCCCTTCCATTGAGCGGTAGATCAAGTCCGGACGGTCATCACGGATGACCGGCTGGTTGGTCGGGATGGATACAACCTGCATGTTATAAATATTTCGGAATTCTTCCTCTTCCGTTTTTGCGGTACCGGTCATACCGGCCAGCTTTTCGTACATACGGAAATAGTTTTGGAACGTAATCGTCGCCAATGTCATGCTTTCATTTTGAATCTCCAGGCCTTCTTTCGCCTCAATCGCCTGGTGAAGACCTTCGCTGTAGCGGCGTCCTTTCATCAGACGGCCGGTGAAGGAATCAACGATGACGACCTGGCCGTCCTCAACAACATAATCCACGTCTTTCTGCATCGCCGCATGGGCTTTTAAAGCCTGGTTGATATGGTGGTTCAAGGCCACGTTTTTGACATCAAACAGGTTGTCGATGCCGAACGTTTTTTCAGCCTTCGTCATTCCTTCTTCCGTCAGCTGAACGCCTTTCGTTTTGACGTCATACGTAAAATCCTGATCTTTCTTGAGTGTGCGGACAAACGCATTTGCCTGCACGTACAGTTTTGTGGACTTCTGAGCTTGTCCGGAAATAATCAACGGCGTTCTCGCTTCATCGACTAAAATTGAATCGACTTCATCAATAACGGCAAAATGAAGCGGGCGCTGCACCATTTGTTCTTTATAGAGCACCATGTTGTCACGCAAATAATCAAAGCCGAGTTCATTGTTCGTTGAATACGTGATATCGGCTGCGTAAGCTTCGCGTTTTTCGTCTTTTGACATCGAATTCAGGTTCAGGCCGACTGTAAGCCCGAGAAACGCAAAAATTTCTCCCATTTGCTGGGCATCACGGCTCGCCAGATATTCGTTGACCGTTACGACGTGAACGCCTTTTCCCGTCAAGGCATTTAAATACACGGGAAGCGTGGACGTCAGCGTTTTCCCTTCCCCTGTTTTCATTTCGGAGATGTTCCCCTCATGAAGGGCGATGCCCCCCATCAGCTGCACTTTAAACGGGAACATGCCGGTTACGCGGCGGGAAGCTTCACGAACGACGGCAAACGCTTCGACAAGAAGGTCATCCGTCGTTTCTCCTTTTTCAAGCCGCTCTTTAAATTCTGCCGTTTTATGTTTAAGCGCCTCGTCAGAGAGATTTTCATAATCTCCTCTTACGGCATCAATGTCATTTGCTATTTTTTCATATTTGTTCAGCGCACGTTTGGTCGGATCAAACATTTTATTTAAAATCCCAAGCATCTATAACGCTCCTCTATGTTCACATGCAGATTTTGCATGGAATAAATGATAATTTTCTGTCCATGTATACCTCTCATTATCATACCATACCTTTTGCCATTTCCAAAGAATTTGCAGATAAAGATAGAGAAAAACCTTCCGCGCGTTCACGGAAGGCTGGATGGTTTATTCAGTCGGTTCAATTAATCCGTATTTGCCGTCATTTCTGCGGTAAACGACATTTGTGAGATTCGTCTCCGCGTTGGTGAATACGAAGAAATTATGTCCGAGCATATTCATTTGGAGAATCGCTTCTTCATTATCCATCGGTTTTAAATTAAAACGCTTTTGACGGACAATTTCCGGGCTGTCATCTTCAATTTCGTCCTGAACCGCTACGCCCGTATCAGCAGCGCTGCCGTTCTCGAAATAATGTTTCGGAAGACCCTGCTCGCGGAATTTTCGGTTGACTTTTGTTTTGTGCTTTCGGATTTGACGTTCCAGCTTGTTTGTTGCGAGATCAATTGCATTGTACATATCCTCGTTATGCACTTCAGAACGAAGCGCCAGATCAGTCATCGGAATGGTGACTTCAACTTTGGATTCCTTATCATTATAGAATTTTAAGTTGACGTTCACATCGGCATTGACGCTCTGCTCGAAATATCGCTCCAGCTTGCCGATTTTTCTCTCCACATGATCCTTTAACGCAGGTGTAACCTCAATGTTTTCTCCTCTGATATTGTAGTTCATCAAAGAACGCCTCCCTTTATCTAAGGATATGTAACTATTTCTCTTTTACCCCTTCTGATCCCTGCTGAAACGTTAAAATAATGTGTAAATTCGGTGAACGATGACGAATGGTGTCGGTTTTATCCGGCAGCTTCCGCCAGGATTATAAGTATATGCGGAGGACGCAGGCAAAAGACCTGCCGCTTGCAGCAGGTCTAGTGAAGAACATACGGTTTGATGCAGTCGTGCGTCTGCTCCATCCATAGCTTATAATGCGGCAGAAAGATGGTTTTTAAAAACTCCTGAAAAGGGGCGGACGGGAAATCATAATCATTTAACATGCTGAAATCCTGAAAGATCTCGTCAAATGAGCGGATCGCCGTCTCCACGCATCGGCACTCAATGATAGACAGCAGAAGCGCATGAGAGGAATCGAGATGAAAAAAAGCCTGAATCAAATCGTTGTAAATCCGCTCGCCCTCCGTCTTAAAAAAATCATCCTGCGTGTCCAACAGGTAGCAAAGCCCCTCATCAATCGTAAAAAGAAGCTGGTAATAGGCTGACACCAAATGGTAATCGTTCAAACTTCTCAAAACACTCACCTATTTGCGTTTGTCGTAATAACGGCCGTCACTTGTCGTTTGATGATACGGATTGAAATACGTATTATGGTAGATTCGTTTTTTCTTAAGCGTTTTTATTTCATTTCGGATACCATCCTGAATCCGTTTCACTTCGCCGGTAATCAGACGGTCCATCGCGGCCACCTGCTGAAGCAGCGTTTTTTCTTCTTCGGAAAAAGGCGGCTTTATGCCCGCAAGCATCTCCTCCCTTTTCTCCGTAAATGCCGTAACGCTGCTGATGAGACCATCGCTCTCCGGGGCGTCCTTCAGTGCGGCGTACATGTTCTTCGTTTCGTTATACAAAGAAAAGACATTGCTGTTCATCAGGCAAGGCCGCCCGCGCCATGGCTGTTTTTCCGTTCACTCTGCATGGCCTGCTTCCACGTGTCGCGAAATTCAGTAACGAGCTTTTCCGCTTCATCTAAAAATTCTCCGTTATTCTGCACGTTCGCGTCGATCAGCCGGCGGCGGATGTAATCATAAATGGATGACATCTGTTCAGAAATCTCAATCTCCCGGTTTAACGTGATGCTGAGCTCTTGAATGATGTTTTGCGCCTTTACGATATTTTCATTTTTGGCTTCAAGGTTGTTTTGCTTCATCGCCTGCCTTGCCAGCTTAATGAATCGCAGGCAGCCGTTATAAAGCATAAGAGTCAGCTCTTCCGGAGCGGCTGTAAAGACGGATGTCTGCTGATAAGCAGCAAAAGGATTATTTATTGCCATTTTTATAAAACCTCCAAGGTTATGATGTTGAAGATCCTAACATTGACGTGAGATATGAAGATTGGCTGTTCAATTTCTCCAATGCCGTATCCAGTGCGCTGAACTTTTTATAATATCTCGTCTCGATGTCATCCAGCTTCGTTTTCATATTGGAAATATTTGTTTCTATTTCATCCAGGCTTTTTCCGATGGCAAAGCTGGTTGATACCGAGCTTTCCGTACCCGCCTGTTTTGAAATTTGAATCTGCATTTTGTTTAATGTGTCTTTTAATCTCCGGGCAATCCCCTGTTCCTCCGGGTTTTTGGTTTTCGCTGTATCAGGGCTGTCTGCATTAAACAGTTTAGCCACGAGAGCAGGATTCTCGGTAATTTTCTGTTTCAGTTTCGCTTCGTCTTTAATGACAAGCTTTCCTTGATCCGTATAACTATCAGACGTCTCAATTCCGAAATCTGCAAGCTGATATTTTTTCCCGTCAATCGTAACCGTTGAGTACAGATCAAGCCGCATCTCCGCCAACCCGTTCTGCAGCGTGCTGTCGCTCCGTAATAAACCGCTTTTGGCCTTTGCTTCCCACTGCTCAATCTGCTTATCGGTCATCGCTTCTCTTTGTTCATCGGTTAGCGGCTTATAATCGCGGTATTTTGATTCTGTCACCTTCGCGTTTGCGCTTTTAATTAACGTATTGTATTTATCAACGAAATCTTTAATGTTGTCAAAAATCCCGTCCGTATCAGTCGTGCTGTTAATCGTAACCGTTTTATTGCTGTCCGTCACGCTGTTCAGCGTGTATTTGATGCCGTTGATCGTAAAGTTATTGGACGTTTTTGTCATTTCAAGCCCGTTGAACGTAAATTTCGCGTTTTTCCCTTCGGCATTGGCCGTCAGTTCATTTGTCGCATCATCAACGGCAAAACCGAGCTGATCTTTCAGAAAGCTTTTGGTCGCGTCATCACCTGCTGAAAGGGTAAATCCTTCCCCCGTTTTATTGGAAGTGAACGCAATCGTGTCCACATAATCCGTGCCGTTGGAAATTTTCTCTTTTAAAGCCGTCACCCCAAGGCCTGAGCTGTTCAGTTTAGAAATGACATCGTCAATCGTATCGGTTGCGGCGATCGTGACGTTTACCTCAGTCGGCTTCGTTTCACCCGGATTTGTGACATTGAATTTCAATGTTTGGCTCTGACCTGAAGTGAAATTGATGGCCCCTGATGATTTATAAGTCGTCGGTGTGGCCAGCTGCTGTACAGACATGCTCGTTGAAATATTCTGTTCAGCACTGACAGCCACCGCGCTGACACTGGAATCCGAACTTGTTACTGTTTTTTTATTCCAGTTTGTGGACATCAGCATATTATTAAATGTAGTAGAATACATGTCGGCAATCTGGGTATTCACTTCCCGATAAGCATCGCGCTTCCATTCAAGCGTCTGCTTTTGCTGGTTTAATTTATTAAGCGGCTGCTTTTCGGCATCCATCAGTTTTTTTACCAGAGAATCTACATCAAGACCGGAATTAAGGCCTGTGATTCTTGTGACCATATGTACCCTCTCCTTTTCGGCGTTTAGTCGTATACGGCTCTATGACAACAGTGAGTTTCCGACTGTTTATCATATCACAGCTCCATAAATGTATGATCTTATTCTTATATCGGTCATATTAAAAGGTTTTCAATAATTCAACTGCAAAATATAATGTTTCATTTTGTCAATAGGGTTCTTTGGCATGATGAAGGGGAAAATAGCTGAAGAAATAAAAAAAGACCCTGGAGAACCAGGATCTTTCCGTCATTAACCTTTAAGCAATTGAAGAACTTGCTGAGGCTGTTGGTTAGCTTGCGCAAGCATAGCTTGAGAAGCCTGAGTAAGGATGTTGTTTTTCGTGTACTCCATCATCTCAGAAGCCATGTCTACGTCACGGATACGTGATTCAGCAGAAGTCAGGTTCTCAGAAGAAGTACCAAGGTTGTTGATTGTGTGCTCTAAACGGTTTTGAACCGCACCAAGTTTAGCGCGCTCGCTAGATACTGTGTCGATAGCTGTTTTGATTGTTGTAAGAGCTGAAGACGCAGCTTTAGCTGAAGATGAGATGTCGATACCTTTTGTTACTTTTGTATCTTTAGCTAATGCACTGTCAGCTTGATAAACTAATTTATCAGCATCGTCATAGTAGCCATTCGGCCCTTTAGAACCGTCAGTGACAAGGGTTGCTTCTTTTCCATCTGCAGTTACAAGCTTAGAACCGTCATCATTTGCTGTGTAAGTCGTACCGACTTTCAGGCTTTCAGAGTCCATTTTATTGATAGACAGGCTCATTGTTTGGCCTTCGTTAGCTCCGATTTGGAACGTAAGGTTTTGCGCAGTTCCGTCAAGAAGTTTCTTCGTGTTGAACTCAGTGTCAGTAGAGATTCTTGTTACTTCAGACGCTAATTGGTCCATCTCTTTTTGAAGCTCAGAACGGTCTGAATCTGTGTTTGTATCGTTCGCCGCTTGTGTAGCAAGCTCGCTCATACGCTGAAGAATGCTGTGAGTTTCGTTCAATGCACCCTCAGATGTTTGAATAAGAGAGATTCCGTCTTGAGCGTTTTTAGACGCCATGTCTAAACCGCGGATTTGAGAACGCATTTTTTCAGAGATCGCAAGACCCGCAGCGTCATCACCAGCGCGGTTGATGCGAAGACCTGAAGATAATTTTTCCATGTTTTTAGAAGCAGCGTTTGAACCTGCATTCAGCTGACGGCTAGTGTTAAGAGCCGCGATATTGTGGTTGATTCTCATTTTGTATTTCCTCCCTGAATTGTTTTTCGCACGTCCTTGTGCATTTGCGCAGCGTCATTCTGAAGAAAATTTTTCCTCTCATTGGCTACACTATATATATCGGATGGCCGTTTCTATTGTTTATATTGAAAATAAAAAAATCCTCACTTTTTTTGTGAGGATAAGTTAAGTAATAAATCGGTATTAAAAGATACGGCTCTGTTGTTCTCTTCCAGGATCGACAAGTAGATTTCTTTCCTGTGAATATCTACGTGCTGAGGCGCTTCAATTCCCAGCTTCACTTGTTCTCCTTCGATGGCGATCACCTTTATTTCAATATCCGGCCCGATCTGAATGGACTCATTCACTTTTCTTGAGAGAACTAGCATGATCCTCCTCCTATCAGATGTTTTGTTTCATAGGAAGCATCATGTAAAATGATTTGTTTCGCCTTCATTTCCTTTTTATTGACGATAATCGGCGCTTTTAAATTGGCGGTCGTGTTTTCAAAAGGCTCTTCCAGCGTTAAAATCGCCATCACTTCGACGTCCTCTATATCTTCAATATGCAAAAGTTCAAGCGTCGCATGGTCAATGTCAAATTCGTACCCTTTAAAGAAAATAAACGGACTGGCGACAATAAAGGCGATGTGCTCCTGTTTGACAGACTGCAGCGCCAAAAACGGTGAATCTTCCGACAAAGGAAGAACAACAAATTGAGTCTCGTCATTAAATCCCGGCAGGCCGTTTTCAAATGAGATAATCTGCCCTTCGTCTATTCTGATTTCTCCGTGATATTTTGTTTTAATTATCATGCTTCACAATCCTTTACCACTTTCATCTTTTATTCTGCGTTGCCATCGTCAACCGAAATCGTCACCTTAGGGTCTTGCATCATATCAATCTGAACTTTCCCCGGCGTATAATTCCATACAGGTTTATTGACGGCTGCTTCAATTGAAGGTTTGCGGGCTTCAATATCAATCGTAAGCTTTGAAGGAATGCAGTCAATGTCGACGAGAAACTGCGCAGGCAGAAAGTCGCTGAATTCGCCGAATGGATCGGGCGGTCTGACATCTGCTGCCTGCCGGGCCATCACATTGCCCGTTTTCTTTTCGATAGCCGCCATTTCCTTCCCTTCCCTGACTGTTTTTGCGATAAACTCGCTGCAGGCTTCCGCACCTTTTTGAGCGGCTTCAGCGTTCAGCTTTTCAAATGATTTGAGATTCAAGTTCTCCCACGCCCTCGTCTGGTCAATCGTCAGTTTGGCCGGCGTGCTTTCAATGTTCAGCTCTGCCGGCGGCTGCTCGATTTCCAGGTCAGCGGGCGGCTGTTCCATCTCGATTTCTTCCTTTTGAAAGGTTATACCGATTTTAGCAGGCACACTGTCAATAATCAATCTCGGCATCTGCACAGAGACCCCTCCTGTTTATAGTATTTTAGTAAAAAAAGCGATCTCCCTGGTGTGAGTCGCTTTTTTATATATTGAAGACGGTCAGTTATATTATTTCAGAAAGTCAATCAGTGACGGCTGAATGATATTCGCATTCACTGACAGCGCTGCTCTATGAACCGTCTGTTGAGATAAATAATCAACAATTACATCTTCCATTTCTACATCTTCATTATCGGACAATACTTTTTCAGCGGTTGCCGCTTGTGATTCCAATCTTGTCTGAATGAGTTCCAACCGGTTTGTGCGTGCGCCGATATTGGATTTTTCAGCATTCATTTTATCAGTAAAACCGTCAATATCTGACAGAATTTGATCTGAATCTGCTTCGGACAGCGTGCCTTTGCTTAAAGAAGCTTCTAAGGAGTTAAGAAATTCAAAAACATTATCTCCATTTTGTGCGACGCCTCCGAAAGCTGAGTTCGGATCAGAATTCACTTTCAACACTGCTCCGTTCGAGATGTTGATGTTAACATCCGAAGCACCTGTATAATTCTCATAGTTGTACTTATATGTGCCATCGGCATTTTCAGTGATCGGCGGGACGTCTGAATTTGTTCCGTTAAACAGATAACGTCCGTTTACCTGAGTATTCGCGACAGAAACGAGCTGCTTTTTCAGCTGGCCGATTTCTGTACCGATTGCTTTCAATTCTGTTTCACCGTTCGAATCACTTTTCGCCTGAACCATCAAGTCCCGGATTTTCCCCATAATATCCGTTTCCGAGTTTACGCTTGATTCCGAGTTTTCCAGCCATGTAAAACCTTGCGAAACATTCCGCTGATACTGGTTTACCTGCGCAAGCTGAGTACGGTACTGCATTCCCTTCATTGCAACGACCGGATCATCAGAAGCTTTCGTGATTTTTTTCCCCGTAGACACTTGCTGCTGAAGCCGATCGAGCTTGTCATAACTTGAGCCGATAAATCGAAGAGAATTTTTTGCGATCATCCCTTGAGTTACTCTCATTTACTTATCTCCTATCTTCCTCCGGTGCCCATACCGTTAATAATTTTATCGAATATTTCATCTTGCATCGTTATAATCCGCGCAGCCGCATTATAAGCGTGCTGAAACTGAATCATATTTGTCATTTCTTCATCTAAAGACACTGCACTGACTGATTGTCTCCGTTCATCGGCTGAAAGGGTGTTGCTTTCAGAGTTGTTCATAAGATTGGCCGCTTTTTGTGAATTAACGCCCAGCTTTCCGATAAGGGATTCATAAAAGTCATTAATTGTAGTGGTTTCACCGTTAATAGTCAGTTTGCTGTTCTGTACGGCTGCAAGATTTGTCGCGTTTGTGCCGTCACTTTTTTCTCCGTTTAACGACGCTGCGATATTATCAGTAGACGCAAGGATTTTGTCACTGACTTTTATTTTCGCTGCCGCACCTTTTGCCGGCACCGCCTCACCACCGCCGAAATCAAAAAATGCTGCGCCCTGTTCGCCTGTATAGGTCTTCCCTTTTTCATGAACTGCATTAAACGCGTCAGCAAAGGACAGCGCCATATTGTCAAGAGCCGTCAGCATTTCAGGATAAAGACCTTTTTCTTCTCCGTTTGACATATAGCCGTATGATTCAATAAGACCTAAAAGTGAGCCTTTTCCGGTAAATGCATCCGCATTGACCGTATTGCTGCCGACTGACACACTCGACACAAGGCCGCTGTCCTTGTCGTAGTTGATTTTCATTTCTGAAACTGTTTTTGTGTTACCGTCGAGCAGCGTACCGAGAGAATTGTTGTTTCCGTTCAGCAATTCGACGTTAACCGTGCCCTCAGCAGTCGCCAAGGCATGTCCGCCCGACTTATTATATGAAACTTTAATATTTGCCATAGAAGATAATTGATCAATCAATCTGTCTCTTTGGTCATACAAATCATTAGGGAGCATACCGCTCGGCTCAACTGCCGCTATTTGATTGTTAAGGTCATTCAGCTGATTGAGAATGGAATTGACCTGATCCGCTGTGTTATCCAGGTTCTTTTTAATATCACCCTGAATGTTAGTCAAAGAGGTAGATATATAGTTAAAACTTTCGGCAAGAGATTTCCCCTGCTCCTGCAAAACTGAGCGCGCTCCCGTATTTTCCGGATTCGTCGCCAGATCCTGAAGGGCATTCCAAAATGAACTGAGCGATCCGTTTAATCCGTTATCGTCAAGCTCTTTCATGACGCCCTCCATTTGCGACAATGAATTGGAACGGGCTGTATAGTACCCTAATTTTGTATTTTCAGTTCTGTACTGATAGTCTAAAAAACTGTCTCTGACGCGCTCAACTGAACCGGCTTTTACTCCTGTTCCGATTTGGCCGGCCGTCAGATCACTGTTTTTTGATACTGCGGGATAAGGGCTCGTCGATTGTAATGTGACGCGCTGCCTCGTGTACCCTTCTGTATTTGCATTTGCAACGTTATTTGAAACTGTGCTCAATGCAGTCTGCTGCGCACTCAATGCACGCCTTGCTGTTTCCAGCCCCATAAAAGTCGATGGCATTGAAAATCCTCCGTTCTAAGCTTTTGAATCGAATAATGTCAAACGGCTGACAGGCTTGCGCGCCGCTTGCGGCTCTTTATAATTCATATTCTCTTTTTCACCCGGCATGATCATATCGAATGCCCCGGAGATGAATTGTAAAGCCTGAATCGTGAGCTGTTTGTTCATCTCATTCACTTCTTTCAGACGGTCAAGAAGCGCAGACAAAGAGTGAAATAACCCTTCAAGCTCCTGTTTTTCACTGCCTGAAGTTCTGGAGATGCATGCAGCAATTGTATTGTCCTCACCGCGGCTGAGAAACTGAGAAGTTAACCTGATTCGTTCTTCCTCAGTCTGCCCGATTGCCTGAATATACTTTTGCTCTTTGGTCAATATGTTGGAGAGCTCTATTGTTTTACCTGCTTTCAGCGCTTCCGTTTTCTCCTCAGACAGCGTGAGCAGATGTTCATGCAGTGCGCAAAGTCGCTTCAGTTGATCAATAATTGGCTTTGCTGACATTGGCTTTCTCCTTTTTATTGCTTTTTATAGAAATTTACTATATTTTCAGCGATGCTGTTTGAATCTATTTTATATGTTCCGCTCTCTATATCCGCTTTAAGCTGAGCGATTTTTTCCTGTCGTGTTTTAGTGACCGCATCTGACGCATTTTGAAGCTCTTTTGCATGAGAAGAAATTTCCACTTTGTCCTTCGGCTTTGCAGCCTCTTTTTGTACGGCTTGCTTTTCGTAATTTTTTTGGTATGGATTAACGGATTGTGTTCCGTACTGATTGATTTTCATAGGATTCCTCTCGCTTTCTGTTCGCAGTCTAATTCTTTTATCGACTGCGTTATCAGTTAGTTTAGGGAATCAGGTGTTTTTGGTATTATAGGCATAGTATGTGTCTTTTGTACTGTTTTTTTCTTCGAATTCAGCGGCTGTTTTTTGGTTCATATGGTCTAATTGTGACTCAATATCTGTCTGACAGGACTTGCAAAATTTCCCCGTCCTGATTGGATTTCCGCACCTTTCGCAAGGATATGCCAAATTCGGAAGCTGGCTGATCTGAATCCTTTTTTGTTTGATAAACTTGAGGATCAGCTCTTCATCCACACCTGTTTCCTCAGTGATCTGCTGCATCGTCGACTGTCTGTTGATCTGCTTTCTCAAAAATTTATAGACGGTTTCAAATGCTTTTTCTTCTTCTTTAATACATGCCTGGCACACGGTCTGCAGGTTCGTTTTAAAAAATAAAGCATTGCATTTTGGACAATTCGCCAATTCACCCATCGTATTAACTCCTATTCCTTCTTTAATCTGCCTTATATTTCTATCAATTATATCGGCAGAAAAAAAGAATGATTTAGCTCCTGATTAAAGTAAAAGAGGAGACCGATGACGCTTTGCCCGCTGTCAGCAGGACTTCGGCGGCTTGGTGAAGTGTGGCGCCCGTCGTATAAATATCATCTATTAAAATGACGTTCATACCTTCGGCGGAGTTTTCGGCTGCTGAAAACTTTTTTTCTGCAGACAGCCTATCTGTTTTGCTCTTTTTGGATTGTTTTTCATTGTTCAGTCGGATGAGGGGGGAAATGACAGGCATTCCGAGCAGAGAGGCCAGCAGCTCGGATTGATTGAATCCGCGTTCCGCCAGCCGTTCGCCGCTCAGCGGAATAGGGATGAGAGTATGTGTATTTGATGGATATGCCGCTTTAAAGCCGGCAGCAAAGTCACGTTCAAATGCTTGAATGATTTTCGCATCACCCCTGAATTTAAAACGGGCCAATGAGTCCTTCATCGCATCATTATATAAATATACCGAACGGTTTTGCCGCAGCAAAAAGCGCTTTTCCGTTTTTGATTCCCGGGCCGCACAATCAGCGCATTTTTCATTTGACTCCTGAGGCCTCCCGCATATACTGCATACGGGGCCTTCAATTTTTTCGAATTGGCTGCTGCATATGCTGCATATCTCTTGCTCGGGCGCCAGAGAAAACAGAGATCTCCAAGTCAATGAACTTGAAATTGGTGAGTCACACAATAAACAATTCAGAGATATTACGCTCCTTCCCGAGTTTCACAGAACTCGCTTGGATTAACCGAAACAATCGCCGCTGATTCAGCCAGAATGACAAGCAGCGCCGTATTTTTCTGTTTATCAACTATCTCTGCTTTTGCATAAGCAACTTTCTTTTTATCTGTAACATATGCCGGCTCAGCCCGGTTTAATGAAAGTGCCAGTACATCATTTTTGCATACCCGGCATGTGCATTTCATATGAAGCTGAGACATATGGCGGTCGAGAAGTTCCTTTAATATGATTTCTTTAGAATTGACAAGCATGCTGACAGCTCCTCATAGGAAAGTATGAGTATACTGTATCACGTTTTCTGAAATTAACTAGTCCAACAATTTACTTTTTTGTGCCAATTTGTTCATATGTTCTATATGTTTTTTTGCTTTTTTCATTCCGTTTGTAATTCCGAAATGAAACATGACGACATCACCGCTGAAATGTTTATAATGCCTTCCCGTTCTGCCCGCGATCTGTACGAGCGCGCTCTCGGTAAAGATAGGTGCTTCTGCGCCGAGGACACATGTCTGAACTTTGGGCACGGTAACCCCTCTTTCTAAAATCGTAGTCGTTACCAGCAGGTCAAGCCCGCCGTCTCTGAACCGTTTCACTTTATCCTTTCTGAATGTGTCTTCCGCATGTACGCCTTCTGCCCGTATGTTTAATTTCTGAAAATAATCCGTTGTCTTTTTCAATACGTGTACAGACGGAACGAATAAGAAAACCGGCAGCTGTGATTGAAGTTTTTGGCGGACCCAATCGGTTACAGAGCGCGGCAGTTTTCCTTTCTGAAGCTTCTTCTTCCAATTTCCGCACCACAAAAAACGCGGCTCCGGGAGGGGTTTCCGATGATATCTGGCCGGTATGCGGACGCTTTTCAGCAAACCGGCTTCAGCCTTCTTTTTTAATGTGTCTGAAGGAGTTGCCGTTACATAAACAAGGGCGCTGTTTTTCTTCCTCGCTTTATCAACAGCGAATCTTAATGTCTCATCGGCTGAAAAAGGAAACGCATCTACTTCATCTATTATCATGACATCAAAAATGTCTCGGTAGCGCATCAGCTGGTGAGCGGTTGAAATCATTAACGGGGTCAGACGGCCTTTGTCCTCGCTGCCGCCGTACAAAGCAGAAACTTCGACTTTCTCAAATGCTTTTTTCAGTCTCGGCAGCAGTTCAAGTACGACATCTGTACGCGGAGTCGCGACACAGACGCGCAAACCGTGATTCAGCGCAAACTCGATACCCGGAAACAGCATCTCTGTTTTCCCCGATCCGCAAACCGCCCATACTAACAGCTCTTGTCTCTCTTTTATCGCATCTGTAAGCGCGGCGGCCGCCCGCTTCTGTCCGTCTGTCAGTGTTCCTTCCCAAGAAAGCTTTACAGGCTCCCAGCTGTTTTCATGGGCTTGATTCCAAGAATATAATGATGTCAGTTCATCAGCCCTTCCCATCACGACACAGGCACGGCAATAGGTAATCTGCCTTTTGGCAGAGGGCGCCCAAAATGCCGCAAAGCAGGCTTGATCAGACTGACCGCATCGTTGGCAGACGTAACGATTTTTCCGGCGGATGATTGACGGCTCGGCCGTTATATATTCTTTTTCTGTAAAACGCTTAATACGCTGGTCTGAAAACGGTATCTCAGATCTCAATAAATGCCGGCCGTAAAAGAAATCCCGCACCTCTGAAAATTCTGAAGCACCTTCGGACATCTCCCTGCCTCCTTTCTGCTCAAAGTATGTCTTGTCGGGAACCCACTTGTCGAATTGCGAAAATTAAAAAATAAAAAAATCTCCGCCCTTGAAAACGGAGATTTTCACTTAGTTTTTAAAGCACCAGCCGATTCCGATGGCGCCTTCGCCCAAATGGGTTCCGATCACGGCGCCGAAATAGCTGTTATAGAATTCGACATGAGGATATTTACCGCTTAACTCCTGTATAATAGCCGCCGCTTCTTCTTCCCTGTTTGCATGGATGACAGCGGCCCGCATCGGGATTCCTTTACTTGCATCCTCCCCAAACAGCTCAAAAATTCTCGAAATCGCTTTTTTGCGTGTCCGAATCTTCTCAAAAGGAACAATTACCTTATTGTCAAAATGAAGAATAGGCTTTACCTTTAACAGACCGCCGATAAAAGCCTGAGCACTGCTTAGACGCCCGCCCCGCTGGAGGTGTGATAAATCGTCCACCATAAAATACGCACGGACTGTTTTTTTCATTTCTTCCAGCTCTTTTATAATCTCTTCCGGTGAGTCAACACCGTCTTTAATGAGCTGTGCTGCCTTTAACGCATAAAACCCTTGTGCCAAACAGCTGATCTCTGAATCAAAGGGATAAACTTTAATATGATCAACCATAGTGTTTGCCGAGGCGGCGCTGTTATATGTTCCGCTGATTCCGCTGGACAAATGTATGCTTATGACTGCGTCATATGTTTTGCCCAGTTCTTCGTACAATGCGATTAATTCACCGAAAGAAGGCTGAGACGTAGTCGGCAGCTCATCATGATTTTTTACTTCTTTATAAAAACTTCTCCAGTCGAGTTCTGTTTCTTCGCGGAATGTTTTTTCACCGAAAACCACTTGGAGAGGAATCATATGAATATGATGTTCTTCTCTCATCTCTTTCGGAATATATGCTGTACTGTCTGTTACAACTGCAATCTTCATCACTTTACCTGCCTTATTAAGTACTTAATAAGTATTTTAATAGATATGCAGCTGTAAAAAAAGACTTGCCATAACAGGCAAGTCTTCTCACACATGACTAACGCATCTCTACCCAGCCGTTTTTAATGGCCACGACAACGGCTTGTGTCCGGTCATTAACGTTCATTTTCTGCAAAATATTACTCACGTGGTTTTTCACTGTTTTCTCACTGATAAACAATGATTCACCGATTCCGCGGTTGCTTTTTCCGTCTGCAAGCATTTGCAGCACTTCACATTCCCGTCTCGTTAATATATGTAATGGTCTCCGGATTTCCGGGTAAACCTCATGCTGAGGATGAGCAGAAACTCCGCTTGTCGCAAGACGGCGGAATTCGTTGACAAGATTGTGGGTTACTTTCGGGTGAAGGTAAGAACCGCCCTCGGCTACCACTTTCACTGCTTCGATTAAAGTATCTGCGTCCATCTCTTTCAGGAGATAGCCTCTTGCACCAGTTTTTAAAGCATGAGTCACATAGTTTTCATCATCATGGATGGAGAGGATAATCACCTTAGATTCAGGGTACAGCTCAACAAGCTGTTTAGTAGCCTCTACTCCATTTACATTCGGCATATTGATGTCCATTATGACAACATCGGGATGATAATGCTCGACGATTCGAGCCGCCTCATCTCCATCGTCACCTTCTGCTACCACTTCAAAGGTAGGTTCAAAATCCAATATTCTTTTTACACCCTCACGGAATAGTTGATGGTCGTCGATAATAACAATATTTACTTTAGTCACACGCTACGCCTCCTTATCCTATTGTTCTATATACGCCGCTGTTCGGTCAATATGTCTTTTGGCTCTATTTAACAAATTATAGGCCGAGAGATAACGGAACCTTAATCATGATAAATGTCCCAAGACCTATTTTAGAGTCTATCGTTATCGTTCCTTCAAGCAGATCTACTCTTTCTTTCATTCCCAGCAAGCCGAATGACTTGTTTTTCTTTTGTTTAGCATCCTTAATATCAAAGCCTTTTCCGTTGTCCTTAATGATGAGAACGACAAAATCAGCGGTTACTTCCACTTTTACTGTAATTTCCTCTGATTCTGAATGCTTGAGTGCATTTGTGACGGCTTCCTGAGCGAGACGGAAAAGCGCCACTTCAAATTGCGGGGCAAGCCTTTGGTTCTCTGTGTCTCCGATACACTGAAAATGTATTTTCACCTTTCCGTTGTATTCTTCAGTTGTATAAAGATATTTTCTCAGTGTCGGAATCAGCCCGAGATCGTCCAATGCCATCGGTCTTAAATCATATATAATCCTTCTGACTTCGTAAAGGGCATTCCGCACATTCTGCCGCAGATTTCTGATTTCCTGAAATCCGTCCTCCGTGCCGCGGTCGCGGAAGATCCGTTCAATTAATTCCGATCTCATCATGACATTTGCCAGCATTTGCGCGGGACCGTCATGAATTTCTCTGGAAACTCTTTTTCTTTCTTCCTCTTGGGCTTCAATGATTCTTAAACCGAAATCTTGTTTAGCCTGCGCATCGGCAAGAAGAAGCCCTACTTGGCGAAGGTCTTGATTCAGGTAATTCAGAACGACGGTTATTTGGCTGACCAATGATTCTGACCGTTCAATGATTTCCTGAAGCCCCAAAAGCCGGCGTTCTAAATCATCTCTGCGCTCCCGCAGCTGCTTTTCACGCTGTTGGATCATCGTCAGTTCCACTTGAAGTTTGTGCGCCTTTTCATAGGCGTTGCGAATTTCTTCTTCGCTGAACTTATGGAAATTTCTGCTTACTTCAGACAAGCGGTTTCGTGCGTGCCGCGTATGAACTTCAAGTTTGTCGCCCAGCTCAATGACTTCGTAGACCTGCTGTTTGATCTGTTTGAGTTCTTCAACCAGCTGCTCATATTGCTGGCGCGACTGCTCTCCGATTTGAAAAACCTCGTCCTTACTCCCGTCCACGGTTTTCAGCATTTTCATAAGTATAGAATCCAAAACTTTGGAGTCCATCTTCGATTTATTCATCTGTCTCCCTCCGTAACGGTGTTGTTATGTATTTTTATTATAAATGTAATTGAACTGCAATTTATGTCGAATTATAATGAAAGAATGCGTATATTCTAGAAAAAAACATTTTTATATAGTATCTTACTCTTTCATGATACCAAAATATGCGCAAAAATTCTAAAGTCTGTTCGAATTTGTAGAAACAAGTCTTTTAATGCTTGTCAGGAGGGTCCAGCAATCATGCTGCACAGCTATTTAACAGTTAAAGAAACGGGTGAACATGAGATTGTGATTGAAAAATCGCGTTTTATCTGTCACCTGAGCCGTGCTGCTTCTGAAGAGGAAGCGCAGGAATTTATACAAAAGATAAAAAAACAGCACTGGAATGCGACTCATAACTGCTCAGCTTATCTGATCGGCGAAACCGACCATATACAAAAGGCGAATGATGACGGAGAACCAAGCGGCACAGCCGGCGTCCCCATGCTGGAAGTGCTGAAAAAACGCGGTCTGAAAGATACCTGCGCGGTGGTTACCCGGTATTTCGGCGGAATAAAGCTCGGTGCAGGCGGATTGATTCGTGCATATGGGAAGTCAGTGTCTGAAGGCTTAAATCATATAGGAGTTACGGAGCGGAAGCTGATGCGTATTATGCATACATCAGCGGATTATACGTGGCTCGGCAAGATAGAGAACGAACTGAGAGAATCAGTTTTTTTACTGAAAGATATCCATTATGCGGATCATGTCGAATTTGAAACGTACGTTGAAGAAAAAGACAAAGAAGCGTTTCTAAAATGGATGACAGAACTGACGAACGGCAAGAGTAAGAATACAGAGGGAGAACTGACGTATTTAGAAACAGACGTCAGCCCTAAAGGAGACTAATGTAATGGCTGAACGTGTAAGAGTGCGTGTTCGAAAGAAAAAGAAAAGCAAACGAAAGATCATATTCAAACGGATTTTGCTGCTGCTTACCCTCGTTTTGTTAGTCGCTGCCGGGTTTGGCGGATACAAAGTATACAAAACGATCAATGCGGCAGATAATGCATATGATGCCCTTTCCCGCGGAGACAAATCAAAATTACGGGATAAAGTCATCAATATGAAGAAAAAACCGTTCTCCATTTTGTTTATGGGGATCGAAAATTATGCCACCAGCGGAAAAGGCGGACGATCAGATTCTCTTATTGTCGTTACCCTTGATCCGAGAAATAAAACAATGAAAATGCTGAGTATTCCGCGTGATACGCGGGTGACGCTTGCCGGCGACACAACCGGTAAAAAATCAAAAATCAATGCGGCTTTTGCTAAGGGCGGAGCGGATGAAACCGTCTCAACCGTCGAAGACTTATTAGGCATACCGATTGATAAGTATGTCACTGTCGACTTCAATGGCTTTAAGGATGTTATTGATGAAGTAGGCGGGGTCGATGTAAAAGTGCCGTTTGACTTCGACGAGATGAGTGACGTCAGTAAAAAGAAACGGATCTATTTCAAGAAAGGAAACATGCATTTGAACGGTGAGCAGGCTTTGGCTTACGCGCGGATGAGAAAACAGGATAAGCGCGGAGACTTCGGCCGGAATGACCGCCAAAAGCAAATCTTAAACGCACTGATCGACCAAATGTCCAGAGCTGGAAATATTGCTAAAATTGATAAAATCGCTGAAACAGCGAGCAATAACGTCCAAACGAATATCCGAATCACTGAAGGACTCGCTCTTCAGCAGATTTACAGCGGCTTTACCAGCAAAAAGGTTGATACACTGACCATAACAGGATCAGATTTATATTTAGGCGGAACCGCAACTACGCGCGGAACATATTATTTCCAGCCGGATCCAACCAATCTCGAAAAAATACGGCAGGAATTGCAGAAACATCTGGATTACCCGTCCGGAAACAGCACGGCATCCGATCCTGCTTCTGACAGCACCGGAACGGACAGTACGACTGATTCGACTTCCGACAGCACGGGAACAGGCGGTACGGCTGATTCGCCTTCCGGCAGCACAGGAACAAGCGGCACGACCGATTCAACCAGCGGTACTGCAGGTGAAAACGGTACGGGCAGCACACAGTCCGGCGGCACAACAGGCTATTAAGAGTAAACCCGATCCTTTGAGCAGGATCGGGTTTTTCTATATAATAAGAGAATAGCAAAAAAGCAGACCATTCGCATGATCTGCTCTTTTTAATTTTTCTTTACCAATCTCTTGTAAAACTTGGTAAATGGTTTAAATTGTTCATTTACTAACCCTGTGACCTCTGCTATGATTTGCATAAATACAATCAATACAAAAATAATAAACAGCGAAAGCCATATGGTCGCGCTTTTCAGCAGGATGGCACTGACGCTGAAAATAAAGCCGATTAAATAGATGATAATGACAGCCGTACGGTGTGACAGCCCGAAGGCCATCAGCCGGTGGTGTATATGTGACTTATCAGGCGCTGAGATCGGCTGTTTGTTTAAAATCCGCCTGATGACGGCGAATGTCGTATCAAAAATCGGCACGCCCAAAATGATGATCGGAATGATGATACTGAATAAAGTAACACTTTTATAAAGACCTAATAATGAGAGTACTGAGATGACGTATCCGAGAAAGAGCGATCCGGTATCTCCCATAAATATCTTTGCCGGATGAAAATTATAAAATAAAAATCCGAGTGTGCTTCCTATCACGACAAGTGAAAGTGACAGAATAAGGATTTTCCCTCCGGATAACGCCATAACGGCGATAGTGGAGAGTCCGATGACCGACAGGCCGGCAGCGAGTCCGTCCAAACCGTCAATCAGGTTCATCGCGTTCGTAATACCGACGATCCATAACACAGTCAGCGGGTAAGCGACCCATCCCAATTCTAAACGTTCCGTTAAAAACGGTACGGAGAAAAAGTCCATTTTCAGTCCCGTGCTCACAATCATAATGGCCACGGCCAGCTGGACGAAAAACTTTACCTTTGCGCTTAATTGGTATTTATCATCAAGGATTCCTAAAATAACAATAATAAACGCACCCACTGTAATGGCGGTCATTTTCGTTTCATTATATATGCCGGCCGCGAGAACACCCGCCGCTACGCCGATAAAGATGGCCAGGCCGCCCATACGGGGCATTATTTTATCATGTACTTTTCGGTTGCTGGGCTGGTCAACTGCACCTATTTTGATCGCAATTTTTTTTACGATAGGAGTTAGGATTAAAACCGTTAGCAGAGAGACAAAAAACGCAACAACTATGCGAAACATGCGTTCGTCAAGCATAAAGAAGTCTCCTTTGGAATTATATGAAGTCTTTTCTGATATTGAACCGTTCCTTCCATTATAATTCTTACTAGTTATTATAACAAGCATCATCAAAAAGAAACACGCAAATCAAAAAATGCGCTTTCCCTTTTAATGGGATTGCGCATTTTTCAATATACCCGTGCATTCGAGCATTCGGCCGAATAAAACATTCCAATCCCGTCTCCGGGCCAATTCACGGCGCAAAGCCTCATATGATCCGCTGCGGTCCGCTGCCAGAAGCGCGTCGCAGGCCGCGATGAAATCTGCGGGGTCACTGCCTTCAACGTATTCATAGACGAAAGGCCTTTTGATTTTTGACGTAGAAGAAAGGTTGCAGCCGACAACCGGTTTGCCGGCGGCTAAAAATTCAAAAAGCTTAAGCGGAAATACCGCGTCATTATAAGGTGAATTTTTATACGGCATGATGCCGATGTCGACAAGCTGCATATAGGACGGCACTTCATTCGGCGCGGCAGGTCCCGTCCAGATGACATTCGGACGCTCCAGAAGCGACTTGAAATCCGGATCGTCCTGAGCCGTGTTCGGGCCTACCAATAAAATCGTCCAGTCAGGCCTCACATCTGCCGTTTCCGCCATAAGCGCAAAATCGAGCTTCGGCTTGATTCCGCCGATAAAACCGAGAACCGTTCCGTTCCGTCCCCGTAAAATGTCTTCATCCGGCTGTTTATTTTCCCGTGAAAACAGGTCATATTCCACTCCGTTTTCAATGGTGAACACTTTCTGGTGCGGGTTCTCCAGCTTTTTTCCGACCTCCTGGTGCAGACAGTCAGATGTACACGTAATGGAATCGGCACGCTGAATGATTCTCATTTCCGCCTGTTTAATGATGTTTCTTCTAACATTTGACAGCACCCCGGACCGGCCGCTGATCGGAGCGGCCCACAGATCACTGCAATCATAAATCACTTCATCCCAAGGAAACAGATCTGCCAGAAGCGGAAAACCGGGGAAGGTGTACCATAAGCAGCAGCGGGCCCCTTCTCCTTCTTCCTTCAGCATGTTCACCAATGGTGAAAGCTTATGCCTGTAGCACATGTCTGTATACCTGCCGAAGCGGAAAGCTTTTTGCCGCATGAGATCCTTTACAGTGAACTGCCGGATTCCCTCGGCGATCCCGGCCATTTGACCATCATTGGCTCGCGGAGACGGGCATACCCAAATGACGCTTTTCGTTTCTTTTTGCCGGGCGAGAAATTCAGCCAGCCGGTGCCGTCTGTATCTCAGCCGGTCATGCCCCCATTCCGCCGCTCCGACGATTACGTGAATAATCGGTTCCACCTTCATCACCCAGCTCCTCTGACGCCTACAGTCTTTTCATGACCGCGTTTTTCGCATATTGCATAAAACACCACGAAGCCTTGATAAAATGCAGGCGCTCAATTTCTCTATAAACAAACCACGTTTTTTTTGCGGCTTTCCACTTGTTGCTTGAAATCGAATTCTGCACAAGCCTGTATTCTGAAAGGCACTCATTCAGGCCGTAAGCCGTAAATCCCCTTTTCAGCAGGGAAAGCCATGTCGCTAAATCCTGCCGCGTTCTGATATCAGGCATTTGAATCTGCCCCGTCTGCTCTCTGTCAATCATGACCGTTAAACATCCGATAATCGTGTTTTTTAAAGCTTCATCATATGACAGGCTTTCAGGGGCTTGAATCGTTTTGTCCGTCGGCGTTCCGTCCTGCTCCATGACGCTGTAGCCCGTAAATGAAAAAGCGCAGGACCGCTCTGCCATAAACGCAAGCTGTTTTTGAAGCTTTTCCTTTTTCCATCTGTCATCGCTGTCCAGAAATGCGACATAACGGCCCTTGGCATGTTTAAGGGCTGTATTTCTGGCAGCTGCGGCTCCCCCGTTTTTATCTAAATAAACGACGCGGATCCGCTCATCCTTTTGTTCATATTGCCGTAAAATATCTCTCGTTCCGTCCGTTGAACAATCATCCGCGATAATCATTTCCCAATGCGGGTGGCTTTGATGTAAAACAGACTGAATCGTGTCTTCGATATATTCACTTGCATTATAAGACGGTGTAATGACAGATACGAAAGGTTTCCAGTTTGTCATGGTCACATCTCCATCGCAGATTTTTACAAGGACTCTCTAAAAAACTCAGGAATGACAATGAACATAAATGCAACTGCAATGCCGATGAAAACGCCCAGAACCGCTTTCCTTTTCGGCGGCATGCCTTCTCCCGCCGTTTCATTCATCGGCTCTGAATTGATGATGCCGGCCGCTTTCAGGTTCAGCTGCGTATTTTTCAATTCGTATAAAAATCGTTCCTTATCCACTTTGGCGTCCGCGCTGACGGTTTCTCCTTCAAGCGCAGCAATACTCTGCCGCACTACTTTTGCCCGTTTTTCAAACAGGTCCTGATCATTCTTCAGAAAAGTTTTTATGACGGCTTGAAACACCGATTCGGTCTCCTGTTTGTTTTGGCCGCTGTAGCTGACCGTGATCAATGAATCTGATTGTGTTTCGACAGTCAGTTTACTTTTCACGGCCGCTCTTTCTTCGTCTGTTTTATCAGGCAAAGCCTGCTTTAAAAAGGCATCGCTCGTCAAAAGGAGCGGGATTTCTTTTGTATTGTTATAAAGCGGATGATCATAATTTCCCGCGGCGATCGCGGCTTCTGATGTAAAACTGCTGCTCCCGCTGATTTTTGACGGCAATACATATCCCGCCGCCCCTAACACAACGGGCAGCGCAATGATCCAAATAATATTCTTTTTGATACGCCGGGTTATTCTTGTCAACATATCCTTCATCTCGCATCTCCCTGTTTTTCATAGTACGCCGTGACGGCAGGCTCCTTTTGTAACCGCCTCAATATATTGACCGCCGCGATCACGAGCGAGAGAAATACCCAGTGGAAAAATAAATTTGATACGGAGCTTGGGCTGATGCTGCTTACCAAAAAACCGGCCATCGCCGTGATAAGTCCTTCTGTGATCAGTCTTGACTGATTTTCCGATTTTCTTTCATGACATTTATAAAGTGTCCAAAAAAGGAACAAATAGACTGTCAGGTAACCGAGCATCGTAAGCACGCCGAAGTTCGCCATAATCTCGACGAGCCAGTTGTGCACCTCAACTACGCCGCCCGTATCATAAACGGGCTCCGCTTTTAAATAGTAAGAGACGTTTCCGGCACCCACTCCAAACCCCCAGGAATCAATCACATAGTGAAAGGCGTTTTTTAAAAGATTCGCCCTCGCGAGGTTGGAAGGAAGCGGTTGCTGTCCCGGCATCGCCTGCGGAGCTGAAAACAGATTCAAGACGGCGTTGGTGATACGGCCCGCAAATAAAACCGCAAACAGCGCTGCACCCGCTCCCGCTGCGTACAACGCGAGCTTTTTCAACAGGGAAGGCAGCAGAATGAAGACGTATACAGCCGCCCCCGCGCATATGCCCAGCAGACTCGCGCGCGAACCGGTCAAAATGATTAAATACAAAGCGCTGATCGCAAAGAGCAGGCTGACGGCCTTCACATAGCCGTTTTTCATATTTTTCACCGCCGCCGCATACAGAAAGAAACTGATGCACAAAAACGTCGCGAAATCATTTTGATTAAAGAAAACGGACGTCGGATAATGCTGTTTGTACTGCGGGCCGTTATAAAGCGTGGAGCTCGGCAGATGGTGGTGTGTAAAATGGTTGTAAAAGCCGATCGCCATCACAAAAATGGTCATCACAAGCCATATGCCGTAAAAAACCATCAGCTGATCAAAGCGCTGAATGAACATGACAATAAGATAAATCAGAAACATGCCCATTCCCATTAAAGCTAAATATTTAATCCCGTACGTCACGGATTTTGCCCACAATAACGATAGGAGACCGTATGTAAACCATAAGGCGAAAAACATCAGAACCCCTTTTACATTCACCCGATTCCATCTGTCAATATGATGACGGTTTGTCAGGATGCCGGCGACGTGAAGGGCGCCTGCTCCGATTAATAACAGCCGGTATATAAATAAGCTGAAAAATCCGAGATGGACCGCAAAGAAGGCCTGGTTTAAAAATGTACACGCGATCAGTATATAAATGAGCCCCATAAACATCTGACCGTTTGTTGTAAAGGCGGATAGCAAAGCAAGTCCGGCAAAGCCGATCATGGCGGCAAACAGCAGCACGGTGATTTTTCCGAAACCGGCATCCGCCCTGACCGCCTCCAGCATGATGAATCCTCCTGTAATGAGAGCGGCAAGCAGCACAAGAACATGTGCCGCTGAACGTTTGATACTCACATGGCAAACCCCTTTCCAAAACCGGCAGCCGAGCCGGGCTGCCGAGAGCCTGAAGACAAATCTTTTTCTATCTTGCCAGTTCTTTTATTTGCCGATCGGCATGAACCGCCGGACGTCCGACGGAATGATAAGTGAATCCTGAAACCCTCATATACTCCAGCGGAAACATATTTCTGCCGTCAATGATGACCGGCTGTTTGAGCAGCTGCTTCACTCTCTGAAGATCCATCTCCTTGACTTCCGGCCAATCTGTTGTAATCAGGCATGCGTCCGCGTTTTTGATGGCACTGTACAGCTCTGTGTGATATTCAATGCCGCCGTCTCCTAATATCGCTGACGCTTCGGGAATCGCGATCGGATCATACGCTTTCACGTGAGCGCCCTGCTCTTTAAGGCTTGTGATGATATCAAGAGCCGGGGCGGAGCGGACGTCATTTGTGTGCGGTTTAAAGGCCAGCCCCAGTACGGCCGCGGTTTTCCCTTTTAAGGGACCGATGGCGCGGTTCAATTTTTCCGTAATACGGACCCGCTGCTTCTCATTGGTTTCAATGACGGCTTCCATCATTTGAAACGGATAGCCGGCGGCGTTTGCGATATGCAATAAAGCCGTTGTATCCTTCGGAAAGCAGGATCCGCCGAATCCGATGCCCGCCTGGAGAAATTTATTCCCGATCCGGCTGTCAAGACCGACGCCTTCTGACACGTGGGAAATGTCCGCCCCGACACGTTCGCAAATATTGGCGATATCGTTAATAAAAGATATTTTGGCGGCTAAAAAAGCATTTGCGGCATACTTAATCATTTCCGCGCTTTCAAGATTGGTCTTTACGATCTTCGTACGGAACGGCTTATGAAGCTCTTCAATGACCGAAGCGGCATGTTCGCTTGTGGCGCCGATGACCGCCCGCTCCATCTGCATCGTATCCCGCACCGCCGAACCTTCGCGGAGGAATTCAGGATTTGACGCGACATCAAACGGGTATTTTCCCTTTGACGCTTCGCTGACAATTTGGTAAACGAGCTTTCCTGTCCCGACCGGAACAGTGCTTTTGGTGACAATGATTTTGTATCCGTTCAGCTGTTCTCCGATTGTTTGCGCCGCTGCCTTAATGTAGGTCAGATCGGCTTCACCCGTCTTTGACATCGGCGTACCGACGGCGATATAGATGATATCAGCGGCTTTCACAGCCGGCTCGATTTCGGCTGTAAAGGATAACCGTCCGGTACTGACATTTTTTTCAGCTAATTCCTCAAGCCCCGGTTCATATATCGGGATGACTCCGTTTTTCAAGCTTCTGATTTTCGCTTCATTGATGTCACAGCAAGTCACATGATGGCCGATTTCCGCAAAACAAGTTCCAGATACAAGACCTACATACCCTGTTCCTAATACAGCGATTTTTTTCACAGCTTCATCCCTCTTTCGAAAGGTTCTCCTCTTGCCCGGCCCGGTTCATTACGGATCGGTATTTCTCTTTCAGCGCTTTCGCGTTTTGGCTTGCGTCAAAATACGTGCGGACGGTTTGATAAAGTTCCTCGGCTGTTTGCGGCGTCCAAGCCTCTCCTTCGTCATATTGCAGAATCGATTCTGCCAGCGTCTCAGGTGAACCCGGCTTGATCAGCAACCCCCGGTGTTTCCCGAATAAAGAAGCCAATCCTCCGACATCGGTGCAGATCACCGGCACCTTCAGAGCGAGCGCCTCAATGACCACAGTCGGCATGCCTTCGCTGTAGGACGGCAGCGCCATTACATCCGAAGCCAGCAGATAGTCCTGTACCTTGTCGTTCGGCACTTGCCCCGTGACGATATGAGCGGCTTCACGCAATGAAGATGCGGCGGGACCGTCACCGACAAAGACGGCTTCATATCTTTCATCCAATGATTGAACGGCTTTTGATAAGTCGAAAACACCTTTCTCTTTGACAAGCCTGCCGATGAACACGATCAGTTTTTTATCCGGAGGAAGGCCGAGGCGTTTTCTGACGGCTTCTTTCGTCTCGTTCCTTTTTCGAAAGGCGTCAAGCGTGATGCCGATCGGAAGCACGGTGCACTCCGCTTCGATAAGCTTTTTCATTTGTTCCCGCAGACTGCCGCTCACAGCGTAAATATCGGCTGCTTCCCGCACCGCAAATGTAAATGCGCGATGAGCGCTTTTGCTGTAATGCGGATAGACATTGACATCACTGCCATGCAAGGTCAGCACATACGGAATGCCTAAAGCCTTTGACACAATGGCGGCCGCTCCGCCTGACGGCATGGCGAAATGCGCGTGAATCAGATCGGGCTTCAGGCCATGATTTTTAATTTCGGAAAGAATGGATTCCGCCATTCTTTTATGCGGCTGCGCCCATTTCAGCTGCCCGGGAACCGCCTGATAAAACGGCCGGTGGACGGACACGCCTTTCCGCCATTCATGCGCCGGCCTGATATCCTTTTGCTGATACGTCTTTTTCAGCACCCGGAATGGCGCGGCGAGTTTCGGCCGCGGACAAATGACGGTCATCTCCGCGCCAAGCTTTCTCAGTTCTTGGGCCTGCGTCTCATGAAAAACGCCTTCTCCCGGCTTCTCACTGCTCGGATAGACACTTGTCATCCACAATACCTTCATAGCAAACGTCCTTTTCTTAATTTACTTTTCATATGCGGATAAGCTTTTCCTAACAGGAATAAATAACACAACGCGCCGCAGGCTACGGAGATCGCCAGCCGCAGCTTGACATCAAGGCTGATCCGCTCCGTGCCGAAGCTGGCTGTAAAGGCGATGACACCCATTGCCGCCGTAAGCAGAAACGGTTTGGCCACGGCTTTGAAGTAAGCCGACAGCCGCAGCTTAATGACATATGCCAACAGCCAGCGCCCGATCAGGAAATTCAGGATGCTGATGAAAGCGTACGTCCAGGCTACCGTCAAGAGATTTCCGGACAGCACGGCGGCGTACAAAGATGCACCATACAGCAGCATCACCCCGGCGTCCCAATAAAACGCCAGATCGGCCCGCCCTTTTGCGAGCAGCACAGATCCGTTCGGATTCATCAGGACCCTTAAAATCCCGACGATGGCGAGAACGTTTAAAACCGGGACAGCCGCCAGCCATTTTTCTCCGAATACCGAAGCCACGAATGCATCCGACACTGAAACCAAACCGAGCAAAAGCGGAAAGGATATCAGCGCGAGTATTTTGGTCATATTGAGAAATCCTTCTCTGATAACGCTGTTTTCATGCTTGTTTTTCGCAAAGACGGGAAACGCGACTCTCGTAATGATCGGATTAATTTTTAATACCGGAAGCGTGACAATCTGGTAGGCCAGATTGTAAATGCCGAGCGCCTCAGCGCCGATAAAACTGCCGATCAGAATCATATCAATATTCGCTCCGAGCCGGTTCACAAGCCGGGAAGACAGCTGAAAGGCCCCGAAAGAAAAGAAGCCTTTCATTCCTTTCAGATCAAAAACCAACGCCGGTCTCCATGTTTTTCTGCAGGCCATCCAGTACAGAATCCCTTTCGACGATTGCAGCAGCACCTGAGAAATCACATAGGCGAGAATCGGGTCCGTATAAAAAACCGCGGCCGCCAAATACACGAAGGACAGCACATTTGAAAAGATTTCAATCTTGCTTAACGTGTTAAATGCCAGCGCTTTTTGCAGCATATACTGGTATTGCTGACCGATCGGCGCGATTAAAAACATAACGGCCAGCACGCGGATTAAATAGACAAGCTCCTCCCGCCGATAAAAATCGGCGATGAGCGGACTGCTGAAAAACAGCAGCGCAAACAGCGCAAGCCCCGTTATGATATTCAGCCAGTACAAGGAAGACATCTGTTTATCAGTCACATGATCTTTTTGAATGAGCGCGGCGCCAAAACCCATATCCAGCGCAATTTGGGCAAACACCACTACCGTTGTGATCATGCCGACAAGGCCGAATTCAGCCAGTGACATGACCCGCCCGAGCAGGGCGAATTGGACGATTTGAATGACCGTAATATACGCTGTCGAAATACTTGTCCATTTGGCGCCGCTCAAGATTTGATTTGTAATACTAGGCATCGTTTTCCCTACTTTTTTGTCTGCTGACCAGAATTTTTATCGCGCCCCGTCACCGGTCCAGATCACTTTGCACGTTTTGAGCATAATCTTCAGTTCCAATGAAAAGGTCAGGTTGCGGATATAATATAAGTCAAACATTAGTTTTTCCCTCGGTGTCATGTCATATCCCCCGTTGACCTGCGCCCAGCCGCTTAATCCCGGCTTAACGGCCAGCCGCTCCGTAAACCCCGGAATCTCAGCCTGAAACTGTTCCGTAAACACGGGACGCTCGGGACGCGGGCCGATCAGGCTCATTTCTCCCCGAAGCACATTTACCAGCTGCGGCAGCTCATCAATACGGGTCCTTCTGATAAAAGCGCCGACCTTTGTCACGCGGGGATCCTTTTTCAGCGCCCAGACCGCCCCCGATTTTTCAGCATCTATTTTCATAGAGCGGAGCTTATACAAATAAAACGGCTTCCCGTCTTTGCCTACCCGCTCCTGCTTATAAAAAGCAGGGCCGGGCGACTCCAAACGAATCAGTATGGAGAACAGGCCCATCACCGGGAGCGCCGCCAAGAGCCCCGCAAGCGCAAACACAATGTCCATGAATCGCTTAAAAGCCAAATAACGGGCCGTTCTTTCCGTAACGGCAGCGGAAGTCCCCTGCCGCACTGCATAGTTATTATTTACATTCATGCTTTTCTCTGCTCCCACTGACACACACCTCACGATTTGTTGGGATGTTTGATGACCTATGCCGTGAGTTTAGCAGATGGATGTTAATTGGAAGTAAAGGAAGCGTTAATGTTTATTAGAATGTTTCGATTATTGTTTTTTTATTGTAAATCTATTCATATCCATATTTGAGACAAAGCATAATGAAAAATAAAAAAACAGACCGGCATGAACCGGTCTGTTTCCATGAAAAAATTATCGGAAATAGGAGGAAACGCCTTGGGTGATCCCCGCCGCGAGTCTGTCCTTTTTCGTTGATTGTTTTAAAATATTGGCATCAATCGGGCTTGTGACAAAACCGGTTTCTAACAAGACACTCGGCATTTTTGAATATTTAATGACGTAAAATCCGGCAGTTTTCACACCGCGGTCACGCGTCCCGAGAGCAGAAACCATTTTCGGCTGAATATTTTGGGCAAGCCTCAGACTGTTTGCGGATTGGTACGTTTTATCATAATACGTCTCCGTACCGTTTGCACTGCTGTTATCATTCGCATTTGCATGGACGCTGATGAAAATATCGGCGTTCGCCTTCGCCCCTTTGTTCACTCTCTCCTCAAGCGAGTCAAAGGTGTCGCCCTTCCTCGACATTACAGTAAGCGCGCCCGCGCCGTATAATTGATTGTTAAGACGCGTAGCGATATCAAGGTTTACATTTTTCTCAAGCAAGCCGTTTCCGGTTGCACCTGAATCCTGATAGCCGTGCCCCGGATCAATAAAGACCGTTTTGCCGACAACGGGATTTTTAAGCTGCGACGCGGCATTGTTGCTTAAAGATGAAGCACTTCCTATGACGGTGAAGCTGGTGATGTTTTTACTTCCGATATACGTCCGGACGTCTTTTGACAGACTGTCTCCATTCGTCAGCAGGTGAACTCTTCCCTGTTTGGCGCTCAGCACGCCTCCGACGATGGTATCCGCCTCTTTAAAACCATTGGTAACAAATGTATAGCCTGTGCTTAAGCCTGTCTTTTTTGCAAGATTCACAGACAGGTTATAGCGGTTTTTGCCGCTGATTCTTGAAGGGTTCGGCAGTTTATTGTAAAGTGAGCTGCTGATGCTGCTTGTCCCGCCGATGACAATCGTGTTTTTAATCCCCAAGCTTTTGATCGCATTGGACGTAGAACCATTTAATGTCGAATCATTAGTGAATAAAATCGGATATTTTTTAGCGGACGCATAAGAAATCGCAGCCATTCCATCTGCATCAACAAACCCGTTGACCACAAGGGCTGTAGAAGATCTTGTCATTTCACCCGCCACTTTTGCGGCTGTGGCATATCTCGTGCTCCCTGATAATCGTTTGACACTGATGCCTAATTTAGCAATTTGATTTTCAGTATTTTTCGAAACGGCAGGTGTGCCGCCTACGATAATCACATTTTTCGTTTTTAAATCAATTAATCCCTTTTTTGTGCCGGCAGACAGCTGATCTTTATTTGTAAACAGCAGCGGCGCATTTTTTTGATATGAAAGCGGCGCAGCGGCAATTGCATCGGCATATGAAGTTCCGCCGGTGATAATGACCGTTTTCGCTTCACCCCATGATTGTTTTGCCGCCAGTACAGCCGTATCATACCGGGTGCTTCCGCCGATCCTTTTAACCGTGTTGTCAGCCAAAGCGGAAGGGACAAATAGAATGACCCCGAGAATAAAGACGGGGAGACATTTTATGATGAATTTCAATCCGATCTCCTCCACAGAAGTTTAGTAGTTTGTAAGTGCTGTATTAGGATAATAGAACGCAAGAATAGAAGTATACGGCTCTCCGGCCTCCGCTCTTTCTTTTGCTCCGTATTGACTCATTCCTACGCCGTGACCGTATCCCTTTCCTGATATCGTGATTTGCGAAGAATTACCGGACGCACTGGCGTATGTGCTTTTAAAAGATGAAGCTCCGATCATCGTCCTAAGTTCAGACGCTTTCACCTCAACAGATGCAGTCTTGTTCATGACATAGCCTTTCGACTTGTCATTCACATGGTACGTGACCTTCACCGCGGCGTCTTCCGCGCGCTGGCCTTTTGTTTTTCCGGTGAGCGAGAGATCAGAGATGCTTGCAATTTTTATGGAACTTGCATTGGTTTCTTTATTTTTCATCAGCCAATTTTTTATTCCGTTGAGCTGCGCGGCATTTGCTTCGTTTGTTTTAGACCACCAGGATGCGGGATTTTTCATATCCAGACCCGCTGGCAGCTGCTGCTTCTGCAATGTTAAAGACCAGCTGATTTCCGGATCTTTTGTATCCTTTTTGGCTACTAAATACGGCACTTTCGATCCCCACACTTCATCGCCGGCTTCCATGTAACCGCCATTGCTTGATGAGTAAGTGGCATCTATCAATCTGCCGGAATAAGTGAGCACTTTCCCTTTTGTTCCGTTAACGGCTGCGGTGGCGTTTGGATACCAGCTGTATCCCCCGTAAACCTGAAAGGCCGTTGTATCCGCGACTGTTTGTCCCATCTTGCCGATAGAGTAGGTGCGGGCGGCAACAGCCTGGGCTTTCAGCGCTTCTGTCGGCCAGCTTCCCGGCATTTCATTCGGCAGGACACCTTTCAGATAATCCTCAAAAGGAATGTTTTCATTAACAGGTCTTACATATTTGCCGGATTCCGCAGTGAAACTCATATTCCCCAGATATGGCTTCCCGTCAATGCTGATTGTGTTTGCTGTTGAATATTTTTCAGGAACCGCCTTGAAAGACGTTTTTCCGCTGTTAATGCCTGCAACGCCTAATTTGCCGCCGGACGTTTCAATACGGTACGTCTTTCCGTTTACGAGATAAAACTCTTTTGCGTAAGCAGCCTTAACTGAATCGGCAATTGAATTCGCGCTGCCTATTAATGTATAAGAATAGGTGCCTTTCGTTTTAAAAAGGCTGGCCTCGTCGGCGGGTGTTTCGCTTTTTTTGATGTATACAAGCGGCATGTGATTTGCGGCGGCAATATTTGATCCGACAACGATGTCCGCTAATTTAGTCCCGTTGGCAGCCACCGTTTTGCTTGCATCCATGCCAAGCGAAGTGACTGCGTTAGCTGATATTTGATATCTGTTTGATCCGGTAATTCGTTTGGTGACCGAGGCCTTCTTTTTAATTTGATTCTCCACATCTTTGCTGACGCTTGAAGTGCCTCCCATGATGATCACTTTTTTAGGCAGATTGTAGCTCGGGAGGGAGTCTTTTTTCGTCAGGAGAATCGGATAGCCGTTTTGCGCAGCATAAGGCGCGATTGCCAGCGCATCCGTATATACATCCCCCGTTACTACGACCGCCTGGTCATAACTGCCCATTTCGGCCGCAATATTTTTGGACAGATCATATCTGTTTTTTCCGCTGATCCGTTTCGTGCGGCCGTATTTCTTCAATGTCTTTTCCGCGGCTGACGAAATACTGTTCGTCCCGCCGATGATTAAAATATTATCCGGACTGAATTTCTTGATTTGCGCTTCTGTGCTGCTGCTCAGTTTTTTCGCTTCAGTCAGCAGAACAGGCGCTTTCAGTTTATTCGCTAAAGGAATGACGGAAAGCGTGTCCGCAAAATAAGCATCCGTATTAACGACGACTATGTTGGACGGGTTTTTCCAATACTTGGATGTCGCGGCGTTAGCCGTATCATATTTGGACGCGCCTCCCAATCTGGCAACGGAGGAGACATCGCTTCCCGTCAGTTTATAAGTTCCTGAAGGTTCGATATTCAGAGTCGATTTATTACCAATATAATTCGTCAGTTTTACTGAGATATCAGAACTGGACGCAAAAGTGCTTTCCGGTAATAAAGCCAGGCTGAATATCACAGAAAAACAGACAGCCCATATTGTTTTCTTCAATTTTTATCCCGCCTTTTGCTGATCATGGTGTATTATTTTGCTTTCTCGATTTCCTTGATCTCTTTTTGGCCTTTATCATTTGTGAAATACGTAATGCTGACTTTGTCATTTTCGCTGAATTTATTCAGAACATCAGAGAAGTCATCAGAAAATTCAAAGCTGACGGGCTGATCATCCACTTTTACTTCAATTGTGTGCGTATCCGCCATACCGACATAATATGCCGTTTCTTTTTGAGCCTGGTTCTCCGAAGAACCGCTTCCCTTCTTTGATTGATCCGCCGTTCCGCACGCTGCCAATACAACAGAAAAAAGCAGTATTAAGAACGAAGCTGCAATAGTTTTTTTCATTTTTTTCACCTCATCTTTATGTATCGTCTTATACTAACTTTTTTTTAAGGTAATTTTAAGGTCTTTTTGTAACCTTTTTTTAAGAATTTCGTCTATTACATGGTTATAAGTAAAAATATGACTGGGTTTATAAAGATTAGTAAATTGTATCAGGAAAGTTAATAGAAAAGGTGATGACAAATGAGAGCTGAACGAAAAAGAAAGAAGAAAAAAGTTCTTCTGACAATCGTAACAATCATCGGGCTGTTAGTTTTATCATCAGGAGGCTACGTCTACTACTTGTGGCACAAAGCGGCTTCAACGGTGGCAAGCATTCAGGAAGACTTGAAAAAATCGGACAAACGTGACACGGATATAGATCTCGGAAAGAAGGATCCGATTTCTGTTTTAATCATGGGCGTCGATGAGCGGAAAAATGACAAAGGGCGCGCGGATACGATGATTTATATGACCGTCAATCCTAAAACGAATACAACAGAAATGGTCAGCATTCCGCGTGATACGTATACGAAAATCTCCGGCAAAGGTACGATGGATAAAATCAACCACTCCTATGCTTTCGGCGGAACGCAGATGGCCGCGGATACCGTCGAGGACCTGCTTGACGTGCCGGTAGATTATTTTGTGAAAGTAAACATGGAGAGCTTCAAAGATACCGTGGATACACTCGGCGGGATTACGGTGAACAGCACGTTTGCCTTCAACTACGACGGGCACTCTTTCGGAACGGGGAACATCAGCCTGAACGGCGAAGAAGCACTTGCCTACACGCGTATGAGAAAAGAAGATCCCCGGGGGGATTTCGGCAGGCAGCAGCGCCAGCGCCAAGTGATAGAAGGGATTATTTCTAAAGGGGCAAACATCTCGTCTGTCACGAAATTCGGAGATATGTTTAAGGTCATTGAAAACAATATGAAAACAAACATGTCATTCGATGATATGTGGACGGTTATGACTGACTATAAAAACGCCCGCAGCAAAGTCACTCAGCATGAACTGAAGGGAACGGGAACGAGAATCAACAATATCTATTATTACAAATTAGATGAAGCAAGCCTCGCTTCAGTCAAAAAAGAATTAAAAGAAAGCCTGAAATAATAAAAAACTCTGCATATGATGCAGAGTTTTTTTATTCTGTAAAAGGCTGCGGACGGGTTTTTCTATAGCCGTACCGATAAAGCAGTTCTTCCACAATCCGTTTTGAAGCCGATCCGTCACCATAAGGGTTTGACGCCTTTGACATCCGTTCATATTCAGCCTGATCGGTTAAGAGCTGTTTTGTCAGCTGATACACCGTTTCTTCATCTGTACCCGCCAGCTTTAATGTCCCGGCTTTCACTCCTTCGGGGCGCTCGGTTGTGTCCCTAAGCACCAAGACCGGCTTTCCGAGAGAAGGCGCTTCCTCCTGAACCCCGCCTGAGTCGGTCAAAATGAAGTTTGCTTTCGCAGCGAAGTTATGGAAATCCACGACCTCCAGAGGTTCTATTAAGTGCACCCTGTCCGAATCAGCAAAATGGGCTTCTGCAGCCTCACGAACTGCGGGATTCAAATGAACGGGATAAACGACTTGTACGTCCTCAAACTCTTCAACGACTCTTCTGACGGCCTTAAACATCTGTTCCATCGGCCTGCCTAAATTTTCACGTCTGTGCGCTGTTAAAAGAATCATCCTGCTTCCTTCCAGCTTGTCAAAAATCGGATGAAAATAATCTTCCCGCACTGTCGTTTGAAGCGCGTCTATCGCTGTATTTCCCGTGACAAATATAGAATCCGGCTTTTTATTTTCAGAAAGCAGATTCTGCTCGGCCTGGCTTGTCGGCGCAAAATTCACATCAGCCATCACGCCCGTCATCTGCCGATTGATTTCCTCGGGGAAAGGAGAGTATTTATTATGCGTACGCAGACCGGCTTCCACATGGCCTACGGCGATTTGATGATAAAAGGCGGCAAGGCTTCCGGCGAACGTTGTCGTCGTATCTCCGTGGACCAAAACGATATCTGGTTTTACTTCTTGGAACAGCTTGTCCAGTTTCAGCAAAGCATGAGATGTAATTTCTGAAAGCGTTTGACGCTCTTTCATAATATTCAAATCAAAATCAGGCGTAATGCTGAATGCTTCAAGCACTTGATCCAGCATCTGTCTGTGCTGTGCGGTTACAGTCACCAGCGAATCAATTTCCTGATATTTTTCAAGCTCTAATACGAGCGGAGCCATTTTAATTGCTTCAGGTCTTGTACCGAATACGGTCATTACTTTTAGTTTTTTCAACGGTTTGTCTGCACCTCGTTTTATATGTCGGATATCCCTTCATGTTAACACATTTATGCCGTTTCTTAGATATTGTAAAGCTTAATGGCAAACAAAGCAAAAACCGTTACAAGACTCTTTGAAAGCGGATTAAAAGGTGTGAATTTTAATCAATTGTGGTAAAGTGGAAAAAGACTAGGTTATAGTTCTGAAAAAAAGATTTTGCAGAAACAAGGATGGTGTTATTCAGTGAAGAAAGTACGCAAAGCCATTATTCCGGCAGCAGGTTTAGGCACTCGTTTTTTGCCGGCCACAAAAGCAATGCCTAAAGAAATGCTTCCAATCGTTGATAAGCCGACAATTCAGTATATTATCGAAGAAGCTGTCGAATCCGGCATCGAAGATATTATTATCGTAACCGGAAAAGGAAAAAGAGCAATAGAAGACCATTTCGACAATGCCCCTGAACTGGAACGCAATTTGGAAGAAAAAGGGAAAATCGAACTGCTTCAAAAAGTGAAAAAATCGTCAAATATTGCGGATATCCACTATATTCGCCAAAAAGAGCCAAAAGGACTCGGTCATGCCGTTTGGTGCGCACGCAACTTCATCGGCGATGAACCTTTCGCCGTTCTTCTCGGCGATGATATTGTCCAGGCTGAAAAACCGGGACTTCGTCAGCTGATGGATGAATACGAAAAAACATTGTCTTCAATCATCGGTGTTCAGCAAGTTCCTGAAAGCGACACACACCGCTACGGAATTATCGATCCGTTAACAAATGAAGGCCGCCGTTACCAGGTCAAAAATTTTGTAGAGAAGCCTGAACCGGGCACAGCTCCTTCCAACTTGGCTATTTTAGGAAGATACGTTTTCACTCCTGAAATTTTCATGTACCTGGAACAGCAGGAAGTCGGTGCAGGAGGAGAAATTCAATTAACGGACGCCATCCAAAAGCTCAATGACATTCAGCGTGTCTTCGCTTATGATTTCGAAGGAAAACGTTACGATGTCGGTGAAAAACTCGGATTTATCGAGACGACGCTTGAATTTGCCTTACAGGATCAGGATATCCGCCATAAATTAATTCCGTTCATGAAGGATCTTCTTGAAAAAGAAGAAGCTGACGAATAGAAAAAGCTGCCGAATCCGGCAGCTTTTTTTATGTGATCTTTACTTTTTAGACGTTACCGTCAGTGTTTTATCAGCATTGTTCACCGAAAAAGTATATTCCTGGTTTTTAAGCATGAGCAAATTCTGATTGATTTTGCTGCCGCCTTTTTCACTTAAAGCTGAGATGTCTGCGGGACGCGATAAATGAAAAATCACTTCGGAGACTGTATCCTTGTCAATCACTACATCCGTTTTTGCATCGGATGTTTTTAATACGTTCCGTCCGTCAGCCGTTTGTCCGGCAGCTGGATTTTTCAGTTTACTCTGCACATCGTCCCGGCTTTTATTGAGATATGAGAGAAACTCTTCTGCTGTTTGGCTTGATAAACTGCCGCTGAAATCATTAAGCTGAACATCCGTCTTTTTTAAAGCATTCACTTTATACAGATCAGTCTTTTTCATAAAGTACTCTTTATCGTTTAATTTCACTTTGGCCGCCTGGTTATTCTCGGCTTCTACCTGCACCTTCGTGCCGAAACTTACACTTGCGGAGGCTTTTCCTTTTATATCTTTTTCAGTATAAAGGTTCGCCTTTTCAGCTTTTACCAAAGCAGGTTTATTCACAGACTCATAAAGGCCGGCATCGCTCTGTTTGACGTCACCGAAAGATGTAATCGCACGCAGTGGCTTGTCTGAAAACATCGAAGCGCCTGCGCCGACAGCCAGCAATGCAAGCAGCGTAATCTGTATCGTATTGGCAATGAATTTGGGCTTCGCTTTCTTTTGCTGCGCCTGACTGATTTTCTGTTCCTCGGCTGCCCGCGTTCTGCCTTCAATCTGCTCGTTTTGATATTTCTTCTTTTCTTTCTTTGAAAGCTTGTTGAACCAATCCACAAAAGCTTTATATTCTTTCACAACGGCTTTCGTTTCGTCGAACATGCGCATTTCGCCGTAATGCATCCAAGCCACCCGATCACACATTTTCTCAATCTGTCCGATGGAATGACTGACGAAAAAGATCGTTTTGCCGCGTTCTTTAAACTCCGTAATGCGGTCCACACATTTCTGATAGAAAGTCTGGTCCCCTACTGAGAGCGCCTCATCAATAATAAGGATGTCAGGGTCCATATGCGCCGATATGGCAAAACCGAGACGGGATTTCATACCGCTTGAATAGCTTTTAACAGGCTGATCTATAAAGTCGCCGATATCCGCGAATTCAACGATTTTTTCATAAAGCTCGTCTATCTGCCGATTGTTGAGACCCATCATCAAGCATTTTAAACGAATGTTGTCTTTACCGCTTAATTGATTGTTTAATCCGGCAGAAATCGCGATTAAAGACGGCTGCCCGTTCATGTCAATCTCCCCGCTTGTCGGCGGAATGATCTTTGCAAGCAAATTGGACATCGTTGATTTTCCAGACCCGTTGATCCCTACGAATCCGATCGTTTCCCCTTCATAGACGTCAAAAGAAACATTTCGGACAGCGAAAAAACCTTTTTGATTTCTGTTTGGGAAAAACAGTCCTTTAATTTTGTCAGACTGTTTTTTATATAGAAAATACTGTTTTGAAACATTTCTGAACGAAACTTTTAGTTTCATCGTATAATCTCCTTACTATATTAAAGAAAGTCAACAAACTTATCTCTGAATTTCATATGAAGAAGTGAACCGACTGTTAATAACAGCAGTGTGACGAACCAGAAATACAGCGTGTATTTCACATCGTGGAAAAACCACTGCCCTTCCATAAAGCTGTCTCTAAAGCCCTCGATAATATAGAAAAGAGGGTTTAACTTCAAGATGGTCAAAACTTCAGGTCTGTTTCCAAATTTCTCCGCAATGTCCCAGAAAATCGGCAGAAGAAAAAAGAGCAGCCTTGTGACGGCCTGAAGCAAAAACTGATAGTCCCTGATTAAAACGCTGATGGTTGAATTAAACAGGCCGAAAGCAAACATAAAACTGATCATGCAAAACAAGTAATAAATATATTGCAGCCAGTGAAGCGTCGGAAACAGTCCGTTGCTCAGCAGCACAATAATATAAATCGCCATCATCACAAAGTAACTGAATAAATTCGATGCTATCACTACAGAAGGCAGTGAACTGATCGGAAAGTTCATTTTCGACACTAAATTTATCCGTTTAAAAACGCTGTTAGATGCATCCAGTATCGTCGGACTGATAAAGAACCAAGGAATTAAGCCGGCCAGCATCCAGACGATGAACGGTACGCTGTCTCCATTTCCAAGCACCATATCATGTCCGCCGCGAATCCCGAGACCAAATACGAACCAGTAAGCCAGCATTTGAATCATAGGGTTGAGAAACTGCCACAATATACCCAAATAGTTCACTTGATACTTTGATTTCGTTTCGTACACTGCAAGCCGCATAATCAGCGGAAATGAGTTGAATTGCTCTTTCAGAATTTTTACCAATGCATTCATTCTAATCTTCCTTAGTCGTAAGTTTTAGGTAATAGCTTTGACTTACAAAAGCACCGCTCATAATTGTAACAGATTACGATGTATTTTTCACTTCATAACAAGCCTGAGTCCCATGAGCGCAACATGCCGTCACTTAAGCAAAAAAGCATAATTAACGTGGTTAAATTATGCTTTTTTGCACTTATTTACTTGTCCCCGAAAATCACTTTTACAGCTTTTTCAGACGATTCTCCGGTTTCTAAATAACAGAACTTCTCGTAAAAAGGCCCGAATGAATCCGGAAGCTTATAATCATCTGATTCCGTTTCATTGACCCATTTGATAACGTCACCTGTTTCTTTGACAAGCGGACCGGGCGCTTCTTTTTCAAAGTCAAAGTAAAACCCTCTGAGTTTATCCCGGTACGTTTCGATATCAGGCACATAAAACAGCATCGGTCTTTTCAGATTTGCATAGTCAAAAAAGACAGAGGAATAGTCCGTTATGAGTAAATCAGAGACCATATACAGCTCACGGATATCTTCGTAGCTGGAGAAATCATACGCAAATCCTTCATACGGTCCGAGATCAAAGTTTTCCGCCACGAGATAATGCATTCGTAAAATAATGACATAACGATCGCCGATCGCTTCTCTCAATTGATGAAGGTCTAAATCAAGGTCAAACTTGTATTTTCCCTTCTTATAAAATTGGTCATCCCGCCATGTCGGTGCGTAGATAATCACTTTTTTATCTTGCGGAAGATTCATTTTTTCTTTCAGCGCTTTGATGACAGAAGGGCTGTTATCCGTTTGAAGGAAGTCATTCCGCGGATATCCCGATTCAATCATGGTTTTATTAAACTGAAACGCCCGGGCGAATATTTCGGTTGAATATGCGTTCGGTGAAATCAGGTAATCCCACTTTGAAGCCTCTGTCGTAAAGTTGCGCTTGTATTTTTCAGTGTTTGTTCCGGGCATATGCACTTCATCCATATCTACGGCAAGGCGCTTTAAAGGCGTGCCATGCCATGTCTGGACATATGTCGTATGCTCAGGTTTCGGAATCCACAGCGGCATACGGCTGTTGACAACCCAGTACTCGGCTCTTGCCATGGCAAACAGCCATTTGAACGTAAAGCGTTCGATATAAGGAATTCCTTTATCTTTAAATGTCTGTGAGTAAGCGGGGTTTACACTCCAGCAGAGACGGTATTCCGGCATCTCTTTGCTCATGTATTCATAAATCGCCCGCGGGTTGCAGCTGTACTGTTTTCCGGCAAAGCTTTCAAACATGACAAATTTCTGTTTGACAGGCAGTTTCCCCGCAACCCTGAATCCCGCTTTATAAGTGTTTTGTATTCTTTTCTCAATGAACTTTTTCAGCTTATTCTTTCTCTTGCGTACAAAGGAAGCGCCCCGTTTCAGCTTTCCTTTCACAAAATACTCCACGCGGGTGCTGAAGCTGTAATCGTTCATTCTCAGGTGGAGATTTTTCGTTTTCTTTTTCGTGAAAACGTGAAATCTGGCAGGCCCTTTCTCCGTTTTCAGGATCGTGAATTGGTTAGGGTTTACTTGTTCAGATTTCAGAACCTTTAACGGTTTGCTGTTGGTGATAATCTCTTCACCCGTCCCGGCATCTTCAAAAATGAATTGAATATGGAATTGAAAGATTAGCTGCTGATTCAATTCTTTATAAACGGCATTCAAATCAATTTTTGTATCAAAGCCTATCGTGTCAAGCATCGTTGTGTCCTGAACATATTCATCAAGGTCGTGTCTCGGCACGTCGTGAAGCGGATACTTCAGAATGAGAGGCTCCTCTTCTTTTCCTTTTTTCATTTTCAGAATCAGGTTTTTTTCTTTTATCTTTAAGGTTTCTGCCGCATTCAGCCGGAATGCAAAACCTTTCAGATGTAAGCTGCCGTCAGATTCGAGCTCCATTTCATCAATCCGCGTGACGAACTTTTTCTGCAGCAGCTTTAAGGAGAAATTCCCTTTCTTCGTCGTGTAAGGGAAAAAGAACATATGATGAGCCTCATCTTTATAAGAAGACAGTTCAATAGGTTCAAGGCTGGATTTTAACCGTTTTTTACTGATATCACTGTCATCATTGATAAAGGAGACATAGAAATCCAGACATCCTTTGCCGTCCGTATGGTCAGAAAGCAGATCCGTGCTCATAACAGCATGGTACTCCCCGCCTTCTCCGGCCAACCGTTTCAGAGGGACGGAAAGTTCCGCTTTTGTCTTACGATTTATAATCTGAAGAGAAGGCTCTTCCCCTGCAGTGACATTTTCACAGGATATCGTAATGCTGAATGTCTCTTCCTTTATGTTAAGATGTTTTAACTTGTATCTGACAGGATTTTCTATACCCATAAAATAAGTCTACTCCTCTGTTTCAATTAAACATATCCAATCACAATCATCATTTTGTTACTTTCAGCGAAAGGTTCTCCTTCACCGTCCGGTAGAATTGATATTGCAGTCCGTTCGCTTCTGCCGTCACCTTTTCACCGTCGTCTCTGTTTAACATGACACGTTCATAATCGTTATAAATGACATACATAATATAACCGCCAAGTCCGACTTTTTCAATGTCACGTAACGGGATTTCAAGGACGTACCGCCCGTCTCCCAGTGACTGAACCGGAAACTGGTGGAATACTTTCATGTTATCTCTGTGCTGAAACTGAATATATTGGGCATTATTTCTGTCCTGTCCGAACAAGCGGAACGTAACGGTGAATTTATGATCGGCGAACACCGCGCTTTCCGTTTCTCCGTGCATGCGAAGTTCGACCAGTTTATTTTCTTCATCCGTCAGCGGGCTTTCTAAATAAGCCAGTCCGCCTTGCGTCACGATGTTTTTATCGGGCTCTTTTTTGGACCAGCGGAACAGCTTTTCGACCTCATCATACCGTTTTTGAGTCAGCAGACGGTAGGCTGTTTTATGAATCGGATGAAAAAATGTCTCGGAAATATCGTATTTCGTCTTCTTTAACACATTCAGAATTTCATTGAATTTATTGTAATAGGCTTCTTTGTTTTCGCTTTTCAGGAAGTGCATCCGATCGAAAAGACGCGTAATGGAATCGAATTCGATCAGGCGGTTCATTGCCATCTTCTCTTTTTCAGTATCTAATTTTTTGTTCAGAATATACTTCATTACGGCTATGTTCGTGTCGGTTTTTTCCATTATATTAGTCTGCTTTGTCAGCGACTCATTATTGTCCATTCTGTTCAGATAATAGACCGGCTCGGTTGACGTTGAAATATCTCCGCACGCCAAAAGAACATCCATAAAAAATTGCTTATCTTCAGCAAATTTCATTTCCGGATATCTGATATCATTATCTTTTAGAAATTGTAAGTTCATCATTCTTGCCCGCGGGCCGAGATGATAGAAAATATGCCGGATTGAAAAAGGCGATACCTTCGCTCTGTTCAGAGAAGACTCATGTTTCCCGATCGTTTTTTGACCGTTCACCTGCATTTCGATCGTTTTTCCGACCGCATAATTTACCTGATCTCTTTCAAGCATGTCGAATAAGATTTTAACTCCGTTCGGCGCAAACCAATCATCCGCATCCAAAAATGTAATGTACTTTGCATTTGCCAGCTCAATCCCCAAGTTTCTCGGATAAGCCGGGGTTCCCGTGTTGTCTTTCAAAAAGACGACTGTAATATTTTCATACAACTCGGCGTACTCAGTCAGGATGTTTCTGGAATCATCAGTAGAGCAATCATCGACAAGAATTAAAGAAATATGCTGAAAGCCGATGTTTTGAAGGATCACTGAATCAACTGTTTTCCTTACATATTCTTCTGCATTATAAACAGGAACGACTACCGCTACCTTCTTCTCTTCCGCCAATGCTTCTTTGTTTAAAATGGTATATTCGCGTTCTTCTACGGACGGCTTGGACTCTTTTTTATTCAACTTAAAAAAGTTACTAAGATTCATCTTTAAATTCTCCTCTTATTGTCTAGCTTTTTTTCAAAAGCGCATAACAAATATAGCGAAAATAACCTTATATTACAAGAAGTACTCCCTATCCGGAGGGAGTACTTCTTTATCATCTGTATATCCGAATGTTTCAATTACACCCCGGCAATTTCTTTTTTAATCTGTGTGGTGGAAATGCCTTCGGTTCTAGGGAGGTAGATGACTTCGCATTGATCTTTAAGGAAATCGAATTTGCCTTCCCAATCGTCTCCCATTACGAACACGTCGATGTTGTGATCCGCTACGTCACGTACTTTTTGATCCCAGCTGTTTTCCGGAATGACTTCGTCGACATAACGGATCGTTTCCAGAATCAGCTTTCTGTGTTCATAGCTGTGGTAGGCCTTTTTTTGTTTTTGCAGGTTGAACTCGTCTGTTGAGATGGCAACAACAAGGTAATCTCCAAGCTGCTTTGCGCGCTCAAGCAGTTTAATATGACCCCAATGCAGTAAATCAAACGTTCCGTAAGTAATGACCTTCTTCATGAAACAAAAGCTCCTTTCTATCATCATACGTATAACAAGCAACTGCTCTGAAATGCTGCGCAGCTGTATCCTTAATCACTAAAGTGCCAATTTCGTACTCATGGAACCTCATTATATCACATAGCCCTGAAAAGGTTAAGCCAATGTAAAACGAAGTTACATTCCACTTATTAACAAATGTTATTACAATAGGAGTTTAGCAGGGTTTTTGCGCGTATGATTAAAGAAATTGTTATCTTATTTATATTTTTGTAAAACTATTGTTAAGTTTATCTGAAGGTATTATGTTAAAATAAAGCTTAGCCTAAGTCACGAAAAAGTGAAAGAAAATCCCGTACAAAAAGGAGGACGGCAGATGCAGACTGAAATGGTGCACAACCTTTCTTACGTTAATGGAAATTTACAGGAGTTTATTTCATATTTAGACACTTATTATATCGCACAAAAGCAAGGAGCCGTCATTGCGACGGTCAATCCTGAGATCGGATACGCTGCGGCGAAAGACAAAGGTTATCATCAAGTCATTTCTTCCGCGGATTTCGTCCTGCCGGATGGTATCGGCGTCGTGTTAATGTCACGTTTGACGCAGCACCCGCTGAAATCAAGAATTGCGGGATTCGATGTGTTTCTTGCGCTGCTCGGCCTCGCAAACCGGCAGTCTAAAAAAATATTTTTATACGGAGCTAAGCAAGACGTGCTTGACGCCGTTTTGAACCGGATCAGCAAAGAGTATCCGAATATTGAGGTTGTCGGAGCCAGCAACGGTTATGAAGCGGATAAACGCTTCGTCGCCAAACAGATTTCCCGGGCGAAACCCGATCTCGTGTTTGTCGCCTTAGGATATCCCCATCAGGAACAATTTATTTATGAATACAAACATCTTTTCCCTCAGGCTGTATCGATCGGTTTGGGCGGAAGCTTTGATGTGTTCAGCGGAACGGTGAAACGCGCCCCTGAATGGATGATCAAAACGAATCTGGAATGGCTGTACAGACTGGTGACGAATCCGTGGAGATGGAAAAGGATGCTGAACATTCCGAAGTATGCTTTTACCGTTTTGAGAAATAATAAATCAAATAAAAGCCTGTATTCCAAGCAGGCAGAAGATCAAACGAAACAGCTTTAAACAAATAAAACAGCAAAAGAGATTGGTAATCTATGAACTTGCGATCTTTATTCGCCGCTTTTTATTCTATATATCTGTCTGTTCTCGGCGTTTTGTTCAAGCCTGTAAAGCCCAAGAACCATCTGACCCTGCTGGTATCTTTTGAAGAGAATGCGCAGGCTCTCATCCGTTCTTACAAAGCGCACGCTGAATCGCTTTCTTATGAAATGACGGTTTTGTATACGAGACATGCCGTCAGTCTGAAAAAAGAGCTGGAAGGTATCGGCTCTTTTTATCTGAACGAAAAACATCCGCTGCATCTTTTGAAGGCTGTTTTGATCCTTTTTAAGAGCAAAGTGGTGATAACGGATAACTATTTCCTCATGACAAGCGTCTTAAACCGCCGGCCGCAAACGACATGCATTCAGGTGTGGCATGCGAACGGCTCTTTGAAAAAGTTCGGCCTTGAGGATGTGACGAATCAAAACCGTCCGGCATCAGATATCAGCCGGTTTAAAAAAGTGTACCGCTCGTTTGACTTTGTCACCGTCGGTTCAGACGCGATGGCTGACGTTTTTAAAAAGTCGTTCGGCATACGGGACGGCCAGCTGTTAAAAACGGGTGTCCCCCTGACTGACGTCTATTATGAAGAACACAAGCCCGAACTGAAGCACAAATGGCCGAAAAAAATCATCCTGTACGCACCGACATTCAGGGACTATGATATGCAGTCCTTTCGGCTGCCATTCACCGAAGAACAGCTCACAAACGCGTTAAACGGAGAGTATATGCTGCTTGTAAAGCTTCACCCTGCCGTTTTGCATCAGATTTCGGCTTCGTTTGAAAGCGAACTGATCAAGAACGTGTCTGACATGCGTCTTCATGATCTCTTGAAAGCGGCTGATATTTTAATTACGGATTACTCTTCCGTGCCTTTTGAATTCGCGCTCTTAAATAAACCGATTTTCTTTTTCACATATGATCTGGAGGAATATGATCAAAAGCGCGGTTTAATCGACAATTATACTTCCGTCATTCCCGGAAAGGCTTGTCATGACAGCGAAGCCCTTCTGGAGGAAATGACGAAAAAGCCATTTCGTGCAGAAGAAATGAAGCGGTTCTCGGACAAATGGAATATGTATTCAGATGGGAATTCGAGTGAAGCGTTATTAAAATTTGCAGAGACAGAAATGAAAAAATGTGATGCAGCACCTGTCTGAATCGACGGCGGGTGTTTTTTGCATGAAGAAAGGGCTGAAGCATACACTTCAGCCCTTTTTTTATACTTTCATATACACGGGAACATCATAGTAAAGCGTATAGTCATCCAGCAGTGAGTATAAGCTGTACATGCGGTTTACCTGCTTATACGCCCAGCCGATGTCTGTCGCATACTGATGGGCCGCGGCTGGAGACCATCTCATTTTATACAGCGTATCCTGCTCGTATGAAGGATTGTGAATATAAGACGCACCGATAAATTGGGCTCCGCCGATAATCGCGGCTTCCGGAGTAAACCAGCCTTGATTATACGCGTATTGTGCGCCGTAGTAATTCGGGTTGCTGTCATAAGCCCCGATGCCGTACATGTTGTAAACCTTTTTACCATTATACATAATGCCGTTCGCAAGCTCTGACGTGCCATTGCCCGTTTCAAGCAAAGCATGCGAAATCAAATACACTTCATTGATGCTGTATTTGCCGGCGGCTGTAATAAAGGCCTGGCCTTTCCCTGTCAGTATTCCTTTATTGACCAGCACTTTTTGATTCAGTTCCGGTGCGTTCAGTCCGGCTGTCTGAGAGAGCTTCAGAAATTGAAAGTAATACTTGCTGTCTTGTGCGAAGTGAGCCGGATTGACGTACTGCCCGACTTCGTCACTGCTGGCGTTTCTCCAGCCCATGCTGAGTTTGGCCCAGCCGTTTGTCTGGCCTGTGATGCTGACTTTATCGCCTTTTTTCAACTGCCCGATAATATTGCCGGAGCTGACTTCGGGGGTTGACCGGACGTTCAGGACGTCGGCTGTGACCGTTCCGGAGGCCGTATTGATGTACGTAAGCGATGCATAAGCCGCGGCATCAGTCTGCGGGCTGACTGTCATTTGTTTTTTGACCATATCTGCCAGCGAGATGTTGTAATTGGTATTCATGATTTGCGGTCCGTTTTTTATTTTCAAAATAGCCATCGTCCATCCGTACAGCTTTTTCAGCTTTTGGGAGGCGGCGTCCGCTGACTGCGCTCCCGTGAATTGATTGCGAATGCGGAGTTCATAAACCGGATGGCTTTCACTCGTATAGCCGGCCTGTAATTGTTTGGCGCTGAAAAAGCTCATGCTTTTATTTAAAACGGTTTTACTGCTGAATGTTTCGGTTTTGATGACGTATTGTGCAGAGCCGGTTTTCCCCGTCTCCTTCACAGTGCCGGCCGCTTTGTTTTGCTTGAAAAAAGCAGTCACGCGGTCAATGTCTTCCTTCTTAAGCAGCGGTGCCGTTTCAATTCTGAATTGTGTATACGCCGCTTCACCTGTTTTCTGTGCGGAGGCGGATACTTTTTTCCCTTTGAAAAAATCCAGTGATTGCTTGATCTTTGCCGTATCAAGCAGTGATTCGGTTGTGACTTGGTACGTTGTGTCCGTCTGCTTGGATATCGTTTTTGAAATGGCAGTCAGTTTATATCCCGCCAGCAGATTCAATCCTTTTTTTATCTTCGACTGGTCTGCCGTCTGCTGAGAAAGCAGCTGATATTCGTTTTCTGATGTTTTTCCCGCCGCGGTTCTTGCCGTCTTTACACGCTGCTGGCGGAAAAACGCCTCCGCTTGATCTGCCTGTGCAGCGGTAAGCTGCCCTGCCGTGATCCGATAAACGGACACTGATGCTGTCTTTTTGACAGGCGATGCGTCGCAATGCCATTTTTTCTTTTTAAAGAAAGCTTGAACACTTTGCAGCTGCTTAGCCGTCAGTCCGCTCATCCCGACCGTGTAATTATTTTTCTTGCCGGCTTTTTGATAGCTTCCGCTGACACCCGTATTCTTCTTGATTTGGGTGATAGCATTTTGTACGGCACTTACTCCGTTAAAATATCCTGACTGCACGTTGTACACGGTTGCTGTTTTGCTTTGGGCATACTTTTGAACGTTCCCTTTGACGCCCGTTTTCTGCTGCAGCTGTTTCGCTAAACCTGCCGCATCATTTGCATTTGAAATGTCAGAGGCTGTCACGGTGATATTCGGACTGGCCTTTGCCGTGACTTTCAGCGACGACTGCAATCCTGTTTCCTTTTGAAAATCAGTTTGGATTTGAGCGGCTTTTTGATCGCCGGAGATTGTTCCTGATTGGATCTGAAACCGGGCTGTTTCCCGTTTGATCTGACGGTATGACGCTTTCACGCCCGTCTGCTTCGTCAACGCTTGCGAGAGCGCTTTTGCGTCCGCTTCGGCCGCCATCTCAGCAGTCACGACCTGCATGTACGGCTGTTTTGTCCCCGCCGGCTTGACGGCGCCGGTCACGCCCGTTTTTTTCGTCAGTTCGGCAAGAAGATTTTTCGTCTGCCGCTCGTCTGATAGAACGCCTGATGTGACGGTCACGTACGGCTGTTTGCTTCCGCTTGCGCTGTAAGTGCCGGACACGCCCGTCTGCTTCGTAAAATCTTTCAGCACGGTTTTCGCATCCGTTTCATCGTGTAAGCCTGAAGCCGAGATTTGATAAGTGAGCGGCGTATTTCCGGCTTTCTTTGCGTCAGCCTGCCACCCCGTATCCTTTTTCAATTTCGCTGCCGTTTGAAGCGCCTCGTTCTCAGAAGCAAATTGCTGCTTCGTTTCCAGCTCGTAAACGGAGTAGTCGCTGTATGCGGCCTCAGCGGGCTGTGTAAGGGTGCAAAAGACAAGGAAAACGGCGGACAATAACATAGGTGCAACGAATCTCTTTTTCATTCCTTCTCCTCTTTCTGATTCAATTGGTTTCTATCAAACTAGTTTATTTATCGGCCGGCCTTCTTCTTTTTTACAGAGAGAAATCACCCAATTTTCCAAATAAAAAAAACTTAATCCCAGACTGGGATTAAGTTTGGTTTTATATATGAGAAACGATGAGCGTGCAATCTCCGTTTATCGTAAAGTCAGGCATCTGATCCGGCAGTATGAAATGCGCGCCTTTTTCAAGCTCGGCGGACTTGCCTTCACAGATGATGGAGCCGCTTCCTTCTGTGACGCTGCACAGCATAAACGGAGCGTCCTGGGTCATTTCCGCCGTCCCGCTGATATCCCATTTGTATACAGAAAAATATTCTCCCTGCACAAAGGTTTTGATGGTGACGCCTTTTCTCGTTTCAGTTGATTCATCTAAAAATCCGTCCACATGAGGAACGGTGGCGGCGTTGACGGCATCGCGGATATGCAGCTCACGCGCCTGGCCGTTTTGATCTGTACGCCCGTAATCATATATCCGGTAGGCGGCCTCTGAATTCTGCTGTGTTTCAAGCACGAGCGCCCCCGCGCAAATGGCATGGATGGTACCGCTCGGCACATAATAAAAACCACCGGGTTTGATCTTCACGCGGCGCAGCAGGCCTTCCCAGTCACCGCTGTTAATCATGGTGACAAGTTCCGCTTTCGAACGGGCCGTGTGACCGTATATGATTTCCGCATTTTCTTTACAGTCGATAATGTACCAGCACTCAGACTTCCCCGTTTCACCCTGTCCATGCTCCTCGGCGTCATAATCGTCAGGATGGACTTTAACAGACTGATGATGTTTGACGTCCAGTATTTTCGTCAGCAGCGGAAACCGGTCCCCTTCCGTTCCGCCGAATAATTCTCTATGCTGATCCCACAGTTCCATCAAGGTTTTCCCTTGATACGGACCGCTTTTGACCGTGCTCATTCCGTGCGGATGGGCTGATACCGCCCAGCATTCGCCGGTTGTTTCTGAAGGTATGTCATATCCGAATCGTTCGCGTAATAACGTGCCGCCCCATAGTTTTTCTTTACATACAGGCTGTAAAAAAATCGGCTCTTGCGTCATGTTCGTTCCCCTCCCCTTAAAAAGCGGCTCATATCCCATTCCCCCTGTGTCTTTTTTAAAACACGGAGGGAGCCGCGGTTAAAACAATATGTATAAAATGGCTGACCTGCTCATTATACCATTCGGATGAGGCGGAATGCTCAGTCATTTCCTATTCCAGAATAAAATGCCTTGTTTGTCGCAAATTAAAATAACTGATGAAAAAGGGGGGAACATTGTGACGATACATGCGGAGCTCGGCAAAAACCTTGAAGCGCTGAAAAAACGATTCGGCCAAAGCGATGACATGATGTTTTATTCGTTTACGTACGGAAACGGCAAATGTGACGCCTGTCTTATCTATATAGACGGACTGACCGACAATCAATTGCTTGCGGAATATATTATTTCGCCCGTGCAGGCGGCCGCCCGGCATCAAGAGGAACCGGCTGAAACACCGCCGTCATCCATCTCTTTCGGCTATCGTCACACCCGGCTTTCTTCACTTAAGGACGCGGAGGCAGACATTTTCTCCGGCAAATCGGTTTTGCTGGCGGAGGGATGGGAGGAAGCCCTTTCGTTTGAGACGGAAACATTTAAAATGCGTGATATTGAAGAACCGGCTTCAGAAGTGCTTGAACGGGGGCCTAGGATAGGTTTTGTCGAAAAGCTTCGAACGAACACGGCGCTGTTGCGCGAGCAGTCCGGTGATCCCAACCTCCAGATCAAAGAGATCACACTCGGCGAACGGACAAAAAAGCGGATCGCCGTTGCCTACATTCGGGATATTGCTCCTGATGATGTTGTAAAAGAAGTGATGAAAAGACTGGATTCGATCACCATTGATGACATTCCGGAATCAGGAGCGATTGAACAGCTTATTGAAGATAACACGTATTCTATTTTCCCGACCGTCTTGACGACCGAACGGCCCGACCGGGTTATGGGCGCTCTTTTGGAAGGAAGGGTTTCCATTCTTGTAGACGGAACGCCTTTTACCCTTTTGGTGCCGACTACCATTGATGAATTTATCCACTCCCCTGACGATTATAATCAGCGGTGGGTTCCGGTTACCTTTCTCAGGCTGCTTCGGTATACATGCATTTTAATCACGATTTATTTACCCGGCCTTTACATATCGCTCGTTACGTTCCACACGGGGCTTTTGCCGACGAGAATGGCGGTTACGATTGCCGGAAGCAGATTGAATGTCCCGTTCCCTCCTTTTGTTGAAGCGTTCATCATGATTTTTACGATCGAAATGATCAGAGAAGCCGGACTCAGGCTGCCGAAGCCGATCGGACAGACGATCGGCCTGATCGGGGGCGTGGTGATCGGACAGGCCGCCGTTCAGGCGAACATCGTCAGCGCGATGATGGTCATTGTCGTATCCGTTACGGCATTGGCTTCTTTTACGGCGCCCTCCTATGCGTTCAATTTTCCGCTGAGGCTCATCCGTATTTTTTCGATGATTTTGTCGGCGATATTAGGTTTATACGGACTGATCATGTGCTATCTGCTTGTCGTCGGCCATCTGATGCGTCTGAAAAGCTTCGGCCAGGACTATCTTATTCCGATCATGGCGCAGCCTGGCCAAGACTTAAAAGATACGATCGTCAGACTGCCGACGCCTCTTTTGAAAAAGCGGCCGTCCAGAAAAGAGACGAAAGATAAAATCAAGCAAAGGTGATCCCCATGAAAAAACCGGAAGACAAGCTGTCGTTTATGCAGACACTTCTCATGGTAAGCGGAACAATGATCGGAGCGGGCGTGTTAACACTGCCGCGCTCCGCCGCAACAGCGGACAGTCCGAGCGGATGGATCATTATTCTTGTGCAGGGTGTCGTGTTTATCGGCATCGTCCTGCTCTTTATGCCGTTTTTGCAGAAAAACAGCGGGGAAACCATATATGAGCTGAATCAAAGCATCATGGGACGCGGCATCGGTTCTCTTCTGAATTTATTCATCAGCTGTTATTTTGTTGTCACCGTCTGTTTTCAAGCCCGATTTCTCGGTGAAGTCATCAATTACTTTTTACTGAAAAATACGCCGATGAGTGTCGTCATATTCATCTTTCTGGCGGTCGGCATCTACCATGTGACCGGCGGGGTCTATCCCATTTCAAAGCTTTATGCCTATCTGTTCCCGGTTACGATCGTCATTCTGATTATGCTGCTTATATTCAGCCTGAGACTGTTTAAGCTGGATTTCGTCCGCCCGGTCATGGAAGGAGGCTACAAAAGCTTTTTTGAGATGTTTCCGCGGACCCTTTTGTATTTTTCAGGACTTGAGGTGATTCTGTATCTGGTGCCGTTTATGAAAAATCCGAAGCAGGCGAAAAAGGCTGCTGTCTTCGGCATCGCCAGCGCAGGCTTATTTTACAGCATTACGCTGCTTGTCGTCATCGGCTGTATGTCGGTCGCTGAAGCCAAAACGGTGACGTATCCGACCATTTCCCTGATTCACGCCTTGGAAATCCGGGGTATTTTCATTGAGCGGTTTGATATCTTTCTTTTAATCACGTGGACATGCCAGCAGTTTACCTGTATGCTCGGCTCTTTTAAAGGGGCGCATCTCGGATTAAACACCATTTTCAGACTGAAAAATAAAAACAATGCCTGGCTGATGGGGAGCTTATTGGCAGTGACATTCGGCCTTTCGATGTACCCCGATGATATCAACAGCGTGTTTGCATTCGCGAATATTCTCGGGTATACGTTTTTTGCCGTCATTATGATTCCTTTTCTCATCTGGTTTGTCAGCTGGATGAAAAAAATAGCCGGGAGGAAACAGACGTCATGACACTTTTCATAAAATGGGCGGCGGCGCTTTTCATACTGATGACGCTTTCAGGATGCTGGGACGCGAAGGAAGTCGAAAAGCTATCTTTCGCCCGGGGACTGGCGATAGACGAGACGAGTGACCGCCGATATAAATTAACCTATCAAAACCTGCTGCCCCAAAGTGAAAACAGCCAGGCTTCCGGCCGGCCCGTGTTTGTCAATGTGACGACGCGGGGGGATACCATTCTTGAAGCCGTCAGTGAAGTCGCTTTAAAAGATCCGCCTGTTTACAGCGATCACTTAAAAGTGCTGATATTCAGCGACAAATTGCTGGCCGACCAAAATATACTGCAGATGATGAATCATTTTATCCGCGATGATGAATTAAGGCGGAGCAGCTATCTCTTCGCGGTAAGAGGAAAAGCGTCCGATATTCTGACGGAGCCGACGCCGAATCAGCAGCAGCCCATGGCCGCGGAAAAGCTGATCGACCTTACGAACAACGGAAACTACAACGGAAAGATTTTACAACCGCTCCGAATCGGGAGAGCTTCAATTTACTGCCATAATAAACTCAGTTTTCTCATTCAGGCCGTCAGCAGCCAAAAAGGAAAAACGGTGTATGACGGAGCGGCCATTATCAAAAACGGAAAACAAAACAGATTGGCGGGCTTTCTGTCATCATACGAAATACAGAGCCTGAATTGGCTGATGGGGACGATACGGGGCGGCGTGCTGCCCGCTTTGGATAAAGGGGGGCACCCGATTACCTTCGAGATCAAAAAATCAACATCCGCCATCACTCCCAGGCTGAAAAACGGGAAGCTGTCATTTCATGTAGCGGTAAAAACAAAAGGACTTTTGTCAGAGGATCAATATGCCGGAGAAGATTCATTCAATCAGCACTATTTAATCGGGCTGGAAAAGATTTTCGAAAAAAAACTGAAAAGCGATGTGAAAGAAGTCATCGATAAGCTGCAGAATCAATATGAAACGGACCCTGTATTCTTTTCTGACAGAGTCCGCATTCAATATCCCGACTATTGGAAGAAAGTAAAGCACCGCTGGGATGAGACCTTCTCCGAAGCGGCTTTTGACTATGATGTTTCCATTCAGATTACCAACTTCGGAACGATGGGACGGTAGCCTTCAGCGTGTTTTTTCGACATGGAGGAGAATTTGATAAATCCGGCTTTGTTCGGGCAGCTGTATCACCGGAAATTGCATCGATTGCGCCATTCGTGTGATTTCCTGTAAAAACAGCTGCACCCGCTCATCCACGTGAACATACGTATAGGACTGCTTTTTCACGTCAAATGTCTCTTCCGGAAAGAGCGTGCGCACCGTCTGCGGCGTAAAAAACCGCAAGTGGGTGCGGTCGAGAATACCGGCGTCTCTGTATGTCCAGTCACCGAGCAGAAGCGGGAACAGCGCTTCGGCGTGGGAAATATTCGGAATGCTGCAAACGATTGATCCGGCAGGCGACAAATAGGATGAGTACGTTTCAATGACGCGCCACGGGTCTTTTAAGTGCTCAAGGATGTCCGCGAAAATGATGCAATCAAAAAAGCCTTCCGGATAAGGCAGCTTCACTTCTTCGACATCTTCCTGCAGCACCGCTTCATAGTGTCCTTTTGCCGCTTGCGCCGCCAGCGGGTGCAGCTCTATTCCATACAGTTCGCAAGGCTGTCTGTTTTGAAGTTCCAGCCCCGTAGCCCCCGCGCCGCAGCCGACATCAAGTATCCGTTTCGCCTCCCGGGGAACGAGCTCCGCAATTTCCGGTCTCGGATGAGTAAAGTACGTAAAATCAGTGCCCCATTTTTCCCTAAAACGCTGGCGGTTCTCCGAATATAACTGATTGATATTGATATCCTGATTAGCCGTAAACGTCGCATGTCCGTGGTGATGCACAAAGGCATCGAGGGCGATGTGCAGGCTGTAGCCTTTTTGCAGTGCGCGCAGACATAGGTCATCATCTTCAAAAGAACCGTATCCGAATTGTTCATCGAACGGGCCGATGTCTTCAATGACGCTTCTTTTCACCAGAAGACAGAAGCCGACAAGGCGCAGCACCCGCTTTGTATGATGCTTTTCCCGTTCGCAATACGCCTCCGCGAATGACTCCAGCTCATCAAGCGATTGATATGCGTCATGGATCATTTGCGCGCCGCTGACATAGTTGCTGACGGGCCCGACCATACCGGTTTTTTCAGATTGATACAGCACCCTCAGCATGGAGGTGAGCCAATTTTTCGTGACCATCGTATCGTTGTTCAGAAACAGCAGATTTTCTCCCCCTGCCGCTTCGATTCCCTGGTTGCACCCCTTGGCGAACCCGAGGTTTTTTTCATTTAGGATGACTTTGACGTCAGGCAGATTTGATATGTATTCTCTCGTTCCGTCTGAGGAACCGTTGTCAACTATAATCAGTTCAATCTTATCTTTGTCGGTGTATCGTTCAATGCTGGCCAGACATTTTTTCGTCAGCTCAAGTTCATTATATGTAAGGATAATAATACTCGTTTTCACCGGCATCCCCGCCTTTATCGTGACTTTATACAACGTATGACATATCCCCGTCATTTATGTGACCGGGCGCCCGCTCGGCATCCGTTTTGAGGGGGCCGGTGAATAACCGCCCCCCTAAAACTGAATATTACGGATGAACTGTCCGCCGATTTGATTCTGATCCCGAGCCTCCGTTACGGCTTTTCAGATCCTGCTCAATTTCTTCAAGGCTTTTCCCCTTCGTCTCGGTCACTTTAAACCGGACGAACAGGAATGCCAGTATCCCGATCGCGGCATAAATGAGAAATAAATAGCTGATGCCGACTGCTTCCATTAACATCGGATAGGTTAATGAGACAATCAATGTTCCGGCATGCAGCATTAAAGTGGAGACACCCGTCCCGATACCCCGGACATGCAGCGGGAATAATTCAGGAAGCATGACCCATACGGCAGGCCCCCAGCTGACCGCAAACACAATGATAAACAGGCCTAAACAAATCACCGTTGTCCATGATGCGGCTGCTGAATGTTCAAAGAAAAGATTGACCGCGGCCAATACGAGCAGACTGATGACCATGCCCGCATTACCGGCCAGCAGCAGCGGCTTCCGGCCGATCTTATCAATGACTTTAATAGCCGCAAGCGTCATGATGACATTGACGGCGCCGATTCCGACCGTTCCCAATATAGACGCGGAATTGCCGAACCCGACACTGGTAAATGTTTTCGGGGCGTAATAAATAATTGTATTTGTCCCGATGAATTGCTGCAAAAAGGCAAGTCCGAGGCCGGCAATCAGCGCGGGTCTCACCCACGGCTCAAACAATTCTTTCAAGCCGCCTTCGTTTTCCTTTTCCGCTTCTTTCATCTGCTCAATCTCATCATCAATATTCTTCGTTCCCCGCAATGATGAAAGGATTTCTCTTGCTTTCTCTTCTTTGCCGATCGTAAACAGCCAGCGCGGGCTTTCCGGCATAAATAGGATTCCGATCAGCAGAATGACTGACGGCACAACCGCAAGTCCAAGCATCCAGCGCCAAGCGCCCGCATCGGCAAATATATAGTTCACGATATAAGAAACGAGGATTCCGACCGTAATCATCAGCTGATTCAGCGAAGAAAGCGCCCCTCGTTTATGCTTCGGAGCCAGCTCCGATAAATAGAGCGGAACGATCGTTGTAGATGTTCCGACAGCCAGTCCGAGAATGATCCGGAAAAGAACCATCACCTCTGTATTCGGGGCAAAAGCGACTCCTAAACCGCCTATACAAAACAGCAGCGCCGCTCCCATGATGGCCTTCCGCCTGCCGAACCGGTCGGTCAGTTTGCCGGCGAATCCCGATCCGAGAATCGCCCCCGCCAATAACGAACTGACGACGAGGCCTTCTGTAAAGGCGTTCAGTCCCAGTTCTTTTTTCATAAATAAAATAGCTCCGGAAATGACTCCGGTATCATATCCGTATAACGCGCCGCCGAGTGCGCCGAAAAAATAGAGCCATTTATTCGAGTGTATGCTTTTCATGTTATGTAGACTCCCTTCATCCAACGCTGTATCCGCGCGGAATTGTTCTACTGCTTCTTTTACCTGTTTTCGTCCGTTTCAAACCTTCCGCACCGTTAATATCCATTATTTCACTAATTATTTTTTACAAAGCGACGAAACATTTCCCGCTTCCTGCCGTCCAATATAATGTGAACCTGATGCAAAAATAACAGTAGATGTTGTCGAAATAGAGAGAAAGATTTGGAATTTTCTCATTTGCAGAGTTGCTCCAAGTCAACAATTATGGTACGCTTCACAAAGAATAGAAACGAGAGGTAATGATATGGAAGAACGATCTCAACGCAGAAAAAAGAAAAGACGCCTCAGAAAATGGGTGAAATTTGTACTGGTATTCGCCGCTTTCTTATTGGTGATCGCCGGTTCCGTCGGCACCTACGCATTTGTGAAATTGAATAATGCGACCAAAGAAGCGCACGTCAGCCTTGACCGCGGCGACCAGTCCGTAAAACGGATCAAAGAATTTGACCCGAAGAAGGATTCTTTCACCGTATTGCTTTTAGGAATAGACGCCCGTGACAATAAGGGCGAATCAGTAGATGACGCAAGAAGTGACGCCAACGTGCTCGTCACCTTCAACCGGAAAAAGAAAACAGCGACGATGCTCAGCATTCCGCGGGATTCCTATGTCAACATCCCGGGACACGGCTATGACAAATTCGCGCACGCACATGCTTACGGCGGTTATAATTTAACTTATAAAACAGTAGAAAACATGCTTGATATTCCGGTAGATTATGTGGTTGAGAGCAACTTCGACGCGTTCCGCGATGTCGTCAATGAGTTGAACGGCGTTACGGTAAATGTGAAAAGCCAGAAAGTTGCCGATCGTATTAAAGTCGATACAAAAGGAAAAGTCGTGCTGAAGCCGGGCGTCCAGACGCTTGACGGTGAGCAGGCACTGGCTTATGTAAGAACACGCAAAGCGGACACCGATCTGATGCGCGGACAAAGACAGATGGAAGTGCTGAGCGCCATTATTAAAAAATCTAAATCGTTAAGCTCGATCCCATCTTATGACGATATCGTCGACAGCTTAGGGAAAAACTTAAAAATGAACTTATCTCTTAATGACGCCATCGGTCTGTTCCCGTTTATCACATCGCTGAAATCGGTGGATTCTTTGCAGCTGACAGGTTCAGACAGCTATATTTACACTCCTCAGTACGGCAAAAATATTTATTACTTCAAGCTGAATGAGGAAAACCTTCAAGAAGTGAAAACGAAATTAAAAAATGATTTAAACGCGTAAGACGTCACGGCGGGATTAGCAAATCCCGCCGTTTTTCTGTTGAAAAAAAGGACATGAAGGTATAGCCTTTTAACTGAAGGCTTTCTGCTGATTTCGCACAAAGCTGAACATACTACATGAAGCAGCTTTATTTTTAAGGAGGGCATCCATACATATGAAATTGATAGCCATTGACTTAGACGGCACATTACTGAACTCGGACAGTGTGATTTCTCCGGAAAACAGAGCGGCTTTACAAAGAGCGGATGAAGCGGGCATTCTCGTGGCCATCTGCACGGGCAGAGCCACGTTTGATGTAAAAGCGCTCTTGAAGGATTTGGATATTCCGATCATTGCGGCAAACGGCGGGACAGTCCATGACAAAGGATACCGCCTCGTCAGCCGGCTCTTAATGGATCAGCAGGCCGGGAAGGATATCGCCGCTTATTTAACGGACAAAGACATTTACTTTGAGGTCTATACAGATGATCATCTGCTGTCCCCATTTGACGGCGAGTCCAAACTGCAGGCAGAACTGGATATTCTGAAAAGCGCCAATCCCAAGGAAGATATTCAGACATTATGGGAGGGCGCAAAGACGCAGTTCAAACAATTCGGCATTAAACCCGTACAGGATATACAGGCGATTTTTAACGGAGACGAACATGTTTACAAGCTTCTTTGTTTCTCTTTTGATATGGAAAAACTGAGAAACGCCAAAGAAGAAATTACACATCATCCGAAATTATCCCAGACATCTTCCGGAAAACACATTATCGAAATCCTCCCTGCCGGTTCCGGAAAGGGACGTGCTCTGACGGAGCTTGCCTCACTGTACGGAATTGAAAAACAGGATATTTACGCCATCGGCGACAGCCCGAATGATTTCTCCATGTTTGAAGCGGCGGGAAACCGCATCGCCATGGGCAATGCGATTGATGAACTGAAGGAAAAAAGCACGTATATTACAAAAAGCAACGATGAAAACGGCGTCGCATATTTCATCAACCGGCTTCTCGACAACGATCAATAAAAGGAAAAAGCCAGGTCTTTCACGGCCTGGCTTTTCACGTTTCCCAAAAAACAAATCCCCAAAAATGAAAATAAATTGTAAGATAAAGAAAAAAGGAGTTTCATGATGTCGAATGCAATCGCTATTATAGGATGTTTAGCTTTTCTCTGCGCAGTCGGATACGGAATTTTCCATCTCATATGCAAAGCGGCAAAAAAAGAAAAACATTTTTCAAAAAAGCTGTTTTGGCCCCTTCTCACCGGCGGATTTATCCTGCTTCTGACCGGCGCCTCCCTCGCAGAGCCGGACGCCTCGGCCGTGAAGGCAGAGGAGAAATACAGCACCCTTGATACCGCTTATCAAAAATTGACGAAGGAACACCAGGCGCTTGAGAAAAAATATGAAAGCATCAGTGCCGCGGCCGAAAAGGAGAAATCCGAAGCCGAAGCCGGCAATGAAGAAAAACTCAGCAAACTCAGCCAAGAGATAAGCGAGCTGAAAAAAACAAACAAATCACTCAAACAAGACAATGAGACATTAAAAAATTCACAAAAGAAGCTCGAAAAGACCGCTGAAACGCTTCAGTCAGAAAATAAAACTTTAAAGCGGCAGAAAGCAGAAACAAAAACATCCGAAAACGCGGAAACGGCGCAAAACAATGCCCCTTCCTCCGGCGGACATGCCGAAACGAAAGCAGCCGGCACCTCACAGGGATGCGACATTAAAGGCAGCCGGAACGGCATTTATCACACGCCGGGAAGTACATACTACGACCGGACGACAGATCCCGCGGAAATGTTCTGTTCCGTAGAGGATGCGGTAGCGGCCGGATACAGAGCGCCGAAACGGTAAAAGAAAAAGACGTCAGAGACACTCTCTGACGTCTTTTTTTACGGAAGCCGGATGCCGCCCGCATATTTGTCCTTCCAATAAGCGCTTGTGTTCATATTTGTTATGGTAACGCCTGCGGACACGGTGACATGAATCACTTGTCCGTTCCCGATATAAATGGCCGGATTCAGGCTTTCCGCTTTAAAGAAGACCAGATCGCCGGGCTTCAGATCTTGTTTATCGACCGGAACGCCCGCCTGCATCTGCTTGTCCGCATAACGCGGCAGGCTGATTCCTTTCGCTTTTTGATAGATGTATTGAACAAATCCCGCCGTATCAAAGCCGGTTTCCGGTGAAACGCCGCCTTTCAGATAAGAAATTCCGATATGATCGGCCGCTGTGGACACAACGGGATTTTCTTTAGAAATGGCTAAATTGCTGAATCGGCGCACCCCTGTAAAATGTTTTTTCCAGTAATCTTCCGACAAGTAAGAAATGGTGACTTTTGCGGAGCGGCTTGCTTGGATGAACCTTCCTTCTCCCGCATAAATGCCCGCATGGGAAATTCCTTTTTTATACGTGTCGCTGAAATAAATCACGTCCCCGGGCTTTATGCCGCTCAGTTTGATTTTCTCACCGACCAGCCACTGCTGTTCCGCTGATCTCGGCAGGTAAATGTGAAGCTTGTTTTCAAAAACATATTGGACCAGCCCCGAACAGTCGAATCCCTCCTCGGGCGTGCTTCCGCCGAATACATACGGAATGTCGAGGTAACGGGCTGCCTCCTGAACGATCGGGTCATCAGCCAGTTCCGGATCTTTTGTAATCCGCTTTGCACCAAGATATAAATTCATCCAATAACTGCTTTTTTGAAAGCGTGTGACGGTTACGCCTTCTGACGGAGAACTGTGTATCATCTCTCCGTTTCCGATATAAAGACCGTTATGGACGGGCGCGTTTTGTGTTGAATCCGACTTTTTGAAAAACACAAGATCTCCCGGTAAAAGGTCATTTTCTTTGACGGCGGCTCCGACTTTCCATTGATCACTGACCGTTCTCGGCAGATGGATGTTCTGCCTGCTGAAAAGATAATGCATCAATCCGGACGGATCAAAACCGTCCTCAGGCTCTTCGCCTCCGTAAACATATTTATTTCCGACAAGTTTTTGCGCGTCTGAAACCATCAGGACAGAAACTTGAGAATCCGCTTCAGCAATTTCCGTTCTCGTTACTGCGGGTGCCACAAGACAAATCATAAGGCCGGCAAGGATGTACTTCCTCCAGCTTGTGAGCATGTTTTCTATTCACTCTCCTCATTTTTAGTAGTTTTTACATCGGTAACTTTTAACAAATGTTTAGGAGAGCACACAAAAAAAGAATGCCCGTTATGGGCATTCTTTACTGGATTCGGAACAAACAATATGCCGGCAAGCGGAATCATGCGCTTATTTTGCGCCCGCTGTGTCCTCTTGCTGAATTTTTTGCATTTCCGTGTCAATTTTTTGTTTTTCCTGATCTGTGAGCTGATCATTGTATTTAAACGCAGACATAAACATAAATACCATAATGATCGCGGCAAACGGCCATCCCGCTTTAATGATTTTCATTTGTTTTTCACTCCGCTTTCTTTTTTAAGATATCGCTGTGATCCACATCAAACGTTAATTTTCCATCCTTGACGCTCCAATCGAAATTCGATTCTTTCGTCAGTTCACGTACGATCGTTTTATGATTGATGCTGCCTTTTTTAACCGGCGCAGGCGTCGCTTCATGAATATTCATCGGCGTGACTTCAAAGCGTCCCGTGCCGTTTTTCTGCAGATGATATTGAACAAGCGCCGTGTCTCTCGTTCTTGTCCACCCCTGGTCGAATACGAAGTTGCCCAGGCTGTAGAAAATAACGGTGCCGTGGTACATTTCGATCGGTTCCAGCACGTGCGGATGGTGTCCGACGATAATATCCGCTCCGGCATCTGACATTGCTCTTGCCAATTGGCGCTGTCTGTCATTCGGATCATTATCATATTCCTGTCCCCAGTGTGTTTGAACAATGACAAGATCTGCTTTCTTTTTGGCTTTAGAAATCATCGGAATAAACAGCTCTGGATCGGCCGGAAGCACACCCGGCGCATTTCGTTTAGCTGCAAAGCCTTTTCCGGAAACATCAGTGAAACCCAGTGTTGCGATTTTGATTCCGTTTACATCTTGATACGAAATGTTCTGCTCGGCTTCCTTCAGCGTGAGGCCCGCACCGACAAGTTCAAGATTTTGCTTTGAAAACTCTTCAACCGTATCCCGCATTCCTTGAGGGCCGTAATCCATCGCATGGTTGTTGGCTGCCGTGAGAACGGTGAAATTCATGTCCTTCAATACTTTTACGGCATCTTTGTTTGATTGAAGGTGGATATTTTTTTCTGCTTCTTTGTAGTTCTTTTTATATGTAACCGGGTTTTCAAAGTTCCCCGACACATAGTCGGATGCTTCGAAGAATGGCTTTGCGTAACGGAAGACACTCTCCGTGCCTTTATGCTTTGTCACTTTCTCGACATTCCGGCCCATCATAATATCTCCGACGAATGAGGCTGATACAAGGTCATCGGCATTTCTTTTCACACTCGGCGTTTCCGCCTTCCCTGTCAGGATGCAGACGAACATCAGGCAAAAGACGATCGGCAGCGCGATAAAAACGTGAAGATTGGTCTTCTTTTTCTGCTGTTTGGTCAGCTTCAGCAGTTTTTCTTGAAAGCTTAATTGTTTTTTCATCGTTTGACACACCTTACATTAGATTAAGTAGTAAGCAAACATAATGGCAAAAGTTGCGCCGCTTAAGAACAGCGTGCTGGCAAATGTAATCGTTAATCCCTGTTTCTGAATGGTATTGGCGATCAGACCCGGTACGATGATACCGATTCCTCGGAATTCTGATATCTCAAACGGTACGATCGGGTAAAGGAAATCAAGGGCGATTTTTAAGCAGATTCCCGTTATCAGCATAGCTGCGAATTTTCTGCGTCCGTACAAAATCATAAATCTGGATAAACCGTATTTGACGATCACGTATGTAAGAAGACTCACTAACAATACGAGTAAAATAAAGACCGGCTGGTTAAAAACGAGCCCTAAATAACCCGGCACGACTAAACCGGCAGGTACGATACCTGTTTTTTCCGCGAAAATTAAACTGATTAACACGCCTAAAATAAGTGAGATGTATAAATCTGATCCGAACATTTATCCTTTTCCTCCTAGCTAACGAGCTGTTTCACCTTATACTCTTGAATTTTTTCAATTAATGGTTCCGCTGAACCGTGGATATTGCCCACGCCATATATGACACGGTTTTGCATTCTTGTTTTCAGCACGTCCATGATTTCGTCTGTTGATTTATATTCCAGATCGTGCAATGTATCGGCAGGAATCTTGCCTTCTTCATAAGCTCTGACGATCGGTTCTGTCGTCTCGCCGATGAGTATGAGTTCCTTCGTTTTAATGTACGGAAGCACGTCGTTTGCGAACTGAATCGTTCTGTCCACACGGTCGGCGCGGCAGTTCATGATAACGATCGGTTCATCTGTCGGGTAGCCGATTTCCTTTACACGTTTCCATATATTTAAAGTAGAAGATGCATCATTTGCGGCAAAGCCGTTTACGAAATGACCGGGCTCCTTCGTGCTGAGCAGCGGCAGGATTCTCATGGCGCCAGGATCAGGCGGCGCATTCAGCATTCCTTTAAACGCCGTTTCTTCATCTATCCCAAGAGCCTGGGCAACGCCGAGCGCAAGGGAAGCGTTATCAGGAAAGACCATATATTCAAATTTTCGAAGGTATTCATCTGTAATTTTAGAGTTATCCGCAATAATGACCTCGGTATTCCGCTCTGCGGCTTTTTCTTTAAAGAAGTCTGTGTATTCACTGTCTGTAATGACAAGGTGACCGTTATACGGTATCGTCGCGGTAAATGCTTCAGCGATTTCATCAAGCGTCGGCCCCATGACGTCCATATGGTCTTCAAGCACATTCACGATGACGCCGATGTTGGCTTGAAGGAGTTCTTCCTGAAAGATAATCTGATAATCCGGGTTTACCGCCATACATTCACTGACAATGGCATTGGCGCCCCGTTCTACGGTTTCCTTCATTACTTCTTTTTGCTCGCCGATATTCGGACCCTGCGGTTTCCGTTTGATCGGTTTCTCCTCAGGTGTATCCCAATAGATCATCCTTGCATCTGTTCCCGTCGTTTTTCCGACTGTTTTGTAGCCCGCCTCCATCAGTATTCCGGTCGTCAGCCTCGTTACGGTTGACTTTCCGCGGATACCATTAATATTGACGCGTACTGGCAGAGCATCGATATTCTTCTGATGCCGCCTTTTTTCAATGATTCCGATGATTAGTACGGCAGCACAGGCTATAATGAGTAACCACATTGATTTTTGACATCTCCTTCTGTATTGATAAATTCATTCATCAGTATATAGCTTCACTATGAATTCTCAATCGGCATTATGTAACATAATCTTCCCGCTTTCACTGAGCCAAACTTCTCTATTAGTGACGCTATTCTTCCTATTATCGAATTGCTTTTTTTGGGAATAGGCAGGACTTCAACCTTACTTCAATTTTTCAAAAGAAAAATGAATGCGTTTACATTTTCACACAGAAATTCATTTGGACCAATGGAACTATTCGCGTTCCGGAAGAAAAAGATGTAATGATAATCCATCTTTTCCAGCCCGTTTGTATCAGCGTTTTTCGCACTGCGCATACGTTTCGGGACTCTCTGTCCGCTGTGTGCAGACTGCCTGTTTTGTTAAGGATAAGGTCTTAAAGTCATTCATTTTTCCCCCGTATCCTGCTTTCAGTCCCATTCCAAAATAACTAGCGGAATGACTGGTACATGACAGAAAAAGACGGGTCCGGAGTGTTTACAAGAAATACACATTTTATATGCGGAAAGCCTTTCTCCTTTTAAACCATTTACAGGACGTTTATCACTCTTTTGAAATAATTTTAATAAATCTTTATATTCGTTCAAGAAATATTCATCCATAATTGTGAAGTTCTTGGTAAAACATCGAGGAACTCCTCTATTTTATAAAATGCATAAAAAAGGAATACCCGCTGAAAACTACAGATAACCGGGGAAGGAGGCGGTCTGATGTCTGCGGATAAACAAAACAAACGGATTCCCGGCGATTTTGAATCGGCTGTACGGGAAATGCAGGAGCTGATGTGTGTTTGCGGTGATTTTAAAATACGAAGGATCAAACTGCAGGACCGTCATACCGCTTTCTTTTATATTGAACAAATGATAGAAGAACAGAAGCTGAATGAGTTTCTGTTAAGCGACACCCTGCAGAACGGCCCGCTTGAGGAAACGATGAATGCCGTCAGCAGTGCGGAAACGGATGAAACCAGAAAACTCATTGACGGGATTTTGGCCGGCCAGGTTGTTTTTCTCAGCGATGCATCAAGGAAAGCGAAGCTGTTTTCTGTCGGGCAGAATCCGCTGCGTTCCATTATGGAACCCGAATCTGAAAGTATCGTCCGCGGCGCCCATGACGGGTTTGTGGAAAGTTTGGAAACGAACATTCATCAGCTGCGGTTTCACATACAGGACCGCCATCTCTCCGTTCATTATATGGATATCGGGGAAAGAGCCAAATCAAAGGTTGCGGTTATCTTTGTTGAGAATATCGCCAATCCGGAGATTGTCGAGGAAGTGAAGCGGCGCCTGTCATACTTGCGTATAGACAGCGTGCTTGCGCCCGGGATTATCGAGGAATCAATAGAAGATAATTCGTTTTCCATTTTTCCGCAGATCATTCATACGGAACGGCCGGATAAAGCAAAAGCATGCGTGATGGAAGGCTGTGTACTGATCATGATGGACGGGAGTCCGTCGGCTTTGATTGCGCCGATCACATTCTTTTCTTTTTTTCAATCTCCGGACGACTACAGCACGAGGTGGATTTCTGCCAGTTTTTTAAGAGTGCTGAGATTTTTCGCCTTTATGATCGCGATTACGCTGCCCGCTTTTTATATCGCGCTGATTGCGTTTCATTTTGAAGTCATTCCCAACGATCTGATTATCACCATGAAAAATTCGATTGTTGATATTCCCTTTCCCCCGCTGATAGAAGCCATGATTATGGAAATTACGATTGAACTGATCCGCGAAGCCGGTATCAGGCTGCCGAGACCGATCAGTCAGACGATCGGCATTGTCGGCGGTCTCGTGATCGGTGACGCAGTCGTTCAGGCGGGACTCATTTCTAATATGATGATTATCGTCGTAGCCGTTACGGCTGTTTCTTCTTTTGTGCTTCCTTCATATGAAATGAGCACGTCCATCCGAACGCTCAGATTTCCGCTTATGTTTCTGGCATCCTCGTTCGGTTTTATCGGCATCGCACTCGGCTTCGGGCTTATTCTGATGAACCTGTGCAAGCTTGAATCACTCGGCGTTCCTTATTTATCATCGTTGACGCCGTTTCATTTCAGTGACTTGAAGGATGCATTTATCCGGCTGCCGGCTTGGTTTATTAAAAGAAGGCCTTTTTATTTGAGACCGCAAGACTCAAAGCAGATGAAACATGTTCGGGGGTGGAGAAAAGATGAAGCCTAAAAAAATCAGCCGGCTTCAAGGCGTGTTTTTCATTAATCAGACGCAGATCAGCATCGGCATTTTGGCGCTGCCCCATTTACTGATGATGAAATCGGGAAGCAGCGGATGGATTTCCATTCTGCTTACCGGATTGCTCGTCCAGCTTACATTCAGCCTGTATATGATATTATTTCACCGGTTTCCGAAGCTGAACCTGTACGAAATGCTGGAGGAGGTGTTCGGAACACTTGCCGGCAAAGGGGTGCAGGTGCTGTATATTTTATACTTCGCGTTTCTCTGCACGCTCATTCTTTCTGTATTTACACGGATATTGGATATCTGGGTGCTCCCTCAGACTCCGAATTGGGTGATCAGCTTAATGCTGATCCTCGGTTCTGTCTATATCGCCCAGGCTCCGCTGAATGCGATCGCCAGGTTCAGCTTTATTTTAACGCCGTTTTTGCTGCTGATCTCTCTGCCGCTTTTATACACGCTGGGAAAAGCCGATATCACATACATTATGCCGATTTTTCACGGAACCGCAAAAGACATGCTTACCGGGGTGCAGCAAACACTTGTCAGCATTACCGGCTTTCAGGCGGCGCTCGTGATCGGGCCCCTAATCAACTGCACCGTCAGCCAGCGCTACAAAATACTGACGATTTCAAACATCTTGATTATCCTTTATTACCTGTATATCACCCTTACTTGCTTTGTCACAATCAGCCCCGAAGAAATAAAAATGATCCCGGAGCCTGTGCTGTACCTGTTAAAAACCGTTTCATTCAGAATTATCGAACGGACGGATCTGCTCTTTTTGACGTTTTGGTTCGTGACCGTCTTTTCAACGCTGGCCAACGTGTTTTACTTGGCAAGCACCGGCATTGCCAAGCTGTTCAATCAAAAAGATCACAGCCGGTTTGTTTATCCGCTGGCCCTGCTCGTCTTCCTTCTGTCTATTTGGGCCACAAGCACAGATAAAACGATACAGCAGCTGGATCAGTTTTTCCGCATTTCCGATATTGTGTTTGTGTATTTGTTTCCGTTGTTTATGGTATTGATTGTCCTTGTACGCAAAAAGGGTGTCCGCCATGCGCATTAAAAAAGCGGTTCTTATCAGTCTCATGTGCGCAAGCCTGACACTTGCGGGCTGCTGGGATCAAAATTTGCTGAAAGATATTTCTCTCGTGCTGACCGCAAGCCTTGATGTTGATCATGACGGTAAAAATAAAATCGGCATCACCTATCGGAAGGTTCAGTCCTCCCAGGCGGAACAGGAAACGGGCGGCTCATTCATTACGACGGTGCTCAGCGCTTCCGGGCACACCATCCGTGAAGCGCGGTTTCAATTGGATAAGCTTGTCGACCAGCGCATTGACACGTCCAAGCAAAGAGTCTTATTAATCGGTGAGAAAATGGCGGAAAAACCGCTTTTTCCTTATCTCGATGTCTTTTACAGAGATCCGAAAAGCCCGCTTCTCGCTCATCCGGCGGTTGTAAAAGACGGCGAGGCGATTGAAGTGCTGAAGCTGATCGTCCGGCAGAAATTGATCGTCAGCAAGTATTTAACGAATTTATTAACAAGCGCTAATGCGGAATCAAATATCAGCATGGAAAATTTGCAATCCATCCGTTCAAGCATGCTGACGGCTGATAAGGATTTCGCCCTTCCTTATTTATCGATTAACGGACAGACGATAAAGGTAGAGGGTTCTGCCCTGTTCAGCGGCCAGCGAAAAGTGACTGAGGTGCTCGGTCAGGATTCGACCCTCCTGACCCTTTTAAGCGGGCAATTTAATAAATCGGCTAATATTAATCTGAAGCTGTGGGACAAATACAAAATGGATATAGAAAATTATCTTTCTCTCGGCATCACGGATGCCACGCGAAAGATTGTATTTATAGATACAGATCCGCAGCATATAAAAGTGAAAATCCGTTTAAAACTGAATGCACGCGTCTTGGAATATCCAAAGGACAAGCTGAATTCTTATACGGCAATCGACCAAATAAACAAACAAGCCTCAGCAAATTTGAACAGCCAGGCCAGATCGGTGATCAGCCATATTCAGGAGCACAACTCGGATATCCTCGGCATCGGCCGGAAATATCAAACCCATTATTATGAGCGGGGCAAGCGGCTCAATTGGCGTGGGGTCTATCCTTCCATCGAGATAATCCCTGATATTAAAGTGAATATCTCACAAATCGGCATCGTGAACTAAAAGAGACCCCGGTCTCTTTTTTTGTTGCCAACCGAAATGATTCGTGTTACTCTTTTTATGTAAACGGTTACATAGTTGAAGGAGGAGTGTTTGTTGGCAACGATTAAAGATGTCGCAGGCGCTGCCGGCGTCTCTGTTGCCACGGTTTCACGTGTCCTCAATGACAACGGCTACGTGCATGAAGATACACGAACGAAGGTCATGCTTGCCATGGAGAAGCTGAATTATTATCCGAATGAAGTTGCCCGTTCTCTTTATAAAAGAGAATCCAGACTGGTCGGGCTCTTGCTGCCGGATATTACGAATCCCTTTTTCCCTCAGCTTGCCCGCGGCGCTGAAGACGAGTTGCAGCGGGAAGGATACCGGCTGATCATCGGCAACAGCGATGAAGAATTGGAAAAAGAACTCGACTACCTGCAAACATTTAAACAAAATCAAGTTGCCGGTATTTTGGCGGCCACCCATTACCCCGACCTTCCCGAATACAGCGGCAGCCTTTACCCGGTCGTATTTCTGGATCGGACAAAAGAAGGCGCCCCATCCGTATTCAGTGACGGGTGGGCAGGCGGAAAACGGGCGGCTGAGGAAATGCTTCGCGGCAAAAGCACAAGCATCACGCTTGTCAAAGGCCCAGCCCACCTTCCGACCGCTCAGGAACGTTTTAACGGCGCACTTAACGTGCTGCAAAAAGCGAACGCGCAGTTCAATGTCATCTCCGCCGCTTCATTTTCCATCAAGGATGCCGCCATTTTAGCAGAAGAATTGTTTGCAGCATACCCTGAAACCGACGGAGTCATTGCCAGCAACGACATTGCGGCGGCTGCCGTCCTCCATGAGGCACTGCGGCTCGGCAAAAAAGTTCCGGAGGAGATTCAGATCATCGGATACGACGATATTCCGCAGAGCAGGCTTTTGTTTCCGCCGCTTTCAACCATCCGCCAGCCTGCATATGAGATGGGAAAACAAGCGGCAAACCTGCTGCTGCAATTGATAAAGAAAGAGCCGCCGAAAGAGACGGCCATTCAAATGCCCGTGACTTACATAAGAAGACAAACGACAAGAAAGGATGATCACCATGAGTGAAATTTGTGTTATCGGAAGCTGTTCTATGGATCTGGTCGTCACATCTGAACGGCGTCCGAAAGCCGGAGAAACCGTACTGGGCACAGACTTTCAAACCGTGCCCGGAGGAAAAGGCGCAAATCAGGCCGTAGCCGCTTCCCGCCTGGGCGCAAACGTATATATGGTAGGAAAAGCAGGCAATGACAGCTACGGAAAAGCGATTATTGAAAACCTGAAGGCAAACGGTGTCAATACGGACTATATGGAAACGGTTACACATAAAAAAAGCGGAACGGCTCATATTGTGCTCGCTGAAGGAGACAACAGCATCGTCGTCGTAAAAGGCGCAAACGATGACATCTCCCCCGATTATGCCAAAAGTGCGCTAGCAAAACTTCCCGGCATTGATATCGTGCTGATCCAGCAGGAGATTCCTGAAGAAACCGTTGAAGAAGTGTGCAGCTACTGCCGCGCGCAGCAAATTCCGGTTATCCTGAATCCCGCGCCGGCCCGGCCGCTGAAACAATCGACGATTGAGGATGCCGCATATCTTACGCCGAACGAACATGAAGCGTCCATTTTATTTCCTGACCGGACGAAAGAAGAAGCGCTCGCCGGCTATCCCGGCAAACTGTTCATTACCGAAGGAAAACAAGGCGTGCGCTACTCAGACGGCACCGCGGAACGGCTTGTTCCCGCCTTCCCTGCAGAAGCGGTCGACACGACGGGAGCCGGCGATACCTTTAATGCGGCACTTGCCGTCGCACTCGCGGAAGGACGGGACATTGAGCAAGCGCTCCTGTTTGCCAACCGCGCCGCCTCCCTGTCCGTGCAGCACTTCGGCGCCCAAGGCGGCATGCCGGCCAGAAAAGAAGTTGAGGAGCTGCTGTCATGAAAAAACACGGAATGTTAAACAGCCTCATTGCCAAAGTATTAGCTGATCTCGGGCATACAGACCTCATCGCAATCGCCGATGCGGGTCTCCCCGTCCCTGACGGCGTCCCTAAAATTGATTTGTCCTTAACGGCGGGCGTTCCCGCCTTTCGGGACGTGACCAGCCTGGTAGCCGGGGAGATGGCAGTCGAAAAGGTGATCGCCGCTTCCGAGATCAAAGACGCAAATCCTGAGAATGCAAGTTTCATAGAAAGCCATTTCTCAGCGCAGACGATCGAGTACATGTCCCATGAGGAATTCAAACGGCTCACACAGAAAGCAAAAGCCGTCATCCGAACGGGTGAAATGACACCATACGCCAACTGCATCCTGCAGGCGGGTGTGATTTTCTAGAAAGAAGGGATCCAGCATGCACATCGGCATGACAGACATTCATAAAGCATTCGGCAAAAACCAAGTGCTCTCCGGCGTCTCATTTGAGCTTCTGCCGGGAGAAATCCACGCTTTAATGGGAGAAAACGGAGCGGGCAAATCGACGTTAATGAATCTGCTCACCGGGCTCTACCGGCTCGACAAGGGAAACATTACGATAAACGGAACAAATATGAGCTTCTCCAATCCAAAGGAAGCCGAAAAGCACGGAATCGCCTTTATCCATCAGGAACTGAATATATGGCCGGACATGACGGTGCTTGAAAACCTTTTTATCGGCAAAGAGCTGACGACGGCGTTCGGCGTTTTGGAAACGAAGAAAATGAAAGCGCTAGCAGAATCACAGCTTGAAAAACTGGGAGTCTCTCTTCCTCTTGACCGGGAAGCCGGACAATGTTCCGTCGGACAGCAGCAGATGATTGAGATTGCCAAAGCGCTGATGACAAACGCCGAAGTCATTATTATGGACGAACCGACCGCGGCGCTGACCGAACGGGAAATCAGCAAACTGTTTGACGTGATGACGGCGTTAAAGCGGGACGGCGTATCCATCGTCTATATTTCGCACCGAATGGAAGAGATATTTTCGATTTGCGACCGGATCACCATTATGCGGGACGGCCTCACTGTCGATACGGCGCATATTAAAGACTCTAATTTTGATGAAGTGGTCAAAAAAATGGTCGGGCGGGAGCTGACCGATCGGTATCCGACTCGCACGCCGTCACTCGGCGATAAGGTGCTCGAAGTGAAAAACGCCTCAAAAAAAGGAAGCTTTTCACAGATCAGTTTCCATGTGAGCGCCGGAGAAATCCTCGGCGTTTCCGGCTTAATGGGTGCCGGACGGACAGAAATCATGAGGGCGCTGTTCGGAATTGACAGGCTCGATTCCGGAGAGATCTGGATTTCCGGCCGAAAAACCGGCATTCGGGGTCCGTACGATGCCATCCGTAAGGGACTCGGCCTGATTACGGAGAACCGCAAAGATGAAGGGCTGCTGCTGGATACGTCCATTCGTGAAAATATCTCATTGCCGAACCTGACCAGCTTCTCTCCGAAAGGCATCATTGACCGAAAACGCGAGGCGGAGTTCGTTGAGCTGCTCATCAAGCGTCTGACCATTAAGACCGCATCTCCGGAAACCGCCGCCCGGCATTTATCAGGAGGAAATCAGCAAAAAGTCGTCATCGCCAAATGGATCGGAATCGGCCCGAAAGTTCTCATCCTTGATGAACCGACAAGAGGCGTCGACGTAGGCGCGAAAAGGGAAATCTATTCATTAATGAATGAACTGACCGATCGCGGAGTCGCCATCATCATGGTGTCTTCCGAGCTGCCGGAAGTTCTCGGCATGAGTGACAGAATCATCGTCGTCCACGAAGGGCGCATCAGCGGAGAAATCAATGCGGCCGGCGCAACACAAGAACACATCATGACACTTGCCACGGGAGGGCAGCAGTATGAAAACTGAACCAATGACATCAACTGAACAAAAGCGATTTTCCATTCACACCTTCACACAAAAACTCGGTCCGTTTCTCGGCTTACTGATTCTTGTGCTGATCGTTTCCGTTTTAAACCCGAGTTTTCTTGAACCCCTCAATATTCTCAACCTTCTTCGGCAGGTTGCGATTAACGCTCTGATTGCATTCGGAATGACGTTTGTCATTTTAACGGGAGGCATTGATCTCTCTGTCGGAGCCATCCTCGCCTTATCGAGCGCATTGGTCGCAGGTATGATGGTCTCAGGCATCGACCCGATCTTAGCCGTCATCATCGGCTGCGTAATCGGCGCCGTACTCGGCATGATAAACGGATTATTAATCACAAAAGGAAAAATGGCGCCGTTCATCGCTACTTTGGCGACAATGACCGTCTTTCGCGGACTGACCCTCGTCTATACGGACGGAAATCCGATTACGGGACTCGGTTCAAGTTACGCATTTCAATTATTCGGGCGCGGTTATTTTCTCGGCATTCCCGTACCTGCCATTACGATGCTGATTGCATTTGCAACCCTGTGGGTTCTTCTGCACAAAACACCGTTCGGCCGCCGGACATACGCCATCGGCGGCAATGAGAAAGCGGCGCTGATATCGGGAATCAAAGTGCCCCGCATCAAGATCATGATCTATTCTCTGACAGGTTTATTATCGGCGCTGGCGGGAGCGATTCTGACATCACGCTTAAATTCCGCACAGCCGACGGCCGGGGAATCATACGAGCTGGACGCCATCGCAGCGGTCGTTCTCGGCGGAACGAGCCTGTCCGGCGGTCGAGGGCGCATCATCGGTACACTGATCGGGGTTTTGATTATCGGTACGCTGAACAACGGCTTGAACCTTCTCGGCGTATCATCTTTTTATCAGCTCGTCGTTAAAGGAATCGTCATTTTAATCGCGGTGCTGCTGGACCGCAAAAAATCGGCATAGTAGGAGGACCATTATGAAGAAAGCCATCATCACGATCGCGGCATTATCACTGTTTTTGCTGTCCGCCTGTTCACTTGAACCGCCACAATGGGCAAAACCGTCAAACACAAAACATAAAAAAGAATTCACTATCGGGCTCTCCGTCTCCACATTGAACAATCCGTTCTTCGTTTCATTAAAAGAAGGCGTTGTAAAGGAAGCCAAAAAACGGGGCATGAAGGTCATTATTGTCGATGCTCAAAATGATTCATCTAAACAGTCAAATGACGTAGAAGATTTGATCCAGCAGGGAGTCGATGCGCTGCTGATCAACCCGACCGATTCATCAGCGATTTCAACAGCCGTCGAATCGGCAAATTCCCTCGGCATTCCCGTCATTGCGCTTGATCGTTCAGCCGAACACGGCAAAGTCGAAACGCTTGTCGCCTCTGACAATGTCAAAGGAGGAGAAATGGCGGCTGACTACCTCGCCGATCAGCTCGGAAAAGGCGCCAAAGTAGCGGAATTGCAAGGGGTGCCGGGCGCATCCGCAACACGGGAACGCGGAACGGGCTTTCATCATATTGCCGACAAAAAGCTGGATGTCGTAACAAAGCAAGCGGCGGATTTTGACCGTACAAAAGGATTGACCGTCATGGAAAACCTGCTGCAGGGACATCCGGATATTAAAGCCGTGTTCGCCCATAATGATGAAATGGCACTCGGCGCGCTCGAAGCGATTAACAGCTCAGGCAAACACATTCTGGTCGTCGGTTTCGACGGAAATAAAGATGCGATTTCTTCCATTAAAAACGGAAAGCTGACAGCCACGGTCGCCCAGCAGCCGGAGCTGATCGGAAAACTGGCGGCCGAAGCGGCGGAGCAGGTGCTCAAAGGAGAAAAAGTCAAAAAAACCATTTCCGCTCCATTGAAACTTCAAACACAAAAATAACCGGCCGATGTTTAGACTTCCGGTAAAACGTGAAAGGATGAAGTAAAAGGAGAGATACAGATGAAGAAAACAGCCAAAGCGGCATCCATTCTGACCCTTGCAGCGGGAATATCAGCGGCTTCAGCTGCCGGAATAACGCCTCTTCCGGAGACACACGCGCAGGAAGCGGTCAAAATTGACGATCTGTACAGCTACCCGCTTGACTCTTATCTCGTTTCCGCGGAAGCATTGAACGTCAGAACAAAAGCATCAGCAGCCAGTCCGAGAGCTGATACCCTTCATTTAGGCGACAGCTTAAAGATGGTTTCATTCCAGAACGCTGACTGGGCAAAAGTACATTATAAAAACGGAAAAACAGGATTTGTATCTACTCATTATATTGTTAAAGAAGCAACAACCGTAAAAACGACGGCAAAAACAAAAGTATATACAGACAAACAAGCGGTCAAAGCTTCCCTTGCTAAAAACACGAGCGTTTCTTTCCTCGGATGGAAAAAGACAGCCGGCGGCGGCATTGACTTCGGCTGGGCGCTTGTCGATTACGGGGGCGCAACGGGATATATCAGCACAAAAGATCTGCAAAAACTGACATAATAGCAAAACGGATTTCGCAAATTCAGCGCGAAATCCGTTTTTTCTTTCTTGGGCAGTCAGAAACGTCTAAGGTTCGAAATATTTCTCAGGAAATATTGTCGGATGAAGATGAATGCATACGACTCTAAAATGGCTTCTTTATGTAATCCGCCAGGCGTTTTGCATTGTCACGAATAGCCGCAGCATCGGCGCTGCTTACCCCGTACATAGCGAAAGCCGGCAAATAGGTCATACCCGTAAAATTAGCCATTGCCTGAAACGGCCTTAAGAGCTCGCTCAGTGAAAAATGGTTGGACCCGCCTGCCTGATATGCATCCTCTCCGGCACCTACAGAAACAGCCAGCAGCAATTCTTTGCCGTGCAGCGCCTTTCCTTTGGAACCGTAAGCCCAGCCATACGCCAGCACATGATCCATCCATGTTTTTAAAAGCGGAGGCGCACTGTACCAGTACAGCGGGAATTGAAATACGATCCGGTCATACTGTTCACACAGCTGCCGTTCCTTTTCCGCATCTATTTTCCCGTCCGGATATTCTTTATAAAGCTCACGGACCGTGATGTCATCATGATTTTTTAATTCTTCTGTCCACGCCTTATTGACCGCTGAGTTGTTCATGTCAGGATGAACCGCTAATACCAATACTTTCACAGCTACCACACCTTTCCCTTTTGACTGTATTTTACCTAATCTTTACCGGTTCAGCCAAATAAAAAGAAAGCCCCCGAGAAAAATGGAGCTTTCTTTTTTAATTTATTCCGGGCTTCCTTCGGTTGTTTCGATATCCTTCGCAAAATTCGGATTATCTAAATTTGCGTTGAAAAAGTCCGCCGTATTCGGAAGCTTGAGGTTCATATTCATTTTTTGAGAAATGGTCACTTTACAATCTTTAATGACATAGTCAAACACGTGTCCGCCGGAATTGCGTCCTTCATCAATGAAGTGCAGGTGATATCCGGAAACAGCGATGCCGTTTGCGTACCCCGGCGTCCAGAAGCCGGCGATTGTACCCTGAATGTCGTCAAAGTTGAACACAGGCTGTGTTTTCACCGCTTCGATCATCGGAACGTACGGTTTCTCCTGGCGTTCTACCGTTCTTGTCTGCACCTTTTTAAATACGCCGTCTAAACGGATCGCATAAAATAAGTTTTTACTAGGCAGAAGGCTGGCGATTTCCTGCTCGAATTCTTCACGGGTCATTTCGCCGTCGATCGTATGCGTCATATCAGGCGTGAAAAATGTGAATGAGCAGAATGGTGACAGGTCTCCGCCTTTAACAGGCGTAGCCGTTCCGTCGCCGCGCAGACGGTAAAATTCTCCGTCAAATCCGATTAATTCGCCGTCCAATTTGTTGAACGTGCCGATTCCGAAATCACCGAACTTCGGAATGTCAGCCATATCAAAATCTCCGTCATATACTCCGTCCAGCAGAGATGTCATTGTTGATACTTGATAGATCTGATCCTCAGGTGAGCCTTTTTCTCCGCGGCTCATCATATGGATGTCGCTTGCGTTTTTCATATTCCCTTCACTCCTTTTAAATTGGGCTGTTTTAGAAAACAGGTCATGGTGCGCAGAGTGCTAGAGAGCTTTTGCTTTCATTTTTTCTTTGAATTGCTTCGGAAGCATGTCGCTTGATAAATGGACATTGTCACTGTAATCGACAGGAATGTCAATGATGACAGGGCCTTCTGTGTTCAAGCCTTTTTGCAGCACGTCTGCCAGCTGTTCCGGTGACTCAACGCGCAAGCCGGTGGCGCCGAAGCTTTCTGCATATTTTACGATGTCAATGTTTCCGAAATCTACGCATGATGTACGGTTATATTTTTTCATTTGCTGGAATGCGACCATATCATATGTGCTGTCATTCCATACAAGGTGAACGATCGGCGCTTTTAAGCGGACTGCCGTTTCCAATTCCATTGCAGAGAACAGGAATCCTCCGTCTCCTGAAACGGATACGACTTTTTCACCCGGATTCACCAATGTGGCGGCAATCGCCCAAGGAAGCGCTACGCCCAATGTCTGCATGCCGTTGCTGATCAACAGTTTCAGCGGCTCATAAGCGCGGAAGTAGCGGGACATCCAGATCGCGTGAGAACCGATATCGCAAGTGACGGTTACGTCGTCATCAATTGCATTGCGCAGTTCTTGGACGATTTGCAGAGGATGCACTCTGTCGGATTTATGGTCGCTTGGCGCCTTCTCGCTGTCTGTGAGCATCTGTTTTAATTCGCTCAGCACTTCTTGTTCACGGCTGCCCATATCAAATGTCACAGCGTCGTGTTCAATTTGTTTAACCGTAGCGGAGATATCGCCTAATAATTCTAATTCCGGCTGATAGGCATGATCGATATCGGCCTGGATTTCGTCAAGATGGATAATAGCACGGTCACCGTTTACGTTCCAGAACTTCGGATCGTATTCAATCGGATCATAACCGATCGTTACTACGACATCCGCCTGTTCAAGCAGAAGATCGCCCGGCTGGTTGCGGAACAGTCCGATCCGGCCGAAATATTGGTCTTCCAGCTCTCTGGACAATGTGCCGGCCCCTTGGTACGTTTCTACGAAAGGCAGTTTTGTTTTGGCAAGCAGTTTGCGGATTTGTTTTACCGCCTCCGGTCTTCCGCCTTTCATGCCGACTAACAGAACGGGAAGTTTTGCCGTCTGGATTTTCGCGATAGCCGCGCTGACCGCTTCTTCCGGTGCAGGGCCTTGTTTCGGCGCCGGCACGCTGCGTACGTTTTTCACATTTGTGATTTCATTCACAACATCCTGCGGAAAGCTCACGAAAGCCGCGCCTGCCTGACCTGCTGACGCTGCCCTGAAGGCGTTTGTTACCGCTTCTGGTATATTCCCTGTTTCCTGTACTTCTACACTGTATTTTGTAATCGGCTGAAATAGCGCCGCATTGTCCAATGATTGGTGTGTCCGTTTTAAACGGTCTGCGCGAATTACGTTACCCGCCAGCGCCACTACCGGATCACCTTCTGTATTAGCCGTTAACAAGCCGGTCGCCAAGTTGGATGCCCCCGGGCCTGAAGTAACGAGACAAACGCCTGGTTTTCCAGTCAGTCTTCCGACAGCCGCAGCCATAAATGCAGCGTTCTGTTCGTGACGGCATAAAACCAGTTCAGGTCCTTTATCTTTTAACGCATCAAATACTGCATCAATTTTTGCACCCGGAATGCCAAAAACATGTGTGACACCTTGCTCCACTAAGCAATCAACAACAAGCTCCGCCCCCCGATTTTTTCCAGAGGTTTTTAGTTCATTTGTTGCTTTTGCCAACACCCTCACTCCTTATTATGCATATTAAATATAAAATTTTAAGTAATTTGTGATATTATTCACTATACACTCTTTGGAAATTGACCTCCAATATCAATTCGCCGTATGATTAATATGTTTCACGAATAATTAACAAAGAGAAAGGAATGGATAAGGATGGAGCTTCGCCATCTTCAATACTTTATTGCCGTTGCCGAAGAACTTCATTTCGGCAAAGCTGCGCTTCGGTTAAATATGACACAGCCGCCTCTCAGCCAGCAGATCAAACAGCTTGAGAAGGAAGTCGGCGTGACCTTATTAAAGCGCACGAAACGGGTTGTAGAGCTTTCAGCTGCCGGAGAAAGTTTTTTAAAACACAGCAGAAACGCGATCGAAGAAATAGACAAAGCGATTGAAATGGCGCAGAGAACGGCGCGGGGAGAGCTCGGCCGCCTTGTCGTCGGTTTTGTCGGCTCGGCCACATATGAATTTCTGCCGCCGATCATTCGGGAATTCCGCGAAAAATTCCCCTCCGTCAAGCTTGATCTGCGTGAAATTTCTTCTTTCAGACAGCAGGAAGAACTTCTGAAGGGGAACATTGATATCGGCATCCTTCATCCGCCTTTACAGCATTCCGCGTTACATATGGAAAAGGTGCAGAGCAGCCCGTGCATTCTGGCTTTGCCGAAGCAGCACCCGCTTACCGCTAAACAGACAATCGACATTCAGGATTTAAAAAATGAACCGATTATCACACTGTCGAAAGAAACATGGCCGACTTTATACCTAGAGTTTGTAAACTACTGCGAGCAGGCGGGCTTCAAACCGAAAATCGTTCAGGAAGCGACGGAGTATCAAATGGTGATCGGATTGGTTAGTGCCGGCATCGGTGTGACCTTCGTGCCTTCTTCTGCTAAAAAGCTGTTTAATCTCGAAGTCGCCTACCGCGGCATTAATCAGGTGCAGCTCACTGCCGAGTGGGTCATTGCCTACCGCAAGGATAATCAAAATCCGATTCTGAAACATTTTCTGGCTATTATGAATAAACGCCAGGCTTTATTGCAGGCGGATAAGGAAAATGCATAAAAAAGAGGGCCGCCGAAAGCAGCCTCTTTTTTTTGTGCTTTTATGGATTTTTACTAAATTGGTAGAAACGCTCAGTACACCTTACGACCTGTACCCGTATACATACAGTACAACTGATCAGGAGGGATAAAAATAACGGGGCGGCAATGACCCATCTAAAAGGAGGCAGAACACATTACACATATTACCGTCATTTTGACCCTGATTTCTTTCTTTGTGACCATTATTTTTATATTTTGGAGACCCGGGGGATTAAATGAAGCCGTTCCGGCGTCGCTGGGCGCCATTCTCGTTTTGTTATGCGGAACCGTTTCCTTTCATGATTTGGGGGATATAGGGTCAAAAGTCACCGGAGCATCAATCACCATTATCTCCACAATGATTATGGCGATCGCGCTGGAAAGCTTCGGTTTTTTTAACTGGGCGGCGGCCAAACTGCTTCACCGCGCCAAGGGATCGGGCATCCGGCTTTTTTGGCTGACCAACCTGCTCTGTTTTTCAATGACGCTTTTTCTGAATAATGACGGCAGCGTCTTAATCACCACTCCTATTTTACTATTGGTCTTACAATATCTCGGACTTAAAAGACATCAGAAAACACCGTATTTAATAAGCGGCGTATTAATTGCGACAGCCGCAAGCACCCCGATCGGCGTCAGTAATATCGTCAATTTAATTTCTCTCAAAATGATAGGCATGGACCTTTATTTGTACACCAATATGATGTTTATCCCCGGCACGCTGGGACTGGTGTTTATGGCCTTTCTGCTGTTTGCCGTTTTTTACCGCCGTTTGCCGAAACAGCTCCCCGATATTCCGGTTCATTTTGACTCGCTGGAACACAAACGATATCATCCGCTTCAGCCTCCGCCAGACCCGACCCAAAACAGCCGTACGAACATCATGTTTTGTGTTTTGGCATTTGTATTGTTCGTCCGGATCAGTCTGTTTGCAGCTTCTTACAACGGCATATCCGTTTCGCTCGTGGCTGTCATCAGTTCAGTCATCCTGCTTGGCTGGAGATGGATTTATTTAAAAATCGGACCGGCAGACTTATTAAGGAAAGCGCCTTGGCATATCTTTATTTTTGCCTTCACGATGTACATTATCATCTACGGACTGCATAATATCGGACTGACGGCGCTGCTTGTTCAGTCTATTGAGCCTTATGTCTCACAAAGCATTGCCCACGCCGCATCTATTATGGGCATTGCTACATCCGTCCTCTCTAATTTGTTCAATAACCATCCCGCCTTAATGATCAGCACTTTGACATTAACTGAAATGTCCATCGACCCATTAACCGTAAAAATCATTTATTTGGCTAATATTATCGGCAGTGATATCGGATCATTGCTTCTGCCGATCGGGACATTAGCCACGCTGATCTGGATGCATATCATCAGACAGCACGGCGAAAAAGTTTCTTGGTCAGAATATATCAAAACGACCATTATCGTTGTCCCTCTCACCGTCGTGTTTACCATTACCGTTTTATATGTTTGGATCAGTTGGATTTACCTTTAGCTCCCATGAAAAAAACTGCCTGCTGTATAAGAGAGGCAGTTTTATCATTTATGGCAGGTGCATGGTTTTTAAATGATTCAATTTCCAAAAAACAGTATCGCCGTCTGCATTGGTCAATTCAAGAATATTATCTGAGACATCCTGCAACAGCCCGACTTTATTCGGTATATCTCCTAAATCCAGAATAATCAGCTTCCCGATATATCTTTTTAATTGCTCCTCAAAATTCCGGACAAGGGGCACATTAGCGGGAACAACCGGAAGCTCTGAACTGTTTAATGTATACGGCGTCTGCTCATCGGAATAGGGTGTCAGCCATTTCAAATGATGCATCGAGATGAAAAGAGTCTTATAAACCGGAGAGAAGAAAACAAAATAATCATTTAAAACACTTGTCACATACCCATGAATGGAACGGTCTCCCGTAACAAATATTTCTGTGAATCTGCCTTTTATATGCTGGAGGGTATTCCGGTAAGAAAAGGAATGTTCCTGTTTTTCGGGATGCGGACTTTTTTTTCTTGCGTACGGTTCTTTATTCTCTTCGTCCGGGAGCGTCAATGTCATCCTCTGAAGGTGCAGCAGCGGAATATAAAGAAACGTCCGGCCGTCATGAATCACAATGATATCCTGACCGATATCCAAAAGAGTTCCTGAAAATGTCGTATTCCCCGATATCTCAATATCGACTTGTTTATCCAGAAATCTGCTTAATCCAGCCATTTCATTCCCCCCTCTCCCGCGTTTACGGACAATCTTTCCAATCATTTACGGCCGTGTTTCCACCGATAATCTATTGTCCTTAATACAGTGGCATAGCTATAAGAGTTCTCTTCCTCCCGTTTTGAGGATCGAACGGATCTTGACGATCTTTTCGACTTTTTAGAGGAAGTACGCTGCTCTTCGCGTGATTCTTCTTCATGCGGCTTTTCTTCTTCGGCGCTCTCTTTCTCACCTTTATTCTCGTCGTCTTTATTCTCCTCTTTTTTAGCTGCTCCTTTTGCCCCTTCGCTGATGCTCTTGATATGAAAAGGATAGATCCGCAGCACTTCTTTATCTTTCACAAGAGTGTAGTGGCCGTCGGAATTATCCACAAGTATACCTTCAACGGCTTCAGGACCTCCGCGGTTGATGGATACCCATTTGTGGATCAGGCGTTTAAATATGCCGTGAAAATCATCAGCCATTTCAAATTCCGGGCGCTCCTCCTCTTGGCCGTCCTCTTCTTGTTCCGCGCTGATGCTTTTGACATGATCGGCGTTAAAATATACGATTCCGTCATCTTCCGTTTCCAGCACGAGAAAATCATCCCCTGTTTCGTGAAGCTTTCCTCTTTTCGATTCCGGACCTCCCTGATTCAATTGCACCGTGCGATTGGTCATCCGGCTGATCAGATCTTGAAAATCATCAGCTTTTTCACATTCTGCCGCTTCGGCCGGCGATACGGTTTCACTCGTATTTTCCGTCACACTTTTCACGTGTTTCCATTGATAATAAACGATTTTATTATCAACCTGAAGAGCGATATAATCCGATTGAATGTCTGCTAATCTCCCTGTCTTGGACTCCGGGCCTCCCCGGTAGACAGTAATCACTTTTCCTTCCATTGCATGCAAAAAGTTGTCATCAGACCGCTGCCGCTTCGTATTGCGTTTCATCTATTGTCCTCCTAGTCATTTTTCTCATAATGTAAAAAGCATAATGCATATATACGTATCACGATTATTTTCGGGAACTGATTCACCAGCCTATTTGTAAAAAATCTTTCTTCATTTCCAAATCAGATATTCCACCGCTCTAACTCACTGCTGATGAAGGCTGACCGCTCCTTAATGTATTCGCAAATCACTTCAGGCTCCCGGTCAAAGCAATCAATCTCTTCTTTCTTATATGGATCCTTCGCGACATGCGGCCTGATCTGCTCATACAGTGACATGACCTTCGGCTTCATATGTTCAATAGTAAACCGGGTCTGAAGCGTCTCTTCCAAAAGCCGTTTGTACGCTTTGCGGAAATACGGTTCATCCAGAAGCCTTGCAGTCAAGGTATTAAACCCTTGTATTCTGACATAATCGGCCTCCATCCGATCACCGTGAATGTCTCTTCCCCACGTCGCATCGTAATCCCACGGAATGACTTCAAAAAGTCCCGTTTCATGATTCCGGTACAAAGCGTAATTATGAACAAATCCATCGTAGTTTGAGGTAAACACGATGCCCGCAAGCCACCGCAAATACTTATCGGCGTCCAAGTGTTTGACGATCTCCCCCTTGAACTCTGACTTCGGCACGGTATTAATTTTATAGATCATATCCTGCAAGTATAAATCGTCTTCTTTCGTTCCCGTTTTCTTTTCATAACCAAGTTCGAGCGATGTTTTCGTATCCCGCTCCAGATCACTGACGAGGGAGAAATTGGCGTCGTCATCAACCGCGTAAAAAACAGCGCCGTCCGCCAAATTCCGTTTCGCCAGAAAATATTCATCCACTGACTCCAGCTCAAGATACACCCCCTCATGTCTGCCATTGATTTGCAGGGTTACGAAATTCGCCTTTGGTGACAGCGTCCCAAGCTCCGCGAAGAAATCGAGAGACAGCTTATTCCGCATCATCGACGGATCTTTGTATTCAGCGTTTAAATGTATCTCTTTCGCCCTGCGAAATGTTTTCGGCGAATAAAAAGCGATATGATACGATTTTTTCTTAAAATCTCTTATATGAGAGCCGCGGTACGCCAGATCAATGTCAAGCCGTTTTTGATTCACTCTCAGCACCGCGGGCACCGGATCATCATCCCAAATGTCTTTTTTCAGCTCCATTAAGTCTTTCGGGTGAATAAACAGCTGGTATAGAGGCAATGTTGATTGGTCTTTCATCAGTAAACCTCCCTGTATTAATTTAGGCTGTGCTTTTTATATAAAACTCAGCGAATCACACATACACTTTTTTCATTCATGCGTACTATGTGGTAGTAAGGATCGCATCCTTAAAACATATATCATGAGGAGGTTTCAAAATGGGCCACTATTCCCATTCTGATATCGAAGAAGCAGTAAAATCCGCAAGCACCGAGGGATTGGAAGATTATTTGTACCAAGAACCAAAAAGCAGTAAGAAGAGAAAATCTCGCAGCCGTAAAAAATCATGCCGCTCTCACAAAAAATCTCGCAGTCATAAAAAATCGTGCCGCTCTCACAAAAAATCTCGCAGTCATAAAAAATCGTGCCGCTCTCACAAAAGATCTCGCAGCCATAAAAAATCCCGTTCTCACAAAAAATCTCGCAGCCATAAAAAGTCCCGTTCTCACAAAAAATCTCGCAGCCATAAAAAATCCCGTTCTCACAAAAAATCTCGCAGCCATAAAAAATCCCGCTCTCACAAAAAATCTCGCAGCCGTAAAAAATCATGTCGGTCTCACAAAAAATCTCGCAGCCACAAAAAATCATGCCGCCGCAAGAAAAAACGCACGCAGAAAAAAACTTATCGTCCTCATAAAAAAGACCCTTGCAAAAAAGACGATTACTGCAGCAAAACAGAGTACTGGAAAGACGGGAACATCTGGGTTGTAAAGAAAAACTACAAGTAACACCATTCGTAAATAGGCTGCCGGCTAAACGGAAGCCTTTTTCCTCAATCAGATATATGCCACGTGATAAGATATGCAGCCGGTTTTCTTTTGTTGTGTTTCCGAATTTTCTTTCTGTATAATCAGGTCATACGATAAAGAAAGGCGGCCGAAATCATGCATATCTTACGAGCAGACGAACTGAACGCAAAAGACACTTACAAATTGCTTTCGGGCACAGTTGTTCCCCGGCCGATCGCATTTGTCACTACGCGGTCATCCATCAACGGCGCCGTAAACGCGGCGCCCTTCAGTTTCTATAACGTTGTCTCCGCAGAACCGCCGCTTCTGGCCATCTCAGTCAGCCGCGCGGACGGTCGGCAGAAAGACACCGCGAGAAACGCAATCGCTCATCGGGAATTCGTGGTGCACGTCAGTGATGAGTCCATTATTGAAGACATTAACAAAACGGCGGCAAGGCTTGATCCTGATGTCAGTGAACTTGGCATGACAGACTTTTCTGTGACAGACAGCGCTTGCATCAGCGTTCCCGGTATAAAAGAAGCAAAAGTGAGGTTTGAATGTATACTCGAACGCCATCTTCCGTTCCAAAATGACAGCGGAGAAACGACGACAGACCTCATCATCGGCAGAGTCGTTTGTTTTCATTTGAATGACCAAGTATATGACGCCGATAAAGGCTACATACGGACAGATGAGCTGAAGCCTGCGGCAAGGCTCGCGGGGAACGAATACGCCAGACTCGGGAAGACATATACACTTGTACGCCAGACCTGAAGCAGGAACCATTATAATAGAAGAAACCAGTCAAAAAGACCCCTTTCGTAAGGGGTCTTTTTTGAGTCTTTTACCATGTAACTCAGCCTAATGTCTTATAGAATGCCGAAACTTACAAGGCCCTCACCCGTATGAAACGAGTGACACATTTTTAGGAGGCAGACGATGGATTTCATTCAGTTACTGGTTTTTTCAGCCGTATTTATTTTGCTCAGCCTTATGTTTCAAGTATTTGCCGTCAAAGTTCTCAATATCGATTAATCGAAATCACACTGCTTATTACGGGCATCGCAGCGGTGACTTTTTTCAATGAAATGTACGGATTTGCGGGAGTTGTTTTCATGCTATTTTTCTGCAGCGGCTTAATGGAATGGCGGCACCGGCGGGAGGAAAAGCAATATGTGTACGATTCGTTTTACGCGGGTCTTTCTGCCGCGCTTGGCGTGCTTATTTTTTTCATCAGTTAGCGTAGCTCTATACTCCTGCGGCCGCTCCGTCGCCGCGCGGGTCGGCCCCGCCTTGGAGAAAGCCTTCTTCATCAATGACGATCGCTGCCGCATGACCCATTAGCCCGTCAGTATCACCAACGGTCTCGACGCGGTGGCCGCTCTGCCTTAGAGCTTCTCTCGTTTCAGGGCTGATTCTGCTTTCAACCCTCAGCCCTTCATACTCCTCTCCCCATGTCCGTCCCCAGACCCAGCGCGGCTCATTGATCGCCTGCTGGGGGTCCATTTTGTAATCAATGATGCGCGTAATCATCGCTGTCTGAGTTTGCGGCTGGCCTTCTCCTCCCTGGGTTCCGTACAGGATGTGCGGCTTTCCTTCTTTACAGGCCATCGCCGGCATGAGGGTGTGGAACGTCCGCTTGCCGGGTTCAAGTGTATTGACATGGGATTCGTCCAGCGAAAAAAATGACCCGCGGTTTTGCAGCAGAATGCCCGTCTCCCCCGCTGTAACGGCAGATCCGAACTCGAAATAGAGGCTCTGAATAAAGGAAACGGCATTTCCTTCCGCATCGGCGACGGCGGCATAAGCTGTGTCGCTTCCGACCGGCCGGCTTACCGCCGGCGCAGCCACGTTACCGATTTCTTCCGCGAGCTGCTTTGCATACCGTTTATCAAGCAGCCGATCCAGCGGAATATGAGAAAATGCCGGATCAGTCAGCACTTCATTCCGGTGCTGAAAACTCTTCTTCAGCGCCTCGATCAGCAGATGATAATAGTCAAAGGAACCGTGTTCGATCTGAGAAAAATCATAGTTTTCCAATATATTGAGCGTCATTAAGCCTGTAAAACCCTGTGAATTCGGCGGAGCCTGATAGATTTTGCACCCGCGGTAATCGGAGGATACCGGGTTCGTCCACTCGCCGCGGTGGGCTTTAAAGTCATCAAGTGTCAGACGGCTGCCGTTGTTTTGCAGAAAGGATGTGATGCGTTGAGCGAGGTCTCCTTCATAAAAAGCGCTTCTGCCTTTCTGGGCAAGCTGCTCCAAGCTGGCCGCCAGATCCTTTTGGACAAACCGTTCACCGGGCATGGGCGCTAATTTGTTTCTCGTAAAAATGGACGAGGTGTAAGGCGTCGAGGCTAAAAGAGCGAGATTACGTTCTGTGTGGGCGCATTGGTCGGCGGACACCGGAAATCCGTTTGCCGCATAATCAAGAGCTGGCTTCAGCACCTCAGCGAGCGAAAGACGCCCGTACGCCGAAAGCACGGCATCCCAGCTGTCCGCCATTCCCGGAACGGTAATGGCGCTTTCTGTCCCGCGCAGAGGGATCGCTTCTCTGCCCCGATACAAGTCTCTCGTCACATGCTTCCCTGAACGGCCGCTCCCGTTATAAGCTTTGATTCGTCCTGTTTCTTTATGGTAAGTGAGCCAAAATGAATCCCCGCCAAGACCCGTCATATGCGGATACACGACTGCCAGACAGGCGCTGACCGCCACTGCTGCGTCAAACGCGTTTCCGCCCTTTTCCAGAATGCCGGCCCCCGCCTGAGAAGCGAGATAATGCGGACTGACGACCATTTGTTTCGTTCCGATGGTTGAAGTATTCATGGCAAGCCCCTTTACAAATTTTCTCAAGTATAAAAAGCGGTTTCGCGGCCATCCACCTTCCTGAAAGAAAATCTCACACACTATTTACTTTTCGATAAGAAATAATTTTAATTTATTACGTATCGAAAACAACAAAAAATTTCTCCCTTCATACCGTAATGTTTCATGATACAATAATGTCTACCAAATGAAGGAAGGTGAAGCGGGTTGGAACATGAATACAGCATTCCGAATCTTGTCCTTGATGAAACGGATAAACAGATTCTTTCGATTTTGCACGAGGAAGGGAGGATTTCCTATACAGACGTAGGAAAGCGGGTTAACCTGTCGCGAGTGGCGGTTCAGCACCGCATTCAGCATTTACTGGATGCCGGTGTGATTGAAAAATTCACCGCTGTCATCAACCCGGCGAAAATCGGCCGCCATGTGTCCGTGTTTTTTAATGTGGAGGTGGAGCCGCAGTATTTGGAGGAAACCGCATTAAAGCTTGAAAAGGAGCCGGCCGTGACAAGCCTTTATCATATGACCGGACCGAGCAAGCTGCATATGCACGGCATTTTCGCAAATGATCAGGAGATGGAAGAGTTTTTGACAAAACGGCTCTATACGCAAAAAGGCGTCGTCAGCGTCGACTGCCAAATGCTGATTAAACGGTATAAAAGCAGAACGGGCATGAAGCTGTAAGGAGGACATAGCCATGAAACATCCCTATTGGGACATTACGGCGGCGATGGTCCGAACGGGCATTCTCGGATTCGGAGGCGGCCCGTCGGTGATCCCGCTCATCCGCCATGAAGCCGTCAATAAATACAAATGGATAGATGATGATGAATTCGGAGAAATATTAGCGATCGCTAATGCGCTTCCCGGACCGATTGCCACAAAAATGGCTGCGTATCTGGGCTTTAAGCTGAAAGGCACGTTAGGCGCAATCGTGGCAACCCTCGCACATATTCTGCCTACATGTCTCGCTATGGCGGGCTTGTTTGCGGCTGTCAATGTCTTAAGCCACTCAGCAATTGTTGCCGGCATGATTGGCGCCGTCACGCCGGTTATCGCTGTCATGCTCGGCATTATGGCGTACGAGTTTGGCCAAAAAGCGCTTAAAGGTTTCGGCTGGGTCACGGGCATCCTGTTTTTTATCATCGCTTTTATCGGCCTGCAAACGTTACAGATCAATCCCGGCTTTGTCATTATCATTTTCTTAGCATACGGCGCGTTTCATTTTAAATTGAAAGACAAAATCACAAATAAACGTTCAAAAGATAAAGGAATGTCGGCCTCATGATCATGATTTATGTATTTATGGCGTTTTTTGTCGCAAACGTACTCGGATATGGAGGCGGACCGGCGTCGATCCCGCTGATGTTTGAAGAAGTCGTCAACAGATACAGCTGGCTCTCAAACGATCAATTCTCAAATATGCTCGCGCTTGCGAACGCATTGCCGGGCCCGATCGCCACCAAAATCGCCGCGTATGTCGGCTACAGCGCAGGCGGATGGCCCGGCTTCCTGATTGCGCTGATCGCCACCGTCGTACCGTCGGCGCTCGCATTGATCGTCCTCTTGCGCATCATTCAGCGCTTCCGCCAATCTCCCGTCATCAAAGGTATGACGCTGTCCGTCCAGCCTGTCATCGCCGTCATGATGCTCATTCTTACCTGGCAAATCGGCGCAGACGGCATCAAAGCGATCGGCTGGGTTCAAGCGATAGTGATTGCGGGGATTTCCCTCCTTGCCTTGACAAAATTTAAGATGCATCCGGCCTTCCTGATTATCGCGGCGTTTTTGTATGGAGGTCTTGTGGTTCCTCATTTATAAAGAAAAGCACCTGGACAGGTGCTTTTTGTTTCAGTCCCGATATGTTGTTCGATATAGATAACTGTTTCTTCGTCTATGCTTCTTACATGTGGTTCCTGTCATCCTCCCAGATGGCCTGATCAATAAAAAACATTTGCAGCCTCCCGGACTGCAAGTGTTACACGTGATTTTTCCGATAAAACGTTCGCAAAACATGCGTTTCAAGGTCAGCCAGACGGACAGGGATCGGCAGCCTGCTTTCTCGATTGATCATTTTCATTGTGATCTGATAGCTGCTTTCTAAATCAATGTTATGTCCGCAAGACAAGAAGATAGGCTTCACGTCCCGCCGTGTCCGCAGCGCCCGGCCATATACCTCGCCGTCAATGAGAATATCGGTGTAGGCGCCGACTTCATTTTCGGGCATCTCAAAATCGCAGCCTTTGATTTTGAGATAGGTTTTCGCAATCCCAATCGTCGGCTTACCCAGAAAAAAAGCCGCATGGGTGGCAACGCCCATATGATTGTAATGCAGATACCCGTTGCCATCAAACAAAAACACATCCGGCTCCGCCTCCAGCTTTTCGGCCGCTTCGATGATCAGCGGCAGCTCGCGAAACGCAAGAAAACCGGAAACATACGGCACGCTGATTTTCCCCATGCTGTGCACTTTTTCAATCACTTCTTTTGTATCAGCGTCAATCACGATGATACTGCATACGCCGTACGGTTCCCCGTCCTGATCCCAATAAGCGAGGTCGACGCCTGCGCAGGTGTTGACGGAGTCTGGATGGATGGCGGGGGATAGGTTGATTTTATGTATTAGGGATTGTTGTGTTTGAATAAAATCCGATTCATCATTTAGATCAAAATCGTGAATTTGATGTATTTTCATTTCATTGGTTTTCCTCATTTTCATTTCTAAAATCGTCTTTTCAGTTCAAATTCTTCATTTCGATATACAACGCAATAAAACTTCCATAAGGATAATCTCCATCCCAGCCACATGGAAAATAGCCCGCTTTATAAATTTTGAAAAGTTTTTCAAAAAAATTGTCTGTTTTCCCGTTTACTGCTCTATTTATTGCACAATTATTTAGATCTGCTACGATCTCTTCAAGAAAAGTATTAAATTCAGTCGTAGCACTTCTGACATTTTCCGAAAAAATTTTCAGAAGCATGTCTAGGTTTTGTGGTTTTTGATCATCGTTTAATTCATAAAATTTTCCCCATACCTCACTCATCTCGTTTTCTTTTATATCTTTCCACGCATATTCATCTTCACCAATTACATCTTCGTAAGCATAGTACTTAGCTTTTTCTTCATCATTAATAATTTTAGTAAAATAAGAGATATCATGTGATGCAACTGCTTTAAAGGTTTTGGAAAAATCAATAACTTCTTTTACCTGATTATGATAATGTCCGTATTTCATTACTTTATACACCTTTCCTAAGTACAACCGTAGGGTTACCAACTCTCCGGTAACCGGAACGCAGCCTAAAGCCAAATAAGTTATTCAGAATTTACAAAACAGAAAACAACAATTCACCTATGAAAAAACCTTGAAAGGCTTCACTAGTCAATCAAGATCAATTAATTCTTCTAACTATCCCATTTTTAAGTCTAATCCTCAATTAAATCAATATAATATTCGTTATCATTGAGGAACTTTTTAAAAAAATCCTCTAACGACTCAGCTATTTGAGTGTCAAAATAAAATATTGGATTATTTCCCAATTGTAAATCTATAGAAATATAAACACCCTCGTTTACTTCAAAAAAAATAAGTTTATTTTCATCATCATAAAGTTCATCTAAATCTGGGTCAAACTCAAAAATTCCTTCTCTTAGTCTAATGTCGGCTACTGCCCCTGGCCCCAATATCCTATTAATTGCATTATCACTTTCACCTTTAATAAAACCATAACCGACTTCTAAATATAATTGTTTTAAATCATTTGGAATATCTACGTTCATTCTTTGTTCAGCTTTTAATATATCCTCTTCAGGTACCTTATATGTTTTATTTTCTAAATGATTTATAAATTCAAATTCAGCCATGAACTATTTTTACCTCCTTGGAAAGCAAACATTCATTTTTCGTTCAGCTATTCCTGTTACATACAAAGAAGCACTTGATGCCTTAAGTGCAAATCAAGTGCTTGTCTTAACACCAATCCTATTCAATTGGCCCCATAAATTCAGTAATAATAAGAATATGTTCTCTTAATTTTACCTTTTCTAGATTCTCTACTTTTTCAGATCCACCTGAACCTAGTAAAGGAGTGTATCCGAAACATTCGTCATAATCAGGTTTACCGTATATTCTACTAGCTTCAGGATAAGGTTCCCACATTAATTCATCATTCATAAAATCATTATCTTTTAAATCATCAAAAAAGAAATCAAATCCAGATGAAACAACATGAACATGCCCTTTTCTAAAATTTAATAAATTAACGTATTTATCTTTTTCCCATACTATAATATCACCCATTGAGGTGGTGAAAATAGGAATCGCTTGCTCGTACCTCATATAACATCTTTCTATGATATCTAAATACTCGTCTGGGTTAATAACTTTTAAAAAACCGTTTAATAATGTTCCCAAACCATATTTATCCCATACTTCTATCAGTTCTGCAGGAAGTTTGTCTTTATATCTCAAAGTAATTCTTTCATCAACTGTATCGTATTTAATATAGTTCTCAAAGGTATCCAATTAAAATGCCCCCTTTTGTTATTGGGTCAACTTTACATTCAAATAAGTATTCTTTATTTCTGCAGGTGACATATTCTCTGCCGTTTTCCTAATTTGCTCATCAACAATATCAATTCTATATTTCCATTGTGATCCTAAGGAGGAATTAACTCTTTTATCCCCTAAACCACCAATACTGTCTGCCCTTCCTCCAGCTATTTGATCTGGATTGTGAAGCGCTGCTTGTGTGTCCATCCAATCTGAAGCTTGTTTAGTCGCATCAGCTCTTGAGAGTCCTTGCTTTCGTAGTTCAGCAATTTTATCTTTAAGCGCTTCTTGTCTAGCCATTTTTTGAGCAGCATTTCCTTCTATCGCTCTACCTTTAGCAATATATCTTTCTCTATTTTTCAAATATTCGTTAACTGTTAATTCGTTCATTCCTTTTTCTTGATTTTATAGTTGTCTTGCAAATTCTTCAGGATCATGTTTTATATTTCTCTTAAAGTTAACTTCAATTTCACTTATTCTAGGTACATCATCTAAATGCCTTACATTACCCGTACCCTTGGTGCCTTTTCCACTACCCGCCATCTTCACAATCCCAAGATCTTTCACAGCAGTCGTTTTCACATCAGCATGAATCATAAAACGGTTCAGCGCATTATTTAGAAGAATCAGTGGCAATGCCGGGTTAAGGTGAAAAAGCGCAAGAAGAATGGGCAGCCATATGCCGTGGCCGAGAATATATTAGATCGAAACTTTCAGTATGATCGTCCTCTGGAAAAGCTAGTAACGGATATCACATATTTGCCTTATGGGCAGAAACAATTGTACCTTTCCAGTATATTGGATTTATACAATGGAGAAGTGATTGCTTTGACGATTGGCGATAGACAGGACACAGACTTTGTCTTACACACACTTGATCAGCTGCCCGCACTGCCAGAGAACTGCCTGTTACATAGTGACCAAGGTTCTGTTTATACATCTTATGAGTATCAAAAAGCTGTTAAAACAAAAGGCATTACCATGAGCATGTCCCGCAAAGGGACGCCCGCTGATAATGCCTCCATCGAATCGTTTCATTCCTCACTAAAGTCTGAAACGTTCTATCTTAACAGCATTGATCGAACTACGACCGCCATCGTAGAACGCACTGCCATAGAATACATTCATTATTATAACAATATTCGTATTCAAACGAAACTAAACAGCCAATCGCCGATACAATATCGGCAATTGGCTGTATGAAGGTGTTTTGATCCCTGTCTCAAAAACAGGGGTCAGTCCCAATATAACTACCTGCTTTTTTAGTTAAATTTTATTACTAAAGTTAATTTCTTTTACTAGGATAGCTTCGTTTCCGTACTCTTCAATGTCGGCCTTTAGCCAACCGCTTTCCTCTTCTCTATATTTATGAAATCTAAGTGTCGCAAAACCTTCATCAATACTTATAATCACAACAAATTTATGCTCAGGAAATTTTTCTTTTAAATGTTGTTCCCAACCGTCTACTACCTGAAACGCATATAGTGAAATCTCTTCATCAGACAAATCACTGTTGTCTAAATAATCGTTTATGCGGAGCTCATTACACGATGCTTCATACCCCGTTTTATCCCCGTACATTTTCAAAATTCTATTCCAATTTATCGTTGTATTATCAGTTAACTCATACTCTAGATCTAGAATATAGCAATCGTCTACTTTAACTATATTAGGTGAAATAATATCCTTTAATTTAGATAGGTCAACTTTATTTGCATTACTCCGATCTTCAAGTCGTTCTTTTAGTCTTTTCATATTTTTATTTGTATATTCCATATATAATCTTCACTCCTATACTAAAATACAGGATCCTCACCTAAAAATTTCAATCCCTTATTTATAGCTTTCTGAACACTCTTGTCTTTAAGTACTTTTTGAATTTTGCTAGGTGCATCTTCACCTGTTTTTTGGTCATAAAACTTTTTTGTTTCTACATCGAAATACCATTTTTTATTATTTGGCTCGTGATAGTGAATTTGACCTTCTCTTTGCCCTGGATTTGGGTTTTCAATGTCTATTCTTTCTGTCTTCCCATTTTGCCATGTTGTCTTACTTGCAATTTGAGTTCCATTTTGACCGAAAAGTTTCTTACTATTCCCGCCACCACCACCCGCCATCTTCACAACCCCAAGATCTTTCACAGCAGTCGTTTTCACATCAGCATGAATGATTGGGAAAGTTGCGCCATCCGCTGTGACAGTCTTGTGGACACGAATTTTCACATTCGTCGGTACTTTGAATTCTTTTACTTGGTCTAGAATCTTTTTTCCTTTTTCAACCTTTGCTGTTTGTGGCGATTTTGCAAGCGGTATGCCTTTGTTTACATGCTTCGCCAATGCACCGGCTCCAACCAAACTCAGCGCAGCTTCCAGTGCCCCTTGCTTCCGCTTCTCCTCGGACACTTTGTTTCCGAACATATCTCTGCCTGTGACGGCTTCTGAGAATCCGTTTGAGGCGACAAGGCCGTATGCGCCCATTTCTGTCATTTTGAGAATGTCTAAGGATTTTCCGGTTTTATAGGCATCTAAAGCATGTTCTGCGGCAATGACGGTTTTTCCGGTTTTGTAAATGGCTTTTCCGCCTTTGAAAGCGCGGCCCGCCCAGCCGACGACCGGTATGAATCCGGCGGCGGCCATCGCTCCTGCTGTGACGCGTTCTGCGGTGGAGAGCTTTTCTCCGGTCACCGGATCAACGCCTTCGGCTGCTCTTTTATAATCATAATAGCCGGTGACTTCGCCGGTAAAGTTGCAGATGCCGTCCCATGTTTTTTCGTACCATGGTTTATTGGCTTCTTCTTCAGCCTTTTCCTGAAGCCGTCTTGCTTCGGCCTGCTGGGCTTTTGCGTCAATATAGTCCGTTCCCTGTTTTTCTGTCGCCGTGACGCTTTTGTAGATTTCATTGCTGTGGAAGGCTTTTTTGTCATAGTACATAGGGGATGCGCTTTTCCCGTTGCTGGTGGCCTGCATGAGAACAGAATATTTGCTGAGCACGGCGTTGTCCAGAGATTCTAAGTTTTGATATTCAGCAGTCAAGGATTCATCAAGCGTATCGACTGCCGTGATCGTGTCACGTCTGGTTTTCTGGGCATCGCCCATTTTGTCAGCGTAATCATCCAGCGTATATGTGTCGAGATGAATAATATCGCTGATGCCTGACAAAATTGAATCGATTTCTGCTTTATGAGCGGAGACAATCTCTGAAGCTTTCAAATCCGCGTTGGGCAGCTCATGCTCCAAAAATGAAGTCTCCACGTATGTATCGCTGAGTTCTTGATCTTTAATGTCACCTGAAATGCCATTTAAAAACGCAATTTGAGCAGAGACAAGCGTCAGCCAGCTGTCGGCGATTTCCGCTTGTCCCTGAAAAAAATCTTTTATATTGTCTGCGCCTTTCCCTTTCAAAGCATCACCCAGATCAGCCATGCCTTGAAAGGCTTGTTTGAGCGCACGCAGCTGCTCTTCAAGGGCTTCGTATTGTTTCTTTCTCTTATCTGCTTCGTCCGTTAACGATTGTGATTCAAACACTTTGCTCATCGGCAAGTCCTTTCTTTCGTTATTTTACGGCGATCGCCTCGTCCTGTTCTTTCAAAGAATCTACGTTGTCTTTAACGTCCGCGATATTCTTATGAACGGCCTGCTTGTATTCGCTGATCATCGATACAAGCTTTGCCTCGCGGGATTGGTACTTGGAGGTATAGTCGAGCTTGTTTTTTCCGTTTGAACCGGCGTTCCCGATCGAGACGGCCTCCAAAGCGCTGCTGACGGATTCAAGCTGCTTCATGACGGTTCCGTATTTGAGTTTTATTTCTGCCATTAAAACCAACTCCAGCTTCTTTTGATTGATTGTATTTTTTCTCCGACCGTGTCAAGGGCTTCTTCTCCCAGCGTCAGCAGGTGCTCTGCCTCTCTCGCAATGCTTCTGGCGGCAAGGAGCCCTCCTTTTTCAATTTCAAGCTGTGTCATCTTTAAGCCGATTCGGTAAATATAACCGTCGTATTTGTCTGTGACGATTCTGTATGCTTCTGTATGGGCCTGATCGCGCCGGTCATCAAATTCTTCAGAAAAAGTGCCGGTCCAATGATGGTCCAGGTGCGGCCTGAGGATGTCCCTGATTTCAGATACGCCCTCTTCCTGCAGAGATTCTATCTCTCTTTTCGCTTCTTTTAATTTATCAATTTGGTGTTCAACCTCGCCCAGTTTATGGCTGATCGTGCTGTTAATATGGCTTAATGTGCTTGAATGGCTCATCTGTTTTCACCTCGTCTTACGCAAAAAGTCGTACAAAAAGCACAGACTTTTCCATACTATATTTCCATATATTATATTTTAAAATAGACAGAAAGCAGCTTAAATAGGTTAAATGGCTTATTTTCAACAGCCGAGATGCTCATCATTAACGCCAAAAGACTCACATAAACGGCATATCCATTCATCGATCTCCTCTATGTATCCATGATAAATTCCCTAAAAAAAAGGAGACAGTGATTAACCGTCTCCTTTGCCTTGTATCATGATCATCATACTGTCGTTAACTGCAGTCCCAGTTGTACAAAACGTTTGAGAAATCTTTTTTCTTCAAATCTTCCGGTCTGATAAAGAAATTGGCGATTCCCACATCTCCCCACATCGAATCAATGTCATCATCTGAATCAATTTGCAAAAGCAGAATCGTATGGTTTTGATGGGAGTAAGACCGCGGATCTTCCTGGGTGAAGGACGCATAGCCGCCGATTTTATGGCCGAATGCGTTCGCCGTATATTCGTCATACACCTCATCGTCAAACTGCTCGAAATAGTCAAAGGCATCCATCCCGGCATACTGCCTGAATTGAAAATCAGACGGGAGCACCCATTCAGCAGATAGCTCAGGGGTGATCAGCGCTTCTGATTGAATCGGAAAATCGTACTCCTCTTCAACCTGAACGAAAGAAAAATCATCCATGAGCTCCGCTTCTTCTGCTGTCACATGTTCAAAATATTTGACGCAGAAACCCGTTTGCACGCACCCGTCGTCAAAATTCAGACCGTATACGTCATCACTGACCGATATGTAAAACTGAAGAATGCCGGTGTCCGGAAAATCAGGGAGTCCGGGCATATCCGCAAAATTGATTTGAGCGAGAAGCTTCATCGGCCTGCCGCTTTCATCTTTAGGATATGGTTCATGTTTCGGAAAATAGGGGTCTCCTGCAATTTTACTGTCATACCGTCCCGTTTCAGCTTTTTTGACGTGCAGTTTGATAAAAGGCCGTGCTGACGTTTCCAGCAGATCGCGGGATGATTCCATTTGCTTCGGCAGTTTCCATGTTTTTTCCACGATTAATATCCCCTTCGTCTCTAATGATTGTATGATAAAAGGCCGGCGCGGTCCGCCGGCCTTTCAAGTGACAGAATCAGTCTGAGGCACGACGGCTCTTCTTCCGATTGAGATATATTCCACGCCCGCCTGTTCCGCTTCCTCAAGCGAGTGGCAGTTTCTCCCGTCGAAAATAACCGGGGTTTCCATCAGCTCTTTGTACGCTTCAAGCGGGAAGTGTTTAATTTGTTCCCAATCTGTCAGAATCAGGACGGCATCCGCTCCCCTGACGGCTTCTTCTATGGACTCCCGATAGGAAACTTCAGCCGGAAGCAGCCCGGAAGCCCGGAATGAAGCGATCGGATCGTACGCTGTCATCCGGGCGTCAAGAGCCGCCAGACGATCCGCAATGACAATGGACGGGGCATCCCGCATATCATCTGTATTCGGCTTAAAAGACAGCCCTAATAACGCGATGGTCTTCCCCGTCACACCACCGAGCCTGTTCAGCACTTTATCAACCAGCATGGACTGCTGGTTATTGTTGACTTTAATGACGGACTTCAGCAATTCAAAATCATGCTCCACATGTCCCGCGATCTGCACGAGGGCGTTTGTATCCTTCGGAAAACAGGAACCGCCGTAACCGATGCCGGCTCTTAAGAATTGATTGCCGATCCGTTTATCCAATCCCATTCCGTGTGCGACTGATTCCACATCCGCACCGACTTTTTCACATATATGAGAAATTTCATTAATAAAACTGATTTTTGCCGCTAAAAATGCGTTTGACGCATATTTGATCATCTCAGCGCTTCTGATGTCCGTATGATATACCGGAATCGCAAGCGGCGCGAAAACCCGGTCAAGCGTTTCCCGCGTCTGCCGGTCTTCAGCCCCGATCACGATGCGGTCGCCGTGAAAGGTATCGTGAATCGCCGAACCTTCACGGAGAAATTCCGGATTCGAGGCGATTGAAATGTTCACGTCCGCTTTCAGCCGTGAATGAATAACTTCGCTGATCCTGTCATTCGTTCCCACGGGAACCGTGCTTTTTGTCACGACGATCGCATCTTTACAGATATGTTCGGCAATCCGTTCGGCGACATTTTCAATATAAGTAAGGTTTGCGTGCCCGTCTTCTTTTTGCGGCGTTCCGACCGCTATAAAAATAACCTTCGCTTCCGCAAGCCCTTTTTCGTAGCTCGTTTCGAATGCCAGTCGATGCCGGCCGATATTTCGTTTCATCATATCTTCAAGACCCGGTTCAAAGATAGGGGACAAGCCCTTTCTCATCTGCTCAACCTTACGTTCGTCAATATCTATGCATGTTACGTCATGGCCGATTTCTGAAAGAGACACTCCTGTCACAAGACCGACGTAGCCTGTTCCGATCACTGTTATTTTCATCGTGTTCCCCCAACCGTTTAGAAATTGCTGCTGGGCAGCTTACCGTTATTATCATATGATCCCGGCGCCGGCTGAATGCCGGAAGCCTGAGGTCATGATAGGAAAAAACGGCGCCGGCCGCTGATAATAGCATAAGCATAAAAGAATCATCTTGCAAAACAGCCGCTTACGCTTCATTTAAACGGGATGGAGACGACGATTAAAAAAGACCCCAGCGCTTACGGCGGGCCACAGGCAGCGGAGGTTCCTTATAAACGGCTTTGTTTTCAGCGAGAAGCGCCGCATTTTCCGTGAGCATGTAAATCAGCTCCGCCCCTGCTTCTTTTTTCAGAACGCCGAGCGCCTCCTGATAATAAAAATTTCTCGGGCCGAGATTATGGGCGTCAGATGCGAGAAAGTGAATCAAATTCGCTTCCATCAGCTGCAGCGAAAAGGATTTCGCTTTCCGCCCGAATGCTCCGGCAATGCAGCCGGCCGTCACTTGGGCGGCCGCGCCTTTCTTCACAAGATTGTATAGAACGGAAGGGTTTTCGCGAATTTCCCTGTTCCGCTCCGGATGGGCGATGACGGGGACATATCCGTTCAGCTGCAGTTCATAAAACAGCCTTTCAGCGTAGGCCGGGACATGATCCGCCGGAAATTCCGCCAGCACATACTTTGTATTATGGAGCGGGACAAGCGAGCCGCTTTGAAGACCTGCCAGCAGATCTCCGTCTATTCTGATTTCCTGGCCGGGCAGAACAGTCAGCGGAATGCCTTCCTTGTTCAAACGTTTGTTTAACAGGCTGACCGCTTCGTTGACCGTATGCCGGTCCGTGTCATAGCGGTATTTCACATGATGCGGCGTCGCGATGATCGTATCAATCCCCTGTCTGACCGCTTCTCTCGCCATCTTCAGGCTTTCTGTATCATCCGCCGCGCCGTCGTCTATGGAAGGAAGGATGTGACAATGGATATCTATCATATTTCAATCCCTCCTTAAAAAGAATGGACCGCGCCCATTATGACATTATTGTCCGTAATAGGCGTAGTCCGAATGTTTCGTTTGTTTCTTCCCGTTCATCACGGCCCCAAGGAGCTTGCACGGGCAGTAATCGAGCGCTTCTTTTGCCTTGGCCGCTTTTTCCTTGTCCGTTTTCCCGCTTGAGATCACCATAATGGCCCCGTCAGTGTAGCTGCCTAATATTTTCGTATCGGCTACGGCCAAAACGGGAGGCGTATCCAAAATCACCTTATCATAAACTGCGCCGGCTTCTGACAGAAGATCTTTCATGGCACCCGTCGATAAAAGCTCCGCCGGATTCGGCGGGATCGGCCCGCTCGTTAAAATATCCAGGTTTGCTTCATCAGCCGGCAGGACGGCTTTCTGAAACGGCATCTGTTTTAACAGCAGCGACGTTAATCCGGTTCCGTTATCCAATTTGAAGGTGAAATGAACCGTCGGTTTGCGCAGATCCGCATCAATTAAAAGCACTTTTTTCCCCTGCTGTGCAAATACGACGGCAAGGTTGGCCGCGGTTGTCGATTTTCCTTCTTCCGGACCGGCGGATGTGATCAAAAGGGACTTCACCTCCGTATCAACGGAAGAAAATTCAATGTTTGTGCGGATCGTGCGATATTGTTCTGAGTTGATGGATTTCGGCTCAGACATCGCAATCACGCTTCGTTTTCCGGGTTTGTCTTTTTTACGCGTCAACATGTCCGCCCCCCGCTTGTTTGGTTTCCGCCATCCTCAAGTTTTTGGCAACGCTGTCTTTAGTACTGATTGAAGTAACCGTTCCCAGGATCGGGATACCGAGCAGCGATTCCAGCTGTTCTTCCGATTTGATCGTATTATCCAGATGTTCCAGCAAAAAGGCGAGACCGATTCCGCCCAAAAGTCCGGCGGCAAACGCAATCGCGATGTTCAGCTTACGGTTAGGCTCTGCCGGTGACTGGCTGTCCGCCGCTTCGGCCTTTGAAAGGATGCTGACATTATCCACGTTCATAATGGCGGTGATCTTGTCCTGAAAAACGGCTGCAACCGCATTTGCCATAACGGCCGCCCGCTTAGCATCCGTATCCCGCACGGCAATCGTCACGACTTGTGAATCCTGCTCGCTGGACACCGTGATTTTCGATTCCAGCTCTTTCGAAGTCATGGACAGATGCAGCTGTTTAATCACCTCATCGAGGATGACCGGACTTTTGATGATGACATTATACGTGTTGATTAATTGGAGGTTGGTTTGAACATCATTGAATTGGACTTCTTTTTGATTGTTTTTGGATTGGCTGACCAAAATTTGAGTTGAGTTTTCATAGACCGGCGTAAGAGCGAAGAAACTGATGAGTCCGCCTGCGGCAGTTGCCGCCGCGGTAATAATAAGTATAAACAGCAGACGCTTTCTCAGTATTGCGAATATTTCCTTTATGCTTGTCGATTCTCCCATATAACCTCCATATCACTTTCCGCGTATTCCCATTCCCTCCAATGATCTTTTCCAATTACGATTATACAGCTTTAAACTGTCATTTCTAACCTTTTCAAATGACAAAATTCGACAAAAATAGACAATCACTTCAATCTGTTTTATTTTTGTAAGCGCTTTAAATACTGGTGTCACAGGAAGATTAAAAAATCCCGCGGCCAAGAGCCTGCGGGATTTTATGTTGCATATCCATTTTTAATATAAGAAATCAAATTCTCAAGCATTTCTTTTGTGGTCATCTCAGAGGACTGCTCACCAATGTCGTGCGCATGCATTAAAATCTTCAGAAACTCCTCTTGATCTAACTTCGTTTTCTTCATCATTCGTTTCCTTTCGGCTTCCATTAAATTGAAAACAAGATTATTATATGCTGTCGGGTGCTGTTTTGCAATCTCTAATACATCATTCGACACATTCGGGTTTTTATGTCCTTTTTTAGGAAAAACTTTTTCCGGGCCATGTGTTGCGATATAATAGAGGAATTGGAATCTTTTTATTTTGTGACTCGTTAGGAGCGATAATCATGCTTCAGGATATGATTGTTAAAGAAGATGTGCTCGCAGCGGCTGAACAGCTTAAAGAACTTCTTCCTTACAATGAAGACAATGTTCAGCTGATGAAGAAAGCACTCATTTTATATCGGCAGGATTCCGTCTATCGTATACAGGTTCAAACCCCGACAGAGATTTCCGCATATGTGCAGGATGTTGTGCCTGTAAGGGTCACGCTGAACTTATTTTTCATGGTGAAAAGCGGCTGCGCATGCCCGTCTGAGGCGATCTGCCGCCACGTGCTGGCCGTTTTTCTTTACGTATATGCCCAATTCGAGCGGGTCGGTACCTTTACCGAACATTGGCTGGAAAGAGAAAAGCTTGAGGAAAGCAGGGAGCTTGTCCGCCGGCAGTTTCAGGAAAAAGTGCTGCCGAATGAAGAGTCGCTGTCAAGCTGGCTCGCTTTTTTTGATTCGGAATTCTCGCTGTGGGAGGCGCGGACGCCGGCCGGAAGCCAGACGATGCAGGGCCTTTATTACGGCTATCTGTCAGCGCTCAAAAAACACGCCCCGAAAAAACCCGAGCTTAAAAGCTTATATCAGATTCATTCGGCGCTTGCCGTCTGGCTTCACATGTTCACTTTGATTGAGTCAGGCAGATTGGATGCCGAAAAAGATTATTACAGCATCAATCCATACGTGGAACAGCTGATGGATACGATTTATTCCTCCATTGACAGACTGAAAACGTACGCTTTGTCTTTTTCACTCGATCCCTTTTTAGACCGGACGCCCCCGGTGCTTCGCAGACTGCTTGTGAAAGAAGAGCTTTTTCAATACGAACGCCTCCGGGTATTCGGTGAAATGTGGAGCGCGCTTTTGAACCGGCCGAAATGGGTTGCGCGTGAACAGGAGATTCTCGCACAGGAAAGCGGGCGCCGTTTTTCGCCGGAAGTGCGGTTCGGACGGCTTCATCTGGCCTTTTTGCAAAAAGATGATGAAGCGGTCTTCCAAGATATGTCCCGCTTCCCTCCTGAAGCGCTGCCGTATACCTTTCAATGGCTCGGTGAACTCACCGCGAAAAAAGACTGGAAACGGCTGAAAGCATGGTATGGCCGGATCGAGCCGCTTGCCGTGAACTATACGAAGCTTGATAAGCCGTTTAAAGAAATGCGCGACATTATCGGAGAGCTGTTTGCGCTATTGGCGGATTATGCGCGGCACTCACGGGATGATCAGCTGTTTGAACGGTTTGCTTCCGGCTGCCTTCCCTATACCTTTAGCGAATACAGCCAGTACCTGTATGAAAAGCGACGGTACGCGGAGTGGGTGGAGATTCACAGCCTCGTCGGTTTTTCCGTCTGGGAAATCGAAAAGGACATCCTGAAGGAAATTGCCGCCAGTGATCCGGAAGCGCTCATCCCCTCCTATCACCGGGCGGCGGCCTTTTTTATCGACCAAAAAAACCGCAGCGCCTATAAAGAGGCTGCGCGCCATCTGAAAAAACTGCGGACGCTTTATAAAAAGGCAAAAAAACAGCAGGTATGGGAGCGGTATATCAGCCGGCTGAGCGCAAGCTACAAGAGGCTGCGCGCCCTTCAAGAAGAATTGCAGAAAGGAAAGTTGATTGATGGCGAGTCTTAAGGAAATTTTCATTCATGTAGAACAAATGGAAGATTGGACATTTACGCTGTCAAGCCATGATGAGAAGGAGCAGCCGCTTACTCTCAGTCAGATGAAGACTCATTTGTTCCAATGGCATGAGTCCACCTTTTACGGAACGTTTCTTGAAGACGTCAGCTTCATCGGCACCCCGGCCGTTCTGCTCAGCCCGTGGATGACCGTCGAGCTGCTCGGAAAAAACTCGTTCAATTCATTCAGCACCGTGCAGCTGACAAAGGAAACGGAACCGTTAATCGAAGCGGCTTCGACGATATACGAATTTATTGCCGACGGCGATTTTCTTCCGGATTATGAGGCTTGGCAAAATGGCGTCCTGCGCTTCAAAGACCGCGAGCTTTTGCTGGAAGGCTTTACGGCAGACTGGTTCTCAGCCGCGGTCCAGGACTACATTCAGTACAATGATGACCTGCTGGAAAAATGGCGGCAGATCGAAACCCGCTCGCCGGCCGTTCATACGTTTAAAGGCTCCTTTTTGGATGAAGATGATTTTCTCGAGGGAATCGGCTGGCATGACGATCTGACGCCGTTTACCGTCGGGCTCCGATTAAACGAGCCTGATTTCGACGGTGACGACTGGAAAATCGAAATGTTTTTACGTGAGAAAAAAACCGGCTCCATCACCTTTTTTGACGGACTGAAGGGACTGAAAAAAGCGTGGCAGGCATACAGCGGAAAAATCGCGCGCGAACAGGACCGCTTCCGCAGAACGGTTCCCTGGCTTTCGTTTGATTCAGGAACGACGCTGATTTCTGAAGAAGAGGCTTGGATCTTCTTATCGGAAGCGAGTGAGACGCTTGTCGATATGGGTGTGGAGATTCTTCTCCCATCATGGTGGCAGATTGTCCGGGACAGCAATATGATGCTCAAGGCGAAAGTGTCATCCTCGCCGCGGGGCGAGTCTTTCGTCGGCATGAACGCTCTGCTTGATTTCAACTGGAGATTCGCCACAAACGGTATTGAGCTGACAGAGGATGAATTCAATGAGCTTGTCGCAAACAACAGACGTCTCGTCAACATCCGCGGCCAATGGGTGAAAATTGATCCGCAATTTATTAAACAGATGAAAAAACTGATGGAAAAAGCGGAATCTGAGGGCCTTCACATGTCCGACGTGCTGGCGCGCGAACTGATGGATCACGGGGAAAACGGAGCCGAGGACACGGACATCATTGACTCATCGGCATTTGCCGGGATCAAGATCGAATTATCAAAGCAGCTCAGAAGCCTGATCCGCAAACTGACGGAAGCCCGGGATCTGCCGGAACATGAAGTCAGCGCCGCGTTTCAGGGCCAGCTCCGCCCTTATCAGATGTACGGCATGAACTGGCTTCTGTTTTTACGGGAAAACGGCTTCGGCGCCTGTCTCGCAGATGACATGGGACTGGGAAAGACGATTCAGATGATCGCTTATTTTCTCCATGTGAAGGAAAGCGGCCGGCAAAAAGCGCCTGCCTTAATCATTGCGCCGACATCGGTGCTCGGCAACTGGCAGCGTGAGCTCCAGACCTTCGCGCCGCAGCTGAAGGCCGTGCTTCATTACGGTCCCCGCCGGCCGAAGGGGGAAGCATTTGTCCCGGCCTATCAGGACGCGGACGTCGTTCTTACTTCTTACGGCCTGTCGCACGCCGATCAGGAAGAGCTTTCTTCCGTGACATGGAGCACCATCTGCCTTGATGAAGCGCAAAATATTAAAAACGCGCATACGAAGCAGTCCCGCGCGATCAGAAAGCTGAAAGGCGTCCATCATATCGCGCTGAGCGGAACACCGATGGAAAACCGCCTGACAGAGCTTTGGTCGATCTTTGATTTTATGAACAAAGGCTATCTCGGCAGTCTGACCGGCTTTCATAAACGCTATGTGCTGCCGATTGAAAAAGACCGTGACGAAAAAAGAATCAACCAGCTTCAGCAGTTAATCCGGCCGTTTTTACTGCGCCGGACAAAACGGGATGAAGAAGTGGCGCTTAATCTTCCTGACAAGCTGGAACAAAAAGAGTTTATCCCGCTCTCAGCCGAACAGGCATCCCTTTATGAACAGCTTGTCAAAGATACATTTGAACATATGGCTTCTCTGACCGGGATGCAGCGGAAAGCGCTGATTCTGAGCATGCTCGGCCGCTTGAAGCAAATATGCGACCATCCTGCGCTCTATTTGAAGGAAGAACAGACAGAGCTGTTAAACGGGAGATCCGTCAAACTGGAAAAGCTGCTTGATTTAATGGCGGTGATCCGCGGACAAGGGGAAAGCTGCCTCATTTTCACCCAATACATTCAGATGGGCAACATGATGAAGCGCCTCCTGGAAAAAGCATTCGGAGAACCGGTTCAGTTTTTAAACGGAAGCCTATCCAAGCAGGAACGCGATTCTCTCGTCGAACGGTTCCAGAAGAAAGAATACCCGACGCTGATTTTGTCACTGAAAGCGGGCGGAACCGGCCTGAACCTGACGGCTGCCAATCATGTCATTCACTATGACAGATGGTGGAATCCGGCGGTGGAAAACCAGGCGACCGACCGCGCCTACCGAATCGGCCAGGAACGGTTCGTCCATGTTCACAAACTCATTACGACGGGAACGATTGAAGAAAAAATTGATGCCATGCTTGAAACGAAACAAACGCTGAACGATCAGATTATCCAAAGTGAAAATTGGATTACCGAGCTGTCATCCGCTGAGCTTGAAGAACTATTCACCCTCAGCGCATCGGCGCAATCACATTAAACGCAAAAAGGCCGGCTCTCTCAGAAGAGCCGGTCTTTTATGTCGTCCTTACTGTTACGCCGCATTTGCCATGAATGCGTCACGCCAGTCATGAACAGTATCGCCATACCTTTCACAGTAAATTCCTGATCATATGCGCAACGCCGTTTTGATCATTTGTCAATGTAACGGCATCAGCGATCTCTTTAATATCTTCTCTCGCATTCCCCATCGCTATGCCTTTTCCGGCCGCCTGAAGCATTGAATAGTCATTTAAGCTGTCACCGACCGCGGCGGTCTCAGCCATCGGAATGCCGAGCTTTTGCGCCAGCCGTTTGAGCGCCTGCCCTTTGGAGGCGTTTCGAGACGCCAGTTCGAAGTTGTGATCGGCAGAGCTGACAAGGGTGAGATCTTTCTGACCGCTGAATCGGTCCCAGCCCGCTTTCAGCTTCCGCTCATCAAACGAAAATCCGAGAATATTATAAAAATCCAGATGCTCTTCTTTCTCAAAGAGCTCACGGTATGAATGAATGTAAGCAAAGCCGGATTGGCTGTATTGCACTGAAGCCGCCTGTTCCAAAACGGAAAGATCGGTTTCCGGATTGGCGCTTTTCACCCGGTCAATTTCGATATCGAGCAGCTGCCTGCCGGTTTCAGGCGTATAGATGGCTTTGTTTGTAAACACCTCATAGTAATATTGATTCTCTTCAAGCCATGACAAAATGCCGCGGGCTCTTGTTTCTTCAATCGCATCACAGTGGTACAGGCTGCCGTCAGGAGCATGAATGGCGGCTCCGTTTGCGCTGATAATCCATGTTTTTATGCCGAGCGGTTCGAATATGGAGTGCACATCAAAATGCGCGCGTCCCGTGGAAACCACGATTTCAATTCCCGCTTGCCGGGCTTCCCTTAAAGCCCGCTCATTTTCATCGCTTACTTGATGACTGCTGTTCAGCAGTGTGCCGTCCAGATCTATGGCAATCAGTTTCACATGTCCTCATCCTCTTCTTCAGATTCAGTTACAAGCAATTCTACGCCGTGCCGGTCGAGCAGATCGCAAAAATCCTGATCAGGCAGCCGATTGGTAATCAGCAGGTCAATCTCATGCAGAGCTGCATACTGATAAAAACTCGTACGGCCAAGCTTGGAGTGATCGCTCAGCGCAATCACCTGTTCCGCCTGTCGGATCATTTTACGCTTTACCATGCCGTCTTCTTCATGCGGAATCGTCAGGCCGTTTTCCGAGATGCCGACAACGCCGATCAGCACCTTATCGGCGTGATAATCCCCCAGTTTTTCTACGACGGAAGCCCCGTATAAAAACCGGTGTTCCTTCTGGAGCTTTCCGCCGAGCAGGTGAATATCAATTCCCTCTTTTGCGGAAAGGATATCGGCCTGATTGATCGAATTTGTAATAACAGTGCAGCCGGTGACATTTAAATGCTCCGCGCAGGCCTGCACGGTTGTCGAAGTGTCCAGGATGATCCGGTCTCCTTTATGAATCAGGGATGCGGCCAGCTTGCCGATTTTGTTTTTCTCTTCAGAAACGGTTTTCAGCCGGCCCGAATAGCCCGGAACTTCCTGATTCACCGACGGCAGAATCGCGCCGCCCCGTGTTCTGATAATGGCCCCGCGCTCTTTCAGCTTTACAAGGTCCCTTCTTGCGGTATCTCTTGAAATATGAAGCAGCGAACATATCTGATCAGCGGTGATCCGCCGATGCTGTTTCAAATATTCCATTATCGCAATCAGTCTTTCTTCTTGATACACGTCCTCATTCCCTTTTTCGTCACTTATCTGTAAGTAATTATAAGTTTTTATCCCAATATATTCAATGTTTTTAAGTATTCATAAGCGAAATCACTTCTTTTTAACCATTTTTTAGCTCCCGCACAAAAAAACCAGTCTTTCGACTGGCGAGTGGGAAGGAGGTATTGCGGGGCCCGCTGAAAGGCGGGAAATCGAGGAAAAAAGAATGCTATTCAGCCAGCGGCTCTTTCTGTTTTTGATCCATAAACCGAACGGTATCAGCCATGACCTCGGTCACATAAACTTTTACGCCGGCTGTCTTTTCATAGCTTCTCGTCTGGATTCTGCCGCTTACACCGACCATTGACCCTTTTTGGCAGTACAATGCCGTGTTTTCAGCGTTTTTTCTCCAGATGGTGCAGTTGACGAAGTCGGTTCCGGTTTCACCCGACGCGCTTTTAAAATTGCGGTTTACCGCCAACGTAATATGTGCGACGGGAATGCCCGCTGCTGTAAAACGGAGCTCCGGGTCTTTCGTCAGCCGGCCGACAAGCACAACGTGGTTAAACAAACCGTATCCTCCTCTCTTTTTCGAGGCTGGCTTCATTGTAGTACAAGGGCTCGTGAAAGCAAAAAGCGGATAAAGCCGTTATTCGTTCAGGCTGCTCTTATGTTTTCGTTTTTCTTTCTGATAAAAAAAACTTTTGTTTTTGACCGCTTATGTAATATGTATTTTTGAGCAGCCGCGAGAAAAGTTTCGTTTTGAGCCAGTCTTTCTCAAACATGCGGACAAACTTTCCGCCATCCCATGCGAACCAGTAAAAACTCAGCTTTTTATCAGTCAGTGAAAGCTGAATTTTATACTGTTCCATGCGGTCTTTTGTTTCATATAAAAAGACGACATTTCCCCTTCTGTTAATATGCACCTCACAATCTTCCTTTTTGCATACCAAGTAGGAATGATCGTCTTTTCGCCTTGAACCGTCTTCTATATAGATTTCCTTCAGGCGCAATTGATTCATAAGCATCTCTCCATGACCATATTCTTTTACATTATAATGAAAAAATAGAAATGATTAAATGTTGACCGCCTACAAAAATGATGAAGCATGTCTTACAGCATTTTCCCGGGAAAAATGATATGTGTTATAATAAATGAACGAAAAACATGGACAACAGGGGTGAAAATAAGAGATGAAAACCTTTAAACTGGTTGATCTGAATGTGGAACGTTTAGATAAAGACGATCAGCCGATTGAGCAGTTTCCCCTTTTAGACGGACTGATTATCAATAAAGAGGACGGAGAAAATCATTGGTTAATTGAAGCACTGGTCCCGGCCGAACACTTGTCTTTTTTTGACATGCTGATGAAAAGCCAGAAAGAAGCGAAGGTGTTTGTAACGATTACGAAAAAAAGCAACCGCCCCGCCCAGCTGACGGGAAGCATCAAAAATATCGTCGAGCTGGAAAGAAGTATACAAGTTTTAATTTACGGTCAAATGGTGTCAAGAAACCACCCCGGATCAGAAAGCATTCTGGAGTCGCTCGTGAAAGAAGGCTACTCGGGCAGCCGGCTGATTGAAGCGTTTAAACAAAAATTATAATCATGAAAAAGGCCGGACGTTAATCATCCAGCCTTTTTTTGTGCCCTAGTCATTGTGAGGAGCCCGCTGTTTCAGCAGATCTCTGATTTCAGTCAGCAGTTCTGTCTGCTGATCTGTTTCCTCGGCTTCTTCAGCCTCTTCTTCTGCTTCCTTTTTACGTCTCAGCTTGCCTATTGTGCGGATCACGATAAAAATAGAAAATGAAATAATAAAGAAGTTCACAATCGTTTGAATGAAGCTTCCGTACTTGATATGAGCATCGCCGAATGTCACGGCCAGTCCTGAAAAGTCAAGACCGCCAAGAAGCAGGCCGACAAGCGGCATGATGATGTCTTCAACGAGCGACGTCACGATTTTGCCGAAAGCGCCGCCGATGACGACACCGATAGCCAGATCCATGATATTGCCCCGCATCGCAAAGCTTTTAAATTCTGACCACATTACATTCACCTCTTTCTATACAAAATGGGCTTTTTTATAAGCCCATTTGTTTGCTTTTATTCTCCGAGCGCAAAAGTTAATTCAGCTTCACACACGAGCTCGCCGTCAACTTTGGCAACGCCTTTGCCGCGTCCGATCGTACCGCGCGCGCGGGTAATATCAACCTCAAGCTCCAGCTTGTCACCCGGTTTTACCTGCTTTTTGAAACGGCAGTTATCAATCCCCGCAAAAAATGCGAGTCTGCCCCGGTTTTCTTCTTTAATCAGCATCGCAACCGCTCCGACCTGCGCCAAAGCCTCTACGATTAATACGCCCGGCATAACAGGGTATTCAGGAAAATGGCCGTTGAAAAAATCTTCATTCGCCGTCACATTTTTATATCCCGCCGCCCGTTTTCCTTCTTCGACTTCCGTAATTCTGTCTACCAGAAGAAACGGATAGCGATGGGGAATAATTTCTTTAATTTGCTGAGTATCAAGCATTCTCTTGACATCTCCTTCATCGACAATAGTATGTATAGAAGGCATATGTGGCAACCAATCTGTACATTTGGAAGTATATTATGAATCAATTTCTTTTTCAACCGCGCTGTAAACTGTAACCAGCTGGCAATGAGCCTCGTCCATTAATGTGTTATGATAAATAAAGATTTTTACCCTATGCAAAGAGGTTGGAAGATGATTGCTAAGTTTACTGAAAAACGTACGCTGGTGATGCTGAATGAGTGGTATGACGCCATGGGAAAACGCCAATTCGATCTAGCCCGTTCCCTTCACGAACAAATCAATCAGCATCTCCCCAAATTACAAAAGAATGCAAAGCTCAAACTCAGATATCAGCTGTTTTTCGCACGGTTCCAGCTGCTGTTTGAGAAAAAAGACGGTCTGAATAAGCTGTTCTGCGAGCTGAAGCGGCGCAAAGATGAGATGGATCATGAATTAACTTATTATTTCTATTTTTTCAAAGGGTTATTCCATATGGTGAATGGCGCTCCGAACCGTGCTGTCTGCCGCTTTAAAGAAGCTGAACAGTACCTGCCGGCCATTCAGGACCGTTTCGAAGCCGCTGAATTTTATTATAAAACAGCGGGTGCATATTACATGATGAAGTCGCCTGCGCTCTCCATTCAATATGTCAATAAAGCGCTGGAAATCTATCAAGGTGAATTCGGCTACATCAAAAAAACGCTCAGCTGCCGGCTGCTTCTCGCCGTGAATTATATAGACGAGGCACGCTATGACGACGCAGAACAGCTCTTCAATGAATCCATAAAGATAACGGACCGGATCAATGACAATAACCTGCTGTGCCACGCCTATTATAATTTTGGTTTTTTAAAGACCGCCCAGAAAAAAGATAAAGAGGCCCTCCCTTTTTACAAAAAGGTATTGGGCAATCAGCGTTTCGAGAAAGAGTCTCCCGTTTCCTACCTTCATTGTGTGTACGAAGCGGTCAGAGCACTTTTTAAAACCGGCTCTGCCGCCGAAGGACAAACCGTGCTGCAGAAAGGTTTATACATATCTGAAAAAGTGCAGAACAAGATTATGAAATTGAAGCTGACCGCGCTCAACATACTGTACACCGCTCAGGAGGACCCGTACGACCGATTGCAGAAGCTCGTGCTGGAGCTGCAGAAAATTGAAGCGTGGGTGGATTTGGAAGTGCTGCTTCAGGATATTACTGATTACTACAAAAAAAAGGGCGATTTTGAGAAAGCCGCATTTTTTATCATGCGCGGCTGATCAAAACGCCCCTTCTTTTATCTGACTGAGTTGATTAAGCCCAGCATTTGGTCTCCCAATGTAATCGTGCGGCTGTTCAGCTGATAGGAACGCTGAGACACGATTAAGTCGGTCATTTCTTTTGACATATCGACATTTGAACCTTCAAGCGCGCCCTGCTCCATGCCGATTGCCTGCCGGTTTGCGCCGGTAAGGTCTTCAATCGCTGAAGCCCCCGCGCCGTTTACGGAAAACAGATTATCCCCTTCCGCATGAAGCGCCTGCGGATTATTGACATTGACGATGCCGAGATTAAACGTCTGCGAACGGGTTCCCGCCTGGTCTGAAGCAGTCAGCGTTCCGGTTTTGCTGATTTTCAGCTGAGTCAGCGAACTGTCAATTTGTATGGGCTGACCGTTCTCATCGAGAATGGGATTGCCTCCCGCTGTCATCAGCTGAAGCAGCCGGTCATTTCCGCCGGCCGGCTTGAGGGAAAGTGAGCCGTCCCTTGTATACACCCGCCGTCCGTCCGCTTCTGCCTGAAGATATTGATAAGGTGATGTGAACGCGATATCAAGGTCACGGTCGGTTTTTTTGATGCTTCCCTGCCCTGAGTCCAGCTGCGGAGTCATCACCGTTCCGGCGCCGAGACGCAGGCCGGGCGGCGTTTTCCGCATGTTCGGCGAATTTTCCTTTTTGTCATCTATATGGTCATACTGCTGTCTGATCAGCTCGGAAAAGCGGGAGTCCCTCGCTTTATAGCCTGTCGTATCACTGTTTGAAAGGTTGCTGCTGACTGTATCCATCTGCTGCTGAAGCTGATGTAAGGCTGTTGAAGCCGTCAGCATTGATCTGAGCATCATAATTGAATGTCCCCCATTTTGTTACACTTTGCCGATTTCATTTGCGGCTTTATCCATGCTTTTATCGTAAGCCTGAATGACTTTCTGATTGGCTTCAAATGATCTGTATGCTTCCGTCATTTCTGTATACGTGCTCGTCACGTCCACGTTTGAAAGCTCCGAGACGCCTTGCTTTAATGAATACGAGACTTGGGGATTCGCCGCCGCGCTCGGCAGTTCAGAGCCGTCGGCCGTGCTGTATAGGTCATTGCCGTCCCGTTTCAGATTGCGCACGTCTTCTTCCATTCTGATATCAATCTGCCCCGCCGGCCGGCCGTTTGTCGTGACCGTTCCGTTTTCTGATACGGTGAATTTTTCATTGTCGACTGTAATCGGCTGTCCGTTTGTTGATAACACAAGGTTTCCGTTTATCGTAAGCTGATTGTTTTCATTTAATGAGAAAGTGCTGCTTTTTGAATAGCGGACGCCGCCTGCGGTCTGCACGGGATAAAACAGCTCGGCGTTTTCATTCGTTTCGGCATTCTTGGGAACCTGATTCTCCATAAGCGCGATATCCGTCGGCTGATCGGTCGTTTTCAGGCTTCCCTGCGTAAACAACGGTTTCAGCTCCTGCATGTATACGCCTGTGTTGACGGAGCCGATTTTCGTTTTTTTGTCGCCTTCTATTCGGCTCAGAAGCATCTCGGGAAAGGCGCGGATTGAACCTTGATCCTCTTTGTACCCTGACGTATTCGCGTTTGCGATGTTATTTGACAGCATTTCCGTTCTTCTCTGCTGTGTAATCATTGCGGACGTTGCGGTATATAATCCTTTTAACAAGTCTTCCACCTCTGAAATAGCATTATTTCCAGTTGCCTCACCGGAACATTTGTTCTATAATGAAAATCAGCATTTTTTCTTATTATCGGATTTACATTCCCGTTCGTGAAGGGTTTGACAGAAAAAAACCCCATTCTTTTTCAGAATGAGGTTTTATCATCAGCTCAGTTTGCGTTTTGGAAGCTTGTCCATGTTATCCAGCATGACGCCGGTTCCGACCGCAACACAATCCATCGGGTTCTCAGCAACAAGAACAGGCACCCTCAGCTCTTCGGCAAGAAGCTGGTCAAGCCCGTTCAACAGCGCTCCCCCGCCGGTAATGATAACGCCGCGGTCGATGATGTCAGCGGACAATTCAGGCGGTGTTCTTTCAAGAACCTGCTTGGCGGCCTGCACAATGACGGCAACTGATTCACGAAGGGCTTCTTCTACTTCTTTGCTGTTTACTGTAATCGTTCTCGGCAGACCGGAAACCATGTCACGGCCGCGGATGGTGATTTCTTCATGACGTGCGTCTGGGAAAACCGTTGCGACCTTCACCTTAATATCTTCAGCGGTACGTTCACCGATCAGCAGCTTATACTCGCGTTTGATATAATTTAAGATTTCCATGTCAAACTTGTCCCCAGCCATCTTAATAGAAGAGGAGGTGACAATATCGCCCATAGAAATAACTGCGATATCTGTCGTACCGCCTCCGATGTCAACAACCATGTTACCGCTCGGCTGGAAGATTTCCATACCCGCGCCGATAGCGGCAACTTTCGGTTCTTCTTCAAGGTACACATGCTTTCCGCCGCTTTTTTCAGCTGCTTCTTTAATCGCTTTTTGCTCAACGGATGTAATATTCGTCGGGCAGCAGATCAGCATGCGCGGTTTTGAGAAAAGTCCTTTTACATTCAGCTTATTAATGAAATGTTTCAGCATGGCTTCTGTTACTTCGAAGTCTGCGATTACGCCGTCTTTCAGCGGACGGATCGCAACAATATTCCCAGGTGTACGTCCAACCATTCGTCTGGCTTCTTCACCGACAGCCAGCACTTTGCCGCTGTTTTTATCAAGTGCCACAACGGAAGGCTCATTCAGAACAATTCCTTTTCCTTTTACATGGATCAGTACATTTGCAGTACCGAGGTCAATTCCAATATCCCTTGCAAACATCTATTTATATCCTCCTTGATATCTGTTTCACAGTAAAATATCCACATTGTGCCCTAATTATATATATTATCATAATTTATCAAAAAAAAGCTGCTGAACGATATAAGTTCTTGACAAAATTTTGCGGATATTCGCGAAACCGCCCGGGAGGAGAAAAAAGGGCCCGGCAGACGTCAGGCGCTACGGCTGCTGAACGGGCTCCCCTTCAAGAATTTCATCCTTCTTGTACTTTAATTTCGTCGCCTCTCCCCCTCTTAAATGTCTGATGGATTTATGATAATCGAGTATTTCTTTTACTTCATTCGCCAAGTCAGGATTGATTTCAGGCAGGCGCTCTGTCAGATCTTTGTGTACGGTACTTTTGGAAACACCAAACTCTTTCGCAATGACACGAACGGTTTTTTTCGTCTCCACGATATACTTGCCAATCTTGATTGTTCGCTCTTTGATGTAATCGTGCACACCACTCGACCTCCCCAGTTGGATGTGAGAAGTGTGAAATGAGATCCGTATTCTGTAACAGATTCACTGATGATGCAGCTTCTTCGTTGTCCGATTATATAAGAAGGTTTTAGAAATATGCCCACGATCCCTCACCTCAAACACTCTCTTTGATAGGTTTGTAACAGTGTATTAGCAATGAATTGGGAATATGCTAAAAACTCAATAAGGACAAGGGGCGGGTCATAATTTTCTGCTTTTTGATCGGGGGGTTTACATCCGCGCGATCCTGCTGTAGAATGAAACAGCACAATTAGTTACTTAGGTAAGTTTTTTGAAAAGGAGAACGGAAATGATCCACGTCAACAGACGCCTCATTCACCAAATCAATCAATGCGCCCGCCTGATTACGAAGAAAGCCAATGAACGGCTGGAACCATTCGGCCTGTACTCCTCTCAATGGTCAATCCTATATTGCTTAAAAACGATCGGACCGATGACCCAAAAAGAAATCTGGTCCTATCTGAACGTAGAGGCGCCGACCGTTACCAGAACGATCAAACGCCTTGAAGAAAACGGCTGGATTCAGCGGGAACAGGGAGAAGACAAGCGGGAAAAGCTCGTCGTCCTGACGAAGGAAGCTGAATTGAAATACGACAGCATTAATCAAGAGATGCTGAAGTTCGAGGAAGACATGCTTGCGGATTTCCAAGATGGAGATAAGGAAGCTTTTTCTGAGTTTCTGAATGTGTTTTTAACGAAATAGAAAAGAAAGGGAAGTGCTGTACTTTTGAGTAAATCTGACTCGATCTGGACCAAAGATTTTATTATGGTCGTACTCGTGAATTTATTTGTCTTTGTGTTCTTTTATACATTTTTGGCCGTGCTGCCTATCTATATGATTCAGGAGCTTGGCGGCAGTGAATCGCAAGGAGGGCTTTTGATCAGCCTGTTCCTGTTATCTGCTATTATCACCCGTCCTTTTTCAGGGGCGATTATTGAACGGTTCGGCAAGAAAAGAATGACGATTGTATCCTTGGCGCTGTTCGCCCTGTCTTCTTATCTGTATTTGCCGCTACACAATTTCTATCTGCTGCTCGGACTGCGTTTTTTCCAAGGCATCTGGTTCAGCATTTTAACGACGGTTACGGGCGCAATTGCCGCTGACATTATTCCCGCCAAGCGGCGCGGTGAGGGGCTCGGTTATTTTGCGATGTCTATGAACCTTGCCATGGCGATCGGTCCTTTTCTCGGGCTGAGTCTTGTGAAAGTCATTTCGTTCCCGGTTTTCTTTACGATTTTTGCCGTATTTGTTTCTTTAGGCTTGCTGATTGCTTTTATGATTCGTGTGCCGGATCAAAACAACAGCGGAACGACTGTCTTCCGTTTTTCTTTCTCCGACATGTTTGAAAAAGGCGCGCTTAAAATCGCGATTGTCGGGTTGTCCATTTCTTTCTGTTATTCAAGTGTGACTTCATATTTATCCGTTTATGCCAAGACGATCCACCTGTTGGATGTCAGCGGCTATTTCTTCGTCTGTTTCGCAGTGACGATGATGGCCGCCCGTCCTTTCACAGGAAAGCTGTTTGACAGAGTGGGGCCGGGAATCGTCATCTATCCGTCGATTATCGTGTTCTCCGCGGGGCTTTGCATGCTGGCGATGACAAACAGCGCCCTCATGCTTCTCTTGTCCGGTGCCGTAATCGGTCTCGGATACGGCTCTATCGTACCTTGTATGCAGACGCTGGCGATTCAGAACTCGCCCGGACACCGTTCAGGCTTTGCGACGGCTACCTTCTTCACTTTCTTTGACAGCGGGATTGCCGGCGGGTCATATGTATTCGGCCTCTTCGTCGCTTCGGCCGGATTCCATTCGATTTATCTGGCAGCGGGGCTGTTCGTCCTGATTGCTTTGCTCCTGTATGGCTGGAGCCAGAAAAAAAGAACGCCGCTTGAAGCGGACGGAAACGTTTCAATCGCAGACTGATATGAAAAAAAGCCGGGGCAGCCCCCGGCTTTTTTTTATTCGGCCGCTCTTTCCCGCGCGATTCGTCCCGCCGCTTTTGCATAAGGAGGATGAATATACATAAGCGCCGTATAACCGAGACATGACAAAATGACACCCGCAAACCAGGAGATATCATAGATGCCGGCGAACGCCGGGACGTACATCCCGATTAAAGAAATAAACGCGCCGAGAAAGGTCGCGGCAAAGGCCCGGTAATTATAGCCTTTGTAATAAGTGTACTGTCCGGTCTCCGAATAAAGGTCTTCAACTGAGAGCTGCCTTTTTCTTATGATAAAATAATCAGCCATCATCACCCCGGCCACCGGTCCGAGCATCCCGCCGATGAGCCCGAGAAACGCATAAACATTCGTGGCGCTCTCCATCAGCTTCCACGGTATTGTGAACAGGGCCAAAACGGCGGCCAGATACCCTCCCCTCCTGAATGTAATATATTTCGGCAGGACATTCGCCAAGTCATAGGCCGGTGACACGATGTTTGCCGCCACGTTAACCGAGACGGCGGCGATGCAAAGTGTGATGACCGAAAGAGCGATAACGAAAGGATTATCAAACCGGGCCAAAATCTCCACCACATCCCAAATCGGTTCTCCGAATGCTACTTGTGATCCGGATGTCACCGTGATGCTTGCAAACGCGAACAGCGCAAACGTTCCCGGCAGCCCGTAAAACTGGCCGCGAATCTGTTCTTTTTGCGACGCGGCGAACCGGGTGAAGTCAGGGATATTCAGAATCAGCGTCGCCCATATTCCGATAATGCCCGTCACTCCGGCGGCAAACGGCCAAAACGTTTCAGAAAAGGTGTGGAACTTTCCCGGCTGTGAGTAAATCGGTCCGAGTCCGCCGGCAATATCTATCGCCCACCAGACCATGCCGCCGAAGACGAGATAAACAAGCGGGCCCGCCCACACTTCAAATTTTTTGATCGATTCCATGCCGTGCCGCAGCACAAGCAGATGAATGCCCCAAAAGAAAATGAACGACAGAAAACCCGGCAGATGAAGCCCGAGTATATTCCAATCTCCGCCGAGACTCCCCCAGCCCGGCCATATGTTCAAAAGCAGAATGTGCAAAGCCGTGCTCCCGGCAAATGTTTGAATTCCGAGCCACATGATGGCTGTAAACGCCCTGAGAAGCGCCGGAATGTTAGCCCCGTATATTCCGTAAGAAGCCCTGATAATGACCGGAAAAGGCAGTCCGTATTTCGTTCCGGCATGGCCGTTCAAGGCCAAAGCGGCGAACAAAATGAGTGACGCCGTCACGATAATGGCGAGCACCTGCCACGGAGAAAGGCCGATCGCAATGAGCCCGCCCACAGTCGCGTAGGTCGGGATATTATGAATACAACCCATCCAGATGGATGCAAAATTCACCGCTTTCCATGTCCGTTCGCCGTCTTCTAAAGGCAGTAAATCTTTATTGCTTAGCCGATCACTCGTTGTTTTTTTCATTTTCTCCCTCCCACATGTGCGTTTTCCTTACATCACATGTGAAAAAATATAACTGAAAATTCCATAAATAACATTGGTCGCTGTCGACAATAATCGTTTTGATTTTTGAGCACATTACACAAAAAAAGAGACGGGGAGAGCCCGTCTCTTTTTGTTGCGCCTGTTAAGAGGCTTTTTTGAGGAGAACCGAAAACCGGAACGCCATCAAAAGGCTTACAGCGCCGACAACGATAAGAATCGTCCCAAGCATATGAAAATGGCCGGCGGTAATTTCTTTTCCGAAAAGAATGCCCAAAATGACAGAAGACAAAATCGAACCGAGATACCGGCAGGTCTGAAACAGGCCGGACGTTGTTCCGACCATGTCGGCGGGGCTCGTTGTCAGCATGGCCGCCTGAAACGTGACATTTCCGAAGCCGTAGCCGACACCCAGCACGGACAGGATCAGCCCTTTTCCTATCATGGGCGCCTGAAGAAAGAAAAACGTTAACAGCACCGCCCCGATCACGGTCAGGCAGGTTCCGGCAACAATCGGCTGAAGAAGCCCTTTCTTATCTATCCATTTTCCGGTCAGAGGCGACACCAGAATACTCATGCCCGACATAAACAGCATAATCAACCCGCTTGTCTGAACGGACAAATGCATTTCATCCTGAAAATAGCTCGGAAGCCCGAAAAAGATGCAGTAAAAGAATATATTCAGCAAAATAAATTGAATATACACCGACGATAGTTTCCGATGCGTTTTAAACAGCCTGACATCAATAAACGGCTTCTCCGTTTTCAGCTCGCGCCAGATAAACAGCCCGACAAACAAAAGCCCGAATACGCCTTCTGTATAGTGAGGCTTCGTACTGAAGGACAATAAAAACGACAGGAGAAGGATAATCGCTCCGGCAAACAGGAGTATCCCGATCGTATCAAGCTGGCGGAGCACGCCTTTCAAGCCGCCGATCTCGCGTTTTTCATCTTTCGGAAACATATACATTCCGAGAAAAAAGCTGAGAATGATAAACGGCAGATTGACGAAAAAGATTGCCGGCCACCCTCCCCAAACGATCAGAAAACCGCCGAGAGTCGGACCGAGCGCCGTCATGGCTGATGCAAAGATTGACAGGACGGCCAGCGCCGAAGCCTGCTTCTCCTGTATATTTGAACGGATCAATCCGACGCCGGACGGATATATCGCGCTGCTTCCGATCGACTGAAACAATCTCATAATTAACAAAGTCATAAAAGTCGGCGCAAACGGCGCGCCGACCGCTGAGACGGCAACAAGCAGAAGCCCGATCAAAAACAGCTTCTTCCTGCCGAGCATATCACCGAGCTTCCCGGTAACAGGCTGCGCCACCGCGCTGGCCAGATAAAAGGACGATATCAGCCAGGACACCGTTGTAAACGACAGGTGAAATTCATGCTGAATACTGTGAAGCGCAAGAGAAATCATCGACGAGTTCAATGGGTTCAGCATCGTCCCCGAAGCCACGGCTGTCAAGAACAGGACGCGGCTTTTTTTGGAGATTGTCATTTTGTCTGTGTGATAAATTCTTCCGTCGTCCGGCTTCTGCCGATTTTCGGGAAGATAAACTTGAGTGTCGCTTCGTGCTGTTCATCGCTGAATGTCGCCATCGCGTCAGTTACGAAAACTTGCTGATACCCGAGCTGAAAAGCTTCTCGCGCCGTGCTTTCCACACCGATGTTTGTCGCAATCCCGCATAACACAATCGTGTCGATTCCCCGTCTTCTGAGCTGAAGGTCCAGGTCCGTGCCGAAAAACGCGCCCCACTGCCGTTTTGTTACCGTATAATCGTTTTCTTTCACTCCGATGTCAGGCACAAATTCAGCCCAATCCGCCGGCGGAGCCGAATGGCCCGCCGCCTCTTCATCCGTCAGCGGCTTCAGCGCATCCGCTCCGTCATGAAAATCCACGTTCACAAAGCTGATAAATCCGCCTTTTTCCCGGAACACATCAATTAATTTTTTCGCGTTCGGCACAACGGTACCGCTTTTATCCATCTGCACAATGCCTTTTTGTAAATCAATAAGGACCAAAGCCGTTTTTTCAAATTGCAGATTTAATGATGTTGTCATAATGATTCCTCCTGATGCAGTTAGTGTTTCTCACCCCGTTTATTTTACTCTTCCCCGGACAGGATTTCTTCCGCCGTGCTCCGGCGCTCTTTTTATGGATATAAAGTCGCACGGCACCCATTTGAAAAAACAGTATTATGAACGCAAAAAACCATGTCAGATAACCTTACACGAAAATGTTTTATCGTTCTTTTTTCTCTATAATAATGAATTAATCACAATTACATTCTGAATGAGACGGAGGAATACAACATGCAGATGGGCGATACAGTATTTATGTTCTTTTGCGCTTTACTCGTGTGGCTGATGACCCCCGGGCTGGCTTTGTTTTACGGCGGAATGGTAAAAAGCAAAAACGTGCTCAGCACGGCAATGCATAGTTTTTCTTCTCTCGCCATCGTATCCGTCGTTTGGGTTTTGTACGGATATTCACTTGCTTTTGCCCCCGGCAATACATGGCTTGGCGGGATTGAATGGGCCGGGCTGAAGGGGGTCGGCTTTGAACCCGGAAGTTACAGTGATACGATCCCGCATTCCTTGTTCATGATGTTCCAAATGACGTTTGCCGTACTGACGACGGCCATTATTTCCGGAGCATTTGCTGAACGCATGAGATTCAGTGCTTTTCTTGTATTTTCCTTTTTGTGGGCTTCCCTCGTATATACGCCCGTTGCGCACTGGGTATGGGGCGGCGGCTGGATCGGCCAAATGGGCGCTCTTGACTTCGCAGGCGGAAACGTCGTCCACATTTCTTCCGGAGTCGCCGGGCTTGTGCTGGCGATTGTGCTCGGGAAACGCAAGGACGGCACGGCGGCTTCGCCTCACAACTTAATTTACACGTTCTTGGGCGGAGCGCTCATCTGGTTCGGATGGTTCGGCTTCAATGTCGGCAGCGCCCTCACGCTTGACAGTATCGCGATGTTTGCCTTCATTAACACAAACACCGCGGCTGCAGCCGGAATTATCGGCTGGATTTTAATCGAATGGATGCTGAATAAAAAACCGACCATGCTGGGTGCTGTATCGGGCGCAATCGCCGGGCTTGTCGCCATTACGCCGGCTGCCGGGTTCGTTACGCCGTTCTCTTCCATCGTGATCGGGTTCATTGGCGGGCTTGTCTGCTTTTGGGGCGTTTATTGGCTCAAAAAGACTTTCGGTTATGATGATGCGCTTGACGCTTTCGGCCTGCATGGGATCGGCGGGACATGGGGCGGCATCGCGACCGGTTTATTCGCCACCACTTCCGTCAATGACGGCGGGGCAAACGGGCTGTTTTACGGCGATCCGGGACTGCTCTGGAAGCAGATTGCGGCCATTGCGGCAACCTATGTATTTGTATTTATTGTCACTTTCGTTATCATTAAAATTGTAGGTCTGTTCATTCCCCTGCGCGCCAGTGAAGAAGAAGAGTCACTTGGGCTTGATTTAACGATGCACGGGGAAAAAGCATATCAGGACTTATAAAGTGAGGAGTGGCTTAGATGAGCGGTCAAATGTTCAAGGTAGAAATCGTTACGCGTCCGGCTAAGTTTGAAACATTGAAACAGGAACTCGGTAAAATCGGAGTCACATCGCTGACCTTCTCCAACGTACACGGCTGCGGCCTTCAAAAAGCCCACACCGAACTGTACCGCGGAGTCAAAATTGAGAGCAATGTGTATGAACGGCTGAAAGTGGAAATCGTTGTCAGCAAGGTCCCCGTTGATCAAGTCGTGGAAACGGCGAAGAAAGTGCTGAAAACGGGAGAGCCCGGAGACGGCAAAATATTCGTCTATGAAATCGGAAACACGATTAATATCCGCACCGGAGAAGAAGGACCAGGAGCTTTATAAACAGGCAGAACGCCCGGAGACAGAAATGTCCCGGGCGTTTTTTTCCAGCTTCATTAAAAAGAAGAAACCTTTTTTTCATGCGGGACAGGCCGCTTATGTCGTACGGGTTGTTTTTTCGCATATGTACTGATATTGACCAGTATGCCGCACAAAAACAGCGTCATAATTAATGAAGAACCGCCGTAGCTGATAAACGGAAGAGGCACACCCGTAACCGGGAGAAGTCCGCTCATCGCTCCCAAATTCAATACAACCTGAAACATTAATTGAAACGTAATTCCGATGGCAAGAAGCTTCCCGAACGGGTCATCAGCCCGCACGGCCGTTTTTACGCCGAGAAGCATTAACGCAAAATATAATCCCAAAACGATCAGAACACCGAATATCCCCAGCTCTTCGCTGATCACGGCCATAATGAAATCGGTATGCGCCTCAGGCAGATAGTTCATTTTTTCAACACTGTTTCCAAGCCCTCTTCCGAAAAACCCGCCTCCGGAAATAGCAAAATAGGATTGAATCAGCTGATAGCCGTCCCCATTCGCGTCACCAAACGGATTGGTAAAGGAAACGAGGCGCTTCACACGATAGGAAGCGGAAAATGCGAGATAAACAACCCCCGACACCGCCGTCGCGCCGAGCACGAACAGATGGCGCTTTTTCAAGCCGGCACATAATAAAATCGACCCGCACGCCGCCAGGATTAAGGAAGCCGTCCCTAAATCAGGCTCCGCCAATGTCAGCAGAAAAGCAGTTCCCAAAATCACTAAAGGCGGCAGAACCCCTTTCACAAATTGATGAATGTACGGCTGCTTTTTCGTATAAATCGAAGCGAAATACAAAATCATCGCGATCTTCGCCAATTCAGACGGCTGTACGACAAGCGGGCCCGCTCCCAGCCACCTGCGGGAAAAATTCCGCTCCAGCCCGATTCCCGGTATCAATACGAGCAGCAGCAATACCAGCGAACCGACCACAAACAGCGGTACAAGCCGCGCATACCGCTTATACGGCAGACAGGCGGCAAATAGAAATAAGCATAATCCGATCAGTAAAGAGGCACTCTGCTTATGGAAGAAATAGGATGGATCTCCGTACCGCTGAGACCCCATCACATCACTGGCGCTGTACACCATTAACAAGCCGAATCCGCAAAGCAGCATAATGACAAACACAAGCGGCAGATCGGCGTTTTTCAAACGTTTCAGCAACGGACAAAACTCCTTCGGCTATTCTTTTCCCGCATACTTGACGCACAGTAATACAGTCACGTTTCATTCTGTTTACTTTTTTATGATTATTTTTAATACCAATTGTGTCTCATAGAAAAAAGCATTACACTGTTCATATAAAATAAAGATAAAAGGTGATATTTGTGAATTACGAACTATTTAAAGCGATCAATGGTTTGTCGCACCATAGTGCCATTCTCGACTCTATCATGGTATTTATTACGGAATACGCCATTTACGCCTACGCCCTTTTCCTGCTTGCCATGTGGCTGTTCGGAAGCACAAAAGGCAGACAAAACGCCCTGTACGCGGGCTTCACGGGTGTTGCAGCGCTTATCGTCAACTACCTCATCACGAAAGTCTATGTCGAGCCGCGCCCCTTTGTCGAACATACGGTTCATACGCTGATCCCTCATGCCGCGGATGCTTCATTTCCGAGTGACCATACGACAGGCGCTTTGGCGATTTCAATTGCGATTCTGTTCCGCAACAAAAAACTCGGCTGGCCGCTTGTGATTTTCGGCCTTTTGACCGGCTTCTCAAGAATTTGGGTCGGCCACCATTATCCGATCGATGTGCTCGGAAGCATTATCGTTTCCCTCATTGTCGGATTCCTGCTGTTCAGATTTTCAAATGTGCTTCGTCCGATTGTCGATCTGATCGTGCGAATCTATGAAAGTATCGTTCATAAAAGCAAATCGACAAACCATAATATATAAAAAAAAGCCGGCGTCTGTCACAGACTGCCGGTTTTTGTATGTTTGGCTGTATGCTTTTTCCTTTGTAAAGCACAGAATGCGGCAATGCCGAGACTGTCAATCAGCACATCGCGGAGGCATCCGTTTCTGCCGAAAAAGAGCTGGACGATTTCTGTCAGGAAAGCGGCGGCCAATGCATACAGCACCGCCCTCTTCATGCGCCTGCGCTCTCTGAAAAACAAATAGGCTAGCACAAAAAATGAAAACGCGTGCCCGAGCTTTTGAATCGCCGCTTCCGGTATGGCGAGCTCCGCCATATCGAACACAAAGAAACCGGACACATCCGGATGCGGCGTGAAACGGAAGGACACCGTCTGCGACACAACCATATCGTGAAAGCTTTCAGTCAAAGCCGAAACGAAAACTAAGACGAGCCACCCGGCCGCCAGACATTTATTCATTCAGCATCCCCTTCGTTTTCTACTAGTATAAAGGCACATGCGGCAATATGAAAAGCGCCTATCTGAGATGATAGGCGCTTTGGGATCAAGATTACTTGCCCGAATCTTTCATTGAGCCGTCATCTTTACCATCTGTCTTGTCTTTTGTGCCGTCCTCTTTGTCACCTGGTTTTTCTTCGGTTTCTTTTTTAGGCGTCACATCTTTTTTCTCGGAAGACTGCTGAATTGACCCTTCCGTTTCTTCTGTCACAGCGTTTTTCTCTTCAGCCGCCGCTTTTTCAATAGATGTTACCGGCTTGTCCATAAAATTGAGCGGGTTCATCGCTACGCCGTCCTTGCGGATTTCAAAGTGCACGTGATTTCCGCTTTCTTCACTGTAAAGGTTTTTTCCGGATTTACCGATGACCTGGTTCTGCTTTACTTTGTCGCCCTGATCGACGCTGACTTCAGATAAAGACTGATAGACAGTAGACAGGCCGTCTGAGTGTTCAATTTCAACCACATATCCCAGTACCGGGTCTTTAGCAGCTTTAACAACCGTACCGCTCAGAGAAGCAGAAACATCAAATGATTTTCCGTCTTTCTCAGCTAAGTCAATTCCTTTACTGAGGCTGTACGTGTTATTATAGTTAACAAGTGCTGCTTCTTTCTCTTTTTTTGCGGCATCAGTTTCATAAAACTTTTTCACAACAGAAACATTTTCAGAATGAGCAGCCGGCATTGCGACGTTTTCCATTGACTTGCCTACTTCGACGGCATCGTCTTTGCCGCTGTCATACGCGGAGTTTCCTCCGTTGTTCGTCAGATTGTCCTTCACATCATTCGAAACGGATTGATACCAAAGGACAGCTGTTAAAATGACGGCCGCACTGACTAAGTAGATTGCAGGGAATATCCAGCGTTTGCGAAAAAACCGCTGAAGTTTTTTGACTTGAGAAGTTTTCTTTTCTTCCTCTCTCATTTGTTCATCACCTCAGCAACATTCTGAACACTTTTCTGAAAATATATACACATCCATAAAAAACTTTTTTGGAAATAGTATGTGCAGATTGCACTTGATTATGTAATGAAATGTGAAGGGAGATCCCGGAATATGAATTTGACCCTGCGCAAAGCCGTATTGGAGGATTTAGATGCGGTGGTGGCCATATACAACTCGACGATTGCCTCACGAATGGTAACGGCTGATACGGAAGAAGTGACGCCCGAAGACCGGATGGATTGGTTTCTGCGGCACACGGACCGGCGCCCGCTGATGGTCGCGGAAGATGAAACCGGCAAAGTGGCGGCCTGGATCAGCTTTGAAACGTTTTACGGCCGTCCGGCCTATGACAAAACGGCGGAGATCAGCATCTATCTGCATCAGGATTGCCGCGGCAAAGGAGCAGGAAGCTTTCTGCTGAAAGAAGCCCTGGCACTCGCTCCGGCAATCGGCATCCGCAGCCTGATGGCTTTTATCTTCGGACATAATGTGCCAAGCATTAAGCTGTTTGAAAAATTCGGTTTTACCGAATGGGGCGTATTCCCGGGTATCGCCGAAATGGACGGAAAACGATATGACTTGAACATTTTAGGGAGAGAACTGTCATGATCACCATCGATAAAGAGAAAGACGAAAACCAGCCGCTCAATAAAAAAGCCCGTTCCCTTGCCGACATCGCCAAATGGGGAAAGATCACCGCCGTGTTTCTGATCATCACGGGCTCTCTTTCCGCTCTGTCAGCCATTGTGACGCTGCTCGGAGCCATTCCGGGGGTTCTGCTCATCATTTCCGGCGTCATGCTGATGCGCTCGGCAAAAGCGGCTGCCGCACTTCAGGAAGGACTAGAAGAAAACGCGGAAGAAAATATGCTTGCACATTACGCGTCATTTATCAAAATGCAGTTTTTTTATGCGGTATCCAGTGTGGTATTGGGCATTCTCGCTTTTATTTTAGTCGTCATCTTCGCTGTCATCGGAATTATCGCTTATCACAGCACTGATACGTATGACACGCCTGATTCATATTACTATGAGAACGACCCGGTGTTTGAATGACAAAAAGAGCTGATCGCGCGTCAGCTCTTTTTTAATAAAGCATTTCTTTTTTCCGGTCTTCTTCCGTTAAAAATTCAATAAAGCTCTTCATCGCAGACGGCTCCTCGGCAATCAGACGGGTATAGGCGCTTTTCCGTTCCTCAGACAGAATATCGCTTTTTCTGATTCTGTTCAGCATATAAAGGCGGATCGTTTTTTGCACCTGTTTCCGCTGATAGCCGGCTTCCTTAAACAACGCAAGACCCCAGGCCGCAAGGAGGGCAAAAATGCCGGCCGACACGAGAGCTCCTCTCCCGGAAGGGGCCTGAATCAAAAGCGATGCCAGATGAAACAGACTAAAAGCGGCGAGCGGGAAAGCAAGAAAACGGTAAATGATGCTTTTTTTCATCAGCGGCGCAATGGCGATTTGTATTTTCTGAATTTCTTTTTTTATGAATCCCGGCAATTGTTCCGCATGCTCCAGCTTCATGCCCTCTCCCCTTTGCTGTCATTTTTGTCTTCTTTTTCATATATGCATATTTTACCGCACCCGGAACTTTCTTTGAAAGAAAACTGCATTCATCTTTGATTCCGGCTCTTTATTCTTTCAAAATGTCAATGTTATAATTTGAAATGGGAATCAGATTGCTGCACTTGTCGGAATACTAATGGGCACAGTCTTGATAAATATGATATAGCGGGGTTGCAAAGTGAGCATTTCATTTATTTTATTTGGATTTTTTTTCGTTTTAAATATACTGTTGGCCGTCATCATGATTTTCAAAGAAAGACGCGATGCCAGCGCTTCATGGGCTTGGCTCTTGGTTCTTTTTTTTATTCCCATTTTAGGGTTTATTTTATACCTGTTATTCGGCCATAACCTGAGACGCAAGCATCTGTTTCAATGGGAAGACCGTAAAAAAATCGGGATAGAAAAGCTGCTGAAGTCTCAGCTGAAAGATCTGAAGTCGAGGCAATTCCAATTTAACAACAGAGCGACTGTGGATAATAAAGACCTCATCTATATGCTTGTCATGAACAACCACGCAGTCTTTACAGAGGATAATTCGGTGGAGATTTTGACGGACGGGCGCGATAAGTTCAAACGCTTAATGAAGGACATTTCCAATGCAAAAGATCACATTCACCTTCAATACTATATTTATAAAGGTGATGAACTGGGGAAAAAATTGCGCGATGCCTTAGTGAAAAAAGCACGGGAAGGCGTAAAAGTCAGAGTGTTATATGATGAACTCGGTTCAAGATCACTCAGAAAAAAATTCTTCAAACCGCTGCGGGACGCCGGCGGCCATGTGGAAGTCTTTTTTCCTTCCAGGCTTCGTCCGATTAATTTGCGGCTCAATTATCGGAATCACCGCAAGCTCGTCATCATTGACGGCGAAACCGGCTATGTCGGCGGCTTTAACGTCGGAGATGAATATCTCGGCCTGAATCCGAAATTCGGCTACTGGCGCGATACGCACCTCAGGCTTCAAGGCACGGCGGTGCACGCTATTCAGACACGGTTTATCCTCGATTGGAATCAAGCCTCCCATCATCATACGCTCACATACGTTCCGAATCATTTTCCGGAATGCGAGCCGAAGGGCAATGTCGGGATGCAGATTGTCACGAGCGGACCGGATTCAGAATGGGAACAAATTAAAAACGGCTATATCAAGATGATCTCAACGGCCAAACGGTCGATCCTGATTCAGACGCCTTACTTTATTCCTGACTCAAGTCTTTTAGATGCCCTCAGGATCGCCTGTCTGTCAGGCATCGACGTCAAAATCATGATTCCGAACAAGCCGGATCACGCTTTCGTTTACTGGGCGACTTTATCTTACATCGGCGATCTTTTGAAAGCCGGAGCCTCAGTCTACATTTACGATAACGGCTTTATTCATGCAAAAACGATTGTTGTTGATGATGAGACGGCTTCAGTCGGTACGGCGAATATCGACGTCAGAAGCTTCAGACTTAATTTTGAAGTCAACGCCTTTATTTATGACGTCACCATTGCGAAAAAACTCATTTCCTCATTTAAAGAAGATCTGCTCGTCTCCAGAAAATATACGTATGAAGAATATCAGGAGCGTTCGCTGCGGATCCGCATTAAAGAATCGATTTCAAGACTTCTTTCGCCGATTTTGTAATTCCCGGGGTGTTTCTCGGGAATTTTCTGATACAAAACGGACACGGCACGAAAAAACACATTTTATATTCAAAAGAATGACCCAATAGTGTATAAATGAAAAGTGAGTATTTTTTTGTAAAGGAGTGCCATAGTTTGAAACCTGAATCAGTGAATCGTTCGCTTATTGCTATTTCAAAATGGGGAAAAGCGACAGGTATTTTATTTATTATCGTGGGTGCGTTTGCGGCGCTGTCGGGCGCGTTTTTCTTTTTAATCGGAGCCATTCCCGGCGTTCTGCAGATCATTGCCGGCATTTTTCTGATGCGCTCGGCAAATGAAGCGGGACAGATGGCGGAGCAGTTCAATGAACTGACAGAGGAACATATGCTGGAGAATTATGCAAAGTTCGTGAAAATGCAGGGGATCTACCTGATTGTGACGGTCGGCTTGTCCGTTCTCGGTATCGTTCTCTTCATTGTCCTCATGACGCTCGGCATCGTGGACGGCGTGTTTAATAATATTGATGCCAATACATATTAAAAAGGAAAATCCCGGCGCATCCGCCCGGGATTTTTTCTTATTCCGCTTCTTCGATAACGGTAAAGCGTTCGTTTTTGTGCTTCGGATTATCCAATTCGTTCAATACGACGATGGCATAATGGCGCAGCTGATGCAGCTGTCTGCAAATATTCCTTCAGACATTCCGGCTTCAGCTCAAAAAAGTTTATTCAAATAAAAACTTTTCCTCAGAGTTTCAACTGAAATCACTCAATTGTTCGACTGTTCCTGATCAGGTTTAGAAGCAAGAATTGTGATTCTGCAAAATAAGGATAAAAGCCCTGATGGAACAAGACCACTCATCATACAGTTTTTTGGGTCTTTGTAATTAAATTACAATTGTTCTTAATATTCACTCATGTATTCATGCTATTATATTGAAAGGAACGATCAAAAGCGTTGGCGTTCGTTAAATATTTACGAGTGCTGCCTCATGTCAAAGTCAGAAAAAATAGTATAGGAGGTAACATATGTTTAAGTTTAAAAAGAAATTCTTAGTTGGATTAACGGCTGCTTTCATGAGTATCAGCATGTTTTCGGCAACCGCCTCTGCAGCTGGCACAGATTACTGGCAAAATTGGACTGATGGGGGCGGAACAGTCAACGCTGTCAATGGATCTGGCGGGAATTACAGTGTTAATTGGTCTAATACCGGAAATTTCGTTGTTGGTAAAGGCTGGACTACAGGCTCGCCATTTAGAACAATAAACTATAATGCCGGAGTCTGGGCGCCGAATGGCAATGGATATTTGACTTTATATGGCTGGACGAGAGCACCTCTCATCGAATATTATGTAGTGGATTCATGGGGTACTTACAGACCTACCGGAACGTATAAAGGTACTGTAAAGAGTGATGGAGGTACATATGACATATATACAACGACACGTTATAACGCACCTTCCATTGATGGCGATAACACTACTTTTACGCAGTACTGGAGTGTTCGCCAGTCGAAGAGACCAACCGGAAGCAACGCTGCAATCACTTTCAGCAATCATGTTAACGCCTGGAAGAGCCATGGAATGAATCTGGGCAGTAATTGGGCTTATCAAGTCTTAGCGACAGAAGGATATAAAAGCAGCGGAAGTTCTAATGTAACAGTGTGGTAACAGCTCATCTTTAATTAGGGGCAGCTAACGGGCTGCTGATCGTTCCTAAAGAAATTTTATAATGATTGTTAAGAGGCGAACGGTTTTGGCATTGCCGGAGGCAGGGTATCATTTTTTGTTTAACTTCACAGCTGACACCTTCACATAAGTCTTAAGCAAAATAAAAATATCCCGGTAACCACCTCCTTTAGTTCCGGAGGATTTCTTCATTAAACAGATCGCAATCCCGCATCCAGGCGTGTCTGAATATGGAGCCAAAACCGTGATTTCCTCATTATCCATTGTAACCATTTTTGTTACACCCCTAGCGGCATGAACCCATCTCTTTTTAACAAAAGAGATGATTCATTACATCATAAAGGGACTTGCTCGCAAGTTCATTCTCCATTGCCCGCTGTACGCTTCCGAACGTCTCATCGAGCGCGCGCTGAATATTTTTGCCGACCGGACAGTCGGGGTTCGGATTGTCGTGAACCGCAAAAAGCTCTTCCTTATTCTGCACCGCCCTGTAAACCTCTAAGAGGGTGATCTCCGACGGATCTTTTTTCAGGCTGGCTCCCGGAACACCCGCTCGGGATGTCAGAATACCCGCTTTTTTCAGCTGGCTGATCGTTCTCCGCACGACGACGGGATTGGTGTTTACGCTGCCCGCAATCATATCCGATGACGCCCGTTCATCCGTTGAGATCAGCGATAGAATGTGAATGGCCACAGCAAGACGGCTGTTAATCATGTTTTTCACCACCGTTGTAACCGCAATAGTTACATTTCATTTGTTTGTCAACTACTAATATACACTAAAACGGGCGGCAGGATGAAATCAAGTTGGCAATAGAGGTGTAAACAGGCCGGCGGGAAACCGGCCGAAGAGGGATTAAAATAAGAAATAACGCTGTCCGAGCGGAACATAGCTGACGGGCTGGCATGCCAGCTCTTCTCCGTCGGCGAACACCTGATAGGTTTTCGGATCGACTTGTATATTCGGCATCGCGTCATTCAGCTTCATGTCGAGCTTACTCAGCTTACGGATATTCCGTACGGGAGAAATCATTTTTTCAAGGCCGAGCTTTTCCGGCACACCGTTTGCGATACCGGCCTGGGACATAAATGTAATAGAGGTATTTCGGTTTGCTTTACCGTATGATGCGTACATCTGCCGCATAAACACGGGCTCAGGCGTCGGAATGGAAGCATTCGGATCTCCCATTTGGGCGCGGGCGATCATGCCGCCTTTGAGCACAAGTTCAGGTTTGACGCCGAAGAAAACCGGGTCCCATAGTACGAGGTCGGCGAGCTTTCCTTTTTCAACGGAACCGACTTCATGGCTCAGGCCGTGAGTGACGGCCGGGTTGATCGTGTATTTGGCGATATAGCGTTTGGCGCGCACATTGTCATTGCCGTTTTCTCCTGATAGAGCGCCGCGCTGTTTTTTCATTTTATCGGCCACCTGCCATGTCCGGATAATCACTTCTCCCACCCTGCCCATCGCCTGCGAGTCAGATGATGTCATGCTGATCGCGCCGATATCGTGCAGAATATCCTCCGCCGCAATGGTGGCCGCTCTGATGCGTGAATGACTGAACGCCACGTCTTCAGGCACTTTTGAATCTAAATGATGGCAGACCATCATCATATCAAGATGCTCGTCCATCGTGTTGACGGTATATGGAATCGTCGGCGTCGTAGAGGACGGCAGGATATTGGCGTAAGATGCGAGTTTCATAATATCCGGTGCGTGGCCTCCGCCGGCTCCCTCTATGTGATATGTATGGATAACCCGGTCGCCGATCGCATCAAGCGTATTTTCTAAAAAGCCCGCTTCATTTATCGTGTCTGTATGGATCGCCACCTGAATGTCCGCCTCATCCGCCGCTTCCATGCAAGCTTTAATGGCGCTTGGCGTTGATCCCCAATCTTCATGCAGCTTCAGGCCGATCGCGCCTGCTTCCACCTGCTCGATCAGCGGTGCTTTATCGGATGCATTCCCTTTTCCTAAGAAACCGACGTTGATCGGAAACTCCTCGGCCGCTTCCAGCATTCTCGACATGTACCATGCACCGGATGTACAAGTCGTCGCTTTACTTCCCGTCGCAGGACCCGTTCCGCCGCCGAGAAGCGTGGTCACGCCTGAAGAAAGCGCGACTTCCATCTGCTGCGGGCAGATAAAGTGGATATGCGTATCCACCCCGCCGGCCGTTACGATTTTCCCTTCGCCGGAAATGACTTCTGTTCCGGCACCGATAATCATGTGCGGGTCCACCCCATCCATAATATCAGGGTTGCCGCTTTTCCCGACGCCGACAATCCGGCCGTCCTTCACCCCGATATCCGCCTTGACGATTCCGGTATAATCCAGGATAACCGCGTTTGTAATGACCAGATCAAGCGCTCCGTCTTTCCCGGTGATACGCCCGTTCTGCCCCATGCCGTCCCGGATTGTTTTCCCTCCGCCGAAAATCATTTCTTCACCGTAATTCGTGAAATCTTTTTCGACTTCAATCCATAAATCCGTATCTCCGAGTCTGACTTTGTCTCCCGTTGTCGGTCCGAACAGTTCTGCGTATTGCTCACGTGACATTTTCATCGGATCGCCTCCTCCATCCATCCGGCTTTTTTAAGATTTGACAGAGTCTTCTCTTTTCCCCGCTCATCCATATACGTATCGGCCATGCCGTTGAGACCTCTGACCGTTTTTCGCCCTCCGATTTCCACGAGCGTGACGGTTTTCTCTTCTCCCGGTTCAAAACGGACAGATGTGCCTGACGGGATATCAAGGCGCATGCCGATTGCTTTGTCCCGATTGAAGGAAAGGGCGCCGTTGGCTTCGGCAAAATGAAAATGCGATCCTACCTGCACTGACCGTGTTCCGTTATTGGTGACTGACACCTCCAGCGTCTTCCGGCCTTCGTTAATGGTGATGATCCCCTTTGCGACTTGAATCGCTCCCGGCTTCATGACTTCACCTCCGCTTTGATCGGCTGATGAACGGTGACAAGCTTAACCCCGTCCGGGAACGTCGCTTCCACCTGAATGCTGTCCAGCATTTCCGGAACGCCTTCCATAACATCTTTTTCCGTCAATACATTGCGGCCGGATTCCATCAGCTCAGCAACGCTTTTTCCGTCTCTCGCGCCTTCCATCAGATAACAGGTCAAATATGCGGCGGCTTCGGGATAATTCAGCAGAACGCCGCGCGCCTTCCGCTGCTTAGCGAGCTCTCCCGCCGTAAAAATAAGCAATTTTTCTTGCTCAACCGGTGTCAGTTTCATCTGTATTCCCCCTTAGTGATAGTCAAACACAATCCGCATGGTCATACCGAAACGATGCAGGCGGCCGTCACCCCCTTCACCTCATGAAATGTTAAGTGATAAAAGTTATTCGACGGTGAACGGCCCGATTCCTTTTGCAGAAATTACCGATTTCTCATTTTTTTCTTCAACAAACGTTTAATCAAATGTGAAGAAAGGTTACATTCTATGTGAATATTATAAAGAAATCGCCGGGGAATTTATAGAATATTTAAAAATTTAGTGAATATTAACCAAATGAACTGGAATTTTTGTCATTTCTCATAACAAAAAGCCCAAAATATTTTGGGCTTTTGCTGTGTTTCACTATCAAATTAATCATCACTGAGTTTATCTTTCGTTTTGCCGACACCCTTTTGCAGGCTGCCTTTCGCTTTGTCTTTTTTACCTTCCGCTTTTAAGTCGGACTTGTCTGCCATGTCGCCTGCTTTGTCCTTAGCTTCCCCTTTCATTTTGTTCATTCCGCCTTTTACTTTGTCTTTTAAACCGTTATCTTGACTCATAATATCTTCAGCTCCTTTTGTTGTTGTGTACTTGTGTTCTTCCCTCTCAGCCTGATAGCAAACATTTCAACTCTCAATTATTGATTTCACAGCGTTCCCCGTAGCGGAGCACTTTGTAAACAGCCAATCCGTCTGACAGCTTATTATCCCCGTATTGCACCGGCAGAAGAGCAAAGAAAACATAATAAGTTGAAAAATAGACAAATTGGTAAAAAAATAAGTTTGGCTCGAGGACATCTTTCATGATCAGCAGATTTACTAAAAAGATAGAAGCGATATTAAACAGACAGCCTCCGGAATAGACGAGCGCGCTCGTCAGACGGTTATCTATCCGCAATTCGCCGAACTTGCAGAAAGAATCTATGAAGTAGATACGCCGAACCTGAATCGGCCCTACTTTTAAAAGACGTTTCCCCATTCCGATATCCAATGACGCCTTGCCTCCGAACAGCATGGCCATAAAGCTGTGCCCCGACACATGGATGACAGACACCATCGGCAGAATGATGAGAAAAGATACGAAAAACTTTATCATATCATTAAATCCGAACAACAAATCCCCCCCCCTCGCATATGCTTTTTCTCTCTTTTTCGATTTTTCCGTTTTTTTCTATGATCAAACGTTATAATGCGCATGAAAAAATAACCATCTGCTGATCAGATGGTTAAGAAAATTATATATCGTATAAACACTGTTCTTTTTGAATGTTTTCTCTCATGCGAATCGCTTTTTCATAAAAATACGCCGCTTCTTTATATTGCTCATGTGCGCTTGTGTAAACGGCGGCCTCCAAGGCGAAATCTTCAATATACACATACAGCGATTTTTCATTCATATAGTCAAACACTTCATGGATTAAATCCATATTGAGCGACTCCAAATAAAGCGCTTGTAAAAACTTATACTTCTCTAAACTGAATCGATCGCCCCGTTCTTTCGCGATCATGACCCCTCTTTCATAATAGGTAAGGGCCGCTTGGTCATCATGCAGCCTGAAAAGGGTGTGCGTTAAGCTGAACAGCGCCTTCGGAAGCTGTTCAAGCTGATGCTCTTCAAAAACGGGAACCGCTTTTCTAAAGTACCGGGCCGCTTCATCCAGATCCCGCTTTTCAGAATAACAATTCCCCAGATTGTAAAGCGAAGACCCGATCAGGCGGGGCTGTCCTTCAAGCAAAGAAAGGCGGAGGGCTTCGTCTAAATGCTCAAGCGCTTTGTCGTAGTTTTTGCAGTCGATGTAGTTTCCTGAGATGACGAAATGGCATTGAATTCTCCGCACTCTGTAGAAATCGTGTTTCATATACGTATCCAGCGCTTGAATCCCGTGATTCATGGAAAAATGAGTCTGCTTCATGACGTAAAACACTTCAGACATCTTGAAATGGAATTCCGCCCTCTCTATATCATCCTCGACAAATGAAAGGAGTTTTTCCGCTTTCCTGTAAAAAGAAATAGCCGCAACATAGTTATTGTGATCGAATTCATACATCCCTCTGAACAAATGGAAATAATACTCAGACAGTCCCGATATGCTGTCCGTGCTTTCGATCGTCTTTTGCAGCTCGCTGTACTGAATCTGTGATTGTTCGGTGCATTCCGGCTTGACGTAATCAAGCATAATATGATGGCGGTAGCTGATCAGCTGATAATATAACAGCAGCAGCTGGTCTTCCTCCATACGTTTTATATCCTCATCAATTTCCTCTTTCAGCTTTATGGCATCAGCCGCTTGAAACGCTAAAATGTGCTTGTACCATTTGTTGATCTTGACTCCAACTTGAGATGACGGAATCTCGTATGCGGTCATGCCCCTTTCACAACCTTTTCTAATTTCTATTGGTTATATTTTAACATATTGTATGGCTTTGGAATTGCATAACTTGATTGTCCTGCATCAAAATTCCTATCATATATTTCGGCTGTCACCGGTATTTTTTGAACAGACCGCTCTCATATTGTGAATAAAAAAGCCTGCCCTTGTCCGGGCAAGCTTTTCTTCATCCGCCTATATAAGACATTTCCACTTTCTTTTTCCCATCCGTTTTAGAAAGCGCGCGGTCAATTGAATACTGATCCGTGCGATTTCTCCAGACAGAAGCGATGGATTCCGTCAATTCATCATCGGTCAGACCGCCGCGCACGAGTTTCCGAACATCATAGCCGCTTGACGCAAACAGGCACGTAAACAGCTCGCCTCTCGCCGACAGGCGCGCTCTGTTGCAGGAGGCGCAGAATGCATCCGAGACGGAGGAAATCACGCCGATTTCGCCGGAACCGTCAAGATAGCGGAACCTGGAAGCGACCTCTCCTTTATAATTCGCTTCTATCGGCTCCGTCGGCATGTGCTGGTTGATCAGATCAATAATCTCTGCCTTCGTGATCACATCTTTTTTATTCCATTGATTCGTATTGCCTACATCCATAAATTCAATAAACCGGAGAATATGACCCTTTTCTTTAAAATAGCGGGCCATCGGCAGGATATCTTTTTCATTGACGCCCTTTTGAACAACCATATTGATTTTAACACCGAGTCCGGCCGCTTTTGCCGCCTCAATGCCCTCAAGCACCTTGTTCACCGAAACCCCGCGGCCGTTAATGGCCTTAAACCGCTCATCCTCTAAAGAATCGAGGCTGACTGTCACGCGATGCAGCCCCGCCTGCTTCAGTTTTTCCGCATACACGGGAAGCAGAGAGCCGTTTGTCGTCATCGCGATATCTTTAAGTCCGGGGATGCGCGCAAGTTTTTTGATCAATTCAGGCATATCTTTTCTCATGAGCGGCTCTCCGCCCGTCAGCCTGATTTTTTCAACGCCGAAGCGGCCGACAAACAGCTTCGCAAGCCGCTCAAGCTCCTCGAAGGAGAGCAATTCCGTCTTTTTTAAAAATGGATAATCCGGTCCGAATAATTCGGCTGGCATACAGTACGTGCATCTGAAGTTGCAGCGGTCGGTTACAGAGATACGAAGATCCCTGAGCGGCCTTTCCCTTTTGTCTGTCACCCGGCGCGTTTCTGTATTCATAAGCCCAAGACCCCTTTCTATTGTTCAACCCGTTCAGGATGTGTGTATACGTTAAATGATCCGTTTCTGACAAAACCTATCGCGGTTATGTTCAGCTCTTCCGCCATTTGCAGCGCGAGCTCCGTCGGCGCCGATTTTGAAATGACAATCGACACGCCGATTTTTGCGGCTTTTAATAAAACCTCCGAGGAAATCCGGCCGCTGAAGACGATCAGCTTGTCACGGACCGGCATTCCGTTTTTCAAACAGCAGCCGTACAGCTTATCCAGCGCGTTGTGGCGCCCGATGTCCGTCCTCATGAAGAGCAGCTTTTCCGTATCGCACAGCGCCGCATTATGGACGCCGCCCGTTTCCTGGAAGGTGCCGCTTCCTCTTTGCATCTCCTTCATCAGGCGAAGGCACGTCTCAGGAGTTATAGTGATACGGCTGACGGCGGTTTTGGCCGTTTTCACATCCTGCTGAAAGTAAAAATGGCGGCCTTTCCCGCAGCATGAACCGATGACCCTCTTCGTATAGTCTTTTTGCTCAAGCACTCCGGGATTCGTCAGTTCAACATATGCAAACCCGAGACTTTCATCTATAGTAAAGCTTTTGATTTCTTTTTCAAAACGAATGACGCCTTCTGATGCGAGAAATCCGATGACGAGTTCCTCTAAATGGTCAGGCGTGCAGACGAGCGTAACAAATTCCTGTCCGTTCACCATGACGGTCACCGGATACTCTGAAACCATCCGATCTGCCGTCTTTGTTAATACCCCTTTTTCATAGCGGTATATGTCTCTGACCGCTGTTGTTTTTTCATCCACTGTTTTCCCCTCCGCAGTATCCTTCTCTTTTATTCTTCCACAATCCCTGTATTTTGTCGAATTTGCGGTTTAAAAAAAGAGCCCTCTTAGGACTCTATGTTTCATTGCGATGATGTCTGCTCAGAATGGTGAATAAAATAACTGCGGCGATAATGGCCAATATACTGACGAATATGAAGGCGGCAAGCTTCAGAAAAATTCCCATCAGAACAAAAACGACTGCCGCCAGCACTAATATAATGCCTGCTCCTTTTAACAACAGCGTTCATCTCCTTTTATCCGTATCATTCCCGCGGTTCCGTTTTCTAAACAAAAAAGACGCCGCGCGGGCGTCCTTTTTTAACCTATTCTTTTGCTAAATCCTTTGCAGCGTCTTCCCAAGCCTGTTTGAACTCGTCCGCGCTGTCAGCTGAGACATATGTGCCGCCTCCCGCTTCCGCCGCTTTTTCAAGGCTTTCGCTTCCTTTCATGCCGAAGTTGAAGCCGATGATATTGACGATCGTGTTGACGTTCGCTTTACGGAGCTTTTGAATTTCGGCCTGAGGATTACCGCCGCATGTTTCTTCACCGTCTGTGATCAGATATACGACGTTTTTCCCCGTGGCGCCGGCCCGCTCAAATTCTTCACGCGTATCAGAGAGCGCTTTCGCAATCGGTGTCCAGCCGGTCGGTTTAATCTTGCTGAGTGATTGCTCAAATGGAGTCACGGCGTACGGCTGAAGGCCGTATAACGTTTCTGTCGCATTACATGATACGGCTTTGCCTGAGTTTTTATTATTGCCCTTATGCCCGAATACCCGAAGCATCAGATTCGTGTCTTCAGGAAGAACTTCCGCAAAAGAAGTGACAGACTCTTTCGCAACATCTATTTTACGCTCTCCCCCTGTTTTTTGTATCATGCTTCCGCTTGCATCAAACAGCACGGCAACGTTTGTTTCTTCGTGCTTTTTCTCAGCTGCAAAAACAGGTGATCCGAGTGAAAGCGTCAAAAGTCCGACAATCCCCGCAGTGAACATTTTTTTCATTTCCTTCATTCCTCTCCGTTTGTTTTTGGCCGATGGGCCCCCGGCTCTTCTCTATGCTAGATGAGGAGTATGCAAAAAGATATAGGGCGGGATTCCTTTTGTATAAGCGTCTGTACACCGTTAAAAATGAACAGAATTATGCGCATCATCCTAAAAAGATTGGATAAATGATGACAGATTTAATGCCTTTTTCGCCCTTTTTGTAATATAAGTCCGAAAACTGATTCTTTTTACAGTTTTCTCTTCATCTTTTCTTGAAATTTTTGTTAAATAAAAATAAAAAAAAGGGCCGCTAAACGGCACCTTTCTTATTCCGCTAATGAACTCGCTTCCAGGGTAAAGATGCGGTTCATATCTTTTTGGCTGTGAGCTTCGTAATATTTTCCTCCGCCCGCACCGGCAATTGCGTGAAGCTGTCCGTTGAAGCCTTCTTTAAAGTCAAAGCCGATCACGTTGACTTTAATATGATGTTTGCGAAGTTCTTTCGCTGTCTTAATAGGATCTCCTCCGCATGTCTCCTCACCGTCTGTCAACAGGTAAACGGATTTAAAGCCGAATTTATGAACGCCGTTAAAAGAAGCTTTCGCATCCTCTAATGCTTTTGCAATCGGTGTCCACCCCGTAGGCCCGATTCCGTTCAGAGAGTTGAGGAAGCTCTGTCTGTCAAACCTTTGGAATCCGTATACACCGCGAATGGATTCGCAAGATTGAACTTTTCCGGAGTTTTTATTATTGCCTTCCGAACCGAAAACCGTCATTCTGACCTGTGATGTAGACTTAATTCGATCCGCAAAACGGACAATTTCATCTTTTGCCATATTGTATTTAGAAACGCCGTCAATCCGTTTCGCCATACTGCCGCTCGCATCAAGCAAAATAGCGATATTGTTTTTAAATAAAAATGTCTTCTCGTTTGCATTCTCGGCAGCAAAAGCAGGAGATGCAGCAGTCAGCATCAATCCGAGCATGAGTATGAGTGAAAATGTTTTTTTCATTGCTTTTTCCCCTTTTCAATAGATTTACGTTCAACGCCGAACAATATTTATCGTAAATGAGATGAAAAGGGAAATAAATAGGACGGCGTTCCTCATTATTTTTGCGTATATTCACATAGAAGCGGCATTTTTATCAGTGATTTACACCCGGCGCTCAGCCTTCAATCGACATTTGTCAGCCTTTAGGCTTTCGTTATATGAGTCTGTTGGTTGCTTTACCGTTTATGGAATAGTTTTCAAAAAAACAGACGCTCATGAAAGCGTCTATTTTTTCGCCATATATTTGTTTAAAAATGAATCTGCTTCGGAAATGTCCACTCCCTGATAATAATGCTTGACGATGTCCGCCACTGATTTTCCCTGCTCCGCCATGTAATTGGCCCCGTACTGGCTCATGCCGACGCCGTGGCCGAATCCTTTTGTCGTAATGGTGATGCTGCTGCCGTTTCGTTTCCATTCAAAGTCGGCAGAACGGAGTCCGAGTTTTTCCCGGATGTCTCTTCCCTTCAGCTTTTTGCCGTTGATGACGGCCGTTGCCACTTGATGGCCCGGCGTTCTGGCTGTAATCTGTCCCACCGTGTTTTGTCCTGAGAGCTGTACGCCGAGCTTTTGCTGAAACTCCGGCACACTGAAGGTCTGGGTGGCAAGATATTTCGGCGATTGCTTATCCCACGGACTTTTCACGCTTTTTAAATAAGGAATGGCGCTTGTCCAATAGGCTTCCGCATTTTCCGTATACCCGTTGCTCGTAGAGAAGAAAGATGCCTCAATCGGCTTGTTATCGTACGTTAAAATCTTTCCTTGCGTGCCGGCCACCGCGTTTGTGATTTTCTTGAGGTTGTGTGCGTACTTAGAACCCCATTCTTTTTTCAGCTGGCTTTTGCTTTGATAGACTTGGAACATTTGCGTATCATCCACCAGTGATCCTTTCGGCGCCTGGACGGCTGAGTCAGCGACCATCAGTCTGACGATGAATGTCCGGGCGGCGAGCGCCTGGGCTTTTAAGGCCTCCGGTTTAAAGTTTGCGGGCATTTCGGAAGCCACGACACCGATCACGTACTCTTCAAGCGGAATGTTTTCTACAGAATGATTGGATGTCCGATAAACCGGAATGGATACAGGTGATTCTTTCAATGTTTCTGCTCCTTTTGTTTCTCGTGTGGTGTGTGCTGTTTTGTGTCCGGGTTCTCTGTTTACGGCTGCTCCTTTTTCTGCCTGAAACGGAAGGACGAGAATGGTGGGGACTAGAAGAATAAGTATACACAGCCCGGATAGTAGAAATACAATCGGTTTCATATATCAGCTGCCTCCTGCTTGGGATTCGACTCTACTTCATCTTATGGGCAGGGACAAGCTAATATGACTTCCTTTTGGACAGAATCTTTATTCCATTTTTCACGCGAAAAACGTATTCTTTTTTGGAAATCAGAGCATAATAATGATGATAAACCATAAAAAAACAGTATGCCAGATTGACATACTGTTTTTACAGCCATTATGCGTTTAGGTCAGTTACGACTTCTTTGCTTTCTTGTTCAGCGGCCGTTTCATCAACGACACGCTCGATGTCAGCGCCGAGAGCCGCAAGTTTTTTATGGAAATTCACATAACCGCGATCCAAGTGCTTCAGTTCCGTGACGCGTGTATGACCTTCAGCCACTAATCCCGCAAGAATCAGCGCCGCGCCCGCACGCAGGTCCGTAGCGGCAACTTCTGCGCCTTGCAGCTGTACAGGACCGTTAATGATCACAGAACGTCCTTCAATTTTAATGTCGCCATTCATCCGGCGGAATTCTTCAGCATGCATAAAACGGTTTTCAAACACAGTTTCAGTAATCATGCTTGTTCCGCTCGCACGGAGAAGCAGCGCCATCATTTGCGACTGCATATCAGTCGGGAATCCTGGGTGAGGCATCGTTTTAATGTCGATCGGCTTCAGCTGGGCAGGACCGATGACACGAAGGCCTTCTCCTTCATCCGTAATTTTGACTCCCATTTCTTCCATCTTCGCAATTAAAGACGTAAGATGCTCAGGAACCGCACCTTTCACTAATACATTTCCTTCCGTGATAGCCGCAGCCACCATGAAAGTACCCGCCTCAATACGGTCAGGAATGATGTTGTGTCTTACGCCGTGAAGCTTCTCGACACCTTCAATTTTAATGGTGCCTGTGCCGGCTCCGCGGATTTTTCCGCCCATCGCATTGATATAGTTCGCTAAGTCAACGATTTCAGGCTCTTTTGCCACGTTTTCAAGCGTTGTTGTTCCTTCAGCTAAAGCAGCTGCCATAATCAAGTTTTCTGTCGCACCCACACTTGGGAAATCTAAATAGATTTTTGCGCCCTGCAGACGGCCTTCTACTTCTGCTTCAATAAAGCCGTTGCCTACTTTGATTTTTGCACCCATTGCTTCAAAGCCTTTTAAATGCTGATCAATCGGTCTTGAGCCGATTGCGCAGCCGCCCGGAAGCGCTACTCTTGAATGACCCGTACGGGCTAACAGAGGGCCCATAACAAGCACTGACGCACGCATTTTGCGCACATATTCAAAAGGTGCTTCTGTTTCTAAAGCGTAAGAAGCGTTTACGGTAACTTCATTATTCTCAAAATGCACATCTGCTCCTAAATGACGCAACACTTCATTAATTGTATATACATCGGAGAGCGTAGGTACATCACATATTACGCTTTTTTCTTCACTTGCTAATAAAGATGCAGCGATAACTGGTAAAACGGCATTTTTTGCTCCTTCAACTTTCACTGTGCCGTTTAACTTCTGACCGCCGCGGACGATGATTTTTTCCAAGGTATTCCCCTCCGCGTCCCTATATTCTCTATATTAATATTCAGTCGTCACGATTGGTGTGCCAACCGTAACGGTATGTTTTTCGCCCATTCCCGCACTTCTAAGCGCAACTTGCACATTCATCTTATGTTTCGATGTCATGATGTAATCTGTCCACTTATATGTAAATGCAGAAACAGAAACGAAATGAGGCTCAACTACATGTTCAACTGGACTTGCTTCAAATTCTTTCATGAGCTGTTCTGCTTTTTTTTGCAAAACAATACTCATATTATCATTTAAATGACCCTTAAGACAAGTAAAAATAAATACTTTATTTTGAAATATGTCATGTGCCTGCCGTTCAAACTGTTCATATGTATCATTCCAGTTTTCCGGTTGCTCCGGGCTCATTTGCTCATATAATAAATACGAAGTTGGGTTCTGGTTTTTGAGGGTAGTGACGAGCTGCAGTTTAAAAGTTGTGTGATTTTTTTTGTCAGAATACGTGCCGACGGTCTTTACGATTTTATCTTCCCGCGCGGATTCCCAATGATATTGCGGATACTGCGTCTTCAGTTCTTTTACCTTGTCATCAAATTCACTCAGTGACAGGTTCAGATTTTCTTTCGCATGAAGCGTCCATTCATCTACAGTGACCTGCTGCCGCTCCATTCCTTCGGCAATCTGGGCAAGCGGAGACAGCTCACTTGCATGAATGGAATGAAATACCGCTATTAAGGCGCTTAAAAAAACAAAAAATAAGATGATGCGGCCTGCTCTTTTTTTCTTCATATCGATCTCTCCCCCTTACTCCCATTTTTGCCGGAGCCGGGGAAAGCAATACATGGAAAACTTCGTCAAAACTCGCCAAGCGGGTGAAGAAAAATTGGTTTCTCACCCAGCGATTCCCTTCATTCAACAGACGAAACTTCTTAAAATAAGTATGGAAGCTGTTTCGAATAGGTAAGATAATCTAAAAAGAAGTCAGCGACTGCCGTACCGATCGCAATGGTAAGAAGAATGATCAGCAGCCTCGCCTGCACTATTTTTCCTTTTCGGATCAGCGGATCAAAGTTGACGGCCTGAAGCGCCCACCATGTCACCGCAATGCATACCAGGTGAACCAGGATGCTGATTGCGGCCTGCTGCCCCAATACATTCACAAATCCCATCTCCTTTCATTTTTTCCGACCCTCATATCCTCTCTTATTATATAAGAAGAAGAGAGAAAGATGATCATTTTTACATCAGAATTTTTATCCAAAATTAGGGGCAATCCCCGCTTAAATGTCCGTTCTCCGGCATGATATACTTTTTTGGAAAGGAGATGGGAATATGAATCATTCCTTTTTTCATCCGGAAAAGCAGTATGGAGAAACACTTCCCGTATTTGACCACGAGTGGGAAGCGATAGCATTCTACTATGATTATAGACAGTCTCAAACAGAGGAACTGAAAGAATTATGTCAGTTTTTCAACATTTCTCTTGATTATTCACGCGGCAGCCTGCTGGAAGTGGAAGCTCTTTACTTCCGCAGCATACAAGAGCTGCTTTTGGCGGATTGGAACCTGCCGATTGACGAATTTGAGAAAATGCTCAGTGTGTATGTCATCGATTGCGCCATCAGACACCATGACGATGCCGAATGGGTCGTCAAACCTTATCCGTATACGGACGGCGCCTATACGACGGGTGTGCGGAGAGGAAACAAAACGTGGCACACCGACAACTGCTGCGAACATTTATATCTGCAAAAAGAAGAGGATCATCCGCTTATCGGCGTCTATGAATCTCTTATGCGTTAATATAGAAAAAGAATCCTTCTCAGACAGCCGAGAAGGATTCTTTTTTAGTTTCCTGCAACATCCAATCTGTTTACAGCCCGCTGTAGCGCAAGCTCAGCCCGACGAATGTCAGTATCATCTGATCGTTTGTTCAAACGGTCTTCCGCCCGCTTTTTCGCAGCAAGGGCGCGCTCTTTATCAATGCTTTCCGCTGTTTCAGCGGCTTGTGCAAGGATAGTGACCTGATCAGGACGGACTTCTAAAAATCCGCCGCTGACAGCCGCCAATTCGGTCTGCCCGTCTTTTTTAAGGCGGACAGCGCCGATTTTAAGCGGAGCCACGGTCGGAATATGGCCAGGCAAGATACCGAGATCACCGCTCTCGGCTCTTACACTTACCATTTCAATATCAGCATCATATACTGGGCCGTCGGGAGTAACGATATTGACTTTAACGGTCTTCATGCTTTTACCCTCCTAGGACCAGATTAAACTTCTACACCCATCTCTTTTGCATTCTCAATGACTTCTTCAATGCGTCCCACAAGACGGAATGCATCTTCCGGAAGATGGTCATATTTACCGGAAAGGATTTCTTTAAAGCCTCGTACCGTTTCTTTAACAGGCACGTAAGAACCCTTTTGTCCCGTAAACTGCTCAGCTACGTGGAAGTTTTGAGAAAGGAAGAACTGGATACGGCGTGCGCGGTGAACGACAAGCTTGTCTTCTTCACCTAATTCGTCCATACCGAGAATCGCGATAATATCCTGAAGTTCTTTGTAACGCTGAAGCGTTGACTGGACTTCACGCGCCACCGCATAATGCTCTTCTCCGACAATTTCCGGAGCAAGCGCGCGGGAAGTGGAAGCCAGCGGATCAACCGCAGGGTAGATACCCATTTCAGTTAATTTACGCTCAAGGTTAGTCGTCGCATCCAAGTGAGCGAACGTTGTCGCCGGAGCCGGGTCAGTATAGTCATCGGCAGGCACGTAGATCGCCTGGATAGATGTAACTGAACCAACGTTTGTAGACGTAATACGCTCTTGAAGCTGACCCATTTCTGTCGCAAGCGTCGGCTGATAACCAACCGCAGAAGGCATACGGCCGAGAAGCGCGGAAACCTCTGAACCCGCTTGTGTGAAACGGAAAATGTTATCGATAAAGAACAGTACGTCCTGTCCTTGTTTATCACGGAAATGCTCAGCCATTGTTAGACCCGTCAGTGCTACACGCATACGTGCGCCCGGCGGCTCGTTCATTTGTCCGAAGACCATGGCTGTTTTCTTGATAACGCCTGAATCGCTCATTTCGTAGAAAAGGTCGTTCCCCTCACGAGTACGCTCTCCTACACCGGCGAATACGGAAATACCGCCGTGCTCTTGCGCGATGTTGTTGATTAATTCCTGGATTAATACGGTTTTACCTACGCCGGCGCCGCCGAACAATCCGATTTTACCGCCCTTGATGTAAGGAGCGAGCAGGTCAACAACCTTAATTCCCGTTTCAAGAATTTCAACCTCAGTTGAAAGCTCATCGAATGAAGGAGCTGATCTGTGGATCGGGTCCTTTTGAGCATCCGCAGGCAGCGGTTCATTTAAATCAATTTTATCTCCCAGTACGTTAAATACGCGTCCGAGAGTCACATCACCGACAGGAACGGAAATCGGCGCACCTGTATCAACAGCTTCCATTCCGCGCTGAATTCCGTCCGTAGATGCCATGGCAATTGTACGGACTGTATCATCGCCTAAATGAAGAGCAACCTCTAGCGTTAGGTCGATGCCTACTTCATTTTCGCCTGTAGCTGGCTGTGAAACTTTAATCGCATTATAAATCGCAGGCAAGTGGCCGTCCTCGAAACGTACGTCGACAACCGGTCCAAGCACCTGACTTACGCGTCCTTTCTTCATCGCTATCCCTCCTGACAAAATCTTTCTATTCTAAAGCGGCTGCACCGCCGACAATTTCGGTAATTTCTTGTGTAATCGCCGCTTGACGCGCGCGGTTATATGAAAGCGAAAGTGAATCAATGAGTTCTTTCGCATTATCAGTCGCATTTTTCATTGCTGTCATTCTCGCAGCGTGTTCACTTGCTTTACTGTCAAGAAGCGCGCCGTAAATTAAGCTTTCCGCATATTGAGGAAGCAGCACTTCGAGCACCTCTTCTTCATCCGGTTCGAACTCGTAAGAAGCCGTGCGCTTCCCGCCGCTCGTTCCGAAATCCGTTAAAGGCAGCACTTTTTTCTCCGTCACTTCCTGTGAAATCGCACTGACGAAATGGTTATACACCAAATGCAGTTCATCAAAAGCGCCGTCGATAAACATTTGAACCGTCTGACGGGTCAAATCTTTAATCTGAGCAAAAGTGACCTCGTCGCCAAGCCCCACTAACTCAGACATAATCGGCATTTCCCGTTTTTTGAAGAAATCGCGGCCGACTCTGCCGATTGCAATCACCGTGTATTCATCTTTAGACTGATGGCGTTCTTGAATGGTGCGGTAAGCGTTTCGCAAAACCGAACTGTTAAACGCACCCGCAAGCCCGCGGTCAGACGTAATGACGAGATACGCCGTCTTTTTCACTTCTCTTGAGACAAGCATCGGGTGTTTCGCGTTTTTCGCGCCTTTTCCGACGTTAAACACAACCTCCTGGATCTTATCCATATACGGAGCAAATGACTTCGCGTTGGTTTCCGCACGGTTCAGCTTCGCAGCGGATACCATCTGCATGGCTTTTGTAATCTGGCTTGTTTTTTTCGTTGACGTGATCCTTGACTTAATATCGCGTAATGAGGCCAAAGATTTCACCACCTTTATTCTTCATTTGCGTAAAAAGAGAGAAAAAGAGAACCTTTTTCTCTCATCTTCTAAGGGTTAGTTGCTTGGTGCAAATGTGCGTTTGAAGCCTTCGATTGCAGCTTTGAAGTCTTCATCAGCAGGAAGGTTTCCTGTTTTCGCAATGCCGTCAAGCAGATCTTTATGGTTTTGATCAAGGTACATGTAGTACTCTTCTTCAAAACGTCTGATATCCGCAACCGGAATATCATCAAGATATCCTTTTGTCAGCGCATAAAGAATGGCTACCTGTTTTTCAACCGGAAGCGGTTTATTCAAGTCTTGCTTCAGCACTTCAACTGTACGCGCACCGCGGTTCAGTTTCGCCTGAGTCGCCTGGTCAAGATCAGATCCGAATTGGGCGAACGCTTCAAGTTCACGGTATGAAGCCAGGTCAAGACGCAATGTTCCCGCTACCTTTTTCATCGCTTTGATTTGGGCTGATCCGCCGACACGGGAAACGGATAATCCGGCATTGATCGCAGGACGCACGCCTGAGAAGAATAGGTCGGATTGAAGGAAAATCTGTCCGTCAGTAATGGAAATGACGTTTGTCGGGATATAAGCGGAGATATCTCCTGCTTGTGTTTCGACGAACGGCAGCGCCGTAATTGATCCTGCACCTTTTGCGTCACTCAGCTTGGCTGCGCGCTCAAGCAGACGGGAGTGAAGATAGAATACATCCCCAGGGAATGCTTCACGGCCCGGCGGACGGCGAAGAAGCAATGACAGCTCACGGTAAGCGGCCGCTTGTTTGGATAAATCATCATATACGACGAGAACGTGCTTGCCGTTGTACATGAATTCTTCACCCATTGTCACCCCTGCATACGGTGCAAGGTACAGAAGCGGAGCCGGCTGTGAAGCGGACGCCGTCACGACAATCGTGTAATCAAGCGCGCCATGCTTACGAAGTGTTTCCACTACGCCGCGCACTGTAGATTCTTTCTGGCCGATCGCTACGTACACACAGATCATGTCTTGATCTTTTTGGTTTAAGATTGTATCAATCGCAACAGATGTTTTACCTGTCTGACGGTCACCGATAATCAGCTCACGCTGTCCGCGGCCGATCGGAATTAACGCGTCGATCGCTTTGATACCCGTTTGCAGCGGCTCATGTACCGATTTACGGTCCATTACGCCTGGAGCCTGGCTTTCGATCGGACGTGTTTTGCTTGTCAGAATCGGACCCAGTCCGTCTACCGGCTGTCCGAGCGGGTTGACGATACGTCCGATTAATTCTTCACCTACAGGAACTTCCATGATGCGGCCCGTTCTTTTGACCTCATCACCTTCACGGATATCTCTGTAAGGTCCTAAGATAACGATACCTACGTTGGATTCTTCAAGGTTTTGAGCCATACCCAAAACGCCGTTTGAAAACTCAACAAGTTCACCGGCCATACAATTGTCAAGGCCGTGCACACGCGCAATACCGTCTCCGACTTGGATGACTGTACCTACGTCATGAACTTCAATTTCAGATTGGTAATTTTGAATTTGCTGCTTTATCAGCGTGCTAATCTCTTCAGCTTTGATGCTCACTTAGGTTTCACCCCTTCTATCGATTTCCTCCGGCAAGTTGACGTTCCATGCGCTCAAGCTTTCCGCTTACGCTTCCGTCATAAATCCGGTTTCCAATGCGGACTTTAATGCCGCCTATTAAATCCGTCTGCACTTCATTTCTGATTCTGAGCGAAGCGATTCCGGCTTTTTTTGCAAACACTTGAGACAATGATAACATTTCCGCTTCTGACAGCGGTTTTACTGAATAAACAACCGCGTCCTCTGTCTGACGAGCCTGATTGGCAAGTTTGATAAACTCGTCTGTGAGATCAGGCACAATCGAAGACCGGCGGCGGTCAATCAGAAGAAAAATCGTATGCAGCACAGACTCAGACAGTGCGCCGAACGATTGCTGAATCAGCTCTTTTTTCTTAGCGGCCGATACCTTCGGATGGCTTAACACTTCCTGTAATCCGGCTTCGTTCCGGAACACTTCTTTTAGTACGGTAAGCTCTTCTTCGATTTCATTGATTTGAGAAGTCTCAACGGCAATGTCGAAAAGCGCTGACGCGTATCGTTTAGAGACAGCAGATCCACTCATCGGCTTTCTCCTACCTCTTTAAGATAGTCCTGAATCAGTTGTTCCTGGGCTTGTTCATCAAGCTCTTTTTCAATCACTTTCGATGCGATTAAGACAGAAAGTGATGCGACTTGCTCGCGAAGTGCGGAAACCGCTTGTTCTTTTTCTTTGACAATTTCGGTTCTCGCCGCTTCTTTCAATCTTTCAGACTCGGCGCGTGCAGCCTGGATAATGTCTTCCTTCTGCTTTTCACCCAGTTTTTTCGCATTTTCAATGAGTGATTGTGATTCCTGTTTCGCTTCTTTTAAAAGAACGCGCTGCTCTTCAATCAGCTTCTGCGCTTCTTTATTTCTTTCTTCAGCGGACGTAATTTCGCCGGCGATATGATCTTCACGCTGTTTCATTATATTTAATAGCGGTCCAAGAGCGAATTTCTTGAGAAGCGCTAATAAAACTAACATAGCTAACAATTGGAATAGGATATCTCCGCCGTTAAACGACAGTCCTAATTCAAGAGGTAATTGAGACATCTACTACGGCAACTCCCTTCTGCAGGTTTTCTCTGCTGATAAAAAGCCGTTTCGGGACGGCGTGCTTATCAGACATAAAGCAATGGCGAAGGTTCTCTTAGAGTGATCTTCGCCATTTTTAGTTCATATAAGGCTTTTTTGCTTAGCCAAAGAACGCTAAGAACGCGATAACGACAGCGATAATCGGAAGGGCCTCAACCAATGCGATACCCATGAACATAAGAGTTCTAAGTTCTTTTCCTGCTTCCGGCTGACGGGCGATTCCCTCTACCGTACGTGAAACGATCAGACCGTTACCAATACCTGCACCAAGTGCACCTAAACCGATTGCAATTGCAGCTGCTATTAAATTCATGAAAAAGTTCCTCCTTTAAAATGTTATCCGAATGGATATATGATTTTAATGATCATGACTGATTTTGTGTGACATGTACACCATCGTCAGCATCGTAAAGATAAATGCCTGGATGGTACCGATGAACAAGCTGAACGCCTGCCATGCAAGCATCGGAAGAATGGCTCCGACTGTGCCGACCAAACCGAGAAAGAAGCTGTTTGAGTAGAAATTCGTCGCCAGATTCGCAAGCAGGCCAAGAAGAATTTCCCCGGCGAAAATGTTACCGTAAAGACGAAGTCCGAGTGTCAGCGTATTCGCAAACTCCTCAATGATCTTCATCGGGAACATAAGCGGAACCGGTCTGAGGTAATCCTTAGAGTATTCCTTCAAACCTTTCATCTTCACGCCGTAATAGTGCGTTAACGACACAACCATAACGGCTAGAGTCAGAGTAATAGCCGGATCGGCCGTCGGTGATTTCCACCAAAGCTCGTGTCCGACCGTTACAGAAAACGGCAGCCCCAGCATATTTGATACAAATATGTACATCAGCAAGGTTACACCAAGCGCCAAGAAGTTAGCCCCTGTTTTTAAATCCATTGTACTGCCTATAATATTGCGGACAAAATCAACAATCCATTCCATGAAGTTCTGGGCTTTTCCCGGACGGATGGACAGCGTTCTCGTAGTGAGAATCGCAATCAGCAGCACAATCACACTTGCCACAGTAATCATCAGAATGTTTGTCAGATTAAAAGTAAGACCAAACAAATCAATAGTTCTGTAATCGTGATTCAATGGGTTTTCACCTCTCTTCCATTGATGAACGTTTGAGCTGAATAATGGAATCTATCATAATGACGGGATAAATTGTCATTAATCCAATAATCACACTTGCCACACTGACTTTATCGGGATATTTAAAGGCGACAGCCATCGCAAGTATCGCATTGCACCAACGCGCTGCGCTCCCGAGTGATCGTATGGACTTTCCTTTCGCCACGGCCTTGTCAAAAGCATTCATTCTTCTGGTCAAGAGCCACAAATTAAACAAACTGAAAACAGTTCCCAAAAAGAGGCCTAGAAAAACAGTTTTATACGCCGTAAGACCATATCCCAGCAAATAGATTGCTAAGATCACAAATACATATCTCCGTTGTCTGCTGAATGTAAGATTGGGATCGTCCATCAACTATCTGTCTCCTGATGAAAATGTAATATAATTCCTGGATACGGCAAAACATGCGGTTAACCCTTTGCAGAAGGCCTTTTTTTGTCCCGCAAAACGGCCTGTTCGAAAAAACCACTCATCCTCCTGATGCCACGGGATGCTGTTTCATTCGCTTAGATAAATCCTCATATAACGGGTTTTTTTGGAGGATTTAAAATGAGGATGGATACTAGAAATGAAAGGAATGAAAACCTTCTCATAATACCCTCGTTTAGCATACAATAGCCCCTAACATGTGTCAATCTGTTTAAAGTTAAAAAACTTTTTATACCGGGAGCATACACAGAATGTTCACAATTTCACCTATAAATGTATGAACTCTGCCCATTCAGCAAATATCTGGATAAAAAAAGAAAACCCCTGAATGAGGTTTTCCGATTTATTTGGTTCCGTACAGTCGGTCACCCGCGTCACCGAGGCCCGGAACGATATAGCCTTTTTCATTCAGTTTTTCATCAAGGGCGGCGATGTAAATATCAACGTCAGAATGGTGTTTCTGCAGTTCTTCCACGCCTTCCGGAGCCGCTACAAGACACATAAAACGAATGTTTCTCGCGCCGCGCTTTTTCAGGCTGTTTATCGCTTCCACCGCAGAACCCCCCGTAGCAAGCATCGGATCCACGACAATAAATTCGCGTTCTTCTATATCAGAAGGAAGCTTGACATAGTATTCCACCGGTTTTAAGGTTTCCGGATCACGGTATAATCCGACATGTCCCACTTTAGCGGCCGGGATTAATTTCAGCATGCCGTCAACCATTCCGAGACCCGCTCTCAGGATCGGCACGATACCGAGTTTCTTCCCTGAAATCACTTTGGATGTCGCTGTTTGAACAGGTGTTTTCACTTCCACTTCTTTAAGAGGAAGATCACGTGTAATTTCAAACGCCATCAGAGACGCGACTTCGTCCACAAGGTCTCTGAAATCCTTTGTGCCTGTATTTTCATTCCGAATATATGTCAGCTTATGCTGGATTAAAGGATGATCAAATACGTAAACCTTTCCCATACTGTGTTCAGCTCCTTTTTTGTTGTCCGAGTGACTTTTTCACACTTCTATTGATTCTACAGAAAAAGACAAACAGTTTCAAGAAAATCATAAAAAAACCCGCCGGATTAAGGTTCCGGCGGGTTTCTTCCTTATTAATAGTCCAGTTCTTTATATAAAGGAAACTTTTCAGTCAAGACAGATACGCGCTGTCTCGCTTCTTCAAGTTTTGCTTCGTCTTCATGATGTTTCAGCGCGAGGCCGATGATGGCGCCGACTTCTTCAAGCGCGTCACCGTCAAAGCCGCGGCTTGTCACAGCTGCCGTACCGAGACGGATTCCGCTTGTGACGAACGGTTTTTCCGGATCGTAAGGGATCGCGTTTTTATTAGATGTAATGCCGATTTCATCAAGAACGTGTTCAGCGACTTTTCCGGTCAGTCCGAGAGAACGGAGGTCGACAAGCACAAGGTGGTTATCCGTTCCGCCTGATACGAGCTGAATGCCCTCTTTGTTCAGAGACTCAGCCAGGCGCTTCGCGTTCGAGATGACGTTTTGCGCATACGTTTTGAAATCATCTTCAAGCACTTCTCCGAAAGAAACGGCTTTGGCCGCGATGACATGCATAAGCGGTCCGCCTTGGATTCCCGGGAAAATGGATTTATCAATCTTTTTGCCGAACTCTTCACGGCAAAGGATCATTCCTCCGCGGGGGCCGCGAAGTGTTTTGTGAGTCGTTGTCGTTACAAAGTCAGCGTAAGGAACCGGATTCGGATGAAGACCGGCTGCGACAAGACCCGCGATATGCGCCATGTCTACCATGAAGTAAGCGCCGACTTCATCAGCGATTTCGCGGAATTTTTTAAAGTCGATCGTGCGGGGGTACGCGCTCGCTCCGGCAACGATGAGTTTCGGCTTATGCGCCAGCGCTTTTTCACGCACATCTTCATAATCTATATATTGCGTGTCTTTATCGACACCGTATTCTACAAAGTTGTATTGAACGCCGCTGAAATTAACCGGGCTTCCGTGTGTTAAGTGGCCGCCGTGGGAGAGGTTCATCCCGAGCACCGTGTCGCCGTGCTCTAAAATCGTGAAGTAAACAGCCATGTTCGCCTGAGCGCCTGAGTGCGGCTGAACGTTTACATGCTCAGCTCCGAAAATCTCTTTCGCGCGGTCGCGGGCGATGTCCTCAACGACATCAACATGCTCACAGCCGCCGTAGTAGCGTTTGCCGGGGTAGCCTTCAGCATATTTGTTTGTTAAAACAGAGCCTTGTGCTTCCATTACCGCTTCCGTCACGAAGTTTTCAGAAGCAATTAATTCGATCTTAGTCTGTTGACGCTTACGCTCATCTTTGATGGCGTTAAACACTTGTTTGTCTTGTACAGGTAAATGTTTCATCAGCGAGATCCTCTCCTATCCGTTTCCTGTTCTTTATTTTTACCACCCTTATTGTACATGGTTTTTCAGGTGAATGTAACAGCTTATTTAAAAAAATCACAAAATTTAATTAGAAAACACGAACATTATACAGGAAAAGCACTTTCATCATTCGTATTCATAAACGGCGCGAATTCCGCCTATCAGCTTCGGCCTTGTCCGGGCCATCGTCACATGTGCTTCTCCAAGCTCACGGCTTGATATCCGGACAGGGACGGCAACGGGTTTCAGATGCATGCCGATGAACGTATCGCCGATGTCAATCCCGGCATCAGCCTGAATCGATTCGGCGAGCACGGGAGAACGCATCTGCCGGTATGCATAAGAGGCCATTGCTCCGCCCGCTTTCGGGACGGGGACGGCTGAAACAATGGGGAGCCTGAACCGCTTTGCCGTTTCCGCTTCAATGACAAGCGCCCTGTTTAAATGCTCGCAGCATTGAAAAGCAAGATGCACACCCGTTTTTTCCTTAAACCGGTTAAGTCCGCCGTATATCAATTCAGCCCAATCCCCGCTTCCGGCGGTGCCGATCCGGCTTCCGGCGGCTTCACTTGTACTGCACCCGATCACCAGCAGACTGCCGTCCGTCAGTCCTGCCTGCCCTTGAAACTCAGTCAGCATGTCCGTCCATTTTTGCTTCATCTCTTCCATTGTCCAGCACCTCTTACAGATTTTTTTCTTCGTAATCTGCGATTTTGCCGATCCGCCGTTCGTGGCGGCCGCCCGTAAATTCAGTCGTCAGCCAGACTTTTGCGATTTCGCGCGCCAGCCCCGGGCCGATGACGCGTTCGCCCATCGCAAGAACATTCGTGTCATTGTGTTCACGCGTCGCTTTTGCGCTGAAGGTGTCATGGGCAAGCGCACAGCGTATGCCCTTTACCTTATTTGCGGAGATGCTCATGCCGATGCCTGTGCCGCAAATTAAAATTCCCCTGTCAGCTTCGCCGTTCACCACTTTTTCCGCTACCGGAAAAGCGTAGTCTGAATAATCGACAGAGCCGGCGCCGCATTCACAGCCCATATCAATGTATTCAATCTGCAATTCATCCAAAAGACTTTTTATTTCTTCGCGGATATGGACGCCGCCGTGATCTGACGCAATAGCTACTTTCATTCATTTACCTCCTAGGTGTGGCTGGGCGAAGACAGCCCAGTGTGCTTGTCCTTTTTATTACGAAATCCGTTGATTTCATTCTACTCTTTCACATTCGTTTTGCAAATGACCTGTTTGCAGATTTTCTGACAGATTACTTGCTTTTTCCGTCAAGCAATTGATCAGCCAAAAGGGTCAGCAGCTCCTCCAGTTCGTCCCGCGTCTGTTTATAAACATCAAGCGGACCGCCGAACGGGTCAGAGATATCGCCGTTTTCCCCCGTTACGTATTCTTTAATGGTAAAGACTTTGCCCTGACTGTTTTGATATCGGCCTTCAATCAGCTGTTTGTGCTGTTCCGTCATCGCCAGCACCAGATCAGCCGTCTCGATATGTTCTTCCGATAAGGGAGATGAACTGTGATTGAGAGCGATCCGTTTTTCAAACAGCGCTTCTACGGCATGGGCCGACGCTTTTCCGTGCGGAGACGCGAATACGCCGGCCGAACTTACGCTGACGTCCAGCCCTTTCGTTTCTGCAATGGATTTAAAAAGAGCCTCAGCCATAGGACTGCGGCACGTATTGCCTGTACATACAAAGATTATTTTCATGTCCGTCACCTCTTACTGCCTATTATAAATGAAGAAAAAAGAAACGGCATCTTCGTTTCTTTTTTTACGTATCTTATATCGGTAAAAGCAGTTTCAATCCGAATCCGATCAAAATGGCTCCGCCGAGCGCTTCGCTGTAGGAGCCGAGCCACGACTGCACCTTTCTTCCCGCCAAAAGGCCCGCCCATGTTAAAACGGTGCTGAAGACCCCGAACAGCGTAACGGCCAGAAACGGGTTGGAACCGTTCATCCCGAGACTGAGCCCGACAGAAAAGCTGTCCAGACTGACACCGACCGCAAACAGCAACAGTCCCGAGCCTGCCGGAGATATGAGCGGCCCGTCTGATTGTTTAAACGCGGCGATGATCATCTGCACCCCTAAAATGAAAAGAAGAGATCCGCCGATGTAAACGGCAAGCATCCCCAGAAAACCGGACAGCAGATGCCCGGCCGCCATTCCCGCAAGCGGCATCATGACATGAAACAGCCCGATGACAACCCCTATATGAAAAATCTGTTTTTTCTTCAGCTGAATCATTCCCATTCCGAGCCCGACGGAAAAGGCATCCGTCCCCAAAGCAAATGCCATGATGCTTAAGGAGACAAGTTCCCCGATGAATAGATTCGACATGAAATAAAAACCCCCTTGGACGTGCCCGCTTGTTTAGCTTATGCATGTCCGATAAGGGGTAGAACAAGTTAATGGATAACGGTGCCGCCTGCGGCTTTCATCAGCCTGTTCATAATGGCGAGCCCCACTCCGGTATCCGGAAAGGACTCAGAAATAATCATGTCCACTTCCGCTTCATCAAAGCTGCGGAGCGCATCGTATAAGGCGGACGCCACTGTTTCAAGGTCGGCGCGTCTGCCGCAGACCTTGATATAATCAGCCTGGTAACTATCGGCGTTCTCTTCTGTTGTCAAAATGCCGATTCGTTTTCCCCGGCTTTTATATGCGTCTGCCAGTTCTTGAATTCTCCGGGCGCCGCCGTCGGCAATAGCCATCGGCGCAGAAGGCGCGTAATGTGTATATTTCATACCGGGAGAAATAGGAACCTCATCTTCTTCGGTCAGCCCTTTATCCACAAGAACCGGACCGGCGGCGGATTCAATCTGCTCTTTTGTCACGCCGCCCGGACGAAGCAGCACGGGCTGTTTCCCCGTACAGGACAGAACGGTTGATTCCACTCCGATTCCCGTCGCGCCGCCGTCCACAATGCCGGCAATGCGGCCGTTTAAATCATGGGCTACATGCTCGGCCTTCGTCGGGCTCGGTTTTCCTGATAAATTGGCGCTCGGCGCGGCGATCGGCAGTCCGGCCGAGCTGATGAGGGCTAATGCTACCGGATGATCAGGCATTCTGACCGCTACCGTCTCAAGTCCCGCGGTGACACGGGGTGACAGCACACCGGGCTTACACGGCAGAACAAGGGTCAGCGCCCCCGGCCAGAATAGCTTCATCAGCTTTTTCGCCGTCTCAGGAATATGGCTGATAAAACGATCAAGCTGGCTGATATGGGATATATGCACAATCAGCGGGTTATCGCTCGGCCTTCCTTTCGCCTCATATATTTTCGTTACGGCTTCCGTATTTTCAGCGTTAGCGCCCAGTCCGTAAACGGTTTCTGTCGGAAAAGCCACAACCTCATTCTGCCGGAGCAATTCCGCGGCTTGTGTAATCTGGGGATCGGTTGTGGATAATTCTGCGGAACAATCCACAAACCATCTTCTTGTTTTCATGTATAACCAAACTCCTTATTTTAAAGCGGTAAAACTTTATTTTCTCTCGTGTATTCCTTTTGAAAGTATAAAAGATGTCCTTTAATAAAACAAGTGTTATCCACAAACTGTGGACAACACTTTTTAATAAGTGGATAACCTTGTGTATAAGTTAGATCAGGCAGAGGTTTTCACCATTAAAAACGAACCTTCTGTGCATAACGAGTTGCGGAAATGTTCGGACGTATACAGTTCATCAGGCGCATCGGCGCACGCTTCAAATCCCATCACATTCAGAAACTCAGCAGATGAGGGCTGATTGGCGACTAAGTAGACATCTTGAATCTCATGTTTTTTGCACAGCACATCCATACTTTGAAACAGTGTAACGATATGGCTTTGATTCAGCCTGTCCGACATGACGAGTGAACGGAGAAGCCCTTTTCCGCCGCTGAATTTTTCGATCCCGAGACAGGCGGCAATCATTTTTTCGCTGTCTTCCAGTACGATAAACCGGCTGGTCTGCTGATCGATTTCCGCATGTGCCGTATCAGCCTTTTTCAAAAAGGCCTCCAGCGCCTCCGTATCTTGATCTCTTGCCACTCTCAGCTGATAAAACATATATTTCCCTCCGTTTCGATCAACTCTTTCTTCCAATCTATGAATCGAATCCGGATTTATGCCTTTTACTTCAGGAAAATAGATCTGAAATCCAATCGACGAGGAAAAACTTCACTTCGGTATCATCGTCATCTTTATTTTCTTTATTTTCTTTCTTCGCTTTATCAGCCTTTGCTTTTACGTCATCCAGCACTTTTTTAGTCTGTTTCTGCGTTTCTTCCTGCTTCTGTCCGCCGTCTTCCTGATCTTTCACCGCTTCGCCGTTTGAGAAATCAAGGAAGCACAGCGGCGGAAACAAGACGCACCACCAGTTGGCGCCCTCGCCATTGCCGAGTGTAATTAAAATCGCTTCATATTTTCCGGCCGGATAGACCATATTGCCGTAAAGCTTTGTCGGAAACGAGATTTTATTGAATTGAACTGAAACGGATTGATGCGCACCCTTTTCTTTCATCGTCTGTTTGGCGATTTCTTTAATTTCAGGAAGCTTCGAACGAATGAGCCGCCGCGCTTCTTCAATGGAAGTGATATCTTTCACCCAGTCCGTGATTTGCTTGTTTACAGCATCTCTGATCTGGCGCTTGAGCTTTTGATCCTCATCGTTATCACTGTTGGCCAAAATTCTGAGCCGGATCGCTTCATCCGGTATGACGACGGGCTCATCGGCTGATGCCCGCGCCGTTTCTTCTTTTGTCAAACCCGCAAGCGCTCCTGATAATAAAAGAAAAATATATATGCAGATCATCATTGTCTGTTTCATCGGTCCCCACCGTTCCTCTCCGTGCTTTTTTTATCTAGTCCCATTATGGACATGACGGAAAAGGTTTAAACCGGCGGGAAGAAAAAAATCTAGCAAGCTGATAATCTGCATTGACAGATTCAAAATATGGTACGATATTATTTTGATAGGAGGTTTTCAGATGAAATATAATTACACCGTGCTGCTGTCGGCGGCATGTATGTCTGTCATTTATTCTATTTTGTATGTTCATCAATTCATTATCGCGGCTTTCATTTCGATGGCGTTTTATTTTTTGTTTCCTTATTTGATTTTTGCGCTGCCGCTTCAATACTTTCTGAATAAAAAGCCGAAAAGATTTCATCCGCTGTATTTTCTTTATTATTTAGGGATGTCATTTATTGCAAACGGGATTATCTTCGGTCTTTTGCAGCCGTCAGGCCAATCTCTGTTTTCTAATTCAGCCTTTTATATCTTTGCGGTTTTAACAGCCGTCGTCTATTGGGTATGGGATTCCGTATTGCTGCAAAGACAAAATCCGGCTACAGAAGCGTAATCAGCAGACAGCCGGCTGAAGGGAGAGCGGCGCAAAAGAAAACGGCAGCCATCTTTAAACGGGCGTGCCGTCCTTCTTCTGTTTCAGAATGATAATTGGCCCGCTGCTCCGCTCCGCTTACGGCCAACCCGGAAACGTTGATCGCTGTGACGATAAGAACAGCCGTAACGGCGCCGAAAATGATATCAACGCCAAACGGCAGAACAAACCCCGCCGCATAAGCTGCGGCGGCGAGTATACATCCGAAGGCGAACGCTTTTTTCAAGGCGGATGCCCCTTTCATTTTCTTTCCATTGTAACAAAAGCCCGCCGTGTGCGTCACCGGCGGGCTTTTTTCATGATGTGATGACCGCGGATACGGTTCTGTCTTTTCCGTTGATGTCCTGTACGACTTCCACTTCCGCATTCGGAAAGGAATGACGGAACAGGTCTTTCACGGCTTTCCCCTGATTATATCCGATTTCAAAGACGACAAGCGCTTTATCTTTCATGACAAGAGGCAGCTCCTCCATAAACCGCTTGTAGAATTTCAAACCGTCACCGCCGTCCGTAAGAGCATGAAGCGGCTCATGGAAACGGACGATATCCGACAAATCGGCCATTTCTTCTTCAGAAATATACGGCGGATTGGAAACAATAATATCCGCTTTTTTTCCTGATGAAATAAAAGGAGTTAACAGATCTCCCTGCAAAAAACAGACGTCCGCTCCGAGGTTTTGCGCATTTCTTTCCGCCACCTGCAGCGCTTCTTTTGAAATATCCGAAGCCGATACTGAAAAATGTCCGCATTCAAGGGCGAGCGTCACCGCAATGGCACCGCTCCCCGTACCGATATCAATGACGTTCAGGCGTTCTGCCTCGGAAAATGCCCGCTTCTGTCTGTCCAGCAGATGAAAGACGACTTCTTCCGTTTCCGGACGCGGAATGAGAACATCGTCATTCACAAAAAATTCCCTGCCGTAAAACTGTTCTTTCCCGATAATATATTGAATCGGAATACCTTCTTTATGCATCTCCACGTGCCGTCTGAATCGATAAAGCTCGTCCTCGCCGACGGGCTCCTGCAGACTTGCGAGAAGCTTGCTCCGATCCATTCCGGTATCATTTAACAGCAGCAGCTCGGCCGCGTTTTTTTCTCTTCCCGCTTCGGTTAAATAAGAAGAAGCCCAGCTTAGGGCTTCAAAAACGGTCTTCATCTTAATTTTCCGCCTGCTGGAGCTTGCTTGACTGGTCTTCTACGATTAACGCTTCAACCACTTCATCAAGCTTGCCTTCCAGGATTTGATCCAGCTTTTGAATCGTCAGGCCGATGCGGTGATCCGTCACACGGTTTTGCGGGAAATTGTATGTGCGGATACGCTCGGAACGGTCGCCTGAACCGACGGCTGATTTACGGGTCTGATCATATTCAGCCTGAGCTTCCTGCTGGAATTTGTCATAGATTCTGGCGCGGAGCACCTTCATCGCTTTTTCTTTGTTTTTAATCTGAGATTTTTCATCCTGACAGGAAACGACAACACCGGTCGGTAAATGCGTCAGGCGTACGGCCGACATCGTCGTGTTTACGCTTTGTCCGCCCGGTCCGCTTGATGCGAATGTATCGACGCGGATGTCTTTTTCGTGGATGTCCACTTCTACTTCTTCCGCTTCAGGAAGACACGCCACCGTCGCCGTGGATGTATGAATACGGCCGCCTGATTCCGTTTCCGGAACACGCTGTACGCGGTGCGCGCCATTTTCATACTTCAGCTTGGAGTATGCGCCTTTTCCCGTAATCATAAAGATGATTTCTTTGTAACCGCCCGTTCCGGTCACGTTTGCTTCCATGACTTCAGTCTTCCAGCCTTGAATTTCGGCGTAACGGGAGTACATTCTGTAGAGATTTCCCGCAAACAGCGCGGCTTCTTCTCCTCCCGCTGCTCCGCGGATCTCCATGATTACGTTTTTGTCATCGTTCGGGTCTTTCGGGATGAGGAGCACTTTCAAACGCTCTGATAAGGTTTCCGTCTCTCCCTGCAGTTCGGAGATTTCTTCCTTCACCATTTCTCTCATATCGGCATCAAGCTTTTCCTCAAGCATCGCTTTCGCATCGGCAAGCTGTTCTGATGCGTCTCTGTATTGTCTATAGACTTCAACGGTTTCTTGTATATCAGATTGCTCTTTCGAATATTCTCTAAGCTTTTTCGGATCGTTGACCACTTCCGGATCACTTAAAAGCTCATTTAATTTTTCGTATCGTTGTTCAATTGACTGTAAACGGTCTAACACGGTCTTCACCTCTGTTTTCCTGTGCGTAACATTCTCATTATAGTATAGGGCTTATCGCCAGTCAAAAGCAATTCGCCTCTGTTATACTGAAGCAAAAAAGGAGGGGCGGATATGCTGAAATCCATCCACCATATAGCAATCATATGCTCTGATTATGAAAAGTCGAAAGCTTTTTACACCGAGATTCTCGGCTTCGGCATTATAAAAGAAACATACCGAAAGGAACGGGAATCTTATAAACTTGATCTTGCGCTGGACGGCGCGTACGCGATTGAATTGTTTTCCTTTCCCGATCCGCCCGAACGGCCGACCAGACCGGAAGCCGCGGGTCTCCGGCATCTCGCTTTCACCGTAAACGATCTTGAAGCAGCCGTCAGGGAGTTAAAGGAAAAGGGCGTCGGCACAGAACCGATCAGAACCGATCCGCTGACGGGGAAACGGTTTACCTTTTTCTTCGATCCCGACAAGCTTCCGCTTGAATTGTATGAAGCGTAACGTTTTTTGAAGAAATGCCGCTTTCTTTGGCGAATTCCTTCTTGTTTTGTCTAACATGAAGGGAACGCCGCCTCATGGTCGAATACCTAGCAAAAAGGAGGTATGTGATCATGAATACAAACATGGCCGCGAAAGAGCTCGGCGTCTCCGCAAAAACGGTGCAAAGGTGGGTCAAGCAGCTGAATCTTCCGGCTGAACGGAATGAGCTCGGACATTATTCCTTTACACCTGAGGATCTTGATGTGCTGAAATCGGTCAAACGGCAAATTTCTGAAGGCACTGCCCTTCTGGACGTTCAAGTGCCCCGGCAGCCGAAAAAACGGACGGGCTTCATTTTGCAGCGTCCGAAAATCAATGTTGGCGCTGAACAAAGATTGGCAGAGCTGGAGCGCAAACTGGACATTCTCACGAAAGAGAAACAAGGTGAGAACCATCTGCTTTCAAGGATAGAGGAGCTTGAACGCCAGCTGAAACAAAAGGCGGATGAAGGGGTGTCTTATCAGCTTCTTCAGCACAGGCGGGAAATTGACGACCTCAATACCGAATTGCAGACATTGGCCTCCCGCATCCAGGAACTTGCCCAGACAGCTCCCCTCTCAGAAACAGCCGCTTCTTCAGAACATAAGAAACCCAGAAAAAAAACGAAATTTTCGCCTTTTAAATTTCAATTCTAATCAAAAAAGCTCCCTGAAACAGGGAGCTTTTCATTATGCAGTCAGCGCAATGATGATCGGCAGTGAGATGAGAGATAAAATCGCACTGATCACGAACGCGGACGCAGTTTCTTCCTCTTGTTTTTCGAAACGTGTGGCAATCATCGCCGCTACCGCAGATCCAGGGAATGCAACGAGCAATACCGCTTTAGTGATCTGGTCAGCCGGAAGTCCGACTGCAAGAGCGATCAAGTACATCAGCGCAGGCTGAACGGCAACTTTTAACAAAGCGATACCGAAAGCCGGCAGACTGAGCTTAATGTTGCGGATACCGACAGTTACACCGACGGCGAAGAGCGCAACACCTGATGTTGTGCTTCCGAGCTGATCAAGCATTTTTTCTCCCAAGCCAGGGAGTGTTACACCGCAGAGTACCAGAATGATACTGATAAGCGGTGCAGCCGCAAGCGGTTCGGAAAGACCGTGAAGAATAGACTTACCAGTCATTTTCCAGAAGTTCTCGTTTTCAGTGTCTTTTTTCTTAGATGACTCACCGACAGTAGCGATAATGATCGCTAGCGGGTCAAGGATGGCGTTAACCACGATACCCGTAACGGCGATAGGAATCGCTACTTCGCTTGCTCCGAATAAGCTTCCGAGTACGGGAATACCCATAAAAGCAAATGTCGGCTGTGCAGAGTTTAAAGAAAATACAGATGAATTCGTTAAATCATACTTGAAGATAAATTTGCAAACCAACAAAATGACGATAAAGAATCCGACAATCCCAATGATCAAAGCGACCATCAAAGGAACCTGTGATAAAAACGCACTTCTTGAAGTGGTTAAAATACTTGCGATAAAATGCGCCGGAAGCGCGTACTTCGTAACTAAGGTGCTTACCCCTTTTGCTGACTTCGCGTCATAACTTCCGAAGCGACCTGCGAACCATCCCAGCACGATCACGAAAAAGATCGGCGCCAGGAGGATTAAAATATCTAAGAAGCTCAAAATGTTCTCCTCCAAATCCTTAATGTCCGTATACTTTAGCCTTTATATAAAAGCTTTCCCTCGGACTGTAAAATTAATCGTAAAAATTATTTAGCGACAACTTGTTTATATTGCGGTTTCCACATTGCATCAAGAACGGCTTGTTCTACATTTTCAGGAATGCGGTTTGCCACGCCTTCTTTAATGGCAGTTTCCGCTACGGCGATCGCAACTTTAATTGAAACTTCTTGTAAGTCGCTCATGCTCGGCAGAAGGCCTGCACCCGGTGTTTCAAAATCAACGCTTTCTGCGATTGCGTCAGCAGTTGCCGCAAACATTGCAGGAGTAATCACTTTCGCTTCTACAACGATTGAACCGAGACCAAGTCCAGGGAACGCGAATGCGTTGTTAGATTGTCCGATTTCATGAGAAACGCCATTGTACTCTACATTGTCAAACGGGCTTCCTGTCGCCACAAGCACTTTGCCGTCAGTCCATTTGAAAAGATCGCTAGGAACGGCTTCAGCAAGCGGTGTCGGGTTAGACATCGGCATGATGACCGGACGCTCAACGTGTTTTGCCATTTCTTTGACGATTTCTTCACTGAACGCGCCGCTTTGGCCTGATGTACCGATTAAGATTGTCGGTTTCGCTTGACGGATCACTTCAATGAAAGGAATTTGTCCATTTTCATCGCGTTTCCAATCTTTAATTTCTTCAGCTGTGCGCAGGTACGGCTCTTGGAAATCAAGAATGTTTTCCATACCTTCAATTAACAAGCCTCTGTAGTCCATTGTGTAGAACGCTTTGTTGGCTTCTTCTTCAGAAAGACCGGCAAGCACCATAGTGTCGCGGATTTGGTCAGCGATTCCGATTCCGGCAGATCCCGCACCGAAGACAACCACACGCTGGTCTTTAATAGACGCGCCTGTTTTCTTCATAGCCGCAAGCACACCTGCAAGCGTAATCGCGCCTGTTCCTTGAATGTCATCGTTGAATGTAAGAATTTCATGGTTGTATTTCTTCATGATATTGCGCGCGTTTTTGTTTCCAAGGTCTTCCCAGTGAAGAAGAGCTTTAGGGAAATATTTAAGCGCAGCTTTTACATAAGCGTCAACGAAAGCTTCGTAACGTTCGCCTTGGATACGTTCATGGCGGTTACCGATGTATAAAGGATCGTTCAGAAGTTTTTCATTGTTCGTACCGACGTCAAGAACGACAGGAATAACACGGCTTGGGTCAATACCGGCAGCAGCTGTGTATACCGCTAATTTTCCGATGGCGATGTTGATACCGCCCACACCCCAGTCACCGATTCCGAGGATGCTTTCTGAGTCTGTCGCAACGATCAGATCAATATCTCCGGCAGTGGCATGAAGGTTTTCAAATGCCTCTTCGATTCCTTCCACGTTGTCGATAGAAAGGTAAATCCCTTGAGGTCTTCTGTACTCATGGCTGTATTCTTGAATCGCTTCACCGACAGTCGGTGTGTAAACAACCGGCAGCATTTCACGAAGATGGTTTTGAAGCAATTTAAAGAAAAGAACTTCGTTACGGTTTTGCAAATCATTCAAATACACGTTTTGGCGAAGGCGGTCCGGCTGAGCTTGAAACTGCTCGTATGCGCGTTTTGCCTGCTCATCAAGAGACAGAATTGTCGGAGGAAGCAGCCCGTCTAATCCAAGGCTTTTTCTTTCTTCTGCTGAAAACGCAACACCTTTATTTAAAGTAGGGATAGATAGAACTTCTTTTCCTCTTAAAGTAGTTTCTAAGTTGCCTTCCTTCGTTACTTTAATATTATTCAAGAAAATCTCCTTCTTTCTTCAAATAGTTAACAAAGTTAAGTAATTACCCATTTTGGCTAGTGTGATCGCGATCTGCTATATCTTTTTTTGACAATTATTCGAACAATGTCTCATAACTATTTACATTACTTAGTCATTTTATGCCTGTAAAAATGAAAATTCAAGAGATGAAAATTACTTAATTTTTTCATACTCTTTTTTAAGTTATTTAACTACAATTTTTGAAAAAACGTCAAAAAAACACCGGATTTTTTACCGATGTTTTCATGAAAAGGGTTATTTATCAGTCTGTTTTTTTCGGCACTTCGTGATGATGTCTGCATCTCGCTTCGTATGACTCCGACGCGCCGACTAAAATGACCGGATCATCATAGGAAGCGGGCTTCCCGTCAATCAAACGCTGCGTACGGCTTGCCGGCGACCCGCAAACGGAGCAGACCGCCTGCAGCTTCGTCACCGATTCGGCAACCGCCATCAGATTCGGCACCACGCCGAAAGGCTCTCCCCGGAAATCCATATCAAGTCCGGCAGCGATGACACGATAGCCTTTATCCGCAAGCGAGGATAAGTCGCCGATGATCGATTCGCCGAAAAACTGCACCTCATCTACCGCGATGACGTCCGTGCTTTCACTGATATGATCCCATATTTCAGCCGAAGACGAGATGACGTGGCTTGTCATGGATGTGCCGTTGTGAGAAACGACGGCCTCCTCACTGTAGCGATTATCAATGGCAGGTTTGAACACCTTGACCTCCTGCTTCGCATATGTCGCTCTTTTCACTCTGCGGATCAGCTCTTCTGATTTCCCAGAGAACATGCTGCCGCATATCAGCTCAAGCCATCCGCTTTGCTTCATTATGTACATAGGCTATCCGCTCCCCTTTTTTTCCTGTTTATGGACATAAAAAACAGGCAAGAAGCAATTCTTGCCTGCCTGTAAAATCTATTATTACTTAAGACCGTATTTTTTGTTAAAGCGATCAACACGACCATCAGCAGAAGCGAATTTTTGACGTCCAGTGTAGAATGGGTGGCATTCAGAGCAAATCTCAACGCGTACCTCTTCTTTTACTGAGCCTGTTTCAAATTCATTTCCGCAAGCGCATTTAACTGTTGCTTTTTTGAAATTAGGATGAATTCCTGCTTTCATTGTATCCATCTCCTTCCGCCCTGAATCCCGTGTGGAAACAGAGTTATTATTCCGGAGTAATCCGGAACGCATATGAGAGAATTATATCAGTCATTTACTGCATTTGCAAATACATTTTTTATCAGCGGCGAGCTGATGATGAAAGGTTTGCCTGCTTCCATTCTTGGTTGATCAGATCGAAGAATTCCTGATTCGTTTTTGTTTTTTTCATTTTTCTCATAAACTTCTCTGCGAAGTCCGGAGAATCAGACATCGATTTGCGGATCGCCCATAAACGGTCAAGATGCTCTTTCGGCACGAGCAGCTCTTCCTTCCGTGTGCCGGAGCGGCGGATATCGATCGCCGGGAAAATCCGTCTTTCCGCAAGAGAACGGTCAAGGTGAAGCTCCATGTTGCCCGTTCCTTTAAACTCTTCATAGATGACGTCATCCATCCGGGAGCCCGTGTCCACGAGCGCCGTCGCCAAAATGGTCAGGCTGCCGCCCTCTTCAATGTTTCGCGCGGCACCGAAAAAGCGCTTCGGACGATGGAACGCAGCCGGGTCAATCCCGCCGGAAAGCGTACGTCCGCTTGGCGGGATAACGAGGTTGTAGGCCCGTGCCAGGCGGGTAATGCTGTCCATCAGAATGATAACGTCTTTTTTGTGTTCAACGAGACGCATCGCCCGTTCAAGCACAAGCTCCGCTACCTTAATGTGATTTTCCGGCACTTCATCGAACGTCGAGCTGACGACATCGCCCGCTACGGAACGTTCAATATCCGTTACTTCTTCCGGTCTTTCATCAATTAAGAGAACGATCAATTCAGCGTCAGGTTGATTTGTCGTAATGCTGTTAGCGATTTCTTTTAACAGCATGGTTTTACCGGCTTTCGGCGGCGCCACGATCAGACCGCGCTGGCCGAAACCCACGGGAGCCATCATATCAAGAATTCTTGTTGAGAGATAATTCGGTTTCGTCTCAAGCACCATTTGGCGGTCCGGATAAAGCGGAGTCAGCGCAGGAAAATGGACGCGCTCTTTCGCAGATTCCGGATCATCTCCATTTACCGCTTCAACGTGCAAAAGTCCGTAATAGCGTTCGTTTTCTTTCGGCGGACGCACCTTGCCGGATACTTTGTCACCGTTTCTTAAATCAAAGCGGCGGATCTGAGAAGCAGAAATGTAGATGTCTTCTGAGCTTGGCGAGTAATTAATCGGTCTGAGGAAGCCGAATCCTTCCGATTGGATGATTTCGAGCACGCCTTCCATAAACAGAAGATCCTCCTGCTCGGCGTTGGCTTTCAGAATGGCAAAGATTAATTCTTTTTTAGTCAGTTTGCTGTAGTAGGAGATTTTATAATGTCTGGCCAGTTCATATAGTTCTTTTAATTTCATATTTTCCAAAGAGGAAATAGATACGTCTTTCATAAAAACACCACGCTTTTCATAGTCAATGTATTGCTGTTTTCATTCAAATCGGCTGCTTCGCATGATTCCGCCAAAGCACATTCTTTTATAAAACGTTCAGGAACTTCTATCGGTAACACTTCCACCCATGATCGGCGCTTTTTTAAAAAAGGAATGTCTTAATGAGTTTTGAAGGAAGCGAGGACAAAAACTTGAGAAGATCAATATTTATATCGTCTGTATGCGGTAGAATTTGAAAATTTCCCAGTACTCAAAAGAAGGAATGACACAGAAAAATCGCAGCACTCTTTATTTTTACCTCATTTCAAAAAATTATTCAACTTAAATAATGCTTTGACATATAAATGATAGGGTTGACTCTTTATTGCAAAAGAAAAGCGGGACTTTCCGTCCCGCTTTTCTCTATTTATGGCCGGATCACAAGATTTGGTTTTTTCTTCAGGCTGTGTCTTCCGTCAACGAATCGGACCGTTCCTGATTTCGCCCGGATGACCAGACTTTCAGTCGTGCCTACGGAGCCTTTGAACTGAACGCCTTTCAGCAGCTCTCCGTCCGTGACGCCCGTTGCGGCAAAAATGGCGTCATCCCCTCTCACAAGGTCCTCCATCCGGAGCACTTTGGATACATCAAGGCCCATTCGCTCACAGCGGGCCTGCTCTTCCGCACTTTGCGGCAGAAGCCTGCCGATGATTTCGCCGCCGAGCGCTTTTAACGCAACGGCAGACAGCACGCCTTCAGGAGCCCCGCCTGAACCGAAGAGAATGTCTACTCCCGTATGGTCAAAGGCCGTATTGATGGCGCCCGCGACATCACCGTCGTTGATCAGTTTGATTCTGGCGCCCGCCTCACGCAATTCAGAGATGATTTTTTCATGTCTGTCACGATTTAAAATGGTTGCCACGACATCTTCAATGTCTTTGTTTTTCGCTTTCGCAACGGCTTTTAAGTTATCAATGACAGGCGCTTCAATATCGATGCAGCCTACCGCTTCGGGACCGACCGCGATTTTTTCCATATACATATCCGGGGCGTTCAGCAGTGTTCCGTGGTCGGCGACCGCGATCACCGTCAGCGCATTCCAGCCGCCGCTCGCTACGATGTTTGTGCCTTCAAGAGGATCGACGGCGACATCGACGCGCGGGCCGTATCCGTTTCCGAGCTTTTCGCCGATGTAAAGCATCGGCGCTTCATCCATCTCGCCTTCCCCGATCACGACCGTGCCTTTCATCGGCACCGTGTCAAACACGTCACGCATTGCGCTTGTCGCCGCATCATCAGCTTCATCTTTTTTTCCGCGGCCCATCCATCTGGCAGATGCTAAAGCCGCCGCTTCAGTGACTCGAACCAATTCCATCGATAAGCTTCTTTCCATTTCAACACGATCTCCTCTCAAAAGTCCGCATTTCTATGAATTTTGGAGCTGTTCTATCTCTTCGTCCGTCAGCCTTTGCCGCCAGATTGTGGCGCCCAGACCTTCGAGTTTTTTCTCAAGATTGCTGTAGCCGCGGTCTAAATGCTCGAGACCGGTAATTTCGGTTACGCCGTCAGCCATGAGCCCGGCGACGACCAGACAAGCGCCTGCACGCAGATCGCTCGCCTTTACTTTTGCGCCCTGAAGCTCGGCCGGACCGGTGATAATGGCCGACCTGCCTTCCACTTTCATGTTGGCCCCCATCCGTCTCAGCTCATCTATATGTTTAAATCGGGCCGAGTAGATGGTGTCGGTTACGACGCTCGTGCCGCTGGCTCTCGTTAACAGAGATGTCATCGGCTGCTGAAGATCAGTCGGGAATCCCGGGTAAACAAGCGTTTTTACGTCGACCGGTTTTATCTGCTTCTGCCCGCCGAGCATAAGAAGCTGATCGTCACTCGTCTCAATGTGAAAACCCATTTCCCTGAGCTTCGCCGTTAAAGACTCCAGGTGAGTCGGTATGACATTATCAATAATGACTTCTTTCCCCATCGCGGCGCCGGCGATCATAAAGGTGCCCGCCTCAATTCTGTCCGGAATGATCGTATGCCTGCATCCGTGCAGCTCTTTTACGCCGTCGATTCTGATTACATTGGTTCCCGCGCCTTTGATCTTTGCGCCCATGCTGGTGAGCAATGTGGCAACATCAATAATCTCAGGTTCCTTGGCGGCGTTTTCTATCACGGTTTTACCTTCAGCCAGTACAGCGGCAAGCATGATATTGATCGTCGCTCCGACGCTGACGACATCTAAGTAAATCCGTGCGCCTCTCAGCCTCTCGGCGCGCAGATAAATCGCGCCTTGTTCATTGGTGACTTCCGCCCCAAGCGCTTCAAACCCTTTGATGTGCTGGTCAATCGGCCGCGGCCCGAGATGGCATCCGCCCGGCAGTCCGATGACCGCCTGTTTGAAGCGGCCCAGCATCGCGCCCATTAAGTAATAGGAAGCGCGGAGTTTTTTCACTTTGCCGTTGGGAAGCGGCATGCTGATCATCGGGGAAGGGTCGACGACCATTTCTCCTTTTTCAAAATGGACGTTTCCGCCGATTTCTTTCAGCAGGTCACGCAGCGTTTCAATATCTGAGATCTCCGGAAGCCCTTCAATCGTTACTTCGGAATTTGCCAGAATGGTTGCGGGTATCAATGCGACGGCGCTGTTTTTCGCACCGCTGATATGTACGGTTCCGTTTAACGGATCGCCGCCGGCAATATTCAACTTTTCCATGATAGTCTCCTTCCATAAGAAGATAGCTGCGGAGCGTAAATAAAATGGCATTTTATTCTGTCTCTGCAAATAAAGCTCTTGTCCAAAATGTAGCCAATTCGAAGAGAAAGAATACAAGGACATTATAAAATAACAGGAAGAAAATAGCGAAGCTTTGCGGGGCATTTTTAACACAGGATGCACAGAGGCCCGCCGGGTTCACATTCCGGGGAAACACACTCTTCACTTTGATACTGAAGGCCCGCTGCCAAACAGGAAAACATAAGGGTGCGGCAAACGGATCAACCGGTTTGCCGCCCTTTTCACCCTTATTTATTCCAGTCTGCCAAGAATTGCTCGATGCCTTTATCCGTTAACGGATGTTTCGCCAGCTGGTGAATGACTTTCAGCGGCATCGTACCGATATGCGCACCGCGTAAAGCGGCTTCAGTCACGTGCTGCGCATGACGGATGGAAGCTGCGATGATTTGTGTATCAATGTCATGAATGTCAAAAATCTGTCTTATTTCTGAAATCAGTTCAAGACCGTTATGGCCGATGTCATCCAGACGGCCTAAGAACGGAGATACATAAGTCGCCCCGGCTCTTGCCGCCAAAAGCGCTTGGTTGGCGCTGAAAATGAGCGTTACGTTTGTTTTAATGTTCAGGTCGCTCAGCGCTTTTACGGCTTTTAACCCTTCAGACGTCATCGGGATTTTCACCGTGATATTCGGTGCGATTTTCGCAAGTTCTTTACCTTCTTCAATCATTTCTTCAGCATTCAGGGAAATGACTTCCGCGCTTACTGATCCGCTCACGACTTCCGTAATCTCACGAAGTCTGTCATGGAAAGACACGTCAGCTTCTTTTGCCACTAAACTAGGGTTTGTCGTAACTCCGGCAAGAACGCCAAGTTCATAAGCTTCTTTAATCTCGTCAATGTTTGCTGTATCAATGAAAAATAACATAAGGAAAGCCTCCCCAGTAATAAATTTTCAGAACTGTAAAACATGATTGCGCTTTCTAAAGGTAAGACATAAAACCGCCTGTCAATGCTGTCAGGCGGTTTATGGATGTTACATTGGATTAAGCTTGGTTTGAAGAACCGAACTCACGCATTTTGCCGATAACCGTTTCTTTGATCGCTTCACGAGCAGGTCCAAGATATTTACGAGGATCGTATTCGTTCGGCTTAGCTGCCAATGTTTCGCGAACAGCTTTTGCAGAAGAAATTTGGTTTTCAGTGTTTACGTTGATTTTAGCCGTACCAAGTGAGATTGATTTTTTAATGTCGGCAGTCGGAATTCCTGTACCGCCGTGAAGTACTAACGGAAGGCCGGTTGATTTGCCGATATCTTCCATTTCTTTGAAACCGAGGTTCGGTTCGCCTTTGTAAGGGCCGTGAACAGAACCCAGTGCAGGTGCAAGGCAGTCGATGCCAGTGCGCTCTACAAGTTCTTGACACTCTTTAGGGTCAGCATAGATTACGCCTTCAGCGATCACGTCATCTTCCTGTCCGCCTACAGTTCCAAGCTCAGCTTCAACTGAAACGCCGTGGAAATGAGCAAGCTCAACCACTTTAGCTGTAGTTGCTACGTTTTCCTCAAACGGGTGGTGAGATGCGTCGATCATTACAGAAGTGAAGCCTGCATGAATCGCTTTCGCACAAGATTCAAAGCTTGAACCGTGGTCTAAGTGAATGGCGACAGGAACTGTCACTTTGTATTCTTCCATAAGAGCTTTAACCATGGCAACCACTGTTTTGAAGCCGCCCATGTAGCGTCCCGCGCCTTCTGAAACACCAAGAATAACCGGGGATTTTTCCTCTTCTGCTGCTTGTAAAATAGCTTGAGTGAACTCAAGGTTATTTAAGTTAAATTGTCCAACAGCATATCCTTTTTCTTTAGCTGTATTCAACATTTCCGTCATTGAAACTAAAGGCATGTCGAAAGTCCTCCTTATGTAGCCTGATTTGCTTCTTCTCGAAAAAAGCTTTCCACCTATAGCATGACCATAAAAACCTGTCATATGTAAAACAACAGATCGCTTTTTCTCCATCTCTAGGATACCAACTTTTCGACAAATCGGCAACACAATGACATAATTGTTTCTAATTTTATTAATTCGATTTTAGAGGTAAATATTTTTTCACCGCGTCTCTGATCTCATCAATGTCAAAAGGTTTCGCAAAATGGGTCAGCGCTCCGAGCTCTTTTGATTCCTTAATCATATCGAGTTCTCCGTAAGCGGTCATGATAATGACGCGGATAGATTCGTCGATCATCTTCATGCGCTTGAGAATTTCGATTCCGTCCATGCCGGGGATTTTCATATCTAAAAGCACGAGATCGGGCCGTTCTTTCGTTACGATGTCCAGCGCCTGTATGCCGTTGGCGGCCTGAAACGTCTGGTACCCTTCTTTATGAAACACTTCATTGAGCAATATGCGTATACCGTATTGGTCATCTACGATTAAAATCTTTTCATTCATCATTTTACACCCCAATATTATCATTTTCGTCAAAAGGAAGCAGTTGTTTATGTATTCTGTTTGATTTTCACATTTCCTTTAATTATAATAGTCTACTTTCCGACATTTTCTGAGCATTTTCTCTTTTGTTGTATACTGTTCTTGTATGTGTAAAGGAGGTTTCACTCATGTTAAAGATATTTACGACGCAGCTTGCAGGCATTTTTTCCCGCATTCAGGATAAGGAATCCGAAGCAATAGAAGACGGCGCGCGCCTGCTGGCGCAGGCAGCCGTCAGCGGCCATACCATTTATTTATACGGCGCAAATGAGATGCAGGGCATTCTGTGCGAAGCGGAACTCGGCTCAGAACCGATGCCTTCCGTCAAAGCGTTTCCGGATACAGCTGATTCGATTACAGAAAGCGACAGGGTGCTGATGTTTTGTTCAGGTCCGGGCACGGCTGAAGAACAGGCGCTGGCTCAAAAGCTTTATGAAAAAGGGATCGGCCTCGTTGGCGTATCTCCTGTCATCAAAGATCAAACCGGGATTGAGGAATTTTGTGATGTTCATATTGACAGCAAATTAAAAATGCCGCTTCTGCCTGATGAAGACGGGACAAGATACGGCTTTCCTTCATTAATGACAGGCCTGTATGTCTATCACGCACTGTCCTTTACGTTAAAGGAAATGATGCAGGAATATGCCTGATGCAGAAAAAAGACTTGCCGCTTTTAAAGGAGGCAAGTCTTTTTTTATTACTTCTGTTCTGCAGCTTGTACGGAAGCGCCGATAAAGTCTTTGAATAAAGGCTGAGGTCTTGTCGGTCTTGATTTGAACTCAGGGTGGAACTGGCAAGCGACATACCAAGGATGGTCTTTCAGCTCGATGATTTCCACAAGACGGCCGTCAGGGCTTGTTCCTGAGAACACAAAACCGTTCTCTTCCATTTGCTGTCTGTATTCGTTGTTGAATTCATAACGGTGGCGGTGGCGTTCGTATACCACTTCATCCGCATACGCTTCGAAGGCTTTCGTGTCTTCCTGAAGCTTACAAGGGTACAGTCCGAGACGAAGCGTTCCTCCAAGATCCTCGACATCTTTTTGTTCCGGCAGAAGGTCGATGATCGGATAAGGAGTGGACGGATCAATCTCCGCAGAGTGAGCCCCTTCCAGACCTAATACGTTTCGTGCATATTCAATGGATGCAATCTGCATACCGAGGCAGATGCCGAAGAACGGAATTTTATTCTCACGCGCATACTTGGCGGCGATGATTTTCCCTTCTACGCCGCGGTCTCCGAAACCGCCGGGCACGATGATTCCGTCTGTGCCGCTAGTCAGCTCTTGAATATTGCTTTCTGTCACTTCTTCGGCGTTAATCCATCTGATCTTCACATCAGCGTCAAACGCATAGCCGGCGTGGCGCAGTGATTCAACGACTGAAATGTAAGCGTCCTGAAGCTCGACGTATTTTCCGACGAGGCTGATTGTAATGGTTTTAGACAAGTTTTTCACTTTCGTGACAAGGTCTTTCCATTCCGTCATATCCGGATCTTTGCATTCTAATTTCATATGATCGCAGACAAGCTTATCGAGTCCCTGCTCCTGAAGGTTAAGCGGGATGGAGTAAAGGTTGTCCGCATCTTCGCACTCGATGACCGCTTTCGTGTCAATATCGCAGAAGAGCGCGATTTTATCTTTCATATCTTGAGAAATCGGCATTTCCGTGCGCACGACGATGATATTAGGCTGAATACCGAGGCTTCTCAGCTCTTTTACGCTGTGCTGCGTCGGTTTTGTTTTCAGCTCGCCCGCCGCTTTGATGTACGGAACAAGCGTACAGTGAATGTACATCACGTTTTCATGGCCGATGTCGCTTTTCATTTGACGGATGGCTTCAAGGAACGGAAGGGATTCGATGTCTCCCACTGTTCCGCCGATCTCAGTAATGACTACATCTGCGTTTGTTTCTTTGCCTGCACGGTACACGCGGTCTTTCAGTTCATTTGTGATGTGCGGAATGACCTGAACCGTTCCGCCGAGGTAGTCCCCGCGGCGCTCTTTTTTCAATACGGCAGAATAGATTTTACCGGTCGTCACGTTGCTGAATCTGTTCAGATTAATGTCAATGAACCGCTCATAATGCCCTAAGTCAAGGTCAGTCTCAGCGCCGTCATCGGTAACGAATACCTCACCGTGCTGGTACGGGCTCATCGTTCCCGGGTCAACGTTGATATAAGGGTCAAATTTTTGGATGGTGACGCTCATGCCTCTGTTTTTCAAAAGGCGGCCAAGTGATGCAGCCACAATTCCTTTTCCGAGTGATGATACAACTCCCCCGGTTACAAAAATATATTTCGTCATTTCGTTTGCTCCTCTCTTCGGTCTGCGCTACATTCCTTAAAATGTGCCGTTTTATAGAAAATCATTTCACTAAAAACAAATGATGTGTAAAAGAATTTGGGAGATGAAAATAAGAAAGCTCCCTTTCAATTTCTTGAAAGGGAGCGTAGCACTCTTATGAATTCTCTTCTTTTTGAAGAGCCCAAAATACATACTACATAGTTCGACAATGAAAGTCAAGATCGTTTTGCTGATATAAAATCAGTCTTTGCGATCCTCTTCCTCATCATCATAATCTTCCTCATCTTCTTCAATCATCTCGTCTTCGATCTCAAGCTCGTCGTCATCTTCTTCATCGATATCTTCGTCGTCAAAGCTGTCTGCTTCAAGGTCAATATCTTCTTCTATTTCATCGAGATCGATGTCATCTTCGTCAACTTCCTCGAATTCATCAAGGTCGAGATCTTCCTCAACGACTTTTTTCGCTTTTTTCTTTTTCGCTTTTACAGTCGGCTGTGTTTCTTCGTCCAGCTGATCGTACGGATACCAGCTGCGAAGCCCCCACGTCTGGTCTGACAGAGCAATAAAGCGGCCGTCAATGTTCAGGTCTGTATAAAATTGGGCGATACGGTCACCCAGTTCCTCTTTCGTAACACCGAGCAAGGAGATCATTTCATTCAGCAGCTCCTGGAACGGAACCGGTTTTTTATGTTCTGAGAAAATTTCGTGAGCGATTTCAACTAAAGCCATCTGCTTCAGCTGTTCCTGAGAATATTGTTTGATACTCAAGGTCGGACACTCCCTTTCTATTACTTATATGTATCTGTTTCTATCCTATAATAAGAACGAATTTGTATTGTTTTGTTCATAAACCATACCTCTCATTATAAACAAATTAAAACAGAATATGCTACCCTTAACAGCGTAATTTAAGAAATTTTAGAGCCGTCCCTTCATAAATCGGCTGATGTGCGAAAAACAAAGCCGCCGGCATATGCGCCGGCGGCCCGCTTCTTTCTATAAAGACTCTTGTTTTTCGGCGCCGAATACAGACATGGCGAGCAATTCACTGACATCATAAGTGCCGATCGCGTCTTCGGCTTCTTTCGCTTTCGTACCGTCACCGAGCATGGTCAGACAGTAAGGACAGCCGGAGCTGATGACCGTCGGACTGACAGAAAGCGCCTGCTCAGTCCGGGCCGTGTTGATTCTCGCTCCCGTTTCTTCTTCCATCCACATGAGCCCTCCTCCGGCGCCGCAGCACATCCCGTTTTCGCGGCTGCGCTCCATTTCCTTCAATTGAACGCCCGGAATGGCTTTTAAGATCGCTCTCGGCGGCTCATACACTTCATTGTATCTTCCTAAATAGCACGAGTCATGGAAGGTAATCGTTTCATTCACCGGGTGAAGCGGTTTTAGTTTCCCCTGTGACACAAGCTCGGCTAATAATTCAGTATGATGATAGACTTCGGCCCGGAATCCGAAATCAGGATATTCATTTTTGAACATATTATAGGCGTGCGGATCAATCGTGACGATTTTTTTGATCCCGTGTTTTTCAAATTCGCCGATGTTGTGTTCCGCCAGCTCTTGGAACAGAAACTCGTTGCCCAAACGGCGCGGCGTATCGCCTGAGTTTTTTTCCTTATTGCCGAGAATCGCAAAGGATACGCCCGCTTCATTAAGCAGCTTTGCAAATGAGACGGCAATCTTTTGGCTCCTGTTATCGTAGGAACCCATTGATCCGACCCAAAACAAATAGTCGAACTCTTTGTCTTGTTTTTTCATTTCTTTCACTGTCGGAATTTCTGTATCAGCCTGCTCCCGCCAGTTCTCCCGCTCTTTCCGGTTTAAGCCCCACGGGTTTCCCTGTCTTTCAATGCTAGTCATGGCCCGCTGCGCGTCGCTGTCCATCTTCCCTTCCGTAAGCACAAGATAACGTCGCAGATCGATAATTTTATCAACGTGTTCATTCATGACCGGACATTGATCTTCACAGTTGCGGCAAGTGGTGCACGCCCAAATCTCCTCTTCCGTGATGACCTCGCCGATTAAGCTCGGGTTGTAATCGATGGCTGCCGCCGCTTCACGCGATCCTCCCCCTGAGGAAGCCGCGGCGAGCTGATTCGCCTTCATGTGCTGAAAAACGGGCGCGGGCACCCACGGAGATTTTGACGTCACGGCAGCGCCTTTTTCCGTCAAATGGTCTCTGAGCTTTAAAATGAGGTCCATCGGCGAGAGCATCTTGCCCGTACCGGAGGCCGGACACATATTTGTACAGCGGCCGCATTCGACGCAGGCGTAAAGGTCGACAAGCTGAGAGCGGCGGAAGTCTTCAATCTTTCCGACGCCGTAGCTTTCTTTCGACTCATCGGTGAAATCGATTTTTTCCAGCTTTCCTTTTGAATCCAGCCTGCTGAGGAACACATTCGCCGGACCCGCAATTAAGTGCGCATGCTTTGATTGCGGCACGTACACTAAAAAGCTGAGCAAAAACAACAGATGAAGCCACCATGAAACATAAAACACGGCGGCGGCCGCCGGCGCTGAAAGACCGCCGAGCACAAACGCAATGGAGGAAGCGATCGGTTCCGTCCAAGACAGAGAATGATCGTGCCATAAAAGGTTCATGGCGTTCCCGAGAAGCACCGTCACCATCAGTCCGCCGATAAACAGCAGGACAAGCCCCGCTTTAAACCCGCGTTTCAGTCTGACGAGTTTTTCAATGTAGCGCCGGTAAAACGCCCAGACTACGGCGATTAAAATCAGAAACGTGACGATTTCCTGAAAAAAGGTAAACGCCGGATAAAGCGGACCGAACGGCAGATGACGGTCAGGAAGCAGCCCTTTCAGAATAAAATCAATTGCGCCGAACTGAACGAGTATAAAACCGTAAAAAAACAGAACGTGGATGATGCCGCTCTTTTTATCTTTCAGCAGTTTTTTTTGTCCGAACACATTCACCCATATCTTCTGAAGACGTTCTTTCAGGCGTTTATCAAATTCTTCCCTTTGGCCGAGCTTAATATAAGCGATCCTCGTTCTGATCAGGTAAACGAATAAATAAACGGCGTAAGCGGTTACAGCTGAAAACAGCAGCGCGTTTACCATGAGAAATGCGTTCATCTTGTCTCCCCCTTTGTTCTGATTTCCCTCTTCATTGTCATATCTTTACTTTATCATAAATAATGAATGAGTGTTCAGTCAATAATTAAATTCACATTCTCAGGGCACACTACGAATACTTCGGAAAGGAGCGTCGGTATGAAGGTCATTTTTGTGTTGCTTGTCATTTTTATCATATTGATCGCACTTATGCTGCTTGATATGCTGCTTGGCCGGGCGGCGTACAAAAAACAGGCGTATGAGCCCGTTTTCGACCCGAAAAAGAGTGATATCACACTCATTCACTGCGGCAGCGAGCTTGTGCGGCAGATGACGGCTGATATCCGCCAAGCTGTCTCTTCTATTCATATGATGTTTTTTATTATGAAGAACGACCAAGTCAGCCATGAGATGTTTCATTTATTGAAGGAAAAGGCCCAGGCCGGCGTCTCCGTATATCTGCTGCTCGATTGGGCGGGCAGCCGCCAAGTGAAAAAGCCTTCCATTCAAACGATGAAAAAAGCCGGCGTTCACGTTCATTTTCTAAATAAACCGGCATTTCCGTTTCTTTTTTTCAGGCTGCAAAAACGGAATCACCGGAAAGTGACCGTCATTGACGGCAAAATCGGCTATGTCGGCGGTTTTAATATCGCTGAAGAGTACCTCGGCAAAAAAGCGAAGTTCGGAAACTGGGAGGATTATCACCTGCGGATGACCGGCGAAGGCACGGCGGATCTTCAGACTCTTTTTGTAAGCGATCTGAAACGAAACACCGGAAAAGCACCCGGATCACCCGGGGTTTATCCGGCATTATCCGAAGGGAATATCTCTCATAGGACATATGCATCTGACGGTTTTTCGCTTGAATCGCATTATGAAAACTGCATCCGTAAGGCGGAGAAAAAAATCATTATCGGCACGCCTTATTATGTACCGAGCAAAAAGCTTCAGGAAGCGCTTATTTCAGCCTGCCGAAAAGGCGTCAAAGTCATCTTGATCGTGCCGATGAAGTCAGACCACCCGCTCGTTCGGGAAACAGCTTTTACCTATTATCCCGAGCTTCTGAAGGCCGGCTGCCTCATCTATCGGTATTATCAAGGCTTTTATCATGTCAAAGCTTTCATTATTGATGACCGCATCAGCATTATCGGCACGCCGAATTTTGATAAACGGAGCCTGTTCTGGAATGAAGAGGTGAATGTCATCATTCATGATGAAGCCTTTACAAAGGAAGTGCTTTCAACCATAAAGCAGGATATCGAAAAATCCGAGCTTCTCACATTAGAAAAAGTGAAACAGCGCTCCGTCAGACAGCTTCCTGCAGAATGGCTGGGAAAGGCCATATCTTACTTTTTATAAAGGAGAAACCATATGCTGTTCAGATTCGGATTCGTCGCAAACGCCATGTGCCTTTGGGACGCGTCCCCCGCAAAAACCTTAACATATGCGCGCTATACCAAGCTTTCCCGCAGTGAGCGGAAAGACGCCCTGCTTTCTGTGACGAAAGCAAATCTCACCAATACGCTGCGCACCATCCACTATGTGATCAGCCACGGCATCCCGCTGTACAGGTTCTCAAGCTCGATTGTGCCGCTCGCCACCCATCCGGATGTGCTGTGGGATTTTGTCACGCCGTTTCGCCAGGAGTTTCGTGAGATCGGCGGGCTGGTCAGAAAATATGATCTCAGAACGAGCTTTCATCCGAACCAATTCACGCTTTTTACAAGCCCGAAACAGGAGATTACCGCAAATGCGGTCAAGGATATGGCCTATCATTATGACATGCTGGACGCAATGGACATCGCGGACCGTTCCGTCATCAACATCCATGTCGGAGGCGCTTACGGTGACAAACAAAGCGCGCTTGGCCGGTTCCGCGTGAATCTGAAAGAACTTCCCGATGTCATCAAACAGCGGATGACTTTAGAAAACGATGATAAAACATACACGTCCGAGGAAACACTCAGTGTATGTGAGCAAGAAGGCATTCCGTTTGTGTTTGATTATCACCATTTTTACGCCAATCCGACCGATGACGCTGATTTAGATAACATTCTTCCGCGGATGATCAAAACATGGCAGCGGATCGGCTTAAAGCCGAAGGTCCATCTCTCCTCGCCAAAATCAGAATCAGCCATACGCAGTCATGCGGACTATGTGGATGCGAATTTTATTCTGCCGGTGCTGGAGCGGTTCAGACAATGGGATACGGACATCGATTTTATGATTGAGGCGAAAGAGAAAGACCGGGCGCTGCTCCGGCTCGCCGAAGAATTAAGCGCCATCCGCGGAGTCAAACGCCTGGCGGGCGGAGTGCTGAAGTGGAAGGCATAACCAGGTTTATCACCCGTTTATATGGGGAATTTCCGAAATAACAGACCATCAGACGGAGGAGAAAACATATGAAAAACATTACATCTTTGAAAATAGCCGCTAAGAAGTTCACTTTACGAAACATGCTTCAGCTTTATCAGCTTTGCCACACGGGAGGCCACGAGCTGTATATCTACTCTAAAAAAACGATGTGCAAAATCAAAGATATCATTGAGCTGGAAACGTTCAGAATGGCCCATAAAGAACAAGAATATTTAATTGTAGTGGAAGGCAAGAAAGCGGTGCAGCTTATTGACCGTTTCAAACATATCATCGAACCTGCGCAAAAAGAAGCCCATTAAATACAGACTACATAAAAAAGGATAGACAGGAGGCTGCCCGGCCCCCGCTCGTCTATCCTTTTTCTTTTATTAATGAATCAGCTCGCCGAATTGGGCCTGATGGAGTCTCTGGTACATGCCGCCGGATGCCAGCAGTTCCTTATGATGACCTTGTTCAGCGATGCCTTCTTTCGTGACGACGACGATCCTGTCCGCATCCTTAATCGTAGCCAGCCGATGGGCGATCACAAGCGTCGTGCGTCCTTCAGACAGCTCTTGCAGCGATTTTTGAATGGCGGCTTCCGTTTCTGTATCGAGGGCTGATGTAGCCTCGTCTAAAATTAAGATCGACGGGTTTTTCAAAAACATTCTGGCGATGGAAAGCCGCTGCTTCTGCCCGCCTGACAGCTTCACGCCGCGCTCGCCGATCACCGTGTTTAAACCGTCGGGATACCCGTTTACCAAGTCCTCTAAATGCGCCTGGCGGACGGCCTGCCAGATTTCTTCCTCAGACGCGTCGAGCCGCCCGTAAGCAATGTTTTCCCGCAATGTGCCGGAAAACAGAAAGACATCCTGCTGGACGACGCCGATTTGTCCGCGCAATGATGACAGCGTCATGTCCTTAATATCGATTCCGTCGATGGAAATCACGCCTTCAGACGGCTCATAAAAGCGCGGCAGCAGACTTGTCAGCGTTGATTTTCCCGCTCCCGAAGGCCCGACGAATGCGACTGTCTCCCCGGCATGAATGGACAAATTGATTCCCGACAGAACAGGACTGTTTTCTTCGTAACCGAACGACACACCATCATAACGGATATTCCCTTTTAAACCGGACACATGTCTCGCGTTCGGGGCGTCCTTGATATCAGGCTCCGTTTCCAGTATTTCTATAAAGCTTTTAAAACCGGCAATGCCTCTCGGATACATCTCAATAATCGCGTTGATTTTATCAATCGGACGGAACAGAACGTTCGTCAGCAGCACAAAAGCGACGAATTCCCCGTAAGATAACGATCCGCGGATCACGAACCATGTGCCGCACAATAAGACGAACAGCGTGACGAATCTTGTCAGCATGTAACTGATCGAGCCGTTTTTCGCCATGATTTTATATGACGTCAGCTTTGTTTTGCGGAAACGCTGATTGTTCACGTCAAACCGCTGCGTTTCAAACGCTTCATTGCTGAAAGCCTGAACAAGACGGATGCCGCCGATATTGTTTTCAACCCTCGCGCTGAAGTCCCCGACGTCTTTGTTCAGTTTTGTAAACGCAGAGGTCATTTTTTTATTGAAATACAAAGCAAGCCATATGACGACCGGCATAATGATAAAGGTCAACAGCGCGAGCTGCCAGTTAATGAACAGCATCACACCGAACGCGCCCAAAATCGTCATGATCGCGATAAACAGGTCTTCAGGCCCATGGTGGGCGGTTTCTCCGATATACATCAAATCATTGGTGAGCTTGGACATTAAACTGCCCGTTTTGTTGTTATCGTAAAATTTGAACGAAAGCTTTTGCAGATGGTCGAAAAGCTTTTTCCGCATATCCGTTTCAATGTTAATGCCGAGCATATGGCCCCAATACGTCACAACATACTGAAGTGCCGAGCTGAGGGCGTAGACCCCGAATAAAGCAGCGGAAGTCAAAATAATCAGACTCCAATCCCGCCCCGGGAGCAATGTATCGATAAAGTAATTGACAATCAGAGGAAAACTCAGCTCCATCAATCCGCCGGCGATGGCAGAAAAGAAGTCGAGAAAAAACAGCTTTTTGTACGGTTTATAATAAGAAAAAAATTGTCGCAGCACGATTCCGTCCTCCTTGTGCCTCGTTCTTAATGATAATATTTCTCAATTATACTATACACAAGGAGTTTTAAAAGCGTTTTTTATAAAACGCCGGAAAATAACCGTGCGAAGGATTCCTTTGTTCTTTCCCATAATGTGCGCTTATAGAAACGGACGGGGCTGATTTTTTCAGACTCCTTCATATCCTCCAGGTAATGCGCTTCAAGATCTTTGATCGCCTCTTGATCTGTAAAAAAGACATTGACTTCAAAGTTCAGCTGAAAGCTTCTCATGTCCATATTCGCCGTCCCGACAGAGGCGAGGTTTCCGTCAGTGATGAGCACCTTTTGATGCATAAAGCCTTTTTGATAAGAATAGACTTCGATTCCTTCGCGAAGAAGCTCGGGGAAATACGATCTCGTCGCGTACTGGGTTAAAAACCCGTCATTGGTTTCCGGCACCATGACACGCACCCGGACGCCTCTGGCAGCAGCCTCCTTTAGCGCTGTGCGGATCGGCTCATTCGGCACGAAATAAGGCGTCGCGATCCATACAGACGATTCGGCCGCCGCTATCATGGCATAATACAGATCGCTCATCCGCTCCTTCATATCGGGGCCTGTCGGAACGACTTGATAGACGCCGCCGCTTTCTGCCGCAACCGGGCGGGTATATGCTTTCTGATCAATCAGCACCTCATCCGAAACGTATTCCCAATCAAGCATAAAAATGCTGTGGAGTGTCTGAACGATTTCTCCTTCGACTTTCATATGTGTGTCCCGCCAAAAGCCGACATCTTGGTCTTTGCCGATATACTCCTTGCCGACATTCAGCCCGCCGACAAAACCGACTTTCCCGTCAACGATGACGATCTTGCGGTGATTTCTGAAATTGAATTTTTGGTTGAAAAAACCGTATTTCAGCGGCAGAAACGGGACGATGTTCACACCCGCGCGTTTCAGTTTTTTAATATCTTTTCCGGCCAGCTTCAGGCTGCCGGCCGCGTCGAACAAAAACCGCACTTCCACGCCTTGACGCGCCTTTTCCATCATAATGTCCATCATCTTGTGCCCGAGCATGTCTGATTTGAACATGTAATACTCAATATGTATAAATGACGCGGCCTCCCGGAGCGCCTCAAACAGCTCCGGAAATGTTTCGTCCCCGTTTTTGAGCACCTTCAGCCTGCTTTTTGTATTAATATTCATATGGGACGCCTTGATTGAATATTGAAAGAAACGCTTCTGATTTCCTTTCAGCCCGGACAGGTCGGGAGTTTGTTCCATATCAAATATCGTTCTCAGCTTTTCCCGGTTGTATGTCCGTTTCGACCTGAACAGCTTGCCTTTTTCATAAAGCTGGCCGGAAAAAAGGTAAAATAAGTACCCGGCGATCGGAAAAAACACAAGAATATGAATCCATAACAGCGTGTGCTGCGAGGTGCGGTTTTCAAGAATTAACGAATAGATGCTGAACAAAATAATGCTTGCATAGCAAAGCACCCCTCCGTAAAACTCAAGCCTGGAAACCGGAAAAAACCATATGACATATGCTCCGATAAGCATCATATATAAAAAGCAAAATTCCAGTCTCCTTTTCAGCATCCCGACTCTCTCCCATCTGATCCGATATCTCTGTATACCCTCTGTTTTCCGGCTTGTAAACATATGAAAAAGCCTCTCCGCACGAGCGGAAAGGCTTATGATGAAGCTTCCTGTGATTGGCCGGGTGTGATGTTCTGAAGCAATGCCGGATTGAGCGAGCAGCTGCCTTTGATTTTATTTTTGAAGATGCCGATGATCAGACCGGTGACCGCTATCGACACTAAGGAGAAGAGCCCTTTCAGCAGCCCGACGGAAAAAATGCCGGCCAGCACGACGCCAAAATCGAAGAGGAAATTAACGGCACCCGGATTCCATCCGCAGCGCTTTTGCAGAAATAAAGCGAGGATATTGGCGCCGCCGAGCGATGCCTGATGATAAAACATGAGCGACAGGCCGAACCCGATCAGCGCCCCGCCGCAAATCGCCCCGGCAAGCGGTGAAACAGAGACCGGCGGCAGCCAGTGATCCGCGCCGGTAAACAGAGTCAGTACTGTGACTGCAAAAACGGTGGATAGAGTGAATTTGATTCCCATTCTGATGAGAGAAAATATATAAAACGGGATATTGATCAGAAAGAAGATAATCGCAAACGAGGAATGAAACAAGTATGACAGGCTTAGTGACAGTCCCGCTGTGCCGCCGGTTAATACTTGAGAATGTCTGAGTGTCAGGACGCCGGCGCTTGTCATCAGACAGGCGGCTAAAATGAGGAAAATCCGCTTCATTCTTCACTCTCCTTTTGTTGCTGTTATTTCCAAATAAAACATAACAGGAATCCCGCCGCCCAGCCATTACCTTGGCAGAAAATATCTTATGTTTTTATTTTTTCACCATAAAAAATCCCCCTCTCTTGCAGGGGGGATTTTTACGTGCGTTTCCGATAGACAACATAGCTGCGGGTCAAATACTTGAGGGGCAGGCTGAACACGTGAACCAATCTTGTAAACGGCCAAAGGATAAAAACGACGTACCCTATGATGATATGAAACTTAAACCATAGCGGGACACTCTCCATCAAAGAAGCGTCAGGCCGGAACAAAACAATTTCCCTGAACCAAGGCCCGACTGTTGCCCTGTAATCAAATCCTTTCGAGTCAATGTTGAGAAATGTGGCCGCAACGCCCGACAGCATCATGAACAGCAGCAGAATAAGCGTCAGGATATCCGATGGCGAGCTGGTTTTGCGGATTCTTTTGTCAAACAGCCTTCTGTATGTCAGGATGACAAGTCCGGCACATGCCGCGATCCCCGCCGGCAGGCCTGCGCCGATCGCCATTTTATGATACATATGCTCGGAAATGCCAAGAGAAGCATACACGCCTTCCGGGATCAAAATTCCCATGATATGTCCGCCGACAACGCATAGCAGTCCCCAGTGAAAAAGTGTGCTGCCAGCGGCGAGTTTTTTCTTTTCTAACAGCTCGCTTGATTTCGCCGTCCAGCCGAATTGGTCATGCTGATAGCGGTAAATATGCCCGCCGATAAAGATCGTCAATACAATGTATGGCATAACGCCCCACAGGATCTGCCCGCTCATGCCTGAACAGCCCCTTCTTCAGTGCTTGCATGTACACCGATGTTTTCCAGTGCGGCCTGCAGCACGTGCAGCAGCTCAGCATAGATGCTGTTATTTTTTTCGAGGCGGGAAGCCAGCTCCCTCACGTTGGACAGGTATTTTTCAAACACGCTTCTCGCCGCTTCAATCTCCGCAACCGCGGCGAATTCCAGCATCAGCGGCAGGTAATCAGGCAGTTCTTTCTCTGTCGGCAGGAAACCGGATTGCTGGTAGGTGTTTTTTAAATGCAGCAATTCAATGCCGCGCTCCCTTTGTTCGCCTGAGTTAAAGTAGGTGACGTACATATTCGTTTTTTTTCCGAAATCGAACGTATACACATAGTGTTCAATCAGCGCTTGCGGAGAAAAGCCGGCTGCCGCCTCTAAAAAGTGCAGCAATTTCTCCCGGATTTGCTGATTGGTGATGTCATGGATAAGAGCCTTCCAATCGGGAATCTCGGCTCTCCACTCTTCATCCGGATAAGAGAGAAGAACGGAAAGAGCGGAGAACGTCATTTGCCGGTCTGTGGTGTTCATGTTATTACACCTCATTTATGAAAAATTAGAAACAAGAGCCCGGGCCGCCTGAAAATGATAAGCCGCAGCTCCCTTGTTCAGCATATAAATCTGACACTTCTTCTCGATGGCTGCTCGGGATCACAAAACGGTCATCATATTTGGCGATTGCCAGCAGCCGATACATGTCTTTAATTTGCTGTTCTGTTAAGCCGACACTGGAGATCAGTTCCGGGTCGATTGATTTATTCGTCTGGATCGCTCTCATATACTGGCGCATGACAGACATTTTCTTTAACGTTGATCGAATATGATCCGTATCCCCCGCCGTTAACAGCTGCGCCAAATAGTCAATCGGAATTCTCATTTGGTCGATAGCCGGAAAAATCGCTTCCGCCGTTTGCCGGCTTCCTTTTCCTTCAAAGAGATTCATAATCGGGCTGAGCGGCGGAATGTACCAAACCATCGGCAGCGTACGGTACTCAGGGTGAAGCGGAAGCGCAATCTTCCAGTCAATGATCATTTTATAGATCGGCGATTGCTGCGCCGCTTCTATCCATTCAGCCGGGATGCCTTGTTCTTTTGCCAGTTTGGCAATCTCAGGATCATTCGGATCAAGAAAAACGTCCAGTTGGGAATGGTAGAGATCCTTTTCATTTTCAACCGATGCCGCTTCCTCCACTTTGTCCGCGTCATACAGCATGACGCCGAGATAGCGGATTCTGCCGACACACGTTTCGGAGCAGATGGTCGGCAGCCCCGCCTCCAAGCGCGGAAAGCAGAGTGTGCATTTTTCCGCTTTGTTCGTTTGCCAGTTAAAATAGACTTTTTTATAAGGACAGGATGAGACGCAATATCTCCATGAACGGCATGCGTTTTGATCCACAAGCACAATGCCGTCCTCCTCACGTTTGTACATGGCGCCGGACGGGCAGGAGGAGACGCACGCCGGATTAATGCAGTGCTCACAAATACGCGGAAGATACATCATAAAGACTTCATCGAATTCTGTTTTGATCGATTCCTCCATCTTTTGCACGTTTGGATCTTCAAGCCCTGTAATGTGGCCGCCAGCGAGATCATCCTCCCAGTTCGGGCCCCATTCGATATTCATGAAATCCCCCGTTAAGGACGATTTCGGCCGCGCCACCGGCTGGTGCTTTTTTTGCGGGCTGTTTGTTAATGTTTCATAATCATAGTTCCAAGGTTCATAGTAGTCATCAATCGTCGGCTGATTCGGATTATAGAAAAGGCCTGCAAGCCGGTTTGTTTTCGGGCCTGATTTCAGTTCAAGCTTTCCTTTTTTCAACGTCCAGCCGCCTTTATATTTGTCCTGGTCCTCCCATTGCTTCGGGTAGCCGATGCCGGGCTTTGTTTCTACATTATTAAAATACATATATTCCGCACCGGAACGGTTTGTCCACGTGTTTTTGCAGGTGACGCTGCACGTGTGGCAGCCGATGCATTTATCCAAATTCATGACCATCCCGATCTGCGCTTTAATCTTCAAGCCAATCGACCTCCTTCAGCTTGCGGATGACGACATTCAGATCGCGCTGATTCCCCGTCGGACCGTAATAGTTAAAGCCGTAACTGAGCTGTGCATAGCCCCCGATCATCTGGGTCGGCTTGACGTGAATCCTTGTCGGGCTGTTATGGGTGCCTCCGCGGTTATTCGTCAGTTTTGTGCCGGGCACATTGATGTGGCGGTCCTGGGCATGGTGCATAAACGCCATTCCTTTAGGAATCCGGTGAGACAAAACCGCTCTCGCGACGACAACGCCGTTTCGGTTAAAGCATTCAATCCAATCGTTGTCTTTGATATCCGTATCCGCAGCATCATCTTTATTCATCCACACGGTCGGCCCGCCGCGGAACAGCGTCAGCATCGGCAGAGAATCAAAATACATGCTGTGGACGGACCATTTATTATGCGGCGTCAAATAATTAAGAACGATTTCTTTGCCCTCTTGATCAGGCCGCTTGCTTAGGAACGGACGGTGCTGGAGGATCGGTTTAAATGTCGCCATCGTTTCACCGAATTCCATCATCAGTTCATGATCGACATAATAGGATTGTCTGCCTGTCAGCGTCCGCCACGGAATTAATTTTTCCACATTCGTCGTAAACGGCGAGTACCTGCGCCCTCCTTTTTCTGAACCGGTAAAGGCCGGAGAGGTGATGACCGTTTTCGGCTGGGCTGTAATTTGCTCGAACGTAAAGCATTCTTCCTCGCGCTCTTCCGCCAGGTCTTTCAGCTCCAGATTGGTAATGTTTTCAAGTGATTCCCATGCTTTCACGGCGACTTTTCCATTTGAGGTGGACGACAGGGTTAAAATCGCTTCCGCCGCCTGCTTCGCTTCACTTATATTCGGACATCCTTTGGCAACGCTGTTTGAATCGGTTTCTCCCAGTCTCTGTTTGAGTGATTCATATTCATCCGCAATCGACCAGCTCATCCCTTTTGTTCCGCTCGGTTTTAAAGCCGTATGAGGGCCGAGCGCGGTCATTTTATGAAAAATGTGTTTGTAATCCCGTTCAACGACATGGATGTTCGGCATCGTTTTTCCCGGAATGGCTTCACATTCGCCTTTGCTCCAGTCATTGATTTTGCCGAATGGCTGCGCCAATTCCTGCATGGTGTCGTGGAGGAGCGGCGTTGCGACTACCTCTTTTACCGGCTCCATATCGACTTCTTCCGCCAGATCGGAAACGGCTTTTGACAGCGCCTTAAAAATATCCCAGTCTGACTTCGATTCCCACGGCGCCGAGATGGCCGGAGCAAATGGATGAATAAACGGATGCATATCCGTACTGCTGAGATCGTGTTTTTCATACCATGTCGCCGCCGGCAGCACGATATCGGAATACAGCGCCGTACCCGCCATTCGAAAATCAAGATTGATTAACAAGTCGAGCTTGCCTTCCGGCGCCTGCTCCCGCCATTTGATTTCTTCAGGGCGGATGCTGTCGCTGTCGTCATTCATCAGACCGTTCGTCGTCCCCAGCAGATGCTTGAGAAAATATTCATGCCCTTTCCCTGAGCTTGAGATCAGATTTGCCCGCCATACGAAGAGATTCCTTGGGAAATTCACTTCATTGTCAGGGTCTTCAATCGCGAATTTCAGTTTTTTCTCTTGAAGCCGTGAGGCCACGTACGCACCTACGTCTTCAGGTGTCGCCGCCCCCGCTTTCTCAGCTTCTTTGTACAGATCAATGCCGTTTTGATTGAATGTCGGGTAAGACGGAAGCCACCCTAATCGCGCCGCCAGCACATTGTAATCGGCGTGATGCCTGTAGCGGGATGACGCGGCGATCGGTGAAGCCAAGTCACTGATCGGCTGGTCTTCATAACGCCACTGGTCTGTCGCAAAGTAGAAAAACGAGGTGCCGTTTTGAAGTTTAGGCACGCCTTCCCAGTCCTTTGCGGTTGCAATCGTCTGCCACCCTTCAGCCGGACGGAGCTTTTCCTGCCCCACGTAATGGGCCCAGCCTCCGCCGTTTACGCCTTGGGCGCCTACGAGTAAAACAAGATTTAACACCGCACGGTAAATTGTGTCGGAGTTGAACCAGTGGTTGATCCCCGCCCCTACGATAATCATGGATCTGCCGTCTGTATCAATCGCATTTTGGGCAAACTCCCTGGCAATCTGTATAACGGCTTCTCTTTTAATTCCCGTAATCTTTTCCTGCCAGGCAGGTGTGAACGGACGGGGATCATCATAAGATGCGGCTGATTGTCCGCCGATGCCCCGGTTCACGCCGTAGTTGGCCAATATCAAGTCAAACACGGTCGTGACGTACGTCTCCTCACCATTCAGATCCAATTTTTTAATAGGAAGATTCCGCTCCAGCACTTTGTTTCCGTCATTTGAAAAATACGGAATGCGCACCATGCCGATTTCGTCCTCTATTCCGAGCACGGAGAGACGGGGCTCAATCTGTTCCCCGGTGTCTTCGTCGATCATGTGCAGATTCCATTTCTGCTGCCCGTCCCAGCGGGAGCCCATTGTTCCTTGCGGTATGGCAAACGCACCTGTCTGTTCATTCCAGACCGCCGGCTTCCACTGATCATTTTTTGTCTGCCGCCCGATGTCTTTCGCATGCAGAAACCGTCCCGCTGTGTATACGCCATTTTCTTTTGACAGAGTGACGAAGAATGGAAAATCGGTGTATTGCTTCGCGTACTCAATAAAACGTTCAGTTTCTTGGTTCACGTAAAATTCCTGCAAAATGACGTGCCCCATCGCCATCGCAAGCGCCCCGTCAGTCCCCTGCCGGATGCTCAGCCAGTCATCCGCGAATTTAGAGGATTCCGCAAAATCGGGACTGACCGAAATGACCTTGGCGCCTTTATAGCGGGCTTCCGCCAGAAAATGCGCATCAGGCGTTCTCGTTAACGGCACGTTGGAGCCCCATGTGATGATATAGCCTGAATTGTACCAATCACTGCTTTCCGGAACGTCCGTCTGGTCGCCCCAAATTTGCGGGGACGCCGGCGGAAGATCCGCATACCAGTCATAAAAACTGAGCATTGGGCCGCCGATTAAAGACATGAATCGCGAACCTGATGCGTGGCTGATCATGGACATCGCCGGGATCGGAGAAAAACCGACATTCCGGTCAGGCCCGTATTTCATCACTGTATACAGCAGAGAGGCCGAAATCAGCTTCAGCACCTCCGGCCATTCCGCGCGGACAAAGCCGCCTTTCCCTCTTGCCTGTTTATAGGACTTCGCTTTTTCAGGGTTTTCGACGATCGATTTCCAGGCATCCAGCGGATTTTGATGCGTCTGCAATGCTTCCCGCCACAAATTGATCAGCACACCTCGCACATATGGATATTTCACACGGAGCGGGCTGTAGATGTACCAAGAAAAACTGGCCCCCCGCGGGCAGCCTCTCGGTTCGAAATCAGGCATATCCGGGCCTGTTGATGGATAATTCAAGTTTTGTCCTTCCCACGTGACAATTCCGTTTTTCACATAAATATTCCAGCTGCAAGAACCCGTGCAGTTGACGCCGTGGGTGGAGCGAACGACTTTGTCGTACTGCCATCTGTTTCTGTATACATTCTCCCAATCACGATCTTCGCTTGTCGTTTGGCTATGGTTATTTGAATGATGTTCGATAGGAGAAAAATAGTTTAATCTCCTGAGCAACGGACTCATTTTCTTTTTCTTCATGATCGTTCACTCCTTCCGAGTCAGGTGATGCTATGTACACTATAAACAGAGACGGCGCGTTTTCTTGTGAACTATGTCACACACTCTGCTTTTTTCACAAAACGTTCACACTGAGCAGCAGGAAGGATTTTCAAACGATATGGGGACGCCCGGCGTCATCAAAAAACCGGTTCTGTTTAAGAACCGGGTTCGGCGTTTTCATCCCGTGATGTATGCAGGTACCGCAAAAACAACTGATAGGAACAGAAGACATTTTGCTGAAGCATCGCCAAAAAGTTCATTTGCAGCCGCGGATGGTAAGACATCATTTGCTTAAATACGGAATATGGAATATGAAGTACCAGAATATCCGGTGAGGCATTGACTGAGATAAAAGGCGATAAATAGAGCCCGCCTTTTTCATCAATCGGAAACACATCGCCTTTTTCCCACAGCGCAACGGTTTGCGACCCTTCAGGGAGCCTGCTGTCCGTAAAACGGATATTGCCTTTTAATACAATATAAACGGATTGTGAATGAAGAAAGGATGGAGATTGGTCAGATGAGCCGCGGATAAACGTCCCGTTTTTCAGCAAGGTTTCGACAATGGACAGAGGCACTTCATTAAACATAGGAAGTTGTTTCAGAAATAATAAATAGTCACACTGATTCATAGGAAAGCCTCCTGTGCTAAGGATAGCTTTAGTGTAGCCCGATTGAGCCTGCACGGCAGTGATGTATTTCACAGCTTGTATGATAAAAGTCACTTATCAGGAGAGTGTATGTACTTATAATGAAATAAAAAGGAGGGTTTCGATGAAGGCGATGATTCCGAAGCAGCACGGCGCATGGGCGATGCTGCTGATTCCATTTTTACTCGGCATGATCAAGGGAGGCCCGGTTTTCTGGCATATTCCGCTCTTTCTGGGCTGGCTGTTCCTTTACTTGACGGTTTATCCCGTTTCGCTCGCTTTGAAAAAAAAACAGCTTCAGCCCTATCAAAAGTGGATATGGTATTACGGTTTTCCGGCCTGCTGCTTTTTGATCATTTCTGTCTATCATAGGCCGCAGCTCGTCTGGATCGGCGTTTTTTTATTGCCGCTGTTTCTCATACATACACATTATGCCCGCCGAAAAAACGAACGGGCGCTCACGAATGATATTGCGGGTGTTCTGTTCTTTTGTTCAGGCGGGCTTGCGAGCTGCTGGCTGGGAACGGGAACCCTTGACAGCTGGGCTTGGTTTCTATTCTTGCAATCCGCTTTATTTTTTGTCGGGAGTTCTTTTTATGTGAAATCGGTCATACGGGAGAGAAAAAACAGAAGGTTTGCATACTGGTCGTGGGGATATCACCTCTTGCTCCCCTTTTTATCGGCTCTTCTCGGGGCAGGATGGGCGTTTCTCGCTTTTATCCCAAGCAGTCTGCGGGCCTGGTTTTTTCACGGAAGAGACTGGCCGGTGAAAACGATCGGCATTCTGGAAATCGTAAATGCCGGCTTCTTTTTCGCCGTCATGTGTATATGTATCACAAGCTGAAAAACAAGGACACCGGCTGCCCTTGTTTTTTTCAGTCAATATTGCAGATCTCCAGCGGACAATTTTCACACTCGATCTCGAATCGTAAATAGTCCCGCTTGTGCAAAATAATTTTTCCGGTTTCGTCTATCGAAATAACCCCTTGTTTGCGGAGGTCTCCCAGCATGCGGTTGACACTCTCCCTTGCCGCCGCGCAAAACTTAGCCAAATCCTGATTTGTCAGCACAATGTTAATCAGAATCCCGTCGTTTCGCACTACCCCGTAGCTGTTTGATAAGCGGATAAGAGTAGAATAGAGCGCCCCCTTTTTGCCGTGAAGAAGCAGGTCCCTGATCTTGGACTGGATTTTTCGAAGATGGGTGCTCATCCATTTCATAAATTCAAACGTCAAAACACCGTTTTGGATCAATTCCTTTTCCAGCTTGTTTTTATTAATGACGAGCACCTCGCCATCCTCTAACACTTTCGCACTGAGCATATATCTCGGCTCATCTGTGAATAGCGTCAATTCCCCGACAATATCGTTTTTTTGGCAGATTCTAAGCGTCAGGTCTTTTCCGTCAGACGTCAGTTTGCCGATTTCAATGAGTCCTGACTGAATCAGATAAAGCTCTTTTGCATCCATTCCTTCTTGAAACAAATAAGTATGTTTTTTCATTTTCCTTTTCGTACTGATCGATTCCAGCAATTCATGCAGTTCGCGGGAAAGAAGTTCTTTATCAGATTTTCGGACAGAGAGAATATTCATGAGCTCACCTCGAAGAAAGTCACGTTGCGTATGTATATTGTAACGTGACTTGATTTGCACTCACCCAGAAAAAACTAACAATCTTGTGAATGGATCATTATGAATTGAGGCTCTGACTGTTTCTCTCCGTATGTGTTTTCATTCTTTCCTGCCAATACATCCAGATCACAAGAACAAAGCTGGCTAACGCGACCTCTGAAAGCGCCATAAACCCGATCGCGTATTGGCCTGTTGCCTGAAATACACTTGCCAGAATCAGCGGAGGGAAAAAACCGCCCAGTCCGCCCATGGCAGACACAATCCCGTTGGCAATCCCCGCTTGCTTCGAAAAATAGAAAGGCACCAGTTTAAATACCGTCCCGTTTCCAATCCCTGAGCAGACTGCCACCGTCAGCGATCCGAACGCATAAAGGCCGATCGTCGGGGAGAATGACAGCATGACCCCTGACAGCGTAAGCCCTGCGAAAACGAACATCAGAATGCGGAGCGGGCTCAGTTTATCTGCAAGAAACCCTCCCACAGGCCTGAGCAGCGTAGAGACCGCAATAAAGCCGGCCGTCCGCAGACCGGCGTCCGCAGGGCTCAGCCCAAAATGCTCAACCAAAAAATTCGGAAGATAGATGGTAAAGGCGACAAAGGCGCCGAACGTAATAAAATAAAACAGGCTCAACATCCACAGCACATGATTTCGGTAAACGGCTTTCATTTGTGTCTTTATGGAAATTTTGACTTTCTTCTCATGCCGGTCGCCAAGCAAAACGTGCAGTAATGCGAAAACAGCCAGCAAAACAAGATACAACTGCACGGTTGCTTTCCATCCCGCGGCTTGAGCGATAACCGGCGCCGCAAAGGTAGTAACGGCGGTCCCGATGTTTCCGGCACCGTAAATCCCATTGACGACACCGTGCTTTTCTTTCGGATAATATTTCGGGAGGGACGTCACTCCGATGGAGAATACCGCTCCCCCGATCCCTAAGAAAAAGCCGCCCGCGATTAAATCAAATAAAGAATCCGCGATACTGATCCAAAATACAGGAAACAAAAGCAGGATGAAGCTGATCATAAACATCAGCCGCGCGCCATACCTGTTCGTTAAATATCCTAAAGGAATACGGAGAAGCGATCCGAGAATAACGGGAATCGCCGTCACCAATGAAATTTCGCCTTTGCTTAAATGAATATCTGATGTCATTTGAGAAATGAGCGATGAAATCAGCACCCACACCATAAACCCTGCCACTAAGCTTAATGACTGCAACGATAATTGAATATGTTGACGATTGATCATTCGGCTTGCCCCTTTCACTGATTCAATATCAGTCTTATCATACAAAAACTCAGTGTGCGGGATTGTGAATTACATCACACGCTTTATATACAAAAAAAGAACAAAGCCCGAAGACTTTGTCCTTTGATCATCATTACATTTTTTCCGGAGCGGATACGCCGATCAGCTGAAGCGCATTGTTCAGCGTAATTTGCGTCGCCTTCATTAAAGCGAGACGCGCGCGGCTCTTCTCTTTATTTTCCGGATCGATGACTTTCTCCGCATTGTAGAAGCTGTGCAGAGCGGAAGCCAGATCATAAATATAGTTTGTGACACGGTGAGGAATGCGTTTTTCCGCCGCTTCTGCCACTGCCTCAGGGAAGCCGCCGATCGTTTTCAGCAGGTCATATTCTTTTTCTGATTGAATATGGCTGAAATCAAGATCTGCCGCCGGTTTAAGTCCCTGCTCCTCCCCTTGGCGAAGCATGCTGCAAATACGTGCATGTGCGTATTGTGCATAATACACAGGGTTTTCGTTAGATGTGGATACAGCAAGATCCAAGTCAAAATCCATGTGCGTATCAGCGCTGCGCATCGCGAAGAAATAACGCACGGCATCCAAGCCGACTTCTTCAATCAAGTCGCGCATCGTTACGGCTTTCCCCGTACGTTTGCTCATCTTCATTTTTTCGCCGTTTTTGTATAAATGAACGAGCTGAATGATCTCAACTTCCAATGTGCCTTTCTTGTAACCGAGCGCTTCAATTGCCGCTTTCATACGCGGAATATACCCGTGGTGATCCGCGCCCCATACATTGATGAGTTTGTCGAATCCGCGGTCAAGTTTGTCTTTATGGTATGCGATATCCGGCAGCAAATAAGTGTATGAGCCGTCTTTTTTGATCAGCACACGGTCTTTATCGTCGCCGAACGTTGTGGAGCGGAACCATGTCGCGCCGTCCTCTTCGTATACATGGCCCTTTTCGCGAAGCGCCTCAAGCGCCTGATCAATTTTTCCGTTTTCGTACAGTGACGTTTCAGAATACCATACGTCAAACGGCACGCGGAAATTTTCCAGGTCGGAGCGAAGTTTATCAAGCTCGTACTTTAAGCCGTATTCACGGAAAAACGCCTGACGTTCGCTCTCCTCTTCGTGTACGAAACGGTCGCCGAAATCTTCGGCAAGCTTTTTCCCGATGGCGATAATATCCTCGCCGCGGTAGCCGTCTTCCGGCATCGGTTTCTCGAGACCGAGCGCTTCAAAATAACGGACTTCAACGGAAAGCGCCAGGTTGTTAATCTGGTTGCCCGCATCATTAATATAGTATTCGCGGCTCACATCATAGCCCGCTTTAGAAAGCACGCTGCACAGCGCGTCACCTACCGCCGCGCCGCGCGCATGGCCTAAGTGAAGATCTCCCGTCGGGTTGGCTGATACGAATTCGACCTGAATCTTTTCGCCTTGTCCGATGTTTGTCTCTCCGTAATGTTCACCCGCTTCAAGCACGGACGGAATCAGTTTTGTTAAGTAGCTGTTGTTCATGTAAAAGTTGATAAAGCCAGGTCCCGCAATATCCATCTTTTCAATGGAAGCTTTGCCTTTATCAAATGATGCCACGATCTCCTCAGCGATTTGGCGCGGCGCTTTTTTTGCGATTCTCGCCAGCTGCATCGCCATGTTTGTGGAATAATCACCGTGTGTTTTTTCTTTCGGCGTTTCTAACAGTACGCTTGGAATCTGGCTTTCGTCCGCCAGGCCCGCTTTCAGAACGGCCGCTTTGATTTCTTCCTTCAGCACGTCCTTCATTTGTTCCGCAATGTTCATGCGTGAGTTCCTCCCTCATACGTGATCGTCATATTATGTAAATGCTGCTGCCCGTCTCCGACATGCATGTCATATGCGATGCTGATTCGGCCTTTTTCTTCACCGAGATCAGATTGAATCGATTTTGTGCTTGTTTCCAGCTCAAGCTCACCAAATGACATTTTATATTTCGCAATTGTGGAAGCTCCCGTTATGAAACGCTGATTCATTTTAACAGCGCCTGACCTCATGATCAGGACTTCGCCTTCGCTCACCTTCACAATCGTTTTTACTTTGCCTAGGTCGTGTTCTTCATAATAAGATAGATACACTTTATGTTGTTTTACATAGTAAAATCCGGTAGTACGGAATTCGATGACTTCATCATTTCCGTCATCCTCGATCACAGACTTCACATGGAGTGTTATCGGTGTCTCTTGCTTCATTTTGACACGTCCTTTTCATCATTCCACTTTGACTTGAATAGTATAATCATTCAGCTTGTAAACTTCAACTGCTTCTATCTTACCATCATTGCTCATTAGATTTGAAGATAAACCTCATAAAAAGCAGTTCCTTATGAGAAGAGAAAATCATATCACTATGTCACCCAATCCGTAAAAAACATGACAGCAGCTTTTCAGAAACTCACACAGTCTCATCGAAGCTGCTGCGACTTCCAGCAACATAGATTGTGCAGCAGAAATGCCAACGATGTCAAAGCGCTGCGTGACAGCTATAAAAACGTCCGCCAAACACACGTGATGGCTGCTGTATTATGCCAAGTCATCATATTCGGCTGCGTGTTCGAAATCGTCAAAGCCGTCCCTTTCCGCTTTCACACGCCCCTTGCCGTATCAATGGGACTCGCGGTGTTACTGATTTTGTATTTATTGTATTTTATGCGGACGTACTTGCTGCAGCTTTTCCAGCATGTCAGCCTGTTCAGAAAAGTGTTTGCGGGAGCGCTGGCAGCAGCAGGGATTTGGTGGATGCTCAGCTTCTCTATAAGTGAACTTCTGTTTCTGATTATCCTGGGTGCCATCCAACAAATCGGATCATTTATTTATAAACGACTTTTTTATCGCAGCTCTGCTTCTCTCAACCTGTGAAATAAGCTACATCGCAATCGCTGACGGACCAGTCCCAACCGGAATCACCGTCATGGCTGTATAATCACTCGTGCGGTACACGGTTACGGTATTGTCGTCGGGCTGTGCTGCATAAATGTACTGATTATCAGGTGTTACGGCGAGGTCAAAGGCGCCGGGCAGAGACACGTTTGCAATGATCCTCTGTCCAGCCGTATTAACTACGTATAAGTTATTAATGAGAAACGGTTCACTATATGGCTCTAGAAAATAAGCCCTAGTGCTATCGCGAGAAAATACAATCGTCCTCAGCGTTTCAAATAAACGGTTGAAGTCGCCTCCCCTGCTTAATGGTGACAAACTGATCTCCGTTACACCTTTCGGCAGCAGCTCACCATTCAACACATACGCAAAATTTCCAGCGTAAGGAGTGGCAATTAAACTGGGAAATTCAAATGTATCTATGATACTTTCTACCAACTGCCCAGTATTTACATCATATTTATCAACCGACCAACTGCTTCCATTAGCGGTATAGACATACTGTCCATTCGGATCAAGAGCAAAGTCTAAAGCGCCGGGTATCGGAATGACATCAATGACCGATTGAGAGGCCATGTTGATCATATATATAGATCCGGCGGCCATCACGTACGCGAACTCATCTGTTGAATCAAATTTAACCTTTCTCGGCCCTCCTCCAACAGTGATGGTATTTATGATGGTTAATGTTTTATTATCTAGCACTGAGACAAGGTTGGTATTCCCATGGAGGACATACGTGAAAGCTTTATCGAAAGTAACGCCTAGATTAGTTGGCACGTCAGAAAAAGGGATTGTTTTTACAACAGTGTTTAAATCTGAATCAATAACCGAAACCGTGCTGTCTCCTGAATTGGCTGTAAACACATACGATTGAGGGTCTGGCGGTGGCGGTAAAACAAGCGTCCCGGTCACCGTAAGCGGACTGCCGTAGAAAGGCGGTACAATGAGAAGATCTTCCACTGTTATTTGACTGAAATCAGGACAGCGGCCAGACTGCGCTGCATAATAAACAACTTGATCAATCTCTTCAGTATGAATCACAGAAACAGACCCGTCCCCTTGTCCATATTGATTTCGTACAGGCGACACACTGACAAGAAGCGTAACGGTCCCTTTTACTCTCACGGCATATCGAACACCGATATCTTCTGGTTCCGGCCCAGTCTGGATTAAGCAAGGCTCACTGATACATAATAAATGATCAGTACTCCATGTAACTGTCGCAGCTGCTTCGGCAGAATCAATGGTGAACCCCTCGGGAATGTCAATCGGCACTTGAAACGGCGCTTCTCTGCTAATTTCCTCATCACAAAAACAGAAACAATTTTCCTGTAAAGCAGACAGATCATTCTTTTTCATGAATTCACGTCCTTTTAGAAATGCACAGCATGCAGTTGGTTAAATCACAATATCTCCCGGTGAAACCCCAAGAGATATCACAGTTTCCACAGAATAATCATCCGTGTTGTAAACAGTGATGTTCTGCTCTAAAAAATGAGCAGCATACAGAAATTCGCCATTCGGAGTAAACGCAAAGTCTCTTGCCGATTGCGGAACATTTCCTATAACGCCTGCACCATTCGGACTGACAGCATATAAATTGCCAGTGAAGCTGTCATGTAAATACACCTCTGATCCACTCGTAAACATTACATATTGGCCATCAGGCTCCAGCTCTTGGGTAATGCTGATCGTAAACGTATTTAAGTCAATAACCGTCAAATAATTGAATAAGAATTCTTGTTCTAACACATACGCATACCTCTCCAGAGAATCTGTTTCTATGGATGATACGATAAGATCTCGTTCAATCGTTCCTGTGACTTCACCGGTGAATAGGTCCACTTTTTGCACTAAACCAAAATCAAGAACATAGGCGAATAACCCATTGGGATCAATTGCAAAATCAAATCCTTCCACAGGAATCGACCTATCCACAGTTAACGTATCAATTCCAATCACATAAATCGCAGTATCGCCGAGAACATAAGCAAACTCATGATTTGGGATACATTTTATCGATCCAGGCGGCTGATCCAGCAGTATGGATGCTGTCACTGTTAAAGTGTCATAATCGATGACAGAAATCACATTATTGTTGAAGTGCAAAACAAACACAGCACTTTTATCCGGAGTTATTTCAATACCTGTCGGCCGGTACGGTAGAGCAATCGTTGTCACAACAGTATGAGTGTTTGTATTAATCACAGAAACTGATTGATCATTTGGATTCGCTGTAAACGCATAAACGGGTTCCGGCTCAGGAACAAACACAATCGTGCCCGTCACCGATAAAGGACTGCCATAGAACGGCGGAACGACAACAAGGTTCTCGATCGTAATGTCACTGACATCCGGGCAATCATCGGGTTCATCAGAATAATAGACGACTTGGTCAATCTCTGCATTGCGGATGACAGAAACAGACCCGTTCCCTTGTCCATATTGATTTCGCACTGGTGAGACACTGACGAGAAGCGTAACAGTTCCCTGCAGGCGCACTGCGAATTGAACACCGATTTCATCAGGCTCTGGCCCCGTCTCAATGAAACAGCGTTCAATGACACAAGAAAGGCCGTCTGCATTCCACGTCACGCCTGCAACAGCTTCAGCCGGATCAACGACAAACCCCTCAGGCAATTCAATCGGCGCTTGAAACATCGCTTCACGGCTTGCTTCTTCCTCGCAAAAACATAAACATTCTTCTTGTGCGGCTCCTGCTTTTTCTTTAAAGGAAAGCTTGTTATTTCTCATATCTTCACTTCCTTTTCAGACATACACTGCTCACGCAGATACAACAGAATATGGGAAGGTGTATTTGTTTGCTTGTACAAATTGTGGGGATAATAGTGGATTTTTGAAATGATATCCGCAGACATGCGGTTTTAACGAAAGAAAACATTGCGGTATTTTTGCGCTATCCTTCCGAATGAAAATGATAAAATATGTCATATACATAACGTGGAAGGGAGGGATTCGGAATAGTGGCGAGTGTTTTATCATCTTCAGCGGTTGGAGAAAAAATCAACGAATGGTATATGTACATTCGAAGGTTCAGCATCCCGGACGCCGAGTACTTGCGGAGAGAAATCAAAGAAGAACTTGCAGGTCTGGAAGATGATCAGGATCTTCATCTATACTATTCTCTCATGGAATTCCGCCATAATCTGATGCTCGAATACCTCGAACCGCTGGAATCGCAGCGGATAGAAGAACAGCCGAGACTATCGGATCTGCTCGCGGATATTGATAAAAAGCAGGCCCGGCTGACCGGACGTCTTGATTATTATTTTAATTTTTTCCGGGGGATGTATGAGCTGGAATGCCGTGAATATCTTTCAGCGATTCAGTTTTTTAAGAAAGCTGAATATAAGCTTGATTTTGTCAAAGATTGTATCGAGAAAGCTGAATTTTATTTTAAGATGTCAGAGTCCTACTATTATATGAAACAGACTTATTTTTCTATGGATTATGCCCGGCAGGCTTATAAAATTTATCATAAGCAGGAGGCATATAATATAAGGGTGCTTCAGTGCCATTCATTGTTCGCTACCAACTTTCTTGACTTAAAGCAATATGATGAAGCAATTCAGCATTTTAAAAAGGCTTATGCCATGGCAGAGGCAGAACAGCAGCCTCAATTAATGGGCCGGACTCTATATAATATCGGACTTTGTTTTAACAGCCAAGAAAATTACAAACCAGCCATTGACTACATAAAACGGGCAATAGCTGTTTTTGAAGATGGGAACATCATCACTTCTCTCCCGCAAGCCTATTTCTTAATCACACAAATACATTATAAAATCGGAAATATGGCCATAGCCAGACAATATCATGACAAAGGGGTATCTTATGCAGAGGAGGCAGAAGATTCCTTATATATAGTGGAGTATGAATTTTTGGAATCTTTGTATGTCGGTGAGCCTGATGAAGAAGCAATCATGGAATGTTTTGACTTTCTCAGAGATAAATCGATGTATGCTGATCTTGAAGATTTTGCCTTAGATGTGGCAAAATATTATCATGAAAGAGAAAATTTCGAGAAGGCTTCCGCATATTTTTTAAAGGTGGAAGAAACAAGACAGCAGATTCAAGGAGGTGTGAAGTTGTATGAAATTGAAGTATAAATTAGCACTTACTTGCTTGGCAATAAGCACTGTTTTTGTTTCAGCCGACATCGCAAGTGCACCGAAACATCAATTTGAAGTTGCTCAGCGCGGAATGATTTAAATGATGATTACTTTTAGGCTTGCAGGTTAAACTGCAAGCCGTTTTTTATATAAACAACTAATTTGCAAAAACAAAAATCATACCTTAAAATTCAAATGTGTAAAAAGTATTTGACACACATACATATATTATTTAAAATAAATATATATAAATTTGAAAATTTAAAATAAAAACAAAAATATTTAAGGAGGGTTTTAGTGGATAACAATATTAAAAAACTTAGAACAGCAGCTGATATTTCACAAAATGATCTGGCTAAGCTCTGCAATGTGACCAGGCAAACCATCAATGCAATTGAAAATAATAAATATGACCCGACATTAAGTCTGGCTTTTTCGATAGCTCACGCATTAAATACGGGAATAGATAAAGTATTCAACTATAACGCCAAAAAAAAGTAAGGGAGCGGTTCTTATGAAGAAAATGGATGAGATGCAAAAACACCAATCGGGTATAGCCGCCAGAATAGCATTTAGTTTTTATACTGTCGCTTTACTGATATGGTCATTAATAGATTATTTTAAAAACGGAAATACAGGATGGCAATTTCCAATACTTTTAATAGGCTGCGCGCTCTATTTATGGATTCAAGTTTATCATAATCGAAAAACAAGGTAACAATTCCAATACACTTCCGGAGGATTATACAGCAATGTACGAATATAAGTTCATAAAAGTAGAAGTAAACCGATGGAAAGGAAATCCTAAAGAAGACTATAAAGAAATTATTGAAAAGTATTCGCAGCAAGGATGGAAGCTGGTTCAAATATTTGCTCCTCCTATTTCAGGTTATGGGGCAGCCGATTATTTTGATATTATTCTTGAAAAAAAAGTATAAATGTTTCAGTACAAAGAAAGCCGGATCATACATATGGTCCGGCTTTCTTTGTACTGAAATAAGTCAGCAAATACCTTAACGGATTTCACCTCTTAAATATTTTTTCGGAAATCCGCAATTCAAATAGCTTCCAATATATTTTATTATTTAACTTGCTGGGGATATTGAAAAAATTGGAGGAAAAAATGAGTCTACTTTTAAAAACACAAAATAGTAAAGCGATTTTTACATTAGTAGCATCAGGAATCATTGTTCTCGCTCTTTTCAGTATAAAACATAATCATTTAAGCATGGATGTCATCGATATTTTAAACAGAGCTGGAATAATAGCTCCTAGTTGGATTGTCAGTGCTATCACCGCAACGGGTTCAGTCCTGGCTATCATTACTGTTTTAGGATCTCTTGGTGCAGGCTTGCCTTTAGCCGTTTTAGAACAATTGGCTGCAGCAAGTACAGCAGCAGCTTAACATAAAACATTAAATTCAATATCCCTGGCAGTCCCTTAAACGAATGGATGAAAATACTTTGTTTAAAAAGAACGTTTTAGTCAAATTGTACATACTCTGTCTGATCTTATTTTTAATTGCTTTATTTACAGCATATTTTTATACAGATCCCGCTTCAAATGTAAATAATCTAAATCGAAATATCCGTCCGGATTTTTTTCAGATTTTCTTTAATAATATTAAAGTAGCGAGTCTGCTTGTTTTTTTAGGCCCGTTGACGCTGTCACTCGGCACGATTGCAGTTTTAATTATTAATGGATTCATTTTAGGAAATGCCATAGGAAACATCAAAGACAATTTAAACCTTTTACTGCTTGTTATACCCCATGGAATAATTGAAGTCCCGGTATTGCTTCTTGCAGCTTCTGTAGGAATGAAATTAACTTTGGATTTATTACTCCTCAAAATAAATTTAAAATTCACTTTTAAATATATTGGTATTATATTTCTCGGTTTAATGATAGCAGCTATGTTAGAAACATTTCTTACACCTATCTTTATAAAAGGAGTCTCTTAGGATTATGCAAATTGAATTATCTTCATTTAAGGACCGAAACATTAATTTTTTGTCCTCATTTTTGTTTTATATTATCGGGTTAGCTTTTTATTTAAGTTCCCTATTACCTTTTATGAAAAGTTTAATTCCCAAAAACATCCCTATACAAGTTGTTGAGCAAGTAAAACATTTAGATTATATCATTGCGATAGCCGCACTGTTTCTTTTAATGTTCGGGGTGATTTTTGAAGGATTTGTATTATTTCTCATTATAAATTTTCTTGGCGCTCAAATTAAGATTAAAACCTTTTATTCTCTATTTATGTTTTCTAACATCCCGGTCGCAATTAAGTTTTTTCTTATATCATTCAAAAACATTTTCGCAGAACATCCAAACACTAGTTTATTTTTCACAAGTAATCATTTGATTTTTTCTATCTTTGATTTGTTCAATATTGCATACTTATTTCTTTTGTTTATTCTTCTGAAATGGAGAACAAATTTGAACTACCTGACAATCTCAGTTTTTATTTTTACGGCATTCCTGTATAGAATGTTTTTTTAGCATATATAAATAAACCCCCTCAATAGGGGTTTTTCTTTCATTTCGTTCACTGTATACAATTCCTTTTATATGCTTCCGAAACAATACCGACTCTAGTACTCACATTCCACTTTTTACAGAGACCGGCTATGATATATTCGACATTACGCTGCGAGTAGTTTAATGACTTAGCGATCTCTTTATTAGGTTTTTCAGCAATTATCAGTTTAATTACTGAAATTTCAATCTTTTTTAATTCCAATTCATTTTCTACTGCTGTTTTCATTCTAACTTCCTTTCTAAAAATGTATTTACTAAATAATACCCTATTATATAATTTTTATCAATAACATCAATTATTAATGGTAAAATAATATGTTGCTTTTACTAACTTCTAAGTAGTTTATATACAATATAAAAATCCCCCGCGTGTTTCAAGCGGGGGAAATTCTTTTATTTCACAAACCCAAGCAGCATTTCACGAATCATCTTGCTTGCCGTGTTTGCGGTTTGTTCTGAGTGGTCATAGACCGGCGCGACTTCTACGAGGTCAGCGCCTTTTACGCTGACTTCTGAGCGCGCGATTTCATGGATGGACGCGAGCAATTCTTTAGACGTGATGCCTCCTGCGTCAACCGTGCCCGTTCCCGGCGCATGAGCGGGATCAAGAACGTCGATATCGATCGTGACATAAACAGGGCGTCCCGCAAGCTGCGGCAGCACTTTTTTCAGCGGCTCGAGCACTTCAAACTTAGAAATGTGCATGCCGTTTTCTTTCGCCCATTCAAATTCTTCCTTCATTCCGGAGCGGATGCCGAATGAAAATACGTTTTGCGGCCCGATGAGCTCGGCCGCTTTGCGGATCGGAGTAGAGTGGGAAAGCGGTTCGCCTTCATAATCCGTGCGCAGGTCGGTGTGCGCGTCAAAATGAATGATGGCAAGGTCCGGAAATTTCTTATACATGGCTTTTATGACAGGCCATGATACAAGGTGCTCCCCTCCCATGCCGAGCGGGAACTTTCCTTTTTCTAAAATGCTGTCCACGTATTCTTCAATCATATCAAGGCTTCTTTGCGGATTGCCGAACGGAAGCGGAATGTCGCCGGCGTCAAAGAAATTCAAATCAGCCAAGTCACGGTCGAGATACGGGCTGTATTCTTCAAGACCGATAGACACCTCGCGGATTCTCCCCGGGCCGAAACGCGAACCCGGACGGTAGCTGACCGTCCAATCCATCGGCATGCCGTAAAGGATAGCGTCCGCCTCTTTCCAGTCGGGGCGGCTTGCGATAAATACTTTTCCTGAATATGCTTCATCAAACCTCATGATAAAACCCTCGCTTTCCTGTAAAAAAGCGCAAGATTCGCTCCTGCGCCGTACGTTTTTATTTGATTAAGTCGCTCACAAATTTCGGAAGAACAAATGCCGCTTTGTGAAGCTCTTTCGTGTAATATTTCGTGTCGATGTCAAAGAAACGGCTGTCCTCCACTTCAAGCGGATCGTACTTTTTAGAACCGATCGTAAATGTCCACAGGCCGCTCGGGTACGTCGGGATATTAGCCGTATACAGGCGGGTGATCGGGAAGATTTCTTTCACGTCACGCTGAACGTTTGTAATCAGTTCCGGTGTAAACCACGGGTTGTCCGTCTGCGCGACGAAGATGCCGTCTTCTTTTAACGCCTTGGAAATTCCGGCATAGAAGCCTTTTGAGAACAGATTGACGGCCGGTCCGACCGGTTCTGTTGAATCAACCATGATGACGTCATACTCATTCTCTGATTTCGCGATGTGCATGAAACCGTCATCGACTCTCACGTCGACGCGCGGATCATCAAGCTTGCCCGCAATGGACGGAAGGAATTTTTTAGAGTATTCAATAACCTTGCCGTCAATGTCGACCAGCGTCGCTTTTTTTACGCTTGGGTGCTTCAGAATCTCTCTGATGACACCGCCGTCTCCGCCGCCGACAACGAGGACGTTTTCCGGATTCGGGTGCGTAAATAACGGGACGTGCGCAACCATTTCATGATAGACAAATTCGTCTTTTTCAGAAGTCATGACCATTCCGTCTAAGAACAGCATGTTGCCGAATTCTTCTGTCTCCACCATTTCCAGATGCTGAAATTCCGTCTGTTCCGTATGTAATGTTTGATTCACCTTTAATGTAATGCCGAAATTCTTCGTCTGCTTCTCCGTATACCAAAGCTCGCTCAATTGTCATCTCCCTTTCAAGGCTTATTTCATTTATTGTAAGCGTCTGTATCGCTTTTATTCCGGTTAAAATCTCATTTTCACCTAAGGAAAAAGTATAGAGGATGGAGGGGAAAAAGTAAAGAAGTGTCCGGTTTGATATGTTTAAAAAACCCCCTTTTTTCACATAATAATAGAATCATGAAAAAGGGGGTCCCCAAAAGTGGATAAAGTATCTGGAAAACAGCTCAGAATCACATTCAAAATCATCCGCGCCTGCATCTTTCTGACACTGATCGGCGGAATGCTGGCCGGCGTCTGCTTCACATCCGTTCTTCTTGCAGCGAAATGGCAGGGGGCCCCCTCCGTCCGGGTTCCTCAGTCTACGATTCTTTATGCAAATGACGGCTCAAAGCTAGGTGAGACCGATTTCGGGGAAAAGCGCTACTGGGTCCGGTTAAAAGATATCAATCCGATAGCGGTGCAGGCCGCCATTGCGGTGGAGGATCAAAACTTTTACAATCACCACGGTTTTGATTACCGGCGGATGGCCGCCGCCGCGCTGGCTGACATAAAGGCAATGGCCAAGGTTCAGGGCGCAAGCACCATCACCCAGCAATACGCGAGAAATCTCTACCTTGAGCATGATAAGACATGGAAACGAAAATGGAACGAAGCATTTTACACGATCCGCCTTGAACAGAACTATTCTAAAAACGAGATTTTAGAAGGTTATGTAAATACGATATATTACGGCCACGGCGCATATGGAATTGAAGCCGCCTCGCGCCTGTATTTCGGCAAACACGCCAAAGATCTGAACGATGCGGAAGCCGTGCTTTTGGCGGGCATACCGAAAGGCCCGTCCGGCTATTCGCCATATGTCAGCGAAAAGAAGGCCAAACAGCGCCAGGAAATCATTCTCCGACTGATGATCGGCCAAAAAATGATCTCAAAAGAAAAGGCGGAAAGGCTTAAGAAAACGCCGCTTGCCTATCAGCCGCTGAAAAACAGGACCGCAGCGAAAACGGCGCCTTATTTTTACGATGATGCGATGAAAGAACTCGAGAAAAAGCTCGGCATGACGCGCGAACAGCTCGCAACGAGCGGATTGCGTGTTTATACGACGCTTGATAAGCGCATGCAGCGGATTGCGGAAAACACTGTGGCACATACGATCCGTACCGGCTCTGACATTCAGGTCGGCTTTTCCGCGATTGATCCGGCAACAGGGCGCGTGCTTGCGCTTCTCGGCGGACGTGACTACGAAAAAAGCCCGTTTGACCGGGCGACACAGGCGAAACGGCAGCCGGCTTCCACGATCAAGCCGCTTTTGTACTACAAAGCGATTCAAAGCGGCTTTACACCGGTCACGCTGATGAAAAGCGAAGCCACAGAGTTCAAGATTGACGACAACGGAGATACTTATTCTCCAAGCAATTACAACGGCTACTACGCCAATAAACCGATTACGCTGCTTCAGGCGCTTGCATTATCAGACAACATTTATGCGGTGAAGACCCATCTCTTTCTCGGCATGAATAAGCTCGTGTCGGCGGCAAAGGAATTCGGCATCAGCGAACATTTAAAGCCTCTTCCGTCTCTGGCGCTCGGAACTGAACCCGTGCGCCCGATTGAGATGGTTAATGCCTACGCGATGCTCGCAAACGGGGGAAAACAAATCACCCCTTCCTTTATCACAAAAGTGACGGATACCGCCGGCAACGTCTTGTATGAACAGCCGCGCGGACATCAGCAGACGCTTGATAAAAAAGCCGCTTTTGTGACGGCGAGCATGATGACGGGCATGTTTGATCAGGATTTAAACGGCTATACTTCCGTCACGGGACGCACCATTTCGGACCGGCTGACCCGAACCTATGGCGGTAAATCAGGCACGACAAGCGCAGACAGCTGGATGATCGGCTTTAACCCTGCTCTTGCCGCCGGTGTATGGACAGGTTATGACAAAAGCAGCACGATTGATTCAGTAGAAGAAAAAAGCTATGCGAAGACGATTTGGGCGGACTTTATGGAGAAGGCGCTCGAAGGAGAACCGGAAATAGCGCTTAAACCGCCGAAGGGCGTCACGGGCGTCTATATCGATCCCGCTTCCGGCTACACTTCGGGACCCGGCTGCGCCGCAAAGCATTATACGTATTTCATCGCAGGCACTGAGCCCGCGGATGTGTGCTACGGACCGGAACCTTCTAAAAAAGAAAAGGAACACGCCCCCGCCCGCAAAGAAGCTCCGCGCAAAAAGTGGTGGGATAAGTGGCTCGGCAAAAAAGACTGAGCCCGGTGCATTGCGCGCCGGGCTTTAATCCGCGTCTTCCTCAAGCACCCACGGGAGCAAGAGTGAAAAGTCGAGATGGATAATAGGGTCAGGAAAACCCTTCGGTATAAAAAATGTTGTACTCGGCAATGAAAACGAAAAGCGGATATCTCCCGCCCTCTCGATATGAAACTTTGGCCAGCCTTCCCTAAGCCTGCCGACAATCGGATAGCTGCCCGCATAATGATGCAGGCCGTTTTCCTTTCCATGCTCCCCCAAGTCGTGACAGACAGCCGGACGAATCCCAAACTGCGTAAACAATCTTGTTTTCTCGGCGGGAAGGAGATTCACCGCCTCGGAAAAGTTCCGGCAGCTCCCGCAATCGCAAGGATCAGGCCATGATTTTTCGTATTGTTTTCTCGTTTCCGCCGCATCTGCTTCAATGACCCATGGCCCGATGTCAAAGACGGTGAACATGATGAAACCTCCGCGTAAACATGAAAAACCCCGAGTCTTGGTTCGGCTCGGGACTTTCCATGTCCTGATTCTGTATCAACAGTTTACTCAGTACAATTGCAAAATAGTGCAAATATTTATAAAGTTCACAAAAAGTTCACAAATTATTTTTCTTCCGGAAGCAGACCTGTTTTCAATTCATCGGATGAACGTTCCCAGAGCCCTTGGTCATGCTTCTGCAGAAATTCAGCAAGCACCTGCTTTGAGCTGGCGTCCATTTTGTCCACGATAATGCAGCGTTTCATTGATTTATCCATTAAATTCACATGCTCCGGCAATGACTTATAGCCTCTGCGGATACTTCTGTCCACGGTCATTTCACAAGCCGTCACACCCGCGTAATAAGGGCCTTCTTCTTTTCTGTCGATGGTGACCCACACGAGCCAGTACGGTTTTCCGTTCGGCACTTCATCTTTGTTCGGCAGGAATTTGATGCCTTTTTCAACGACACTGCGGGCATGCATGGCGCCGATGTCAACGAAGGCTTCCTTCTCTTCCACATCGACAAATACCGGAGAAATATTGTCAAGGCTCAGCGCCCCGGCGCCAAAACCGCCATGTCCGTCGGTCGGATCACTTTTAATAATATTAAATCCGATTGTTTTCTTCTTTTTTTCTTCCATGAAAATACCCTCCTACAAAAGCGGTTGAAATATAATGGCAAATACCTTGAGAATCCAGTCTCTCCCCTCGCTTAACAGCGGCCACACGACATAGGAGCCGACCGGTGTCACAAACAGCACGAGAAACACGATAATCCCGTAGCTCTCAAACTGAGTCATTTTGGCGCGCACCCGCGGCGGCACGAGATCCTCAATAATCCGGTAGCCGTCAAGCGGAGGAAGCGGCAGCAGGTTGAATAAACACAGCGCGAGATTCAGCTGAATCCAAATAGAGAAAAAGCGGTCAAGCCCCATGCTGAATGCAGAAAGCAGCTCCATTCCGTAAGCATGCATCAACACTAGCAAAAAGAAACCGATAAAGGCAAGAAGCAGGTTGCTTACAGGCCCGGCGACGGAAACCAGCACTCCCGCCAGCCGCGGTCTTTTAAAGGCGCGGCGGTTCACCGGCACCGGACGGGCCCAGCCGAAACCCGCGACCAAAATTAGAATCGTTCCGAAAACATCAAGATGTTTAATCGGATTGAGCGTTAATCTGCCCTGTCTCGCCGCGGTATCGTCTCCGAACCGATACGCGACATACGCGTGCGCCAGTTCATGCATCGTAAATGCCACAATCAGCGTAATCACGACATAGGGCATAAGCTCCAGCGGATAATATAAAAATCTGTCCAAATGTAAAAATCCCCTTTTTTAAAAAATGCAAGATTGTCCTTCATTCAGTATACTATAAGTGACCTCTCTTCCAAAGAGAGGAAACGATAAAGGAGGATCAGCACCATGCCGCTCGTAACCGTTAAAATGCTTGAAGGCCGCACAGATGAACAAAAACGGAATCTGGTTGAAAAAGTGACAGAAGCCGTAAAAGAAACGACAGGCGCAGCCGAAGAAAAGATCATTGTCATGATTGAAGAAATGAGAAAGGATCATTACGCCGTCGCCGGCAAACGGATCAGCGATACGGAGTAATCCTTGATAATGGCCGGCGCTGCTATGTCAGGCCGGCTTATTTCATTACTTTTTCAACGAGGCTGAAAAAGGTATTCTTTTCTTCTTCTGTTAATGCCTCGAACAGCTCGTCAATGAGCATCTGCCGGTTTTCAATCATTTGCATGGCCGCCATTTTCCCCGATTCGGAAAGCGTCATCCATACCGTGCGTCGGTCTTCGTTATTTCTCGACCTTTCCACGAAACCCTCTTTTTCTAAGTGATTCAGAGCGGTTGTCGTGGCTGAAGGCGATAATGTGACTTCCTGCAATATATCTTTAATCGTGCACGTGCCGTGCCGGTAAATAATCCTGAGAATAAATCCTCTGATATTGTTTATACTCTTCGGAATTGTCGCCTCATCAAGCTTTTTCGTGCTCTTTAAATATTTCGTGAGCGCGTAATCCAGTACATTTGCTTGCAATATATCGTACTCCATGCAGAAACTCCCCATTTCAAGATGCATCCATCATCATTTGATTGTTTTTTATTACATTTTACTGATACCTCGCGGGGAAAGTCAAAATTTCGGCCGGAAAGCCCGCAACTTTTATCCTGCCCTATACAGACTATTATCTCCTGCTTTTTCACCCATCCCTTTTATGCAATGCTGGTTTTATAGACATGATTCAGGTAAAATCATTAAGGGTGACTGCGTTTGACGGAAAGGATAATCTGATCGGATGCGGCAGACAATATGACTGGAAAAGAAACGGAACAGACGGGGAAACAGAACACAGGATTGTCGATTACACAGAAGATGTGACACGGGTAAAAGCCAAAGAGCCCCTCTTGGCTTTTGCTTTTGGATGGAGGGATGCGTGTTGCGGAATATCCTACAAAAAAAAGACATCACCCAGCTGCTTGAACAAAGCAGAAACAGGCAGACTGCCAAAACGATGGGTGGATTTGATTTAACATTACTGGGCATCGGCGCCGTCATCGGGACGGGCGTCATGGTTCTTACAGGCATTACGGCCGCGAAAAACGCCGGACCTTCCGTAATCTTTTCTTTTATCATTGCAGCCGTTGTCTGCAGCCTTGCAGCATTATGTTACGCCGAAATCGCTTCTGTTCTCCCGGTTTACGGAAGCGCCTATATTTACTCTTATACCACCATGGGAGAAATTGTCGGCCATTTAATGGGCTGGACGCTCTTATCCGTTTATATGGTGACGGCGTCGGCGGTGGCAAGCGGCTGGTCAAGTTATTTTAATAATCTGTTAGCCGAAATCGGCATGCCTTTGCCGGACAGTCTGCTGCACGTGCCGAGCCAGGGGGGCATCGTCAACCTTCCTGCCATCATCATTACTCTATTAATTGCCGTCGTTCTGTCACGCGGCTCTAAAGAGAGCAAAACCTTTAATAATATAATGGTTCTCGTAAAAATCGGAATTGTTTTGCTGTTTATCATCACAGGAAGCTTTTTTGTAAAGCCGGGCAATTGGCATCCTTTTATGCCTTTTGGAATCAAAGGCGTCATTACGGGGGCTTCTGCCGTCTTTTTTGCGTTTCTCGGATTTGACGCGATTTCCGCTTCTGCTGAAGAAGTCAAAAAACCGCAGCGCAACCTGCCGATTGGTATTATCGGTTCACTGGTGATCTGTACATTGGTATACGTCATCGTCTGTCTCGTCATGACGGGGATGGTTCCGTATTCACAGCTTAATGTGCCGGAAGCCATGTCTTATGTGCTGCAGTCTGTCGGACAAAACGCGGTGGCGGGCGTTATCGCTGCCGGTGCGGTGATCGGACTGATGGCCGTCGTTCTCGCCCATACATATGCGGCGACCCGTATATCTTTTGCGATGGCAAGAGACGGAATGCTGCCGAAAGTCTTTACCATTGTCGGAAAGAAATCGGGAGCGCCGATCTTTAATACGTGGCTGATCGGACTGATCAGCGCCTGCATCGCGGGTTTTGTTGATCTGAAAGAGCTGTCAGATCTCTCAAACATCGGCGCATTATTGACATTCGCCATGGTCAGTCTGTCCGTGCTGATTCTGCGCCGCACCCATAAGGATCTGCCACGGGGATTTAAAGTGCCTTTTGTACCCGTACTGCCGATTTTGGCCATTATCTGCTGTTTGTTTTTAATGGTCAATCTGCCGCTGAAAACGTGGTTTTATTTTGCCGTCTGGCTGATCATCGGCGTGATCGTTTACTTTTTATATTCGTACAAGCACAGCAAATTGAGACAATAAACAAAACCAGGCCCGCTTTATGTGCGGCCTGGTTTTTTCATCAAAAAAGACGAAAGCCATCGCCTTTAACAAATGTGTTTCAGCTCTTCTATGTAGTGAAGCGCCTCATCATATTCTTCATCCGTATATTTCTGTTTGCTTTTTATCGTAAACACTTTCTCTTTCTTTTCCTCAGCTTCAAGGCCGTCAAAATACAAAATCGTAGACACCAGCTCCAAAAACCGGGATGAGCGGCTGTTGACGCTGTCGATGTACTTCTTCATATCCGGCATCGTAAGCTCCGCATGATGTAAAAACTCGGCTCCCGTCTCCGTCAGCGAGTACCGGTATTGAAAGTAGCCGCCCTTTTTTTCCTTCACCTCATCCAGAAACCCAAGATTGCACAGCTCTTCAATTCGAAGCGTCAGTTCTTCGGAATACGGGCCGTAAAAATGAAAATCATATTTTTCGTAGAAAGGATACTGCATTTTCTTCGCGATATAAATGATTTTCTGCAGCTTTTTCCGCCCGATGATTTCTCCAGAATCCGAGAACACCTTCATCAGTTTTGCATGTTCTTTCAACAAATTCCCGACATCTCCTTTTCCTTCTTTACCAAAATCCTTCTATGTCAGTCCCAGCAGCTGCCGGATTTTTAATTTTGCTTCAGGGTTTTCTGAATCGTCACAAATGAGGTCCATCGGATAGTAGAGCTTATGGTCCGTCCGGCGTTTGCCCGAAATGGATTCGACAATGGCGGACTGCCTGGACAGCTCTTTGATCTGGCCGTTCTGCGTTAACAGATGAATCGGCAGACGCTCCTCCTCTTCACCCGGCCGGTAAAAATCATACGGCAGATCCGATGAAGAATCGACCACTAAATAATAATTGGGATCAATTCCCGCCTCTTTAAACAGAGCGGTCAGTTCAAAATAAGCCGACATTTCCTCATTGGGGTTAAATTCGGCGTATTGAAACAGCTGGCGGTTAATGAAGCGGCGGCACAAGTCGGACAGAATCGGGTCCTCTTCTTCTTCCCAAGCCTGGAAATAATATAAAATGATGGCTTCATCAAGCTTCAGATAATCCGCAAGCGTCAGCTTCCCTTCAAAAATGGAATAAAAATGAACGGGAGCATGAGTGAAGATATACCCTTCTTCATGGAGCTGCTTCGCACGGTGGAGAATTTTCGTCAAAATGACTTCAGCGCTTCTCGTCACGGGATGAAAATACACCTGCCAGTACATTTGATAGCGGCTCATAATATAGTCTTCGACGGCGTGCATGCCGCTTTGCTTAATGACGATTTGGTCCTCTCGCGGACGCATCACCCTTAAAATCCGTTCCATATCAAAATGTCCGTAGCTGACGCCCGTATAGTATGCGTCCCGCTGAAGGTAATCCATCCTGTCGGCGTCAATCTGGCTCGAAATCAGGCTGACCACCTGTTTGTTTTTATATGTTTTGGCAATGACTTCGGCAACATCCTGCGGAAATCCCGGTCCCGCCTTTCTGAGAACCTGATTCACCTCGGTGTCGCCGAGAATGATTTCCCTCGTATAGTCTTCATGATCCAGATGAAAAACCTTTTCAAAGGAATGCGAAAACGGCCCATGTCCCAAATCGTGCAAAAGCGCGGCGCTGAGACAGAGTTCGCGTTCATTGTCATCCCATTCAGGACGCCCTTTAAAAACATCATCAACCATTCGTCTGACAATCTCATAGACGCCGAGAGAATGGTTAAAACGGCTGTGTTCCGCGCCGTGAAACGTCAAATACGTCGTACCGAGCTGTTTGATCCGGCGCAGCCGCTGAAATTCACGGGTGCCGATCAAATCCCAGATCAGCTTGTCCCGCACATGAACATAGCGGTGAACGGGATCTTTAAACACTTTTTCTTCTGATAATTTTCCGTTTGGATACGCCATCGTCATTCCCTCTTTTTTTTAGCCGTGATTCTATTATATCGGCTCTGTAATTTGAAAACATCCTTGAATTTGTCCGGCGTTTTGTTCCAGTTTTCCGACATTGATTTTTTGAAGCAAAAAAGCCTGACCCATCGGGCGAGGCTGTCGTAAAATACACATTTACTTTTTGATCTTCTTTTTCACTTTCTCAATCAGCTCATCCTCAGTCGGCGCCGACAGCGGGCGGTTGTTTACGAAAGCAAACGATTTTTTGCGTCCGGGCCCGCAATATGACTGACATCCGACCTCCACTTTTGCATCCGGGTCAGCTTCTTTCAAACGCGGCAGCAAAGTCTTAATATTGGTGGCCTGGCAATCATCACACACTCGGAATTCATTAGCCATGATGTACGCTTCCCTTCATTCAATGTTCCTCTATGTTAAATCTTAATTTTAAAAACGAAAAAAATCACATCACATCTCATTGTACAAGGATTCATCTTATCCTGCAAGGCTCTGCGTATCTCTCATTCTTTCAGCCAATTTGTATAAATATTTTCCAATCTGGACATTCTAATACCATCAAAGATATTGGGGGTTGAGAACATTGACAAAACAAAGACAGGACGCCTGGTCGGAGGAAAATGACCTGCTGCTTGCGGAAACCGTGCTTCGGCACGTTCGGGAAGGAAGCACGCAGCTGAACGCCTTTGAAGAGGTAGGCGATAAATTAAACAGAACGTCGGCAGCGTGCGGTTTCAGATGGAATGCCGTCGTCCGCCATCAATACGAAAAAGCGCTTCAGCTCGCCAAAAAACAGCGCAAACAGCGGATGCGCGCGCTCGGAAACGGCCAGCCGGCCAAGAAGAAACTATTATATCAGCCGCCTGCACCGGATGCGGACATCATGCAGGAAACCGCAGCCGAAGAGACGGTTCAAACGGAAGCGCCAAAAGAGGATCGGCAAGCCGTCATGTCCGGCGAACATATGCCTTATGTCGATGAAAGCTTCAAGGAAGAGTTAGCTAGTTTATCACATTTGCTGGCGCCTCAGCAGCCGAGCCAAAAGGCGGAGCTCACAATGGCAGACGTCATTCAATTTCTGAAGAGCTATGAAGGCAGCGGAAAGCAAACTTCCGCCCTGCAAATGGAAAATGACCGTTTAAAACGGGAAAACCAAGAACTTCAGTCTAAAACCGAGCAGCTGGAAGCGGCCGTCGAAAAGCTTGAAAAAGATCAAAAAACCATTCAGGAAGACTACGAAACCTTGGTGAAAATTATGAACAGAGCCAGAAAACTAGTTTTATTTGAAGACGACGAACATGCCTCTCCGTCCTTTAAAATGGACCGGAACGGCAATTTAGAAAAAATGGCCGAATAACGGAAAAACCCCTTTCCTTGTCATGGAAAAAGGGGTTTTTGCCATTTGTCAATGACGCGCATCCTGATCTATATTAATGTAAACATTGTTCAGGAGGCCTTCTTCCCGCAAGGGCTGCGCATCTCGGTCCCCGCCCGCACATAAGCATAAAGATTCAATTCCTCATCCCAAATGGTTCTTGGGAATTATTGATCGATTAGCTACTGTGCAATACACTGTATAGAGAATACAATTATTAGATATGATGGGAATGATAGTAAATGAGTAGCCAATTACGAAAAGGAGCGTTGGAACTTTGTGTGTTGTCCCTGCTTCTTTATGAAGATTTATATGGTTATGAATTAATCAAGATCATAAGTGAAACGTTCCCTGTATCGGAGGGCACCATCTACCCCATATTACGAAGACTTACAAAAAACAACTATTTAAAAACGTATACAGCAGCTTCCGATCAAGGCCCGTCACGCAAATATTACAAGGTAACAGAAGAAGGCGCCTTTTATCATCAAACATTAAAATCGGAATGGCTTGACCTGTCCGAAAAAGTGAACAGCATCATTAAGGAGGGAAAATGAATGTGTAAAGACCAATATTTAAAACATCTCCGGCGGGAAATAAAAGATCTGCCGGAACTTGAGCAAAAAGAGATACTCGCCGATATCGGCGAAATATTCCAAATGGGCGGCGCTGAAGGAAAAAGCGATGAACAAATCGCCGACAATTTAGGAAACCCCAAAACACTTGCGCGCGCCTTAAAAGCGGATATTTTCATCAGTGATGCCGAGGAGCAGAAAACATGGCGCTCCTTTTTCAAAGCATTCGGCCTGATGCTGGGGATGGGCATGTTCAACTTCATGTTTATGCTGACACCATTTCTTTTTGCCTCTGTTGCGGTGTTAAGTTTGATGGCGATCGGCCTGATGCTGATGACCGGATCATTCTTTCTCCTCGTAAAAGTGCCGATTGTAACAGCCATTTTTAACGGATGTATGGTTCTTGGAGCGGGTATGGCGGTGTTTATGGCCGGATTTGATCTTTCGAAACTGATATTCCGCATCTTTTTGCGCTATTTCAAATGGAATGTCAGCGTTGTAAGGAGGGAAACCATTGAATCGAAAAATGTGGTATAGCATTGCTCTCATTTTAATCGCTGCCGGCCTGATCGGAAGCATGTTCTTCGGTTTTGACGGCTTTTACCCTAAATAATAAGGAAGGTGTGCAAATATCATGACTGAACCAGCCCTGATATTAAAAGATGTCTCTAAAACAATCAATCATACCCCTATTGTACAGTCAATTTCTTTCGATGTGAGAAAAGGCGAGATTTTCGGCCTTTTAGGGCCGAACGGCTCAGGAAAAACCACTATTTTCAGAATGATCGTACAGCTTATTAAAAAAACAGAAGGAGCCATTTCATTCAGAGGCAGACCGGACAGCGACTTTGAATATTTTATGAGACATATCGGGGTTATCATTGAAGGCCCGGATATGTATCCGAATATGACCGCTTTGCAAAACCTAAAATATTTTACTAAACTGCGCAGCACCTCGCTGCGAACGGATGACCTTATGAATACCCTTGCAAAAGTCGGACTAGAGCAGGCTGCCCGCAAAAAAGTGAAACATTTCTCATTAGGCATGAAACAGCGCTTGGGGCTCGCTTATTCTCTTCTTCACAATCCCGGATTATTAATTCTGGATGAACCGATGAACGGCCTCGATCCTAAAGGAATGAAAGAATTGCGCACCATTCTTTCCGATTTATCGAAGCAAGGGGTTTCCATTTTATTATCAAGCCATTTATTGTCGGAAATGGAGGAGATTTGCGATAGGGTTGCCTATATTAAAAAGGGACGGATTTTAGGAATTGAAGACATGAAGAACAGACATGACCTTGGTCAGAAAAAGCTGTTTACCGTCACGGTCGATCATCCGGCAAGGGCGAAAGAAATATTAGAGCAGGACGGTATTCTTCAAGTACAGCAAAAAGACAGCCGCATCATTGAATTGGAAGCGGAAGAAGATACCATCCCGTATGTCATTAAATCTTTGGCAGAGAAAGAGATTCTGATTTCCCGCGTTTCTGCAAGAACTTTGTCATTGGAAGAGAAATACATGATGATTACAGATCAGGAGGACGCGGTATGAGCATATTTCATCTGGCGCAGAATGAATTCATAAAAATAACCCGAAAAAAAGGCACACTTTTATCTCTTTTTTTCCTGTTTCTCATCGTTTTGCTGGCCGGCCTTATTATGAATCATGAGTTAGATGCTTCCTCGGATAACAATTGGAAAGAACGGCTTCTCGCCGAAAAAAAACAGGAAGAAATTGATAAACCCGCTGAAACAACAGGCGTTTATTATTCTGCTGATGTTAAGAATAAAGACTATTATTTGGAGCATAACATCAACCCTTATGAATGGAACGGCTGGAGGTTTTTCGGCACGGTTACTTCAAACGGGCTTGAGATTTTCGTCAGCTTGACCGCGATTTTAACCGTCAGCGGGGTTGTTTCTAAAGAGTTTGCCCTTGGGACGATTAAATTTATCGCTACAAGCCCGAACCGAAGATGGCGGATTTTAACATCGAAATTTCTGGCCTCCCTTCTGTTTACCGGTATGATTTACTTATTTTACTGTGTGAGCTGTTTGCTGATCGGCGGCGTGTTATTCGGTTTTTCCAATGCTTCATATCCGCTCGTCTATACTCATTTAAATGACAGTCTGTATACCATCAGTTCAATCAAAGCATCCGGAATCATTTTGCTTTTGCGTTTCATATCAATTATTAGCATTGTCACCATTGCGTTCACTTTGTCAGTATTGTGCAAAAGCCAGGCGCTCTCCCTTTGCTTATCCATTTTACTGCTGTTTGCCGGCAGTATATTGGGCGGAACTGATTTGCTTGCCCAATTTACGTGGTATAAATTTACGCTCTTTCCGCATTTAAACCTCGTTGCTTATGTAAATAAAAGCGCGGGTGATGCGATTTCAACGTTAAACATCCCCTATTCCGTGACAGTTATAGCGATCTACTTTCTTATTTGTTTATTGATTTCTTTTTCCGTCTTTCAAAAGAGAGACATTACAGCATAGACAGAGAGGCGGCGGCATAATGAGCGGACGGCAGGAAATACTGACGGTCCAGCAATTTGCCGCTGACCGCCCCTCGATCCATCGCTAATGGATTCAAATAACCGAAGCTCCCGCTGCTTCGCTGCTGAAAGCGTAGAAATTCCCGCCCTTCCCGTATAAAAAGCGCCTCATCGAATCGGAGAAATTTCATAATGGCAGTGTATTTTGCAACGGCGTCAATGTGATACTTTCTGCACTCGGCTAACATTAAACCTGAAAAAGCAAAGTCTGATGTTTTGTACCATTCCGTGAGAAAAGGCTGCAATTCATTCATTTGCAAATAAGTGACGGCATAAAGGGCATCCGCCTGTTCTTGCTGGATGCTGCCCGGTGCCATGAGCAAATCGGCCTCACGTTTCATCCCGGTTTCTAAGAACACGATTAGTTCTTCCGGAGTCACCGCCCCAAAATAAGCCCCTAACACCATGAGGATCATAGAGGAGGGCTCTGATTTCAGTTCCTCTTGTAAACCGCGGACCATTTGTTCAAGTCCGTTATGAAAAAAGATGCTTTTTGCGGCATCTATCCTGCGGTACACATGATACGCATACGCGAACAGGACCGGATGGCATTCGTGTGTTTTTTCTCCGAAATAACGGTCTAGGAATAGAATAACTTCTTCTGTATCCTTTCTGCTTTCAAAACGATGACATGCCGCTAAACCGCAAAACAGGTGCATGAGATCATCTGCTTCCATTTCTTCCGGCTGCAGCTGAATGTTCTTCCAAAAACCCAGCAGCCATTCTTCTGTTTTTTTTATATTAAAATGTTCCTTGACTATCTGCATGTTCCACACTCCAGATTCAGGATCTCAATCGCCGGCAGAAGAGCCGGAGCACAATGAATGGATGGATTCTCGTTATTTATATGATGAAGAGCCGCTTGACAGCCATAAAAAAATGGATCGATACATGATTGGATAAATAACATATTGCACAGCTGTTTCATTTTTCGGCTGCCGAGACAAAACACAAGCCATTTTTGAATGGACGCCTTCAAGCCGGGATGAAGCAGATGCTCTCCCTCATTCAAATGAAGAAGACAGTACTCGACAAACTCCAGCTCGTTTTCAGCTGTTCTTTTCCATGCGTCATGGAGCAAAGGCTGAAACATCGAATTCTTGTAAAAGCGCACTTTTTCATGGTCAGTTGACATTCCCAGCTCGCTCAGCAAACCGACGAATTCGGCGTATTTAAAATAAGGCCATTCTTTTTTTATAAGATAGCCGTTTTGCAATCCGTGACGTATGACCTGATCATCCGAATCCATTCCCTGCTTCTTTTTATAAGCTTTTGCCGTTAAATAGATATGAATCAACTCATTGACAATGGCCGTGTTACAGTGAAACAGATCTTCCCAGCATGACTTATCAACGAAAGCGGAGGCAATCCTTTCAGTATGTTCTTTTACAGCGGAAGAATGGCTCGTCTTCCTGTAGTACTTGCAGAAGCCGGCAAACAGCTGAATGCTCTTTTGATCCGGAAGCGATTGTTCAGCAAAAGATAATAAAAATTGATCTGTCTCTTCAGCTAATCTATTCAAGTTAATCGTTCCTTTCTGCTCTAAGACAGGCATGCGCGGCACCAGCGGCGACAAGTGTTGTATGATAGCAATGTTTGAACACATCTTCTCTTCGCTGTTCACCTGTCAAACCGGGTTTATGTTGATAGGTGATGCTCGGGACATTCCCCTCTTTCATTCGGCCCTGATAGATTTTATTCCAGGCTGCTTCATAGAGCGGTTTATGGTTGTCCTTATCCATGTTGATATGTAAAAAAGAGCTGCACATCAATAATTCACTGGTAATATCTAAATTCTCAAGACAGATATAGATCCCGAGAAATTTCAGGACCTTTTCTTTTAAGGACGGCAGATGATACTCTTTATCCGTAAGCGAAGAACATCCCATGTCTGTTATATAAAAAATCGTATGAGTGATGCTGTACGCATCATGATCCGTCATATATGTATTTGGGATATCCTGACCAGCTGCTGTGTAGTGATATAAGTCAGAAAAATCCGTTATTTCCGAGGTTACGCCTGCTCTTTGCAGACTGTACTTCAGATCCATTTTCCGAAAGGGAACTTTAGCAAGGCTGCAATCAAAACGCGCTGCCGTGAATTTTTCCAGCTCCCATATCACCGAAGCCCGTGACGGATGATCAGTCAAGGTAAGAAATTCACCCGCAATAGCCAATCCGGCGAGACCGTCCGGATCAAAATGAATAAATTCTTCAAGCTGATCATTACGGAGCCTTTCTGTAATAAACTCCGTTAAAACAGCAACTTCCTTATCATCTGCCTGATTTCTGATCAGGTAATTGGTAAGAAAAATGAGTTCTATAAATGTTTTAAGGCGCCACCTGAAATCATTTGCTACTTTATGATTCATATCGAAATAATGGATATTTTTAACAATCCATGACAGTGCTCCCCGCTTAATTTCTGTTATATACTCTTGTGTCACACTCTCACCGCCTCGTCTCAGATGTGTAGGCTCCAAACAGTGATTATCCTACTTTTGAGCGGCTAAATCAGAGAAATTCAAATTCGGGTTTTGATTGTCTTCTTGGCTCGGCACTACAAGCACCCAGCCGCTCCAAGCGAAAGAATTGCCTGATTGTTCCGCATCTCCGGCTAACAAATGTGTCGGGATCGTGATTCTTTTTTCTTCTTTTATTTTTTTAAAGTTCATATCTCCATCTCCTTCAGTTTATAGAATTATTTGGAACCTACATAAATATATTAATCAAATAAGGTATATAATGTAAACTAGTTTTCATATAACACTTCTTTTTTCACTATAACTAAATAGTATATAATTACCAAAAACAAAAAAAGCCCGGACTTAGTCCAAGCTTTCCTGCGTGCCGAACACCTTCTCATTCCGTTCCAGCATTCGGGTCAGATTTTTTTCAAATACCATTTCCTCTTCCGGCGATAACCCGGCTGCATACAGACGTCCGCTGAGTTCCTTCAGTTCAGTCAAAAGCGCCAGCATTAAGTCTTGCACGGTAATGTCCGTTTGCAGCAATTCGCTTAATGAAGCCATCGTTTCGGGCCGGATATCGGGATATACGCCTTTTGTATCGTTGCTTTTGTCTTTTAAAGCGGCTTGATAGAAACGTCTGATCAGATCGGCGCGTTCGCTTCCGCTTTTATCGGCGCAGAGGTAAATCTGAACCGCGGTTCCGCCCCGCAGGCGTCTTTGTGAGATTCCCGCGAATTTTCGTCCGCCGATGCTGAGATCATAGCTGCCCGGACAGTACGATCCTTTAATTTCATATGCTTCAATTTCGGCATGGTGCGGACGCAGCACCCGCCGCACCAGCTCTGTCATCGCCTCGTAGCCTCTGTCGATGTCGATGCCTTTTTTCTCGTCTTCAAAAATAAGCGAGATATTCAATACGCCTTCGTCCAGTACGACGGCGAGGCCTCCGGAATTGCGGACAATGACACGGTAGCCTTCGTCCTCCAGCAATTTCACGCCGTCCTCTAAAAACGGCAGGCGCGTGTCCTGAATGCCGAGCACGATCGTCCGGTGGTGCACCCAAGAGCGTGCCGTCGCAGGCGATTCCCCTTTGCCTACGGAGGCGCACAGCGTATCATCCATTGCGAATGACTGCTTCGCATCAAAATAAGGGCCGAGGCTGGATTGGTCAATGATTCTCCAGCTCGGCTGCATCAGTAAATCAATCGGTTGCTTTCCCATCTATATTAAATCCCTTTCGTCATAGGCTTTCCATGCATTTATTATATCACTCCGCTTGTGATGATTGAAATTGGCTTTTCAATAGAGCGATGAAGATTTCTTTGTTTTTTGTGTTCTCCATAATGGAAGATTGGATGATAGACAGTTTCCGTTTTAAGGAGAACCCTTTTACCTCAAGCACGGAAATGCTGCCGTGAAGCAGATCCTTTTGCAGCACGCTTTTTGACAGAACGGAAAGACCCATTCCGCTGATCACGGCTTCTTTGACGCCCTGGTTGCTGCTGATCGTCATCATGGATTTCGGCCGCAGTCCGTTTGATTGAAGGACATGGTCTAAATATTCCCTCGTTCCCGAACCCTTCTCCCTCGTCACCCACGCTTGATTTTGCAATTCTGCAGCCGGGATGTTTTTTCTGCCGGCGAGCGGGTGTCCGTTCGGTGCGGCAATGCACAATTCATCCTCCATAAACGGCTGAATGTCCAGCTCGTTTTTCCCCGTATGCCCTTCAATTAATCCGATATCGGCTTGAAGCATCCGAACCGCTTCGCTGACCTCCTCCGTGTTTCCGATCATGACGTCCAGGTTCAGCTCGGGATACTCGTTATGAAGCTTTGCGAGAAGCGGCGGCAGAATATATTCGCCGATGGTAAAGCTCGCGGCGATTTTGAGCTTCCCTTTGACATAATGATGATGGGCGTAAATTTCGGATTTCGCCTGTTCGTACAAAAAGACCATCTGCTTGGCGCGCTGATAGAGAATGTCCCCCGTCGGCGTAGTCGTAAAGTGCTTCGGAGAGCGGTTCAGCAAGGCGGTTTGAAATTCTTTCTCCAGGTTTTTAATGTGAAGGCTGACGCTCGGCTGAGAAATCATCAGCTTCTGCGCCGCCTTTGTAAAGTTTTTTTCTTCCACGACGGCAATGAATGTTTTCAGTTCCCCATAATACAAAAAGCATCGCCCCTAATCATTATTTTTCCTAATCGTTTAGATCATATAAATATATTTTACTAATGATTAAGACCGCAGTAAAGTGGAGTTATCAAGATAATGGGAAGTGACTGAGATGAAGATGGTAAAAGGTGTTTCAGTTACCGCAGGAATTGCGTTTGCGGCTTTCTATGTCAGCCGCCTGCCGTTTTTGCATATGTTCGGAATGCTTGTCCTTGCAATGCTGATCGGCATGCTCTGGCGCGCCGTATTCGGACAGCGGGCGGCATTAGAGCCGGGGATCGCGTTCTCAAGCAAATACTTGCTGAAAGCAGGCATCATCCTGCTTGGCATGAGACTGAATCTGGCGGATATCTATCATGCGGGCTGGCACGTATTTGCAATTGCCGTCTGCTGTATGATGTTTGCGGGTGCCGTTGTATACGGACTGTCCCGGCTGTTCCGTATAGATCAGACACTCAGCACGCTGACAGCCTGCGGCACAGCGATCTGCGGAGCGGCTGCCATTGCCGCGATCGCGCCGCAGATCAGATCAAATGAAAATGCAGCCGCCATCAGCGCGGCCGCCGTTTCGTTATTAGGAACCGTTTTTACTGTTGTATATTCTCTTGCTTATCATGGATTGGGCTTTTCTCCTGCGGCTTACGGAGCCTTTTGCGGGGCAACGCTTCACGAGGTGGCGCATGCGGCGGCGGCCGGCAGCGCCGGAGGAAAAGCAGCCGTCGAGATGGCGGTGATCGTCAAACTGACCCGGGTCGCGCTGCTCGTCCCGGCCGCATTCATGCTCGGAATGCGGGCGCGCCGCAGCGGAAAGTCAAAGACGGCTTCTGCCGCTTCGCTCCCCATCCCTTGGTTTATCTTCGGATTTCTCGGAATGAGCGCCATCCATACATCAGGCGTTATTTCAGCTTCGTTTTCCGCGTTTCTTGTTCAAGTGTCTTATGTTTTAATCGGCATGGCGATGGCGGGTCTCGGTTTGAAAGTCCATATATCGGCGTTTCGTCATAACGGCTGGCGGGCGCTCGCAGCAGGCTTGATCGGTTCTCTCTGTTTGTCCCTGTTCGGCTGGGCCGCAGTGACGTTTTTTCTATAAAAAAAAGCCGGCCCTCGTAAAGGCCGGCTTTTGCGGATTACAGCGCTTGAGCAGCCGTAATTAACGCAAGATTGTAGACGTCTTCCGCATTACATCCTCTGGAAAGATCGTTTACAGGCATATTTAATCCTTGCAGAATCGGTCCGACCGCTTCAAAGCCGCCTAAGCGCTGAGCGATTTTGTAGCCGATGTTTCCTGCTTCAAGGCTTGGGAATACAAATACATTCGCGTCTCCTTTAATGTCGGAGTCCGGCGCTTTTTTCTCCGCGACAGATGGCACAAATGCAGCGTCGAATTGGAATTCGCCGTCAAGCGTAAGCTCAGGCGCTTTTTCCTTCGCAATTTTCACGGCTTCAGCCACTTTGTCCGTCTCGTCTGATTTCGCCGATCCTTTTGTAGAGAAGCTGAGCATGGCAACGCGCGGGTCAATGTCAAACATTTGAGCCGTATTGGCGCTTTCAATGGCGATTTCGGCAAGGTCCTGGCTGTCAGGAGCAATGTTGATCGCGCAATCAGCGAACACATACTGCTCGTCACCGCGGGCCATGATGAAGACGCCTGATGTTTTTTTCACGCCTTCTTTTGTTTTGATGATTTGCAGTGCAGGGCGCACCGTATCAGCAGTAGAATGTGCAGCTCCGCTGACAAGTCCGTCTGCGAGACCTTTGTACACAAGCATCGTGCCGAAATAGTTTTCGTCCAGCAAAGCTTTGCGGGCCTGTTCTTCCGTCGCTTTGCCTTTGCGGCGTTCTACGAAAGCCTGAACGAGTTCTTCCATGCCTTCATATGTATGCGGGTCAAAAATGTCCACGCCGTCAAGCGTAAGATTTAATTCTTTCGCTTTTGCTTGAATGTCTTCTTTATTGCCGACTACGATCGGCTTTAATACCTTGTTGCCCGCCAAGTTGTTGACCGCAACCAGGATACGTTCGTCCAACCCTTCAGGAAATACGATTTTCACATCTTTTCCTGCGACTTTTTCTTGTACTTTTGTAAATAAATCTGCCACGATATACCCTCCTCTATGTTGACAAAAAACGCTTACTTTTACAGCATACTCTTCTTCCAGCTAAATTCAAATAACCAACTTCCATTATAGCGCTTTCAAAAAGAAATCTTATTTTTCTAACTAATTTAATTGACCGTTTGTTCACGGCATAGTTTCTGACACAAGGCTTCGGATTATTCAAGGTTTCTCCACAGCCGAAACGGTTAAACTGTGATATAGTGAAGGCATCAATGTAATGAAAAGATATAGGAGTGAAGATACATGAGTGAGCAGCAAAAAACGAACGAAGCCGCCCAAACGCTTGACGGCTGGTACGCGCTTCACGATTTCCGCACAATGGACTGGACGTCATGGAAGATGTTATCCAGCGATGAGCGCCTGTCGATTATTCACGAATTTACGGGACTGCTTGAAAAATGGGGCGTCGCCCAAAAAGAAGGCAAAGGCTCGCAAACCATCTACAGCATCGTCGGACAGAAAGCTGATTTTATGCTGATGATTCTTCGCCCGACAATGGAAGAGCTGAACGAAATCGAGCTTGAATTTAACAAATCAAAGCTTGCTGAATTTACAATCCCGGCTTATTCATACGTGTCGGTGGTTGAGCTGAGCAACTACCTCGCAAGCGGAGAAGGCGATCCGTATGAAAATCCGCATGTCCGCGCCCGCCTGTATCCTGAGCTGCCGGAAGCGAAATACGTCTGCTTCTACCCGATGGATAAAAGAAGAAGCGGCAATGACAACTGGTACATGCTTTCTATGGATGAACGCAGAAACCTGATGAAAAGCCACGGCTTGATCGGACGGAGCTATGCCGGCAAAGTCAAACAGATTATCACGGGATCTGTCGGTTTTGACGATTACGAATGGGGCGTCACGCTCTTCAGCGATGATGTGCTTCAGTTCAAAAAACTTGTGTACGAAATGCGCTTTGATGAAGTCAGCGCGCGCTACGGCGAATTCGGTTCATTTTTTGTCGGAAATCGCTTGTCTCTCGACACGCTTCCGAAGTTTTTGCACGTGTAACAACCACCCGCCTGTCCGGCGGGTTTTTTCTTTTTCAGAATTTAAATAAAATTTGCTATTTTTATCATTTTTTTTTACGATGTAAAGGAGATTCCATTTTGGTAAAGGGGTGCAGACAGTTGTCAAAACGAACCGCGTTTATTATGGGAGCCAGTCAGGGGATCGGCAAAGCGATCGCTCTGAAACTGGCGGACAATGGCTTTCATACCGTCATTAATTCACGAGTTCCCGAAAATATCGAATCGGTAAAAGAAGAGATCCTCGCCAAACATCCGGATGCGGGCGTCACCGTTCTGGCCGGGGATATGTCGGACCAGAAAACAAGAGCCGGCATTTTTGAAGAGATCAGATCACAATGCGGACGGCTTGATGTATTGATCAACAACATTCCGGGCGGCTCGCCGGATACCTTTGAAAACTGCGATATAGAGGATATGACAAATACCTTTACGAATAAAACGATCGCCTATATCGACTCTATGAAAACGGCCGCAGCAATCATGAAACAGCACGAATTCGGCAGAATCATTAATATCGTCGGAAACCTATGGAAAGAACCCGGCGCCAATATGTTTACCAACAGCATGATGAACGCCGCTTTAATTAATGCCAGCAAAAACATCGCCATTCAGCTTGCGCCTTTTCACATTACTGTCAACTGTCTGAATCCCGGGTTTATCGCCACAGACCGTTATCACCAATTCGTGAAGAATGTCATGAAGCAAAACGGCATTTCTAAAGCGGAAGCGGAAGAACGGATTGCATCAGGCGTCCCGATGAAGCGTGTCGGAACTGCGGAAGAAACCGCGGCGCTGGCTGCCTTTCTTGCCTCTGAAGAAGCCTCCTATATTACCGGACAGCAAGTATCAGCCGACGGCGGCAGCATGAAAAGCATATAATAAAAACATCCCGCTCTCAGCGGGATGTTTCTTGTAATGAAGGAAAGGATAAACCGAGCTTTTGAATCCGCAGCACGAATTCCCTTAAATCGCCCTGCTTGGCCACCATTGATATTCTGACATAACGCTTTCCGCCGCTGCCGAAAATCTCGCCGGGCGTCACGACAACATGGGCATGCTCCAGCAGATAGTCCGAAAACTGGTGTGAAGACTCGAATTCATTCGGAATTTCAGCCCATACATAAAAAGTCCCTTTCGGTTTTTCAATGCTCCAGCCTAATTCCTTTTCACATAACGCCGTGAAAAAGTCAATCCGTTCTTTATATGTGCGCTTCAGACGCTCGGTATGCTCAGGATTTCCTGACAGCGCCGCCGCTGCCGCCTGCTGAAGGCCGCCGAACATGCCGACGAAGACGTGATCCTGAAACTCATTGACCGCCTGAATGATTTTCTCATTCCCCACGGCAAATGCCATTCTCCAGCCTGCCATATTGAAGGTTTTCGAAAATGAATAAAGCTCCGCGCCGACCGTTTTCGCTTCTTTCGCCTGAAGAAAGCTGGCCGGGTTCTGATCAAATTCGAACGCGCCGTATGCAAAATCGTGAATAAGGTGGATGTCATGTTTTTTTGCAAACGCAGCCGCTTTTTCATAAAACGCCTGATCTGCAGTCGCGCCCGTCGGGTTATTCGGGTAATTCAAAAACATCAGCTTGGCTTTTTTCAGGACGGCGGGATCAATCCGCTCAAAATCCGGCAGATAGCCGTTTTCCGGATGAAGCGGCATCTCATGCAGCTCCGCTCTGGCCATTGTAATGCCCGATAAATACTCAGGGTAGCCGGGGTTCGGGACTAAGGCGATATCGCCGGGATTCAGCAGGCATTGCGTCAAAACGTACAAACCAGCTTTCCCTCCGCCGAACAGCGCGACTTCTGTCTCCGGATTGACCGATACCCCGTACTCTCTCTCATAAAATTCCGCGATGGCTCCTTTCAGAAACGGATAGCCTCTGAACGGGCCGTATCCGTGATACGAAGGATTCAGCGCAGCCTCCCGCAATGTTTCAACGATATGCGGCGGTGTGGGGAGATCGGGATTCCCCTGCCCGAGGTTAATGATCTGGGCTCCCGTTTTCTCCATCTCTTTTACCTTTTGAAAAACGAGCGAAAATTCCTGTTTCGGAAGTGTCTTGATGACGTCGGACGGTATGATTTCCATCTGAAAGGCTCCTTATAAATGAATTTGCTCTGATTCGTTATTCCGTTCTGAAAAGGATTTATTGACCAGTTTTGTATGCAGAAACAGCCCGCTGACCAAAAGGACGATAAACGCCATGATGACTGTCGCGTCTACAATGTTGATCAGCATGGAACCGACGGCGATGCACAATCCGATGGAGGCCTCCGCCACCGAAAAAATCCGGCCCTGAATCTGGTTCGCCGCGTTCTCCTGAACTTTGACCTTCGCCAGCACCTCACCGTATTCCATTGCGATAAAGAAAAGAATGGCGGCAATGACTGACACGGCGAAAATCGGGGTAAACAAAAACAGCGCAAGCGAGACGATCGATAACACTGTAAAATACACCAGCCCTTTATTGTTGTTAAAGCCCCATTTGCTGACAAGAGCGGCGCCGATAAAGCCGCCGAAGCCGATACAGAACGTCAGGATGAAATTGCCGATTTCACCGTCCCCTAAAAAGCGGCTGACAATCGGGAAATAGCTGTAGACGACACCCCACAAAAGCGCCATCGTAATCATCGTGAACATGGCGTTTAACACAAAAGCATTTGTTTTGATTTCCTTCAGGCCTTCTTTAAACGACTGAAAAGCTTCTCTCACGTTTTCTGACTGAATCGGCACGTATTGAAGCTTAATGCGGCTGATGAAAAACGCGGAGACAAGATAGGTCACCCCGTTAAACGCGACGGCAAGCTCCACAGAACCGCCTAACAGAAAAAGTCCGCCGGCTGCAGCGCCGACAATAATCGAAATCGTCGTGGCTTTTGCAAACAAAGTGTTGATATTTTTAATATCCGCTTCTAAAGACGACATGACCGCGAGACGTGCCGGGTTAAAAAACACGCCGCTTCCGTAAGAAACAAACAGCAGCGCCAGAAAAAGCAGCGGATATTCGCCTTTCGGGAGAAATGTCAGCCCCAAAAAGATGACACCTCTGATCACATCCGTCCACAGCATGATTTTCACCCTGTCGAGCCGGTCCACGAGCACGCCTAAAAACGGCTGAAACACCATCGGAATGCTGCGGACCGCGATAACGCCGGACGTCACCCAGTAGTCATGATAGTATGTAGACAAAATGAGCAGAGCCGGGAGAACGCAATAGTCTCCCATAAACGAAAGCGCCTGCCCGAAAAGCAAATACTTCGAGTTCGGTTTCAGCTGTTTCATACCGGTAACGCATACTTTGCAGTCAGCTTCGCCTGCTGCTGAATTTGTTTGATTGATTCGGCCACGTCACCCGAATTGCTTCCTTTCAGTTCGAACGCCGCAATGCTGTTGAACGCTTCGAACAGCCGCAGATCCACGGATGTACCCGCCTCGGCCGCCGAGAAAGAAATGATTTCGGTGTCTCCCTTTAAGACGCCGTCCGGAATGTCAATGCTTTCAATGACGAAATCGACAGCCGTCTCAGGCAGCTGGCCGTTTTCTTTGAAATGCTGAGGATACAAGTGGCAGTCGGCGACATAGCATGGCTCCTGCTCCAATAATCCTTTCGGCAGATCGGCTTCTTTTCCGAAACAGAGAACATCCAATAACAGCTGCGCCATATCGACGCCGAAGACCTTTTTAATATTCGGAATCATGTTCCAGCCCGCAAATCGTGCCGCTGATTCAATCAGTCCGGCTTCCCGGTTTTTCATTAATTTAATCTCTGTATGGGTTGCGCAGTTTTCGAGGCCGAGTCCTTCATTCGCCTTTTTGGCTGCTTCGACGATTTTCCGCTTCGCGTCATCATCCAGGATGGACGGCGTAATATGCGATGTCTCCGTGAATCCGATTTGCGGTGTTTTATCATGAATCGCGACAGGGAAGTATTCTCCGTCGGCCATGATGCCTTCTATGCTGATATAGTCGGAATAACCGCTTGTTTCGTACCAGTCGTCATACTCGCCCTGCAAAAATTCTTCCGCGATAAACGGCGCTTCAAACGTGACAGCTTTCGGTACGTTAATCGACTTCAGGTATTCATTGACTCTGTTAAATTCGGCTTCTGCCGTTTCCCTCTCTTTGATGAGCGTCACGCCGATGGAGCTCGCCAGATATGTAGGCTTCAGAATGAGCGGCGTTCCGATTTCCTGAAGCGCGGCGCGGAAATCTTCCAGCGTCGTCACCCGTTTGTTTTTGATAGACTTGACGCCGGCCCGGTTGAAGGCGGCTCTCATTTTGTTTTTATCTCTGGCATTTTCAGCGGCCTGTACGCCCGCTCCCCGCAGGCCGAGACGTTCACACGCTTTTGCCATCGGAGCGATAAACAGTTCATTGTTGGTCGTAATGGCGTCAACCGCGAACATGCCGGCCACCTTGACGATTTCTTCGACTACTTCTTCCTCAGGTTTGTCATGATCTTCATGAGCCCAGTAAATCGAATCGGGATGCTCAAAATCAGCCAGACTCTTAAAATAGTCTTTATCTTTTATGACCGCGACCGAGTATTTTTCAATTAATGCCGCATGAGAGGCTGTAATTGCAAAAGGTCTCGGAATAAAGCTGACGAGGTTGTATTTTTCGGCTGCGCTTTTGTAAAACATATGCGGCGGGCATCCCCCAAGGTCAGCGATAACCAATACTGTTTTTCTCTCCATATGTAAACACTCCTTCTCTATTGTGCGGTGTATCCACCGTCTGCGGTGATCGCGCTTCCGGTCATATAGCTTGATAAATCCGACGCGAGAAACAGCATGACGTTCGCTATTTCTTCAGGCTTGCCGAGTCTCAGCAGCGGATTGACTTTCGCTTTTTCTTTTTTGATTTCTTCAAGCGTGCCTTCGTTGTTTTCAAGGAACGACTTTTCATTCAAAGGTGTATCAATGATTCCCGGGCACACGCAATTGACGCGGATGTTGTGTTTGGCGTAATCGACGGCCATCGAACGCGTCAGCTGCAATACGCCGCCTTTAGAGGCGTTATATGCGGGAATGTCGGGCCATGCAACGACTCCTCCGACGGAGCACGTATTAATGATGTTGCCCTTGCCGCTTTTGAGCATATACTTGAGCGCGTGCTTGCTCATAAGAAACATGCCCGTCAGATTGACGTTGAGCACCTTGTTCCAATCGCTCAGCTCCATCTCATGAATCGGGGCGACAATTTCGATGCCGGCGTTATTGATTAACACGTCCAATCCGCCGAACTTGTCCGCCGCTGACCGGATGGCGTTTTGACATGCCGGCTCATCTGTAATATCCGTCTGCACAAAATGCAGCCTGTCATTGTTTTCTTTCCTGATCATCGCTTCTCCCTGCGCCTCATCAATATCCGCGACGACCACATTCGCCTGCTGATTCAGAAACGCCTGAACCGCGGCATAACCGATGCCTGATGCGCCCCCTGTGATGAGGACGGTTTTATCCGTCAGGTTCATGACTCTTTCGCCTCTAATTTTTTCGCTTTTGCTCTGTTATAGCGCGGAGGGAAAAAGATATTGACTGATTTTGAATCTTTTTCAAATCTGTTGATGGCGCCGTGATCTTCTCTCGGATCGCAGAAATAAGCTGTGCCGAATGTCATATCCACTTTGCAGCCTTCAATGGTCATATCATAGCCGCCGCCGATGCAGATGCCGATCTGTTCATTGCGGTGTTTATGGAACGGCATTTCTCCCCCGTTGCCCGGAATGTTGGCAAGCATGATTTCCACCCAGTCTTCCACGAAGAACGTGACTTCCATACCGGGCAATAAGTCTCTCGTTTTAAAAATATTCAAAAAATAATCTTCAGGGCTTGTGTAGGTCTCACCGGCTTTCAGGCGTTTAATATCAATGGCGATCACTTCTTGATCCGTCTCATTTCTTGCTCCGTGAGGCACATTAGGAGGCGCGATATAGGCTGATTCCAGCGCTGTCATCTTTCTTGTGACATCTCCGACAGTCATGGACAGCTCGCCGGAAACGACAAGGCCGATTTGGACTTCCTTATGCTGATGCGGTTCCACGTTTGTATGCGGCGGAACGTAAGAAAGCAGAACTTCCGTATCTCCTCTGACGGACGAATATTGTCTTACTCCGTTATCCCATTCTATTAATTTAGGCGTCGGGAAATAAAGTTCCTGCAAATCTTGTTCAGTTTTCATCATGAATCTCTCCTTTTCCGAATAATGACCAGCTCATGGGAATGCTTTTAAATGTTTTGACAAAGTGAAGGCCGTACTTTTGTCTGGCCAGCTCATTTGTCAGCGCGATGTCGGACAAACCGTCCTTCACTCTTTTCGCGGCTGCGCTCGTTGAGTTCACCAGATCAAACGTGACATCTTTACGGGTAAAATACTTAATCAAATTGATAGGAGACGGGTGGGATACGATGACAGTCTGATCAAGCATGTCATCCGTATATTCAAAACCGGGCCGGACAGCCAGGCCGTACATCGGGGTGTCGCACCTGAAAATTTGCAGAAGCTGCAGATCCGGTCTCATGTAGAAGTGCTTAATGCCGTCATACGCGTGAGGCACAATTGTGTATTCCAGCGGACTTTGAAGCGTTTTTTCAATGCACGATTCAAATGTATCATGCAGTGATAATTTGCTGTTCACCCCTTGGAGAAGGGTAAAATTGGTGATGAAGTTTTTTGCTGCGTACTCACTGCTTGTCCCTTCAGGACCGAGCGTGTTGATCGTAATCAGTTTAGATATTGAATAAGCCTTGCTTTTCGTTTGAATGCTATTATCCAATATAATCATGAGCACCAACCAATCTGTTAAATTTTAAGTAAATATTATCCATAGACGTTCAAGCTGTCAATATTATTTGAAAATATTGATAATTATTCCTATATATTAAAAAACACCTTAAGATATAAGGTGTTAAAAATTAACATTTGCAAAATTATAGAAACTTTATTTTACCGATACAATGATTGGTCGGCCTGATGCTCATATTTCCCATACCTTCTGTATGCGAAAACGCTGAGGACAAAGCCGATGAGGGTGACGGCCGCACAAATAAATCCGACAGCTGCATATCCGTATCCGACATAGACCGGACCCATGACAGCAGAACCCAAGGTGACGGCCAAATTGGACGCCAGGCTGTAAAATGCCATGATTTTGCCCCGGCGGCTCTGTGAGCAATCACTTAAAATGGTGCTGAGCAAGGTCACCGTCAGGCTTTGCATCAATCCCCAGACGAATAACCCGATGACCAAAAACGGCATTGATGACGGCGCATAGGCGAGACAGGAAAGCCATATGCTGATCACGGCCAATGCCGCCATCAAAGAGCGCATTTTCCCCGCCTTATCTGCGATTTTTCCGGTGAACACGCTCATGGAAAAACCGATTCCGTACACCATGATCAGCAGCCCTGAAGCTGTATTCCCCCCCGGCAGCACGCGGTGAAGATATGTGCCGAGAAAGGAATACATGCCGTAAAAACCGATCATGTTGCAAAAAGTGATCGTGAGGTATACAGGGACACGGGGCACCTTCAGCGCATCCCGGAAAGTGCCTGCCTGCCGTCCGTTTTCCTCTTCTGTTTTATCCCCATCCGTCGTGCTGCGGCGCGCCTCAATGAAAATGAGCGAAGCAACGAGGACAGACATGAGGGCGAAAATCCAAAACGTCCACCGCCAATTTAAAACGCCGCCGATAAAAGAGCCGATCGGAACGCCGAAAATCAAAGCGAGCGACCAGCTTGACACGATCAGACCCATCACCTTGCCGCGGTACGCATAAGGCACACGGTCGCCGACCACCGCATAAGCTGTCGGCACAAACGCACCCGCCGCAAGCCCGGAAAGCGCCCTGCCCAGAAAGAAGAAAAAGAGATTGTGCGCCAGCGCGCAGATCACCGTGCCGGCCGTAAATATAAGGAGCCCCGTCATCAGGCTGAGTTCCCGGGAATATTTATCTCCCAGCGGAACGAGAAGCGGCGCGCCGATAAAAATCATCAATCCGTAAATACTGATGGAAAGCGCCAGCACACTGACATCCGAGCTGAAAGCCCGCGCTAAATCCGGAAGCAGCGGAGAAATCACCAGCTCTTCAGAACCGGCGGCAAATACGCCTAATGTCAAAGCAAGCGCGAGACAGATCGGAAATCGGCGTTTCGTTTCGATGTGATCGGTTTGTTTGCTGTTCATGCTCTTTGAACACCTCTTCCGTAAAACTTTTCTACCTTTTGTTGTTTTATAGTTTAGCATCCTTATATTTCATTTTACATTTCACATGAAAACTAATTCCAATTTTTTATTTACATTCAGATTTTAAATAAAATATTTAGTTTGTATTCAATAAATGATATAAAATACGCCGTCCGGTTATGCTATAGTGATAGAATCATTTGTTAAGGTGGGGGTCATGGAATGAATAACGCTGATTCAAAGGCCGCCCGCGCAGGCCTCGGCATGGTACTGATTCTCGGGACGCTCGCTTCATTCGGGCCGCTTTCGCTCGATATGTATCTGCCCGCTTTGCCTGAAGTGGCGGCCGATCTTCATACGACAGCGTCACTTGCGCAGCTGAGCCTGACGTTTTGTCTTTTGGGGCTGGCGGTCGGGCAGATCGTTGTCGGGCCGTTCAGTGATATGATCGGGCGCCGGAAGCCGCTCATTCTGTCATTGCTGCTTTATACGCTGTCTTCTTTATTATGCGCCTTCAGCCCTTCTGTTTCGTTTTTAATTGTCATGAGGTTTATTCAAGGATTCACCGGGGCGGCCGGAATCGTCATCGCACGGGCGTCCGCACGCGATATGTATTCCGGAAAAGAATTGACGGCTTTTTTCTCATTACTGATGCTCGTCAATGGGGCGGCACCGATTTTAGCGCCGATTACAGGGGGATTTATCCTTCAGTTTGCCGGCTGGAAAATCGTATTTGTCGTGCTGGCGGTGATCGGCTGTATCATTACTGCCGCCGTGCTTACGGCGTTGCCTGAATCACTCCCGCCGGAAAAGCGGACAAGCGGCGGACTCCGGGAGACGCTGATGACGTTTCGGGGCCTGCTTGGCGACCGGATGTTTATGGGATTTGCGCTCAGCCAGGCATTTGTGATGACCGGCATGTTCGCATATATTGCCGGGTCGCCGTTTGTACTGCAAAACATCTACGGCGTATCGGCGCAAATGTTCAGCCTGCTGTTCGCCGTAAACGGTGCGGGAATCATATGCGCCACCCAAATCACCGGACGGATGGCCAAAACACATGATGAACGGAAGCTGTTTGTCTCCGGGCTGTTGATCGCCGTCATCGGAAGCATCGCTTTGCTTTTATCACTTGCGTTTGGTTTAGGCCTGACGGCGGTCTGCATTTCTTTATTCATCATTGTTTCTTCTGTCGGGATCGTCACGACGACGGGATTTTCTCTGGCTATGCAGAAACAGGAGAAAGGCGCGGGAAGCGCTGCGGCTCTTCTCGGACTCCTGCCCTTTATCGGCGGTGCGGCTGCCGCTCCCCTTGTCGGGATTGCCGGAGAAGAAAATGCCTGGCCGATGGCCGTCAGCATTTTCGGTTTTGAGTTCTTTGCCGTTCTATCCTATGTGCTGTCGGCCAAACGAAAAACAAAGTAAAGCCCGCCGCTTTTTGCGGAGGGCTTTTTTTCTTATCCGGCAGCGCCTTTTTTCGAAGAAGCCGGCTCACGATTCAGGCGTTTTTTAATACCGAAGTGATAATACGCGTAACAGATGATCATCAGCGGGACGCCGCAGTACAGACCGATACGCTGGTCGGGGATAAAGATGAGACTGATTAAGATAAGACCGTAAACCGAAAATCCGAGAATCGGCACGATCGGATAAAGAGGCGTTTTAAATGCCAGGTCTTTCAGATTTCCTCCTTCAGCGAGAAAGCGTCTCCGGAAAACGAATTGTGAAGCGCAGATTGACATCCACGCGACGACGGTAATCATACCGGAGATGGAAATGAGCCACACATACACCGTTTCAGCCGCGAATACACTTGTCAGCAGGGATAAACCGGAGATAGCGATGGTGATGGAAAGAGCTTTCAGAGGCACGCCTTTTTTCGTCAGTTTCGTTAAGGAAGCGGGACCCATCTTAGTTTTTGATAGGGACCACATCATTCTGGACGAAGCGTACAGCCCGGAATTCGCCACCGACAGCATGGCGGTCAGGATGACAAAGTTCATGATATCAGCCGCATAGGGAACGCCGATTTTATCCAGCACAGCCACAAACGGGCTTTCGATGACGCCTGCCGTTTGGTACGGCAAAATGGACACGAGAACAAACATCGCCAGCACGAAGAAAAACAGCGTCCGCCATATGACGTTTCGGATTGAGCGGGGAAGCGTCTTTTCCGGATTTTCGCTTTCTCCCGAGGCGATTCCGACCAGCTCGGTGCCCTGGAATGAAAAATTCACCATGACAAGGGTAAACAGCACGGCTTGGGCACCGTTCGGGAAAAGCCCTTTGTCCGTCGTAAAGTTTGACAGATACGGAGCCGTCTGCCCGCCGTTAAAACCGACAAAGCCGAATACCGCAGCGCAGCCGAGAATAATAAACAATACAATGGCCATGACCTTAATGCTGGAAAACCAAAATTCCATTTCCGCAAAACTCCGCGCAGACAGCGCGTTAATGGAAAAAATGACGACGCCGAATACAAGGCACCACACCCAAATCGGAACGGCCGGAAACCACCGCTGCATTAAAATCCCCGCCGACGTCAGTTCAAGCCCCACTGTATTGGCCCAGCTGAATGCGTACATCCATCCGATCGTAAAACCCGTCGACGGCCCGAGAAACTTTGCCGCATACGCCTGAAATGATCCTGCGACCGGCATGGCGACCGCGAGCTCCCCCAAACAAAGCATCACCAAATACATTAAAAATCCGCCGATCACATAAGCCAATATCGCGCCGATCGGTCCCGCTTCACTGATCGTAAAACCGGAGCCCAGAAAAAGCCCCGTCCCGATCACGCCGCCGAGGGCGATCATAAACAAATGCCGGCCCTTCATCGTGCGCTGCAATTCAGTTTGATTGGTATCTCCCTGCATATACATCCCCCTTATTCTGTTATGTCAGCCATTTGTGCGTATGTCTAATCGGTAGCTGTGCAAAAGGTGCATTGTTGTCTGTTGAATGAGTTCCGGCAGCACATGGAATGTGTACGGCTTGTACACGCGTTCCGTCCATTTATGGCCGTCCTTTCCGTATACCCCTATATTGACCGACGGAATATTCAATTCCCTGATTTCTTTAAAAGGAATCGTCCCGATGACATCCCAGCCCGGAAAATTATCGGTAAAGGCGGAGACCTCCTCGTCTGTTTCATGCAGCGATAAAAAGCTTCCGTCCGCTAAATAAGGGAAAAACTTTTTAAAGGCGAATGTTTCTCCGGTTGACGCCGCTGTTTTATCGACCGCTTCTTGAATGACATGCTGCAAAAGCCGGTCCCGTGTGCTCTCTTCTTTCAGATAATTGTGCGGAAGGTAAGGCGGCGCATAGAAAATAATGACCTTGGCTCCCTGCTCAGGATCGAGTTTTTGCAGTTCCTCGACGGCTTTAAAGCATCTCATCCGCAGTTCAAGATGTTCATATGTTTTAAATGCCTGCCCGATACACTGTGCAGGGTCTATCCCGCGGCTTCTCAGCCTTTTCAGGTAATCTTCCAGACTGTACACTTGAACGTTCCATGACATCTCTTTTTTCGGCAGGCTCGTTCTCTCACAGTATTCGTCGTAATAATCAGATAATTTTCGTTCTGTCTCTTTGCAGGCTTCGTCAGCCACGGCGGTCAGCTGATCCATGACTTCTTTGGCGGTTTTCTCGTAAATAAAATAATTAAAATAGACATAGCTGCTGACGGCGGTCTGCACGTTATACGCTTCCTTGTTGTCACGCTGGTAGAGGCAGGTCGGCGGAAGCACAAGCTCCCCTTCAATGTTTTCCGCCATATGAATATTGTTGTGAATTCTTCTGGTGATTTCTGACGCGATCAAATTCGGGTCGATGCCGGACAGCGTATCACCGACATGCACCTCCCGCCCGTAAATCGCAAAGCAAGGCAAAAGCTTCCCTGCCGCGCCCGTGTAGATGTACCTTGTCGTGTCACCCTCATACAGCGGGGTGATAAAATCGTTATTAATCGCTGCTAAATAACGAAGCTGCTTTTCTTGTTTCAGCCGTTTTAATTCAGAAATGCTGGTTAAAATGCCGGAATGCTGACTTTCTTCATCCGGGTTTGCCATGAACAGAATATGGCCCGGCAGCTGATCACGCCGTTCAGAAAAGTGAAGCAGATTGGCGAGATGAACGGCAATACCGCTCTGCATATCAACCGAACCCCTTCCGAACATCCACTCGCCTGAGCGGGCGTCCCGCTGCACATCCCGATCAAATTCATAGTTTGAGAAATACTCCGCGAGACGGTCGGAATCAAAAGCGATATCTTTTAAAGGGCCGAAATCCTCGATGCCGACCGTATCAAGATGAGCGTGATAAATGACCGTATTCAGGCTTTCGCCGTTTCCCTCAATAAATGCGAAAATATTTTTGCGGCCGTAAGGGTCCTCAGGAATCGCCTGCTCCCACACATGTGACGGATTCTCTTGAAAGTAGGGAAAGCTCTTGATCATATCTTTGATATAGTCGGCTTTTTTTCCTTCTCCCAATGTGCCGTTGATGCTGTTTAACGCCACCAGTGATTTTGTAATGGCTTCTATTTTCTCCTCCGGAAGCATTTTGCTGAGCTGCTGATACATGTTCCATCCTCCTTACCCTCATATAGAGAAAATAGCGCGACTCTCTTTTTCATCGCGCTATTTCCGAAAGATTAATAGGCTTCAGACGTTGTTTTTGCCTGCATATGAAGAATCAGATAGTCAGGTCCTCCGGCTTTTGAATCGGTTCCTGACATATTGAAGCCGCCGAACGGCTGGTATCCGACAATCGCTCCCGTACATCCGCGGTTGAAGTATAGATTCCCGACGTGAAAATCTTCGCGGGCGCGTTCAATGTGCGCGCGGGTTTTCGATAACAGAGCGCCCGTCAGTCCGTAATCGGTATTATTGGCAATCTCAAGCATATGGTCGAAATCACGGGCTTTTGAGATCGCGACGACCGGCCCGAAAATTTCCTCCTGCATCAGGCGGGCGTTTTCATCAACATCCGCAAAAATGGTCGGCTGAATAAAGTATCCTTTTGAATCATCACCTTCGCCTCCCGTCAGGAGTTTTCCTTCTGTTTTGCCGATTTCGATATAACTCATGACTTTATTATAAGATGCTTCGTGGATGACTGGCCCCATGTATGTATCAAAATCTTCCGGACTTCCGACGGTGAGTGATTTTGTTAAAGCGACGGCTTTTTCAACAACTTCATCATAGACGTCCTGATGGATGACCGCACGGGAACCGGCTGAACATTTTTGGCCTGAGAATCCGAAGGCGGAATACACGATTGAGGAAGCGGCAAGATCAAGATCAGCATCTCTGTCTACAAGCACCGTATCTTTCCCTCCCATTTCGGCAATGACCCGTTTCAGCCACTTTTGGCCCGGCTGTACTTTTGCGGCGCGTTCATAAATACGGCATCCAACCGCGCGGGAACCTGTAAACGACACAAATCTCGTCTTCGGATGCTCAACCAGATAGTCGCCGATTTCTCCTCCGTCGCCCGGTATGAATTGGAGCACGCCGTCCGGCAGGCCCGCTTCTTTCATCACTTCAACGAATTTCGCCGCCACGACAGGCGCCGCATCCGCCGGTTTCAGCAGTATCGTGTTGCCTGTTACGATGGCTGCCGCCGCCGTTCCCGCCATGATCGCAAGCGGGAAGTTGAATGGAGAAATGACGATTCCCACCCCAAGCGGCTCATAGTGATACTGATTATATTCTCCGTCACGGCTCTTTACAGGAGAACCGTCTTTCAGTTTCAGCATCTGACGGGCGTAATACTCTAAAAAGTCGATCGCTTCCGCCGTATCCGCATCCGCTTCCTTCCACGGTTTTCCCGCTTCTTTCACTAGATACGCGGAGAATTCGTGCTTTCTTCTGCGGATGATCGCCGCCGCTTTAAACAGCACATTCGCGCGGTGTTCCGGCCGTACTTTTTTCCATGTTTGAAATGCCTGCAGCGCAGCCTGCATGGCCTTTTCCGCAAGTTCTTTTCCGGCGGCCGATACAGAACCGATCACTTCTTTTTTATCTGCCGGATTGACGGAAATGATCTTTTTATCCGTTTCAATCGCTTCACCGTTGATAATAAGCGGATAATGCTTGCCGAGCTGTGAATTCACATAAGCCAGCGCTTCCTGAAACGATTGTTTATTTGTCTCTTCCTGAAAATTTGTAAATGGTTCGTGTGCGTATGAAACTGTCATTAGAATTCCTCCCCGTATTTTGTAATGTGTGCTCACGCTTTATGATGATGCAAGAAGCATACCAGCATAGCAATTTGTGATAAAAATAAGAAAATCTTTGCCGAAAGCGGACGAAGCTTGTCCGAATCTGTCAGCTGTAATCTGAAAACGCAAAGAAATTTTGCGATCCGCTATATAACTGATGCAAAATCTCTTTGCGGATAACACTTATACCCAGCCGCGGAACCGGGCCGCTTCAGCCGACTTTCTGATGCCCGTCATATAGGCGGCTAAACGCATATCGACTTTGTGGGTATGCGCTGTCTGATAAATGGATTCAAACGAATTCACCATGACGCTGCGCAGTTTTCCGGCGACTTCCTCCTCAGACCAGTAAAAGCCTTGATTATTTTGCACCCATTCAAAATAAGACACCGTCACGCCGCCGGCGCTTGCCAAAATATCCGGCACGAGAAGCACGCCTCTTTCATTCAGAATTTTCGTGGCATCTATCGTTGTCGGGCCGTTTGCCGCCTCCACAATGATTGAGGCTTTAATGTGATGGGCGTTTTCAGCCGTAATCTGATTGGAGATTGCGGCGGGCACGAGAATATCACAGTCCTTTTCCAGCAGCTCCCTGTTCGTTATGACATCCGAGAAGAGATTCGTCACCGTGCCGAAGCTGTCCCGCTTATCCAGCAGGTAATCAATGTCAAGGCCGTCAGGGTCATACAAAGCGCCGTGGGCGTCTGAGATGCCGATCACCTTGGCACCGGCGTCATGCATAAATTTAGCGAGAAAGCTCCCCGCATTTCCGAACCCCTGAATGATGATCCGCGCATTTTCCAATGGAATCCCTTTTTTCTTAACGGCTTCCTCAATACAAATCGTGACGCCTTGCGCGGTCGCCGTCTCCCGCCCCTGTGAACCGCCGAGAACGATCGGTTTGCCCGTAATGAATCCCGGTGAATCAAATTCTCTCAGGCGGCTGTATTCGTCCATCATCCATGCCATAATCTGCGAGTTGGTATATACGTCGGGAGCCGGAATATCCTTTGTCGGACCGACGATCTGGCTGATCGCACGCACATATCCGCGGCTCAGCCGTTCCAGCTCTCCGAATGACATCGTCCGCGGATCACAGATGATGCCGCCTTTTCCGCCCCCGTAAGGAAGATTTGTGATGCCGCATTTTAAAGTCATCCAGATGGAAAGCGCCTTAACCTCTTCTTCACTGACTTCCGGATGAAACCGCACGCCCCCTTTTGTCGGGCCGACTGCGTCATTATGCTGTGAGCGGTAGCCCGTGAAAACCTGTACTGAGCCATTGTCCATTTTGACAGGGATGCGGACGGTTAAAAGCCGCATCGGCTCTTTCATCAGTTCATACATATTGTCAGGATAGCCCAGTTTGCGCAGGGCTTCTTTTATGATCGATTGTGTTGACAAGAACAAATTAAGAACTTCTTTTTCTTCATCTTTCTGATTGCTTTTAGAAAGCGGGTTGGCTGACATGTTTTATCACCTCATCGTATTTTACGTGTAAGCTTCAATTACCGGCAGAACAAAATGTAAGCGCTTTTACACCAAAACCCATCAATCCCTTTCACATTGTCGTTACGCCCTTTTTATATGCAAGATTCATGCCAGGTTTTTTGCGCATAAAAAAAGAGGCTGTTGTCAGCCTCTTTCATCCTGGATTAACGCGGGTCAATAACCAGCTTTGTTTCGGCATAAAGACTGCCGGCCCCCAAACCGTTTACGTAATCGCCTTTAATTGTATACGCGCCCGCGCGCGGAAGGTTTTTACGCACCAGGACGAGATTGTATTCAGACGCGCCCAATAAGTCAAGGGTAAGCGGAAGTCTGACCGTTTTTCCGTAGTTGAGAATTTGCGTTTCTTTCAGTGTTCTTCCGTTTACAGAGTCCCTCACAGTGGCGTTGAACCCGTCAGGAAATTGAAATTCAACGGCGCCGACGGCAAGCAGCGCATTCGGCTTGTATGTGACTTCAATATCAGACGTCGCGTATTCTTTCGTACTATTGACGGTTTTCGCTTCAATAACGGCAGATTGGGCGTTCGCATGAAAAGATGGCAAGAACACAGATGAAAATACCGCAGCACTGATGAGAAAGGCCGAAAATGATTTTCTTTTTAACATCATGAATTCCTCCAGATCATATGGGATTCAGAGCGTCCTCTGCCGGAAAAGCGTGTCTGATGATTCCATTCGCGAATTGGGTTTCTCTTTTCCTGAGAATAATCTACCACCTTTATCCATGGAAGTAAATTATTTTTTGGAATATTCTATCATTTATTTTTCACGAGATGAATCAGCACAAAAAACGAAGACATCCGCTGTCTTCGTCTTGTGCGCTATCGGTGAGCCGTCTGCCAGTCAAATCCGATGGTGTCATCATTCCACGGGATTCTTTTTTCGTCAGGCTGATCCGGATTGTAGGACATTGTCGTGAAATAAATAATGGTCAGCGGGGTTTCACCCAGCACTCTGTACCCGTGTGCGACGCCTTTGGGAATGAGAAGGAGCATCGGATTGTCTTCTCCCATGTAGTAGACATCCGTTTCTCCCTTGGTTGCAGACTCTTCGCGAAGGTCATGCAGCACGACCTGGGCGTGGCCCGTCGGAAAAAACCATAGGTCATCCTGTTTCTCATGATAGTGAAACGCTTTAATGACGCCGGGATAGCTTTTGGACCAGGAAGCCTGCCCGAAACGCTCTAAGAGATGTTCATCGTCACGGACGAGTTCTGAGAAAAAACCCCGGTCATCGCTGTGTTTGATCAGCTTTTTGATTTTTACGCCTTCGATCACTTGCACTGTCCCTCCCTTTGTAAATAATCATGCAGCGCTTCCCGCCAATGCCTCATGCCGAGCCCCTGCCGTTCAATCGACTCAAGACTCAACACCGAGTAAGCGGGGCGCGGCGTCTCATTTCCGTATTCCTCCGTCGTGACGGGCAACACGGCGGCGGTTCTGCCGCTTTCTTCAAAAATAGCCTTGGCAAATTCATACCAGCTGCACACTCCGCTGTTTGCGGCGTGGTATAAGCCCGGCGGCCTGTCAAACAGACCGATCACCGTTTCGGCTAAATCTTTTGTGTACGTCGGCGCCCCGACTTGATCGTTAACGACACGCACCTGATCATGTGTATCCGCAAGTTTCAGCATCGTATTGACAAAGTTGTGCCCGCCGCTGCCGTACACCCACGATGTTCTGATAATGGTGTGGTTTTTCCCCGTTAACCGGATCAGTTCTTCGCCGAGTTTTTTGCTTTTTCCGTAAATCGTGCCCGGATCTGCGGGATCATCGGTCTGGTATGGCCGTGTTCCTTTGCCGCTGAAGACGTAATCGGTGCTGATGTGAATGAATTTCGCGCCGGTGTTTTCAGCCTCAAGCGCGGCATAATAAGCGCCGATTCCGTTTATTAAATACGCTTTGTCGAGCTCCGTTTCACATTTGTCAACGGAGGTGTATGCCGCCGTATTGACGACGATATCCGGCTTGTAATGGCTGAACGAGTGCCGCACCGAACGCTGGTCAGATATGTTCATCATCGCTTTTGTCAAGGCGATCACTTCATACCCTTCCTGCTTCAGCTGGCGGCATAACTCCCGCCCCAGCTGGCCGGCCGCTCCGGTTACTAATACCTTCGTCAATCGGATCCCCTTCTTTCCGATTAGTCTTGGCTGTCTGTATACCAGCGAATGGTTCTTCTCATTCCTTCTTCAAATGTGACGTCCTGCCGCCATCCCAGCTCATTTTTCAGCTTTGAAGCATTGATGGCGTAACGGCGGTCATGCCCTTTTCTGTCTTCGACATGAGCAAACCGTTCCTCGACACCGAGCTCCTTCATGATAAATGACGCAAGCTCTTTATTCGTCCGTTCATTTCCTCCGCCGATATTGTAAATGTCACCGAGTGTTCCTTTTTCCAGCACGAGCTTAATGGCGCGGCAATGATCTTCGGCAAACAGCCAGTCTCTGATCTGCATCCCGTCGCCGTACAGCGGAACCGGCGTGCCGTTTACGGCATGCCTGATAATGGTCGGAATCATTTTCTCGTGATGCTGGTACGGCCCGTAATTGTTGCTGCATCTCGTAATGATGGCTGGAAGCTTATGGGTTCTCACATAAGACATGACGAGCAGGTCTGAGCTTGCCTTGCTGGCCGAATACGGGTTGTTCGGAGAAAGCGGCGTCGTCTCCGTAAAAGCGGGATCATCCGGCGCCAAATCTCCGTACACCTCATCTGTGGAAATGTGAATCAGCCTGCCGGCTTTTCCCTGTAACACCGCGTCCGCCAGTCGGTATGTGCCCATCACATTTGTTGTGATGAACGGCTCTGCCTGATTTATGCTTCTGTCCACATGGGATTCAGCCGCAAAATGAATGACAGCGTCATACATTTGGGAAAAGACTTTGTCAATGTCCTCTTTTTCAGAAATGTCACCTTTGATAAAACGGAAACGGCCGTTCTTTTTTAAGGCTTCTATTTCAAGCGGCCTGCTTGCATACGTGAGATTATCCAGGACGGTAATCTGCGCGTCCGTTTCTTTCAGCATCATCTTTGTAAAGGTAAGGCCGATAAATCCGGCGCCCCCTGTAATTAAATATGATTTTGGCATGATTAATGCTCCTGTCCTTTCTGTAATGCCTGATGCGCCAGGCTTCCGGCGAGGTAGAGCGATTCATGCGTGCCCGCATCCACCCACCAGCCCGTTAACACATCATACGTCAGCTCACTGTGTTCAATGTATAAATTATTGACATCCGTAATTTCCAGTTCGCCGCGTTTTGAAGGGGAAATTTGTTCAATATAGGAAAACACTTCTGCGTCGTACATGTAGATCCCTGTGACGCATAGTCTGGTCGGCGGCTGCTCCGGCTTTTCAATGATCGACTTGATCCGTTTGTTTTTCTCATCAATCTCGGCGATGCCGAAGCGCTCCGGATCGTCCACTTCTTTCAGCAGCACTTTCGCTCCTTTTCCCTGCTTTGCGAAACGCTCCGTATAAGGTTTTAATGAATCTTCAAAAATATTATCTCCCAAAAGCAGAACGAACGGATCGCGCCCGGTAAACCGCTTTGCGTATGATAAACCGTCGGATATGCCGGAGGCGGCTGGCTGAACCTGATATGTGATTGAGACGCCGAGCTCTTCTCCGTTTTCGAGAAGTTTATGAAATTGAGGAATATATTCTTTTTGCGTAATCAGCAAGATATCTGTAATCCCCGCTTCTTCCAGCTTCATGATCGACCAGTAAATCATCGGATATGGACCGACAGGGAGTAAATGCTTATTGACCGCTTTTGTCAGCGGCATAAGGCGTGAGCCGGTGCCTCCGGCTAAGATAACACCTTTCACATGAACACTTCCTTACGTGTGGTTTTATCACAAATCATAAAGAATCGCCGCCGCCCGTTTGATGCCCCTGCCGTCAACCAGCGGCTTTCCGTTTTGATGAAGTCCGGTCCGCATCGGATAATCAGCGGCCATGTCAGACATATGCCGTGCGAGAACGTCCGCTGATATGCATTCACCAAGGCCGAGATGAACGGCGGCCCCCCGTGCGGCGAATTTTTCCGCCGTCTCAGTTTGATGCTCCACTTGAGAAAGTACGATGCAGGGCACACCTGTACAAATGGTTTCATATAAAGTGATCCCGCCGGACACGACGGCCATATCAGCCCTCGAAAGAAGCGCGGCCATGTCATTTGTCTGCCTTACCAGCTCGGCATAAGGCATTTGTGTAAGATGCGCGCGCACGTCGTCAGCATGAGGCGCGGCGCCGCCCATGACGATGATCACTCGTTTTCGCTGAATGTCGGGGATGCGGCGGCATGCTTCCATCACTTTAAAGACAAGGTTCTTCGGGTCGCTTCCTCCTAATGAAACCAATATGGTCCGGCATTCTTTTCTCAGCTGATAAAGCTGTTTGGCTTTTTCAAAACCCGGATGAAGAATCATATAATCCGGGCCTTCATATACCGCGGCGCTGCCCATTTGGACCGTCCGGCTTTTCAGCCCTCCGTAAATGCCGTTTATAACGGCATCGCATAAATGAATGACATGTTCCCGTTTTTCTTCAAATAAGACGATGCGTGCCGATGAATGCTTTTTGACTTCCTCTAACCAGTCACACGGCATATCGAGCAGATCGAATATGAGAAGGTCAGGAGCCTGCCTGTTTATTTCCCGGACAATAAATTCCTTCTGTCCCTTGTCAGGCTTGATGATCACTTCCCATTGATCAGATGACAGATAAGAAGAAGCCTCTTTATTTGTGCAGAACGTTATTGAGCAATTGTTCTTAATGGCACCGGCAAGCAGCTTCATCCGCACCGCGTGCCCCATGCCGATGTCACGGCCCCCGTCCGCGAAAATCAAAACCCGCATGCTAATCAGCCTCTTTTTGCCGGATCATTTGATTAATGGCCCTGAGCTCCGGATCACTATTCAGCAGATGGATCAATTCTCTTGCCGGAATATCAGGACGCGAGCCCGCTTTTACGTACAGCTCGCGGGCCAGCCTGTAGTCCTCTTCTGTATCGACGGTCATCCGCAAGTGAGGAGCCCGGAGTTCCTGCGGGGGCTCAGGAAAGAGAAGCCGGTACCTCTCAGGAGATTCTCTTATTAAAAGCGTGACATGTTCCTGGTATTTGTCCGCCAGCGTTTTGTCGGCATTGATCTCCGTTAAAAGTCGCGCGCTTACCGCCTCGCCGCCGATGCCAAGCGGTGTACCGCAGATATACGTGTAGTCCGCGTGCTGATCTAAATGCGATTGAATCAGAAAATCAAGCAGCGAAGGGTCGACAAACGGGTTATCCCCCGTCAGTCTGACTGCGATGTCCGGTTTTACTCGTTCGATGACTTGTGCAAACCGGTCAAGCACGCGCTGCTCGCTACCGCGGTGCACACGGTAGTTCTTGCTGAGGCAGTGCGCAGACAGAATGTCGTCGGTCTTGCTGTCAGACGCGGCGACGATCAGATTATCCCGCGATTGATCATAATACGCGCTTTGCCGAACCCTTTTGACAATCATATCGAGAATCGTATACCCGCCGATCGGTTTCAGCACTTTGCCGGGAAGACGCCCGCTTCCCATCCGCGCCTGAATGATAAACAAAATGTCAGTCATCATATGGGCTGCCTTTCGTCAAAAGGTCATCCCAAGTGATGCCCGTGTCAGCGGGGATATCCCTGACCGCACGCGTCCCGTCAGTTAAAAGTTCAAAATATCTCGGGTGGAGCCCCTGCGGTTTTTGGCCGGGACGAAGGACGGCAAGGTTTTCCGCCGTAAAACATTCGCCTTTTTGAATCGGCGCTGTTGAAAAAATGCCTCTGTAAGCGAACCTTCTGATATCTCCTTCAATCGGTGTCGTGGTTTTATGGGAGCTTCCCGACAGCACTTCCGGCACCGAAGCGTGATGCCCCTGCCGCAGCTCCGCTTCAACTGAGCGGATCGCCGCAACCATTTGTTTTAATTCATCCGGATTGAGGGCGAAGGAGTGATCAGCACCGGGCAGGTTTTTATCGATCGTAAAATGCTTTTCAATCAGTTTCGCTCCGAGCCTGACCGCCGCGCACGGCACATCATACGGATGGGCGCTGTGATCGGAGAAACCGATCACTGCATCCGGGAATGCGGCGGCAAGCATGGGAATGACGCTCAGATTGCTGTATTCAGGCGGCGCGGGATATTTCGCTACACAATGCATGATCGCAATTTCTTTGTTCCCCTCGCCGGTAATGGTTTGATAAGCCTCCTGAATATCTGAAATATCAGCGCCCGCGGTGGAAAAAATAATCGGGGTCTTCAGCCCCGCGACATATTTCAATAACGGCAGATGGTTCAGCTCGTAGGAGGCGATTTTAAAGGCTGAAGGCGAAGTCGCATACAGTAAGTCGGCAGAGCCTTCGTCACAGACCGTGCTTAAAAAAAGCACGCCTTTTTTCTTACAATATTCAAGCAGCGGTTCGATCCACTCAGCGGGCATTTCCATTGATTGCACTAAAGAAAATATCGAGACGTCTTTTCCCGCAGCGGTTTTGTACAAGCCGGGGTCTTTCTGATACATTTTGTCAGCCTGAAACATTTGGAACTTGACCGCGTCCGCGCCGGCCTCACTGGCCGCATCTATCAATTCAAACGCCTGGCTCAGTTTTCCGTCATGATTAATTCCGGCTTCGGCGATGATGAATACGGGCGAACCTTCGCCGATTGACTTCGTTCCGATTTGGCATGATGCCATCAGTCCGCCTCCTTCCCGGGCCACACATGATAGTAGTAATAGGACGCATCCGCTTTAAATCCCATTCTTTCATACAGGCGGATGGCTCTTACATTGTGGAGCTGCGTTCCCGCTGATACAGTCTTATGCTGAAAGCGCAATGATTGTTCAATAATGTGCGCCGCTAAATGGAATCCCGCTCCTTTCCCTTCAAAGCCCGGCTTTACCGCCATCAGATCAAGGACGAATTCATCGCCTTTAGACAGCCCCTGAATAAAGCCCACGGTCTCTCCCTTATATGTGGCGGCGAATTGTAACGAAGCTCTGCCTTCCGCGTTATTCCGCGCCCACTCTTCAAACAGGCGGTTTGCACTTTCATAGCTGAGGCGGGGATCTTGGTAATACCTGCTTTTTGTAAAGGCGTCGCGGGCCAGCCGGCTGATCGCTTCCGTGTCGCCGGGTCCGGCTTCTGTAATCTCAAACGGCGGTGTGCTGTTATATACACGCACAGGACTGACGAGCTTGAGCAGACTCCCTACAAAATAAGCGTTCGGAAGCTGCTGAACGACCTGCATCGCGCCGATATCTTCAGCCGGTATTTTAATAAATATAAAATCAGTGCCTGCCGCCCGCCTTGCCGCGTAAAATTCCTGAAACAGCCTTTTAAGCTGACCGGCGCTGTTTGCGGCTGCAAGCTTCACATTGATGATATTTTTTCGGAACAATTGACTTTCCCACGAAGAGTTTTCATATAAAATTACGCCTTGAAGGCTGTTTTCTTCCAATAAACAGAGCGACGATTCATAGGCTTCCGGCTGAATGCCCTTCTGATGCAGGAAGGTATGAATCATGTCCTGCGCAAGATTTTCCCTCAGTCTGTACACCTAATCAGCCCCTTTGACGATATCCGTAACGGCTGCAATGACGTATTCAACGTCGTCATCTGTCATTGACGGATAAAGAGGGAGTGACACGGTGCGGTGATAATACGCTGCAGCGGCCGGAAAGTCAGTTTCCTTATACCCGTACGTTTTTTGATAATACGGATGGAACGGAACCGGAATAAAATGAACACTTGTGCCGATATTATATTGGTCTTTTAAAGCGGAAATCAGATCGTTCCGGCTGACCCCGGCCTCCTGCTCCTCTATTTGAAGAACATACAGATGCCATGCATGCCGCCCGTCATCACTGACATGCGGGATGGTCAGCCCTTTCATGTGTCTGAAGGCGTCCTGGTAGCGGCTCGCAATGTCGGCTCTTCTTTGCTGCATGCTGTCAATCCGTTTCAGCTGATGAAGCCCAAGCGCTGCCTGAAGATCATACATATTCATTTTATAGCCGGGCGTTTCGACCTCGTAGTACCAGCTTCCGTTTGAAGAATAGCGGTTCCACGCGCCTTTGCTCATGCCGTGAAGGCTGAGCACCCTGATTTGATCGGCAAGCCCGTCATCGTCCGTCGTCAGCATGCCGCCTTCACCGGTTGCCAGGTTTTTTGTCGCGTAGAAGCTGAATGCCGTCGCATCACCGATTGATCCGATCATTTTCTGTTTGTACGTGGTATACACGGCATGTGCGGCATCCTCTAAGACAAATAACTGATGCTTTTCGGCAATGGCCAGAATCTGATCCATATCACACGACTGGCCGGCGAAATGAACGGGTACAATCGCTTTTGTCCGCGGGGTGACGGCCGCCTCAATTTTTTCAGAGTCCGCATTCAGCGAAAGCGGATCGATGTCAACAAACACCGGAACGGCGCCTGTGTGCACGATTGTATTGGCCGTTGAACTGAACGTCACGGCAGACGTGATGACCTCGTCGCCGGGACCGATCCCTTTCGCTTTCAGGGCCAAAAACAAAGCGGCGGTACATGAGTTCAGCGCGATCGCGTGCTTTGCCCCCGTCCAGGCGGCAAAGGCTTTTTCAAACGCCTCTACTTTCGGTCCCTTTGAAAGCCAGCCCGATTCAAGCGTATCAATAACCTCCTGAATTTCGTCCTTCCCGATCATGGGCAATGAATAGGGAAGAAAAGCTGATCTTTTTTGCACCATTTTCTTTGCGCTCCTATCTTTTTTATGAAGGGTCAACCCGTCTGAAGCTGACTCCGGTTTTTTCCTGAAGCACTTGGCATAAAGCGGCAAGCGAATCCTGAACCGGGTAGTTCGCGGCGACAAAAGCACGGCGCGCCTGTTCCGCTTTTTGATATTCTGCGGGGCTTTCGCATATCCGGATTAATTCCTGAGCGAGTGCCTGCGGGTCCTCAAAGACAAATTCTCCAAGTGAGTGATAATAAGGGTATCTGCGGGTTCCCGCTGATTTTCCGATCAGCACGGGCTTTTGAAACAGCATCGCTTCAAGACCGACCGTTGATGTCTGTGTCACCGCAGCGTCAACATACGGGAGAATATCATACAGCTCCATCTCTTTTTTGATGATTTTGCCTGCTTTATATTTCCGCAGCACCTGATTGTAAGCATCCAGCTTGTTTTTGCCGATTTCCCACGGATGCGGTTTAATAATGAGCTGCATGTTCTTTTGGCCGGCAAGCTCTTCAAGCACTCCCGTATAAAATTCATCAGAAAACGGCTGCGTGGCGATCAGCGCCGTCCGCTGTGACGGGAGAAAAGAAAGTTTGCGGTAAAACGTGTCCTGATCTATCGGCTCTCTTGAGAAAATCTCGTCGAAACGGGGATGCCCCGTGATGATGATTTGTTCATCCCTGCAGCCTTTTGCTTTATACCACTCCGCTTCATAAGCCCCGAATACGGCCTGATAGTCCGTAAATACGGGCAGAAACGCTTCATCTCCCATGAGCGCTCCGTGCTGCAGACAGATGCTGACGGCGTTTTTTTTCGAGCACGTCAGCGCCAGCACACGGCTGTAAATATCCTCCGTCGTGCCGACTACAACGGCGGAAATCTTTTCGGCCGTAAACAAAATATCAATGGCGTCAATCGCTTCAATAAATAACGGGATGTCTTTATACAAACGTTCCTGAAATTCTCTGTTTCCGAAAGCGGGATGGCTGTGAAGCTCTTTCAAAATGGAATGGGCTTTTTCAATATAAGGGACGGGGTTCCCTTTTTGCCCCATTCCCGTCAGCTCCAATTTGCAGATAACGGGCAGCCCGTAATGGTCAGGCAGACTCCATCTGGCCAGTACTGCTGTTTTTGCCGGGTCAAACTGCCGGTAGTTTCCCTCGGTGAACCGAAGATGATCGAAATGCAGAATGACCTTTCCGTTTACCGGTTTCTCATCTGTTTTCTTAATGTTTTGCCTTTTTTGATCATAATATGGCTGTATACCGGCTTCAGGAATATGCTGATCAGCCGGACCGAAAAGCTCTGGGTTCTGCTCCATGCTCTCCCGAAGCGCCGGACTGATATATTGATAAAAATTACTGATCAATGCGAGCGGGATGTCTTTGTAGCGAAGTGACTGAAAAAGGTCAATATACTGCCGGTACAGCACCCAATAGTTCGCTAAGTATGCCGACAAGCCCTCACCCCTTTCCAAGCTTTTTTAATGATTCCCTCAGCTCCCGGCACGTGGTCTGCTGCGGAAGGCTGTTCACAAACTCGTTTTTCTCCGCCGCGAAAAGCTGATAATGGATGGATTGATCGGTAATATAATTGATATCAAGCTCCTCAGAAATCGGGTAAAACGGATAAAAATGATTCACTCTCCAGAAGAAACGGGCGTCACCAATCCGGTAAAACGCCGGGCTTTCATCCCAATAGGAACCGAATGCCGATTTGACCTGTTCCAGCACGGAAAACCGGTGCATGACCGAACAATGGTCAATGGCGCACGGCGCGTTCCACACGATCCGTTCGGCGGGCCTGGCCGTCTCCTTCACCGTCTCTTTCCGCTGATTCAGATGATAGGTTTTGGAACTTGAATACACGACGGCTTTTTCCGGGTCTTCATCAAGCTCTTTCACCATTTTCTCAAGCCGTTCCGGCACATACGTGTTGTCGTCGGTCGCATACGTCACGTACTCGCCCTCCGCCATTTCTATTGCCTGATTAATCAAGGCGGCGTAGCGTGTTTTTTCCGTTCTTTCTTTGACGCCCGATACATCGCTTTGATAAAACCGGATGCGGTCATCCGTGAGAAAAGGACGTATTTCCGCCAATGTCGCTTCATTTGAGTTGTCATCCATAATGAACAGCTCAAAGTCCGTAAACGTCTGAGACAAAATACTTTTAATAGAGCGGGCCACATAGTCACTTTTGTTATAGCTCGTCATGATCACTGACACTTTAGGCAACTCGTCACCCCCTTTTCGCACCTGAAACTACCGCTATCATATGTTCCTTATGCGGAAGATGCGCTAGGAATACAGACTATTATGTGAAAAGTCAGCATTGCGCACACAAAAAAAGCCGGCTCTGATGTCCGGACTTATTGGAGCGTATTTTCTTTTTTCGCATAAATCTTTCTTTGGGCTCATATGGTGGAATAGATAAAAACAGCAGCCGCTCTGTCGGCTGTCTGATACTTGTCAGGAGGTTTCAGCATCAAGAGGTTTTCATCAAAGGAGGAACAATATGAAACCGAAAAAGAATCAATATCAGCAAATGCAAGGGATGGGGATGGGAATGGATATGCAAGGATACCAGCCGCAGCTCGGGCCTAATCCTTATCCGCAGCCTCAGGGCCAAGGATCACAAATGATGCCGATGCAGCAGCAAATGACAATGCCGATGCAGCAAGGCCAGCAGAGCTTCGGCGGGGGGTTCCCCGGCCAGCCGCAGCAGCAGGGCGGCGGCAGCTTTCAGATTCCGTCAGGTCCATCATCGTCACAAAACGTTCCCGGCATGCTGCCGATTGAAGAGTCATACATTGAAAATATTCTGCGGTTGAACCGGGGCAAAACGGCGACGATTTATATGACATTTGAAAACAGCAAAGAATGGAATTCAAAGATTTTCCGCGGTGTGATTCAGGCGGCGGGACGTGACCATATCATCATCAGCGATCCGAAAACGGGCACCCGCTATCTGCTTCTGACCATTTACCTTGATTACATCACGTTTGATGAGGAAATCGCTTATACTTATCCGTACTCCATGTCTTCTTATTCTCCGAGATAAATCAAAAAGCCAATCGCTCACTTGACAGAGGATTGGCTTTTTTTCTTTATAAATATTTGACGGCCGCGACGATAATCATAATCCAAGAGATGATAAACGCCACGCCGCCGAGCGGTGTAATCGCGCCTAGAATGGAAATCTGCGTCACGCTCAATACGTACAGGCTTCCTGAAAACAGAACGATGCCCGCAAACATCAGCCAGCCCGCAACAGAAACACTGCCTGCGCCAGAAAGCTTTTCGGCCAAAAACGCGACAGCCAGAAGACCGAGCGCGTGATACATATGATATTGCACACCTGTGTGCCACACCTGTAAATATTTATCGGGGATTTTCCCTTCAAGCCCATGCGCGCCGAAAGCGCCCAGCGCCACGGCCAATAAAGCGTTAATCGCACCAAGAATAATAAACACTTTCATCTATTTTTCTCCCGCCTTTTCGTTAAAGTTTCCAATTCAATCATAACCCAACATCGGCAAAATTCAACGTCCGTCATCCGATGACACGAGATTGTCGGATTTTTTCTTTTTGATAAGCTGGATTCGGTCAATCGCTATCGCCAGCAGCGTCCCGAGCACAAGGCCGTTGCTTAAGAGCGAAATCAGGATCGGGTGCATCCCTGATAACGCGCTCTCCGGCACAAACATTACGCCGACCCCCGTCAGGAGCGCCAGACCGATAATGGAGCGGATTCGTTTTTGCTCCGCTTTCTCATAAGAGTCAAACTCCGTAAAGGCAAGACCCGCCATCGTGGAAAAAACGACGAAGTTTACCGCAAAGCCGACCGGTGAGGGCAGACTCGCAAACGCATTCATAAATAGCGGGATCATACTGATGATCATGACAAATACACTTCCCAAAAGAAACGGCTTTTTCGAAGGAAGCTTCGTCGTCTCAATAAAACCGGCCGCCCCTGAAATCGGCACAGGCGCAATGCCCCCTGACAGTCCGCTCAAAAGGTGGCTGATCGAAGCCGCAAACCCTGCCGGACGCTCACGCCGCTTCCCGACGGTGCCGCCGAATTTTTTCACCGCCGCTTCTACAACCCGGATGCTCGCGAGCATGTTGACAATCAAAAGCACGGTAATGAAGAGTGACGTAATGATCAGGCCGCTGTCAAACACGGGTTTTCCAAACGGAAAAAGAGACGGCAGCTGAATCACGCGGTCCGGTATTTGAATCGGTTTGGCAGCGCCGAAGACGGCGAATAAGATCCATCCGCCGGCAAGCGAAAGGAGAATCGCATACTGTCTTAAGAACGTAACATTCGATCGGGACATGATGAACATCGCCGCCGTCACAACCATGGCGAGCCCGAATACAAGGCCGTCGACGCTGTTTTTTAAATAGCCGATGCCCAAAAGGCCTTTCACAATCGGCTGACTCAGCTGCATGACCAACAGTAGCAGATACACACCGGTCACAACCGGCGTAAACAGCACGGCCAGCCGTTCAATCACTTTAAAAAGGCTGAACAAAAAGAAAAAGACAGCGCTTAATAACAGCGCCCCCTGCAGCGCCCGCAGCGTCTCGCCGAATGTCGCGAACACCGTGCCAGTCAGTCCGCCGTAAATCGTGTATACGCCCCACCATAAGCCTGCCGGGCTTTCATTAATCGGCAGACGATGTCCCTGGAGACATTGGATGACCGCGGCGACGCCAAGCACAAAAAATGTGCTCTGAATCAATGCGGCAGAATCGGCATGGTTCAAGTGAAATGATTGTGCGATGGCGACAGGAACTACAATCGCAGCCGCAATCATAAATGCCGTCCATTGCAAACCCCCGAGTATCAGTTTCAAGTCAATCAACCTCTCCTGTTAAAAATCGAAAATGGAATCCCCGTTTCCGTCTTCCTCACGTTCGTCTTTCGCTTTTTTCTGATATTGGTTCAGCCCGGCGCTGCCCATCATTTTTTCAAGCAGCAGCGGATCTGTCGAAGGAGACGCGGAAGGTTTCGGCGCCGCTTTCGGAATCGGATTCTGCACAGGCGCCGGAGCGGTGTGCGTCTGAGTGCCGAGCACGACATCACACAGAGAGCGGATGGCGGCCGCGTGCATTTTGACCTCCTCGGTGCGGGTCGCCGTTTTCGCCTGCCTCAGTTCTTCTTCCATCTTCTGAATCAAAGCAGAGATATGTATGTTCATGAGTAAATCCTCCAGCAGTAATTTGTCTTCTTCCTGCATTTTATCAAATTTCTGAGCGAATCGCAGAATTGAGTTTGTTATTTTTTCTGACGGCATACCGCCCGGAACGCCAAAAAAGGCGCTTTCCGCCGGGCGGAAGCGCCTCAAAAAAACCGTTTATTGCGGCAGGTCGGGGATGCACCAATCGATGGGCTGCTCCCCCATTTTTTCAAGGGCGGCGTTTGTACGGGAAAACGGTCTGCTCCCGAAAAAACCGTTCCTTGCCGAAAACGGGCTCGGATGAGTCGATTCAATAATAATGTGTTTCGATGTGTCAATGCGCTCTTTTTTCATCTGCGCGTGACGCCCCCATAGGATAAAGACAATCGGCTTCTCTCTTTCATTCACCACATCAATGATGCGGTCAGTGAGCCGCTCCCATCCCTTGCCTTTGTGGGAATTGGCCTGACCGCGGCGAACCGTAAGCACTGTGTTTAACAAAAGCACTCCCTGCTTCGCCCAGCTGACGAGCGATCCGTGGTTCGGTACGGAGCAGCCGATATCGTCCTGAAGCTCTATGAAAATATTTTTCAAAGACGGCGGCTGTCTGACCCCGGGCTGAACGGAAAAACTAAGCCCGTGCGCCTGTCCTGGCCCGTGATACGGGTCCTGTCCGAGAATGACTGCTTTTACATCCTCATAGGGCGTATAATGCAAGGCGTTAAAAATATCATGGCTGTCAGGATAAATCGTTTGGCTGCTGTATTCTTGTTTCAGCATCTCTCTCAGCTCTTGATAATACGGTTTGTCAAATTCATCTTTCAGCTGATTCCACCAGCTGTCTTTTAAAAGCTGTTTCAAACTGTCCGTCCCCCTTATGAACTGTGCAGTCTTGAATGGACGGGCTTTCCGTCCCACACAATGTCAGTCGGCGCCTCCCGCCTCTTCATGTCCGGCTCTTCAAGAAGAACCGCGAAGTTTTTCGTCGGGAGTTCTCCAAGCCCGTGCTTTTCGCTTAACCGGTCTAAGTACCGCTTCCGTTTGCCGCCGAGATCCGCGGACTGATTGCCGCCTCCCTCAAAAAACGCATATATGACGCTCGCGCAAGGAACACGCTTCACACGGTGCTGTTTCGCGGCGCGCAAATAAAAGTCCCAGTCCCAATAATTATGGACATCCGGATCAAAATACCCTAACGTGTCATGCAGAGAACGCCTGTACATGCTGCCTGACGGAACGTACGTGGAAAATACCCGCATATCCGCATAATCCGCCGTATAGGCGAACGGCTTTCGTGACACCGGGTATCTCGTGCCGCCCCGTTCTTCAAATGACACAATTTCCGCGTCAGAATGGACAAAATCCGCATCAGCAAGTGCAGCCGCCATTCTTTCCAAATGGCCCGGCGTAATGAAATCATCATCATCGCACAGCATGATACAATCACCCGACGCTTTTTTCACACCTGCGTTCCGAGCTTCCACATGTCCGGCATTCTGTTCTAAATCAATAATCTGAATCGGCAGATCGCTGTACAGCTGCTTCGCTTGTTCGACCGATTCCCCGGCATCATTTACAATGATCACTTCATAAGGCTTTATGGTCTGCATGGAAATCGACTCCAGCAGCTCACACAAAGCCGGAATCCGATTATACGTGACTATGACAATTGATATATTCATGATCCGCTCCTTCTGCTTTTTCTCATGTTCTATTAAAACATAAAGCGGCGGAGAGATCAGGGGGGATTTTTGATTTCGGCCCATTCAGAAACAAATCCAGGTCATGCCCGCCAGCAAAACGAGAATGATCAGAAGGTCTCCCCAAACAGTGCAGACCGCCTTGGCATTAAGTCTGCCCGCCTCCATGGCGTTCCAAAGTTTTGATTGATAAACAGGCACCAACACCATCGCATAGCATGTGCACAAACAGACGAAAGCCGGCGGGACAAGCGCACATCCATCCTCATCCCAATCATGAATCAGTTCCGGTATACTCACCCCGCTGTCAATGTACAAGTATAATATACCCGCCAGCGGAATGAGCGAACTGATCTGCAGCTCGAAAAGTTTCACTTTCCACTCCCGTGCAAATGAAACAGCCCAAAGCCACCCCAGCGCATAAAATAAGAGAAGGAACAAAATCCCGAAAACAGCAAAAAAAGCGTCTTGCAGCGTGTTCATTACCATAATAAAAAGACTCACAACAGGCAATACGAGAAGCAAGCTGAAAACGGTAAACACGGTAACGGCTATTTGGGCGCACGCGCCGTATATCCACGAACCCAGTCTCATTTCATCACTCCTATATAGAAATTCTATGTATATAGTGAAAAAAATCAGGCAAGTCTCTGCCTGCCTGCGTAAAAACCCAATTTTCCGCAAAACGGAAAACAGACCGTCACAACGGCGCATACTGCCGCAAAACTCGGTGTGACCGCCGAAGGAAACAGCCCAGCCGGAACCAGATTGAACAAAAAGACAAACATAAAACATAGATTCGGCACCATTGAAGCCCATACCGTCCGCTCAGCAAGCTTTTTGCCGCCAGCCCCGAACTCTTTGCCAGCTTGATAGCCGATTTGGAACCAATACAGCACATAACCGATCATGATCAGCCATACTGACACGGAAATCCCTTTCCACAGCGCGTCAACAGCGGGATGAATTCTCCACGCGTGCATCATCGTAATCATCGCCCCCATCACAAAAAGACCGCAGTTGCAGAACAGATAAAAGAGCATAAAAGTCCGCGCGGGCACCGCCGAAGCTTTTTGAAAAGCAGAGATAATCTCAGACGGAGTCCCCACTTCCCGCAGAATAAGCGCCATCGCTTCGCTTTCGGTTTTGCCTTTTTCCAGATGATCACAAATGGCATGATGAATATGGCTTTCGATTTCCTTTAATAATTCACGGCTTCCGGCCTTGCCTTCCAGCCCTTTTCTGATTTCCTGCACATAAAGGTCCTTATCCATTCTGCCCGCCCCGCTTCAGCATCCGGTCCATCAAAGCAGAGAACAGATTCCATTCCTTCGTCCGTTCGGCTAGAATGGTTTTTCCTTCATCGGTGATCCGGTAATATTTTCGGTCCGGCCCTTTGGTCTGCTTTTCCCAGTAAGAAGAAATATAGCTTTGGCGTTCAAGCTTATGAAGCGATGGGTACAGCGTGCCTTCCTTCATTTGCAGTTCATTCCCGCTTCTTTTCTCCATTTCTTTCACAAGTTCATACCCGTACATGGGCCGTTCATTCAGGAGCGTCAGCACCAGAATGACCGTGCTTCCCTTTACAAGCTCCCTGTTGAGCATTTATTTTCTCACCCTTACCTAGTAATCTTATGTAGGTATTGTACGCACATCCCCTGCGGCTGTCAAATCATTCCTCCAAGCCTTCCGTATTGTGATTGGGAGAAAATCTAACTATAATGAGATATAAAACACTGATGGAGGCCATTGATATGTCAATGCACAAAGCACTTACTATTGCCGGTTCTGATTCCAGCGGCGGCGCGGGAATTCAGGCCGATTTAAAAACATTTCAAGAAAAAAACGTATACGGAATGACGGCTTTGACCGTGATCGTAGCGATGGACCCGGAGAACAGCTGGGATCATCAAGTATTTCCGATCGATGCCGATACGATTCGCGCACAGCTGGCGACGATTGTTGACGGAATCGGCGTAGACGCCATGAAAACGGGAATGCTCCCTACCGTGGAGATCATAGAGCTTGCGGCGAAAACGATTAAAGAAAAACAGCTGAAGAATGTCGTTATCGATCCTGTCATGGTCTGCAAAGGAGCGAACGAAGTGCTGTATCCGGAGCATGCCGAAGCGCTTCGCACCCAATTGGCGCCTCTGGCAACCGTCATCACGCCAAACCTGTTTGAAGCAAGCCAGCTGAGCGGTATGGATGAATTAAAAACGGTGGAAGACATGAAAGAAGCGGCCAAGAAAATTCACGAACTCGGCGCGAAATATGTATTGATTACAGGCGGAGGCAAATTGAAACATGAAAAAGCGATCGACGTGCTGTATGACGGAAAAACCGCGGAAGTATTAGAAAGCGAAATGATTGATACACCTTACACGCACGGAGCCGGATGCACATTCTCCGCCGCCGTGACGGCAGAACTGGCCAAAGGCGCTGAAGTGAAGGAAGCCATCTATGCGGCAAAAGAATTTATCACTGCGGCAATCAAAGAATCCTTCCCGCTGAACCAATACATCGGACCGACTAAACATTCGGCGATGCGTCTTAGCGGAAAATAAAATAAATATCCCCCTCATTACCCGAGGGGGATTATTTCATTTTTTTCGCGGATGACCGCAAAAACATCTCAATAGACTGCACAAACAGCGCATATTCCTTCATCTGTTCATATGTATGCATCAGCCGAGCACTCCATTCATTGTGCGGCTCAGCTCTCTTGAGCATGCGATTGAGCTGAAGCAATACTTCTTTATATTCTTCCCGCTTATCTTCCACTTGCTCTGCGGCTTTGACAAGTAAACATTTCGGCGTCATCTTCTGATTTTTCAAAACTGAGAAAACAACTCCTTTTATTCCTGGAATCATAGTCTTTCGTTTGAAGAATAGCACAGATGGCATAGGTTTCACATAAGAAAAAAGAACGATTTTCTACAAAAGTGTCCAAATTGAGCCATTTATTTCCGTTTTCCCTGCCGAAGTGACGGTTACGTCATCATTTCCCGGGAAAGGAAAATATCTGGCGCTGAATACCTCTTCTCCATCATTCAAAAACAATTCGATGGAGGATGAATCCAGAAAGAGCTGCACGGAATGCACCTCGCCGATAGCGCAGCTTCTCTTTTCTTTTTCTTCTCCGCTGAAAGCGGTGCGCTCCAGCACAGCCAGCCCCTCTTCCTGATGAAATACAAACCGGGCCGCACCCCGAATTGAGATTTCAAAACCGGATTCGCAAGTAATGTCTTCCAGCAGCACTTCAGCCCGGGACGCATCTTTCACCGGGAGGCTTACAGACGAACAATTCAATTGAAGCCGGCGCTTTTGTTCATCCGTGCGGCGTGATTTCATTTCCGAGAGCGGGCGCTGTATGATTCTGCCGTTGGACAGTGACAGCTGTCTCGGCATCGTTAAGCAGTGAATCCAGTGATACGCATGTGTCGGATGTTTGTCCTCATGCTGATCCGGAACGCCCATCCACGCAAACAGAATCCTCCGTCCCTTATCATCTTCCAGCGTCTGCGCCGCATAAAAATCAAATCCTCTGTCAAGCTCCGTAAATTCACCGTGCTTAAACTCTGGCGGCTCTGTATGCAGCCTGCCGAGGAAATAGCCCGCCTGGTGGCTGTTATGATATTTTATCCCGTCGGCTTCAAGCCCCTGCGGACATACGAGCAGCACGTCGATTCCGTCAAGGGAAAACAGGTCGGGACATTCCCACATATAGCCCAATGACCCGAGACCGCCGGAGTCCGCCCCCGCAATCGCACCGAGAAACGTCCAATCCGTCAAGTTCTCTGATGTGAACAATACAGCGCTTCCGGTGAGCTTTTCTGTCTGCGCGCCGAGCACCATGTAATACGCTCCGTCTTTCTTCCAAACCTTCGGATCACGGAAATGAGCGGTATAGCCTTCCGGGAGACGCGCGACGACTCCTTTTTTTTTAAATACGATCCCGTCTTCGGATACGGCGAGGCATTGATACGTTTCCCGATTGCCTTCTCCGTCACGGACATTGCCTGTGTACATCAGGCAGAGCCGCCCGTCTTTTTCGATGGCGCTTCCGGAATAACAGCCGTTTTTGTCATACCACTCACCCGGCGCAAGCGCGATTTCTTCCTCTTTCCACTCAACGAAATCCTTCGTCGTCACATGCGCCCAAAATTTCGCGCCGTGCCCCGTATGAAATGGCTGCCATTGAAAAAACAAGTGATATACGCCGTTCCATTGGATTACGCCGTTCGGATCATTTAAAAGCCCGACCGGCGGCATAATATGGTAGTTCTGGCGGTATGGATCTGACGCGGCTGTTTCCCCCCGCTTCTTTTTCGCTTCCTCAGCCTGCAGGCGCAGCTCTTGATCCGGTGTCCTCATTTGACGGCCTCCTTTTCTTTAGCTCCCATAATGTAAGCGGCAATAAACGCTGAGACAGAGGCGATGCCCATTCCGATCAGATAGTTTATAAGATTTCCTAAACCGAGCGGAGCCGTGATGGCAATCATCGGAATTCCGGTCAGACCGTAGGCATTGGCGGCGACACCGGTCACCACGACATAGGCTCCTCCCAGCGCTCCGCCGATCATTCCCGCGATAAACGGCTTGCGGTACCTTAGATTCACACCGAAAATGACTGGTTCGGTTACGCCGAGAAAAGCGGAAAATGCGGCCGGCAGAGCGATTTCTTTCATTTTCGCTTTTTTCGTCAGGAAAAATACAGCCAGTCCCGCCGCGCCCTGAGCGACATTCGCCATCGACCAGATAGGAAGGATATAGTTTCTGCCTAAATCAGCGATGAGGCCGGCCTCAATCGCATGAAAGCTGTGATGCACACCGGTAAGCACAATAAGCGGATAAAGACCGCCGAAAAGCAGTCCGGCAACAATGCCCGCATGATCATACACATATGTCAGCGAGACGGTAATGCCTGATCCGATCGTCCTGCCAAGCGGACCGATTGCGATAAAGGTGATAAATCCTGTGACAATCACCGTGACAAACGGCGTGACCAATAAATCGAATGCGTGAGGCACAATTTTTCTCGTGCCCTTTTCCACTTTGCTCATAATGTAAACGGCTAACAGTACGGGGATGACCGTCCCTTGGTAGCCGAGCAGCGCAATGTCGAAGCCGAAGAGCTGCATAAAATCAGGCGATGCATCCGCAAGCCCCCACGGATTCAAAAGCGCCGGATGGATCATAATTCCCCCGAGCACGGCACCGAGATAGGCATTACCGCCAAATTCCTTCGCCGCGCTGAACCCGATGAATACGGGCAGGAAGATAAATGCCGCGCTTGAAAACATGTCTAAAAGCTTAAACAGCGATGATTGTTCAGACACCCAGTGAAAAGCCTTCATCATGCCGAGCAGCCCCATTAAAAGTCCGCTTGCCACGATAGCCGGAATGATGGGAACGAATATGTTAGACAGTGTCTTCGCAAATCTTGCGGCCGGATTCAGCTTTTTTTTCGCTGCGTCCTGATGTGTCTCACGATCCTCCCGCCCCAAATCGGCTTCTTTTGAAAAAGCGTCATACACTTTATTCACGAGGCCGGTGCCGAATATAATCTGATATTGCCCCGAGCTGCTGAAAGCCCCTTTTACGCCTTCTATTTCTTCAATGCCGGCCTGGCTGATCTTCTGTTCATCTTGAATGACGAGCCTGAGCCGCGTCGCGCAATGTGTCGCGCTGATGATATTTGATTCCCCTCCGATATGTTTGATAAGCTGTTTTGCCGTTTCTTGATAATTCATGATGTATCCCCCTTTCTAAAATCAAAAAAGACCTAAAATTCGCCAACGAAAAAGGTCAGCATGATCCCTTTTTCATGTACGCAAATTTTAGGTCTTGCCTGCATTACCAGTCACAATCCCGCCGGATTCAGTTTTTTAATGCGCTTTCATTTTATTTCATGATAGCGCTTTCGTCAATATGTTTTCAAAAAAAAGTCTGTTTCTCGAAACAGACGCGTTATTCCGGGTTTTTTTGCAGACGCTGGACATGCAGCGTAATATAGCCGGCCTCGGATTCCGGCAGTTCCAAATCATATTCAGTTCTTAAAAACGCCGCCAGCTCAAGCGCACACCGATAAGCAAACGGATACTTTTTTTGGATGAAATAAAGCATCTCCTCGTCCATGGAATGGAGTGCTTCATTTGAGTCCAACCGGCTGACCGCATACCGTAAGTGCGTGACGAGGCGCTGATAGGAAATACTGTCTTCATCCACCTTCTGTTCGAAAAAGGATTCGATCTTTTCGATCATTTCTTTGATCATGGTTGTATGCTTCATCGCCGAATACATGCTTTTGGCATCCGCCTTGGCAGTGTGGATATGAAGCGCGATATACCCCGCCTCATCATCAGGCAATGATATACCGAGGGTTTGTTTCACGTGTTCAACCGCCCAGCGGCCGATCTCATATTCTTTTTTATAAAGCGCCTTAATTTCATGAAGCAATCGGTTATGCACCTGAAGGCCGTTTTGAATCCTTTCGATCGCAAAGGATAAATGGTCCGCCAGCGCAATGTGGATGTGATCGCTCAAAGGTGCCGCAAGCTCTCCCTCCGCATGGCTGATGATATCTTCAGCCGCCTCTATATGCTCTTCGGGAAGCGTTTCTAACACTTGTTTGAACTTTTCATTTTCGTCGTGCACGACAAATATTTTTTCAATTTTATGTTTTTGAATCACATCATTTTTTCTCTTTTGAAAAGCGATTCCGGGACCCATTACGATCTTTTCCCGTCCGTCTTCTTTTATTAACGCCGCATTGTTATTTAATACTTTGTCTATTCTCAAGAGGCTCGCTCCCGTTCTTATGTTTAGTGGGATTGTACCCTCTTTTTCATATGATGTAAAGGTGCCGGACCCGCGCGCTCCCGTTTCGGCAATTCTTTGCGGACAGGCATCCATCGGTTTTTATCCAGCCCGCCGCAGGCCGATTTCGTTTCATCGGTCAAATCCGCCGATCGGACACGGCTCACAAACGAAAAAGCCCCAGCCGTCCGCTTCGCTTTCTTATAATAAGCCGCTTGGTTTCCGTACACGGCGGCTAATGGATATCTTCCGTTACCCGGCGCCATCCAGTTCATCAGAAAGACCATCCACACCCGTAAAGATACTAGCAAACGTTTCATTGCAAATCATCCCTCCGCTTCTTTTTGACAGACAGCTTGTTCGCAGGCCTGTTTTTCTCTCCGCTTTAACGGAAAAGGCGGCCGATCCTTCTCCGCTAAAAACTAGCGGGTCTAGCAACCCTATGACTCTATGATAGACGCGGCCGGGCGAATTGTTTGTCACAATATGAGTGAAAAAACAAACTAGTTTTCAGAAGTTTTGTTGAAAGCTGATGGAAATGACCTGAAAAATGGAAAAGCCGATAAAAAAGTTATACACACCTTATCCCTTGGTTAAGCACAGCTTAAACACAGGGTATATCCACATATCCACAAACTCGATCTATATTTTGTATAGGAACACTCGTTCCCAACAATATATATACACAAATTTATTCAGTTATACACAGGATTCTGTGTATAACTCCCTCCTTATTCACAGACCAATTTCCATAAATGAGTCATATGTCACAAGGATTATTTTGAATTTTCAAGAAATATATACTAGATTTCTAATTTAGATAAAGAAAAAGGGGGAAACACGATTGAAAAAAGGAATCATCCGTTATCTGCTTCCGGCTTTTGTCTTATCCTTTACCTTATCCACAAGTTCACAGGCTGCGCCGGCTTCAAAACCGCAAACTCCTGATCTTGAAAAGGCTGAGGTGTTCGGTGACATTGATATGACCACCGGCAAACAAACGACAGTCATCGTGGAGCTGAAGGAAAAGTCACTGGCGGAAGCAAAGGAACTCGGCAAAGCACAGACAAAAAGCAAGCTGAAAAGCGAACGCGCAAAAGTGAAAAAGAAAGCGCTCAAAACTATTAAACACGGAAAAATCAACAGGGAATATGAGCAAGTGTTTTCCGGCTTCTCCATGAAACTCCCGGCAAATGAAATCCCCAAACTGCTGAGTGATCAGGATGTCAAAGCGGTTTATCCGAATGTCACCTATCATACCGATCAGCTCAAAGATAAAGACATCACCCTATCTAAGGATGCCGTGTCTCCGCAGATGGATGACAGCGCGCCTTATATAGGGGCAAATGACGCGTGGAAGCTCGGCTATACGGGTAAAGGCGTCAAGGTTGCCATTATTGACACCGGTGTCGAATATAAACACCCTGACTTAAAGAAAAATTTCGGACAATATAAAGGATACGATTTTGTGGATAACGATTACGATCCTGAAGAAACGCCGTCCGGTGATCCAAGAGGCGCGTCGACTGACCACGGAACCCATGTCGCGGGCACGGTAGCGGCAAACGGAACGATCAAAGGCGTCGCGCCGGATGCTACACTCCTTGCCTACCGTGTGCTCGGTCCGGGCGGAAGCGGAACAACGGAGAACGTCATCGCCGGCATCGAACGCGCCGTACAGGACGGAGCGGATATCATGAACCTTTCTCTCGGCAATTCTGTGAATAACCCAGACTGGGCGACAAGCACGGCGCTTGACTGGGCTATGTCAGAAGGCGTCACGGCCGTTACATCAAACGGAAACAGCGGGCCGAACAATTGGACCGTCGGCTCTCCGGGAACGTCCAGAGAAGCCATCTCCGTCGGAGCGACCCAGCTGCCGCTGAACGAGTACGCCGTGTCCTTCGGTTCCTATTCCTCAGCGAAAGTAATGGGCTACAACAAAGAAGATGACATAAAAGCACTGAATAAAAAAGAAACAGAGCTCATAGAGGCGGGTATCGGCGAGCAAAAGGATTTTGAAGGCAAAGATCTGAAGGGAAAAGTCGCTGTCGTCAAACGGGGCAGCATCGCCTTTGTGGATAAAGCAGACAACGCCAAAAAAGCGGGCGCGATAGGTATGGTTGTGTATAACAATGCCCCGGGAGAAATTGAAGCCAACGTACCGGGCATGTCCGTGCCGACGATTAAGCTTTCATCAGAAGACGGCGAAACACTCGTCAGCCAATTAAAAGCGGGCGGCACAAAAGCGACATTCAATTTATCCGTGGCTAAATCGCTCACTGAACAAATGGCAGACTTTTCGTCACGCGGTCCGGTTATGGACACGTGGATGATTAAACCCGACGTCTCCGCTCCCGGCGTAAACATCGTCAGCACCATTCCGACCCATGATCCGGCCGACCCGTACGGCTACGGATCGAAGCAGGGAACGAGCATGGCTTCCCCGCATGTAGCCGGCGCAGCTGCCGTCATCAAGCAGGCCAAACCGAAATGGAGCCCGGAACAAATAAAAGCCGCTCTCATGAACACGGCCGAAACCTTAACGGACGCGGACGGTGACGTATACCCGCATAATGCGCAAGGCGCCGGAAGCATCAGAATCATGAAAGCGATCAAAGCAGACTCCCTTGTCACCCCGGGAAGTTATTCTTACGGAACGTTTATGAAAGACAAAGGCAATGAAACGAAAAAAGAAACCTTTACGATTGAAAACCAATCGTCCATCAGAAAATCATATCAGCTCGAGTACTCTTTCAACGGCACGGGCATTACCGTTTCGGGCACAGACCGGGTCGTGATCCCCGCTCATCAAACCGGAAAGGTCAATGCGAAAGTAAAGGTCAATGCCAAAAAAGTAAAGGCAGGCACCTATGAGGGAACCGTCACAGTGCGAGAAGGCGGAAAAACAGTCGCAAAAGTGCCGACGCTGCTGATTGTAAAAGAGCCGGACTATCCGCGCGTGACGTCAATCGACGTGCAGGACGGCACAACGCAGGGAACCTACCAAATTGAAACCTATCTTCCGGCGGGAGCCGAAGAGCTTGCCTTCCTTGTATATGACAGCAATCTTGACTTTGTCGGCCAAGCCGGCATCTACAAAAAGCAGGATAAAGGCTATCAATATTTCGACTGGAACGGCAAAGTCAATGGTGACAGCGCACTGCCGGCAGGAGAATATTATATGCTGGCCTATGCCGCGAACAAAGGGAAATCAAGCCAGGTGCTGACTGAAAAACCTTTTATCATTGAATAACCGAACAACCCTGCTGGAGCATCAGCAGGGTTTCTTTCTGATCATTCGGCAAAAGCTTCACGAAGCAGCCGGTATGACTGAAGTTTATCTTCAAAATGATGAGTAATGGTTACAGCCATCACTTCTTCCGTTCCGTATGCTTTACTGAGAGCCAGAATCTGTTCTTTCACTTGCGGCTTCGTTCCGATGATCATTCGATTCCGATTATCGGCAATTCGTCTTTGTTCATACGGTGTATACGTATTTCCGCGGACGGTTTCGTAAGACGGTACGCCGTGAAGCGGAATCCCCTGTTCACCCGCAAGCAGCGTATAATCCATGACGGCCGCGAGTTCCTCCGCTTTCTCCTCCGTGTCCGAGCACAGCACAAACACAGCCACGGCCGTTTTTGGTTCTTTTCCTAATGCGGAAGGTTTAAATCTGCGCTTATATTGTGCTGTCGTGCTTTCTCCGCCTTCTCCATTAATAAAATGGGCAAACATATAGCCTGCTCCCATTTCTGCGCTCAGAAGCGCGCTTTCCCCCGAAGAACCGAGAAGCCAGACTTCCGGCGCCGTCTTAATAAGGGGTGATGCGGTCAGATTCGGAAAACGGTGATTGTCATCAGCTGTATCATGCAAATACATCGCCAGCTCACGAAGCTGCTGCGGATATTGATCAGCATTCCGCTTCCCGCCGTCATTCAGCGCCCATGATGCGATCGGCATTCCGCCCGGCGCCCGTCCCAATCCGAGATCGATTCTGCCCGGCGTCAACCCTTCAAGCACGCGGAAATTCTCCGCCACCTTATATGCGCTGTAATGCGGAAGCATGACACCGCCCGAGCCTACACGAATCTCATTCGTTTTCGCCGCAATATGGCTGATCAGCACTTCAGGGCTTGAACCCGCCAACCGCTCTGAAAAATGATGCTCTGACACCCAAAACCTCTTATATCCGAGCTTTTCCGCCTCCTGCGCCAGTCTTACTGTATTCCGCAGCGCGCTTTCCGCGGAACTCCCTTCTGATACAGGAGATTGATCTAATATGCTTAATGAAATCATCACTGTCACCTCATCAACATCGTACCACTGCTAAGCCGTTTTTTCTTTCTGTATGCTTATAAGCATCCCTGATGATAAACATATATATACCTTGTTCCATTTTGTCGAAATATGTTACACGTGAAACATAAAAACCTCTCCCGGTCAGGAGAGGTTTTTTCTTAATTCTTTTGAAAACCTTTATCTTTTACATATTGATTTAAATAGGTTCTCGGTTTTTGTTTCATGAACTGCAGGATTTGATCAGACCACGTTTCAACCCGCTTGCCGTTTGTCCGTTTATCATAATAAGCGGAAATGGTTTCATCATATTCCTTCATATAACTGCGGAAGTGTTCTTCATTCGTATCGTACGTGTTTTCATGATATACGGCTTGTTTCGGCAGGCGCGGCTTTTGACCGGACGGATGAGCGGGATGACCGACTACCAAGCCGAACAGCGGCAGCACATGGTCAGGTGTACCAAGCACTTCTGTCACCTGATCAAGTTCATTTCGAATGCCTCCGATATAACAAATGCCAAGTCCCATTGATTCCGCGGCAACACTTACGTTTTGTGCGGCAAGTGCGGCATCAATGACGCTGACCATAAACATTTCCGTATTCTCAAGAAGCTCGGTAATATTTTCGCCTTTTTCCTCAGCAAGTTTTTTATGGCGGTACAAATCAGCGCAAAACACAAACAAGTGCCCGTTATTCTCGACATAAGGCTGGTTTCCGGCCAGTGCCGCCAGCTTCCGCTTTTTCTCCTTATCGGTTACGCCGATGATGGAGTAAGCCTGCACGTAACTGGACGTTGACGCCGCCTGGGCGCTTTTCACTAATGTATCTATCTCTTCTGCTGTCAGAAGCTCGTCAGTAAATGATCGGATCGACCGATGATTAAGTATGGTTTCGATGGTATTGTTCATATAAAAGCCTCCTTCTCTCTATATCATATCCGAAAGGGAATCATGTCAAAAGCGAAATGCTCTAAACAAAAAAAGACAGCCCGAAAAACGAGCCGTCTCACATTAAGAATTGAACAAGTAGCTTTTATATTTCGTCAGCTGCACACTTGCGTTATATACGATCCCGAAGCTGATTAATGTAGAAAGCACCGAGCTCCCCCCATAGCTGACAAACAGCAGCGGAATACCGGTAACCGGCATAATGCCGATATTCATCCCGATGTTCTGGAAGGTGTGAATCACGATAAGTGCAGTAAATCCTACGCAAAAAAACGCACCAAATCGGTTAAACGCATGCAAGCGGTCAATCAGCACCACAAGTCTGTAAATTAAAAAGAAAAACATGACAACCGCAATGGCGCAGCCTAAAAATCCAAAACTTTCACCCAAAATCGCAAAGATAAAGTCGGTCTGTCCCTCAGGTACGTACACCTTCAGATTATGAATGCCGTTTCCGGTAATGCCGCCCGATCCGATCGCCATAACGGCCTGATCCACCTGCCAGCTTTTATCGCTCTCTGCCTGAGTCGTTGCCGCACTGGAGTCAGACATCCACGATGTAATCCGGTTAATTTGATAATCCGCAATGCCGATTGAATTCGCCACATGGGGAAATTCAATCACGAGAACTAAGAAAAGGCCAAGCACAAGTGCTGCCGAACCGCCGATAATGGTGATCAGCTTCCAGTTTACACCTGACATAAACACCATCACCATAACGATAAACAGACAGATCGCACCCGTTCCGGCATCCTGTAAAACGATCAGCCCGATCGGAATGACCGTCCATGCCGCAATTTTCAAAAGCAGATTGACATCTTCCCGAAGTGATCTTTGATCTTTCGGGCCCGCCTTCGATATAATGGACGCGACCATCATCATAATTCCTATTTTCGTAAACTCAGAGGGCTGGAGGGTAAAGCTGCCGATTTTAAACCAGCTCTTCGCTCCGTTTTTAATCGGCGCGATGGATTCCGGCGCCACACGTAAAAGGAGCAGCGACAGCACGCCGGCAATTAACACGTACAGACTCAGTTTTTCAAGCTGCTCTAAATCAAAATACATGATACTGACCATGAGACCGGCTCCGATGACATAAAAGACGATCTGTCTCATCCAGGCATCACTTCCGTACTGCCCGAACTGTCCGGCCGCATAAATCGCCGCAACACTAATTATTAAAAACACACCAAATATAAAAATCAAATCCCCCTGATAATAGGGATTTTGCTGTTTCTTATATCGACTCATTCTATCCCGCCTTACATTTTCATCGGAAGTCACTATTGTTTATTATACATGAACACCGTTCAAGAAAACATGATGAGGTTGCTTCCTTTTTATTTTTTACGGTTTGGGGACTACACGACATATGACGTGTCAGAAAAGGAAATGTTTCGGTCATGATGAAACTTTTCCGATAAAAAACCCCTTCTCGTCAGAAAAGGGGTTTCAGCCTATGTTTAACGTCATAAACAAGCTGTTCGGGTCCTCTTTATAATGTGCAAACGGATCACAATATTGAAACCCGGCTTTTTCATACAGGCGTCTGGCGGGGAGAAAAGCCTCCATAGAACCGGTTTCCAAGCTGATCCGCTGATAGCCCCGCCGCCTTGCTTCTTCAATCATATGGCGGAGGATCCGGTTGGCTGCACCTTTTCTGACATGATGCCGAGAGGTTTTCATTGATTTGATCTCACCGTGCCGGCTGTTTAGCTCCTTTAAGGCACCGCAGCCGAGCAGGATGCCGTTTTCCCTCGCACTCCAAAACGTAACGTCAGGCTGACGCAGCCGGTCCGCATTGAGCGCATGTATACTTTCCGGAGGAGAATGCATGGTCATGCTCTTCAGATGATCCTGCAAAAGCGCAATGACATCCGGCGCTGTGACATCTTCTTTCCTTACGTCCACTTCAAACCACCCTTGCTGTGCATGTTTCTTTGACCATAGCAAAGGTTCACAGCCTGCGCCATTCCATTGTCCGGAAATGTGACAGGGTATTTGGCCTTTCCGGTTTCTTGTACCTATCCAAAAATGAGGCAATAGTTGCAATACATTTCTCGAAAAAGCGGTATCAAAAATTGGAAAACATGGTATAATAATTGTAACAAAATGTTCAAAAAACGACCACAAAACAGACACATTTCATTCTCTGTATTTCATTTTGGAAACGCTCCCATAAAATGAAAGGAGACATGTAAGATGGACATGTTTTTTGCTTATTTACTGGTCGCAAGCGCAACACCCCTCTTTATCTGGCTGGATAACAAAAAAGTCGCTCTTTCGGCCATACCGCCAATTATTCTCATGTGGGTTTTCTTCTACTTTTACGCAACCAGCAGCCTATCCCCTCTCGGCCACACACTCATGATCATCCTGTTTGCCGTCAACGTCATCGTTGCCCATATCGCTGCCTTTATCATTTACGGCCTTCCGCGCTTGCGCCGGAGAAGAAGCCAATAAAGGCACAAAAAACCCTCTTCGCCTGAACGAAGAGGGTTTCTTTTTATTCCTGATGTTCGGAATGATGCTTCGCACCGCCAGGAGGGTTTCCATCCATATGGTCACCGTGATGGTAGTGCGCCGCAAAGATCCAGATGGAACCAAGGATGATAACAATCGCTCCGAAAAATCCGAAGAGCGTGTTTCCGACTTGAATTCCGCCGTTTTCGCTTTCTGTCATGTGCATGAACATGAGAAGCTGAAGACCGGCTTGGATAAATGCGAATCCGAAAATGATCCAGAGTTTTGCTGATGGGCTTAATTCCGTATATACTGCAACCCAAAGGGCCAGCAGGGTCAGAATAATAGACAACGCAAAACCTACGATATGCTTCCACGGAAAGTGGCTGTGTTCAGCAGATTTGTTTGCCATATTATAGTCCCCCCAATCCGATGAGATAGACGCCTGTAAAGATGAAGATCCAAACAACGTCTAAGAAGTGCCAGTATAAACTTGAGATAAAGATTTTTGAAGACGTCTGCGGCGTTAATCCGCGTTTCTTCAATTGCAGTAAGATGCCGGCAATCCAGAAGATACCGATCGTTACGTGCGTTCCGTGCGTTCCCAGAAGGACGAAGAATCCAGACCAGAAAGCACTTGTACCGAGAGATGCTCCTTCATGTACATAGTGGATGAACTCGTTAAGCTCACATCCGACGAAGCCCGCGCCGAGAAGAAGCGTAATGATCGTCCAAATGACGACGCCTTTTAAACTTCCGCGACGCATTTCATGAACAGCGATCCCGCAGGTGAAACTGCTGATCAGAAGCAGGAATGTCATGATCATGACAAGCTTCACTTCAAATAATTCAGCCGGTAAGACTCCTCCTGCTGTTCTTCTTTGAAGAACGAAGAAGGTTGCAAATAGTGTTGAGAACAACACAATCTCTGCCCCTAAAAAGATCCAAAACCCGAGAATATTGAGTCTGCCGGTTTCAGATTGATATTCCATAGGCGCGTTAGAATTGCCGTGTTCTGCATGTTCCATAAATCACGCCTCCTTTATTCGGAAATCTTTCTTTCCGTCTCTTTTATTTCTTCAACAGGTATATAGTAGCCATTGTCATATTCAAATGAACGAAGCACCATGCAAAGCAGAATGCCGATCAAGCCGACAATGCCCATCCAGAACCATTCAAATACAAGTCCGAAGCCTGCAATACCGAACGCCACTGACATAATAAGCGGTCTTCCGGAGTTGTGCGGCATATGGATTTTCTTGAACTTGCTTTCCGGATGAATATCCGTTTTGTCTTCTTTCAATTGCAGGTACGCATCTTGAGATTTCACTTCAGGAAGCACCGCAAAGTTGTAATGCGGCGGAATCGCAGATGAAGTCGCCCACTCAAGCGTACGTCCCACGCCCCATGAATCTCCGCTGATCTCGCGAGTAGAGTAGCGGAAGCTGTAGTAGATGTTGTAGCAAAGGATTAAGAATCCGACACCCATCATGAAGGCTCCGACAGTTGAAATAAAGTTTAATGCAGTCCATCCGTCATTCGGTCCGTAAGTGTAAATACGGCGAGGCATACCTTGCAGCCCCAAGAAGTATTGAGGGAAGAAACATACATTAAATCCGATCATAAAGATCCAGAAGAACCATTTTCCGATTCTTTCGTTCAGCTTGTGGCCGAACATTTTCGGATACCAGAAAATAAATCCTGCGAAACATGCAAATACCGTACCCGCGATCAGCACATAGTGGAAGTGAGATACGAGGAAGTACGTATTATGGTATTGATAATCGGCTGCAGCCATCGCAAGCATAACCCCTGTTACCCCGCCGACAACGAAGTTCGGGATGAACGCGAGCGCCCACAGCATCGGTGTTGTAAAACTGATCCGGCCTTTATACATCGTAAAGAGCCAGTTAAAGATTTTAACCCCGGTCGGAACCGAAATCGCCATCGTTGTAATCGAGAAGAAAGAGTTAACAGACGCACTGTTCCCCATTGTGAAGAAGTGGTGAGTCCATACAAGGAAACTCAGGACGGAAATGGCGATAATTGAGCCGACCATCGCTTTGTAACCGAATAACTGCTTTCTTGCAAACGCTGAAATAATTTCAGAGAAAATACCGAATGCCGGTAAGATAACGATATATACTTCAGGGTGTCCCCAAATCCAGAACAAGTTAGCCCAGAGCATCGGCATACCGCCGGCTTCCAGCGTGAAAAAGTGAGCGCCGAACAAACGGTCAAATGATAACAGCGCCAATGCCACTGTCAAAACAGGGAAGGCGAATACGATAATAACCATTGTAATCAGCGTCGTCCATGTGAACATCGGCATACGCATCAGCGTCATGCCTTTCGTACGCATTTTCAGGATCGTCACCATAAAGTTGATACCCGTCATCAGCGTACCGATACCGGCAATCTGAAGACCGAGCAGGTAGAAGTTCTCACCAGGCCCGGGACTCATGTCGTTGCTTGCCAGCGGCATGTAACTCGTCCAGCCTGCGTTCGGAGAACCTCCGATAACGAAAGAAATATTGAAAAGCATCGCACCTACGAAGAACGTCCAGAAACTCAGGTTGTTCAAGTAAGGGAATGCTACGTCGCGCGCACCGATCTGCAAAGGTACGACAACGTTGATCAGACCGATTAAAAACGGCATCGCCATGAAGATAATCATGATCGTACCGTGAGTCGTAAAGATCTCATTATAGTGGTTTGAGTCTAAAAAACTGTTATTAGGAAGCGCTAACTGGGCGCGCATCATCAAGCCGTCGACCCCGCCGCGGAACAGCATGATAACAGCAGAGATAATGTACATGATTCCAAGTTTCTTATGGTCTACAGACGTAAGCCATTCAGACCAGAGCCACTTCCACTTTTTGAAGTATGTGAGTACAACGATGATAGCAATAGTGGAAAGCGCAATGGAAACTTGTGCGCCCAGAATTAATGGGTCACCTGTTACAAAAAATTCATCCCATCTCAATTTCATTCGGGCTTCCTCCTTTCTTGTTCAATTTCAATCTTGTTTATCGTCGGATACTTTAAATTCGTTTTTCTTTACATTTTCCCACGGATCTGTTTTAGAGTGCGGTGATACGGCTTTGTAGCCAAGGCGTTTGCGCGCCTCCATCGCATATTCGGCATCTTGGCCGTGGTCAACGTATTTTAAGTGTGTAGAAGAGAACGTTAATTTACCGACATTCTCCGGAAGCATCAGTTCGTCATACTTCTCTTTCGTCAGCTTTGGAGAATCGCTTTGGGCTTTTTTCACCCAGCTGTTAAAGTCTTTTTGCGTAACAGCTTTTACGTTGAATTTCTGGTCGGCAAAGTGTTCGCCGGTGAAGTTCGCGTTGCGGCCTTCATATGTTCCCACTTTGTCAGCCTGTAAGTATTGATCCATCAGCATTCCCGCCATCGCGTATTTTTGTCCCCCAAGCTGAGGAATCCATAGCGATGCCATTGAATCGGCTGAAGAAATTTTAAATAAAACCGGACGGTCTACAGGAATGTTCAGGTAGTTAACCGTCTCAATATCCTGCTCTGGGTAGCTGAATACCCATTTCCAGTCTACCGAAGTAGCATAAACAACAAGAGGCTCTTTATCCTTTGTCGCTTCAGGCGCTTTTTCTAACGAATATATCGTCTGTACGGTAGGCACAGAAAGTGCAATAACAATTAAAATTGGGATCACTGTCCAGACTACTTCTAAGAACGTGTTGCCGTGCATCTCGGGCTTGTAATTTCCGCTGTCTTTGCCTTTGCGGTCGCGGTATTTCACTAAAATGATTGTAAATAGTACGAAAACGACGCCGACAATGAACAGCATAAATCCGATTGACAAGAGAATCAGATCTTTCTGCTGGTCTGCTACAGGTCCTTTCGGATCTAAAACGGAAATGTCGCTGCATCCGCCCAGTACGAAAACAACAGCCAACATCGCTAATAAAAGTAACGGTTTAAATGCTCTGAACAAGAAGATCACCATCCTTCCTATTGATGTAGTGAATCTGAAATGTACTTTCTCAAAATCTTTTCTCTATCTACCTTGTTATGCTATCAAAATCTGCCCTTATTAGCTTTATTTTTTTCTAAAGTTCATCTTTTTTTCGACCTAATGTCACAAAATCGTCAAAAAATGCATGAACTTTTTCCACTTGCGCAAACCAAACATAAAAAGTTTTAGATCATTTAGCATATATAGAGAAAAAAGATAGTGAGAACGAATAATACCAAATAAAGGTTTACCATAATAAAAAACGCTGGTCAACAAAAAGTTTCATTTTGTTAAACATTCTACAAAAGAAATATTTTTTCCTTTGCTCACACCTTTTCACACGGTTTCCATTTTAACGCAACGCATTATGAAAAAAAAGACCGGAACGCGCCTTGATATGTTCATTATAAAAAACGCATTCATATGTTTAATATGGACAAAACGAAGGAAACATATAGGCATAAATAATAAAAAATAGGAAGTGATATTTATGGGTTTTATCGTATCTCTGATTGTCGCTATTATTATCGGCTGGATCGGAAGTTTATTTGTAAAAGGCAGTATGCCCGGAGGAATCATCGGGTCAATGATAGCCGGTCTGATCGGCGCATGGATCGGGCACGGACTGCTCGGCACATGGGGTCCTCACCTTGCCGGCTTTGCCATCATTCCGGCAATCATCGGAGCTGCGATCGTGGTATTCTTATTCAGCCTGATCGCCAGAAGCAGAGGATAAAAAAAAGCCTCGTCCCTTATGGGATGAGGCTTTTTTCCGGTAGAGCGCCCAAATGGCGGATAAGGCGCCGGAAAGCCGCTCTGCCTTCTTCTGTCTGTTTAAAGACGCCGGCATGCTCCAGTATCCGCGCAAAGGCATGGCCGATTTCCTCTTTCAGAATCTGTTCCGCGTTTTCTTTCGTTACCTTCCGCTTATGCAGCACACTGAGCGCCCAATCTTTATGCTTTGCCGCAGAAGGGTCTGCCGTTAAGACCGCTTCCGGGTCCGGTGAGCACAGCGCTTCAGCCGTGTATTTCATTTCTTGTTCAAGGCGGCCCGGCAGAATCGCAAGCCCCATTACCTCAATCAGTCCGATATTTTCTTTTTTCAGGTGATGAACTTCCTGATGGGGATGAAAAATTCCCAGCGGATGCTCATCAGAGGTGCGGTTATTTCTGAGGACGAGATCTAATTCGAATAAACCGTTTCTCCGCCGGGCAATCGGCGTAATTGTATTGTGCGGTGTTTCTCCTGAACAGGCGAGGAGATCAGCCGCCTCATCGGAATAACCGCGCCATGCCCGCAGGATGGCATCCGCCGCGCCGGAAAGCTCAGACGCGCTCTCGCTTTGCAGGCGGATGACCGACATCGGCCACTTCACAATTCCCAACACCGTTTTCGGATAGTCAGGCAGCTTGTACCGGCTTTCTGTCTCCGCCCGCGCCATCGGGAATTCATAATTGCCCCCCTGAAAATGGTCGTGGCTTAAAATACTGCCGCCGACAATCGGCAGATCAGCATTGGAACCGAGAAAATAATGAGGATACTGGCTGACGAACGACAGCAGCCGGTCAAACGTTTTTTTGCTGATCTTCATCGGTTCGTGCCGGTCTTTCAAAACGATGCAATGCTCCCGGTAATACACATACGGAGAAAATTGCAGAAACCACTGCTCATCGCCGAGAATTACCGGAATGACACGAAGGTTTTGACGCGCCGGGTGATCCGGTCTCCCCTCGTACCCGACATTTTCTTTACAAAGAACACATCTCGGATAATCGGATTGAGACTGCTCTTTGGCAGCGGCAATTGCTTTCGGATCTTTTTCCGGTTTTGAAAGGTTGATCGTGATGTCCAGCTTTCCGTAAGCCGTCTCAGCCGTCCACCCGACATTCCGCTGTATTCTATCCGAACGGATATAATACACATCCTCTGAAAATCGGTAAAACGCCTTTGTCGCCTGCTCCGGCCCGTGCACCGCCTTTGTTTCTTCAAAACGACGGACAATCTCGGACGGCTGCGGGGCAAAGCAGCCCATGATCTTCGCGCTCAGCAGGTCGCGATAGGTGTCTGTATCGGCTGCAATCCGGCCCGTTTCTGCCGCCCATTCATAAATCGGGGCCAATATGTCCGGCAATGATGCCGCCGATTCATTTTCTTTCTGTTCTGAAACCTCCGGATGGGTGATATGCAAAGCTTCATATAAACGGTTTCTTGTATATTCAATATCAAGATAGGAAATCAGCTCTTTTTGCAATCCGTACCGGATTAAACGTTCCACGTGCCGCTCAATTGCCATCGTCATCCCCCTTTAGTTCTCTCGCTCCGGCTCCGACATCCGCCGTGTAAAAGTCAGCTTTTCTCCCTGTCTTTTCCTCATAGCGGGCCCCTGCCGTTTCAATAAAATCCGAAACCGCATCGTCCTTGACGATACTGACCGTACAGCCGCCGAAACCGGCTCCCGTCATCCTTGATCCGATCACCCCGCCGTGGCGCCAGGCCGCTTCAGCCAGTGTATCCAGCTCATGACTCGTCACCTCGTAGTCATCGCGTAAAGAGAGATGCGAATCCCTCATTAATTCACCGATATGATGAAGCTGATTGTTACTGAACATGTCGGCGGCCTCTATTGTGCGGTGATTTTCATAGACGGCGTGTTTCGCTCGGCGTCTGTTCACTTCATTCTGAATCAGCTCCGCATGGGCGTCAAAAGCGGAAGGGGTCAGATCTCCCAGTGATTGAACGGAAAGATGCTTCTGAAGATCACAAAGCCCTTCCCCGCACTCCTTGAGCCTCGTATTATAGCCTGAGTCTGCAAGCGTTCGTTTTTTATTGGTATTTGCAATAACGATCGACAGCCCCGACAGCCCGAGTTTTGTATATTCAAAGCTGAGCGTCCCGCAATTCAGCAGAATCGCATGATGTTTCTTTCCCATTCCGATGGCGAATTGATCCATCATTCCGCAGCTGACGCCGATAAAGGAATTTTCTGCCGTCTGAGCGAGCTTCACCAAGTCGAGCATATCCGCCTCAAGCTCATGGCATTCCTTGAGAATGACCGCCGTGACAAGTTCAATCGAAGCCGAAAATGACAGCCCCGCGCCGTTCGGGATGTTTCCCCAGAACACAATATCGAAGCCGTGCGGAAGGGAAAAACCGCTGCCGAGACATTCCGCCATGACCCCTTTCGGATAATTGGCCCACCCGTCCTCTTTTTGATAACGGATATCATCGAGACTGCATTCCTTTATGCCTGCCTCTTTAAAATTATGAGAGTACATTCTGACGAGCCTGTCCCCTCTCTCCCGGACGGCTGCATATGTACCGATCGTCAGCGCGCACGGAAAGACGTGGCCCCCGTTATAATCCGTATGCTCTCCGATGAGATTCACTCTGCCAGGCGCAAAGAAAATGCGCAGGTCCTCCGATTCCCCGAATACATCAGCAAACGCTTTCTTTATTTTGTGCTTCATACGCATCCCCTTTCACCATTACACTTTCCCCCGGGGCGCGGAAAGAAACCGTTATGACACGCCCTCTTCTTTCGCTTTTCTGAAGACAATCCACTTGCTGGCCGCATAGTTGACGACTACGATAATGACGTTATCGGCGATTTTCGCCAACGTTTCGTTCATATGAAATTGACTGACCAGAAGAATCATCATGGCGAGATCGATGGCGAGAGACAATACCCGCACGCTGAAAAAGGCCGTCAATTCTTTCATCAGACTCCGCATCCCCGCGGTCTTTTGCTGAAATACATACAGTTTATTCGTAACATAAGCAAATAGAACGGACAGAATCCAAGCAGCGACGGTCGCCGCCTTGTAATCCATCTCAAATGCCGACGTCAGAATGTAAAAACTGACGATATTCACGATGGTCGTGAATATCCCCATAATGATATACATCATAATTTCTCTGTAGCGCATGGCAGTTCCTCGCTTTCTGAAAGACTTTTCTAAACCTTTTGTCAAATCAAGAAGAACGTTACCCTGATTTTCTGCCGCTGACAAAAACATAGAGCGCTTCAAACATGCTGCGGAAAGTAACCGGCCTTCCGAGCACATTGGATTGCTTAATCATCCCGTCGATGAGCGCGCACATCATTTTAGCGGTATGCTCGGTATCTATATGGTCTTCTATTAAATTTCTCGATTTGAGCCAATTTATGTACATGGTGCTTTCTTCTATCCATAACTTATAAAGACGGATATAAGCTTCATATTCACTGACGACTTTGTAATTGGGCATATGAACGGCAAAAGACACAACATTCCAGGCAGGCTTGCTGTTTACAAACCGCATCAACAGGCTGGCCGCGCTTACCGCAGCTTCACAAAGCGTCAACGGCCGCGCTGTTTGCTTTTCTAATTCGTCGAGATAGCCAGTGATAATCCTTTTTTTAATCTGACGCCTGTCTAACAAATGCTTCAGAAAATCTTCCTTACTTTCAAAATGAACGTAAAACGCGCCTTTGCTGAAACCCGCCGCTTTACTGATGTCATCGATTGAGACTGAATCGTAAGCTCTTTCAATCAGGAGATGAAGGCCTGCGTCAATAAAACTTTCAAATGTTTCTTCTCTCTTAATTTGAAATTTGTTTTTTTTCATTTTTTACCCCAGCTGTTTGATCATTCACTTTATCTTACACCGAATCATTCTTTTGCGGTATTTTTTATGCAAAAAGAATATGCTAGTCGACGCTTTGAGGGTAAATATTAATAGGTCATATGATTTATTTTTATTTGCATACTATCCAGTCAGTATTTATTTGTTTATTATTATATGTAAGAATTCTTGAAGGATTTTGGTTATTTCAGTCATTTTCTTAGGGAATAGGTAGGTGAATTCATCTTCAATTTGGGATTACCGGCCAACTATGTGTGATATTTGTTATACATTGGCTGCTGTAGTTGGGCAAATCAATTTTTCAATTGGAGGTTCTTATGAAAACTCATGTAATGAAAGATATAGATCAAGATTGGCAATTGTTAATTCAAGAGGCTAGAATCATGGGTTTGCACATTGACGATGTGAGGCGCTTCTTAAATACTGAAAAAGCGGTGAAGAAAAAAACACCAATGAAAAACACCATCCGCCAGCGGTAAGATTACAGGCGGATCCTTTTACTATATGACCTGCCACAGTCCGCCCGCACCCGAGTTTTCAAAGGAACATCCGCAATAAGAGGGGAATCAGAGAACAAACCGTATACCGGATAACCATTCCCGTCCGCATTCCGCAATTGAACAGCCAAACATGGTGATATGAGATCCCCCCGCTGCATATCTTGTGTATATGCCCATTTATGAGGTGATACACAGATGGATACGAATCCCTATTATGATGAAAAACAACAGAACTACTACGAAGGCCTGAATCCTTATTTATTGAACAAAATAGACGAAAACTGGCGGACAGTGCTTGATGTCGGCTGCGGCACAGGCAATTTAGGAGCGGCGATCGAAGACCGCGGAATAACGGTTTACGGCATTGAAGCGTATCCCGAAGCCGCAAAAAAGGCGGAAAGCAAATTGAGCCACGTGCTTTGCGGCGACATTGAATCCGCCATTCTTCCGTACGATTCAGAGCAATTCGACTGCATGCTGTTCGGAGACGTTCTGGAGCATCTTGTCGACCCGTGGTCCGTGCTGAAAAAGCTTCGTCCTTATGTAAAAAAAGACGGCACGGTGCTTGCATGCATACCGAATGTCGGCCACATCTCAGTGGTGCTGGAGCTTTTAGCCGGCAAATGGACTTACAGTGACGCCGGATTAATGGATCAGACCCACCTGCGTTTTTTTACCCGTGAAGAGACGCTTTCATTATTTAAAGCCGCCGGCTATGAGGTGAAACGCATTGAGGCGATCCGCGTTGATCACCCCTCTTATCACAAAGCCATCGCATCATTGCACGAAGTATGCGTACAGCTTGGCATAAGGCATGACTTTATGACAGAAGCATCGGCGTATCAATATGTGATTGAGGCCGAGAGGAGCATGTAATGGATTCACATTCATTTCTGTTTGTCGTCTGTGTGAATGACGAGCCGCTCTACTCCCGGTGCAAGAGCCATATCATGCAGCTTACCGTCCCCCCTTCATACTCCGTTGATATCATGCCGATATACGATTCAGCAAGCATGGCCTCGTCCTACAACAAAGCGCTGAGACATCCCTCCAAATATAAAATTTATCTGCATCAGGATACCTTTATCATTCATCAGCATTTCCTTCATGACATGCTTCATATCTTTCAATCTCATCAGGAGCTCGGCCTTCTCGGTGTCGCCGGCTGCAAAACCCTGCCGCCGAACGGCATTTGGTGGGAAAGCGGACAGCGGATGGGAAAAGTGATTGAATACCGGGGGAATGCTTATCACCCCTTGGACTTTGAGCACGGTGATGAAGACGGCCTGTTTATGCCCGCTGCCGCCATTGACGGCTTGTTAATGGCGGCTCAATATGACGTGGAGTGGCGGGAGGATTTGTTTCGCGGCTTTCATTTTTACGACACATCACAGTCGCTTGAATTTCAAAAACACGGATATCAAGTCGGCGTCGCCTGCCAAAAAGACCCTTGGTGCCTTCATTTTTGCGGCGACTCATTTGACGCCGCGGCATATGAAGCGGACAGACAAACATTTGTCAAACACTATATGGCAAAGCCCTCTCGCTGATCGAGAGGGCTTTTTTCGGGTTAACGTTTATTCAGTTTCCGCTCAATGATTTGTTCAAAGGTTTCCTTTCCCGCCGCGCCAGGGATTCTCTCATCGCCGATGATAAACGTCGGCACTGCCGTAATGCCGGCTTCCTCATAAGCATGGCGGAGCGCTTCCCGCTGTACGTGTCTGTACGCTCTTGTCTCAAGCGCCTCTTTGAAGGCAGCGCCGTCAAGTCCTGCTTCTTCCGCAAGCTTTGTCAGCACGCCAACGTCACCGATATTTTGTTCTTCCTGAAAGAACGCCTGAAAAACGCGTGTATGGTATTCGCTTCCTTTCCCATGTTCCTTTGCGAAATGAAAGCCTTCAAATGCCAAATCCGTGTAAGGATGCGGTGATACGCGGGGGAATGTGATTTCAACGCCTAACGACTGCGCCATCGGCTCAATGGAGTTTTTCCACATCTGCTGCTTGGCGGGATCATTCACCGGATCAAGTTTCGGCGAGGGGCTCGGACGCAATTCAAACGGCATCCATTCCACCTGTACGTCCTTGTCCTTGATTGCTTCTTCAAACGCCGCTTTGCCGACAAAGCAAAACGGACATACATAATCAGAATATACTTTAATCTGCAGTGTCATTGTAAGTCTCCTTTCCTTTTCATTTTAAGTTGTAACACATATAGTTACAAGTGTTTTTTTTAAAACACCCTCCATATGGAAGGTGTCACGATTCCAGCAGCCTTTGGGCGATATATTCTCCTTTTTTACAGCCGCCGGGACAGGCGAATAAGGAAGAGCCGATCGTTTGTGTGTATTCATTCAGCGCATCCTTTGCCGCCAAAGCCTTCAGCATCGGGACAAATTGGCGGTCCGGGTCTTTTTGAAAGCAGATAAACAGCAGGCCTGCGTCAACATAGCCCGTCTTCTGATCAATTCCGTCCGTATAGGAAAATGCCCGGCGCAGAATCTGTCTGCCGGTTGATTTTGCCACGCTGACATGCGAGTCGGCGGGAATTTGATTCAGCTTCACGGGATCGGTTTCCTTTTTTTGTCCGAAAGGCGCGCCCGAGCTTTTCACCCGCCCGAACGTGTCCTCGTGCTCCTTCAAGGATGAACGGTCCCATATATCTAAAAACATCTTAATTTTCCTAAATGCCATGTACGTGCCGCCCGTCATCCAGTCAGGCTCTCCTGATTGAACCCAAACGATCGAATTCATCAGGTTTTCATCCTTCGTGCTTTGGTTGCCGGTGCCGTCTTTAAACCCGAAGAGGTTGCGCGGTGTTTCTCCGTTTTTCCCGCCGCTTAAGAAACCTTTATTGAGAAAGCGGACTTCGCACACCCCCGATGCCTGTTTCATCAGGTTGCGCACCGCGTGAAACGCCGTTTGTTCATTATCCGCGCAGACCTGTATGACGATATCACCGCCGCCTTGTTTCTTATCGAGCTTGTCGTTAGGCATCGGCGGAATATCGGCGAGGTGCTTCGGTTTTTTATCTTTCAGTCCGAAGCGGTCCTTCCCGTCTTTCTCGAAAAACCCGGGGCCGAGGCCGAAGGTAACGGTCAAATTCGCCGGTGCCAGATCCTGCGACTCCCCGGTATCCTGCGGAGGCATATAGTTATTTTTCTGTTCGCCCGACGGGACGGCGCCTGAAGTCAGCAGCTGCGTCAGGCTTGTCCATTGTTTGAAAAGGGAGATGACATCGGCTTTGTCGCTTGACATGACATCAAGCGCTGCAAAATACACATACGTCTGATGCGCCGTTGTGATTCCTGCTTGGTGCTTTCCGTAAAAAGGAACGATTTGATCACGATCACTTTTTTTCATCATTCTTCTTTGAAGCGGTGGCCGCCGGTTTGAAGAGCGGCGCGAGTCCTCCGAGGCCGCTCGCTCCGACAGCGACAGCGGCGCCCGCGACGGCGCCCCACTTCAGGACATCCCGTCTGTGGATCTGTTTTTCCTTGTTTTGTTCATCGCTCATGCTGTGTCTTAACTCCTTTTAAAGCACACCGGCAATCTTCGACATGGTTTCAGAAAGGGCCGTCAGCTTCGTGCTTATCTCTCTGATTTGATCTGTACTTAATGTATCACAAGACGTATACGATTGATCGCACGTTTTGTATTTCGACATCAAAACTTCAAATTCGCTGAATTCCGCATCAAGTTTTTCCGTGACGTCGAAATGATCTCTCACTGCGCGCTTTTCACTGTTTCGCCGAGGGCTTTTGAGCCCTCGGCGCCGGCGGTGATTGGTTCAGGCGTCACTTTGAGAGAAGCGATAGAGCCGTCAAACGTTCCGGTCGATATTGCAAGCTGATTGTCCTGTTCTTGACATACGGCTTATATTCTCCAAGTCCGTCACTGCCTTTTTGCGCACACAGAAAAAGGGCCGCCCTATCGGGACAGCCCTGCTTTGGAGCGCTGAATTTCCTCTGAAAACTTCCGCGCCGCCGCTTTTGGATCTTCGGCTTGGCTGATGGCGCTGATCATGCTGACGCCGTCTGCACCCGCTTCAATGACGGGCGCCGCGTTGTCAGCCGTAATGCCGCCGATTCCTACAATCGGAATGGTGATGCCCTGACGTCGCACCTCTTCAATCAATGTAACGCCCTGCACGGCTTCAGCATCTTTTTTTGTTTCGGTCGGATAGACCGGGCCCATTCCGACGTAATCGGCTCCGGCTTCTTCCGCCCGCTTCACCTCGGAGACGTTATGTGCTGACACACCGAGTATCATATCGCCGATTGCCGCTCTCGTTTCTTCGGCGTCTGCGTCATCCTGCCCGATATGCACTCCGTCCGCCTCAAGGCGCAAGGCCAATTCGACATCATCATTAATGATGAAAGGAATCCCGGCCTGCCTGCAGACATCCTGCACCTGCTTCGCGAACAGGACACGTTCCTCCCCTGTTAAAGAACCGCTCCCCTTTTCCCGAAATTGAAAAAGCGTAGCGCCGCCCTCAATGGCTTTTTTCACCACGGAAACGGGGTCTGCGCTTGTATTGTTTGATCCCATAATAAAATAAACCGATAACATATCCTTCATCATTTCCCGAGAAATACGCGTCATTTTTCTGTCACCCTTTCAATTGCAGCAAGCTCGGCCGCTTCTTGTTCTGAGATGCTTGCCAGCTTGTTTAAAAGCTCAATCTGGAAGCTGCCCGGCCCCTTATGGGAGGTGTCCAAAGCGGCAAGCTGAGCGGCGCTTCCGTATACAGAAACGGCTGAAACGGCCGCTTGCAGAACGTCCTGCCCCGCTGCGCAGAAGGCTCCGATTACAGACGTCAGCAGGCATCCCGTCCCCGTCACCTTCGTCAGCAGTTTATCACCGTTATGTACGGCGTATGTGTCGGTGCCGTCGGAGATAACGTCGGTTTTTCCGGTAATCGCAATGACCGTCTTCAGCCCGCTTGCAGCCGTCTTAGCGAGCTGAACCACATCTCCTCCGGCTTCCCCCGCATCCACGCCTTTTATCTTCCAATCAGGGGCGCCGGCAATATTGGCGATTTCCGCGGCATTTCCGCGAATGACGGACAAGCGGACCTCCTGTATGATCTTGCGGGCTGATGCCGTCCGAAACGGCGTGGCGCCGGCGCCTACCGGATCAAAAATGACCGGAACACCGTTTTCATTGGCCGATTTTCCGGCTGCGATCATAGCTTCAACCGACGCCGAACTGAGGGTTCCTATATTCAGGACGAGCGCTCCTGCGATTTTCGCCATGTCGGCTGCCTCCTCAATTGCATAAGCCATAACGGGCGATGCGCCGAGCGCGAGCAGTCCGTTAGCGGTGAAGTTCGTGACGACATTATTGGTGATACTGTGAACGAGCGGGTTTTGATCCCGCACTTTACTCAAGTGTTGAGCTGCGGTTTGTGCGTCCATGCTTAATCATCCTTTTTTCTCTTTTTCGGATTCCATAAATACGATTTCGTATGCTCCAGCCAGGCTCTGGCGGCAAAGGACATATAGCGGTCTTTCCGCCAAATGATGGCTAAATGCCACGGAATAACCGGATGAACGAGCGGAATGGTTCTGACTTTGTCAGGATCAAGACCGCGGCAGATTCTTTCCGGCAAGAGGCCGATACCGAGATTGGCGGATACCATTTCGCTGATAAAGTCCCACTGTGACGTTTCATAAATGACGTGAGGCCTGAATCCGGCTTTCACGCATTCCGTCATAATTCGATTATGAAGGACAAAATCCTCCCTGAAAAATATGAACGGCTCTTCTTTCAATTCGTGAAGACTGCATTCTTTCTCGTCAGCGAGCCGATGTGACGGATGGACGACGAGCATAAGGGTTTCCTTGACGATTGTGAACGTATGAAAAATTTCTTCATTCGCGGGAAGCACGACGACCCCGATATCAAGCGAGCCGTCCTCCACCCCTTGCTGCACTTTAATAGAGCCGTCCTCAACAAGCTGAAACGTCACATCGGGATATGTGACGCGAAAGTCACCGAGCACTCTCGGAAAAAAGCCGGACCCGATCATCGGCGGAAGACCGATGCGGACGTGCCCTTTCTTCACTTCCATAATATCGTTCAGCTCTGACGTCAGGTTTTGGAATGACTTTGTAATTTCCTGCGCCTGCACATACATGCTCTGCCCGGCGTCAGTCAGTTCAACTTGCCGGCCATTGCGGTAAAACAGCTTAATGCCGAGCTCCGTCTCCAGGTTTTTAATCATTTTTGAGATTGTCGGCTGTGAAACATACAGAGACTGTGAGGCCTTCGTAAAGCTTTTCAAACGGGCAACTTCCAAAAAATACGTTAAGTGCCGAATATCCATTACATTTCATCCTTTCTATAGACAAAAGGAATACACATTATTCTTTATATGTATTTTACCTATAGCAAAACCTTCTGTACAATATAAATATAAGGGAGGCATCATTATGAAAAAATTGCTGCTTACCGTTATTCAAATCGCTCTGCTGTTTATATTTGCGCGTCTGATCAATTGGGTCACGGCGGCTCTTCATATAAATATTCCCGGCAGTATAATCGGGATTGTGATTCTTTTCACATTATTGCATTTCAAGATTATCAAACTTGAATGGATTGAGCTTGGCGCAGCATGGCTCCTCGGTGAGCTGCTGCTGTTTTTCATCCCGTCTGCCGTCGGAGTGATTGAATACGGAGATATTATGTCTAAATTCGGCGTAAGCATTTTACTTGTCGTCGTCATCAGCACATTTGTCGTGATGGTTTCAACAGGTACGCTTACACAGCTGATAGCAAAAAGAAAGGAGAAAAAACAAACGTGTTCATCGGAATCATAAGTTTATTCTTAACTGTCTTAGTATATTTGGGCGCGAAAAAACTCTACATTCGTTTTCCGCGGGTCTATACGTCGCCGCTTCTGATTACGCCCGCTGTTTTGGTCGTACTGCTGCTTCTTGTCAATGTCCCGTATCAGACATACAATCTCGGCGGCGGACTGCTGACCGATATGCTTCAGCCGGCAACAGTGGCGTTCGCCATCCCGCTTTATAAATATTTCCCGATTTTAAAGAAATACGCCGTGGAAATTATTTTGAACGTAGCTGTCGGTTCATGTATCGCCATTCTGTCAACGGCCTTTATCGCGAAATGGTTCCATCTCGGCAGCAGCTTAGTCGACAGTCTCGTGCCGCGATCCGTGACGACGCCGATTGCCATGAACGTTTCAGAAATGATCGGCGGGATGCCGGCCGTTACAGCGGTTTTCGTCATTTTAACGGCTTTATTGGGAACGATCATCGGGCCGATGGTCATCCGCTATTTCCGCATTGATAACGAAATTGCCCGGGGCGTGCTGCTCGGAACTAGCGCGCACGGAGCGGGAACATCTAAAGCATTTGAGCTCAGCTCCGTATCAGGAACGATCTCAAGCGTGTCCATGATTCTCGCCGCAATTATGACGCTGTGCGCGGCCCCGATTTTGCTTTCGTTTATGTCATAAAAGACTGCTCCTTACAGAGCGGTCTTTTTTTATTTTCCACGCAGATTGATTTGTCTGTCCTTCATAAAAAGACGAAAACACGATATGATAAGATATGAAGTGAAAAGACTGAAGAACGGATGTGTCATATGAACGGCCAGCAGCGAAGCAGCATCAGAAAAGGACTTGAAGTCGATATCGTCCTGAAAGCCGATCAGCGTTCAGGAAAGCTGACAAGAGGAATCGTGAAGGATATTTTGACGAACTCAAGCTTCCACCCGCGCGGCATTAAGGTCCGCCTTGAAGACGGGCGAATCGGCCGGGTGCAGCACATTATTGAATAGAAAAGAGCCGGAGCTTCACGCCCGGCTTTTTTTCTTTAATTTTAGCAATGAAATCCTCATATGTTCTCCCTTTATATACAAAAAATCTTTAACCAACTATTGACTTTTACGTTGCGTAATACTTTAGAGTAGCCATTAAGGAGGCGGCAAACGTGATGGGTATGAAAGTAAAAGAAGTAGCTGAACTGATTGGAGTAAGCATACGTACTCTCCATCATTACGATCAAATTGGATTATTGACTCCTCAGGAAACGACCGATTCCGGTTATCGGCTTTATTCTGAAGAGAATCTTGAACAGCTGCAGCAGGTACTATTTTTCAAGGAGCTCGATTTCTCCTTAAAAGAGATTAAAGAAATCATTAATAGTCCTTCATTTAACCGAAGGGAGGCATTAATTTTACAAAAGAAAATGTTGATTGAGAAACGGAATAGAGTCGATAAAATGATTGAAACCATCGATAAATCAATCAAACATTTGATGGGAGAGATTTGCATGACGAACAAAGAGCGGTTTGAGGGAATGAACTTCAATCATAATCTTTATGAACAAGAAGCTCGCAAACGGTGGGGTGATCAACCTGTCGATAAGGTAAATATTAGATTGAAAAACATGACTGATGGTGAGCAAAAAGATTTATCTCATAAGTGGACTGCAATGTTCAATAAATTTGCACTCCTTATTAACCAATCTCCCAAGTCCCCAGACGTACAAAAAGCTATCAAAGAGTGGTTTGATTTTCTCAATGAAAATTTTGGTGAATATTCTTTTGATGCCTTTTACGGATTAGGTCAACTCTATATTGAAGATAAACGCTTCACTAAGAACATCGACCAGTATGGTGAAGGGTTGGCGAAGCTCATGAGTGACGCCATTACAATTTATATAGATCATCAAAAAAAGGGTGGTACCCATTAAAATCATTATCGAGGATACAATCCGGCAATACGAAACGTTATTTTCAATGATTGAAAATAGAGAAGATTATTATCGGTATTCAATGATGAAACCTTTTGAAGATATGTGGAAAAAGATTAATGTTCCCTTAAAGGCAAAGCAGCCTAACGGATATGATGTAATCATGGCTGCAAATATGCTGGGCTATCTGAGCATATTTGATACGGAAACCGGAAGAAAAGCATTAGAGAAACTAAAAGAAATTCAAGCTCTTCAAATTGCATATGGCACTTTAACTCATTGTGTAGAATTTATCCAGCAAAACCGCTTAAAAATAAATGCTGATGAAATAAGGTTTGGGATGTATCTGGCCAATCAAAAAAAGCTTGAGTTACATAGAGGGTATTGTGGATTCGGAGGAATTCCGGGATTTATTCAAGTTTCAATATTCCCCAATTCTTATAACATACCGAGACTGCCTGCTGTAATCGCACATGAATTTCATCATAATATTCGTTTTTCGTATTTCAATTGGGATTATGGGAACGTAACGGTTGGTGATTACTTAATTATAGAGGGGTTGGCAGAATCGTTTGCCAAAGAACTTTACGGAGAAGCTCTGTTAGGTCCCTGGGTTACTTCTTTTGAAAAAGAAGACTTAGAATACTCAAAAGAAATCATCAAAGACTCATTAAATATGAAAGGATTTGCTGAGGTCAGCAGTTACATGTTTGGTGACACCTTTGCAGCCGAACAAGGTTATCAGCCTGTCGGCTTATCACCGTTTGCAGGTTATGCGGTTGGCTACCAAGCGGTGCAATCCTTCATGAAAGCCAACAATGTGGGGATTAGTGAGGCCACTTTACTTAGCACAGATGAGATACTAAGTAATAGCGGGTTGTTTCTTTAAGATATGAAGATTATTTTATCCCGTATTAACGCGATGAAAGAGGGTTTTCTTTTCCCCTCTTTCCACGCTATAAATGATCATTCTATTTTTTCCGCAAGAAAACAACCTTCAAATAGTTCCCTTCTTTAAACGCGGGAATCGTTTTGAAATCTTCCGGAAGCGTGTATTCTTCCAAAATGTCGTAACGCTCATTTGTTTCTTTAAAGGCGGTCTCTATAAAGCCTTTAAATTTCTTCATATTGAAGGCGCTGCTGTTTGTCGAAGCGACGATGATGCCGTTTTTTGCGGTGATGGCGATCGTTTCCTTCAGCAGATTTTTATAATCTTTCGCCGCGCTGAACGTCCGTTTTTTTGTGCGGGCGAAAGAAGGCGGATCAAGGATGATGAGGTCAAACTCCAGCCCTTTTTTCTCCGCATAGCCGAAGTATTTGAAAACATCCATGACTTTAATGTCATGCGCCTCATAATCAATTCCGTTGGCGCTGAACTGTTCAATCGTTTTTGCGAGACTGCGGTTGGCGACATCGACGCTGGTCGTTTTCTCAGCTCCGCCAAGCGCCGCCGCAACGGAAAATGCCCCTGTATAAGAGAACGTATTCAGCACCCGTCTGCCATTTGCATACTTGTCCCGAATCGCTTTGCGCACATGACGCTGGTCTAAGAAAATGCCCGTCATCGCCCCGTCGTTTAAATCCACCGCGTACCGTATGCCGTTTTCTAGAACAATGACCGGAAAATCTCCTCTTTCGCCTTTGACAAAATCGTCGTCTTCCACGTATTGCCCGGCAGTATCGAATCGTTTCTTTTCATAGATCGCTTTATAAGAAAGCTCCAGTCCGTCAATCGCCTCAATCATGCTGTCCTTATAAGCGTAAATGCCTTTACTGTACCATTGAATCAGCAGATAACCGTCATAAAAGTCAATCGTGACGCCGCCGATGCCGTCGCCCTCACCGTTGAACAGCCGGAACGCCGTCGTGTCGGGCGCCTTAAACAGATGAGCTCTCGCTTCAGCCGCTTTTTTCAGCTTGTCCAGAAAGAAACGTCCGTCGATCCGTTCATCTCTCGCGCGGGACAGCACCCAGCCGACTCCTTTATTCTGCAAACCGTAATAGCCTTTTCCGATAAACTCACCCTTCTCGGATGTCACATCAAAAAGATCGCCCTCTGTTAAATGAGCCGAGCTTCCGGACAGAGCGTCTTTTTCAATCAGGGGGAATCCTTTTTTCAGCTTTCCGGCAAATGTATCTTTCACTGTAAGTAGCTTCATTGTGCATTCCTCTTTCGTTTTGCTTTCTCTTATCGTACCATAAAACATGATCAACACCGCATTGTCCCGAAAAATTCAAAACAGGGGGAAAACCATGACAGCCAAAAGAATCGACCATACAGGCATTATGGTCAAAGATATTGAAACATCCATCGCCTTTTATCAAGACGTTCTCGGTATGCAGTTAAAGGATCGTATCACTCATACGAACGGCATTATTGAACTTGCCTTTCTCGGCTTTCAGGAAGGGCCGGAGACAGAAATTGAGCTGATCCAGGGCTACAGCAGCGAGCTTCCCGCAGAAGGAAAAGTCCATCATGTCGCTTTATTAACTGAAGATATCGCGGCGGAGTTCACGCATGCGAAGCGTCAGGGCGCCGTATTTATCGATGAAGAAATCACGACGCTTCCGAACGGGTACCGCTACTTTTACATTGAAGGACCTGACGGCGAATGGATCGAATTTTTCCAGCGTTAAAAAAACGGGCGAAAGCGCCCGTTTTTTTTATGTTTCTTCAGTGACGTTTTGTTCCGCCGCCCGTTCCTCTCTCCATTTTTGAAGATCCCAAATTCGGAAAAACGGATAATAGATGATAAATGTAATCAGGAGATTGATCAGCTGCATGACCGAACCGGAGATTTTCCCGCCCGTCGCCAAATAACCGGAAATCAGCGGCGGCATCGTCCACGGCACGGCGATTCCCGCCGGTTTTGCCACCATCCCCGTGCTCATCCCGATGTACGTCGCCGTAATGGTCAAGAGCGGCGCAATGATAAAGGGCACGATTAACAGCGGATTCATGACGAGCGGCATCCCGAAAATAATCGGTTCGTTAATGTTAAAAATCGCGGGCCCGATGCCGAGACGGCCGAGCTGTTTCATCTGTTTGCTTCTGGAGCGCACAAGCATGGTCAGCACAAGGGCAAGCGTCGCTCCGCTTCCGCCGACATTAATCCATATTTGAAAGAACTGTGTCGTAAAAATGCTCGGCAGCGCTTCTCCCGCCTGAAAAGCCAAACGGTTGGCGTCCATCGCCCCGTACCAGATCGGCGACATGACGCCGCCGATAATGGACGCGCCGTGTATGCCGCACGACCAAAGCAGCATTTGCACGAATTCGGCGATAAGACTTCCGCCGAGACTCCCGCCCAAAATAGACAGCGGGGTGCCCAGCAGATCGCCTACGACATTGTGGAGGCTTTTAAAAGGAGTTATTTCAATAAACAGACGGGCCAGCCATACAAGCGTAATAATAATGAAACCGGGGATGAGCGCAACGAACGATTTGCTGACCGCAGGCGGCACTCCGTCAGGCATTTTAATGACGATATTTCTTTGTATGATAAACCGGTACACTTCCGTAGACAGCATTGCAATGATCATCGCGACAAACAGACCTTTGCTTCCGAGCAGCGAAATCGGAATGCCGCCTCCCACCATAATCTCTGTTGCCGAGCCGTCAGGAATAAACGGAATCTGATACGGCGTCGCCAATAAAAAGGCGGCAAGGGCAATGGCTCCCGACGACAGGGCATCCACCTCATAGCTTTCCGCAAGCCGGTAGGCAATCCCAAAGGCGGCGACAAGCGCCATAATGTCAAAGGACGCATTCACGGGATACCCGAGCTTTTCAACCCAATTTTCACCGAAAAGACCAGCCATAAAATCGGCATAACCGGGAATCGGAAGACTCGTCAGAATCAGAAAAACCGATCCGATGATGATAAGCGGCATAGTCAAAATAATGCCGTCCCGCAAAGCTCTTAAGTGCCTTTGGCCGGCGACTTTTCCGGCGACAGGCATGATTTTTTCTTCCATGACCCGATTGAACGTACTCATTTATCAAAAACCCCCTTTTTGAGTTCATTGCGCAGATGTCTTAAAGCATTTTCTCCATCATATTTTGGAAACGCTTACATTTGCATACAGAAATTTTCCTTATCCCTCAGGAAAAAAAGAATTCCGCACTGCCGATATATAAAGAAAAAGGGGGAATTGCAATGTATCACACCCTGAAACCGATAATGGCCGCGGCCTTGTGCGCCGGCCTGTTCTCCGCCGCGGCGCCCGCGCACGCCGAGACGCACGACCGGGACGTTATCGTGGTGTACAAAAATCAAAACGGCAAGGAATCCGCCATAGACAGCGGAGCGGATGTGGAACAGACCTATCAGCATCTCCCGGCAGTCGCCGTGTCAGCCGATTCACAAACGGTGAAAGACCTGAAACAGGACCCTGACATCTTATATGTAGAAGACAATGTATCCTTTCAGGCAGCAGGCGGTTCTGATATCCGCCCGTTATCAGCGGCCCAAAGCAGCAGTGACGCGCTGCCGCAATGGGATATAGAACCGACTCAGGTCAAGCAGGCGTGGAAAGAAGGCTTGACGGGAAAAAAGGTGAAAGTGGCTGTCATTGACAGCGGCATTTACCCTCATGATGACCTTTCCATTGCCGGAGGCTATTCCGCAGTCAGCTATACTTCTTCATACAAAGATGACAACGGACACGGGACGCATGTCGCCGGAATCATTGCGGCAAAACATGATGGATACGGCATTGACGGCATCGCGCCGGATGTCCGGTTATATGCGGTTAAAGCATTAGACAGAAAGGGTGCAGGGGATCTTAAAAGCCTTCTTAAAGCGATCGACTGGTCGATCGCCAATAAAATGGACATCATCAATATGAGCCTCGGAACTAACGCAGACAGCAAAATTCTTCACGACGCCGTAGACAAAGCATACAAAAAAGGAATCGTGATCGTAGCCGCCGCAGGAAACGACGGCAACAAAAAACCCGTCAATTATCCGGGTGCCTACAGCAGCGTAACGGCAGTCTCAGCGTCAACTGAAAAAAACGGGCTCGCGGCTTTTTCCACGACCGGAAAACAAATTGAGTTTGCCGCACCCGGCACCAATATTACGAGCACGTATCTGAATCAAATGTACGCCACGGCTGACGGCACATCTCAAGCCGCGCCCCACGTCACCGGCATGTTCGCGCTGCTCAGGCAGAAATATCCCGAGGAAACAAATACACAGCTCCGGCAGCAGATGCAGCAAAACGTCAAAGATCTGGGCGCTCCCGGACGTGACAACCGATTCGGGTACGGCCTGGTGCAATATCACGTAAAGCAAAAGAGCTTTGCCGAACGGGCCGTAATAAAAGCGGAAAAGACGAAAAAACAGGCAGATATCAATCAAGCAAAAACGGCCGTCAGCAAGCTGTCCAAGTCAAAGGGAAAAACCGCTCTCGAGTCCCGGATCAATAAAGTTCAGACGGCAAGAAATGTGACGGACGCAAGAGACAAAGTCCGGACTGCCGAAAAACAAAAGAAAAAAACCGCCGTTAATGCCGCACAAAGCGCCATTCGCAAATTACCGGCCGGTTCAGAGAAAAAAGGGCTGCAAAAGCGGCTGAACGCTGTCAACTCAAGCCTTTTGAAAACAGCTGAAGCCAGCGTCAAACAGGCGGAAAAAAAGACCTCCGAGGCCAGCACCGCAAAAGCCCAAAAAGCAGTCAGCGAAATCCAGCCGGGAAAAGAAAAAACCGCTCTGGAAAAACGGCTTGAGAGGATAAAAGATAAACTCAACCGGCAGCAGGCTAGAGACAAAGTAAAAACGGCTGAAAAAACCAAGACGAAAAAAGCAAAATCAGCGGCGCAAACGGCAGTCAGCCGATTGCAGCCGTCTGCCGAAAAGACCGGCCTGCAAAAACGCGTGCGTGCGATTCGGGTGAAATAGCAAAAAAACGCTTATGAGCCGGATAACGGCTTCACAAGCGTTTCATCACACCTGCCTATTGGTTCATGGCCGGGCGGTCGATCGTGTTCCATTTCGTAAAGGACATATATCGGAAATAATGATCACGATACGGGTGCGAGGTGCCTGTATTCCAAGGCTTGTCGCTGCCGCAGAAATGGACGATGGCCGGTTCGGCACGTGTTTCTCTGTAACGTATACGGTCGATCAGTTCAGGAGGCGTTTTCTCATTCATGATAATATGCGTCTGCGCGTTCCAGCGCGGATGCAGTTCATGCCATTGATCATATAAGATCGCGTTAAGCGCGTCCTGATCATGAAACACGAGAAAATCCTCCGAGCTGTTTTCGTTGATAAAATCAATCACCTTTTCGGAAATATTTTGTTTTCTCCAAGGTTCGAAATCTATAATCATAATGCCGGAATTAAAATACTTGGCAGTTTCGCTGATATTCATTTTTTTCAGCCTTTCATGCTGTCCGGCGTCTTCTACCGCCGCAACTATTGCCGGGGAAATATCCAAATCCCATAAAGCCGAAATATCTTCCATCACAATTGCATCGCAATCAATGTAAATCATCCGTTTTACGGACTCATCCTTTATTAAATCAGGGATGGAAATGCGGTAATAAGCCGCTTTTGTAATGTGGCTGCTTTCGACTGCATGCTTGTATTGATCAGCGTCTACTTCTAAAAATTCAAGCGGCGTCCCGAATGACATCGCGGTCTGTTCAAGCTTGTCCTTGTTTTCGGCAGTAATTCCGCCGTCGATTACATATAATTTCGCATCCCTTGTTTTATCCATATTCATCAATAAAGAAGCGAACATCCCACCCAAATGACGAGCATAATGATCATCGGCACATGATACGATATGCATTGTTTCATTCTTTCCCACTGATATTCATCTCCCTTTTTGTTGTACAAATGTCTTTCCCTTTTTTTAAAAAGTAAACCTCGATCTTACACATTCTTTCTGCGGGAATGTGCTGTTTACGATTTGATATCTATTGCATTCTCTGTTAAAATTCATTTCATAGCTAATGATTCTGACAATAATAAGGAGCATGACGCCATTGACGAATCGCAACGATGCCGGATCAGACAATAAGAAGCCGAACAGGCCTTTTTCCGATCTATCCGGCCGAAACAAAGAGGCGGCCTATATTGCCGCTGCACTCTATCGGTCCGCCCAGCAGCTCCGTGTAAAAATGGAGAAAGAGGTGCTGTCGGCACACAAATTATCATGGACGGCGTTTTCTATCCTGTATGACCTTTGTGAATGGGAAACGCTTGATACAAGAAGGATAGCCGCTCTATCCGGAATTACCGCGGCGACGGCGAGCAATGTCCTGAAGACTTTGGAGAAGAAGGGCTTATGCAGCAGACAAACGAACAAAAGAGACCGCAGGCTTGTATTCGTCAATATTACCGATGAGGGCAGAAAGGTTATTGAAGACCTTTACCCCGACTTTCATCAGGGGGAAATTGAACTGACGGCCTGTCTGGATAAACAGGAACAAAAAACGCTGTCCGCCCTGCTGCAAAAAATCGCTGACAATTTCATAACATAGCAGCTATGACGGGAATCAGTAACGGATTGTCTCCCTGTTTCAGAGAGCCGGCGGATGGTGCAAGCCGGCACAAAGACAAACGTGAATTACCTCCCTGAGCTTTCTTTGTGAACTTCAGTAGCAAAGAACGGGAAACCGTTATTCGAATGAGCGGAAGACGTCGTCTTCAATCAGGGTGGTACCGCGTGCATACAGCCACGTCCCTTTTGGGATGCGGCTTTTTTGTTTGGCTAAAAAAAGGAGGATGTAAAAGATGGAATCAATCACTTTAACGAATGATCAGGAAAAAGAAGTGCAAAGGCAGCTGGATTTGTACATGACCGGCGCCGCGGACGTCATACCGCCTGAAGAATTGAGAAATAAAATCGCCAAATCAGTGGCATCCGGCAAGCCGCTGAACATTAAACTCGGCCTTGATCCGTCCGCACCCGACGTCCACTTGGGCCATACCGTCGTGTTAAACAAACTGCGCCAATTTCAAGAAAACGGCCATATTATACAGCTTGTTATCGGGGATTTTACCGGAAAAATCGGTGATCCGACGGGGAAGTCGCAAGCCAGAAAACAGCTGACTGATGAAGAAGTCCAACACAATGCCAAAACCTATTTTGAACAGTTTGGCAAGGTGCTGGATCAAGACAAAGTTGAACTTCACTGCAACTCAAAATGGCTGAAGACATTGAATCTGGAAGATGTGATTGAATTAGCGGGGAAAATTACTGTCGCCCGTCTGATGGAGCGCGACGACTTTGAGGAGCGCATCGCCATGAAAAAACCGATCTCACTTCACGAATTCTTTTACCCGCTGATGCAGGGTTACGATTCTGTCGTTCTCGAAAGCGATATCGAACTCGGCGGTACGGACCAGCATTTTAACGTGCTGATGGGCCGCCATTTCCAAGAACGCTACAAAAAAGAAAAGCAGGTCGTCATCCTCATGCCGCTTTTGGAGGGTCTTGACGGAGTTGAAAAAATGTCTAAATCAAAAAACAACTACATCGGTATTGACGAGCATCCGAACGACATGTACGGCAAAACGATGTCATTGCCGGACAGCCTGATGAAAACATATATTCATTTAGCGACAGACTTAGAGCCTGCGGAGAAAAAACAGATGGAGAAGGATTTGGAATCAGGAAAGCTTCATCCGAGAGATGCCAAAATGATCTTAGCGGGTACAATCGTCAGAATGTACCACGGCAGGAAAGCGGCGGATGCGGCAGAACAGCATTTCAAGCGTGTCTTCCAGCAAAACAGCCTGCCTGAAGATATGAAAACCGTCATATGGGACGGAGAAAAGACCGTGCCCCTTATTGAGCTGCTCGTCACGATTGGACTCTTTTCTTCAAAAAGCGAAGCACGCCGTATGATTCAAAACGGCGGAGTCAAAGTGAACGGGGAGAAAACGGATGCCCTTCATACCGTCATTACCGCAGAAGACGGCATGACGATTCAGGTGGGCAAGCGAAAATTTGTACAGCTGCGCGTAAACGGATAAATAAACAGCCGGACTGCACATAAAAGCGGTCCGGCTGGTTGTGATGCGTCAATCGTTTAATCGACTTCTTTCTTAATCCCAAGCATCTTTTCGTCTAAATAATGGGCGATGTCCGCCGCTTCCTTCAGCTCGTCGGTCAGATGCTTTGGGACTTCGTTATTTAATTTGTAATAAATTTTATGTTCAAGGCTCGCCCAAAAATCCATGGCAATGGTGCGGATTTGAATTTCCGCCTTCACATATTCCACACGATTCGTCAAATAAACGGGAATTTCAATAATCAAATGCAGGCTGCGGTAGCCGTTCGGCTTCGGGTGTTTGATATAATCCTTCACCTTTACGATCTTCAGGTCCTTATGCTGCTTCAAAACCTCAGCGACATTATAAATATCGGAAATAAAGGAACAGATAATCCTGACACCCGCAATATCATGAATATGCTCTTTCATTTCCTGCGTCGTCACATCACAGCCTTTGCGCATCAGTTTATTGACGATACTCTCGAAACTTTTTACGCGTGATTTTGTATGCTCGATCGGGTTATGCCCGTGAATCAGATTATATTCCTGGCTGATGATAGAAAACTTCGTATCCAGCTCATCTAAAGCGAATTTATAAACTAATAATTCATTTTTCCAATCTTCCATGACCGTTTTCAAATCATCCATATGGGCTGTTGACAAGTCCATTTTTTTCATCTCCTTGCTTTGCTGTCCGTATATAAGACGGATCAGTCCGCGGTCAGGTTCTTTACAAAATCGTGAAGATTATGTCATAAAAAAAAGCAAATGCCGGTTATGGCATTTGCCTTTTCATTTGATCAGCGGAAATAACTGATCAGGAGTCCGATGGAAAGCAGGAATCCGAAAAATGTATTGGTTTGCGCCGTTGATTTCATCGCAATAATCATGTTCATCGGCATTTCGTTTTTCACAAAGCCTTTCACGGCCTGAACGGGTTTCGGCACGCTCAGGAAGACCAGGAACAGCCACGGGCTTGTGTAACCCATGATGACAAGACCGATGATCCAGATGTAAGCGATGGCAAAAGATGCGGCCAGTATCATGACGGCCCCTCTATGCCCCATCAAAATGGCCAGGGTTTTACGTCCGCCCTTTTTATCTTCCTCAATATCACGGATATTGTTGGACAGATTAATGGCTCCGACCAAGATGGCGATCGGGATGGAAATCAAAATGCTCTGTTCATTAATTCTGCCTGTCTGAATGAAGAAAGAAATAAGGACAAATACAGAGCCCATGCAAATGCCGGAGAACAGTTCCCCGAACGGTGTATACGCAATCGGCAACGGGCCGCCCGTATACAGATAGCCGATCAGCATGCCGGCAAGGCCGATAGCCGCAAGCCACCAGCTGCTGCTCATGCAGATATAAACACCGAGCACGAGGGCAATCGCATAAGAGCCGAGCGCCAGCTGCAGAATTGTTTTCGGCTTCATGCCGTGGCGGACGATCGCTCCGCCGATACCGACGGAATCCTCCGTATCTAAACCGCGTTTAAAATCGTAATATTCATTGAATAAGTTCGTGGCGATCTGGATCCAAAGGCAGGAAAACAGCATGGCCAAAAACAGCAGGAAATCAACCTTTACGTAAAACATCGCCAATACGGTGCCGAGAAGTACGGGCACAAACGATGCCGTCAATGTATGAGGGCGGGTTAGCTGCCACAAAATGCGGCCCATGCTTTCTTTCTCGGGCGTCTTTTGGCTGCCCCCCATATTGTTTTGATTCATTTTCCTCTTCCTTTCTATTAAAAGGCTTTCACAGTCAGCCGATAACAGTAGTGTTGAATTGGGGTTTTCACGTTTTCTGCTACCTTATCTATCATAATAATTTCTTCCTCATTTCACAAGATGCGGCGCTTTATCGGCTATCCTGCCGGAAACGGCTTTTCGCCCTTCTCCATTGGGGTTCGGCACAAGCCTGCTTAAGAAAAAGCCGCCAAAATTTTTTTACCTCGTTTATATTTACGATAAGTTAAAAATCCCGCCTGAACAGCGCCTTTTTAGTATGATCATTTGCCAATTTATACATGCGTGTTTTCCATCCTTTTGTTTCTCATTCATTTTTAAGGAAATTTTAAGCTTAGGATATTAGACATATTTTGAAACTTTTTGTTAATCTAATCGTCATATACTGGTGTAATTATTGAATACGCGGGGAAGGAATTTTGAATATGATGCAAAAATTAAAACGTGCTTATGAAAATACATTGATCAAATGGACGTTTCATACGGGCTTTTATTTTCTGATATTAGTATTGCTCTTTTGGATGTATGGATTTCATACAGCGAATACCGGCACTTATATTTACAACGATTTCTAATCGGGGAGGATAACTATGAAACTACTTGATGCTATAAAAACATACGCAGACGCCAAGCCGCAGGCCGAAGCGTTTCGTTCCTTAGATCATTCCCTCACTTACGGGGAATTATGGGATTTGTCGGAGCGGGTTGCGTCCGGCATTCAAAAACATACAGCTGACGGTTCGAAAGCGCCTGTCCTGGTTTACGGACATATGGAGCCGAATATGATCGTTTCTTTCTTAGGAAGCGTCAAAGCGGGCCGCCCTTACATCCCTGTCGATGTTTCCATTCCGGCGGAGCGGATCGTCAAAATCATTGAAAGCTCAGGCGCAGAGCTGCTTATCAGCGTATCGGGCGATGCAGTCGATACGGGAAGCAATCTGATTAAAACCGTTACGCCCGAAGAGCTTGCAGCTGACGGAGATGCAGACCTCAGCCGTGAGAACTGGGTAAAAGAGCTGGACACGTTTTACATTATTTACACGTCCGGCAGCACGGGAAATCCGAAGGGCGTGCAGATATCGGCTGATAACCTGCAAAGCTTTACTGACTGGATCTGCAGGGATTTTCCTGTGGGCGAGGGTAAGACTTTCTTAAACCAAGCTCCGTTTTCTTTTGATTTATCTGTCATGGACATTTTCCCGTCGCTTCAAACGGGAGGTACGCTGCACTGCGTAACGAAAGACAAAATCAATAAACCGAAAGTACTATTTGAAGAGCTGGAGAAATCCAAACTGAACGTCTGGACATCGACGCCGTCTTTCGTCCAAATGTGTCTGATGGACCCCGGCTTTACGCAGGAGCTCCTGCCTGAGGCAGAAGTATTTATGTTTTGCGGAGAAGCGCTTCCGGCTGCCGTGGCACAGGAGCTGTTAAACCGTTTTCCGAAGGCCCGCGTATTCAATACATACGGCCCGACTGAAACAACGGTTGCCGTCACCTCCGTTGAAATTACGCAGCAGATCATCGATGAAAATGAATCCCTGCCCGTCGGTTTTGCAAAACCCGATATGGATATCTTCATCATGGATGAAAACGGGAATAAGCTTCCGGACGGAGAAAAAGGGGAAATCATCATCGCGGGCCCGAGCGTAAGCAAAGGCTATCTCGGAGAACCTTCTCTGACGGAAAAAGCGTTTTTCCCGATCGACGGCCAGTGGGCATATCACACGGGTGATGCCGGTTATGTTCAGGATGGTCAGATTTTCTGCCAAGGACGCCTTGATTTCCAGATTAAGCTTCACGGCTACCGCATGGAGCTGGAGGAAATCGAAGTACATGTAAGGCAGTCTCAATATGTGCGCACGGCGGTTGTCATCCCGTATCAGCCTAACGGACCTGTCGAATATTTAATTGCCGCCATCGTGCCTGAAAAACATGATTTTGAAAAAGAATTCCAGCTGACAAGCGCCATTAAGAAAGAACTGGCCGCTTCGCTTCCGGCCTACATGATTCCGAGAAAATTCATTTATCAGGATCACATTCAAATGACTGCGAACGGAAAAATCGACCGTAAACGCATTGGCGAAGAGGTTCTTGTATGACGCCTTACAGCTCGTTTTTCTTCTTTATCTTACTTGGAATCCTTCTTTTGCCGACGATTATTTTAGGGCTGAACGGCAAGAGATTCCAAGGATACAACATGTTTATATCCATCATCGTATTGGCTTTGATTTTCGCGCATGATCTGCACGGCGTGATCGCACTATGTATCTTTACACTGTGGCAGGTGCTTTTAATCAGGGGTTATCTCGCTTACAGACTGAAAGCCAACAGCGGCTTTGTCTTCAGTATGGCCGTGATCGCGTCCATTTTACCCCTGTTTTTATCTAAATTATGGCCGTTTTTCTTTCCGCCGGCGCCTCATCACCCGGTTCATAACCTGATCAGTTTCTTAGGAATTTCTTATTTGACATTTAAAGGCGTCCAGCTGATCATGGAAACGAGAGACGGACTGATTAAAGAAAAAATGCCGCTTCACCGCCTTTTGTACTTTATTATGTTTTTCCCGACCATTTCTTCCGGTCCGATCGACAGATACCGCAGATTTGCCAAGGACGAACAGAAAGTATGGACAAAGGGAGAATACGCTGATTTACTGTATACCGGCATTCATAAAATTTTTATCGGTTTCTTATACAAATTCATTATCGGATATGCGATTAACACGTATTTCATTATGAATCTGTCTCATATCACCCACAGCAAACTGTGGGGTAATGTGCTGTACATGTACGGATACAGCTTGTACCTGTTTTTTGATTTTGCGGGTTACACGATGTTTGCCGTCGGTGTAAGCTATATCATGGGTATCAAATCTCCGGAAAACTTTAATAAGCCGTTTATCAGCAAAAACATTAAAGACTTCTGGAACCGCTGGCACATGTCCTTATCCTTCTGGTTCAGAGACTACGTATTTATGCGCTTTGTTTTCTGGATGACAAAGAAAAAATGGATAAAGAACCGGATGGCCGTCTCGAACATCGGGTATTTCCTGCTGTTCATGCTGATGGGCGTCTGGCACGGACTCGCTCTGCAATATATTGTATACGGCCTGTACCACGCCGTATTAATGACCGGGTATAACTTTTTTGAGAAATGGAATAAGAAATACAAGTGGCTGCCCGCCAATCGTTTTACGGCCTTTTTAGCCATCGTCATCACATTCCATTTCGTATGTTTCGGATTTTATATTTTCTCAGGAAAACCATTTCATCACTAAAGGAGATTGAAAACACATGGAATTTAAACAGGAAGTATTAGACGTATTAGCTGAAGTTTGTCAGGAGGACGCTGTGAAAGAAAATCCTGATATTGAAATCTTTGAAGAAGGACTGCTTGATTCTTTCGGAACTGTAGAACTGCTGGTCGCCATCGAAAACCGCTTCGGCATTACAGTGCCGATCACTGAATTTGACCGTGACGAGTGGAATACGCCAAACAACATTGTAAACAAACTGACTGAGTTGAAGTAAATGAAAAAGCGTTTCTTTGGACCAATTATTTTAGCGTTCGTCCTGTTTGTCGGAGCTATCGCAGTTCCGGCTTCATGGCTTACGCGCTTCATTCCTGAAAAACGTGTCGAAGAGTCGGCGGCAGCCTTAAATCCGAATATGTTCCAGGGGCTCTATCTTCAAAACAAAATGTTCGAAGACTCGAAGTATCTGCCGATTTTCGGTTCTTCCGAGCTTTCAAGACTGGATGAGTTTCACCCGTCCAACTATTTCCAAGTGAACAACCAAGGCTTTACGCCTTATCTTGTCGGAAAAGGCGGGGACCAATCCTTGATACACGCCGTGAACTTTGCGGCGCATTATCAGCAGCTGAAAGGCAAAAAGCTGGTATTCATTGTTTCTCCGCAATGGTTTATCAAAAAAGGTTCTGATGAACAGCACTTTGCGCCGAATTTTTCATCACTTCAGGCATTGGATTTAGCATTTAATAACCAGATTGATCCCGCGGTCAAAAAGAACATGATGAAGCGCATGCTCCGTTTTAAAGTCGTTCAGCATGATGCCGTCCTTTCTGAATTGTACAAGGGAATGGTCAACGGACAATCATGGAAAGTGAAAGCGGTCATGCCGGCCGCCAAAGCTTATTATTCTCTGCTTGAGAAAAAAGATCTTTATTATTCAATGGGAGAAAACAAGGGCCCTGAACGGACGATCTCTGAAAACCTGAAAGGGAAATCGTGGTCAGAGTTAAAAACAGCCGCCGCTCAATTAGGAGAACGGAGCTCCAAGTCCAATCCTTTCTATATCGATGATGCTTCTTATAAAAAGATTAAGAAGAAAGTAAAGAGAGTGAAAGGAATCAACAAAGGAAGAACATACGCCAAATCAGTCGAATATCACGACTTTGAGGATATGCTGGACATTCTGAAAGATGCCGGCGCTGAACCGATGTTCGTGGTTATTCCGGTCAACGGAAAATGGTATGACTACACCGGCTTCCCGAAAAAAGGCCGGACTGATTACTACAAAAAAGTCACTAAGCAAATTAAAGCGAAGGGCTTTCAGGTTGCCGACTTATCCGGGCACGAATATGATCCGTACTTTATGAAAGACACCATCCATATCGCCTGGAAGGGCTGGGTGTACGTCGATAAAGCAATGGAGCAGTTTTACAAAACCGGCAAGGTGACGGTTCACTGAGCACGGTGATGACAGAATACGTAAAAACGAACACGCAGGGGGCATTCTCTCCCCTGCTTTTTATGTGATTTGATTTTTTCACAAATTTGAGGAAAACTATTGCGAATATTTGTTGAAGGTATACAATAGAATATAAATTATTTTCAAATAAGTTTGACAATAACACCAATAGGGAGACAGAACATTATGAAACAAGATATTCGTGTTGAATTGACTTCAGCCAAAAAACCGAAACCGGACCCCCATGACCTTGCATTCGGCAGAATTTTCACCGACCATATGTTTGTTATGGATTACGACGCCGATCAAGGCTGGTATGATCCGAGAATTATCCCTTATCAGTCCATCTCAATGGATCCTGCGGCCATGGTTTATCATTACGGCCAAACCGTTTTTGAAGGGCTTAAAGCGTATGTAACGAAGGATCAGGAAGTGCTTCTGTTCAGACCGGAGAAAAATATGGAGCGCCTGAACCAGTCAAATGACCGCCTTTGCATCCCGCTCATTGATGAAGAGCTTGTTCTTGAAGGCCTGAAACAGCTCGTAGCCATCGACAAAGACTGGATTCCGAAAGCGGAAGGCACTTCCCTTTATATCCGTCCGTTTATCATTGCGACTGAGCCTTTCCTCGGTGTAGCGGCATCCCATACGTACAAGCTGTTTATCATTCTTTCCCCGGTCGGCTCTTATTACAAAGAAGGCATTAAACCGGTAAAAATCGCCGTGGAAAACGAATTCGTGCGCGCCGTCAAAGGCGGCACCGGAAACGCGAAAACCGCCGGCAACTACGCATCAAGCCTGAAAGCGCAGCAGGTTGCGGAAGAGAAGGGATTTTCCCAGGTTTTATGGCTTGACGGCATTGAGAAAAAATACATCGAAGAAGTCGGCAGCATGAACATCTTCTTCAAAATCAGCGGCGAAATCGTGACGCCGGAGCTGAACGGAAGCATTCTTGAAGGAATTACGAGAAATTCCGTCATCACCCTTCTCAAACATTGGGGACTGACTGTGTCTGAGCGGAAGATTTCGATTGATGAAATCATCCAGGCGCATCGTGACGGCCGATTGGAAGAAACATTCGGAACCGGTACGGCGGCGGTCATTTCTCCGGTCGGCGAACTGATCTGGAATGATGAAAGTCTTGTCATTGGCAGCGGTGAAACCGGAGAGATCTCGAAGAAATTGTATGATACCATTACAGGCATTCAAAAAGGCGCGGAAGCCGACGTGTTCGGCTGGACGACGGAAGTCGCCTCACTAAGCGAATCAAAATAAGCAAAAAACCCGGAAGCGAATCCGGGTTTTTTTACTGCTCCTATGCTTCAATCGACTTAAAGAAATGAGGCAGATGTTCTTTGTGGGCCTCAAGCATTTCATCCAGAATGGCCTTTGCCACGGAGTCTGACGGGACGAGAGGATTGATCGTCATCGCAAGTAGCGCCGTTTGATAATCTCCCGTGACGGCTGCTTCAGCGGCGACACGCTCAAATGATTTGATTTGCTGGACGAGTCCGCGGACAGACACCGGCAGATCACCGACGGCGATCGGTTTCGGACCGTCTTTCGTCATGACACAGTTCACTTCGACCGCTGAGTCATTCGGAATGCTGGCGATCGCGCCGTTGTTTATCGTATTGACGGGCTGGATATCATGTTTGTCGTTATAGATGGAGCTGATCAGGTTGCAGGCCGCGTCACTGTAGTACGCTCCGCCCCGTTTTTCAAGCTGCGGCGGTTTGATGGCGAGATTCGGATCTTTGTACAGTTCGAACAGTTCTTTCTCAACCTTCTGTACGACCTCGGCGCGTGTGCCCTCCGTCTGTGACGCTTCTATTTCATGCTCGAGCATTTCTTTCGTTTTGAAATAATAGCGGTGGTAGCCGCAAGGAATCAGATCGAGCGCCTTCAGGAATTCAGGCTCCCATTCCGCCCCTGAAATATTTTTCATCGTCATGGCGTTTTCCGGATCTCCCATGGCTTCAATGACTTGATCTTTCACGCTGACGCCGTCTAAGAAAACATCTAATCCGAAGACCATGTGATTCAGCCCGGCAAATTGCACTTCGATCCGGCTGACATCCACGTCCAATGCTTTTGCGACGCCCATTTTAATGCCGATCGGCACATTGCAGAGGCCGACGACTTTTGTGAGATTCGAGTAGCGGAGCAAGGCCTCGGTAACCATGCCGGCAGGGTTTGTGAAATTCACGAGCCATGCATTCGGACAAAGCTCTTCGATGTCTTTCGCGATTTCCAGAATAACCGGGATGGTGCGCAGCCCTTTGAATAAACCGCCCGGACCGTTTGTCTCCTGGCCGATTACGCCGTATTTTAACGGAATCCGTTCATCTTTGGCGCGGGCCTCAAGAAGGCCGACGCGGAATTGAGTCGTTACGAAATCCGCATCCTTCAAGGCTTCTCTCCGGTCAAGCGTCAGGTGAATCTCTATCGGAACACCCGCTTTTTCGACCATGCGTTTTGCAAGCGTGCCGACGATATTGAGTTTTTTCTCGCCTTCGGGAATGTCGACGAGCCATAATTCTCTGACAGGCAGTTCCTCATAGCGTTTAATGATGCCTTCCACAAGCTCCGGTGTATAGCTTGAGCCTCCGCCGATCGTTACAATTTTAATTCCTTTTGTCATATTTTCGCTCCCCCTTGCAGACTCACTTTTTCGTAAATCTCAACTAACTCAGCGGCCAAGTCTTTCACGGTCATGGCATTCATTAAATGATCTTGCGCATGCACCATTAAAAGCGTCATGTCTGTTTTTTCTCCGCCGGCTTCATTTTGGATCAGTTCTGTCTGATAATGATGGGCTTCCGTCAGTTCCCTTGCGGCTTCCTGAAGCTTTTCTTCCGCCATGGCTCTGTCCCCCCGCTTTGCGGCGGCAATGGCTTCCATTGATGCGCTTCTGCCGTTGCCGCCATGCAGGATGATCTGAAAAATGGTCTGTTCCATTTTTTCATTCATGTGTTTCACTCCCTTTCTCTACAGCACGGCTTTTTCGTCTCCCTGTACGGCTGGCGCCTGCGATTGTTCAAGTTCGTTTTCTTCTTTCAGCTTTTGCGAATCCCACATTCTGAAGAACGGATAGTACACGATAAAGGCTGTGATGATGTTAATCGCCTGCATGACAGCCCCTGATATTTTTCCGCCCGTGGCAAGATAGCCGGAGAAAATCGGCGGCATCGTCCATGGGACGGCAATGCCGGCAGGTTTGGCGACGAGGCCAGTGCTCATGCCGATATAGGTAAGGACCAGTGTGACAAGCGGTGTGATAATGAACGGAATGAGAAGCATCGGGTTCATGACGATCGGCATTCCGAAAATAATCGGCTCATTAATATTAAAGACGGCCGGCCCGATGGCGAGTTTCCCAAGCTGCTTCATCTGCTTGCTTCGCGAACGGAGAAACATGGTGACCACGAGCGCCAGTGTCGCGCCGCTTCCGCCGATGTTGATCCAGATTTCAAAAAACTGCTGGGTGAAAATATTCGGAAGCGCATCGCCCGCCTGAAACGCAATCCGGTTGGCATCCATCGCTCCGAACCAGATCGGCGCCATGACGCCGCCGACTATGTTCGCCCCGTGTAATCCGCACGCCCACAAGAGCATTTGAACCGCTTCGGCTATCAGGCTTCCGCCGAGACTTCCCCCAAGAATCGAGAGCGGTGTCCCCAGTACAACGCTTACAATGTTATGAAGGCTTTCAAACGGCGTCGCTTCGACAATTAAACGCGCGCCCCAGATCAGAAAGATGACCGCAAAGCCGGGAATTAAAGCGACAAATGATTTGCTGACCGCCGGAGGCACGCCGTCCGGCATTTTGAAGACGAAATTCCGCTGGATGATCAGGCGGTAAATTTCCGTCGACAGCATGGCGATGATCATCGCGACAAACAGCCCTTTGCTTCCCATGAGAGACAGCGGGATGCCGCCGCCCACCATGATTTCCTCTTTGGCGCCGGAAGGCAGAAACGGAACTTTGTACGGCGTTGCCAAGAGAAACGCCGCCAAAGATATCGCACCGGCCGATAATGCATCCACCCCGTATTTTTCGGCCAGGCGGTAGGCGATTCCGAAAGCGGCGACAAGACCCATGATTTCAAAGGTCGCATCAACCGGATATTGCAGTTTTTGAGACCAGGCGCTTCCGAACGTTTTTGCCATGAAATCCGCATATCCCGGAATCGGCAGGTTGCCGATGATCAGAAAAAACGAACCGATGATGATAAGCGGCATGGTGAGGATGATCCCGTCACGCAATGCTTGCAGATGCCGCTGGGAGGCAATTTTTCCGGCAATGGGCATGACTTTCTCTTCTAAAAACTGGTTCACCTTATTCACACGGCCCGCCCCTTTCTACGATGCGTTTCCGAGCTGTTCCGCTGATTTCAGAACCTCCGCTCCGTTGCATGTGCCGTAATGGACGGTATTGATGACTTCAACCGGCACTCCTTTTGATTCACCCAATTTTTTCAGCTGCGGAAGCAAATAACGGACTTGAGGCCCAAGCAGCAATACGTCCGCTTTATCAATATGCTGGTTGACTGAATCGCCTGACACCGCCCAGATTTTATATTCTTTTCCTTGTTCCTGTGCGCTTTTTTCCATCTTGGTGACGAGTAAGCTTGTTGACATCCCTGCTGCACAAACGAGTAATATATTCATGTAAAAGACCTCCTGAAAGTTTGATATTTTGTATGTCTCGTTGTTAGTACCATCATATTATGAAATCGCTTTCATAACTACTCAGGCTTTTTCCGCTGTTAACGGAAAAAAGGTGTATCCAGGTCTTTCTCTGATCGTTTGTCTCTGAATACTCGTAAAACCTCCTGATAGGTTGTGCATTTTAAGAGACGGCTTACCGCGGCCGGATCATCTAACATGCCGCCGAGCCATTTGTACATATGCTGGAGGTCGGCTTTGCTTTCTTTCTCGACGCAGAGCAGGCAGACAAATTGGACACGCTTATCCGCCCAGTCAATCGGCTTCTTCAGCGTGCATACCGCCCAAAACGTCGTGTCTGTCTGCGGAACGAGCGGGTGCGGAATCGCCGTAAGATTGCCGAAACTCGTAGGAGAAATCGCTTCCCTTTCAAAAATAGAATCGGTCAGAGAATCAGAAGCGAGGCCGGCTTCTGCAACCTGCTGTCCGAGAAAACGGATGACGTCCTCCTTCGTCTCCAGATCCTGCTGCAAAAATACCAGCTCCGGTTTCAGAAAGTTCAATTGTTCCCGCTTTTCTTCCAGCATGGCGTCGATTTTTGTAAAATCCCCGCCGCCCAACAGCGTATGAACCTTTAATACGGGAACGGGCAGGTCTTTTTTGATCGGAACTGTGCTGACCACAAAATCAATCGACTCAAAGGAAAGCTGGTCAAGGCTGCAGTAATCAGCCGTTCCGACGATTTCAAGACGCTTTGCGAACCGGGAACGGAGCTTTTCTCTTAAAAGCTGTGCGCTGCCGGCGCCGGACGCACAGACAATCAGACAGCGCTTAGGCGGCCGTTCCGTCTTTCTCCTTTCGATGGCGGCTCCGAAATGAAGCGCCAAATATCCGATCTCATTCTCATGAATATCAATGCCGGTTTGCTCCTTGATCACGATTCCCGCAATCACTCCCGCTTCAAATGCGAGCGGATAATTTTCCTTTATGGCGGAGAGCATCGGGTTTCTCAGGTTCATTCCGTACCGGTTTCGGTTAATCGCCGGCTTGATGTGGAGCGCAAGACCCGCTTTCAGCTCATTGTCGTCCGTGATTCCGAGCTTCAGCTCCCGCTCAATGGCTTCAATCATGGCCTCCGTCAAACGGCTGGTTTCCCCGTCTATCAGCCTTGTAAGCTCTTTTCCTTCCAATTGTGACTGGGTCATGCGCTTTGTCCCGAGCAGGTGAATGGCGATATAGGCGGTTTCCTGTTCGGGAAAGGTGACCGAAAGCGCCGATTCAAGCTCTTTTACGATGGCTTCCGCTGACTGATATTCTGTTTCAAGCTTAATATCATGAAGATCTTCCGGAATGAGAGATACATAGTTTTCTGTCCGGATTCGTTTGCAGGCAATGGCGATATGGATGATGAGATTGTTCAGGCCGAAGAAAGAAAGCGGGATCTTATGGTTTCGAACCTGCTTCATAATGGCTGTGCGGATCACATGAATGTCGTCTTTCGGCAGAATACCGGCCTTTTCACTCAGGAGATCAGGCTCAGGCTCGCGGTCGTCCACTAAGTATTCCGCCATACAATAACGGAGGCGGAGCTCTTCGCCGCGCAGCTTAAAGCCGTAGTTCGGCCTTGTTTCCAAAATGATGTCATAGGGGCGGAGCCGTTTTTTGACTTCTTTTAAATCAGATTGAAGTGTGGATTTACTGATGAACAGTTCTTCCGCCAAGTCATCCAGCTTGAGGTAGCCGTCGGCCAGAAGCATTCTTTTCATAAGGTAATCTATCCGTTCATCGGGAAAAATCGGCACGGTGCTGTTCTGCTGGAAATTGTCCTGAAGCCAGTTTTTAAACGGCTGCTCATTCCGGATCAGCAGCTTATAGCCGCTCCCTCTGACAGATTGAATGGATGCGCCGTGTTTTTCTACAATGGTTTGCAGTTCCTTTATGTCATTGCGGACCGTCCGCGTCGTTACCTTTACATTTGCAGCGATGACTGAGCTTGTAACCGGTGTTTCAGCAGCTAAAAGCAAGCGCAGAAGTTCACGAAGCCGCCCATGAAGCATGAGAAAAACCTCCTATCAGATCAGATGCAGACGTGAAAAATGGGCAAAAAGAATGAGGAAGGGGTAAATGTATGTAAATTCTATAATGGGGAGGATTTCAAGTCAATGCGGCAATCCGATGCCAAGCCCGTAAAAAAACAGCCGGATCAGCCGGCTGTTCGGGATGCGGACATGCGGTTCCGCTTAGATGCCTTCCGTTCTTTTATGATTTTTCTGATGATCGGATAGATGACGGGCGCCCATTTGATAATCGTTTTGAAAAATTTTTTCAATGTCTGAATCCCCTTTCTTTTACCTTGTCTTTCCCCTGTTATCAGCGTTTATAAACATGGTCAGCGTGAGACATACCGGTTCCCTGTCACCCAATAGCGCCACGGATAATCCCGGGCTTCTCCGCTGTTGTCAATCCCGATTCTCGGGCCTGTTGATATATGCTCAGGCGTAAAGCCCTCCGTAATATACAGCGGCGGTTCCGTGATCATGCCGCCGTAGTCGTTCATTGAAATGCCCATCGCCTTCGTCAGTTTTCCCGGGCCGTTTGTCCACTCTCTCGGGGGTCTGCCCGGTCTCCTGCTCTCCATCAGGAACTGTCCTTCATGAGGCTCCGCCGCCCTGATTAACACGGCCTGCGGAATGCCGATGTCCGCGGCGACGACGTTCATTAATGTATGAGTGTGCATGACGTATGTATAAATGCGGCCCGCCTCATGGAACATAATTTCCGTCCGTTTCGTGCGCCGGTTGCCGAAGCTGTGCGCCGCCCGGTCTTCCGCTCCCATATAAGCTTCCGTTTCCACGATAAAACCTGAAGCCGTTCCCTCATCCGTCTCCTTCACCAATAGACAGCCGAGCAATAAAGGGGCAAGCTCCACTGACGGTCTCTGGTAAAATTCAATCGGCAAAGGCTTTTGTTCTCCCGCCATTTGCCTCCCTCCTTTCTGAATATAGCGATTTCCTCTTTCACGTTTTTCACTTCTTTTTTACAATATAAACATGAGAGAAAAAAAGGACATCATTGTTGAACGCTCTATTGCGTTTTGAAAATCGGCTCGGTATAATGTGATGGTTCAAATGAAAATGATTCTCATATTCAATAAATACCGGATAATGATCATAAAAGTAGGTGAATTGATTTTTGAGCGATTCTGTCACGTCCGCAAACCGTCTGATCAGCATCTTAAAAAACGGGGTTTTCTTCCTGATCGCGGTGATCGGGCTGCTTGTATCTATTTTTTTCGCCGTCTCATTCGGCGCGAAAGACATTACTTTACATACGGTTTGGTCGGCTGTTGCTGATTACAATCCGAATATAACAGGCCAGCAGATCATTCATGAATTGCGTCTTCCGAGGGTGCTCGGGGCGGCCGTTACAGGAGCCGCTTTTGCCGCAGCCGGCGCCCTCATGCAGGGTGTCACGAGAAACCCGCTTGCCGATTCGGGTGTCTTAGGCGTAAACGCGGGCGCCATGTTTGTTGTTGCGCTCAGTTTTGCTTTTTTCCCTCATTTGTCATACGCCCTGCTGATGGTGATGTCATTTTTGGGAGCATTGGCAAGCACCGGCTTGATTTTCTTTATCAGTGCGGCGGGAAAAGGCAGCATGACACCTTTAAAAGTGACGCTTGCCGGGGCGGTCGTGGCCGCTCTTTTACATTCACTCAGTACCGGTGTGGCGATTTATTACGATTTAAGCCAGGATTTGGCCTTCTGGTACGCCGGCGGGGTGTCAGGGATCAAGTGGGCTCATCTACAAGTCCTTGTTCCCGTGATTGCGGTCTTCATCATTCTCGCGACATTCATGGGCCGGTCCGTCACCCTTCTCTCAATGGGAAATGACGTGGCGGCGAATTTAGGGGTGAACACGGCTCTGACGCGTGCCGCCGGATTAATGATCGCCGTCGTTCTTGCCGGTGTGTCTGTTTCCGCTGCCGGCGCGATCGGCTTCGTCGGGCTGGTCATTCCCCATATCGCGCGAAAGATCGTCGGCGTTACGTACAGGCTGATTATTCCGATGTCCGCGTTACTCGGCGCGATTCTATTGATTTTGGCTGATCTGGCCTCACGCACGGTCAGTCCTCCGAGAGAATTGGCGATAGGCATCATGGTCGCACTTGTCGGTGTCCCTTTCTTTCTTTATATTGCCCGCAAGGAAGGGAGAGACTTATAAATGAAAGTGCAGAAAGAAACAAAAAAAGCGGCGGCGGCAGGAATCATTCTGCTGGTCATCGCCGTTTGCATTATTCTGATCGGGCTGCATACGGGCTCATTCCGGCTTTCTCCTCTCACGGTGGGAAAAACGCTGTTCGGATACGGCACGTTTCAAAGCACAACCGTTTTATTCGATTACCGGCTTCCCCGGATTCTGGTGACGATGCTGGCCGGCATCGGTTTAGGAGTGTCGGGCGCTATTCTGCAGGGTGTATCCCGAAATCCGCTTGCCGATCCGGGCATTCTCGGACTGCATGCCGGCGCTTCCTTCGGTTTGATGATGTATATCACGTTCTTTCATTCCCTGGAGGCGCAGGCGTCGATGTTCATCCCGCTGTTTACGTTTGCGGGCGGAACACTCGCGGCCCTGCTGATCGTAGTGCTTACGTACGACAGGCTGAACGGTTTTTTAACGATCCGCATGCTGTTAGTCGGGATCGCCGTTTCCGCGGGCTTCAGCGCCGTTACATTGTTTATGTCGCTGCGCCTGAATGAAGAAACTTATACATTCGCTTCCCGCTGGCTGGTGGGAAACGTCTGGGGCAGGGATTGGATTCACGTGTGGTCGCTATTGCCCTGGATCGGCATTCTCGCACCGCTTGCATGGCTTAACGCCCGCTCTTTGAATATTTTAATGCTCGGTGACCAGGCAGCCGCGGGGCTCGGCGCACACGTGCAGAGAAAAAGGATCATGCTGATCGCCATAGCGGTCGGCTTGTCCTGCGCGAGCGTCGCGATGGCCGGCGGAATCGGCTTTATCGGTTTTGCCGCCCCTCACTTGGCAAGACGGCTCGTCGGCACCATGCATCAGCATATTATCCCGATTGCGGGATTAATCGGACTTGTCATTCTTGTCGCGGCAGACACCATCGGCCGGTCTTTGTTTCAGCCGAACGCCATTCCGGCCGGCGTGGTTGCGGCAGCCATCGGCGCGCCGTATTTTCTCTATCTCGTCATGAAAATCAAATCATAAAACAAGGAGTATTCCCATGAAAAAAATAATTGCGCTCGTCAGTTTCATGTGTATTTTCTTATTGGCTGCCTGCCAATCCGATTCAACACAGCCAGAGTCAAAAAAGAAATCAGGCGATCATAAAATCGCTTCGATGTCCATTCACCTGACAAATGATCTGCTGGCTCTCGGCGTTACACCTGCCGGTTCCGTCGTGGGCGGAGAATTAAAAGATTTTCTCCCTCATGTGAAAAATCAGCTGAAAGACACGAAAAAACTCGGACCTGCCTCAGACCCGGATATGGAAGCTTTACTTGAGCTGAATCCAGACAACATTTATCTTGATAAAGAATTTGCGGGAAAAGATGTGTCAAAATACAAGAAAATCGGAAACACACACGTTTTCGACCTTGATAAAGGCACTTGGCGCGATCATTTAAAAGACATCGGAAAAATCGTCAACCGTGAAAAAGAAGCGAACACATTTATTCAAGATTACGAAGATGAAACAAAACAAGTCAGATCCATGATGAATAAGGAATTAGGGAAAAACGCCAAAGTCATGGCGATCCGCGTGAACGCAAAAGAGCTTCGCGTCTTCAGCACACGCCGCCCGATGGGACCGATTCTGTTTGACGATCTGAAGCTGAAACCGGCTGACGGCATTAAAGAAATGAACACCTCCCGCCCTTATGAAGTCATTTCTCAAGAAGTGCTGCCTGATTACAACGCAGATGCGATTTTCGTCGTCGTTAACAGAGACGACAAGTCACAGCAAGCCTATAAAGAATTGCAAAAAAGCGCTGTATGGAAAGGGCTGAAGGCCGTGAAAGCAAACCACGTCTATAAAATTGCCGATCAGCCTTGGCTTGATTATTCAGCACTGGGAAATAAATTAGCAATGGATGAAGCGAAAAAACTGTTCCAAAAATAAACACGAGCCGGTTTTGCAAAAAGTGCAAGGCCGGCTTTTTTATATTGTCGTTTACTTATATAAACATCTGCTTATATAATAGTGTAAAAAAGGAGTGAGCGCATGGAACGGAGGCATCATGCTTTAAGTTCCGAAGGGATCAGCCAGTGCCTCAAACTTCTAAGCGACCCGACGAGGCTTTTGATGCTGAAGCTTCTGAAGGATAAGGAATATTGTGTCTGCGAGCTGACGGCTATTTTTGATATAAGTCAGCCCGGCATCAGCCAGCACTTGCGGAAATTAAAGAACGCCGGCCTTGTGCGGGAAAGACGCGAGGGTCAGTGGCGGTACTATGCCATTCATCCGTCCGGTCCGGAATACGCGCTGGTTTGCTCGATTCTGCAGCAGATAGATGAAAAGGACGAAGTTTTACAGACATTGCGGCAAAAAGAAGTCACTGTTACATGCCGGTAAGGGGGATATATTCTTGGGAGTTGCGGTTTTATCAGCGCTGATTTTTGTGCTGACACTTGTGTTTGTCATATGGCAGCCGAAACATATATCAATCGGCTGGTCTGCCTGCGGCGGGGCGGTCCTCGCTTTGATCGCCGGAGCAGTCAGCCTGCACGATATCGCGGAAGTGACGGGAATCGTCTGGAATGCGACACTTGCCTTTATCGCCATTATTATCATTTCATTGATTCTTGACAGTATCGGTTTTTTTGAGTGGGCCGCGCTGCATATGGCCATGGCGGCCAAGGGCAGCGGGCTGCGGATGTTTCTCTATGTGTCGGTCTTAGGGGCTGTTGTCTCCGCCCTGTTTGCCAATGACGGAGCGGCGCTCATTTTGACCCCGATCGTACTGGCGATGGTGCGGGCTTTGAATTTACCTGAAAAGCTGGTTTTTCCTTTTATTATCGCCGGAGGATTCATCGCCGACACCACCTCGCTCCCGCTCGTTGTAAGCAATTTGGTCAATATTGTATCCGCCGATTACTTTCATATCGGATACATTGAATATGCATCACGCATGCTGGTGCCCAACCTTTTTTCTCTGGCGGCAAGCATTTTGGTGTTGTATCTCTATTTCAGAAAAAACATTCCGAAACGGTATGACACCGGTCTTGTGAAACATCCGGCATCCGCAATTAAGGATGAACGCCTTTTCCGGTTATCGTGGGCTGTGCTGGCCGTTTTATTGATCGGATATTTCGTCAGCGAACTGCTGTCGATACCCGTTTCCTTCGTTGCCGGCTCCATCGCGGTCATTTTTCTCATTCTGGCGCAGCGAAGCCCCGCCGTCCCTGCGAAACAAGTCATCAAGGACGCCCCGTGGGCCATCGTGTTTTTTTCTGTCGGCATGTATGTTGTCGTGTACGGCTTGCGGAATGCCGGACTGACGGATCTTCTTTCTCAGCTTATACAGAAAGCGGCGGATCACGGTTTGTTTGCGGGCACACTCGGAATGGGGTTTATCGCGGCGATCCTCTCCTCCGTTATGAATAACCTGCCGACGGTGATGATTGACGCCATAGCCATCAGCGGAACGGACACTCACGGGCTGATGAGAGAAGCATTGATTTACGCGAATGTTATCGGTTCGGACCTCGGGCCGAAGATCACGCCGATCGGGTCGCTGGCGACGTTGTTATGGCTCCACGTGCTGAGCCGGAAAAACGTGAAAATTTCCTGGGGAATGTATTTCAAGACAGGTCTGATATTAACCATTCCGACGTTATTCATCACCCTGATCGGACTTTATTTATGGCTGTTATGGCTCGCTTGAGATGAAAAACCTTTTAAGTTGAATCTTAAAAGGTTTTTTTGTGTCAAAAATCCGAAAAGTAAAACTTTATATTTTAAAAGTATAGACATTTAGTTTCAAAAGATTATAATATTCATGAAAACGGTTTAACTTTATGAAAGAAGGGATTCCTCATGAAAAGAATTTTATTAGCCTGCAGCTCAGGCATGTCCACCAGCCTTCTTGTTACGAAAATGCAGAATTACGCCCGCTCCATCGGTGAGGAAGCCGAGATTTGGGCAGTCGGACAGGATAAAGCAAAAGAAGCGATGAAAGATGCAGACGTCGTACTGATCGGCCCGCAGATGAGTTTTTTAAAAGGTGAGCTTCAGAAAGAGGCGGACCCGCTTCACATCACCGTTGATGTGATTGATATGATGGCATACGGCATGGGAGATGGCAAAAAAGCATACGAACAGGCCGTTGCCTTGATTGAGAACAAATAAAGGAGGCGATAAGCATGGAAACGTACACGGATGAACAGATCAGTTTTCAGCTGATTCTTCACAGCGGCAATGCCCGCAGCAATATTATTCAATCGATACGCGCATATAAAGACGGCCGGACAGATGAGTCAGACACCTTTCTGACAAAGGCTGAAGAAGAACTGGGGAAAGCGCACGACATCCATTTTCAGATGATTCAAAAAGAAGCCGGCGGCGCCAAAACGGATGTCTCTCTGCTTTTTATGCATGCTGAAGACCACTTAATGTCAGCGCTTTCAATGAAAGAGCTCGTCAAAGAAATGCTCGACTTATTTCAATCAAAGAATTTATAAAAAGCCGGGGGTGAAGACGTGTTTGAGAAAATCAGCCAATTCCTTGTTCCGATCGCGGGCAAATTAAACAATAACCGCTACTTGCAAGTCTTACGGGATGCTTTTATGCTGGCGTTTCCGCTGACCATTTTCGGTTCGGTGTTCGTCGTGCTGACGAACCTGCCGTTTTTAAACAAAATCATGAGCAGCTCCGCCCTGTCTGTCTTTCAATCCGGGTTTGGCGGCGCTTCGACGGCGACGATGGGGATTATGTCCATTTTTGTCGTCTTCGGGATCGGCTATTACCTTTCCAAAAGCTACGAAGTGGAGGCCGTATTCGGCGGAGCGATCGCATTGGTTTCTTTTCTGCTGCTCACCCCGTTCGTTTTAGAGCCGGAAACGGGCAAAGCGGTCGCAGGCGTCATTCCGGTTGACCGGCTTGGAGCAAAAGGGATGTTTCTCGGCATGATGACCGCGTTTTTGTCAGGTGAAATCTACAGAAGAATCGTTCAGAGAAACTTAACGATTAAGATGCCTGCCGGTGTTCCTCCGGCTGTTGCTAAATCGTTCGCCGCATTGATTCCGGCTTTTATCACGCTTACCGTCTTCCTCTTGATCAATGCGGCTGTCACCCAAATCTTTCACACCAATCTGCATGATGTCATTTATCATACGGTTCAAGCACCGCTTGTCGGACTTGGAAGCGGCATCATTCCTACATTAATCGCTGTTTTCTTTATTCAGATTTTATGGTTTTTCGGACTTCACGGACAAATCATTATCAATTCCGTGATGGACCCGATTTGGAATACATTACAGGTCGAAAATTTGGCAGCGTATACAGCGGGAAAAGAGATTCCCCATATTATTTCTAAGCCGTTTATGGAGATTTACACCGTCGGAATGGGCGGAACCGGAATGACATTGGCCATAGTGATCGCCATCTTGCTTTTTATGAAAAGCAAACAGATGAAACAGATATCCAAACTCGGTCTCGCGCCAGGCATTTTCAACGTCAATGAGCCGGTTATTTTCGGTTTGCCGATCGTGATGAACCCGATCATTATCATTCCGTGGGTGATCGCGCCGATGGTTGTCACCCTCGTCACCTACCTGGCCATGTCGGCGGGGATCGTGCCCCCTCCTACCGGCGTGACCGTGCCTTGGACCGTCCCCCTTTTCATTAACGGGATTATGGCGACCAATTCCGTCATGGGCGGCATTATGCAGCTGGTCAACCTCTGTATTGTGTTTGTCATCTGGTTCCCGTTTCTTAAAGCGCTGGACAAATTAAACATGGCAAAGGAAAAAGAAGCTGAGACCGAGCAGCATGCCCGGGATGACAGCATGAGTATGTAATCAAAATCGCAGTAAGGGAGAGAAATCAATTGACTGAATCAAATATTCAATATCGTTTTCCGGAAGGATTCTGGTGGGGGTCTTCCGCCTCCGCCACCCAAACAGAAGGCGCCGCTGACAGAGACGGAAAAAGCCAAAACATATGGGATTACTGGTATGAAAAAGAGCCGAGCCGTTTTTTTAACGGCGTCGGCCCCGGCGACACGTCACGTTTTTACGATCAATACAAGGAGGATATCCGGCTGATGAAAGAAATCGGCCATAACTCCTTCCGGCTGTCTATTTCCTGGTCAAGATTGATTCCGGACGGAACCGGCGAGGTCAATCAGAAAGCGGTCGCGTTTTATCAGGACGTCATCGATGAAATGCTTGCCCATCGCATTGAGCCGTTTGTCAATTTGTTTCACTTTGACATGCCGCTCGCCCTTCAGCGTAAGGGGGGCTGGGTCAGCCGGAACACCGTTGACGCGTTTGAACATTACGCCAAAACCTGCTTTTCGCTATTCGGTGACAAGGTGAAAAAATGGTTCACTCACAACGAGCCGATTGTGCCGATTGAAGGCGGCTATTTATATGATTTTCACTACCCGAATCACGTTAATTTTCAAGAAGCGGTGCAGGCCGGCTTCCATACCCTGCTGTCGAATGCAAGGGCTGTCAAAGCCTACAGAGAATTGAAACAGGACGGACAAATCGGAATCATTCTGAATCTGACGCCTTCTTATCCGAGAAGCTCACATCCAGAAGATGTCAAAGCGTCCCGGATTGCCGACGCCTTTTTCAACCGCTCATTTTTAGATCCCGCCGTAAAGGGCGAATTTCCTGAGGAGCTTGTCGAGATTCTCAAGGCGGAAGGCTTTCTGCCGCATTATGAGAAAGAAGATCTCCGCCTCATTCAGGAGCATACGGTCGACCTGTTAGGCGTGAACTACTATCAGCCGAGGCGCGTCAAGGCAAAAGAACATGTTCCGAATCCGCATGCCCCTTTCCTGCCTGAGCGTTTCTTCGATCCGTATGTCATGCCCGGCCGGAAAATGAACCCTCACCGCGGGTGGGAAATTTACGAAAAAGGAATCTACGACATTCTTACCAATCTCAGAGAACATTACGGAAATATCGAGTGTTTTATTTCTGAGAACGGCATGGGAGTTGAAGGCGAGGAACGCTTCCGCGATGAAAACGGCATCATTCAGGATGATTACAGGATTGAATTTATCCAGGAACATCTCAAATGGGTGCATCGGGCCATCGGAGAAGGTTCAAATGTAAAAGGCTATCACCTGTGGACTTTCATGGACAACTGGTCTTGGACCAATGCTTACAAAAACCGCTACGGCTTTGTATCTGTCAATCTGGAAAACGGGGGCGAACGGACCGTCAAAAAAAGCGGCCGCTGGTTAAAATCCGTTTCCGATCAAAACGGATTTTAACAGATGAGGAGGGACGGCCATGCTTGGAGGTATTGAAGCCGGCGGCACGAAATTTGTCTGTGCCGCCGGACAAAGAGACGGCACCATTCTGGACAGAGTAGAGTTTCCGACGGGAGAACCGGATGACACACTCAGACAGGTCATCCGTTACTTTAAAGATTTCCCGATAGACGCCATCGGCATCGGGTCGTTCGGACCGATTGATATCCGTCCTGACAGTCAAACATACGGGTGCATTACCGCGACGCCAAAGACAGCCTGGCGGAACTGCCCTATTCTTCAAACGATCAAAAGCGCTCTGGGTATTCCCGCAGGCTTCACCACCGACGTTAATGCGGCGGCGCTCGGAGAAGCTTCTTTCGGCGCGGCCAAAAACGCGGACAGCTGCCTGTATTTGACGGTCGGCACAGGCATCGGCGCGGGCGCCATCATGAACGGCAGATTTGTTCAAGGGCTGTCTCATCCTGAAATGGGCCACATTTATGTCAGAAGACATCCGGACGACGGCTACAAAGGCAATTGCCCATACCATACAGATTGTCTGGAAGGTCTCGCGGCAGGCCCCGCCATTGAGAAACGCTGGGGGAAAAAAGCATTTTTGCTCACGGATCAGCAGGAAGTGTGGGAGCTTGAGGGCTATTATATTGCCGAAGCGCTTGTGCAGTATATTCTCATACTTTCGCCGGAAAAGATCATTCTCGGCGGGGGCGTTATGAACCAGCGGCAGCTGTTCTCTTCTATCCGTCAGCACGTGAAAAAGCGGCTGAATCAATATATTGATCTGCCTGATATTGAACACTTCATCGTTCCCCCTCAATTAGGGATTCACTCCGGCGCGGCCGGTTCGCTCGTATTGGCGGAGCAGGCCTTAGAAGCGGCAAACCGGGAGGCGGGAAAATGACGAAACTCTTATTTTTGGAACCGGTTTTTAAAGAAAGATTATGGGGCGGGACGAAGCTGCGCGATACATTCGGGTATGAGATTCCTTCTGAGCGGACGGGAGAGTGCTGGGCGATTTCAGCTCATCCGCACGGCACATCCATTGTGCGGAACGGGCCTTTTTCCGGAACATCATTACAGCGTCTCTGGAGTGAACACCCTGACCTGTTCGGACATCCGAAAGAAGACGCTTTTCCCCTGCTCACAAAAATTCTTGACGCAAATATGGACTTATCCGTACAGGTTCATCCGGATGATGCATATGCACATCGGCATGAAAACGGAGAACTCGGAAAAACGGAATGCTGGTACGTGTTGGACTGCAAAAAAGACGCGGAGCTCATTTTAGGGCATCGCGCCCAAACGAGAGAAGGCTTCGTTCGGCTCATTGAACAAAACGAGTGGGATCACCTGCTCCGCCGCATCCCCATTAAGCCCGGCGATTTTTTCTATGTCCCGAGCGGCACACTGCACGCTTTATGTGAAGGTACGCTCGTTCTTGAAATCCAGCAAAGCTCTGATGCCACCTACCGGCTTTACGACTATGACCGGACGGATGGGAACGGGAAGAAACGCGAGCTTCATCTTCAGAAAGCAATTGACGTAACAGACATTCCCCATACCGATGAAAATGTAAAAAGCACAAAGCATCGGATCGGAGATGCTCTGATTACGATACTCGCCGAAACACCTTTCTTTTCAGTTTATCAATGGGATGTGAGCGGGAAAGCATCATTCCCCGCACCCGGCCGGTATTTACTCGCAAGCGTCATTAACGGACGCGGAGAACTGGATGGATGCCCCATTCACAAAGGCGATCACTTTATCGTGCCGGCGGATTCCGGAGATTTTGTTATAGAAGGAGATTGTGAGGTTATCGTTTCACATCCTTCATCATCCTAAAAATCAGGAGGTCTTTTATATGCTCAAAAAGTTAGCAGTCTGCCTGTCTATCGTTTTATTACTCTTAGGAGCCGCCAGTCCGATATCGGCTCACACCGTTTATCCCGTCAACCCAAATGCCCAGCAGACGACAAAAGATATCATGAACTGGCTGGCTCACCTGCCCAACCGTTCAGAAAACAGGGTCATGTCCGGGGCGTTCGGCGGGTACAGCGATGTCACTTTTTCAATGACAGAGGAAAACCGCTTGAAAAACGCGACGGGACAGTCTCCCGCCATCTACGGCTGTGACTATGGGAGAGGATGGCTTGAAACAGCGGATATCACCGATTCTATCGATTACAGCTGTAACAGCAGCTTAATCTCATACTGGAAAAGCGGCGGCCTCCCTCAGGTCAGCCTGCATCTCGCAAATCCGGCTTTTCCATCCGGAAACTATAAAACAGCCATCTCAAACAGCCAGTACAAAAACATTCTGGACCCTTCAACTGTTGAAGGAAAACGGCTTGAGGCGCTGCTCAGCAAAATCGCCGACGGCCTTACTCAGCTGAAAAATCAAGGCGTCACCGTTCTGTTCAGACCGCTGCATGAAATGAACGGCGAGTGGTTCTGGTGGGGGCTGACAGGCTACAACCAAAAAGACACGGAAAGAATCTCGCTGTACAAAGAGCTTTACAAGAAGATATACCGCTATATGACAGAGACAAGAGGGTTGGATAACCTTTTGTGGGTGTATTCGCCGGATGCCAACAGAGACTTTAAGGCAGACTTTTACCCAGGCTCATCTTATGTGGATATTACCGGTCTGGACGCTTACTTCACTGATCCGTATGAGATATCAGGCTATGATGAAATGCTGTCTCTGAAAAAACCGTTTGCCTTTGCCGAAACCGGTCCGTCCGGTAATATCGGAAGCTTTGATTATGCTGCTTTTATCAAGGCGATCAGGCAAAAATACCCCGAGACCACGTACTTTTTGACATGGGATGAACAATTAAGTCCGGCGGCCAATCAAGGCGCGCAAAGCCTTTATCAAAACAGCTGGACGCTGAACAAGGGCGAAATATGGAACGGCGGGTCCTTGACGCCGATCGCGGAATAACCGCTTCTTTTGAAAATCGGTTTTAAAAAACGGCTCTGCTGGGCATATTGTTACCGTTCAAAAAGGAGGGTTCAACAATGGAAAATAACAAAAACAGCGAAGAAACGCTTTCCAGTAAGACGACCGGTAAAGGCGAGTCAGAAGACACGCTGACAAACCGGCAGGGCCATCCGGTCACTGACAACCAGAATGTCAGGACAGTCGGCAATAGAGGACCGACGACATTGGAGAATTATGATTTTTTGGAGAAAATCAGCCACTTTGACCGCGAACGGATTCCCGAGCGCGTCGTTCACGCGCGCGGCGCCGGCGCACACGGATACTTTGAGGCGTACGGAAGTTTTGGAGACGAGGAGATTTCTAAATACACAAGAGCGAAAGTGTTTCAAAAGAAAGGAACGAAAACTCCGGCGTTTGTGCGGTTTTCTACCGTCAACCACGGAAAGCATTCCCCGGAAACATTGCGTGATCCCCGGGGTTTTGCCGTTAAGCTTTATACCGAAGACGGCAACTGGGATCTGGTCGGCAACAACTTGAAAATCTTTTTTATTCGTGATCCGCTGAAGTTCCCGGATCTTGTGCACGCATTTCAGCCTGATCCCGTTACGAACATTCAGGACGGCGAGCGTATTTTCGACTTCATTTCCCAATCACCGGAAGCGACTCATATGATCACTTTCTTGTTTTCGCCGTGGGGCATCCCGGCCAACTACCGGCAGATGCAGGGCTCAGGCGTCCATGCCTACAAATGGGTCAATGAAGAAGGAAAAGCCGTGCTCGTCAAATATCACTTTGAACCGAAACAGGGCATCCGCAACCTGACACAGAAGGAAGCGGAAGAGATTCAGGGGAAAAACTTTAACCATGCGACACAGGATTTGTATGAAGCGATTGAAAAAGGCGATTACCCTGAATGGGAAGTGTATGCGCAAATCATGACTGATGACGAACACCCCGAGCTGGATTTTGATCCGCTTGATCCGACCAAGCTGTGGTATAAAGACGATTTCCCTTGGAAGCCGATCGGTAAATTGGTTCTGAACAAAAACCCGGAAAACTACCATGCCGAGGTGGAACAAGCGTCATTCGGAACGGGCGTGCTTGTGGACGGCCTTGATTTTTCGGATGACAAATTACTTCAGGGGCGGACATTCTCCTATTCAGATACCCAGCGGTACCGCGTCGGCGCAAACTACCTGCAGCTTCCGATCAACTCGCCGAAAAAGCATGTCGCCACCAACCAGGAAGGCGGGCAAATGCAGTATCGGGTCGATCGGGCAGAAGGACAAAACCCGCACGTCAACTATGAGCCGTCCATTATGGGAGGACTCAACGAAGCAAAGCAGGATGGGAAAGACCATACACCTCATGTCGAAGGCGATGTGAAGCGGGAAGCGATCGACCGGTCGAATAATTTCGGCCAGGCCGGAAAAACATACCGTCGATTTTCGGAATTTGAACGGAACGAATTGATCACAAACCTGGTCAATACGCTTTCTTCCTGCCGCAAAGACATTCAGGATCAAATGATTGAGAATTTCACAAAAGCAGATCCGGACTACGGAAAACGTGTGGCGGAAGGGCTGAAAAAAGCCTCCGAAAGCAACAGCGGCGGGCCGATCGGCACTACTGATACGGCACAAGCCGCAAAACAGGCTGAACAGGAAAGCCATCCGTCTGATCCGTATTAAATAAAAAAACAGGACAATCGCGTCCTGTTTTTTTTGAGCTAATTCAGCTCCTGTATATTCTGCTCCGCCGCGGCCGCAAATACTTTCGGCTCCGGACGGTCAAGATCTTCATGGAATAAACTTACTTTGTGAATCTGCCGGTTGTCGTACAGATGAAAGTAGTAGTTCCCGGTGTCACAGCACATGACCGACGTATACTGCGTATAATCAATTTCATTCTCCTCTGTGATCACCGCGCCTTTTGGAATATTCACATTGGACAGCACGTGAAAAGCGGCCGTAACGCCATCCGTTTCATGAGCGGCAGGCTCTAAATGCTCTTTCAGATAAGCGGCTCTGATGAATCGGGATGGCGGCGTGTAATCACCGGGAAGCCCGATCGTTCCAGATCCTTGGCCGAAAGCGGTTAATGTCATTCCGCCCAATGTTTTGCTTTCTGACTGCTGCGGCCTGATTCCGATATAATGGCGCAGATTGGTCACATGCCAAGGAAATTCCGGACTGTTGGTCATCACTCCGGGTTTGTTGTCATATACTTTCATTCCCTCCGGTGTCGGCTCGATGACAATACAGCCGCCCGTGCGGTCTGATAAAATCCAATGAAGGGGCAGCACCGTATCCAATAACATTAACTTCTTCTCTACAATCGTCAGCATTGAGAGCTTTTCCTTTATGTCTTCAAGAGATTCACAGTTTGATAAGGCCCAGGTAACAAACTCATGAGGAGCGATGTGACAGGTGCCCTCCCGTTCCGCTTTCTCGTATCCCGCAAAGCCCGGAAAATACAGCGTCGCACACGACAGCCCTTTTTCATTTACGCCGTCGGCAAACAGAACATTGCCGAGATTTCTCCCCATGCCGATAAATGCGTATTTCGTCTTATGCATCCTGCCGTCAGCTTCGCTTTTCCAGCTGTACTGACGAGGGTAAAGCACGACGTCCGTACCGAGCTGAAATGCAAAATCCATCGTTCGCGCCAATAGGTGATTACCGTCTGTCGTTTTCAATGTAAGACTTGTACACATATCATCAATCCCCTTTTCATTAATGAAATTTACACAAAGTAAACTATTCTTCCAGCTTAACGAATAATGGCTCCATTCGTCAAAAGATTGACACATTTCTCCTTAATACATATTAGTCCGTAAGCATATCCATGCCTTTTAAACCCTGGCAAATCGTTTTGGCGGCAGTGTTTGTTCCGTTTTTTCAAAAAAATTTTGAACGGCTGTCAACGAGGCTTTACATTGTTTTTCCTGCATGCTGGAATTTGTAAACGGCAGGTCAATCTGTTAAGCTATGTCTTTATGTTAAAGAAGAACATACGGAGGAGATTATCTATTGAAAGTAGAAAGGCGAACGATTGAACATATTCCGCATGACGAAAGACACGGAAAGGCTAAAGATTTATTCCCCGTCTGGTTCGGGGCTAATATGCATATTACGACGTTAGTCACAGGCACACTGCCCGTTACAATGGGACTCGATCTCTTTTGGAGTATCGCCGCCATTATTATCGGGACCTTTATCGGCGCAATCTTTATGGCGTCTCATTCCGCACAAGGACCTCAGCTCGGAATTCCGCAAATGATTCAAAGCCGCGCGCAATTCGGCGTGATCGGAGCGATTCTGCCCCTCTTTTTGGTCATGTTTATCTACCTGGGCTTCTTTGCGAGCAGTACGATTCTCGCAGCCGGTACACTGAGCAGCTTTGTACCGATTCCGGCTTCATGGTGTATTATCGGCTTAAGCGCCATCTGTTTTTTACTCACGATCTACGGTCATGATCTGATTCACAAAATGCAGAAAATCCTCTCTTGGACCTCCTTTGCCGTTTTTTTTGCTGCAACGATTCTTATTTTTCAACTGCCGATTCCTTCGGGAAGCTGGGTGCCCGGCTCATTAGACCTGCCTGTTTTCCTAGTGGCGGTCAGCGCGGTGGCCACATGGCAGCTGGCATATGCACCATATGTCGCAGATTATTCCCGTTATCTGCCGGTCAAAACACCGGCATCGCATACTTTTTGGTACAGCTACGCAGGTACGTCAGTCAGTTCCATCTGGATGATGCTTCTCGGCGCCATTTTGACGACGGCGCTCCCGGAATTTACCGCTAATGCGGGAAATGAGATTGTCCGATTGTTCGGTCCGTTTTCCTTTATTATGCTGATCATCGTCCTGTTCGGTCAAATGGCGATCAACGTCTTTAATTTATACGGAGCCTTTATGTCAACGACGACTACCTTAGAGCCGTTTTTAAAACTGAAGGTGACGCCGAAAACGAGAGTGGTAATGATCCTTTGTGTGACGGCAGCAGGTACTGTATTAAGTCTCTTGGGCCAAAGCAATTTCATGGAACTGTTTTTAAATTTCATCTTTTTCATCAGTTATTTCTTAATTCCATGGACGGCGATCAACCTCGTGGATTACTATTTTATCCGCCGCGGAAAATACCACGTCAAATCGATGTTTGACGTCAACGGACAATACGGCAGGGTCAATTGGATTACAGCGGCCGCCTTCGTTTTGTCGATTATATTAGAAATCCCATTCATCAATACATCCTTTTACATCGGGCCGCTCGCTGAAATATTCGGCGGAGGCGACATTGCCTGGGTCATCGGCCTGGCCGTTCCGTCGCTGCTGTATTATGTCCTGATGAAATCAAGGGTAAAACAACAAGAGGCGCCTTCTCTATGAAGACGCCTTTTCTTTATTCATATTCCTTCCATACACGCGGCAGCAGTTCAGAAAGTTCGTGTGCCAATAAGGTATGGGCGGAGCGCTCTTTCGTCCATAACTCCGCACATTCACCGTGAAGGCGGACGGCGTTCAATACGGCATGCTTCGGGTCTTGATGACAGCACAGCATGCCGAGAATCATTCCCGTCAGCGTGTCGCCGGTCCCGCCTTTTGCAAGCGCGCCGTTTCCTGTTGTATTCCTGCGGCATTCCCCGTCGGGAAAAGCGATAATGGTTTCGTTTCCTTTCAGGACAATCGTGGCATGAAGCCGCTCCGCCCATTCCGCGGCATATCCCGCTCTGTTCTGCTGAATCTCTTGAATCGGAAGGCCTGTCATTCTGGAAAATTCGCCGGGATGAGGCGTCAAGATCACGGGGGCTTTCCTCTTTGGATAGGTTCTTTTCGTTATGGCGCCCGCATCCAGTATGACGGGATAATCGGCAGAAAGCAGCTGATCAGCCGCCTGCTGCACTTCGTCTGTTTGAGGAAGGCCCGGCCCGATGGCAGCGGCCCGGATGGTTTCCCCGGGCTGGCCCGCCGCGGCTTTTTTCCAGCCGTCACGCCAGTACGTCGCTTCCGGCAGCACCGGGACGATAAGCGGGATGACGCCTGCCGATGTACCGATGACGAGCTTGCCGACACCGCTTCTCATCGCGCCCAATCCGGCCAGAAGGGCGGCTCCCGGCATGTCTTCGCTGCCGGCCAGCAATAACGCCGTCCCGAACGTCCCCTTATGGCTGTCTGCCTCCCGCTTCGGCAGCGTATCTTTCACATCCTGTTCCGTCCAATCCATTATATTCATCTCTGTACCTCCTCTTCTGTCTCCTATTTATATTCCAAACAAGAAGAGATTTTAAACCGCACAAAAAAAACAGCCGCTTGCTTGCGGCTGTTTATGTTCTGATCGGAACATCAAGTCGGTAAAGCTTCCGGTACCGTTCGTTTTCTGCAAGCAGCTCTTGATGGGTTCCTTCCATTTCTGCTTTTCCATTTTCTAAAAAGACGATTTTATCAGCTGTTTCCACACCCGCTAAATGGTGTGTAATCCAGAGAATCGTTTTCTCTTTAAAGACATCAAAAATCGTATCAAGCAATTCGCGTTCAGTGACCGCATCAAGGCCGACCGTCGGTTCATCAAGGATAATGACCGGCGTGTCTTGGAGAAGAATACGGGCAAGCGCGATCCGCTGCCGTTCCCCGCCTGAGAAACGAATCCCCGTCTCCTGCACGGACGTTTCATATCCGTCAGGCAGTGATTCAATATAATCATGCAGCTTCACTTGCCGAGCCGCACGCTTAACATCTTCATCACTCGCCTTGCCGTTTCCGAGCCGGATATTGTTCATAATGCTCGTGTTAAAGAGATGAGGTTTCTGATTCAAAACGGCCACCGCTGAGGAAATCTGCTCCTGCACGGCCGCAGTTTCCAGCCCATTCAGCATCACTTTGCCCGAATCGGGAACTAAGGCGCCTTCAATTAAAGCGAGAGAGGTCGACTTACCGGAGCCGCTCCTGCCGAGCAGCGCCATTTTTTCACCTTGGCGGAGAGTGAAGGAAAAACGGTCAAGCACATGACTGTGCTGATCATAAGAAAACGTCACGTTATCAAATGTAAGTGTCACATCAGATACATCCAGTTTCTCATCTGTCTGCTTCACCTCACGACTTCGCAGCTCCGGAGCCGCCTGACTCATTCTTTTGATGGAATCCTGATAAGAAGGCACTTCCGTCAGCGCATCCGAAAGGGGCAGAAACGCCTCTGTCAATGGAAATACGACAAGCACAAAGGCCGCGATCATCGTGTTGGCGATGCTGCCGTCCGCATACTGACCCGCCGTCCAGAACAGCATGATCAATATGAAGCCGCCGACAAGACATTGCGCGGCGAGATCACGCCATCTCGTAAACCGCTGACGTTTGCTTTCAAGGTCAAACCACGCCTTCTCTTTCTCTTCATAAGAGGAAATAAAGGCCGCCTGGCGTCCCGAGAACATCCAGTCGCTCACGCCGAGCACGGCATCTGTCAGCCGACTGTAGAGCGTATTCCGGCCGCTTTTCAGCCTCATGTTTTTCGCTCTCGTCACAAGAAGCGACACAACCGGAAACAATACAACCAATATAAACAGGTAAATCGCCGCAAAAGCGGCAAACGGCCAAGAAAAAAAGCCGAGTCCGATAACGGAGGCCGCATACAGCAGCAAAGCGGAAACCGCAGGGAAAATCGTTTTTAAAAACGCATCCTGCAAATGCTCAATATCCTCAGCTAAAATGCCGAGCATGTCGCCCGTCCGAAAACGGGATGAAAGCATGAGCGAGGCCGGCTCCAGCATATTGTAAAGCCGCACCCTCATGTCGGACACGATTTTCAAAATGATATGGTGCCCCGTCAGACGCTCGGCGTACCGTGAGACTGAACGGGCAATCCCGAAGGTCCGCACGGCCACAATCGGAACGTACACCAGCAGGATATTCTCAGGCCTAGTCGCCGACTTAGAGATCAAAAAACCGGAAGTGAACATGAGAAAGGCCGCCGAAAAAATCGTCACCGCGCCTAAAAAAATCACAAGAACAAACAAACGGGCATTTTGCTTCATATACGGCAGAATCCATTCTTCTTTTCTCATGTTCTTTCCCCCAGTTGCGCCTTTACAAGTTTGGCGTATACGCCTTGTTTCGCCATCAATTCGTCGTGGGTGCCGATTTCCGCCACCGCGCCGTCATCAAGCACGATAATTTCGTCCATCTCAAGCATCCAGTGAAGACGGTGAGTGGCCAGAAAAACAAGTTTGTTTTCAAACAGGTCTTTCATCGTTTCTTTTATTTCATATTCTGTTTCAATATCAAGGTGAGCGGTCGGCTCATCCAAAAGGAGAATCGGCCGGTTTCCTAAGAAGGCTCTGGCCAGCGCGACACGCTGAGCCTGCCCTCCGCTGAGCGCCCGTCCGCCCTCGCCGATCCGGCCGTCAAGACCGCCGGGCAGATCACGGATCAGTTCGGAAAGACCCGCCGATCTAGCGGCCTGCGCCGTTTCCTCACGAGAAGCATCAGGATGATAAAACCGGATATTATTCAAAAGCGTGTCATCAAAAATGTACGGGTGCTGCGGAATATAAAGCAGCTGCTTCTGCCAGCCGTCCGACTGCAGATGCGAGCGTGATTCACCGTTTACCTTGATCTCACCGGACGCAGGCTCTAAAAAGCCGCCCAGCACATCAATGAGTGTCGATTTTCCCGCACCGCTTTCCCCGATAATCCCGATTTTCTTCTTCCCTTTGAAGGACAGATGAAATTCAGACATCGATTCTCGGACGGACAAACGCATAAGCTGTAATTCATCCCCGTCAGTCCACGTATCAAGTTCGAGCGGCTTTTCTTCTTTAAAACCGGGCTGCGCCAAAATCGCTTGAATGGTTTTCCCCGCCTCCTGCCCGTTTAACGTCGCGTGGTAATCATTTCCCACTTCGCGGACCGGGAGAAAATATTCAGGCGCGAGAATGAGCGCGGTCAATGCCGGCCCGAGCAGAATTTGTCCGTCTATCAGCCGCAAGCCGAGAAACACCGCCACTGTCGCCACCGACAGCATCGTAAAGAAATCCAGGGCGAATGATGATAAAAACGCGACCCGGAGCGTGCTCATCGTCGCCTTGCGGTATCTCTCACTGACATGAAAGATGTTTTCACTGTGTGATTTGCTTAATCCTAAAAACCGCAATGTCTCCAGTCCGCGGAGCGAATCCACGAAATGATTGGAAAGCGTCTGATAGGACTTCCATTGGCGATCGGCTTTTTTCTGTGCGACAAGTCCGAGCAGAATCATAAATACAATCAAAATCGGAAGCGCAAGAATCAGAATCAATGCCGATGTTTTATCCTGAAAAAACACGTAAATGACAACGGCCGCCGGCACAATCGCCATGCTGACCATTTTCGGCAGAAACAGCTCTAAATAACGGCGGAACTGGCTGATGCCTTCCATCGCCAGCGTCACCATCCGGCCTGTCCCCTCTTTTTTCGCAAAGCGGGGGCCGAGACGGAACAATTGCTCAAGAAATCTTTTTCTTACGTCTGCGCCGGTTTGCGCGGCATATTGGTACACGATTTTCTGCCGGACCGCTGTCACCGCATGCCGGACCAAAAACGCAAGCAGGAAAAAGCCGATAACCGGATAAAGAGAAGCAATCCGCTTCCCGTTAAATAATCCGGTTACCGCCTGGCTCAGCCATTCCGCCTGCAAGATGATGGCAGCCGTTTGTATAATCGTTAATCCCGTAATGATCGCAAGAATCCGCTTCATTCCTTTATAAAGAAACAGGTCTTTTCCCATTAATAAGTCATAGGCTCCTTATGGCTGACGCGTTTCCGGAAGACATAATAGCTCCAGATCTGACTGCCGATGACAAACGGCAGCAGAGTCAGTGCGGCAATTGTCATGACCTTAAGTGAATAATCACCGGAAGACGCGTTAGCTACTGTTAAGTCATACGCGCTTTTCAGCGAGCTGACCATGACGCGCGGGAACAGAGAGATAAAAATCATCGCAACTGTCAAAGCAAGACCCGCGCCGGTCATACCGAATGCCCAGCCGTCTTTTTTCTTGCTCATGAACACAACAGCAAGAACGTTGCAGATGACAATCAGCACGAATACCGGAATCGTGATGTTTGCCCGGCGTGTAAACATGTCCGTATCGTATGCAGACATCGCAAAGAAAGCAAGTACAACAAGAAAGATAACACCGATTACGCGTTTTGCCATTTTTCTCGCACGCTCTTGTAAATCACCGATCGTGCGCAGGGTGATAAACATTAAACCGTGCAGGAATGAAAGAAGGGTGACGGCTGCTCCGCCAAGGACGGAATACACGTTCACAATATCTGAAAAACCCGCATGCATATTCATATGGCCGTCAATCGGCATGCCGCGGAACAAGCTTGTGAAGATAAGGCCGAATACAAACGGCGGGATAAGGCTGCCGAAGAAAATCACCCAGTCCCATGTTTTGACCCATTTTAAATGATTCACTTTTCCGCGGAATTCAAACGCCACGCCGCGTCCCATTAAAGCAAGAAGGATGATGATAAACGGAATATAATATCCGCTCAGCATCGTCGCATACCAGTTCGGGAATGCCGCGAAGATCGCTCCCGTACCTGTCAGCAGCCATACCTCATTCGCATCCCAGAACGGGCCGATGGTGTTAATCAGCACTCTGCGTTCTAATTCATTATGGCCAAGAAATCGGGTCGAAATGCCGACACCGAAATCAAAACCTTCTAAAAAGAAAAATCCGACAAACAAAACTGAAACGAGTATAAACCAAAGATCATGAAGTGACCCCATGGTAGACCTCCTGACTGAACGGATCCGTTGATACAGGAACATCCTTGTGATCATCATGGTCCGCACCTTTTTTAATTTCACGAACGAATAGGAAGACAAGCAGCGCGCCTAAAATCAGATACATGACGCCGAAGCCGATAATTGAAAACAGCAGAGATCCCGTCGTTACGTTAGGCGAAACGGATTGTGCGGTCGTCATTTGCCCCATGACCGTCCACGGCTGGCGGCCGATTTCAGTCATAATCCAACCGGCAGAGTTCGCAATGAACGGGAATGCGATCAGCGCGATCATGCCCCGTAAATACCACTTGCTCGTATGAAGCTTTTTGCGGCGGTTCAGAATAAAGCCGGCAATCGCGGCAAAAATCATAAGCGCGCCCGCTCCCGCCATAATGCGGAAACTCCAGAACGTCGTTTTGACAGGCGGGATATAGTCGCCTTTTCCGTACGTTTTTTCATATTCTTTTTGAAGTGTTTTCATCCCTTTCACACTGCCGCTGAACTTCTGGTAAGCCAAGTAGCTGAGTGCGTAAGGAATTGAAATTTCTGATGTGTTTTTTTCTTTATTCGTATCAATGTTCGCAAAAGCCGTCCACGCGGCAGGATCACCGCTGTCATCCCAAAGCGCTTCACTGGCAGCCATTTTCATCGGCTGCGATTCCATTAAATGCTCAGCCTGCATATGTCCGCTGAACGCAACGCCGATACCGGCGATCAGACCGACAATCATCGAAAGCTTGAAAGATTTATGGAAGAAAGGCACTTCTTTTTTCTTCAATAATTTAAATGCGCTGACACCGGCGATAAAGAAAGCACCCGTCGCAAGCGCCCCGAAAATGACGTGAGGGAATTCAACCCAAAGCTGAGGGTTTGTCAAAAGCGCCCCGAAATCATTCATTTCCGCTCGGCCGTTTTTAATCGTAAAGCCGACCGGCTCCTGCATGAATGAGTTTGCCGTCAAAATCCAGAAAGATGACATAATCGTTCCGAAAGATACAAGCCAAATGCAAAGCAAATGCACTTTTTTAGATAAACGGTCCCAGCCGAAAATCCATAATCCGATAAAAATAGACTCCATAAAAAACGCCAAAAGCGCTTCAATCGCAAGCGGAGCCCCAAATACGTCTCCGACAAAACGGGAATAATCAGACCAGTTCAATCCGAACTGGAATTCCTGAAGAATCCCTGTGACGACGCCGACAGCGAAGTTAATTAAAAAGAGATGCCCCCAAAATTTAGCCATTTTGAGATAGGTCTCTTGTTTTTTGACAACATAAAGCGTCTCCATCAAAGCAACCATAAACACAAGCCCGATAGACAAAGGCACAAACAAGAAGTGAAACAATGTTGTAGATGCAAATTGAATGCGGGCTAATACCAACTCACTCATGATGTTTTTCCTCCAATCTGGTAAATTGCTCAACATTTCACAAACATAGCGAAATCATTGCTCGGTATTTCACAAAAAATGATATATTTGCTCAATGTTTCACAAATTCGTCAAAACTATTGAAATATCAGCCTGTACACCCTGGGGGACAGCGGCTGTCATAGAAATGATTCAATATCATTACTTTACAACGATTCAGCCTAAAAAAAAAGATCAATATACCTAAAATAAGGCTGAAATTGTGACCGATTATTGTCGGATTTGTAGAGATTTTATGTCAGCACCTAGGATATTTGTCCCTTTGATATCGTACCTCTTTTTTATTCGTGTGGCGAACAAAATGCTTTTCTCGGTGAAAAAGCCCGCCAAATCGCCATTTTGAGAAAGAAAATGTGAAGAAAGCATGCCCCCTAGTAAATTCATAATATATGAACAATTTAAATTTTTTAGTATACTTTAAATGGGGATATTTTTTCACTACATAACGACTGGGGGAACAAGCATGGGAGAACTTCAACCAAAATTGCAAACGGATTCAATCCAAAAACAGGAACGGACTGATAACTGGTTTGCCAGAGCAATGAATATAAGAATCGGCATTATTCCTCTTCCTATCTATATCCTGCTTTTCTTGCTTATTACGGTGTTTGTCATGAGCCGTGATGTTAAAAGCGACATTCTGACATCAATTGCCGTCATGAGTTTTTTCGGATTTACCTTCGGCCAGATCGGAAAATCCATTCCGATTGTGCGTTCCATCGGCGGCCCTGCGATTCTCGCAACCTTTATTCCATCCGCTGTCGTCTACTACCACCTGCTTCCGAAAGACATTATTACTTCAACAACAGAATTCACAGAAAGCTCCAACTTTCTCTATTTATTTATTGCCGGTATCGTCGTCGGCAGTATTCTTGGGATGAAAAGAGAGACGCTCGTCAAAGCTTTCGTCAAGATTTTTATTCCGCTGATCGCCGGCTCGATCGCGGCCGCCATCGTCGGCTTATGCGTCGGGACGCTTCTCGGGCTCGGCTTTCAGCACACACTGCTTTATATTGTCGTTCCGATTATGGCGGGGGGTGTCGGTGAAGGCGCGATTCCTTTATCCATCGGCTACTCCGATATTATGCCGATGTCCCAGGGAGACGCCTTTGCGCTTGTGCTGCCGTCCATCATGCTCGGCAGCCTGTGCGCCATTATGTTATCGGGTTTGCTGAATGTCATCGGGAAACGCAAACCGGAATGGACGGGCAACGGGAAGGTTGATAAGTCTGATCATTCCGCTCCCGCATTGGAACAGCCGGCCAATGATAAAACGTTTGATTTGTCCTTTTTCGCTTCGGGCGGTATTTTAGCGGTTTCCCTCTATTTGGTCGGCATGCTGGCGCATGATTTCTTTCAGCTTCCGGCTCCTGTCGTGATGCTCGTCCTTGCCGTTCTCATTAAGCTGTTCAGGCTGGCGCCGGCTTCGATTGAAAACGGAGCCTTCGGCGTCTCGCGCTTTTTCTCGACAGCCGTGACCTATCCGCTCTTATTTGCGATCGGCGTTTCAATGACACCATGGGACAAGCTGATTGCGGCATTTACGATCAGCAACATCATTACCATTTTATCAATCGTCGTCACGATGATGGCCGTCGGTTTTCTGATCGGAAAATGGCTGAATCTGTACCCGATTGAGACGGCGATTATTAATGCCTGCCATTCCGGCCAGGGCGGCACCGGCGACGTCGCGATCTTGAGCGCCGCTGAACGGCTTGAGCTTATGCCGTTCGCCCAAGTGTCGACCAGAATCGGCGGAGCGATTACCGTGAGTGTCACCCTTCTGCTGCTTCATCAATTCTATTAAACTGAAAAAAAGCCTCCGCATATGCGGAGGCTCTGTTATTTCATCACATTTTGAATATAAGAGCCGAATGCCGCCCCGGACATGCCCGGCGATACACGGACGCGGTGAAGCCCGTAAAGCCCCTGATCTCTTGACGCCGCTCCCGGCTCCGTCGTAACCGCCATACGGTAGCCTGACGCGGCGGCGGCTTTTAATGTTTCCTTATTATATCGTCCGACAGGGTAGCTGATCATAGACGTCCGCTGCCCGAACATTTGATCAAATAAACGCTTAGAGTCCTTCATTTCACGTCGCTGCTGCTGCGGTGTGAGCCCGTTCAATTCGAGATGGTTCATCGTATGGCTCTGAATGGAAATGCCGTGGGCGGCCATCTCCTTCATCTGCTTCTCAGTCAGATGATTCTTATGCCCGATATAGTTTCCGATCATAAAGATTGTCGCTTTCATCTTGTATTTCTTTAAAATGGGATAGGCCGCTTTCACATTGTCGGTATAGCCGTCATCAAATGTGATCAGAACACATTTTTCACGCGGCTCCTTATCCTCCGTCAGCATCAGATAGGCCTCTTCAGGAGTCATCGTATAATAGCCGTGATCATGAAGCCACTTCATATGCTGCCGGAATTCTTCCTTCGGCACACGCAGGCTGTTTCCCTCAGAAATGCTGTGGTACATCAGAATCGGCAGTCTTGCCGTTCCTTTCGTTTGAACCCAGGCGGACGTATCCGGCTCTTTTTTGATTTGGCGCTTTACAGACTTTTTATCGTGGTGCGCTTCTGCCTTCGGAATGCTTTGTTCGGCGCTTGCCTCATGGCCCGAGCAGGCGGCAAGCGTAAACACGGCAGCCAAAAGGCACATGCACATGATCATGCGTTTCATCGTTTTCCTGCTTTCTGTCTTCTATTTACTTTTTATATCGGTTATGCGTCATAAATTGTTACATCAAAAAAGCCGGACATCCAGCTGTCCGGCTTTGCGTTATGAGCGGATTCTGATTTCTGTTTCACTGTCAAAAAAGTGAGCTTTATTCATGTCGAAAGCGACGGTCAATTCCTCACCGGCACGTATGTCATGGCGGGCGTCAATCCGGGCGATAAAATCCTGATCCCCGATCCGGGAATAAACCATAATTTCTGACCCGAGCAATTCCGCGACATTGATTTTAGCTGTGATGGATGACTTCTTATAGGATTCTACCACAATCAGCTCATCATGTATGTCTTCCGGGCGGATGCCGAAGATAACATCTTTGCCGGCATACCCTTTTTCCCGGAGCATTTTCATTTTCCCTTCCGGCACGCTGAGAGCGGCTGAACCGATCTGAATGGCGCCGTCCGTCAGCTTTCCTTTGAAAAAGTTCATCGCTGGGGAGCCGATAAACCCGCCGACAAATACGTTTTCGGGATGTTCATACACGTCTTTCGGTGTGCCGATCTGCTGAATTTTTCCGTCCTTCATGACTACGATGCGTGTCGCCATCGTCAGTGCTTCTGTTTGGTCGTGCGTCACATAGATTGTGGTTGTTTGCAGCCTTTGGTGGAGCTTAATAATTTCTGCCCGCATCTGCACCCGAAGCTTTGCGTCCAGATTTGACAGCGGCTCATCCATTAAGAACACTTTGGCGTCCCTGACAATCGCCCGGCCTAATGCAACCCGCTGCCGCTGCCCGCCGGAGAGCGCCTTCGGTTTGCGGTGCAGATACTCTGTGAGCCCAAGCATTTTCGCCGCTTCTTCGACCCGTTTTTTTATCTCAGGTTTCGGCATCTTCCTCAGCTTCAGACCGAAAGCGATATTATCATAGACCGTCATGTGCGGATATAACGCATAGTTTTGAAACACCATGGCGATATCCCTGTCTTTAGGAGCGATATCATTCACTCTCGTGTCACCGATATAGAAATCGCCCTTCGTAATGTCTTCCAGCCCGGCAACCATCCGCAATGTTGTCGACTTGCCGCACCCCGACGGACCGACAAACACGATAAACTCTTTATCTTGAATATGAAGGTTAAAATCATCGACAGCCGCTTCTTTTTGATCGTAATACTTATAAATATGCTCCAGCCGAAGTTCCGCCATGTCATCTCCCCCTTTTTGTAAACGCTTTCTTTAATAGGATTGTAACAGCGTCAGACGGCGGCGGATATAGGCAATGTTCATAAAAAAAGTCCGCTGCCTTCGTGCACATTTCCCATTTAATGTGATTTTTCATACTGCAGACAAATGAAATAAGCCAGCAGGGCGCCCCGATATGTCTTAATATCAATACCCGAGCGTTCCGCAAATTTATCAATCCGATATTGAAGACTGTTACGGTGCAAATGCAGTCTTTTCGATGTGAGCGACATGTTCGAGTTATGTTCAATAAAAGTCTGAATCGTATGCTTCAGCTCCGGTTCTTTCTGAAACAGCAGCACCGCTTCTTCGTGAAGCAAGGCTGAGAGCTTTTCTCTGCTTTCTTCCATGAGCATAGCCGGAAATACCGTTTCCGCGGTCAGCGTGCTCAGCTGCGGGAGATGACGCCGGCCAATCTGACAATATTGCTGTTCTCTCCGATAATGAAGGCGCAGACGTTCTCCCGCGCCGTAATACCTTCCGATGAAAAAACGGACACTGAAATAAAAATCGCCTTCGAGAATCTTCACAAAAGATGCGATGTCATCCGAATCTGGCGCTTCCAGCTTTTCTTCCTCCACAATCACGCCCTGATCCCTTCCCGTCCGGACAACTGTATATGAAACCGGCCAGAAATGGCGCAGCGCTTCGGTAAATGCCCCCCAGTCCCGTTCTCCCAATAAGTCATAATGGATAAAACGGACACGCGGCTCCTTGACATCAGGCACCGGGCCTTCTTCCAGCAGAAAACGCCGCCACCTCTTTGCTGCCGCCGTCTCCGGAAAAAAATCGCCTTTTTCTTCAGCGGGCGTCAAAAGTGATTCCAGAAGCAGTTTCTCCTTCGGGGTGATATCCTCCTTCGGAATGGCGACATAGACCCGCCTTTTCTCATCATAAAAGCAAAAGACATCCTCCGCCGTACAGCACGTATCAGACAACACAGCCCTCGGGTAAATTGCCAATAACGGGTTCATATGCGCTCCTCTCTATCGCTCTATCATATTTTCAGTATAAAACGTCCGGCCGATTGTATCCACTTCGTTTTAAGAAACAGCTTTCAGGCTATTTCCCGGGAAACGGATCATAACCGCTTCTGCCGGCATAAGAAAAAAACCCTCCGCGCCGGCAGAGGGTTCCTTTTTATTTAGAGATATCGACGAAGCCTTCACCAAAGACGTCACGCACATCATGAACAATGACAAACGCTTTTGTATCACAGCTTTTAATAATTTTTTTGAGCATGGAAAGCTCTTGTTTCTGGATGACGATATATAAAATTTCCTTCGACTGCCCCGTGTAATTTCCTTTACCCGACAGCAGCGTAACCCCTCTGTCCATAAGCGTGTTGACCTGTTCGGCGATTTCGTGCTTATGCTCAGATATAATCGTCACCGCTTTTTTCGTATTCAGGCCTTCAATGATAAAGTCCATCACCTTCGTTCCGATGTACAGCATGACAATGGTAAACATCATTTTTTCTGCACCGATGATGAAATAAGAACTGAAGACGACAATCAGATCAAAGAACAAAAGCGCATAGCTGATATTCCAATCGAGATATTTGTTCGCAATCCTCGCCAAAATGGCAGAACCCGCAGTCGTGCCTCCGACTCGAATAATGATCCCGATTCCGACACCGGCAAACACACCCGCAAAAATAGTATTAATAATGAGTTCATGTGAAGGCGAGTGCCAATCATGCGTCAGATGCAGAAACAGTGAGTTGGCGACAACGGTAATGATCGTATAAAGCGTTGTTTTTCCGTCTAAAAATTTATATCCGATAATCAATAAGATCCCGTTCAAAATGATATTCGTCACCCCGGGCGACCATTCAAACACATAGTACAAGATCAGGGTGATTCCCGTTACCCCGCCCTCTCCAAGATCATTCGGAATGGCGAATAAATTAACGGCCAAAGCAAAGATAAAAGCCCCAATAATCAGCATCAGCACATCCAGCAATCTCTTTTTCATCCCAGACACTCCCTTTATATAAAATCAAAAAAGCCCGGGAGAGCACTCTTCATTAAAAGAGCAGAAACTCCCGGGCTTTTATCCCAACGTGTCACAGCAGGAACCTGCTGTGTGTTTTCTCTCGGTCCAGACCAATTCAGCATTGCGGAACCCTAGAAAACCACTGTTTTTTATGTTCAGTTTTTGTATATCTTTCAAGATTATACGGGAAATCACGAACATGTTCAACCACTCTTTTTTCAATAAACGTATAAAAAATATGAGCGATCTGCCGATACTAAAAAAGGCACTAAAATACATGACTAAAAAATCATTAAAATACTTTTTTTCTCAAAATATTATTGACTGTAGGTTATTTTACAGGCATTATAGTATGTAGTTTTCAAGAAATAGTTTACATAGGAGGAAATATTATGGCAGGCAACCTGGTGTCTTGTAAGGCATGCGGCAAAGAAATCGCTAAAGGCGTTAAAAAATGCCCAAACTGCGGTAAAGATCAGAGAAACTTTTTTATGAGACATAAAATTATCACATTGCTTCTGGCAGTAGTGGTTATTATCATTCTCGTAAACATCGGCGGCGGAGGCGGATCTTCATCATCTAAAACCGCGTCTTCAAAAGCTGCGGAATCCAAGGAAAAACTGTATAACATCGGTGACACTGTTAAGACTGAGAAAACTGAAGTTACTGTTACGAAAGTGGAAAAAAGAGATTCAGTAGGCTCTCAATTTGTCGAGAAAAAAGCGTCTGACGGCGGCGTTATCGTAGCTGTTCAATACACAGTTAAAAATGTTTCAAACAAGCCGTTAAGCTCTTTCTCCATTCCAAGAGCGAAATTAGTAGATTCTAAAGGAACATCCTATGATTCAGATATTGATGCTTCTTCAAGCTATGCAACAGAAACAAAAGTAGACAACAGTAAAATTTTAAGTGACTTGAACCCGAACATTAAAGTTACGGACGTAAAAGCTTTTGAAGTTGATAAAAACGCATACTCTAAAGGCACTTGGAAATTAAAGTTCAGCAACGATGTTGAAGTGAAAATTAAATAATGACCGTAATAAAAGAGACCTTCACCATTTGAAGGTCTCTTTCTTTTTATACCTTTTGGTACCCGTTCACATTGGAGGACTGCCACTTCCAAGAGTCGGCGCACATGTCTTCAAGCCCGCGCTTTGCTTCCCAGCCTAATTCAGCCTTCGCTTTTGCCGGGTCTGCGAAGCATGCGGCGATGTCTCCCGGGCGCCGGTCGGCAAAACGGTACGGCACTTCTTTTCCTGATACTTTTTCAAACGCCTTGACCATCTCAAGAACGCTGTAGCCTTTTCCCGTGCCGAGATTATAGGCATCCGCGCCTGTTGTGTTCAGCACCTTCTCAAGCGCTCTGACGTGGCCCTCGGCAAGGTCAACGACATGGATGTAATCCCGCACGCCGGTGCCGTCCTTTGTCGGATAATCATTGCCGAACACCTGCAATTGCTCAAGCTTGCCGACAGCGACTTGTGCGACGTACGGCATTAAATTATTCGGGATGCCGTTCGGGTCTTCTCCGATCCGCCCGCTCGGGTGCGCGCCGAACGGATTAAAGTAGCGGAGCAGCGCAATGCTCCATTCAGAGTCCGCTTTATGCAGATCGCGTAAAATCTGTTCCAGCATCAGCTTTGTCTGCCCGTAAGGATTGGTCGCGCTTAATGGAAAATCCTCAGTGATCGGCGTTGTTTCCGGAACGCCGTAAACCGTCGCTGAAGAACTGAAGACGATTTTTTTCACACCGTGTGCCTGCATGGCTTCACATAAAATAAACGTTCCCGTCAGATTATTATGATAATAACGGAGCGGAACAGCCACAGACTCACCGACGGCTTTTAATCCCGCAAAATGAATGACGGCTTCAATCTCATTTTCAGCAAACACCCGGTGAACGGCATCACGGTCAAGGAGATCCGCCTCATAAAACACAAGCCCTTTTCCGGTAATGTCTTTCACACGCTCCAATGCTTCCGGTGAACTATTTGACAGATTATCCAGAACCACGATGTCATAGCCGCCGTTTAACAGCTCGACACATGTGTGGCTTCCGATATAACCCGCTCCGCCTGTCACTAAAATCGCCATGAAGAAAGCCTCCTCTATTGAATGAATTGACCATATTATATCGGTTTTTTCTTCCTCAATCATCCATTTCCAAAAAGTTTAATCGTTTAGTCATCGTTTCTTCATAATTTATTTTCATTCGTGTAAAACACAGAGCCCTCGATTCAAACGGGTTGTGAAATAGAAATCCCTCCCCCGCGCATGGTAAGATAAGACAAAGGAGATGACGGTATGAAAAATGAAATCATTGAACGCTTTACCTCTTATGTAAAAGTCGATACACAGTCTGACGAAAACAATGAAAACTGCCCTTCAACCCCCGGCCAGCTGACATTGGCCAACATGCTGGCAGATGAATTAAAGTCGATCGGCATGACAGAAATCACAGTCGATGACAATGGGTACGTCATGGCGACTCTGCCGGCGAATACGGATAAAGACGTGCCGACTGTCGGTTTTCTGGCTCACGTGGACACCGCGACCGATTTTACCGGAAAAAATGTGAATCCTCAGATTATTGAGAGCTACGACGGACATGATATCGTTTTAAATGACAAACTCAATGTCGTCCTGTCGCCTGAGCAATTCCCGGAGCTCTCCCGCTATAAAGGCCAGACGCTGATCACAACAGACGGCACGACGCTGCTCGGAGCCGACAACAAAGCGGGAATTGCCGAAATCATGACGGCAATGGCGTACTTGATCAAACATCCGGACATCAAACACGGAACGATCCGGGTCGCGTTCACGCCCGATGAAGAAATCGGCAGAGGCCCTCACAAATTCGATGTCGGCCGCTTCAACGCCGCATTCGCCTACACGATAGACGGAGGCCCACTCGGCGAACTGCAATATGAAAGCTTTAACGCAGCAGCCGCAAAGCTTACTTGTTACGGAAAAAGCGTCCACCCGGGAACGGCGAAAAACAAAATGGTCAACGCTTCAAAAATCGCGATGGAATTTCATCACGCGCTGCCGAAAGAAGAAGCGCCGGAATATACGGAAGGGTATGAAGGCTTCTATCATTTACTTTCCATGAACGGAGACGTTTCTGAAGCCGCCCTGTCGTACATCATCAGAGACTTTGACAGAGACCGCTTTGCAGAACGAAAAGAATATATGCAGAAAACCGCCGATGCGCTGGCGGCCAAATACGGCAAGGAAAGCATCAAGCTTGAACTGCGTGATCAATATTACAACATGAGAGAAAAAATCGAACCGGTCAAAGAGATAGTCGATGTCGCCTATCAAGCCATGAAAAACCTCGACATCGAACCGATTATCGAACCGATCCGGGGCGGAACCGACGGATCACAGCTCTCTTACATGGGGCTGCCGACACCGAACATTTTTACGGGCGGCCAAAACTTCCACGGAAAATATGAATACATTTCCGTCGATCATATGGAAAAGGCGGTAAACGTCATTGTTGAAATCGCCAGGCTCTTTGAAGAGCGCGCTTAAAACCAAAGCCCCCTGCTTTGGTTTTTTTCTTTCACATGAAACCTTTCCTTCTTTCTTTCCGTATATAAGGTATGAAATGGAAAGAAGGAGTGAAGACTATGGCAAGAGGGACTGTAGCGAAAGAATTGAAAAAAACCTTAAAAGACCCGCGTATTCTGGAGACGAAATCAAACCCTTTTAAAAAACTGCGGAAAATGTTCAAACGATTTTTTTAAGATAACATCTCGTTTTCTTTAAAAAAATAAAGAAAGCGCTGTCATCCTGCAGTCATCTGTTAGAAGCAGTTATTTTGCATATTATAAGATTTTTTAGGGTACTGAATAACACAAGGCAAACGAAAACACTGAAGTAGTTAATTTGATGCTTACAAAAAATAGTAAAAAAGTTATATAAACGATCATCATTCATCAGCCGATACAATCTATAGAACCACAACAAGAGCAAAACTTCTTCAACCCATAGTCATTTTTACGGAAAATGACGTTATTTTTTAAAAAAGTGACAATTGTTTGAATACTTTTCGTTTGTTTTTTCGTACAATAATAATACCAAAACTTTTTTTGGGAGGTATGTAAAATGATGCTACTTATTTTTGCTGCTTTGACAGGGTATCTTGTTTTCTCTTTCAGTAAGGACAACCGCCGGAAAACGCCAAAGACAAGCCCGCTGGTGACAGCTGCCGACACGAATAACATCATTGATTTAAATGCGATCCGTCAAAAACGCCGGATGCCGCTATCATAAAAACGACAGCTGCCGCAAAATCGGCAGCCTTTTTTTATGCACCCGGCCGATATGAAACCAACCGCCTCCTTTTTTCGTACAACATAAAAAAGGAGTTTTTTTATGTACCATTTTTACATCAAAGAGCGAATGTTTACGTTTAAGAATCGTTTTCAAGTGTTTCTTGAAAGCGGAAAAGAAGTCTACAATGTTGAAGGAAAGCTGTTTTCATTCGGTGATGAACTGAAGCTGACTGATTTGGACGGCCGCACGCACGCCAGCGTCAATCAGAAACTGATGTCGTTCGTTCCCCGTTACGAGATTTCCGTCAGCGGCAAACCCGTCTGCCAAGTCATCAAGAAAGTCACGCTTTTCAAACCGAAATTTGAAATTTCCGGACTCGGCTGGGATCTTACCGGCGATGTGTGGGGCCGGAATTTTCAAGTGACAGACGGAAAATCAAACCGGATGACTGTCACCAAATCATGGATGAGCTGGGGCGATTCCTATCATTTGCAGATTGAAAAGGAAGAGGATATCGTTCTTTGTCTCGCGATCGCCATTGTGATAGATATGATTCTATTTGAGGGTGACAAATAAAAATATTTATCGAAATATATTGACAATATGAGAAAACATACTAAGATTAATAGTAATACAGTTTATTCTGAAAAATAGCATATTTCCTTATCAAGAGAGGTGGAGGGACTGGCCCTATGATACCCGGCAACCGCTGTTCAGCAGAATGGTGCTAAATCCTGAAGATAAGGTTGAGATTTGCGGACGCAAGCTCTTCCCTATCCGAGGGAAGAGTTTTTTTATATTTCATCAGGAAAGAAGGAATCGTTCATGTCACAGCAAAACACAGAACAACCATTGCATACGCTTCTAAGAAAAAACCCGCCGTTTCGCGCGGATCAAGTCGGAAGCCTGCTGCGGCCGGCGGCTGTGAAGCAAGCCCGCCTGCAAAGAGCGGCGGGTGAGATTTCGGCAGAACAGCTGCGCGAAATCGAAAACAAAGAAATCATCCGCAGTGTGAAAAAGCAGAAAGAAACCGGCCTCAATGTCGTGACTGACGGCGAATTCCGCCGTGCCTGGTGGCATTTTGATTTTCTCGAAAATTTAGACGGCGTCGAAGCGTTTACGCCTGAAAGCGGCATTCAGTTTCACAACGTACAGACGAAAGCGCGCGGCATTAAAGTAACGGGAGACATTGATTTTTCTCAGCATCCGATGCTCGAAGATTATAAATTCCTGCACAGCATTGCCGGCGATGCTGTTCCGAAAATGACCATCCCAAGTCCGAATATGCTGTTTTTCCGCGGAAAATTGGAAAAAGCGTCCTACCAGAATGATTACAAACAATTTCAGCACGATGTGTCAAAAGCGTATAAAAAAGCGATTCAAGCTTTCTATGACGCCGGGTGCCGCTACCTTCAGCTCGATGACACCGCATGGGCCGTTTTCTTATCAGAAGCGGGGCTTCGTCAGATTGAAGCTTTCGGCACGACGCCGGATGAGCTGCGCAAGCTGTTTGCCGCTTCCATTAATGACGCCATCAAGGACCGCCCTGACGATCTGAAGGTTACGATGCATATCTGCCGCGGCAACTTCCAATCCACATGGACGGCTGAAGGCGGCTATGATGCAGCGGCTGAAACGATTTTTGACGGGCTTGACCTTGACGGATTGTTCCTGGAATATGATGATTCCCGCTCCGGCGGCTTCAAACCGCTCCGTTATGTCAAACGCTCTGATCTTCAGCTTGTGCTTGGCTTGATTACGTCGAAACACGGCGAACTTGAAGACAAGGACGCGATTAAACGCCGGATTGAAGAAGCTTCACAATATGTCAGCCTGGATCAGCTTTGCCTCAGCCCGCAATGCGGATTCGCCTCCACTGAGGAAGGAAACCTGATCACAGAAGAACAGCAATGGGCGAAACTGCGCCATGTCGTCAACATTGCCGGTGAAGTCTGGAAATAAAAAAAAGACACGCGATTAGCGTGTCTTTTCCGTTTTACAGCGGACCGGTTCCGATTAAAATATCGATATCTATCGTGACAGCAGCCTCTTTCCGGCTGATAAACCTCCGGATGCTGTCATCAGTACATTTCCATGTTAAGGGCGTCATTTTCACAAGCCGCTCGAGGTCAGGCTGCGCTAAAGTCTTTGTGTAACACAGCCGTTTGCGCTCAAAGGTTTGAAAGCCCGCTTGGAATCGTCCGGCCGCAGAATCGGCGGTGTCATTCCGCCGAGGGCTGTCTCCGAAGAAGAATTCCCTTACTTCCTTCAAATAATCACGCCGCGGCACCGCTTTAATGACTGTGCCGCCCTTTCGTAAAAGCCTGTTGCATTCCTTGTAATTCCAAGGTGATAAAACAGACATCACGACATCAAAACAGCTGTCGGCAAACGGCGCATCCGCCACATCAGCGACGGCAAACACCCTATGATTCCCGAAGGCCTTTGCGGCATGCAGCACACCTTCTTTCGAGAGATCAATGCCGATTCCCGTCACAGAAAAAGCAGGCTGAAGCCATTTGCATACGGCGGCTAAATGAGACCCTTCTCCGCACCCCGCATCCAATATCGCCGCTGATGTTTGCGGAGATTGAATATGGGTGATGATGGCGGCAATCTCCTTTTGAACCGGCGCAAAAAATTCCCGGCTGTCAAAAAGCTCGCGTCTCGCTTCGAACAGTTGCCTGTCATAGCGGGTTTTGACCGATTTATTGAGGAAATTCACATATCCTTGTTTTGATATATCAAATGTATGCCCCTGTCCGCAAATCAAGCTTCGGTATTGTGAGACCGCCATGGCCGACCGGCATAGCGGACACCTGAACACGGACTGGCATGATTGCAGTAATTCCGCGCGTTTTCTTTTTATAGACGTCAAAAAAACACCTCATTCATTCGTTATTCCGATGAAATGAAAAAGGCATAGACAAATAAACCTTGCCAAATTGGAAGGTTTAACCTATTTATCTATACCTCTCATTATCTGTAACGAATGAACTGGATGATCACGAAAATGACCCCTTTTCTGCCGTCTTTTGAAGGCTGTGCCCTCAGATCCATTTTATCAGCTGCATCCCGTCTTTACAATGAATCGGAACGGTTTTCAGGGGTTTTTTATACCTTTATTATCCAATTACTTATGCATATCCTTTATTTTCTTTATTTATAATATAAATTTATTATTTTGAAAATATCTAAAAAGGTTGATTTTCAAAAATTGAAACGATAAAATACTGCTATCTCATGTAATATCGTTATTCTTGTATATGATCAGTAATATGGTCTGATTGTTTCTACCTAGTGCCGTAAAAGACTAGACTACAAGAAAGTTTGCATAAATTTGAACGAGTGAAAAGCATATGATGCTGTCAGTCTATTCTTTTCTTTTGGCTCTTATTTATCACACTTTCTGGCTTTCAGGAATTTGTGACGAATAAGAGCTTTTTTTATTTCCATAATACCCTTATAGGAGTTGCTCACATGTACTTTTTATTGAACATTGTCGGTCTCATTGTTGTCATGGCTGTTGTTTTCTTATGCTCTCCCAACAAGAAGAAGATTAAATGGCGTCCGATTGTCATGCTCCTCGTCTTTGAGTTTCTGATTACTTGGTTTATGTTAGGGACAAAAGTCGGCGGCTTTGTCATCGGGAAGATCGGCGCGTTCTTTACATGGCTGATTTCCTGCGCCAGTCAAGGGATTGCGTTCGCTTTTCCGTCTGTCATGGCCAATTCGACGGTTGATTTTTTCTTCAGCGCATTGCTGCCGATTATCTTCGTCGTGACCTTCTTTGATATGCTGTCGTATTTCGGTATTCTGCCGTGGCTCATTGATAAAATCGGCTGGCTGATTTCTAAAATATCCCGTCTGCCGAAGCTGGAGAGCTTTTTCTCCATCCAGATGATGTTTTTAGGAAATACGGAAGCTTTAGCCGTCATCCGCCAGCAGCTTGCCGCCGTCAGCAACAATCGGCTTTTGACATTCGGGCTGATGAGCATGAGCAGCATCAGCGGCTCGATCATCGGATCATACTTGACGATGGTTCCGTCCACTTATGTGTTTACAGCCATCCCGCTGAATTGCTTAAACGCGCTTTTAATCGCCAATATGCTGAATCCCGTGGACGTTTCTAAAGAGGATGATATTATTTACGTTCCTTCAAAAGCGGAGAAAAAAGACTTCTTCTCCACGATTTCTAACAGTATGCTTGTCGGCATGAACATGGTCATTGTCATTTTAGCGATGGTAATCGGCTATGTGGCGTTAACGGCCGCGTTAAACGGCGTACTCGGGCTGTTCATGCACGGGTTGACCATTCAAAAGATTTTCTCATACATCTTCAGTCCGTTTGCCTTCCTTCTCGGGTTAGGTGTACATGACGCGATGTATGTCGCACAGCTGATGGGCATCAAGCTCGCGACGAATGAATTTGTGGCAATGGCCGATCTGAAAGGGCAGCTGAATTCACTTCCGCCGCACACGATTGCCGTGGCTACGACATTCCTGACATCATTCGCAAACTTCAGCACCATCGGTATGATCTACGGATCTTATCAATCTCTGCTTGATGGTGAAAAATCAGCCATCATCGGAAAAAACGTCTGGAAGCTGCTTGTCAGCGGAATTGCCGTTTCCTTATTGAGCGCGGCGATTGTCGGATTGTTTGTCTGGTAATAGAAAAAGCGATACCGCTCCGTTTTGGAGTGATATCGCTTTTTTTTATTGATAGACGGATGCAGGTACGAAAACGTCCCGGATTCCTGCCGCGTACGGCCCGAGATCATATTGTCCGAACACAACGGCAATGCCGTTTTTCGTAAAGAAGAAAGGTCTTTCATTATTCAGGATGATCTCCTGTTTTTTAACGTCCTGATCGAACAGATCGTCATGTTTCTTGATGTAGCCGTAAAGATAGTCTCTCGTTTTGTTAGCTTTCGTTTTTGTATTCAGCACATTATCGAGTGTGACCCGTTTTTTTGCGGCCAAGTCGTAATTAAAGGTCTGAACGGATGTCAGCCCGTGTGCGCCGCCTGTGTAACTGTAGTCTTCCGTCTGAATGCTGAGCTTGCCGTCTTGATTATACTTCACCTTGAAATCTGTTTGGTATTCCGCTTTGTAGCCTTGTTTTTCACCGTCTTTTTTGTTTTTCACATATTCTTGGTACGATTGTTCAATATAGCGCTTGAAGTCCTGATTGATTTTCTTTTCAAAAGATGCGTTTCCCGTATTTGTGACCTCGGGGTATGTCAGCTGCTTTACATGCTTATACGTATGGCTTTTGACAACGGGCTTTGCGGTTTGCGCGGCCTCGGCTGAAGGCGCGAAACCTCCGAACGGCGCGGCTGTCAGCACGGTTAAGAGCACGGCCGCCATCGTTTTGAATGCCTTTTTCATCATAACTCCTCCTTTTCATTACCGTTCCCTTTTTGAAAACGGGTTACACTCTATAGACAGCGCGGATCAGGAAATTGTTTCTGGGCCTTCTTTCACATTTTCTCCATGAAAAAAAGAGACATGGAAAATCCACGCCTCTTTTACCGTGAAGGTCTTTGCGCAATGGCTTCATAAACGGCTTCCGCCAAATCGGAGTTGCCGAACATCTCCAAAACACCGATAACGGTTTGATCAGGAATCGGTTCTGATTCCTCCTTCGGCACGACAAGCTCTTCAGCCGTTTTTCGCAGCTCTTCGTTTAAAGGCTGTCCGGGATAAGCCTTGCTGTAAATGGCCATCGGATCAAGGTCATGATTGACGCACCACTGGGCAAACACCAAAATCATCATGTTTTCGTCACGCCGGTAATATTCTTCAAGTTGTTTTTCGGTAAACGGCTTCACTATCATTCGCTCCTCCAGAAAATCTACCCCTAAGATACACAAACACAGAGCGGAAGTAAACCAAAGATCATTTCACCATCAGTCAGAACCCTTTAAATAATGCAATGCCCTGACTCTCTAAAACTGTTGTCTGAATGTCCCGGACAGCGGAAGATACGGATTTGCACGGAAGCCATTTTCGTTTTCTCCCAATATTAATGCTTCGTTCAGATATTTCACTTTCACAAGGAAAAAGCGCCCCTCTCATAAAAGGCGCTTTTTCATTCTTATATGTTTCTGTCCCAATGCCGATGCTCAGCCACGGCCTTCAGAAATTGTTCATGGTTTCCGTCCGGAACAAGGCCGGGGCTGTTTTCGGTTCCGGCGGCGAGGGCGAGAAGTTCTTTTCCTTCACCGGAGGCGCCGATCGCTTTGTAATGGCTGAAAGCTTCGCTGACGAAGTCTCTGGCCGATTTTTGGGCTTTGAGGCTGTCTGTGCTTTGTTTACCGCCCGGAATGAAAACAGCGTCGTACAGGACGGAATCCGCTGTCAGGAAAGTGGCTGACGCTTTCAGCTCCGTACCGTTTTCCCCCTTGACGGTTCCCAGCGCGGGGCTGATGATATCGGCTCTGACTCCCGCCTGTTTGCATGCCTCAAGCACTTGTTTGACTTTCTCATCAGAAAACCCGTGGTCGGTTAACACCGCGACCTGCCTTGTCGCTGCCGTTTTCACCGTGTTTTCCTGGCTTAAGGCCGGGGAAGTGAACGTTTCATCAGATTCACGGTCCTTCGGCGGCGGGTTCACGCCGATTCCTTTCGCAACACGCTCGGCAAGCCCGGCGTCGACGTGACTGAAGACATCAACCACCTGCTGCTGCACGTCCTTGCTGTTCACTTTTCCGACTTCAAAACAGAACGCGGAGATGATATGTTCTTTCTCGGCGGGAGACATGCTGTTCCAGAACATCTTCGCCTGAGAAAAATAGTCATTGAAGCTCTCGCTGCGCTGGCGGATTTTTCTGCCTTCTACTTTTTCCTGGTAATGAACGTATCCGCCTTCTTCTTCTGAAGCCGGCGACGGATCATTGTTCTGCAGGGAATTTTTATGATAGGCGACGGGACCCTTATTAATCGTCATCCGGTGGTAGCCGTCGTATTGGTTGTTATGGAACGGGCAGACCGGCCGGTTGATCGGAATCTCGTGAAAATTCGGCCCGCCAAGACGGATGAGCTGTGTATCCGTATAAGAGAAAAGCCGGCCTTGAAGAAGCGGATCATTGGTGAAATCAATGCCCGGCACGACATTTCCCGGGTGAAAGGCGACCTGTTCCGTTTCCGCAAAGACATTGTCCTGATTGCGGTCAAGGGTCATTTTTCCGATCAGCTTGACGGGAACCAACTCCTCCGGCCACAGCTTCGTCGGATCAAGGATATCGAAATCAAACTTAAATTCATCTTCTTCGTCAATCATCTGAACACCGAGCTCATACTCGACTTTGCCGCCGTTTTCAATCGTTTCCCACAGGTCGCGGCGGTTGAAATCGGCATCTTTCCCGGCAATTTTCTGCGCTTCATCCCATACGAGGGAATGAACGCCGAGCACGGGCTTCCAGTGGAATTTTACAAAGCGCGCTTTTCCTTTCTCGTTGATGAAACGGAACGTATGCACGCCGAAGCCCTCCATCATCCGATAGCTTCGCGGGATGCCGCGGTCAGACATCGTCCACATGACCATGTGAGCCGACTCAGGGTTATTAGCGACAAAATCCCAGAACGTATCATGAGCCGTCGCAGCCTGCGGCATTTCATTGTGCGGTTCCGGTTTTATGGCGTGAACGAGATCCGGGAATTTGATCGCGTCCTGAATGAAGAACACCGGAATATTGTTTCCGACGAGGTCATAGTTCCCTTCTTCAGTATAAAACTTCGTCGCAAATCCCCTGGCGTCACGGACGGTGTCGGCTGACCCCTTGGAACCCGCCACTGTTGAGAAACGGACGAAAACAGGCGTTTTGACGGACGGGTCCTGCAAAAATTTCGCCCGTGTATATTCCGTCATCGGTTCGTACACCTGAAAATGCCCATGAACGCCGTACCCGCGCGCATGAACGACCCGTTCCGGAATCCGCTCGTGGTCAAAGTGCGTCATTTTTTCACGAAAATGAAAATCCTCCATCAGCGTGGGGCCGCGGACGCCCGCTTTTAAAGAATGTTCATCCTCAGACACGCGAAGCCCCTGATTGGTCGTCATTTTTTTGCCGCTGTTATCAGACCGGTACTGCTCCAGCTGTTCGTCCTTTGAGTGTTCATTTACTCGTTTGTTTTGATCATCACTCATGTCAGTTCCCCCTTTTAAAACGAAACATTCTACAGCACATTTACCCGCGGCGTTCTTCATATAAACTGCTGATCCGCTCATTAGGATTTTAGGTCTGTATTTACATATGCGGTCATACACATTTTGAAATAAGCCATTTTCACAGAAATAAATTGTGAAAGCGCTTACCAAAATAGCTGTTGAACAGGGGAGGTCATATCGTGCTTGCCATACTCGGTTTTGTGATGATGATTGTCTTTATGTACCTTATTATGTCTAACCGGCTTTCCGCTCTTATTGCTTTGATTGTCGTTCCAGTTGTGTTTGCCCTGATCAGCGGATTTGGCAAAGATCTCGGCGAGATGATGATTCAAGGCGTTACAGACCTCGCTCCTACCGGGATCATGCTGTTATTCGCCATCCTGTATTTCGGCATTATGATTGACTCAGGTCTGTTTGATCCCCTCATTGCCAAAATTCTATCGCTTGTCAAAGGGGATCCGTTAAAAATCGCCATCGGCACAGCGGTTCTGACGATGACCATTTCGCTGGACGGAGATGGGACAACAACGTATATGATTACGATTGCGGCAATGCTGCCCCTTTACAAACGGCTCGGCATGAACCGTTTGGTGTTGGCGGGGATCGCGATGCTCGGTTCGGGCGTCATGAATATTATTCCGTGGGGCGGGCCGACGGCGAGGGTTTTGGCTTCCTTGAAATTGGACACGTCGGAAGTCTTTACGCCGCTGATTCCCGCTATGATTGCCGGCGTTCTCTGGGTGATCGCCGTTGCTTATCTCCTCGGAAAAAAAGAACGGAAGCGGCTCGGTGTCATTTCAATTGAACACGCGCCGTCTTCTGATCCGGAGGCGGCGCCGCTGAAGCGTCCCGCTCTCCAATGGTTCAACCTGATGCTCACTGTCGCCCTGATGGCCGCGCTGATCACCAGCCTGCTTCCCATCCCTGTTCTTTTTATGATCGCGTTCGCCATCGCCTTGATGATCAACTATCCAAATGTCAAAGAGCAGCAGAAACGGATTTCAGCGCATGCGGGTAATGCGTTAAACGTTGTCTCAATGGTGTTTGCGGCAGGCATATTCACAGGCATTCTCTCCGGCACAAAAATGGTGGATGCGATGGCGCATTCTCTCGTTTCCCTCATCCCTGATGCCATGGGCCCGCATCTGCCGTTGATCACTGCGATTGCCAGCATGCCTTTCACTTTTTTCATGTCAAATGACGCCTTTTACTTCGGTGTGCTTCCCATCATCGCCGAAGCCGCTTCCGCTTACGGAATAGACGCCGCTGAAATCGGAAGAGCCTCCTTGCTGGGCCAGCCGGTGCATCTGCTCAGCCCGCTTGTGCCATCCACCTATCTATTGGTCGGAATGGCGGGCGTCAGCTTTGGCGATCATCAAAAATTCACCATCAAATGGGCCGTGGGAACAACGATTGTGATGACGATTGCGGCGCTTTTGATTGGGATTATTTCGTTTTAATTAAAAAAGGATTTCCGCCAGCGGAAATCCTTTTCTGTACATTATTTTTTTGTATAGCGCACCCAGTCATAATGAGCGTATAGCGGATTTACACCATTGTAGGAACCGAGCCAGTCATCGACACCTATCCCATTCCACAAGTTCATCATGATCTTTCCCGGGTTTGTCGGGATTTGGCTTGTCGCAGTATGTTTTAATTGCCCATCGACATACCATTTAATAGAGTTTGGCTGCCAATCGAACGCATACGTATGATAGGCATTGGCCGCGTCAAATCCGAGATCCGCAACCTTCTCATGGTTTCCCGCGCCATTTGTATAATAGTTAAATTGAACCTTTGTCGTGTCTTTTCCTAAAAATTCGATATCAATCTCATCCCAAGGAGTGCCATCCGTTGGACCTGTATAAGTGAAGAACGATGAAACGATCCCTGTGTTTTTAGCCGGTTTCATTCTGACTTCATAAAGTCCATAGCCATAGGTTTGAACGGAGCGGTTCTCCCCGCAGTCAAACTTGTTATAAGACGGGCTTGTCAGCGCCAAACGCATTTCACCTGATGACGTCATTGATACATTATTTGCACGCCACGTGCAGTTGAACATATCTCCATTGGAATAACCATTTGCTTTTTGCCATAAGCCGGAGTTATAGCTGTTAAAAGGTTCAAAAAACGATCCGCCTGTTTGAGCTGATGCAGTAGAAGTGATCGCACACAAACTCAAAAACAATCCAGTGACAAGAAGCAGCAGCACTCGTTTCATACGATAAAACATGTCGGCATTCCCCTTTCTTTGACAACGATTTCTTTATCGATCATACATGATTCTGTTAAAAGGGGACATCGGTCAGAATAATGATAATAATGAATCTAAAAAAAACCTAAATTACCATCAGCACAAACAGAAATGATCAGCGCTCATTGTAATTTAGGTTTTGCCTGCTTATCAGTAACAATCCTAACAAGATCATATGTGAATGAAGAAAAAAATGCCAACGCTTTCATTATGCTTATTTGACTACCCTTTCTATGTGAATCGTTAAATACAGCAGCTCGTCACTGGTGAGCTTGTGTTCATACGTCCTCTCAATGCATGTTTGGATTTTCTTCGTGCATTCATACGCCCGATGGTACTTTTCTTTCACTGTCTCCAGCAAAAAATCGTCCTGGCTTTCCATATGTGTGCCGTTAAAAAGACGCTGCGCGAAAAACTTTAAGTGGGTGACAAACCGATAATAGTGAAGTGATTCCTCGTTGAAGTCAATCTTAAAATGGTATTTTACGATACTCAAAATCTCTTGCATGACTTTTGTAATGTTGATGATATTGGGCATCTCTTCATTCAGCTCGGCATTGACAATATGCAGCGCAATAAAGCCTGCTTCATCCTCCGGCAGAGACACGCCAGTCTTGTTTTTTACCATGGCCAACGCTTGTTTGCCGATTGCAAACTCGTCTTTATACAGCCGTTTCGTTTCCCACAGTAAGGCATTTTTGATATCCAGCCCTTTTTTATTGCGCTGGATCGCAAAGTTAATATGGTCGGTCAGCGACACATAGATGCTGTCATTGAGCTTTTTGCCGAGCTGTAATTTCGCATAGCTGATAATCTCTTCGGATACTTCCATACATTCGATCGGGATATCATACAAAAGGGTTTTGAACTTTTCGGATACATCTTTGTTATCGAGCGTGAACACTTTCTCAATGCGGGCTTCATCTACCGGGTCTCCCGTTTTCTTTTGAAAAGCAATGCCCCGGCCCATGATAACCAATTCCTGATTGCCTTCTTTGAGCACACTGACGACATTATTATTAATGACTTTCGCAATCTTCAATTCTGTCTCCCTCCCGCCTGACCATTTACCTGCTACACCTTGATTTTACATCCTTTTTGAACTAGGTCAATATCTCCAGGTCAATCAAAAAACGCCGTTCAGAAATCATTGTCCAACGATGAGGCAGCGGCGCATATAATGCAGAGAACCGGTTTTTGGGAAGGAGCGTGTGTGATGAAACGGTTTTCGAAAGAAGAAAGCAGCTGGATGCTGTATGATTGGGCCAATTCAGCTTATTCGGTCATTATTATGACGGCGGTATTCCCCTTGTTTTTTAAAGCCGCGGCGGCGGAAAACGGTGTCAGCGCAGCTGATTCCACCGCTTATTTGGGCTATACGATTGCCGCCGCGACTTTTATTTTGGCGATGCTCGGCCCCGTCTTAGGAACGATTGCCGACTACAAAGGATGCAAGAAACGGTTTTTTGCCTTCTTTTTTCTGATCGGTGTGGCGGGCACCGCCGCGCTGGCTTTGATTCCCGGTGAATCTTGGATGCTGTTATTAATTTGTTATACGATTTCCACGATCGGCTTTGCCGGGTCTAATGTGTTTTATGATGCGTTTCTCGTTGATGTGGCCGCAAAGGAGCGGATGAATATGGTGTCCGCCAGGGGGTTTGGGCTGGGCTATATCGGCAGTACGATCCCTTTTCTCCTCAGCATTGCCGTGATTCTTTCAGCACAAGCGGAGGTGATTCCGCTGTCCGCCCAGGCTGCCGGCCGCATTGCCTTTTTGATTACGGCGGCATGGTGGGGGCTGTTTTCGATCCCGCTCCTTCTCCGCGTCCGCCAGCGCTATTATATCGAGAGGGAGCCGCGGCTTGTAATCAGCAGTTTTAAACGGCTGGCCGGCACGCTGAAGCAGATCAGGAAGCACCGGGCGCTGTTTTTGTTTCTGCTCGCCTATTTCTTCTATATCGACGGGGTCGGCACCATCATTACAATGTCCACGTCATACGGGGCTGACCTCGGCATCAGCGCGGCAAATCTGCTGATTGTTTTATTTGTCACTCAGGTCGTCGCCGCGCCTTTTTCGATTTTGTACGGACGGCTGGCCGAACGGTTTAAAGGAAAAACGATGCTTTATGCCGGAATCGGCGTGTATATGATTGTCTGCACGTATGCTTATTTTATGGATTCCGCTTTTGATTTCTGGGTTTTGGCTATGCTTGTCGCCACTTCCCAAGGAGGTATTCAGGCGCTGAGCCGCTCTTACTTTGCAAAGCTTGTCCCCAAACAGAACGCCAATGAGTTTTTCGGATTTTATAATATCTTCGGCAAGTTCGCTTCGATTATCGGCCCGCTTTTGATTGCCGTCACCGCCCAGCTGACCGGAAATTCGTCAGCCGCCGTGTTCAGCCTGATTTTGTTATTTGTGATCGGCATTGCCATCCTTGCGTTCGTGCCGGAGGAGACGGCGTAAAAAAAGCCTGCGCGCGGCAGGCTTTCTTTTTTATTTCTTGGCTTTATGGACTTTCAGTTTTTTGCCTTTGACCGTCGTATTTTTCATGATGTCAAGAACGTGCGGGCCTTTGCCGTTCAGAATTTCGACGTACGATGCGTTGTCCAAAATCGTGATAATCCCGATATCATCGGCTGAAACGCCGTCGATTTTCGCAATCGTTCCGACAAAATCGACCGCTCTGAGTTTTTTCTTTTTCCCGCCGTTAAAGTACAGCTTCATGATGTCTTTGTTTAACTGTTCGCTTTTGTCTGTTTTGACATCGGGGCGGGCGTTCAGTTTTTCCGAAAAAGCCGCTTTCCGTTCCGCTGTTTCTTTCTCGGACGGCGCCTCCCGCTTTTGGATGCGGAAACCGATATATGTCTCAATGTCATTCAGGAACCGCGATTCAGAAGGCGTCACAAACGTAACGGCCAGTCCGCGGTGTCCGGCGCGCCCCGTTCGGCCGGTGCGGTGCACATAGCTTTCTTTTTCAAGCGGAATATCATAATTGATGACGAGGCTGATGTTTTCAATATCAATTCCTCTGGCGGCAACATCGGTCGCAATGAGATAGCGGAACTCGCCGCGCTTGAATTCATTCATGACGTCAAAGCGGTCTTCCTGCACCATGCCGCCGTGAATTTTATCGCAAGGGTAGCCCAGCCTGTCCAGCTCATCGGTTAACTGAATGACCCTTTCTTTTGTCCGGCAGAATATAATGCAGCTGTCCGGGTTTTCGGTGATCAGGACATCACGCAGCAAAGATGTTTTGTCCTCTTCTTCTGTTCTGGTGACAAAATGCTCAATGTCTTTCGTCGTCAGGCCTTCCGCTTTTACTTCAATCAATTCAGGGTCTTTCATATATGTGCGGCTCAGCTTCTCGACGTCATCCGGCAGCGTCGCTGAAAACAGCATGGTGACTCTGTTTTTCGGCAGATGCTGAATGATGGCTTCCACCTGTTCAATAAATCCCATATTCAGCATTTCATCCGCTTCGTCAATCACCACATACGCCAGCCGTTCAAGCGGCAGCGTCCCTTTTTCTATATGATCAAGCACACGCCCCGGCGTTCCGGCAACGACGTGGCTTTTTTGCTTCAGTTCGGTTTTCTGTTTGTCAAAAGAAGCTTTTCCGAAAACCGCCGTGGCTTTTATCCGTTTGAAACGGCCGATATTCGTGATATCTTCTTTAATCTGCGCCGCAAGCTCGCGGGTCGGCGTTAAAATCAGCGCCTGCGGTTTGTTTTCCTCCCATTCCGCAAGCTCGCAGATCGGAATGCCGAAAGCTGCGGTTTTGCCGCTGCCCGTCTGCGATTTGACGACGAGGTCTTTTCGTTCAAGGGCAGAGGGGATTACGCTCTGCTGCACCTCGGTCGGTTCTGTATATCCCAGTCCTTCCAGTGCTCGTAAAATGTCATGACTGATTTGATAGTTTTTAAAATGACTCATGTATAAACTCCTGTCTCTTGCAGATATTTTCATTATACTCTAATTGGTGAAGGCATATGTGTTTTGTCGAAAAATGACGTAGTAAGATCTCTCTCGACCAACTAGCCGCGCCAGTGCGCCGATACCCTTAGGTTTTTTTTATCTTGTAGAAAAAAGGAGGGATTTATCTTTATTTGTAGAATAGTAAGTAAGTTGTACTGTAGATATAAAGGTGGTGTAACAAATGCCTGATAGAAAAAAGCTTACTCCTAATGAGAATGCAATACTACTTGCGGAAGTTGAAAATATGTGTCCATTATGCACAAAGCCTCTAATGTATGAAAAAGGCGGAAAAAAACATAAATTGTTTGAAGGTGCACATATTTATCCACTCAATCCCTCAAAAGCAGAAATAGAGTTATTGAAAAATGAGGAAAAAATACATGAAGATGTAAACAACCTAGCAAATTACATTGCACTATGTACTGATTGCCATACAAAATTTGATAATCCTAGAACTGTTATGGAGTATAGATTGTTATTAAGCATCAAGAAAAACATATTGTCTAAGAGTGAGACAAGAGCAAAATATATTGATTATCAGATTGAATCAGAAATAAAAGAAGTAATTTCTATGCTAGTAGAAGAATTTAATGAGGCTGAGCTTAAACCTTTAGAAATGAATGCTTTAAAGTTGGATGAAAAAGCAAATGAGACATTGGCAAGAATAACAAAAATGAGGATAAGAAATGAAATAACTGAATACTATTATTATATTAAAGATCAATTTGCTCAACTAGATAGCCAATACCCTAGGTCATTTAATGCAATTGCCTCACAAGTAAGTGCATTTTATAACAGTCTAAGCAGAATTGAGCCATCTCAAGAAGTAATATATGGGCAACTTACTGAGTGGCTCTCAAAAAAGACTGGGACTAGCAATTTAGGTGCTTGTGCTATTATTGTTTCTTTTTTTGTTCAGAATTGCGAGGTGTTCTCATGATAGTGCCTAACAAAGTAATTAGGTTTAGTGACTCAGTAATTGGTAAAATGCCAATTATCCTTGAAAAAATATCTGAAAAAGAAATGACAATAAAAGAATTATTCTTTACTACACAAAATCACTTTAATGAAATTGATGAGTTTGTATATTCACTTGATGTTTTATACATACTTGATGCAATTAAAGTAGATTTTGATAAAGGAGTAGTTACATATGTTAGTAAGGATTAAAAGTGCAATTTTTAATGAAGAGTGTATTTATTTCCATGAGGGCTTAAATGTTATATTAGGTGATAATAAAGGTTCTAATTCTATTGGTAAATCAACTTTACTTATGATTTTGGATTTTATTTTTGGTGGTAATACATATATTTCTCACAATAGTGATATGATAGCAAACTTAGGACATCATGATTTTGGATACACCTTTATATTTAATAAAAGTGAATACCATTTTGTTAGAGGTACTGAAAATCCAAAAATAGTATATGAAAGTAATGAAAAATATGAAAAGCTACACAGCATAGATGTGAATGATTATACAGAGAATTTAAAGAGATTATATGAATTAAATGCAGATAAATTATCCTTTAGAAGTATTGTTAGTAACTACTCAAGGGTATGGGGTAAAGAAAATAATGATGTTAAGAAACCTTTACACAGCTACCATAAACAAACTTTTAGTCAAGCAATAACAATCTTAATTAAATTGTTTAACAAGTATAATGCTATTGAATTACAGGATAAAGAGCTAAAAGAAAAAGAAGATAAAAAACAAGTATTAAATAAAGCTGGCAGATACAAATTAATTCCAAAGATAAACAAAAAAGATTTTGAGAAAAATATAAAAGAGATACAATCACTTGATAAAGAAATTAAGAGGTTAGGTAAAAATGCATACACTCCATCAGGAGATATTCAAGAACTAATATCTGATGAAATGATTGAACTAAGGGAAAGAAAAAAACAACTCATAGAGGAAAGAGAATATTATGTTTCTAGGCTAAATAGGACAACTAGAACTATAAAAAAATCAGCAGATGCAGCATTTGAAAATCTTTTAGATTTCTTTCCAAATGTCAATCTTGAAAAATTGCAAAATATAGAAACTTTCCATAAAGGTATCAGCTCCATATTAAGTGATGAGTTAAAAACTGCACAACAAGAATTATCATTGAGAATAGATGAATTAGAGAAAGAGATTAATGTTGTAACTAAAAAGCAAGACCACTTATTAAGCCCGGATGAAGAGTATACTGTATTTATTGATACACTAATTGAATATTCATCTAAGATAAAAAACCTCAAACTAGAGAATGAGTATTATAAAAAGCTTTTAATTGCAAGGGAAGAAGCTAAATCAAAGCAAAAAGAACTTGATGAAGTAAAGGAAATAATTGTTAAAGAGCTTAACAATTCTTTGAATGCAAAACTCAAAGAAATAAATGACTTTATACATGAAGATAAAAGGACAGCCCCTGAAATATCTTTAACTTATAGTAAGTATGATTACAAAGTTTTTGATAATACTGGGACAGGGAAAGCATACACTAACCTGATAATCTTCGACCTTGCTATCTTATCACTAACAGAAATCCCTTTTATTATGCATGACTCTTTCCTATTCAAAAATATTGAAAAGGAGGCAGTTGAGCAGCTTATAGAACATTACAATTCAATGTCTAAACAAATATTTATTGCTATTGATATGATTGATATGTTTAACCAAGAAACTCAGGATATCTTACAGGATAAAAAAGTTATTCAGTTGACTGCAGATAAGCTGTTGACTAAAAAAGACTGGAGAGGTAGAAAGTAGTGTAATATTTCAAGAAAGGGGGCTGTATTCTAGCTCCCTTATTGCTAGATGAAAAATAATAGGCTGAAAAAGAGGGTGACTAAAGTAGGTATTGGTAAATATTGACACCTTTGCTAAATGGTTAGAAACTCATGCTAATTTAAAATCATCTCCATTGGAAGATACTCTAAAGCACTTGATACTATTCTAAAATAAGCATGAGTTCCAAAGACGAATAACAAAGAAAAAAGGGATATATAGCCCAGCCTTAAAACATTTTAAAAGCTACATAGAGTTTTAATTTAAAGAAGAACTATTTAAAGATGAATCGGAATATGAAAACAGCATTATTAAGAATAACTAATAAGAATACAAAGCTGATATTGTAGATAAAATACAGGTTAAACCTAATTAATCTTTTTTGCACAGACCGACCGCATTCCCTCCGCCGGCATTTTTTTAAGTTCTTTTAAATTGATTAACCATTCTCTTGTTTTTTTGTCATTTATCATTCAGATTTGTTCTAAAAAAAGCTTGTATCGCTTATTGATACAAGCTTCATATTCTACTATTTAAAAATCACCCAGCGGATTATCCCCGAAACGCTCCCACAGTTTTGGAAACCTTTCAGGCAAATCTTCTTCTTCCCAATCCAATTCAATACCGTCCGTTTCGGCAAGTCCCTTTTGTTCAAGCGCATCTAAAAGCTCGTCGTGTACTTTATCATCCCATTCATCGTCACCAGTCTTCATATATGTCAACGCCTCGATTGACACTGACAGCAAGTCTTCATTTTGCGGATAGCCTTCCTCGTCAAGCGTTTCCTCCGTGATGTACGCTGCCAAATACTCGTGATCATCCAGCACTTTTTCGAATGTCTCTTTGCCCTGGGCAATCAGCCATCCGCGGAAATAATCAAATGTATCGTCCGAGCAGCCGTCCATTAGGATGTATGCTGCGGCCCATAGCGAGGAAAGATAGCTTTTTTGCATGAATGTCTGAAGCATAAATTCAAAATCAACGATCTCATTGATTTCTTCTTTCAATAATGCATCACGCAGCCACTCATTAGGTTCTTCATGACTGCCAGCTTGGTCAATAAGCTGCCAAAAAGATGTTTCATTCATTTGGTTTTTCCCCCTCTGATATCCCTCTTATAGATCCCCGAGTCTGATAGTGCATAAATAGCATTACTTGTTAGTTTCAGCTGTTGTATCGAAAGCTCACGGCCATCCGGATCACAGCACGTTACCTCTTGCACCGGCAGACTGACATCAGCCGGAATGAGGGACAGTGAATGATCATCTTTGCATATCCAAAACCCGTCATCTGAAATCGCAAGCTGGTCATATATCCCTGAACATGCTTGATCAGAAATAATCCACACTCGTTTCACGTCGGTTTCATCAAACGCAGCAATGACTTTATATGAGTAATACAGCATGTAGATCAGTCCGTTTTTTTCTGCAAGCGCATAGCAGTCATCTACAACGGGCGCATATATTTCTGAAAGCTGTTGATCAATATGCGTTTCCTTTAATTGCCCGTCTAAAGTGAAGCACAGCACACTTTGACCATTTGAGTTTTCATCATCATAAATGCCTTCATCACTTAAACCGATCCATAGGTTTTGTTTCTCATCCAGAAGACTGCATGAAGTCCCTGAAGGCAAGTGAAAAGCACTTTCCACACTTCCCTCTTCTGAAAAAACCTTTACCTTCGGCTCATACGATTCGTAATAAACGAAGACATAGCCATCTGCACATTGTTGAAAGAGCAGAATATCGCTGCATGAAATCTGCTCTTTCACTTTAAAATTCAAAACATCATCGGAAGGATCATAGATTGAAACAGTGATATCACCTTTCTCACTCTTTTCCAATGTAGGCACATCCCTGTGGATCAGCATGAAAAAAACAATCTTGGGTGTCCATGTTTATGATTTTATTCATTTTTATTTTTTTCATTGGTTATGCTCCCAAGGGTTAGAGATTCTCTTACTCGTTAACCTTATACACATAAAATTGTTTTGAATCAAAAGAAACAGTCTCAGCCTCTACAGCTATTAATCTTCTGTTTCTGTTTATGCCAATGAGAAATTAGAATTTAACTGAACTCTAAAATCTCTAACATATCTCAGTTGGTAGTGCCCAAAGCTAGAGTTTGAAATGAATACGTATAGAGCTTAATTAAAGTGAAACATTTTATGTATTTCTTTATTTTTACAACCTAAATAACAAGTAAGTATAAAGTAAATAGGCTACCTTTGTTATTATTATCATTTTTAAAATAAAAAGTCTTGCCCAGCCAAATTTGACAAGACTTTTATATTATTAATTATTCGTATTTTCAACACCAATTACTTTATAATTCTCACAATAAAATCTAAAAGATTGTTCTTCATAATCTTCTACTATATATTTTATTTTTTCCCAACTATTGTTAATTCTTTCTATGTTAATACTTAAATAAGAATCTTGATGACCATAATCCAAGTTAGTTAACTCTACAGATGATACATTCTCAAATTTTAACTTTATTTGATATTCTTCCTTTAAATATTCGTACAATAGAGTTAACTCTATTGAACTAATTACGTCATAAAAGTCATTATATTCTCTATAATAATTAAAATTAGTAACTTGTTTTAAGTTAGTTATTTGAAAATCCTTTATTTTCTTTTCTATTTTTTCATCTAAATACCAATCCATTTTTTCATCTCCAAAAATTATGAGTTTTATTTTTTCCTTTTGGCCCATAACCTCTTCCAAAATGATATTCGTGAAGGTGTGGTTTAGAATGCGCTCTAGGCATACCATGATTCGAGTGATCTATGCGATACTTTTGACGCCCATATTTATCATATATTACAGTCGATCTCTCCTTCCTGCCTTTATATAATCTATAATGGGTAATACGGCTATTCGGTGTACCAAAATGGGAAGCTTTTCTACTCCAATAACTATCGGGTACAAAACGCTTCTTTGAATATTTACTTTTAAGCCTTCCCTTATACGTACCACCTTTTGCTTTTCGAACAAATTTGTAACTTTTAACCGCTTTATAAACCCGACTAGCACCCTTAAATATCTTCCCAGGCCCAAAGTTAGAAGCCGCTGCCCAAGCAGCACCTCTCCAGCCCTTGCCTGCCTTGTACGCCTTATACCCATCATAAGCCGCAAAGCCGGCGTTAATGGCCAGCCACACCCAATGTCCATCTGGATCAACATTCATCACTGGGTTGTTGTTTCCGTATGCATATCCATTCTGGTCTAAAGAATCCCCATCGCTGCCCGGGTCTGGGTCTAGTGATAAGAATACGCCGTTTCTTGGTTCGTAGTAGCGGGCCATGAGATAGTACAGGCCGGTTTCTTCGTCGTATTGGTAGCCTGCGTAGCGGTAGCGGTTGTCTTTTACTTCGTCGCTCGCTTCGGTTTTTGTCGGATTTCCCCACGCATCATATTGATATTTGGCAACGGTTTTTCCGGTGCTGTCTGAGATGGCGATGACGTCGCCGTGTGCGTTGTAGTGATAGAAATATTTCTTGCCGTTCTTTGTATAGGATAACAGCTGGCCGCTGTCACCGTACGTGTATGATTTTGTGACGTTGTTGACTGCGTCTGTTTCATACAGGACATTCAGGCTGTCTCCGTCGTAGAAGTAGTTCGTGATGTTTCCGTTGACGGTTTTTTGGATTCTGTTTCCTTTTTCATCATATTTGTATGTTGCGAACGGCTTGTCTTCGCCTTTTTTCGTTACGGCGGTCAGGTTGTCTTCCGCGTCCCACGTATATGTGTATTTGCCGTCGGATGTGCGGTTGCCGTTTTTATCGTAGGACAGGTCTTCGTCATTCACCTTCGTCAGCTGGTTCATGATGTTGAAGGATGCGTTGACTGATTTGCTTGCGCCGTCCTTTGTGGTGGTGACGTTTGTCCGGTTGCCGAAGCCGTCGTACGTATATTGAATGACGGTGCCGTCTTCATGAGTTTCTTTGACGAGCTGGTTGAGCTTGCCGTATTCGTACTGCACCTTTCCGCCCGCTGAGCTGTCGATGACCGTGCGGTTGCCGTTAGCGTCATATTCATAGCTTTCCCGGAAGATGCTGCCGCCGTTTTTCGCTCCGATATGAAGAGAGCTGACGAGATTCCGCTCATCATATGAAAAACTCGTGCCGACTTCATTGCCGCTGATGAATGTCTGGACATTGCCGTTTTCATCATAATCAAATGTATAGGCTGAAGTGCCGTCTTTCATTTCAATCATTTGATCAAGTTTGTTGTACGTAAAGCTGTTTGTTCCTTTTTGGCCGCCGTGGCTCCATGAGAAAGTTTTCAGCTTATCCGAATCAGCCGGATACGTCCAGCTTTGGCTGCCGCCGCGGTCGGTTAATTCGGTCAGGCGGTTTTTGTTGTCAAAGGTGCGTTTTTTCGTTGTATTTTGTTCTTTGTTTGTGACAGACGTTTCATTGCCGTTTTTGTCATAGGTAAAGTTGTATTTTTCAGTGCCGTTATACGCTTTTGACTTAACCCGGTCGGTGCCGTCATAGGTCAGCGACACTTCATTGCCGTTGGCGGAAACGGTTTTCGTCAAGTTGCTGTTGGCGTCATATTCACTCTTCAGTACATTGCCGAGCGGGTCGGTTGTTTTGACGAGCTTGCCCATGACGTCATATTCATATTGATAGGTCTGGTCCGCACCGGCCCGAATCGTTTTTGTCAGCTCATTTCCTTCCTTGTCATAGCTGTGAAGGATGGATGTGCCGTTTGACAGGGTCAGCTTTGTCAGCTGGTCGGCCTGATCGTATTCGTAGGCGGTTGTTTCGCCTTTCGCGTCGGTTTCAGACATTTTCTTTCCAGTCTCGTCATATGAAGCAGTGCTTGCATACCCTAGTTCGTCTTCTTCTTTTGTGACGTAGTTTCCTTTTTCGTCATAGGTGTTTTTCGTCAGGATGCTTCCTTCGATTAAACGGATATTATCAAACCACGCCGTTCCTGTGGCGCTTTTTTGGAACAGAATGCTGAGTTCGATTTTATTGATCGGCTTTGTTTTCGGGATGACTGCCGCCGCCCGGTTCCATTCCTGTGTCCCCTGCGGGAATTTGGCGGTGTAGACGCCCGTCGTGCCGTCCGCATAAGTGACGTCAGCCTGAAGCGCGTAACCATTGTCGTTCGTTAATTTTACGCCGTCAGCCTTGGACATCCCTGTCAGCGTGATATATACCGGCTTATCGTCCGCGCTTTGACCTAGCGTAACGGTTTGTTTTGCGGCCGCATTGGCTTGTGATGCATTTGTGCGGGACGCTTTTAATGAGCTGTCATCATCGAAGCCTTCATCAAGGTCAGCGGCGGCTCCGCTTGTGCTCCAGCCATCTGTTTTGGCCGTGAAACTGCTGTTTTGCACCGGGTTATAGCTTGAAGAGACTTCGCCTTTTTCCAGCTGAACCTGATCAAACCACGCTTTTCCTTTGCCGTCCTTGTCGTTATGATCCACTTCCATATAGACGATGGCTTTTCCTGCATTGGCCGGTGTTGTAAAGGTGATCTGCCGTTTCATCCAGTCATTCTTTCCGGCTAATGCGCCTGATTCATTGTGAATCCATTGAATGCGTTTTTGGTCTTTGTCACGCAGATCAATGTTGAAATACGCTCTTGCCTTTGTCAGATCCGTTTTGATCTGGCCGCTGAGTGTATACGTTGTATTCGGCTCTAGCTGCACTTCCTGCGTTGCGGACGCATGGCCGTGCTCTGTTCCGGCTGAAGCGGATTGTGACGAGATCTCCAATGCTTTTTGTCCGGACAGCGCGCCGCTTCTTCCTTTGACAGACGCGATGCTTCCGCTGTCTCTCGTAGCGGTGAGATTCCAGCCCAGCTTTGTTCCTTCAAAGCTGCCGTCTTTCAGCAGGCTCGCCGAAGCTGCCAGCTCTTTGCTTGATTGAATGAGATTTCCGTACTTGTCATACACGGCGGCGGATGAGGATTTTCCGCTTTGATCCGTCTCAGAAACGGCATCAAGTCCGTCGTACGCAATATCAGTGATGTTCCCCTCGGTATCCTTCATTTTCGTTACGTCATTGTTTTTGTTGTACTGATACGTTTCGGTGCCGTAGTTGTCTTTTACGGCTGTGACGTTGCCGTCTTTATCATATTGATAGCTTTCTGTCGCTTTGCCCGCATCCGCGTCGTTCGGATCGGTGTCCTGAATGACGTTGTTGCCTTCGTATACAGTGTTGGTCGTGATTTTCAGCCCTTCGGCATCATCAATCAGCTGAATCGGATTGCCCGCCTCATTATAGCCGTACTGCACTTTGCGGCCGTTCGGCTGCGTCATGAGCAGCGTTTTTTTGTCCGCGTCATAGCTGTAGTCGTACGTTTCTTTTTTCGCATTGACGGCTTTGGTCAAACGGTGGCCGCTGTATTGGTATTCAGTGAACAGCGGTTTGTCATCCGTGCTGTTTGCGGAATACTGCTTGACGAGGCGCCCTTCGGCATCATAGTCGTAGCTTGTGACGCTGCCGTCAGTATCCGTCACCTTTTTGAGAAGGTCTTTGTCATATGAATATGAAATCTTTTTGTTTTTCGGCCCTGTAAGAGATGTGACATGGCCGTTTTCATCATAGGTAAATGTCAGCTTGCGCCCTGATGCGTCTGTTATGGCGGTCAGCTGATTGCTGTCGTTATATTCGTATACGGTTGTGTTGTTGTGTCCGTCGACGATTTTTTGGAGCTTGCCGCCTTTTTTGCTGAAATAAGCGTTCGTCTGATCTTTTGTTTTTAATACAAATTGATCGCTTGTTTCCGTCAGTTCGAGATAAACGCCCGTCGGCGGCTGATACGTGCCGTCAGATTTTTTCGTGAAGACATGTGTTGTCGCGTCCTCATCAATATAAACGGCTCTACCGTCTTCAGAAAGGATCGACGTTTCCGCATCGGCATACCAGCCTTGGCCGAACATATGGTCAGAGCTGTCAAGGCTGTTGAATGTCCGGGAGAGCCCGAGCCCCGGCCCGCGTCCGTCGATTGACATATCTTCCTCATTGACGATGACATTTCCCGTCGCGCCGTTCAGCTGTCCGTCCGGAATGTCGATAATAGACCAGAATTCTTCCGTTCCGAGGAATTCCGCCCCTTCGTGGAAAACAGGGTTAAAAGGTGCCGTCGGTATGCTGTCACCGTTTGCGTCATAGGCGGTCAGCGTGAAGGAATAGTTCTTCTTCCCTTTGTAATTGCCGTTTGCGTTTTCGTAAACAGGTGAAGGGTCAAGCGCCAGTTCGCCGCCCTTTCCGTCCGTGTGAAGCTGGAATCTTCCCGCTTTCACTTCATCGGCTGAAGGCCAGATGTGTTTGTTTTGGGTCGTCCAATGATCGGTATCCCCGACATCGAATGATTGATAGTCTTTTCCGTTGTAGATGTTGATTTTGTAGCCTTTGGCGTTTTTGACCTTATCCCATATGAGATTGACATAACCCGTTTGGCTCGATTTCGTGTTCGTATAGACATAGCCTGTCAGGTTTTTCGGCTTTGCGATATCAGGCAGCGCCGGACTCGCTTCCGGTGAGGCGATCGCTTCTCCGTCTTTGTTATAGGCGATAACTTTAAATCCGTAAGTTTTCCGATTTGCATCTCCGCCGGCGTTTTTATAAACGGGGCCCGGGTTAATCGGCAATTCCGCGCCTTTTTTGTCTTTCAGGTGAAGCGCATATTTTCCGGCGCTGATTTCCGCCTTTGTCGGCCAGATGTTTTGATCTTTTGTGGACCAGGATGTTTTATTTCCGAGGTCAAGCGTTTCAAAGCCTTTGCCGTTAAAGACTTGCATTTTATACCCGGCTGCGCCTGATACGGCTTTCCAGGAAAGATCAAACCAGCCTGTGGCGTTGTTGTTATTAAAGCCTTTCGTGCTTGGTTTCTGAACTCTTCCGATATTCGGAATGACGGGCTTGGCGGCCGCAGACATGGCGCCTTCTCCCTGGTCAAACACCGCGCTGACCGCGACCCAGTAATTTTTACTTGCCGGATAGCTGCCGCCGGCGTTTTTATAGACCGGCGAAGGATTAAGCGCTAATTCACTTCCGCCTTTTCCGTCTGTATGCAGCTTATATTTGCCGGAGTCGATTTCCGCTTTTGTCGGCCAGATGTTTTTTCCTTTTGTGCTCCAAGAGGTTGCATTGCCGACCGGAATGGCCTGATATTCTTTCCCGTTATAAAGCCAGACTTTATAGCTTTTGGCGCCTTCAGCTTTTTTCCAGCTGATATTGAAAAATCCTGTCGAATCTCCGTTATGATACGCTTTGACAGACGGCGTGTCCGCCTTCGGAATTGTGTATGTCACTTCAATGTATGGTTTTTTATCGGAATTTGCTGATGACATCAGCTTCTTCCAATATTCTTTTCCGTTGCCGTTTGCGTGAAGCTTAAAGCCGTAATTGGCGCCGCCGCTGTTCCACGACTTGACTGCGGAGGTGACATCGAAGCTTGCCCATTGGCCTTTATAGACCTCGGCTTTGCCGATGTTTTTGGAGCCCGGCTTGTTCTTCCACGTAATCTTGGCATTGTCGTAATTGCTGTTAACGGTGTCGAGCCAAAGCCCCGTCGCTTTTGATCCGTAATAGGAGTGGGCTGTGTACGCTTTGAGCGTCGCTTTCGTCACCGTCATGTTTTTGATCGGCTTTAGATTATCAAACTTCATAAAAGCGTAGTTCGTTCCGGTTGTGCCGTCATAATATCCAGTTTTCAGCACGTACGCTTTCAATCCGGCATCCCATTTCTGCGATGCGGCAGAGTAGTTTGTCGTCGGGTACGCGCTCATGACAAAGGTATCGGATGACACAGATACTGATGTTGAAGGGTCAATAGATACCGGATAAACCCGTTTGGGATCTTTCAGCCATTTTTCATCGGCCGTTACATGGAGCAAGTAGCCTTCACTGTTTTTTTCAAGCTTGAAGCTGACATCTTCTGACCTGCTGACTTCACCTGACTTTTCGTCGAGATCTGAGTCGGTCATAAAGGGCTTCGGCACGGTGTAGACGACATTGTCTTTATCATCAGAAAACGCGATAGAGCCGTCTTCCTGTTCTTTAGCCTGAAGGTCGGTTTTGATTTGAAAGGTGAAGGAATTGTAGCCTTCATATTTGTGAAGCACAAGGTCTTCTTTTATGTTTTCGTTAAATGTGTAGGTTTGTAAATCAATAGCAGGAAACACTTGCTGATACGTAAGCTCGTTGCTGTCTTCCCTTACTTTTGCTGAGGCATCTGTCGGAGTGATTGCAGCCTGATCGGGGCCTTTTGCGCCGGTTAATGAGTATGTGAGCTTATGATCATTGTGTTCAAATGTAGCGTATAATCCGTTTTTCATTTGCTTCAGAAAATCGGAATTCAGCACTGTATTTTCCGTTCCGACTTCCTTTGAGCCGGTTTTCAATTCAGGAGAAACGTCTTCCCAGTCCGCATTGGCGGTTTCTTTCGTATGAATGGGGTCTGTGTAGATTTCCTGTTTGTACACACCCTCGCCTTCATAGTAAAGCTTTGAATTCTCAGTTCTTTCAGACGTGATCTCACCGTCTTGATTGATATCTTTTTGATTAAACGGCATCTGCTCGGGTGCTTTTTCCGCCGGAAGATCTTTTTCCGGGTCTGCGGCCGGAATGTCGGCGGTTTTCGCTTGATCTTGTTTTTCACGCGTTTCTGCCGCAAATACATCGGCAGGCGCAATGGAAATCATAAGCGTTGCCGCAAGAGTGCCGGCCAGCCATTTTTTCCACTTGTTCTTTTTTCCTATTTTCATAGGTTCTCCTCCTTCTTTTGTAATATAGGCTTAACAATAGTAATATTATTGAAATTGTTTATCAATATTTTCCTAGGTATTTAAGGTTATTTTAAGGATTATAGGGATTTTGAACCTTTTATTCATATAAAAAAACCGCCGGCTGCCGGCGGTTTTTCGTATTATGGATAGCGGAGATTTGTATTTTGCGCTCCCGCGTAAGATTGGGCGAAGTTTTTGGCGTCCTGGGCTGAAAGGGTGCCATAGCTGTAATTTGATCTTGGATTCCAGCCGGTGCGCGGTGATTTCGGGGCTTTGAGCGACGGGAATGAACCGGTGTCGGTGAATTGGGCCGTCCCGTAGTCGTCTATCATTCCGCCTTTTTCATTTCCGTTACCGAAATAGTTGGCTTCTGAGAAGACAGTCGCGTTTGTATGAATGGTGAATCCTAAATTGAAATTGGTCACATAGTTGTTTTTCGCGTGAAAATAGCCGTATCTCATCAGGCCCGGTGAACGCACATAGACGTTATTAAAATAGTTGTTGGTGATCGTCATATGCGGATAGCCGATATAATTGCGTCCTTCGTTATCATCATTCGGATAACCGAGAATCAGGCCGTACAGATGGTCTGTGAATTTAGAGTTAGACAGCGTCACAAAATCCGCTTTGGCGCCGACATACAGAAGCTTTCCCAAATCACTGTGGCTGTTCGGATTGTAGCTGTGTCCTTCAAACCAGACGTGGTCAATCCAGTAATTCTGTCCGTTCGCTATGTACATCGGAATGTCGTTGTTGCCCGTAATGGCGGCACTATGGCTGATAATGAGATTTTTGAAAATCACATTGTTTGAGCCGGAGCCGGTGGTCAGATAGATGTTGGTCAGCCTGTGGCTGGTATAAGAGCCGACGATGGTTTTATTGGCGCCGACTGTCACAACGGCTTTACCCGGGGAAGAAATATCACTTGTGATGACGATGGTTTTGCGGTCCGTTCCGCCCGCATTGTTTTTCAGATCATTGAGATTGCTGACGTAGACGACGGGGCCGCCCTGGCCTCCCGATACGGCGGATTTTGCTTTTCCGTTATGATCCTTCGCATTGCCCGCGAATCCGGTAAGTCCCTGCATCACATCCGGATAAGCCGCTGCCGCTTCTGCCTGCTTTGATGCGGAACATACAATGGCCAGACAAAGCGCAAAGCCGAGTGCAGCCAAGAAAGCGAGATGACGCGTCTTTTTTATCATGCCCTTCACTCCTTTAATTTCTTAAATTGTAAACACAAGAAGTATTATACAATTACTATCCTCTTTTTCCATGATCTGTTTGTCTGCTTTTTCGTTATGGCTGAAAAGCCCCAAAACAAAAAAAGCAGCCGATACGGCCGCCTATATACGGGTGCTGTCTGCCTGAGCTTCCGAAGGCACGGCTTTTTGCTTTCGAATCAGGGACAGCGCCATTCCCGCAAAAATCAACACTATCCCCAAAGATTGATAAAGGTCGGGGCGAAATCCCGTAAATACGGTGTCGAGCACAATCGCCACCGCCGGATCAAGAAATACGATGATTGAAATAAACCGGGTGGATAAAAACCGCAAGCTGTCAAAAAAGAGCAAATACACAATTCCCGTATGAATGATACCGGTCGACACAATCATGATCCAGTTCACATGCGACAAATCAGAAAAAGCGCCGAAACGGACGAACGGAAGAAGAATGATAACGCCCAATCCGGTCTGCAAACAGGTGACGGCGTATGGGCTGAGGCTGTTGATGCCTTTCCCGGCCAGTGTCGTAAAAGCATAAAAAAGGGCGGCCAGCACGGCCCAAATAATACCCGATCCCATCAGCTGAGAAAATGATGTATTTCCGTTGATGCCGGAAATCAGGGCGGTGCCCAGAAAACAAATCACGATGGAACTGACGGACACAATATGCAGTTTCTCCCGGTATATAAGGCTCCCCAGAAGAAGGACGAGAACCGGAGCCAGATGATAAACGGAAATCGCTATCGTCACTGATGTCTCCTCAAATGATTTAAATAAAAACACCCAGTTCAGCACGAGAAAAAATCCGCAGGCCAGTGTCTGCAGCACCTCCCGCCGGTTCCATTGTTCGGTGCGGTACCGTCCGGAACCAAACCAGCAAACGCCCAGAAACAATGAGGCGCACAGACATCTCACAAAGACCAGTTCAATTGAAGGCACATTCGTATGTTCTGAGAAAAAGCCGATTGATCCGAAAATGACCATGGAAATGACCATTTTGATGACGGCATTTGATGTTTGTTCAGCTTGCATTGATTTGCTTCCCCCATATCATTGACTGTTTATTCAGACAAATACTAACAGCCATTTTACTTGATTCAGAGGAAGATTTCACCCTATTTTTCGAAAGCCGGCGGTCTTTTCTCATGAAAAAAACCCCGCATCAGCAGGGTCTTCTGTTTAATGAACGATCAGTACAGGACAAGGAGACAATTGTGAGACCTTATGGCTCACGCTTCCGAGCATCATTTCTTTAAATCCGCTGATTCCGCGGCTTCCGACGACAATCAGATTGAAATGCTGTTCTTTCGCTATGTTTAAAATTTGATGCGCAGGTTCGCCTTGGACGTACAGGCTTTCCGCATTTACTCCGCTTTCTGCCGCTTTCTGCTTGGCATCTTCCAGAATGGCCGTTCCTTTTTGCTCGACTTCATGTTTGATGTCTTCAATGAAGTTTTCCGGAACATAGACAATCCCTGTTAAGGCTGATGTGGAGACAACGGCTTCACGTCCCGCATAGAGAATGGTGAGTTCAGCCTGCTGTTCTTTCGCCAGATGGATGGCTGCGTCCAGGGCTTTATTGCTCATGTCTGAACCGTCTACTGCTGCAAGAATTTTTTTAAACATATGAATCCCGCCTTTCTGCTTTTATTGTCCTCCTCTCTTTGCTGAATGTCAATTTTGCCGGCTTTCTCCGGAACATTGCGCTTACAGACTTTCTCCGTTTGTGGCGATGACGTCTTTATACCAATAAAAACTTTTCTTTTTCTTTCTTTCAAACGTGCCTTTTCCGTCATTGCCGCGGTCGACATAGATATAGCCGTAGCGTTTTTTCATTTCTGCCGTTGAGGCGCTGACGAGGTCAATCGGCCCCCACGATGTGTAGCCGATCAGGTCGACGCCGTCTTCAATCGCCTCTCTTGCCTCTATTAAATGATCACGCAGATAATTGATGCGGTAGTCATCCTGAATGGTTCCGTCCTCCTCCGGCTGATCAACCGCGCCGAGTCCGTTTTCGACGATGAAGAGCGGTTTCTGATAACGGTCGTACAGCGTGTTTAAGGTGATGCGCAAGCCCTTCGGATCAATCTGCCAGCCCCATTCGGAAGATTTCAGGTACGGGTTTTTCACGCCGCCGAGAAGATTTCCCTTAGATTGCGCCAGATCCTCAGGCGCCGTGCTGGCCGTCATCGACATGTAGTAGCTGAAGCCGATGTAATCCACTGTATGTTCTTTCAGGAGCGCCTCGTCTCCTTCCTTCATCTCGATCGTAATTCCGTTTTCTTTAAAGAAGCGTTTCATATAGCCCGGATAGCTGCCCCTCGCCTGTATATCAGAAAAGAACAGCGTGCTCCGCTCTTTTTGCAAAGCCGCATATACATCCTCCGGCTTTGGCGTCATCGGATACGTCGTCGTCGCGGCGATCATGCAACCGATCTGTGAATCCGGGATGATCTCATGGCCGGCTTTTACCGCCAGCGCGCTCGCCACAAATTGATGGTGGGCCGCTTGGTACATCGTATTTTGTTTATTTTCGCCTTCCCGGAATTTAAGGCCGCCGCCAGTAAACGGAGCGTGAAGAACAACGTTGATCTCATTGAAGGTCATCCAATATTTCACCTTGTCTTTATAACGGGTGAAAACCGTGCGGGCGTACCGCTCATAGAAATCGACCGTCCGGCGGTTTCTCCAGCCGCCGTAGTGTTTCACAAGACCGAGCGGCATCTCATAGTGAGAAATCGTGACAACCGGTTCGATCTGATGTTTTCTCAATTCGTCAAACAAACGGTCGTAAAATTGCAGCCCTTCTTCATTCGGCTCTGTTTCATCGCCGTTCGGAAAGATTCTCGTCCACGCAATGGAGGTGCGGAACGCTTTAAAGCCCATCTCCGCAAACAGGGCGATATCCTCTTGATAGCGGTGATAAAAATCAATCGCGTCGTGATACAGATTCAGCGCGTCGTCTGTCTCATGAAACGGAGACATAATGCCGTCCGGGGAGACATCCGCCGTAGAAAGTCCTTTGCCTCCTTCTTTATAAGCTCCTTCAATCTGATTGGCAGCCGTTGCGCCGCCCCATAAAAAACCTTCCGGAAATCTCTTCATGTTTTCTCCACCTCTTTTTCAGGATAACGCCAGAAGCGCTTCGTTCGGTTTGACCATTCCGCTTTTTTTCACGTCTGTAAATGAATATTGATCCGTATTTGTAATGATGACCGGCGTGATCACGTCAAAACCGGCAGCCTTTATCTCGTCGATATCAAAAGTAATCAGCAGATCTCCCGGCGCGACAGTATCGCCTTCTTTGACGTGCATCTCAAAATGCCTGCCATCCAGCCGGACGGTATCAAGCCCGATATGAATGAGAACCTCGGCTCCCCGGGTGCTCGTAATGCCGATGGCGTGCTTTGTTTTAAATACGGCTGTCACCCTCCCTTCTACGGGAGAAACCGCTGCGCCCTCTTCAGGCAGAATCGCAAAACCTTTTCCCATCATTCCGCCGGAAAAGACGCTGTCGTTCACTTCGCTTAATGCTTTCACTTCGCCTTTAATCGGGCTGTGAATGATTTCTCCGCCTGCCGTCACCCCCGGCGCTTCAGACGCTTTGCCCCGTTCGGACTGTACATCCTCAAACCCGATCAGCAATGCCGCCGCAATACCGGCCGCAAACGAGATAAAAAGCCCGATCAGCGCGTATAGAAATGTCGGCCCGATAAAGACCGGAATGCTCGGCAGACCGGCGTTTCCGCCGACAATGTAGGAAGCGACGCCCGTTACACCGTAAAAAGCTCCGCCTGCCGCGCCGCCGATTAATGCTGCCGCGAACGGTTTTTTCAATCTCATGTTGACGCCGTACATGGCGGGTTCGGTAATGCCCATCAATGCCGTAATGCCCGTCGTAAACGCCAGCGATTTGAAGGTTTTGTTTTTTGATTTTAAGAAAACCGCAAATGACGCGCCGGCCTGCCCCATATTCGCCAAAAACATCGCAGGCAGAATGTAATCATGTCCGTTTTGGGCAATGTTATTGATCATGATCGGGACAAGCGCATAATGCATCCCCGTCATAATGATGAGGGAAAATGTGCCGGCAAGCAGAATCATCGCGGCAACACCCGCATGATTGAACAAATCATTGACGCCGACAGACAGGTAATTCCCGAGAATCGCGCCGAGCGGGCCGACTGTAATCAGGGTGACAGGCACGACGATCACAAGCGTAAGCATCGGAACGGCAATCAATTTCAAAGATGAAGGCGTGATTCGGTCAATTCCTTTCTCTACAAAGGACATCAGCCATATCGCCAGCAAAATCGGGATGACTGTCGATGAATACGTGGCAGCGGTTACAGGAAGACCGATAAAGGAGATGCTTTTCCCTGCCCCAAGCAGGGCCGTTAAATCCGGATGCAGAATCGCACCCGCCACAGCGGCCGCCACGTACGGATTACATCTGAATTTTCTTGCCGCGCTTACCGCAAGCAAAAGCGGCAGAAAATAAAACGCACCGTCACCGACAGCCGTGAGAATGCTGTGAGTCTGGCTCTTCTCCGACATCCAGCCGAATGTCACCGCTAGCGCGACAAGCCCTTTTATCATGCCGGCTCCGGCAATGGCCGGCAGAATCGGTGTAAACACACCGGAAATCACGTCAAACATGGCGCTCAGCACATTTTTCTTCTGCTTCGAAGTTTTGTTTGCGCTTTCATCGTTGAGCCCGCTGTTCTCCATTAAAGCCTGATACACCTTCGGCACATGATTGCCGATAATGATCTGAAATTGCCCGCCACTGATATTTGTCCCCATCACGCCTTCCGTCTGTTCCAGCCCGCTCCGATCTGCTTTCGCATTGTCATACAGATTAAAACGAAGCCGCGTCATGCAATGGATGACACTCTGAACATTCTCCTCGCCGCCGACAAGTTGTAAAATCTCTTTTGATATTTTATGATAGTCCATGAGTATACCTCCTTAAAAATGGGGGAACCGCCGGACGAAAGGTGCCCGCCTTTCTCCGGCTTTTTTTGTTATGAAATCAGCATCACCTCCGAAAAAAGGGTATAAAAAAAACCCAAACTGCACAGAACACGGGGGTCTCCCCCTGTCTGACGCAATTTAGGTTTTGCCTGCGGTTTGCAGTAACAATCCTGGGTGAATGATATTGGGTTGATATGTATACTTTAGCACTGGATTTATTGGGTGTCAACGCTTACATTTAAATATTGCTCCAACTACCATTTAATGCTTTATTTATAAAATAATTTGTTTATTTCTATTATAATCAAAAATCTATTCCATATCCTTATAGAACAATTTAACATTAAGTTTGTCCATAAATCAGCGTGGAGTAAAGAAAGTATAATTTATAACAATAGTCCGTAGCTGTTCTAATCACTACGGACTTATAGCAATTTAAACTTTTAGTCTTCAACAACTTGTAAGAATTCAAAGTTCATTTCGTTAATCAATTCGTTCATAGCTCGAGCATTTGTAGAAGAAGCGTTAAACTTAGGATCTTCTAAATACGAATTTTTTAAAGCATCAGATATATAAGTGAGAAAGTTATCTATTCCAGCTTTTTGTTTTAATCTAGATAGTGAGATACCTTCTTTAATCATTTTGTGAATAACACCAGAAAGTATCATTGCTATAGTTATCTGAAACCTATAACCTTTGCTTGAGACACCATAAATTTCTTTAGAAAAGGGGTGCTCAATCCTTTCTCCAATTACTTCAATTATTTCATTAAATGTATTAAATCTATTTATGATCTCATCATATTCCTTTTGTGATTGTTGTGGATTACGTACTTCTAGTTTAGATTTATGTTTCATATACTCTTCAGCATAAACTGATGATTTCGCGTATCCTGTATTGAGTCCATTTTCAAGTATACTCATTATCACAAAAATATTTTCTTGTATTTTCTTCTTTTTCACCCTATCTGTTGTTGCATTGTAAGCCCTTTGAATCTTACTAGAAACCTTTTTATCATTCATTTTTTGAGCAAATTTATTTACAAAACTATTCAATTTAGAATTATAAACAGCATGCCGTATATCCTGCGGTGTTAATGGCTTAGTACCTTTATTATATCTACTGAAAATCTCCAATTCTAATTCGAGACCAGGGAAATCAGTAAAAACGATAGAGGCAAGTTTGTGCGATAAAATTTTCTCTTTAATTTCAAATTCGCAATCACTAAATTTTTTTCCATTTAACTCCACCATTATATTTAGTCCTGAAAGTTTAAATTGATTTTCTTTAAACCTATGAAATGCTCTCAGTCGATGTTGTCCATCTACTACGTTTAAAACTTTAACTCCCTCATAACGATCATTAGCTAAAAAAACAGGTGGTATTGGTATACCAAGAAGAATTGACTCAATTAAAGAACTTTCGTCAGCAACTGATGCTCTGTAATCTCTCTGATAGTCAGGGGCAATTATAATTGAATCAGTATAATCAAGTTTGAGTTCATCATCTAGCTCTTCCTCTTTATCTAGTTTTTGAAGTTTATATCCATTTGTAATCATAGATATAATATCTTTTATAGCGATATCCTGAGGTTTATAATTTATTTTAGCTAGCAAGTTACTCACCATCCCTTACATATTCTAAAATACTCTTTTTCATTATTATATCTTTTGTAACAGATTCCAATTCTGGATAAAGTGTTGTATAACCTATTCCCATAGAATAAAGAGAGGACAGTATATCTTTTTTGCACTCTCCTTTGATCACTAATCTTCTAATTATATTTTCATCTTTCAAATCTGATAAAGGTTGGCAGTTATCTTGAAAATATACAAAAAGCCCATTTTGTGCGTTAATTCTTTCATTTAACTTTCTAGCTTTGAATGCTATCGGCCCATCAAAATTGTCTAAGTTTATTCTTTCACCATTAGAAATATTAATTATATCTGAACGTGATGCAAACTTATAATTCAATTCTAAAGGATTTAGAAACCATACTTCTGCATCACATTCTTCATTTTCATGGAAGGAGTTTTCAACAGCAAACATTAAAGAAACTACATGCGAATGAGTAAAATCTAACAATTTAGTTGGGATACCGTAATGTTGTGCATAAACCATCCACTCATAGTCATCTCTGATATCTATAGGTTGCTTCACATAATTGTGACAATTCACTTTAAACTCATTTAAAAAATATTGAATTGATCCTCTCGAATATTTCCTCTTTTTGTTATTATCCAATCTAAGGGCACCAGGTAACAATTCGTATTCTTTTTCCTGTCCTCTTGATAAAATAAACTCTTTAGGTAGCGCTTCTACAAATTCAGTAAATTGACTTAGCCTTTCAATAGGTTCATCTAACAATATAAATTTCCTCCTATTTTTTAACGTGTCATTTATTTTATGTTGTAGTCTAATAAATTTATCGGCTAACTTTCTTTTTTATTTAGTTGAATATTACGTATCTGTAAAGGTTTAACTATATAAAAAACGAATCTCTTCTTCAGATAATAATAAAGAAGAGATTCATTCCTTAGAGATTTATAACATATATTAAACTTTAATTGGTTTACTTCACTCCCCAAACAGCCTCCCCATCACCGCTCAGCACACTAAACGTCACAACTTCTTTCTCTCTCGCCGAGTCCCATTCTTTCAGGAAGACGCCGTCATAATTTGTGCCGTTCAGGCTGATTCGGGCTTTGCTGCTGTCCGTTATTGTCCAAGTTCCGGTCATTTCCCCGGAAATGGTGCCGTCGTTGTTAAGCCGGATGTTTTTTGGGGTTTTGATCGTAGCTGTGATGTCTTTTCCGTGCTGGATGAGTTTGTAGGTTCCGGATGCGGCGGCCGCCGGAATGTGTGTATCCGGTTCTCCCGCATAGCGGTATGGCGCTGCAACGGGCCATCCGTCTTTGTTCATGTACAGCCGATGTACTCTGACTTCGTGCTCTTCGCCTCTGTTCGGGAAACGGGTGTGGAAAATGAGGTATGATCGTTTCGTTTTCCCGTCGTAAAACACGGAGTTGTGTCCCGGCGATACATAGCCCGTGCCTTTTTCAGATTGTGAGGCGAAGCTGTAGCCGCCCATGAGTTTGACCCCGTACGGTTCAATTGCTTTGTCGTCGAAGAAACTGCCGTCTTTTCCTTTGGCATCAAGCATGTTATGGCCTGCGGCGTCATAGTACGGACCGTCCGGATTTTTAGAGCGCGCCACACGCATATGATAACCGCCGGCTGCGTCAAGTCCGCCGAATGACAGATACAGATAGTAATATTTCGTTTCCGGATTGTAGCTGATGTACGGGCCTTCGATTCTGCTGTGATTTCCGCCGAGCAGTTTTTTTCCGTAGCCTTGGTTCGGGAGCGGGAAACCGGTTTTCGGATTCATTTCCAGTATAAAAATCCCCCCGGAGTAAGAGCCGTACACCATCCAGAGCTTGCCTTTATGGTCAAAAAACGTTTGCGGATCTACGACGTTCGGGTGAACGTTTGCATGATACGTCGTGCCGTCTTCGCTTTTTCCTTCCATGCCCGATTTCAAAAAGATGCCTTTGTTTTTGTAGGGTCCTTCGATCTTGTCACTCACGGCGACACCGAGAGCGGATCGCGGCGAGTCTCCTTTACAGGCGTTATAGTACATGTAATATTTCCCGTCAGACAGCTGGGCGACGTCCGGCGCCCACAGCGTATCAGACTGGGCCCAGTCGAATGTCTCTTTTAATTCGGTGTAGACGTTCGGGATCAGGGGATTATTGGGATTGACGCTTGAAGATATCTGCTGCCACTGCATCAGGTTTTTCGACTTGGCGGAAGCCAAATGCGAGCCGAATACATAATATGTATCTCCTGTTTTGATGACGGACGGATCATGCACGCTGACCTCTGAAAAAACCGGATGCTGGGCTTTTGCCTGCGGCAGAGTGAATCCGATGACCGCTGCTGAGACCAGGCACACACGAAAGAAACTGGTTTTCATTTTCTGAAATCTCCTCGCTCTCTTCTTTTCTTAAAACGCTTTCAAGGCAACGCTCTATTTTATGACGCGGATGGCGGAAATATGTGATCAACAGCGCCGGCTTCGCGATGTACCGCTTTACTTCGATAACAATCTGATTTGTGAAAGACTGGAAAAAAAGTTTTGACTTCTGATTCGCAAACACTTAATATAAAAAACAGTTACTAGTTATCAGAATATTTGAGAATTGAGTGAAGCATATATGACCTTACACAAAGACCGCCGCATTGGGCGATTGTCCGTCCTTCTTCTGCTTCATGAGACTGAAGAAAACCAGCAGATCAGCCGGCTGGAACGGGACGGCTGGAAAGTCTGTCTCGGCAGGGTGGGTTCAATGGATGCGCATAAGGTGGTAGCCGCAATTGAAACCGCTTCCAAAAAGAGCGGCGTCATTCAATCTGAGGGTTATCGCGAATCACATGCGCTGTATCATGCCACAATGGAAGCTTTGCACGGAGTGACGCGGGGCGAAATGCTGCTTGGCTCGCTGCTTCGTACCGTGGGCCTGAAGTTCGCCGTCTTGCGGGGAAATCCGTATGAAAGCGAAGCGGAAGGCGATTGGATCGCCGTTTCACTTTACGGCACGATCGGAGCTCCGATTAAGGGGCTTGAGCACGAAACATTCGGAGTCGGAATTAATCACATATGAATCAGCCCATAGATTTCAGATGATAGGGGGCTATGCGTGAAACATCATTTTCATGGCATAGCTCCTTTTTGTATGGGCGCTTTACCAAAGTAAAGGAAAAGGGGTTGAAATGATGGTGACGTTAGACGGTTCCTCACTGACAACCGCAGATGCCGAGCGTGTGCTGTTTGATTTTGAAGAGGTTCAGGCATCTGCCGAAAGCATGGAACGTGTGAAAAAAAGCAGGGCGGCGGTTGAACGGATCGTTCAGGAAGAGAAGACCATTTACGGGATTACGACGGGATTCGGCAAGTTCAGCGATGTGCTGATTCAAAAAGAAGACGCCGCGGATCTGCAGCTGAATCTGATTCTTTCTCACGCGTGCGGCGTCGGTGATCCGTTTCCGGAATCTGTATCGCGGGCCATGCTGCTTTTGCGAGCCAATGCCCTGCTGAAAGGCTTTTCCGGCGTGCGGACTGAGCTGATTGATCAACTGCTCGCGTATCTCAATCATCGCATTCACCCGGTCATCCCGCAGCAAGGGTCACTGGGGGCGAGCGGAGATTTGGCGCCGCTTTCTCATCTCGCACTGGCGCTTATCGGGCAAGGCGAAGTCTTTTACGAAGGGGCCCGGATGCCGACAGCTCATGCTTTAGAAAAGACAAACCTTCAGCCGGCCGTCCTGACCTCTAAGGAAGGGCTCGCGCTGATCAACGGAACGCAGGCCATGACCGCGATGGGGCTGATCGCTTACCTCGAAGCCGAAAAACTGGCCTATCAGTCGGAACGGATCGCGAGCTTAACGATCGAAGGCCTTCAGGGCATTATCGATGCGTTTGACGAGGACATTCATGCCGCCCGCGGTTATCAGGAACAGATGGATGTCGCCGAGCGAATCCGCTATTACTTGTCAGACAGCAAACTGACGACCGTCCAAGGGGAGCTGCGTGTCCAGGACGCCTATTCGATCCGCTGTATCCCTCAAGTCCACGGCGCATCATGGCAGACATTAGCGTATGTAAAAGAAAAATTAGAAATTGAGATGAATGCCGCGACAGATAACCCGCTCATTTTCGAAGACGGCGCCAAAATCATCTCAGGCGGAAACTTTCACGGACAGCCGATCGCATTTGCCATGGATTTTCTCAAAGTGGCGGCGGCCGAACTTGCGAATATTTCTGAACGCCGTATCGAACGGCTTGTGAATCCGCAGCTGAATGACCTGCCGCCCTTTCTGAGCCCTCAGCCCGGCTTACAATCCGGAGCGATGATCATGCAATATGCGGCGGCCTCCCTCGTGTCAGAAAATAAAACCCTGGCCCATCCCGCCAGTGTCGATTCCATTCCTTCATCGGCAAACCAGGAGGATCACGTCAGCATGGGAACCATTGCCTCAAGGCACGCCTACCAGATCATCGCGAATACGAGACGGGTGCTTGCCGTTGAAGCCATTTGCGCGCTGCAGGCCGTGGAATACCGGGGTGCGGAACATTGCGCCTCGTACACAAAACAGCTCTATCTCGAAATGAGAAACATCGTGCCGTCCATACAAGAAGACCGCGTGTTTTCTTATGACATCGAGCATCTGAGTGACTGGCTGAAGAAGGAGTCTTTTCTGCCGAATGAGCATCACCAAAAACTGATGACCAATGAAGGGGGACTGACAAGATGACTGATGTAAAGAAATCAATCCGCGCCGGCCGCGGCACCGAACTTGAATGCTTAGGATGGGAGCAGGAAGCCGTGCTCCGCATGCTCCGAAACAACCTTGATCCGGAGGTTGCAGAAAAGCCGGAGGATCTGATCGTATACGGCGGCATAGGCAAGGCCGCGCGAAACTGGGATGCTTTTCATGCGATTGAACGTTCCCTCAAAACGTTAAAAGATGATGAAACACTGCTGATTCAATCCGGGAAACCGGTCGGACTGTTCCGCACGCACAGCCGCGCCCCCCGCGTCCTATTGGCCAATTCAGTTCTCGTGCCGAAATGGGCGGATTGGGAGCATTTCCACGACCTTGAGAAAAAAGGGCTGATGATGTACGGGCAGATGACGGCGGGCAGCTGGATTTATATCGGCTCACAAGGTATTTTGCAAGGCACCTATGAAACCTTTGCGGAGCTTGCGAGACAGCATTTCGGCGGCAGTCTGAAAGGAACCCTTACGCTGACGGCCGGACTTGGCGGAATGGGAGGCGCCCAGCCGCTGTCCGTCACGATGAATGATGGCGTCGTCATCGCCGTTGAAGCGGATGAAACACGGATTGATAAACGGATAGAAACAAACTATTGCGACCGTAAAACCGCATCAATTGACGAAGCGCTGCGCTGGGCCGAAGCAGCCAGACAAGCCGGAGAACCTTTATCGATCGGCCTTCTCGGCAATGCGGCTGAGGTGCATCATGAGCTTTTGAACCGCGGCGTCCATATTGACATCGTGACCGATCAGACTTCCGCTCACGACCCGCTGATCGGCTATATTCCGGCAGGATACTCACTTGAAGAGGCCGACCGCCTGCGCCGGGATCAGCCTGAATTATACGTAAGGCTTTCCAAGCAGAGTATGAAAAAGCATGTGGAAGCCATGCTCGCCTTCAAGAAAAAAGGGGCTATCGTCTTTGATTACGGCAACAATATCCGCCAGGCTGCCAAAGATGAGGGGCTCGCCGATGCTTTTGATTTTCCGGGATTCGTTCCCGCCTACATCCGGCCTTTATTTTGTGAAGGAAAAGGGCCGTTCCGCTGGGCTGCGCTGTCGGGAGACCCTGAAGATATATACCGCACGGACGCTTTATTAAAAGAGCTGTTTCCAGAAAATCAAGCCCTTCACCGCTGGATTGACATGGCACAGAAAAAAGTCACATTCCAAGGCCTGCCGTCCCGTATTTGCTGGCTCGGCTACGGTGAACGGGAAAAGATGGGGCTCGCCATCAATGAATTGGTCAGAAACGGCGAGCTGAAAGCCCCGATCGTCATCGGAAGAGACCATTTAGACTGCGGATCTGTCGCCTCTCCGAATCGGGAAACAGAAGCGATGAAAGACGGAAGCGACGCGGTCGGCGATTGGGCGGTGCTGAACGCGCTGATCAACACGGCCTCAGGCGCAAGCTGGGTTTCTTTTCACCACGGCGGGGGCGTCGGCATGGGGTATTCCCTTCACGCGGGAATGGTCGCGGTCGCTGACGGCAGCATCCTTGCGGAACAGCGGCTTTCCCGCGTTCTGACAAGCGATCCGGGAATGGGCATCATCCGCCATGCGGACGCAGGTTATGAAAAAGCGGCTCAAGTCGCCGAGGAACAAGACATTATGATACCGATGAAAAAGGAGCGGTAACATGCCGAAACAAATAGATACCTTACTCACCAACATCGGCCAGCTGCTGACGATGGAATCCGGCGGTCCCCGATCAGGCGGAAGCATGCAGGATCTTCGTGTCACGGAAGATGCCGTCATCGGCATTTCCGACGGGCGCATTGTTTTTGCCGGACATCAAGGAGCGGAGGAAGGATACGAGGCAAGAGACATCATCGACTGCGGGGGACGGCTCGTCACCCCCGGCCTCGTCGATCCCCATACCCATCTTGTATTCGGAGGGTCCCGGGAAAAAGAACTGAATTTAAAAATTCAGGGCATGTCCTATTTGGATATTCTGGCGCAAGGCGGCGGTATTTTGTCAACGGTCAAAGACACGAAAGCCGCTTCCGAAGAAGAACTGATTGAAAAAGGGCTTTTTCACCTCGGACGCATGCTGTCATACGGCATCACGACGGCAGAAGTAAAAAGCGGCTACGGACTCGACAAAGACACGGAGCTGAAACAGCTGACCGCGGCGAAGAAACTGGGCGAACGCCAGCCGGTCGACCTTGTCACAACTTTTATGGGGGCACACGCCATTCCGCCTGAGTACCGGAACAGCCCTGACGAATTTCTGAATCGCATGCTGCAGCTTTTGCCTGAAATAAAAGAAAAAGGCCTCGCGCAATTTGCCGATATATTCACAGAAACAGGCGTCTTTACCGTCAGCCAGTCACGGGACTACCTGAAAAAGGCGTCTGAAGCTGGTTTCGGCCTGAAAATCCATGCTGATGAGATTGACCCGCTCGGCGGCGCGGAATTGGCGGCAGAGCTGCATGCTGTTTCTGCCGATCATTTGGTGGGGGCGTCTGACGAAGGCATCGAAAAGCTAGCGGCCTCCGGAACGATCGCCGTCCTGCTGCCGGGCACGACTTTCTATCTCGGCAAACACACTTATGCGAGAGCCCGGGAGATGATTGATGCGGGCGTACGGGTCAGTTTGGCGACTGACTTCAACCCGGGCAGCTCACCGACGGAAAATCTCCAGCTCATTATGTCGATTGCCGCGCTTCATTTAAAAATGACCGCAGAAGAAATCTGGCACGCTGTCACCGTTAATGCCGCGTATGCGATCGGAAAAGGCGAAGAGGCCGGACAAATCAAAGCCGGACGGGCGGCTGACATTGTCATTTGGGAAGCGCCGAATTACATGTATATCCCGTATCATTACGGCGTCAATCATGTCCGCCGTGTCATCAAGAACGGAAAGACGGTCGTTTCAAGGGAGGGAGCCGCTCTTGGATAAGTATCCGTTTCTGCAAAAAGCCGGCTCCCTCTTCAACGACCGCCATGTGACAAGGGTCGGCGATGTGACGGAAGCGTGGGCGGGACAAATGATCAAAGGGCCGGCTTTGATCGGCGTTCCGCTTTCTAAGTCGTCAATCAGCCATTCCGGCGCCTGCTTTGCACCCGGTGCGATCCGCCGGGCGCTCGGCGGGATTTCCGCTTATTCCGCGGAGCTGCGGGAGCATGTCATTGACCATCTTTACGATATCGGCGATATTCAGATTCACGTCACGGATGTCGTCACATCTCACGAACACATTTATCGGACCATTCATGACATTCTGACGGACCAGCCTGACTGGGTGCCCGTCATTCTCGGCGGCGACAACTCCATCAGTTATTCCACCATTAAAGCCATTGCGGAAACGAAAGGAACAACGGCCGTCTTTCAATTCGACGCCCACCACGACGTCCGCAACACAGAAGACGGAGGACCGACAAACGGCACGCCATTCCGCCGGCTGTTAGATGAAAATATCATAAGCGGACAAAACCTGATTCAGCTTGGAATCAGGGAGTTCAGCAACAGCTTGGCATACGAACAATATGTAAAAGAGCGGCAGGCAGACGTGCATACAATGGAGATGATCCGGGAGAAAGGGCTCCTCCGAACGATACAAGAGGTCTTGCCGGCCGTTCAAAAAAGAGCCGACGCCATCTTTATTTCGGTTGATATGGATGTGCTGGATCAAGCTCATGCGCCCGGCTGCCCCGCGATCGGCCCCGGAGGCCTGTATACCGAAGAACTGCTTCAGGCGGTCCGGTTTTTAGCCAGTGAGGCTGACATCTCGGGTATTGAGATCGTTGAGGTTGATCCGACACTTGATTTTCGCGATATGACAAGCCGGGCAGTCGCACACGTCATTTTACATGCATTAAAGGGATTTAAATTGTCACGTTAAAGTCAAATCCGGCACGCGTGCTCTCGGCTGCCGGAAGATTCTCACGCCACGCAAAAAGGGGGAGATCACGATGGATGTTGATCAAGGCGGCAATCAACTAAAGCGCACGATGAAAAGCAGGCACTTATTTATGATTTCATTGGGAGGGGTCATCGGCACGGGGCTGTTTTTGAGCACAGGGTATACATTGAGCCAGGCCGGGCCGGGCGGGACGATCGCCGCTTACCTGATCGGCGGCTTGATGATGTATCTTGTCATGCAGTGTCTCGGAGAATTGTCAGTAGCCATGCCTGTGACCGGTTCATTTCAAACGTATGCGACAACGTTTATCGGGCCGTCCACGGGTTTTATGGTCGGTATCATGTATTGGGTGAATTGGGTGGTGACGGTAGGATCGGAGTTTACAGCTTCCGGTATCCTCATGCAGCGCTGGTTTCCCCACAGCAGCGTCTGGATGTGGAGCGCGATTTTCGCGGCTCTCCTTTTTGCCGCCAATGCATTCTCCGTTAAATTGTTTGCAGAAACAGAGTTTTGGTTTTCAAGCGTCAAAATCGTTACCATCCTTTTATTTATCATCTTAGGCGGCGCCGCGATGTTCGGTTTGATTTCATTGCACGGTTCGGGTGAAGCTCCGATGCTGTCGAATTTTACCTCACACGGCGGACTGTTTCCGAACGGCTTTCTTGCGGTTTTCATCGCAATGATTTCCGTAAGCTTTGCCTTTTCAGGAACGGAGCTGATCGGCATTACCGCTGGTGAAACCGCCAATCCGGCAAAAGATATTCCGCGTTCGATCCGAAATGTCGCCTGGAGAACGGTCATCTTTTTTATCGGCGCCATTTTTGTGCTGTCCGGACTGATCTCCTGGAAGGAAGCCGGTGTGATTGAAAGTCCGTTTGTCGCGGTCTTTTCCCAAATCGGTATCCCATACGCCGCAGATATCATGAACTTCGTGATTTTAACGGCTTTGCTTTCGGTCGCCAACTCCGGGCTGTATGCTTCCACCCGGATGCTGTGGTCTCTTGCGAATGAAAACATGATCAGCGCCCGGTTCAAAAAAGTCACGCCGAAAGGCATTCCGCTGAATGCTCTGCTCGCCAGCATGGCCGTTTCCTGCATATCCTTGATCTCAAGCATCGCCGCCCCGGGCACAGTCTACGTGGTGCTCGTGGCAATAGCCGGATTTGCCGGCGTCGTGGTGTGGATGAGCATCGCCCTGTCTCAGCTGTTATTTCGAAAACATTATGTGAAAAACGGCGGACGCGTCTCGGATCTGACCTTCCGCACACCGTTATACCCTCTCGTTCCGATCGCCGCTGTGATCTTATGTTTCGCTTCATGCGTAGGCCTTGCATTTGATCCCAATCAAAGAATCGCCCTCTTCTGCGGAATTCCTTGTATGATCCTGTGCTATCTCATTCGTTTTTTGAGAAAGAAACAGCCGAAACAATCCGTCCGTGACATTCATTTGGATAAAACCATGCCATAAAAAAAGGCACATACTGATGAGGTATGTGCCTTTCTTCTCTTATTCCGTAATCAGCGTATGAATCAGTTTCGGCGCTTCCGCTTTTTCTGAGATGCGGATGTTGTCATAGACTTTGGCGGTCACGTCTTCAACGTTTTCGCGGTTGGCGTAAAGGGTGACGAGCGGCTCGCCTTTTTCGACGTTGTCACCGACTTTTTTGCGGAGCATAATGCCGACGGCAAGATCGATTTCGTCCTCTTTTGTCGCACGTCCCGCGCCCAACAGCATCGCTGCGACGCCGATTTCGTCAGCGACGATTTCTGAAACGACACCCGCTTCTTTTGCCGGAACGTCAATTTTGTACGCCGCCTGCGGAAGTTTGGACGGATCGTCAACGACAGAAGCGTCTCCTCCCTGATTGCTCAGGAACTCTTTGAACTTTTCAAGCGCTTTGCCGTTTTTCATGACTTCCTGAAGCTTTGTTCTCGCTTCTTCCAATGTCTCAGCTTTTTTCGCCAATACGACCATTTGGCTGCCGAGCGTGAGGACGAGTTCGTTTAAGTCTTCAGGCCCTTCCCCTCTTAATGTATCAATGGCTTCTTGTACTTCCAGAGCATTCCCGATCGCAAAACCGAGCGGCTGCGACATGTCAGAAATCACGGCCATCGTCTGGCGGCCGACGTTGTTTCCGATGCGGACCATTGCTTTGGCGAGGTTCACGGCGTCTTCATCCGTTTTCATAAACGCGCCGGCTCCCGTTTTGACGTCAAGCACGATGGCATCTGCTCCGGCGGCGATTTTTTTACTCATAATTGAGCTTGCGATCAGCGGGATGGAGTTCACCGTACCCGTTACATCACGCAGCGCATAAAGCTTTTTATCGGCAGGCGTCAAGTTGCCGCTTTGTCCGATGACGGCTACCTTGTCGCGGTTCACAAGCTTGATGAATTCATCTTTTGACAATTCCACGTGGAAGCCTTCGATCGCTTCCAGCTTATCAATGGTTCCCCCCGTATGGCCAAGACCGCGGCCGGACATTTTAGCGACGGGAACGCCGAGCGCCGCGACGAGCGGTGCGAGTACGAGAGTTGTCGTGTCGCCGACCCCGCCCGTAGAGTGCTTGTCGACCTTAATGCCTTCAATGGCGGAAAGATCAATCGTTTCCCCTGAATTCACCATCGCCATTGTCAGATCGGCGCGCTCCTGATCTGTCATATCCTGAAAGTAAATCGCCATAGCCAGCGCGCTTGCCTGATAATCAGGGATACTTCCGTCCGTATATCCTTTTACGAAAAATTGAATTTCTTCTGTTGTCAGTTCTTTTCCATTTTGTTTTTTTACAATAAGATCTACCATTCTCATGATCTATCACCTGTCCTTTATTTATGTTCAGTGAATCAATCCGACGATCGCCGCTGTCAGGAAGCTGACGAGCGTTGCGCCGTACAGCAGCTTCAGCCCGAACCGCGCGACGACGTTTCCTTGTTTTTCATGCAGCCCTTTCACCGCACCGGTAATAATTCCGATAGAGGAGAAATTCGCGAATGAGACAAGGAATACAGATACCACTGCCTGTGTATGCGCACTGAAATGGAAATCGCCGGATGAGAGTGTCTGCATCGCCACAAATTCATTCGATACCATTTTCGTCGCCATAATGCTTCCGGCGCTCACCGCTTCATTCCACGGAATACCGGTTAAAAACGCAAACGGCGCGAATACATATCCGAGCAGCGCCTGGAATGTAATGCCGAAGACCGCATTAAAAACGCCGTTGACCAGGGCAATGAGTGCGACAAATCCGATCAGCATCGCCGCTACGACGACGGCGACTCTGAATCCATCCATTATATACTCACCGAGCACTTCAAAAAAGGATTGCTTTTCTTCTTCAGGAACGACGATCAAATCCTCTTCTTTGCTGACGGTGTACGGGTTGATGATAGAAGCGATGATAAATCCGCCGAATAAGTTCAGCACAAGCGCCGTCACGACGTATTCAGGCTTCAGCATCATCATGTAAGAACCGACGATCGACATTGAGACCGTCGACATTGCGGACGCGCAAAGCGTATATAAGCGCTGTTCAGTAAGATAACCGAGCTGTTTTTTCAAACTGATAAAGACTTCTGATTGCCCTAAAATCGCGGATGCGACAGCGTTGTAAGATTCGATTTTCCCCATTCCGTTCACCTTGCTTAACGCAAGACCGATATACTTCGTGATGAAGGGGAGGACCTTCCAATGCTGCAGAATTCCGATTAAAGCGGATATAAAGACGATCGGCAGAAGCACGCTCATGAAGAACGTCGTCTGTTTCGCATTCACAAGCCCGCCGAATACAAAGTTAATCCCTTCTGATGCATATTCCAGCAAGTAGTTAAATCCTTTTGCAAAACCGCCGACAAGAAAATTCCCGATACCGGTGTTGAGGAGAATATAACCGAGAATCAGCTGCAGCACGAGCATGACGGCGATCGGCCGGATTCTGATTCTTTTTTTGCCGTTGCTGGCAAGCCAGGCAAGACCTAAAAACACAATGATTCCGATAATTCCGATGAGATACTTCATATGTGTTCTCCTTTTATTTGTATTCGCTTACAATTTTTTATGCATCAACAAAGAAAGAGGATGGCGGAAGCTTTCAGCTTCCGCACTGCTGATTAATAGTCGCTGCTGCCGCTGTCTCCGCCGCTCACGATAGAGACGCCCGCACTTGCGCCGATCCGGCTCGCGCCCGCAGCGATCATGCTGTCAACATCAGCTTTTGTTCTGATGCCGCCTGATGCTTTGACCCCGATGTCCGGTCCGACTGTTTTTCTCATGAGAGCGATATCTTCAGCCGTTGCCCCGCCTGTAGAAAAACCGGTAGACGTTTTGACGAAATCTGCGCCTGCGGATACCGCCAAGCGGCACGCGCGCTCTTTTTCTTCATCTGTCAAAAGGCATGTTTCGATGATCACTTTGACGAGCGCTTTTTTATCAGCTGCTTCAACTACCGCGCGGATATCAGCTTCAACCGCTTCATCATCGCCGTCTTTTAATGCGCCGATATTGATGACCATGTCAACCTCAGTTGCCCCTTTTGAGATGGCATCCTTCGTTTCAAATGCTTTTGTTTCCGATGTCGTTGCGCCGAGAGGAAATCCGATAACGGTGCAAACGTCAACTCCAGTGCCTTTCAGTTCCTCCGCTGCGAGTTTGACCCAAGTCGGGTTTACACAAACGGAAGCGAATTTATATTCTTTTGCTTCTTTTATCAGTTGTAAAATATCCGCTTTTTGTGTATGCGGTTTCAAAGCAGTATGGTCTATTTGACTTGCAATTGACATTGTATGCACTTCCTTTTTCCTAGGATACGTTTAGAATAACCGAATTTTGAACATATGTAAATTGGTAATTGAAATTATGTTCAAGAATTGTCACAATTCTTGAATGAGTTTTTTGGCCGTATGCTGATCAGTAATCAAAACGTTGGCGTACTTTCCTTTCAGGGCACCGTGAATGGCCTTGCATTTTCTGCTGCCGCCCGCCACCAGAATCGAACGCTCTTTCATTTTCAAGTCGCTGAGCTCGACTCCGATCGTCCTGCCGTTAATGCTGCTGCTGCAAATCCTGCCTTCCTCGTCAAAAAAGCGTGAACAAATATCGCCGACTCCGCGTGCTTTCAGCAATTGTTTCTCTTCTTCCCGGAAATAGCCGAGTCTGAAAAGCAGCGCCTCATCCCGGACGGTTCCGACCGTAAACAGGGCGATATTGGCTTGTCTGCCCATTTCAATGATCCGCTTAATATGTCTGTCCCGCTCGACCATCTGTTTCACATCGGCGCTGTCAAATATAACCGGCAGCGGCAAATACCTCGGCATCGTCTGAAATGCTTCGGCGAACAGCTGAATCGTTTCTGACGAATACGTATTGACATTGGAATGACTGATGCCGCCTTTCAGCTGCACGACTTCAACGCTCTTTACCTGCTTCGGCTCCATGCGGCTTGCGATCTGGTACATCGTCGTCCCCCAGCTTACGCCGAGTATATCGCCGTCCTTTACGGTTTTATGCATATAGTCTGCGCCATAGCGGCTTAAGTAATGTGTAATGGCCTGGTAATCGTCACTTGGAGAAAAGACGACGTGCGCCTCAAGCAGCCCGTATTTTTCTTCCAGCTTCGCGCCGAGATCGTCCAGATCCTCAAACGGGTCCATGACGCGAATTTGAACATACCCTTTTTCCTTTGCGTACTGAAGCAGCCTTGAAACGGTGGGGCGTGACAGATTAAGCCGTTCGGCGATCTGCTGCTGGCTGTAATCTGATTGATAATATAGTTTTGCCGCTTCTATGCTGAGCTGCTGTTTTTCACGATCCATGTCGCGCCTCCCCTCTCCGCTTATCATATCACCAAAACACGCGGTAAAAAAGCACCCTCTGATGGGGTGCCTATTTTTTCAGCACAAGCTCCTGAATCGCATGCGCCACGCCGTGTTCGTTATTTGATTTCGTTTCAAAATCAGCAATCTCCCTTACTTCCGGGATGGCATTGGCCATTGCCACACCGCAGCCGGCCCACTGAATCATGGACATGTCGTTGCCGTTATCGCCGATTGCCATGACGTCTTTCTGTTCAATGCCGAGTTTTTCGGCCAGCAGCTTGACCGCGTTTCCTTTACTGACTTTCGGGTGAAGAATCTCATGGAAGAATGGCGCGCTTTTGACCATTGTGTATGTTTCCCTGAATGATTCCGGAATGGAAGCGACCGCTTTCTCCAGCTTGTCCGGATCGTCAATGAACATGACTTTCGGAATCAGAATATCCTTCGGCACTTCATCGATCGTGCGGAAATGAAGCGGCACTTTCGTAATGTATGATTCGTATACCGTGTATTCACTGATATCCCGGTTCGGCGTGTACAGATTGGCTGTGTCAAAGTAATGCATCGGAGTATCCAGCTGTAAGCTCAGCTCGTAAAGCGACTTCAAATCTTCAAAGCCTAATGACTGCTCGGCCACGACACCGTTTGTATACGTATTTTGGACGAGTGCGCCGTTATAGGCAATCACAAAGTCGCCTTCTTCCTGTAAGTTCAGCTCTTCCAAATACCGACGCACGCCGCCGATCGGCCGGCCCGTGCACAGGACGATATTGACCCCTTCCGCTTTGGCGGCATCAAGCGCCCCGCGGACTTCAGCCGTCACTTCATGATGATCGTTTAGTAGTGTTCCGTCCATATCTATTGCGATTAACTTGTACATCCTGCATCTCCTTTGTATCCTTTTCTTCTTATGCTTTCATCATATCGTTTTTTCGTTTCAATGAAAAATCAAACGGACAAGTTTCTCCGCCTTCTCTTCGTATACCGGACCTGCCTCCGGATGCGGGGCCGTCTTTTCCCCTTGTCAGCTTGTTCGCCGCCGTCATCTGTTTTCTGCTTCAAGAGCATCAGCCCCGCCGCAAAGAAAGGGACGGCCGCTATGTCCAGAAGGGCAAGCTTTATTCCCATCGCTGCGGGAAAGTATGCCCATAATGAACGGCTGTTCCGCCTGATCATGGTATAAGAAACGATTTCCAGCAGGATAAACAGAGCGTTCACCCACAAGTAAATGAGCATTGCCGCAAACAGAAACAGCAGGAGCGTATTCCGCAGCGTGCCGGAAAACAGAAGAGCGCGCATCATATCAAAGAATGAAAAAGACTGCATGCTTCCGTTGACGACATTGGGATTGTAAATGGTAAAACGCCCGAACTGATCAAAAAGCATAAAAAATAACCATAACAGTGAAAACCATTGAATGATATGTACGATGACACCCGTCAAAACGAGTCTGTCGGCAGCCTTATTTCTCATGTGCATCCTCCCCGCCGGTTTTTATTCTTGTCATTGTTTTTGTTTCTCCGTATATCTTCCAAATGAGCGTACCGTTTTTTCCTCTTTTCAACGTGCTTTTGACGGGGTGCGGATGGCCGAGGTATTCAATCTCGATCGTCCCGTCCGTGTTCTGAGAGATCACCTTGTACACATCTGAGGGCATGGCAACCTCGCCGCGGCCTTGAATGACCTGCTTTGTCAGCACGCTGTCTTTCGTAAACGTGACGGTTTCAGATCTGACCCCGTCCATCGGGCCCGGTTTCAGCCCTGCATCCCATGTCCCGTAATAAAAAGGGATATCGTCTGCTTTCTTTTGCGAGCAGCCTGTTATCATGACGCATCCGAAAACAAGAACCGTCATGATGAAAATCCGTATGTTCCGCAACATGATCACCTTCCTTTGAAGCTTTTTTACGCCTGTAACTTAGGCGGATGCCGTGGCACTGTGCAATTGACTACATAGTGTATAAAGACTTCACTAGATAAGGAGAATGATGAATGAACCCATATCAGTACTACACCCCGCCTGCCTATTTCCCTCAGCAGCAGGAATACGAAGTGAACCGCGTTGAGTATGAGCCGTATCAGCAGCAGGAAAGCTATTATTATGCGCCCCCTCAGTCCGAAGAGCGGCAGCCGACAGGTTTAGAACGGAGAGTCGCCCAGCTTGAAAGACAAAACGCCGAGCAAACGAGAGAGCTCACCCGCCTCTCACAAGAAGACCAGCGCCAAAACCGGGAAATCACGCGTATGAATGAGCAGATCAGACGGCTGAGCCAGTCCATTGAAATCCATACCCGCCGCTTAAACCGTTTGAATCAGCGCCTGCGCGCAGTCGAAAACAGACTCAATATTCCTTTTCACGCTACAGAAGGCGGCTTCTGAGAAAAAGGGCCGGAATACAAAGCTCAACAGGCCATCCCGAGCCTTGTATTCCGCTCTGTACATAACAGGTAAATATTTGAATCCTCTTCTTCCATGAATGCCTCTCCTATTCTTTCACATGATAAATGTGTAAAATCAATCACTCCAGGAGGTCTTCATGATGTATCAAAACCAATACAGCGGAAATCAGCTGCAGCAATGCCGCCAAACAGCACAGCAGCTTATTCAGCAGACACAGCAAAGCAGTCAGCAGTACAAGCAAATGCTTCAGCAGGAACAGCAAAACATTCAAATGCTTCAGCAGATGCTTAACCATGAACAGCATGCCGTTCATACCATTCAGCAAGCGCTGCAGGGGCATGAAGCGGCCATTCAGAAATGCCAGCAAATCGTGAATGTGTGCAATCAGCTTCAGCAGGAAGTAAGCGGACACATGCCTGCACCGATGGCAAACGCTAATGTTTCTTCATTCCCGCAAACACAGCATCACACACCGTTTCAGCAGCATTCATACCAGCAATAGGCCGGTCATGCAAATGACAAAGCGCGAGATACCGGCTTTGTCATTTGTTTTTATCTCTGTTTTGTCAGATCAATGCGATGAGCGGGTTTTCCGCCGAATTTTGCTTCAGCCTCATGCCTTACCGCTTCAAACGCTCTTGCTTCGACGTTTTGTTTAAACACATCAAGCTGTATCAAATAAGCCGCCCGCACTTTCAGCCCGTGGATGATGGAGATGACCCATAAAGGCAGCACGATATACACGCCCGGCGTGCTCGGCAGCACAAAAGCAATTGCTAAAATAATAAAATAGATAAGTCCGTATTTCAGCCATTTTTTGTTCTTAGCCCGGTAGCCGATATAGAAAAAGGCCAAGAAAGCGGTCAGCGCAAACGGCGCGAAAGTCAGCAGCAGCCACCAGCTGTGCAGCACTTCCCACCAAGTTCCTCTTTTCGTAATCAACATTCATTCCTCCTCCTTTACTACTATAACATGGATAATCAAGGAAGGTTTTCTATAAAAAACATAGACGGAATGACGTCTTCCTGCTATATTAATAATGATAATCATTATCACTGAAATAGGGGGATCATTATGAAGAAACAATCATGGCTGATCGGCCTGGCACTTCTGCTTGTTTTCGCATTAAGCGCTTGCAGCGGCGCGAAGGAAAACAACGGATCGGCATCAGGCAAAGGAAAGACAGACATGCGTACATATGAATCAACAAAAGGGAATATTGACATACCCGCACATCCGAAGCGGATCGTCACTGACTTTTATGCAGGTGAGCTGCTGTCCGTTGACGCAAATGTCGTGGGGGCGGGCTCATGGACTTTCAAAAATCCGTTTATCAAAAAACAGCTGAAAAACATTACTGACATCGGCAATCCCGTCAATGTGGAGAAAGTGATGCAGCTGAAGCCTGATTTAATCGTGCTGATGAAGGATGACCAATACGAGAAACTATCAAAAATCGCGCCGACGATTGTCATTCCTTTTAACACCGCAAAGAATACGAAAGATACGGTCAGCCTATTCGGCGACATTGCCGGGGCGAAGGATAAAGTCAAAAGCTTTATGGCAGACTTCAACAAAAAAGCCGAAGCCAATCAAAAGCGCCTCAAAAACGTGATCGGCAAAGACGAGACAGTCGGCCTTTATGAAACGACGGATAAAGGCGAAATCTGGATTTTCAATGACAATTCCGGCCGCGGCGGCCAAGCCGTTTATAACGCGCTCGGATTGAAAGCGCCGGCCAAAATTGAAAAAGACATCATGAAAACGGGCGCCATGAAACAGGTTTCCCAAGAGGTCATCCCTCAATATGCGGCTGATTATATGTTCATTACCGATTACAATCCGAATGGAGAAAGCAAAACATTTGAGCGTCTGAAAGATTCATCCGTTTGGAAAAATCTCGATGCCGTAAAAAACAATCGTGTCTTTATCAACGATTTCAACACTTTCTATCCTTATGACCCGATTGCCGTCAGCAAACAGATGGATATCATCACCGACATGCTGATCAAACGGGCTGAAGAAAATAAAAAATAAAAAAAGCGGCACAGTCATGACACTGTGCCGTTTTTCCTGTTCACTTTAATTTTGACTGTACGGAGCCCGGCATATCTTCAAATCTGATTTCTTCCCAGGTCTCGACATATTTTCCTTTCGCCTTCACTTTCAAATACGCGTTCTTCCGAAGATCTTTCCCGGCGAAAAAGGTCACTTCTTCTTTTTTCCCGGATGCATTATATCCGTCTAATGTATACTCAGTACCGCCCGGGCTAAGATGTTTGCCATCTCGATCAATCTGTACATAAACATCTTGCTGGTGAATAAACGGATTAAATCTGTCTGTAACATCATTATGAAAAAAGAGAAGTCCGTATATGACGGCAGCGGCCGCCAAGACGGCCAGGATTGCCAATGCTTTTTTCATCTGTGCACTCCCCTTACTTGTTCATTTTTTTCAAATAGCTTGACCGCACTGTGAGGAAGAACAGAAGCTGAAAGATGAAAAACCCTCCGATGGTCAGACTGAGCGGCCCCGCTACATCGGAATAGCCTTCCACGGCCAATGTTCTCAAGGCAAACAGCGTATGCATGACGGCAATGACGAAAGGAAAGAAAAAGAGAATCGCCAATTGTATCGTCACGCTTTGTGCCATTTCACGCTCACTCAGGCCGATTTTAGCCAGTGAACGATAGCGCTCCCGGTCCTCATCTAAATCAGTGAACAGCCTGAAATATAAGAAACTTGCTGCCGCGACAAAGAATACAATTGCGATAAACAGGCCGATAAATAAACTCAGGCTCGGCAGCTGCACCGTATCATAGTACGTCCCGGCTTTTGCCATAAAATCAGAATGCACGTCGATATAGTTGCCGTAAATCTCATTTTTCAAGGATTGGCTGATCCCAAGACTGTCTTTCCAATGATCATAGCTGTAGCCGTATAATGACGCTTTTTCACCGAGTGATTTAAGCTGATCAAAGGTTTGATCGTTCACCGCGATGACGGCATTTAATGAAATCAGCGGTTTTTCGACTTCTTTTACCGTCAGTTTTTGTTCAGACGGCTTGCCTTTTTGGTTCAGCAGCTTCAGCTGATCCGGCGCTTCGTTTTTGAAATTGCGGTCATACGTGCCCGGGAAATAGACAGCCTCATCATGTTTCAGGCCGCTCAGCTTAACATGGAAGTATGTTGACACATCCGATTCGCTGATCATGTAAACAGGCGGAACAGTATCTCCTTCCTGATAGCGGACATAGGAAACATTTATTTTGTCTTTCTTATACGTAAAGCCGTGTGTTTTCAGTTCATGGTCAATATCTTTCAAATGAGTCTTTTCTTTTGGATTATTGCTGTAAGATACATACTCCATCTCATAGGCGGACTCTTCCGCCCCGACAGTCGATTTGTACATTGCGAGCACGCCTGTCGCAGTAAACGCAACCGCAGAAATAATGCTGACGATAAAGAACAGGCGGGCGTTGTCTTTTAAACGATAAACAAGATCAGAAACCCAAATGACATTTTTCCCGCGCAGATAAAAGGTTTTCCACTTCTTCAGCGCGCGCAGAATCCAGATGCTGCTTTGGCTGAAAAAGAAATACGTGCCGATGACGGTAAGCAGTAAAATGATAAACGGTTGAGTCCCGTGGACATTGCCTTTTAAAACCATGCTGTACCCGCCGCACAGGCAGGCGATGCCGAATATAGACAGAAGCACGGACGGCTTCGGCTCCGGCTTGATCTTGTCAGTGCCCTTTATTAATTTGATCACCGTATTTGATCTGACAAAAAGGATCGTGAACTGCGATAAAAGGAAAAATAAGAGCAGGAATCCGCCGGCCGTAATGCCGAGCGCTTTCCAAGGCATGTACAGAGGCAGCGCGTCCATTTCTAAAATATAAGCGCCGACCGTAAAGAACGTTTTCGAAAAAATGAAGCCTCCGATAATCCCGGCTGCGATCGACATAACGCCGATGATCATGTTTTCCGCCGTAATGAGCTTTCTCAGCTGCCCCGGCGTAATTCCCTGCATCAGCAGGATGCCGAATTCTTTATTTCTCGATTTCAAAAATGCATTAACCGAATACAGAACAAATAAGAAAGAAAAAACAAAGATCATCCATTCCGCGGCGGTTAAGCCTTTTCTGGCGATGTTATTCAGGTAGCCTTCCTTTAAAGCCGGATGAAACAGGAACATCGCAAAGGTAAAGAAAATCAAAACGGAAAAAGCGCTGCTTAAAAAGAAGGCAAGATAGGCCCTTTTGTTTCTCGTGACGTTTTTATAAGCGAACTGAAGAAAGGTCATTTGCGTTTCCCCCCAGCATAGACAGCACATCGAGAATCTGCTCATAAAAGACTTGGCGGTTTTCCCCGCGGTAAATCTCATTAAACAGTTCGCCGTCTTTTATAAAGATGACGCGGCGGCAGTAGCTTGCCGCAACCGGATCGTGGGTCACCATCAAAGCCGTGATATGATCATCCTGGTTCAGGCTCTGCATCGTTTCCATGACGTCTTTTGACGCTTTGGAATCAAGGTTGCCCGTCGGTTCATCGGCCAGAATGAGTGACGGCTTATGAATGACCGCTCTTGCGATGGCGGCCCGCTGGCGCTGTCCGCCGGATACTTCAAACGTCCGTTTGTTGAGCAGGTCTTCGATTCCGAGCTTTGCCGCGATGCCGTGCAGTTTTTCTTCCATGACAGACGGCGCTTCTTTTTCAAGCGTTAACGGCAGCATGATATTTTCACCGATTGTCAGTGTGTCCAGAAGGTTGAAATCCTGAAACACAAATCCGAGCTGCTTGCGGCGGAAATGAGCGAGCTTTGTCCGCTTCAGGCGATGCGGGTTTTCTCCGTGAATCAGGATATCGCCTGAATCCGGACGGTCGATCGTTGAAATGATATTCAAAAGCGTTGTTTTTCCGGACCCGGACGGCCCCATCACCGCCGTAAACCCGCCTTCTTCTATTGAAAATGAAATTTGCTTCAAAGCTTGATAGGACACTTGTCCTTTATAGGTTTTATTTATATGTTTGACTTCAAGCATATTCGCCATGAAAATCCTCCTTATGGTTTTATTCTTGTTGATCTGGACTGCTTTCATGTAGTGCCGGGGCGTTCAGCATAAAAAATCCCCTTGACATAAATCCATGTTATCAAGGGGAAACAGAATGAGCTATGTTGTTTTCTTAACGCAGTCTTACATTTTTGTAAGAAATGAAAATCGGACCGATGTCCCTTCACCCGGGGACGAGCTGATGTCCACCGTATGATTGAGCTTGCCCGTAATTTCTTTGACGAGATGGAGGCCGATTCCCGTAGATTCTTGGAAACGCCGCCCGTTTTCGCCGGTGTAATAAGGGTCAAACACCCGCTTGATATCTTGCGAGGGAATCCCGACACCGTAATCTTTGACTTCAAGCACCGTCCTGTCTTCATCGCGGAAGACATTCAGCTCAAGTCTGTCACTCTTGCCCGCTGAATACTTGACCGCATTTGTGACCACTTGGCCGATCGCAAATTTGAGCCATTTTGCATCGGTGTAAATCTGATGATCATCGCGAATGTCCATTTTCGGATAGACGCGGTATTGAATAAAGAATCGTTTATAGCTTTGAATGACCGATTGGAGAAGCTCTGATAAGGAAACCGCTTCAATTTTAAAATCCCTTTCAAACAGGTCGAGCCTGGAAGAATAAAGAAGCGTCTCCAGCCCGAATTCAATCTGCCGGACTTCTTTTTTGATTTGTTCAAAAACGGGCTCATCCTCTTCTTGAATGATTAAATTAATGACCGACAGCGGCGTCTTTACTTGGTGCACCCATTGATTCATATACGTCACCCGCGCGTCGAGTTTGGCTTCGGTCTCATGGAGCTTCTGGTGCTGCAGCCGGGTCAGCTCCATCTGCTTTTCATACAGCTCTGAACAAAACACTGAAGAACCGAGATACGGGATGTCCGTCCCTTCCTGCTCCGAGCTGAGCCAATGATACACGCCGCGGTCTTTGTACCAGCGATAGGCAAGATACCCCGCCAAAATAAGAAGCTGCACGCCCAATATGTAAAACAGGTGGGAAAAAGAATGAAGACCCGCAAACCAGTAATAAAAGAAGACAAACAGCCCTTGAAGGAGAAAAAGCAGAATCAGCACGGCATGAGACCGGAGAAACAGCTTCATGACAGCGCCCTCAGCTGGTAGCCTTCGCCCCGCACCGATTCAATCGAAATAGGCGCATTCAGCTCCCGCAGTTTTTTTCTGAGCCGCGTGATATACACGTTAAGTGTATTATCATCGACGAAAATGTCTGTGTCCCACGTTTTTTCCATGAGCCGGTCTCTTCCCGTCACCTTTTCTCCCCGCTCCAGCAGCACTTCCAAAAGCTTGCTTTCTTTTTTAGAAAGCTCGCTTTTTTCGTCCTGAAAGCGCAGTTCAAACCGTTCTACAAAGAGCTGCACACCGGCATATTCAACCACTTTCTCTCCCTGCTTTGCGGCGTACTCTCCGTATGCCCTGCGGATCTGGCTTTTGATTTTCGCCAGCACAATATCGTAGGAAAACGGTTTTTCGATATAATCATCTCCGCCGTTTTCAATCGCCATCACTTGATCCATTTCCCCGCTTCTGGCTGAGATGAAAATGATCGGGCTTGTAGAATGCTGGCGGATCTGGCGGCACCAATAATAGCCGTCATAAGACGGCAGATTGATATCAAGCAGCACCACATCAGGCTTTTCCCGCAAAAAAACATCAAGAACAGCCGTGAAATCCGCGGCGGCCACTGTTTGATATCCGTATTTTTCAAGGTAATTCTGCAATAGTCCGCGAATGTCTTCACTATCTTCCACAATCATGATTTTATTCAAACTGAACCACTCCCGTTTCTTACACTGCTGCCATCATCATAATCGTTTCGGGCGTACGGGCGCAACACCGCACAAAAAAACCGCCATCTTGGCGGTTCTGTTCCCATCAGCCGACCTGCTGTTTTATGGCTTTACCGGCTGATCCGAACTCTCTCATTTTGCTTCGCACCGTCTCTTCCACGGCTTCAATGCCGGGTGTCATGTAGCCGCGCGGTTCGTACAGATCGCCGTTTTCCTGAAACATGCGGCGTGTTTCGTCTGTCCAGGCTACCATACATTCCGTGTTGATATTGATCTTCGCGTGGCCGAGCGTGATGGCTTTTTTGACCTGATCCTGCGGAATCCCGGATGCTCCGTGAAGAACGAGAGGAATATCAGTCATGCGGGAGATAGCCTCCATTTCTTTAAATCCGAGATTCGGCTCGCCCTGATATTTGCCGTGGACGGAGCCGAGGGCGGCGGCCAGCGCATCGATATTGGTTTCTTTGACGATCCGCTCACATTCGGCGATATCGGCATAGCGGACCCCGCCGACCAGCCCGTCTTCCATGCCGCCGACCGTGCCGACTTCTGCTTCTACTGAGACGCCGTGCTTTGCGGCATAGTCGGCGACTTCTTTTGTCATCGCGATGTTCTCATCAATCGGGTGATGGGAGCCGTCAATCATCACTGAGCTGAATCCGGCGTCAATGGCCTGTCTGCAGCGTTCCGCACTGCTTCCGTGATCAAGATGGAGCACGACGGGAACGGTAATCGCCATTTCTTCCATTAACGCGCCGACCATGGCGGAAATCGTTTTAAATCCGCCTAAATAGTCGACCAGACGATCGGAAGCCGCGGCGATGACCGGCGATTGCTCCTTTTGCGCCGCCTGCAGAATCGCCTTCGTCCATTGGAGGCCGTTGATATTAAATTGGCCGACTGCATAATGCTCCCGTTTCGCTTCTGCAAGAAGATGTTTCATGGTGACAAAAGCCATGTTCACGCCTCCTTCATGAAGTATTTTGATACGACGGCTTCCGTTGTTTCCTTTGCCGTTTTGATCGTTTCCTCCGCAGTCAGCTTATAATATTCAGGTCTGAACAGCTCTACGGAGACAACATCATTGAATCCGATTTCTTTTAACGCTGATAGATGGGCGTCTAAGTCAATCGCACCCTGACCAGGCCAGACGCGGTCTTCATCCGTTAAAAAGCCGATCGGGAAGTCTTCTGTATCGTCGATATGATAGATGAAAATTTTCTTTCCGTCCGCCTGCTTCAAACTCTCAATATTGGAGCCCATCGCGTGGAAATGGAAGCTGTCAAACACCAGTCCGACATTATCGCGGCCGACAGCGTTCACGATGTCATACGCCTGTTCAAATGTATTGACCGTACATTGCGGGTGGCCGACAAATTCAAGGGCAATGTTTACGCCGTACGGCTCCGCGATGTCCGAAAGCTCAGTCAGCACCTCTGCGCTGCTCTTTTTGATCTCTTCTTTCAAGATTTTCCGCTCTGTCACAAGCGGCACGGCCACCACATATTTCACACCGAGCGTCCTGCAGGTTTCCATCATGCTTTTGAATTCCGAAATGATCTCCCTATAGCCCTTCTCATCACGGTTGTTGAAGAAAACCAGTGCGTTCAGGGCAAGCGGTTTAATGTGATGGGTTCGAAAATATTCCGCCAGATCGGCCAGTGAATGGTCTTTTAAGTATTCCGGCAGCTTATCCATTGTGCGGATTTCAATATAATCATAGCCGTGCTTTTCGCACAGTTCTAAATCCTGTTTCAGGTTTGAATTCTCCAGCGTAGTCGCTTCATTAAAGCAAAGTTTCATGTCAGCCTCTCCCATCCGCGTTTTCGATATGAAGGGAGTCCGGCTGAAGGGCTTTTTTGCCCCGTTCCGCCGAACTCCATACTCAGCTTATGCCATACCCAGTTCTTCCTTTAATTTCTTAAGCGTGGTCCGGCTTGATTCATCCGCTCTTTCGCCGACCCAAGCAAAAACAGCGTTCGTCGCAATTCCGTCGAATTTCATCTCTCTCATCTTTCTGAAAATCGTCTCAAAATCGACCTCGCCTTGCCCGATGTCCAAATGCTGGTGAACCGTTACTTTCGCATCAGGCGGATTGACGATGTAACGCAGGCCATGCGCCGCTTTATGATTAAAAGTATCTGCAAATAAAACATGTGTGAGGCGGTCGGCGGCTTCATCAAACATAGTCGCAATATCGCCTTTTCCGTCATCATAGAAGAACGTATGCGCAGTCGAGTAGACAAGATTGATCCAATCCTTGTCAAGCGCGCGGATCATATCCATCGCGCCTTTGTGCGTTTCGATAAAATCATACGGGTGAGCCTGAAGATTGAGTTTAACGCCTTCTTTTTCAAAGACGGGCAGCAGCTCATCCATGGATTTGATGAATTTTTCTTCACTTGTCAAAGGATCATATTTTGAACCGCTGAATTCACTGTTCATCAAATCCACTTCAAGTTCAACCGCAATTTCGATCGCCCGTTTCCAGTTGCGCACGGCGGCCTGACGACGGTCTTCATCAGGACCCGCCCAGTGGTAAAGCGGAAGAAGAGAGGACAGCTTCACACCTGTATCCTTTAAAAGGCGCTTCAATTGTTTGATTTTTGCTGAATCGACTTTCGGATATTTATAGAAAGGACAAAAATCCTCGCGCGGAGACAGTTCGATATATTCGTATCCGAGTTCCGCCGTTTTATAGACCATTTCTTCTAACGTTAAATCATCGCGGTACATGGATGGATCTAAGGCCAGTTTCATTTCTTTCACTCCCGATCTATTATTTGTTCACAGTCGTAAATGATTGGTAGAATGCCGGTTTCTCTTGCAGCGCCACAGGCTCTTTCTGCCCGGATTCCTGAGCTTTTACGCACGCGTCAGTTGTCACCGCGGCTATATAACCGTCCCATGCCGTCGGACCGCTGACTTCGCCTTTATTCCGGATCGAATCAATGAAGTCCTGAATTTCCACATCATACGCAGCCACAAATCGGCGCTGCCAGTCCATCAGGATATCGGTGCTGAATTTCCCTTCTTTTCTCAAGCTGATGCTTGATGGTTCCGGAAGCTTGATAACGCCGTCTTCCCCGACGATTTCACATTGAATGTCGTAGCCGTATTTACAGTTCACGTAGATTTCGGCATTGATGACGATGCCGCCTTTTGTTTCGATGATGACCATCTGCGGATCTTTCAGATGCGGCAGCGCATTTTTTGATTTTTTCGGATAGATGACCTGTACGAATTCATAGTCGTCATTGACGAGCCAGTGGAGGACATCAATTTCATGAACGAGCGTATCGACGACGGCCATGTCTGTTGAATAATTCGATGCGACTGTCGGGTTGCGGTGCGCACAGTGAATCATCAGCGGCTCGCCGACCACGCGGTTGTCAATCGCTTCTTTCAGCTGAACGTAACCGCTGTCATATCTGCGCATGAAACCTACCTGCACCAATCGTTTTCCCGTCTTCATTTCTTCCTCGACAATGCGCATACAGCCTTCTGCCGTTGTCGCAAGCGGCTTTTCACAAAACACGTGCTTGCCGTGCTGAATCGCTTTCAAAACGCTGGACTCGTGAGCCGGGCCCCAGCTTGTCACTAAGACGGCATCCACATTTTCAGCAGCGAGGAGGCTGTCGTCATCAGGATAAACGGAGGCGTTCAAATTGAAATCCTGAACGGTCTGCTGCGCGGCCTCCTGATTCACATCTGTGACAGCGGTAATTTCCGCTCCGGACAGCTTATTTGTGATGCGGTTGATGTGCTCTTTTCCGATAGCACCGGTTCCGATAACACCTATACGTAAATTCATTGATCGCCACTCCTTCTGATAATCAAATAATGGTTCTCGTCTTTCTTTTCCCGCTGCCGTCCTGAGGAGCGCCGTACAGTTCCTCCTGTATCTGTTCAAGCGACTTGCCGGACGTATTCGGCGCGAAGACAAGCCCGATGATCATACTGGCCGTCACACATATGAGCAGAATACCGGCCATAAAACCGATGCCGAATTGTGACATGATGACCGGCACAAATAAACTCCAAATTCCGATTGAAATACGGACGAGAAAGAACATGAGCCCTTGTGCTGACGCTCTGTGTTCTGTCGGGAACAGCTCGCTTGCCCACAGCTGGTAGTTCGCCTGCTGGCCGGCTCCGTTATTGATGCCGATCGCTAAAACAAACAAAAGCAGCATCGGGAGCCCCTGAAACGGCAGTAAAAACAGCGACCAGCCGACAACGGCCATACATGCGCAGATTCCAAATACCGTTTTCCGATATTTATCTGCAAAAGGCATGAAGATACAGGCGACGCCGAGCCCGGTGAAGATAAACAGGGCCATCTGCAGAATGTTGGCCGTATTTGCGGATACGCCGCCGACCTGCTGGTAGATGTACGGCATGAAGAATCCCATGACGCCCGCTGCGAGATTCCATACGAGAAACACACCCATTAAAAACAAAATGTTCTTGAAAAATTTCGGCTGAAGCAGGTCAAAATAAGATGTTTTTTTCACGGCGGCAGGCCGCTCTTCACTGTTTTTCCAGGCATCCGACTCAGGTAAACGCTTTCTTATCACATATGTGATCAGGGCAATCACCAATAGATGCGCAAAGACAATTTTATTTCCTAAAAGCCCGAGGTCACCGACCAAAACGGATAACAGCAGAACCACAACGGCTCCTGCGGCCCACGCCACCTGCGCCACTCCGCAATGCCTCGCCCGGTTTTTCTCAGGGGCGTTTTCCGCGATAATGGTCCATGAAGCTGTAATATCCGCGCCTACAGAAATCCCGATAATCATGTATCCGCATAACAGCATGGGAAAGTTAAATCCAAACAAAACCAAACAAATTCCTAAGGCGTAGACGAGCATACTGTTTGTGTATACAGCTTTTCGGCCGACCTTATCAGCCAAATACCCGCCGAGCAGCGCTCCGATGGCCGCTGATATCGCGTTTGCGCTGAAGGCGCCGAGCAATCCGATCTGGCTGTCGGACAGCTTCAAGTAGCTGACCCACATAGATAAACCCGCTGATCCTGCCACGATGGAACCCGCATCAATGTAATTTGCTAATGCTGCGGCGATGGTCCTTTTGCTGAAAGCTGATTCCGCCTTGGCACTATTCATATAAGTCCCCCTCTAATTTGCAGGATCAAGCAGTTCACTGTCGATGTACTTTCTTGCAATCAGCGCGTACTCAAGCGGATTGGCGACTGCCGGGTCTTGTTCGGCTTCGATGACGATCCAGCCTGAATAATCATGACGGACGAGCGTTCGGTATACTTCGGTAAAATCGATGCATCCGTCTCCGGGAACCGTAAAAATGCCCTGTAAAAACGACTGCCTGAATGACTTGCCTTCCTGTCTGCACCGCTCCATAATGTCAAACCGCGCGTCCTTGAAATGAACGTGTCTGATCCGATCCATATACTTGTTGAGAATCGTCATATAGTCTCCGTCCGAGATATAGGCATGGCCGGTATCATAAAGTAAATGGACATACCGCGGGTCCGTTCCATCCATCAGCCGGTCAACTTCTTCCGCCGTCTGGACGCCTGTGCCGAGATGATGATGAAACGTGAGGTCCAGCCCGTATTCGCCAGCGATTTCCCCGAGACGGTTCAAGCCTTGGCACAGCGTATCCCATTCTTCATCTGAGAAATGCGGTTTTTCCTTAAATACATCAATGTCCAAGCCCTGAACGCTGTACGTCTGTTCAGAAACGATGGCGACATCCGCTCCGACTTTCTGCAAATAATCACAGTGTTCTGTAAATTGTTCAGCCGTTTTTTCAATACCGTCATGTATGATAAAGCTGCTGAACCATTTCCCCGCAATCCGCAAGTTCCGGAGAGCCAGCTCTTTATTGAGGACGGCAGGTTCAGGGAAAAACCCTCCCACTTCCGTACCTTGAAAGCCGGCGACAACAATATCACTTAACAAATGCTGCAGCGTATTCCCGGCTCCGATTTCCGGCATATCGTCATTGCGCCACCCAATGGGAGCGATGCCCCACAGAATATCTTGTTTGCCCATCGTGATGCCTCCCCTCTAGTACTGCTTTGCAGACTTCAGCTTCGTCTCTTTCGCTTCGTATGCCCGCTGAACGCTTTCCTGCTCCGACACTTCCGCCACGCCGACATGCCACCAGCTGTCATAGCCGTCCGTCATCGTTTTCGGCAGAACTTTCATTTCAATTAAAGTGGATACGTCTTGCGTTTTCGCATCTTCAAGCGCCGCTTTCAGTTCTTCAACTGTATTGGCTCTGTATGTTTTAGCGCCGTAGCCCTCTGCCACCTTCGCGTAATCAACGTTTAAAATCTGATTGTCCTCTGTGCGGAACTCGCAAAAATAACTGCCGCTCCCGTGATCCATCTGCAGGTTGTTGATACAGCCGAATCCGGAGTTGTCAAAAAGCAGGACATTGATTTTTTTGTTATATTGAAGCGCGGTAATCAGCTCTGAGTGCAGCATCAGAAAGCTTCCGTCACCGACGAGTGAATAGACTTCTTTGTCGGGATGGGCCAGCTTGAGGCCGAGCGTGCCTGATACTTCATACCCCATGCAGGAATAGCCGTACTCGAGGTGGTACGTATTCGGGACATTGGAATGCCACAGCCGCTGCAGATCCCCCGGAAGAGATCCCGCCGAACTGATGACGACGCTGTCTTCAGGAATCGTGTCATTGATGGTCAACAGCGCCGTTGTCTGCGGCAGCTCAGTCCCGAGCGCGTCGGCATACTCGTTTAACACGTCCTGTGAAAAATGGTTCTTAATTTCCGGTTCAAACGCGTCACGTGTAAAAGTGACCTTGCCGAGCCGGTCCCGTTCAGCAAGCCATTCATCTTTCCAGTCTTTAATCGCCGTGCCGAATGCACTTTTATATCCGTCTAATAAGCCGTGCAGCCTGCCGAGCGTCACTTTCGCATCGGCTACAACCTGAAACGCGTCAAGCTTGTAAGCCTGCATGCGGCTGACGTTGATATTCAAAAATTTTGCTTTGTCAAAATCAAACGCCGTTTTCGAGGATGTCGCAAAGTCCGTGTACCGTGTGCCGACACCGATGATCAGATCAGCCTGGCGGGCGGCTTTGTTTGCGGCGAGGGTGCCCGTGATGCCCATGCCGCCCAGATTGTTGGCGAAATCGGCTTCAACCGTTGACTTGCCGGCCTGCGTTTCGACAAGCGGAATGCCGTATGTTTCAGAAAGCGCGATTAATTCCTCACGCGCGCCGGAGTACTTCGCGCCGCCGCCCACTAAAATGACGGGACGGCTGCTCTGCTTAATTCTTTCCGCGGCGCCTTTCAGTTCACGCTCGCTCGGCTGCATCCGGTCAATGTAATGAACGCGTTTTTCAAAGAAGCTTTCATCAAAATCAAATGCTTCTCCCTCTACATCCTGAGAAATGCAGATGGTCGCCGGGCCCGCTTTTGCCTGATCTGTCATCACTTCAAACGCCCGGATTAAGCTGCTCATCAGCTGCTCAGGTCGGGTAATGCGGTCCCAATAGCGGGACACGGGCTTTAACGCATCGTTTGTTGTGACGGCGGCACTGTATTCCTGCTCCACCTGCTGAAGCACCGGGTCAGGCTGCCTCGTCGCAAAGGTATCGGCCGGAAGCAGCAGCACCGGGATATGATTGGCCAGCGCCGTACCCGCGGCAGCCGTCAAGTTAGCGGCACCCGGACCGACCGATGTCGATACCGCGTAAATTTTTCTTCTCAGCATCTGCTTGCTGTATGCCATCGCGGCATGCGCCATGCCTTGTTCGTTTTTGCCTTGATAGACTTTCAGGTGCCCGGCGTCCTGCTCAAGCGCCTGCCCGATCCCCAACACATTTCCATGGCCGAAAATCGTGAAGATGCCCTCAACGAACGGCTCTTCTTTTCCGTCAACATGAATGTACTGCCGGTTCAAGAATTTAATCAGCGCTTGTGCTGTCGTTAAGCGAATTGTCTTACCCACAAACGATCCCACCTTTTATACGTTCTATTTACCGTTAAGACTGTGCTGCGCTTCAATCAGTTCGATGATTTCACCGGCAGCCGGCATTGCTTCTGAGGAGCTGTGTTTGCTGACGACGATGGAAGCGGAAGCGCTCCCGTATTTTAAAGCCGTTTCAATATCCCGGCCGCTGACAAGTCCGTAGATGAAGGCTGACGCATAGGAATCACCCGCTCCGAAGGTCTTCAGCACCTTTGTTTTATAGGCATGCGCCCGGAAAACTTCTCCCGATCTGCTGTATGCGTATGATCCGTCAACGCCGTGCTTAATGACGACAAGATCGGCGGAGTGCGCAAACAAATGGCGGACGGTTTCATCGTTATCTCCGCCGCTGCGGTTTTCCATTACGTCAAATTCGTCACGCGTACCGATGACGATATCGGATTGTTCCGCCACCAGCGTGTAGTACACGGCTGTTTCTTCTGCCGATTGCCATGTATACGGACGGTAGTCGAGCTCAAACACGACTTTTACGTCATGTTTTTTTGCGATATGCACCGCTTTTAAGACGGCTTCGCGCGACGGGCTTTTCGCAAGCGCCGTACCTGATACGAGCAGCATTTTCGCGTTTGCGATGTAGCCTTCACTGACTTCGGACGGCTCAAGATACAAATCCGCCACGTCATCCCGGTACATCAGAATGCTGCACTCTTCGGGACTGAGAATTTCCGTAAAAGCGAGCCCGGCTTTGCGCCCTTCTCTGTCAATGGTCATTTGTGACGTATCAACGCCCTTTTCCTGCATATAGGAAACGATGAATCTGCCGTGCTGATCGTCCGGGATTTTGCCGATAAAACCGGCTTTTAATCCGAGCTTGGCGCTGCCGATCGCAATATTTGCCGGGGAGCCGCCGACATATTTAGAAAACGTCATCGTTTCTTCCATCGGCCGGTTGTATTCCGCCGCGTTCAAATCAATACACGCGCGCCCGATCGCGACAATATCAAACTCTTTTTCTTCATTAAACGTATATTTCATCGTTATCTGCCACTCCTCACTTGTTAGCGTTCCAGGATCCATTCATGGGCCGGATCATTATGAAACTTCCATTTTCGTGTCGGTCCCGCCATTACATTCAGGTAGTAAGAGGTATACCCGTCCGGAACACCAACCGGGTGATAGCCCGCCGGCACGATGACAACGTTTTCATTTTCTGCGGTCATCGTCTCGTCAATCGAGCGGTCGTCCGTGTACACACGCTGGAAGACAAACCCCTGCGGCGGGTCCGTTTCATGGTAATAGGTTTCTTCTAAAAAGGATTCATCTGGCAGATTGTCTTGGTCATGTTTATGCGGCGGGTAGCTCGACCAGTTGCCGCTGTCCGTGTAAACTTCAACAACGAGAAGGCTGTTTGCCGATGGATCTGAATCGGGGAGAATATTATGAACGGTTCGTTTGTTTGCCAGCTTGCCGCGATGTTCCACACCGTTTTCTTCCGCTTTAATCAGCTTTGTCGGAAGCTGGTGTTCGGACGGAGAATAGCACAGCGCGACCCTCGCCCCGCTGACCGCTGTGATCTCAAAAGAGCGGTCATTGGACACATAAACGCTGTCCGTCGGTTTTCTTTCAAATACACTTTCACGGGTGCCGATGCTTTCAAATGTCTGATCATAATCAGTGACGGTGATTTTTCCCGTTACCGCAACGATGCAGCACTCCGTCTTTTTCAAATCCTCTGTATATGCGGAACCGGGAGTGAGGTCAACGACTTTAAATCCGACGTATTTGAGGTCTGAATTGGCTGAAGTGACGTCATGTATGATGTTCACGCCTTGAGAAATCTCATCGGCCTGCGGTTTGCGCAGCAAATGACTCATGTTTATTCCTCCTTAATGGATGGTAAAAGAAAACCCGGACGGAATCACAAAGCCGTCCGGGCCGGCTGTCAGATCAATTGAAGTCAGGAGACGGGTATCGTGCCGTCACGACTTTTTTACGTGTATAGAAGTCGACGCTGTCTTTTCCGTTTGCGTGCAATGTGCCGAAGAAAGAAGACTTCCAGCCAGAGAACGGGAAGAATGCCATCGGCGCCGGGACGCCAAGGTTGATGCCGAGCATTCCCGCGTCAATATTCTCACGGAAGTAGCGGATCGCGTTCGCATTTGAAGTGAACAGACACGCGCCGTTCGCAAATTCAGACTGGTTGGCGATGTCCACCGCTTCTTTTAAGTTTTTCACGCGGATGACCGACAGAACGGGCGCAAAGATTTCATCTTTCCAGATCGTCATATCCGTCGTCACGTTGTCAAAAATCGTCGGTCCGACGAAATAGCCGTCTTCCGTTGCGTTTTCACGCCCGTCACAAAGAAGTCTCGCTCCTTCTTCGATGCCTTTTTCAATATAGCTGTGCGTGCGTTTTTTGTTGTCCTCGCGGATGACCGGGCCTAAGAACACGCCGTCATCCAGTCCGTTTCCGATCTTGATGTCCGCTGCTTTTTCCTGTAATTTCGAAATAAACTCATCGGCGATTCCTTCTTCAACCGTCACAACCGCGCATGCCATGCAGCGCTCTCCTGCCGAACCGAATGCCGCGCCGATAATGTTTGCGACCGTATCTTCAAGGTGGGCGTCATTCAGCACGATCGTATGGTTTTTCGCGCCCGTTAACGCCTGCACGCGTTTCAAATGTTCGCTGCCTTTTTTGAAAACATACTCGCCGACAGGTTTTGAACCGACGAATGAGATGGCTTTAATATCCGGATGTTCAAGAACGCCGTTTACGACGTCATGCGCGCCGTGCACGACATTGAAGACGCCCTTCGGCAGACCGGCCTGTTCAAACAGCTCTGCCAGTTTTTCCGTTAACAGCGGCGTGCGCTCAGATGGCTTCAGAATGAACGTATTTCCTAACGAAATTGCCATCGGGAACATCCAGCACGGGACCATCATCGGGAAGTTGAACGGTGCGATACCGCCGACCACCCCGATCGGATAGCGGTAGTTCGCCGCCTCTACATCCGTCGCGATGGAGGCGAGTGAATCGCCCATCATGAGTGACGGCGCGCCCGCTGCGAATTCGACGTTTTCAATTCCGCGTCCCACTTCACCGAGTGCCTCCGTCGTGTTTTTACCGTTTTCCAAAGTAATCAGACGGGCAAGCTCTTCTTTGTTCTGCTGGAGAAGCTGCTGATAGTTAAATAGAATTCTCGCACGGCGCGGCACTGCCGTCTTTGACCATGTTTGAAACGCCTCTGACGCTGAGCGGACGGCGTATTCCACATCCTCCCGCGTAGAAATCGGAACCTGGCACATCACTTCTTTTGTAGCCGGATTGACAACGTCTTCATATTGATCTGTCTTACTTTCAACCCATTCACCATTGATGTAGTTTTTCAGTTTTCTGATCTCTGCCATTCTCATTGCCTCCTTAAATAGTAAACATCCTGTTCAGCTGGATAATAACGGATGAATATATTCATCTTTTACATATAAAAGACATGAATTAAACGCTTACAAATGCTAAAATGATGGTGACTCCCAATCTTTCCATGTAAAAGTTGGTCATGTGCCGGAAAAAGCAAACGGTTACATCTTTCACTTTTGATTTTACAGGTTATGTTTTGGTCATTTCTTGGTTACATTGTAAGCCCAACACATCTTCAAGTCAATCTAAAAAATCAAAATTTTTTCATTATTTTTATCATACTTTTTTTGATCGGGAAAACAGGAACTTGGAGAACCGTGTCGAATCGGAGGGGATGATCCCTCTTTTTTATCATTTGTTAAGTAACTATTGATTAACTTCTGGTGTTTATTATATATTTTAATTACTTTAAGAATTCTAGAAGGAGTTTTTTTATGAAACTGATGCGGATTCAGGAGATGGAAGAATACATTCTCAAACACGGAGCCACTTCGCTGGATGAGCTGTGCGAGGTATTCAATGTCTCTAAAAACACGGTCAGACGCGATATTAATAAGCTTGCGGAAAAAGGGGTTATCAAAAAGGTGTACGGCGGCGTGACGTCAGCCGAAAAATCTGTGCTCGTCCCTTTTGAAAACCGCACCATTCAACATCAGGATGAAAAAATCAAAATCGCCCGCTATGCGTCACGGTTTATCGAGGATCACGATCTTGTATTTATTGATTCCGGCACGACGACCAAATCGATGCTGGAGACGCTTGATCCCGATAAGAATGTGACGGTTTTGACGAACAGCCTTGATATTATTAACGCGGCTTCATCCATGAAAAATATCGACCTGATCATCATCGGCAATAACTACAAACGGAAGACAAGGTCGTTTGTCGGCATTGATGATCCGAGCACACTCAATAAATACAACATTAACAAGGCGTTCATGTCCGCTACCGGGACAACGATCACCCACGGCCTGACGAATTCCGACTTACTGGAATACGAGGTGAAAAAGAGAATTTCCGAAAAGGCGAACGAAGTGTATCTGCTCGCGGATCATTCCAAATTCGGCAAATCCACGCTTTTGACATACGCGCCTTTCGACCGGCTTCACAGCATTGTCACTTCTCAGCAGCTCGATGAGGAATATACGAAGTATTGCCAAGAGCATCAAATCGACATTCACTTGGCATAGCGTTATAGTTAATAGAGAACGCTGCCGTATTTTTCCGGCAGCCGCTATGATATCCAATTTTTTCAGGGGGCGAAAACATGAGCAAAGTAACAATCGGCAAAACTGACCTAAAGGTATTTCCGATCGGTTTGGGAACAAATGCGGTCGGCGGACACAATCTCTATCCGAATCTGAATGAAGAAACGGGAAAAGAATTGGTTCGGGAAGCGATTAAAAGCGGCGTTACCATGTTAGATACCGCCTATATTTACGGTGTGGGCCGTTCTGAAGAATTAATCGGCGAGGTGCTGAAAGAATGTAACCGCGAGGATGTCTTCATCGCCACAAAAGCCGCTCACAGAAAAGAAGGCGATGACTTTGTTTTCGACAATTCACCGGCCTTTTTGAAACAATCGGTCGAAGACAGCCTGAAACGCCTGCAGACTGATTACATCGATTTATTCTACATCCATTTCCCGGATGAGCACACGCCGAAGGACGAAGCCGTTCAAGCGTTGAATGAGCTGAAAAAAGAAGGAAAAATCCGTTCCATCGGCGTATCCAATTTCTCTTTGGAGCAGCTGAAAGAAGCCAATAAAGACGGCTTAGTCGATGTGATTCAAGGAGAATACAACCTGCTGAACCGTGAGGCGGAAAAGACTTTCTTCCCTTATACGACAGAACACGGCATCTCATTCATTCCGTACTTCCCGCTCGTATCCGGACTGCTGGCCGGCAAATACGACGAGAACACCACCTTCCCTGAAGGCGACCTGCGCAATGATCAGGCGCATTTCCAAAGGGAGCAGTTTAAAGAAAACATCAAAAAAGTCAACCAGCTCAAACCGATTGCCGAAAAGCACAATGCCGATACGGCGCATATCGTGCTTGCCTGGTACTTGGCGAGACCTGAAATCGATATCCTGATTCCGGGCGCCAAACGCGCGGATCAATTAAAAGACAACATGAAAGCAGCCTCCATTACGCTATCTGCTGAAGAAATCGCGTTTATCGACAAGCTGTTTTCCTAAGAAAAAAACACGCCTCTTAAAGGGGCGTGTTTTTTTATGTTTATATTTTTCTCTTCGGGGAATGAAATAGTTATCTAAATAAACTATTATGCGTTCCAAAAGATGAGGAGGATCATCTGTGAAGAAAAACACCAAAAAATACCTGATTTACTTTTTCGGAGCATTAGGCGGGCTGCTTTACGGCTATGACACCGGTGTGATTTCAGGGGCTTTGTTATTTATTAACAATGATATTCCTTTAAACACGCTGACCGAGGGATTGGTCGTAAGCATGCTGCTGCTCGGTGCAATTTTCGGGTCCGCCTTAAGCGGGACATGCTCTGACCGATGGGGCCGGAGAAAAGTGGTTTTCGTCCTTTCACTCATTTTTATTATCGGCGCGCTTGCCTGTGCGGCTTCGCAAACCGTCACTATGCTGATTATCTCCCGTGTCATACTCGGGTTAGCCGTCGGGGGCTCAACGGCGCTGGTTCCCGTTTATCTATCTGAGATGGCGCCGACGAAAATACGCGGAACGCTCGGCACATTGAATAACTTAATGATTGTAACCGGAATTTTACTCGCATATATCGTGAATTACATATTCACCCCGTTTGAAGCTTGGCGCTGGATGGTCGGTCTCGCCGCAGTACCGGCGGCGCTTTTATTAATCGGAATCGCGTTTATGCCGGAATCTCCGAGATGGCTCGTCAAACGCGGCCGTGAGCAGGAAGCCAGACAAGTCATGGAAATGACCCACGACAAAGAGGATATCGCCGTTGAATTAGCGGAAATGAAACAAGGTGAAGCTGAGAAAAAAGAATCTACGCTCGGCTTGCTGAAAGCCAAATGGATCCGTCCTATGCTGCTGATCGGGATCGGCCTTGCCATCTTCCAGCAGGCGGTCGGTATCAACACGGTGATTTACTATGCGCCGACCATCTTTACAAAGGCCGGACTCGGCACTTCGGCGTCCGTTCTCGGCACGATGGGCATCGGTGTCTTAAACGTCATCATGTGTATCACCGCCATGATCTTAATTGACCGGATCGGCCGGAAAAAACTGCTGATGTGGGGAAGCGTCGGCATTACCTTGAGCCTGGCGTCACTATCAGCCATTCTCCTTCTGGCCGGCCTGTCAGCTTCAACGGCATGGCTGACCGTGCTGTTTCTCGGCATCTATATCGTTTTCTACCAGGCGACATGGGGTCCCGTCGTATGGGTTCTGATGCCGGAGCTGTTCCCGTCAAACGCACGCGGTGCCGCAACCGGATTTACGACATTGATTCTGTCGGCAACCAACCTGATCGTTTCACTGGTATTCCCGCTTATGCTGAGTGCCATGGGCATCGGCTGGGTATTCGGAATATTCTCAGTCATTTGCCTCTCATCCTTCTTCTTCGCCGCTTACATCGTTCCTGAAACGAAGGGCAGAAGTTTAGAAGAAATCGAAACGCACTTGAAAAAACGGTTCTCCTTAAAGAAGCGCAGCAAACAAAATCAAATTCTTAAACAGCGCACACTGTAATAAAAAAAGGAATCGCCCCCGCTGGGCGATTCCTTTTTGGCGTCATACCATAACTTTGCAGATGTCATTCGTAAATTCGACCGGATCATGGATCGGCAGCCCTTCAATCAGAAGCGCCTGATTGTAGAGAAGATTTGTGTATAATGCAAGCTTTTCCCGATCTTGTCCGTGCGCGTTTTTTAGCGTCTCAAACACTTCGTGATTCGGGTTGATTTCCAGCACTTTTTCCGCTTTGACCTGCTGGCTGTCAGGCATAGCATTCAACACTTTTTCCATTTCGATCGTCACTTCGCCGTCTGTCGCAAAACAGACCGGATGAGATTTTAAACGTTTCGACGCTCTGACGTTCTTTACTTTATCCGCAAGAATCTCTTTCATGCTCTCGAACAGGTCTTTATATTCGTTTTCTTCGGCTTCAGTCTGCTTTTCATCCTCATCACTGTCGATGCCTAAGTCAGCGCTGGATACGGATTTGAACTCTTTTTCCTCATAGCTTGTCAGCATTTTGATCGCGAATTCATCAATATCTTCCGTGAAATATAAAATTTCGTAGCCTTTGTCCGCCACCATTTCAGTTTGCGGCAGCTTTTCAATCCGCTCATATGAATCGCCGGACGCGTAATAGATATATTTTTGATCCTCAGGCATTCTGGACACATATTCGTCCAGAGTGACGAGCTTTTTCTCCTTAGATGAATAGAAGAGAAGCAGATCTTTTAATACGTCTTTACTCGCGCCGAAATCATTATAGACGCCGAATTTCAGCTGTCTGCCGAAAGATTCATAGAAAGATTCGTATTTTTCCCTTTTGTTCTTCAGCAGGCTCTTCAGTTCGGCTTTGATTTTTTTATTGATGTTTTTCGCAATCAGCTTCAGCTGTCGGTCGTGCTGCAGCATCTCTCTGGAAATGTTCAGCGACAGATCCTCAGAATCCACCATGCCTTTTACAAAGCTGAAATGGTCCGGAAGCAGGTCGGCGCATTTGTTCATGATCAGCACGCCGTTGGAATACAGCTCCAATCCTTTTTCGAATTCCTTCGTATAATAGTCAAACGGCATGTTTTCCGGAATAAACAAAATCGAATTGTAGCGCACCGCTCCATCGACGCTGATATGCACATGGGTCAGCGGTTTATCAAAACCGTAATGCTTCTCGGCGTAAAAAGCCTCGTAATCCTCATCCGTCAGCTCGCTTTTGTTTTTTCTCCAGATCGGCACCATGCTGTTGACCGTCTGTTCTTCCTGAACTTCTTCAAATTCGTTCTCGCTGCCCTCTTTCGGCTTGTTGACCGTCTCTTCCATTTTGATCGGGTAGCGGATAAAATCAGAGTACTTTTTCACGATCGCTTTGATGCGGTAGTTTTCTAAAAACTCATCATAGCTTTCATCTTCCGTGTTTTCTTTTATTTGCAAAGTGATTTCCGTACCGACGGTTTCCTTGTCACACGGCGCGATCGTGTAGCCGGCAGCCCCTTCCGACTCCCATACATACGCCTCGTCACTGCCGAGCGCCTTACTTTTCACCGTGACTTTATCAGCCACCATAAATGCCGCATAAAACCCGACGCCGAACTGGCCGATAATGTCATGGCCGTCTTTCGAGTCATTTTCTTGCTTGAAAGCGAGTGAACCGCTTTTCGCAATTGTGCCGAGATGCTGTTCAAGCTCGTCTTTTGTCATCCCGATACCGGTGTCTGTGACGGTGAGCGTTCTCGCTTCTTTGTCCGCCGTCACTTTTATGTAGTAATTGTCTTGATCAAACGTTAATGAATCATCGGTTAACGCCTTGTAATAGATTTTGTCAATCGCATCGCTCGCGTTGGAAATTAACTCGCGGAGAAAAATTTCCTTCTGCGTGTAAATGGAGTTAATCATCATGTCCAGCAATCGCTTGGATTCTGCTTTAAACTTTTTTTTCCGCACTTCAGATCTCTCCTTTAATTATGCTTTGATGTTATGTAAAATCTTTTCAGCATCTATTTATCATATACAGTGACAATTGTCAACTAGGATTAGCAGATGCATATATTGTAAATTTAACATGTTAATGGATTCATTTCACCCATTTTATCAATAAAAAAGAGAGAATGTTGATCATCCTCTCCTCTCTGCTTCTTTCCGGCGGCCGAATTCCTTCTTCATCCATATGTATGACGGGTAGAAAAACAAACTAAATAAGATAAGAGATCCCAAGTTTCGCAAAGACTCATGAAGAACATTTCTTACAGTGAGAGGAAATATGATGTCCTGAAATAGAATAGAGATAACGGTGTAAATCACAAATCCCATAGGAACAATGGCATAACAATAAAACGCTATCTCCTTCTTATGCTGTATCTTCAAAATATGTAAACCTCCCAATGATGTATATACATAATATTAACATATTTAATAGGTATTTAGAAACAGACCTCCGTATGTTTATCCCCCTATTCAGCGGGAACAGATATAAAAAAAGGAGGAATCGCAATATGGGAAGATTAACAGACAAAACCGCAATCATCACAGGGGCCGCGACAGGCATCGGACAAGCGACGGCACGGGTTTTCGCCGATGAAGGCGCCCGCGTGATCTGCGGTGACATCAATGAAAGCGAACTGAATGAAACCGTCAGCGCCATCAGAAAAAACGGCGGAGAAGCAGAAGCCTTTCACCTTGATGTATCAGACGAAGAAAACGTAAAGTCTTTTGCGGACAGCATTCAGCGAAAGTACGGAACAATTGATATTCTGTTTAACAATGCCGGTGTTGACCAAGAGGGCGGAAAAGTCCATGAATACCCGGTCGACCTGTTTGACCGGATCATCGCCGTCGATCTGCGCGGCACATTTCTGTGCAGCAAATACCTGATTCCGCTCATGCTCGAAAAAGGAGGCTCCATCATCAACACCTCCTCCATGTCCGGCCGGGCCGCAGACCTTGACCGCTCCGGCTATAACGCCGCAAAAGGCGGAATCACGAACCTGACGAGAGCGATGGCCATTGATTACGCCAGAAGCGGAATCCGCGTCAATTCCTTATCGCCGGGGACGATTGAAACGCCGCTCATTGATAAATTGGCAGGCACGACAGAAGACGAAATGGGCGAAGCGTTCCGTGAAGCCAACAAATGGATCACGCCGCTCGGCCGGCTTGGAAAACCGGAAGAAATGGCAGCCGTCGCGCTCTTCCTCGCTTCAGACGACAGTTCTTACGTCACGGGAGAAGACATCACCGCAGACGGCGGCATCATGGCATACACTTGGCCGGGGAAAATGCTGATTGATAAGAAGTGGAAGGAAGAGACGGAGTGACGGTGAAAAAGAAACAAGCCAGTGCAAAAACACTGGCTGAACAAGCTGAGGGCGGGTTACTTAAACCAGCCCTTTTCTTTTGATCGGGTAATGGCTTCAATTCGATTTTTCACTTCTAATTTATCCAGGATCATCGAAACGTAATTGCGGACTGTGCCGCTTTTGATGCTGAGGGCGTTTGCGATTTCTTTTGTGTTTTTTCCGTCTGCGACAAGCTCGAGCACCTCTTTTTCCCGTTCGGTCAGCGGGTTTTCCTCACTATAGATGTCCTCCATTAATTCAGGTGCGTAGACGCGTCTTCCTTTCATGACGCTGCGGATGGCGCTGACGAGCTCATCGCTCGGGCTGTCCTTGAGCATGTACCCGCTGACGCCTGCTTTTAGCGCCCGCTGAAAATAGCCGGAGCGGGCAAAGGTCGTCAAAATGATGATCTTCACACCGCTGTCCTTGAGCTCTTCTGCCGCTTCAAGACCTGTTTTCCCGGGCATTTCGATATCCATCAGACAGATGTCGGGCGCATGTTTTACCACGAAATCGATGGCATCCTGGCCGCTTGTGCCTTTGCCGACAACCGTCATATCCTCTTCTAAATTCAACAGCGAACCGAGTGCGCCGAGCAGCATTTGCTGATCCTCGGCAATGAAGATGTTGATCATCTGCTACCATCCTTTTCTTTTGATTTTGAATCATTCGGGATTCTCATGGTCAGCTTTGTTCCGGCGGCTGTATCGATGGCTAAACTGCCGTTTGCGAATTCAAGACGTTCCCTCATTCCAAGCAGGCCGTGCCCCTTTGAAAAAAAGCGGTCTTCTTTGCATTGAAAGCTGCCGTCATCTTCCACCGTAATGACAACCTCTTTCCAAAGCTGCTGAATGGTGATGCGGCATACTTTGGCGCCGCTGTGTTTCACGACATTGGTGACGGCTTCTTTTATGCACATGCTGACGATGTTTTCGTTCAGCAGAGAGATATGTTTTGGCGCTTCTTTTTCTTCATACACAAATTCAATTCCTGCCGCTTCAAGAATTTGCCGAACATTGCCGAGCTCATCCTTCAATCGGATGCCTTTCATCGATGAGACGATTTGTCTGACCTCATTTAAGGAGGTGCGGGCCGTCTGCTGCACGCTTTTCAGCTCAGTGCGGGCCTGTTCAGGGTCCTTGTAAATCAGCTTTCGGGCAAGGTCGCTTTTCAGTCCGATTAAGGAGAGCTTTTGTCCAAGTGTATCGTGAAGGTCCCGGGCGATGCGCTGCCTTTCTTCCAGCTTCACAAGATCGGCGATTCGCTCATTTGCATATTCTAATTTCTCCTCAAGGCGCTCCCGTGCCTTTCTGCTTCGAATGCTGAGCGGGAGCAGGATGGCACTGATCAGTGTAATGACGATAAACGGAATTTGTGTCAAAAACCACTCTTTTTTCAGAACAAGGCTGAAGTTGACGGCAACCGCCGCACTGATGATATGAATGTAATATAAGATGTAAAAAGGAACTTTGTCTCGGATATGGCCGATGAAGTAGGCGATAAAAAAGGCGAAATAAATATAGCTGAACAGCATGACAGAGCCGGTCGAAATGCCGATCAGAAGAAGCGCCCATAAGTAAAGCGGCCAGCCTTTTGCAACAAATGCGAAGCGGTATGCGCCAAAGAAAACAAGTGTGAAAATGATGCCGGCCACGATGACAAAGGTAGAAGAGCTTTTAAAAATAAAATAAAAAGGCAAGATGAAAAAAATCATCCATATATAAGGAGAAATCCCATTCAGTTTTTGAAATTTAAAATACTTCTTCATCTTCGTTCCACCTTCTGCTGCTTGTGTCTACCATCACTTTATCAAAACACCGCCTTCATTGCATCCTCACGCATGAAGAGAAGGCTCTTTCTGATAAGAGAAAGAGCCGCGCGTCATATCAGGCATTTTTCTTTAAAGGTTCTTTCGGCACCGGATGGGGCGCCGGTTTTTTCCGAGCCTCCCGAAAGGTGACAAATTGCTTTTCGTCCTCATCCCACAGACGGAATTTCATGGATTCAAGACTTGTTTTAAGCGTAATGGTCGGTACGTTTTTTAAAGGCTCGTGCCCCTCATGAGCGGCTTCCAGCTTGTAGTTCGGCACTTTCGGGCTTAAGTGGTGGACATGATGGTAGCCGATATTGCCTGTCAGCCATTGCAAAAGCTTCGGAAGCTTGTAAAAGGAGCTTCCTTCTACCGCGGCCTGCACATAGTCCCAATGCTCATCGGCTTCAAAATAAGAATCCTCAAACGTGTGCTGAACATAAAAGAGCCAGACGCCGATTGACCCCGAAATAAGGAAAATCGGACCCTGAACAAGCAAAAAGTTTTCCCAGCCGAAAAGCAGGCACGTCGCAGCAGCCAATAAGACAATCGCCGCGTTCGTGAAATAGGTGTTCCAGCGCTCCTTGCGGCGGGCGCCTTTTACATTGAAACGGTTTTTAATCAGAAATACGTAAATCGGGCCGAGAATAAACATAATAAACGGATTGCGATAAAGTCTGTAGCGTACTTTTGTCCAGGCTGAGGCTTCGTTGTATTCCTTGACGGTCATCATCCAAATATCGCCGGTGCCCCGTTTATCTAAGTTGCTGCTCGTCGCATGATGGATGGAGTGGCTGCGTTGCCATTGAAGGAACGGAAACAGTGTCAGCACACCTGAAATAAACCCGAACAGCCGGTTCAGCTTCTTTTGTTTGAAAAAGGATTGATGGCAGCAGTCGTGGAAAATAATAAAGATTCTTGTCAAAAATCCCGCTGCTATAACAGTAAAGGCGAGGGTCAGAAGATAGGAGACATTGAGGCTGAAGTAAGCAAGAAACCAAAGGGCAAAAAACGGCACAAATGTGTTGAAAAGCTGATTGACACTATGCTTTGTATCGGCACCGGAAAATGCAGCAACCTGCTTTTTTAAAGATGCTTGTTTTTGAGTTGCGGCGTGATTGGTCATGAATGTCATATCCCCTTTTTTTTATTATGATTCCAAGTATACCGAGGCGCTCGCGGCGGTTGTAGTAGCAGCCATCATGCCCCGAATATGACATTTGTCATGTTTGGCGGCAGAATGCTGATCAGGCGTCATATGGAAGGTATCTTTTTTATAAGGGATAAAGCCGGACACTTCATATCGGCGCTTCTCAAAGAAAACAGCAAAAAAGAACCCGGCCTGTTTTCGGCTGAGTTCTTTTTCATCATCCTCACAGCAAAATCACCCGATACTTCTTTACATCCAAAAACTGCAGAAACTCCCGGGCCAACATGTCCGGCGCGTGGTCTTTTCCTTCATGAAGACGATATTGAATCAGACCGACGAGCATGGACGCGACATAATATGCATAGAGTTTTTTGCCCGCCTGAATGTGCAGGGGCTGATGAAGATAAAACGATTGCAGCGCTCTGAACATTTCCGGGATGACGTCAGGCACTCCCGAACCCTCTCTCAGAAAATGAACGAGCGGCAGGCCGTCCGACAGCGCCGAAAAGAGACCGACGAGCGCGGCTTCCGCTTCTTCCATGGAACAGTCGGCAGGCTCTCCTTTTACCGTCAATAATCCGATCAGATCCCGGCATGATTGATGGATGATCGTTTTCAGCAATGCTTCTTTGTTGGCGTAATGGTCATAAAAAGTGGCACGGCGGAGGTTGCTTTGACGGGCAATATCGGAAATCGTAATCGCCGCGTATTCTTTTTTTTCCGCCATTAAGCCGATCATGGCTTCTTGCAAGGCCTGCCTCGTCCTTGTCACCCGGCGGTCGGCGGGCTTTTTTTCTTCTTGTTCCGGCACCCGGCGGCCGAACAGCCAGTAAAACCGTTTTTGAGAAATCAAATCCCACACCTGCCCGCTGATCGCTTCCGGTGATGCCCCGGGCTCCTCATTCAGCCAGTACAACACAATGGCATACGTGTATAAAGCGCGGTAATGAATGTACATATCCTGTTCAGTCGGTGAGAAATCCGCATTGACCGGTGACAGCAGCACATCATGCCGGAACACATCTTTTAAAAAAGCATGAAAGTGAAAATACGGCATTTTATGACGGTCCATCATCGTTTGAAAAAACTCCCGATGCCGGTCAACAAAAGACAGGGTCGGATGCACTTTTTGCCATCCGCCATGTAAATGAAGCACATCTTTATTCTTCAGTGAATCATACAGCGCTTCGCTCAGCCCGTCTTTCATTTCTTCCTCTATATCCTCTAAAATCGCATATTTATCTTCGTAATAAAGGTACAGTGTCCCCCGGCTCACACGCGCCCGTTCGGCGATGTCCTTCATGGTCACACGGCGGATATCCCGCTCTCCAAGCATGGCCAAAAGCGCTTGTTTGATGTCAGTTGTCACAGAATCCGGCATAAGAGACACTCCTTTCATTAGACAGATCACCGCAATTTGTACGGTAACGTATAGATGTGTTTACGCTGTCTTTGCCGCAAAAACACACCACATTATAATAGGCCCTGAAGAAACAAAAAAGCAACCAGAGGAGGAAGACCGATGGATCAGCATATAAAAGCAGACATCAAACGCGTCTTTGAGCTTCAGAAAAAAAATCAAAAAACGCTGCGTGCTTCAACAGCCGGGCAGCGCAGAGAAAAGCTTCAGCGCTTTTTAGATGCCGTCACCGCACATGAAGAAGAAATCATCGAGGCGATCAGACGGGACGTCCGCAAGCCTTATCATGAGGTAAAAAGAGCGGAAACGCAGGGAACAATTAAGGCGATTAAAGATAATATGAACAATCTCGACACCTGGATGGCGCCGAAACGCGTCGGCTCATCCGTCAGTCCCGACGCTGACGGCGTATTAATGTACGAGCCAAAAGGCCTTACCTTAATTCTCGGCCCGTGGAATTATCCGTTTATGCTGACGATGGCTCCGCTTGCAGCTGCCATTGCGGCCGGCAACAGCGCGATTGTGAAGCTGTCCGATTTTACAATGGAGACGAGCCATATCGCCGCGACAGTTATTCGCGAGGCATTTCACGAAGAAGAAGTCGCCATTTTTGAAGGTGAGGTCGATGTCGCCACAGAACTGCTCGACCAGCCGTTTGACCACATTTTCTTCACCGGAAGCACGAATGTCGGTAAAATCGTCATGACGGCAGCAGCGAAGCACTTGTCGTCCGTCACGCTTGAGCTTGGCGGAAAAAGCCCGACGATCATCGACAGCGACTATGATTTGATGGACGCGGCGAAAAAAATCGCCGTCGGCAAATTTGTCAATGCGGGGCAAACATGTATCGCACCTGACTATCTCCTTATGAAGAAAGAAGTGCAGAGCACCTTTACAGATCTCCTGCAAACCATTGTCAATGCAGGTTTTATGGAGGATGATCATACGGTTGACCGCAACAAATTCACGCAGATTGTCAACGACCGCAACTTTAACCGTGTCAAAGCCCTGTATGATGACGCCATTGAAAAAGGGGCGAAAACGACGTTCGGCGGCGTATTCGATGCGCATGACCGCACGATTTCTCCGACCGTGCTGACAAACGTCACGCCTGATATGAAGATCATGCAGGAAGAAATCTTCGCACCGATTCTGCCGATTATGAATTACGAAGATATCAGTGAAGCCGTTGATTACATCACTGAACGGGACAAGCCGCTTGCCTTGTATGTATTCAGCCATAATCAGGAGCTGATCGATTATGTGCTGCAGCATACGACATCCGGCAATGCTTCTGTCAATGATGTCGTCGTTCATTTCACTGACGTCAACCTTCCGTTCGGCGGTGTCAATACGAGCGGGATCGGTTCATATCACGGTGTGTACGGCTTTAAAGAATTTTCTCATGAAAAAGGCGTATTTATTCAAGCCTCTAAATAAAAAAAGAATCCGCGCAGATGACGCGGATTCTTTTTTTATGATTTTTTTGCCCCGAATGCGAGCAGTTTCGTATAAGTGCCGACGTAAAGCGTGCCGTCTTCAGCCAGAACCGGGGAGGAAATGACATTGCTGTCTGTTTGATAGCGCCATTTTTCATTACCGTCAGCGTCAACCGCATAGACATTTTTATCGTCAGAACCGAAGTACACATTGCCGTCCGCATCAATCAGCGGCGCCGTTCTCACAGGCCCGTCCGTATAGAAAGACCAGTTCATATTGCCGGTTTTGCTGATGGAAAACAGCTCGCCGCTTCCGGAACCGATATACACATTGCCGTTATGGTCGATCGCTAATGAAGAGCTGGAGAAACCGTTTAACGGGAACGTCCACTTTACAGCACCCGTTGATGTATAGGCGTATAAGTTGCCGTCCTGGTTTCCGGCGTAAACGGTGCCGTCTCTATCAATAACCGGATAGCCTTTAAACCCGTTGGACGTCGTTTTTGACCATTTCACTTGGCCCGTTCCGGAATTGATCGCGTAAAAGATATTATTGTACGTTGCCGTATACAGAGTGCCGTTTGATGCTAACACGGGAGCGGAGCCGACCACGCCGTTTGTTTTAAACTTCCACTTTTGCGTCCATGTCGAAGGCGACGTCGGTTTAATCGCATAGATATAGTTATCCAGCGTCGACACATACAGCGTGCCGTCAGATCCGATAGCCGCATCGGAACTAGGCGCTCCGCTCAGCGGAACTGAAGTTAAAATGGTTCCGGTTTCTTTGTCGATGAAATACAGTTTTTTATCGTGAGATGGAAGATAAATGACACCGTTTGTTCCGAGCACCGGAGTCAGCGTATAGGTCGTCCCGAGGTTTTCCGTCACCCATTTCACAGTACCGTCCGGATGATACGCCGTCAGCTTCCCGTCTTTTGATTGAATAAATACGGTGCCGTCCCCGTCAACCGCGGCTCCCGCACCGTTTTGAGGATTGGCCGGAACATTCTTTTCCCATTTTAACGCGCCATCGGCAGTGCTTGTAAACCGGCTTTCTCTTGACCAGTTGAACATCGTCGGAGACATCGCCTGCGCGTCATACCGTCCCGCCAAGAAACCGGATGCCGCATGATTTTGTTTAAATACCGTTTCCGCAGCTTGAGCAGCCGCCGGATGCAGCCATTTTGCCCCCGGCAGATCAGAAACCGCTCCCACAGATAAAGCCGCAGCAACCGCAGCGCCGGCCGCCAATGTTTTCATTCGCAATGAAGCTGTCTTTTTTTTCAATGTCAGTTCCTCCCGTTTCTATTAAAAGCTGCTATATCACTTCGATCATACCATAATTAACCTATGAAATATTTGTATTTTCGGTAGATTTATAGAACAAATGTCACATAGCCTGCTGATGCTTCGGGGATGATCGAAACGCGGCAATATACCACACCACATTGACGATAAAAGCCGCGCCTGACCAAACGAAAAGGCCGTAATAAAGAGACAGCTCCTGCCCTAAGGAAATTGCGGTCAATAACGTCACCAACAAGACAGCCGCGCAAATGATAAGCCCGATTCCGCAAAAAACGGCCATGATGATTTTCATGACACGAATACCGAGAATATACATAATGAGCGGAACCGCATATATAACAAGGATCTGGCCGACGGCGGCCCACATGCCCGCGGAATTAAAACGATTTGCGTTCGGCCCCGTTTCTGCAAGCGGAGAAAGCGAGACGAGGACCGGCAATAAACAAAACAGCAGAGCGGAAAGCAAGGTCACCGCAACCGTACCTTTTTTCTTTTGATTCATGTGAATATCCTCCTGACAATAACCCGGCTTTTTTACCGGTAATCTGATAATATGTTATATTTTAGCACGATATTTAGTTATTTTGAGAATGTTTTGTTAAAAACGAATTTACAAATCCAGAAAAATAGATATAATAAACGTTATGGAACCGATATTGATTCATAAAGCGTTATCTAACAAAACACGAAGTGATATTATGACGTGGCTTAAACACCCGGAGGACCATTTTGATGAAAAACCTTACCTTGAGCAGGGACTCAGTTTCCGCACCGGAATTTGCGTCGGTGATATTCAGGCAAAGTCGGGGCTTGCGCAGTCCGTCATCTCCAGCTACCTGCTGACCATGCAAAAAGCCGGCCTGCTGGAATCCGAACGAATCGGAAAGTGGACCTATTACAGAAGGAATGAAAAACAAATTAAAGCCTTTGCTGACTATGTTCAGCACCAGCTATAACCATGAAAGGAGGGCTTTTTTTGTTCTAACATATCTATTTTTCTGTATATGTAGTTATAAAAGGAGGCATACATAACAATGAAAAAAAGCAGCTCCATCTTCATTCTGTTTTTGGCATTAGGGGTTTTCGGAATTATCACGACCGAAATGGGCATTATCGGCGTTCTTCCGCAAGTGGCGGACAGATTTCATATTTCTGCTTCAAAAGCGGGGTGGCTTGTCAGTATTTTCGCGTTCATCGTCGCTGTGTCGGGACCGTTTTTGACCTTGCTTGCTTCAGGCATAAACCGGAAAGTCATTCTGCTTTTGGCGGTGCTGATGTTCGCCGTTTCAAATGCGGTCTACGCGTATACGGCGCATTTCAGTGTCATGCTGGTGTTTCGGATCATTCCGGCTTTATGCCACCCGGTGTTCTTTTCTGTAGGGCTTGCGGCCGCGGCCCGGCTTGTCCCCGCCGGCCAATCCGGAAAAGCCGTAACGAAAGTCTTTTCAGGCATCACCGCCGGCTTTGCGTTCGGCGTGCCTTTCACGTCTTATCTGGCGGAGCGTCTCTCCCTTGAAGCCGCCTTCTTATTCGGCGCTATCATCAGTCTCATCGCATTCACGGGCATTCTTCTCTTTTTGCCATCCATGCCGGTCACAGAAAAAATGTCTTTCAGAAGTCAGCTCGGCATCCTTCGCAAACCGGCTTTGTGGCTCAATATCGCTGCCGTCACCTGTCTCTTTGCGGCCATGTTTTCTGTCTACAGTTATTTTGCGGAGTATCTCGGACGGGTGTCCCATATGAACGGCACATGGGTCAGCTTCATGCTGATGAGCTTCGGAGTGATTATGATAGCCGGGAATTTCGTCTTCGGCGCTTTGTTATATAAAAATATGAAAAAGACCGTCATTCTGTTTCCGCTTCTTTATACAGCCGCCTACTTGCTCATATACGGGTTTGGAACGTCTTTCGCGCCGATGGCCGTCCTCGTCTTCGTATGGGGCGCCGTTCATTCCGGCGGTCTCATTGTCAGCCAGACATGGCTTACTGCGGAAGCAAAGGAGGCGCCCGAATTCGGCAACAGCCTGTTTGTCTCTTTTTCCAACCTCGGCATCACCATCGGAACGGCGGCGGGCGGCTGGTTTATTTCACATTTGGGAATCCATCAGCTGATGTGGTGCGGCATCATGTTTGCCCTTCTGGCTTTCGGGCTGATCATGGGACGCTTGGCATGGGGAAAGAGGCTGCTCGCAAAAGCTTAAGCTCCGTTGCAAAATCCGGAATGATTACGTATAATATTCCAGATTAAAGCAAGGGAGAGAAAAAGATACATGGAAAGACCGGCAGGATTTTGGATTCGGTTTCTGGCTTACGTCATTGATCAAATCATCATAGGAATTCCGATTTTTATCATTCAATTTATGGTCTCTTTTTTATTTGCGGCAGGCGTTGCGGCGGCTGACCCCTTCATGACCGAAAATCAGTTTAACATCTCTTTTCTGGTGTTCGGCGTCATCCCGATTCTTGCGAGCTCTTTTGTGATCAGTATCTTATATTTCAGCCTGCTCACGGCCTCAAAGATGCAGGGGACACTGGGAAAAGCATTGCTCGGCCTTAAGGTCGTCAATGAGGATGGCGGACGGATATCCATCGGCCAGGCCTTCGGACGCGCTTTCGCATATGTCATATCTAAGCTCATTCTTTATATCGGATTCATCATGGGCGCCTTCGGAGAGAAAAAAACGCTGCACGACATCATGTGCAGCACCCGTGTTGTCTATAAATAATGGCCTCAAGTCCGGGCCTTTTGAGCCCGGGCTTTTTTATGACGGCTGTGCCCGCCTGATGTCAATGCCGCCCTTTCCGTCAGCCTCAATGCGGATCGTCCCGTTCACAATGACAGACAGCGGATGGAACTCCGCATGCTGATCAGAAAAAATCCAGCGGCGGCCGCTCGGCCCTAAAAGCAAAAACGCCCCATCATTGTAATCACCCATAAAATGAAACCCGTTTTCCCTAAGAGGCGCATGCTTTCTCACCGGAATGCCGAAACGCTGCAGCTCCCTCCCGGTTGATACGACTTCGGCAGCCGTCAGGTTCACCTCGCCGATATTCAGAACGGACTCAATCGAAAAATGTTCCGCGCTTGGCGGCGATGTTTCTCTCGCGATGAATTCCGCCAGATTGTTGGACGGATCTTTGAAATAAAAGGAACGCGCCTGAATATGAGAGAAATACACCTCATCCTCCCCATCTTCCGTTTGAAAAACGACTTTATCCTTCATCCACGCCTTCGCCTCATCAAAACGATTATTTGGAATGTTAAACGCGAAATGATACGTCGGATGAGAGTGAGAATCTGCGCGCCTGAATTCCAACTCACTTTCTCCCGCCTTGATGGTAAACGAATCACCGGACTCATCAATTAAAGGAAAACCTAACACCCGTTCATAGAAATGTTTCGTCTCCTCCAACGCACAACTGTACAAAGTAATGTTATTTATTTGCATGATCATACCCCCTTTGGTTTATACTGCCATATAGAAGGGTTGATTCCTACTGTTTCGATTCACCAATTGAGAATCCCCCTTTCGCCCGGCGTTAAACATGACAAACAGCGCCAAACCGCTTATACCAGGCGTTTTTAAACATCTAAAGCAAAAAAAGCAGAAAATAATACCCCATATAGCTTGACAAAAAATAAATGTTATTTAATAATCTATATATAATTAGAATTATTATTGAAAGATAAAGTGAATGCTTTGTCTTTTTAATATATTTCAAATCACATTTCAGGAGGAAGATATTATGTCTTTAATCGGAAAAGAAGTACTGCCATTCGAAGCAAAAGCTTTCAAAAACGGTGAATTCATCGATGTAACAAACGAAGATTTGAAAGGTCAATGGAGCGTTTTCTGCTTCTATCCAGCGGATTTCTCTTTCGTTTGCCCGACTGAACTTGAAGATCTTCAAGGACAATACGCTGCACTGAAAGAATTAGGTGTTGAAGTATACTCTGTTTCTACAGATACTCACTTCGTACACAAAGGCTGGCATGACAGCTCTGAAAAAATCGGCAAAATCACTTACGCAATGATCGGTGACCCATCTCAAACGATCTCCCGCAACTTCGACGTTCTTGACGAAGAAACTGGTCTTGCTGACCGCGGAACATTCATCATCGATCCTGATGGCGTTATCCAAACAGTTGAAATCAATGCAGGCGGTATCGGCCGTGACGCAAGCAACCTTGTAAACAAAGTAAAAGCAGCTCAATACGTTCGTCAAAACCCAGGTGAAGTCTGCCCGGCTAAATGGGAAGAAGGCGGCGAAACACTTACACCTAGCCTTGATTTGGTAGGTAAAATCTAAGGAGTGCATTCCATTGGTACTTGATGCAAATATCAAAGCACAATTAAATCAATACATGCAGCTAATTGAGAACGACATTGTTCTCAAAGTAAGCGCCGGTGACGATGACACTTCTAAGGACATGCTGGCTCTCGTTAATGAGCTGGCTTCCATGTCATCTAAAATTTCAGTTGAAAAAACTGAATTAAACAGAACACCGAGCTTCAGCGTTAATCGTACCGGAGAAGACACAGGCGTTACATTCGCCGGTGTTCCTCTCGGCCACGAATTTACATCATTAGTGCTGGCATTGCTTCAAGTCAGCGGCAGAGCGCCTAAGGCTGATCAAAAGGTCATTGACCAGATTAAGAACATCAGCGGAGAATACCGCTTCGAGTCTTATATCAGCCTGACGTGCCACAACTGCCCTGATGTCGTCCAAGCATTAAACATGATGAGCGTGCTCAACCCGAATATCACTCATACAATGATTGACGGCGCGGCATTCAAAGAAGAAGTGGAAAGCAAAAACATCATGGCTGTTCCGACTGTATTCTTAAACGGTGAATCTTTCGGAAGCGGCCGTATGACCATCGAAGAGATTCTCGCAAAAATGGGCAGCGGCGCAGATGCGTCTGAGTTTGCCGACAAAGAGCCGTTTGACGTTCTTGTTGTCGGCGGCGGACCTGCCGGCGCAAGCGCGGCGATCTACACGGCTCGTAAAGGCATCCGCACCGGTGTCGTCGCTGAACGCTTCGGCGGCCAGGTACTCGACACCATGAGCATCGAAAACTTCATCAGCGTCAAAGCGACTGAAGGACCGAAGCTCGCTGCAAGCCTTGAAGAGCACGTGAAAGATTATGATATTGACGTCATGAACCTTCAGCGCGCGAAACGCCTTGAGAAAAAAGACCTCTTCGAACTTGAACTCGAAAACGGCGCTGTACTGAAAAGTAAAACAGTGATCCTTTCAACAGGTGCCCGCTGGCGCAATGTCAACGTACCTGGTGAGCAAGAGTTCAAAAACAAAGGTGTTGCATACTGCCCGCACTGTGACGGACCATTGTTTGAAGGCAAAGACGTAGCCGTTATCGGCGGCGGAAACTCCGGAATCGAAGCGGCGATTGACCTTGCAGGTATCGTCAATCACGTGACTGTGCTGGAATTCGCGCCTGAACTGAAAGCAGACGAAGTCCTGCAAAAACGTCTTTACAGCCTGCCAAACGTCACTGTGCACAAAAATGCACAAACGAAAGAAATCACAGGCGACCAAAACGTAAACGGCATTACGTTCGTTGACCGTGAAACAGGCGAAGAAAAACACGTTGAACTCCAAGGTGTATTCGTCCAAATCGGCCTCGTGCCTAATACAGAATGGTTAGACGAAACGGTCGAACGCAACCGCATCGGCGAAATCATCGTCGATAAGAGCGGCGCGACAAGCGTTCCCGGCCTATTTGCCGCAGGGGACTGCACAGACGGCCCGTACAACCAAATCATTATCTCCATGGGATCAGGTGCAACTGCCGCTTTAGGCGCATTTGATTATTTGATCCGGAATTAATGTGAAAGCCGCCATATGAATGGCGGCTTTTTTAAATATACTAATTAAGAAGGCAGTATTTCCTCTAAACAATCCTCGCTGATTTTATAAGATTTTGGCCTTCTGCTTACCAGCTCAACAAATCCTTGCTGTTCTAAATAATCCATTACTCTGTTAATTTTATGTCTCGATTTATTTGAGAGCTCCATTAAATCTTGCACCGACAGCGTAACCTGATCATTTACAAATACATTAATCGTGATAATGATATTAAAAATATCACGTTCATCTTTATAATCAGCCCATTGATCGCTATCAATATAGTTCCTAATTCGTTTCAGTTTCATTAAATTAAATTCAAGATCCTCAATAATTCCTTTTTGTCCTGACAGAAGCAATTCCAGCATATCCATTAAATAAAAAGTCAGCTCTCCCCGGTTTAAAGGTGCGGGAATTTCCTCTAATGCCTTATAATACTTATCTTTGTTCTTATTAACTGCGTAAGAAAAAGTGATGGCTGAATATTTTTCTAAGTATCGGGACAAATAACTCCCAACGATAAGGCGTCCTGTTCTTCCATTGCCGTCATAAAAAGGATGAATGTATTCATAGTAGTAATGAGCTGTCATGTAACGATACAGCTGGGGATGTGTTTCATCATGAAGATAAGCAATTAAAGCCTCAAGCGCTTCTGTTATCTTTTGTTCAGAATTAACGCCGATATGGGTGGTCATGTTCCCATCGTTCACTTCAACATAGCCTTTTCTGAATAGCTCACCATCCGGCGCATCTTCTGTTCCGATTTCATCTGCGACCAGCTCGTCATATAATTCCCTAAAGTCATGAATGCTTGTAAACGACGGAATTCGGTCTATAAATTGATATGTTTTCATCAATCCGACAAACCGCTTATGTGAGGGCTCGGATTGTTCTAACGCTTTAAGAGCCTCTTTCAATTCTTTTTTTGTACTGCGGATTCCTTCAATTTCATTATTACTCTGTGCTTCATTAATAATTAATTTATCAAAATAAGGTTTGACGGCAAATTCAGGGAGCTGACTGATAAGGGATGAAATTTTGGAACTGTTTAACAACACTTCATTATTCAGCTTCATGAGTTTATGTGTATTCACATAAAATAGCTCAAATGAATCGTCCGTGGGTCGGCCTTTTCGGAACCCCCGTATGTTTAATGATGTTGAATAACTGCCATAGCTGCTTGTTCTCTTTTTAAATTCTTTCTCATATGAATCAGCATCCGTTTTATAAAAAAGCTTAGATAACTTCTCATACTTCATATTATCACCTCGCTTAATTTAAAATTATACACTTTTTTGAATTATACAATCATTATAGCCTGATTCCTAACAAATATTCTCGCTTTCCAATCAAAACAAAAAACGGCATACTGCATGGCAGTACACCGTCTGAAGCAATTCAATCTGTCTTTCTCCCTCTCGCCCGATAGATAAGAAATAATCCAATAAACCACAGCGGCGTCAGCAGCAAAGCCGGGCGCGTTGCATCCGCAAACAGCATAATCACCAGAATGACGGCAAACAGCGCCAGCACGGCGTAATTGATAAACGGCGCAAACGGCGCCTTGAAAGACGAGCTTGCATGTAAGTCCGGACGGGTTTTCCTGTATCTGATATGACAGACCAGAATCACGCCCCACACCCAAATGAAACAAATCGCGCTGATGGTGGTCACGATGCCAAAAGCCGCTTCCGGTATCAATTTGCTTAAAAGAGCGCCAGCTGACAGCACAATAACCGATATCCATAATGCGCGGCTCGGCACATGATTTTTATTCAGCTTCGCAAAACTTGCAGGCGCTTGTTTCGTTTTGCTTAAGTTATACAAAATCCGGCTTGTTGAAAACATCCCGCTGTTACAAGCAGAAGCGGCAGACGTTAATACGACAAAATTAATGATTCCCGCGGCTAACGGGATGCCGACCAGGCTGAAGGTCTTTACAAAAGGACTTTCCGCCGCATTCAGCTGCATCCACGGATTAATACATAAAAGAATGAGCAATGCCCCGACGTAGAAAAATAAAATCCGCAATGGAATTTTATTGATAGCGGACGGAATATTTTTTTTCGGATTTGACGTTTCCGCCGCCGACACACCCACTAATTCCACACCGACATAGGCGAAGATCACCATCTGGAACGAAAGCAAAAAGCCTGAAAATCCGTTCGGAAACAAGCCGCCGTGCTCCCACAGATTCGCCGCTGAAACCGTTCCGGTATGCGTTTTGAACCCAATCACCAGCAGAACGACACCGATGACAATTAACGCGAGAATCGTGACTACCTTAATTAAGGCGAACCAAAACTCCAATTCTCCAAAAATCTTAACCGTTAACAGATTAAGCCCTAATAAAATGAGCAAACAGATAAGTGCCGGAATCCACTGCGGAATATCAAACCAATATTTCACATACACACCGACGGCGATCACATCCGCCATAGCCGTCATAATCCAGCAAAACCAGTAGGTCCAGCCGGTGACAAACGCTGCACGCGGCCCTAAATACGCCTCGGCAATATCCGTTAATGATTGGTAGCCCGCTTTAGATAACAGCAGTTCTCCCAGCGCCCGCATGACGAAAAAAAGCGCAATACCTACAATAAAATACGCAAAGATGATAGAAGGACCCGCCAGCTGAATCGCCTTACCGGACCCTAAAAACAATCCGGTGCCGATCGTGCCGCCAATGGCGATCAGCTGCACGTGCCGATTCGATAAGTCCCTCTTTAGCTCTCGCTGCTCCACATCTGACTCCTCCTTACCTCTCTAGTGAACGACGAGCAAAAAAAGCCAATAAAAAAAGAGATTGGATGCCCTCCAATCTCATGGTCATAAGAATATCAAATTATATCTGCGCCGCTGACAATCAACAGCATGACAAATACATATTCGGTACTCTTCTGTCCTTTTGCCTGAGATTGTGAACCCTTCGGCGCCGCGGAAAACCCGCGGTCTCTCCAGAAGCCGCTCCTGCTGTAGTTCGACCCACAGCAATCATAGCCTGCTACGTATTGAGTTTCTAATAGAAATACCTATCAGCTAACTTTTTATTTTAATGGAAGTTGAATGCATTGTCAATAGAGGGATGAGCTGCACGGCGTTATCCCGGTCCAATTTTTGATGCCTGAAGCGCGTATTTTCCGTTTTCATTGTCTCAAAAAGGCGTTATGCGGTACTATCATATAAGGTCTAATGAAATAAACATTATGTCATACTTTAAATTCACCTTACCATACAATTGCTCGTAAATAAAAAGGGGATGGACGAGATTGGAAACGAAATATTTAGATCTGCTCGCACAAAAATACGATTGTGAAGAAAAAGTGGTCACGGAAATCATTAATCTGAAAGCGATACTGAACCTGCCGAAAGGAACCGAGCATTTCGTCAGTGATCTGCACGGGGAGTATCAGGCATTCCAGCACGTGCTGCGGAACGGTTCAGGAAGGGTAAAAGAGAAGATTCGCGATATTTTCAGCGGCGTCATTTACGATAGAGAAATTGATGAACTGGCGGCTTTGGTCTATTATCCGGAAGACAAACTGAAGCTGATCAAACATGACTTTGATACGAAGGAAGCATTAAACGAGTGGTATAAAGAAACGATTCACCGGATGATTAAGCTCGTTTCTTATTGTTCTTCCAAGTACACCCGCTCCAAATTGCGCAAAGCACTGCCCGCCCAATTTGCTTATATTTCTGAAGAGCTGCTGTACAAAACAGAACAAGCCGCCAACAAAGAACAATACTACTCCGAAATCATAGAACAGATCATTGCGCTCGGCCAGGCCGATAAGCTGATCACCGGCCTTGCCTACAGCACGCAGCGATTGGTGGTCGACCATCTGCATGTTGTCGGCGATATTTATGACCGCGGACCGCAGCCGGATAAGATCATGGAAGAACTGATCAACTATCATTCAGTGGATATTCAATGGGGGAATCATGATGTTCTCTGGATAGGCGCTTATTCCGGCTCAAAAGTATGCCTGGCAAACATTATCCGCATCTGTGCCCGCTATGACAATCTGGATATTATTGAAGACGTTTACGGCATCAATTTGAGACCGCTATTGAACCTTGCCGAAAAATATTACGATGATAACCCGTCTTTCCGCCCGAAAGCGGACGAAAACAGACCGGAAGATGAGATTAAACAAATCACAAAAATTCATCAGGCGATCGCGATGATCCAATTCAAGCTTGAGAGCCCGATTATAAAGAGACGGCCGAACTTTAATATGGAGGAACGGCTGTTACTGGAAAAGATCGATTATGACCGCAATGAAATCACGCTGAACGGAAAAACATATCAACTGGAAAACACCTGCTTTGCGACGGTGAATCCTAAACAGCCTGATGAGCTGTTAGAAGAAGAAGCAGAAGTCATGGACAAGCTGCTGTTCTCTGTTCAGAACTCCGAAAAGCTGGGCCGCCATATGAATTTTATGATGAAAAAAGGCAGCCTTTATTTAAAATATAACGGCAACCTGCTGATTCACGGCTGTATTCCCGTCGATGAAAACGGCAGCATGGAAACGATGATGATAGAGGATAAAGCTTATGCGGGCCGTGAGCTGCTCGATGTATTTGAACGGTTCTTACGTGAAGCGTTTGCCCATCCGGAAGAAACCGATGATCTGGCGACAGATATGACTTGGTACTTATGGACAGGCGAATACTCTTCCCTCTTCGGAAAACGCGCCATGACAACCTTTGAGCGATACTTCATTAAAGAGAAGGAAACGCATAAAGAAAAGAAAAACCCGTATTACTATTTGCGCGAAGACGAAGCAGCCTGCCGAAACATCCTGAAGGAATTCGGCCTCAACCCGGATCACGGCCATATCATCAACGGCCATACACCGGTAAAAGAAATCGAAGGCGAAGATCCGATCAAGGCAAACGGAAAAATGATCGTCATCGACGGCGGCTTCTCCAAAGCCTACCAATCCACAACAGGCATCGCCGGCTACACGCTCTTATACAACTCCTACGGCATGCAGCTCGTCGCCCATAAACACTTTAACTCCAAGGCCGAAGTGCTGAGCACCGGAACCGACGTCTTAACAGTGAAACGATTAGTCGACAAAGAGCTGGAGCGGAAGAAAGTGAAAGAAACAAACGTCGGTGAAGAACTGATGAAAGAAGTGGCGATTTTGGAGAAGCTGCGGGAGTATCGGTATATGAAGTGAAGAATATGGAGTTCAGGGATGATTCTCTGGGCTCTTTTTTTACGGTTTCCCTGTATGTAAAACGGATTTAACCGCTTCTTCAATCTCCCTATAACCCGTACATCTGCAAATATTGGACTCCAGCCAATTTTTTATCGTGTCATCACTTGCATTCGGCTCAGTATTCACTAAAGCATGACAATTCATGAGAAAACCCGGTGTGCAATAACCGCATTGAAACGCGAATTTTTCAATAAAAGCCTTTTGAATCGGCGTATTGATCAGTCCTTCAATTGTCGTAATGTCCTTTCCTTCCCCTTCTGCCGCAAGCATTAAGCAAGATTTCATCGGCACCCCGTCCGTTAATACCGTACAGGCGCCGCAATCCCCATTTAAGCAGCCCGGTTTTGCACCAGTTAATCCGAGACGAAGACGAAGAGCAAATAACAAAGTATCAGCCGGCCTGACCGTAATCTGTCTTTCCTCGCCATTTACTTTCAACGTAATAGGATCAGACATTTGGACCTCCTTCTAATTCCCGTAGGGCATCTAAAATTGTATTTTGCAAGACAAACATTCGGTATTCACTTGAGCCTTCTGCGTCATCAAGAACGGGTTTGGGTACATACTGTAAAGACCTGCTTACTCTTTCTTCTGCTGATCGGCTTTTATCGTTAAGCACAGCCTCCATTTCAGCAGAACGAAACGGAAATGGACATACGCCGCTGAAGGCCATTCTGATCTCATCATCTTTTTTCAGCGCACAGACCGTCACCAATGGATACCCGACATTCCACTGCTGTCTTCTTTTGATACTGACAAATGGCAGGTCAACGTACGCTCGATCGACAACGGCATGAAATAAAAAATCACCTTTTTGCAACTGTATTTCCTTGTTAAATACTTTATTTATGGGACGGTAATGAATCCCCGCTCTCCCTGCAATCCCTATCAAACTATCGGAAATTAACAACGGCAGCACGGCCTCACGGTAATAGATGCCCCCGCAAATGTTTCCGCCCAGGCTGATCTTATTTCGAGTCGTCCGATCGGCTATTTCACTGACTGTTTTACTTAATAGCGGAAATGGATTTTCTTCCTCCAGTTTCGTTAATGACACGCCCGCTCCGATCACCAGATCATTTTCATAAAAGCGGATGGTTTGAAATTCCGGAAGCGCGTTCATATCTATCACCGCATCCGTATAGATGATATTCAGCCTTCCTAACGTGATAATTTCCGTGCCGCCGGAATAATACATTGGTGTTTTCTTTTCGGCCGCAAGCAAGTGAAATAGATTGATTGTTTCTTGAATGGTCTTCGGTTTAAAATAGTCGAAATCAAACGGTATCATCTTTCCACCCCTCTTGCGTCCTCCATAATCGTTCGGGAATGAGAGGAAGTTGATTCAATTGGACACCTAAAGCGGCGGAAAGGCAATTTCCCAATGCTGCCGGCATCCCCAACAGTCCGTGTTCCCCGCCGCCGCGCGCTCCATAAGGGGCAATCACATGCGGGGTTTCAACAAATTCAATGATATATTCAGGCTGCTCTCCATAGTGAAGGGGGCGGTATGTTCTAAGCTGAGGATTTAATACTCTGCCATATGAATCAAATACAAAGGTTTCTCTTCCTCCAAATGCGATTCCCATACTCATCCCCCCCATTACTTGACCCCTAGCAGCTTTTTCATTCAGTACAGTTCCTATATCCACAACAGAATAGGCTTTTGTAATTCGGTACGTATAATCCCGTTTATCCAACTCAACTTCAATTCCCTGAGCACCTACAGCCCACTCGGGTCCCGGCTTTCCTCTTCCCGTTTCCCGGTCTAAATTCGTCATCCGGGTTAATGTGTAATTGCCGCTCGCAATGATTTGGCCGCCAATGGTATTTCCATGCGGAAACGTATATCCGTAAGCAATGTCTTTTATTTCAACATGTACAGAAGGATGATCTATAAAATAAACCTTTCCGTCGGCCACTTCCAATTCCTCGACAGGAACCCGCAACACACATGATGCCACGTCTTTCAGCTTTCGAATGGCTTCCTCCGCCGCATTCAGTACGGCTCTTCCGGCCATTAACGTCCCTCTGCTCCCCACGGTTTTCCAATGCTCGGGTGTTGTTTGTGTATCTATAAGCATTTTTACGTGAATTTTGCTTATATCCATTTTCATTCGTTCCGCTAAGATTTGGGCTAGCACTGTTTTTGTCCCTGTTCCAATTTCCACTACCCCTGACATCAAATTAATGCTTCCATCGGGATTAAAGGTTAGAATCACCCCGGATGTTGCATTTGTATCAAATGTTGAGGTTTTCCAAATGCAGCTGATTCCCTTCGCCCGTATCTTCCGGCCGTCGATTTCAATTCGCTGTCCCTCGGACCAATTCATTAATTCCTTCAATCTCTCAATGCATTTCGGCACATTTCCGACCGTGCTTGAATTGAGAAGAACTTGAGTCGGTGTGGTGTCACCGGGGCGAATGGCATTTTTATAGCGGAGTTCTAACGGGTCCATGTTCAGCTTTTCCGCCAATACATCCATCGTCCGCTCAAAGGCAAATAACACTTCAGCATGGCTGTAGCCCCTGAATGCACTTGGATATGGATGATTCGTATACATACAATATGAATCACACCGTATATGATCGATAGCGTACGGACCCGTACAATCAACCACCGCAGCCCGGCTGATGTCCACTCCTTTATCAGAATACGCTCCGCCATCAAATAAAAGCTGAATATCCGCCGCCTTTAAGATTCCATCCTTTGCAGCCCCTAATTTGACAATGGCATCCAACCCGATATGAACGGGAGATGTGATCAGATCCTCTTCTCTCGTATTAAACAATTTGACGGGCCGGCCTCCGACTGCTTTTGATGCCAAATAGGCAATCACCTCTAACTGAACGGCTGCTTTTCCCCCGTACGCTCCTCCTACTAAAGGCGTTTTGACGATCACCTTTCCGGGTTCGATTCCAAAATACCACTGCATTAATTTTTTCATGGCAAAAGGAGCTTGAGAGGATGTGGTAATGATAATCTCCTCATTCGCCCGAATTTCAACAATCGAGCATCTTGTTTCCATCGCAGCGTGATCAGAAGGGTTAAAGGAAATCTGGAATTCTGCTGTCACATCACTTTCCCTAAACCCGTCTTCAATATTTCCTTTTCTAACCTTATCCACGTTTGCGATATTTGTCTTCGGAACCGGGAATACACCTTTTGTCTTCTCATAGCGGTCCGCATTTTCATGGACGAGCGGCGCATCCTTTTGAAAGGCCTCACGGGGGGAATTGACGACGGGAAGAGGTTTATAGGATACTTTGATGGCATCCGCTGCCTTTTTAGCTGTAATCGGATTTTCCGCTACAACAACAGCAACCGGCTCACCATGGTATCTGACCCTTTTATAAGCAATCGGCGACCTGTCTTTAATTTCTTCACCTGCAAGCGGAAAAGGTTCATCACCCAATATCGCTCTCACGCCGGGAATCTTCCAAGCCTCTGAAAAGTCCATAGACACAATATCGGCATGAGCATATGGACTGACCAGCATTTTTGCGTGTAATGTGCCTGTTTCTTGAAAATCATCCGTATATTTCGCTTTACCCGTCACTTTTTCAAGGGCCTCTTTTCGAATGACACTCTTCCCGATATACTCCAACTCATTCACTCCCCGAATTTATTCAGCAGCAGCGTATAATCTTCAACTGTATCGACGTCATAAAAAAGCAAAGGGTCTTGAAAGCTGATCATTTTTCCCATATTGATCATACTTTCACGGATGACATGCCGGGCGCCCTGATCTCCCTTTAACTGAAGCAATACCGGAAAACATTGATTTGAGAATAAAATGGGGGGCATAGGAAGATGTTGATTTTCAGCGGAGATAAATGAATAACAGGGCTCCTTTTGATAGGAATCAATTAACGTATTGATGATATCTGCGGTGACAAACGGCTGATCTGCAAGGAGAATGATAACGGCGTCAGCCTCGTACTCTGCCGCTTTTTTCACACCGCATTGTATAGAATGGCCTTGGCCTTTACCCGCTTGCTCACATTCTGCCTGGCTCCACTTGCTTGATATGGGGTCTAAAAAGAAAAAATCCGAAAGCCAATGCAGTGGATCTCCCTTTCCCGTAATAACGAAAATATGATCTAATTCAGATAACAAGGCATTTTTAAGAGCTATACTTCCAAGGGAAACTCCATTGAGAACTAAACTTCGCTTATCCGTCCCCATGCGTCTGCTTGTACCGGCTGCCAGGTAAATGGCTGCTGTTTTCATAAGAGAGACCTTTGCTTTCGCATTTCTTTAATCATCTCGCCGACAATGCTTACAGCAATCTCCTGAGGGCCCTGTGCTCCGATGGAAAGCCCAATAGGGGAATGAATATCCTCGGGAATCTCAGCTCCGCCTAATAGCCGCTCGGTGCGCCTTCTGGGGCCTAATACACCTTTATAAAACACATTCTCGTTTTTTAATGTATGTAAAATGATCTGATCTTTTTGAAAGCTGTGCGTCATAATGACAACAAAATCCCTTTTTGTCATGCTCAGACCTTCCATGACTTCTTCCGGTGCTCCTGTAATCAAATGGCCGGCTTCAGGAAAATGGCCGTGATGACATAAAGCGGGACGCCAGTCAATCACCGTCACATGAAAGCCAGTGCCAGCTGCCAAAGAAACTAACGGCTTCGCATCTTCCCCTGCTCCGAATACATATAAACAAGGTTTTGGCACCATCTGATGGATAAAAAATAAATCAGAGGTATGTTCATCCCTCTTGATTCCCTTTTCCGTCTGTCTCAGTTTTTGAATACGGCCTTGTTCCATAACATCCCCGGTTCCAAACACTTCGCCATCTTCCACTATGTACAGCTCTTCCTTCGGCTCTAACGTTTCCGTGAATCGTTTCATTCGGGTCACAGACTTTTTTTCATCTAAGCATGCCTTGACTGTCATCAGATTTCGTTCCAATTCCCCTTTTACAGGCTCAAGTAAAACCGTCAAAACACCATTACAGCCAATGCCCTGTCCCCAGGATAAATCGTCTTCCGAGCTCATATCAAAGCGGACAATCAACGGCTCTCCTGCAGCCCAGACCTGTTCTGACCGTTCAACGAGATCTTCTTCCAGACAACCGGCGGATAACATTCCGACTCTTGTTTTATCCCCTAAAATCAGCATCGAAGCCCCTTCTTTCTTATAAGCGGACCCCTCTGTTTTAATAATGGTAGCCAGTACCTTAGCTTTTTTAGAAGTGGCGATGACATCCAAAATCCGGTGTATATCATCCATTTCATGTCCCCCGTTTTACCTGATCATATCTGCATCTGTAAATCCATATTCTTTTTTTCCAGAAAACATTACAAACGCTTCAGCAATTTTTTCGTTTCTAAAAAAAAAGAGTCTTTATAGACCTTATGACCGGGCGGCGGGTGCGACAGCATGTCGGAGCGGAGAGATTCCAATAACATGTCCTGTTCCTTCTGTTTCCAATTGTCTGTTTCACCCTGCTGTATTCCTATAAAACCCGCAAAGTATTCACTTAACACTTGTAAATCATTCCCCAGCTCCCTTTTGTCACTTGAAGATAAAGCTCCTTCTTTTTCCCAATCTTTTAACGTTTTCACTATATTTGACAGATACTCAAATCCGGCGTTCAACTTTTGCATCTCTATTTGATAGCTTGAAATGATGATTTTATGTTTTTTTCTGACGGGGTTGAATTTTAAGCTGTCAGAGGCTGTTTGCAGCATCTCTTTTGCCGTATGCAGCTCCTGCAGAAGATGGTTCATTCTATACGCCATGAGGTTTCCTTTTCCTTGTCCCCACTCTGATTGCACCCATTTGGAAAGGTCTGAAAGTGTGCCGGAAAGCTGACGAGCCAATGTTTGAAAAGAGTCCGCTGCCTTTTTTGTGTAGTCCGGCGGAAAAAGGAACATGTGAACCAGAATGGCGATAATGACGCCGATCACCGTATCGATGATTCGGTCGAATGCATAATCTTTAGCGTTTCGTTCAAACGTAAAGACCAACAAAATGGTGAGCGCTACCTGATGTAGAACCGTTACATCTATTCGTAACCACTTCGCAATGTAAGTACCGCCTAATAGGAACAGCCCCAGCATCCAGCCATTCATTGGCAAGTGACTGACAAGATAGGACGTTAGCATGATCCCAATCGCAGTTCCCGCAATACGATGAAAAGAAAAGCGAATCGACTGATCTATCGTTGGCTGCAAACATAAAATAACAGAAAGAGGCGCTAAATAGGGATGATCAGAACCCGCTAATTTTGCCGCTTCCCACGAAACAGCAGATGCAATCGCCATCTTCCAAACCAAAGATGTTTTGTTTTGAATTTTTTCACTTTTCATCATACGCCCCCTCCTTTCAGAAACCTTTTCCACTAGGTTTCCGTGACGGAAAGGGATTTATACTGACAACGGAAAAATGATTGTCATGGTCAGCGGCGGCTTCTCCAAGGCCAAAGTGTTAAGCACCGGAATTGATGTATTAACAGTGAAACGGTTAGTCGACAAAGAGCTGAAACGGAAGATAGTAAAAGAAACGAATGTCGGTGCAGAATTGCATAGGAAGTGGCTATTCGGGAGAGATTGCGGGAGGATCGTTATATGCAGTGAGGTAAATATGGGGTTCAGGAATTGTGCATTTTCTCAGGCTTTTTTTACAGTTTTTCAGTATACGCAAGTAATACTAGTGCATATAAGAAGACGCTATTATGCACGAACGCAAACTTCAAATAGAAATATCCGAGTATAATTAGGATCTGGTGCAAACAATGCGTTTTGAATGGCAGAGCACATTTTATTTAACTCAATTTCTCTTAATAGATAATGATAATTCAATAAATATCAAATAATAGTGTTTTATCTCTAGTGATAAATTTCGATTAACTAAGCAAAAGGAGTTCAAGAGTAGCTAATAAAGGAAAGTCACCTTTACATCTACAGAATTTGACTTTTTAAATTTTTGAATTATTTATTTTCAAGCTATGTAGTGAAACGGGATAAAGCTAGGTCTAAACTACAAAAGAGATTTATAGCTCAAAAAGATTGGTTGAGGAGTGTTAATACTTCAAGTATATATGTAACATTGATTATAAAACACAATCTAAATATAGCATTTGCAAGTATAGTTAATAACTAGCGATATAATGCTCCAACTTAAATTAGATAACATAAATAAACTTAAAAACCTTTTTATTTTATGAGAAACTCGACACCCTACTATAGATAATTGTTTTCATCAACACTCAATAACTATGTGGTTATTTGTGATACGGGAAACCGTGATGTACTGGTATCGGATTTGAGAACTACTTTTATTCTTTAAAATATATACTTCGCGAATAATATACCTTATAATGTAAACTAAGGAGATGAAGACATGGCCCAGTTAGCGGATTTTATTAATGACTCGACATTTATATCATCAATCAAAACTGCTTTCACTAACCTAAAAGATGATATTAATTTTGAGGATCATAATAGTAAAAAAATAATATCAGATTTACAAGATCTACATGTAGACAATAATCAATTCTTGAATACCTTAATAGAGAAATCGAAAAATTCCAGTGGTATTATTAATGGAGAAAGAGGCACGGGTAAGACTCACCTTTTATTATTATCCAATGACAAACTAAATAGTAGTATAAACAATCATAAAACTCTATCGATATATATAAATCTTAAAAATATTTCTTTTCCTCAGAGTGTTAATTCAGAAATTTTCAATCGTATTTTTAGTATTCACTTATATGAACAAATACAATTTCAGATAATCCGTTTACTAAAAAATTTAGAAGCCGATAATTTATTTGAAACTTTAAAGCTGCTCTTTAATAAAGATGAACGTGAAACTATTAAATCTTTTACAGAAGCTTTGACTATGTTAATTAATTTTAAAAATATTAGTCGGCTTGGTAACGTAAAAGTTTCTGAAGTAAGTACCGGTAGTTTAACACTTGAAAGTTTTCAAAAAGAAATTGATGAAATTTGTTGTAAAGTTAATGCTGGTATTACAGAAAAAAGTTTTTCTTTATCGAGTGAGCTAATGAATAAACAAATAGAAGAGTCCTCTGAAAAATTACTGAAGAATAATGACTACTTATCTTACTTAAATCTACATAGTGTAAAAGAAAATTTAGTTGCACTAGTAAACAAATTATCTTTAAATTCAATAGTCTTTTATATAGATGAGTGGGAAAAAATATACAAAAATGACAATATCCAAGAATATACAGCCGACTTTATAGATAAAATAAATGGCTCTCCTATCTATTTTTGGATTGCATTTGTACCGGGCAGAGGAAATTTACATCAACTTGTTCAAGGAGCTGACCTACAACATCCATTAAATTTGGATACATCTTTAATATATGAAGACTCTAATCATGAAAGAAGTAGATGTATCAATTATTTTAAAGAACTAGTAAATAAGCGTTTACATAAATATTTAGATTCCTACCAAGTTGATTACGGTACTTTATTTCGCAGCGAAGAGATTTTTAGAGAGTTGGTTATTGCTTCCATGGGTAATAGTAGAGACTTTGGATTGATGCTTAGCGAGTGTATTGACCAGTACCTAGCATACCGAACAGATGCCTTAACCCCTGGAAGACCTTTTCAATATATAAGTAAAGACATGATTGACTCTGCAATAAGGTCTCATGGTCAAACTAAACGGCGTAATATTATGTCTACAAACAATGAAAATATTATCTTAAAAGACATTGAGGACTTCTGTAGACAAAAAAAATCTAGTCATTTTGCAATAGAGATTACCAAGGAGAATATCGAACTCTTAAATAAACCTCAGTTTTCTGAACTCTTTTATCAAAGATTAATTCATTTGAGAAAAAGAGACGTTTCTAAAAAAGTAGGAGACGATGAAATACGCCTAGATATTTTTGCAATAGATTACTCTAGCACTTATTCCCTCCATAATAATGAAAAGCAATTTAATTTTTGGCTTGAATATTCACCAATCCATGATAAAGTTCGCCGTTATATATATTCTCCCAAAAAAATTTATGAACAGATCAGCATTTCCGAGGGTGAAAGTATGAATTGTAAAAATTGTAGACGAGTTGTTAATATTAATACTTACCAAAAACTTTGGGAAAAAAATATATGTCCTCATTGCGCTGAAAATCTTTACTGATCTTAGATGTTTAACTGAAAAAATAAGGAGTAGTTTCACTCTTTAAAGATAATGTCCTATTCACAATGCATAGGGCATTTTTCATTTTCCTTATAACAAAGAAAATATAAAAATAATGAAAATCTAAAGCATAACAGCATCCCACTTCGAGATGCTGTGAACCACTCACTTATGATAAGGCTCCCCACGATTAATCCGAAAAGCCCGGTAAATCTGCTCCACTAAAATCAGACGCATGAGCTGATGAGGAAATGTCATTTTTGAGAATGACAGTTTGTCGTCTGCGCGCTTCATGACGGCGTCGCTTAGGCCGAGTGAGCCGCCGATGACGAAGGTGATTTTGCTTTTTCCATAAGTCGCCAGCTTATCTATTGTATCGGCCAGTTCTTCGGATGTTTTCATTTTTCCTTCGATGGCGAGGGCGATGACGTGGGTGTCCGGGCTGATTTTGGCCAGGATGCGTTCGCCTTCTTTGTCTTTGACGATTTTCATGTCTTGGTCGCTCAGGTTTTCCGGAGCTTTTTCGTCCGGGAGTTCGATGATGTCGATTTTTGCGTAGGCTGAGAGTCGTTTTTTGTATTCTTCAATGCCTTGCTTGAGGTATTTTTCTTTTAGTTTTCCGATGGTCACAATATTGATATTCACAGGTCATCCCCACTTTAGAAACAAGTTATTCATATATATTGTCCACAATTGTGGATATCTTTTCTGTATTTTGTGTAGGATCATTCGTTCCCTACTAGATATGTTGCAGTGTCCCCACATAATTCACAGGCTGTGGATAAACTGTTAGTATGTTCGATTTTTCTGATTTCGGGCGGAAGCTCATGATCATCTATGTACATGTCCAGCACGGTTTCGATATGTTCTTCACAAGAATAATAAGCGGTTTTCATCGTTACGTCCTCCGGTTTTCTTTTGCACGCGGCAATTGTTCTCTTTTCAATATAACCTATTTATACACATGTTAGTAGTGCTTCGGGCTGAGTTTTATCCACAATTCGGCAAATCACGCGCAAAAAGAGCCGGTGTTTCCAGCATCCGGCTCTTTACGTGTTTTCTCTTTTTTCTAAGCGAAGGACGAACAGAATTCCTAATAGACACGCCAGCAGTGTAGAGCAAACATCAATCCAGTCCGGCTTTCCGCCGTTTAAAAAAGAGTTGGTTATTACGGAAACCAGGAGAATGGTTACGGTCACCGCGGCAAGCTTTTTCTTCATCGGCTCCCTCCTAAATTCCTCTATCTCTATGTTCGGTCGGCTTTTCTCTTGTTATATAGCCTTATCATAAGGGTCACAACGATATATACAATCATAATCAATGCCCCGTTGCTCATATCAGGGTATCCAATCAACATATTCATTATGACAAAAACAATGGTTATACAAATGACGGACAACAATAAGAAGATACTGAATGATTTCAAATGAACACCTTCTTTCTTGCAGTAACATTTCATTATAAAAAGCTTACCAAAAGCGGCAAGCTCTTTTCAAATCTGCATATTTCAACCAAAGAATTGTTCACAAATTTCTTTAGCACCTGCTTCGCCAACTCCATTTTCAATTGCTAAACATAAAGGCGAGCACACTACTGCGCCGACAGCACCTCCGACAGCCATACAAGCACCTGCGCAAGCAATACTGGATCCCAGCCCCAGCATTTTTGTGACTAAATCGTTACAGGACTCCAATTTTGATTTTGCCGGAGATGCTTTTTTGACAGAGTTCAATAAAGCATTATTCCCCTTGCCTTTTAATCCATCTTGATTAAAATCTTCATTAATAATTTCTTTATCGCCAACTCTTAATTTGAAGTTTCCTTCTTTTTTTTCTTTGTCCCATTTTCCTATACCCTCTACGGATAAAACGATTTGCTCAGTGTTTAAATTAATATACCTCTGCGCAAATGAATGATTTTGCTGATCTTCATAATGAACCAATGCAATCTTATGATCTTTATTATTTAAAACAGTCACAAAGACTTCTGTTTTATCTATATCCAAATCATCTCTGTCTTTGACGATATTCAAAGCTTTTTGTCTGTCTTTTTTACTTCCTTCAGACTTAATCGTTTTATCACAGACAGGGCATGTGATTTCATCTTTTATTGTCTTTGTACTAATAGCTTCTGTCACACCTGAAAAACTGAACATGAAAACAAAAATAACTACTCCCACTAACCATTTGAAACGTTTTTTCACTATATATCCTCCTTTTATTCAGTCTACTACTCTATATCCTGAAACGAGTACAAGTAAACCAATAAAAGGTTTTTTTGTTTATATAATCCAAAGTTTGTGTTTTCATTATGATGACTGCTTTTCCTTCTCAAACCCATCCATCACCTGCACATCATACAGCTTGAGATGGCTTTTCGGCGTCACGATATCTTTCAGACCCGGGATGGTCAGGCCGTTCAGTTTTTTGCCCGTTTTCAGGTCGAAGGATTCGATTTTGGCGGGCTTTTTGTAGCTGTACGTAAACAGATACAGCTTTCCGTTTTGATGGGTCAGCTCCTTGAAGTCGGCTTTCATTCGTGATGCGGGGAGCTTGAAGGCTTTTTTGCTTTTTCCGGTCTCAGAGTTGATACGGTACACGTTTCCGAAGCCGTCAACGAAATAGAAGCTGCGCCGCTCCATGAAAAAGCTTTTTTTGAAGCTGAACGGCATGGAGTCATAGATCGTCTGTTCGTCATTATTATAAGCGGCGATGTCATACGTTTTGATGGCGCCGCTGTTTTTCATGACTTTCACCATTTGATAGATGTGATCTGCTTTTTCCCCTCTGGTGACAAAGCAGACGGCGCTGTCGTCCGCGGCGAGCTGGGATTCGACAGACGTGCCTTCTTTATACGTCCACGTCGCGATTGATGTTGTATGGAGCTTTTCTTTATCAGCCTGAATGTCTTGGATGTGATAGCCTTTTTCGTCATCTGTCGGCGTGAGTGCGAAAAGATGATCTTTAAAAAAGCCTGAAGCGCGGATATAGTGCGGGATGACGTCTTGCTTCCACTTGCCGTCAATCTGGCGGTACAGCTCTGAGCGATAGCTGCCGCCGCTCTTGTCGTAGCCCGAATTATACAGCGTGTAAAAGCCTTTCGCCCGTTCGATATATCCCGCGCTGTCTCCCGTATGCTGGTACGCTCTTTTATATGTGTGAAGGCCGTCCTGAACGGTATAGATTCCTTTTTTGTCCTCCAGCAGCACGCTGCCGTCATGCACTTTGGCCGATCCGAGCTCAAGCCCCTTCATGTGATAAGAAGAGAGCCGTCCTTTGTCATCGGCGAAGAGGGCGTAGCTTTTTCCGCCGCCGAACGTGTCTTGGTCAGCCGCCGTGGAGAAATACAGCAGCGCCTCTTTATCTTTCAGAAAATCAGGGTCATTTAATGTGTCTCTCGCAACCTCCGCAGGATCTTCCGTGCGGAAATAGAAGAAGCATAAGACCGCTGCGGCGGCGATGATCACTAAGGGTATCCAAATGATTTTTTTCACGTTGTTCTCCTTAGTGAATGGTCAGAATCGTGGTTGTGTAGGACGAGCTTGTGATGTCGCGCGGGTATACGCCTAAGCCGCCATTAGAGTCGATATCAATCCCGGCTTTTAAGAGGAATGCCGACCACAGCAGTTTTGAGCAGTTTTTGGCGCCTTCATGGCCCGTATTTCTGTTATTGACGAAGTTGAAGGAGTACTCATCACCGACTCTTGATACAGCCCAGTCAGCGGCGGCTTGTTTTTGGGCATCGGTAACTTTCACGGTCTGAACGATTGAATTGTCTTCGACTTCTCTGCCGTTATAAGCAATCTGGCGGACGCCGTCTCCCGGCACGGATTCAACAATTTTATCAGCGGATGAATACATGCCGACATGCCCGTGGTTGTAATAAGCCGTGTATGAGTTCGTGTAATAAATATTGCCTTTTGTGCTTTTCGGAAGTTTTTTGGTTCCTGACGATCCGCCCATCGCAGAGAGCCCTTCTTTGGAAGCGGTTACATTTCCCTGCACCTTGTCTGCCGTGATTTCTTGATGAAACTGCTTGAGAATTGCTTCTGTTGAAACGTGCTTCTGTTTGGCAAGCTCTTTGGCGGATTGGAGAACGTCTTGAGGAGTCGTGCCCTGCTGAAGGTCTGCGATTTCTTTTGCGTAGCGGGCTGCTTCTGTTTCTTTCGCTTTTACATTCAAACCGGAGAACGACAGAACCATGGTGAATGACAGGGCAAACGGGAGGATGGCTTTGAACAGCTTTTTACACATATTACTTCGCCTCTTTTCTTTGAGTATAATTTTTCCACATTTGTATTATATGACGGAATTGCGATAAAAAAATAGATAATTTACAGATTTTTAAAAATTTTATAACAATATGTAAATCATATGCATAAAACATTTTCAAATATCAGGAAATCCGGTTATCATACAAGAAAGGGGGAGGACATATGAAGGACAGAACGATCGGTTCGATGCGGGTTTCCGCAATGGGGTTAGGGTGCATGGGCATGTCGGAATACTACGGCAGCCAGAGTGAGGAAGAGTCGATTTCCACACTGCATCATGCCGTTCATCTCGGCGTGAATTTGTTTGATACGGCTGATCAATATGGATTGGGTGCAAATGAAGAGCTTGTCGGCAGAGCACTCGCCCCATTCAGAAAGGAGCTTTACCTCGCGACGAAATTCGGTTATGTCCGAAGCGAAAAGGGTGAGTTTATCGAAATTAACGGACGGCCCGATTATGTGAAAAAAGCGTGTGATGCCAGTCTGAAACGTCTCGGGACGGATTATATCGACCTTTACTATCTGCACCGGGTTGATCCGCGGGTGCCGATTGAAGAAACTGTCGGCGCCATGAAGGAGCTGATAGACGAAGGAAAGGTGAGGTATATCGGATTGTCAGAGGCTTCCGCAGAAACGATCAGGCGCGCCGTCCGCATTCACCCGATTGCCGCGCTTCAATCGGAATATTCTTTATGGAGCAGGGAAGCAGAGGAGCATGTGCTGCCCGCCTGCCGTGAGCTCGGCATTTCATTTGTGCCTTACAGTCCGCTCGGCAGAGGTTTTCTTTCCGGAAAGATGACGTCGACCGAGCAGCTGGATGCCGATGATTACAGAAGAAGAACGCCGAGATTCCAGGGAGACAATTTGGCGGTGAATATAGGGCTCGTCCAAAAACTTAACGCCATTGCCCGGGAAATGAATATCACTGCGCCTCAGCTTGCGCTCGCATGGGTTCTTGCAAACGGCGATGACCTTATTCCGATTCCGGGTACAAAAAAGAAACACTACTTGGAAGAGAACCTCGCCGCTCTCGACATTGTGCTTCCCGAGGATGTGAAGGCGCGGTTGGATGAGATGTTTCCGATCGGCACGGCGGCCGGCGAGCGTTATCCGGAACACATGATGACATTGTTAGATGAATAACAAAAGAGGCCCCATCGTGCGGGCCTCTTTTCATGACAGCTTTTTGCTCATGATGACATCCGTCTCCAGAAATCCGGTCTTCTCATACAGCTTCCGCGCCGTTTCGTTATGAGCGAACACATGGAGAGAAATCTTGCGGACACCCAGGTCTTTGGCTTTGTCCTCCAGCCTTGCGAGCGCCTCTTTCGCATAGCCTTTGCCGCGGAAAGGCGGATGAAGGCCGAAATCATAAATAAATGCGTCCTGCTGCGGGTGGTCCGGATCGGCGTGCAGCCACAGCCAGCCGGCATTTTCCTTTCCGTCCAATGTCAGCGTCCATAAATAGTGATCGGCCGTCTCCAAGCCGTCAGGAAGCAGGTCTTCAAACGCCAGCTCCGCTAATTCCGGCGCTTCGTCAGGCAGCCACGTTCCCGCTTTTACCTTTTCTTCAGCGTAATGCTTGGTTGAATGAGCGAGATAGGACTGAAATTCTTGTCCTGTCATCGGCCGCAGCGTGATAGCCATTGAATCACTCCTTACAAAACACGGACTGAAAGCGGGATCATGCAGTATTATCCGAAGGCTCCGTTTTCCGCCGGTTTTATGATTTGTTCGGCTTGTGCCGTTGAACCAGTTTGCGCAAATAATCCAATCGAAATGAGACTTGCCAAGGCTGCTGAGAGTACAATGAATTTACATGTTTTCATTACGAATCCCCTCCGTTAATCTCAAAATTTGGTCATTGGCATCAATTGATTCTTGAAAATACTTCGCCGCCAGTTTGTAATTCTCCTGTTTTTTAAAATGCGCAGCGGCCTGATACGACAAGTCGGAAACGTCACTCCACAGCTCTTTCCTTCTTAACTCGGCGAAAGCTGATTCAAGCGCTTCTTCATTGCGGTCAATAAAGACATGCTGTAAGATGCGCAGCTTTTGGGTGTATACGGGCTCGTTTTTTTCTTCAGCGGCATTCAGCGCTTTATGCAGCCAAAACCGGCCCTCATCCGCCTGTTCCTGTTTCAATAACACTCTGGCCAGCATGTACAGACTCCGCACCGAATACGCTGATTGCAAATGCTCCTTTTGATCGAGAGCCGTTTCAAACTCGATCCGCGCCTCCTCAAGCTTTTCCTGTCTTTCATAGCAAATGCCTGCGTTAAAGTGGGCGAGCGCCTTAATATGCGGATCACCCGCTTTGGCGGCTTGATGAACCGCCGTCTGCAGGAGCTCTTCGGCTTTCTGATAGTGAAACAAGTCCATTCTGTTACAGCCGATCACCATTAAACACTGTGCTTCTCTGACCGCGTACATTTCATTGGCTTTGTAGATCTCCAACGCTTTTTCCGCGTGGTTCATCGCAAAGTAGTTTTGGCGGATTTCATAGTAGGCAATCGCCACTTGATAATTAAACTCGGCTCTTTCAATCTCATTCGGTATGTGCCGGAGCCTGCTTTCAGCAATCCGGTAAAAATTAATGGCATTCATAAACCGTTTACGGTAAAACTCATGCATTCCGGAAAAGAAATAATAATAGTATTGAATCATCTGGTCTGTTTTTTCTTTATCGGCGTTCAGCTGGATCGTTTTTAAAATGCCGTCTGTTTTCTCATACTCTTCCATTAAAAGCTTATAGCGGGAATCAATTAAATTAAAATAAAGGAGCACCGTTTGATTTTGTGTCATATTTTGCAGATCCGTAAGCAGTTGTTCTCTTAACTCCTCAGCCGATTCGGTGTTGTGCTTTTTGATTTCCTCATACCAGTCACTGATTTTTTTCGCAACTGTTTCGTGGGCCATCACCTCAGCCATCTGTCAGGACACCTCCATTTCCCATTTTGTGTAATAAATATATCATATTTACAGGTTCAAAAAGAGGGTGGCAGCCCGCTAGTTTCCTCGTGGCAACAAAAAAACCTCCGCAGGTGCGGAGGCGCATATTTTATAATAGTTTTTTTCCTAACAAAGATTCCACCAGCTCGACCGCTGTTTTGCCGGTTTTGTTTTTGTGATCGAGGATCGGGTTGACTTCGACAAATTCAGCTGAAGTGATGATGTCGGCATCATACAGCATCTCCATTGCCAAATGGCTTTCACGGTAGCTGATGCCGCCGACAACAGGTGTGCCTACGCCGGGTGCGTCGCTCGGATCAAGGCCGTCGAGGTCAAGGCTGAGGTGAACGCCGTCACAGTCTGACAAGTAGTCAATGGTTTCTTCAATGACCTTTGTCATGCCGAGGCGGTCAATCTCATGCATCGTATAGACCTTCATGCCTGTTTCCTTAATGTATTCACGCTCGCCTTCATCAAGCGATCTCGCGCCGATGATGACGACGTTCTCCGGCTTGATTTTCGGGGCATACCCGCCCAGGTTCACCAGCGTGTCGTGCCCGACTCCGAGGCTGACGGCCAGCGGCATTCCGTGAATATTGCCTGACGGCGATGTTTCCAGCGTGTTTAAGTCGCCGTGCGCGTCGTACCAGATGACGCCGAGCTGTTTATAGTGCTTTGCCGTTCCTGTCAGCGTTCCGATCGCGATGCTGTGATCGCCGCCCAAGACGAGAGGGAACCGCTCATTCTCAATGACGCTGTCCACCTTTTGGGCAAGCTGCTCGTTCCCCGAAAGCACGGAGTTCAGATTTTTCAGCTCTTCATCATTTTTGAGTTTTTCACGATTGACGGGGATGTCGCCTAAGTCTTCCACCGCATACCCCATGTCAGATAACCGTTCAATGAGATGCGCGTAGCGGATGGCGCTCGGGCCCATGTCCACTCCGCGTCGTGCTTGTCCTAAATCCATCGGCATTCCAATAACTGAGATATTCTTGTTCATCCGTTTTTCCACCTCAACATGTTGTATGTTGTCCTGTGCGGGTTTCTCAAAGATGACTTGGACACGAAAAGATTTAAAGCTCTATCTGTTTTTCTGACTGCTTATGCTTTTTTACATACAGATGATAGACGATAACGCACACCGCCATGAACGGGATGCCGCAATAAAGGGCGAGCCGCTGTTCTGAATCAAATGCGAGGCTGATCAGAACAACCGTGTTTAACGTCAGCCCGATAATAGGCAGCACCGGGTACAGCGGTGTTTTAAACTTCAGGTCTTCCACTTTGCCGCCTTCGCGGATGTATTTCCGTCTGAACATCAGCTGTGACAGGGAAATCGTAATCCAGCCGACCTGCGCGCTTAGTCCGGCTAATGATAAGAGAAACATATAAACGGTTTCCGGCGCTGCCACTTTAGACAGCAGTGACAGGCAGGCGACGGCCAGCGTCACGATCAGAGCGTTCATCGGCACGCCGCGTTTATTTATTTTGCCGAGCGATTTAAAGGCTTGTCCTTCGTTCGCCATAGCATATAAGATACGCGTCGATGCAAACAGGCCTGAGTTGGCCACTGAGAGCAGCGCAATTAAGATAACAAAGTTCATAATATCGGCGGCATATGGAATACCGATTTGTTCAAACACCACGACAAACGGGCTTTCGACCACTCCTGCCTGCCTCCACGGAATCATCCCGGCAATGACGATGATGGAGAGAACGAAAAAGACAAGCGTTCTCCATACCGTCTGCCGGATAGAGCGCGGAATCGTTTTCTCGGGATTTTCACTTTCTCCCGCGGCAACCCCGATCAGCTCCGTTCCCTGGAACGCGAAGTTTACGGTAATCATCGTAATAAGCATAGCCTTAATGCCGTTCGGAAACAATCCATCCTCATAAAAATGAGAGAAGAAAGGAGCCTGCTCGCCGTGTTTCATGTCAATCAGGCCGAACATGGCGGCGCCGCCCAAAATAATAAACAGCAGAATGACTAAAATTTTAATACCGGAAAACCAAAATTCCGACTCAGCGAACGCTTTTGTGGTAATAGCGTTCAAAAGAAACATCAGTCCGACAAACACGAGGCACCACACCCATACGGGAACATGCGGAAACCAGCGGAGCATCAATTGTCCCGCAGATAAAAACTCAATGGCGCATGTCACCGCCCAGCCGAGCCAGTACAGCCAGCCGAATGCGAAACCGAAAGCGGGGCTGATGAATTTGGTTGCGTACGTCTGAAACGACCCTGATACGGGAAGGGCAACCGCAAGCTCGCCTAAGCAGAGCATTGTCAAAAACATTATAAAACCGCCGACCAGATAAGACAGAACCGCGCCCAGCGGTCCCGCCTGGTTAATTGTAAATCCGGTACTCAGGAAAAACCCGGTGCCGATCACTCCGCCCAAAGAAATCATAAACAAATGGCGTGATTTCATTGTGCGCTGAAGCTGATTCTCTTTTTGATTTGTATTCACTATTCTGCACCCCTTCAGCAACTTGTATTGGAACCAAGCCGGTGCTTTGAAACCGATTTGCTGTCCAAAGAGCCTCTATTTGTATATGAATGTTATATGAAATTCATTTTCGTACATAAAGATACATTATACTAAAATACTGTCGCCGCGCAAATAGAGTGTGCTGAATTTTTTATTTGTAAATTCCATACAAGCCGAGGGAAAGCATTGCCGCATCAAGGTTTTACGCGTTTTGAAGCACGTTTGTGATCTTTTGGACCGCCCAGTCCAAGTCTTCCTTGGAAATCATTAACGGCGGTGCAAAACGGATCACAGTATCATGTGTTTCTTTGCATAAAAGCCCTTCGCCTTTCAGCTTTTCACAGTACGGGCGGGCCGCTTCTGTCAGTTCAACGCCGATAAACAGGCCGCGTCCGCGCACGTCTTTTATGATCGGGTTATCGATTTTCTCAAGCTCTTCTTTAAAATAACGGCCAAGCTGAAGGGAACGCTCTGCCAGCCCTTCTTCCTCAAGGACTTCAAGAGATGCGAGCGATACCGCGCAAGCGAGCGGGTTTCCGCCGAATGTCGAGCCGTGGGAACCCGGGTTAAACACGCCGAGAATGTCACGGTTCGCCGCGATGCACGAAATCGGGAAGACGCCCCCGCCGAGCGCTTTGCCTAAGATGAACATATCCGGTACGATATTTTCCCAGTCAACCGCGAATGTTTTCCCTGTGCGGCCGAGTCCCGTCTGAATTTCATCAGCGATCAGAAGCACATTTTCTTCCTTACAAATGGCGGCCGCTTCTTGTAAAAATCCTTCCGGCGGGATGACGATGCCCGCTTCTCCCTGAATCGGTTCGAATAAGAAAGCGGCTGTGTTCGGCGTAATCGCCCGGCGCAGCGCTTCTGCGTCTCCGTATGGAATTAATTTTATACCCGGAAGCATAGGTCCGAAACCGCGTTTATACTCATCTTCTGAAGAAAGGGATACCGCAAGCATCGTTCTGCCGTGGAAGTTGCCGATACACGCAATGATTTCCGCCTGATTATCCGCTACCCCTTTGACCTCATATGCCCAGCGTCTCGCCGCTTTGACAGCGGATTCAACGGCTTCCGCCCCCGTATTCATCGGCAGAATCATATCTTTTCCGGTCAGCTTGGCTGTTTTCTCATAAAACGGACCGAGCTGATCATTGTGGAACGCGCGTGACGTCAGAGTGATTTTATCCGCCTGATCCTTCAGCGCCTGAATGATCTTCGGATGTCTGTGCCCCTGGTTCACCGCAGAATAAGCACTCAGCATATCCATATATTGATTACCTTCAGGGTCTTTTACCCAAACACCCTGCGCTTCGGAAATAACAATCGGCAGAGGATGATAGTTGTTCGCGCCGTAATGTGAAGTTTGGCTGATAATTTCTTGAGATTTTGTGAAAGCTGACATAATCTGATTCCCCCTTGTTTTGTAATCATTCAACATTAGATCTTGCTTTCCCTTTTTATAAAGCAAGTTCCGTGCCAATCCGAAAAAACGGGATGTTTCGCCAGCATTCTTTCTTTTCCCGCAAAATTTTCCGGCAGTTTGCGTGCAATCTTCAGCCAAGCGCAAAATTTTTTTGCGTTTCCCGCTGACAAAATAGGAGCAATCCAATTAGATTGCTCCTACTCAACAGTTATTTATTCAATTGTCTCTGATATACAATGTAAGAATATAGTAAAGATAATATGATACAGCCGATTGCAGCCATGAAAATGACTGACACTCTATACACCGGCGGCAAAAAAGCTGCAAGCATCATGAGCATGCCCGCTAAGACAAAAAGTTTCGAACTAACCCTGTGTGTATCCTTCCAAACTCTTTCACTGCTCAGCGTCCAAGGTGTTCTTATCCCTAAAAAGAAATTAGGCTTAACGATCTGAATGAAGTTTCCAAACACCATGAAAATGACTCCCACTATAAAGTTTCCTAAATAAGATATAGGGAGATCATATCCCAGGCCGGTCAAGATGGTAATCAGATTAATGACAAACAGAACCGCAAACATTGTATTAAAGATAGCCATATATGGCCGGATAAACGTTTTGTAGTTATTTTTAGGATCAATCTTAGGGATGATAACCATTAAAATATATAGAATAATCATGATGCCAATAAGCATCATCATCGCATTAGCTTTCGTTTGGTAATCATTTGCACTTCCGTTTAATCCCCAGTGTGTCGCCAAATTGTCCGGTAAAGATGAATATGTGCAAACCCATGTGAAAACAGTTAAAACTATGATTCCTGCCGAAAAGAGATATTTTTTCATGATTCCCCGCCTTTCTTATTATCATGTTCTGAATCAGTCAGAGAAAAGAACCAGCCTATAAGATCCTGTAATACAGTGGTATTTAATGAATACATAATAAATTGGCCTTTCCTCTCATCGTGAACCAAATCAGTATTTTTCAATATGGTAAGGTGATGAGAAATACTGGGTTTTGACATGTCGAAGTGTTCCGCAATTTCTCCAGCCGTCATGTCTTGTTTCTTTAATAAATCCAAAATTCGTCTCCTTGTAGGATCGGCCAGTGCTTTAAAAGCTTTATTCAAAAACTTTCCCCCTCTCATACATACATGATTTAGATATTTAAGTATATATCTAAATATCGACCATTTCCTTAAAAAAGTCAATGGTTTTATTACCTCAATTTCCATTTACTTTTAAACATCGTCCAAGCGCAAAATTTTTTTGCGTTTCCCGTTCGATTTATTTTAAAATAATGAATGTTAAGACGATTGAGAGGGGGAATTGACCTGCACACACCCAGCGAATTTTACACACTCGTGTTACAAAGCATTCTGGAAGAGATTGATGTCGGGCTGCATGTGGTCGACGAAAAAGGCAGCACCGTCATTTACAATAAGAAAATGATGCAGATTGAAGATATGGATGAACGGGACGTCCTGCATAAAAACCTGACTGATGTATTTATGTTTTCCAATCAGCAGGACAGCACGCTCGTTCAGGCCCTTCAAGAAGGCAAAACGATTAAAAACGTGAAGCAAAGCTATTTCAATAACAAAGGCCAGGAAATCACGACGATCAACCACACCTTCCCGATTGTGCAAAACGGCGAGATCAAGGGAGCCGTGGAAATCGCCAAGGACGTCACCAAGCTCGAACGGCTGATCAGGGAGAACATGCACAGGAAAGAACAGAACAGCTACACGTTTGACAGTATTCTCGGCAACAGCCCGGTCATTCGGGAAGTCATCGAAAACGCGAAACGGGCAACCCGCACATCATCATCGGTGCTTTTGGCCGGCGAGACGGGAACGGGCAAGGAACTGTTCGCCCAAAGCATTCACAACGGCAGCCAGCGCTCAGGCGCCCCGTTCATCTCGCAAAACTGCGCCGCCCTGCCGGATAGCCTGGTCGAAAGTATTTTATTCGGCACGAAAAAAGGCGCCTTTACCGGAGCCATCGACCAGCCCGGCTTATTTGAGCAGGCGCAGGGAGGCACCCTGCTCCTTGATGAGATCAACTCGCTCAATCTCAGCCTGCAGGCAAAACTGCTCCGCGCCCTTCAGGAAAAGAAAATCAGGCGCATCGGATCAGCGCAGGACAAACCGATTGACGTCCGCATCATCGCCACGATGAATGAAGACCCGATCACCGCCATTTCGGAAGAGCGGCTGCGCAAAGATTTATACTACCGCTTAAGCGTTGTCACACTGATCATTCCCCCGCTCCGGGAGCGCAAGGAGGACATTCTGCCACTGGCCGAAGTCTTTATCCAGAAAAACAATCACCTGTTCCAAATGCATGTCGATTCGATCAGTGACGATGTGCAGCGATTCTTCTTGGAATATGACTGGCCGGGCAACATTCGCGAGCTTGAACATATGATTGAAGGCGCCATGAACTTTATGACGGATGAAACGACGATTACGGCGGCCCACCTGCCTTATCAATACCGCATGAAAATCAAACCGGCTGACACGGAAAGCAAAGCCGCCGCAAGCACCCAGCCCGGCACCGATTTAAAAGACAAAATGGAAAACTTCGAAAAATACATGATCGAAAAGATCCTGAGAAAACACGGCAATAACATATCCAAAACGGCAAACGAGCTCGGAATCAGCAGACAGAGCCTGCAATACCGCCTGAAAAAATTCGGTCTGGACCGGATGAAATGAATCCATACAAAAAAAGGCTGAGTTGCTCCTCAGCCTTTCGTTTATATCTGATTGGCAAGCCGCTCTCCGGTAAACCAAAAGTTCTCACTCACTGCCAATGTATGTTCCGTATTCTCGACTTGATGCCACCAATGGCGCGGCGCGTAAATGATTTCTCCCGCCTTTTGTCTGAAGCGGATCGGAGACGCCTTTTGCACCAGCGGTTTTTGCTCAATGTCTTTTTCATCAAAGACATTGATATTTCCTTCGTACAAATACGGAGAGTCGTCCGGATGATAGAAGATCCATTCCTTCTCCCCGAAAATGACGCCGTTCCACGCGTGCGTGTTGTTAAAATCCTGATGCAGCGGTGTGCCTGTCTGCTTAGAACCGAGAAAGAACCATTTCCAGTCCCGTCCCGTTTCTTCATCCGCTCTCAATGTGTCTTTTGTAAAATACTCGGGTGCGGAATAGACAAGGTCTAAGTCATTTTGGTTCAGCTGCGTAAAATTCCAGTCACAGTACCATTTGTCATCATTCTGATCAATGTACTCGATATAGTTGGAAAGCTTTACTTGTTTAAAGGTTTTGACCCCTTCGATATCTGATTTCCGGATGGTGACCATTCTGTCCCCATAGTGTTCATCAATGTATTCAAGCGTCCACGGCCTGCATTCCCAGTGATCCATTGCCCCCGTCAAAATAAAAGGTTTCTTATCAGCATACTCGCTTACAAAAAGATCGTACGATAACTCATTGATTGTCAGTCTGTCAATGGTCATATCCATTCCCCTTTTATTCGGCAATCTGCCGTTTTTTTTGTTTGGCGTAACTGTATGGACCTGAAAAGATGGTGACGTTTTGATTCTCAAGCCAGAAAATCTTGTTGAACTTCTCCAGCAGGTTTCTGTCGTGAGAAACGCAGATGATGGTGCCTTGAAACTGCATCAGGCTGTTTTCGAGAATTTCCTGAGATTCAATATCCAAGTGGTTGGTCGGCTCATCCAGGATCAGGACATTCAGCTTTTTTTCCATTAAGATGGACAGCTTCAGCCTGATTCTCTCACCGCCCGACAGGACGGAAAGTTTTTTAAAGACCGACGACCCGTAAAATCCGTACTTGGCCAGCATATTCCGGGCCATGCCCTCTTCAGTCAGCAGATTTTCTTTAAAAAATTGCAGAATCGTCTGACTCGAATCTCCTACATGGCTCTTTTGATCAATGTAGCCTATCTTAAGATTTTCTCCCACTTTAATGGTGCCGTCCGACAGTTCTCTTTCCCCGATGATGCAGCGGATCAGCGTTGTTTTGCCGACGCCGTTTCTGCCGACGATGCCGATTCTGTCTTTATGCTTTATTCGCAGATTCACATTTTGATATAAAAGGGAAGATCCGTTGGTCACCTTTCCGTTTTCAATGAACACAATATCTTTTGAACCGGCGCCCGCTTCCTGAAATGCGTTTTTTAATTTTTGCTCCGTCCGGACCGGCTTATTGATCAGCTCGATCCTTTTCAGCGCCTTTTCCATATTATTCGCGCGTCTGTGCAGGCCGACAGACGGCGGATTTGAGCGATTGGCCCAATCTCTCAGCTGGGCGATGGATTCCTTCATCTTCTGTATTTTTCTCTGCTGTTCTTCATATTTCTCAAACTGGGCGATGATGAATTCTTCCCGCTTTTTCAAGTATTCGCTGAATCCGTAAGGCCAAATCTTCACCTCGGTATCGTCAATCTCAAGCACCTTCATCGCCGTTTGGTCGGCAAACGTTTTATCGTGGGTCGTAAACAGAATGGTTTTGTTCGATTTTTTAATAAACCCTTCAAGCCACTCAATCGCATGGACATCCAAATGGTTGGTCGGCTCGTCCAGCAGTATAACGTCGTCGTTGCGGATTAAAATTTCGGCAAGGCCGGCTTTTGTTTTTTCGCCGCCGCTCAGCTTTGAAAACGGCTGATCCTTTAATTCGCTGAGGCTGAGCCCGTTGCATACCTCGTCAATCATCGCATGCATCTGGTAGCCGTTGTTCCGCTCAAATGTTTCCGTGTATTGACTGTATTTTTCCAATAAAGCAGTCAGCTCGTCATCACTCATCGGTTCCGAAAGCTTCAGCTCAATGGCCTTCATTTCATTCTGGATCGCCGCGAGAGCTTCAAACGATTTTTCCAGATATTGATACAACGTCAGATCCTCATTGGGATCAGCGATCTGCTTCAGCAAACCGACCTTCGCCCCTTTGTTGATCGCAATCGTTCCTTCATCTGCCTCAAGCTCTCCGGAAAGCACCCTGAACAGCGTGCTTTTGCCGGAACCGTTCGGCCCGGCCACAAGCACTTTTTCGCCTTCATTGATGAAAAAAGAAACTTGTTTGAAAATGGTATCTCCCGCTAAATTTACCGTAAGATTATGAATATTCAGCAACTCACATCATCCCTTTGTCATTCTGGTTCAAAGCTCGACTTTATTCTGGATGGCGACGCTCGCTTTCAGTTTGTAAAAGCTGAGCATCATAAACAGCGACAATAAGATGGATAATACCCCGATTGCGGTCAGCAGCAAAGCTGAATCAAAATAGTCCGTTAAGAATCCGATAAACGGAAAGGCAATGAACATGAAGAGCGAGGTCATCAAACTGATAATGGACAGCAGCGTGGCTCTCGTTCTGGACGGAATCTCATTATTCACCACCTGACTGGATACGGGTTCTATCACATCATAGAGCGCGTTAATGACGACAAAAGCTGCAATCGTCACGTACAGACTGCCCGAAGGTATAAACAGGTAGGCCGCCCCGATGATGCAGAATGTCAGCAGAAGCACGCGCCTCGGCGTGAATTTTTCCGCCGGCTTGGAAGAAAAGATGGAGCACAGCGCCTGCAAGATGGACAGTCCCGCAAAAATAATGGATATATTGCGCACGGACAGCCCTTCCTGACTTAACAGATCTTGTCCGTACATATAAAAAACCGAGGTAATCGCAAAGAAAACGGAGAGTGACAGCACCAGATATTTAAAGGCTTTGTTCAGCCTGAAGAAATCTTTGACTTCTTTTAAGATGTCACCGACCGTCTGCGTTTCGTGTTCACTGTTTTCAAATTTAATTTCCGTCAGCTGTGTAATGACCGCCATTGCAATCAGCTGAGTGACAATCCCGGCGATAAACACATACGACCATGATATTTCCTGCAAGTAGCCGCCGATGCCCATGGCGATCGCAAGACCGAGTATGACAAGTCCGTTATAGTTTCCGATGGATTTGCCGTACCATTTTTCTTTCCCTTGTTCTTTCAGTGAATCAAACAAAAAGGCGTGATCCGTTCCTGATATAAACGTCAGCCCGATACCGTATATAATATGGGCGATGAAGAGGGCGATGAAGTTATGAAAGCTCAGGAACATCACCAAATAGACAATGACCATAAAATGGCCGAGCAAGAGCGATTTTTTTCTCCCGATTCTGTCCGAGATGACGCCGCTCGGCACTTCCGCCAGAAACATCGCCAAATTCAGGACCGATTGCAGGATGCCCACTAGAAACAATGAATAATTCATGCTTGTTAAATATAAAATCCAAATTCCCCGTTCGAAAAAGAAGTTTCCGAAAAAACCGGAGAAGTAAAGCAAATTTCGATTCCGCAAATGAATACCCCTTTCCAGCTATCTGCATTTAACATCATGAACAGAAAGGAGCCCGTCAGTCTTTACACTAAAACCCTCTATACATGGATCTTGCAGATACAGACTTTTCCCAAAACAAATTGGGCAATAATGAGTTGTATTCTCGAATAACCCAAAAAGTTCCTTCTTTTTTTCAGATCCTACGGCATCAATGATCGTTTTTTTCTTCCCTGGATCGCTGATGTCGCGGATGAAATATTTGATATAGCTCAGCTCATGCATGTAAGCCGGCAGGAACAAATGGAGCTCAATATCAAACCGGCTTTTATCCATATGGTAATAATCATTGAAATGACTGACGCGGGAGACGGACACGTCCGCTCCGGCCCGTCGAAACAAATCAGCCAGCCTTTCAATGATCTCTCCGTTGGGATAATAATCGGCATAAACGATTCGGATCGGTTCTTCTCTTGTCAAAAGGGGCGGATCTTTCTGCGGTGTCCTCCCGCTTTCCCATATACCGATCAGTGAATCAGTCGGTGTGATGATATGCCCCAAATCCCCGGCCAGCTTTTGTTTATCAAAATAATGCTGAATGAAAGTTCTCAGCATGTCGTCCTTTACCTTGAAGGTAAATAACATCGGCAAATGATTTTCTTTAAAATCAGCATACTGCCGATACCTCATGTTTGAATGATGAAACTGGGTGTGGCAGGTCACGTCCGTTTGATTCGCTTCGTACAGCCCGATGCTCTTTTCCAGATCATCATTCAAAATAAATTGGATGGTCTGAACCGTGCGGTGATCCGCGGGCGTCATTTTATATTGCGGATTCCGCTCAAATTCCAGCCCCTTCTCAAACGTGCGCTTGAATCGGTACGGGCCGTTTTCCGGCACATCGCCCCCGGCGGTCCCAGGAATCAGAAAGCTGCTCTGCAAAACGGCTTCTATTTCATCAGACGGCTCGTCCAAGGTGACTTCAAAGCGTTTTTCGCCCGTTACGTTCACCCCGAGCTGATCGGAAGAGACGAGGCCTTTTACATACGGAACGGCCTGTTTTATGTTCAGGAAACTGCCGAGATGGGGGCTTTGATTTTCTTTCGTCAGATGATAGATGATCGTTTGAATCACACCCTCGGCGTCACCTAAATAGTCCGGGTGAATGTCCACCTGACAGGTGCGGGGATCTTTGCGGATGATCCGGCAGTTATAGCCGTCCTGCAGGCTTTCATACATAATGCTGCAAATCATCTTGCTTGTGTAATCCTGCGTATCTAATGGGTTCAAGCGTATCGGGCTTGTGTCGATTTCTATTTTCAGAGGGTCGCCCGGTTTTCTCGCCGTACGATGCATCGTCTTCATAAAGCGCTTTCCTTTTGAGAAAGCTTCGTTTCTGTAATATGAAGGCCGTCAAAGTCCAGGCCGATGCGGGTATTCAGGGATTTCGGGCTTCCGCCTGCAAGGTATGTGATAATGTCATGAGACATAAACGAGGATATAATACCGTTTGTCGCTCCTAAGGAACCTTTGATCGGTTCATCGGGGTAACAGTTCAGAAGTCCGGCCGGCATGTTTTTTTCATAGGGGACGCCGGATTGATAGGATTCAGGCGTGAGCAGAGGCCCCCATTGGCCGCTGAAGCTGCCGACACCCCCGGTCATAAATGCAATATTCCGCTCCTTACAATACCGGTAAACCCATTCAGAAATGTTATGGGGTTTGTCAGCGGCATTTATGACGATATCAATTTCGTACGGATCTAACACACGCAGGTCCTGCGGCTGTGTAATTTCCTTATGGTAAAGTGCTGCGTCCGCATGGGGATTGATACCCGCAATATAATCTCTGCATTCTGAGATCTTTAATTTGCCTACAGAAGATTTATTATAGACGAATTGTCTGTTCAGGTTATGTACTGATACGGCATCGAAATCAATGAGAATAAAATGCTGCATGCCCGCCGCCAAAAGGTTTTGAAGAATGATCGTTCCGACGCCCCCCAGACCCACGATCGCTGCCCTGCTGCCGTCTAATCTCTTTTGGATCAGATTGGGGTTTTGGTTGTATTTCTCAAAATGGTACAGCTGCTTTTCAGTGATGCGGCCTTCACGGCCGTTTTGCCATGGCTCTATTAAAGCATCCAATTTCATTAAAGCATCGAAAAACTGGTTTCCCGCTTCCTCTCCCAGAAGATCAGATAGCTCTTGTTTTTCACAGCCGATGATCAGCCGTTCAACCGCCTCTTTGATCTCACTCGTATGCGCAAGCTTAATCGCCTTTCGATATTGAATGATAATATGCGCCGTGTAGGTCAGCACCTGCACGCTGTCTTTAAACTTCCAGCGCTTACAGTCCGTTGACATCATGACATACCCCCTGAAAGATAATAACTCCCCAATGAGGGGAGTCACGGCTTTACTAGCAGCGATGCACCAAGCTTGCTGTTTCTGTATCAAGATCAAGTTCTTCAATCTTCATCAGTACACACCCCCTTTACCAATAACTAGATATTATCACCAATATTGGAAAAGGACAAGTTATTTTTTGAAAATTTAGAATTTACATATAAATTGTGATATTTCTTCCTGCTTCCCGGTTTATCCCGGCAGCCGGATGATGAACACGGAGCCTTTTCCCTGCTCACTTTTCACTTCAATTGTTCCGTTGTGACTGTCGATAATGGTTTTTGTAATGGCAAGACCCAGCCCCGCGCCGCCGGATTGACGGGATCGGGAGGTTTCCGCCCTGTAAAACCGGTCAAACAAATGAGGCACATGCTCCGGAGCGATTCCCGTTCCGTTATCCGCAATCATAAGCATGATTCCTCCGTCTTTCTGCAGGGAGACGGTGATGACACCCGTGTCTTCATCCGTATGCTGCACCGCATTGTAAAAGAGGTTGAGAATGGCCTGCTTCATTTTGTCTTTGTCAAAAACGGCTTCTATCTTTTGATCGACAAAGAACTCGAGCTTCCGGTTTCTCGCGAGCAGCTTCAGCTGAGCCTCCATTTCCAAAATGACGTCTCCCAATGCGCCTTTTTTCATTTCAAAGCTCGGCACCCGGTCAATCTGCGCGAGAAACAGAAGATCCTCTATCAGCTTATTCGCCCTGGCGGATTCCGCGTACATGCTTTGAAGCGCTTTTTCTTTCTGCTCCGGCTTCTCCGCCGCTCCGCACATTAAAATTTCGATACAGCCGTGAATGGAGGTAAGCGGCGTTCTCAGCTCATGTGATGCGTCTGATACAAACTGCCGGATTCGTTCCTTCTCTTCTTTTTCCGCCTGAAAAGAGGTTTCAATCCGTTCCAGCATCTGATTGATGGAGATACCCAATGACTCAATTTCGGCCTGCTTCCTATCGATCGGCAGCCGTTTATCGAGACTGCCGGCATGAATGTCACCCATCATACGCACAATGCGGGACAGCGGCTTAAGTGTGAGCCGGATCACCGGCAAAAAAACAAACAGGCCGATGACCAAAGCCGCAAAGGAAAGCACCGCGAAAATGCTGATCTGGCGGAAAAGCGAATCATTCAGAGGCTGGGTCAGCGTGCTCATCTGCACAACTCCCGCCTGCCTTCCGTCAACGGAAATCGCCTGAAACACGACGATGATTTCCTCACCCGCCTTATTGTGAGCCACCTGATAGTGAAGCGCCATGGTGTCTGTCAGCGCATCCCGGTACACTTTTTTCGGGAAAGAAGGAGCGGCCCCCGCGTGCGGGTCTTCTGATAAAACAGACATCTTGTATGATTGATTGATAAAAGCAACCGTCACACCGGGGTAAATCAAATTCGGATGAGCCGGTGTTTCGGAACGGGCAAGGGTTTTGATTGACCTCCAAACGCTTTGATCCATTGAATTGATATCACTCTGAATGCTGATCGCCTGATTTTCATACATCGTCCGTGTCATACACATGTACTGAGTGCCGCCGATGAAACATAACAGCAAAGCCAAAATCGCCAGTGACCTGAACAGGAGCTGGAACCGCAGGGTTCTGTACAGCCGTTTCATGCAAAATCCACCCTGTACTCGGCGCCCCGAACCGTGCGAATCACCTTGTGTTCTTTATCCTTCAGCTTTTCGCGCAAAGAACGGATGTACACCTCGACGATATTGTCTTCCCCGAGGACCGTTCCGTAATAAAGCCCCATCGTTAAAGAATCAATGAGTGCAGACTCGCCGTCTGCACTCAGCTTGATGCCTTTCAACTTTTCCATGATGCAGTCTCTCCTTAGATGTATCAGCCTGTGTTTATTTTTTTCGCTTCCCCTTCTATTATTCGCTTTTATCTGAAACAAAACGGAATCTAGCTGAATTGGTGAAAGTAAACGCTGAAAACGGAGCAATCTGCAAACAACAAATAAGCTGCCGGCAGTTTCATCTGTTGCTTCAACTCAGCAGCACCAGTTCTAGGTTCACGTCTCCTTTTTCTACATATACCCATTTTTAACTGAACGTGTTGTGACCCGCGTTCAGTTCTTTTTTATGTTTTCTGAAAAAAGGCATAAAAAAAGCGCCCTGAAAAAGGACGTTTAATATAACATGTTTCATGTTCTTAAATTCTGCATTCTAAAATAATTCTTCCTTCACATTCACCTTCAATTTCATTCAATACGATGATCACATCAGCCGTTTTCATGTGTTTCACCTCCCGTTTTCATAATAGTATAATATTAACAAATAAATCAATAAAAAACAGCCCGGATGTCCGGGCTGTTTTTTATTTCTGTAATCGATCCGCTTCTGTCAGTTTGACTTCCGCTGTTTTTTTCTTTCCCGAACGGTAGAACGTGATGTTCACACGGTCGCCGATCTTTTTGCGATACAGGCGCTCACGGAGATCAACAACGTCATTGACCTTATGTCCGTCGAACCCGGTAATCACGTCGAGCTTTTTCAAACCCGCTTTTCCGGCCGGTGAAAACGCGTCGACACCCATAATGACCGCCCCGGTTTTAACGCCTTTCGGAAGTTTCAGCGTCTGGCTCCAATGGTAGCTCGCAATATCCGTTAAGGATTTCATCTCAATACCGAGGAAAGGCCGTCTGACTTCTCCGTATTTTTCTAAATCCTGAATAACGGGAATGACAAGCTTTGACGGGATGGACAGGCCGATGCCTTCAACGGCGGATTCAGCGATCTTCATTGAGTTGATGCCGACCACCTTGCCCGATATATCCATCAAAGCGCCGCCGCTGTTGCCGGGGTTAATCGCGGCATCGGTCTGCAGCACTTCCGCATTCCAATCCGGCTGTCCGTCGCCGTTTGAGTCAACGGGCACCGCCCTTTCCGTGCCTGAAATGATCCCCTGTGTCACTGATCCCGCAAATTCAAGCCCGAGCGGATTTCCGATCGCAATGACCGGTTCTCCGACTTTGACCTGATCAGAATTGCCGAACTGGGCGGCCGATTTGATTTTATCAGACTTCACCTTCAGTACGGCGAGATCCATCAAACGGTCGCTCCCGATTAGTTCAGCAGGCACGCGTGAGCCATCCTTCAGGCTGATCTCAATCTCAGTCGCACCTTCAATGACATGGTGATTGGTTACGATATAAGAAGTGTTTCCGTTCTTTTTGTAAATGACGCCCGACCCGCTTCCCGCTTCGCCGCCCTCTCCCCAAATATCGGTCTTTTGGATATTGAGAACGCCGACTACCGAATCTGATACACGGCTGACCATATTCGTGACAGCGTCATTGACATTTACGTTGACTGTTTTCACCTGTTCGCTGCCGAGACGCTGGCTGGTGCTTTTGCTGCTTTCTCCATGGTCTCCGCCTGTCCAGTACGGCAGCAGGAAAGCCATGAGCGCGGCCCCGACGATGACGCCGATCAGACTTGATAGAAAGTACCCTCTCTTGCTGCGGCGGGGCTGTTCGGAGGCGTACTGTTCATCATCGCGATTATAATCCACCCTATCTCAAATCCTTTCAAGAGTACTCGATTTGCTTATAGTGTGGGTCAGATCGCGGATTAATAATCATGATTCATTTGGAAAAATTACACGGCGCACAGCGGCGTCGGGATTTTCGGATCGGTATCAAATAACTGAAACGTTTCCCCGGCGACAAATCCTTTCGCAGCCAATGTCTGCTGCACGGACATTCTCGCCAGTTCCTTCATATTGTTGTCTTGGCTCAGATGCGCCAAATAGATGCGCGATGTGCCGTCGCCGATGACATCAGTCATGGCGAGCGCCGCGTCTTCATTGGAGACGTGGCCGACATCGCTTAAAATCCGCCGCTTAATGCTCCATGGGTATCTGCCCATTTGCAGCATGCCGACATCATGGTTGCTTTCAAACACAAACACATTGGCCGAACGGATAATGCCTTTCATTCTGTCGCTCACATACCCGGTGTCCGTCATCAGCGCGAGCTTTCTGCCTTGGTAGTGGAAAACATAAAACATCGGCTCGGCCGCGTCATGGGAGACGCCGAATGACTCAACATCAAGCCCGCCGAAGGATTTTACGCTTTCCATCGGGAACAAAAACTTTTGTCCGGTATCCAGCTTGCCGATCTGATTCTCCATCGCTTTCCACGTCTTTTCATTGGCGTAGACGGGAAGTCCGTACTTTCTCGCAATGACGCCGAGCCCTTTAATATGGTCGCTGTGCTCGTGAGTGACAAAGATGCCGTCGACGTCGTCTATCTTGCGGCCGATTTTCTCCATCAGCCCGTCCATCGCTTTACCGCTCAGGCCGGCATCCACCAGAAAAGAGTGCTCCTCTGTCTCCAGATAAAACGCGTTTCCGGTACTCCCGCTCGCAAGCACGCTAAATTGCAAGCCCATTGTGTCTCACTCCATTATTTATTTTGATTGTTATCAATGACTGTGCTTTCCAATGCATTCACAGTGTACGTTTGCTGTGTCTTTTTCTTCGTCCCTTTTGACTTATCTTCAATTGTAATTCTCCATACCGGCGCCAGCACCTGCGTACTTGTCAGCGGATATTGGGCAATATAGCCGAACTTAACGCTTTTAACGGCGCAATTCGCTTTTAAGTAATTTTGAGAATACAATAATTCGACCGCATCAAGCTCAGGAATCAGGCTCTCCGTCTGGATTCGCTTGAATGACTCCAGCATGGTCTGCTCGTAAGATACGACCTCGTTTTTATCGTTCAGATGCAGAATCACCTGTCCGATCGCATCCGTGGACGAGTCAAAATCCTGATAAATAAACTGGCCGTCATACATCTGGTAAAAAATGATCTGTTTTTTATCCTTGTCGACTTTCCACAGTTTATATTTTTCACCGCCGGTTATTTTAGAGCTGACGAGCGATTCCGCATCCTCCTGCGGTTTTTGCTTCGATAAACCGACCGGATCGGTAAATTTCATTTTCAGTGTGGTAACCTTGTGATCATCCTCCGGCATCTCCATTAAAGGCTTTTGATCTTTCAAAGCATCAATATCTTCAGCGGTAAATACCTTTTGGCCCGCCGTCAGCCGGTAGCCCGTCGCGGAATCAGAAGACAGGTTGCCGAAAGTGATATGATCCATCTCCATGTCTTTTTCCACATTTGAATTTTTAATCACTTCGTATTCACTGCTCGAGCGTTTTTCAAAAAACTGATAGCCGAGAAAAATATCGAGGATGAGGAAGGCAATGATGAAGATCGTTTTTGTCTTATTCCACTCCATTATCGTCCTCCTCCTTCCCCAGCAGATCTTTCGTAATCGGGACGATCTTCCCGTTGATTTTCATACTCCAGAGGGGTTCCAGTTCAACGAGATCATTCGTTGATGAAGAGACCATTTGATAGGACAGGAAGATCTGGTCGATTTTATTCACGTCGTATTTATCCTGCTGCTCCAGCAGAGACACAACCTCATTGCCGTTCATCATTTTTACGTCTTTTGTTTTAATCGGATTCGGTCCGAGAACATAGTTCGGCCGCTTGTAGCTGAGAACCTCGTCATTGGCCCATTGCAGGGTCAAAACAGGTCCGGATCCGAAAGGCTTAGACGTGCTGTTGATCACAGGCATTTGGTCTTTAAACATGTAGAAACTCAGCTGCTGGTTATCACTCACATTGAAAAATTGATAATGATCCGTCCAGCTTCCCGTATCCTCTAAATATTTATAGCTTTTCTTAATCAGCTCCCCTGTTTGATAAGAAGCGCTTTGTGCCAGGTTCCGATGCTGGAATTGAATCTGCCGCTGTGTCGAATTGATTTCCAGACGGCTGATTCCGTCAGTCAGCACATTCCGATTGTAATTCGGGTCTTCTCTGACCGTGCTCGGATCATTAAAAAGCGTCTGCTTAAACAGGTTCGTCTTAATGGTTTCAGTGATAAATTCTTTTTCCTTCATATTAAACCGCGCATTCGGCATGAGAAATTCTTTGCTTTTTCCGACCGAATAGAGGTGGTATAACGGCATACTCGACTTTTTGCTGTACAGCTCATTCATCAGATTGCGGTAATTCGCCGATTCCACAGTCACTTCCAAAATCAGCTGCTTGCTGTATGAGACCATGTAAATCTTCTTATTTGTCTTATTCTCATTAAACGGAATGACAATATGGTCAAATGAGCTGTATTCCATTGATGGATTCGACCATTTAAACATCGTTTGGAAAAAATCAATCGGAATGGTGTCATTGAATTGCAGATCGAGCTTTGCCGAATTGCCGTTTCTGCCGTAAAGCCAATTTTTAAAACCGAGCTTGTCGTATTGATCGGAAATATCCTTCATCCCTTTTACTTCCCATTGCGGCAAATCCGCCCACAGGTCATTAAAGAGCGTCTCATCATCCACTTTATAATGAGAGCCGTTTGTATGAATAAACATATCCCGGGGTTTTACCGTTTGCGACACTTTTTGGCTCGTTTTATCAATTTTATGCTTTTCCCGGACAGTCGATTTGGTTGAGGCCGTGCCTTCTGAAAAATTGGGCTGGAATGTCCAAATTCCCCATGTTAAAACAAGACTAATGACGACCAGCACTGACAGTATGACTGTTTTTATATTTTCACGCCTCATCCCAATCATCCTCTTGCTCTTCTTTATATGGAAGAGTAAATGTAATCTTCGTTCCTTTGCCTTCTACACTGTCGGCCCAAATGTCTCCGCCGTGCGCCTGAACCATCTCTTTTGCAATCGCAAGGCCGAGTCCGGTGCCGCCGAGTTTTCTCGTGCGCGCTTTATCCACTCTGTAGAAACGGTCAAAAACTTTTTCCACATCTTTTTTCGGAATGCCGATACCTTCATCTTTTACGCTGATATAAAGCAGCTCTTCTTTCTCATTCACATCGACTGAGAAAGTGACATGTCCGCCTTCCGGTGAGTATTTCAGTGCGTTAGAAATGATATTATCGAGAACCTGCGTCACTTTATCCTGATCAATCTCCACGTACAGATTTCTGTCCGGCAGCTCGCGGATAAATTCGACATGCTGTTCTTTTGTCATTTCAAAACGATCGATAATCAGTGACATAAAGCGGATCATATGAATCCACTCTCGATTAAACTGATAATCTTTGCTGTCGAATTTAGAAAGCTGAAGCAGGTCGTTCACCAATCTGATCATGCGCTCAGTCTCATTTTGGGTCACCATTAGGAAACGCGGAGCGATATCTTTGTTTTCCCACGCGCCTTCCGCAAGCGCCTCTAAATAGCTTCGCATGGTCGTCAGCGGTGTCCTCAGCTCATGAGACACGTTGGCAACGAACTCTCTGCGTTCCCGATCGAGTTTTTCCTGTTCGGTGACATCATAAAGAACCGCGATTAAACCGTCGATTTTTCCGTGCTCTCTCTGAATAACGGAAAAATTCACCCGCAGTACAGTCGTTTCATCGTCACGTTCGATCTCCAGCAGCATTGAATCCTGCTGTTCTACTAAATCCTCAAATGTAAAGTTCTCTTTTATGCCTAATAAAGACGTAATCGGCATCTCTAAAGCCGTTTCACGTGAAACATTCAGCAGCTCAAGCGCAGGGCTGTTTAAAAGAATAATAGCTCCATTGCGATTCGTTGCGATGACGCCGTCCGTCATATACGCGATAACGGAAGAAAGCTTTCTTCTCTCCCCTTCCGTCATGGCTTGGGCATCTTCAAGCTCTCTCGTCAGATGGTTGAACGTCGTTGCGAGCTGACCGATTTCATCATGCCCGTATTTCCGCACCTTTCTGGAGAAATTCCCTTTTGCCAGTTCCATCGCCTGCTTACGCATATCTGACAGCGGATGGGTAATGGTGCGGGCGAGAAATATACCGAGAAGAGCCGTCAGAACAAGGGCTAAGCCTGTTCCTGAAGCAAGAATCGAGTTGACGGTTTTCATCTGGTTAAAGGTATCTTCCATACTGGCCACGACATAAATCGCGCCGACAACTTCCTGATTCTCTGTGACGACAGGTTTTGCTGAAATCAGCACTCTGTTTTTACTTTTAGGATCATAATATTTTTTTGAATAGGCCTGTTTTGTTGAGAAAATCCGTTTAAAAATCGGGTCAGTCGTCTGTTTCCCCGCTATTTCCTCGCCATAAGGCCTCGAAGAACCGACGACCTCATAGCTTTTATCAACAAATGTAATTTCCCGTATTTCATTATTCTTCGTAAAATCATTCAAAATCCGTTTGACGTCATCTTTAATGACGGTGCTGTCATTATCTCCTTTATATTCCTGCTCAATATAATAGGATAGATTGTCAATCCGCTGATTTAACGATAATTCATAGGATTTGAGAAGAGAATTCTCCACCTGTTTCACAAAGTACACACCGATAATCTGCATGGCGATGATAATGAGAAGCACATAGATCAGCGTGATCTTAAACTGAATCGACCGAAAAAAACCAACCTTATTCATCGCCGGTTAGTCCTGTTCAGGGTTTCTCAAGTAATAACCGACACCCCGTCTTGTGACGATCCAGTTCGGATGGCTCGGATTATCCTCGATTTTCTCACGGAGACGGCGCACTGTTACATCCACCGTTCTCACATCACCGAAATAGTCATAGCCCCACACAGTCTGCAGCAGATGCTCACGCGTCATAACCTGTCCGATATGTTTGGCTAAGTAATGAAGCAATTCAAACTCACGATGAGTCAGCTCGATCGTTTCTTCTCTTTTTGATACGACATAAGCGTCAGGGAAGATGACGAGAGAACCGATATGAATGTCATTAGAAGCTGATTCTTCCTCAGCCGGCGCAACCGTAAGCTGGCGGCGCAGGTTCGCTTTGACGCGGGCCAGAAGCTCACGCGTGCTGAAAGGCTTCGTGACATAGTCATCCGCTCCGATTTCAAGCCCGATGACCTTGTCAATCTCCGAGTCTTTTGCCGTCAGCATAATAATCGGCATATCATATTTTTTCCGGACTTCCCGGCACACTTCAACTCCGTCTTTATTCGGAAGCATAATATCTAAAAGAATTAAATCAGGCTGAAGCTCCTCCACCATTTCCACGGCTTCGTTTCCGTCGTACGCACAATGCACGTCATAGCCTTCTTTTCTTAAATTAAACTCTAATATATCTGCAATCGGTTTTTCATCATCGACTACAAGGATTTTCTTATCCATCATCTTGATTTTCCTCCTGCCAGAATGACTTCATTTCATCTATTGATGTTTCATGATGATCACAATTCGGATCGTGAAAAACGTTCCCCGTCTATTATAACGGTTTCAGGTCAAAAGATAAAAAAATTAAAGAGAACAGCGCAAAAACGTATTGAACTGCCATCCTTTTGTCATGTTTTTTATTTTCTTTTAAAAAATAATATTTTTTTGAAACCTCACGAAAAAAAACGCCGTCTAGTGTTTGACGTCTTCTTCTGGGCCGGCTGAAAAGCCGGCTCTCCCTTTTTTTATAACAAAAGAAAAAACGCACCTACTATTGCAGATGCGTTTGGGTAAGTGGCTCGAGACGGAATCGAACCGCCGACACACGGATTTTCAGTCCGTTGCTCTACCAACTGAGCTACCGAGCCAGATGTTTCTTTTCTATACTATAAAGTAAAGTAAAATGGCGGTCCGGACGGGACTCGAACCCGCGACCTCCTGCGTGACAGGCAGGCATTCTAACCAACTGAACTACCGGACCTTACAGTAATTTGTCCGGAGAGCCGTATCGTGGCGGCCCTCCGAGGACAAATAAGGAGTTAGCAATAACGCTAAAGTAAATCAATGACCCGTACGGGATTCGAACCCGTGTTACCGCCGTGAAAGGGCGGTGTCTTAACCGCTTGACCAACGGGCCATAAAAAGTGGTGAGCCATGAAGGACTCGAACCTTCGACCCTCTGATTAAAAGTCAGATGCTCTACCAACTGAGCTAATGGCTCCTGATGTGTCGGATTATGTATCATAGAGCATTCAGACAAAAGCTTTCTTGCAGTACTCTATTGAAGCTGTTCCGTAACAACGAGATTTATAATATCATAGAACATTCGAAAGTGGCAACTACTTTTTTGAAAAAAATCTATTATTTTTTTCCTGCATAAAAAAACAAGCCTCCGTGACCGGAGGCTTGTTTGCTGCAAATTCTTAGTTAGCGCGGTATACACTGCGGATGACGTTCGTTTGTGAACGGTCGGGACCGACAGAGAAAATAGAAAGCGGAATACCTGTCAGCTGAGATACGCGTTCCAGATAATGGCGCGCATTTTCAGGAAGATCGCTTAATGTTTTTGCGCCTGTGATATCTTCCGTCCAGCCAGGCATTTCTTCATATACCGGTTCACACTCTGCGAGAGCTTTCAGACTTGCCGGGAATTCTTCAATCACTTCACCTTTGTAGCGGTAAGCGACACAGATTTTCAATGTTTCAATGCCAGTCAGCACATCGATTGAGTTCAGAGAAAGATCTGTGATTCCGCTGACGCGGCGGGCATGGCGGACAACAACGCTGTCAAACCAGCCGACACGGCGCGGACGGCCTGTCGTTGTGCCGTATTCGCGTCCGACTTCACGGATTTGATCCCCGATTTCATCTTTCAGCTCAGTCGGGAAAGGACCGTCACCGACACGGGTTGTGTACGCTTTAGATACACCGACGACGTGCTGGATTTTTGTCGGGCCTACGCCTGAACCGATCGTCACCCCTCCGGCGACCGGGTTGGATGAAGTGACAAACGGGTATGTCCCTTGGTCGATATCAAGCATAACCCCTTGAGCGCCTTCAAATAAAACGCGGCGGCCTTCATCCAGCGCGTCATTTAATACGACGGATGTATCGCATACATACTTTTTAATCTGCTGGCCGTATTCATAATACTCATCCAGAATATCTTCAATTTTGAAGCCTTCCGTTTCATACATTTTTTCAAGCAGACGGTTTTTCTCTTCAAGGTTCCGTTCAAGCTTTTCTGCAAACACGTCACGATCTAGCAGGTCTGCGATCCGGATGCCGATCCGCGCCGCTTTGTCCATATAAGCAGGTCCGATGCCTTTTTTCGTTGTGCCGATCTTATTGGCCCCTTTGCGTTCTTCCTCTACTTCATCCAGTTTCAGATGGTATGGAAGAATGACGTGGGCTCTGTTGCTGATTCTCAAGTTATCCGTGCTCACATTGCGTTCATGAAGATACGCAAGCTCCGTTATGAGCGCTTTCGGATCAACAACCATTCCGTTCCCGATGACACACGCTTTTTCTTTATAAAAAATTCCTGATGGGATTAAATGAAGCTTGTACGTGACGCCATCAAACTTGATGGTATGTCCTGCATTGTTTCCGCCTTGATAACGTGCGATCACTTCTGCATTTTCTGATAGGAAATCTGTAATTTTACCTTTTCCTTCATCGCCCCACTGCGTACCTACTACGACTACTGAAGACATATATCCGTGCACCTCCGTTAACCTTTCAAAACGATATCTCATTCAAACAAATTAAGTGTATCAGTGCCGAAACAGAAAGTCAATCGTAAATCCGAACATTTAAATCTTATCAATCTATATTTGTTCGCCTTAAACATGATTAAAAGCGTTTTCTCTTTCTTTTGCTATCTATTACTCCCGAAACTTTCATGCTTTAACAAGAAAAAGAGCCCGTAATCAGGGTTCTTCAGACAGTCACTTATATGCCGCTTGTATTCATCAGGACAACCCGCCAGCCGTCAGGATCTTCGATGGTCACGCCTTTTTCTTCCCAGTACGGGTTTTCGGGTGCTTTCTCCTCATATCCCATCTGCTTTAATTTCGTGCTGATGCGGATGACCTCCTGCTGATCCTGGATGTAAAAGACAAGCAGGCTGTCGCCGTGCGGAACGGGCGCCGGCTGAGACGCGCCGGTTTCTTCGGTGAATTCTAAGTGATATTGCGTATGGGACAGGCCGAACATGACGCCGCTGTAGCCCTCATGTCCGGAAAAACTGCCGACCCTCTTCAGCCCGAGTCCCTCTTCATAAAACCTGATGATTTCTTTGAGCTGTCCGGTCGGCCGGGCAATCCGGATTTGCGCCGCTTGAAATTGCGGAAATTCAATTGCCATCATCATCCCTCCCTTAATGCCATTATATAAAAGCGCTTTCCTTTTTTCGTCTGCCGAACGGACGGCATTCTTTCATTCTTTCGGTTGAAAAAAAGCCTCAAGACATTGCTTGAGGCTTTACGCACCTGCCGGAACACCGCCGTCATCAAAGCGCCTTTCCAGGTTTACGAACTTATTGTATTCTTTCACAAAAGCCAGTGAGACGGTGCCCACCGGGCCGTTACGCTGTTTGGCAATAATGATTTCGATGATGTTTTTGTTTTCGGATTCTTTATCATAGTAATCATCACGATACAGGAAGGCGACGATGTCGGCATCCTGCTCAATACTTCCCGACTCACGGATATCTGACATCATCGGACGTTTATCCTGCCGCTGCTCAACACCCCGGGAGAGCTGAGACAGGGCGATGACCGGGACTTCAAGCTCCCGCGCCAGCGCTTTTAGCGCCCGTGAAATTTCCGATACCTCTTGCTGGCGGTTGTCGCTTGAACGGCCGCTTCCCTGAATGAGCTGCAAGTAGTCAATTAAAATCATGCCCAATCCGTTCTCCTGCTTCAGTCTGCGGCATTTTGAACGGATTTCGCTGACGCGGATGCCGGGGGTGTCATCTATAAAGATACCGCTGTTTGACAGGCTTCCCATCGCCATCGTCAGCTTGCCCCAATCTTCTTCCGTCAGATTTCCCGTTCTGAGATTTTGGGCATTAATATTCCCTTCAGCGCAGAGCATACGCATGACAAGCTGCTCGGCACCCATCTCAAGACTGAATATCGCGACGCTCTCATCCGTTTTGGTGGCCACGTTTTGCGCAATATTTAAGGCGAATGCCGTTTTCCCCACAGACGGACGGGCCGCGACAATGATCAAATCATTCCGCTGAAACCCCGCCGTCATCCGGTCAAGCTCAATAAAACCAGTCGGAATCCCGGTAATATCGCCTTTCCGGTTGTGAAGCTGCTCAATGTTGTCGTATGTTTGCACAAGCACGTCTTTGATATTTTGGAAGGCGCCCGAATTTTTTCGCTGCGCGACCTCCATAATCGTTTTTTCCGCATCGCTTAATAAATCTTCAACTTCATCCTCGCGCGTATACCCGTCTTGAGCGATTGAGGTCGCCGTTCTGATTAAACGGCGGAGAATGGATTTTTCCTCAACGATTTTCGCGTAATATTCTATATTAGCCGCTGTCGGAACCGAATTCGCGATGTCCGTCAGGTAAGAGACGCCTCCCACCTCTTCTAACAAATCGGTATTCGCAAGCTCTGACGTTACCGTGACCAAATCAACCGGTTCACCGCGGTCTCCGAGCACGAGCATGGCATTGTAAATTTTTTGGTGTGACATTCTGTAGAAATCATCCGGAATCAACACTTCAGAAGCCAGTGTTAACGCAGACGGCTGTAAAAAAACAGCACCTAACACGGCCTGCTCAGCTTCTATGTTTTGCGGCGGCAGCCGATCATTCAGAAGGTCTGTCATGCTAAGCACCGTCCTCTCCTTAAAAAATATCCAAACTCCATTTTACCATTTCTCAAGAAAAAGAATAGAAAAACATCACTTTCCCTGTATTTGTCAGACAGCGGCTGCGTGTTTCACCATTCCGAATGCTGGGAAACAAATAAATAAATCGAAACCAGGAGGTAAGAAGGATGAAAACATATGCAGTAACACCCAATGTTGATGCGGACGGATGGTTTGTGAAGGTTGAAAATGTGGCGCCGACGGCTCTTTATACATCAAAGGACGCGGCGATCGAGAAAGCGGAGCAGACGGCTAAAGAGAACAGCCCGTCTAAGCTTGTCATTTATGATCAGCATAAAAACATTGAAGAAGAACGGTCCTTTTAAGAAAAGCCTTCGCCCGAGCGAGGGCTTTTCTTATTCGATGAAACGGATGTGCAGCACCGTCTGCGCCATGAGATCGGCCGTTTTTTGATACAGCTCCCATTCTTCACAGGCGGCGAATACTTTCATCATGTCCTGCAATGTCTGTTTCAGTATAATAAATTCGTCAATTGTCCGCAGTTCTGCGGCTTTTTTCTGATAATCAGCCAGCTTCAGCTGTAATAACATCAATGGCGATTGCATAAAAAACCTCCCCCATTCTGTTATAAAGCCCCGCTTTTCAAACCTCCATTCCTTTGTCATATCCTCTTACGATAGATTTCTGATTTTAGTACAATAAAGAAACGGAAGGAGTGATCACATGAATCCGCTGCAAATTTCCGCCGAAACGGCGCAAAAGCTCGCAGAATCACTGAATATGCCGCTTGAGAGAATCATGCACATGCCTCAGCACATTCTGCTTGCCAAATTAGCTGAAGTCCAAAAAGAGAACGATCACAAATAAAGGCTGCTCTCTCATATATATGTGCGGGAGGCGGAAGCGATGGCTTTCCGCCTCTTTTTTTGTGAAGAAAATTTTGGCAAAACATTCTTTGAACGGAACCGATCCGATTTTAACCGTCTCACAGCTGAAAAAACTTGTTGACGAAGGAAAAGTGAAATATTTCTTATTATCCGGAAACAATTCAGGCAACACAAAGCTTGTCTCATGGATGAAAAAGAACGGCACAAAAATCTCAGCTGACCAATACAGCACCGGAAAAACAAGCTCAGCCCGGCAAGGAATGACAGGCGGCCCGGGCGGACAAAGTCAGCAGACTCTGTATGAGATGAAAAAATAGTTCGGAAAGAGGCTGGATAGTTAAACGCCGGCCTCTTTATTTTGCTCTTGAAGCACCTGCCATGCGGCGCCGGTATCATTCAGAAAAATGATTGATAAATACTTTCTATTTTTGAAACCATCAGTTCCTGACGCAGATGCCGGCCGGCATAGGAGCGCGCTTCTTTTCCAAGCCGTTCCCTGAGAGACTGATCCGTAATCAGCATTACGAGAGCATCAGCAAGTTCGCGGCTGTTGCCGGGCTGACAAATAAGCCCTGTGGCCTCATGCCGGATCATCTCAGGGATTCCTCCGCAGTCAGTTGCGACAATGGCTTGACCTGAGAACATCGCTTCGATGATCGCTATAGGGAAATTATCATTCAATGTCGGCAGGACAAATATAGATGATTCAGCCAAAAGCGCCGGCACATCACGTCGTTTTCCGAGGAAAAACACATTTGAGAGGCCCAGTTTCCGTCTCTTCTCTTCCAGAAACCCTCTCATGTTTCCGTCTCCGATGATCCATATATCAACTCCGGATAAATGGTGCCGGATGCGGGCGAGAGCGTCCAGCAGCACATCATGTCCTTTTCGCTCGGTCAGACGGGAAACGCACGCGATCACGAGCTTTTCAGCACGTTTTGACTCAGGGGCACCCTGAATGTGAATACCGGTATGAACAGTCTTCAGCTGGGCCTCCTTCGCTCCGTACTCCAGCAAGGGCTCGTGAAAGGAGTCGCTGATTGTAATGATTTTATCCGAAGCCCGAATACCCTGCCTTTCTATTTCACTGAAATATGCCTCTTCTATTGAACCCTTTTGGATTTTATGAAACTTCATCCGGCTTTTCGTAAAATGTCCGTGCGGCGTGAAAAAAAGAGGACGCTGGTACGTTTGATTAAGGTATCCCAGCAAAAATACCGCAAATAAATCCTGCGCGTGAAACAGGTCATATTGTTCTAAGTCTTTCTCCTTCAAAAATCTTTGAAAGACATGTAAATAGCTGAGATTCTTCACAAACTTTTCGTTTACGGCGCCGTATCTGCCAACAAGAAACGCTCTGATCTCGTCAGCGGCCCGCGGGATATCTTCCTGAAAAAAAATTGGCGGCATTTGGAGCGGCGAGATGACATCCGCCTGATGACCGATGCGCTCAAAACCCGTCTTAATTGATGTGATATAACTCGCCAACCCTCCGACATTCGGGTAACGGAGAAAGGTTGCGTACAGAATACGCAATGGCTTTTTTCGTTTGGGGGAGCTTTTTCCTTCCGCACAGAACGAATACAGCATCTCTGGCTCACCTTGATATTCGATCCCGTAAAATTGATCCATGACGCGCAATAAGGCTAGAGGCACCAGACCGTTCGGCTTGCCGATCTCTTCTTTCACATCCGCTCCCCCTCTCTCAAACTTATAATCCTAATTCCCGTCCCCATTTTGACACTTTGTCAACATGATACGGCAGCAGTTCCCCTCCCCGATTGTCGAAGATTCTCCGCAATTGGGTATGAAGCCCTTTCTCAAGTGTTCTCTGCAAATAAGCCATTTTATAAAGCGTCATAGGAGGGGTCTGAAAATGAATGCCCCGCTTTTTCATTTCTTTCGTATACACTTTTACGCAATACGTCCGAATATCTTCTGCGTGCCGGCTCCAATCTTTTCTGAAGCCAAGCAGAATTTCAACCAGCACCGTCATATCAAACCAAACCGGCGCGTATTTTGCGGATTCCCAATCGATGAATTGAATATCCCACGGTTCATGTCCGGACGCATCGTGGGTGCAGATATTCTGCATATGAAGATCACCGTGTGTGATGGCTGAGCCGTTTTGTATCAATTCAGGGAAAAAATCCGGCTCCTCCTGCTCCAGCAAGTTCGTGATTTGCCGATAATGAGGCTTCACGATATCTTTTGTGCGCTCATCTTTAAGAGCCCTATCCAATAATTCCGCTGTCTTTTTGATCTGCTTTTTACGCCCTTTTCTCATGGTTTCCGATTCATATACCGGCAGCCACGACCGCCATTTACCGTCAGAAATATTCTTGTTTTCAAAGGTGCGGCTGTGCAATTCTGCGACAGACGGAATAATATACTTGAAATGCTTCGGGTGAAATGTAAGCTGTCCCCTGATCTGGCTGACAAACTCCATAAATATCCACGTTTCATGGTCACTTTCTTCTATAAGATAGATGTCCGGCAGCAAATCCCCTAAAACGGAACGGGCTTTCCCGTATATATTAATCTCGACCTTATTTTTTTCACGGGAAGATTTATATACCTTCAATATCAGCGGAACAGTTCCGGATTTTTTCTTTACAAACAGTTTATAAATGGCGCTTCTGTCCGTCGATTTCAGGCATGTGATGTCATCCGGATTCACCGCAGCCCTTTCACCGAACGAATACGACAGTTTTTCGTCAATTCTCAGTTTTTGAAATGCGCCATACAAAAGATCCTTTTCATACATGCCGATCTTCCTTCCGCTTCCGTTTCCAGCTGTTTTTGAGATGAGACCAAGTGTTTCTGATAAATGGCATCGGGTCATTCCAAGCAAAAAGAGCGTACTCTTTTTTTCCTTTACACCCTTTCCAAAAATCCCGGAACGTCATTTCTCCTCTTTTTCGTTTCTTCAAAAACGTTAAGAAATAACGCACCTCATAAATCCAGTTGATTCCGTCTTTTTGTTCGAGCTGGGGCTTCACATGTTGTCCGGTCAAATACAGATAGTACATGTAAACGAAATGAACGCCTGCCGGTTCTGTCAGGCTATGGCTGAGCCAAAAGCGCGGATTAATTTCGATAAACTTGTAAACATTGTCCCGGGGATCCTTTTTAAATTCCGCCATGCCTACTCCCTTCAGCTGAATCGCTTCAAAAAACGGCAGGGTCTTCTCGATTAAATCAGGAAGCCGTTTGCTGACGACGTGGGCCCCCGCGCCAAAATCTGCAGGGAATTGATGGTTCTTTTGCAGAGAGAATAGGCCCATTAATTTCATTTGGTCATCATAAAAAGTGGCGACTTTATAAAAACACTGGTTGTCTCCGGGGATGATCTCCTGCACGAGCAGTTCTCCATTTTCTCTGTAGGAGCTGAACTCCTTGCGCAATTGTGCGGCATCCTTCATTACAATTGCTTTTTTGTTTACTTTTTTTCTGTATTCATGGCCGGCCACCGGTTTTAAAATACACGGGAAGTCAATATTGGCGATGGCCTCTTCCAGCTCATCCCGGTTGTTCGGAAAAAAGGTTTTCGGGCAGGGGATGTGATGCTTGACCGCTAATTCATATGCTTTGCTTTTATCTAAGACCGTTTCTAACAGAGAGCGGCTCGGGAGCAAAAACAAAAAAAAGCCGGCTAATGTCTCGCGGAATTTAGATATAAATCCCGCATAATCATCAGATCCTGCGTACAGAACCGGCTTTGCTTGGAATCGCTTCCCGAAATCAGTCAGAAATGTCAGCAGTTCTTCCTCTTGTGTTAAAGGGCTGGGACATATCCCGCAATCTGCCAACCTTGATTTTCCGATACGATAAGGTCCCTCCGTGTCAAACGCGTAAACATCGATTCCTCTTCGGGCCAGGCTGCGAATGATCCCAATCCCGTTTGCACTGAAATCAAGTACAACGGCTGCATGTTCATGTTTCATGATCTCCCTCCGAGCTGTTGGTATTTTGATAAATCGATTCGATATTTTTTATCATCGTCTCACTGCTTAAATATTTCTCTGCGTAGGCCTTTGCGTTTGAAGCAGCTATCTTCCGCGCAGATTTGTTAGTGATAAAAAACGCTAAAGCCCGGGCAAGAACCTTTGCATTTCCCGGCTCGACAATAAGCCCCGTTTTGTTATGGCGGATCAGATCCGGAATACCCCCGCAATCGGTCGCGATGATAGCCGAGCCGCTGAACATCGCTTCAATAATCGAAATAGGCAGACTATCATTAATGGTCGGCAGTACGAATATGTCCGTCACATTCAAAATAGCGGGAACATCATCTCTTTTTCCTAAAAAGGAAACCATAGATAGATTCAGTTTTCGAGCCTGTTCCTCTAAGGCGCTCCTCATCTCTCCGTCGCCCGCGATCAGCACTTCAACATGCTCAAGTACATCAGATGGAATTCTCGAAAGTGCGTCCAGTAAATATTTGTGACCTTTTCTCGGGCCTAATCTTGCAATACACGAGATGATGATCTTATTTTTCGGTACCGGGGTTTTTCTTTTCCCGCCTGTTTTTGCATCGTAATCGATTCCTGTGATCACCGTTGTCATGTCTTTCTGTTCGGCTCCGAGCTTCATGAGCGGGCTGCGGAACGTATCGCTGATAATAATCAGGCGATCTGCGTATTCAATGGCTTTCATCTCTAGTTTTTTATAATAAAACTCTTCTACCGATCCTTTTTTAAAGATGTGAAATTTAAGTCTGTTGAAAGTAAACATGCCATGCGGTGTAAAAAATAAAGGTTTCTTATAGATTTGATTGAATCTGCCTAATATATTGGCTGTAAATAAATCTTGTGCATGAAACACATCATATTTTTCCAGATGAATCTTTTGAAGCATTTGCTCGTATATAAACATCAGCCGATTATTCTTCAAAATATGATCACTGTAATCCCCATATCTGTCACTAAAGAAATCTTTTAATTTCGGAACAACATCCGCCCGCAGTTCTTTTACCTGTGCGGACGGAAACAGATTAGGGGATATGACATCCACCTTATGACCTCTCTTTTTCAGGCCTTCACTAAGCGTTTTAATATAGTTTGATAAACCGCCCGTGTGCGGGTAGTCCCAAAACGTGGCAATCAAAATGGATAACTTCTGTTTTTTTCCGTATAATCGCGGAATATGATGTGCATTTTTCATCTGAGTCTTTACCGCCGTCTTTTTTCGCGGGCGCGTTTTGACCCCGTAGTAGCGGTCAAGCGTCTGGACCATATACGGATAGGGGACGGAAAATGTCTTGATCATTTCCAGATCCTCCGCACGACTTCAAAAGCTTCAGCGTATTCCACACCCGCCGTCATCCCTCTGACTTTTCCTAAATGTTTTACGCCTTCATATGAACGGGGATGAGGGTAATCCCTCATTTCTACGTCATAGTGGTGAAGCGCCGCGAGTTTGGCATCCATTGTGTCTGTGATGTTAACGAAGTAATTAGGCTTGAAGAGTTTATCAGCCGTATTCCTCTCCCACTCGCTTGAAGATAGCGTTTCAAACGTAAGCAGTTCGATAGGCTTTTGATTCGGAAGCGGTCTGGCGGCTGTTAAAACTGCTTGGAATGTTCTCTGGTGGTCCATATTGATATCGCCGTAATGATGTGTAAAGATTTTATCAGGCTGATAGACGCGAATGAGCTGCTCTAATTCTTTGACAAGCTTATGAAGAGGGATACATTCCAGCTCTAAATTCGTATGCTCCAAAAAGATGACTTTCTCAATTCCAAGCTCTTGATTCGCGCGTTCGCCTAATTGTTTAATATGATGAGCTTCTTCTTTTCTTCCTAATGCCGTAATAATGGAAATTACTTTATATCCTTCATTGATCAGCCGTTTTATGGTGCCCGCTGATCCCAATAGTTCATCATCGGGATGAGCGCCGATAACCATAATGTATTCTGCCATTTTTTCCACACTCCACCAAACAAATGTTACAAATATCATATGACGACCCTACAAAAAGGAAACTTACATGTGCGGATTTTCAGAAACTTACATGTGCGGCTGCCATTCCAGGTAACGTGACGGATTTAATTTTTTTATAGTGTTCAAAAACTCATCCGCCAAGCCGTATTTGTCCAGTCCTTTTAATAGTTTTACGGGAAACCGGGTAATGGCGGAAAAAGCTCTTTTATGGTCGATGACCTTAAGATTTCCGTGTTCGTTGATCAGAATGTGCCTGATTTCGGCATCCCATCTGGTAAAACCGATTCTTTTTAATTCATCCAGCATATTTAAAATATCAGCAGTCAGTTTGACGGACAGGGATTTTTCTTGTTTGATATGGCGGGCAAGAGAGGTGCCTTGGACATATTCCATCACAATATAACGATCTCCGTATTCATACAGTCTTGGAATCACCGGGGAACCTTGTCCGGTCTTTAAAGCTGCCAATTCCTTTTTGCATGTCCCTTTTTCAAAGAAGTATTTTACGCATTTGTTGTGTGTTAAGCGATAGACTTCCCCGTCTTTTCCATCACCGATCAGCGGATAGTGCTCCAGCGCCTTTTTATTCTCCGGATTATTAAAATATGTTTCAGAAAAAAATCGTTTCATACCGACACATCCTTCGTTATGATGTAATATAATATGCAATCTGGTGATGATCGGAAATGAAACAATCTCATCATTTTCTTGCGCTGCGCCGTCTGCTGACATGAAAAAAACCCGCCGGATCGGCGGGTTTTTCATTGTGTATTACGCTTCTTCTTTTACGTGAACCTTCAGCACAGCCTGAACTTCAGGGTGCAGCTTTACAGGAACGTTTGTATATCCCAGTGTGCGGATACCGTCTTGGAGCTCCAATTTCCGTTTATCCACTTTAATCTTATGCGTTTTTTGCAGCGCTTCTGCAATCTGTTTGCTTGTGACAGATCCGAATAGACGGCCGCCTTCACCGGATTTGGCACTCAGCTCAACAGTCAGCTGTTCAAGCGTTTCTTTCAAATCTTTGGCTCTTTCAAGCTCGGCAATCGCTTCTTTTTTCTCTTTTTCTTTCTGTCCTTTCAATGCGCTGATGTTTGTCGCATTTGCTTCGACAGCGAGGCCTTTTTTAATGAGAAAGTTATGTGCATAACCGTCTGCTACGTTTTTCACTTCGCCTTTTTTTCCTTTACCTTTTACATCTTGTAAGAAAATAACCTTCATCTCTGAACGCCTCCCTCAAAATATTCATCAATGGCTTCCTTCAGCCGGACGAGCGCTTCTGAGACAGAAATGCCCGATAACTGGGTTGCCGCATTGGTTAAATGCCCTCCGCCATCCAGCGCCTCCATAATAATCTGCACATTGACCTCGCCCAGCGATCTCGCACTGATGCACACCGTATGCTCATCCCGTCTGGCTACCGCAAATGAAGCTTCCACTTCACTCATCGATAAGAGGGAATCAGCCGCCTGCGCAATCAGCACCTGGTCAAAGTACTCCTCTTCGTTCTCAGGAAGAGAAGCAATCGCGATATGTTCTTTATAAAGAGACGTATGCTGGATCAGCTTCGCCCGCTTGATATAAGAACCGACCGATTCTTTGAGAACTTTCTGCACCAGAACCGTATCTGCGCCTTTCGCTCTCAAATAAGAAGCGGCGTCGAACGTCCGCGAGCCCGTGCGAAGGGAAAAGCTCTTCGTATCCACTATTATACCAGCTAACAGGGCCGTCGCTTCAATCATATTGATTTTGAGCCGCTTCGGCTGGTATTCAAGCAGCTCCGTCACGAGTTCTGCGGTGGATGAAGCATATGGCTCCATATAAACGAGCAGCGGGTCTTTAATAAATTCCTCGCCTCTGCGGTGGTGGTCAATCACAACGATGTGCTCGATTTTGTTCACGAGACGCTCTTCCATCACAAGGGATGGTTTATGTGTATCAACGACGACAAGCAACGTGTCGTCATTTGAAATTTCCATCGCCTCTTCCGGCGTGATGAACCGCGACCACAGCTCTTCATATTTTTTAATTTCTTCAATCAGACGCTGAACACTTGATCCGATCTGGTTCGGATCAATGACGATGTAGCCTTCTTTGCCGTTGGCCTGCGCCACCTTCAATATTCCGATTGCGGCTCCGACTGCGTCCATATCAGGAAATTTGTGCCCCATGATAATGACATTGCTGCTTTCTGAGACAATTTCCTTGAGCGCGTGAGAAATCACCCGGGCGCGCACCCTTGTGCGCTTCTCCATCGGATTCGTTTTGCCGCCGTAAAATTTCACCTTGCCGTTCGGCATTTTGATCGCCACTTGGTCGCCTCCGCGGCCGAGAGCCAAATCGAGGCTGGACTGCGCCAGATCTCCAAGCTCCTTCAAGGAAGAAACCGATGCGCCGATCCCGATGCTGAGGGTCAAAGATACAGTGTGAACGGATGTTTTTTCTCGGATTTCATCCAAAATCGAAAATTTCGCGTTTTCAAGCTCCGTTAAAATGTGTTCATTTAACACCGCGATAAACCGCTCCGAGGACGTCCGTTTCAGGAAAATGCCGTACTCCTGCGCCCACGCATTTAATAATGAGGTGACCTGGCTGTTCATCGTGCTTCTCGTTTGGTCGTCCAGCCCCTGTGTGACGTCATCATAGTTATCTAAGAAGATATATGCCAGCACGGTTCTCTCATTTTCGTACTGCTTTTCAATCTGAATCTGTTCTGTCACATCAAAGAAATAAAGCAGGCGCTCATCTCTTTTAATCACTACTTTAAACTTCCGCTCATTCAAGGTGATCGTTTCCGAATCGACCTCCTGCTTGATCAGCGGCACGACGGCCTCGCATGTGTCATACAGCGAGCGTCCGACGAGCGTGCTTTCATTAAAACAGGAAGACAAAAACGGATTCGCCCACTCAATGTAATATTGATCATTAAACAGCATAATCCCGATAGGCATTTCCATTAATGCCTCTTCGCCTACTTTTTTCAATCTATACGATAACGTGGAGATATAATCGTCAATTTCTTTTCTGATCAGAGAATCCGCACGCTTAATGAAAAACAAGATCACGGCGAGCAGCACAACGCCGATGGCTCCTATCAGCCAGTTAAAGTAAATGCTGATGAGAATTATGATGATTGACAATGCAATCAATGCATAGATGGGATACCGAAACAACGGTTTTTCATAAAAACTAGGCATTTCTATCAACTCCCCACCTGTAAGTCACACTCAATTTCGCGTCACCTTATTTCTTATGTTAAAGCCTATGTCAATGATGCCTAAGAGGAGATACACGGACAAGATGAGCGGAAAAAGCACCCCCAGCACAATTGCTAATACAGGAACGGCTTTCGGCATCTCCATTTCGCGGCAATAGAAAAAAATAAACGCTAATCCTTGAATACAAATCAGCAAGCTGAGAATAAATCCCCCATTCAATGAAACCGAATACAGCATATGCCCTTTTTCTAAAGGCAGAAACCCTAATATCGTCACAATAAAATACAGAATGACAACGCTTTGCGGGAGTTTGAGCTCTCTAAAAGGCTTCATCTTCGGAAGATCAGGGGAAAATCGCCGTAAAAGCGGCCTTGCCATAGCATAACTGAGGAAAGAAAAAACGATGCCGGTCAATACGAGCACTGTCGGAAAAAGATATTGAACCGTGCTCAGCTGACTTTCCATCAGCTTGATCTGCTTCCCGAACTGGTCTCCGTAACCGAGCTGTTTTGACATGGTATCAGCCACAGACAGCGACTCCCGAAGCTGGGACATGGTGGTATCAACCACATTCATATTAAGAAACACGATGCTGACCACAAAAAAAACGACGCCGCACAGCACATACGCCATAGCGCCGGCAGCAACCGCATAGCCGGGCTGTTTCTTTTTAAAATAATATCCCATGGCGATTCCCGTACAGGCCGCCGTAAAAGCGCCTGTAAGCCCGGTAAACGAACTTACAATAAAGCTGACAGGAAGGCTGGCAAGCCCCATCCATACCCCGGGCTTCAGACCGTGCCGAATGGTGTAAAGAATGATCGGCAGCGGCAAAGCAAAGAGAAGAATTGCCCCCAGTAAAGGGAGGTACACGACCAAAAGGGAAATGATTGCAAAAATACTGATCAAAATGGCGCCTTCTATTAGAGCCCTTGTATTTTTCACTTACTCACCTCAAACCTTGTATCATTCGAACATACGAATAGAAAAGAGCAGCTTAGACGACTGCTCTTTTGACGCCGCAATGTCTCTTTCAAGACCTGAATTTTCCATAAACTCTCCAAAATACACGTATATATTTTAACATAAGTCGAAATCGCAAGTAAAATGAGCGCGGACAGCCGCAATGTTCCATGTGAAACATGAAAACAGACAAACGGACATCCTAGTGAAAGAATGCCCGTTGTATCAGTGATCCTGATCATCCATGAAACCAGAAGTATCTCTGTTTTTCTTTTTGGTTTTTCGTACATATAACAAGACGATAACGATAAGTAAGAGAGTGGTCGCCTGCAAAACCCCGCTGCTGAAAAGGAAGAAGTTCTTTATCATGTCCCACATATAGTTTCACCTCTATTTCGTATTTCCTTTACATTGAGTTTCCCTTTCTGGAAACTTCAAAACATGAGGAACAACATCGGGACCGGGGCATATGCTGAAAGTGAAAATGAAGGATAAAGGAGATTCTTACACCATGACTGAGCGGAGAACATTAGCATGGCATGAAACGTTAGAACTGCATGAGTTAGTAGCTTTCCAGGCAAACGGACTTGTGAAATTAAAAAGAACAGAGCGGGACGTAAGCGATGCCAGATTAAAACAGCTTTACAGATTTTCCATCCATTCGCTGGAACAAAATCTGCGTGAACTGCTTCCTTTCTTCCCTGAAGCTCCCGCTTTTCGTGAGGATGAAACAGAAGAGCGCGCTGATTCCTCCTTTTACAGCGGCGGCCTGCTCATTCTGGCCAAAACATCTGTCCGCAATTATGCCGGAGCCATTACAGAGACGGCCACACCTCAATTAAGACACGTCTTCGTCAAGCACTTAAACGCGGCCATCAAGTGGCACCAAATGGTCTTTGAGTATATGGAAGAACGGGGTCAATATCCGGCTTACAACCTGAGCGAATTGCTGAAAAATGATGTACGCAATGCCAGAAAAGCCATCGCGATGAAATAAAAAAAAGCAGCAAGGAATTTAATCCTTTGCTGCTTCTTATTTTTGAGCGGACTGATCTTGAGGAGACGTTTTTTCCCGGTATGCCTCGAGAAACTCCCGGTTGGCATCTCCCCATTTCTTCATTTGCAAAACGATCGGTTCCAGCGACCTGCCGAATTCGGTAAGAGAATACTCCACCTTTGGAGGCACCTGCTGATATACCTCCCGATGCACGATGCCGTCCGCCTCAAGCTCGCGAAGCTGAAGCGTCAGCATACGTTGCGTAATGCTGGGGCAAATGCGCCGAAACTCATTAAACCGCTTTTTTCCGCCGATCATATGATAAAACAAAATACCCTTCCACTTTCCGCCGATAACGGAAAGCGTCAGTTCAACCGGACAACCTTCTTTATTCGGATATATGTTCATTTTTCATCCTCCATAGTACCTTTTTTGATACTATATGCTGATTAGCATCTGACTTACCCAGTATTTTACTCGCAACCCTCCCCACCTCTCAACAAAAATGCTTCTTTTTCACATCAATTTTTAAGGTTTTGAAGATTACACCCTCCTCAAGACGTGTTAAACTATAAAAAGATTGTTTACACTACAAAAAAGGACAAGGAGTTATTATGGAAAAAATTCTTATTTTCGGACATCAAAACCCAGACACAGATACCATTTGCTCTGCCATTGCCTACGCTGATCTAAAAAATAAACTCGGCTTCAATGCTGAGCCCGTCCGCCTCGGACAAGTCAACGGCGAAACACAATACGCGCTTGATTATTTCAAGCAGGAAAGCCCGCGTTTGGTGGAAACAGCCGCAAACGAAGTAAACGGCGTCATCCTTGTTGACCACAATGAACGCCAGCAAAGCATCAAGGATATCGAAGACGTTCAGGTTCTTGAAGTTATCGACCACCACCGTATCGCCAACTTCGAAACAGCGGAACCTCTTTACTACCGTGCTGAGCCGGTCGGCTGTACGGCTACGATCTTAAACAAAATGTACAAAGAAAATAACGTGAAAATCGAGAAAGAAATTGCGGGCCTCATGCTGTCAGCAATCATTTCCGACTCTCTGTTATTTAAATCTCCGACTTGCACGGAGCAAGATATCGCAGCGGCAAAAGAGCTTGCTGAAATTGCCGGCGTAGATGCGGAAGAGTACGGCTTAAACATGCTGAAAGCGGGCGCCGACTTAAGCAAAAAAACTGTGGAAGAACTGATTTCTCTTGATGCGAAAGAGTTCACGCTCGGCAGCAAAAAAGTCGAAATCGCCCAAGTCAACACAGTTGATATTGAAGATGTTAAAAAGCGTCAGCCGGAATTAGAAGCGGCTCTTTCAAAAGTAATTGCTGAGAAGAACCTTGACCTGTTCCTTCTCGTGATTACGGATATTCTGGAAAACGATTCCCTTGCGCTTGCCATCGGTGATCAAGCGTCAAAAGTGGAAAAAGCATTCAACGTGACTTTAGAAAACAACACGGCTCTTTTAAAAGGCGTCGTATCCAGAAAGAAACAAGTCGTTCCTGTTTTAACAGACGCGATTGCAGAATAACCAAAACACCCCGGAAACCCGCCGGGGTGTTTTTTTTTACAGCTCATTCCTCAGACGGCCGTTTTGTAAGAGCTTTCTCCGAAAATCTTTTTGACGGAATTTAATATACAATATATAATATATCACATGTAAGGAGTTCGTTTTCCTAATTATTGTAAGTTAATATCAGAACATCAGAATCGGGGGTGTCTATCCTGGAAAAACACGCTGCTCTTTCTTATTCACGAACAACAGGCATTTGGCTTGTGCTGACAGGAGCTATCTTATGGGGGGTCTCGGGAACGGTTGCCCAGTATCTGTTCCAGCACCGCCATTTTAATACAGAATGGCTGACTTCGGTGCGCCTTCTGGTGTCAGGGGCGCTTCTGCTCGGCATCGCGTACCGCAAAGAAAAAGGACGGATATGGGCTGTCTGGAAAGACAGACGGGACAGAATTCCCCTTCTTTTATTCGGGATTTTCGGAATGTTAGGCGTTCAATACACCTACTTCGCGGCAATTGAGTACGGCAACGCAGCAACTGCTACCGTTCTTCAGTATTTAGGGCCAGCGATCATTACATGCTTTTTAGCGATTCGCGCAAAGAGAATTCCTTCAGCAAAAGAGCTCCTCGCCGTCTTATTGGCGGTTGCCGGCACATTCATTTTGGTCACGCACGGGAATGTCGGAAGCCTGTCCATATCCGGTCTGGCCGTCTTTTGGGGCATCAGTTCGGCGTTTGCACTGGCGTTTTACACCCTTCAGCCGCATCGTCTGCTGAAGAAATGGGGATCTGCCATTATTGTCGGATGGGGCATGCTGATCGGCGGAGCCGCCCTCAGCTTGATCCGCCCGCCCTGGAAATTTGAAGGCGAGTGGTCCTTTCCTGCATATGCCGCGATCGTGTTTATCATCATTTTCGGAACGCTCATCGCTTTTTATTGCTACTTGGAAAGCCTGAAATATCTGAGTGCCTCTGAAACCAGCCTGCTCGCTTGTGCAGAGCCGCTGTCGGCAGCTTTTTTAGCTGTGATCTGGCTGCATGTTCCCTTCGGAATATCAGAATGGCTGGGTACTTTGCTGATTTTAGCTACCATCGCTTTATTATCTATCAAGAAAAAATAACCTCTCTTTTTTAGAGAGGTTTTTTCCTAGGCCCAGAGCACCCCTTAGTCTCAATTACCCATATATTAAAAGGCCTTTTTTCATTTTACTATCATCCAAAAGAGGAAAATAGACCAGTTGTCAATAGAATCAGAGTCTAATAGAATGATGTCGACAAGTAAATCATGCAGGATTGTTACTGATAAAGCAGGCAAGACCTAAAATGTGTTAAGGGCAAAGTGTATTCTTTGGCGTCACCCCATACATATTTTAGGTCTTTTTTTCTGTAACAAACCTGCCATCCATGAATGCAGGAGGATCGAATCGGCAGATCGCAAAAAAAGGTACATACAAAAGGAGACATGAACATGAACATCAAAAAATTTGCAAAACGAGCCACAGTTCTAACTTTTACGACTGCACTTCTGGCAGGGGGAGCGACTCAAGCCTTCGCGAAAGAAAATACCCAAAAACCTTACAAAGAAACGTACGGCGTCTCTCACATCACACGCCATGATATGCTGCAGATCCCTAAACAGCAGCAAAGTGAAAAATACCAAGTGCCTCAATTCGACCAATCAACAATTAAAAATATCGAGTCCGCAAAAGGACTGGATGTGTGGGACAGCTGGCCGCTCCAAAACGCTGACGGAACAGTAGCTGAATACAACGGCTATCACGTCGTGTTTGCTCTTGCCGGAAGCCCGAAAGACGCTGATGACACATCCATCTACATGTTTTATCAAAAAGTCGGCGACAACTCGATCGACAGCTGGAAAAACGCGGGCCGTGTCTTTAAAGACAGCGATAAGTTCGACGCCAATGATGAAATCCTGAAAGAACAGACACAAGAATGGTCCGGTTCTGCAACCTTTACATCTGACGGAAAAATCCGTTTATTCTACACTGACTTTTCCGGTAAACATTACGGCAAACAAAGCCTGACAACGGCGCAGGTAAATGTGTCAAAATCTGATGACACGCTCAAGATCAACGGAGTGGAAGATCATAAAACGATTTTTGACGGTGACGGAAAAACATATCAAAACGTTCAGCAGTTTATCGATGAAGGGAACTATACATCCGGCGACAACCATACGCTGAGAGACCCTCACTACGTTGAAGACAAAGGCCATAAATACCTTGTATTCGAAGCCAACACGGGAACAGATAACGGATACCAAGGCGAAGAATCTTTATTTAACAAAGCGTACTACGGCGGCAGCACAAACTTCTTCCGTAAAGAAAGTCAGAAGCTTCAGCAAAGTGCTAAAAAACGCGATGCTGAATTAGCGAACGGCGCCCTCGGCATCGTAGAATTAAACAATGACTACACATTGAAAAAAGTCATGAAGCCGTTGATCACTTCAAACACGGTAACTGATGAAATCGAGCGCGCGAATGTTTTCAAAATGAACGGCAAATGGTACCTGTTCACTGATTCACGCGGTTCAAAAATGACGATCGACGGTATTAACTCCAACGATATCTACATGCTTGGTTATGTATCAAACTCTTTAACAGGTCCTTACAAGCCGCTGAACAAAACTGGTCTTGTACTGCAAATGGGTCTTGATCCTAACGATGTAACGTTCACTTACTCTCACTTCGCAGTGCCGCAAGCCAAAGGCAACAATGTCGTGATCACAAGCTACATGACAAACAGAGGCTTCTTTGAGGATAAAAAGGCAACATTTGCGCCAAGCTTCTTAATGAACATCAAAGGCAAGAAAACATCCGTTGTTAAAAACAGCATCCTTGAACAAGGACAGCTTACGGTTAACAACTAATAACAACAAAAAGAAAATGCCGATACTTCATTGGCATTTTCTTTTATTTCTCAACAAGATGGTGAATTCAATCATGGCACGAAAATGGCCCGTTGTAATATTGATCTTTTTGGGTGCGTTCCTGTTTGTCGGCTTACTGCCGAACAAAAACCACAATTCCTCTGACACAAACACGGAGCATAAGAAAGATTACCGGGCGGCGTATCATTTTACGACCCCGGACAAATGGAAAAACGACCCTCAAAAGCCCATTTTTTTCGAGGGGAAATATCATTACTACTATCTTTATAATCGGGATTACCCGAACGGCAACGGCACAGAATGGCGGCACGCCGTATCAGAGGACTTGGTGCACTGGACGGACGAAGGCACGGCTATTCCGAAATACACCAACGAAAACGGCGATATATGGTCCGGTTCTGTCGTCATTGATAAACACAACACCGCGGGCTTCGGCAAAAACGCGCTGGTCGCCGTCACAACGCAGCCGACAGCCAAAACAAAAGCCCAGGAACAATATTTATGGTACAGCACGGACAAAGGAAAAACGTTTACTTCCTATAGTGATCAGCCCGTGATGAAAAATCCGGGAACTAAGGATTTCCGGGACCCGAAAGTGATCTGGGATGAACAGGATGACAAATGGGTGATGGCCATGGCCGAAGGCGAAAAAATCGGTTTTTATGAATCACTCGATTTAAAAAATTGGACATACACGGGCGGTTTTATCACTCAGCAGATCGGCCTCATCGAATGCCCCGACCTTTATATGATGCGTGCAGATGACGGAACACCCAAGTGGGTTCTGGGCGCAAGCGCAAACGGCAAACCCGCAGGCAAACCGAATACGTACGCGTATTGGACCGGAAACTTTGACGGGAAGGAATTTTCCGCCGATCAAGAAGAACCGCAATGGCTCGATTACGGCTTTGACTGGTACGGCGGCGTCACATTTGAGGACGGTAATAGCGAAGATCCGCTGACAAAACGCTATGCGCTGGCATGGATGAACAATTGGGATTATCCGAATGAAACACCGACACTAAAAAACGGCTTTAACGGCACGGATTCTATCGTCCGTGAAATCCGCCTTCAGCAGCAGGACGGCGGCACATACAGCCTTGTGTCAGAGCCGGTTGAAGCATTGAACCAATTAACCTCTTCAACTGACAGCATAGAACACAAACAGGTGAACGGTTCAGAGACACTGCCGATCAAAGGTGATACATATCAGCTTGATATGGATATCGCTTGGTCAGATATCAAAAATGCAGGCGTCAGACTCAGAGAATCAGCAGACCAAAGTCGGCATATTGATGTCGGTATTTCGGCAGAAGACGGCTATGCCTATGTGAACAGATCGTTTACAGACCAGCCTGATAAAACCGGTGCATACGCCGAAAGCAAAGCCCCATTTGACGGAAACAAAGGGCGCGTCCATCTGAAAATTCTCGTGGATAAAACAAGTATTGAAGTATTTGCAGACGACGGAAAAACCGTTTTGACAAATGAAGTGTTCCCAAAACACGAAGATCAGGGAATCACGCTCTTTTCTGAAGGCGGCTCCGCTGACTTTCAGCATATTGAGATGAAGCATCTCGGTTCGATTCATTCTTAGACGTCCCTCTTCATTTCTAACCAGCGCCCGGACTGTGGTAAAATGCAAATATGTATACTACGATTCATGAGGTGTTCCATTGGATAATCAAAACAAAGAACCTGTGCTGAAAAGAACCATCATGCGGGACGAAGTGTATCGCACACTCAGAAACTGGATCATAACGGGCAAGCTCAAACCGGAAACAAAGTTAAAGGACAAGGATTTGTCGGAAACATTGGGAATCAGCCGCACCCCGATACGGGAAGCCTTATTGCGGCTGGAAGATGCCGGCTTGGTGATAACAAAAGCGAACAGATGGACGCTTGTCGCTCCGATTGAGTTAAAAGAAGCGGAAAACTTGTATTCCATCGTCTGGACGCTTGAAAAACTCGCATTGCAGCAAGCTCTCCCGCATGTGGACGATGCCGTGATTCAGGAATTGAAACAGCTGAATGAAAATCTTCTTCAAACAATGAAAGACGGCGATAAACTGGCTATCCTGGAAGCGGACAATGCATTTCACCATCGCATCATTCTGCTTGCGGACAATGCCGAACTTCACAAATTGCTTGTAAGCCTGAAAGTCAAAATTCAGAGAATGGAAATCCGCTATTTCAGTGAAAACGGCGCTTTAAACAGATCATATAATGAGCACTCTGATATCATTCACGCATTAGAACAGCAAGATACCGCCGCTGCTTTTACAGCGCTTGAAGCGAATTGGAAAAACAGTTTAGAACGGTTGCAGAACATGGCATAGCAAACGAAAAAGCCAAATCACTCATATGATTTGGCTTTTTTACGGATATCACAAGACAGCCGCGTTGGCTGTCTTGTTTACTTTTTGTTTATATATAAATACATACCGTAATCCGTCGGCACAGAAGCATACCCCATCTGTCTGAGCATGGCTGTTATATTCCCGCGATGATACGTTCCGTGGTTCACAACATGGAGGATCATATCGGCCGCTGCGGTTTTCATGATGTCACCTGACGGATGCTCTATTTCAAGGGGGAGACTGATATTTTCTTCCTTTTGCAAAAATAATTGATATCGGTCTGATAATTCCGAGAACATATCTTCCAGCTCTTCTATCTCTTTAGACAAGATGTCCTCTTTTTGCTGTTCAGCTGATTTCAGCGTATCCTCCAGACGCTCTCCGGAGAACACATCAAACCACCCCTTATCCGACAGATACACATGAGTCAATACACCGGCTATCGACGGAAAGACACTTTGAATCTCCTTACGGTACACATCCTCCGGAAGCTCTTTAAGCCGGGTGAATATTTGCTGATTTGCCCAAAGATGATAATCATACAATTGCAGTGCCAGATGTCCCACATTACCCTCTCCTCTCTCGATATAGAACGTACGTTCCTAATTATACTACACTACATGCGGCTTTGTACCATCTTCTTCATTCGCAGCTGAGAAAATCCGATAAAAGCCGAAATTAATAAGAGGAGGCCTGCGCCAATATAAATAAACCGCACGCCGAATACATCCGAGATAACCCCCGTTCCGATAATGGAAAACATAAAAATGAACTGAACTAAAGCTGATCTCGCCGCTAATATATTGACCCGTGTCTTTTCGGTCGTGATGTTTTGAAGGAATGTTTCCTGCGTGAGATCTCGTAATACACAAGCCGGCCCCATGCACAGCACCAGAAAAAGGGCGGTAACGGCGCTTGTGATCAGCCCGTAAATAAACGTGAACATTCCATATGCCAAGGCTCCCGTCAGCATAAGCGGAATGAGATGATGCTGAAACTTGCCGGATAACTTATAGATGATCAGTCCGCCGATCATCGTCCCTGCATAATAGACTCCGTTGACATACCCCCACCAAGCCTCTCCTTTATGAAGGACGTCATGCACATAAGTCAAGGACACAGAACCGATCCATATCATGCCTGCCCACGATTCGATCACATCCATCACAATGAGAACCCTGAGCTGTTTTTGCTGAAATAAATACACCCAGCCGCTTGCCGCATCTGCAAAAAGGGAACGTTCCCTGACTGCTGCCGGCGCACACATGCGTACTTGAAGAAACAGAATGATGCCCAACACCGAAGAAACCAATAACATGACAGTGACGATCATTGTATCGCTCTCTCCCAGGAACGCTATGATGACGCCGCCCAGAGACCACCCCGCAAACTGAACGGTCTGATCCGCCGCCGATAATAAACCGTTCGCTTTCGCCCTTCGATCAGGAGGAATGATTTCCCCAATCAGCGCGCTTTTTATCGGAGCAAACCATCCGTTGCAAAAAGAAATGCCTCCGATCAGACAAAACAGCAGAAAAAAGAATGCGGATGAACCGGTTTGGATGACAAAAAACAAACAGACTAACAGTGTGATCTGTATCAATTGAGAACTGATTAACAAAGAACGAAGCGTGAACCGGCCGGTGACCAGCGGCAAAACGGCGCTGCCCAATACGCGACATACAATGCTGACGAACGTCATAAGAGAGGCCATCGCCGTCGAACCGGTTTTTGTAAACAAAAACAAGATGACAGCCATCGTATAAAGTGAGAACCCCAAGTTGATAGCGGTCTGGCTGTATAAAATAGCGTAATACGCTCTCTTCATATTCATCTTCTCACTCCCTGATTATGTAAATCATACCATATTTGCTGATCAGCTCTCTTTTTTTTAAAAAAGGTAGGTATGGAGTCAAAAAACAGCTGGCTGACATCGAAAATGTCATTAAGATTCCGGACAAAAACAAAAGCCGATGCGCGCAGGCATCGGCTTTCAAATTAACCTATCATCTTAAGAACAAGCGAAACAAAAGCTTCAGCGGCCGGAAGCTGCCATTTTTTCTTTTTGACCAGCATATGAGAATAAAGCCGCTCGAACGGCTCAGACTGCTGAAGAATTTTCAGCTTCCCCGCTTTTACCTCTTCTTTTACCGTAATATAAGGTAAAACGGAGAAACCGAGTCCGCTCATCACCGTCTGCTTAATGGCCTCTATGCTCCACAGTTCCATTGTTTGTAAATGACTGATATCATGCTTGACGAGAAATCGTTCAAACATAGTCCGATAGCTGCATCCTTCTTCATTTGTAATAAAAAAGTGCTTGCCGCTTTGTTGATAGTCGTCAAAATGTTCCGGTGCGTCACTGCCCGCCACGAGGACGATGCGTTCCTCCAATAAAGAATGATGTATGCATTTTTCCATTTGTATCTCCGGATACACCATAAATGCGATATCCACGCGGCCGCTTACTAATTCCACCTGATTCTGCCCGCATGTTCCGTTGCTCAATATGATATTGACGTTCGGATACTTCATTGAATATTCTCTGATAATCGGCCCCAGTCTGGAAATGGTCAAAGACTCCGGCGCCGCAATTTTTAAAACGCCCTTCACCTCGTGAATGCTTTGCATATTTTTGATCTTGTCATGGGCGGAAAGTAAATCCTCGGCCAACGGTATCAGCTCTCTCCCTAAAGGCGTCAGTTTCAGACGCCTTTTTTCGTACGTAAATAATGCGCCGCCGATCTCCTGTTCAAGCGCCTGAATATGAGTCGTAATCGTCGACTGCGTGTATCCCAGCTTCGCCGCGGCCCCTGTATAGCTTCCCTTATCTACAATGGCCTGAAATGTAATAAGATGTCTGATCTCCATATGAATTCACCTCTAAGATGCATCGAAAAAATCAATAATGCGATTTTATTTTTCAATTTTATTTATACCTATTCTTATCATACAATAAAAAACGGCTCCATCACATTAGCAAATGAAGGTGATTTAATGAGTATCATAGCTTTTCTTTCTTATGTCCTGATGACATCTATTACGCCCGGGCCGAGCAATATTTTAATGATGAATGAAGCGCGCAGAGCCGGCTTTATCGGTTCATGGCGTTTTAACGGCGGAATCCTGACGGGATTTGCAGTGCTCGGCATTCTCAGCGGTCTGTTTACCATGAGTGTCTATCATTGGATTCCCGTCGTGGAACCTTACTTTAAAATTGCCGGAGCCGTCTATTTGCTCTATTTGGCTTGGCAGATCTCGCTGCCCAAAACATCAAAAGGCGATTCTGAAAAAACCCGATCGTCTTTTCTATCGGGATTTCTGTTTCAAATGATCAATATAAAGAGTATTTTATTCTTTTTAACCTTAATGAGCGCTTTTATATTGCCATTTCAGCACACGTATCCATTGATTGCGTTCTGGCTCGCGTCGGCTATTCTCCTGGGCTGGGCGGCTTTACTGCTGTGGTCGGCGTTCGGCTCTGTTTTTAAACATCTCTTTGAGAAACACGATAAAGCGTTTCGCATCGTGATGTGTCTGCTGCTCATCTATTCTGCGGTAAGCATTTATCTGTAATTCAAAAAAGATCCGCCTAAAGAATGATTTTCAAAACAGAATAAAAAAAGAGGGCTCCCATTCCGGAAGCCCTCACTCCGTCTGCTACGCCGCTAAAAGAAAAATAAGCGCTAAAACAGCCGGAAGTCCTTGTTTTACGATAATTGATTTGTTTGAAGTAAAGCCTCCGAAAATTGCCGCGATGACCACACAGATGACGAAAAACATTTGAATCATATGGCCAATCGGATCAGCTCCGAGGATCAGCCCCCAAATGAGGCCGGCAGCCAGAAATCCATTATACAGACCCTGATTTGCAAACATGACCGCTACATTCCGATCACCTTCTAAATGCTTCGGCAATTTGAAGGACCGCTTAGCTGCCTTCGAATTGATAAAAAACATTTCAAGTATCATGATAAATACATGTTCTAAAGCTACAATTCCGACGAAAACAGCTGCAATCATGTCCACTGTCCCTCTCCCCTCAGCTTCACTTCAACCTTATTTCCATTGTGCGATTGTTTCGATAGGAAGACGGTAGGAAGCATATCCTTCGTCTGCCGCTTTTCCGATTGATAGCAGCATGACCGGTACATAACGCTCTTTATCCATTCCGAAAACCTCGGCAATCTTTTCTTTATCGTAGCCGCCGATCGGGTTTGTGTCATAGCCGTGCGCGCGTGCCGTAAGCATCAGCTGCATGGAAACGAGTCCTCCGTCAATCAGAATCGTTTCACGGTTCACTTGCTCCGGCAGTTTTTCAAAATGCGCCGTCAACGCAGCGATTTGTCTGTCTTTTACTTCCTGCGGCATGTAGCCCAGTTCGACCGCTTTTGAATAAATTTCTTCTAAATAGTCATCACTGTTCATATCTGCGAAAACCGCGATCACCGCAGATGATGTGCTGACTTGTGTTTGGTTAAAGCTGGCAAGCGGCGCGAGTTTTTCTTTTCCTTCAGGGCTGTCAATGACGAGAAAACGCCACGGCTGCGCGTTGACTGAAGACGGTGCTGTCGTTGCTTCTTCCAGGATTTGAGTCATTTCTTCTTTGCTGATTTTCACAGCCGGATCGTAATTCCGAATGGAACGGCGGCCTTTCATAATGTCCATAAAGTCGTTTGTTTTCAGTTCTGTTTTCATGTGTAAAACACTCCTATGCTTTCATATTTTCTATATTATTCTGCATCTGTGACAATACGTTTTTTAACATACTGCGTTCTTCCGCGCTGACACCGGCAAGCATTTCCTTTATGAAACGCTCCTTCTCCTTTTTGGAAGCCTCAATTCTCTCCCGCCCCTGTTCAGTAAGCCGGACAAGTATAATTCGGTTGTCCTCGGGCTTCCGCCTTCTCGTAACCATTTCTTTGGCTTCAAGCTGTTTCAAGTGTCGCGTAACAGCTGCACCATCAATATTCACCTTTTTCTGAAGATCGCTTTGGCTGATCTCGTCGACGTAAAAAAGCACGGCGAGAAGCTCAAGGCGGGATTGGCTGATTCCGGTGCACGCTTCAAACTTCGTGCCGATCACTTTATGCAGTGATTGGAGCTGATATAAAATCTCGCCTTCCTCTGAACAACATGCTGTCAAAACCCATCCCCACTTTCTTTTGCGCAACTAATTGACTAGTCAATGTTTGATATATCAATAATATACAGCCGTCATTCTATTTTTGCAAGTTTTTTCTCCTTTTTAAAAAAAAGCTGCCGATTAACGGCAGCTCGCTTCTTAATGATTATGGACTTTTCTGAAATTACTGCCTTTTACTTCTGCGACATCATATACCGTCACAAAGGCTTGTTTATCAATGTCATTAATAATTTCTTTCAGTTTGGTTTCTTCTAAACGGTTGATGACACATGTGATTTCTTTGAATTTTTCATGGGAAAAACCGCCGTATGCTTCTTTATAAGTGGCACTCCGGCCTAATTCCTCACGAATGGTCTCTACCATTAATGCAGGCTCATTGGTGATAATCTGAAATGTTTTAGAACCGCTTAAACCTTCCTCAACCACATGAATGACCTTAGACGCAATGTAGTAAGCAATGACGGAAAGCAATGCGCCTTGCAGCCCGAATACAAAAGAAACAAAAATAAACACAAACATGTTTAAAAATAAAATGAGGTCGCTCGTGCCAAACGGCAATTTCCGTGACAGAAGCACAGCCAGCATATCAATTCCGTCTAATGCGCCGCCGTTGCGCAATGCCAATCCCATTCCAAAGCCGATAATAATCCCGCCGACAACGGTGATTAACAGGGTGTCTCCCTCGATGATAGCAGGAGTGTGATGGAAAAAACTCGTGCCTGCGGCAAGTGAGATAATGCCGATAATGGATAGAAACGCAAAACCTTTCCCGATTTGCTTATATCCCAACCAGACAAACGGTATATTGATCACCGCAATTAAGATCCCAAGAGGCAAATGAAACAGCTGTGAACAGACAATGCTGAGTCCGGTTACACCGCCGTCAGATACACTATTCGGAATCAATACGGTTTCCAGTCCATACGCGGCAATAATTCCGCCGATGATGACCATGATGGCCCGTACGATTGATTTCGCTCTGATTTTCTTACGTCTTTGTTTTTCGATTGTACTCATATCATTCCCCGCTTCAATTATTTTTTCTTATTTAAATATACCATAATTGATACTTTTCGTTAAAAATAAGCCTATCGGCTATGTTGAAGCAGGAACCGAGGAAGGAGATGTCACAGATAACGTATCCATTTATGACTTTAATCATTCACAACGCAATCATTCACCAAAAGGAATTAATGACCATTAATAATCTCTTTTATTCCCCTTCTTCACAAATTCCCAATCATGTTCTATATTTTTTCTCACCCGCTGAAGAAGGCTGAAAATGGTTTCTTTTTCCTCAGATGTAAAGCCGGACAGGGCTACCTCCGCAGAATGCTCTCCTTCTCTTTGCAATAACGGATAAACCTTTCTCCCTTTTTCAGTCGGAAACAGTTTTTTTATTTTTTTATTTTGATCATCAGGACGCTTTTCAATAAACCCTTGTATTTCCAATTTTTTGATTGCTCTCGCCGCTGTTGTTCGGTCAACTTTAATCATTTCCGCCACTTTTTCCTGTATCACTCCCGGGTTTTCACATATCCGCACAAGATAGAGATACTGCCCTTTTGTTAAGTCTAATTCCTTAAATTCAATATTGCTGATGGAATCCAGTGCCCGTGCGATCATGCCGATTTCCCGCAAAATATCAGTCATATCTTTTCAAACCCTTCATTTTTTGTTGCATTTGCAATATAATTATTTTATCGTTACTTCTATAAGACCACAAGCAAGCCGTGCAGTCCAGACTAACATGTGAAAAGGATTGGTTGATTATGATGATAAAAAGAATAACAACGGAAATTGATTTGCAAGCAGCGTTTGAGATTAGAAAAGCAGTATTCATTGAGGAACAGCAAGTACCTGAATCCGATGAATTTGATCAGTTCGATACGCTTGAGGATCAGTGCGGGCATGTCTTGGTTTATCATGAAAATCAGCCTGCCGGCACAGGACGCGTCCGCATTGTAAACCATACAGGCAAGCTCGAACGAATCTGCATCCTGAAGCCTTACCGTAAATACGGGTTGGGCAAAGTAATCATAAGCGAATTAGAAAACATGGTAAAAGAAAAAGGCATCACCCAATGTAAACTGCATGGACAAACACATGCGGAAGGCTTTTATCACAAACTGGGCTATCAGACAGATTCACCGGAATTTATGGAAGACGGCATCCCGCATGTCTTGATGACAAAAGAGCTGTGAGCTGTCACTGAATGAGCAGCCAAACGGCTGTATGAATTATTTACCGAAAGCCTTGTATAAAGGCTTTTTTTCATATTCTGAAACTCACAACTCAAAGGTATGTGTGCTCAGCCGGTGCTTGCACAAATGACCGCCACAAAAAAATCAAAGCTGGAATAAAATTACTAATTTAAGCTTTTAATCTATTAAAAATTAACAGTTAAAGAGATTATAAAAAGGGAAGAAAATCTCAAATTATACATAAAAGGCTGATTCTCTCTAATGTGGACTGCTGACGCGTTACATTTTTTCTATCTTCACATATCTTTAATACTACGTACGTTATAAATAGATTCCAGGAGGAGATATGAAGTGGAAGAAACGAGTATGGAGCCATCACGGCTCTGCAAAGAATTTGCTAGAATTCTCAATTCAACGCCCAGTGTCGTAAATGGCGTATGTACGGCGACAAGATTTCGAAGCAACATTCATCCGGTGGTACTCGGAAGAAGAGCCGAGGCATTTCCTTTTATTCCTCAGGCCTTTTCATTTGAAAGCATGGATCGGGAAGGCAGAGCTTTATGTTTAGGTGAGACTGTTTTACTGCAAGAAGAAGTGAACCCGTTAATGAGTGAGCTGCGCAAATTCGGTATCATCGTAACTGCCGTTCATAACCATTGGCTGTTTGATAAACCGCGTCTGATGTTTATGCATTTTGAATCAATTGATAAACCCCTCAATTTTGCAAGAAAAGTGAGAGAGGCCCTGAGAGTTCTAACTACTAAAACTGTGCGTGCGGTACCAAAAACTGACGGGGAGCTGATTGAACGGCATGGTCTTTGTGACGAGTTCAACGATATTCTAGGCGGAACCATGCATACGTTTGAAAATGGAATTTGTACAGTAATGAGATCACGAACGAATATAAAACCAGTAGTACTGGGACGGCCCGGAAGATCATTCTTGCTCATTCCGCAAATGTTTTCATTTGAATCAATGACAAAAGACGGCCGTGCTCTCTGCAGCGGAGAAACTGTCATTCTGCAAAAAGAAATCAATCCATTTATCAGCGTTCTTCGGAAACATGATCTGATTGTAACGTCACTTCACAATCACTGGCTGTTTGATAAACCGAGACTGATGTATATTCATTTCGAAGCGATTGATAAACCTGTCAACTTCGCCTTAAAAGTGAGAGATGCTTTAAAAGTGCTTACTCATAAAGAGGTCAAAGCTTAGCATGTTTTGAAGAATCAAAAAGCGATTAAAATAATCGCTTTTACATATGATCAACCGAAAACAAAAAAGAGACCATATATAGGCCTGGCACGACATTTTTTATGATAAGCGAGACTATTAAAAAACAGCCTTATAGGCTGTCGTTTTGTGTATATTCTATTGATGAGTTTATACTAATTCATCCCGCATTCCATACAAGCTCTTTATTTCTCAATGGTTTTCTACATGTCGTTGTGCAAACACCTTCTTAGCCACTGAAAGAGCATTAAGTACACGCGGGAATCCTGTATAAGGAACCAATTGGGTGATACTCTCTACAATCTCAGTCGGTGTTAATCCGGATGTAAGCCCTGTATTGATATGAAGTTCAAGCTGCGGCTCGGTTCCTTGCGTTACAAGGGATGAAATGGTAACAAGCGCACGTTGTTGATTGGTTAATCCCGGTCGTGAATATATATCTCCATAAGCAAATTCTATCATGTACTTACTTACATCTGGGGCGATATCTTTCAAGTCTTCAGAAATCTTTAAATGCGTAGAGATTTTATCATCGCTTGTTAAAGTGTACTCCATTAATTTGTCTAAACCTTGTTGGTAACGGCTTTGATCCATTTGAATTTCCTCCTGAAAGGTACTTATTTTCTGACATAAGATAATATATCGCAGCCCTCTCTAACCGTAAAATACATAAAAACTATAAAAACCATTCATTTTTTTCATGAGTTATCTTGATCTGCGTAATTACTCTTACAAAAAAATGAAATATACCGGATAAATTCGCGTACTGCGTGTGAAACATATTTACCTTTTTTTAAAATAATCGCCACTTTCCAAGGAATTGATGGATTGACAATGGAAATTGCCTTAACTAAACTTTGATCAGTCTTTTTCACTATAGACTGAGGGAAAATGGAAATACCTAGTTCTTCTCCAATCATTTCGCTGATAAAATCCCATTGAGAACTTTCATAAACGATATTTGGACGAAAACCGGCTCTAATACACTCTTGAATAATCCGATCGTGAAGAGAGAAGTCTTCACTAAACAGGATGAAAGGTTCATTTTTCAAGTCTTGCATTTCCACAATCTCTTTATGAACAAGCGGGTGAGCGGAATGAACGAAGAGCATCAGTTCTTCATTAAGCAATGGAATGATATCAAACTGCTCTTCGTCCACTGGTTCAATAACCACGCCAAGATCCAGTACCCCATCTTCAACCTCCTGTTTCACCTTGTTTCCCCCATGTTCTATCAGCTTGATGTTCACATCAGGATACAATTGTTTAAATCCTTTAATGATTTTAGGAAAAAACAAGACACCGATAAGCGGCGGTATTCCAATTTTCACTTTTCCTTTTTTTAAATGTAAAAGATCGTATAAGTTCGTCGACAAGTCATCTATTGACTTCATAATCATTTGGCCTTGCTCAAATACAATTTCGCCTGCATCTGTCAAAGCGATTTGTCTAGCTGAACGATCAATGAGCTCAACCTTTAATTCCTCTTCCAAACTTTTCACCATCTTACTTAAGGCAGGCTGTGACAAATGCAAATTTTCTGATGCCTTAGTAAAACTGTTGGATTTAGCAACTTCAAGAAAGTAAGTGATTTGGCGTATATCCATCGTATGATCTCCATTCCATAAGTTTAACGAATACATTATATTACTTTTATTCATTTTACTTATACAACTGCTGGGTGTAAACTTTTAGGAGACCAAAATGAATCCTGGAGGGGTTACTATGAGTAAATTATTGGAAAGTAAAGTTGCTCTTGTTACAGGCGCGGCGAGTGGAATTGGTTTAGAAATTGCACGTGAATTCGCTAAAGAAGGCGCAAAAGTTGTGATTTCCGATTTGAACGAAAAAGCCGTGCAACATGCAGCTGAGGAACTTACGGAACAAGGATACGAAGTCCTCTCTGCGGTTTGTGATGTAACAAACGAAGAACAAGTAGAAAAAAGTGTCTCTAAGACACTTGAAACCTTTGGACGATTGGATATTCTGGTAAACAATGCGGGGATTCAGCATGTGTCGGATATAGAAAACTTCCCGACTGATAAGTTTGAATTTATGCTGAAATTAATGCTTACTGCTCCTTTTAGTGCGACAAAAAGAGTATTCCCTTTGATGAAAAAACAAAAATTTGGCCGCATCATCAATATGGCCTCCATAAATGGTTTAATTGGTTTTGCAGGGAAAGCGGCTTATTGCAGCGCTAAACACGGTTTGATCGGTTTAACTAAAGTATCAGCATTGGAAGGAGCGGAATACGGAATTACCGTCAACGCCATGTGCCCGGGATATATCGACACTCCATTGGTGCAAAACCAGTTAAACGATATTGCAGAGACTAGAGGCATTTCTAAAGAAAAGGTGTTTGAAGAAGTCATTTACCCCTTGGTTCCTCAAAAACGTTTGTTAGCCGTGCAAGAAATCGCTGATTACGCAGTATTCCTCGCCAGTGACAAAGCGAAAGGCGTTACAGGGCAGGCAGTCGTAATGGATGGCGGTTATACGGCCCAATGATCTGAATTTCATCTGCAGGAGTCATAGCGCTTTGGATTAAATGATTTACTCTTCAAGAACCAAGCCGCTGTTCTTCTAGGAGAGACATAGCCATACAGATTGAAGTTTGAATAAAAACAAGGAGAGCAGTAATTAACATTTTTTGACATTCGGCATCTTAACTTAAGAAAAGCCGCTTTGTTGGCGGCTTTTTTACTGGTTTTCATGAGGGGGGAAAGAAGCATTTGAAAAAGCGAAACGCGAAAACAAGCCGATTCTTGTCATTGATAGCATGTCTTTTATATATTTATCTGCTTGCCAATTCCTTAATCATCAAACCCAATTCATAAATTCCCTTTTGAAGGTCTTCAAGAGATGCATAAGCATATGATAAGCGAATATAATTCCCTTTTTCTTGAGCATAGATACTGCCGAGATTGAGAAGTATCCCTTTTGTCAAAGCTTTTGTATAAAGTAATTTCATAGATAGTGAAGGCAATATTTTTACCCAGACAAAGAATCCTCCCTTCGGCATATTCCATGCAGCGACATTCTTCAAATTGGTTTCTAAGAGACTCATGACCAATTGCCTTCTCACCTTTAATTGACTTCTCACCTGTTCTAGATGCTGCTGGTATTCACCGGATGTAAACCACTCTGCCGCTACTCTCTGAGATAACGAACTGGAGCCGTAATCTGTTTGCATTTTTATGTCGGATAAACGTTCAATCACTGGTTCCGGACCGACGATCCATCCAATTCTCAAACCCGGACTTAACGTTTTCGATAAACTGCCTATGTAAAGCACATGCCCATTTTTATCTATTGTTTTAATAGGATCTGGAGGAATCTCATCTATCCATAACTCCCGATAAATGTCATCTTCAATAATGGGAAGCTGTGCATTCTCACTTGCCGCAAGGATTTCTTCCCGTCTCTTTTTTGACATTAAAATACCTGTCGGATTATGAAAACAAGGATTTGTATATAAGATAGCCCTCCCCCGTTCCCCCCTTGCCATGTGGATGTGTTCCGGCAAAAGCCCATCGTTATCCATAGGAACTCCAGTCAGCTTCATACCGGCTGATTGAAATACGTGTAATGAATAAAGATAGGACGGCTGGTCAAGATAAACGGTCGATCCCCTTTGCAAAAGCCCCATTGATATCAGCTGCAAGGCTTGCAGTGCGCCCGAAACAATAAGAATGGAAGAAGGAGAAGCTTGAATCCCGATTGTTCTTAAATAGCCGCTTAATGCCTCTCTCAAAGGCAAATAGCCTTTTGGTTCCTCATACCCGAATGCCTCTATGTTTTGAGATACCTTTCCCATGATCTCTTTCATAACAGCTAAAGGAAAAATCTCATGTGAAAGTTCTCCTTTACTGAGCTGTATAAGATCAGAATTCGATTCTGATTTATTGATCTCTTGAACGATTTTTTGGCTTGGCTGCTGGATTCCGGAGGTTACATACTGATCCCAATCGGGGGCGGAATTCTTAGCCAAAAGTGTCCATGTATTGTTCGTAACAACTGTCCCTTTGCCCATTCTGCCTTCGATTAATCCATCCGCCGTCAATTCCTCTAAAGCTGTAATGACTGTGCTCCTGTTCACCTCAAATTGTTTAGCAAGCGTGCGCTGGCTTGGAATCTTACTTCCAATCGGCCATTCTCCATTTCCTATTTTCTCTTTTATAAATTGAATGATTTGTATGTACTTAGGAAGCTTTTTCATCTTTTTTTCTTCTGGAGCGCTCATAAAAAGGATCCTCCTTAAAGTGGTTGGGTCAAAATCTATTTAACTGGTTGAAGTCATATCATCAAATCTTTATTAATATAGAAACACATTAAATAACTGGTTGGTTTTTGTAAAGAGGAGTGAGAAAGATGAGAAAGAAAACAGTTCGAATCGGCATAGCTTACATTCTGATGATTGGGTTGTGGGCATCAGCTTTCCCGGGAATTCGCGCGGGTTTGGAGAGTTACACGCCGGAACACCTCGCTTTGTTTCGCTTGTTGATTGGGTCAATGGCATTGTTGGTTTTTGCTGTTTTGACTCATATGCGTTTACCTGACATGAAGGATATCCCTGCTATTTTATCGTTAGGATTTTTAGGTTTTGCACTATATCACATTTTGCTGAATATCGGAGAAAAAACAGTCAGCGCAGGGACAGCAAGCTTACTCGTGACCATGACACCTATTTTTTCTGCCATGTTATCTCGTCTGTTTTTTGGTGAACATTTTGGGCTTTATAAATGGATTGGCTCTATCATAAGTTTATTGGGTGTGTCGATCATTTCATTTGGGGCAGGAAACTATACAAATTCAGTGAACGGCATTTTGTTAATCCTGCTGGCAGCTTTTTCGGAGAGTATTTATTTCGTTTTTCAAGCTCGCTATATAAAAAAATATGGATTTATTCCATTCGTTACATTCACTATTTGGGGCGGGACAATACCTATGCTTGTATTTCTGCCTGGCTTAGGGGAAGAGTTTTTGAACGCTTCAATGAACTCAACATTGTCTATCGTTTACTTAGGTTTATTACCAACGGTTGTGCCTTACTTTGCACTTGCATATGTAACTTCACTCGTCGGTGCTTCAGAAGCAGCCATTTCACTTTATTTAACACCCGCCGTAGCCCTGGCCATTTCTTGGGTGTGGTTAGGTGAAGTACCCGCGTTTATTGCACTGACAGGCGGGATGGTTACAGTCGCCGGGGTGTGTTTTACCTATCTAACAGTAAATAAAATGATAAAGATTTTAAATCCTTATTTCTTATCTAAAAAGCAATAAGGTGGATGAAGTTTAACCCTGAAAATAGAGTCATAAGCAGTTCTCCTTTTTAATGACTTGGGTTTGGTTCACAAAGTTGAGTGTATGAATTTTTTTAGAGGATTGTGGTATGTTAAACGTACAAATATTAATAGAAAGCAGGTGATCCCATGCCAAACAATAGCAAACCCAACAGTTTAATCACGGAGAAGTCCCCCTATCTGCTCCAACACGCCCACAACCCCGTAAACTGGCATCCTTGGGGAAAAGAAGCCTTCGAAAAAGCAAAACGCGAAAACAAGCCGGTTCTTGTCAGCATCGGCTATTCGACGTGTCACTGGTGCCATGTAATGGCTCACGAATCCTTTGAGGACGAAGAGATCGCCGGTATGTTAAACGATAAATTCATAGCCATCAAGGTTGATCGTGAAGAGCGGCCTGATGTGGATTCCGTGTATATGAGAATCTGCCAGCTGATGACGGGGCAGGGCGGGTGGCCGCTGAACGTGTTCGTCACACCAGATCAGAAGCCGTTTTATGCGGGGACGTATTTTCCGAAGACGAGCAAATTTAACCGCCCGGGCTTTATCGATGTGCTTGAACATCTGTCCGAAACGTTTGCGAATGACCGGCAGCATGTCCAGGATATTGCTGAAAACGCCGCCGCTCATCTTGAAGTCAAGGTTCACCCGGCCGAGGGCATGCTTGGCGAACAGGCTGTTCATGACACGTATCGCCAGCTGGCCGGCGGGTTTGATACAGTGTACGGCGGATTCGGCCAGGCTCCAAAATTTCCGATGCCGCATATGCTCATGTTTCTGCTTCGCTACTACAGCTATACGGGCAAGGAACAGGCTTTGGCCGGCGTAACCAAGACACTCGACGGCATGGCGAACGGCGGAATTTTTGACCACATCGGGTTCGGCTTTGCCCGCTACTCGACTGATAATGAATGGCTCGTGCCGCATTTTGAGAAAATGCTGTATGACAACGCCCTTCTCCTGACCGCATATACAGAAGCCTGCCAAGTCACAGGTAATGAGCGCTACAAACAGATTGCGATGCAGATCGTAACGTTTATTCAGCGGGAAATGATGCATGAAGACGGCAGCTTTTTCTCAGCTTTAGACGCTGATACCGAAGGCCGTGAGGGGAAATATTACATATGGTCCAAAAAAGAAATCATGAACCTTCTCGGTGATGAACTCGGCCCGCTTTACTGCAAGATGTATAACATCACAGATCAAGGCAATTTTGAAGGCGAAAACATCCCGCACCTCATTTTCACGCGGCGTGAGGCCATCCTCGAAGAGACCGGCCTCACAGGACATGAGCTGGCCGAACGCCTTGAAGAGGCAAGAACAAAATTGCTGGAGGCCCGTGAAAACAGAAGCTATCCGCATACAGATGACAAAGTGCTGACCTCATGGAACGCGCTCATGATTGCCGGGCTGGCAAAAGCCGCAAAGGTATTTCACGAGCCTGACTTGCTCAGCATGGCGGAAACAGCGATCCGCTTTCTCGAACGGCACCTCATGCCGGACGGGCGCGTCATGGTCCGCTATCGCGAGGCCGAAGTGAAAAACAAAGGGTTTATCGATGATTATGCTTTTCTCATCTGGGCTTATCTTGAACTGTATGAAGCGGGTTTTAATCCGTCTTATCTGCAGAAAGCGAAAACGTTATGTACAAGCATGCTGGAGCTGTTCTGGGATGAACGGCACGGAGGTTTCTTCTTTACGGGGAATGATGCCGAGACCCTTCTTGTCAGGGAAAAAGAGGTTTATGACGGGGCCGTGCCTTCCGGAAACAGCGCGGCTGCCGTACAGCTGCTTCGTCTCGGCCGCCTGACGGGTGATATATCACTGATTGAAAAAGCCGAAGCGATGTTTTCCGTGTTCAAACGGGAAATAGAGGCCTATCCGAGCAGCAACGCTTTCTTCATGCAAAGCGTACTGGCACATACAATGCCCCAAAAGGAAATCGTTGTTTTCGGAAGGAAAGATGACCCGGACAGAAAACGTTTCATTGAGGCGCTTCAGGAGCATTTCACTCCCGCCTATACGATTCTCGCCGCAGAACATCCGGAAGAGCTTGCCGGCATTTCTGACTTTGCCGCGGGTTATCAAATGATCGACGGGAAGACAACGGTCTACATTTGCGAGAATTTCGCCTGCCGGAGGCCGACGACGGATATTGATGAAGCGATGAACACCTTACAAATCAGCAGCAGAGCCTAGGCGGCCTGCTGCTTTTCTTTTTTCACAAAACGGAATGCGAGCCATGCGAAGATGATATTGATCACCAGAGTCGATATGCAATCATATATTTCATAACCGCCGGCTGCTGTTGTAAATATCGACGGAATGCCGCCGTACACCGAATGATCCTCTGTGAGAAAGATAAATAAAAACATATTATTGGCAGCGTGACCGCCAAGAGACATCTCCAGACTGCCCGTTTTAATCGTGATAAAGGTCCAGATCATGCCAATGGTGACATATCCGATTCCCGCCCAGAGAGCTCCATTTTCCATCTCCGGATTCCAGAAATGAAGTGCGCCGAATAATCCGCCGATAATGACTGTCAGAACCACCGCGTTTGCCGTCAATTTTCCGGCGAACTGAAGCAGAAAACCGCGAAAGAGAAATTCCTCCGCAGAGGTTTGAATCGGCACCAACAAGACGGCCGCCGCTAACAGCAGCAGAAAACGTGAAGCATGGAATTCCTGAAGCATGAAACGATCCGGATGAATTGTAAAATCAATCAGCCCCGCGACAAACATCAGCACAACATATGTGCCGAATCCAAAGAAAATCCTCTTCCAGTTCAGCGACTGATTCGGTGTGATGATGGATAAAAACCGCCGTTTCATAATGAAACGAACCGCTATCCAAATGCCCGGAATCGCTATGAAATAGACGATATGCTGTAAATAAATATCCGCCAGCGGGTCACTTAATGCCCCCTCATCCCAATTTATCGTCAGTGAAGGATTGAAAGCGGACGTGAGAAACATATAAAACACGGTCAGTATGCTTCCGAAAAAGAACAAACCCACAATGACCAACAGAGAAAGAAGATATCTCGATACACTATTTCTTCCCTCTGCTGGGCGTACAAACGTATTCATATTTATGCATCAACTTCCTTTCCTTCAACATTTTACAATATAAACAGAAACAGATATAGGAAATGTTATATATTTTAAGAAGAAAGCGCTATGCCGTTTCCTTTGGCTCTGGTTATTTACACTCTGTTTTTGCCAAAAAAAGACCTTTATAATGTATTCGTCAGATAAATTTACAGTATTTTCTGATTACAATTGCTAAGTCAGGGGGTTTTTTATGAAACATCAGACATTCTCAAATGTAGCGAATCGATTAGACCGTCTCCCCATTTCGCGTGTGCATTATCAAGTATTAACCGCTCTCGGAATCATCTATTTTTTTGATCTCGCTGATCTGTTTACACTCAGCAACGTGGCTCCGGCGCTGATTGAGCATTGGGGCGTGAAGCTGTCCACCATTGCCGACATCACGGCCGCATCCTTCCTGGGCATGTTTTTAGGCGCGTCCATCGGCGGAAGGCTGTCCGATCGGATCGGCAGGAAAAAAGCGCTGAATTGTTTTGTCCTTGTCTTTTCGATCTCATCTTTTCTGAATGCGCTGGCATGGGACATTCCGTCCTTAATGATTTTCCGCTTCTTGACCGGGCTCGGCGTCGCGGCCGCCATGATTGTGACGAACAGCTATTTGGCGGAATTTTTTCCATCCTCCGTACGAGGAAAATACATCTCCCTTTGCGCCATGATCGGACTGATCGGCGTTCCCGTCACAAACGTTGTTTCCGCTTTTGTCATTCCTTTAGGCTCATGGGGGTGGCGGCTCGTATTCGTATGGGGGGCGGCCGGTCTCATTTATTTCTTTTTTATCCGCCGGCTTGAGGAATCGCCGCGCTGGCACGAAAATCGGGGCGCATATGATCAGGCAAACGCCATTATGAACCGTCTTGAAGCACGTGCAGAGAAAGAAAAAGGCCCGCTTCCCGCGCCAAAAGAGGCGGCAGAAGTACATACAGTGAAGCACGCAGGCTACTTAGGGCTGTTTCAGGGCAGGAATTTAAAGATCACCATCATCCTGTCAGCGGTATGGATTCTTGAAACCTTTGGCTTTTACGGCTTTGCTTCATGGGTGCCCAGCCTGCTGAAAAGCAACGGCATCACCATGGAAAAAACGCTGTGGTACAATGTGCTTCACTCTGTCGGCGCACCGCTTGGCGCATTGCTCGGTTCCATGATATCCGAGACGTTCCAAAGGAAATGGATTCTGGCCGCAAGCGCTTTTCTGACCGCCATTGCCGGACTGTTATATGGCATGACGTTTATTCCCGTCATGATTATTGTGTTTGGGTTTGTCGTCAACGTCACGGAACGGATCTTCACCTCAAACTTATACGCCTACACATCGGAGCCGTATCCTACGGAATATCGCTCGGCCGGGAGCGGGCTGGCGTACGGGCTCGGCCGTTTTTCCAATATATTCGGCTCCCTGCTCGTCGGATTTATTGCCGTTAAGCTCGGCTACATCAGCGTCTTTTTGTTCATCGGCGGCTGCTGGCTTCTATGTTCCGTTTTGTTAATCCTCTTCGGTCCGAAAACAAATGCACAGCAAATTTAATCAATAAAACAGTGCGGAACCACTCCGCACTGTTACACTGTGATTTCTATCAAATTGCCTTCCCCATCCTCTATCACGCTCTCATAATATCCGTCACCCGTCACGCGCGGGCCGCTTACAACCTGAAATCCATCATTTTTAAACGTCTCCGTCAATTCATTCACCCGCTCCTTGCTGCCTGTAGAAAATGCGAGATGCGCCCATCCGGTCATATTCTGTGCCGGAGCTTCATCAATGCCGCCTTTTTTCATAAGTTCCAGCCTGCATCCGGAGTCAAATGTCAGAAAATACGATTTGAAATCTTTTTTCTCATTATGATAAAGGTCATTGGCCTTGGCGCCGAAGTATGTCTCATAAAACTCTTTCATCCGTTCTAAATCTTTCACCCATATCGCTGCATGTTCAATTCGCATATGTCCGCCTCCCTTTTTTTCTCAATCTATTTATAAAGCATGAAACCCATTTCAGCTCAAGACTTTTTCCGCTGAAATTGATGCATAATTTGTTTTTTAGCCGTTTCTTCGTGAAAAAACAATAAAAATGCTTCCTTTCCGACCCGTTCCAAATGAAGTTCCAGGGATGGAATATTCAATGCCCGGCTGACGCTCAGATTTCCCTCGCCGATGATCTCCGCGTCCCATTTCTGTTCTTTCGCAAACTGGTACAAGCCGGCAGCCACGTCATCACTGTGCGCATAGATGGCCGTCGGCGCCTTGTCGAAACCCCAGAAGTGCTCACCCGCACGCTTTCCATCGTCCATATCATGGCATCCGACCAGAATGCGGGTTTCATCAAGAGAGCCGAAAACCGCCTTATATGCGGTTACCTTGTCGGCCGTACTCGGGCTTTTTTCCGCTTCCCGCACACATGTAAAAGCAACGTCTTGATGCCCGCGGTTTTTCAAATACAAAAAGCTTTCTCTGTATGCTGCCTGCCTGTCATTATAAGCGCAGGGAATCTCTTGATGCTGTGTATATTCACAAGCGACAATGGGACCGTATTCCAGGTAAGGCACGGCGGTCTCCCATTCATTCGCGCGGGACGTGACAATCAGTCCGTCAATCTTTTTCATTTTCAGCAGTTCGAAATATGTCATCTCTATAGCGGGGTCATAGTTGGTGGGGAGAAGGGTTGTCACGTAATCATGGGCAAACGCTTCCTTCGTGATACCGTTTACAATTTTGTCAAAGCAGGGATGGTCGCTGTACGGCAAAATCACACCGATTGTATTGGTCTTTCCGCGAATCAGATCAATGGCGGTTCGATTAGGGGTATAATCCAGCTCCTTCATCACTTGATTCACAAGACGCCTTTTCTCCTCAGATACATACGGATGTCGGTTTAATACGCGTGATACGGTGGCCACCGACACATTCGCCAGTTTCGCAATCTCTTTTATATTTGCCATGTGCTCCTCCATTTTCGGTGATAAAAAAGCAGCAAGAGTGGATTTCTCTTACTGCTATCTCATCATAAATCCACTGTCATTTCAACAGGACAATGGTCAGAACCCATGATATCGGCACAAATGGCCGCTTGGCTGATCCGCTGCTTCAGTCTGTCTGAAACAATGACGTAATCAAGCCGCCAGCCGATGTTTTTCTCACGTGCGTTCGTCCTGTAAGACCACCAGGAATAGGCGCCTTCCCGATCAGGATATAAATAGCGGAATGAGTCGGTAAATCCGGCGCTCAGCAGGGCGCTGAACGCTTCCCGCTCCTGCTCCGAGAAACCGGCGTTCTTCCGGTTGGCTTTCGGATTTTTTAAGTCTATCTCCCTGTGTGCGACATTCAGATCGCCGCATAAGATCACAGGCTTCTTCCGGTCAAGCTTCTGCAGATAATCCTTAAAATCGGCTTCCCATTGAAGACGGTAATCAATTCGCTCTAATCCGCGTTTGGCATTCGGCGTATAACAGTTGACGACAAACACATGCTCAAATTTAAGCGTGATCACCCGTCCTTCTTGATCATGTTCGTCAATCCCCAGTCCATAGAACACGTGCAGCGGCTTTTCTTTCGAAAAAACAGCCGTGCCTGAGTAGCCTTTTTTCACCGCATAGTTCCAATAGGCGTGATATCCTTCAGGTTGTAATGATACTTGTCCGTCCTGTACTTTTGTTTCTTGCAGACATAGAATATCGGCTTCCGTTTCTTGAACGTAAGTATTGATATCTATCTTTTTCATCACGGCACGCAAGCCGTTTACATTCCAAGACATCAGTTTCATGTGATCCCTCCTGTCCGGCTCAGCCGGTATTCCAGTGTTTCAATGTTTCCGCCCTCTAATGCCAGCAGCTGCTTTTTCATTTCTAAACCGCCTCTGAATCCGGTCAGTTTCCCGTTTTTTCCGATGACGCGATGGCACGGAACCGTAATCAGTACCGGATTTTTTCCAATCGCGGCGCCCACGGCTCTTACGGCTGCCGGTTTCTGAATCATTTTTGCTATATCCGAATAGGAGTATATCTCGCCGTACGGTATGTCCATAAGCACTTTCCATACAGCAAGCTGAAATTCTGTCCCGTAAAGATCCACCGACACTGAAAAAGCTGATCTGCCATTTTCAATGTACTCGGACAGCTCTGCCGTGTAAGGCGCCAGCTTTTCATCATCACGTGCCAATCGGTATTGCGGTATTGCTTTTTTTGCCCACTGCTCAAGCTCTTCAAAGCTTCCATAATTTGAACCTATAAAGCAAAGCCCCTTAGATGTGGCGGCTGTATACAGGCTCCAATCATTCCGTGTGAAAAGTGTCCAATAGACCATAGGCTCTTTACTCATATTGAACCTCCCTATCCCATTTTGGCGGTTTTTCTGTATTCTGTGGGCGAACTCCCGGTTCCCTTTTTAAAAAGGGTCGCGAAATGCGCTGTGTTTGGAATTCCGACAGTCAGAGCGATCTCCATGACTGTCATATCAGTATGCTTTAAAAGGTGTTCCGCCTTCGACAATCTTATTTTCTGTATATACGCAATCGGGGATATTCCCCTGATTTTTTTAAATGTCCGCTGTAAATGATAGGGGCTGCCGTGACACATTTCGGCCAGTACACTCAGAGTCAGGGATTCGTGATAATGGCGTTCAATGTATTCAATGATTTGAGCAATCCATTCTTCATCAGGAAGACGAAGACCGTTCGGCCGGCACCTTTTACAGGGACGAAATTGTTTCTCGAGCGCTGCATCAGCCGTATCAAACACCAGCACGTTTTCTTTATTCGGAACTCTCGATTTACAAGAAGGCCGGCAGAAAATCCCTGTCGTTTTTACTGCATAATAAAATGCCCCGTCATAAGAAGCATCATTGTGTATGATTGCGCTCCACTTTTCATCAGTCAGGATATTTCTGTCTGTCTCCATCTCAGCCACCCCCTGTTTTTCAGTATAAACAAATTCATTGGATAAGTACGCGTTTTTGAATAGAGGAGCAAGATAACAAAGATAGGTGTCAGGAGCACTTCCATGTTTCATGTGAAACATTTCGGCAAGATGGAGAGGGACTGATATAAAAAAAGAGCAGGAGCCCGCAGGCTCTTGCTCTTTTCTTTCGGCTTACTCGCCAGTTACGTATGGAAGTAAAGCCATTTGACGTGCGCGTTTGATCGCGATAGTCAATTTACGTTGGTATTTCGCGTTTGTTCCAGTTACACGGCGAGGTAAGATTTTACCACGCTCAGAAACAAACTTTCTAAGAAGATCTACATCTTTGTAATCGATGTGCGTAATGCCGTTAGAAGTGAAGTAACAAACCTTACGGCGTTTCGCACGACCGCCTCTGCGTCCTCCTGCCATTGTCATTTCCCACCTTTCTCGTTATGAATATAGCGATAATCTATTAGAACGGAAGATCATCATCCGAGATGTCAATCGGCTTGCCGTCGTTGGCAAATGGATCATCATTAAAGCTGTTCCCTTGATTTCGTCTCTGGTTGTTCTGATTTCCGCCGAACGGATTATCATTTTGGCCTCCGCCAAAGTATTGGCCTCCGCCGCTGTTTCCTTCGTTGTATCCGCCTGATCCAGAACCGCCGCTGTTTTTAGGCTCAAGAAATTGAACACTTTCAGCTTGGACTTCTGTCACGAAGACACGCTGTCCCTGCTGGTTTTCATAATTTCTTGTCTGGAGTCGGCCGTCTACGCCGGCAAGGCTTCCTTTTTTAAGAAAGTTTGCAACGTTTTCGGCTTGTCTTCTCCAAGTGACACAATTAATGAAATCGGCTTCACGTTCTCCGGACTGGTTCGTGAATGTACGATTCACAGCAAGAGTGAACGTGGCGACAGCCGCACCGCTTGGCGTATAACGAAGCTCTGGGTCTTTTGTCAGTCTTCCGACTAATACAACTCGGTTAAGCATATGAAAGACCACCTTTTAACATTATATATTTCAAATTGCTTATTCTTCTTCTTTAACAACGATGTGGCGAATGATATCGTCACTGATCTTAGCTAAACGGTCGAATTCAGCAACCGCTGCAGCTTCAGACTGAACGTTTAAGATTTGGTAGAAACCGTCACGGAAATCGTTGATTTCGTAAGCAAGACGACGTTTACCCCAATCTTTTGTTCCAGTGATCTCCGCTCCGTTAGAAGTCAATACGTTGTTGAAACGCTCGATAACTGCCTTCTTTGACTCTTCGTCAATGTTCGGACGGATAATGTACATAACTTCGTACTTTTTCATCTGTTTGCACCTCCTTTTGGTCTAAGCGGCCCTATAATGGGCAAGGAGCAATAATTCTATTACTCACAAGTTTATATTATACCAAAGCTCTTGTCCCTTTACAACTGTGTCCTATACATTAAATCGGAAATGAATGACATCTCCGTCTTGGACTACATATTCTTTACCTTCCAGACGCACTTTTCCGGCTTCTTTCGCTCCGGACATTCCGCCGCCTGCCAAAAGGTCTTCATAAGCAACCGTTTCAGCGCGGATAAAGCCGCGTTCAAAGTCAGTGTGGATGATACCCGCACACTCAGGAGCTTTCATGCCTTTTCTGAATGTCCATGCGCGCACTTCCTGTTCGCCCGCCGTAAAGTATGTCGCAAGGCCGAGAAGAGAGTATGACGCTTTAATCAGCTGATCAAGACCTGATTCTTCGATGCCGAGCTCCTCAAGGAACATTTGCTTTTCTTCGCCTTCCAATTCAGCAATTTCAGACTCAATTTTCGCACAGACGACGATAACTTCGGCGTTTTCACCCGCAGCGTACTCCCGGATTTTCGCAACATATTCATTATCTGAAGGATCAGCCACTTCATCCTCGCTTACATTTGCTACATAAAGCACGGGTTTTGACGTAAGCAAATGAAGCTGCTTCACAAGCTTTTGCTGTTCTTCCGTAAATTCAACGGAACGGGCAGGCTTTTCTTGTTCGAAAGCTTCTTTTAATTTAGACAGAATGTCAAATTCAAAAACCGCTTCTTTGTCTTTTTGCTTCGCAAGCTTGCTTACACGCGTGATGCGTTTTTCGACTGTCTCCATGTCGGCAAGAATCAATTCAAGATTGATCGTTTCAATATCGTCAATCGGATCGACTTTCCCTGACACGTGCGTAATATTGTCATCAGCGAATGCGCGTACAACGTGGCAGATCGCATCAACCTGACGGATATGAGAAAGAAACTTATTACCGAGTCCTTCACCTTTTGATGCGCCTTTTACGATCCCCGCGATATCAGTGAATTCAAACGCAGTCGGCACCGTTTTTTTCGGGTTCACCAATTCAGTCAGCTTTTGCAGACGTTCATCCGGCACTTCCACGATTCCCACGTTCGGATCAATTGTACAGAACGGGTAGTTGGCTGATTCGGCACCAGCCTGGGTAATTGCATTAAATAACGTCGATTTTCCGACATTCGGCAAACCGACAATTCCAGCAGTTAAAGCCATTCTTTCATCTCCTCTATATCAAACCATCATCGTATAAACGTATTGTAAACCTAGAGCAATTATAAGGAGGTTCATAGGAAAAGACAAGCTGAGAAAAAAGCATTTCCCGCCCTCTCTCTCCTTAGATTATCCTTTTTTAACCGCTACCAGACAGTCAAAAAGCGTACTTCCCATTCCATTATCGGAATTTGAATCCTTTGTGAGCATATTGACGGAGCCTCCGAATGCCGCCCACATGCCTTCATCTATATTCACCGTCTTCGGGTGAGCCTGCTTCATGATTTTCACCCTGCCGCGCAGACTGCCGCGGTCATTGTACACCTCTGCCGTATCTCCGTCTTGAAGTGAAAGCTCCTCGGCGATATCCGGCGACAGGTCCACTTGAATCTGCTGAAGCTTTTCAATAAACGGCACGTGCTGTGAATGATTGGAGCGCTGCGGGTGAATGGACAGCAGCGTATACGGATATTTCCCGGCCAGTCCGGCGTCATGATAAACAGACTCCTCCGGCACTTCCAATTGAGGGAGGCCGCTGTATCCTTTCTCTTCTGCCAGTGACGAGACGAATTCAAATTTTCCGCTCGGGGTTAAAAATTGAAAATCACTCCACGGAACCTGTTTGACCGGAAGCGGCATATGTCCTTTTTCCTTTAATTGCTCAAGGGTGATTCCTTCTTTCTCCAAAGAAGAGAGCCCCATTTTTAAGAAATCTTCCGTACTGTAATCAAACAGCTCCCCGAATCCGAGACGCTTTGCGAGCTCCGTCCAGATCCAGCGGTCTGATTTTGCCTCTCCCTGCGGTTCCGCAAGCTTCTTGCCATATTGAACATAGTGATGATACATGCTGGAATAATAAATATCTTCCTCTTCGAAAACAACGGCTGTCGGCAGCACATAGTCACAGAGCTTCGCCGTATCGGTCATGACCGAATCAATGGCCACTGTGACCGGTGTTTTTTCAAATGCTTCCTTCACTTTTTTTGTATTCGGCACCTGTGTCAGCGGATTGCCGCACGTCACGATGATCATCTCAATCGGCGGATCGGCTGCATTCAGCGCCTCTTCGGCTTGAGTCATCATCGAAAACGTTCTCGAACTTTTCTTCAGATCAGGACGGGTGAGCTCGGCCTTTGCAAAGCTTTCACCGACTTGCACATTTCCGAAGTTTGCGCCGCCGCCTTTGATACCGACATTTCCGCTCGCCGCAGCTAAAGCGTCAATCCACCGTATCGTCCCGCCCCCGTTTTTATATCTCTGCATCCCAAGACCCATAAAAGTGGAGGCGGGACCGTCAGCATATAAATCAGCAAGATATTCAATCACTTCTAAAGACGTTTCTGTTTTCTCAATGATCTCCTCAATAGAAATCGTCTGCAGAAGCTTTTCTATTTCTTCAAAACCGACCGAATGCCTTTGAATAAAATCAGAATCGGTTCTGCCGGTTTGGCATAATATTTTTAAAACACCCGCCGCAAGCCAGCCATCCATGCCGGGTTTGACGGATATATACCGATCGGCAAGCTTGGCAGTCGGGTTAAAAATAGGATCAATGACCGTCAGTGTCGCTCCTTTTTTCTTCACCTGCTGCAGATGATGATAGAGGTGCATATTCGTCCGGGACACGTTTCTGCCCCATACGATCACATGCTTGCTGTGATAAATATCAAGCGGTCCATGCCCGTAAGAACGCCCGAAATCCCAGCGCTGCGCTTCAATGCCGGAACCCCAGCAAATGCTGCCCGCAATCTCCGTCACACCGCCGTATCCATTGAAAAAACGCTGGTCGAGCGCCTTCAAAAGACCGTTATTGGCGTAATCATGACTGTGCAGCACTGCGGCAGTGCCCAACGTCTCCTTAATCACCGCCATTTTTTCAGCAATTTCATCTAACGCCTGCTCCCAGGAAACGCGGACAAATTCGCCGTCTTTCTTTTTTAAAGGAAAACGAAGCCGTTCCGGCGCATTCGTTTTCGTCTCCAGCATTCTGCCACGGCCGCAAATTTTCCCTTCCGTAATGGGATGATTCGGGTCTCCGTCTACTTTCGTCACCTTTCCATCCTCAACTGTCACCAAAAAGCCGCAGCTGTCCCAGCAATTCAGCGGGCACGCTGACTGATGCACTTTGCTCATCGGGCCTCTTCCTCTCCTCTATATGAAAAAGCATGAGCGCCAGCCCTTATGATGTAGGCTCCTCATGCTTGACGAGTACTTTTTTCAACTTTCTCTCAAAATCTCTTCTCGGAATCATGACACTGTGGGAACAACCCGTGCATTTAATCCGAATATCCATTCCCATCCGAATGATTTTCCACCTGTTTTCACCGCAAGGATGCGGTTTCTTCATTTCAACAATATCATTCAGGCCAAAGTCTTTATCCGCCAAGACCCTTCACCTCTCTCCATAGACTGCTTTATTTATTGTACAAAAAAAAACAGGATAAGAGCAACGGCCGCACTCAAAATGAGCATTATACTTTTTTCCATCTCCCTAAAATAGGGTAAAGAAGAAGACATACCAGCAAATAAAGACTTAAAAGCCCGTAAATAGGATATAAAATGGCGATCAAATCTGAAAAACCGATTGTCGTAAAAGGCACCATCACAGCTAACAGAAGAGATACGAGCGTCCATCTCGGCAATTTCACAAATGCAAGCATGCGGCTGGACAGCCCGAACAGACCGGTCACGGTTGTCGTATAGATGGCTAAAAAAAGCACGGCGGCCATACAAAGAAATAACGGATAAGGAGCGCCTTCAAGGACGGCGAAAAGAGGAATCTCATATTGTGTAAGACTGCCTGAAAGCTGTACAAGCGTTTCATTGTAAACAAATGAAATCATACCGAAAATCAGCCCGCTTGCAACGCTTGCGATTTTCGCTTCTCCCAGTCCCTTCATATCTTTTCCGATTGAAGAAAGAACAGCGACAACAGAAAGGATGTTTAAGGACGTGAAGGTAATGCTTGCCGGCCAATTATACTGGCGGGTCAAATCTATCGTCCACGTGTAATGATGGGTTGTCTGAAAAAAGACCAATGCATATAACAGCCCCGCTACAAGAATCGGTATCAAAATACTATTCAGAGATAATATTCCTTTTATATCCCAAAAGAATAAACCGACGGTCACAATGCAAAGAAGAAAAATACCGATCCAAAACGGCAGTTTGTACATTTGCAGCGTCACACCGCCGCCGGCAATCATAACCATCGTCATTGAAAACAAATAAAACATAATAAGCACATCATAGACTTTAGCAAGAGCCGGCCCCATCAGATGCTCAAGCACAGGTAAAAAGTGCGTTGATTGAACCCGATAGCTGATCTTCAACACAATATAAGCCGAAATCGTAAACATGACTGTAAACAATACAATAGCCAGTCCGCTTTCGACACCGAAAAACTGCCATATTTCCTGCCCGCTTGCATACCCAGCCCCAATCTGGCTGCTTAATATGAGCAGCATCCACTTCATCCCGGCTCTCCACACCCTCATCACCTCATAAAATTTCTGATCATCTCCGCATATTGCTACTATATTGAGTGACAGCGGCAATCATTCATACAAATGGGACAAATATGGTATGTTAATACAGATTGACTATTCAGAAAAATTCACTTATGCAAGGAGCTCAAACCATGTACATCAGGCATTTAACCGCAAATGATACCCAGCCTTATTCCGATATCAGGCTCAAAGCTTTAAAAGATTACCCGGACGCATTTGCCGTCAGCTATGATGAGGAGAAAGAATGGCCGTCCGAAAAATTTAAAGCCAGGCTTGAAGCCGACAATGCCACCGTGCTTGGCGTCTTTGAAAAAGACAGACTGATAGGAATCCTCAAGATCTCCAAGCATCCGCTGTTTAAACTAAGACACATTGCGGTTATCGGTTCTATGTATATTTCCCCCAAACACCGAGGGTCAGGCGCGGGAAAAGCTTTAATGACGGAAGCCATCAGCCGAGCAAAAAAGATGAAGGACACAGAACAGCTTCATCTCTCTGTTACCTCAACAAATGAACCCGCAAAAAAACTCTACGCCCAGTTAGGATTTATTCTCTTCTCTACAGAAAAAAGAGCGCTGAAATTAGATCATCAGCGATATGTCGATGTAGATCAAATGGTCTTATTTCTTTCATGAACTTAGAGAACAATCGCTCTGGGTTCTTTTTTCTATCCCGCTCTTTTCAAACAACCGGCATGCTGATCACGACATAAGCATAAAAAAAGGAAGCGCTGGATATACTGTAAACAACCATACAACACCAAAAACAACAATGTAATACTCGTATGACATGACAAGGAAGTGAACCTTATGAATCGAAAAGGCGGGCTTTTTTCTCAAGAACGGGCAAAACAATATGTATCTCATACGGATTCTTCTGCTGCGAATCAAATACAAGCGATCCTTACTTCATCTTTACGTAAAGCAGCCGGCAGACCGTTAGTCACCGTGTGTATCGGCACAGATCGGTCGACCGGAGATTCATTAGGTCCGCTCGTAGGAACAAAGTTAGAAAAAATGAATTTAGGCAGATTGCACGTTTACGGCACGCTGTCAGATCCTGTTCACGCCGTCAATATGAAAGACAAGCTGAAAGATATTCAACATCTACATAAAAATCCGTTTATTATAGCGGTTGATGCTTGTTTAGGCCGCGTCAAAAGCGTAGGGTCATTTCAAATCGGCGATGGGCCGCTGAAGCCCGGAGCAGGTGTTCAAAAAGATCTTCCTGAAATCGGTGACGTCCATATCAATGGAATCGTCAATGTCAGCGGGTTTATGGAGTATTTTGTCCTGCAGAATACGAGGCTTCATCTTGTTATGAGCATGGCAAATGTTTTAGCAGAGGGGTTACAGCTGACAGATAAATCAGAAGGCCGGCAGGAACGGCTCAGTCCGTTTCATAAGCTGACAAGACGTATATAAAAAACCATCTTTTTTTAAAAAGATGGTTTTTACGCTTCTCTTTCAGACAATAGTTCTAGGATACGTTCAAGATCTTCATTTGAGAAAAACTCAATCTCAATCTTCCCTTTTTTCTTTTGTCTCTTAATATTTACTGTTGTTCCGAAGTAATTTTGCAAATACGATTCCCGCTCTTTTAACACCACATCTTGAACAGGTTCTTTTTTCTTTGTTTCACGTGGAACATTGTTATTTAACTGCTGAATCAGCTGCTCAAGCTGACGGACGTTCAGCTGTTCTTCAACCACTTTCTTCACAAGCGGTTCAAGCTTGTTTTTATTTTTCAAACCAAGCAAGGTTCTGCCGTGTCCCATGGATAACGTACCTTCTGCAATGAGGTTCTGGATGCTTTCCGGCAGTGTCAGCAGTCTTAAATGGTTGGCAATATGAGGCCTGCTTTTTCCGAGCCGTTTAGCGAGCTGTTCCTGGGTTAAATCCAAATGCTTCAGCAGTGAGTCATATGCCAGAGCTTCTTCAAGCGGTGATAAGTCTTCACGCTGAAGGTTTTCCAAAAGAGCGATTTCCCGCATCAGCGATTCAGATAAATCCCGCACGATAGCCGGCACTGTCTCTTTACCGGCAAGTTTTGCGGCGCGGTAACGGCGTTCGCCGGCTACAATATCATAGCCCTTCAATGATTTTCTCACGATAATGGGCTGAAGAATGCCATGCTGAATGATGGATTCCTTCAGTTCAGCTAATGACTCATCGTCAAATTGTTTTCTTGGCTGATAAGGATTGGGACGTAAATCACTGATTTTAATCTCTTCCACTGTCTCTTCAGACAAATCAACCTGATTAAACAACGCGTTAATCCCTTTTCCGAGCCCGCCTTTAGCCATTCGCTGCCACTTCCTTTGCTAAATCTAAATATACTTCCGCACCTCTCGAACGCGGATCGTATAATATGATCGGCTTGCCGTGACTCGGCGCCTCACTTAAACGGACATTTCGAGGAATAATGGTTTGATACACTTTATCTCTAAAGTATTTCTTTACCTCTTCTATCACTTGAATGCCGAGATTCGTTCTGGCATCAAGCATCGTCAGAAGCACTCCTTCTATCATTAAGTCGGTATTTAAATGTTTTTGCACAAGCCGAACTGTATTTAATAATTGACTCAATCCTTCAAGAGCGTAGTATTCGCACTGAACCGGGATAACGACTGAATCTGAAGCGGTAAGCGCATTAATCGTTAATAACCCGAGAGACGGAGGACAATCAATAATCATGTAATCGTAATTTTGTTTCACTGATTCTAATGCTCTTTTCAGCCTGACCTCCCGTGAGATCGTCGGAACCAATTCGATTTCCGCTCCCGCAAGCTGGATCGTGGCCGGAATGACATCTAAGTTCTCTACTGAAGTCGGTTTAATAATATCTGTAACATCTGCATCATCTACTAAAATGTCGTACACACAATGATCCACATCGGCTTTTTCAATCCCTAATCCGCTCGTTGCATTGCCCTGCGGATCAATATCAACAAGAAGAACCCTTTTACCTATGTAAGCCAAGCAAGCCCCCAGATTAACAGAAGTCGTCGTCTTCCCGACTCCGCCTTTTTGGTTCGTAATTGCTATGATTTTTCCCACGATGTCACCTACCTTCACATGAACATATACTGTCTTGTTTCTATCTTATCAAAAAAAGAGTAAAGCGTTTTATTTTTTTCATAATTTGTTTATCAGCAAGTGAAAAAAATGTAAACGAAAAAGACACTTTCTAATATAAGTTCTCCGATAAAGTGACTTTTTTGACTGTAAAAAGACAATTCACGACAAAAAAAGATAAAATTTTACATTTATAATACATAGTGCAGAATACATCTATTATTATCTCAAAATAGTTTTTTGACCTAAATAAAAACTCCCCTGCTGATCAGGAGAGTTTTTATTTAGGTATCCGAATGGTAAGCTGAATGTACTCTTCGAATTCTTCTTCCTCAGTATTCAGTCTGACGCCGCTGTCTTCCACCATGGACAAGGACTGGCGAATCGTATTCATCGCAATTCTTGTATCCCTGCTGAACGCTTTGCGTCTCGGCTTTGGTTTCTGCTTATTCTGTTCAAGCATTTTCACCACTCTGTCTTCCGTCTGCTTGACGTTTAAGCTTTTCTCAATGATTTCCGCAAGCAATGTGACCTGAAACTCCGGCTGTTTGAGCGGAATCAGTGCTCTTGCATGACGTTCCGTAATTTTTTTCTCCATAATGGCATCCTGGACGGGTTCCGGGAGCTTTAACAATCGGAGCTTGTTCGCAATCGTTGACTGGCCTTTTCCTAAGCGCTGCGCCAAGGCTTCCTGTGTTAAATCATGAAGTTCTAACAGCCTTGCGTACGCATGAGCTTCCTCAATGGAGGACAATTCTTCCCTTTGCAGGTTTTCAATCAAAGCGACAGATGCTGTTTCCGTATCAGAAAAATCTTTAATAATTGCGGGAATCTTCTCCCATTCAAGCGTCTGTACCGCTCTCCAGCGCCTTTCACCCGCAATGAGCTCATATTGTCCTTCATCTTCTGTATGTCTGACAACAATCGGCTGAATGATGCCGTGTGTATGGATAGTCATTGCTAACTCTTTGATTTTTTCATCTGAGAAAATGGTGCGTGGCTGAAAACGGTTGGGAACGATAGCATGTACCGGTATTTCGAGTATCTCTTCTTTGTTTGTATCATGCTCAGCTATCTCCGGTTCCTCTTCCTTCTCACCAAACCCGAAGAAACGAGAGAATGAATGCTTCATGTACCTACACCACCTTTAAAAACTGCCATTTTTATAATTCTATTTTCTCATGGTTTTTCCTGCTGTATCTTCATCAATTTTGCAGAAAATATGATGGAATTGTCACATCAGGCTGTCTAAATTACCCTTCAATTGGCGATTTATTTGGAGTACCCGGTTTTCTCGGATATTTTTTCGGAGTGCTTTTCGTCTTACGAATGATCATGATGTTCCGTTCACTTTCTTCAACAGGAAGTGTAAAGGAATGAACTTGTTCAAGCTCTCCTCCCAATACTTTAATCGCCTTTTGCCCCGCTTTCAGCTCTTCATCAGCTGCTGCTGCTTTTAGTGCCGCAAATACGCCGTTTTTCTTGGCCAGCGGCAGACAAAGCTCACTCAGGACCGACAGACGCGCCACCGCACGGGCCGTCACGAGATCGAAGCTTTCCCGTACGTCTTTCCGCTGTCCGAATGTCTCCGCTCTGTCATGGACAAATGTCGTATGCTCTAATTGTAAAGCATCAGAGAGAGTTTCCAAAAACGTAATCCGCTTATTCAGTGAATCGACGATGGTGACATGCAGATGCGGGAAGCAGATTTTGATGGGCAGGCTTGGGAAACCGGCGCCGGCGCCGACATCACAAAGAGTGGTAACCTTTTCAAAATCAATATAAAATGCCGCCGTTATCGAATCATAAAAATGCTTGAGATAAACTTCCTTTTTCTCAGTGATAGATGTCAGATTCATTTTTTCGTTCCATTCCACGAGCATCCGGTAATACAACTCGAATTGCTCCAGCTGGCGGTCAGAAAGGGAAATCCCTTTCTCCGCTAAACTGGATGTAAATTCCTCTATATTCATGCCGTCATCCTTTCTATTCAGCTACCTTGGCAATACGGCCCTGCTCCAGGTATACCAGCAGGATTGAAATGTCTGCCGGATTGACGCCGGAAATACGGGACGCTTGAGCAACTGATAAAGGACGCACTTCTTTCAGCTTTTGACGGGCTTCAGTAGCAATTCCTTTAATGGCGTCATAATCAATCCGATCAGGGATTTTTTTATTTTCCATTTTCTTCAGCTTTTCCACTTGCTGCAAGGATTTTTCGATATATCCTTCATATTTCACCTGAATTTCCACTTGTTCCGCCACATCTTGCGGCACCGGAGAATCTGCAGGCGCAAGTTTTGTCACTGTTTCATAATTCATTTCCGGACGTTTCATTAAATCTGTGCCGCGCACTCCGTCTTTCAGCTCGCTTCCGCCGAGTGAACGGATATATTCCTGATTCTCAGGAGACGGCTTGATAATAACAGACCAGAGACGTTTTTTCTCCGCCTCGATCGCCGCTTTTTTCTTCTCAAACGCTTCATAGCGCTCATCAGAAATTAAGCCGATATCGTGGCCGATTTCCGTCAGACGAAGATCCGCGTTGTCGTGACGGAGCAGCAGTCTGTATTCCGCCCGTGAAGTCAGCAGACGGTACGGTTCATTGGTTCCTTTCGTTACCAAATCATCAATCAATACACCGATATAAGCATCGGAACGGCTGAGGATCACTTCTTCTTTTCCAAGCGCTTTGCGGCCTGCGTTGATCCCTGCCATAATTCCTTGCCCGGCTGCTTCCTCATAACCTGATGTACCGTTAATTTGACCGGCCGTGTACAGGTTAGGGATTTTTTTCGTCTCCAGTGTAGGCCAGAGCTGCGTCGGTACAATCGCGTCATACTCAATCGCGTATCCGGCTCTCATCATCTGCACCTTTTCCAGTCCCGGAATGGTCGCCAGCATCCGCTGCTGCACGTCCTCAGGAAGACTCGTGGATAAACCTTGAACGTATACTTCCTGCGTATTTCTGCCTTCTGGCTCAAGGAAAATCTGATGACGCGGTTTATCATTAAACCGAACGACTTTATCTTCAATCGAAGGGCAGTATCTCGGTCCCGTTCCTTTAATCATACCGGAATACATTGGCGAACGATGCAGGTTGCTGTCGATGATCTCATGAGTCTCAGGACTCGTGTAAGTCAGCCAGCAAGGCAGCTGATCGGTAATGTATTCAACCGTTTCATATGAGAAAGCGCGCGGAACCGGGTCCCCCGGCTGGATTTCTGTTTTGCTGTAATCAATGGAATCGCTTGAGACACGAGGAGGCGTACCCGTTTTAAAACGGACGAGATCAAAACCGAGCTCCTCTAAGTGCTCAGAAAGTTTAATAGACGGCTGCTGGTTATTCGGACCGCTTGAGTAAGACAGATCACCGAGAATGATCCGCCCTCTTAAATACGTTCCGGTTGTCAGCACGACCGTTTTTGCCTTATATTCAGCACCGGTTTGCGTAATGACACCGCGGCACTCTCCGTCTTCAATGATTAAACGCTCGGCAATCCCTTGAAGAAGTGTCAAATTCGGTGTTTTTTCCAGCGTATGCTTCATTTCGTGCTGATATTGGAATTTATCCGCCTGCGCACGCAGCGCCCGTACGGCCGGACCTTTTCCTGTATTCAGCATTCTCATTTGAATATGCGTTTTATCTATATTTCTAGCCATTTCTCCGCCGAGCGCATCAATTTCGCGGACGACAATCCCTTTCGCGGGGCCGCCGACAGACGGATTACATGGCATAAACGCAACCATATCAAGATTGATCGTCAAAACAAGCGTTTTGGCTCCCTGGCGCGCGGATGCGAGGGCAGCCTCAACACCGGCATGCCCGGCGCCGATGACAATCACGTCGTATTGGCCTGCTTCATACCCCATGGTTTTTTCCTCCCTTTTATTTACCTAAACAAAATTGTGAAAAGAGCTGATCAATTAAGCTTTCGTGGACGGCATCACCGATGATTTCGCCCAGCAGCTCCCAGCACCTTGTCAAATCAATTTGCACCATATCAATCGGAACATCCTGTTCAATTCCGTTCAGCGCATCATCAATCGCTTGCTTTGCCTGATGCAGTATCGAGATATGACGGGTGTTGCTGACATAGGTGAGATCTCCGCTTTCGATCGCTCCTGTATAAAATAGCGACTGAATCGCTTCCTCTAAATCTTGAATGCCTTCTTCTTTCAGCAATGAGGTCGTGACGACAGGCCGGCCTTTCGCCAGTTCCTTGACGCGCTCAGCGTCAATCTTAGCCTCAAGATCCGTCTTATTCATAATGACAATGACGTCCATTCCCTCAACCGCTTCAAACAATTTCACATCTTCTTCAGAAAGCTCTTCGCTGTGGTTAAGCACAAGCAAAATGAGATCCGCTTCCTTCAGAACCTGCCGTGACCGTTCCACACCGATTCTTTCGACGATGTCTTCTGTCTCACGGATTCCGGCGGTATCGACAAGCCGAAGCGGCACGCCTCGGACATTGACATATTCCTCAATCACATCACGCGTCGTTCCCGGAATATCGGTTACGATCGCCTTCGTTTCATGGACAAGGCTGTTAAGCAGAGAGGATTTTCCGACGTTCGGACGGCCGATGATCACGGTAGACAGTCCCTCACGCAAAATTTTCCCCTGCTCAGACGTACGGAGCAGCGCCTCGATTTCTTTCTTCACGCCGCTTGCCTTCTCCACTAAAAGCTGATGCGTCATTTCTTCGACGTCATCATATTCCGGATAATCTATATTAACCTCAACATGGGCAAGTGTTTCTAACAACTCATCACGCAGACGGCGGACAAGCGCGGAAAGCCGTCCTTCCATCTGGTTCATGGCGACATTCATGGCACGGTCCGTTTTGGCCCTGATCAGATCCATCACCGCTTCCGCCTGTGAAAGGTCAATCCGTCCGTTTAAAAATGCGCGCTTCGTAAACTCACCGGGTTCTGCCAGTCTCGCACCTTCTCTTAAAGCAAGCTGGAGCACCTGATTAACCGTCACAATACCCCCGTGACAGTTGATTTCAATGACATCTTCCCTTGTGAATGTTCTGGGCGCTCTTAAAACAGACACCATGACTTCCTCAATAATCCGTCCCGTCGTGCTGTCCGCGATATGCCCGTAATGAATGGTATGCGATTCTGCCGAACTGAGCGTTTTGCCTTTCGGACCCTTGTACATTTTGTCGGCGATCTTTACGGCTTCCGGGCCGCTCAGCCGAACGATCGCGATCGCGCCTTCACCCATCGGAGTTGAAATCGCTGCAATTGTATCCATGCTGTTCACCTCTCTTTATCTCTGTTTCCATCTATATAAAAAATTTTATTTACGCCAAAATTAAAAGATAACATAGTTTGGTTTGAAGTGGAAGATACGTTATCCACAAAGGCAGAAATTCATCCCTTATTACTTTAACTTATCCACATGTGAATAACAATTAATTTTATTTCCTAAAACCTTTTTTATCAACAGCATAGACCGAAAAAGAAAAAACTTAAACGCAAAAAATGCGATTCTGCTTAGGAATAGAGCCATTTTTACCAATAAAAAAACCGAAGTTCCGATTTTACCCGGACTTCGGTTTTCTGCTATCTTTATGGGAAATAACGAGATGGCGGTACCGGCCTTCACCGGTAGAAAACGTTTTGATATTTGGATGCTTTGACAGCGCGTCATGGATGATTTTTCTTTCACCTGACGGCATCGGTTCTAAATGCACATCTTTTTCCGTTTTCGACACTTGCTTGGCCAGCCTGTTTGCCAGCTGCTCCAGAATTTCTCTTCTTTTCCGCCGATAATTCTCAGCGTCGACAACGGCTTGGCGATACTGGCCGGAGCCGCGGTTCAAAACAAGCTGCGTCAATGTTTCCAGGGCATTGAGTGTTTGTCCTCTTTTGCCAATAAGCAGCGCCGCTTTTTCACCTTTAATGTGAAAACAGACTGTTTTCTTGTTTTCTTCCGTAACAATCTCAGAAGGTCCGGCAATGGAATGGATGATTTCTTCCAAATACGCTTTCGCTTCATGAACAGGATTTTTTTTCTCTTCCAGTTCTACGATCGCATTCTTTTTTCCGAAAATACCCAAAAACCCTTTGTATTCTTCTTGCACCACCGTTATTTCTACTTGATCTTTCGTCAGTTGAAGTTCCTGAAGGCCTGATTGAACTGCTTCTTCGACATTCCGTCCCGCAGCAGTCACCTTCTTCACTTTTTCTTTCCTCCCGCTTTCTGCGTTTCCGGATCATGTTTAATGTCAGGTCCTTTAATAAGGAATGTCTGAGCTATCATAAACAGGTTTCCGACTACCCAATACAGAGAAAGCGCGCTCGGGAAGTTGATCGCAAATACGATGATCATGATCGGCATAATCCATACCATCATTGCCATTTGAGGATTCTGAGTCGGATTTCCGGCCATCATCAGCTTCTGCTGGACAAAAGTGGCCACACCGGCAACGATAGGAAGAATATAGTAAGGATCCTTCTCTCCTAGGTCAAACCATAAAAAGCTGTGCTGTGAAATGGCTTGCGTACGCATAATGGCGTGGTAGAATCCGATCAAAATCGGCATTTGAATCAGGATCGGGAAACATCCCGCCAGCGGGTTTACCCCGTGCTTTGAAAACAGGGCCATCGTTTCCTGCTGAAGCTTCTGCTGCGTTTTTTGATCTTTAGAGCTGTATTTTTCTCTGAGCTTCTGCATTTCAGGCTGCAGCGCCTGCATCGCTTTTGAGCTTCGAAGCTGTTTGATCATCAGCGGCAGAATCAGCAGACGAATTAAAATCGTAACGATGATGATCGATAAACCATAGTTATCGCCCGTCAGTTTCGCTACGTACGTAATGACTTCTGACAATGGATACACAACATATTTGTCCCAGAAATGCGGACTATTCGCCGTAATCGGCTCTTTCACACTCGAGCACCCGGCCAGCAGCACGAGCATACCGACCATACTCAGTAGTAACCATATTCTCCTTTTCAAGAACGTTTCCTCCTATACCAATCTTTATGAACCTTGTATGTATTTTAGCATCTTTCAGTTTCAAATGGCGTTCATTTTTCGCCAAATAAAAGGAAGCGCTTTTAAAAACGTGAAGAAAACAAAATATGAGCTATTTTGACGAAGATTTCTTATATAATGAGGTTTTTCTGAATAAGTGCTGCAGACTCTTTTTCGTTTCTTCAAAACTGAGGTCGCCGGCGGGTTTTCTTGCGATAATAATAAAATCTTTCGGCTTGAGCAGCTCTTTTTCCTCCTGAACAGCCTGTCTGATTAACCGCTTCACCCGATTGCGCACGACGGCATTGCCGATTTTTTTACTGACAGAAAGCCCTACCCGGAGCTCTTCCTGTTTCGGCTGATCAAGCGTATACAGCACGAACTGGCGGTTTGCCATAGACGTTCCGCGTTTAAACACTTTTTGAAAATCTTCATTTTTCTTTAACCGATTTCGCTTCTTCACTTTAATTCACTCCGATATTCACTCGCAGAAACTTTTATTACTATCTAAAAAAAACGGGCCGCCGGAATACTGAAGAAATTTCTCCAGTACCGGGCGACGCATGACATCTCACTCTCTTAATGTGAAAAAAGACCACTGACATTATTCAGTGGCCTAAGCTGATAATACTTTTCTGCCTTTGCGGCGACGGCGTGCTAATACTAGACGACCGTTTTTTGAACTCATACGGCTTCTGAAGCCATGAACTTTACTGCGTTTACGGTTATTCGGTTGGAATGTTCTTTTCATTTATGACACCTCCCTCGAGGAATAGCTGTTAAAGACAGTCTTACTTATTATATTTGTGCTGCCTATTCATTGTCAACTTCAGCAGTGCTTTTATTTCTTACAACCATAATAGGATAACATACCTTAACCAGTTTAGAAACCTTATTTTTCATATTCCTTTTTTTAACGCAAAAAAAAAGCCGCGCTCCCCCGAAAAAACGACATGTGGATAATTTTTTGGCCTTTTTTTAATATCCACAGTCGTTATCGACAACATTTTCACATTGCTAACTCCTGTGGACAAAGATTTTTCAACAAGTTGTCAGGTTTGTGGATAAGATTACGAGAACCATTGCAAGTCCTCGCTTAATTTGATATTATATTTGTGTTTTAACTCTTAATTACTTATCCAGTCCATTCTCTTTATCCACAAACTGTGGATAAGTTGTGGATTGTTTTCACACAGCTTGTGTAGATTGTTGTCCACAACTTGTGGAATTTGTCGAAAAGCTGTTTTTCTACTATACTATATGTTTTCAACATTTCGTGTGTACGAATGGTCAGAGCCATATGCTCTTTTTTTGTGTTCTATAACAGGGAAAGGGTGCTGATTTTTAAAGAAAAGGAGGGCTGTGCCGGATA